>NZ_UEGW01000001.1:1222224-3471968 GCF_900417275.1 Mycobacterium shimoidei | reverse complement strand
AGCCCGGCGGGGGCGGTGGCGGCGCGGCGCTCGGCGTTGTGTACCGGCGACCATCCGGCGCGCGGCGCACCAGCTTGCCGGGGCGTGGGCGTGGTAAGGGGCGCGGCGCGGTCACTGCTGTAGCCCGCCGCCGTAGTCGTACCACTCGCGCGGGGTGCCGAGTGGCTGTGTGGGCGGGTCTGCGAGCGGCATAGTGGCCGGTGTGTACTCGCCGTAGGTGCCCAGCGGGTCGCCCGCCAGCGCTAGCCGGTTCTCCCAGTCGGCCCGCCCCCGCAGGGCTGCTAACTCGGCCCGCCGACGAGCACGCTGCGCCTGCCAGGCTGCGTAGGCTTTAACTGCGGCCCACAGGCTTACGCCGATTAGTGCCCCAAGCACGATCCACTTCGCAAACGCAAAGATGATCGACGCCATAATCAGAACTGCCCAGCCGCTTACGTGGCTGCCTTCATGTACATACACGTGCTTAGCCATTACGCCGCTGCCTCCAATCCTGCTGTCGCTGTGTGGTGTTGGGTTCGTAGCTGTCGGCGCGGTAGTCGCCCTCAACCGAAAACCGCAGCCGCTGCGCGAACGCCAAGGCGTCTATCAGGCTGTCGGCCAGCTGCCCCGCCCGGTCAGCTCGCGCGCCTGTGAGGTGCTTGTGCGCCACCAGCACCAGCTGCCGCGCAGACACCAGGTCGGCCTGCGCCGCGTCGAGTGCGGCCATCGCCTTGCGTGTGTCATTGGCGCTCATGATGCGTCCGCCATTTCGCGCTTTTGCTCGCGCGCTAGCACGTCGCGCACGGTCGTCTGGTACCACCTGGTACCACCGCGTGGTGTCGGCTCGCCTTGCTCGGTTAGCCGCTTCGCAATCGCGTAGGCGCTCAACGCATCTCGTGTGTGCATGGTCATGATGCGCTTGGCCAGGTCGGGTGCGACCTGTGGTGGCCGGCCAATCAGCCTGCCTGCCTTGCGGGCTTTGGCCAGCCCTTCTTTGGTGCGGGCGCTCACCTTTCGCTTCTCTTCTGCGGCCACAGCAATGCGTACATCGGCCACGAGTCGCTGGTTTGCCTCGCCGCTGTCGGCACCCTCACAGTCCATCAGCCGCCAGCCGTTCTGCTCGGCGCGCTTGTACAGCTTCGCGCCGTCGAGCTGGTCGCGCGTCGCGCGGTCCAAGGCGCGTACCAACAGCGCATCAGCAATGCCCGCCTCAAGCGCAGCAATGGCAGTTGCCCTGCCGTACATGCGATCTGCTGCGCCACCGCTAACAACATCGCTGGTAATCGTCAGCAGTTCATAACCGCGCTGTGCGCAAAACTGTTGTAGCACTTCGGTTTGCGCACCCAGGCCGTGGCCGTTCTTGCCTTGGTCCTTTGTGCTCACGCGCACATAGCCGATCACCCGCAGCGCGCGGGCGTTCGGTTCGCCCATGGTCCCTCCTAGTCGGTTAAACGTCGAACCGTTCGGTTCGGCGATTACCCTACGCCAGCCAGCAATGCTCGCCTAGCCTTGTGGCCTGGGGCTACGCCTGCTGTGGCTAACGCTTACGCGCTTCGCCTTGGCTTGCCGCGCTGCATTGGCCCGGTTGGCCTGGCCGGCATCTGCGGTCGCATCATCTAGCGGCTCTAGCTGGCGCGTAGGCGTTGCGGTTGCGGCGGTGGGGGCGTCGGGTGCGTCGGCGGGCGTTCGCATGGGAGCGTCCACGTCGGCCCGCGATTCGGGCGGGTCTATGGGCACGATGTCCGCGTCGATTACGGGCAGTCCGCGCCGTGCCAGCGATTCCGCGCGGGTGATCGTCGCGACGTCCGCGACATCGGCCATGATCTGCTCCCACGGCTTCAACGCGACGCCCACATCCACACCCTGGCGCACGGCCATGCCAGCCCTGTCGAGCGCGTCACGGATCGCCTGCAGCGCAACATTATCGGCAACCTGGCCGTCTAGAGCAAACTGTAACAGCCTTTGTACCAACACATCTGCCGCCTGCTCAAGCCGCCGCTTCGCCTTCTCACGGGTCTGCGGCGCAGCTCCACCGTGGGAGCGGCACACATTCGACCCAAGCATCGCAGGCAGCTGACAGCGCTTTCCGGTGCGCTTGCTCCGCGCAGTACATTGGTGGTCGCCCGCCGCCAAGTCTCTCAAGAGGTCAGCGCGGTCTAGGGGTTCAGCCATTGTTATCGTTACCTCATTCCCGGTCGTGTTCGTGCGCAAGGCCATGGCATTGCATAACCGTTGCGGCGCGGCCTAGTTGGGTGCCCGCGCCTATTGCGCCTTTGTGGCGCCCACCAATATGGGGGCTGTTGTGCGGTGTACACGTTCACTGCAATCTCCAATCAGTAGTGGTGTTTTCGGTCGCGGCGAGGTAACCCGCCGAGGCACGTATCTTGTTAGCCGATGCGGTAGTTCGCGCAGAGTTAAGCCGGGGAGACGGGGAGACGGGGAGCGCAGTCGAGCGTCCGCGTGAAATCTCCCTACCGCGCGGATCGTATTTTTCGACATGACCAGGTCTTTTAAGTTTTCCGGTAGCCGGGGATCGAACGCGCGACAGTCTCCCCGGCTTCCCCGCCTCCCCGGCTTCCCCGCCTTAGCGGTTGTTAGCTGTATCAAGACTCGTCCTCATTGTTTACGTGGATACGGAATCCCTCATTGCCCCGATAGACGAACGGTTGCTTTGTGATCTGTCCGTCGTCTTCCAAATCACCAAGCGCCTCATTCACATACTGTTTGTCGGGACCACTGAACTGTTTCTTGATCTCATTGAGGGTCTGATCGTTCTTGGACCGCAGCTTCTCGATAACCTTCTCGGCAATCCGCGCCACCTTCTTTGCGCGTTCGGCTGCAATCCGTTCCGCCTCAGCAATTTTCCTGATGCCGGACGCCTGGCCGGCCTTCCTGTTACGCTCCCCAGCCTCGGCGGCCAGTGTCTCCAACACTTCTGCGCGAGTGCGGTCGCTGACCTTCATGGCCGTCCCTGCGAGTTCCCAGTCGTGCTCGGTGATCTCCTTGTGCTGGCGCAAAACCGCAATAGCCGCAGCCAGCTTCTCCTGGCACAGCAACTTGTGGCCGTCGAGCGGATCAATGTCGTCCGCATCGCCCAGTACCGCAAACGCCTGCTCATCAATCGCCGTATTAACGGCGTCTGGCACAGCCATGACCTCGAACCCATCAGGGTCGGCAGGCACATTCATGCGACATGCCAGAGCCACATTCGGGTCGATCCGGAAGACACCTTCCGAGGCGTCATCGGCAATGCTGGCGTCCGTCTCGGCCTGTACCCACGCCGGCAGTCCAAGTTTCGCCGGTTCGTCGGGGCGCTGTGTCGGGCGATTCGGATCACTCACCGGGAACCACACGAACCGCTGCGGCGTGCCCGCGTCCGCATCATCGAATATTGGTGCCGCCCTGAGCGGCTGCACGCCGACGATCATGCACAAGCGGTAGCGCTGGGACTGAAGGACGATGGCCTTGTCGTCGGCGGCATAGTCGATACCTAGCCGCTCGCCAGACCACGCATACCGCAGTTCGGACATCAATGTCGATCCGCCGCGGCCACCCGTCGCCGTCAAGGTGTCAACTTCCGGTATCTCGGCGAGCACCGACCAGTTCTTGCCGACCTGCATGGCGGGCTCACCTTTTGGCTTCTTGACGTAAGCGAAGCACTTCGCCAGCCCTTCACCGCTACCCGGCTTCTTCGGGTTCGGCGGCGGGTCAACCCCCAACCAGTCGAGCGCAGCCCCTATCGCTGCACTCTTAATGCTGCCGCTTTTGCCGACCAGCGCGACAAACAAATTCAAACTCGCATAATGACCAACCAAAGGCGGCAACACGACGTATGGCGGCACCGACGAGACAACGAGCGCGGCACACACGCCAAACATCGACCACGGCCCAACTCGGCGCGCCCGCGCGAACTGTCGCAGGTCGCTCAGCTCCGCGCAGGAGGTCCAAAATGCCTCCATTTCCGTGTCGGTCGGCAATTCATCATTCCGGTGTGCCCGCTCGGGGTTGGCATTTGCGGCAGCCCACTTCACGATCCGCGTGTACTCGCCGCCCAGCTGGGCCACACGCGCCGGTTCAGCTTCGGCGTCGAATGTTGCGGAATACGTCGAGTGCAACGTGCCGAACGCTTCACGCGCCGAGTAGCACCCCGCCATGGCCTCCGACATCGCCCACGGCAGCGCGGCAGTGATCTTCTCGTGTCGGGACGCACCCTCGGCGACTGCCGCTTTGAACCAGTCGGCTGGCCCGTCCACGGTATGTCGGCAGCCGCCGCGTCCGCACCCACCACCCGTATAGGTGTCCAAGAACAAGTCCAGCTCGGCGTCGGTCAGCGGGTCGGCGCTCTCGGCAGCTTCAGTTAGGCATTCCCGCAGCACTTCCGGCAGCGGGCCAACAGACCCAGTTTTGCGCTGGCTGTAGCAGCCGCCTTTGGTCTCAGCATTGGGGTGTGGTGTCGGCGCGGCGATAATGACGCCGTTCTTGCCGCGGACTTCCCCCCACACAGTGAAAGTGCCAGCGCCGTTACCAAATTGCTTGTCCGGCGGCATCGCGAAGATGTAATGCCCCCGGTCACCCTCGCGTCGAGTGCCCTGGACCGCCCCGGCCCTCGCCAGGGCGTCGGCAATGTCGCCGCGCCCGTAGACCCTGATCATGTCAACACTGTTAGCGTCCAAATCGAACACGAGCGCGCCGGATCGCCCACAGTGCAGCGCAATCCCGTAGTTGGGGCTATCAGCCCACCAGCGGCGTATCGTGTCAGGATCGCGGCTCGACAGTTCATGCCATTTGCCGCCGACGACACTGCCGGGGTTCTTGACATCCCCTGGATCTGTTGGGAGCACATACCAGCCGGCCTCTGCGTAGGCCAATGCAGCATCCATCAGCGATAGGCCGGCCACATCTGGCACACACAAACCGGCGCTCCGCGTTGGGTTTTCAGCGGGCGCGTCGTCCGGTATCATTAGGGGTGATCCTTTCGGGTCTTCTGTTGGAGCAGAACACCCCCAGCGCGCGCCCGCCAAGGTTTGCTGGGGGTGACTCCATTTTTTAGCGACTTGCAGCAATCTTCGGGTTCAGGTGCGTGTTGACACCGACATACCGCGTCGGCTTGGTCTGCCGCTTCGACTCAATCCAGTTGAGCATGTCGCGGCGGCTCACAAAGTTGCGGTTGCCCAGGCGAACTGGATGAACTTCGCGCTTGTCGAACGCAACTTTGATGCTGCACCGAGAAACTGGGAAGCCAAGATCAACCAGGTATTGCCAGGCGCCTTCCTGGGTAAGGTTTGCAACGTCCAAAGGGTCCACTGCCCGCCTCCAATGGTGGTCGGCGGCGCAGCGGTCAACCTATCTGGGAGCGCGCCCACTAAGTTAGGGCCGCTATCGGCCCGTGCCTCTAACTATACTGTAACGCCACGCCGCGCCGCCGATCTTTAGACCAGCGAACCCGACAGCGGCGCTTACGGTTTAGGGATCACTCAGTACAGCATTGTTACTGTCAGCTTGCCCGGTTGCTGGTCGAAACCATTAGCCAGCAGAATCTCGCGTATGGTGTTCAACGCTTCGTCCAGCGCGCCCGCTCGGCTCACGCACGTCTCCATGTCGAGCTGACGCCATGTCTTGTCGACATCTTCCTGGTACGCCACCGAGAAGGTGTCTTTGTGCTGCGTCGTCCAACTCACGGTCGTTCGTTCACCGCCGCCTACCGCAACTGTCACATCGCCGCGAGCACCGCCTAGCGACAATCGCGTTACCCGGTCCGGTTCTGTAGTTGTCACTTCTGTTGTCTCCTTGGTGTTGTGCCCGGCGGGCCATTCCCGCAGGCGTGCCACCAGGAGTACGCCCGATCCAACGCGCGTGCAAACGGCTAAATCTGGCGCCGTCAAGCCATTTTCGGCTCTCAGCGGCCCTCAGACGAGTTGCACATTTTCGCCGTGTATGGGGATACCCGGCGACTTTAGGACTTCCACAAAAGACCCTCAGAAAACTCTCAGACATCGCCCGTACAGCTGCGAACCACCCCGGCCCGCCCGGTTACTCAACCGGCACCCGGCAGGCTAGCAGCGGCCACGAGAGCCACCACGGCGGTGGGGGTCTATGGGGTGTCGGGCGGCCAGTCCTCGCGGGCCTCAAGCTCCGCGATCTTCGCGTTGGTCTGGTAGGTGTTCGCGGCGATCTTGCCGGCGAGGACTTCGCACACCCGGCAGCAGCGGAACAGCAACACGAGCGTGCCCCGGTTCACCGGCAGTAGCCGCGTTGTCCCACCGCACGCCTTGGCGATATGCACGGTGCACGACAGGTCGCAGTCGCCGTCGCAGCCGTACTCGGCGCAGTCCCAGCGGTCCAGCATGTTGATGTCGTGTTGAAGCACGCTGGCCATTTCCGCCGCAGGGCTCATGCGACGGTCCCTGTTGACTTGGTCATGCCAGCGGTCGCGCACGATGTTGACGTGGTTAGTGCCCACCCGCCAAATCTGTACGACGCCTTGCTCAGCCGGGGTATCGGGGTCGTATTCGGTGTCATAGGTGTTGTAGTGCAGCGATGGCGCCAGGCCTTGCGCACGTTCCCGTGACGCCTCACTCTCGCGGCGGTGAAACTCCGCTGCCGCCGCGTCGGCGCGTGCTGCTAAGGCAGGTACGCGCGCCGGATTGAACAGGATCGCGTCGGCAGCAGCGCCGTCGCCCCACACCTGGGCGGTGATTTGCTCGGCGCGGTCGATTGCGCGCACCTGTGTATTGGCGTTGGGGGCCATCGCGCGCGGGTTGCTCAGCGCCGGGAATCGGGTTCTGATTTCTTCGGGCGTCGTTGCCGGATGCCAGGGTTCATGCGGGTCCATGGCGCTCATGATACGGCCCGCCGCATGCCCTGGATGAAGTTGTACAAGTCAACCGTGCTGTACCAAATTGCCCCACTGATTTTGTAACTCGGCAATGTGTGGTCATTGGTCGCCCTGGTGATCAGGCCGTGCCCAACGCTGCTCAAGCCCATGACGTCGCGGTACCACTCAACCGCGCCATCCTTACCCTTCACTGTTGGGTCTGGTGATAAGTCCAGTTTGGTTTGTGCAGTGGCCGCGTTGGGCGGCTGCTGGTGAATTATTGCGGCTCGTGCCATCGGTACTCCATATTATCCGTTCGCGCGCAACGGTATCCGCGCATACCCCTAGAGTACCCGCTATTGCGTTTCAAGGTATCGCTTATGTACACGCGCGCCGCCAGTGCCTGTAATTGTCGGCGCACCAAAGCATTTCACGAGTAAGCTACCCGGTAATGTGACGACTTTAGGTAGGTGAAACATGGCCCAGGGTATTTCACTCCATGGTGATGTTCTTGTTAATTTGACAGCGGACGGGGTGGACTTAAATGAGATATGGGCCGAAGTCCAAGAGGTCTTGGAGCTTTTCAATCAGCAACGCACCAGCATTGCAAATCTGTTGAGCTACAGGACGGTTAACGTCGCCGACGCAATCCCCCAATCAATCACTAGTGATTCGTTTGAAGAGGCGACTGAGGTAGGTATTCCCAGGGCAATTCGGCCCCCAAGCGATGTCCTAAAACTTGGTTACGCATTCCGGGACTTCGATTTGTCGTTGCGGGCGAGCTGGAAATTTTTGAGAGAAGCGACGGCAGAACAGGTTCGGGCGCAGGTAACTCGAATCTTTGAGGCAGACAACAAACTAACGAACGGAACTGTACTGCGGCGTGCATTCGACCCTGCAACACAATTGAACGAATGGGGCCATACCTGCTACGGCCTCTGGAACGCAGACGGCATGGTCCCGCCGCCCTATCTCGGCAACACTTTCGACGGCACACATTCGCACTACCTCACCAGCGGCTCGGACACGCTCGACGCTGCCGACGTAGAGGCGATGATTCACCATGTGCAAGAACACGGTTACGGGGTACCTGGCGGTCCAAACAGTGCGACGCTTCTGCTGCTGTGTAACCCGTTGGATGTCGAGGACGCAGCGCTCACCGCCTGGCGCGCGGGCGTCGAATACGCCAGCGGCGCACCACTGCCCAAATGGGACTTCATCCCCAGCGCACTGATGCCCGCGTGGATTTCCCAGGAGACCATTCACGGCCCGGTGCCGAACGCAGAGTTTAACGGGCTGCAGGTGTGGGGTTCGTACGGTACCGCCCTGTTGATCCAAAGCTACTACGTGCCACGCAAATACGTGGCGCTCGTTGCAACGGGCGGGCCGAACAGCCAGGACAATCCCATCGGCTTCCGCGAGCACGTCAACGTTGCTTACCAAGGACTCCGCCACATTCCGGGCCACTGGAACGGTTACCCGCTGCAGGACAGCTTCTTTGCGCGTGGTTTCGGCGTCGGCACTAGGCATCGTGGCGCGGCTGTGGTCACCCAGATCACAACCGCATCGTCATACACGCCGCCGACCACGATTGAAACGTAATGGGGTGCAAGGCTAATGCCAGTACGCGCACCTGAGCCGTGGCGCGAACCGCCGTCCGCGTACGAGCGCTACGAGCAGTGGCAGCGCCGACCCCGCGTGCGCCGTTCACGCGACCCGCTCACCGGCCAAGCCGAAGTAGGCGACACCGAACTGTCGTGGGGCGAGGGGTTAGTCGCGCCGCACGCGAACGGGCTGCCGCCGTCGATGGGCGGGCAGTACATGCCCAAGGCTCCAGCCGTCGAACCGCTGCCAGGCTCGGGCGGTGTCGGCCCGCCCCGGCAAAGGTGGCGGCCACGCAGCGAAGCTCGCGGCTACCCCGGCGAACCCATGGGCGGATGAACCGTGGTACGGCGCAAAGCTGTTCGCAAGGGTGGCCGTCGCAAAGGCCGCAAGTACCCACCCGGTGTAATACCCGGCCAGCCAGCCGCTGGCCACAAGCCATTCAAGTCAAAAGCACAGCAGCGCTTGTTTTTTGCTAACCCGCGTCTGCGGCGGTGGGCATTAGGTAAAGCGCACGCCACCGGCGAGCACCACGAACTCGGCAAGGCGAGCAAGGCCGCGTACGCACGGCTGCCCAACCGCAAAGGCAGCACCTACAAGCGGGTACCGCTGCGCGCTAGGCCGGGACGGAAGCGTGCCCGGTAATGCGGAGCCAGCCGATTCACCGCGCTCGGCGGGTTCACATGGCTACGGCCACGCTAGCCCGCCGTACGGCGGTCACTAGACCGCAGCCGGGGCGGGGTGTAACGGCAAGGTGTCCAACAGCTCAGCACTCTGTAACCCCTGCCCCGGTTGCTACCCACAGAAAGATGAAAGGTTGGTTTTCATGGCTACCAAGAAACAGGCCGCGCACCGCGCCCGGTTCGCCAGGCAAGCTCGCGCCGGTACAGGCAAGGTCGGTCGCCGCGCAAAGAGCACGGCTGCGCCCAAGCGCAAGAAGAAGCGGGCTAAGTAGGGCCTGCGGCTTCCTGTTCCTGCGGCCCCGCCCGGTTGGTCTAATAGTCGTCGGGCTCGTCGTAGCCAAATTCTTGCGCCACTGCGGCTATCGCTTCATCGTCGTATCCGACGGGCACGAGGTTCGGTTCCGGCCCAACGCAGGCCGAATCGACCGGCTCCGAGAATGCGATCATCTCTGCGACGAAAGACGTTGCCTGCTCTGCTAGCAGCGGGTCATCGCACACGAATCCGGTTTCAAGGTGATACCTCGCCGCCTCAGTCCAGTTCGCAGACCCGAACCAAACGCTTTGCGGTGTAAAGCGGCACTCTACATAGTAGTCCGGTGCAAAGTCAGGGCCGAAGCTCTCGGCTCCTACCTCGCCGAGTACGAGCAACTTGGCGTGCGGTATCGGCTTTTGCTCGTCTTTGCGCTTGCGCCAACCGAGAACCCGCACAGAGTCAATCTCATAGGCCGTTGCGTCCTTTGGGGTGTACGGGCCAATCGTCAGCGGTGCCGCGCCGTCCACGGCAGGCATAAGTTCGCGCAACTCGTAGATAGCTTCATTCGGCAACGCCTTGTCGGCGTTGATGAGTTCAGGCCGTACCATCGGCATTTCATTCGGCTGTGCCTTGTCTACGACAACGCAGTAAGAAGTCAGGGCGAGTAAGCGTTTCGTCACGGCCTTGCTCGTTAGCCACGGCACGCAACCGATGGCGGCGGGGTACTTTCCACTGCGGCGGGGTGCGGCAAGGTGCTCGTCTAGCACTTCGCACAGCCCGTCAACGACCTGCCCACCGAACCACGCTCGCCATCCAGCACCTTCCGGCCCCCATGCGCGCGGCTTGCCCGACCACCGTCGAAAAGGCTCATAGTCGCCCAGCGGCTTCGGATTCATCGGCTTCTATTTCCTCAGTATCAGCCAGGGTCTACGGTCCCGAGGCACCCGTTTTCGCACACGGTTGAGAGTGTGAAGGGGATTCCCGCCCCGCCCCAGGTGCCCTGTTGGCCCTCGGTGACGATCAGCTGCCCATCACACTTAAGGCACCGTTTCGTCGGGTGTCGGTAGGTACGTACGTTCTGGATCGCCATCGTTTTTCTCCTGTCATGCTCATCGCCAGTATGCGCCCCGGCACCAACACAATCGCCCTGCCCATGCGCGTGTCTCATGCGCCGCCCTCGGGGTCTTGACGCTCGTTACTCGGCCAGTCGCCGCCTCGGCTGACCCTGCCCATCGCCGCAAGCGCCAGGTGGGCCCTGTCAGGCGGTATGGCGGGCTGTGGGGCGGCTCCATTACCGGCGAGCCAGGCGACCCGCTTCACCCCGGCGCTACCCCGGCGTCCAGGGGCGATTCCTAGCCCTACCGCCCCCGCACCCTAGCCTTACCGTAGCCAGCCAGAAACCGCATCTGACCTGTGAGTATGCCGGGTTAATGGCCTGGTCGGCATGGGGTAGCCGAAGAGTTCCGAAATATCCAAGACGGCGGCCATACCTGGGCGTCACAGTGGGACCATGACGTCTTCGAATCCGACCGTTTGGTTGACGCTGCAAGCACATAACGCGCCAAAGCTCATCGACTACTACGTCAACACCTTCGGCTTCGTGGTCGCTGCGCGGTACGGCGAAGGCGACCGGGTCGACCACGCTCAGCTCAACTGGCCTGAGGGCAGTGGCGGGATCATGCTGGGCAGCTACAAACCCGGCGCCGAGTGGAGCCGCGAACCCGGCACCGCCGGAGGGTACGTCGTCGTCAGTGATCCAGGCGCCCTGTATGAGCGCGTGCTGTCCCACCAGGCCGAAATCGTTCGGCCGCTGGCCAAAACCGACTACGGCGCAAACGAATTCGTGGTTCGTGACCCCGAGGGCAACTTGTGGTCATTCGGCGACTACCCCGGCGAGCCGTTACGGAATTGAATCGCATGCGTTCAATCCGTATCACCGCGAACCTGCCAGTAGACGATGTCGATACAGCGAAAATCTTCTACACCGACTTCCTCGGCCTGAGTACCGAAGAGTTCAACCTGGGTTGGGTGGCCCGCTGCACCTCGCCCGACGGCAAGGCATGCGTTCAACTGGTGTCCGGCGACGCCACCGCACCGGAAGATTCGGTCATCTCAGTCCACACCGATGACATCGACAGCGCCTACCGCGAGGCACAGCAGCGTGGCTACGAGATCGTGCATCCGCTTACCACCGAAGCGTGGGGAGTGCGCCGGTTCTTCGTCCGGGCACCGGACGGAAACGTGGTCAACGTCGTCCGTCACCGGGATTGATCCGACACGCGCCGCATGCACAACACCCCGCGGACGCCGTGCCCGCGGGGTGTTGTGACGGTGTCGGAGGAAGTTGTTACTTCAGGTCGAAGCGATCGTTGTTCATGACTTTGACCCAGGCGGCGACGAAGTCCTCGACGAACTTCCCCTGGTTGTCGTCCTGGGCATAGACCTCGGCCAGTGCCCGCAACACCGAGTTCGAGCCGAACACAAGGTCATTTGCGGTCGCAGTCCACTTCAAAGCGCCCGACGCCCGGTCGTAACCCTCGTAGACGTTCTCCGAGGTCTCCGACGCCTTCCACTCGGTGCCCATGTCGAGCAGGTTGACAAAGAAATCGTTGGTCAACGCACCCGGCCGGTCGGTGAACACACCGTGCTTGCTGCCGCCATGGTTGGCACCGAGCGCACGCAGCCCGCCGACCAACACGGTCAGCTCCGGAGCGGTAACCCCCAACAGGTACGCCCGCTCCACCAGCAGCTGCTCCAACGGTGCCTTCTCACCGGGACGGACGTAGTTGCGGAACCCGTCGGCGCGCGGTTCGAGCACCCCGAACGACTCCACATCGGTGTTGTCCTGCGTGGCGTCGGTGCGTCCGGGCGCGAAATGCACCGAGATCTCGTAGCCGGCATCTTTGGCGGCCTTCTCGACTGCCGCGGACCCGGCCAACACGATCAGGTCAGCCAGCGAGATCTTCTTGCCGCCGGATGCCGAGCTGTTGAAGTCCTGCTGGATCCGCTCGAGGACCGGTAGCACCTTTTGCAGCTCGCTAGGCTCGTTGGCCTCCCAGTTCTTCTGCGGTTCCAGGCGCAGCCGGGCCCCGTTGGCGCCGCCGCGCTTGTCGGTTCTGCGGAAGCTGCTCGCCGACGACCAGGCCGTCTTGACGAGCTGAGGCACCGACAGGCCGGACTCGAGCACTTTGCTCTTCAGCGCGGCAACGTCGGAGTCGTCGACCAGTTCGTGATCCACCGGCGGCACCGGGTCCTGCCACAGCTGCGGCTCGGGAACCCAGGGCCCGAGGTAGCGCGAGATCGGACCCATGTCACGGTGCAGCAGTTTGTACCAGGCCTTGGCGAACGCCTCCTCCAGTTCCTCGGGGTGATCCAGCCAGCGCCGCGTGATGTCGCGGTAGATGGGGGACTCGCGCATCGAGATGTCGGTGACCAGCATCGTCGGGACGCGGCCCGGCCCGCCGAACGGGTCGGGGATGGTGCCCGCACCCGCGCCGTCTTTGGCCTGGTACTGCCAGGCGCCGGCGGGGCTCTTGGTCAGCTCCCACTCGTAGCCGTACAGCGTTTCCAGGTAGGTGTTGTCCCACTTGGTCGGGGTGGGCGTCCAGACGACCTCCAGGCCGCTGGTGATGGCGTCCTTGCCCTTCCCGCTGCCGTACGAGCTCTTCCAGCCCAGTCCCTGTTGCTCGATCGGAGCAGCTTCCGGCTCGGGACCGACCAGGTCCGCGTCGCCCGCGCCGTGGGTCTTGCCGAAGCTGTGGCCACCCACGATGAGGGCTGCGGTCTCCTCGTCGTTCATCGCCATCCGCCCGAATGTCTCGCGGATGTCGATGGCGGCGGCGATCGGATCGGGCTTTCCTTCAGGGCCTTCCGGATTCACATAGATCAGACCCATGGTGGTGGCGCCGTACGGTTCGGCAAGGTCGCGCTCGCCGGAGTAACGCTTGTCGGTACCCAACCATTCGTCCTCTTCGCCCCACAGGATCTCTTCGGGCGCCCACACATCTTCGCGACCGAAAGCAAAGCCGAAGGTCTTGAACCCCATCGACTCCAGCGCCACGTTGCCGGCGTAGATGATCAAGTCGGCCCACGAGATCTTGTTGCCGTACTTCTTCTTGATCGGCCACAGCAGCCGGCGCGCTTTGTCCAGGCTTGCGTTGTCCGGCCAGCTGTTGAGCGGGGCGAAGCGCTGCAATCCGTGGCCGCCCCCGCCGCGGCCGTCGTGGATGCGGTAGGTGCCTGCGGCGTGCCAGCTCATGCGAATGAACAGGCCGCCGTAGTGGCCGTAGTCGGCGGGCCACCAATCCTGCGAGGTGGTCATGAGCGAGATCATGTCGGCCCTCAGCTCATCGAGGTCGAGCTTGGCGAATTCCTCGGCGTAGTTGAAGTCCGGGCCGAGCGGGTTAGAGTCCGGGTGGTTCGGGTGCAGGACCGACACGTCGACCTGGTCGGGCCACCAATCCCGGTTCGTCAGCGGCGCACGGGACTTCGGTTTGGGCGAGGGAATCGCCGGATTTTCGCTCTCGCTGGTGCTAGCCGTCTTGGTGTCGGCGTGCGGCGGGCGGCTTTCAGAGGTATCGGATGACACAATATTCCTTCCAGATGGTGGTGAATCGGGCTGCGGTTACGGCTGTGCTCCCTCACTCTGCGGTCGAACAATCAGGGCACAGGCCCCAGTAGATGACTTCGGCCTCGTCGAGAACGAAGCCATCCAAGGCGTTTTCATCGTCGGAGGGAGTCAAGCAGGGCGCTTCGCCGACCGCGCAGTCCACGTCGGCGATGACTCCACAGGAGCGACACACAACGTGGTGGTGGTTGTCACCAACGCGGGACTCATACCGAGCTACCAGTCCCGACGGCTGGATCCGCCGGATCAGGCCCACTGAAGTCAGCGCATTCAGGACGTCATACACGGCCTGGCGGGAGACGTCGGGCAGTTCTGTGCGCACCGCCGACAGGATCGTCTCGGTATCGGCATGCGGATTGGCGTACACCGCCTCCAACACGGCGAGCCTCGGGCGAGTCACACGCAAATCGGCCAACCGCAGTTGAGCCGCGTAGTCCGTCGCCCTTGAGGACACCACCCCAGAATGAACCCTTATCTGGATTGGGTCAAGACCTTATTTGGAATCGGTCAAAACTTTGCGATGGCGCCGCAGGCGCCCCGAATGCAGCGATATCCCTTGGCGTATAGACGTTTTGGTGATGGCCTACTAGTCCGGCGGCTCGTCCTTGGAGCCGTGCGCTGCATCTCTTTCACGATCGCTGGGTTTGCCCGGAACGCCCTCGGCCTCGCGCTCGGCGGCAACCTTCTCATCGAGCTGATCGACGATGTGTTCCAGCTTTTGGCCGCGGTCCGGCTGCTCGTTCTCAGGTTCGGTCATATCGCTTCCATTGACTCGCGTCCCACTTCACCATATCGCGCACCCCGGGGCTTGCGGCAAGGCCGGGGTTGTGGCGCAAAATCGCTGGCCTGAGCCGGAATCTGAGGGGGAGGGGAGATGGGCGTGATAGCCGACCATGCGGTGGTGATCGTTGGAGCAGGTCCGACGGGACTGATGCTGGCGGGTGAATTGGCGCTAGCGGAAATCGACGTTGCCATTGTCGAGCGACGCACCAGCCAGGACCTCGTCGGCGCGCGCGCCGGGGGCCTGCATTCGCGGACCATCGAGGTTCTCGACCAGCGCGGAATCGCGGATCGGTTTCTCTCGCAAGGCGAGGTTGCGCAGATCGTCGGGTTCGCTCAGATTCGGCTGGACATCAGCGATTTTCCGACTCGGCACCCCTACGGACTCGCGCTCTGGCAGAGCCGCATCGAGCAGATCCTGGCCGACTGGGTCGACGGGCTGGGTGTGCGGATCCACCGCGGACGCGAGGTGTCGGGTGTCGCCCAAGACCGCACCGGCGTAAACGTCGAACTGTCCGACGGCCAGCTGCTGCGGGCCGGATATCTCGTCGGCTGCGACGGCGGGCGCAGCGTTGTTCGCAAAACCGCCAACATCGACTTCCCGGGATGGGATGCGACGACGAGTTACCTGCTCGCCGAGGTCGCAATGCCGGAGGCCGCTGAGCGGAGTCAGGCACCGCAATGGGGCATCCGCCACGACGAACTCGGTGTTCATGCGCTCAGCATGCAGGAGGATAGCGGGCGAGTGCGGGTCATGGTGACCGAACAGCGCCTCGGGCCCACCGGCGACGCCACCCTGCGCGAATTGAGCGAGGCACTTATCGCGGTCTACGGGACGGATTACGGGATCCACAGTCCCACATGGATATCCAGATTTTCCGATATGGCGCGCCAAGCTGCGAGCTACCGCGACCGACGGGTGTTGCTGGCCGGCGACGCCGCTCATATCCATCACCCGGTAGGTGGGCAGGGTCTCAACACCGGTGTGCAGGATGCGGTGAATCTGGGCTGGAAGCTTGCCCAGGTGGTCAATCAGACATCGCCCGAGGCCCTGCTGGACAGCTATCACGCCGAACGCCATCCGGTCGGCGCGCGTGTGCTGCGCAACGCGATGGCGCAGATGGCCCTGCTCAGCCCCGATGCTCGCCTAAAGACGTTGCGCGACATCATGTCCGAACTCCTCAGCATGGAAGAACCGCGCAAACGATACGCCGCGATGATGTCCGGTCTGGACATTCACTACGACCTCGGTGCCGGACACCCGCTGCTCGGCCGCCGGATGCCCGATCTCGAGCTCGCCACCGCGAACGGCCCGCTGCGGGTGTACGCGCTGCTGCACGCGTCGCGACCGGTACTGGTCAACCTCGGCGAGCCGGGCAGCTTCGACATCACGCCATGGGCCGACCGCGTTCAGTTAGTCGATGCGAAATACGTTGGCGACTGGGAACTCCCGGCACTCGGTACGGTAGCAGCCGTCGACGCGGTGTTGATCCGCCCGGATGGATACGTGGCCTGGGTTGGCGACTCGGCCAATGCCGCGCTCTTCGACGCGCTGACCACCTGGTTCGGGCAACCGCGAGCGGCCTAGCGGTTGCCGTCGCGCCAGGCAAGCATCTCGTCGAGGACCGTGAAGTCGTACCCGTCGGCGGTGGGATGAATCTCGGTGCTGAACATGGTGGCGCCGGCCTCGACGTACTCTTCGGCGCTGGCCTTGTCGACGAAAACTGTCGATCGTTCGATGTGCTTACCGTCGCGGCCGAGGTCAGCGGCCAGTTCGTCAACTTTGGCGCTGGCCTGCTTGAATTCGTCTATCGGCAGGAAGGTGTGCCACAGGTCGGCATACCGCGCGACAACCGGCAAGGTCCGTTTGGGGCCGGATCCGCCGATCAGAACCGGAATCTTGCGTACCGGCGGGGGCAGCAGTAGCTCGAGGCGTTTCTCGATGCGCGCCAGTCCCTCTTCGAACACATCGAAGCGCGTCTTCCAGGTTCCGTACTCGTATCCGTAGGTGGTGTAGTCCTTTTCATACCAGCCCGCGCCCACGCCGAGGATGAGACGACCGCCGCTGATGTGGTCGACGGTGCGTGCCATGTCGGCGAGCAGGTCGGGATTGCGGTAGCCCATCCCGCTGACCAATAGGCCGATTTCGGCGCGGTGAGTGATCTCACCCCAGCTAGCCAGTGCCGTCCAGCCTTCGAAGTTGTTGACGTCAGGCTGGACTTCGTTCAGCACCGGCATGGCGTTGGCCATTCCACGGGTGGAAGGAGCGTGAAAGTGGTCATAACCGAAGATGACGTCGGTGCCGATGTCCTCGGCATGGCGAACCGCGGCCCGCCAGGTCTGGTAGTCCGGCGTACCACCAGGCCACAATTGCACGGCAATCCGGATGGGTCGTGTCATAACGACTCCTGCTCTACTGGAAAATTGCGGTCGGTCGGGAGCAACCCGCGTTCTGTACTGAATATTCCAATATCGGCTAAAACGGCGGTAGGCTGGGCTTATGCCGCGACCCCGCAACTTCGACGAAGCACAGGTACTGTCCGCCGCGCGTGATGTCTTCCGGACCCACGGGTATGCGGCCACCTCCGTCGACGACCTGTGTGCCGCGACCGGGCTGGGGCGGGGCAGCCTTTACGGCGCGTTCGGCGACAAACACTCGTTGTACTTACGGGCACTCGACAGTTACACCGCATCGGTGATCGACGAGGTGCGCGGTGAACTGCGGGAGTCGGCGGGCAGCGCGTTCGAGCGTCTGGTCACCCATATCAGGAAACGCACCCGCGCCCAGATCGCCGATTCGAAACGGCTCGGCTGCCTACTCGCCAACGGCGCCTCGGAATTGGCGGCTACCGACCGTGAGATCGTGTTGCGAGCCAACCGCACTATGCACGCATGGCGCAAAGAACTGGCGGCGACGCTCGCTGAGGCGCAACGCGATGGCGACCTGTCGCCCGAGGCGGATACAGATGCATTGGCCAACCTCTTGCTGACTGTGCTTCGCGGCTCAGAAGCATTGCGCAAGCAAGGTTTTCCGCCGACGGCTATCAACGCCGCGGCCGACCAGGCCATCGCTTTGCTCGCTAAGGCGTAAACGATCAGCCGACGGCTCTGATGGCGGCCTCGGCCGCCCGGTGGGTAGCCAGCTTGGAGCCTCTGGCAAGGCGCATCAGACGAGGCACGGCGGCGGGGTGCCGAACGAAGTAGCGGGCGGCGGCGGGGAAGTTCGCCCTGCCGTTGGGGTGCGTGAGGCCGACAATTTCGGCGTCGACGGTGCCGTCGCCGGCGCGGTCGCTGATCGCGCGCACCACCGACCACGGCACGCCCCGCCCGTCGCACACCTGCGCGACGGCCGCGGTTTCCATGTCCAGCGCCACCACCCCCCGCGCCCGCAAGTCGGCGAGCACCGCCGGGTCGACGAGCAGCGTGTCGGTGGTCCACATCGTGCCGCGGGCACTGCCGACGGGAACCGGCGTGGGCCGGTACTCGGAGCCGTCGGCACCGTTGACGACCAGCTCAGGTAACACCAGCGTCCCGATCGGGCTCCCGTTGTCGATAGCTCCGGTAATGCCCACGACAATCACCCAGTCGACGTCCATCGTGTCGAGTAATCGCAGAGTCGCTGCGCGCGCCCGTGCGGTGCCGATGCCGGTGACCACACCGATGACCGGGCGATCGTTGATGCGGCCGGTATAGCCCAGGGCGGACTTGCGAAGGCGAAGTTGCCGCCGCAATGGACGCAGCTCCATGGGCATGGCGCACACGAAGGCGATCACGGAATGTCACCCGGTGATTGCTACTATCGCATCGATGACTGCATCCGGATCATCAAGGGAGACAAACGTTTTAGCGTCAGCCACTTCGATAAGCTTCGAATTGCTGAACAAATCGGCAAGGCGACGGCCCAGGCTGGGGGTGAAGCAGCGGTCCCGTTGACCCCACACCAGCGTGACCGGCTTGTTGAATTGGGGGAGGCGCGTGGCCACGTCGGTCAGATCGGTGGTGGCCACCCGACGGAGCAACGCCGCCAGGTCGCGGCAGATGCGCGAGTCCGCGAGGCATGGTTGCAGCCAGGCGGCGGTCAGATCCGGGTCCGGTCGGTTGATCAACAGGCCGAAGCCGAGGGGGGAGTGGCGCAGCGCCCGCAGCCGCAGCTGGCCGAAGAGAGCTTTGATCGAGACGGGGCCACGCAGCAGGGCGAACACGATGTCGAAGGGGAAGGGCGGGCACTTGTCGAAGGCGTCGCAGTTGGTGAGCACCAGGCGGCCGATCCGCTCCGGATAGGCGTCGATGACCAGCTGGCATATCCCGCCGCCGGTGTCGCTGCCGACCAGCGTCACATCGGAAAGGTCGAGAGCGGCGATCGTCTCGTTGACCAGTGTCGCGACACCGGGCAGCGACAGTACGGCGGTGTCGCCGACCGGGATGGTGTGTGACCCCAGCGGCAAGGTCGGGACGATGCAGCGAAAACCGCGACGCGCGAGGTCGTCGACGACGTCGCGCCACAGTCGTCCGTCGACCAGGATGCCGTGCACGAACACTACCGGTGGATGCGGTGAATCCTGCGGTCCGAACTCTTGGTATTCGATGGTCGCCTGCTTGAGCGAAAGCTGTGGCATTCGGCTTTTCCTCCTCTTCGGTGTCGGCCCTCACCGAAATCGAAGCTCGAGACCGCTGCCAGCTCCACGCTCGACGCTGCCAACTACTGCCAACATCATTCGCCGTAAACCTGTCTGCCCGCCAAGAATGTCGCTCGCACCTGCAGGTCGGCGATCTCTTCCGGCGGCACGTCGCGCGGGTCGGCCGAGAGCACCACCATGTCGGCGTACTTGCCGACTTCTAGTGAACCGATGACGTCGTCGGAGAACAGCTGCCAGGCCGCGTCGATGGTCTGGGCGCGGATGGCCTGCTCGACGGTGATCCGCTGCTGCGGTCCGATCACCCGGCCACTGGGTGCCAGCCGGGTGGCCGCGACGCTGATGTTGCGCAGCGGCTCTTCCGGTGTCACGGGTGGATCGTTGTGCAGCGAGATACGCATGCCGGTGGCGACCGCGGAGCCGCATGGCATCCAACGACTTCCGTGCTCGGGTCCGAACAGGCCGTCGACGATGATGTCGCCCCAGTAATGGATCTGGTCGACGAACACGCTGCACGTCACGCCGAGATCATGGGCGCGCCGCAGCTGCTCGTCGCGGATCGCGCCGACGTGTTCGAGTCGCAGCCGGTGGTCCGGCCTGGGACTTTTGCGTAAGGCTTCTTCGTAGACGTCGAGGATGGTGTCGACGCCGGCGTCGCCGTGGACATGGCACGCCATCGGCCAGCCCCGGGGGAAGTAGGCATCGACGATTTCGGTGAGCTGCTCGCGGGTGTAGTTCGCGTGCCCGCATGAACCGGGTGTGACGCCGATAGCGCGGGTCGCGTCGCTGTCCAGATAGGGGAAGGACAGGTCGATGTTGCCGATCCACGGTGACCCGTCGACCCAGATCTTGATGCCGACCTGCCGGAAGAGGTCGTCGCCGTTGACGGGGTCGATGTCGGTGGTCATCTGCGGGTTGGAGATTTCGTAAACGCGCAGTCGCACCGTGAGTTCGTCATGCAGCATGTCGGCTATCGGGCGAAAGGCGGGGTCGAACGCCATCTCCGAGCAGGTAGTGAGGCCGGCTCGGTTGAGCCGGCGAAGCTCGGCGCGCAGCATCGCCGGATAGTCGGTGGGGGATATCGCTCCGGTGAGCAGGCTGAACACCGCGCCGGTCTCCTCGGCGGTGCCGTCGAGGTTGCCGTCCGGGTCACGGCCGTACTTGGCGCCCTTGGGGTCGGGGGTGTCGTGGGTGAGGCCGACTCGCTGTGCGGCAGCGGAGTTGAAGTACGCCTTGTGCCCGGAGTTGTGCACGATCACCAGCGGGGTGTCGGGTGCTTCGCTGTCCAGCCAGGCCAACGTCGGCTCGGGCAGACCCGGTTGCAGCAGCGAATCCCAGCCATTGAGGTAGGCACCGTCGGCTCCGCGTGCGGCAACCTCGCGGCGGATCGCGTCGACGACCGCGCCGGCATCGGGCAGGGTGACCGGACGGATATCGACCATCCGCTCCGACAGCACGATCGCCTCCATCAGCGGATGCCCGTGCGCCTCGACCAGACCCGGCATCACACAGCCGTCACCGATGTCGAGTTTTTCGGTGCCCCGGCCGATCCACCTCTCGACGGCGGAGCGGGTCCCGACGGCGACGATCCGGCCGTCGGACACGGCGAGTCCTTCGGCTGTGGGCGCGAGATCGTCGACGGTGAGCACGGTTCCGAAAATGACCAAGTCAGCGGTCGGCATGGCGTCATCCTTACAGGGCTTTGCGGCGCCGAAATATTCTTTTGGAAATTTCGGGCAGGCCCCGATCTCGCAAGCGGACTGATATACAGACACCAGGGAGAAACATGCGTATCTCTAAGTCCGCTGTGATGCTTTCGGGCGTGACAGTGCTCGTCGCCGCAACGTTGGCGTCCACGATCAACTCCGCCGCGGCATCACCTCCGGCCGCGCCCGCGTTGGCGTCGGATCCCGCTGCCCTCGGCGCCGATCTGGCCGCCGACGAGCAGGCACTACGCAATCCGTCGTCCTCGGAAAGCGTGCTGCAGGCCGCGGCGCACCGCCAGCAAGCCGCCTACCGCGCGCTTGGCCATCATCCGGACTGGATTCCGGTCGCGCGCTCGCAGATCCCGGCGTCGCTGGTCGGCGCCTACGACCGCAACGTCGATGCGCGCCAGCAGCTCACCGCGCTGACTCCGCCAAAGGACACGTTGCCCGCGTGGCGGATCGTCGCGCCGGCACCGGCCAACGAGCTCCTCGGGTACTACCGCGCAGCCGAGGCAGCGACCGGGGTCGATTGGAGCTATCTGGCGGCCATCAACCTGGTCGAGACCGGCTTTGGCCGGATCGCCGGCGTGAGTGACGCCGCCGCGCAGGGGCCGATGCAGTTTCTGCCGTCGACATTCGCCGCCTACGGCAACGGCGGCGACATTCATTCGCCACGTGACAGCATCATGGCGGCGGGTCGGATGCTGGCCGCCAACGGCTTTGGCAACAACCACGACCGTGCCGTGTACGCGTACAACCACTCGAACCTGTACGTGCGGGCCGTCGACGACTACGCCGCTGTGCTGGCAAGCGATCCCGCTGCCTTCGCCGGCTACTACCTGTGGGACATCTACTACCGCACGACTTCTGGTGATGTTCTTCTGCCCATCGGGTACGCCGCGAGCTCACGGATACCTGTCGGCGAGTACCTGGCGACGCACCCGCAGTGACAGTTCCAGGTTGCCGAAGGAGTACCGATGACTATCCGCGGCATCTCGATGGAGGCGTTGCTAGCCCAGGAAGCGAGCTTCGCGGCGGCGTTCGGCGAGGGCGATCCCGAGATTGCACGTCATCTCTATCAACCCGACGTGGTGTATGTGAGCCCGACGGTCCGGCTCTTCGATTGGCCTGCCCGGATAGAGGGCATCGAGCGCACGCTCGAATTCATCGCACTCACGATCCGCGGCTGCTCGGCCATCCGCTATGAGGCGGTGGAGCATGCCATCACACCCGGCGCGGACGCGGCGTTCGTGCGTGTGCAGTTCGACTGGACGGCAGGGACGGAGCGCCTGCGCTCGAACTATGTGGTGATTTACCGCTACCGCGACGGTCGGATTGCGCATCAAGAGCTGTACTACGACCCGAGCGGCGCGCTGGAGCGCCTCGGGCACGGTTGAAAGGGGAGATTAAATTGCAGTGGGCTGGTGCGAAGAAACCCCACCAGCCCAGTGCCGGGTATTGAGTTTCTTAGACGGCAGTAACCCCTACCGCCTGGGGCCCTTTGGCTCCTTGCTCAACCTCGAACTGAACACGCTGGTTTTCTTCGAGCGAGCGGTAGCCGTTTCCCTGGATCTCGGAGTAGTGGACGAATACGTCCTTCGTACCGTCGTCAGGGGCGATAAAGCCGAAGCCTTTGTCCCCGTTGAACCACTTCACAGTTCCCTGTGGCATTTACTTACTTCTCTCATTCAAATGCGGATGTACCAAAAACATCCACACCGGCAGGATACCATGGACTGGTACATTTACCGAAAACCGTTGGGACACTGGCGCAATCATCGTTGCACGCGGTTGGGAGCTCTGACCGTGCCTAGCACGCGAAGAGTGCGGCGCCAGGGGTCTGTACAGTTGAGGGTGAACCGCGTTTGGCGGTCCACACGAATCGTAGCGACATCACCAAAGAGACATCTGCGATTCGATCGTCGTCCGCTCGTGATCAGCGCGTACCGGCCGACCTCTTCATTCGTAAGGAACCCACATGGACAACTCCAACTTGTTCTCCCATCCCGACGCACCGGAACGTGTCGCGCCGGGCGAGACTGTCGGAAAGCCCGTCGAAAACCCGGCGTTTTCGGACCAACCCGACACGGGTGCTGCCCGCTCCGCAACGCAAGGATCCTGATCCGCCAGTGTCACATTGTGCGACACAGCAACATTTCATGACGATTTCAGTTGAGCAAAGGTAGCGCGGCTTGCCCGCGACGTGAACGCCGATATTGCCTGTTCAGCTTTAGTGTTGGCCGCTATGGGCGGGTTGGGCAACTACGTGAAGCGCTGGCGTAGGGCGCCTCACATTGCCGTGTCCGCCTTGCTAGTCGCCATCCTCGGACTCGCTATCACCCCGGTAGCCGACGCAGCTGCGCCCACGGCGACGTTGAGAGTGGAACATACCTGGCAGACAGGTTTCATCGCCCGCTTCACCATCACGAACTCGAGCACGGTGCCGCTATCGGGTTGGACGCTTGAGTTCGACATGCCGATGGGCCAAGGCATCTCGCACGCGTGGAACAGCACCTTTACCCGGCATGGCACACATTATGTTGTCAGCCCTGCGAATTGGAACCGCACCATTGCACCCGGTGGTTCAGCCACGGGCGGCTTCCGGGGCGTGCTGTCCGGTTCCTACTCGCCACCGTCGAATTGCAGGCTCAACGGGCACTATCCGTGCGCCGTGTGGTAGGCAGGTGCTCGCCCCGGTTGTGAGGCAAGCCCGCGGGGGACGGCATCACTGAGCCATGATTCATCAGATGCGACGTGGGTTGTCCCACTGGCAACCGCCATCTTTGGTTGCTGCATATTGATGCCTGCTGGTGATCGGACCCAGCTCAGCGGCGGGTCTATTCGTCCCCAGGCTTGATTGCCGAGGGAGCATGTGGTGCCGCCTCAACGTCGCGTTTGTCTTCGGAAGACAAAAGGTCGTCGAGACTCCGGTGTTTGGAGACGTTGTGCGCGTGGGGTGGGATTGGCAAGCCTTGACGCATTGTGATCTGTCTTACGGAGGTGGCCCATGACGACTCAGCTCACTCCAGGTGGAGGCCTGTCCGCAGGCGACGCGCCGGTCGGGTGGCGGGACAGGAAGCGTTACTTATGGTTGCTCGGTCTGTTCATCCCGACCATGTTGTTCCTGATCCTTCCGGTGGTGTGGGGCCTTAACCAACTCGGGTGGCACACCGCGTCGCAGACGCTTTTCTTCATCGGGCCGTTCCTGCTGTATGTGATGCTGCCGATAGCTGACATTCGTCTGGGCGTCGATGGTCAGAACCCGCCGGAGTCGATGATGGAGCAACTCGACCTCGACAAGTACTACCGGTACTGCATCTACGCCTACATTCCGCTCCAATATGCAAGCGTTGTCCTGGGCGCCTACCTGTTCACCGCGAAGGATCTGAGTTGGCTGGGCTACCAGGGGCCGCTGGGTTGGCTGGGCAAGATCGGGCTGGCGCTTTCGGTCGGCATCATCGGTGGGGTGGCCATCAACACCGCACACGAACTTGGTCACAAGAGAGACTCTTTGGAACGGTGGCTGTCCAAGATCGCCCTGGCACAGGTCTGCTATGGCCACTTCTACATCGAGCACAATCGCGGTCACCACGTGCGGGTGGCCACCCCTGAGGATCCGGCCTCGGCTCGTTTCGGGGAATCGTTCTGGGCCTTCCTGCCCCGCACCGTGATCGGCAGTGCCAAGTCCGCCTTCTCTTTGGAGGCCGCCCGAATCCGTCGGACCGGCAAGAACCCGTGGAATCCGTTGACATGGTTGGGCAACGATGTCCTCAACGCCTTTTTGATGTCGGTCGGGTTCTGGGCGGTGATGCTCGCAATCTTCGGCCCGGAGTTGATTCCGCTGATCGTGTTCCAGGCGCTCTACGGTCCGTCACTGTTGGAATCGGTCAACTACCTGGAGCACTACGGCCTATTACGTCAGAAGCTGCCCGACGGACGCTATGAGCGTTGCGCACCACAGCACAGCTGGAATTCCGATCACCTGGCAACCAACTTGTTCCTGTATCACCTGCAGCGACACAGCGATCATCACGCGAACCCGACGCGGCGGTATCAGATTCTGCGCAGCATGGACGGCGCTCCTAACCTACCCGCCGGCTACGGTGCGCTGATCGCCCTGACCTATTTCCCGCCGCTCTGGCGCAAGTTCATGGACCACCGCGTCGTGGAGCACTACAACGGCGATATCACGAAGGCGAATTTGAATCCACGACGGCGCGCCAAGTTGCTGGCACGTTACGGGGGGGTGGACTGATGACGGCATACCGTTGCCCTGGCTGCAGTTACGTCTACGACGAGGCCAAAGGGCATGCCCGGGAAGGCTTCCCCCAGGAACGGCATGGGACGAGATCCCCGACGACTGGACGTGCCCTGACTGCGCGGTGAGGGACAAGATCGACTTCGAAACAGTGGAGGTGTCGCGATGAATGACTACAAGCTCTACCGCTGCGTTCAGTGCGGGTTCGAGTACGACGAGGAGAAAGGCTGGCCCGAGGAGGGCATTGCCCCGGGCACCCGGTGGGAGGACATTCCCGAGGACTGGACCTGTCCGGACTGCGGCGCGGCGAAAGCCGACTTCGTCATGGAAGAGGTCGTGCGCGGCTGACTTGTATCGAATTCAGAAGGTAAAAGAGACTTTTATGGATTATCAAGAAACCGACTACGACGTGATCGTCGTTGGATCGGGCTTCGGCGGCAGCGTCACGGCTTTGCGGTTGACGGAGAAGGGCTACCGCGTCGGCGTGCTCGAGGCTGGTCGTCGGTTCACTGACGACGAGTTCGCCAAGACCAGTTGGGATGTACGCAGGTTCCTCTGGGCGCCGCGGTTGCGGCTGTTCGGCATTCAGCGCATCCACCTGCTGCGTGACTGTATCGTGCTGGCCGGCGCCGGAGTCGGCGGTGGATCGCTGAACTATGCGAACACGCTCTACAAGCCACCCGCATCCTTCTTCGACGACACCCAGTGGAAGGGCATCACCGACTGGCAGGACGAGCTGTCGCCGTTCTACGACCAGGCAACACGAATGCTCGGTGTGGTGCGCAACCCGCACATGACCCCAGCAGACGACATCATCAAGTCCGTCGCCGAGGAGATGGGCGTCGGTGACACGTTCGTCCAGACCCCGGTGGGTGTGTTCTTCGGTGAACCCGGAAAGACTGTTCCTGACCCATTTTTCGGCGGTGTCGGGGTAGCACGCACCGGCTGCATCGAGTGCGGTGAGTGCATGACAGGCTGTCGGCATGGCGCGAAGAACACCTTGCTGAAGAATTACCTCGGTCTGGCGGAACGCGCCGGGGCCATCATCCACCCGATGACGACGGTCGCCTCTCTGGAGCAGGGGAGCGACGGCCTGTGGAGCGTGCAGACACAGCGCACCGGCGCGATCGTCCACAAGCGCCGCCGAACATTCACTGCCCCGTATGTTGTCGTGGCGGCCGGCACATGGGGAACTCAGAACCTGCTGCACAAGATGAAGGACACCGGCACGTTGCCCAGGTTGTCGGATCGGCTCGGTGTGCTCACCCGCACCAACTCCGAGTCAATTGTCGGGGCCAGCAGGTACACGGTGGATCCGGCCTTGAATTTGACGCAGGGGGTGGCGATCACCTCCTCCTTCCACCCGACCAACGACACTCACATCGAGCCGTGCCGATACGGCCGAGGTTCCAATCTCATGGGTCTGCTGCTGACTCTGATGACCGACGGCGGGGGCCGCTGGCCACGCTGGCTGAAGTTCCTCGACCTAGCGGTCCGGAATCCTTCGGCGCTACTGCGTGTCATCAACGTCAGCAGGTGGAGCGAACGAACAGTCATCTCGTTGGTGATGCAAAGTGTGGACAACTCGATCACCACATTCACCAAGCGTGGGATTCGCGGTCGCTATCTGTCGAGCAGGCAGGGCCACGGCCGGCCGAACCCCACGTGGATACCCGTGGGCAATGAGGCAACTCGCCGGGTGGCGGACAAGATCGGCGGGATTTCGGTCGGGTCTTGGGGAGAGCTGTTCAACATCCCCCTGACTGCGCACTTCCTCGGCGGCTGCGTCATCGGTGCCAATCCCGGTCAGGGAGTCATCGACCCCTACCACCGGGTTTTCGGGTATCCGACACTCAGCGTCGTCGACGGTTCGTCGGTGTCGGCCAACCTCGGGGTTAATCCGGCGTTGACGATCACCGCCCTGGCCGAACGGGCGGTATCTCTCTGGCCAAATAAGGGGGAGAGCGACCCGCGTCCCGATCAGAACCAGGGATACCACCGGATCGCGCCGATCCCGCCAATCAGACCGGTGGTCCCCGAAAACGCACCGGGGGCATTGCGGCTGCCGATCGTTGAGATCCGCACCGATCGGCTCGCCTCCCGTGGCGCAGAGGCTCGGTGAGATTCACTGTCCCTCAACGGCGCACCTCGAGCTGCTGTGTTCTGGCCTGTACGCAACTGCGTGCTTTCGCGCAGATTCAGCAGGACTCTCCATACGTCGCGATTGATGACCGCCGGGCCGGAGCCGGCGGCTTACGCCGTTCGCACTAGGAGAGCTAGACTCCCGGTCATGGCAGCGTCGCCCGGCGCGAACGCCGCGACTGCTCATGCCGCCGCGGCCGTCGTCGACCGTCTCGGTGCTGGACTTGCCGACCTGACTCGCGACGTTCAGCGCGTGCTGCTTGACGAGATCGTCGAGTTGAGCGGTGACGGTCAACTCGTCGATCTGCTCCGCGACACCGTTGAGGCCAACATCGAAACGGTATTCTCCGCGATTCGCCATGAGATCCCGATCGAACGTTTGAAGCCGCCGACCGCCGCACTGGAGCACGCGCGGCGTCTTGCCCAGCGCGGCATTTCCGTGAACGCGTTGGTGAGGGCGTATCGACTCGGACATAAGGTGGTACTCGCTGCAGCACGCGAACAGATCCGCGGAGTGGGTCTGGGCCTGGACCAAAGTCTCGACGTCGATAGCCAGATCTCCGATGTCACCTTCACCTACATCGACTGGATCTCGCAACGGGTCGTCGAAACCTATCAGGATGAGTACGACCGTTGGCTTTCAAACCGAAACAATCTGCGCACGTTACGAGTCAGGGAGATCCTCGCTGGAGGTGATATCGACACCGCCGCGATGAGTTCGGCAATCGCATACCCCCTCAACGGTACTCATGTAGCCATCATCCTCTGGTGTCCGGAAATCGGGGGCGGTGACGAGCTTGTCGCGATGGAGAGGTTCGTCCAGGGTTTCGCCCGATCTATCGGAGCTTCCGGAGAGACGTTGTTCATTCCCGTCGACCGAGTGACCGGGTGGGCGTGGATCCCACTTTCCCGCGCCGGCGCCGCTTCGGTAATCGACGAACTTCGCGCCTTCACGGCTAGACGCCCGGACAGTCCTCGCCTCGCGGTCGGTGACCCTCACGCCGGCCTCGAGGGCTTTCGCCGTTCTCACCAGCAGGCGTGTGACGCTCGCGGTGTTGCAATCGCTCTGAACTCCAACCACCATCATCTGGTCACTGCGGCCGATCCCGGCGTGGCGATGGTCGGACTTTTGGCTGCCGACAAGGACGCAGCCGCCGAATGGGCCGCTCAAGTACTCGGTCCACTGGCGAGCCCTACCGAGAACGATGAGCGTCTCCGCAACACCTTGCGTGTGTTTCTTCGCACGGGGTCGAGTTTCAAAGCCGCCGCGGAAGAACTCACCATGCACGCCAACTCCGTCAAATACCGAGTCGCCCGCGCCATTGAGCGGCGCGGCAGGCCCGTCACCGACGACCGCCTCGACGTGGAGGTGGCGCTGTTGTTTTGTCAGTGGTACGGCCCCAGAGCTCCTGCGTAGATGCGGTTTGCATACACGGCTGTGTACGTCGGCCGGAAGATGAGTCACCCGCAGGCTGTTGCACCATGCGGTGAGTAACTTGACATAATGTCGCTTATCGGTACTTAGCTGTTGCAGGTCGTCTCGTCCACGCTTCAACGAGCTGGATCTGCCGTCGACGCGGTTGCATTGCGTCGAACCGATGACGCAATGGAACGGACCCGGACGTGAGGTGACCGAACCGTCGAGCGCGGACCAACCGATGGCGCCCGCCCTTCCGAACGTCTTCCCGCACGCCGCCAATACGTCACTGTGACGAATTGGCTTGGGGCGCAGGGCTATTGGAGTTGCGGCTGCGGGCGGTGACTGGGACGAGCCGGGCCATCCCGCGCAGCAGCCACGGTGTCCGTCGTGCCATCACCGCCACAGCACGATCGGAGCGACGCATCGTGGTCTGGGGTCCGGGAGTGGGTGTTGACACCAGTTCGGCCTCGACCGACCCGGCCCGCGGCCCGTGGCGATCGACCGCGAGCAGTTGCCAGGTGCCTGGCACACCGCGCAGCTCGACGCTGCCGCGGTCTTCGAAACCGGTGCCCGAGCCGACGACCAGGTCGCACACGGTGCGCGAGACCAGGATTTCGCCCGCGCCGGCGTGACCGAGGATGCGCGCCGCGATGTGTACCGCCAGTCCCCCAATGTCGGCGTCGAGCAGTTCACACTCGCCGGTGTGAATCGCGGCGCGAATCTCGATACCTAATGTCTCGGCGTCATCGCGCAGGGCTTCGGCGCACCGGATGGCCTGTGTCGGCCCGTCGAAGGTGGCCAGATACCCGTCGCCGGTGTTCTTGATCACGGTGCCACCGAAGCGCTGCGTGACGTCGGCGGTGATCTCACCGAAGCGGTGCAGCACCGCACGCCATCGCTCGTCGCCGCTCGCAGCCGCGCGTTCCGTCGAGGCGACGATATCGGTGAACAGCACAGTGCGCAGGGCACGATGTGACTGCGCCGGCGCCGCATGGCTGCCGGTGAGAAACTCCTCGATCTCGGCCAGGATCCTGTCGGGCTCGGTCAAAAAGGGCGCATGGTCTACACCCTCGACCTCCAGGTAGCGCGCACCGGGGATGTGGGCGGCCAGATACCGCCCGCCCTGTACCGGGACTGCGTTGTCCTCGCGGGCGTGAATGACCAGGGTGGGCACGGTGAGTGTCGGCAGGATCGGCCGCACGTCTTGCAGAAACACCGCTTCAAATGAGGCCCGCGCCATTCCCGGGCTCGCGCTCATGCGCTCACACATCGCCAGCAGCCGCATCGACCGGACCGACGGCGCACTGACGCTGGCTGTGGCGCCGCTGCCCCACTCAGAACGCACGGCGCGGCCGGCTTGCTGGAACCGCGCGAGCTGCTCGATAGACGGCGTGTACTCCTCGCCGAGCTCGGCAAGAAAGCGGGCCCGCAGCTCGGCTGGATCGCGATCCAGGTCATCCCACCCCTCGAAGCCCCAATACGGAACCGTGCCCGAAACAATCAGCGCCCTCGTTCGCTCCGGCCGTGTTGCGGCGAACATGATGGCGACCGGTCCGCCGTCACTCAGACCGGCGACCACGGCCTGTCCGAAACCGACCGTATCCATGACAGCCTCGACCTCGGCTACTCGATCTTCCAGCGTGCGAACTTTGGGCACCGGGTCCGACAGCCCGACGCCGGCTTTGTCGAACAGGGCTACGCGACAGAACGTACCGAGCTGTTCAATGAAGGCTTTGAATTGCGGCAGCGTCCAGGCCAACTCGACGTGGCTGACGAACGGTTCGGCGACCACCATTTCGACCGGCCCGTCGCCGAACACCTGATACGCCAAGCTGAGGTCACCGCACTTTGCATACGACGTTTCCGCCACACCCATGAGGGTATGACGCCCGACGCGGCCGAATGCCGACTTTGGGGTGGGCGGTTCTACCGGGCACTATGTGCATACATTTCGTCACCGTGACGCAATAGCCTCACCACCGCAGTAGCGCAGCGACACCTTCCGCATCTTTCAGCTCCCCGGCCGCGGCCCCTACGACGGGGCTGATGTCCGTTGACATCCGATGTGATGTATTGCCACCGTATCTGCGGTATCGGCGTGTCTTTGCCAATCTATCCGAGGTACCGCCGGTAGCGTTGTTTAGGTGAGTGTGGCGCCGGCGGCGCTATGGCCGCAGGTCAACGGTGGCGTTGAGGTGGAATTCAACTCCTCCGGGGGTTCTTCGCGCTTGCCGCTGGCGGAGTGTGCCGCAGTGGCCTTTGAGTTGGACTGCTCACCCGTGCGTGGTTTCCCAGCGTTTCGCGGGCAGGGCAATTATCCAGGCCTGTGGTGGTTTTCGACGACTCGTGAGCACGTTGGGTACGAGTCGTGGTCGGAGCGTGACCATTTGATCGCGCTGGACGCCGATCCCGCGGTGGTTGGTGTTGCGTCGCAGCCGTTCCGGCTCCATTGGGGTGACGGCAGGCACCACGTGCCTGATTACTTCGTGCGGTTGTCCGACGGAACGGCGACGGTTCTTGACGTGCGGGCCGATGACCGAATATCGGATGCTGATGCTGAGTTGTTCGACCGGTCCGAGCAGGCGTGCCGTTCCCTGGGATGGGCCTATCGGCGAGCGGGCGTTGCGGATCCGGTCGTGACGGCGAATTTGCGCTGGTTGTCTGGGTATCGGCATCCACGGGTGTACCGCCCGGCGGTCGCCGCAGCGTTGGAGGCGGTGTTCGACTCGGCGCGGCCGCTGATGACCGGGGTGAGACCGGTCGGTGAAGCGATCATGGTGTTGCCGGTGCTGTTTCACCTGTTGTGGCACCGGCGACTGGGCGTGGATCTTTCCGCGGCTGTCTTGACCGAGGAGTCGATCGTCGGGCCCGCGTTGTCACGATGACGGGTATGCGGTCGGGTGTCATCCGCGAGGGCGATGAAATCCGGTTATCCGACGGCGTATTCACGGTTGTCACACTTTCGGGCAGTTCAGCCAGGCTGACCGATGCGGTCGGCGGGCAGTCGGTGGTACCGCTGTCTCGGCTGCTGGGCGACCCGGCGTTGGAGTTGGTGTCAGGATCGCGACCGGCTTTGTGTTCCGAAGAAGCGTTGGCCGGGGTGCCCGAGGCTGCCGCCGAGCGGGCCCGCTGGTGGGAACGGCACTTGATCGAGGTGTTGACGGGTCGACGGGTTGATTCCGAGGCGGGTAGCCGGCCGCGGCCGGAGTTCGATCCGGCGTCGCGTTCGTTGCGGCAGCGCGAATTGGCCAAGCTCGCCGAGCTGCGCTCGGCTGGCCACGAGATCAGCTTGTACACGTTGCAGCGGCAACGCTATGCCTACGAACGAGACGGCCTGCTGGGGGTTGTGGATCGCCGGCACATTCCCCGGCGGGCGATGTTCGGCCGCGTCGACGAGCGGCTGGTGGCCGCAGTGCGGCAGGCCATCGATGACGAGACCGACGTGTCGACCGGGACGGTGAGCCGCCTGCAGCGACGGGTGACCAAATCGCTGGTGGCTCAATACGGTGCCCAGGACGCACCGGCGATGCCGTCTCAGCGGACGTTCTATCGTCTGGTGAAGAGGCTGTCGGAGGGCCGGCACACGTTCGGGTCCGCGCGCACCCGGCGTTCGTTGTCCAAACAGCCCGACGGCCCGTTCGGTGCGCTGACGGTGGCGCGCCCCGGCGAGGTGGTCGAGATCGATTCGACCCCCCTGGATGTGCGGGTGGTCCTCGATGACGGCACGGTGGACCGGGTCGAGCTGACCGGCATGGTTGACGACGCGACCTGCTCGATTCCGGCCGCGGTGTTGCGGCCCACGACCAAAGCGGTCGACGCGGCGCTGCTGCTGGCCCGAGCGTTGACGCCAGAACCGATGCGGCCGGAGTGGTCCGATGCGCTGCGGATGTCGCGGTCGGTGCTGCCGTATCGCTGTTTGACCGGCGTGGATCAACGGTTGGCCGATGCGGCCGCCCGGCCGGTGATCGCCCCGGAGACCGTAGTGTGCGACCACGGGAAGGCGTATCTGTCGCAAACCTTCCGGCAGGCGTGTTGCACGTTGGGGATCAATCTGCAGCCCGCCCACCCGGATACGCCGACCGACAAACCCAAGATCGAGCGGACCCTGCAGTCGGTGGCCACCTTGTTCGCCCAGCATGTCGCCGGGTATGTCGGCTCCAGCGTCGAGCGGCGCGGCAAGAACGCCGAACAGGACGCAGTGTGGTCGATCGTGGAGCTGCAAGCCCTGCTGGATGAGTGGATCGTCGCGGTATGGCAAAACCGGCCCCACGACGGCCTGCGTGACCCCGTCACCCCGGGCAAGGCGTTGACGCCCAACGAAAAGTACGCCGCCTTGGTCGAGGTCGCCGGGTATGTTCCGGTGCCGCTGTCGGCCGAGGACTACATCGAGTTACTGCCGTCGTGCTGGCGGCGCATCAATTCCTACGGGATCCGGGTCAACAACCGCAGCTACGACGCTAAGGCACTCAACCCCTACCGCCGCCAGCACTCGGGGGTGGAATCCAAGAAGGGCCAGTGGGAGGTGCACTACGACCCCTACGACGTGTCGCGGATCTGGGTGCGCAACCATCACGACGAGGGCTGGCTGGCCGCGACCTGGACGCATTTGCGCAGCCACCCGGTACCGTTCGGCGAATTGGTATGGCAGCATGCGCGGTCCGTGCTGGCCCAGCGCGGATGCGATCAGGCCACCGAAGCCGAGATCGCCCGCGCGGCCGATGACCTGCTCGACCGGGCCGCGCAAGGCCCCGCCCCCACCCGACAGGAATCCAAGGATCGCAGGGTGGCGGGTCGAACGCGAGCCACCGCGACACCGGCCTGGCCCCGCCCGCCGGATACCGCAGAACCCTGCGATGAGGAGCCGCCGCCAGGCGGTGACGAGGACGCCGACGACATCGAGATCGCCCAAGTCATTCCACTACCGGTGTTCGATGCACGCAAGGAGGCTGAATCGTGGCGGCTGTGAACACTTTTGCCCCGGTGAGCCAACTCGAGGACCGGCGCCAACCCACCACCACGCTCGAGGGTTGGCGCCGTTTCGTCGATGCCGATCCACCCGAGTTCACCCTGTTACCCGATGAGCAGTGGAGCACCCTGTCGGAGACCGAACGGACCAACTACAACGAAGCCCGGGTAGCGCATCACAGTGAACTGGTCGTGGTCACCACGTCGGCGATCCAGCGCATCACCAACGAAGGCCGGCTGCTGACCCTGCTCAACCAACGCGAGATCGGCGCCCGGCGCGGGCTGATCATTTCCGGGGCGGCCGCGACCGGCAAGACCACCGCGGTCAAACAACTCGGCCGATTCCACGAACTGCGTATCAGGACACGATTCGCCGACAAGTCCCGGATCCCGATCGTATACGTGACCGCGCCCCCGAAAGGCTCGGCGCGCAAACTCGCGATGGAGTTCGCGCGATTCCTGGGCCTTCCGCCGATGCAACCGCGGATGAATGTCACCGATATCGCCGACGCTGTCTGCCAGGTCCTCATCGACGCCCGAACCGACATCGTGATCGTCGACGAGATCCACAACCTCAACCTCGATACCCGGGCCGGCGAGGAACTGTCCGATCACCTGAAGTACTTCACCGAACACCTGCCCGCCACGTTCGTCTACGCCGGCATCGACGTCGAGCGCTCCGGTGTGTTCACCGGCACCCGCGGACGCCAGCTCGCCGGGCGCTGCGGTGTGATCAACACCAGCCCGTTCCCGTACGCCGGGGAATGGAAGTCGCTGGTGGCCGCGATGGAAGGCACCCTGCGGTTGCACCATCACACCGCGGGAACGCTGGTCGCCGAAGCCAAATACCTGCATCGACGCACCGGCGGAATGATCGGCAGCCTGGCGCACCTGATCCGCTCGGCTGCGATCCGCAGCATGCTCGACGAAACCGAGAACCTCACCAGGGATCTGATGGACACGGTGCTCATCGACTACGCAGCCCAAACATCGGCGCAACGCCATGCCAGCTGACGTATCAACCCCACCGGCGTGGCCGCAGGGGCCTGCCGCGCCACTACCGCGCACCGTCACACCGTTTCGTGGCGAAACGGTGCAGTCCTATCTTGATCGGCTCGCGCACGCCAACCACCTAGAACCCCGAGGTCTGCGGCGCTACCTGGCCGACGGTCCAGCGATCTGCCGTCCCCGGCCGGACTGGTTGGCAACCGCCAGCGGCCAGCCCGTGGGCATCCTTCACGCCCGGCTCATCGGGCTGGCCGCCCCCGACCGCGACACCACCCGCCAACGCCGCCACGCCCGGCCCGCATGCCGCCTGTGCATGGCACGCCGCGGTGTCTATGAGCCGGTCTACTGCTGGTTGCCCGACTACGCGACCGTCTGCTGCCGCCACCGCCGATGGATCGGTGCAGGCACCTCCACCCTCGACGATCAACGCGATCTGCGCTGCGCCCCCGCGGTGATCGCCGCAGCGCAGCGCCATGCCCGACTGGATCGGTGTCACGGCGACGCTGCGCGCTTCGCGGTCAGGGATGCCGCGCGGATTCACCGCTGCTGGGCACGCAGCACCAGCCCGTTTACGCTGCCGCCTGCCCGCGCCGACGCCGACACGCACATCGGCGCCTACCCGGACCTGATCGCCTTGGCCGCCATCCTGGCCGGCGCTCATCGCCGGATCTGGGGCACCGCGCCAGCCACACCCGCCCGTGCCCGCGCCGTCGATGCGGTCTACGTCAACGTCAGCGCCCGGTTTCCCCAGCACCGCGACCAAACCCGCCCCATCGAACAGTGGATCCACGATCAACAACTCAGCGCCACCCGCCGCGCACACCACTTCGACGCGTGGAAACCACGACCAGGTCAATCCCCGCGATCACCGTGCCCGGCTGGGCCAGCTGGGCGGCGTCAGGGCTGACGGCGGCGTGTGGAGCCATGGCACAATTCAGCCCTTGCTGACATATCAGTATCGGCTGTACTGTTTGGTGCATGCTGACGTGTGAGACGCGGGAATCGGCGCTGGCTCGGCTGGGCCGAGCGCTGGCGGATCCGACGCGGTGTCGGATTCTGGTGGCACTGCTCGATGGGGTGTGCTACCCGGGCCAGTTGGCTGCGCAGCTGGGGTTGACACGGTCGAATGTGTCCAATCATTTGTCGTGTTTGCGGGGCTGCGGGCTGGTCATCGCGACCTATGAGGGCCGGCAGGTTCGCTACGCGCTGGCCGACCCTCACCTCGCCCGTGCTCTGGGCGAGCTGGTCCAGGTTGTTTTGGCGGTGGATACCGACCAGCCCTGTGTCGGCGAGGACGCCGCATCGGGCGCAGCCGAGGCCACCGTTGGTCGATGACCATCAGTGGCAGCGATCCGGTGACCTTGAAGATCGCGGTCGCTCAATCGTAGTGAGTTGGCAGAACAGAAGGGATAAGCAGTGGCTATACATGGGTTCGTGGCCAAAGCAGCCGGGACAGTGTTCACCGGGCTGGTCGGGGTGAGCGCCTACGAGGTGCTGCGCAAGGCGGTGGGCACGGCGCCGGTTCACCGGGCAGCGGTGACCGTGACGGAGTGGGGACTGCGCGGAACTCGGAGCGCAGAGGTAGCAGCGGAGTCGGCCCGGCTGAAAGTCGCCGACGTGGTCGCCGAAGCCCGCGGACGCATCGGCGACGATGCCCCTCGGCCGCCCGCCGCCAAGGCTGACGATGACGACTGCTGCCAAGTGATGGGTTAGCCGTTTTCACGGGGAAAGGTCGATTGTGCCTACTGCTGAGGTTTCCTCCGATCACGGGGCCGCGCTGGTTGTCGTGTCTGCGGGTGCGCGACGAATACGGGTGCGTGCTAACTGGTTTCGGTTCGACGCGGTGCGGGCTGTCGCGATCGAGGACTCGGTCGCCACGGTGGCTGGTGTGGATGCGGTCCGCGCGTATCCGCGCACGGCTTCCGTGGTGGTCTGGTATTCACCCGAGCGCTGCGACACCGCTGCCATTTTGTCGGCGATCGCCGCCGCCGAGCACATCCCTGCCGAGTCGGTGCCCGCCCGGGCGCCGCACTCGGTCGAGGGAGGCAACCCCGGTGTGGTGCAGAGAATCCTCGACTGGAGCGAGCGGACGCTATCCGGCGAGCAAGCTGACAGGGTTTCACAACGACCAGTGCAACGAAGCGATGGCTGCTGCGACCACGACGACAGCCACCCTGAGTCGGAGCGGCTGTGGGGCGTTGTCAAGCTGCGGCGGGCCGCGTTCTCCGGGGTGGTGCTGACAGCCTCACTGGTGACGGCGTGGCTGACTCCATTCGGGCCGGTGGCGTTGGGATTGAAAGTCGTGGCGCTCGCGGTGGGCGCTTCGACGTTCGTGCCCTCAACCGTTAGGCGACTGACCGAGGGCCGTGTCGGTGTCGGCACGTTGATGACGATCGCCGCGCTCGGCGCTGTTGGACTCGGTCAGGTCGGCGAGGCCGCGATGCTGGCGTTTTTGTTCTCCATCAGCGAGGGTTTGGAGGAATACGCGGTGGCCCGTACCCGCCGCGGCCTGCGTGCTCTGCTGGCGCTGGTGCCGGATCAGGCCACGGTCTTGCGCGCAGGTGTCGAAACCGTGGTGGCCGCAGCCGAACTGCGCGTCGGTGATCAGATGATTGTCAAACCCGGGGAACGCCTGGCCACCGACGGCATCATTGTTGCCGGGCGCACCGCCCTGGACGTCTCGGCGATTACCGGCGAATCGGTGCCGGTAGAGGCCGGACCCGGTGATGAGGTGTTCGCCGGGTCGATCAACGGGTCCGGAGTGCTGCAGGTGGAGGTCACCGCGACCGTTGAGGACAACTCGTTGGCGCGAATCGTGCAGATCGTGGAAGCCGAACAGGCCCGCAAGGGCGCCAGCCAGCGCCTGGCCGATCGGATCGCGCAGCCGTTGGTGCCGGGCATCATGATCGCCGGGGCGCTGATCGCCGGGACGGGCAGCATCTTCGGTAACCCGCTGGTGTGGATCGAACGCGCTCTGGTGGTGCTCGTCGCCGCGTCCCCGTGCGCGCTCGCCATCGCCGTGCCGGTGACCGTCGTGGCGGCAGTCGGTGCCGCCTCGAAGATCGGGGTACTGATCAAGGGCGGTGCCGCGCTGGAAGCCCTGGGCACCATCAGTGGGATCGCGCTGGACAAAACCGGAACTTTGACCGCCAACCGGCCCACCGTCATCGACATCGCCACCACCAACGACGCCACCCGCGAAGAGGTGCTGGCGGTCGCGGCCGCGCTGGAAACCCGCAGTGAACACCCGCTGGCCGCGGCCGTCCTGGCCGCTACCCAAGCGCCGGTGGCCGCCGCGAGTGACGTGCACGCCGTTGCCGGAGCTGGGCTGACCGGCCACCTCGACGGGCAAGCCATCCGGCTGGGCCGGCCCGGCTGGATCGACCCCGCCGACCTCGCCGATCACGTAGCGCACATGCAACAAGCCGGGGCCACAGCGGTGCTCGTAGAACGCGATGACCGGCTGCTCGGTGCCATCGCCGTGCGCGACGAACTACGCCCAGAAGCTCCCGAGGTCATCACCGCGCTACGTGCCGGCGGCTACCAGGTGACGATGCTCACCGGCGACAATCACGCCACCGCGGCGGCGCTCGCCGCCCAAGCCGGCATCGAGCACGTCTATGCCGAACTGCGCCCCGAGGACAAGGCTCACCTGATCGCAGAACTGGGCGCTCACCGGCCCACCGCGATGGTCGGCGACGGCGTCAACGATGCTCCGGCCCTGGCCGCCGCCGACCTGGGAATCGCGATGGGCGCCATGGGAACCGATGTCGCGATCGAAACCGCCGACGTCGCCCTGATGGGCCAAGACCTGCGGCACCTGCCCCACGCACTAGCACATGCTCGACGCTCCCGGCAGATCATGGTGCAAAACGTCGGACTCTCCCTGGGCATCATCACCGTGCTCATGCCGCTGGCGATGTTCGGAACCCTCGGCCTGGCCACGGTCGTACTGGTGCACGAGCTTGCCGAAGTCGTCGTCATCGCCAACGGCGTACGCGCCGGACGCATAACGCCTCTTGCGGGGCCAGCACGAGACACCCGGCGGCAGGACAACTCAAGGTAGCGGCGGCCGTCACTGAATCCGAGGCATCGCAGGTCAGGCCCTCAAGCGCTGCCTCAGCCACAACGACAACGGACAACAAACACCCCGCCGAGCGCATCCAGGGCCGCGGGCACCAGCCGGTAGTACGCCCACTTGCCGCGCTGGGTTCGGTCGAGCAGGCCGGCCTCGACCAGGATCTTGAGGTGATGCGACACCGTCGGCTGGGATAGCCCCACAGTAGCGGTCAGGTCGCATACACACGCCTCGGCGCCCTCATGGCCCGCGATCATTGACACAAGCCGTAGCCGGGTCGGTTCGGCCAGCGCCTTGAGCACGCCGGCCAGCCGCTCGGCGGCGGCCGCGTCGAGTACGCCGTCGGTGATCGGGCTGCAGCACGCCGCAACGTCAGCGACCAGCAACGAGTCATCGCGTTCGGTCGGGGAGGCGATCGCGGCGGGCATGGCCCCAGTATGACACACGCATTGACAGTCATCGATGTTTCCCGCACACTGCTCACATAGATGTCTGTCGATGGAAAGAGTAGGTGCGATGACCGCCGAACACAATGAGCTGCGTGATCAGGTCCGGGCCAGCTACGGCGCCGCCGCCACCGCGATCAGCGGGGGCGCTACCAACAGCGATGTGCTGACCGCCGCGAGCTGCTGCGGGTCCAGCGACTCAGCCGATATCGGGACCATCTTCGGCGCCGGTCTCTACGGCGACGACGAGCACTCCGAGATTCCCGCTGAAGCGGTTGCGGCCAGCCTGGGTTGCGGTAACCCGACCGCGGTCGCTGACTTGCACCCCGGAGAGCGGGTGCTTGACCTGGGTTCTGGCGGCGGGATCGACGTTTTGTTGTCGGCGCGCCGGGTCGGCCCGGACGGGTTTGCTTACGGCGTCGACATGACCGACGAGATGCTGGCCTTGGCGAGGCGGAACGCCGAAGAATTCCGAGCCAAGGCCGGTGTCACCAACGTCGAGTTCCGCAAGGGCACCATCGAAGACATCCCGCTGCCCGATGCCGCCGTCGATGTGGTGATCTCCAACTGCGTGATCAACCTGTCCGCCGACAAACCGGCCGTGATCGCCGAGATGTTCCGGGTGCTGGTCCCCGGCGGGCGGATCGGGATCTCCGACGTCGTCGCCGAAGACCACCTCAGTTCGGCCGAGCGCGCCGAACGCGGCTCCTACGTCGGCTGCATCGCCGGAGCGCTGTCCCGCCAGGAGTACCTCGACGGACTGGCCGCGGCCGGGTTCACCGATGCCACGGTCACGTTCACCCACCAGGTGGCCGAAGGGATGCACGGCGCGATCATCCACGCCACCAAACCCGCCGCATCGTCTGATTGAGACAGCCGCAGCGAACGACCGCGCCACCGCGCCCCGACCCACCTCACGTTGACAGCTGCCAGTGAAGCGGTACGCCGCTCGCGCCACGGGAGAGAAACCTCATGAGTGACACCGCCATATCGACTGCTGCACCCGCAGTGGCCGCCAAGCTGTCCACCCTGGACCGGCTCTTGCCGGTATGGATCGGGGTAGCGATGGCCGCCGGCCTGCTGCTGGGGCGGCTGGTGCCCGGCCTGGGCGCGGGCCTAAGTGCCATTGAGGTCGACGGAGTCTCGCTGCCCATCGCCCTTGGGCTGTTGGTGATGATGTATCCGGTGCTGGCCAAAGTCCGCTACGACCAGCTCGGCGAGGTCACCGCCGACCGCAAACTGCTGGCGTCCTCGCTGGTGTTGAACTGGCTGATCGGGCCGGCGGTGATGTTTGCCCTGGCGTGGCTGCTACTTCCCGATCTGCCCGAATACCGCACCGGGTTGATCATCGTCGGGCTGGCCCGCTGCATCGCCATGGTCATCATCTGGAACGACCTGGCCTGCGGGGACCGCGAGGCCGCCGCAGTGCTGGTCGCGTTGAACTCGATCTTTCAGGTTCTCATGTTCGCCGCGCTGGGCTGGTTTTACCTGTCGGTGCTGCCGGGCTGGCTGGGCCTGTCCCAGACCGGGATCGAGGTCTCCCCGTGGCAGATCGCCAAATCGGTGTTGATCTTCCTCGGCGTCCCACTGTTGGCCGGGTACCTGTCCCGCCGCCTAGGCGAACGCGCCAAAGGCCGCACCTGGTACGAGTCGCAATTCCTGCCCCGCATCGGCCCCTGGGCACTCTATGGACTGCTGTTCACCATCGTCATCCTGTTTGCCCTTCAAGGTGATCAGATCACCTCCCGGCCTTTCGATGTCGCCCGCATCGCGGTGCCGCTGCTGGCCTACTTCGCGATCATGTGGGCCGGCGGCTACCTGCTCGGCGCCCTCCTCAACGTCGGGTACGAGCGCACCACCACGTTGGCGTTCACCGCTGCCGGCAATAACTTCGAACTCGCGATTGCCGTCGCGATCGCCACCTACGGCGCCACCTCCGGGCAGGCCCTGGCCGGGGTCGTGGGCCCGCTCATCGAAGTACCGGTGCTGGTCGGACTCGTCTACGTGTCCCTGGCGCTGCGTACCCGCCTCTTCGGACCCGAGTCCCAATCACGCAGTGCCCGCTGATGGCCGACAAACCCAGCGTCCTGTTCGTCTGCGTGCACAACGCCGGTCGCTCCCAGATGGCGGCCGCACTGCTGATCCACCAGTCCGGTGGCCGCATCGAGGTCCGTTCCGCGGGCACCGAACCCGCCGACCAAGTCAACCCGGCGGCCGTTGCCGCGATGGCCGAACTGGGCATCGACATCACAGCCAACAGCCCCGCGGTGCTCACCGCCGACACGGTGCAAGCCAGCGACGTCGTGATCACCATGGGCTGCGGAGACACCTGCCCATACTTCCCGGGAGTCACCTACCGGGACTGGAAACTGCCCGACCCCGCCGGCCAAGCCCTTGAGGTCGTCCGCTCCATCCGCGACGACATCGCCAACCGCGTCCAGACCCTGATCGCCGAACTGCTACCTGGCACCACTACATAACCCAAACCCACAGTCACCGAAACCTGTTGCGCCACTGAGATCCCCCCGGGTTATCCAACGCGGCAACGGCCCATGAAATGCTGGTCGACTGTCTGGCCGTACCCGGGATCGATACGGCGATCGCTGAGCGTGCCGGCCCGTCTCCGTCACCGTCGATACTGATCGGCGGGGCCGAGGTGATGCGTCCCGATCCGCCCCCGATGGGTCGGTTTGGGCCTGCCCGGCCGCCACGTGATGCTGAGCTAGTGGCCGCGAGGGGCGTACATGATCACGGCAACGCCTACCAGGCAGGCCAGGGCGCCGATCACATCCCAACGGTCGGGTCGGAACCCGTCGAGGGCCATGCCCCACGCCAGCGAGCCGGCGACGAATACGCCGCCGTAGGCGGCCAAGATCCGGCCGAAATGGGCATCGGGCTGCAGGGTGGCGACGAACCCGTACATTCCTAGCGCGATGACGCCGAGTCCCGCCCAGAGCCAACCACGTTGCTCGCGGACGCCTTGCCAGACAAGCCAGGCACCGCCGATTTCGGCGACCGCAGCCAGGACGAATAACAGGATTGAACGCGCCACCATGATTGCTGATCTTAGGAGACCGTGCCGGGGCATCGGGGCGTCCCCGGCTTCCGGACGCGGCAGCCCCACAACCCGATCGTCGACCCGTGCGCGTACCCGTGACAGACACCTGCCCCGCACACCATACTCAGAGAGCCAACCCACGGGAACCGACGTGAACACGGCAATGCGTTGGCGTTCAAATCGAATGCCGCACTGCCGGTTCAGTCAGTTCTTCGAGAACTGGGCACTCGGCACTGGACCCGCTCACGCAGGCAGCACCGGCATCCTCGATCAACCCCGCAATACTGTGCTCAAGCGCACGGATCTGAGGCGCCGCAGGTCAAACGGCCAGCAGCGCCTCAGATCAAACGACAGCGGACAGCCAGATCAAAATGTCGCCGCTAAAGCGCAGGGGCGGGTGCGTGGTTGTGTCGTCGTCGTCATGACTTAACTCCTCGCTAGACAAGGTTGATGACCAACGCGGGGTGCACCAGCAGCACAACGCCAAGGATTACGAGCACCGCCCCCGTGACGCGCGTGAGCCAATCGCCGAAGGAGGCGACTCGCTCCAGCCAGATCACCACCGAGAGCGCCAGCATCCACGCCAATTGCATGGTGCCGAAGGCGATCATGACTACGAACAGCATCCAGCAGCTGCCCAGACAAAAGACGCCGTAGCGCCCACCGGCACGAAGCGCCCGGGCCGGGCTGTCGTGGTACTTGCCGCACGGCGGGGAAACCGACAATGGCCAGTAGCAGTGCCGCAGGCACGCTGCTTTCAGCGGCGTGAGCTGATAGATCCCGGCGGCCAGCGCTATGGCGCCGGCCAGGCGGCCGACCCACGGTGATCCGTGTGCCAGTGGCCCGTTGAGGTGGCTCCACGCCCAGAAGGCGGGGATCCCGGTGGCGCTCCACAGGGCCAGGTATCCGGCGACGAAGACGATCGCTGGAGCGGCGCTGCCGGTGGCGGCGCGGGCGTAGGCGCGAACGACGGGCAGGACCGCAGGAAGCATCATCGCGGCCATCATGGCCACCCACGCGATGAGGAAACCGGCGAACGACATCATTGGCGCGGTCTCCATGGGCATTCCTGGCTCGGTGTCCATAGACATGGCGTCGCCGGTCATGCTGACCACTGACCACCACCAGCCCACCCCCGCCACACCCAGCAGGGCGGCCGGCAACCACGCATCAGTCCATGACCACTCACGCATTTCGGTGCTGTTCATGGTCTAGTGGCCGGGACCGACGGTGGCGTCGGCATCCAGGTCGCTTTCCAGAATCCAGCACACCGTGGACTGGTCATGTTCGGTGGGCGCGGCGTGCGCCGCGTGGTCGAGAAGGGTCTGCAGGTGGCCTTCGAGGGCGACCAGTTCGGCGATCTGCGCGCGGACTTGGTCCAGACGGGTGTGCAGGACCTGTTGCACGTGCCCGCACGGCACCTCACCGCGGTCGTGGATCGCCAGGATTTGGCGCACCTTCTGCAAGGTCAGCCCGGCGGCTTGGCCCCGATGGATGAACCGCAGCCGATCCACGACCTCGGGCCCGTAGTCGCGGTACCCCGACGCCGTGCGTGCCGGTGGCGGGAGCAGCCCCGCGTTCTCGTAGAAGCGAATGGTTTTCGCGCTGGTATTGCTGAGTTTCGCTAGTTCGCCGATCTGCATGGAACCCATCCTTGACCTTCCACTGTACTGGAAGGTCAAGGATGGGTTCGTGTCGCTCCGCAGCGACCGTGGCCGACTGGTCACCGTTTGGCGGTGCAACGACGGGAAGGGAGTGCTTGGTATGGCGTGGCATGGGTTCTTGATGAAGGCGGCGCCCACGGTGGTAACCGGGGTGGTGGGGGTTGCGGCGTATGAGGCAGTGCGCACGGCCGTGGCGAAGGTTCCGTTGCGCACGGCAACCGTTGCTGTGACCGCGTGGGGCATCCGGGCCGCCCGCGAAGCGCAGCGCACGGCCGAAACGAACACGGAACAGATCCGATTGACGGTCGCCGACGTGGTTGCCGAGGCACGAGAGCGCGCCGGAGAGGACACCGAACCGGCGATCGTGACGAGCCCGGGCGACGGCCATGACGACTGAGGTCCTGCCGGCCGCCGACGCCACGGCGACGGTCGTATCGGACGCGTCCGGGCGGATGCGGCTGCGCATCACCGGATTTCATGTCGATGCGGTCCGGGCCGTCGCGATCGAGGAGACTCTGGCCACGGTGCCCGGTGTGCAGGCGGTGACGGCCTATCCGCGCACGGCATCGGTGGTGATCCAGTATTCGCCGCAGCGCTGCGACACCGCGGCGGTGCTGTCGGCGATCGGCGTAGCCGAGCACATCCCTGCAGAGTTGGTGCCCACCCGTGCCCCGCATTCCGGCGATGCGCGCACCCCCGGGGTGGTGCGCAAGGCCATCGGTGGACTCCGCCGATTACTGGGCGCCCGGCCCGATAGCGACGCGCCGCGCGACACCGAGGGTAGTGGCGGCTGCGGGCAGGGACAGGGCGGTGCGTGCGGCACGGCGTCCTCGGGTGAACTGAACAGGCGTGAGCAGCGGAACTGGTTGCGGCGGTTGTGGCTGGCCATGCCGTTGGCGCTGCTGGCGTCGGTGTCGACGATGGTGTTCGGCGCCTATCCGTGGGCGGGGTGGTTGGCGTTCGCGGCGACGGTACCGGTGCAATTCGTCGCCGGGTGGCCGTTCCTGCGCGGCGCGGTGCAGCAGGCGCGGGCGGGAAGCGCCAACATGGACACGCTGATCACACTGGGCACATTGACCGCATTCGGCTACTCCACGTATGAGTTGTTCGCCGGTGGCGCACTGTTCTTCGAGACGGCGGCGCTGATCATTGCGTTCGTGGTGCTGGGTCGCTATTTCGAGGCCAGATCCACGAGCAAGGCGTCGGAGGCGATCGGCAAGCTTTTGGAGATGGGCGCCAAGGAAGCCTGCCTGCTCGTCGGCGGGCAAGAAATTCTCGTGCCGGTTGATCAGGTACAAGTCGGAGACCTGGTACGGGTACGGCCTGGGGAGAAGATCCCGGTCGACGGCGAGATCACCGACGGGCGCGCCGTCGTCGATGAGTCAATGCTGACCGGCGAGTCCGTCCCGGTCGAAAAATCGGTGGGCGACCGTGTTGCCGGTGCGACGGTCAACATCGACGGGCTGCTGACCGTGCGCGCCACCGCCGTCGGCGCCGATACCGCGCTGGCGCAGATTGTGCGCCTGGTCGAGCAGGCACAGGGCGGCAAGGCGCCGGTACAGCGACTGGCTGACCGGGTCTCGGCGGTGTTCGTCCCGGCCGTCGTCGGGGTTGCCGCGGTGACGTTTGCCGGGTGGACGCTGATCGCCGCCAACCCGGTCGCCGGTATGACCGCCGCGGTGGCGGTGCTGATCATCGCGTGCCCGTGTGCGCTGGGCCTGGCCACTCCCACGGCGATCACGGTCGGCACCGGCCGCGGCGCGGAGCTGGGGATCCTGGTCAAAGGCGGCGAGGTGATGGAAGCGTCGAAGAAGATCGACACCGTGGTGTTCGACAAAACCGGCACGCTGACCCGCGCCCAGATGCGGGTCACCGATGTGATTGCCGGCAAGCGGCGCCAGCCCAATCTGGTGCTGCAGATCGCCGCCGCGGTCGAGTCGGGCTCCGAGCACCCCATCGGCGCGGCGATCGTCGCGGCCGCGCGCGAGCTGGGGTTGCAGATTCCGGCCGCCACGGCGTTCGCCAGCCTCGCCGGCCACGGGGTGCAGGCCCAGATCGACGGCCGCACCGTGCTGGTCGGACGTCGCACACTTGTCGACGACCACGAGCTGCTGCTGCCTGAGCACCTTGCGGCGGCGGCCGCCGAACTCGAAGAGCAGGGCCGCACCGCGGTGTTCGTCGGCCGCGACGACCACGTTGTGGGCGTGCTCGCCGTCGCTGACACGGTCAAGGACGACGCCGCCGACGTGGTCGCTCAACTGCACGCCATGGGCTTGCAGGTCGCCATGATCACCGGCGACAACGCGCGCACCGCCGCCGCGATCGCCACACAGGTCGGCATCGATCACGTCCTGGCTGAGGTGCTGCCGCAGGACAAGGTCACCGAGATCGAGCGGCTACAAGACCAGGGGCGGGTGGTCGCGATGGTGGGCGACGGCGTCAACGACGCCCCCGCGCTGGTGCAGGCCGATCTGGGCATTGCGATCGGCACCGGCACCGACGTGGCCATCGAGGCCTCCGACATCACGCTGATGTCCGGCCGGCTCGACGGTGTTGTGGAGGCGATCGCGCTCTCGCGGCAGACGCTGCGCACGATCCACCAGAACCTTGGCTGGGCCTTCGGCTACAACACCGCCGCGATCCCCCTAGCCGCACTCGGTCTGCTCAACCCGATCATCGCGGGAGCGGCGATGGGGCTCTCCTCGGTCAGCGTGGTCACCAACTCGCTGCGGCTACGCCGCTTCGGCCGCCACACCCGACAAGGATCGCCCCAGACCGCCCACATGGTGGACATCCCAGATAGCGCGACGTGGGATTCGTGAAGCCAGTAGGTATGCCACAACATCGGCGCTCATTCACCCCGCAGTATCGAGTCACGGCCGCGCACATGGTGATCGACGGGCAGCGGCGAGTCGCTGAGGTAGCCCGCCAGCTAAACGTGGACACGAGCCTGCTGCATACATGGGTGCGCGATGAGCGGTGGCTGATGTCCCAGGCCCGCAGCGGTGACGGCCAGCGGCCAGATGTCGCTGGCGAACAGCCGCTTTCGGTCCAGGAGCGAGCGGATTTGGTCCGGCTAGGGCAGACCGCAGCCGAGCAGGCGCAAGAAATGGCCGGCATAGACGCGTCTCGGCACACTTTGCGACCGCAGCAGCGGCGAGCCGCGGCTTGAACTCGCCGCAAGGGAGTGCGCCTGCCACGGCGTACCCGAAATCGCCGAGCTACCGGGCGCGTCGAACTCCGGCTGCAACTGTCACCGGGTCGCGAAAATTGACCCACCTGAGATGCTAATGATGGGTGTTGGGAGACCGTGGGATGCGGATTGAGATTCTGAGCAGCCCGGGCTGTCCGAACGCGGCAACGGCCCATGAAATGCTGGTCGACTGTTTGGCCGTGGTCGGGATCAACACGGCGATCGTTGAGCGGGTCGGACCCTTTCCGTCACCGTCGATACTGATTGACGGCACCGATGTGATGCGTCCCGATCGGCCGCCGACGGGTGACGTCTGTCGGTTGGATCTGCCCAGCCGTGACGTCATACTGACCGCGCTGCGACGGGCGATTGCGGCCGAAAGCTAGTGGCCGCGAGGAGCGTACATGTTCACGGCAACGCCGGCCAGGAAAACCAGGGGCGCCAAGCACGTCCCAGCGGCCGGGTCGGAACCCCTCGAGGGCCATACCCCACGCCAGCGAGCCGCCGACGAACACGCCTCCCCGTAGGCGGCCAGGATCCGGCCTATTTACCTCAGATCAGATGACAAACCACCCGCAACAGGATCGCCATTTGATCTGAGGCACCGCAGGTCAGACGCCCGCACCTGCCTCAGATAGAACGACAACGGACAGCTGATTCGCGCTCTCGTCTCAAGCGCCCGCTCGATCAGCCGCTCGGTGAAACGCGGCTCCGGTGTGCCGCGCCCGTCCGGGCCGGCCTCGTCACCGCCGTACAGCAACCCGTCGGCGCCGATGGTCCCCACATATCTGACCTCGGGGTCGTACACAAGGTGCGCGACCCGTCCGATGTTCAGCGCGGCGCTGACTTCCGACAACCCGACGGCGGCCACGCCGAAGCCGACGCCTTCACGTATGCGCTCCACGAGTTGACGCTCGCGTTCGAGGTGCTGTTCGTGGATCCATTCCGTGACGGCCTCCGACAGCGCGGCGTCGTCAAGCCCGATGAGGACACGCGTATCAGCGAACACCTTGTCGCGCAGTGCCTTTGGAAATCTGGAAATGGTCGCATCGGTGAGGCGCTCTCCCCCGCTGACCAGGATGCGCTCCCAGCCGCGCTCGTCGGCGAGCGTTGCCGTCACCTTAGTGACCTGATTCAAAAACCGCTCCGTCTGCTTTCGCTCGCGGGACTGACGCTGTTCGCGCACCGGAGAGTGGAACTGTCCGGGCGGGCCGCCTCCGCGTTGTCCGGCGCGCTCGTGCGGCGCTTCAACGTATTCCTGCTCCAACGTGCTCAGCGGCTGCAGTGACCCGACGCGCCACTCGAACAGCCGAGCCTCCTTCGCGGACAAGATGAGGAAGCCCGCCGGCCGCCCTTCATCGAGCAGTTCCAGCAACGGATGCACGAACGGTGTGTCGTCCAGGACCAACCGATTGGCCACCGGCATCGCGCTCTTCAGTTGCAGCGTCCAGCCGCTGTCCAACGCGGCGAAAACTATTCGGCTGCGGCCCGTCCCGGTCGGATCCGCCAGGCGCTCGATCTGCGGCCAGAGCCGCTCCAGCGCGGCGGTCAGTTCGCGGCTTGGCTCGGCGTCGCCAGCTTCGCCTATCCGACGCAGCAACTCCCGATACCGGTTCTTCAGGTCGATCGCGACCGCTCGCAGGTTGGGATCGGGCCGCGGGTCGGCGTGCGCATAGACCGACAGCACGCCGTGTTTGTCTGTCCGGCGCAAGAGATCCCGCAGACTGTCCTCGTCGAGCCGCTCGAGAGCTAGCACGATCCACCGCCTTTCGCTTTGTTGCGCTTCGCCGATATCCCTCCCGCCTACCTCATGGTGCATGCCGATCGGACGTTTCTACAGGGGTCGTTAGTCCCTAGAGGTGTCCTCACCCGGGTGGCAGCCTGAACGTATGGCTCTTCATTGGTACCGTCGCCCGCGACTGGTAGTGCTTAACCCGAAGGATCCGGTGCTGGATGCCGCACGCGCGATCGAGCAGAATCGCATCGGCGCCGTGGTCGTCCAGAAGGCCGGCCAGCTGGTCGGCATGGTCACCGACCGCGACCTCACCGTGCGGGCATTGGGGCGCGGGCTTGATCCATCGACAACCAAGATCGCCGACGTGATGACTCCGTCACCGGTGACGCTGTCCCCGTCCGACTCGACCGCGGACGCGATACGCCTGATGCGAGAACGCAACGTGCGACGCATCCCGCTGGTCGATGACGGGCGAGTCGTCGGCATGGTGACACTGGATGATCTCATTCTCGACGAGGCCGCACCGCTCGAAGACCTCGCGGCGATCGTGGAGGCGCAGATCGGCGAGGGGGGTCCCGCCGAGAGTGAGCGGTCACCGGCGCGTCGTCGTAGCCTCGTGAGAGCAGAAGCGACGCTCAATCGGTTGGTCCGGCTGGTTCAGGAGGAGGCCGGTCTAGACGACGTCGACCAGGCCCGCACCGCGCTCGACGTCGTCGTGAGCGCCCTGGTTCGACGGCTCAACGCGGGGGAAGCGAAAGACTTCATTTCACAACTGCCCTCGCTGCTCAAGCCGCACCTGCAGGCCCTGCCCCCGGGGCCGGACCGTTCGGTCACGCGCGAGTCCATCGAGGCCGAGCTCGTCGCACAGTTGGGTGTCGACCGGGCTCGGGCAACTCCGCTCCTCGTCGCGGTCGCGACAACCGTACTGGCAGCGATCAGCCCCGGCGAAGCCAAACAGGTGCGCAGCCAGCTTCCGACGGAACTTCAGGAGATCCTCACCGCGGCAGTGCCGGCCTAAGGGACCCGCTGGCCGTCGGCGCCGAAGAAATGCGCATGCTCGGATTGCGGCTGCAATCGCACTCGGGTACCGCGCGACGGTGGATTGTGTCCGTCGACACGGACGATCACCGGACGAATCGTGGCGTCGCCGGGTACGCACAGCCGTCCATACAGATACGCATCGGCACCGAGCTCCTCGACGACATCGACCTCCATTTCCAGGCCGGTGTCGGCGATTTCGAGGTGCTCGGGTCGCAAACCTACCGTGATCTCATCGCCGGCGTCGGTCACTGCGCGGGGTAGCGCGAGCCGCCAGTCTCCCAGTGCCACCGAGTGATCACTGACCGCGAGCGTGAAAAGGTTCATTGCCGGAGATCCGATGAATCCCGCGACGAATACATTCGCGGGATTTCGGTAGAGCTCGCGCGGCGACGCATATTGTTGCAGCACACCGTCACGCAGGACCGCTACCCGGTCGCCCATCGTCATGGCTTCGACTTGGTCGTGGGTTACGTACACGGTCGTGGTACCCAGCCGCCGCTGCAATCCGGCGATCTGGTTTCTGGTCTGGACCCGCAACTTGGCATCGAGGTTGGACAGCGGTTCGTCCATCAAGAACACCTGGGGTCGGCGCACGATGGCGCGACCCATCGCCACCCGTTGCCGTTGGCCGCCGGACAGGTCCTTAGGTTTGCGGTCCAGGTAGGGCTCCAGGTCCAGCAGACGCGCCGCGTCCAACACGCGCTCACGGATCTCGGCTTTGGGTGTCTTGGCAATCTTCAAGGCGAAACCCATGTTCTGGGCCACGGTCATGTGCGGATAAAGCGCGTAGTTTTGGAAAACCATTGCGACGTCACGGTCTTTGGGGTCGTCGGCGGTGACGTCACGGGCGCCGATGCGGATGCGGCCGGAGTCGAGGGTCTCCAAGCCGGCGATCATTCGCAGCGAAGTCGTTTTGCCGCACCCGGAAGGCCCCACCAGCACAACGAACTCACCATCGTCGACCGACAGATCGAGATGGTCGAGCGCCGGCCGGTCCGTCCCGGGGTATTGGCGGGTGGCTTGCTCGAAAGTCACTGAGGCCATGGCTATCCACCGATCCCCGTCAAGGCGATCCCTCGGACGAAGGCGCGTTGAGCCACCGCGTAGATGATGACCAGTGGAAGCAGAATGAGCATCGATGCGGCCATCAGCACCGGCCACCGAGCGACGTATTCCCCCTGCATCCGCACCAGACCAAGCGTGAGGGTGGCAATACTCTTGCGTTGCAACATCAGCAGCGGCCACAGGAAGTCGTTCCAGACATTGACCCAGGTGAGTACCGCCAGCACCATGACCGCGGGTCTGGCGTGCGGCAGCAGGATCCGCCAATAGATCTGCCACGGCGAACAGCCGTCGAGGATCGCGGCCTCTTCGAGGTCGGCCGGCAGGGTTCGGAAGAACTGCCGCATCAGGTAGGTGCCGAAGGCGGTGCCGAACAGACCCGGCACGATCATCGCCCACGGCGTGTCGGTCCACCCCACCAAGCGCATGAGGATGAACTGCGGAATCACGGTCACCGTCAGCGGCACCATCAGCGTGCCCAAGTACAGCACGAACACCGTGTCACGTCCGCGGAATTGCAGGCGTGCGAACGCATATCCCGCCAGCGAGCAGAAGAAGACCTGACCGGCAGTGATGCATCCGGCATAAACCACCGTATTGAAGAACATCCGCCAGAACGGCATCAGCGCAAACACGTCGCGGTAATTCGACCATTGCGGGTGGGTCGGGAACAGCGTTGGCTCACTCACCTCGCCTTCGCGTTTGAGCGACCCCGATACCGCCCACAGTATCGGGAACAGCGCACACCACGCCACGACGATCAGCGCACCGTAGAGCGCGATGGCGCGCCCGACACTGCGCGCGGCAACTCTGCTCATGGGCCCTCCCACGCCCGTCGGCGCGCAAGCCGGAGCTGGGCCACCGTCAACGCGAGCAAGACCGCAAACATCACCCACGCCAGCGCCGACGCATAACCAAACTCCAGAAACGCGAACGCATGCTGAAAAAGCATGATGCCCAACACGTACGTGCCGGTCTCCGGTCCGCCGTTGCGGCCGGTGAGGACATACACCAAGTCAAACGCCTGGAACACATGAATGATCGAGATGACGACCACAAACGACAAGGCGCCCCGGATCAGCGGCACGGTGATCGACACGAATTGGCGGATCTCGCCTGCCCCGTCGATTCTGGCCGCCTCGTAGACGGTTTCGGGAACTCCCTGCATCGCCGCCAACAAGATGACGGTGGCGAACGGGACACTTTTCCACACGCTGACAAGACACAGTGACACCATGGCCCACCTGGGTTCGATCAGCCACGGGACCGGACCGATCCCGAACCAGCCGAGCATGATGTTGAGTAGTCCATTGTCGGTGTTGAAAACGAACTGCCAGACCACAGCCATCACCACCGACGACATGGCCAACGGCAGAAAGACGATGGTGCGAAAGACTCCGATGCCCTTGACCTTCCGATTCAGGATGCCGGCCACGGCCAGACTGATAAAAACGGTCGGCACGATGGTTCCGACGGTGAATATCAGCGTGTTGCGGACCGCAATGGGAAAAAGCGGGTCGGCGGTGAAAAGATGCCGAAAGTTGGCTGTGCCGACGAACTTTGCGGGGGTGAACAGATCCCACTCCTGGAAGCTCATATACAGCGAGAACCCGAGTGGAAACACCATGAACACCGCCACCGCGGCCAGGTTGGGGGCGACGAAAAGGCGTCCGGCACGTGCACGTCGTCGTGTGTCGATCGGTGTCATGGACTGCGCAGCACCTCGTCGACTTCATGCGACAGCCCGGCCGCCAACGACGTGGCCGGCCGGCTGCCACGCAGCACCGGCCCGAAGTTCCGGTCCATCAACGCGTTGACCTTCTCCCACGCCGGAGAAACCGGCAGGCCCTCGGAGTGCGCGGGCCCGTCGGTCAACACCGCAAGGTTGCCGATGCGCTGATGCGCGGATGCGAATCCGGGCGAGTTGATAGCCGAGCGCAGCACCGGAACGAAAAGCCCTGTCTCACCGATGATTGCCTGCCCGACGGGTCCAGCGGCGAACTTGACGAACTCCCATGCCTGTTGCTTGCGGTGGCTGCTGGCTGCGATGGCAAGGCCGGTGGTACCGATGTTGGAACGGCCTTTGCCTCCGTGTGGACCGGCCGGCAACACGGTGACGTCGAAATCCAGGCCCGGGGCACGGTCGAACGTCTGATACCGCCAGTGTCCGCCCAACGCCATCGCCGCCTTGCCGGCGGAGAACAGGTCCATCGTGGACATCGACTGCGTCTCGGAAGCGGTGGGAGCGACCCTGTACTTGTTGGCCAGATCGGCGTAAAACTGCACGCCTTCGATGAACTTGGCGTTGTCGAAGTTTACATGTGACGGGTTCATTCGCGGAACCGACCACGGGGCACCGTTGTTCATCCCGAACAATCCGGCTGAGTATGACGCCACCCAGGTGTCCACGAATCCCCACTGGGTCGCCCTTCCGGATCGGTCGCGCTTGGTGAGGGCCCGCGCTGTGTCGAGGAATTCGGCGAAGCTCCACGATTGATCCCAGTTGGTCGGCGGTGCAGGCACATTCGCCTCGTGGAAAAGCCTCTTGTTGTAGAACAGAAAATTGCCCGACCACTGCTCCGGGAAGGCGTACTGGCCGCCATTGAAGGTGAAGGTGTCATACAGCTCCCCGATGCTGTCGGCTTTCAGTTGCGCGGCGAAGGCCCGGTCTTGGGCCAACATGGTGTTGAGGTCGAGCAGCACGCCTCGGTCAGCCAGCCCCGCGTAACTGAACTCCCACGCCATCAGCACGTCGGGGCACTTGCCGCCGGCGCAAAATGTCGACATCTGCTGCACGGGATCCGGACCGGAGAGCAGGGTGCGCACCTTGATGTCGGGGTGCCGAGCCGAAAACGCGTCGATGATCCGCATCCTCGCGTCGGCCTCTTCGGGATTCGCGGCAAAAAAGAAGGTCAGCGCATCGTCGCCGGAGGCACAGCCCTGGGGCCACATCGCCAATGACGCGCCGCCAAGCACACCGGCGCCGCGCAACAACGTCCGCCGTCCAAACGGCTTATCGATCATGGCGCTTCGATTGTCGCCTGGTCACCGCGGAAGTGCCAGAACGGTGTCGCGGAGCCGGCCGGGATCGCCGACGATGTCGATGGTGTGAATACGGCCCTCGCGGATTCCGATGCGCAGCAGTGCCTGCAGGCGTCCCGCCGGCGCAATCGCGATACCCGGCGCGCCGTCGACGAGCACCACGACGCCGACCCGGGCGCGCTGGGTGAATTGCCGGGTTTCCTCCGCGACCTGGCGCGCGCCACGGACTTCGGTGGGCACGTCCGCGGGCACCAACACGCGGTCAACGCGACGAATCACGTTGGGCGCCAGTAGCTCGAGCAGCGTGGCGATATCCCCGCCGCGGGACGCTTCGAGGAAGGCCTGCACGATCCTGACGTGCTCGGCCGTCGGACTCGGCTCGGCGGACGGCGCGGGCCGGACCCGCCCACGCGCCCGGCTGGCCAGCTTCTTGGCCGCGCCGGCCGACCGGCCCAACAGGTCGCCGATCGTTTCGAACGGGACGCCGAACACGTCGTGCAATACGAATGCGACCCGCTGCTCGGGGGTGAGCCGGTCGATGACCACCAGCAGGGCGCGATCAACCGCGTCCGCCAACAGAACGTCTTCGTCGACGGGCATCACCGGGGCCGGTTCCCACGCCTCCAGCGGCTGCTCGGCTCGGCGTTTGCGGGTCCGTAGCTGGTCCAATGCCTCACGTGCGGTGATGGTGGTGAACCAGCCGGTGGGGTTTTCGATGCCGTCCGGGTCCGCGCGACTGGCCTTGAGCCAGGCGGCCTGCACGGCGTCTTCGGCATCGGCCGCCGACCCGAGCAGGTGAAACGCGACGGACCGCAGATGTCGGCGATCGGCGTCGAATCGCCGAGCGAGTTCCTCGATCGCACTCATGGTCACCTTTCCTGCGCCCGAGACGTCAACCAGATGACTGCACTGTTCTCGATCAAGGAGACTCATAAGGAGGATGCCATGACCATCGCATACCTGGTAGTCACGCTGGTCACGGTGGTTGTCACCGCTTTCGTAGCCGTGGCCGACTATGTTCCGGCCAGGTTCGTGCTGGCGAATTCCGCCGAGGTGGGCGTCCCGCGTTCGTGGCTGCCGATGCTCGGAACGCTCAAGCTCGCCGGAGCCGTCGGTTTGGTCGCCGGCCTGGTACTGCCCGCGGTCGGCATCGCAGCCGCGGTCGGCCTGGTGCTGTTCTTCATCGGCGCCGTCGTCACACACCTGCGCGCGGGTGTGCTTTACAACATCGCGTTTCCGGGCGGCTACCTGCTGCTGTCGGCGGCGTCGTTGGCGCTGCTGCTCGCTGCAAAGTAGCGGATCCGGCGGATTGCATCGCCGCGGGCAGCTATGTCGGCGAACAGCACACCGCGACCGTGCGGCGACGTGACCGAAACCGCCACGGTCGGGCCCGCAGCGATGGCTTTCGTCCAGCCGCAGCCGGCCAGACACTCGGTCAACTCGGTAATGCCGACTTCTTCGTCATCTCCGAAGGTGATCGTGGTGGTACGTGAAAGTGCCCGCCGCGCACCGAGTTGGTCTCCTCGAGCCATCGCATGCAGAAAAGTGTCCACCTGCCGTTTGTGACGAAAACCGACCCGGCGCAAGCCAGTTGCGAAACCCACGCTGCCCACCAACCGCTGGTTGCGTATCAGTCCGTGCGACAGCTGTAGCGCGACCGGCAGCGCGGCGACGCCGTTGCGCAAGAACTGCACCATCATCGTCGGCAATTCCCAGTAGGCCCGTAATGCGGCAATCTTCCATTCGCCGCTCACCTGACGCAGGTCGTAGCGCAGGTGCGCCGGAATCCGCATCGTCACCGCGGGACTCATCTTCGTCTCGATCTCGAGGTCACGGATGACGACCGGGCCCCGGATGATGTCGAGATCGCGATGGAAAGTGAGGTCGCGAGGGCCGATGAAAGTGTCGTAGAAGCGGCCGATCTGCGCCGGCCCGACGTGGGGCCTCGACCCGACGGGATCCTCGACCGAACCGTCGACGGTGAACAAGTCCACCCAACCGGCGCGATCGCGGGCCGCCGCCGCCCGCGGCGATTGCTCCACCGCCGCCAGCAGTTCGGCTTGGGCCGCGTTCATCAGGCGCTCGGTAGCACTGCCACACCCGCGGTTCGCAGCGCGTCGATGGCCTCAGCGGTGGACTGCTCCCCCACCCCGGCGGTCAGGTTCAGCAGGACCCGGGTGGCAAAGCCCGCGCGTGCGGCGTCTTCCGCCGTCGCACGCACGCAGTGATCGGTGGCCAGACCCACCACGTCGACCTCGTCGACGCCGTGTTGCCGCAGCCAGTCGGCCAGCGGTGTGCCGCTGTCGTCGACTCCCTCGAAACCGCTGTAGGCCGCGTTGTAGGCGCCTTTGCGGAAGACGGCCTCGACGCGCCCGGTATCGAGCGCGGGATGGAATTCCGCCCCTCGGCTTCCGGCGACGCAATGCGGCGGCCACGACGAGGAGTAATCGGGCTGATCGGAGAAATGGTCGCCCGGGTCGATATGGAAATCCTGCGTCGCCACCACGTGCCGGTAATCGGGCGTGCGGGCCAAATAGTCGGTGATGGCCGCGGCGACCGCGGCACCGCCGCTCACACCCATGGAGCCGCCTTCGCAGAAGTCATTTTGGACGTCGACGATGATCAAGGCCCGCATACCTCCACCGTAACGCGGGCGCCGTTGCGCTACGTAGCTCGTCAAATTATAGTCCAGACACGTGTCCAGACAGCCCGCCCACGTCACCGCCGAGTTCTCCACCGTCGCTTGCGCCGGTTCCGCCCCAGCGGATTGGGCGTGAGCATGCGGATTGCTTTGCTGTCGTATCGGAGCAAAACGCATTGCGGCGGGCAAGGGGTGTATGTTCGGCACCTGAGTCGCGGCCTGGTCGAACTGGGACACCACGTCGAGGTCTTCTCCGGCCAGCCCTACCCCGAGGTTCTTGATCCTCGGGTCGTGCTGCGCCAAGTGCCCAGCCTTGACATGTACCGCGAACCCGACCCATTCCGGATTCCGCATCCCCGCGAGATCCGGGACCGCATCGACCTGCTGGAGCTTGCCACGGTGTGGACGGCGGGTTTCCCCGAACCGCGCACCTTCAGCCTGCGGGCCGCGCGCCTGTTGGCCCAGCGGGTGCACGACTTCGATGTGGTTCACGACAACCAGAGCCTGGGCGACGGCCTGCTGAGCATCGCCGGCTTGGGCTTGCCGGTGGTGGCCACGGTGCACCACCCGATCACCCGTGACAGGTTGCTTGACCTGCAAGCGGCTCCATGGTGGCGTAAGCCGCTGGTGCGCCGCTGGTATGGCTTTTTGGGAATGCAGCAACGGGTGGCCCGCAGTATCCCGGATCTGTTGACCGTTTCATCGTCGTCGGCGGCCGACATCACCACCGATTTCGGCGTGGACCCCGAACGGCTGCACGTGGTTCCGCTGGGCGTGGACACCGAGCTGTTCGCCCCGTCTGCGCAACCGCGAGTCCCGGGCCGCATCATCGCTATCGCCAGCGCAGACACGCCGCTCAAGGGTGTGGCGAACCTGTTGCACGCGGTGGCCAAACTCCGGGTCGAGCGGGACCTGGAGCTCCAGCTCGTCGCCAAGCTCGAACCGAACGGCCCCACCGAGAAACTCATCGCTGAGCTCGGCATCTCCGACATCGTGCACACGTCCAACGGACTCTCCGACACGGAGCTCGCGGCGTTATTCGCCTCAGCTGAAATAGCCTGCATCCCTTCGCTTTACGAAGGTTTCTCGTTGCCCGCCGTCGAGGCGATGGCAAGCGGCACACCGATCGTCGCCAGCCGCACCGGCGCTCTGCCCGAGGTGCTGGGACCCGATGGCGACTGCGCGCGGATGGTACCGCCCGGCGACGCCGCCGCGTTGATCCGAGTGTTGGGTGAGCTGCTGGAGTCGCCGAAGCAGCGGCGCCGGCTCGGGGCGGCCGGCCGCCACCGCGCACTCGAGATCTATAGCTGGGAATCAGTTGCGGCACAGACTGTTCGCGTCTACGAACGCGCGATCGCACGCAGTGCCCCGGCCGCGGTCGGTGAACCGTGCTGACGGTGGACTACGACCGGCTGGGGGTCGGACCGGGAACCAAGGTCATCGACGTCGGTTGCGGCGCGGGTCGGCACAGTTTCGAGGCCTACCGACGAGGCGCGGACGTGGTGGCGTTCGACCAGGATGCCGCGGAACTGGAAAACGTCGCCACGTTGTTGCGAGCCATGGCCGAAGCCGGTGAAGCGCCCGCATCGGCCAAGGCCGAGACCGTGGTCGGTGACGCGCTCGCGCTGCCCTACCCTGATCGCACCTTTGACTGCGTCATCGCATCGGAAATCCTCGAGCACGTCCCCGCCGACGGCACGGTGATCGATGAACTGGTGCGCGTGCTCAAAGTCGGCGGCAAGCTGGCGGTCACCGTCCCGCGGTGGCTGCCCGAGCGGATCTGCTGGCTACTGTCCGACGACTACCACAGCAACGAGGGCGGCCATATCCGGATCTACCGGGCCAGCGCCCTGCGTGACAAGATCGCGACGGCTGGAATGACATTCACGCACACTCACCATGCCCATGCCCTGCATGCGCCGTTCTGGTGGCTGAAATGCGCTGTCGGCGTGTCCAACTCGGATCATCCCGCCGTGACGGCATACCACCGGCTGCTGGTATGGGACATGATGCGACGACCGTGGATCACACGGCTGGCCGAATCGGTACTCAACCCGCTTGTCGGTAAGAGTGTCGCGCTGTATTTCGAGAAACCGGTGCCCGCAGTTGAACTGGTGTGACATACCGGGCGTCGACGACGTCTTCACTCCACAACAATGCCTACAAACGGCCGAATCGATCGCCGCTGCGCAAGAACCCTCAGGCGCCATCCCCTGGTCGCAAGACGGGCACACCGACCCTTGGGACCATATCGAATGCGCGATGGCGCTGACCGTTGCCGGGTTGATCCAGCCGGCCCGCGACGCGTTCGACTGGTGCCGGCGCCAACAGCGCGTCGACGGATCGTGGCCGATTCAACTGCGGGCCGGGGTGGTCGAGGACGCCAACAGCGACAGCAACTTCTGCGCCTACATCGCGGTCGGAGTCTGGCACCACGTACTGATCACCGCTGACCGCGCGTTCGCCGCGGCGATGTGGCCGACGGTACGCGCCGCGATCGAGTTCGTGCTTGAGTTACAGCTGCCGGGTGGTGAGATCTGTTGGGCGCGTGGTCCGTCCGGCCCGGTAACCGAGGCGTTGCTCACGGGGTGCGCGAGCATCTTCCACAGCCTTCGATGCGCGCTGGCACTGGCGAACTACCTTGACGAGCCGCAGCCCGAGTGGGAAATCGCGCTGGGCCAGCTCGGTCACGCCATCGCCGCCCACCCGTCGGCGTTCACTGAAAAGCCGCACCACTCGATGGACTGGTACTACCCGATCCTGGGCGGGGCGCTACGCGGGCCCGCCGCGGAGGCCCGAATCGCCGAGCGCTGGGACGATTTCGTCGTCGATGGGCTCGGCATCCGATGCGTCGACGACCGGCCATGGGTCACGGGCGCCGAGACCTGCGAACTGGTCCTGGCGCTCGACGCGATGGGCCGCCGGCGGGCGGCGCTGCAGCAGTTTGCGGCCATGCAGCATCTGCGGGAAAAAGACGGGTCGTATTGGACCGGCTTGGTGTTCAGCGACGGAAAGCGCTGGCCGGTGGAGCGGACCACCTGGACCGGTGCGGCGGTGATCCTTGCAGCCGACGCGTTGTCGTGCACCACCGCAGGCAGCGGCATCTTCCGCGGCACCGACCTGCCACGCGGCCTCGAGGGCGACTACGACTGTGAATGCGCGGTCAGCCGGACGGATCGCTGACGGCGCGGGTGCGTTCGAGCACCCGCAACGATCCGGTGACCGATCGCTCGGTGAACTCGCCGCTTTCGATGGCACGACAGTAGATGTGGTACGGCGCTTGGCCACCGTCGCGCGGATCGGGAAACACATCGTGGATGATCAACGCACCGCCGAGACGTACCCGCGGTGCCCAGCCGTCGAAGTCCTGGTGCGCCGCGGCCTCGCTGTGTCCGCCGTCGATGAACAGCAGCTGTAGCGGCGTGCCCCACCCCCGGGCCACTACTGCCGATTTGCCCACCACCGCAACGACATTGTCGTCGAGGTCAGCCTCGTCGAGAGTACGCCGAAAAACGGGCAGGGTATCGAAGCGTCCGGTGACTTCATCGACCAACGACGCGTCGTGATACTCCCAGCCGGGCTGGTGTTCTTCGGAACCATGATGGTGATCGATGGTGAAAAGAACGCTGTCGGTGGCCGCCGCGGCCGCGCCCAGCAGCAAGGTTGACTTGCCGCAGTAGGTCCCGATCTCCACGCCGACACCGCGATGAAAGTAGTGCCGCGCCGCATCGTGCAGCGCCTGACCTTCGTCGGAGGGCATGAACCCGGTCACCTGGTCGGCGAGTTCGAACAGCCGGCGGGTGCGCTCAGTAGGCGTCATCTTCGCTGCAACCTAACGAATCGGATCGGTTGCCGCCCATACTACGTTGTAGTAGTGTCCGGACACGTGTCCGACCCGGTGGCTCGGGAGTCGACCAGGCGCCGACTGACCGCCAAGCAAGCCGACACGGTTGACCGCCTCGGCCACGCCGCGCTCCACGTGCTGAGCCGAGAAGGCTTCGCGGGGTTGACAATTCGTATGGTTGCCGCGGAGGCCGGGGTTGGTACCGCGACGGCATACACCTATTTCGCGTCCAAGGAACACCTTGTGGCCGAAGTTTTCTGGCGGCGACTGGCGACCACGCCCGTTCCACCCGACAACTCACCCGATCCGGCGGACCGGGTCATCGGCGTGCTTCGGCACATCTCGCTGCTGCTCGCCGACGAACCCGAGTTGGCCGCCGCGGTGACCAATGCTTTGTTGGGCAAGGATCCCGAAGTCAAGCATCTGCGGCTGCGCATCGGCCAGGAGGTTCATCAGCGTCTGGTGACCGCGTTGGGTCCCGAGGCTGCTCCAGATGTGGTCGAGTCACTGGAGCTGCTGTACGCCGGGGCGTTGGTGCATGCCGGGATGGGATACGGGTCATACGCGCAGATCGCCGAGCGGCTGGAGTCCTCGGCAAGGCTGTTATTGAAATAACCGCGCCCACGCCGGCTGGTGGCTGGCAGGATCACCGAGGTGAACGTCAACCACCCCGAGCGTGACCAGGCGTGGTATGAGGCTGCCCGTTCGGAGACCGAAATCGAACGGTTGGACCGGAATTGGGGCAGTTTGTTGCAGGAGCTGCGGGTGGTGCAGACGGGTGTTCAGCTGCTGACCGGGTTTTTGTTGACGTTGCCGTTCCAGCAGCGGTTCAGCGAACTCAACGACACCATGCGGGCGGTGTATCTGGCAACGGTCGCATGCTCGATTAGTTCGACGATTTTGCTGGTCGCTCCGGTTGCTATGCACCGGTTGCTGTTTCGCCGCCATCGCCTGAAGGTTTTGGTTTCAGCCGCGCACCGGTTTGCCTATATCGGGTTGTTGCTGCTGGGTCTGGCCCTGGTGGGTGTAACCGTGGTTGTTTTCGACGCGGTGGCCGGCCATGTCGCCGGCGTGGTGGCCGGTGGTTGCGCGTCGGTGGCATTCGTCGGACTCTGGGTGGTGCTGCCGCTTGGAATGCGCGCTATCGGAGCGCCGATGCGGTGAGAGCTCAGCACCGGCTGTTTGCCAGGCCGCCAGGCCGGGAACACACGATCCATGTTGCTTCGTCGAATCGCCCGACCGTTGTTGTCCGCGGTGTTCATCGGCCAGGGTGTCGAGACGCTGCGAAACCCCGCCACCAGCGCCGACGCTGCGCAGCCCACCCTTGCGGCGCTGCGCACCCTGCCCGACCCGGTGGGCACCAAGGTTCCCGCCGACCCCCAGACGGCCGCACGCATCAATGCTGCCGTACAGGTTGGAGGCGGACTGTTGCTTGCCACCGGCAAGATGCCCCGGATCGCCTCGGCCGCGCTAGCGTTGACGGTGATCCCGGGCAGCCTTGGCGGCCATCTGTTTTGGAGTGAACCCGATCCCCAGCAGAAAGCGCAGAAACGTCGTGACTTCCTCACCGATCTGAGCCTGCTGGGTGGACTGATCATCGCGTCGGCCGATACGGAGGGCAAGCCGTCACTGGGTTGGCGCGGTCGACGGGCGGCGAGCCGGATCTCGGAGGCGGTCTCCGAGGCGTTTCCGGCTGGCGGTAGCGACAACGCGTTGATTGATTCCGAACTCGGCGAAAAGCTCGGCGATGTCGGGCAGCGGATCGGCCACCAGCTGCAGATGGGCGCGGAGCGCGGCCGCGAACTGGCCAGTGTCGCCGCCGAACGTGGCGCGCCACTGGTGGAGGCCGCCCGCAGCCGCGGGGCGAAGTGGGCCGAAACCGCCCGTGAGCGCGGCGCTGACTGGGCCGAACTTGCGCGAGAGCGCGGCACCGAACTCGCCGAAACCGCCCTGGACCGCGGCACCGAGCTGGCCGAAACCGCCCGTGAGCGCCGCAGGCGCTGGATTTAGGCGAAAACGGCTCAGCGAAGAGCTGCGCGGCCGAGTCCACGCCGCGTGGAGTTGGCCTGGGCGGCGACTACGGTGCGTTGAGTGACCTAATGTGCGGGCCCACGCAGCTCGGCGCAAGTCACGCAGTTAGCTGTTGCTGTTGTTGTCAAAGAATACGAGTGCACATTGGCCAGGCGTTGTTGCGGCTGTCGGCTGCTGCGTCGGGGCCCGCGATGTTGATATCCCCTCCGTAGGGCGGGCCACTTAGGCTACTGTGCCACGTAGGGGCCTTATATGGGTATTCGAATAAGGAGTTCGGATGCCGGCAAACTCAACAGCCTACGGGCGCACGCGGTGCCGCCCGAAACCGTCGTAATAGCCTGTCCACAATAGAGTTCGGTGGCCGATGGATGGTTTTGAGAGCTTGCACGATTTGCTCGCTAATGAGTCGGCTACCGATCCAGTGAGTGAGCGGATTCTGGCCGCCGCCGCCGAGCTTGTCGGGCGCCACGGTGATCAAAACACCACCATGGCCGCGATTGCACAACGAGCCGGAGTGGGGCGAGCGACGGTCTTTCGCCGATTCGGCTCCAAGCAGGAAATTCTCGATCGTGCCCTGATGCGAGAATTGCGCATGCTGGCGCTGGCGCTACGGGAGTCGACCGCCAACGCCGACACTGCGGCTGCTGCGCTGATCGAGTGCTTCGTTTTGTCGATGCAAGCGATGCGCCGCCGGCCATTGCTGCGACGGTTGGCCCAACTCGAGCCAGAAAAGCTGATCGCATTTACTCGACTGCGTCACCCCCGTGTGCTGGGGCTCTGGCGCAACATGCTCACATCGATCATGGAAAGCTTCGATACACCGTCGGTGGATCCGCTGGAACGCTCCGACCTCGCCGATATGCTGATCCATCTCACGATCGGCTACTCGGTGGTACCGGAGTCGAGCATCGACCTCAAAAATGCGGAGAAACTGCGGCGAGTGGCTGCAACGGTGATCGCGCCCATCCTTGGGCAGTGATCACCCGCACGCCATCACTTTCGGTACCTGCGTAGTCGGTCGTGAAGCGTACATGAGTACACCAGTTGATATTTCGGTATCGACTGATACTTTCTGCCCTGCTAAAGTCTCACACGATGATTGGTCTCCTCGCCGGAACCGACCGCTGGATGGGCATCAAGGGGAACCCACCGGGTTGGCTGGTTTGTCGGTTACGAAGGCACGCATACCGGTGGCCACACCGGTTCGGCGAAACCATCCCGACCTGTGACGGCTCCGGCGCCACCGCGCGGTGAATAGCACGAGGAATCGAAATCGATGAGGGCCGACAGCGACAATGACCAGAGCGCTCCTGCCGGTGACGCAAATGCGCGAATCGCGGTGGGTACCCGGGTGCGGATACATCCGCGAACCGATGCCGAATCCCCCGGCGTCATCATCGAGGACTTCGGCGAAATGCCCCGCGTCGACGTCGAAGTCGGGACGAATCAGGTAATCGGCCCAGCGAGACGGTGGGCGGTGGCCCTAGATAACGGCACCTTGGCCTTCGTAAACAGCGAGCAACTCAGTGCTGAATAGCACCAACCTGTGCGCTGCTTCACGCAGGCGCGTCGCCGCGAACTGCGAACAGATGAGGGGAAGTAATGGGTCGACTACCGGTGCCCTTGCCGGGGCCTGTGCGCAAGGCGATCAATGCGGTCAATGCTGGTGACACCCGATCGTTGCTGGCGTTGTTCACTCCCAATACTGGATATGTCAAAGATTGGGGCCGCAAATTCCGCGGCAGCGAAGCGATCAGGTCCTGGAGCAACCGCGAGTTCATCGGTCGGCATGTCAAGCTTCAGGTGGCTACCTTCTACCTAACGGACGAGGGTGACACCGTGGTCATCGCCGAAGTCGGGGGCTTCGGCTTTAAAAGCCCCTGCGCCTTCACCTTCCACGTCGACGGTGAACTGCTCACCAACATGCGCACATGTCGTTACTAGACGACCGAGATCGACCGGCTTCGTCTCAGCGACGGCAACCTGCCGGGCTAACGCCTAGCCCTTGATCGTGGTGGCCGGGCGCCGACCACTGCGCCAATAGAGCGCCCAGGACACCGCGACGACCGCGAACACCCCGACTTGCACCGCGCCCATCCAGCCTGCCGGGTAGAAGACGCCGGTGATGTAGTGCGCGATGAAGCCGTCAGCCGGCAGCGGTGGCATCTCGGCTTTGGTGCGCCCCCAGCGCTCAACCCAGGTCAGCGGACAGTCGAGATGTTCGGTGGTGATCGCCACTCCCCACACCACAGCAGGCAGGTGCAGCCAGATGCTGCGGCGCCACCGGAGCGCGAGGAATCCGCCGGCAACCAGATAGGCGAGGAACGCGAAGTGTGTTGCCACCGCCAGCGCCACCACGATTTGGTACATCGTCAGGTGCCTAATGCCCTAGGAGTGCAGTGGTTCCATTATGCGCCGCTGAGTCGCTCAGTGAGATGAGCCATGACACCGTCGACGATCGCATCGACCGGTTGGTCGATGTCGACCACGATGCCGGCCTCGTCGGGGCCGAGCGGTTCGAGGGTTTCGAATTGTGATTTCAGCAGCGACCGCGGCATGAAGTGACCTCGCCTTGCGCCAAGGCGACGGGCGATCAGCTCGGGCGCGCCATTCAGGCCCACGAATTCGGTGTCCGGACAGTGCAGCCGCAGCTGATCGCGATACTTGCGTTTCAGCGCCGAGCAGCTGATCACGCCGCCATCGGTATGCCGGGTCAACCACTCCCCGACGGCTTGAAGCCACGGATCGCGGTCGTCATCGTTGAGTTCATGACCCGCAGCCATTTTCGCGATATTCGCTTCAGGATGGAAGGTATCGGCGTCGGCAAAGGGCGCCCGAAGGCGTTGCGCCAGCGCGGCTCCCACTGTCGATTTGCCCGATCCGGAGACTCCCATGACCACGATCGGTGGCACTGGTTGGGTCATTACCCGGGCTGGTTGCGATTCCATTCCAGCCAACCCACGCCGCTTCGGCCGTCCGCGGTGCTGACGGTCGCCCAGACCCGCGGGAAGCGGCTGATGCGGCCGTCGGCGGCGGGCAGCAGCACCGGCGCGTGGCCGCATACGTCGACTGTCACGGTGATGCCGGCGAGAGTCAGCTCCGCCCGGGTGGGTAAACCGTTGGCGTCGGAGTCTTCCCGCACATCCACCGTATGCACCTCGGTCAGTGCGCCGTCGCGGTTCTGCACGTAGCCGACCGCCATCGGCGGGGCGCCGGGTATCCGCAAGTCCACAGCGTGCAAGTGGGTGCCGTCGTCGAGATGCAGCGCGCTCCACAACCAATCCATGCTCCACCAGTCCCGCACGCCCCACGAGTGGTCGCGCTGGGCCGGCGCGGAGTCAACGGTGTATCGAGTGCCGTCGATGGTGACCCTGCCCGAGACCACGCACGGGATTTCGTAGCGGGTGGTCAGTCGGTACTGGTACGGCGTGCCGTCGGTGGTCCACACCAGATCGATCGAGACGTCGGCCGGCGCGCCGTCTTCTCCCCGTAGCAGTGCAGCGGGGTCGGGGTAGGACTGTCCGCGGCCCTGCAGGCCGATGCGATAGGTGTGCAGCGGCCCGTCGGCCGAGTGGGCGAAGTCGGCGGTGTCGGTGTGGATTTTCCACGGGTCGACCGGAAGCGGAACATCGATATCGACCACCGCGACCGTGGGCAGCTGAGGTCCGCACAGCAGTGCGTGCAGCCAGGCCCGGTGCTGGTTGGGGATCAGGCCGAGACGTACCCAACCGCCGAGGCCTTGTGCCGGATCGACGAAGTCGGCGTACCAGCTCTCGCTCCACAGGGGTTCGTCGGTTGGCGCGTGGGCTGATTCATCATCGCCGGACGGACGCAGCGGCTCCGGCGCCGCCGGCGCCGGCAGTGTTGCCAGGGCGTCGGTGTCCAGCACGTGCTCGCAGTGTCGCTGGAGCATCGTCATGAACATCGCATCGCCGCGCTCGGTGCGTTCCACGAGCATCGACGAGACGATGGCCATCATCACTCCGAAGAAGCGCTGCCCGCGCACGCCTTCGCGGACCTCGGCGAGGGTCATCGGCGGGTTGGGGCCGAGCGCCTCGTGATAGGCGGCCAACAGAGCGTCGTAGTGGTTGCGCCGGTCCTCCGCGGGCAACGCACATCCGAGGAAGTACGCCAGATCCGTCATCGCGGGACCCCAGGTGACGGTCTGCCAGTCGACGACGGTCAGCGGACGGTCCGCGCCCGCCGTGCCGAACAACATGTTGTCCAGCCGATAGTCACCGTGTATCAGCCCGTGGGGGCCACTGGATTGTTGGGCCTGGTATTCGTCGAAACTGGCCACCAGCCGTTCGCACACCATCCGGTGCTGTGGCGCGATCTGGTCGCCGTATCGGTCCAAAAAGCCGGCGTAGAGTCCGGTGATGACCGCCTGACTGATCGGCGCGTCGCGGTTGAGCCACGGCGCCTCCCCGAGTGCAGCGTCGCCCAACAGCGGACGTTGCAGCCGAGCCAGCTCGGTTACCGCCAGCCGGGCTTGGGCCGCTGCGGCGCCGCGGATTTCGTCGCCGACGACCGCGGGGTTGGCATCGCCAAGCAATACGTCGAACGCACCGGTGGACGCGTCGAAGGCGGCGTGATAACACGGTGCAACCGGGCCGGCCAGGCGCGGTGCGATCTCACGATAGAAACGGACTTCGCGCTCATAAAGACCCAGGCTCAGCCCGGTCTGCCGACTCACCGGATCAGTGGCCGCGACCTTCAACACCACCGACGCGGGGCCATCGCCATCGGTATAGGTGAGCGCGATGCGGTAGCAGGCACTCATCTGGCCGGTACCGATGCGCTCGACGGCAAAACGGGAGACGGTCCCGGCATCCAGTACCGAGGTCAGCCATTCGGAGCTGAGATCGTCCGGTCGGTCGATGAGGTGATCGAGGTGCGGTTTCATCAGCGCGCCAGCGAAAAGTTCTGCCACGCAATGCGTCGCTCGGCGTGGGGATCGAATTCGACCCGCGGCCTGCTGTCGATGACCATCACCGCGCGGTCGGTTTCGGCGTAGGCCGGCCAGTCGTCGCCGGGAACACCTGCGTGGCTGAATGACAGCCAGCGCCTTTGGATTTCACGACTCACCCGCCGTGCCGAGCGACGGTCACCGGCCGCGCTGAGCAGAGCACCGAACCGGGTGCGGTAGACGCCGAACACCGCTAGCAGTTCCGTGGCGTGGGTTGCGCCCAGACCGGACCAGCGCAATGTGCGCGGCGAGTAGTCGTACCGATACAGGTAGGTCGGCGCATGGCGCGTGTGTGCTTCGGCGATCTCCCACGCCGCCGAGTTGAACGCAAAGTCTCCGCCGAGGCGGATGCATGCTTCACGTTTGGGGTAGTCCGGGTAGGCCCTGGTAATGCGTTCCCGCGCAGCTGGATCCGTCTCGGCCAGCAAGGCCTCGATCATCGACTCGGTCGTCGGCAGTAGTTTCAGCCACCGCGTGAACAGGCGACCTTCCTCGGCGTTGGTGCCGACAATCAGTGGGACGCGGTGTGCCTGACCGCGACGCAGCGCATCCATCGGGTCCAACGGCAGGCAATCGTCACCGAAGGACGGGCCGATGGGAAAGGCGCCCAGCAGGTCTTGTACACCCTGCTCAATGAGGCGGTCTTGGGCGGCCACCAGTTCCGCGGGAGAAGCTTGCATCAGTCTCTGGGCGGCATCCTGTTTGCCTGCGCCGAGCAGCGCAGCGAAGCGCCGCGCGAACTCTGCCGCCACTTCCTGCGAGCGCACCATACCGGCGGCCGGGCTTTGTGAAATCGCGCGAGAGAACAGGCCTTTCGCGTCGGGAACCGCCATCAATGTGGCGACCGCATGCGCGCCGGCGCTTTCCCCGAACACAGTGACTTTGTCGGGGTCGCCGCCGAACGCCGCGATGTTGTCGCGCACCCACTGCAATGCCAGCACCAGGTCACGCAGGAAAAGATTGCTGTCGATGGTGATTTCGGACGTCGACAACGACGACAGGTCCAAACATCCGAGCGCACCGAGCCGGTAGTTGACCGATACGTAGACGCAGCCGCGGCGAGCCAATGCGGCGCCGTCGTACAGCGCAGAGCTGCCCAGTATGTATCCGCCGCCGTGGACGAACACCATGACCGGCAGCGCTTCGCCGGGTGCGTCCTGGGGTGTCACGACGTTGAGTGTCAGGCAGTCCTCGCCGCGCGGCTGGTACTTGCCGACACCAATCATCGTGTACCAGCGCTGCTGCGGAGCGCAGTTGGTGAACGCGTGGCAGTGTCGCACGCCTGACCACGGCTGCACCGGTTGCGGCGCCCGGAATCGCAGCGGCCCGACCGGCGGGCGGGCGTACGGGATGGACCGCCAGCGGTGCACCCCGTCGCGGGTGAAGCCTTCGACGGTGCCGGTGGCGGTCGTGACGCGAACGGTGTGCTCGTGCATTCTTCGAACCTAACGAACGCGATGGTGGCAGGCGGGGTGGGTCGGGAAATCAATTAACCTGACCGGATGCGGAAAGCCGTGCTGGTTGCAGCGTCGCTGCTGATAGCCGGATGTTCACATTCGACCACTGGCCACCCTGAGCAGACATCGACAACCCCGGTGACCACTGCGTCGACGTCTGTGCGACCGGCCGCCGCCGCGCCGGCGGCCGGCGCATCGATCTCCGATGTCATCGCATGGATCGAAGCTGGTGCGCCCACCGACGTCGCCGGATATCACCGCGCGACGCGCGAGGGTGTCACCACCGATCTCGGCGACGACGTCGCGTTCCGCGTGGAGAAGGTGTCCTGCATGACCGACGTCAAACACACCGGAGGAGCACTGGCCTGCCTAGTGGACTTGGCCCATCCGCCGCCGCGGCCGACGGCGGTCTATGGACCCTGGCTCGGCGGTTGGGTCGACTTCGACGGCGCCAGCCTGCAAGTCGGATCCTCGCATGCCGATCCCGGCCCGTTCAGCCGCGGTGACGGGCCCGAGTTGCCGACCGGCGCGTCGTTGTCATTCGGCGACTATCGTTGCCGCGCCGGCGAGGTCGGCGTGCTGTGCGTGAACTATGCGCACCGCTCGGCGGTTCGGCTCGCCGCGGCGGGCGTCGAACATTTCGGATGTCTGCGCTCTGTGCCGCCACCGGACGGCGTGGCCGAGAAATTCAGCTGCTGAGCGAGGTGCCGATCTCGGTGTCACGCAGGACGAGGATCTCGCCCGTAGTGCCGTCGACCTCGACCAACGCCCCCGGGGGCAGGCGGCGAGTGGCGCCCTCGACGTCCACCACGCAGGGAAACCCGAACTCGCGGGCCACCACAGCTGCATGCGACATCGGGCCGCCGAGTTCGGTCACGACGGCGGCGGCATAGCCGAACGCGGCGGTGTAGCCAACATCGGTGACCTCGGCGACCAGGATCTCCCCCGGTTCCAGGTCATCGATGGTTTCCGGCCGCACGATCCTGACCCGGCCACGGACGCGTCCACCACAGACTCCCAGGCCGTGCAAGGTCTCCCCGGGGTTGAGCACGCTGGCCAGGGTGCTGGCCGGCCGCCAGCTGCCACTGAAGATCGGGGGCGGCACGATGCCGCTGAGTCTTTCTCGCTCGGCGCGGCGTCGCTCTGCGATCTGTGCGGCGTGTTTGGGGTACGGGTCGAGTTCGTCGACCAACAAATAGAACACATCCTCGGGGGCTGCGAGAACGCCCGCGTCGGTGAGTCTGCGCCCGTACTCGCGCAGCAGCCGTCGCAGCACCCAGATGGCGCGGACCATCTTGTCGCGGCGGACTTCGCGGTCGCGCAGCTGACGCACGGCCAGCCACGCGACGGGTCGGGCATGCACGGGGATCGGGGCATGGCGGGGCTTTGGCGGGGCCGGAGCGGTCAGCGATTTGGCAACCATCCCGACGAGTAGTTCAGGGTCATCAGCGTAGGTGGTCGATTGCATCTCCACCTCGGCCGGACCGCGGTGACCGATCAACGCCAGCTCGGCGAGAACCGCGGCATGCAATTCCGGCGCCTGCTCGGCGAGTGCGTCGAGGTGCTTACCCGGATTGGCGAGCACTCGAGCGGCGTCGGGGCTTCGCCGCGCGACCGCCACCAGTCGATGCAGCGCGCCCAGCAGCCGCGCGCTGACCACTTCGGGTCCGGCCGACAAAGCGATGCTGCGACCACTCACGCCGCGCAGGATGACACTGAACGCGGCGAACAACATGAACGACCCGCCACCGGCCAGCACCCAGCCGTGCACGACGCGGTCGCGCGCGGACATGATCAGGTTGAGCAGGCGATGCTCGTCGAGGTCGGCAAGGTTGTCGCCGGTGAGTTGTTCCAGGCGATCGATATCGGCGATGTAGTCGCGGGTGTCGCGGTTCGAGCCGGCACTCAGCCCGATCACGTTGACGCCGAACACACCGATATTGCGCATGGTGCGCAACGGTTTTCGGAGGCCGCTGGTGTCCCGCGGTAGGCGGTGTTCACCGAAGATCGGTAACGCGGTAAGGCTGGGGCCGAAGAACTGGCTGTTGCGGACCACCGCCTCGGGTTTGATGAACGGCACCGTTTCGGCCATGAAATGCGCGGCGGTGATGGCTCCGTAGAGACGGTGCGCGAAGACACCGATGGTGCGGGTGGCGATTTCACGCTGGATCAGCCCGCCCGGACGCAGCCGTTCGGCGATGGCCACGCCGGCGGCCCGCAGGCCGCGCACCGTTACCGATGCCGACGAGGGTGAGAACGGTCCCGGCAGCGCCTCGGACAAATTCGTGGCGAGGAAGGTCGGGAAGCGCGGGTCGATCGGTGTGTCGAATTCCCCGTTGGCGCCGTCGGGTCCGGCGAGGACGGGCACGGTACCGTCCGGGGCCGCCGCGTCGGCCGCCGGGATGTCTTGAACATTGGTCAGCCGCCACGGCAGCGCGATCACCCGGTTGCCCAGGCTCAGCCGGCCACGCACGGCCAGTGCGAAATCCTCGACGCATTCGCGGGCGTTCCACGCCGGTGTCAGTCCCCACTCCGCGAGCCGCGAGATGTCCATCAATGGCGCTTCGCATAACCGGGTCAGCGCAATAACCTGCGACCAACCTTGCAGCGCCGCGGGGATGCGAACCACTGGTCGTCGCAGTGCCTTGGCAAGCTCGCCGAGTGAAAGCTCCCCGGGGGCGGCCAGGTTCACCGCGCCGCTGGCGATGTTGGTGTCCGTGTCGGTACTGGCCCGGACCAGCACCCGCAACGCGTCGTCGCTGTGGACCACTTGGAGTTTGTGCTCGGTTGCACCGTCGCGGCTGGGTAACACCGGCGATGCCAGCACGCGCAACACCCAGTTGTTGACGTTGCGACCCAGGATAATTGCCGACCGGATCGAGATCCATTGCGCGCCGGAGCCGGCGAGCAGTCGTTCGGCGCGGGCTTCGGCGGACGACGGGTCGACGGCGTGCGCCGATGAACAGAATACGATCCGGCGGGTGCCTGCTCGGGCCACGGCGTCCACGACGTTGGACATGCCGCCGATGTTGTCTTCGTCGTACTCGGTGCCGTGGCCGGCCCATGCGCAATGCACGACGACGTCGGCTCCGGTGACGGCGCGCCGCACAGCGGTCGCATCGCGGACGTCGCCGTGGACGAATTCCGCTGCGCTCGGCCAGCTTTCTGGTCGGCGCCGTGCCAGCCCCGCGACATCGTGGCCCAGGGTCAGCAGGCGCCCGACGATGCCGCGACCCAGGACTCCGCTCGCACCGGTGACGACGATTCTCACTGATCGGCCTCGAATTGCATCGGGCTACTCGTCGTCGTCGAGCAGTGCCGCGTTGACCAAGTCGTCTAGATCCATATCCGCAATGTCTTTTTCTCTGGTTTGCGCTGTGGCGGCGCCGTCGCCTTCGTTGGCCAAGCCCAGCAGCAGGTCCAATACTCCGGCCTGACGAAGCCGCTTGACCGGAATCGATGCGATGACCCGTTGAATCTCGGCCTCCCCGGGCGCCGGTTTTTCCGCCACCTCGGCGGCCTCGCCGACGAGCTCTTGACGGAAGTATCCGGCCAGGGCCGCGGAGTTCGGGTAGTCGAAGACGAGAGTGGGTGAAAGCGCCAGCCCGGTCGCGGCTTTGAGCCGGTTGCGCATCTCGACCGCGGTCAGCGAGTCGAAACCCAGCTCCTGGAACGCCTTGTCCGGGTCGATGGCCTCCGGCGCGATGTTGCCCAGCACCGTGGCGATATGCGAGCGCACCAAATCCAGCAGCACCGCATGCTGCTCGTCCTCGGACAAGCCCTCCAGTCGTTGCAGCAAAGCTGATTTCGACCTGGCGGCGGCCAGCGAGTCGTCGACTTGGCGGCGCGCCGTAGCGTGGATCAAGTCGACGAACATCGGCGGCAGGGTGCCACCGTCGAACTTGGCGCGCAGCGCGGTCAGGTCGATGTGGGCCGGCAGCAGGAACGGTTCGTCGACCGCTAGCGCAGTGTCGAGCAATCCGAGTGCTTCACCACTTGACATGGCGACGATGCCGTCTCGGGCGAACCGCGCGAAGTCGACAGCTTCCAGTCCGCCGGTCATGTTGCTGGCTTGATCCCACAGCCCCCAGGCCAGCGAGATCGCCGGCAACCGATGAGCCCGCCGATGCGCGGCCAACGCATCCAAAAACGAATTCGCCGCCGCATAGTTCGCCTNGGCGGCGCCGAGTCCGCCGGTCATGTTGCTGGCTTGACCCCACAGCCCCCAGGCCAGCGAGATCGCCGGCAACCGATGAGCCCGCCGATGCGCGGCCAACGCATCCAAAAACGAATTCGCCGCCGCATAGTTCGCCTGCCCCGACGAACCCACCAACCCGGCCATCGACGAAAACAGCACAAACGCCGACACACCCAAATCACGAGTCAACTCATGCAGATTCCACGCCGCATCCACCTTGGCCCGCAACACCGCATCCACCCGCTGCGGCGTCAACGACGTCACCACCGCATCATCAAGCACACCAGCGGCATGAATCACCGCCGACAACCGCCGCTGCACCGGAATATCGGCAATCACCTTCGCCAACGCCTCACGATCAGCCGCATCACAGGCCAACACCTGCACCTGCGCACCAGCATCAGCCAACTCGGCAACCAACTCAGGCGCACCCGGCGCATCCATACCGCGCCGACTCAACAACACCAAATGCCGCACCCCATGCCGGGCCACCACATGACGCGCCAACGCCGAACCCGCCATCCCGGTACCACCGGTGATCAACACCGTGCCCGCCGCCCACGCATCCGGCATCGTCAACACGACCTTGCCCACATGACGCGCCTGACTCAAAAACCGCAACGCCGCCGCCGCCCGCCGAATATCGAACCTGGTGACCGGCAACGGACGCAGCACCTTGTTCGCGAACATCGCGGCCAGCTCGGCGAGGATGCGCTGGATCTGATCTGGTCCGGCTTCGAAGAGGTCGAAGGCGCGGTAGCGCACGCCCGGGTGGCTTTCCGCGACGGCCTCAGGGTCGCGGATGTCGGTCTTGCCCATCTCCAAGAAGATCCCGCCCGGGGCGACCAGCCGCAGTGAGGCGTCCACGAAGTCGCCGGCCAGCGAATCGAGCACCACATCCACACCGCGGCCGCCGGTCACCGCCCGGAACTTCTCCTCGAACTCCAGACTGCGCGAATCGCCGATGTGATCATCGTCAAAACCCATCGCCCGCAACGTGTCCCACTTACCGCGGCTGGCAGTGGCGAACACCTCCAACCCCCAATGCCGGGCCAACTGCACCGCAGCCATACCCACCCCGCCCGCCGCGGCGTGAATCAACACCCGCTGGCCCGCCCTCACGTCGGCAAGCGCTGACAGCGCGTAGTAGGCCGTTGCGAAGACCACCGGTACCGTCGCGGCATCGGTGTGCGACCATCCGGCCGGAATACCGAGCAGCAACCGCTGGTCGGTGGTTGCGATGGTGCCGGTCCCCTCCGGGAACAAGCCGGTGACCCGGTCTCCGACCGCGAATTGAGTGACTTCCGAGCCGATTTCGACGACGACACCGGATGCCTCCACACCCATGGCCGCGTCGTCGTCTGGGTAGAGACCCAACGCGATCATGACGTCGCGGAAGTTGGCGGCCATGGCTTCGACGGCCACCCGGACGTGTCCGGGCGACAGCGGCGCGTCCGCATCCGGGACTGGTTCGAGTTGCAGGTTTTCGAAGGTGCCCGCGCTGGAAACGCCCAGCCGCCAAGGACGCCCGTCGTCCGGCGGCACCAACAAACCGTCGGCGGCGCGGCTGGCCTGCACCCGGGCGATATGGATCACACCGTCGCGCACGATCACTTGCGGCTCACCGGCGGCCAGGATCGCCGGCGCATCGACCGGCCCATCCACATCGGCGAGCACCAGCCGACCCGGATGCTCGGTCTGCGCCGACCGCACCAGCCCCCACACCGCCGCACCGGCCAAATCCGTGACGTCTTCCCCACCTAACGCCATCGCCCCACGCGTGACGACAACCAACACCCCCGAATCACGCTCCGACAACCACGACTGCAAAGCAGCCAAGGCCGCATGGGTGCGCTCGTAGGTTGCGGCGACGGGATCCTCGCCGGCGGGCACTGATTCGAAGACCTCATAGGCCGGCGTGGCACCGGCAGCCGGCTCAGTCGGCGACCAGGCCACCTCGAACAGCCGATCCGCGCCCGAGCCTGCCATCGCCGCCATCAACTGTTGCTGCGAGACCGGGCGGGCCACCATCGCCGACACCGACAGCACCGGCAACCCCAACCCATCGGCCAACTCCACCGAGACCGCCGACGGGCCCGTCGGCGCGATCCGCGCCCGCACCGACGACGCACCCGCGGCATGCAACGACACGCCCTGCCACGAGAACGGCAACGCCAATTCGGCAGCGTCGTGTGCCAACACCACCGCGTGCAGTGCGCCGTCCAGTAACACCGGATGCACGCCGAACCCGCCGACACCGCCGGCCGCCTCGGGCAGCGTGACTTCGGCGAACACCTCGTCGCCGCGGCGCCACACCGCTGTCAATGCGCGAAACGCGGGCCCGTACTCATAGCCGTGCGCAGCCAACCGGTCATAGCCGTCGGTGACGTCCACGGCGGTGGCGCCGGCCGGCGGCCAAGCCGACAGATCAGCCGCCGGTTCAACCGAATCCGACGTCAGGACACCCTCAGCGTGACTGGTCCAGGCCGACTCCGCATTAGGCCTGGAAAACACCGACACGGTGCGCCGCCCCGACTCGTCGGTCGATCCCACGACTATCTGGACGGCCACCGAACCGGAGGTCGGCACCATCAGCGGCGCCTGCAGGGTCAGCTCGTCGAGCACCGAACACCCGACTTCGTCGCCGGCGCGGATCGCCATCTCCACCAAAGCCGCACCGGGAAGGACCGCCATCCCCGCGACAGCGTGATCAGTCAGCCAGCCCTGCGAAGCGGGCGAGAGTCGGCCGGTCAATACCACTCCGCCCGAGTCCGGCAGCTCTACGACCGCCCCCAGCAGCGGGTGTTCGCTGGCTCCCTGGCCCAGACCCGCGGCGTCTAACGCGGCGCCGTCGCCCGACAACCAAAATCGCCGTCGTTCAAAGGCGTACGTCGGCAACTCGACGAACGCGGCACCGGGCAACATGGCCCGCCAGTCGATGCGCACTCCCGATACAAACGCCTGCGCGGCCGAAGTGACGAACCGTGTCAATCCGCCGTCGTCGCGGCCGAGGGTGGGAATGACGACCGGTGCCGCCGCGCCGTGGTCGGCGACGGTGTCTTCGATGCCGGCGATCAATGCCGGGTGCGGGCTGGATTCGATGAAGGTGCGGTAACCCGCCTGGCACGCACTGCGTACCGCCTGGTCGAATTCGACGGTCTGCCGGATATTGCGGTACCAGTACTCGCCGCCCAAGCCGGAGGTGTCAAAAAGACCGCCGGTAACGGTGGAGAAGAATGCCGTAGCCGACGATTGAGGCTCGATACCGGCCAACGCGTCGGCAAGCTGCTCGCGGATCTCCTCCACGGCAACGGAGTGCGACGCATAGTCCACGTCGATGCGGCGCGCCCGGATCTCGAGGTCGCTGCACTTTTGGATCAACGCCTCTAGTGCCGCTACCTCTCCGGAAACCACTACGGCCGATCGCCCGTTGATCGCGGCGATGCCGATCCGATCTTCGAAGGACGCCAACAGCTCTCGGGCACGCTCGACATCACACGCCAGTGACACCATGCCGCCGCGGCCGGCCAGCTCGCTGAGCAGCTTGCTGCGTAGTGTCACGACGCGCGCGGCGTCTCGTAGCGATAACGCTCCGGCGACGAAGGCGGCGGCGATCTCGCCCTGGGAATGGCCAATCACGGCGTCCGGGCGCACACCGATGGATCGCCATAATTCGGCCAGCGACACCATGATCGCGAACAACGCGGGTTGTACGACGTCGACGCGGTCCAGCCCCGGCGCGTCCGGGGCACCGCGCAGCACGTCGATCAGCGACCAGTCGACGAATTCGGAAAAGGCATCCGCGCACGCCCGAAGCTGTTCGGCAAAAACCGGTGCGGTGTCCAGTAATTCGACTCCCATGCCGACCCATTGGGAACCCTGGCCCGGGAAAACGAACACGTTTTTGCCGGCCGGCGTGGCGGTGCCGCGAATCACCGAAACCGGAGTGTCAGCGGCGAGTTCGTCGAGTCCGGCCAGCAACTGATCCCGGTCACCGCCGACCACCACCGCCCGATGTTCGAACACCGAGCGGCCCGCCAGTGTCCAACCCGCGTCGGCGATATCGATCTCGTCATGGGTGCGCACATGCTCGGCCAGCCGCGCGGCCTGAGCCCGTAATGCGTTCTCGGACTTGGCTGAAATAGCCCATGGCACAACCGGATACGCCGGTACGGCTTGACGCGGTTGCGGCTCGGGCGCGGCCTCCACGATCACATGTGCGTTGGTGCCGCTGATTCCGAACGACGACACCGCCGCCCGTCGAACTTTGCCGTCGTCGGGCCACGGCCGCGGCTCGGTCAGCAGCGACACCCGCCCCGCCGACCAATCCACATGCGGGCTGGGCGCATCCACATGCAACGTGGCCGGCATCAACTGATGGCGCATCGCCAACACCATCTTCATCACCCCGGCCACACCCGCAGCCGCCTGCGTATGACCCATATTCGACTTGATCGAACCCAGCCACAACGGCTCGTCACGGTCTTGCCCATACGTCGCCAACAACGCCTGGGCCTCAATAGGATCACCCAACGTCGTCCCGGTACCGTGGCCCTCCACCACGTCCACCTCAGCCGCACTCAACCCCGCATTGGCCAGCGCCGCACGCACCACCCGCTGCTGCGACGGCCCATTCGGCGCAGTCAACCCATTCGACGCGCCATCCTGATTCACCGCCGACCCACGCACCAACGCCAACACCGGATGACCCAGCCGCCGCGCATCCGACAACCGCTCCACCACCAGCATCCCGCCACCCTCAGACCAGCCGACTCCGTCGGCGGCACCGGCGAAAGACTTGCAGCGGCCATCAGGGGCCAGGCCGCGATGCCGGCTGAATTCGACGAAAACCGTTGGCGTGGCATTGACTGTCGCACCGCCGGCCAGCGCCAGATCGCACTCCCCCGACCGCAGCGACTGCACCGCCATATGCAGGGCGACCAACGACGACGAGCACGCGGTGTCCACCGACACCGCCGGACCCTCCAGCCCCAGCACATATGCCACCCGGCCGGTCGCGACACTCGATGTCACCCCGGTCAACCGGTAGCCCTCGATCTCGTCGGCGAGCATTCCGTAGCCCTGCGCGATGATCCCGGCGAAAACACCGGTGGCGCTGCCCCGCAGGCTGGTCGGGTCAATCCCGGCGCGCTCCAACGCCTCCCACGACAACTCCAGCAGCATGCGGTGCTGCGGGTCGGTTGCCAGCGCCTCGGCCGGCGAGACTCCGAAGAACCCCGCGTCGAATCCGGCGGCGTCGTCGACGAAGCCGCCGACCCGCGCATAAGACTTGTGCGGCACGTCGGGGTCGGGGTCGAACAGGTCGGCCAGATCCCAGCCACGATCGGTTGGGAATTCCGACATCACGTCGCGGCCCTGGGCAACCATCTCCCAGAGGTCGTCAGGGCTTTGAACTCCACCGGGGAAGCGACACGACATCCCGACGATCGCGATCGGTTCGCCGGAGCGCTCCAGCAGTGCCCGGTTCTTCTGCTTCAACCGCTCCACCTGGACCAGCGCTTTGCGCAGCGCTTCGGTCGCATGCTGGAGTTGGTCAGCCATATTTGTTACCCCTCGCTTAGCGCGGCAATGTGGCCGCCCGAGTCCTCAGCCGAGCCGGATGAGTCGGTGCGCTGGGCGCGCGGGAACTACCGGCCTCGCCCAGCGGTCCATGGCGCGACTGTACAGGTCATAGATCTTCGACGGCCACCGCCTATCAGCGCCAGCCGTCGGCCGCCCGGGCCGCTTGAAGCAGCGCGTCGCAAAGTTCGCGCAGTTCGCTTACGCCGGCCCCCTCGTCGAGCGCGGTGGCGACGTCCTCCGCAGCGCATCGCACCTGGTAGACCCGATCGGACAGGTCGGCGGCCTCGTCGGCGGACAGCAGTACGGCGTCGGGTGGCAGCGTCGATCCGGTCGTCCCGTTGATCGAGGCTCGTTGCTCATATGCGCGTTGCCGGCAGGACTGTCGGCAGTATTGACGGCGCCGGCCCATCCCGGCGTCGGGAACATCACGACCGCACCAGCGGCAGGGCTGCGGTCGACCACGGCGGCTCACGGGGCCGACTTTAGTCGGGGAAACGCAGTGTTCCCGGTATCCCCGGTATCATTGAAGGTCGCGTCGCGCCTTGCGAAGTGCGCGTCCGGGAACTTCGCCGACCGCCACGGCGTTGTCAGGGCGCGAGCCGCAAAGAGGATTAAGAAACCCAAAGGAGTAACAGCCGATGGCTGATCGTGTGCTGCGAGGAAGCCGGCTCGGAGCCGTGAGCTACGAGACCGACCGCAATCACGACCTGGCGCCGCGGCAGATTGCGCGGTACCGCACGGACAACGGTGAGGAATTCGAGGTTCCATTCGCCGACGACGCAGAGATTCCCAGCACCTGGCTGTGCCGCAACGGCATGGAAGGGACCCTGATCGAGGGTGACGTGCCGGAGCCGAAGAAGGCAAAGCCGCCCCGGACGCACTGGGACATGCTGCTGGAGCGCCGGTCGATCGAGGAGCTCGAGGAGCTGCTCAAGGAGCGCCTGGAGATCATCAGGGCGCGCCGCCGCGGTAGCAGCTGATCTTTAGTGCGGCGTGTCGACCGGGGACACGCCCGCTTGCGCTCGGTGAAGGCGGCCGCTGATCCCCCACTGGGCGACCTTGACCAGCGCTTCGCGGATGTTCGATCCGCTCATCTTCGACACGCCGAGTTCGCGCTCGGTGAACGTGATCGGCACTTCGACGACGGCAAAGCCGTTGCTGACCGTGCGCCACGTCAGGTCGATCTGGAAGCAGTAGCCCTTGGAGTCGACGGCATCGAGGTCGATCTTCTCCAGCACCGCACGCCGGTAGGCGCGGAACCCGGCCGTGATGTCGTGCACGCCGATCCCGAGTAGCAGCCGCGAGTAGGTATTGGCGACCTTGGACAGCACGATGCGTCGCCACGGCCAGTTGCGGACCGTACCGCCGTCGACGTAGCGCGAGCCGATGGCCAAATCCGCTCCGGCGTCGACCGCGTCCAGCAAGCGGTGTAGCTGCTCGGGCGCGTGGCTGCCGTCGGCGTCCATCTCGACCAGCGTCGAGTACTGCCTGGCCAGGCCCCAGGCAAAGCCCGCGAGGTAGGCCGCGCCCAGGCCGTCCTTAATGGTGCGGTGCATCACGTGGATGCGCTCGAAACCGGCCTGGTGGTCAGCCTCTGCCAGCTCGTCGGCGAGCTGGCCGGTGCCATCGGGGCTGCTGTCGTCGACGACCAGGACATGGACGTCCGGGAGGGCCTCGTGTAGGCGCCGCAGAATGAGCGGCAGGTTCTCCCGTTCATTGAAAGTCGGAATGATCACCAGCGTGCGCTGGGTGGGGCGGTCGCCCGTCATATGGCTCCTCTGTCTGGCCCTCGGCGGGCTGCATCTCGGCCGTGGTGCTCAGCCGCAGTGTCGTGGTCGGATCTGTCCGCGGCGGGCGCGCCCTGCTTCGCCGACCGCAGCCGACGGCGATTCGGACGCATGAACCATCCATTGTGCAATATTCCGGCAAACACGGCCCCGATGCCCGCCACCACCAGGACCCACCCCAGGATGTCGCCCCAGCGGGTCGCCGGGGTCAACGCCGTCTTCAGACGCACCTGGCTGACCAGGTAAGCCGGCTGGAAAAAGGCCGTTCGCTCCAGCTCACCGCCGTCCGGGGCGATGACCGCGCTGATCCCGACGGTCCCGGCGACGACGACGTATCGGTCATGCTCGACGGCGCGCACCTTGTCGAAGGCCAGTTGCTGCTCGCTCATGGCCTGGTTGAAGGTGGCGTTGTTGCTGGGCATGGCGAGTATCTGCGCGCCGTTGCGCACCGACTCGCGTGCGGCGCGGTCGAAAATCACTTCCCAGCAGGTGGCCACCCCGACGGGGATGCCCGCGGCGTGCACCACCCCGCTGCTCTGCCCCGGCACGAAATGACCGGCCCACTCGGCATACCGGGACAGGTGGCGGAAAAACCCCGGCCAGGGCAGATACTCCCCGAACGGCTGGACGATCTGCTTGTCGTGGCGTTCGCCTGGGCCGGTGACCGGATTCCAGACGATCACGGTATTGGTGTACGCCGGATCGTCGGGCGGCCGCTTCGGAACGTCGAGCACGGTTCCGACCAGGATCGGCGCGCCGATCGCATCGGCCGCGACGTTCATTTGTTGCCCGGCGTCCGGGTTGGCCAGCGGATCGATATCAGAGGCGTCTTCCGGCCAGACGACGAATTGGGGTTGCGGCGCGCTGCCGGCATGCACGTCGTCGGCCAGCCGAAGGGTTTCCCTGACGTGATTGTCGAGCACCGCCCGGCGCTGCGAGTTGAAGTCGAGCCCGAGCCGGGGCACGTTGCCCTGCACCGCCGCCACCGTGACCGTGGGTTCGTCGCCGGCGCCGGCGCCGGAGCGCCGGACCGCCGGCCAGACGGCGACGCTGGCGAACAGCACCGCACAGATGCAGATGGCCGGCACCAGCACCGCCGGCGGCGTGTCGGCGGCTAACCGCCGGGATTTGTGCCACCAGGACACGATTTCCACGGCTATCGCGGTCAGGCTGGACCCGAGCAGCACGATGGCCAGCGACAGCAGTGGCGGCCCGCCCAGGCGGACCAGCGGCAAGAACGGCCCACTGGTTTGACCGAACGCCACGACACCCCAGGGGAACCCACCGAACGGAACGGACGACTTCAGCCACTCCTGCACCGCCCACGCCGCAGCGAACCACACCGGCCAGCCCGGCAGTCGGCGAACCGCGACCGCCAGCAGCCCGAAGATGCCGGGAAACACTGCGGAGACTGTCGCCAACGCGATCCACGGGATCGCGCCGACCAGCATGGCAATCCAGGGCAGCAGCGGCAGGTAAAACACCAGGCCCAGCAGAAAGCCGTATCCGAAACCGCCCACCGGCCTGGTTGCGGCGCGGGTCAACACCCAGGCCAGCAGCGCGAATGCGACGACTGCGGCCCACCACCAGTCGGTCGGCGGGAAGCTGGCACAGAGCAACAGCCCGGAGGCGATGGTGGCGCCCAACCGGGTCGCTCGTGGCCGCAGTGCCTTGGCGGTCTTGGGCAGCACACGCTCGCGCAGGATGGGGCCGACCTTCCCAAGTTGCCGGCGCGCCGCCGCCCCGAGTCGCGCAGCAACACTCGGCGATTCGTCGTCGTCGGCGTCCGGTATCGGGACATCCCCGGTGTCGTCGACGTCAACCGCCGGGATGATCTCGGTGACATCGTCGAAGCGCCCCCGCCGAGAAAACCGGCGCTCTCGGTCAGCCATAGATGACCGCACCCCGGCGCACGGTCTGCCGGCAGTGCGGCATAGCGTCGGTGTGACTCAGCCGTGGCAGAGCGGGCACCCGCGAACGCGGGTCCGTCGACCACCGCTGAACGGCGGTATTCGGCGCAGCGACATCGAGCTCACCGACCTCCCACACGGCGTACGACGCGGGCGCGCCGGGCACCAAGGTGCCGGTCAACCCGTCGTGGACCCCGGCCGCTCGCCAACCACCCCGAGTGGCGGCAGCAAATGCCGCCCGCGGTGACACCGCGCTGTCGGGTGTCTGATGACAGACCGCCGCGCGAACACCCAGCCAGGGATTGAGGTCCGTCACCGGAGCGTCGGACCCGAACGCGAGAGGCACGCCTTGGGATGCTAACAGCGCAACTGGATTGAGGGATCTACCTCGATCGATGCCCAAACGTTGGGCATACATGCCGTCGGCGCCGCCCCACCGGGCGTCGAAGTTGGGCTGGATGCTGGCCACGACGCCCCAAGCGCCGAGTCGGGCGGCCTGCTCGGCGGTCACCATCTCCACATGCTCCAACCGGTGCCCGCACCGGGCCACCGCGGCGACGCCGAGCTCCTCGACCACCCGCTCGAAGGCAGCGACCGCCGCCGACACCGCGGCATCGCCGATGACGTGGAAGCCGGCCGTCACACCCGCCTGCGTGCAGGCCCGCACATGCGCGGTGATCGCTTCGGGCTCGAGGTAGCAGTTACCGACGCACTCTGGAGCGTCGGCGTAGGGCTCGCACAGCCAAGCCGTGCGCGAGCCCAGCGCGCCGTCGATGAACAAGTCACCCGCCAACCCGTGCGCCCCGGTTTCAGCTATCAGCTCACGCGCCCGCGCCGGGCTGGTCACCGCCTCTCCCCAGTAGCCGATCACCTCGACTCCGGACTGCTCGGCGCGCAGCTCACGCCAATCGTCCAGTCCGCCGATGTCAGGTCCCGCGCATTCATGCACTGCGACGATGCCGGCCGCGGCGGCGGCCGCCAGTGCTGCGGCACGGGCTGCGGCGCGTTGCGTGCTGGTCAGTAGGTCGCGGGCGGCGGCGCGGATCAGGTGGTGGGCGTCGCCGGACAGCGGTCCGTGTTCGCTGAAGCCGCTGGCCGCCGCCAACTCAGGTACTCGTCGCCGCAGGCCGCTGGAGGCCAGTGCGGAATGCAAATCCACTCGGGTCAGGTAGGCGGGCCGATCGCCGAGCAGCGCGTCCAGCTCGGCCGCGGACGGCGCAGCGCTGTCGGGCCAGCGTGATTCATCCCAGCCGTGGCCCCACACCAGCGGATCGGGATGGCTGGCGGCGTGCTCGGCGATGAGCGCCAGGCAGTGCTCGCGTGATGTTGCCGCGCCCAGATCCAGCCCGGTCAGCAAAAGCCCGGTCGCGGTGAGATGGATGTGGCTGTCGACGAACCCCGGCGCGACGAAGGCGCCGTCGAGGTCGACGACGGTGGCGCCGGGAAACTGGTCGCGGCCGACGGCGTCACTGCCCAACCAAGCGATCACCCCGTCGCGCACCGCCATCGCGGTGGCATCAGGGTGGCTCGGGCTGTGTATCCGCCCGTTGACCAACAAAGTTGTCACAGCCGCAAAACTAAGGCAGCGCAGGTGGCTCTGGATCAGTGGCGTCAGTGACGTCAGTGACCTCGCCGTCGATGACGTCGCGGGTGCGGCGCCGGCCGGCGAACCAGGTTGCGGCTACCAGCGGCCAGCCCAGGCCGCGGGCAGCGATCGCGGCCACCACCGGACGGGCGGCCGTTCGAGTGGGTGGCAACAACAGCAGCAGACCCATCGCGCTGCTGACCAGTCCCGGAACGACGAGCAGCACGGCACCGATAGCGGTCACTGCGGTGTCTGTCACCGGACTTCTGCCTGCCAACACCTCGATTACTTGCCGTTTGATCCGCGAACCGGCCACAGCTATCCCGACGAGGAAGGTGCCGAGCAGCACGAGCAGGGTCCATCCGAGCCCGATCGTGGACGCCAACGCCACCACCACCGCCAGCTCGACGACCACGTAAATCAGAAACAGTCGCGACACCATGCAATGGCAACGTGTCGAGCGTGCACCGGAGTTCCGTCGCGCTCCGGCGCACGGTTAGATATCTTTTCGTGACGACAATCGAAATGGCCGCTCCGGCCGGGCCCATCGACGCGTTGCTCGACATCCCCGACGGGCCGGGCCCCTTTCCCGGCGTGGTGGTGGTCCACGACGCGATCGGCTACGGGCCGGACAAAGAGTCAATCAACGCTCATGTGGCCGCAGCGGGATACATCGCCATCACTCCGAATCTCTTCGCGCGGGGTGGACGTGCGCGCTGCGTCATCAAGGTGATGCGGGAGTTGCTGACCCAGCGTGGCCACTCTCTCGACGACATCCTGGCCGCCCGGGACTACCTGTTGTCGATGCCCCAATGCACTGGAAAAGTCGGCATCGCAGGGTTCTGCATGGGCGGTCAGTTTGCATTAGTCATGTCGCCCAAAGGATTTGGTGCCTCGGCACCATTCTATGGCGCCCCGCTGCCGCGCAACCTCAGCGAAACACTGGACGGCGCCTGCCCGATCGTGGCCAGCTTCGGCGCCCGCGACCCACTGGGCATCGGGGCGCCCAAAAAGCTGCAGCGGGTGCTCGAGCAAAAGGGCATCCCCAGCGATGTCAAGGTCTATCCCCGCGTGGGGCACAGCTTTGCCAACAAGCTGCCCGCTCAGCCGTTGCTGCGAGTCACCGGATTCGGATACAACGAGACGGCAACCCAGGATGCCTGGGCCCGGGTTTTCGGGTTCTTCCGGGAGCACCTGCAGACGTAACGAACTGCCTAGGGACTCAGCCTCAGTTCCACACCCACATTGTTTTGCATGCCGCCGCGCAGCTTGCTGAAGAGGTTGAACACCCGACCGATCAGTCCGTACCGCTTGCCAATGGCGTTGTAGACGGCGCCGTTGTGTGACTTGTCGAGAATCCTCGCCGTGGCCTCGACGGCCTCGCTCTTGGGCCGACCGCGTAGGTCGCACGCCGCCAGCGTCACCCGTGGGGTGTTGCGGATCCGCTTGACCTTCCACGACGTCTCCGGCGTGATGACCAACAACCGCTCGCCGTCCGCAGCGGCCCAAACCGGTGTCGGCTTTTCTCGACCGTCTTTGGTGAACGTGGTCAACAGCACGTATTGGGACTTGGCGAGGTCGGCGAAGGTCGGTTGCATGGGATAAATCTACGGGGTTCGGCCCGCGCTGATAAGGCGCGCGAGCTGGTCGCGTCGTTTGATGTCGAGCTTGGTGAAAATGCGATAGAGGTGTCCTTCCACCGTTCGCACCGATACGGACAACTTGTCCGCTATCTGCCGGTTCGACAGTCCGGCGGCGACCAGCAGCGCTACCTGGTATTCGCGATCACTGATCGGCAGCGGCTGTGCGGCCGCGTTGACTGCAGGTGTTCGTGATTCACTCTGGCTGGCCAGCCAGTACGCACGCGTCGACGACTCTAATTCCTTGCCGCGATGGCCAATCCGTGCATGCTCGCGGGCAGCCTCCGCCGCCGCATCCGCAGCCAGTGCCAAGGCGCCGAGTTCCGCGAACCGTTCGGCCGCGGCGTTCAGCACGTCAGGATCGTGGCCGGCCAGACCACGCGCGTGGTCTGCGACCGTTTGCGCTAATGCGGTGCCGAGGATTTCAGCGAGCTCACCCAGCCGGGCGGCGTGTGAGCCGTCGCCAAGCCGTACGGCGGTATGCAACGCCCGCATCTCGATGGCGTGCATCCCCGCGTTTCGCGCGATCTGCGCTGCGCACACCGAATGATGTTGGGCTGCTGCCGTTTCGCCGGCAGATGCTCTCTCCCACGCGCGGGCGATTTCGAGTTCGGGCGCGAATACCGCCACTTGCGGCCCGTAGGCAGCCTCCGCGCTTTGCAGCGCCGCCGCGGCGGCGGCGCGGTTGCCGCGCGCGCCTTCTGCCTGGGCGTGCCAGGCAGCCACCAGCATCGTCCACGGAGGCGGAACACCTTGCGATAGCGTGGATATCGAATCATCGAATGCGGAGGACGCGTACTGCAGTGCGCCGCCCGCGAGGTGCACGAGGCCAAATATCGCAGCCACCATGGCTTCTGCCGCGGGCGTGCCCGCCGCCATCCGGGCATAGCGTTGGGCGGCCTGTTCGGCTGCCGGATGATCACCGGCGGCCGTGAGTGTCATCACCTCGACCATGCCGAGCGCGAACCGTTGCGCTCCCGCCTCGCCGGACGTCGCGGCCTGCAAGCCCACGTCGATGATGCGCTTGGCTTCACCGAAGCGACCCCCGAAGGTCAGCGCGCAAGCTGTCGGCACTGCCGTCCATACGGTTGCCAGCGGCAACGCGCTGGTTGCGCACAGGTGCGGGCCCATTTCGCTTGTCCCCGCGGCATCGCCGGAAAAGAAGGCAAACGAGAGTTGAATGGCGTTGACCATCGCGGCGCCCAGTTCGGATCCGATGCGAGCCCGCAGGTCTGTCAATACCTGCCGCGCGGGACCGACGCGCCGGCAAACCCAGAACAGGTTTGCCGCGCGCAGACAACCCCATCGCATGGTCATCCGTTCGTCGTCGCCGTTGGGGTTGAACGCCGACAGCACCTCTTCGGCCTCTTCGCCGGCACCTTGCCAACTCAGCGATTCGGCGAGCACGATCGCGGCCGGCAAGCCGGCGCCGCAGTCGTAGGCGAACCGGGCCAATTCCTCGGCGTAGCCATGGTTTGACATCGTCGTCGCGCTTGCCGCGGCAGTGACGATCGCGGCGAGGTCGGGTTCGGCGTCGCTGCGCATCATGTACTGGGCGAGGCGAATCTGGCCGCGCAGGTCGGGTATTCTGCGGTCCCGCCTTTTCGAGCGCAAGTGCTTCTGAAGAGCTTGCGCCAGCTGACCATTGAGCTGTCGCGAACGCGCCACACCGGCGCGTCGGAGTGCCGCGTCACCAAGGACGGGATGATTCAAGCGCACAACGGTGTCCGGCCCGTCATCGGTCAGCTGGATGAGGCCGCGGTCCCGCAACCGACTCAATGCTTCCGACTCGCACAGGACGCGCAAGACCTCCCAATCGAGTAACTCTGCGGTGGCCAGGATTTCTATGGCTTCCAACTCTTTTGGAGCGAGAGACTCCAGTTGTGAGTCGAGCAGGTTGTAAAGCTCGCGATCTGCGCGCAGCGGACCCCGGAGTTGCCAGCGCCCTTCGGTCTGGACCAGAACGCCATTTTCTCGGCCCGCGTTCAGCAGACCGCACAGTAGTAGCGCGTTGCCCCCGCTGCGGTCGTACAGTTCGTCAACCAGGTGAGCATCGGCGGGGCCGCCGAGCGTCTGGCTGGCAAGCTGTCCGGTCTGCTCGCGGCTGAATGGCTGGATATGCAAGCTCAGCAAGAGTCGCTCGTTCAGCAGCGCGCTCACCGGGTCGCGCACCGCTTCGCCCGAACAGATTGTCACGATCAGCCGAGCACTGCGGCTGGCCGCGAGCCGGTACGCCAAGCTGGCCGATGCCGAATCAAGCAGGTGGGCATCACCGACGACGACAACGAGATCGGCTTGCTGCGTGAGAATTTCGTCATATTCGGTTTCGGTGCCTAGCCCGAATCGTACGGTCCGTCCGCTGGCCTCGATCGTCTCGGCGAGCCTGCCGGCAAGGGTTGACTTGCCCACCCCTCTGGCGCCTGTCAGCGCGACGCCCCGAAACTCCCCGTTGTCGTCGAGTGCCGCCAATGCCTGGCGGAACTCGCCGTCGCGGGCCACCGTCAACCACATCGACGCGGTTTCGCTCTGCACCGTATTCAGGAACCTTTCAGCTACGAAGCCTGCGCAGAACGTACCCAAACTTCGCGCCCGGGTTGCCCGGATGTCGATATTGGGAAGAAATTGTGTGGCGCTAGTCCTCGAAATGTCGCTCGCGGTCCCAGCGTTCCAGCCACGACTGCAGGCTATTGAGCCCGAATAGAATAAGAACCAGCATCGCAATTATTAATGCGTCCAATAAGGCGGTCATGGTCGGTCCATCCGTTTGTCGCTGACGAAAGCAACGTATGGCCGTCAATTGACGCCGAGCACGCGTAGTGGACTACCTGTTTTTGCTCAAGGCTGTGCCAGGCCGGCGCGCACGACGCTGCCCAATTCGTCGCGGTTGTTCACGCCGACCCGCTGACAGGCTCGGTACACGTGCCCCTCAACCGTACGCACCGACATCATCAGCCGCTCGGCGATCTCCCGGTTGGTCAAACCCGCCACGACCAGTTCGATCACTTCGCGCTGACGCCCGCTCAACGGAAGCCCGACCGCGCTGCGCAGCGCCGGTGTGCACAAGCCGCCACATTCATCGGACAGTTCGCGCGCTACCGCAGCCGCGTAGAGCCCACGCTGGCGGTGTTGGCTGCTCAGCAGGACCGCGGCCGCCTGCGCAGCGGCGTCGGCGGCCGCCGCCCGATCACCGATCGCCCGGTACCCCGATGCCGCGGCAAGCAAGCCTTCCCCATCGCTGTCGGCCAACGCATTAGCGTGTCGCGCAACGGTATTGGCGAGCGGGAGTGCTAAGGCATCGGCAAGTTCGCACGCTCGGCCGGCCGCCGATGCGTCGCCCCATTGAGCCGCCGCTTGGATGCATGCCAATTCGTGGGTTGGTTGACCACGGTCATGTGCTTCCCGCGCGGCATTGCTCACCTCGGCGACCGCATCGCCGATGAGCCCTTTGGCCGCCAACGTCCACCCAATCGCCAGTGATAACGCGGTCTGCATGAAAAGATAGTCGGGCGGTACGGCCCGCCTCGCCTCGGCGAGCGCTTCCTCCGCAGCATCCGGTTGCCCCAACTTGGCGTAAGCCTCGGCCAACCCAAAGCAACTAGCTGGACGCAAACCAGTCGTCGCACCGTGCTTTTCGATCCCAGCACGAGCTTCCCGCAGCAATCCGACGGCTTTACCGACATCACCGCGGACCAAGTGGGCGTGGCCCACCAAAAAGGCCAGATTAGCGTAGGCGAAGCCGGGAACGTCGCGCGCCGACTCGGCGATCCGCTTCGCCGATTGGACGCCCTCATCGATGCGACCGGTCAATCGGCATGCGCGGGCGTAGACGGCCCCGAACCAGAACCGAGTCGGCGACGATTCGAACGCTGTGATCGCCCGGTTGATCGCTTGTTCGGCGACAACGGTCAGGTCGTCGACATGACCGAGTGCGCCCATCGCCATAACCAGCGCGACCGATGCCATCATTGCGTGAAAGTCCGATAGGGTTTCGGAATCCAGTGCCGCCCTGGCGTTTTGCTCAGCCAACGCACAACGGCCGAATACCGCGTCGACGCATGCCTGCACCGCCAGGCGCGCGTCGCGATCGGCCGGTGTCTCAGCCTGCCCGGTCAGGCCGTCCAGAATCGCGGCGGCTTCGGCGGGGCGGCCGAGCATCCACACCAAGTTGGCGGCACGAACGGTCGACCATCGGTGCTTGTCGGGACGATCGCTTTCACACAGCTCTTGCAGGACTTCCTCGGCCTGCTGCCCAAGGCCGCGCATAACGAGGGACATGCCCCGCATGGGCGCGGCGTCGGGCGCCCCGCAGGCGGCTGCCGCCGCCGCGAAACGGTCGGCCGACTCCGGATCCAGCAGCGTCATCGCGCAGCGCGCGGCCGTCAAGTACAGGTCGGGGTCGGGCGGGAGATCGGATTCGAGAGTGAGTAAGGCCCGTCGTACCGTTGCGCGCATGTCCCGGTCGGTTTCCTGGCCGAGTCGCTGTGCCAGCCGACCGCGCACCTTGGAAAGGTGCATCTCTCCGGCGGTCGCGCGGCGAAGCTCACCGATCAACGGATGGGCGAGCCGGGCCAACCGGTCGCCATCGACTCGCTCGACGGTGACCAGATGCATCTGCTCGGCCGCCTCGAGGTCCGCGCGGCTCACGACGTCGCAGAGCACCGTCACGCTCAACGGCTCGCACTGTGAGAGGGTGTCGACGACACGCGCCACGCCCGGGGTTACCCGCCCAAGCTGTCGGGCCACCATGTCGCTGAGATTCTGCGAGACCGCGACGTCTCCGTCCCACATCCACACTCCGGCGACTTGCCGCATCCGGCCGGCCGCAAGCTGGTCGGCTATCAGCTGCCGCAAAAACAGCGCGTTGCCATCGGTCAGCGTCCAGAACCGCTCGGCGCTACGGGCATCCACCGGCCCGCCGACGCTGGCTTCGATCAACGCGCGGGTCGCCTCAGCGGACAGCGGTTCGAGATCCAGCCGAGTGAGCAGCCCGTCCTTCCACAACGCCGTCACCGCATCGGGTTCTTCAGCGCCGGTGCGTACGGTCACCACCAACCGCGGGCCTCTGGTCTGCGCCAGCTGGTGCACGACGTGCGCGGACAATCCGTCCAGAAGATGCGCGTCGTCGACGCCCACCAAGACTCGGCCCTGGCGCTGTTGGGCCACAAAGGTTTTGATCAACCGTTGCACGTTGGGCACCGGATCAGTGATCGAATCGGTGAGCAGAGCCGTGAACGCACCCAGCGGAAGGGGCCGCGCCGATTCGGTCCCGATGATCCAGTTGGTGCGGTCGCCGGCGGCCGCGGCGCGGGCCAGTACCTCGCGGGCGAGCCGGGTTTTGCCCACACCGGGTGCTCCGGCGATGATCACGCCGGAGTAATTGCCGGACCCTCGCAGTACCCGGCCGATATTGCGCAGTTCGCTGTCTCGGCCGGCCAGCGGATCACCGCTGATCACGCCGGGACTATAACCTCGTTTACCTGCCTGACGAGGCATTTCAGCACCTATTCAAAACCTATTCAAACCAGGGCGCTCAAGGTCGAGTAGTCGGCTACGCTGTCCGGCGCCGCTCACCCACCTGACCATTGCTTTTGTCAGACAACTCGACGAAAGCGGGTGCGCAATGGCCAAGGTTGGTGACCACGCGGTGGTACTGGGTGCGAGCATGGCAGGGCTGGTGACCGCGCGGGTGTTATCCGACTTCTTCGACACGGTCACGGTAGTGGAACGCGACACGCTGCCCGACACGGCCGCCAACCGCCGCGGCGTTCCGCAGGGGCGCCATCTGCATGCCCTATTAGCCAGGGGCGCCGATGTTTTGGACGAGCTGTTCCCCGGCATCTTGAACGAACTCACGACCGGCGGTGTGCCGTACTTCGACGGCCAGGACTTGTCGAAGTTGCACTACAACCTGGGCGGTCACCGGGCCATCAGCGCGGGCTCAACCGAAAAGTTCAACCTCTATCTGACCAGCAGACCCTTCCTGGAGCACCACGTCCGCCGGCAGGTGCGTCACATCGCCAACATCACCGTGGCCGAGGAACACGATGTGGTGGATCTGACGTCGACACCGGACGGCGCCCGCGTCACCGGCGCCCGGATCGTCGACCGGCGTAGCCGGCACGAAGCGACCTTGGCGGCCGAACTGGTCGTCGACGCCACTGGTCGTGCCGCCCGGACGCCGACGTGGCTGGAGCAGCTGGGCTATGGCCGTCCAGTCGAAGACCACGTAACGATGCAGCTGGCCTATTCCAGTCAGCTGATGCGGATACGCCCCGGCGCGCTGCACGAAATGGGCGTGATCGTGGGCGTTGTGCCCGGCCGACCCACCGGAATGGGCCTTTTCGACTGTGAGGACGGCAAGTCGGTCATGACCGTGATGGGAATGGCCGGCCGGGTTCCGCCTCGCGAGTTCTCCGCGTTGTGCGAATGGGTGGAGGAATTCGCGCCCCCGCATGTGCTGGCCGCGGTGCGCGACGCCGAACTCATCGGCGACGTAGCCCATCACCGCACTCCGTGCAGCCAGTGGCGCCGCTATGACAAGATGCGGCGGTTCCCAAAGGGACTGCTCGTCATCGGTGACGCGATCTGCAGCTTCAACCCGATCTACGGGCAGGGTATGACGGTTGCCGCGCTGGAGGCTCTGGCCCTGCGTGACTGTTTGGCCTGCGGCACAGACGATCTGGCGCGGCGATTCTTCAGGGCCGCGGCACGGCCGATCCGGCAGGCCTGGCAACTGGCGGCCGGCGGTGACCTCGCGCTGCCCGAGATCCCGGGCGAACGGTCACTGATCACACGGCTGCTCAACGGTTACGTGGATCGGGTTCTCGCCGCCGCAGAATTCGATGCTGCCGTATTCAGTCAGTTCGCCAGGGTAACCAGCCTGATGGATCCGCCGACCAGACTGCTGCGGCCGGCCATGTTGTGGCGGGCAGCATCAGCCGACTACCGCCGGCGGCATCGGCGCGGCGAGGCTGTGGAGCCGGTCGGCGTGGCCGAGACGATTCCGATTTGAGGGGTATCGGCGTCGTCTCGGCCATTCGATCGGTGGATCATCGCGGCATCCGTCGCCAAATGAACTGGGGCAGCATTCGCATCACCACCGACGCAGGCCGCAACGTCCGCGGGATCCACACCGTGCGGCGACCTTTGGCGAGCGCCCGCGCCGTCGCCGCCGCGACTTGCGCGGGAGTGCTGGGCAGCGGTGCCGGCGTCATACCCTGCGTCATGCGCCCGATCACGAATCCCGGTCGCACGATAAGCACCCGAACGCCGGTGCCGTGCAACGCATCAGCCAGTCCGCTGGCGAAGCCGTCCAACCCGGCTTTGGCCGAGCCGTAGACGTAGTTGGCGCGACGGACCCGCACCCCGGCGATCGAGGAGAACACCACCAGCGTTCCGTGGCCGGCCGTGCGCATGGCCGCCGCCAGATGGGTCAGCAGGCTGACCTGAGCGACGTAGTCGGTGTGCACGATGGCCACCGCATGCCTGGCGTCGGTTTCGGCGCGGGCCTGCTCGCCGAGGATGCCGAAGGCGAGCACCGCGATATCGATCGGCCCGTGGGCTGCAACGACCGAGGAGACGAGCGGGCCGTGGGAGTCCAGGTCGTCGGCGTCGAACTCGCGAGTATGCACCGCCACCGCCCCGGCGGCGCGCACCACAGACACCTGATCGGAGAGCCGGTCGGCGCCGCGCGCTGCCAGCACCACCGTCGCACCGGGTGCGAGGCGAAGCGCGAGTTCGGTTCCGATTTCGCTGCGGCCGCCGAGGATCAGCACCGTGCCGGCGCCCGTGTCTTTCACGGAAGCGATTATGTCCTGCGCTAGCGTGAGCAGTAATGGCGAACACCACCACCCGCTTGACCAACGACGCGTTGGCGTTCCTCACCGAACGCCATCTGGCCATGCTGACCACGCTGCGTGCGGACAACTCGCCGCATGTGGTGGCGGTGGGTTTCACCTTCGACCCCAAGACACATATCGCCCGGGTGATCACCACCGGCGGTTCTCAGAAGGCGGTCAACGCTGAGCGGGGCGGAGTCGCGGTGCTCAGCCAGGTCGACGGCGCGCGGTGGTTGTCGTTAGAGGGCAAAGCCAGTGTGAACAAAGACATCGACGCCGTCCGCGATGCCGAACTTCGCTATGCCCAGCGTTACCGCACACCACGGGAGAATCCGCGCCGGGTGGTCATCGAGGTGCGGGTGGAGCGGGTGCTCGGATCAGCGACCCTGCTCGACCACCGCAAGCGCTAGCTGGTGCGGGCGTCGCGGGCGCCGGGTGCCCGGATGACGAGCGGCACTGCCGGGAAGTAGGCTGCCATCTCCGGCCGCGACTTCGCCAGTGCGGCGGTGCCGTAACCGCGGTGCCGGCACTCCGGGTGGATCCAGATCCGGACATGCACCTCGTGGCCGATCAGCTCACCGAACACCATGCCGACCTTCTTGGTGCCGTCGACCGCGACAAACCAGGCGGCGTCCTCGGCGTCGATCCTTGCCAGCGCCGAGCGGATCTCGTCGTCGAGGCTCCCGGCCGGGCCGCCTGAGCCGTCGCCGGCGCCGCCCATCTCCTCGGTGCGGGCGGCGAAGATGTCGCGATCGGGTTCCCCGGCGAAGGGGCGTAGCACCAACGTGTCCCCGGAGCTCGCCGGCCGCTCCTTGAGGGTGAAGCTCAGCTGGGTGTTCAGATCTTCGAGCTCGGCGGCGATCCTCTTACGCGAGTCTTTGGTGAGCTGATCGAATGACATCCCCATCACCGCTTCGCTACCCCGCCGCGAGGTCCCCAGCAATTCCGCGATTGCGTCGACTGCGGCCGGCCGATCGTCGGCTTCCACGATGGCGTCGAGCACCTCGTGGCGACGTTCGAGGGCGACGAGCAGCGCGTCGGCGATCTCCCGACGGGCAGCTGCGCGGTCGTGATTGCTCATCGCTTGAGCGTACGCCGACTGGGCGCACGCCGATTCGCTCAGCTGATCGGCACCACGATCAGCTCGTGCGGTCGGTTGTTGACCGGCTCCGCGCCGTTCTCGGTGACCACGACGATGTCTTCGATGCGGGCCCCCCACCGGCCGGGGAAATAGATGCCCGGCTCCACCGAGAACGCCATGCCGGCGGTCAACGGCAGAGTATTGCCGGCGACGATGTAGGGCTCTTCGTGCACCGACAAGCCTATTCCGTGTCCGGTGCGGTGCACGAAATACTCGCCGAGCCCGGCCTCGGTCAACACGTCGCGTGCGGCGGCGTCCACTTGTTCGGCGGTCACTCCCGGGCGCACCGCATCGACCGCTGCTTGCTGAGCCCGCTGTAACACCGAATAGTGTTGCGCTACTTCAGGGCTGGGCTCTCCCAAGCTGTAAGTGCGCGTCGAGTCGGACTGATATCCCGGTTCGTAGCACCCGCCGATGTCGACAACCACGATGTCGCCGGCGCGCAGTTGCCGGTCCGAGCACCCGTGATGCGGGTCGGCACCGTGCGGCCCGGAGCCGACGATGATGAATGCCACCTCCGAATGGCCTTCGGCGACAATCGCTTCCGCAATATCGGCGGCGACGTCGGCCTCGGTTCGGCCGGGAGCCAGGAACTCCGGCACCCGGGCGTGCACCCGGTCGATGGCCGCACCGGCTTTGCGCAACGCGTCGATTTCGGCGTCGTCCTTGACCATCCGCAGCTCGCGCAGCACACCGGTGGCCAAAATCGGTACCACGCCAAGGACATCGGCGAGCGGCAGCAAGTGCAGCGCAGGCATCGAATCGGTGACCGCAATGGCCGCCGGTGCGCCGCCGAGTGCGGTGGCGACCAGTTGATAGGGGTCCTGGCCGTCGACCCAGTCGGCCACCGCCACACCCAAGTCGGCGGCGGCGGATTCCTTGAGCGCGGCCAACTCCAACCGCGGCACCACCACGGTCGGCTCACCGGCGACGGGCAGCACCAACGCGGTCAGCCGCTCGAAGGTTTGCGCGCGTGAACCGATCAGATACCGCAAGTCGTAGCCCGGGGTGATGACCAGGCCGGCGAGTCCGGCGTCGGCGGTGGCAGCGGCCGCCGCGGCCAACCTGCGGGCATACACGTCTGTGGGGAATCGAGGGTTCACCTCAGCAAGGCTAGCGAGCGCCGCATTGCAATGACTCTGCGCACACCGCGGAGAAGTTCGAGTAGCCCGCGCGGTGAACGCAGAGTCAGCGCGAAATAGGCTCACCCGCATGTCTGCTCCCCTGCTGTTGCTGGACGGCGCCAGCATGTGGTTTCGCTCTTACTACGGAGTGCCGTCGTCGATCACGGGCCCGGACGGGCGCCCGGTGAACGCGGTCCGCGGCTTTTTGGATTCGATGGCGCTGGTGATTACCCGGCAGCGGCCGACCCGATTGGTGGTGTGCCTGGATCTGGACTGGCGCCCTCAGTTCCGGGTTGACCTCATCCCGTCGTACAAGGCGCACCGAGTCGAGCAACAGAAGCCGGCGGGCGAACCCGACGTCGAGGAGGTGCCAGATGAGTTGTCCCCGCAGGTGGAGATGATCGAGGAAATTCTCGACGCGTTCGGCATCTGTACCGGCGGGGCGGCAGGTTTCGAAGCCGACGATGTGATCGGCACGCTGGCCGCGCGGGAACGTCGCGACCCCGTCGTCGTTGTCAGCGGCGATCGCGACCTGCTGCAGGTGGTCGCCGACGATCCGGTGCCGGTGCGGGTGCTCTACCTGGGCCGGGGGCTGACCAACGCCACGCTACTGGGGCCGGTCGAGGTGGCCGAACGTTACGGGGTGCCCGTCGAGCGGGCCGGACCGGGCTATGCGGAGCTGGCGTTGCTGCGCGGAGACCCCTCCGACGGCCTACCCGGGGTACCGGGTGTCGGCGAGAAGACCGCCGCCATGCTGCTGGCACACCATGGCTCGTTGGCGGCGATCCTGGCCGCGGTGGATAACCCGAAATCGTCACTGTCTAAGGGTCTTCGGCGAAAACTGCGCGAGGCGGCCGACTATCTCGAGGCCGCCGAAGCGGTCGTGCGGGTGGCGACCGACGCGCCGGTCGAGTTGTCGACGCCGACCGATGCGCTGCCGTTGACGGCGGCCGATCCCGCGGCCACCGCAGAGTTGGCCGGCCGCTTTGGCGTCACGTCATCGATCGCCCGGCTGCAAAAGGCGCTCGATTCGCTGCCCGGATGAGCTAGTCGTCAGCTACTTGGGCCGGCCGACCTCGTAGGTGCCCTTGTTGTCCTGAAAGGTCACCGTCAACTGCCGCTTGGCGCCGTCGATGCTGACGCTGCACTCGAAGCTGTTGCCCTTTTTCACGACGGGGTCTTCCCCGTCGTTGCACTTGACGTCTTTGACGTTCTTGGCGCCGTAACCGTTGGTCTCGTCGGACAGGATCTGCTGCACGCCGGCCTGCGCCTTGTTGATGTCGAGCTTGGTGGTCACGAAGAAGCCGGGCTGCCAGAAACCCAGCACCAAGACGACCGCGACCACGATCGCGGCGAACACCCCGATCACCGTGCCGATCACCGCGCGCGAACGCGGGGAACCGGCGGGCGTCGGACCGTATTGACCGGGCTGCTGTGGATATTGGCCGGGTGGGCCGTACGGGGCCGGCTGCGTGTACTGGCCGGGTTGGGTGTACTGCCCCGGCTGACCGTACTGGCCCGGCTGCGTGTATTGGCCGGGCTGCGTGTACTGGCCCGGTTGCGCATATGCGCCTTGCTCGCCGTATTGGCCGGGCTGCGCGTAGGCGCCCGGTTGCGGATACGCCGGGTAGTACTGCCCCGGCTGCTGATACGGCGAGTACTCGGTGGGCGTGTACGCGGGCTGCTGCCAGGCCGGCTGCTCACCGGTTGGCTGCTGCCAGGGCGATCCCTGCGTGGTGGGCTGTTCGCCGGACGGCTGCTGCCAGGGCGACCCCTGCTCGGTTGACTGGTCGTTGGTTTGCTGATCGTCACCCTGGGGCGGCTGCCACGGCTGCGTCGGGTCAGGTCCTTGTGGTCCGCTCATCGGTGTTCTGGGTCCTCTCAGTCCTGGCAGTACCTAAATGCAGGCCTATCTAACCGTAGCCGCGGCACAGCCTACCCGGCATCAACCGCGACGACGCCGCGCCGAATTGCGTCGATCGCCCGTTTGGCGCAGACACTGAGCTCCGGTTGCGGAGCGGCGTTGCGGACCTGGTCCAGCAGGTCGAGCACCTGCCGGCACCACCGCACGAAATCCCCGGCGGACAATGGCGAGCCGCTGCTCTCGGCGTCGGCGGCGGACAGCGCCGCAGCCAGGTCACCGCTACTGGCCCACCGGTAGATCGCGGCCACAAAACCCTCGTCGGTCTCGCGGCTCGGCGTGATGCGGTGTCGTTGCTCGTCGGCGCGCAGCTCCTCAGACAGCCGGCGTGTTCGATTCAGCGCCCGTCGCAGCGGCGCGGGCAGCGACTCCGGGCGCCCCGCCGGCCCCCGACCGTCGCCACCGCGGGATTCGTAGAGCACCGCGGAGAGCACCGCGGCCAATTCCGCGGGGCGCAGATCGGTCCACGCCGCAGTGCGCAGGCACTCGGCGACCAGCAAATCGCTTTCGCTGTAGATCCGGGCCAGCAGCCGGCCATCCTCGGTCACCCGCGGATCGTCGCCGGCAAGCTCATTGCGCCGCTCTCCCCCGCAAGCGGGAGGTGCCCCCGCCTCATCGCTGCGCTCTGCATCGTCGCCGGCGCGCTCGATGAATCCACGCTCGGTGAGCAACCCGACGATGCGGTCGAAGGTGCGGGCCAACGAATTGGTGGCGGCGGCCACCTTCTTCTGCAGCTGGGCGTTGTCCCGTTCGATGCGCAGGTAACGCTCGGCGACCCGCATGTGGGCCTCGCGGTCGGCCATCCGGTGGGCCGGGTGGCGGCGTAGCTGTTCGCGCAGCGCCGCCAACTCCGGATCGATGTCGGGACCATCGGATGCGGCGCCCTTTCGTCGGCCGCGGTTAGGTGCGGGCACCAGCCCGGCGGCCGCCGACCGCAGCGCCGACGCCAAGTCCCGGCGTACCCGCGGCTGACGGTGTTCGACCCGCTTGGGCAACGTCATCGAGCCGACCGGTGTCGCGGCGCCGGAGTAGTCGGCCGACGAAATCCGGCCCGCCCAGCGGTGTTCGGTGAGCACCAACGGGCGTGGATCCAGGCTGTCCTTGTCCGACTCGAGCACCACGGCCAGACCGTTGCGACGGCCGTGCGGGATAGTGATGATGTCGCCGCGGCGCAGCGCCGCCAGCGCATCGTTGGCCGCCTGCCGTCGCTGCAACCGCGACGCGCGGGCCTGCGCACGCTCGCGTTGCGAGATCTGTTCGCGCAGCCGGGCATAGGAGAGGATCGGCGCGTCCTTACCGCCTAACTCGGCGGCGATCTCGTCGAGCATCCGCTCGCCGCGCTCAACGGCGCGGACCAGGCCGACAACCGAACGGTCGGCCTGATATTGCGCAAACGACCGTTCCAGTAGCCGGTGGGCTTGTTGCGGCCCCATCCGGTGGACCAGGTTGATCGTCATGTTGTACGACGGGGCGAACGAGCTACGCAGCGGAAAGGTGCGGGTGGAGGCCAGCCCGACGACTTCGGCCGGTTCTATATCGGGATGCCAGATCACCACGGCGTGGCCCTCGACGTCGATACCGCGCCGGCCCGCCCGCCCGGTCAGCTGGGTGTACTCCCCCGGTGTCAGCGGCACATGCTGCTCACCGTTGAACTTGACCAGCCGCTCGAGCACCACGGTCCGCGCCGGCATGTTGATTCCCAACGCCAAAGTCTCGGTGGCGAACACAGCCTTGATCAGTCCGGCGGTGAACAGCTCCTCGACGGTGTGCCGGAACACCGGTAGCAGCCCGGCATGATGGGCTGCCAAACCCCGCAACAGACCCTCGCGCCACTCGTAGTAGCCGAGCACATCCAGATCGTCGTCGGCCAGATCGCCACAGCGGTGGTCGATTACCTCCGCAATCCGCGCCCGGTCCTCTTCGGTCGTCAACCGCAACGACGAGCGCAGACACTGGGCGACCGCAGCGTCGCATCCAGCGCGAGAGAACACGAACGTGATCGCCGGCAGCAGGCCGTCGCGGTCCAGTGCCGCAATGACATCCGGCCGCGACGGCGGACGGTACATGCTGGGCCGACCGCGGCGCCGAGGCCCACGCCAATCGGCCAACCGCTCCGCTTCCCGGCGATGTGCGATGTGGCGCAACAAGTTTGGATCGACCCGAGGTTTGGCCTTGGTGTCGGCGGCGTCGTAGTCGAACAGGTCGAAGAGACGCTTGCCGACCAGCATGTGCTGCCACAGCGGCACCGGGCGGTTCTCGTCGACCACCACCGTGGTGTCGCCGCGCACCGTCTGAATCCAGCCGCCGAACTCCTCGGCGTTGCTCACCGTTGCCGACAGGCTGACCAGGCGCACCTCGTCGGGCAGATGCAAGATGACCTCTTCCCACACCGCGCCGCGCATCCGGTCGGCGAGGAAATGCACCTCGTCCATGACCACATGCGAAAGCCCTTGCAGCAGAGGTGAATCAGCGTAAAGCATGTTGCGCAGCACTTCGGTGGTCATCACCACTACCGGCGCATTGGCGTTGATGGACAAATCGCCGGTAAGCAGCCCGATGCGGTCTTTGCCGTAACGCGCGACAAAGTCGGTGTGCTTCTGATTGGACAGCGCCTTCAGTGGCGTGGTGTAGAAGCATTTGCCGCCCGCGGCCAACGCCAGGTGCACCGCGAATTCGCCGACCACGGTCTTGCCGGCTCCGGTGGGCGCGCATACCAGCACACCGTGGCCGCGTTCGAGGGCCGTGCACGCCTGCTGCTGGAAACCGTCGAGCGGAAAAGGCAGCTCGGCGGTGAACCGGGCCAGTTCGCTCACGGGGCTTCCCTCCCCGGCCAGGGGGCACAGTTGTACGTTGCCACCGGCGTGTCGGCGTACAAACACGCCCGCTCGCGGCAATGGCGAAGGGGAACGGGCTTAGGTGACGTCTTCATGCAGGACCGACGGAGGCTCGATGGTGGAGGCTTCCTCGTCGGGGATCGCAGCGAGCGCCTCGCGCTTGGCTTTCCGCTTGTCGTGCACCCGGGCGATCTGGATGGACAGTTCCAGCAGCAGGGTCAGTGCCAGCCCCAGCGCCGTCATCGAGAACGGGTCGGATCCGGGTGTGAAGACCGCCGCGAAGCAGAACATCGCGAAGATCAGCCCGCGCCGCCACGACCGCAGACGTTCATAGCTGAGCACCCCGACCAGATTGAGCATGACGATCAGCAGCGGGAATTCGAAGCTGATCCCGAACACCAGCAGCAGGTTGATCAAAAAGCCGAAATACCGGTCGCCGGACAGCGCGGTCACCTGCACGTCGCTGCCGACGGTCAACAAGAAGCGCAAGGCTTTGGCCAGCACCAGGTAGGCCAGCACCGCCCCGGCCACGAACAGCACCGCCGCCGGGACCACGAACGCCACCGCGAACCGGCGCTCCTTGCGGTACAGGCCCGGCGTGATGAACGCCCACAGTTGATACAGCCACATCGGGCAGGCCAGCACGATGCCGGCGGTCGCCGCCACCTTGAGCCGCAACATGAATTGGTCGAACGGGGCGGGGGCCAGCAAGCGGCATTGCCCGTCGGCGCTGATGTCCGCGCGCGCCGACGGCGGTAACGCGCAGTAAGGGTGGCGCAGCCATTCGCCGAGGCTTTCCAGCCCGAACGGTCCGTGCGAATACCAGACGAATCCGACCGCGGTGGTGGCCAGGATGGTGCCCAGTGAGATCAGCAGCCGGGTGCGCAACTCCGTCAAGTGGTCGACCAGCGACATCGTTGCGTCGGGATTGGTGCGGCTGCGCCGCAAGCGCGGATCGAGCCGCCTGAATAAACCGGTGGTGCGCACGGTCAGTTAGGCGCGACAGCGCCGTGGCGATGCCGGGCTATGCCGATCGCCCGTCGGCCGCCGGCGGATCGACCCGCTCAGCCTGCACGTTGGCGGTCGTTTCCGACTTGTGTTCGTTCTGCAGCTCACGGACCTCGGATTTGAAGATTCGCAACGACTTGCCCAGCGAACGCGCGGCGTCAGGGAGCCGCTTGGCACCGAACAGCACGACCACGACGACCGCGAGGATCGCCCAGTGCCACGGACTTAGACTGCCCACTTTGGTTACCTCCAGACGTCCACTCGATGCTACCGCGCCGCGGCCTGGTAGACCGTCAGGGCGGCCGCGGCGGCGTCGCGCACCCGCTGGGCCAGCCCCTCCGGGGCCAGCACCTGCACCGTCGCCCCGAGCCCCAGCACCAGGCGTGTCAACCAGTCGTCGGAGGCATAAGTCATTTCGGCCTCGCAGTAACCGTCAGGGAGGTCGCGCAGCAGCCGCATCGGGTAGTACTCGAACATCCACGACGCCTGCGGCGCCAGTCGCAGCGTGGCCGACGGCAGCGACGGATCAGCGTTAAACAGCGAGGTGTCCGGGGGTGCCTGCAGCGTGGGCTCCGGGGGCGCCGCCGGCTCGTCGAGGACGGTGGCGTCGACGATCCGGTCGAATCGAAACAGCCGGACCCCTTCGGCTTCCCGTGACCAGGCCTCCAGGTAGCTGTGGTCGCCGATCACCACCACCCTGATGGGGTCGACGACCCGGGTGGACAGCGTGTCGTGTGAGGCGGCGTAGTAGTCCATCGTCAACGCGTGGTTGGTGCGCACCGCTTCGCGTACCGCGGCGGCGGCCTGGCTTTCGATGGGCGCCTGCTCATCGACCGCCGCCGCGGCGCCGCGGGCGGCGACGCCGGCCGCGGTTTCGATCTTGGCGATGGCGCTGCGGGCCGCGTCCGGATCGAGCACGCCGGGGATATCGGCGAGTGCTCGCAGCGCCACCAGCAGCACGGTTGCTTCCGGCGACATCAGCCGCAGCGGCTTGTCGACGCCGGCCGAGAACGTCACCTCGACGGTGTCGCCGGAGAAGTCGAAATCGATCAGGTCGCCGGGGCCGTAGCCGGGCAGGCCGCACACCCACAGCTGATCGAGGTCTTTCTCGAGTTGCTCGACGGTCACGCCGAGGTCACTGGCGGCCTCTGCCTTGGTGATCCGCGGGTTGGCCTGAAAATACGGCACCATGTTGAGCAGCCGCACCAGCCGCGTCGACACGGGGGTCATGTAGCCGCCTCCAGGTGGGCTTGGAGGCGCGCCAACACTTCCTCGCGCAGCGACTCCGGTTCCAGCACAACCGCATCGGCGCCGTAGCCGGCGATTTCGCGGGTCACCCGATCGGTGGATCCGACGTCGAGTTCGATCACTTCTCCGTCGCGGCCCGCCAACTGGCGCGGCCCAAGCGATGTCCCGGCGCGCCGCAGCGCGGTGGCCCGTCCGTCAGCGACCCACACTTGGGCCCGCACTCCGCTGGGCGTCTCAGCCACCGCGTCGCGCACGATCGCGCGCACGTCGACGCCGTCCGGGCGGATGACGGCCCCGCGCGGGCCGACCGGTGTGACGGGTTCGCCGATTCGGGACAACCGGAACACCCGGGTGGCGTCGCGGTCGCGGTCGTGCCCGACCAGATACCAGCGACCCTTGTCGGTGACCACTCCCCAGGGTTCGACGGTGCGGACGGTGTAGGGATCGGTGCGCGACGACCGGTGCGGAAATTGCACGGCTTGACCGGCGTCGATCGCCGACAGCAGGGCGCCCAGACAGCTCTCGGATCCGCGCACGCCGGCCGGCGCGCCCGCCGACGCGATGGTCACCGGCGCGTCCGGGTCGACATCGACCCCTGCGGCCCGCAACTTGAGCAGCGCGCTCTGGGTGGCGGTGATCAACTCCGGCGACTCCCACAGCTGGGTGGCCACCGCCACCGCGGCGGCTTCTTTCGGGGTCAGCTCGACGGCGGGCAGCGCATAGGCGTCCCGGTTGATGCGGTAGCCCTCGACGGGATTCAGCGGGGACACCTTGCCCGTCTCCAGCGGGATGCCCAGATCGCGCAACTCGTTCTTGTCCCGTTCGAACATTCGCGAGAACGCTTCGTCGCTGGGGCTGTCGCCGTAACCGGCCACGCTGGAACGGATCTTCTCGGCGGTGAGATAGCCGTGGGAGGACAACAAAGCGATGACGAGATTCACCAACCGTTCGACTTTGGAGATCGCCACGGACCCACCTTAAATGCCCGTGCTCTGCATCGTCGCCGGGCGAGTTACATGCTGGCGATCAGGCGCTTGACCCGTTCATCGACGGCCCGGAACGGGTCCTTACAGAGCACGGTGCGCTGCGCCTGGTCGTTCAGTTTGAGGTGCACCCAGTCAACGGTGAAGTCGCGGCCCGCGGCCTGTGCCGCACTGATGAACTCACCGCGCAGCCGGGCGCGAGTGGTCTGCGGCGGCGTGTCGACGGCGTCCTCGATTTCCTCGTCGGTGGTGATGCGTGCCGCCAGCCCCTTGCGCTGCAGCAGATCGAACACCCCGCGGCCGCGTTTGATGTCGTGATATGCCAGGTCGAGCTGCGCGATCTTCGGATCGGACAGCTCCATGTTGTAACGGTCCTGGTAGCGCTGGAACAGCTTGCGTTTGACCACCCAGTCGATCTCGGTGTCGACCTTGGCGAAGTCCTGGCTCTCCACGGCGTCGAGCTGCCGGCCCCACAGGTCGACGACCTGCTCGATCTGCGCGTTGGGCTCACGGGTCTGCAGGTGTTCGACGGCGCGGGCGTAGTACTCGCGCTGGATGTCCAGCGCGCTTGCCTGGCGACCGCCGGCCAGCCGCACCGGGCGCCGGCCGGTGATGTCGTGGCTGACTTCACGGATGGCCCGGATCGGGTTGTCCAGCGAGAAATCCCGGAAAGCCACGCCGGCTTCGATCATCTCCAGCACCAACGCCGCGGTGCCCACCTTGAGCATGGTGGTGGTTTCACACATGTTGGAGTCGCCGACGATGACGTGTAGGCGCCGGTACTTCTCGGCGTCGGCGTGCGGCTCGTCCCGGGTGTTGATGATCGGCCGGCTGCGGGTGGTCGCGCTCGAAACACCCTCCCAGATGTGCTCGGCGCGCTGGCTCAGGCAGAAGGTGGCCGCCTTGGGCGTCTGCAGCACTTTGCCGGCTCCGCAGATGAGTTGGCGGGTGACCAGGAAAGGCAGCAACACATCGGAGATCCGGGAGAACTCGCCGGCCCGCACGATCAGGTAATTCTCGTGGCAGCCGTAGGAGTTACCCGCCGAGTCGGTGTTGTTCTTGAACAGGTAGATATCGCCGCCGATGCCCTCGTCGGCGAGGCGCTGCTCGGCGTCGACGAGCAGGTCTTCCAGCACCCGCTCGCCGGCGCGGTCGTGGGTGACCAGCTGGACCAGGCTGTCGCACTCGGCCGTCGCGTACTCGGGGTGGCTTCCCACGTCCAGGTACAGCCGCGCCCCGTTGCGCAGAAACACGTTGGAGCTGCGCCCCCAGGACACCACCCGGCGGAACAGGTAGCGAGCAACCTCGTCGGGGCTGAGACGTCGATGCCCGTGAAACGTGCAGGTGACACCGAATTCGGTCTCGATGCCCATGATTCGCCGCTGCACGTGATCGAGCGTACTGGTTGTCAGACGGCGGCGGTGGCGCGCCGCGCGCGGAAGCGTGTTTTCGTGCCGGTCAGGGCGCCGCCGCCAAGCGCATCCGGACGGCCATCAGGATGACGCCGAGCGCGTTTCCGCCGGGAAGGGCCCGGTGCTCCTCGCAACTACACGACCCCCACACCTGGTCGTGCCAGGTGTTCCCCTCGACCAGCAGCGACCCCTGCGTCGCCAGCAGCCGGCGCGCCAACTCGGGGTTGTGGTCGAACTTGGCAGTGACCACCTCTTCCATCACCGCAAACTTCTGAACGTCCCAACCGTCGACATACGGCGCGGCCCGGCCGAGGGCCTTGGCACGGGCCGGGTCGTCCGCGGCGCGGATGGCCGCGATCGCGGCGGGATCACGGGTTTTGGCGGCCGCGAAAGCGTGCTCACTGGTCGGGTACAGCCAGCCCCGATGCGGCGTGGGCGCCGGCGCGAAGTTCGACAAAAACAGGTATTCCCCGCTGAAAGAGTCGATCACCGGGATGCGCAGCGTGCTCGTCGGGCGCCTCCAGGTCGTGTCTAGCCGTCCGCTTTCTCGTCCTGCGCCGATTTCTTCGACGCCGAATTCGATTCGGGCAGCAGCGCTTCCAGTGCCGACCCGGTAATGCGACGGAATGCGCGGCGCGGCCGGTTGGCATCCAAGATCGCCACCTCTAAGAGCGACACGCCCAGCGCGGGCTGATCACCGCCGTTGCCGCTGCCCGCCCGCAGCGCCCCGACCGCCATGCGCACGGCGTCACCCAAGTCGGCGTTTTCGGCGTAGGAGTCTTTGAGCGCGGCAGCGATCGGCTCCGTCGTGCCGCCCATCACCACGAAGTGCGGCTCGTCGTTGATCGACCCGTCGTAGGTAATCCGGTACAGCTCAGGCGGCTTCGACTCGCCGTAATGCGCGACCTCAGCCACGCACAACTCCACCTCGTAGGGCTTGGCCTGTTCGGTGAAGATGGTGCCCAGGGTTTGCGCGTAGACGTTGGCCAACTGCCGGCCGGTGACGTCACGCCGGTCGTAGGCGTAGCCGCGGGTGTCGGCGAATTGGATGCCGCCGCGACGCAGGTTGTCGAATTCGTTGAACTTGCCGGCGGCGGCGAAACCGACCCGGTCGTAGAGTTCGCTGATCTTTTGCAGTGAGCGCGACGGGTTTTCGGCCACGAACAACACCCCGCCTGCGTAGGCCAACGCGACTACGCTCTTGCCCCGGGCGATGCCCTTGCGCGCGAGCTCGCTGCGCTCGCGCATCGCCTGCTCGGGTGAAATGAAATACGGGAAGCTCATGAGTCACCACGCTTCGCGTCGGGGCCGAAAGTATCTGCACGAGACCGACTTTCGATGACCTCACGTGCCAGTTCGGCGATACGCGACTCGGGTACGTCGACGGCACCCTCAGCTCCGATGGTGACCGCGGTGGGATAGATCCCGCGGACCAGATCCGGTCCGCCGGTGGCCGAATCGTCGTCGGCGGCGTCGTAAAGGGCTTCGATTGCGACCCGCAGCGCGGAGTCGACGTCGGTGACCTGCGAGTACAGCTTCTTCATCGACGACTTGGCGAAGATCGACCCCGATCCCACCGCCTGGTAGCCCTCTTCCTCCAGGTTCCACCCGCCGGCTGCATCGAATGACACGATTCGGCCGGCCTTGTCCGGCTCCGGGTCGTCGATGTCATAGCCCACCAGCAGTGGCAGCGCCACCAGGCCCTGCAGCGCCGCCCCGAGATTCCCGCGCACCATGATCGCCAGCCGGTTGACCTTGCCGGCGAACGTCAGCGGCACACCTTCCAGCTTCTCGTAGTGCTCGAGTTCCACCGCGTACAGCCGGGCGAACTCGACGGCGACTGCGGCCGTTCCGGCGATCCCGGTCGCGGTGTAGTCATCGGTGATGTAGACCTTTTTGACGTCCCGGCCGGCGATCATGTTGCCCTGCGTCGAGCGCCGGTCCCCGGCGATGAGAACCCCGCCGGGATATTTCACCGCGACGATCGTGGTGCCGTGCGGGAGCGGTCCGGCACCACCGGGTTCGGCACCGGACGCGCCCGTCGGCAGCAATTCGGGCGCCTGACGGCGCAGCAAGTCAGCGAACGAGGACAGGTCTATTGGGGTAGCGGGAACTCCGGGGAGTGCTGAATTGGTGGCCGGGCGATTCTGAAACGGCCAGGTCACTGTCCGCCCTTTTGGACGTACGCGCGCACAAAGTCCTCGGCGTTCTCTTCGAGAACGTCGTCGATCTCGTCGAGCAGATCGTCGGTTTCCTCGGTCAGCTTCTCGCGACGCTCCTGGCCCGCGGCCGTGCTGGCGATCAGGTCGTCGTCCTCACCGCCGCCACCGCCACGCTTGGTCTGCTCCTGAGCCATCGCTGCCTCCTGCGTTGTCATCGGCGGGCGCATCACGCGCCCACCGGTCCTTCTAGCCTACCGGTCGACTACGACCTTTCCCCGGGTAACGAAGCTCACGTCGTCAGTTGTTCCACCAGTTCCACGGCGCTGTCCACCGAGTCCAGCAGCGCTCCGACGTGCGCCTTGCTGCCCCGCAGCGGTTCCAGTGTCGGGATACGGACCAGCGAATCGCCACCCAAATCGAAGATCACCGAGTCCCAGCTGGCTGCCGCGATGTCGGCCCCGAATCGGCGCAGGCACTCACCGCGAAAGTAGGCCCGGGTGTCCGTCGGAGGGTTGTCCACCGCGTTGAGCACCTGCTGTTCTGTGACCAAACGGCGCATCGAGCCGCGGGCCACCAGGCGGTTGTACAGCCCCTTGTCCAGCCGCACATCGGAGTACTGCAGATCGACCAGGTGCAGCCGGGGCGCCGACCAGCTCAGGTTTTCCCGGTGCCGGAACCCCTCGAGGATTCGCAGCTTGGCCGGCCAGTCCAGCAGTTCGGCGCAATCCATCGGATCGCGCTCAAGCTGATCGAGGACCTGAGCCCAGGTTTGCACGATGTCCGCGGCCCGCGGATCCGGGTCGCGAGAGTCCACCAGCTTAGCCACCCGATCCAGGTAGATCCGTTGCAGCGCAAGGCCGGTCAGTTCACGTCCGTCGGCCAGCGCAACAGCGGTGCGCAGCGACGGGTCCCGGCTGATGGCGTGCACCGCGTGCACGGGCCGGGCCAGCGCCAGGTCGCTCAGGTCTAGGTTGTGTTGCGGGCCTTCCTCGATCAAATCGAGGACCAGCGCGGTGGTGCCCAGCTTCAGATATGTCGAGGTTTCGGCGAGGTTGGCGTCGCCGATGATCACGTGCAGCCGGCGGTACCGATCGGCGTCGGCGTGCGGTTCGTCTCGGGTGTTGATGATGCCGCGCTTGAGCGTGGTTTCCAGCCCCACCTCGACCTCGATGTAGTCCGCGCGCTGCGACAGCTGGAAGCCCGGCTCGTCGCCGGACGGCCCGATACCGACACGACCAGACCCGGTGACCACCTGGCGGGACACCAGAAACGGGGTCAGCCCGGCGATGACGGCCGAAAACGGCGTCTGGCGGCTCATCAGGTAGTTCTCGTGTGAACCGTAGGAGGCGCCCTTGCCGTCGACGTTGTTTTTGTACAGCTGCAGCTTGACCGCCCCCGGCACGCTGGCGACGTGGCGGGCCGCGGCCTCCATGACCCGCTCGCCGGCCTTGTCCCAGATCACGGCATCCAGCGGGTCGGTGCACTCCGGGGCCGAATATTCCGGGTGAGCGTGGTCGACGTAGAGCCGTGCGCCGTTGGTGAGGATCATGTTGGCCGCGCCGACCTCGTCGGCGTCGACAACCGGTGGCGGGCCGGCCGAGCGGCTCAGGTCGAAGCCGCGGGCGTCGCGCAGCGGCGACTCCACCTCGTAGTCCCAGCGGGTGCGTTTGGCCCGCTGAATGCCGGCGGCCGCGGCGTAGGCCAATACCGCCTGGGTGGAGGTCAGGATCGGGTTCGCGGTCGGGTCTGACGGCGACGAAATGCCGTACTCGACCTCGGTCCCGATAATCCGTTGCATGCCATAAAGCCTAGGCGTGGCGACGACGCGGGCCGGTTGCGGCCCGCTGAGAAGCCGCGCAATCCAATCCAGCGTGGCGACGACGCGGGCCGGTTGCGGCCCGCTGAGGAGCCGCTGTGGGGGTACCGCCCAGCGTTGCGCCGGCCTGTGAGCTGGCAACAGTTTGCGAAACCTTCGCTAACGGGTGAGCGTAACCATTGACGCAGGTGACACGGATTGATTACCTTCGCGCTGGTGTCCGCAGACGCGCTGCGCGAACCCGTAACCGGCTTGTCGGGGAAGCGTTACGGCGAGGTGCTCCTGATAACCCCCGGTGAAGCGGGCCCACAGGCGAGCGTGTACAACAGCTTCCCGCTCAACGACTGTCCCGCCGAACTGTGGAATGCCCTCGATCCGCGCGCCATCGCGGCCGAAAACGGGGTGGCCGCAGCCCTGCTCAACGGGCCGCGGTATTGGCTGATGAACAGCATCGAGAAGGCGCCCCAGGGTCCGCGGCTGATCAAGAATTTCGGTGGCATCGAGATGGAGCTGCAAGCCACCGTCTTGCTGACAGCACTGAACCCGGTGCCCTACACCGCAAATCAGGTCAACCGTCACACCGTCTTCACTTTTGACGCCGGCGAAGAGATCTACGAACTGCACGACCCCGCTCTGCGGCGCTGGGTGATGCAGACCTGGAGCCAGATCGTGGATCCCAACCTGTCGCGGGCCGACTTGCCCAAGCTCGGCGAGCGGCTCAACCTGCCGGAGGGATGGACCTACCAGTCACGAGTGCTGGACAGCCCGTTGCGGATTGACACGACCACCCACGCCGCCCAAGTCCTGCAGGACGATCTGGCCAACAGCTATTCGCTGTTCAGCGGCTAGGCGCGCGACCGCCCTTCGCCGCGAGCGTGCACAACCGTACGGGATTTACGGCGTGCCGGCGTGCAACCGCGCACGCTCGCGGGGAAAAGGGGCGCTACAGGTACTGGCCCAGGTTCGATTCGGTGTCGATCGCGCGAGACGCGCTCGAGCTCTTGCCGGTGACCAGGGTGCGGATGTAGACGATCCGCTCGCCCTTCTTGCCCGAAATCCGCGCCCAGTCATCAGGATTCGTGGTGTTGGGCAGGTCTTCGTTCTCGGCGAACTCGTCGACGATCGAGTCGAGCAGGTGTTGGATGCGCAGACCCGGCTGCCCGGTTTCCAGCACCGACTTGATCGCGTTCTTCTTCGCCCGATCGACGACGTTCTGGATCATCGCCCCGGAGTTGAAGTCCTTGAAGTACATGACTTCCTTGTCGCCATTGGCGTAGGTGACTTCCAGGAACCGGTTGTCGTCGATCTCGGCGTACATGCGGTCGACGACCTTTTCGATCATCGCCTTGATGCACAGCGAGCGGTCGCCGCCGAACTCGGCCAGATCGTCGGCGTGCACCGGCAGATCCTCGGTCAGGTACTTCGAGAAGATGTCTTGCGCGGCCTCGGCGTCCGGGCGCTCGATCTTGATCTTGACGTCGAGACGGCCCGGCCGCAGGATCGCCGGATCGATCATGTCCTCGCGGTTGGAGGCGCCGATGACGATGACGTTCTCCAGGCCCTCCACACCGTCGATCTCGCTCAGCAACTGCGGAACGACCGTCGTCTCCACATCGGAACTCACCCCGGTGCCGCGGGTGCGGAAGATCGAGTCCATCTCGTCGAAGAACACGATCACCGGCGTGCCCTCCGAGGCCTTCTCGCGGGCCCGCTGGAAGATCAGCCGGATGTGCCGCTCGGTCTCGCCGACGAACTTGTTCAGCAGTTCGGGCCCTTTGATGTTCAGGAAGTACGACTTGGCCTCGCGCGCGTCGTCACCGCGGACCTCGGCCATCTTCTTGGCCAGCGAGTTGGCGACGGCCTTGGCGATCAACGTCTTCCCGCAGCCGGGCGGGCCGTAGAGCAGCACGCCTTTGGGCGGGCGCAGCGCATACTCGCGGTACAGCTCCTTGTGCAGGAACGGCAGCTCCACAGCGTCGCGGATCTGCTCTATCTGGCGGGTCAGGCCGCCGATGTCTTCGTAGGTGACATCCGGCACCTCTTCCAGCACCAGGTCTTCGACCTCGGCCTTGGGGATGCGCTCGAATGCGTACCCGGCCTTGGTGTCCACCAAGAGGGAATCGCCTGGCCGCAGCTTTCGCGGCCGGGTGTCGTCGTTGAGCGCGTCCGGAACGCCGTCGGGCAAGTTCTCGGCCACCAGCGGCTCAGCCAGCCAGACAATGCGCTCCTCGTCGGCGTGCCCCACGACCAGTGCCCGATGGCCGTCGGCCAGGATTTCACGCAGGGTGGAGATCTCGCCGACCGATTCGTAGTTCCCGGCCTCGACGACGGTCAGCGCCTCGTTGAGCCGAAGCGTCTGTCCCTTCTTGAGCGTCTTGACGTCGATGTTCGGCGAGCACGTCAACCGCATTTTGCGCCCGGAGGTGAACACGTCGACGGTGCCGTCGTCGTGGGCGCCCAACAGCACGCCGTACCCGCTGGGCGGCTGCCCGAGCCGGTCGACCTCTTCGCGCAGCGCCAGCAGCTGCTGCCGGGCTTCCTTGAGCGTTTCCATCAACTTGGAGTTGCGTGCCGCGAGCGAGTCAATGCGTGCCTCGAGCTGGTGCACGTCGCGCGCGCTGCGTGCCGCACCTTGTGACCCGACGGCGTTCTCTAGCTGCTCGCGCAGCATCGCCGCCTCGCGCCGCAACTCTTCCAGCTCGGTGGCGTCGTCGTCCGACAGGTCGCTGGACAAGTCCCGATCGCGCGGGGCTCCGAACGCTTCACGCTCTGATTCACTCATGTGGCGCTCCTTTCCCGCACCGGAAAATGGCACGGCGGATACTCCAACGCTACCGGCGATTTCCGTTTCATGCGGGATCTCGAAATAGGGCACGCTCGCATCAGAGTTAACATGACATTCCGTTCGTCTGATCGAGAGGACAACTGTGCTCGTGAAATCCTTTGCCACCAGTGTTGCTGCCGTCGCCGCGGTCGGTACAGCAGCCGCCGGTGTGACTTTTGCTGCATCCGTCGGCACAGCCGAGCCACAGGTGCAGCCAGTGGTCTTCGGTGCGCCATTCCCGCAGGATCCAGCGGCCGACGTACCCAGCCCGGGCGAGCTGATTACTGTCCTCAACGGATTGCAAAACCCCGGTGTTCCCTTTGCGAACAAGAGCTATTTGGTCGAGGGCGGCGTCGGCGGCGTCGAAGCGCGCCTCGCCGATCGGGAACTTCAGAAGGCCGCCCAAAAGGGCTCGTTGCCACTTTCATTCAACGTGGCCAATATCGTCCCGGTCGGTCCGGGTGCGGCCTCGGCCGACGTCACCGCGTCCGGTCCGAACACCGCGCCGACCACCCAGAACATCACGTTCGTGAACCAGGGTGGCTGGAAGTTGTCCCGCGCCTCGGCGATGTCGCTGGTGCAGCAATTCCAGGCAGCGGCCTGACTACGGCAGGATGCCTTGCTGGTTTCCAGACCACGCGTAGCCGCTTTGAGCGCCGCCACGGTTGTGGCGGCGCTCGGGCTATCGGCGTGTTCCGGGAACTCCGCAGCTCCGCGGCCAACCGACCCGCTTGCCGGAAACGGTGAGTCCGACTCGGTCGCGTCGGCGACCGCGTCTCCGCTGCCGCCGTCGCCGGTGACGCCGACGCCCGCACCGGCTGCCCCGATGCCGGCGCCCGACGCCCTCACCGAGGTGCTGTATCGCCTGGCCGACCCGTCCGTGCCGGGTACTGAGAAGCTGAACCTCGTCGAAGGTGCAACGCCGGACAACGCCGCGACGCTGGACAAATTCGCTACCGCGCTGCTCGACGGCGGATATGCCCCGATGACCTTCCTCGCGCGCGACATCGTGCGGTCCGACCGCAACCCGGCCGACGTGGTGGCCACCGTCGACGTCACCACACCCAGCGGGGACGCGAGTGGTTTCTCATTCCCGATGGAATTCAAGCCCTACCAGGGCGGCTGGCAACTCTCGCAGCGCACCGCACAAATGCTGCTGGCGTTCGGCTCCTCGCAGACCGCACCTACCCCTCCACCCCCTTCACCAAGCCCGTAATCGGTCGAAATGTGGCTCGGCTGGCTCGAATTCGATTTGCTGCTCGGTGATGTCCGGTCACTGAAGCAGAAGCGCTCGGTAGTCCGCCCGCTGGTGGCCGAGCTGCGGCGAAAATACTGCGTGTCCGCCGCCGAAACCGGATCGCAGGACCTGTACCGGCGGGCGGGAATCGGCGTGGCCATCGTGTCGGCCGACCGCGGGCACACTGTCGAGGTGCTCGACGCGGCCGAGCGGCTGGTGGCCGCACATCCGGAGTTTGCGTTGCTGTCGGTGCGCCGCGGGTTGTCGCGCAGCGACGACTGAATTTTGCTCAGCGCTTGCGACGCAACGGGGTCGGTGCGACGGTGCCGGGAGCGAGCCGGCGCGCCGACACCAGAAATCCGGTATGGGCTCGCATGTTGTGCTGCGGGCGTACAGCCAGGCCGACGACATTCCACTCGCGCTGCAGCGACTCCCAGGCGCGTGGTTCGGTCCAGCACTGCTGCTCGCGCAGTGCCTCCACCGTCTTGGACAGCTGCGTGACGGTGGCCACGTAGATCATCAGCACACCGCCGGGAATCAACACCCGCGCGACCGCGTCGAGCACGTCCCATGGCGCCAGCATGTCGAGCACGACCCGGTCGATCGACCCGGCCGCAAGGTCACATTCGGCGAGGTCTGCGACCACCAGCTGCCAGTTGTCCGGTGGCCCGCCGGCGAACGCCTCCACATTTCGGCTGGCGTGCTCGGCGTGGTCGGCACGTATTTCGTAGGAGATCACCTTCCCGTGCGGCCCGGCCGCGCGCAGTAGCGAGCAGGTCAACGCGCCCGAACCGGCGCCGGCTTCCAGGACTCGCGCGCCGGGAAAGATGTCGCCCTCGTGCACGATCTGGGCCGCGTCTTTGGGATAGACCACCTGGGCGCCCCGGGGCATGGACATGACGTAGTCCACCAGCAGCGGGCGTAGCACCAGAAACTGGTCACCGTTGCTGGATTTGACCACGCTGCCCTCGGGCAGCCCGATCACCGTGTCGTGTGCGATGGCGCCGCGATGGGTGTGAAATTCGCCGCCGGGAGTCAGCAACATCGTGTAATGGCGGCCCTTGGCGTCGGTCAGTTGAACGCGATCGCCGACGGTGAACGGGCCGCTTGCGGACACAATTGCCTAGCCTGCCAGCCGACGCGCCGACGTTGCTGCGCGGGGTTGTCGTGCCCCGGCTCTAGGCTGCCGGTTATGCGTGAGCCGGACGGTGCCAGGCCGCGGCCGGCGCTGTCACCGTCACGTGCGGCTGATTTCAAGCAGTGCCCGCTGTTGTATCGATTCCGTGCCATCGACAAGCTGCCGGAGCCGCCGTCGACCGCCCAGCTGCGGGGATCGTTGGTACACGCCGCGCTGGAGCTGCTGTACGGTCTGCCGGCCCCGCAGCGGGTCCCCGACACCGCCCGGGCGCTGGTGACCCCGGCCTGGGAGCAGCTGGTCGCCGAATACCCCGACTTGGCCGGGGAGTTCAGCGCCGATGACTGTGCCGTTCTGCTCGACGAGGCCCGCGCGCTGCTGTCCGGTTATTACCGGCTGGAAGACCCGACCCGGTTCGACCCGCAAAGCTGCGAGCAGCGCGTCGAGGTCGAACTCGCCGACGGCACACTGCTGCGGGGGTTCATCGACCGGATCGACGTGGCCGCCACCGGCGAGCTACGGGTGGTGGACTACAAGACCGGCAAAGCGCCGCCGGAGGCGCGCGCGCTCGCCGAATTCAAGGCACTGTTTCAGATGAAGTTCTACGCCGTCGCGGTGCTGCGCTCCCGGGGCCTGCTGCCTAAGCGGCTTCGGCTTATCTACCTCGCCGACGGCCAGCTGCTGGACTACACCCCCGACGAAGACGAGTTGCTGCGCTTCGAGAAGACGTTGATGGCGATCTGGCGGGCTATCCGAACAGCCGCAGCCACTGGCGATTTCCGGCCCCGGCCGTCGAAACTGTGTGACTGGTGCGCCCATCAGGCGCACTGTCCGGAATATGGTGGAACACCGCCGCCCTATCCCGGCTGGCCGGAGCATCCCGAAGAGGGCGGGCAGGACGCGGTTTTGCGCCGCGCGGATCCCGCGGCGTGAACCACTGTCACTACCGCCGGCTGCCCGGCGAGGGCGAGTTCTTGCGGTTCGAGTCCACCGACTTCACCCGCAGCAACTGGGCGGCTGACCTTCAGCACGGCTCACCGCCACTGGCGCTGCTTACCAAGGCCATCGAGGAGCGGTTGACCGATTCCCCGCTGCGGATCGCCCGGCTCAGCCTCGATATCCTCGGCGCCATCCCGGTCGCCCCGGTCGCGGTGCGAGCTTGGGTGGAACGGCCCGGCAGGCGAATCTCCTTGCTGGCCGCCGAAATGCGGCACGGTGACCGCGCGGTGGCACGGGTGAGCGCCTGGGCGCTTGCCACCAGCGACACCGCCGACGTAGCGACCGACCGGTACCCACCGCTGGTGGAGGGCCCCACCGAGCCGCTGCCGCCGCACTGGTGGAACGTCCGCGGCTACCTGGAATCGGTACGGTGGCGCCCACAGCCCGACGATCCAACAGGGTCGGCGGTGTGGTGGCTGAGTCCGCGGGTCAATCTCGTCGACGCCGAGGACACCACGTCGTTGCAGCGGCTGGCCATGGTCGTCGACTCCGCCAACGGCGTGGGTGCGGCGCTGCACCCGGCGCAGTTCGTCTTCATGAACACCGACACCGTCGTGCACCTGCATCGGGCACCGCAGGGCGCAGACTTCGGGTTGCGAGCCCGCGGCTCGATCGGGCCCGACGGTATCGGGGTGACCACCGCCGAAATCTTCGACCGCACCGGGTTTATCGGGACTTCAGCGCAGACGCTTCTGGTCCAGCGCAGGCAAGAAATGGCTTGAAATGCCTTGTTACAGAACGCCTGTCGTCGCGGCGATAGCGAATCCACCTAGCACCGCAACCGCATCCTCGAGCAGCGCGACCGGCAGGTCGCGGCCACGCGATGCCAGCCGGGTGCGCGCTTCGTAGCCGCCCAGGGTGCCCAGGACCGCACCGATCGCGCCCGCTCCGAGTGCACCCCATTTGTAGCCCCATGCTGTGCCGATGACCGCGCCGGCAAAGGCGCCCAAGACGATCCGGGCCGCGAACGACGGCGCCGAAGTGCGACTCGGTGCTTTGGGAAGCTTGTCGAGGACCAGTTCGCCGACCGCCAGGATGCTGAGGACGGCCACCGTGATGGGATGGCCCACCCAGGCCGCCCACGTCCCGTCCAGGTTGATCCAGTGCAGCACGGCCGCCCATGCCACGACCGCCGGCGCGGTCAGAGACCGTAATCCGGCGACAACACCGATCAACAGAGCTAGCAGCAGGACATACACGTGCGTCACGGATAACCTCCTGGGCGTCGGCCCCTTAGCCGGACGCTAACACAGCGAGGACATTCAGACGGGGTGGACAAGATCAAAATCGGCAAAACCTGATGTCGGACGCCAAAATCGCCTTGGCTCCGATCGCGGCGAGTTGGTCCATGATCGCGTTGACGTCACGACGCGGGACCAGCGCACGCACCGCCACCCACTCCGGGTCGGCCAGCGGTGCGATCGTCGGAGACTCCAGCCCGGGTGTGATCGATGTGGCGTCGTCGAGCACCGACCGCGGACAGTCGTAATCCAGCATCAAATACTGCTGGCCGAACACCACGCCCTGCACCCTGGCTACCAGTTGGTCACGGGCCGGGCTGCTTTGCGCGCCGCCGTCGCGTTCGATAAGCACTGCCTCCGAATCACACAGCGGCTCACCGAATGCCGCCAAGTTGTGCAGACTCAACGTTCGGCCCGACCCGACCACGTCGGCGATGACGTCGGCGACCCCCAGCTGCACTGAAATCTCCACCGCTCCGTCGAGTCGGATGACGGTCGCTTCAATCCCCTTGGCGGCCAGATCTTTACGCACCAAATTGGGGTAAGCCGTCGCGATCCGTCGCCCGGCCAGGTCAGCGGTAGTCCAGTCACGACCGACGGGGGCGGCGTAGCGAAAGCTGGACGACCCGAATCCCAAAGCCAACCGCTCGCGCACCGGCGCTTCGGACTCGCGGGCCAGATCGCGTCCGGTGATGCCGAAATCGAGCTCCCCCGACCCCACATAAATCGCGATGTCTTTGGGCCGCAAGAAGAAGAATTCGACATTGTTCACCGGGTCGAGGACGGTCAGATCCTTGGGGTCGGTGCGACGACGATATCCGGCCTCGGCGAGGATTTCGGTGGCCGGTTCGCTCAGCGCTCCCTTGTTGGGAACGGCGATCCGCAGCATTCCCATCACAGCTTCCGATACACGTCGTCGAGCGTGAGGCCGCGGGAGATCATCAGCACCTGCGTCCAATACAGCAGCTGGCTGATCTCCTCCGCGAGTGCGTCATCGGATTCGTGTTCGGCGGCCAACCACACCTCACCGGCCTCCTCCAGGATCTTCTTGCCCAGCGTATGCACCCCGGCGTCCAGCGCGGCGACGGTGCCGCTGCCGGCCGGGCGGGTGCGGGCGCGTTCGCCGAGTTCGGCGAACAGATCCTCGAAGCTCTTCACGGGCAGCGATTGTTTCATGCGGCGGTCAGCAAAGTCACGGCAGTTTCGGTCGGTGGGACGTCAGGCCTCGTGTGGCCAGTCGGCGGGCATGTCCTCCAGCGACACGCCGTTGGTCTCGGGCACCCAGCGCCACACGAACAGAAACGACACCACCGCAGCCAGCATGTAGAACGCGTACGCGCCGCCGAGCATGTGGCGCAGCGCCGGGAAAGTTCCGGTCACCATCGCGTTGGTGACCCACTGTCCGGTGGCCGCGAGCCCCGCTGCGGCGGCCCGGATGCGGTTGGGGAACAGCTCACCCAGCAGCACCCACAGCACCGGGCCCCAGGAGACCCCGAACGCGACGACGAAAAGATTCGCCGCGACCAACGCAACCACCGCAGACGTTCCGGCGAGGTGCGGCTTGCCGTCGAGGATCGGCGCGCCGCCGAAGACAACCGTGAGCGTCGCCAGCATCACTGCCATGCCCGATGACCCGAAGAGCAACAACGGTTTGCGGCCAACCTTGTCGATCAAAACGATCGCCACCAAGGTGATGACGACGTTGACGATGGCTGTGATCACAGCGATGGTGAACGACCATTCCGCGCCGAAGCCGACGTGCTCCCACAGCGCATCGGAGTAGAAGAAGATGACCGTGATGCCGACCAGTTGTTGAAAAACCGCCACACCCAGCCCCACCCACACGACGCCGTACAGACCACCGGTCGGTTTGCGCAGATCGCGCCACGACGGTGGCGCTTCTCGCCGCAGCGTCTCGGCGATCCGTGTGATGGTGGTGTCCACGTCATCCTCACCGAGCAGCATCGATAGCACCCGGTGAGCTTCTGGAATACGTTGGGAAGCAACGAGATAGCGCGGCGACTCCGGAATGGTGAATACCAGTACCCCATACGCGATCGCCGGAACCGCCTCGCCGAGGAATGTCCATCGCCAGGCCGGCAGCCCCAGCCACCAGTCGCCGAGCGGGCCGCCCGCGAGGTGAAATGGCAGCCAGCTCACCGCCAGAGCCAGGAAAATGCCGGAGACGATGGCCAGCTGCTGCAGCGAGCCGAGCCGGCCGCGGATGCGCTCCGGCGAGATCTCGGCAATGTAGGCCGGGCCGATGACCGACGCCACCCCGATACCGAGGCCGCCCACCACGTGGAACGTGATGAACATCCAGATGCTGTTCGCCAAGCCGGTGCCCAGGCCACAGGCCAAAAACAGGACCGCGGCGAGCTTCATCAGCGCCAACCGCCCGCTGCGGTCCGCGATCCGCCCGGCGATCGTTGCGCCCACCGCGGCCCCGAGCAATCCCGAGGCCACCGCCAGCCCGAGCGCGGCGTTGCCAATCTTGAACTGAGCCTCCAGCGCTTTCACCGCGCCATTGGTCACCGAAACGTCGTAGCCGAACAACAGCCCGCCGATCGCGGCCACCGACGCGAACCGAAGGGCGTGACCGGACGTATCCCCGGCGGAAACGTCGTCAACCATCCCGGTGCCCTATCTGTCGCCGTGGCCGAGCCGGGCCTCGGGGATGGTGGGTTCGAAGAGTTCAACCGGGTTCCCCGACGGATCCTCGAGGAGGATCTGCTTCCCGCCTACGCCGGTGACGATGTCATTGCGGAAACGGGCTCCCGCCGCGCGCAGCCGGCCCACCATGGCGTCCAAATCGGTCACCTCGATCGAGAAGCGGTTCCACCCGCCCGGTGTGGGCAGCGTGCCGTCGGGCATGGCCTGACCGCCACCGGGACCACCGCCCGGCCTGCTCAACACGAGGCGCAGATCTCCGCGAGACAGCATCGCGAAGGTGGGCGCGGGGTGCACATGTCTTCATGAAATCCCAGGTGCGTGCAGTAGAAGGCGATGGCGGCGTCGACGTCGTTCACGATGTAGCGCACGCTGACCGTTGCCATCGTCAGGTACCTCCCGTGCCGACCCGCCAGAGGATACGTCCCATTTCCCCGCGACGTTACGGTGTGGCATGGACTTCTCCCAGATCGAGGTCACGGTCGACGGCGCCCGGGCGGCGATCACGCTCAACCGGCCGGACAAGCTCAACCCGCTCAGCACCACCGCCCTGCGCGAATTGGCGCAAGCCGCCCGGCAGCTGGACACCCTGGCGGGCGTGAAGGTCGTCGTAATCGCCGGCCGCGGGCGGGCCTTCAGCGCCGGAGCCGACCTCGCTTCGTTCGCGTCGGCGCCCGAGGACGGCTTGTCACCGCGTGAGGCAGCCGACACCGGCCGGCAGATGGCCGAGGCGATCGAGGCGATGCGCGCGGTGACCGTCGCCCGCATCCACGGCCATTGTGTCGGCGGCGGGGTGGTCCTCGCAGCAGCGTGCGACCTGCGGATTGCCGCCGACGACACCCGCTTCTCAATCCCGGAAGTCGACCTGGGGATTCCGCTCACCTGGGGAGGCATCCCCCGGCTGGTCCGCGAGATCGGCGCGGCCCGCACCAAGGAGCTGGTGATGACCTGCCGGCCCTTCAGCGCCGGCGAGGCATTGGCGATGGGCTTCCTCAACCGGGTGGTCGTCGCATCCGAACTCGACTCCGCGATCGACGAGCTGGTCACCACGCTGACCGGCAAGTCGGCGCTCACCCTGACCGCGACCAAGCGGCACACCAACGCGGTCGCCGACGGCATGGTCGGCACCGCACGCGCCTGGAACGACGCCGACTCGCTGGTCAGCGCGTTAGGTGACGCCGAATCACGCGCGGCGGCGCTGGCCTATCTCGAACGCCTGGGCCACCGCTAGCGCGGGCCGGCCTCGGCGACCACACCGAAGAGCGGATCGGTGGCCAGCAGCCGCTGGAATGCGACGGCCCGATAACCCGCGTCAGTGAGCGCATCGGCGAGTTCAGCACGCTCGGGCAGCGGCCAACACCCCGCAGTCGCACGCAACACGAGATCCAATTCGGCTGCAGCGAGCGAATTTCCGGCAAACATCGAGGTCAGGATCAGCCGGCCGGTCGGTGCAAGGCGCCGACGCAGATCCGCCAGCAAGCTCGGCCATTCCGCTGGCGAGAAGTAATAGATGTTGTTGTGCAGGGTGATCATGTCGAAAGGGCCGGCGAGCTCAGCGCGGTCCGAGTCCCGGATGTCGGCATGCACTACAGCGCATCGCTCGGCCAGTCCCCACGCCCGAAAGTTGGCCGATGCGAGGTCGACGGCCCGCTCGGACATGTCGATTGCGACCGCGGACAGCTCTTCGCGGGCCTGCACCGCGTGCCGCACATATATGCCCGTACCGCAACCGATTTCCAGCATCGTGCGAACCGGCCGCGCTTCGACGACTTGTCGCACAAAACGGGCGATGAATGGTTCGACCAGCCGTGAACCCTGCGCGACCACTTCGTCGTATTGGTCCAGGTATGGGCCACGCTCGCCGCTTTGCAGCCGCGCGGGCAAGTCGCGATAGACGTCGCCGCGGTAGTCGGCCAGCTCCGCGGTGAACCCGCGAAGTGCCACTGCGTCTTGCGACGCCATTGCACGGATTCGGTTGCCTTTGAGGCTGTATCGACCCTTGCGGCATCGCAGTTCGCCGACGGCGACACCAACGTCCAGCAATCCGTCGAGGAGGTCGGTGTCGGCGGTGCCGATGGACTGTTTGATTTCGTCGAGGGTCGCCGGCTTGTGCAGCGCCGCGATCAAACCAATGCGCTCGGCGGCGCGCAGGAAGCGGATGCGGCTCAGCGCACGCGAATCGGCAAGGATTCCCAGCGTGGCGCGCAGGTTCTTCAGCGCTTCCGCCGGGGGAAGCCACCATGTCGCACGCATGTGGAGAACTCAGACGTTGAAGTACTTGGCTTCCGGGTGGTGCAGGACGAAAGCGTCGGTGGACTGCTCGGGATGTAGCTGCATCTCCTCCGACAGCAGCACGCCGATGCGCTCGGGCTCCAGCAGCGCCATCGTTTTGACTCTGTCCTCCAGGTCGGGGCAGGCGCCGTAACCGAACGAATAGCGGGCGCCGCGATAGCCCAACTTGAAGTAATCCTCAACGGCCGCAGGATCTTCGGCCGACATCGCCCTGTCACCGGAGAAACGCAGCTCCTCGCGGATTCGGCGGTGCCAGTACTCGGCCAGCGCCTCGGTGAGCTGCACGCCGATGCCGTGCACCTCCAGATAATCGCGGTAGGAGTCGCCGGCGAACAGCTCGTTGGCGAAGTCGGCGATCGGGTTGCCCATCGTCACCAGCTGGAACGGCAGCACGTCAACCTGGCCGCGCTCGGTGGCCAGCTCGCGCGAGCGGATGAAATCGGCGATGCACAAGAACCGGTCACGCTGCTGGCGCGGGAAACTGAACCGGAACCGCTCCTGCGCGTCCGGACGCGGCTCAGACAGCACGATCACGTCGTCGCCTTGCGACACCGCCGGGAAGTAGCCATAGACCACTGCCGCGTGTGCGAGTACACCATCGGTGGACAGCCGGTCCAGCCAGTACCGCAGCCTGGGACGGCCTTCGGTTTCGACGAGTTCTTCGTACGATGGTCCCTCGCCGCCCCGTACCCCACGTAATCCCCACTGTCCCAGGAACAACGCCCGCTCGTCGAGGGTTTGGCTGTAGTCGGCCACGGACAATCCCTTGACGATGCGCGATCCCCAGAACGGCGGTGTCGGCACCTCGACATCGGCTGCTACATCGGAGCGCTCCGGCACTTGCACCGGCGTCTCTTTTGCCTTGCGTTCGGCGGCAATACGTTTCGATCGCTGATGACGAGCCTTACGTTCGGCCTGCTTCTCTCGCGCGGCGACGGCTTCCGGGCTTTCCGGGTCGGGGCCCACGCCCCGCTTGACACTCATGATGGTGTCCATCAGCTTGAGGCCCTCGAAAGCGTCTCGCGCGTAATGCACTTCGCCCTCGTAGAGTTCGGCAAGGTCGTCCTCGACGTAGCTGCGAGTCAGCGCGGCGCCGCCGAGCAGCACCGGGAACCGGCTCGCCACCCCGCGGTTGTTCATCTCTTCGAGATTTTCTTTCATCACCACAGTCGATTTCACCAACAGCCCCGACATGCCGACCACGTCGGCGCCCTTGTCTTCGGCGACTTCGAGGATGCTGGCGATCGGCTGTTTGATGCCGAGATTGACCACTTCGTAGCCGTTGTTACTCAAGATGATGTCGACCAGGTTCTTGCCGATGTCGTGCACGTCACCCTTGACGGTGGCCAGCACGATCCGGCCCTTGCCGGCGTCGTCATCGGTGCGCTCCATGTGCGGTTCCAGATACGCGACGGCAGCCTTCATCACCTCGGCTGACTGCAGCACGAACGGCAATTGCATTTGACCCGAGCCGAACAGCTCGCCGACCGTCTTCATGCCGGCCAGCAGATCGGCGTTGATGATCTCCAGCGGCGGCTTCTGCTTCATCGCCTCCTCGAGATCGGCTTCCAAGCCGTTGCGTTCTCCGTCGACGATCCGCCGTGCCAGCCGTTCGAACAGCGGCAGCTTGGCCAGTTCGGCGGCGCGGGTTTCCTTCGACGACGCCGCCGAAACGCCTTCGAACATGCCCATCAGCTCTTGCAGCGGGTCGTAGCCGTCGCGGCGCCGGTCGTAGACCAGATCCAGTGCGACCTCGCGCTGGTCCTCGGGAATGCGGTTCATCGGCAGGATCTTCGATGCGTGCACGATCGCCGAATCCAGCCCCGCCTCCTGGCACTCGTGCAAAAACACGGAGTTAAGCACCTGGCGCGCAGCGGGATTGAGCCCAAACGAAATGTTGGACAACCCCAGTGTGGTTTGCACGTTCGGGTGCCGCTTCTTCAGTTCGCGGATCGCCTCGATGGTTTCGATGCCGTCCCTGCGCGACTCTTCCTGGCCGGTGGCGATGGTGAAGGTCAAGCAGTCGATCAGGATCGACGACTCCTCGACTCCCCAGTTGCCGGTGATGTCGTCGATCAGCCGCTCGGCGATCTCAACCTTCTTGGCGGCGGTGCGCGCCTGGCCCTCCTCGTCGATGGTCAGCGCCACCACCGCGGCGCCGTGCTCGGCAACAAGCTCCATGGTCTTGGTGAACCGCGACTCCGGACCGTCGCCGTCCTCGTAGTTCACCGAGTTGACCGCGCAGCGACCTCCCAGATGCTCCAAACCCGCTTTCAGCACCGGGGTTTCGGTGGAGTCCAGCATGATCGGCAATGTCGACGCGGTGGCCAGTCGGCTGGCCAGCGCAGTCATGTCGGCGACGCCATCGCGGCCGACGTAGTCGACGCACAGATCCAGCATGTGCGCGCCGTCGCGGGTCTGGTCCTTGGCGATGTCAAGGCACTTCTGGTAGTCCTCGGCGATCATCGCTTCGCGGAAAGCCTTGGAACCGTTGGCATTCGTCCGTTCGCCGATCACCAGCACCGACGCTTCCTGCGCGAAGGGGGTGGAGGTGTACAGCGACGACACCGACGGCTCGCGGGTGACCTGGCGCTCGCAACGCTGGACGGTGCGTACCGCCTCGGCCACCGCACGGATGTGCGCCGGAGTGGTGCCGCAGCAGCCGCCGACCAGCGACAGCCCGAACTCGGAGATGAAGCCGGCCAGCGCCTCGGCCAATTCGTCTGGCTGCAGCGGATATTCGGCACCGTTGGAGCCCAGTACCGGCAGGCCCGCGTTGGGCATCACCGACACCGGGATACCGGCGTGCCGCGACAGGTGGCGCAGATGCTCGCTCATCTCGGCGGGCCCGGTCGCGCAGTTCAGCCCGATCATGTCCACACCGAGCGGCTCGATGGCGGTGAGCGCCGCGCCGATCTCGCTGCCCAGCAGCATGGTTCCGGTGGTTTCCACCGTGACGTGGGTGAACACCGGAATGCGCCGGCCGGCCCGGGCCATCGCCCGTCGCGAACCCAGCACCGCGGCCTTGAGTTGCAGCAGATCCTGGCAGGTCTCCACCAGGATGGCGTCCGCGCCGCCGTCCAGCATTCCCAACGCGGCTTCGGTGTAGGCGTCGCGAATCAGCGCGTACTCGGTGTGGCCCAGGGTGGGCAGCTTGGTGCCGGGTCCCATCGACCCGAGGACGTAGCGCTTGTGGTCCGGTGTGGCCAGCTCATCGGCGACCCGGCGGGCGATCGCGGTGCCCTTCTCGGACAACTCCCGGATCCTGTCGGCGATGTCGTAGTCACCCAAGTTGGACAGGTTGCAGCCGAAGGTGTTGGTTTCGACAGCATCGGCGCCAGCCTCGAAATAGCCCCGGTGGATGGTCTCCAGCACGTCCGGACGGGTCTCGTTGAGGATCTCGTTGCAGCCCTCTAAGCCCCGGAAGTCGTCGAGCGTCAGGTCCGCGGCTTGAAGTTGGGTGCCCATCGCGCCGTCGCCGACCATGACGCGCTGCGACAAAGCCTCGAGGATGTCGGTGTCGTAGCCGTGATTGCTGGCAGAAGTCATCGCCACAAGCATAGCCGGTCTATGAAATTCGGTCGTTTCATCGCCACGTCGCCAGCTTCGCACAGGCCGTACGCTGATTTTGTGACCTCGCCGGATCCCCACCTCGTGCTGCCCGAGCTGCACAACACCATCGTCGTGGCGGCCTTCGAGGGATGGAACGACGCGGGCGATGCCGCCAGCGACGCGCTGGAACATCTGGACGCGATCTGGGAGGCCGAGCCCGTGGTGGAGATCGACGACGAGGCCTACTACGACTATCAGGTGAACCGGCCGGTGATCCGCCAGGTCGACGGGGTCACCCGCGAACTTGTGTGGCCGTCGATGCGGATCACCCACTGCCGCCCACCGGGCTGTGATCGCGACATCGTGTTGATGCACGGGGTGGAACCCAACATGCGGTGGCGCACATTCTGCGCCGAGCTGCTGGCGATCGCCGACAAACTCAACGTCGACACCGTGGTGATCCTCGGGGCGTTGCTGGCCGACACGCCGCATACCCGGCCGGTGCCGGTGTCCGGTGCCGCCTACTCCCCCGAGTCCGCGCGCCGGTTCGGTCTGCAGGAAACCCGCTACGAGGGACCGACGGGCATCGCCGGGGTATTTCAGGACGCCTGCGTGGCCGCCGGGATCCCGGCGGTGACGTTCTGGGCGGCGGTGCCGCACTACGTATCGCAGCCGCCCAACCCGAAGGCGACGGTGGCGCTCCTGCGCCGCGTCGAGGAGGTGCTCGATATCGAGGTACCGCTGGGCGACCTGCCGGCCCAGGCCGAGGAGTGGGAGCAGGCCGTCACCGAGATGACAGCCGAGGACGACGAGATCGCCGAGTATGTGCAGGCTCTGGAACAGCGCGGCGACGCCGACGTCGACATGAACGAGGCACTGGGCAAGATCGACGGTGACGCGCTGGCCGCCGAGTTCGAGCGCTATCTGCGTCGCCGCCGCCCCGGATTCGGGCGCTAAGGCCGGTCGGTGATCGCGGTCAGCCCTTTTTGCAGGGCCTGAGTGCGGGCGCTCACCGAACGGCCCAGCGTCGCGACCTCCGCGTCCAGCCGCGCCAGTCTCGGCGGGACCGTTCTGAGGATCTGACGCTCACCGACCCGGCTGGTGAACAGCGGCTTCAGCCACCGGAACAAGCCCACCCATCGCGGGCAGCTGACGTGCCGCTTGCGGCGCTCCATCCCGCGGACCAGCGCCGCCCCGCATTTTTTCACCGCCGTGGGCTGACCGAGCGAGGCCGGCAGTGCGTCAAGGACGTCGCGAAGCGTCGACAGGTCCGCCTTGCTGTCTCGCACCAGCGGTGTGTCGACCCACGACAGGTGCGCCGAGCCGACGTCGACAGCCAGGTCGGCGACCTCCAACCGAAACACGTTGGCGAAATGCTCCACCGCCGCTTTCGATGCGCTGTAGGGAACCGTGCCCGGGTACGCGAAGTATGCGGCGCCCGAGGAAACGAACATCACGTAACCGGCGCGCTCGATCACCGATGGCAGGGCCGCGCGGACCGTGTTGAAGACGCCGACGACGTTGATGTCGATCAGGGCCCGGAAGGCATCGGGATCGACCTGGCGCACCGACCCGTAGGCCGTGATCCCGGCGTTGGCCATCACGATGTCGATGCCGCCGAACCGCTCGATGCCCAAAGCGGCGGCGGCTTGCATCGCCGAGAATTCGCGCACATCGGCCACGACAGTGAGTGCCCGGTCGTCGTCCAACGAGATGGCCGTCTTGATGAGTTGGGTTTCGTCGAGATCTATCAAGACCAGCCTGGCGCCCTTGTCGTGCAATCGGCGGGCCACCTCCGCCCCGATCCCGTTGGCAGCGCCGGTAATCAATGCGACTTTGTCGCGAACAGAGCCCACAGCCGCTCAACGTACCCAAATTAACGACACAGTAAAACATCTAGCGCCCAAAGACTTTCAGCGCTTTGGCAATACCCCTTTGCTGGCGCGCCTAAAGCGTCCGGCCGGGCCCGGCGGAACCGCCGCATCCAGCCGGGGCGCACCGGCAGTCAGCTCACGGCTTTTCGATGGCCTTGGTGTGGGAGCTGACGGACCGGCCCAACGCGGCGACTTCGGCGTCGATCCGCGGCAACAGCTCGGGCACCAATTGCTGCACCGGTAACTCACCCACTCGGGTGGAGAACACAGGCTTCAGCCAGCGGGCGGCGGCAACCCAACGCGGGACGTTGATGCGACGCTTGCGCCGCTCGATGCCCTTGACGAAGGCCTGAGCGCAGGTATGTACCGACGTGGTGCGGTTGAACGGAAACGGCAGTCTGCTCAGCATCTCGCTGAACGCCGAGAACTCGGCTCTGCTGTCCTGCACCATCGGCGTGTCGATCCACAACATGTGCGCCGCGCCGACCGCGACACCCAAGTGCGCGACTTCGAGCCGCAACGCATTGGCGAAAAGCTCCACGCCGGCCTTGGAGGCGTTGTAGGGCGCCAGTCCGGGAGCGGCGGTGTAGGCAGCCATCGACGACACGATCAGCACATAGCCGCGGCGCTCGATCACCGAAGGCAACGCGGCCCGCACCGTGTGGAATACCCCGAGCACGTTGACATCGATCAGGCGGCGGAAAGCCTCGGGGTCGACGTGCAACACCGATCCGTGGCTGATGATGCCGGCGTTGGCCACCACGGTGTCGATGCCGCCGAAGCGTTCGACGGCCGCGTCGGCGGCGGACTGCATCGCCGCCAGATCGCGCACGTCGGCGACGACGGTCAGCACCCGGTCGTCGCCCAGTTCGCGGGCCAGCGTCTCCAGCTGCACCCGGTCCAGATCCGTCAGCACCAGTTTGGCGCCCTTGGCGTGCAGACGACGCGCCAGCTCCGCGCCGATGCCGCCCGCACCACCGGTGATGAACACGACTTGCGAATCGACGGATGCCATTACAGGTCCACTCCTAGCAGTGCGTCGACAACGGTTGCCACGGCCCGCGGCGCGCCCGCGTCGTGGCCGCCGTACTCGAGCGCGTCAGTAGCCCAAGCATCAAGTGCAGCAAGCGCTTTAGGCGTATTCAGATCATCGGCCAGATAGCGGCGAACCCGCGCGATGGTGTCGGTGGCGTCCGGGCCGGCCGACAGCGCGGTCGCGCTGCGCCAGCGATCCAGCCGCGCTACAGCCTGCTCAAGCACTCGCGCGTCCCAGTCCCGGTCGGCGCGGTAATGGCCGGCCAGCAGGCCCAGCCGGATCGCCATCGGCTCGACGCCCTGGGCACGCAAGTCCGAGATGAGGACCAGGTTCCCGCGGCTCTTGGACATCTTGTGCCCCTCCCAGGCGATCATCCCGGCATGCACATAGTGGCGGGCGAATCGCCGCTCGCCGCTGACGCATTCGGCGTGCGCCGCGGTGAATTCGTGATGCGGGAAGATCAAATCCGTGCCGCCACCCTGGATGTCCAGGCCGGTGCCGATGCGGCTGAGCGCGATCGCGGCGCATTCGACGTGCCACCCCGGCCGGCCCGGCCCGAATGGCGACGGCCAACTGGGCTCCCCCGGCCGCGCGGCACGCCACAACAGCGCGTCGAGCGGATCGGTCTTGCCGGGCCGGTCCGGGTCGCCGCCGCGCTCGGCGAACAACTGCAGCATGGTGTCGCGGTCGTAGCCGGATTCGTAGCCGAATTGCAGCGTGGCGTCGGCGTGGTAGTACACGTCGGGATAGTCGCCGTCGTCGACGGCATAAGCGGCCCCGGAGGCCAGCATCTTCTCGACGAGTTCGACCACCTCGTCGATCGCCTCGGTCGCTGAGACGTATTCATGCGGCGGCAGCACCCGCAGCGCGGCCATGTCGTCGCGGAACAACGCGACCTCACGGGCTGCCAGGTCGCGCCATGGCACCCCGTCGCGTTCGGCGCGCTCGAATAGCGGATCGTCGACGTCGGTGATGTTCTGGACGTAGTGCACGTCGTGCCCGAGGTCCAGCCACAATCGGTGAATCAAATCGAACGCCAGATAGGTGGCGGCATGGCCGAGATGGGTGGCGTCATAAGGGGTGATCCCGCAGACATACATGGTCGCGGTGTGACCGGTAGCCACCGGACGTACCTGCCGATCGGCGGTGTCGTAGAGCCGCAGCTCCGGGCCGCGTCCCGGCAGCGCCGGCGGCGAAGCGAAAGCCCAGGACTGCATACCGTCGACTCTAAAGCGTTGCGTCAGCCGGCCAACCGAATGGCACCCAGCAGCACATCGGCCAGCTCCGGGCGGCACATCAGGAAATCCGGCAGGTACGGGTCGGGCCGGTTGTAGATCAGCTCGGAACCGTCCAGCCGCGAGGCGTGCAGGCCTGCCGCCAGCACCACCCCGGCCGGAGCGGCAGAATCCCACTCCCACTGCCCGCCGGCGTGGATGTAGGCGTCGGCGTCACCGCGCACCACCGACATCGCCTTGGCCCCCGCCGAACCGATCCGCACCAGTTCGATGTCGAGGCGCTGAGCCAGGTAATACAGCACCGCCGGTGGCCGGCTGGAGCTGGCGGTGATCCGGATCGGTCCGGAATGGGTTGGCGTGAGGGGGTTTTCTCTGCGGACCGTGTCACTGCGGTAGAGCTCCCCCATCGCGGGCAAGGCGACCGCGGCGTCGGTGATGGCACCGTGCGGACCGCCATCGCGCCGCCACAACGCCACATGCACGGCCCAGTCATCTCTGCCGGGTGTGGAGAACTCGCGGGTGCCGTCCACCGGGTCGATGATCCACACCCGATCGGCCCGTAGCCGGGTCAGGTCGTCATAGGCCTCCTCCGACAGCACCGCATCGGCCGGCCGCTGGGCCGCCAGCCGCCGCAGCAACAGCGCGTTGGCGCTGGTGTCGCCGGCATCCCCGAGCAGCCACGGCGCGTCGAACCCGGCCTTGTCGCGCAACGCCAGCAACAACCGCCCAGCCTCGGCGGCCAGGTCGGCGGCCAGCGCCGCGTCGGTCAGCTCGGAGGTCATCGGACGGATCCTATCTGCGTTCACTCGGCGTCCACCGCGCAAACCGCGGGTTGGGGCCGACGGTGGCGCAGACTCAAAACGCCGGCCAGGGAATGGGGCGGTGCCGGTCCGGGCTGGGCATGACGGGGTTGTCGAGCAGTCCGCGTGCCCGCCGGCTCAGTGCCGCGATTTCGGCGGCGGTCAGGTGGCCGGCCAGCTCCTCGCACAGCGGTCCCCGCAACGCGTCGGCGAGGCGTGCCACCGCGTCCAGCGTCTCGTCGTCGATGGGTTTTCCCGCCCAGCCCCACAACACCGTGCGCAGCTTGTCTTCGGCATGCAGACACACGCCGTGGTCGACACCGTAAACGTGCCCGTCGATGTCCCGCAGGATGTGCCCGCCCTTGCGGTCGGCGTTGTTGACCAAGATGTCGAACACCGCCATCCGCCACAGCCGGATGTCGTCGGCGTGCATCAACACCACTTCATCCCCGGCATAGTCGTAGGCCCGCAGCACCGGCAGGTAACCCGCCGGTGGCTTGGCGGCCGGAAACAAGTCGACCAGATCCGGGCCGGGTTCGCGGTCGGTGTCGCCGACGTCGCCGGGCTGGTCAACCCACAGTTGCAGCATGCCGCGGCCGGCTGGTCCGACCCGAATGATGGTGTAGGGCACGATATTCCAGCCCAGCTGCTTCGAAATCAGGTACGCGCCGAGCTCTCGGCCGGCCAAGGTGCCGTCCGGAAAGTCCCACAGCGGCTGCTCGCCCGCGACCGGCTTGTAGACGCAGTGCACGCTGCGACCGTCCAGCGCGGATTCGCATAAGAAGGTGGCGTTGCTCGCCGAGCGGATGCGTCCAAGGACCGTCAGCTCGCCGCGTCGCAGCACCTCACGAGCGTCAGTCCTCGGCGTCATCGTCAGACCCGAGCAACGCGCTACGCCGGTAGCCGTTGGTGCGCGCGCAGATGTGTCCCTCGGGGTCCAACGGTTCATCGCACAACGGGCACGGTGGCCGGCCCGCGGAGATGACGCGGTTGGAGCGAACGGCGAACTGCCGAGCCGACTCGGGCGTCAAGAACACCCGCACCGCGTCGGGGCCCTCTTCGGTGTCGTCGAGGACCACTGATGCGTCGAACTCGGTGTCGGTGACGGCCAGCAGTTCTACTACCACCGTCTGCGCCTCGGAGTCCCAACCCAGGCCCATGGTGCCGACCCGGAATTCGGCGTCGACCGGGGTGATCAGCGGACTGAGGTCTTCGACCTCGTTCGGTTCCGGCGGGACCGGGGTGCCGAATCTGCGGTTGACCTCGAGCAGCAGCGCGCCGATTCGTTCGGCAAGCACCGCGACCTGCTGCTTCTCCAGCACCACAGACACCACCCGGGAGTCGTGCACCGCCTGCAGATAGAACGTGCGGTTTCCAGGCTGGCCGACGGTCCCGGCAACGAACCGGTCCGGTGTTCGGAAAACATGGATTGCACGAGACATGGCATCTCCAAAATACCGGCTGTCGGTGCTGCGCCGTAAGACGTTAGTCGGTGCTGCCACCGACGATGGCGTCGCCGGCCGGCGTGGCACCGTCCGGGGATGCCGGCGCCGTCAGCGCGGACGTCAGCCGGACACCGGTGTGGTTGACGTGCATCACGAATGGGCGCAGCGGTGTGTAGCGGATCACGCTCATCGAGGCCGGGTCGGCGCTGACGCGCTGGAAGCCGTCCAGGTGCAGGCCGAGCGCATCGGCCACGACGGCCTTGATGACATCGCCGTGGGTGCAGGCCAGCCACAGCGCATCGCCGCCGTGCTGTTCGGCAAGTCGCCGATCATGCTCGCGGACGGCGGCCACCGCACGCGTCTGCACCTGGGCCAGGCCCTCGCCGCCGGGGAACACCGCCGCGCTCGGATGGGCCTGCACGACCGCCCACAGCGGCTCTTTGGTCAGCTCGGAGATCTTGCGGCCGGTCCACTCGCCGTAGTCGACTTCGGAGAGGCCTTCGTCGATGAGGATTTGCAGGCCCAGCGCTTCGGCGAGTGGTTCGACGGTGCGCCGGCAACGCAGCAGGGGCGAACAAACCACCGCCTGGATCGCCAAGTCTCCGATCCGCTCGATCAATTCGGCGGCTTGCCCGCGGCCTTTGTCGTCGAGGTCGACGCCCTCGGACCGACCGGCCAGAACATGCGCGGTATTGGAGGTCGAGCGCCCATGGCGCAACAGGATGACGGTCATATGCGCCGCTCCTCAGCATCGCTCCGCTCTGCATCGTCACCGGCGGTCATCTGGCGCTCACCGTTCCGGTGGCCAGCAGGCCGAGCACAACCACTCCGGCGATCACCCGGTAGCCGACAAACCAGTACATGTTGTGGCGCACCAGGAATCGCAAAAACCAGGCGACTGCGGTCAACCCCACGACGAACGCGATGACGGTGGCCACCAGCAACTGGGGTCCGGTGGCGCTCATCCCTTCCCGCGCCGGATGGAACGCGTCCGGTAGCGAGAACAAGCCGGAGGCGAACACCGCCGGGATGGCCAGCAAGAAGCCGAACCGGGCGGCCAGTTCGCGCTCGAGTCCGAGGAAAAGCCCGGCGCTGATGGTGGCCCCCGAGCGGGAAACCCCAGGTATCAGCGCCAGCGTCTGGGCGATGCCCACCGTGATCGCGTCGCGCCAGCTGAGCTGGTCGATGCGACGGGTCTGGCGCCCGAAATGCTCGGCAAGCGCGATCACCGCCGAGAACACCACCAGTGCGCTGGCCACCACCCATAAGTTGCGCGCCCCGGAGCGGATCTGGTCGGTGAACACCACGCCGAGCACGCAGATGGGGATGGTGCCGATCACGACATACCAGCCCAGCCGGTAATCGGCGTTGCGGTGGGCGGTTACCACCAGCCCATTGATCCAAGCTTTGATGATGCGCACGATATCGCGGGCGAAGTAGACCAGCACGGCAAGCTCGGTACCAAGCTGGGTGACGGCGGTGAACGACGCGCCGGCATCCCCGCCGAACAACAGCCGCGACACCACCGCCAAGTGCCCCGACGACGACACCGGCAGAAACTCAGTCAGACCCTGGACCACCGCCAAATCGACGACCTGCCACCAAGACATCGCCGAGGCCGCCGTCACGACGACGACCGTACCCGGTGCGGCCGCGCGCTACGGGACGGGTCAGACCGGCTGGGCTGCCGCGACCGCGTCACGCACGGCAGCGGCGAGGCTGCGCTCGTCGGTGATGTCGATGTCGACCAGGCTTCGCCGCGATGATGCGACCACGTCTTCGGGCTGCGGAACCGGCCCGCTCAACCGCGGCCGGTAGATCTCCACCAGGAGCCATCGACGCTCGACTCGGAATGCGAAACTGCGACCATCGCCGACTTGGCCGAACCCACTGGCAAAGGCTTTGGCCGGGGAAACCCCGTTCCACATCTCCTCGATGACGAACTCGGACTCGGCGAACTGACGGTCTTCAGCGACGGTCATGCAGCGACCATACCTTTCCGGTAAAACGTGGCATCTGCGTTGGGCCGAGGCCTTATCCGCCGACGATCCCTAGAATCGGACTCCGATTCGGCCGCCCATGACACGTACGGAAAGTTACCCCTTGTCGCGATTTTGTAAACCCGCAATTTACCGACGCGTCGCTGGCCTGCTGCTTTCGCTGACGGTGGTGACCGGGTGCACGTCCACCAAGCTCGACGCGGCGCCGCCCACCATCCAGCCCGCCCAGCCGGCCGCGTCGCCGCCGGTGACCGCCAGCCCGGCGGGTACGGTACGGCCGTTGGCAAAACCTGCGCGGGCTGCGACCTTCGATCAGCGCACCCAGCAACTGGTCGTGCTGACGCCCGGTGCCCAGCCTGAGGCCCCCGCCACGGTGTATTTGCTACAGCGCGAGCAAACACCGCCGAGAGCCGTTGCAGTGCCCGGGCCGGCAACCGCGCTGACCGGAACCGGCGACGGCACCGCGTACCTGGCCGGGCGCGGCGGCTATTTCGTCGTCGATCTGGCCGCGGGCGCGGTCTCGCGGGTGGATGTCGACGGCGCACGCGACGCCGACTTCACCGCGATCGCCCGGCGCGCCGACGGCGCGGTGGTATTGGGCACCGCCGATGGCGCGGTCTATACGCTCTCGCCGGGGACCGGTGTCGTCAACCGCGCCAAGATTGCCGTTCACGTCGATTCCCTTGCCGCACAAGGCAATACCGTCGTCGTTCTGGATCGAGCCCAGACCTCGGTGACCGCGATCGGCGCGGACGGCACCGTCGGGCAGGCGCTGCGCGCGGGCCAGGGCGCCGCCAGCATGGCCGCCGATCCGTTGGGCCGGGTGCTGGTCGCCGATACTCGCGGCGGCCAGCTACTGGTGTACGGCACCGACCCGCTGATCTTGCGCCAGGCCTACCCGGTGCGGGATGCGCCCTACGGCCTGGCCGGGTCGCGTGGGCTCACCTGGGTGTCGCAGACGGCGGCGAATATGGTGATTGGTTACGATCTGTCCACCGGAATCCCCGTGGAAAGGGTGCGTTACCCAACCGTGCGGCAACCCAACTCGCTGGCGTTCGACGACGTGACAGACACGTTGTACGTCGTGGCGGGCCTGGGCGCGGGAGTCCAGGTCATCGAGCACGCTGCGGGGCCGCGTTGACCGCGGCGCGGCGCGGCCGATTGCCCGCAGGGTGGGACACCGAGATGTCCGACGAATACGAGTGGGCGCCGCTGCGCCTGCCGCCGGAGGTGACCAGGCTCAGCGCGTCGACCCGGCTGTCGATCGAAGCCGAATACCGCGGCTGGGAACTGACCCGGGTGCGGCTTTACACAGACGGTAGTAGGCGAGTTTTGTTGCGTCGCAAGAAGTCTCGTGTCAACAGCGCCGAGTGGACCGACCAGCCGGAATTGTGACGGGGTACGGCGCGCTTCGCCGCGTGCTGTTCGCGCTGCCACCGGAGCGCGTCCACCGGCTGGTGTTCGCGGCGCTGCGCTCGGCCACCGCCTCGCCCGTGCTGCGCCGCCAATTGCGCCGGCGGCTGGCGCCCACCGACCCGCTGCTGGCCAGTACGGTGTTCGGGGTCCGCTTCCCCGGTCCGCTCGGCCTGGCCGCGGGATTCGACAAGGACGGACTCGGATTGGCGACCTGGGGTGCGCTGGGCTTCGGGTACGCCGAGGTCGGCACAGTGACCGCCGCACCGCAGCCCGGCAACCCCGCGCCGCGGTTGTTCCGGCTGCCCGCGGATCGTGCCCTGCTCAACCGGATGGGCTTCAACAACGCCGGCGCCGCTGCGCTGGCCGCCCGGCTGAGGCGACGGCACGCCGACGTGCCGATCGGCGTCAACATCGGCAAGACCAAGACGGTGCCACCCGAAAACGCCGCCGAGGACTACCGGCTCAGCGCCCGTCTGGTCGGACCGCTGGCGTCGTATCTGGTGGTCAACGTCAGCTCACCCAACACTCCCGGGCTGCGGGACCTGCAGGCCGTCGAGTCGCTGCGCCCGATCCTGTCGGCGGTGCTCGCCGAAACCGCCACGCCGGTGCTGGTGAAGATCGCGCCGGACCTGGCCGACTCCGATATCGACTCCGTCGCCGACCTGGCCGTCGAGCTGGGCCTGGCCGGCATCGTCGCCACCAACACCACGGTGTGCCGCGACGGACTGGCCACCCCTGGTGTCGACACGCTCGGCCCCGGCGGGATCTCGGGGCCGCCGCTGGCACGCCGGTCCGTCGAAGTGCTGCGCCGGCTTTACGCGCGGGTCGGTGATCGGCTCGTGCTGATCAGCGTCGGGGGTATCGAGACCGCCGACGATGCGTGGGAGCGCATCACCGCGGGCGCGTCGCTGATCCAGGGCTATACCGGCTTCATCTACGGCGGGGGCTTGTGGGCCAAGCACATTCACGACGGCGTCGCCCGTCGGCTGCATGACGGCGGGTTCGCGTCGCTGAGCGACGCTGTCGGCTCGGCGGCTGGTTAACGCTGCTCGTAGGTGCCGTGGATAACGGCCCGGGCGATCGCGTGCTGGAAAAGGTTGAACCCGAGAAATGCCGGGCTGGCGTTTTCGCCGATATCGAGCTTGTCGACGTCGACCGCATGCACGGCGACGTAGTAACGGTGCGGCCCGTGGCCCTTCGGCGGGGCGGCGCCGACGTAGCGGCGCAAACCGGCATCGTTGACCAGGGTCAGTGCCCCACCGGGCAATTCGCGGCCATCACCGGCATTTTCGGGCAACTCGGTGACATCGGCCGGCAGGTTGGCCACCGCCCAGTGCCAAAAGCCGGACAGCGTCGGCGCGTCGGGGTCGTAGACCGTGACGGCGAAGCTGCGGGTGTTTTCGGGGAAGCCCGACCAGCTCAAGTGGGGACTGGCATCCTGGCCGCCGGCGCCCATGATCCCGCTGATCTGTGCGGTGGCCAGCGGCTGCCCATCGGTAATGGAATCCGAGCGCAAACGAAACGACGGCAGCTTGGGCAGCCTCGCGTACGGGTCGGGCGGTGTGCTCATGGTCAGTCCTAATCGTTTAGTAGGGATGGATTGCTGGTCGTGGTGGCGACCAGGGTCTGTTTCCTGGTTGGTCTGCTGTCAGGTGATGCCTGGTTTGTCCCGACGCTCGACGTCTAGAGAAAGAACGGCGCGCCTGACGGCAGATCACCTCCGGTGGTGGTGGGATGCCGTTGCCCGAGCCCACCGCAGGGTTGACCTCCCGACTGTGTTTCCCGAGCCTTGAGCTCTTCGATAGAACGAGGTCCTGCGGTGAGCTGGAGTCACGGACGGCTAGTGAGATGACGGACCTAAGAGTCCCGCGATTAGGGCGCCGCGTGAGTCCACCGGTGACGGCATAACCATCGATCGAAGGAGTGATGACACCTTGGGCTTGTTTTGTGGAATTGATTGGGCCACTGAACATCACGATGTCGCCGTCATCGACGACGACGGGCGTGTGGTGGCCCGCGGACGGGTCAGCAATGATGCGGCCGGGTTCGCGGCTCTGTTGACGCTGCTGGCTGAGGCCGGTGACAGCGCCGCGCATCCAATCCCGGTGGGGATCGAAACCGATCGCGGACTGTGGGTGGCCGCGCTGCGCGAAACCGGCCGGGTGATCTACCCGATCAACCCACTGGCGGCCTCGCGGTACCGGGCACGGCATGCAGTGTCGGGGGCCAAATCCGATGCCACCGATGCGGTGCTGCTGGCCAATATCGTGCGCACCGATGCCGCCGCGCACCGACCGCTGCCCGCCGACACCGAGCTGGCCCAAGCCATCCGGGTGCTCGCCCGCGCCCAGCAAGATGCGGTTTGGGCGCGTCAGCAGATCGGCAACCAGATCCGCGACCTGCTCAAAGACTTCTACCCGGCCGCCATCGCCGCGTTCGCCGGGCTGCCCGAGGGTGGACTGGCCCGCGCCGACGCCCGCACCATCTTGGCCGCTGCGCCGACCCCAACGCAGGCGGCGACGCTGACTCCCGCCCGGCTGCGCCGACTGCTGACCAAAGCTGGCCGCCGACGCCATCTCGACCGCGATATCGAGCGGTTGCGCGCCGTGTTCACCGACACCTACCTGCACCAACCGCCGGCCGTGGAAAACGCGATGGGCATCCAACTGGCGGCGTTGTTGCGCCAACTCGAGGCCGCCTGCACCGCGGCCGACGAGCTGGCCGAGGCGGCGATCGCCCATTTTGAGCAACACCCGGACGCCAAGATCATCACCAGCTTCCCCGGCCTGGGGATGTTGGCCGGCGCCCGGGTGCTCGCCGAGATCGGCGATGACCGAACCCGCTTCGCTGATGCCCGCGGACTCAAAGCCTTCGCCGGATCCGCCCCCATCACCCGCGCCAGCGGCAAGAAAACCGTTGTCCTGCATCGCCACATCAAGAACCGGCGACTGGCCGCCGTCGGCCCGATCTGGGCACTGGGATCGCTGCGCGCCTCGCCGGGCGCGCGCCGCCACTACGATGCCCGCCGCGCCGCCGGAGACTGGAACCACCAAGCCCAACGGCACCTGTTCAACAAGTTCCTCGGCCAACTCCACCACTGCCTGCAGACCGGCCGGCTCTACAACGAACACCTGGCGTTTCCACCTCCTCTCTCGCTCGCGGCTTGACTCTTAACTTCGTGAGATGTCTTTCTTATCGCAGTCTTGTCGCTAGCAGTGGGTCAAAAAGTGCGACATCACTTCGGTGCCGAACTTCAGCGCCTCGACGGGCACGCGCTCGTCGACGCCATGGAACAGTGCAGTGAAATCCAGTTCCGGCGGCAACCGCAGCGGGGTGAAGCCGAAGCAGCGAATTCCCAACCGCGCGAAGGCTTTCGCATCTGTGCCGCCGGAAAGCATATAGGGCACGGTCCGCGCATCCGGGTCCACCGCCAGCAGTGCGGAGTTCATGGCGTCGACCAGGTCGCCGCCGAAATGGGTCTCGTAAGAGGGTAACGAGGTCATCCACTCCCGGCTCAGGTCGGGTCCGATCAGCTCGTCGACCTCAGCCTCGAACGCCGCTTGGCGTCCTGGCAGCACGCGGCAGTCCACCATCGCCTCGGCGACGGCCGGGACAACGTTGGCTTTGTAACCGGCCTTGAGCATGGTCGGATTGGCGGTGTCGCGCAGCGTGGCTTTCACGATGCGGGCAACGGGGCCCAGCTTGTCGATGGCGCCCTCGATGTCAGGCGACGCGATGTCGAAGACATGCCCGGTCTCCTCACCCACCGCCGTCAGGAACTGGACCACGGTTTCGGTCAATACCAGCGGGAAGCGGTGCCGGCCCAGCCGCGCCACCGCCTCGGCGAGCACCGTGACGGCGTTGTGATCGTGCACCATCGAGCCGTGCCCGGCCCGCCCCCGCGCGGTCAGCCGCATCCACTGCAGGCCCTTCTCCGCGGTCTCGATCAGGTAGAGCCGGCGCTCACCGCCGTCGCGCCGCGGCACCGTCAGCGAGAATCCGCCGACCTCACCGACCGCCTCGGTGACGCCCTCGAACAGCTCGGGGCGATTGTCCACCAGCCACTGCGCGCCGAATTTGCCGCCGTGTTCCTCATCGGCGAGAAAGGCGAATACCAAGTCGCGGGGCGGCACGATCCCAGCGCGGCGAAAATGGCGCGCCACCACGATCATCATGCCCACCATGTCTTTCATGTCGACGGCGCCACGCCCCCACACGTAGCCGTCTTCGATCGCCCCGGAGAACGGGTGCACGCTCCAATCCGTCGGCTCGGCGGGCACCACATCGAGGTGGCCGTGGACCAGCAGGGCCCCCCGCGAACTGTCCGCGCCCGGCAGCCGGGCAAATACGTTGCCGCGGCCCGGCGCGCCGGACTCGAGGTAGGTGACCTGATAGCCGACCTCTTCGAGCTGGGCCGCGATCCACTGGGCACACTCGGCCTCGCCCTTGGTGGTCTCGAGTTCACCGGTGTTGCTGGTGTCGAACCGGATCAACCTGCTGACCACGCTCACCACATCGTCGGCAGAAGTCTCGGTTGGCACCGTCACAGTCACCTTTCCTACCACCTGGACGACAATTGGCCCGTTCGACTTCGGTTTGGGTCCGCTGTGGGAGATCCGATAGCCTTAGCTGCCAAATCAGATTCGGTCCGAGTGGCGGAATGGCAGACGCGCTAGCTTGAGGTGCTAGTGCCCTATTGATGGGCGTGGGGGTTCAAGTCCCCCCTCGGACACATCCGGCGACACGACTTAAGTCGGCCGTCGCCTTGACTTGTCGCAGGTGGGGATCGTAATCAAGACGTAGGCCCAGGCTTGCGTACACCTGAGCACGCTCCGGCCCGGTTGCTTCACCGAGCACCGCTGCCAGCCCACCCAACTCCTGCACCAATTCGGTGATCTGTGCAGCAGACATGGCGCGAGGTTGCTCGACTCGTTCCAGGCGCGCCTTCAGTTCGTCGCGCTCGGCGCTACGGCGGCGCAACGCTTCGGTGAGATCTTCGACAGCCACGCCGGACTCCACGGCGGCAATCAAAGCGGCAACCTTGCTGTTCGCTTCGCTGAGTTGGCGCAGCAAGGCGGCGTTGCCGGCTCCCGGGTCGACTTCCTGTCCGCGGGCCAGGTCTTCTGGATCGGCCAGGCTGGCGATCCATTGGTCGAGTCGGGGTGTCACCGCGTCCTCACGCAGGTAGACCGTGCGCGGGTGATCAGTCAGGTCTACAGGTACAGAACGCGACTTACCCAGTTCACATCGGTACAGGATGCGTGTTGCTTGCTTCCCGCCGCGAGCGGCGCCCTGCATCCGCCGTCCACACACAGCGCAGAACAGGATTCCGCGAAGCGCATACGGCACCGTCGATTCCCTGCTGCACACCAGGCCGGGACCACGCCGGGTCTGGGTGCGAAGACGAACGGCCTGCGCCAGTTCGTCGGTGATCAGCGCTTCATGAGTGCGGCGGTCCGGCACGACCCAGGCAGCCTGATCGCGCCACCGCATCCGTGTCTCATACCCCGCAGCGACATCGTCAGGATTGACCAGGACTTCGTATTTCTCCTGCTTGCCCCACACGCGCACACCGAGATAGGTCGGGTTGTCGAGGATGGCGCGGATCGCCGAATGAGACCAGCCTCGCGGGTCACGGTGGCGATTGCGTGCCGGGTCGTATTGGCTCGGAGACGGCACACCGTCGTCGGTGAGCCGCTGCGCAATGTAGCGCAGGCCCGCGCCGTCGGCGTACATGCGGTAGATCCGCTCGACGACCGGCGCCGTCGCGGGGTCCGGTTCAAGACGGTGCAGCCGCTGCCCAAGACTTGCCTTGGCAGGGTTCGGGTGCGGGCCGGCATCAACGAGCCGGTAACCGTACGGCGGTCGACCACCGAGATATCTGGTCGTGTCCTGCGCCAGTGTCGACATCGCGGTGCGCACGCGCATCTGGATTCGAGCGCGCTCACCCTTGCTCATGCCACCGAACAGAGTCATCACCAGGTCGTGCGCCTCAGAACCGGGATCGACCGCGCCACCGACCTCGGGCACCCACAGGCCGACTCCGTAGTGCGTGAGCACCGGGAAAGTCAGCGCGAACTGCGGACCGTAGAACGCCCGAGCGGGTTCCCCGATCACGACGGCATCGAAGCCACGGTCACGACCGGCGACATCGGCAAGCAGCCGTGATGCCTCTGGCCTGCGCTTCCACGGCAGCGAGCGGCTCTGCCCCACATCGAAGTAATCAGTGACAAGGACTCCGCCGTGCGGACCGATTAGGTCCGTGGCGCGCCGCTTCTGCCAGCTACGGCTCGCCTCCGGATCTTGAGCGTCTTCCGTGCTCACTCGGCCGTAGAAGGCGAACCTCAGGCTCACGCGACTCCCCTGTCTGATCCGAGCATCCGGTCCCGCACGGCCATTATGACGCGCACCAGCGCGCGGTTGGCCTCATGCGGAAGGCAATAGCTCTCTGGTACGACAATTTCAACACCTCCCTCTGACATCGTCGGCGCATCGCTGCGACCGTTGTACTCGGAGTGAGGATGTGCTGTTTGGGAACCGTCAGCCATCGTGTCCCCCTGGCGGATCTCCATGCTGGTCGCGGACTTGACGACGGGCTTCCACCAATCCAATGCGCCGGGTGTGGATGCGTTGGAGGGCCGCGGAGTAGACGAGGGTGCGCTCCCCCGCACTGGTGTGTCCGGCGTGGTTGAACTTCCAGAGCACCTCGTCAGCATCCAGGCTGGCCTGCGCCTCCGTTGTAGGGACGTCACGCCCGATTGGCCACGTATGAACCTGGTGTTCAATCGGTTTGGCGTTTTTCTTGCTCGTCCAGGTCGCACGTGCGGCGCGCAGGGCGCCCATGGTGGTCGAGTAGTGCCGCGATTTGGTGGTGATGTGTCCGCGATAGCCCAGCGTGTGCAGCCATCGCCCAATTCCGGCCATCGGCTCAACACGTTCGGCGAGTTCGGCGATGGTGGTCAAGATCGACCGGACGTGTTCGCTGACGTCGAGGGTGGCGATCGCTTCCGTCGAGAGTCGCCGGGCGGTGATACCGAAGTCCTGCAGGGATTTGGTGACGTATTTGGCCAGGTATGCCGCCACCCGGCGCGGCGACAAGCGAGCTGTCGGCGCTGCGCCGACCGGTTCGGCCATTGCTTCGCCGCTGAGCGGTTGGGCGTCGATCTGGGTGCCGAACCGCAGCTCGCGTACGTCGCCATCGAGGGCGAGAACGTCAACACGGATCTGGCGCGCAGCACTCTGAATCAGCGTGGCCAGCTCGCCCGCGGTGATCGGCGATACCCAGCCGCGGGGTCCGGCACCCGAACGGGGCTCCCCACCGCCACAGGTGGCGGCGGGGCCGTAATGGTTCTGGTCACTCTGGGTGGTGGGTGCTGACGGTGGGTCGAGGCGGATCAGGGCATGGATGTGCGGGATGGCACGGGCTTGCAGTTCGACGACCTTGACGAAACTCACGCGTACCGAGCCCCGGTCCATCCCACGTGCTCTCAACTGTGCTGCTACGGCGCGCCGCAATGCGATGGTGAAACGGCGCCACAGCTCGGGCAGATGCCAGGTAAAGAGAACATGCCCGACGTAGTCGTAGCACTGGCCGCATAACGGCTGGCCCACTATTGGATCACCGACGGAATGGGTTAGGTTGCACCGCACTGGATTCCCATGAATACAGCGGCTTCCTGGACTCGTCGATGTGGGGCGGCAACGCGCGCCGGTGGCGTGGTGCACCGTGCCGTAGCTCGGCGCGGTCAAGGTGGCGAACACCTGTGGGCGAGCGGCGACCTCGGCGGGCATGTTGTGGTGGCCGCCGGCGGCACCGGCGTGCACCAGCTGCCAGGTGTCACGGGCGTACAGGTCCGAGCATGACGGGCAGACGCTGGCTCGGCGGTTGTTGCACCGTGTCCACACCACCTGCCGGCGCCCAATAGAGCCAGCGCCGACCAGCTGAATCGGGTGAGCACAGCATCCCACCGATTCGACACGCCGCCACCACATCTCGAAACCCGCAGAGGATGCGCGCCGAACCATCTGGGTGATCACCCGTGCGGAGTCGGTGGTGGTGGGCAGGCCCGGCAGCGAGACCACCGATCCGCCCACACCGTCGGCTGGAGCACTCACTGTGGTTCCCGGCCCTGCGAATGCTCACCGCCCGTGCGCGGCGCCCGAAAGGTGCGGGCCAAGCCGGCGATGTCGCGGTCAGTGACGTGAAAGGCGCGCACCCGCACCGGCTCAGCGGTGCCGTCGATCATCACGTACCCGACCCCGGGGGTGGCATCAGCAATCAGATCGCATTCGGCACCAGCATCACGAGCCCCCTGGCCGAGCACCATCGTGGTCTGGGTGGCCTCAGTCATGCGCAACCCGATCCGCACCGTGAACAACTGCCGCACCGGCAGGGTGTCTTTGGCCGGGTCCTGCACCGCCGCCACCACCGAAATCCCGACCGCACGACCCTGCGACAACAACAGCCCCAGCAGCTGCTCGATCTCGGTGCGCAGTTTGCGGTCGGTGACATAGGCGGTCAGTGCGGCGATCTCGTCAACGATCAACACGATCAGCGGCTCGCTGGGCGTGGGGTTGTGCAGGCGAGTGTGTCCACGCAGCCGGTTGGCGCGTGCCTGCATCAGCTCCACCAGCTCGTGCAGCAGCACCACCACGGGTTCACCGGTGTGGTGACAGAACCGGGTGAACAGCGCTGCGCCAGCGCCGAGTTCCATGCCGCCTTTCGGGTCGATCACGCACAACCTGACCCGGCCGGACTTGACCTCGGGCGCTAGTCCGGCAATCAGCGACCACAACACCGAGCCCTTCCCAGCCCCGGTGGCACCGGCAACTAGGAGGTGCTGACCCAACACGGGTAGGCGCCACCAGGCGCGGGCTTCGGTGATGCCGACCCGCACCGCGCCCAGATCAACGGGGATCGCAAGGCGCGGCATGGACAACGCGATCGGTTGGCCGAGTACATCACCGCGACCGATGATGATCCGCACCTGCCCCGGCGTGGTGGCCCGGATTGTCAACCGCTCGGCCCGCCACGCCGCCGCCAACGCCGGACCGCGTTTCTGCCAGTCGGTGAGGCATTGGCCGGTCACGACCTTCACGGTCAGGGCGTCAGCGTGATGGCCGATGCGCGCCGAGATGACGGCCGGTACCAGGGTGCGCTCGCCGTGTTTGGCGGTCAAACCGTGCAGAGCGCACACCGATTCCCAGGTGCGGTGATAGCGCCACCACGCCAGCCAGCGGTGCCGCAGCGGTGCGCTCACCCACCGAGTGAATGATGCCGGTTCCAGCACAGCCCAGCCGATATATGCCGCGACCGCCGCGAGAGCAATCCCTAACCCGGCGCGGGCGCCGTGGCCAACACCGACCCAGATCGCCGCAACGGCGGGGATGCTCAGGGCGGGGAACAGGATCGCCCACCACAGCAACTGTCCGGTGGCTTTGACTCCTGCCCAGATCAGCTCGCCGATCCAGTCATCGTCTGTTTGATTAGTGTTGTGGTTCTTACGGTTTGGGGTATTGGACATGGGGATCTGCTTTCGCTACGGCGGGAAGATGATGGGGGCGCTGACCCGGCAAGCGCGCGCTGCTGCGGTTGCTTGCCGGGCCAGGCCTTGGTTACCGGGGCGGCTGGGCCGGCTTGGCCGCCGCGGCCGGGTCGGCGGCGGTGATGGTTTCGGCGCGGTACGCGATGCCGGAGCGGCCGTCCTGCGACCACGGCAGCGCGACCAGACCCGACACCGCGACCGGCTGTCCGACCGTGAGCTTCGGCTCCCCGACCACAGTGACGGCGAGCACCTCGCCGCCGGTGGCGTCCAGGGCGATCAACTGCACCTGCCACAACGCTTGACCAGTTGCCTTATCGATGCGTGGCGTACCGGTGTCGAAATTGGTGCGCTGCTCCGGAATCCGGGTGCACAGGAACGTCACGCCGGTCGTATCGATTTTCAGTTTCATCTCGGTGCTGTCCTTCCTTTGTTGTTCTCACGCGGGCGTGTTCATCCGCGGATCAAGGACAGCGCTACCGGCGATGCTTCTGGAAGTGACGGGCAGTGATAACAGTGATAACCGCAAACGCGCAAACCTGGCTGACCTGCGCCGATGTATGCGGCATGATCGACACCATGGCCGCAGCCGACCCGATCCGCGCACTCAATGCGCAGCGGCTCAGCGCGGCCCGGAAACGCTACGGCTACAGCCTGCGTGAGTTGGCAATCGAGGTTGAAAACGTCCGCAAGCTACGTGGCGATGCCGACCTACCCGAACGGGAGTCCCTACGACAAAAGATCGCCCAGATCGAGCGAACCGGGATGCTCGGCCCGATGTGGCGTGAAGACCTCGCCGCGGTGTTCGGCGTCGAACCCGACGAGTTGTTCAGCGTGCCCATCGCCACCGCATTGCCGCACCCGCTGCTGGTGCGACTTCCTGTCAACCGCGACGTACTCGCTGTCATCGAGTCCCGGCAACAAGCCCATATCGAAGTCGAGCACACCTTCGGCCCTCAGCACGCCCGCCCCCTGGTGGAATCCGACCTTGCCACGATCGAATCCCTGATTGCGCACGCACCTTCGCAGATCAAGACCGAGATGCGGCATGCTGCCGGGGCTACCGCCGAGGTCGCTGGATGGATCGCCCAAGATGTCGGTGATCACGCCGCCGCAGAGAAACTCACCCACACCGCTGCCCTGCACCTGCGCACAGCCGGCCCAGCATTCAACGCCATGATCCTGATGCGCCAGTCCAACATCCTGACCCGCAGCGACCCCGACCTGGCCGCCGTCTTGGCTGCTGAGGCCGCCGAACTGATCGACGGGCGCGACGTGGGTCGCCTGGCCGCCAGTATCGCCCGCCAACAGGCCCTAGCTGAGCTGTTTAACCAGAATGAGCGAGAATTTCATCGCCGTGCCGCCGCTGCCCTCGAACTCGGCGATCTGCAACCCCATCCTCATGATCATGCGATCTACGCCCACGCCGCCTACGTCGCCAGCGAGATCGCCTTCGGCTACCTCCGCATTGATGACCCCGACAAGGCCGTCGCCCTGCTCGCCGGACACCATCACGCCTGGACCGCACACCAGTACCGCGATCAGACCGTGGCCGACATGCGGCTCCTGCACGCCTATATCGCCACCGGCGAATACCAGCAAGCACTGGCCCTCACCGACACGGCGATCCCGGGCTACCTCGCGGCACCCTCGCAGCGGGCCAGACTTCATCTGGCCAAGGCGGGCACACTCGTGCGCGACCGCCGACGACGACGAAACAAGGACCCGATCCTGCAACAGCTCGCCGGCCGTATCAAAAACGCCACCCAAGGAGTCATCGCATGAGCCGTCGAGTCATTCCCGACACCACCAGCACAGACCCCGCAACTGCCCGCTCTATCGCGGTGCTGCCGGTCGGCTCATTCGAGCAACACGGCCCCTACCTTCCGCTCGGCACCGACACGCTCATCGCCAGTGCTATCGCATCGTCAATCAGTCAGCACCACAAAGTGTTTCAGTTACCGCCGGTTACATTCGGCTGCTCTCACGAACACGTGGCCTACTCCGGCACCGTGAGCATCAGCGCCACCACCCTCGCCGCGATCGTCGCTGACATCATCGAATCACTGTCACAACAAAACACCGCCGGATTGATCATCGTGAACGGCCACGGCGGCAACGCTGTACTGACCAACGTCGTCCAGCAGGCCAACCAGCCCAAGGCCCCCATCAACGTCGGGCTCTACCCCAGCCGCGAAGACTGGGCCGAGGCCCGAACCGCCGCAGGCATCCATAGCAGCAGCCACGACGACATGCACGCCGGGGAACTGGAGACCTCCATCTTGCTCGCCACCGACCCCGACTACCTACGCGAAGGCTGGCAGACCAGCGACCACACCGCCACCGACCGCCGCTACCTGACCACCATCGGCATCCACGCCTACACGCCCACCGGCGTCATCGGCTACCCATCACAAGCCACCGAAACCAAAGGCAGCCAAGCCCTCGACCACCTCGGCCGCAACGCCGCCACGCTGATCGGACTCCTCACCGGCCAATAAGCCAAGCAGCCGGGCGGGGCGGCTACCGTCCGCTGGCGCTCCCGTCCGCCGCCCCGCAACACCCCAGCTCAAGACCGCCGACGCCCACCAGCAGCCACCGTGGACCCAGCTCGTGAGAACTTTCTTTACTGGTATCAAGTAACTAGAGTCCGATACGCTTGGCGATGATCTCGTTCATGATTTCGTTGGTGCCGCCGCCTATTCCGAGAATCCGGCAGTCTCGATAGTGTCTCTCGATCTCAGACTCACGCATGTAGCCCATCCCACCGAAGATCTGAACCGCCTCGTTGACCACGTAGTCGCACGCATACACAGCGGTGTTCTTGGCCATCGACACCTCGGCAACGACATCCTCCCCTGCTAGCCACCTCTGCATGACCGCACGGGTGTAGGTGCACGCCACGTCGACCTGTCGAGCCATCTCGGCAAGCTTATGGCGAATGACCTGGCGCCCCGTCAACGGTCTACCGAACGTTTCACGCTCCCGCGCCCAACTCTTGGCGAGATCGAGAGCCCTATCCGCCGTCGCGTACGCCTGGACAGCGATGCCGAGCCGTTCAGCCTGAAATTGCTGCATGATCTGCAAAAACCCGCTGTTCTCTGCCCCCACCAGGTTCTCAGCCGGTACGCGAACGTCGACGAAAGACAACTCGGCGGTGTCGCTACATCGCCACCCCATCTTGTCCAACCGGCGGGACACTTCAAATCCAGACGAATTCTTGTCGATCACGAGCAATGAAACTCCCCCGTAACCCGGTCCGCCGGTGCGTACCGCCGTAGTAACGAAGTCCGCCCGAACTCCGCTGGTGATGAACGTCTTTGCTCCGTTGACCACGTAGGTGTCGCCATCGCGCACTGCGCGTGTGCGCAAATTCGCGACATCTGAGCCTGCCCCAGGCTCGGTAACGCCCAGCGAGCCGATCATCTTTCCTGCGAGCGTCGGACGGACATATCGTTCAATCAGGACTTCGGAGCCATTGGCGGCAATGTGGGGAAGGGCAATGCCATGGGTGAACAAGGCGGCGCAGACGCCAGTGGACCCACCTGCGGCCAGGATGGCCTCAGTGACCAGTGCAGAGTCAATCGCGTTGCCGCCGCTGCCGCCGACTTCTTCCGGGAACCCGATTCCGAGAAGCCCGACCTCGGCAGCATTGAGGTGCAGGTCGCGCGGGATCTCACCCACCCGCTCCCATTCCGCTAGCTTCGGCGCGATTTCACGTTCGACGAAAGACCGCGCCATTTGACTCAGCGCTCGTCGCTCCGGCGTAGTCCACACCTTCGGGGCGACAACGAAACGAGCTGCCCCATCCTCGCATGCCGTGGTCGTGCCTGCGTCCGTCATCTCAGCCTCCGCGAGAATTTGATGGATTGATTACAAGGTGGCTGACGCTTGCCGTCCTCAGGATGGGCAAGGAGGACGCGACGCGCAGCAGCCTAAGCGGTCCGGCGGCGTGTAATCTGCAGCGGCGCAAGGACGTGAACATGAGAAGTGAAGCATGGTTCTCTTCAGAACCGGACGAGCCCTCGGATGTTTTTTCCTGAACGCATATCCTGGTAGCCCTCATTGATTTGGTCGAGGGAGTATTCGCGGGTGACCAACTCGTCGAGCTTCAACCGCCCGGCCGAGTAAAGCTCGACCAGCCGCGGAATATCGTGTGGCGCATTAGATGAGCCATATAAGGCGCCACGAATCTGCTTTTCGTAAAGCGTCATCTCCAGCAGTGACCCTGAGATCGACGACTCGTCGGGATGCCCGATGGCCGTAACCACGACGCGTCCGCGCTTTCCGACCAAGGCCAGCGCTTCGGCGGTATAAGAGGCCTCAGCCACATCAGTGGTGAGGATGCAGACATCGGCCAGCTTGCCCAGCGTCATATCGCTGACTAGCGACCAAGCTTCATCCATCGAGGCGGCGGTATGCGTCGCGCCGAACCCGCTCGCTTGCTCTCGTTTGAACTCCACCGGATCGACCGCCACAATTGCCAGCGCCCCCGCGATTCGCGCGCCCTGAATCGCATTCATTCCGATTCCGCCTGCTCCCACTACCACGACGGTGTCCCCGGCGCGCACCTCCCCAGTCCGCACCGCAGATCCGTAGCCGGTCGTGACGCCGCAACCGATCAACGCTGCCCGATCCAGAGGGATTCCGCCGTCAATCTTGACCACGGATGCCTGCGGCACCACTGTGTACTCGGAAAACGTTCCGAGCAAACACATCTGCCCGACGTCCTCGCCTCGTGCGTGAAAGCGATAGGTGCCGTCGACCTGCGGTCCCATCATCAGCGCCGCTCCCAGATCACAAAGATTGCCCATGCCGCGCGCGCAGTAGGAGCAGCGCCCACACGAGGGGAGGAAGGTCAAGATGACAGGATCACCTTCGGACAGATCCTCAACCCCTTCGCCGCACTCCGCGACTGTGCCAGCACCCTCATGGCCCCCTACTACCGGCAATGGGATCGGGAGGTCGCCGGTGACCAGATGTTCGTCGGAATGACACAAGCCGGTGGCCGCCAGCCGCACGAGGACCTCCCCGGGACCTGGCGGATCCAACTCGACTTCTTCGACCTCCCACTTCTGCTCCAAGCCCCACAAAACAGCGGCACGTGTCTTCATGCTGAAGTCCCTTCTATCTAATGACGCTTCTGAAGTAGTAATCCCGACTGCGCACGGTCACAAGAACTCGTCCTGAATGTCTCCCGACATGTCGCCGTAGGCCGCGGCGACCACTCGCCCGCACCCGGGCTCGTACCGGACTGGCATCACACATCGAGCAGGTCGTGACGCTTGTCGGCTTCGAGGATTGCCCGATATTCTGGAAAAAGGTTTTTCGCCTGCGGAATTAGCTTGATCAGTTTCGTGACAGGACCTTTCGCTCGTACCGTTCCCTTGGCCATCGCCATGGTCAAGTTCACCTTCCCCAACCAGAACCTATTTCCGGTATCCGCGGACATGAACAATTCGACATTCGGTGTAACGCCACTGTCCGCGCCGGTTTCTATCACCCTCTTCGGCATATCCACGGTTACTACCGCATCTGGATCGGTGTAATGAATCCGCAACACCACCCCGGACCCGGCAAGTCTGTTCGCAAGGTCTTCGTTCTCCAACCCTCGTCGAAAGATTCCGGCGAGGTAGCGGTAAACCTCTTCCGCATCAGCGAAGACAGCCATCGTGAATCTCCATTCTGGTTGACGCAGTCCAAGCACTCAAAAAAATTCCGTTGGGTCGCACCCAGTTTGATTTCCACCGCAGGTAACCTGCATTCATAGGAGTAGATTTCCTGCCTCCCTCAGCGCCTGCGCGAGTCGACGTTCGGCTTGCGGCAACTGCGCAGCGAGACAGGCCGCGCCACTCGCTCGCCGGCGCGGATCTGCACCGCGTTCGTAAGCGGTTCGCGCGACAGCGGTCCACAGCTTAGATGCGGTCTTCGCAGCCTCCGCTGCTCGGAACGCAGGTTCGAAACCCAACTCTTCAGCGACGCGCCGACATCCGCGTGCCTGCAGATCTCGGAAAAGACCGCCTCCGGTTCCGGCCTTTTCGATGAAGGCGCTCAGCGCAAACAAGGCACCGTCGAGGGTGTCGTCGTCAAAGATCTCCGGCCACCGCTCGAGGTCCTTCACAAACGTCGACACACCTGATAATCCACGCGCCTGAGATTCACAATCGGAGCCCTCGGTAATCGGCGCGCTCACAAACGAACCCTGCATCGCGTCCGCAGACCTACGGAAGGCCGACCGGGCAGCATTGCCGAGATCTGGTGCCGCGCTGGGCCACTCGACCACGTAGGTGGTGTGCCGCGTGGGGACGGGAAATCCCGTCGATGCGCGTGCCTTTCGTAAATTCTCATAAGGCACGGCTTGAGTTACATCGCGATCGTTATCGACTACGAACGCGAGTTCCTCGTCGTCGTCGTACCCAACGATCACGACATCGTGTCGGCTCATACTCAGACGCGTTCTCAGATAGGGCAATTCGGCGATGTCAGTCCACACCATGACCGGGGTACCGGCATCGATCTGTTCGGTCACCCATTTCCAACCGAGATCGGGGTCGTCTGTCGAACGGCACTCGAAGCGCGCACCCAACCGGGTCAAGTATTCGTCTTCGAGGTCCGCGCTGCGTCCAACGAGGTAGATCGGTGGATTTAGGTGTGCCGAGCGAACATACGAGAAGTCGAGGGCCCCGCCGAGCGCAAACACGATACCTTCGTCCGGGGTGTGGCCACCCCAACGGACCCCCGCCCATTCGGTCAAATCCCGAAGAGCACCCGATCCGCAATGTCCCGCCGTGTCGTGGCGATACGGCACCACTATCGATGCCATCAATCCTCCTCCAAGTGACTAACGTGCAGGCGGCAACTTATCTGAGTCATAGGGAACGCGAGATGATTTCCTTCATCACCTCGTTCGTGCCGGCATAAATTTTCTGCACGCGTTGATCCACCCACAATCTGGAGATGGGGTACTCGGTCATGTAGCCATATCCGCCGTGAAGCTGCATACAGTCATCGAGTACCTTCATCGCTCGCTCCGTGGTCCACCACTTCGCCATGGCGACGGTCTGCACGTCGAGTTGACCCGCAAGGTGCAGGTCGATGCAGTAGTCGAGGAATACTCGCGCGATGCGCGTTTCAGTCGCAGCTTCCGCCAAGGTGAATTTGGTGTTCTGGAAGCCGAAGACGGGCCGACCAAACGCCTCCCGTTCGCGGGTGTATTTGAGCGTTTGATCCAGGGCGAGTTCCATCGATGCGACAGCTCCCACCGCGACGATGAGTCGCTCTTGTGGCAGCTGCGTCATCAGCTGAATGAAGCCCTGTCCCTCAGCCTGGCCCAGTAGATGCGAGCGCGGAACTCTCACGTCATCGAAGAACAATTCGGAGGTGTCCTGGCCGCGTTGGCCGATCTTGTCGAGAACCTTGCCCCGCCGGAATCCGGGCCGGTCAGCCTCGACAGCGATCAAAGAGATGCCCGCAGCGCCCTGGCTCGGATCTGTCTTGGCAACAACGATGATGAGGTCGGCCTGTTGGCCGTTGGTGATGAAAGTCTTGGAGCCGGTGACTACGTACTCGTCACCGTCCAGGATGGCTTTTGTCTTGACGCTCTGCAGATCGGACCCAGTCCCCGGTTCCGTCATGGCTATCGCCCCGATCATTTCACCGGACGCCATCTTGGGAAGCCACTGCGCGCGCAGCTCTTCAGTCGCGTAATGCAGGATATAGTGGGCGACGATTCCGCTGTGCAGTCCCGCACCCCATGAGCTGTCACCGATGCGGGCCTGCTCTTCGAGCACGACCGCTTCGTGCGCGAAAGTTCCGCCCCCTCCGCCGTATTCCTCGGGTACGGACATGCAGAGCAATCCCAGCTCGCCCGCTCGGTTCCACAGTTCTCGGTCGACGTGGTGCTGGTCGGCAAAGCGTTGCGCATGCGGCGCCAATTCGGCCGAGAAGAACTTCGAAGCGAGATCACGAAGCTCGAGTAATTCTGCATTCATCCAGGGAGAGATTGGGGACGACATGATTACCTTCCGACTGTTGCAATTCCAGGGATTCGACGTTATGACGTTTCGATTTTGATGAGGTATTCGCCGGCAGAGTGGCGCGCACGGATGGCCTTTTTGTCGTACTTTCCGACGCTCGTCCGCGGAATATCGGACACGAAGCTCCATCGCTCAGGAACCCACCATTTGGCGACTTTGCCCGAAAGGAACGATCGGAGTTGGTCAATGTCAACGTCGGTTCCTGGGTGGACGACGACAAGCGCCAACGGCCGTTCCTGCCACCTATCGTCCGCGACGCCGACCACCGCCGCTTCGTACACGGCAGGGTGCCCGATCAGCGCGTTCTCCAGCTCCACCGAGGAGATCCATTCGCCACCTGACTTGATGACGTCTTTCGAGCGGTCGGTCAGGGTCAGATAGCCCTCGGCGTCGATCCTGCCCACATCACCGGTACGCAACCATCCGTCGTCGAACTTCTCCGTATCGTTGTCTCCGAAATAAGAACCGGTAATCCAAGGGCCGCGCGCCTGAATTTCCCCAACTGACCGACCGTCCCACGGCACGGGTTTCCCGTCGTCGTCCCGCAACCGGATTTCGACACCGCAGATCGGCCGGCCCTGGGATGCGCGCATCTCCCATCGTCGCGTCGTGTCGGCTCCGCGAGCCGGACGTGCAACGGTCGCCAGCGGAGAGGTTTCGGTCATCCCCCATGCCTGCACAATGGGCACGTTGTACTTCTCTTCGAACGCCCGCATCAAGGAAAGCGGAACAGCAGATCCCCCGCACGCCACCAGCCGTAGCGAAGAAATGTCCCGCCCAGGGTGCGAATCCAGATATCGGTCGACATCGTTCCAGATCGTCGGCACTGCACCGGCGACGGTCGGCCTGGTGTCTTCGATGATCGACACCAACGGCTCGGCCTGGAGAAACCGGTCGGGAAGCACCAAATCCGCGCCGGACATCAACGCGGCGTAGATAAGCCCCCAGGCATTGGCGTGAAACATCGGGACGATGGCCAGCACACTGTCGGCCTCGCTGACTGACAACGCGTTAGCTGTGCAGGCGGCCAGGGAGTGAAGGTACGTCGAACGGTGGCTGTAGACGACGCCCTTGGGATCTCCAGTGGTGCCGCTCGTGTAACACATGGCCGCGGCCGACCGCTCGTCGAGCTCAGGCCAGTCAAATGACTCTTCCTGACCGGCAAGCACTTCCTCGTAACGCAGAACGGTCTTCCCGCATCCCTGTAACGGGGCGAGGTCGCCGTCTCCGGTAACGATGACGGTGTGCACCGACGCCATCGCTGGGAGCGCGGGCGCCAACAACGGGGCGACCGAAGCGTCGACGAGGACGATCTGATCGCACGCGTGGTTGGCGATGTACGCGAGTTGCTCCCGAGCCAAACGAATGTTGAGCGTGTGCAGGACCGCTCCCATGGAGGGAATCGCACAGTAGGCCTCCAGATGCTCTTGGTTGCTCCACTGGAAGGTGGCCACGCGTTGGTCTGCCGTGATGCCAAGGCTGCGCAGCGCATTAGCAAGGCGAGCCACTCGCGCCAGCAGACTACGGTAGGGCGTTCTCCGATACCCATCTCCGGTCGGAGTGATGACCTCGCTGTCACCGTGTATGGCTGCCGCATGCTGAACAATCGCCGACACCGTGAGGGGAACATTTTGCATGGTGCTTTGCATGGTGCAGGGCCCTTTCAGGCGAAGAGGTCGGGACGGCTGTTCGGCTGGTCGATGAATGTTCCGTAGTGCGTTCTCAAAGCCTGCACGATGTCCGCTAGGGGTAGATCGTCGTAGGCTCCCCGGTCACGGAGATATTCCATGTGCTGGGTGCCGTCCCCGGTGAACCCGTGCAGCAGCGCGTCGCTACGCCCGTCGAAGTCGATGGGCGAGACACCGAACCGTGCGCACAACTCCCGATTGAACGCCGGGGTCGCCTTGACCCACGCACCGTTGAGAAGCATGAGACTGTAACCGTGATAGACGAAAATGTCGGTACCACCCATACGCTCGCGCAATGTCTTGGTCTGGAAGTGGTTTCGGACATCGGCGAACCCCAGCCGCGCTTGGATTCCCGCCGCTCGGCACGCCGCAGTCAGGAGCACGGCCTTCGGGATGCAGTAGGCTCGTTCTGCGGTTGCGACGGTGCTGGCGCGATAGGCGTGCGGGTTGTCGGTCACCGTGTACGGGTCGTACCAAATGGAGTCACGGACCGCGGTGAAGATGGCGATCGCCTTCTCGGTGTCGCCGCAGGCGCCACGGATGGCCGATGATGTGAAGTCACGCACCGAATCGTGTTGCCAGTCAAGGAACTCCGTGGGATCGAGGTAGGGCCTGTGGCCAACGGTCATCGGCGCTTCATCTCCAACGGAAGTCCGTCCACCGGAATGGGCAGCGAGGTGTTGTCCCATCGGATGTGATAGTTCTGCGGAACCGTCCAGGTGAACGAACGCAGCATCCTGTGCAGGATTGCTTTGACCTCGAGGGTCCCGAACTGCATGCCAATGCACTTGTGCGCTCCACCACCGAACGGTACCCAGGCGAATCGGTGGTGTTGGTCCTCACGCCGAGGCTCGCCAAAACGTGAGGGATCGAACCGGTCCGGATCACTCCAGATCTTCCGATCGAAGTGATTCACGGCGGGCGTTATGGCGCACAACGTGTTCGCGGGGATGTGATATCCGTCGAGGGCGACATCTCGAACCGTCTTGCGCATCACCAGCGGAACAGGTGCAAGCAGTCTGAGCGCTTCCTTGAGCACAAGGTCGATAACCGTCATCTTCTCCAGGGCTTCGATGTCTGGCAACCCGTCACCGACGGCCTCGGCTTCCGCAGCCGCTGCCTCCTGCCACTCCGGATACTTGGCGAGGAAATAGGCGACCGCAGTGGTGGTGATCGTCGATGTGTCGTGGGCCGCCATCATCAGGAAGATCATGTGATTCACCACGTCCTCGTCGGAAAACCGCTCCCCGTCCTCGGTGGTGGCTTGACATAAAGCAGCGAACAGATCGTTCGTCTCGCCGGCTCGCGCGGCCGGCAGATGCCGGAAGAAGTAGTCCTCCAAGACGCGCCGGCCTCGCACACCAGCGCGGAATCTGGTTCCCGGAAGGGGAGCACGCACAAGGGAACTCGCCGCCCGGACCGTGGCGACGAACGCCTTGTTGACAGCATCGCTCTCGTCCTTGCCGCGGCCGCCCATGAAGACGTCAGTGGCTATGTCGAGGGTGAGTTCCTTCAGCAGTGGGTAGATGCGAACCGACGGACCCACCGGCCACGCGGGCACTGCCGTGCGAACGCGTGGGGTCACCTGTTCGACATATCCGGTCAGGCGGGGACGCGTAAACGCCTCTTGCATGATGCGCCGGTGCATCAGGTGCTCGTCGAAGCTCATGAGCATCAAACCGCGATGGAAGAAGGCGTCGATCAGGAAGGACCAGCCGTCCTGAGAGAATGCCTTCGCTTCGCTCGTGAATGCCTCGCGAGTAGCGTCCGGGCCGGCGATGACCACCATCTTGTGGCCGAACGCGCCCATCCACGACACCGAACCCAGACGGTCGTAACGCTCCCGACTGAAATCCGAGCCGAATCGGATGTAGTCGAGCGTGTGACCCACCAAGGGCAGTCCCGCATCCCCCCGGATAGCTTTCAACCCACTTCCCGCGGGTACTGGTGACAGTTCACGAACCGGCCAACCACGACTCCATCGACGCCATCTGTCGTCGACGGCGTCAGGCGCGGGGACCATGATCACAGAGGACAACCGCTCCTTCACGTGGCGTGCAGGCGCGAGAAGATGATTCGTCATGGTTCCTCCTCCTGGACGCTTGGCCGCTCTGACGGCGTCGCCACTAGTCTTTACAAATGTGCGATTGATGTCAATATCTGGACAATATTGGTCTAAGTGGTTAAGTGAGCGCCTCGGACCCCTGATCGTCCCGGCGACGCAACAGCTTCCATTCGGAGCTGCTTTTTACCGCTAGGGGCCCAACCTTTCTCAAGACGTAATCGCTGCTTCGCGGATTACGGGTGAGGAGTCGGTAGATGAAGGTAGGGCCCGGCCAGTTCGTCGGGATTTCCCCACTCGAGGTCCGATACCAGCTCGCACAGAGCGCCCACACCGACCTCCCTAGTCGCCGTTTCAAGCGCGTGTTGTAACGCTGCGCAATCTCTGACTTCACATCGATCGCATGACCTGGATGGGCAGCCACGACCTTGATGAGCGTTGCGATGTGACGAACTTGTGACTCGATCATGTAGAGGATCGACCCCGAGCCCACATTCGTGTTGGGACCATAAAGCAGGAACAGGTTCGGGAACATGGGGACAGTGATGCCCAGATATGCGTGTGCCTGGGTCTTCCACACCTCGGCCAAGGAGACTCCGTGGGAGCCGCGCACGGACATTGGGGCGAGGAAATCGGTGGCGCGAAACCCGGTTCCGTAGATCACGACATCTGTAGGACGAAATTCGCCGTCCTCGGTCGTGACACCCTTGTCGCAGAGTTTTGCAATCGCGTTCGGCACCAACGACACGCGATCACTCGCGATTGCTGGATAGTAGTCATTCGAGAACAGCACTCGCTTGCACCCTGGCGCGTCGGAAGGCGTTAATTGCTCGCGCAGAGAGCGGCTGGCGACCTGCCGATGTAGGTGGTGGCGCGCGATCGCACCGAGGACGCGTGAGAGGGGCTTCGCGTCGACTAGCGTCACAGCGAGCAACTCGAAAATTAGCCATACCGCGAAACGCTCGAGGCGCAGCGCCATCGGCAATAATTCGCTCACCCTGTGGTGACGGCCTCGATATGTGCTGTCCCATTTCGGGAGAATCCACGGAGCCGTACGCTGGTACAGCGTGACATGCTCCGCCTCCTGGGCGATGTGTGGCACGAATTGGATGGCACTTGCTCCTGTGCCGATGACGGCGACTCGCTTGCCGCGAAGCGACACCGATCGGTCCCAACGTGCCGAATGAAAGCGCGGCCCCTGGAAGGAGTCTGCGTCGGCAATATCGGGTATGTAGGGCAAGGAGAGCTGACCCACGGCCGAGACGACGACATCGCAGGTTATTGTCTCGTTCGAGTTCGTAGCCAGGGTCCAACGCCCGAACTGCTCATCGAAGCTCAGGTCGACAACTTCGGTCTCTGTGCGTAGATGTGCGTCCAGTCCGCCACTCTTCACGAGTTGTTGGAGGTACTTGAGTATCTCGGGTTGCTCGGCATATCGCCGTGACCAGCGGGCATTGGGCTGGTAGGAGAGCGAGTACAACGCTGACGGCACGTCGCAGGCCGCTCCCGGGTAGGTGTTGTCACGCCAAACACCCCCGATGTCTGCAGCCTTTTCCAGGATCGTGAAGTTCGTGAACCCGTCCTTCTTCAGCCGGTGGGCCATCGCAACCCCGGCGAAGCCGGCCCCGATGATCACGATCGACGGATCGTACGCGCGACAGGCCGTCGCGAAGTTGCTGCTCATGAGGCAGAGACGACTGACTTCACGCTGCGGCGGTCGAGGTGGTGTAGGTGTAGGAGCATTGCCTGTTCGGACACTTTCACCTGACTTCCGAGGCTTCAAGGAAGCGTCCCGCTCGATGAATCGCGTCTCGGGCTTCGGGAAGAATCCGGAACATAGCCTGGAATACATGGATCTGTCCCCGGTATACCTGGATCTCGACGTGGGATCCAGCTGATTGAAGTCGCTCGGCGAGACGGCGCGAGTCATCGATCAACATTTCTCTCCCGCCCACCTGAATGAGGATCGGCGGCATCGAGGTGAGGTCCGCGTCAAGCACGCTGAGGCGCGGATCTCCGCGATCTGCGCCACCTACGTAGAGGTCAAGAGCGCGCGCCGCTGATTGAGCGGAGGCAAAAGGATCCCGGCGGCGAATTTCACGCGCTCTGGCAAGTTCGCACCTGAGATCCAGGACGGGAGACATCAGCAGCATCGCATCAGGGAGCGGCAATCCAACTGCACGTGCGCCCAAGGCCGTGGCCATCGTGAGCTGACCGCCCGCTGAATCGCCGGCAACCGCGACGGTGCGCTGACAAGAACCCGGGGACCCTCCGCTGGTAAGCCAGCGATACGCATTCAGCGCATCGTCCGCGGCTGCGGGATAGGGATACCGCGGGGCAAGACGATACTTCACTGCGAAGATGGGGCGCCCGCTCGCCGAGGCGAGTTCACCAAGAAGACCGCGGTGCGTCTCCGGCGAGCACATAGAATAGGCGCCGCCGTGGATGTACAGCAAAGGGTTGGCATGCGGATTAATGGCAGGCGTGGTGATCCAGTCCCCACGAACCGGGCCTCCGGCGAATACAGTGTCAACCTTGCGCACTGTGACGCCGCGCCGAGGCCGTGAGGCTACGAGCGCTGTTCGAAGCACGCGATCCATCACCGCAAGTCCGTAGGCGTTTGATGGCATCAGCTGCGCCAGTGGCCGCAGCGTGGTTCGCGAGGACATCGCGACGAGATGACTGGCAAGACTGGGCTGCCAGTCAGGGGCATCCATTCTGGTCACCGGGGACACACCTCTTCGGGCCGATTCTCGAATCGGTAGTCCGAGAGGCGAAAGGTGCGGCTCCGCCAATAGGTCTCCAGAGTCGTTGATGGACGGAGTGGAACGTCACCGTGCCTGTCGAAGTAGTAGCTGTTGGCATTGGAACAGCTCGGCTGCCAGAAAACCTGTCTGTGACGCCGCCTTAGCACTTCGGCGAAATAACGGTCGTTCGCCTCCTTCTTGACCTCCACGCAGTTAGCACCCAGCGCCCGCGCGCGACGAAGACACCGGACGATGTGCCGACTCTGCGCCTCGATGAGCGTGAAGTACGAGGAACCGTTGTAGCCGTACGGGCCGAAGATGTTGAAATGATTCGGAAATCCCGGGACGCTCACCCCTTCGAAGGCCTGCAGTCGATGCTCGTCCCACCATGTAGCCTGCTCCAGCCCGCCGCGTCCCTTCAATACGTAAGTTGGCATGTTGCCCGACTCCATCACTTTGAAGCCGGTGGCCAGGATCAAGACGTCAATGGGATGAGCTTTGCCGTCTCGAGTATGGACGGATGCATGGTCGATATGGGTTATGCCGCTCGTCTCGAGCGAAACGTTGGACCGGTTGTACGTTGCGAGATAGGAATTGTGGAAGCTGGGTCGTTTACAGCCCAACGAGTAGCGCGGAATGAGTTGTTCTCTCGTCGTCGGGTCATGGACCTCACGCCGCATGTACCGCTTTGCGGCGCTCTCCATGACATCGGCGAACGGTATCACCGTATGAAAGTGAGCGGCGATTGGGAAAGTGATTTCCACGAACGCCTGGCTGGCGGTCCGGGTCGCCAATTGTGCCCCCGGCAGGAAATGTAGAAGCCTTCCACCCCACGTCGGTATGGGGAAGTCTGGCTTCGGCAGACAATAAATTGGAGTTCGCTGAAATACCGTCAGACTCTCTGCTTTCTTTGCGACTTCGGGTATCAGTTGCACCGCCGATGCACCGGTACCGATTACTGCAACCCTCTTCCCGCTGAGATCTTTGGCATTGTCCCATCTAGCCGTGTGGAGCGTAACGCCGGCGAAATCTCGCACCCCCTTGATTTCAGGCCACTTTGGCCGACTGAGAACGCCGGAGCAATTTATCACGAAGCGTGCCGTGAACTCCTCACCATTGGCACTGGTCAAATGCCACCGTGTTGCGTTCTCGTCGAAACAAGCCTCGGTAATGGTTGTGTTGAAACGAATATGGTCCCAGAGCCGATACTTTTCAACACATCGCTCGGCATAGGCTTTGAGCTCATTGCCGTGGGCGTACGTGCGCGACCAAGAGGGCCGCATTTCGTATGAGAATTGATAACTGAACGACGGTATATCGACAGCGATACCCGGGTAGGTGTTCCAGTGCCACGTACCACCTACGCCATCGGCGTCATCAACCATCAAGAAGTCGGTAAATCCCGCCTTCATCAAGCTAATGCCAGACCCGATGCCGGAAAATCCAGCTCCTATGATAATTATCTCGTAATTACGGTCGGACTTGCGATCCATTCCTGTATTTCACCGTTCTGACGGTCAGCCCTGCAAACTTGTATTCAGAGTGATTGCGTCAGCTCGACGTGTGTATCGTCGCGCCGGGTTATCACGTAATCATGAGGATTCAAGCGGGATAGTTCTCTCGTAAACTGGGTCGCGAAACCTGGGTACATCGTGCCGTTGTAGCCGTCCTCGGTCAAATACCAACTGCTGCACCCCGAATTCCAGGTCGTTCGTCGAAGGCGGCGCTGAATTTCGGAGTGATAGCGGTCCTGACGATCCTCTCTCACATCCAAAGTGCTGATGTCATTTTGCTGAAGGAGCTTGATCGCCTTGACGATGTAGTCGATTGCGGCCTCCATATATACGAGCGCCGAGTTGTGGCCTGGCCCGGAATTCGGTCCGAAAGTGAAGAATAAGTTCGGATACCCGGCCACGCTCACGCTCTTGAACGCGAATGTCCCCTGAGACCATTCATCGCCGAGCTTCCGACCGCCGAGGCCGCTGATCGGGAACGGGGTGCCGCGTTTGCACACATCGAAGCCGGTGGCAAACACGATGCAGTCCACTTCGTGCTCGACACCGTCGGCGGTCCGGATCCCGTTGGGTGACAATGTGGCGATCGGCCAGCTGATCAGCTTGCAGTTATCCGCCTGTAGCGCAGGGTAATAATCGCTGGTCATGAGCATACGTTTGCAGCCGGGTCTGAAATGGGGCGTCAACTGACGTCTCAACCAGGGGTCTTTCACCTGCCGACGCAGATGAGCCTTCGCCGCCAGCTGTATCGCCGATGTCGCGGCGGTGTTCCAGACCATACCCACTGCCATCACTTCGTGGGTCCAGAACCAGGCGTCGCGGAGCGCTTGTTCGCTCATCGGCAGTCGTTTGAAGGTCGAACGCGCCCAGGCCGGATGCTTGAAGTTCACCCGCGGTAGCACCCAGCCGGGCGTTCTTTGGAAAACTTTGACCGACGCAGCCGACTTCACGAGCTCAGGAACGATCTGCACCGCGCTCGCGCCGGTTCCGATGACCGCAACCCTCTTATCGCTGAGGTCATAGCCGTGATCCCATCGAGCACTGTGAATTTTCTTTCCCTCATACGAATCAATTCCTCGAATATCGGGAAAGCTGGCGTTGGCAAGTGGTCCACTGGCCATCACAACTGACCGGGTGTGATACCGCTTTCCATCTGCTGTGTCGGCCATCCAGATGCCGGCATCCTCATCGAATTCCAAGGCAGTCACGTCGGTATCAAACTGGATGAACCGGGCAAGATCGTACTTGTCGACCATATCGTCGATATATTCGAGGATCTCAGCGCTCCCCGAGTAGGTTTGAGTCCAGCCCGGATTCGGCTCGAACGAGTAGGAGTAGAGAAGCGAGGGAATATCGCAGGCCGCACCGGGATAAGTATTGTCTCGCCAGGTGCCTCCGACGCGGTCTGACCGTTCCAGGATGACGAAGTCATCCGTGCCCTCTTGAAGCAGTCTGATCGCCGCACCGATACCTGCGAACCCGGCGCCGACGATCAACGTCGTCGTGGTGCCTGTCATTTGGCAACCGGTTCGTAGGTCAGTTCGTCCGTCCAGGATGGCGGCCGACCGAAGATCTGAACAGGGAAAACATCGATCGCATTGCCAAGGCGCTGAGACACGAAGTGCAGAGGCTGGGACCGCTTGATGGACGACGACATGTGCGCCTTCAAGATGTGATAGCCGGGCACCCTACGCGTGTGTTCACTGCGATCGCCGACATTGGCGTACCGCGTCACTGCGTTGTATAACTTCTCCTCGGACAGACCCATAGCGTTGAGATTCATCAACATGCGCGTCAACAGCGGGATATACAGCAACGCGCCGGTGAGAATGCGCGGGTCGACCAGAGCGCCCGCAGTTTGAATGGCGTGGATTCGCATCGGGCTGGCGCCCAGGTCGTTCAAGACCTGGAAGCCAACCGCGAGATGCCTTGATTCGTCGCTGTTGACCTTGTTGAACACCTCCCCGCAGACGGGGTCGTCAACCTCATCGAGGAGAAACTTCAGCAGCGCTCCATCGAGCGCAGTCTCCAGTGCCGGGATCGCGGCCCCGATGACGGTCAGGGGCAGGGCTTCGGCGTAGCGGTCCAGCCATTCGATGACCAGCCGAATATTCTTGTTCGGGATCGGTTTCTTGCCTTCCTCGAGCATGCCCCAGCGACGCATCAAGGCAAGTTCGGCGTTGGCGTGACGCTGTTCCTCGGCGTGAAAGTAACGGTAAATGTCTCCGAGCGCTTCGAATGGCGCCTTTGGAGCCATCGCGGCGAAGGCACGCGCTCCAACATGCTCAATCCACACCACGTCGGACATGAATTGCTTGAGTTTGGGACGCTGTTCGTCGGTGATCAGTTCCGCCCCAGGAGCGTCCCAATCGATATCGGCCAGAGCCCACTGCCTGTTTTTGATCGTCTCGAGCATGTCACTGTATGCGAAAGCCACTTTCCTGCTCCTTTACTCGGCTGAATCGTTCCACGAGGCCATGCGCTCCACGAGGCCCAGCGTGCGTGTGAAAGGACCAGGAAGGCCCCTCTTGAGTTGCCACAAGACTTTGGCGTCAAGTTGCGGCACTACGTAAATCCGTCCGCGATCATGTGCGTCCAAAGTCATGCGAGCTACGTGCTGTGGCGAAATGCCGGTCCATTTCATCAGGTTGGTCGCGAGTCTTGCAGCCGCCTCGTCGATTTGAGGATTGTTGACGATGTTCGTCTTCACGAAGGTGGGGCAAAGCACTGTGACGTTGATGTCAGTACCGCTCAGTTCGGCCGCCAATGTCTCCGACAGAGCGAGCACTCCGGCCTTGCTCACGTTGTAAGCCGCCATCCGAGGGGCCGAGCCAAAGCTCGCTGCGGACGCCACATTGATGACTCCGCCGTGCCCATTGCTGCGGAGCCGAGGCACAAAAGTCTCGCAGCCGTAGATAACGCCCCAGAGGTTGACAGAAATCGCCGCGTTCCAGTCCTCGATCGACGTCGCGCCGATGCGGTTGCCGCCCGCACCGATTCCGGCGTTGTTGATGACGAGGCTCGCAGCCTTCTCGAACCAGTCTTCGCTCACATCAGCGAGGTTGCGGACCTGCTCAAGATCGGTGACATCGCATTCGATGTCGAAGCCCTCGCCGCCAGCCTGCCTCACCAACTCTGCCGACTCTTTTGCAGTGACGGGATCTTTGTCGGCGCACACCACGCGTCCACCTCGGCGCGCAAGCTCCACGGCGAATGCGCGGCCGATACCGCTTCCTGCGCCCGTGACGACTGCATCGGCGCGGTGCGTTCTGCCTGGTGCGCCGCCGAAGGGCAGCAATCTCATCCGTCTGCCTTTCGGGTCGCGACATGGACGTCTGCTGTGGGGAAACTCTCATCTGGGGGCACCAGCCACCATTGGTGTCGCATGCCACCAGTTTGGTGGTGGAACGAGCACCTTGTCAAGATGGAGAGGTGCGGTCGAGAAACAAGCGCTGGGGTGGTCGGACCGGGGCCGAGCGTCGTGCCGAGCGACGGCAGCAATTGATCGAGGCCGCAACCGAGATTTGGAGTGAGAGCGGTTGGGCCTCGGTGACTATGCGCGGTGTATGCGGCCGCGCAGGGCTGAACGATCGATACTTCTACGAGGGCTTCAAGACGCGCGATGAGCTGCTCGTTGCTGCGTGGGATGGCGTCCGCAATGACATGCTCGGCGAGGTCGCTGCGCTCTTCAACGAGCGTGCGAATCGGCCGCCGATCGAAACCATCACCGCGGCGATCGCCGTCGTCATCGACCGGATCGCACGCGATCCCGGCCGGGCACGCATCCTGCTTGCTCAGCATGTCGGTAGCTCACCGCTGCAAGACCGCCGCGCCGTGGCGCTACAGGAAGCAACGCAGTTGGTCGTTGAGGCAAGCCGGCCACACCTCCGACAAGATGCCGACGAGATGGCCCTTCGCATGGACACTCTGATCGCCGTAGGCGGGTTCGTCGAAGTCATGACAGCCTGGAACTCGGGTCTGCTTGCGGTGACCGAGAAGGAAGTGGTCGCGCACACGAGCAGACTGGCTGAGACCCTCGCTCAACGCTATGTCGTCAGCGACTGATCCAGGCCCACAGAGCCAACCATCTCCGTGGCCGTCGCTGCCGAACCGCATTCGTGGTTCGACCGTCCCGGCGCCCACGTGACCGACGGCGCGCGCGTGAGGCTGCCGGCGTCGCACGCTGTTCGGAAGGAGCGACGCAGGAACGGTGCTCCTGCGTCGCCGAACTTCCGCACCGTTGCTATCCCGGCTGAGCGATAATTCTCTGTGAACCGTCTTGGTCGAACAGTTCCTTGCTCCAACGCTCCAGGACCGCGGCGCTGTCCCAATCATCAGGGTGGAAACCCGGGCGGTTGTAGGAACGGAATCGCCGCAGCGCATCGGCGGTGAACATCGGGGTGCGACTGAAGCGGTACAGACTGCGCACCAGGGTGACCGGGTTATATGAGGCTTTGTCAGCGGCCATGGACAGGGCAGTCTGCAGAATGAGTTCGCCGAACAGAATTACTGAAGCGATCCGCATGCCCCGTACACGGGTGCGCTCGGTTGCTCCCACCAGCCGATAGACATCAAAGGCAACCGCTTTGTGCTCCGACTCCTCGAAGGCATGCCACAGCAGAATCGGTCGAACCTCTGTCTGGCCGATGAGCTTCTGGGCGTCTTCGCTGGTAAGAATGATTTCTGCCAGCGTAGCGGTGTAGTGCTCCAACGCGGAGGTCATGGACAGCCGCATTTCCGGCGAAAAGCGCCGTTCCAATCGCTTGATCAAGCGTCCGACATGACGGTCGATTCGCGCGGTCGGATAACCCATGACCTGGAGTCGCTCGTTGAGGAGACGATGCTGGTGTCGATGTGTGGCCTCTTGTCCGATGAAACCCTTGACCGCTGTCTCTAGTTGGGGATCGTCGATGGAACTCTGGAAGTTCCTGACCGAGCGGATGAAGAAATCCTCGCCTTCCGGGAACGTCGCAGAAAGCACCGAGATGAAATGGCTCATCACCAGGTCGCCATCCACGAAGTGTTGCCGCTTCGTGGAGGTCGGCATCGGAAACCGAACGCGCCTGGGTTTTGGCAGCACCCGGGTCGGGGTCGGGGCTTGATCGTCCGACATGTGAGGTCCTTCCTCGAAGTTTGGATCTGACTTTATGCCTTGTCAGATAAGACTGCCAGACTGTAGGACATGAGTCCAGCACGTGTCTATGGCGGGCTGTCCGCAACTCAACGCGATGCGCAGCGTCGCGTGATGTTGATTGATGCGGCGGTCTCAATCATGGGCACCCACGGAGCTGCCGCGTGCACCGTGACCGCCGTGTGTGCGAAATCAGGAGTGACGAGCCGGTACTTCTACCAACAGTTTCGCGATCGAGACGCGCTCTTGCGTGCGGTATTTGCCAAGATCTCCACTACCTTCCAAGCGGTGATAACCAGCGCCATTCCGGACGACACGGTTGCTCCTCAAGAACTCGCCTTCGCTCCGATCAAGGCCCTGGTTCAGGTGATCGAGAACGATCCCCGCATGGCCCGCATACTGTTTGTCGAGTCGGGCGCAGAACCCCTCCTTCGGCAGCTGCGAAGCGATCTGATGACCGATTTTGCGGAGCTGGTGCTCAGAGAGGCCCGCTTGCACCTCGATATACCCAGCGATGTGCTTCAAGTCGCAGATCTCGCCGCTACCTACGGTGTCGGGGGCCTGTTCGAGATACTCCGTCGCTGGATAGATGGACAACTGAACCTCTCGACTGAAATGCTTATCGAGCACTGTGCGGGTTTTCTCGGCATTCTCGGCCTGTATACCCTCGGACAGGCGCCTGATCAGGCCGCTCCGCCGCTGGCCAAAGCCGAGGAGACCCGATAGATTCTGGCCGACCGGCGTTATGCACTACTCGGTTGGCTGAAGGGCATGGCGCGACACTGACAATCGCTGCGGGTGTTCACCCGAGATCGCGAACCGTAGACTCCACGCGCGCCGGACGAGGAACTCGATACGACCTCGCACGGGCCCTGTGTGCCGTCCCTCCCCAGTCAATTCCTTCGATCGCTCGATCTGCAGCGAACGCACCGCTTCGATCCTCGCCATTCGACGGAACCACGGCGCGGAACAAATCCGACGCCCGCCTGCGCCGTTGTCACCTGATGTTAATTGCGGCTAACATCAGCGCCTAGTAGATCGACGTCGATGCTCGCCCGGAAGGAAAACTTTGGTACAGGTCCTGCCCGATCGGGTCGACGACACCGCGCCCGGCTATCTCAAGAACCGCGAAGGACTGAGCGCGCAACTCGACACCATCGCGGAGCAACTGGCGCTGGTCAACGGCGGCGGCGGCGCGAAATACGTTGCGCGCCACCGTAAGCGGGGCAAGCTGCTTGTCCGCGAGCGCATCGAGCTGATGCTCGACCCCGACACGGCGTTCCTCGAACTATGCCCCTTCGCCGCCTGGGGCAGTAAGTTCCCCGTCGGCGGTAGCGTGGTGGTAGGCATCGGCGTGGTCGAGGGCATCGAGTCGATGATCATCGCCCACGACCCCACCGTCCGCGGCGGCGCATCGAACCCTTATACCTTCCGCAAGGTGTTCCGCGGCATGGCCATCGCGCGGGAGAACCGACTGCCCATCATCAACATCGTCGAATCTGGCGGCGCCGACCTGCCCACACAGGCAGAGATCTTCGTGCCCGGCGGACAGCTGTTCCACGACTTGACCCAGCACAGCGCAGCGGGGCTGCCGACACTGGCCCTGGTCTTCGGCAACTCGACCGCGGGAGGTGCGTACGTCCCGGGCATGTGCGACTACGTCGTGATGGTGCGCAACCGTTCCAAGGTGTTCCTCGGCGGTCCGCCGCTGGTCAAGATGGCCACGGGCGAGGTCTCCGATGACGAGTCGCTCGGCGGCGCCGACATGCACGCCCGCACCTCGGGGCTGGCCGATTACATGGCCGAGGACGAGCAGGATGCGATCCGCATCGGCCGTCGCATCATGGCGCGGCTCAACTGGCGGAAGAACGGCCCCGGACCCACCACGCCGCCGCACCCACCGGTGCACGACCCCGATCAGCTGCTCGGCATCGCGTCGGTCGATCCGAAGGTGCCCTTCGACCCCCGCGACGTCATCGCCCGAGTGGTCGACGGCTCGGCCTTCGACGAGTTCAAACCTCTCTACGGCACGTCACTCGTCACCGGCTGGGCCTCGATCCACGGCTTCCCGGTCGGCATCCTCGCAAACGCACGGGGCATCCTGTTCAGTGAGGAGGCCGAGAAAGGTTCGCAGTTCATCCAACTGGCAAATCAGATCGACACCCCCCTCATCTTCCTGCAGAACACCACCGGTTTCATGGTCGGTGCCGAGTACGAACAGGGCGGCATCATCAAGGACGGCGCCAAGATGATCAACGCCGTATCAAACAGCACGGTCCCCCACGTGACCATCACCATGGGTGCGTCCTACGGTGCCGGGAACTACGGCATGTGCGGGCGATCGTACTCACCGCGTTTCCTATTCGCTTGGCCTAACTCGAAGTCGGCCGTGATGGGTCCGGCGCAACTGGCCGGAGTGCTGTCCATCGTGGCGCGCGAGTCCGCCGCCGACCGCGGGCTGCCCTTCGACGAGCAGGCCGACGCCCAGATGCGCGCCGCCGTCGAGGAACAGATCGAGCGCGAATCCGTCGCACTGGCCAACAGCGGCCGACTTTACGACGACGGGATCATCGATCCCCGCGATACGCGGACCGTTCTCGGGTTCTGCCTGTCGGTGATCCACAACGGCGAGGTCCGTGGCCAGCGTGGCTACGGCGTGTTCCGGATGTGATGGCGATGCCCAAGATCCGCAAGGTCCTGGTCGCCAACCGTGGCGAGATCGCGCGGCGGGTGTTCCGCACTTGCCGCGATCTCGGGATCGCCACCGTCGCGGTCTATTCCGACGCCGACGCCGACGCGTGGCACGTCGCCGACGCCGACGAGGCCGTGCACCTTCCCGGCTCGTCTGCCGCCGAGACCTACCTCGACATCCACCGGATCATCGCCGCTGCCTCGCTCACCGGCGCGGACGCAGTACACCCCGGCTACGGCTTCCTTTCGGAAAACGCCGGGTTCGCGCGCGCCTGTGCCGCCGCCGACCTCGTCTTCATCGGTCCGCCGCCCGGGGCGATCGACGCGATGGGCTCGAAGCTGCAGGCCAAGAAGACGATGTCCGACGCGGGGGTGCCTGTGCTGCCCGGTGGCGACACGACGGGGCTATCGGCCGAGCAGCTGGCGAAGCTGGCCGCCGACGTCGGCTACCCCGTGCTGGTCAAGGCCAGCGCCGGCGGCGGTGGCCGAGGCATGCGCATTGTCGCGTCGCCGGACGAGCTCGACGAAGCGGTCACCTCCGCTTCGCGTGAGGCCGCCGCCGCGTTCGCCGACGGCACCGTCTTCCTCGAGCGTTACGTCCAGCGCCCACGCCACGTCGAGATCCAGATCATGGCCGACACGCACGGAAACGTCGTCTCTCTGTTCGAGCGCGAGTGCTCCGTGCAGCGTCGACACCAGAAGGTGATCGAGGAGGCGCCGTCACCGGTCGTCGACGACGCGTTGCGCGCTCGGATGAGCGAGGCCGCCATCGCCGCCGCGCGCGCCGTCGGCTACGTAGGCGCCGGGACGGTCGAGTTCGTCTACGACGCCGCTCAGGATGGCAAAGCCGACTCCTTCGCCTTCCTAGAGATGAACACCCGGCTGCAGGTCGAGCACCCGGTTACCGAGCTGATCACCGGCCTCGACCTGGTGCGTGCCCAGCTGCTCGTAGCCATGGGCCGCCCGCTGCCTGAGGAGATGCACAACCCGCGAATTCGCGGTCACGCGGTCGAGGCCCGGCTGTGCGCCGAGGATCCGGCCGATGACTACCGGCCCTGTACCGGCACCCTGCGCACCTTGGATGTCCCGGCGCTTGCCGGCGTGCGGGTTGACTCGGGTTTTCGTGCCGGTTCGGTCATCAGTCATTACTACGATTCGCTGCTGGCCAAGGTCATCGCGTGGGCACCAACGCGCGACGAGGCACTTGCCAGCCTCTCGGCGGCGCTGGCCGGCGCCCGTATTCACGGCGTGACCACCAATCGCAACCTGCTTGTTCGCGTCCTGCGCCATGACGAGTTCGCCGGGCGGGGCACCGACACTGGGTTCCTTGACCGACACGACGTCGCCCAACTCGGCGCTGCCCTCCCAGACACGCAGTCCGAGCGCCTGCACGCCGTCGCGGCGACCGTGGCCGGGGTGGCCGCGCGGCGTGCCGTCGCAACTCTGCAGGCCACGTTGCCCGCCGGCTGGCGCAACAACCCTTCGCAGCCGCAGACCACAACCTGGCAGACCCAGGGCGGGCGCGAAGTGCGCGTCGGGTACACGTTAGGTTCGACAGGGACCTGCCTGCAGGTCGACGACGAGCCGTTGGCCGACGTCGAGGTTGTCGAGGGCAGTAGCGAGCGGGTGGTGCTGCGCGTCGACGGGGTGCGCCGCACTTATGATGTCGTCCTCGACGGCGATGTTGCCCACCTCGACTCGGTCGCCGGCTACTCCGCCCTGCGGCTGGCGCCACGCTTCGTCGACCCGAGCACTCTGAACCCGCCCGGGTCGCTCACCGCGCCGATGCCGGGCTCGGTGATCCGACTACCGGTCGCCGAGGGCGAGACGGTGTCAGCCGGTCAAACGCTCGTCGTCCTGGAGGCGATGAAGATGGAGCACACCGTCGCGAGCCCGATCGACGGGGTGCTGAGCGCCCTGCCGGTCCAGGTCGGCCATCAGGTCTCGAGCGGTGACGTCCTCGCCGTGGTCGAGGCGGTGGACGGCGGTGAAGTGGCGTCGGACGCCACGGAGCTCTAATGAAGCCGGCGCGCTCCCGATCGGTGGCGCGTCGATACCGATGTGAGGAGTGTCATGGAATTGCACGAGACAGAGGAACGTCAGGACCTGCGCAAGGCGGTCGCCGAGATCGCCAAGGACTTCGGACACGAGTACTACCTGGAAAAGTCGCTGGCCGGCGGGAAGAGCACCGAGCTGTGGCAGGCCGTGGGCAAACAGGGCTTCCTCGGGGTGAACCTTTCCGAGCAGTACGGCGGCGGCGGCGGCGGCATCTACGACATGCAGATCGTCGGTGAGGAGCTCGCCGCGGCGGGCTGCCCGCTGCTGATGACCGTCGTCTCGCCGACCATCTGCGGCACGATCATCCAGGCATTCGGCAGTGAGGAACTCAAGCAGCAGTGGCTGCCGGGCATCGCCAGCGGCGAGACGATCATGGCATTCGCGATCACCGAGCCGGACGCGGGCTCGAACTCGCACAACATCTCCACGACCGCGAAACGCGACGGCGACGACTGGGTCATCAACGGCACCAAGTACTACATTTCTGGTGTCGACGAAGCCGAAGCGATCCTGGTCGTCACCCGAACGTCTACCAACGACAGTGGTCGCGGACTACTCAGCTTGCTCGTCGTGCCCACCGATGTCCCCGGGCTCACCAAGTCACTCATCCCGGTGCAGGCGGTCACTCCAGAGAAGCAGTTCACTCTATTCTTCGATGACGTCCGCGTGCCGGCCGCCAACCTTATCGGCGCGGAGAACGAGGGCCTGCGCCAGGTCTTCATGGGCCTGAACCCGGAGCGAATCATGGGGGCGGCGCTCGGCAACGGCATCGGTCGCTACGCGCTGGATAAAGCCGCCGATTACGCCCGCAACCGCCACGTGTGGGGAACGCCGATCGGCTCGCACCAAGGCGTATCGCACCCGCTCGCCCACGCCAAGATCCAGGTTGAGCTGGCCCGGTTGATGACTCAGCGTGCCGCCTCCCTGCACGACGCCGGCGATCCGGGGTCGGGTGAGGCGTCGAACATGGCGAAATATGCCGCAGCCGAGGCGGGCATCCTGGCGCTCGACCAGGCGATTCAAACCCACGGCGGCAACGGCATGGCCACCGAGTACGGCCTCGCCACGTTGTGGGGTCCGGCCCGGCTCATGCGCACCGCGCCGATCAGCCGCGAAATGATCCTCAACTTCGTGGCGCAGCACAGCCTGAAACTGCCCGCGTCCTACTGAGTCGCCGCGGAATGAAAGGGAATCGAATGCAACTCGGCATCGGTCAGTGGGTGAGCCGGCGCGCCTTCCTCAACGGCGGGCGCACCGCGTTGATCAGCAACGGCGCGCACATCACCTACGCCGACCTCGATCGGCGCACCAACCAGGTCGCCGCCGCACTCATCGCCCTCGGCGTGCGCAAGGGCGATCGGGTCGCGATGCTGCTGGTCAATTCGACCGAGTTCATCGAGGTGCTGCTGGGCTGCGCCAAAATCGGCGCACTTGCAGTTCCGCTCAACGTGCGCCTTGCCGGACCCGAGATCGGCTACATCCTGGCCGACTCAGGCGCCGATGTTCTGGTCTTCCACGAGCCGTTCGCCGCGCAGGCCAGGAGCGCCGTCACCGAGTCCGGAGTCCGCGTGCGCCATGTCGTGCGCGCCGGTGGGGTGCCGGCGCCGGGCGAGCTCGGCTACGAAGACGTCGTCTCGGGCGCCGCGCCCGAACCGCTCAACGGTGACGTCGACGGCCGCGACCCCGCGTTCATCATGTACACGTCGGGGACGACGGGCCGACCCAAGGGCGCGATCCTCACCCACGACAACCTGCTATGGAACGCGATCAACGTCCTCGGCACCGACATCGGCCTGCGGGGCGAGGACGTCACCGTCGCGGTGGCGCCGATGTTCCACATCGGCGGGCTGGGAGTACACACCCTGCCGCTGTTGTACGTCGGCGGCACCAGCGTGATCATGCCGTCCTTCGAGCCGCGAGCGACGTTACAGGCGATGGCCGACCACCACGTCACGGTCCAGTTCATGGTGCCGGCCATGTGGACCGCACTCACACAGGTGCCCGACTTCGACTCCTTCAACCTGTCTGCGCTGCGTTTCGCCATGGGCGGCGGGTCGCCCGTCCCCCTCACGGTCATCGACTTCATGCGCGAGCGAGGCGTGCCCTTCACCGAGGGCTTCGGCATGACCGAGACCGCTCCCTTGGTGACCGTCCTCGACGCCGAGAACGTCAGCACGCGGGCCGGGTCGATCGGCCGCGTCGCAATGCATGTCGACGCCCGCATCGTCGACGACGACGACCGCGACGTCGCGACCGACACCGTGGGCGAACTGATCGTGCGCGGCCCGAATGTGTTCACCGGCTACTGGATGAAGGCCGAGGCGAGCGCCGAGGCGTTACGCGGGGGCTGGTTCCACACGGGCGACCTCGGGCGCATGGACGCCGAGGGCTTCATCACCCTCGTCGACCGCAAGAAGGACATGATCATCTCCGGCGGCGAGAACGTCTACCCGATCGAGGTCGAGCAGGTTCTCTTCCGCCACCCGGCGGTGTTCGACGCCGCCGTGATCGGCGGTAAGGACGCGAAGTGGGGCGAACGCGTCGTCGCGGTCGTGGTCGCCGACCCGGCGACACAGGCGCCGAGCGCCGAGGAGATCGTAGCGTGGTGCCGGGAGCGGCTGGCACACTTCAAGTGTCCGCGTGACGTGCACTTCGTCGCCGAACTGCCGCGCAATGCCACCGGCAAGCTGCTCAAGACCGAGCTGCGCGCGCAGTTCACGGGCATCGAGGGCGGAGTCGTTTTGCGCTGAGTCGTGCCGCTGCACATCGCGGGTTCGAAGCAGGGCCCCTAAATCATGAACTGAGAAGAGGATGCGACAGCATCGGCGGGGGCTAGCGGTTTCGTTCACCTCCCTTGATTTGGTGCGGCGGGTGCCGACGCAGGCAACCCCAGCGCCGGTAGGATCCCAGCCCGGCCCAGCGGATCGGACGGCGAACAACGTAACCACAAATCGACAGGAGGCCTGAAAGTGGCCGGTTTGCGCCGCAAACTGCTCCTCGAGGCCGCCGCCGACCTGTTCGCGCGGCAAGGCTTTCACGCCGTGGGCATCGACGACATCGGTGCCGCAGCAGGGGTGAGCGGGCCGGCCGTCTACCGGCACTTTCAGAACAAGGACGCGATCCTGCGCGAGTTATGCGACGCCGCCATGACTGAGCTGCTGGCCGGCGCCCGGCGCGCCACCAACGCCGGCACACCGACGGAGGTCCTGCACGCCCTTGTCGACCTACACGCGGCCTTCGGCGCGCGACGACGCGGCCTGTTGGCCGTCTACGCCCGCGAGCACCGCTCGCTGTCGCCGCTGGCGACCCGTGCCCTGCGACGCCGACAGCACAGGTACGAGTCCTTCTGGGTCGACGCGCTCGTACGAGCACGGGGCGATCTGGACCGTGAGCGCGCACAGGGCCTGGTCGCCGCCGTGCTGTCATTGCTCAACGCGTCCGCGTACATGCCGGCGTCGCTGGACGACGCGACGATTGAGGCGATGCTGGCCGCCGCGGCCGTTGCGGCGCTGTTCAGCCGCGCGGTTACACAGCAGGTAGACGGCGCCCCGCACCGGATTTAGTGTGTGTCGAGCAGCGATTCGGGAACGTCCACCACTCGGGATCGCACGTACTCCCCGAGCCCCTTGGCCTGCGCGTCCGGCCGGGTCGAGGAGGCCACCCCGTCACCGAGCAAGCCGTGCACCACCACGTTGAGCGCGCGCAGGTTCGGCAGTTCGAAGCGCTCGATGCGCAGGTGCGCCGTCTCCGGCCCGAGCAGTGTGCGCAGCCGCTCGACGCTCAGGTACTCGCGCGCCCACGCGTAACCGGGGTCGTCGCGTGCCCACAGTCCGAGGTTGGCGTTGCCGCCCTTATCTCCGGACCGCGCACCGAGTACCGACCCGAGCGGCGCGAGCCGCGTCGGCCCGGATGGCGCCGGCAGCTTCGCGGGCGGGGCGATCCCAGCCGGCGGGACCGCACCGGTCGGCGGGTCAGGGATCACGTGCCGATTGCCGTCGGCGTCGACGAGCACGTGCGTGAGGGCCGAGCGCGGAACGTAGGCCGGCCGGTAGACGCCGAACGCGGTCTCCGAGGACGGTGGCGTGGTGGTGTGGAAGCCGGCGAAACCAGCCAGGGCGATCTCCATGACCCCGCCGGAGAAGGCTCGGCCCACCTTTCGCGGGTCGGCGTCCTTCACCGTCACACGCAGGTGCGCGCAGGCTTGCTCGTTCGTCGGCGCATCGGAGACGTCGAAACGCAACAGTCGCACGTCGACTTCGTCGAAGGCGTCGCGTCCGCCGAGAACGTCGAAGAGCTGCTGTTCGGCGAAGGCCGCCTTGGCCTCGATGTCGAGGCCGGTGAGCACCATGGTCATCGTGTTGCGGAAGCCGCCCACCTCGTTCAGCGCCACCTTCAACGTGTCCGGCGGCGGACTGCCTTTCGTACCGCTGATCGCGACACGGTGCTCACCCTGTTGAGCCAGGCGAATGGTGTCGAAGTGGGCGACGACGTCGGGGCCGAGGTAGGCAGGTTCAGCGATCTCGTAGAGCAGCTGGGCGGTGACCGTGCCGACTGAGACCAGTCCCCCGGTGCCGGGATGCTTCGTGATCACCGAAGAGCCGTCCTCGGCGACCTCGGCGATCGGAAACCCCGGGTAGCGGCGGTCGGTGATCTCGTCGAGGAACGCGTAGTTGCCGCCCGTCGCCTGAGGGCCGCACTCGATCACGTGCCCGGCGACGACCGCACCCGCGAGCCGATCCCAGTCGGCGCGTGCCCAGGCGTGCCACCAGGCCGCGGGACCGACCACGAGGGATGCGTCGGTGACCCGGCCGGTCACGACGACGTCGGCGCCCGAATGCAGCGCCTCGGTGATGCCCCAGGCGCCGAGGTAGGCGTTGGCCGACACCGGTTTGATGTCGCCGACGGGCGGCGTGATTGCGTGGAGGTCGCCACGTAGGTCGTCGCCCTCGACGTGCGCGACGCGCGCGGTGAGGCCGAGACGTGCGGACAGCTCGCGCAACGCGGCGGCCAAGCCGGCGGGATTCAGCCCGCCCGCGTTCGCGACGACCTTGATGCCACGATCGAGACAGGTGCCCAGCACCTGTTCCATTTGGGTGAGGAAAGTCCGCGCGTACCCGCCGGACGGGTCTTTGGCCTGGGCCTTGGCCAGGATGAGCATGGTCAGCTCGGCCAGATAGTCACCGCACAGGACGTCGATCGGTCCGCCCTCGACCATCTCGCGGGCTGCGGCGATGCGGTCGCCGTAAAAGCCGGAGCAGTTGCCGATGCGGACCGGGACGCTCACCGCTGACCCCCTGCGAACTGGCCCGCCACGCGCCCGCCGCCAGGGGGCCCCGCGAAGGCCTGGGCGATCGCGAGCCACTGGTCGGCCAGCGGTCCGTCGGCGACCAAAGCGGTGTCGTCGCGGTGGCGGCGTTGGGTCACCAACAGGCAAAAGTCCAGCGCCGGCCCGCTCACGCGGTTGGCGGCGTCGGCTGGCCCCCACGTCCAGACGCTGCCGTCCGGAGCGGTCAGCTCGACGCGTACCGGGTCCGCGGGGAGGTCCAGACCGTTGGCCAGGTAGCTGAAAGCGCGCGCACCCACCCCGATGTGGGCCACGTGCCGCAGCCGTGCCGTGGCCTCGCGGGTCGCGCCGAGCGCGTCGACGATGTCCTGGCCGTGCGCCCAGGTCTCCATGAGTCGCGCTGTCAGCGACGAGACCGCGCTCATCGTCGGCCCGAACCACGGCAGGCGGGTCGCCGGGGCAATGTCCGCGAACGCCGCAACGAGGGCTGCACGCGACGTGTCGAACCACGCGAGCAGGTCGGCAGCCGGCATTTGACGGTAGCGCTCAGCGATGACGTCGGGTGAGATGCTTCCGTCGGCCATCATCGGCAGGTAGTCGCTGCTGAAACCGTCGGGGTCGGTGGCCGAGCGCACCGCCACGTCGTCGAAGAACGCCAGATGGCTGATCTGGTCGCGGATCGCCCAGCCCACGGCCGGAGTCGGCGCGTCCCAGCCGCGCGGACCTTCGGGCAGCGGTGCGATGAGTTCGCGCAACGCGGCCGTTTCGGCTTCGATGTCGGCGATTACCGACTGCATGGTCACCGCCATGTCAGCGTCCCTTCCACTGTGGTGCGCGCTTCTCGCGGAACGCCGTCGGGCCTTCCTGCGCGTCGTCGCTCAGATAGACCGGCTCCCATATCTCGTCGGCCAGGTCGTAGGCGGCGGCGAGGTGGTGCTGTGCCGAGAGGTACACGGTGCGCTTGGACGCAAGCACCGATAGCGGTGCGTTCGCGGCGATGCTGAGCGCCAACTGCCGGGTACGCTCGCGCAACTGATCGGCCGGCACCACCTCATTGACTAAGCCGACCTGGTGGGCGCGCTCGGCGGTGATCGGGTCGCCGGTCAGCAGGATCTGCATGGCAACGCGTGGGGGCACCAGCCACGATAGCGGTGCCGCCCACGGCGACCCGCGGCCGACTTTGACCTCGCTGACGGCGAAGGTCGCGTGTTCGGCAGCCACGACCAGGTCGCACTGCTGCGCGAGCAGGAAGCCCCCGGCGAACGCGACACCGTTGACGGCCGCGATCGTCGGCTTCGCGACATCGATGTTGCGGCCGAACTGCGGAGCGAAGTCCTTCGGGGGCACCTTGAGCGCGTTCTGCGCCATCTCCTTCAAGTCCCCGCCGGCGCAGAACGCCTTATCGCCCACGCCGGTGAGGACGAGCACCTTCGCCGCGTCGTCGTCATTGAAGCGGCGTACCGCGTCGAAAAGCCCCGTGCGCACAGCGTTGTTCAGCGCGTTGCGCGCCTCGGGCCGGTTGATCGTCAGCCAGGCCACGCTGTCGACGACCTCGTAGCGAACCGGTTGCTCGGCCACCGAGCCTCCGTCCCTCACCGTCGCCTCGCATGTGAGTGGCAGCTCACCCCGGCACCTCGACAAACGGGTCGGCCAGCTCAACGGTGGCTTCACTCGGCACGCACGGACCATCTTCGCTCGAGACGAGCAACTCGAGGTCGACGAGGCGCCGTCCGCCATCGTCGCGTTTGGCCACGACCTTGCCGCTCAGGGTTGCGGTCTGGCCCGGATAGATCGACCGGATCATTGAGATTCTGCGGCGCCGGATGAGCGCGTCGGGTCCGGCCCATTCGTTGAGGCCGCGGTCGATGAAGCCATGGAAGAAGAGGGTTGACAGGTAGATCGTGCGCTGGCCCTGGCTGCGCGCGTAGTCGGGGTCGTGGTGACCGGGGAACCAGTCCCATGTCGAAGCCGCGTTCATGCAGATGCGCTTGTAGCTGATCTCGATCGAGACGGGCGTCAGGGTGTCGCCGACGGCGATGTCCTCGAACCGCACGGGGACGCGGACCATGCTGCGCTCGGTGGAGTCGTTCATGATGCGCCTTCACTATCGGCGGTGTCGTATCGGAAGAGCACGTTGGTGTTGCGGCCGATGACCTCACCGTGCTGGTCGGAGAAGGTGCTCACCGTGGTGATGAACACACCGGTGCCCACCCGCGTCGTCTTGGGCTCGGAGATCGAGGCGATCTCCTCCACGATCGACACGTGATCGCCTACCCGGGGCCGGCGTTCGAACTCCGTCGTCGTCGAGGCGTTGATGATGTGGTGGCCCGGCAACGGGACGCTGAGCGCGAACATCATGTCGGCACGCGCTAGGTACCCGGGCACCCACTGCGGCGCGAAGCCGAGGCTCATCAGCAGCCCGGGCGGGCAGTCCTCACCCTCCCAGTAACGGGGGTTCGCGTCCTCGACGAGCGAGCAGTAGTACAACACCATCGAGCGGTCGATCGGGAACCACGCATGCCGCGGTTCGGAGCGATGACCGACCCACGCCCGGCCTTCGTCGAAGGTCCCGAACGTCATCCCGAGGCCGGTGACGTCGCTCGTTGGCGCGCTCACCGGGTCACCTGCACGACGGCGCTCCCCTTTATCGCGGGTTCGCCGGTCTGGCGCGTGACCACGAGTTCGAGGTCTGCCACCTGCTGCCCTCCGGCCTCGCGCACGCCGGTGACCCTGCCGCCGAAGCTGAGCAGGTCACCGGGCCATACCTGACCGGTGAACCGGATGCGGAACGAGCGGATGTTGGCCAGCCCCACCCAGGCGGTCAGCCGCTGCGCGAGCACACCGCCGTGCAGCAGTCCCATGCCGAACACACCGGGCATGCCGGCCGCGCGGGCGAACTCTTCGTCGTGGTGGATCGGGTTGAAGTCGCCGCCGGAGCCGGCGTAGCGAACGATGTGCGAGCGCGTCAGCGGGCCGAACTGTGAGGTCGGCATCTCGTCGCCGATGGCCAACGCCACCGGCGCGGGGGATGTCGTCATTGGGTGGAGCCTCCGGTTTCGATCAAGACGTCGGTCTGGCGCACGACGAGTTCGTCGCGCTGGTTGGTGAAGTCGGTCTCGATCGTCACGATTGTCATGATGCCGCCGCGCTTCCCCTCGCGGCTGGTCACGTTCGACACCCGACGAGTCTCGGTGAGCTCGTCGCCGACGAACACCGGCGCGAAATACTCCCAGCCGCACTCACCGTGCAGTACGCGTCGCAGGTCGAGCCCGAGGGCGCCGAACATGTCGTCGTCGGCGCGCCAGTGAGCCGAGGAGACGACGAAGGTCGGAGGAGCGGGGATCGCGCCGAAGCCGGCGGCGCGGGCGGCCGCGACGTCCTGGTAGATCGGGTCGCGGTCGCCGAGCGAAAGTGCGAACTCGCGCACTTTGGACCGGTCGACGGGAAACGTGGTCCTCCCGAGTTGCGTCCCGATGAGCGATGCGTCAGCCACTCTGGTCACCTTTCCCGCCGGCGAAGGCCGGCGCACAATCGCGAATGAGGCTGCCGAGGTTCTCGGCGATGCGCTCGGGCGCGAGACCAATCGAGGGTGAGTAGAGAACGATGTGGTCCAGCACGCCCTCGTAGCGGCGCAGCCCTTCTCGGACCTCGGCGGCGGTGCCGGCCACCGCCATCGCGTCGATCATGTCGTCGGTGACCGCGGCGAACATGGCCGGCAGGTCACGCCGTGCGAACGCGTCGCGGATGGCCGCTGCCTGCCTGGCGAAACCGCTGACGTCGAGCACGTGCTCGTAGGTCTTCACCGAGGAGTAGAACGCGATCTGCTGCGCGGCCTCACGACGTGCGATCTGTGGGTCGTCGTGCACCGCGCAGATGACCATCGAGACGATCTCAATGTCGGCGGGATCGCGTCCGGCCCGCTCCGCACCGCGCACGACGGCTGGGCGGGCGACCTCCTCGACGTAAGTCGTGGTGAACAGCGGATGACCAGCCAACCCGTCGGCTACGCGCCCTGCCACCTCGCACATCCGCGGACGCACGCCCGCGGTGATGATCGGGATCGCTCGCTTCGGCGGCGCGACGTCGCCGGTTGGGACGAGATTCATCCGGTAGAAGCGCCCCTCATGGCGCACGGGGCCCTCGTGCAGGTTCCAGATCCGACGCACGAGCGGGACCAGCTCCTCCATGCGCAGAGCGGGAGCGGAGGTGTCCTCCACGCCGTGCCAGTCGCTCATCATGCGGCGTGTACCGTTGCCGAGCCCGAGTACGACGCGCCCGCCTGAAAGCTCGTCGAGGTCACGCGCCTCGGTGGCGAGCACGAGCGGGCTGCGCCCGACGCCATACAGGATCGACGACCCGATGCGGCAGCGCTTTGTGCGCGCGGCCATCGCGGCCATCGAGATCGAGCCGGAGCGCGAGTAGAACTCCGAGGCCCAGGCGGCGTCGAAGCCGGCGAGGTCGGTAGCCTCGGCGGTCTCGACAAGGGTGGCCAAGTCCGCGCCGAGCACCGAGACCCCGTACGTGGTCACGACGCCGCCAGCCTGAATCGGACCAGCCCAAGGTCCTCGTTCACCCGCTCGAACACTGCGCGCACTCTCGCCCCGATCGCAACTTCATCTGGGGCCACGCCCTCGAGACTGGCCAACAACTGCGGCCCCTCGTCCAGACGAACGAGCACGACGACGTACGGCTCGCTGCGCGGGAACGAGTCCCACGGGGGGCGGTACACCGGCGCGAAACTGACGATCTCACCAGTACCCGCCGCGGTCTCCCAGGCCAACTCACCGTCATGGCAGACGGGACACACCAGCCGCGGGTAGAGGAAAGGGTGGTCGTTCGCGCACCGCTGGAAGACGAGTACACCGCGGGCCGCTGCTGCGAAGTAGGGACGGTTGACATCGGTCAGCGGCGGCAGCGCCTCAGGATCGTGCAGACCGTCGAGAGAACTCGAAGCTGCGGTCATGACGCTCCCTCCATCACCATGCTGACGTGACTGCACAGCATCGAGCCGTAGCTGTGCACGAACGCGGTATCCGCCCCGGGCACCTGACGGCCCTCGGCGCGACCGGACAACTGCCAGTAACCCTCAAGGATCTGCGAAATGCCAGAGGAGGTCCCGGTGTGCCCGAACCGGATTAGGCCGCCGTCGGTGTTCACCGGAAGGTCGCCCCCCGGATCGGCGCAGCCGTCACGGTAGAAATCGCCTGCCCCACCGGGCTTCACGAAACCCGCCTCCTCAAGGATCATCGCCGGGTTGGAGGCGAAGGCGTCGTAGAGCAAAGCGATGTCGACGTCGGCCGGCGCCCGTCCGGAGCGCTCAAAGGCCATCGGACCCGAACGGGCGGCCCCGGTACGACCCGGCCGGGCCAGCGAGGTCAGAAAACCGTGGGTGTGACCCTCTCCAAAGCCCAGCAAATGCACCGGCCGGTGCTTGCCCGCGCGAGCCCGGCGGGCCGAGCCCAGCACCAGCGCGCCACCGCCCTCGCAGGGAATCGAGCAGTGGTAGAAGTGGAACGGCCCGGCGATCGGCCGGGACGCCAGCACGTCCTCCACAGTCAGGCGTTGAGCGCCGTGCGCGATAGCCGCGGGGTTCAGTGCGGCCCACCGGTCCTGCGACACGGTGACCTCGGCGATGTCCGCCTTGCCCTGTCCCGTCTCGTGCATCCAGGCCTGCGCGATCAAACCGTAGAGCGCCGGCACGGACGGTCCATAGGGCATCTCGAACGCGTGGTCACACACCAGCGCCATCAGTTCGCGCCCGCCATCGCGGATCGGTGGAAACTTGCCCGCCGACACGACCAGCACCGTCTCGGCCTCGCCCCGGGCGATGACGTTACTCGCCATGCGCGTCATGGCGAGATGGGTCCCGCCGCCAAGCTGACAGGTCATCTGAAGTTTCAGATTGTGCAGCCCGAGATAGTCCATGAGGTCCTCGGACAGGAAGATCGAACCCTCGTTCGTCATCGGCCCGGCGCACACCAGACCGTCGACCTCGTCTGGGACCACCCCTGCGTCGGCGAGAGCCGCGACCGCGGCGCGCACATGCAATTCAGTGGAGGTGTACGGAACGTTTCTCCCTGGAGCGAGTTCGGCGGCACCGATGATGGCCGGCTGGTCGTGTGGCATCCGGACTCCTCTCGACCACGCGTCCAACGCCGGTCCCGACGTGAACGACGGTTAGCATAGCGTGCCTAGAGGTCCGCGTCACCCCCGCCCGCACCCGCCGCTAGCGCGGTATGGATTCTCTGGAATGTCCTTGCGCCTCTTCCCAAGAGGGTGCTGCGATGACCGAAACCCGCGCCGATCGTGTCGTTTCTCGACGATGTCCAGGTGACAGATGAGGCCGATCGTGAAGCCCGCTGGTTCCGATGGTCGCCCGGCACACGCCGGGGCGGATCTATAGCCCTCAGTCGCGCGTTTTTCTGAAGTGGCGCGGTGAACGACCGGTCCACCGTTTGAAGGCATGTGTGAAGTTCGTGAGCTCCGCGTACCCGAGTTCTGCCGCGATCTCGCTTACAGACAACGATCTGTCGAGAAGTCGCAGAATTGCTCGCTCCCGCAAGAACGACTGACGCAATTCGCGAAAGGTGGTCCCCTCTTCGCGGAGGCGCCGCTTCAACGTGCTCGGGGATATCGAAAGCTCGCCCGCCGTCCGGCTGATGTTCGTTTTTCCGGGATCTTTTTCGAGCAGGTCCCTTACTTTTTCGGAGACCGACGTGTCACGTCGTTGATCGAGAGTTCGCTGCAAATCGGTGACGGCAATCCGGTACGCCACAGGATCGGAGAATCGACAGACCTCCTCGAGCGAAGCCGCGGGAACGTGGACGAACGAGCTGGGGGCGTCGAAGAAGATCCGACCCGCCAACACTTCGTCATGAAGAACCCACGACTCCGGCGCTGAATGACTTAAATGCAGTTCAATATTCGGTACGGCACCCGCGAGCATGTCGAGCAGACGCAACAGCGCCAGCCCACCGTAGGTGACGGCCAGGCAGTTCAGGCCCGCGTCACCGGTGCGACCGGTGAGCCCGATCGTGAGGCCGCGTTCCGTCGAATGGAACGTCGGGCTGAGGGCTGTGGTGATCACCGGCAGATAAGCAAGCAACTCGACAACCTCGGCTACCGAGCCCGCGCTGACCAAGGGAACACTGAGTGCCCCAAAGGACGTCAGTTTGGCGTGTTCAGCGAACGCGAAACCCAGACGGGTTCCCTGATCACAATCGAAATCGGAATATATCTCCCTGAACCACCGTAAGGGGACCTGCGCGTCGCGACCCACCAACATCGACTCGGTAACGTGCTCGCGAACCATGATGCTGCGGAGCGCAATGCTGGCGTCATGCCCCAGCGCCTCACTGTCCAGCATCTGCAGGAAAGCCAGCGCTGGCATACCCGAGTCGTCGAGTTTCACGTGCCTCCCTGCGCGTGAGCTAAAAACACAACTTTTTGACTCCTGCGAGCCTAGCGACGCTGGTCACGCGCGACAACGCTAAATAGAGGAGTTCCAAATTGAGGAGAGTTAATCATGGCAGTCGTCACCTTCGTCTCTCACGACGGCGAGAAGTACGAAGCCCCCTTGGCCGAAGGGCAGTCCTTGATGCAGGTTGCGGTCAACAACGCGGTGCCCGGCATCGACGGCGATTGTGGAGGGGAAGCCGCATGCGGAACGTGCCACGTGATCGTCGCTCCCGAGTGGTCGGACACGGTGGGACTCTGCGGCGCCAACGAAGAGGAGATGCTCGCGATGAACCCCGAGCGTCAGCGGACGTCGAGGCTGTCTTGCCAGATGTCCGCCTCCGAGGCATGGGATGGCTTGACGGTCGAGCTACCTGAGTTCCAGCTCTGAAACAACGTCATGGATTTGGAGGAAACAATAATGAGTATTCCCGCGGCAGTGGCCGCCAAAGCCCAGTCTGCCGTGCCTCTGGAGCTGCAAATCCGCGGCGCACACCTCTACGACAAGACACGCCGGTGGGTAACCGGAACCAATGGTAAGAAGATCTTCACCGAGACGCCCATTCCTCCGGTCGAGGACGTTGATATCGCCGACATCGATCTCAGCAACCCGTTCCTCTACCGCCAAGGCCGCTGGAAGTCCTACTTCGAACGCGTGCGCAACGAGGCGCCGGTGCACTACCAGGCTCACAGTGCGTTCGGCCCGTTCTGGTCGGTGACCCGCCACGCGGACATCATCGCCGTCGACAAGAACCACGAGGCTTTCTCCGCAGAGCCGTTCATCATCATCGGGAGACCGCCCCGCTTCATGGACATCGCCATGTTCATCGCGATGGATCCGCCACAACACGACTTGCAGCGCGCTTCCGTCCAAGGGGTTGTCGCGCCGAAGAACCTGCGCGAGATGGAGGGGCTGATCCGCTCGCGTGTCCAGGAAGTGCTGGACGATCTACCGGTGGATCAGCCGTTCAATTGGGTGCACCACGTCTCCATCGAACTGACAGCGCGCATGCTCGCGACCCTGCTGGACTTCCCGTACGAGCAGCGGCACAAGCTCGTGGAATGGTCGGACCTCGCCACCTCCATGGAGCAAGCCAATGGTGGTCCCTCCGACAACGACAGAGTGTTTCGTGGCATGGTCGACATGGCGAAGGGGCTCAGCGCTCTCTGGCATGACAAGGCGGCCCGTACCGCCAACGGGGAGCGACCGGGCTTCGATCTGATCACGATGCTGCAGGCCAACGAGGACACTAAGGATCTCATCAACCGCCCGATGGAATTCCTTGGCAATTTGGTATTGCTGATCGTCGGGGGAAACGACACGACTCGCAACTCGATGAGCGGAGGGGTTCTCGCCTTGAACCAGTTCCCCGATCAGTTCGAGAAGTTGAAGGCGAACCCTGACCTGATTCCCAACATGGTATCCGAGATCATTCGCTGGCAGACCCCGTTGGCGTACATGCGCCGAGTCGCGAAAAAAGACATCATGTTGAACGGGCAATTCATCCGCAAGGGCGACAAGGTCGTGATGTGGTACGCCTCCGGTAACCGCGATGAGCGTGTCTTCGAGCGGGCCGATGAGTTGATCATCGATAGGAGCAACGCCCGCAATCACATCTCGTTCGGGTTCGGCGTGCACAGGTGCATGGGAAACCGACTTGCTGAGTTGCAGCTTCGAATCCTGTGGGAGGAATTGCTCCCTCGCTTTGAGAACATCGAGGTGGTCGGCGAACCCGAGTATGTGCAATCGAATTTCGTCAGGGGTATCAGCAAGCTGATGGTTCGCCTCACTCCCAGGCCCGGTGCATGACTCCCGAACGAGCGGTGATCGTCGGCGCGAGCCACGCCGGCGCGCAGTTGGCAGCCAATCTTCGGAGGGAGGGGTGGGCTGGGGAGGTCGTGCTCATCGGCGACGAGGGGGGACTGCCCTACCACCGGCCTCCGTTGTCGAAGGGATACCTGGCCGGCAAGAACGGCCTCGACGACCTTAGGATTCGCGGCGCTGATTTCTACGAAAAGCAGAACATTCGACTCTTGAATGCGACCGTGGAGGCGATCCACCGGAGTGCCAAGCGTGTGTCTCTGAGCACCGGCGACACGCTGGCCTACACCAAGCTCGCGTTGTGCACCGGCGCAAGGCCCAGACAACTCCCCACACCAGGGTTGGATCTTCCCGGAATTCGCTACCTGCGTACCGCTGCAGACGTCGAGTTGATCCGTGCCGCCGCTACACCGGGTCGGAGGGTTGTGATCGTGGGCGGCGGTTACATCGGATTGGAAACGGCGGCCTCGCTGTGTTCGCTCGGCTTGAACGTCACTGTCCTCGAAGCAACCGAGCGTGTACTCGAAAGGGTCACCGCGCCGGAGGTTTCCGCGTTTTACACGCGAATCCACCGCGGCGAGGGAGTGGAGATCCGAACACACGCTCTCGTCGAAGCTTTTTCCGGTAACCGTGGGGTGCAGGAGGTCGTGCTGGCTGGCGGCGAATCGATCCCCGCCGACTTGGTGATCGTCGGCGTCGGTGTGGTGCCGAACACCGAACTCGCCGCAGACGCAGGACTATCCATCGACAACGGCATTGTTATCGACGACCAGGCCCGCACCTGCGACCCCGACATCGTGGCCGCCGGCGACTGCACCAGCCACATCATGGCTCGATACGGCTCGCGTATTCGCTTGGAGTGCGTTCCGAGCGCCGGCGAGCAGGCCAAGATCGCTGCGGCGACAATCTGCGGAAAACACAGCGCGATCGCTGCCCTTCCGTGGTTCTGGTCCGACCAGTACGATCTCAAACTCCAAATTGCCGGTCTCAACGCCGGATACGACGAAGTGTTGCTCAGTGGTGACCCGTCGCGCGACCGTGACTTCAGCTGCTTCTACTTCCGCGAGGGCGAACTCATCGCCGCCGACTGCGTCAATCGTCCTCGCGATTTCATGTCCAGTAAGCGGGCCATCACCCAGCAACTTCGGGTTGACCGCTCAGACCTCCTCGCCGGCTCGATCTGACATCCTGCGACGGCAAAACCATGCGCTCGAAGCTCCGCAGACTCTGCCGTCTGGTCAGATGCATAGGTCGCGAAAGCTTGCTGGTCACAAACTGTGGACAACTCCCAGGTACCGGAGTGCTACGCGGGAGATCCGCTCACCAGTGGTGGCGATGTCCGCGCCTGGGAGTACAACATGACTCACTGTCAGTCGCACCAGAACATCTGCGACGTCCTCGACGTCTTCGGGGTCGAGATCGGCGAAGTGGTCGTTAAACCACGTGGTCAGAGCCCCCGAGCAGAGCGCAAGCAGGGAAGCCGAGGTCGGCAGAAGTGGAAGGACCCCCGTAGACGACGAGCCACCGTCATCATTCCCCGAGGGGTTGGACGTCAGAACTGCCTTGAGGAGCGGGCTGTCTTCTGCTTCACAGAGGGTGAACTGCACCGCTGCGGTGATGCCGCCCTGCACATCGCCCACATGTTCGGCAAGCACGGCACGAATGCCCTCCAAAAAGCGCTGGCCCTCTGACACCACAAGCGCGTCACCGAGCCCCTTTTTGTCGCCGAACTCTTTGTACAACGTCGGGCGGGAGACGCCGACCGATTCGGCAACCTCGCTCATCCGGACCTGATCCCAGCCCTTCTCAATGGTGAGTTCTCGTGTCGCCCTCAGAACCTGTTCGCGCACATGCCGGCGGAAAGACATCCGCACTGGTTCAGTTGGCATAGAAGCAGGATAGGCGCCAGCCCTGAAAGGGCAGTAAACCGACTGCAGGGTTCATATGGTCCTGTCGAGGAATTCGACGACCGCCGTCGAGAACGCGTCGTTGTTGTCGCCAGCAACCATGTGGCCTGCGCCCGAAACGTCGACGGTTTGCGCGTGGGGAACCAAGGTGAGGAAGTCCTTCACTGTCTCTTCGGAGACGATGTCGGATAGCAGGCCGCGGACCAGCAGCGTCGGCGCGGACACCTGCCGCGCACCATCGAGAAGGAACGCGCTCATCATTTCGAAGTCTCTAGCGCCTTCGTCTGGATCACCCTGGAGGAACTGGAAATTCGACGTCACAAACGCAGGGTCCCATCGCCAGACCCAGCGACCGTCTGTCCGTAGCCGGAGAACTTTTTGGAGGCCGTCGAGGTTCTCGGGGCGAGGACGGTGCGGGTTGTACGCGGCGATCACGTCAGCGGCCGACTCCAGGCTGTCGAAGCCTTCGGGATGTGCCGCCATGAAGGCCACGACTCGTCGGGCGCCCTGCATCTCCATTCGCGGAGTGACGTCAACCAGCACGACGGCCCGCCATAGCTCCGGCGAGGCGAGCAAGTGTGTGCCGAGAATGGTCAAACCACCCAACGAAGCCCCGATCGCGGCGACTGGGCGGCCAGAATCGGCGTATGAGCGCACGGCCAGCAGGTCGGACCCGAGTCGGTCCATGTCATAGCATCCCTCCGGATCCCAGTCGCTGTCCCCATGTCCCCTGGTGTCGTACGCGGCAACCGTGTAGCCCCGCTGGTGCAGGCGTTGGGCGGTGACATCCCAGGCCTGTCGGCTCTGACCACCGCCGTGAAGGAGCAACACGACCGCCCGCGGCGCGTCACACCGGTAGAGGTCGACCGCTAGCGACAGTCCATCCGCCGTGGGCACGCGCTCGACGACAGGGGCCGACGAATCACCTGCTCTGTGTGCAGACATCAGGAGTTCGTCTTCGGTGCGACGACGGTGACGGTGCCCTGGGCCGCACACACGGCTCTGCCGCCGTTGCAGATGTCGATCCGCGCCACACCGCTAGTTCTGCCCAGCGAGATGATCTCCGCCGTGGCTACACAGGTGCCACTGGAGACAGGACGAAGTAAATTCAGTTTGAACTCCGTCGTCGCGACCCAGGATCCCATCGGAATCACGGGATAAAACACCACTCCGAGACAGTGGTCGACCATGGCCGATAAGCAGCCCCCATGCAAGTTGCCGAAAGGCGTCTTCAGGTCGTCGCGTGCGTCCATCTCCGCAACGAGCCGTCCCGCAGTGAATTCCGTGTGCCGGAAGCCGAGGTAACCGGCCAACCCGCCCGTGGTTTCTGCTGCACTCTTCAGTTGCTCAGCGACCTGTCCGTTGAACATGGTGAATTGCACAGACACTTCCGGCCTCCTACCTCAGCTGCGGTTGAGACATTACGCTATACTTGTCACACCGGTCGACGGTGGTCACCCGCCAAGATCGCGGGAAGGAGGAACCTCGACAGAAACGCCCGGAGTCCGTCACGACTGCGATCCCGCGGCCCTCGAACAGTCAGCAGGCTCAGTATCGTGCGTACAACCCACTCGGCGGCGTCGTCGACGGAGACGCCCGGTTGCACGCAACTCCAGTGTCTGGTGAAGATGGGACGCAGAAATTCGGTGACGATTTCGAAGAGGGACGTCGAGGTCCCCGCTGCGAGACCCACGCCGGCGAGTTCCTCGTCGCTGCCGAACAACAATCCGATGATCTCTTCGCGGCGCGCGGCGTCAACTGTGTATTCCACGAAATCGACGAGCGCGGATCCCAGGTCGGCGTGCGCCGCGATCCGCGGGCTGATGCGGTCAAGATAACGCTCGGCGGCGCGAATGATGACGCCCGACATCACCGCCTCCCGACTGGGGAAGTAGCGATACACCGTTGCCCTGGACACACCCGCTGTCCTGCCGATGTCCTCCATGGTCGTGCCCACCACACCCCCACCCTCGAGGCACCGCTCGGCAGCATCGAGCAACCGGTCGCGAGCGGACCCAGGATCTGTCGGCGCGGCGGCGCCCCATCGCAACAACTTCGTCGACACACAGCCAGTATGCCGCGATCGCGCACCATTGTGACTCGCCCACGCACATGACACCATCGCAGTTATGTCTCAAGTCAGCCCCGTGGCCCTGAGCGGGTGCCGATGCCGGTAGAAACGCGTACCCCGGTTGCCGTCGGCGTGGGCGAAGTCACCCATCGCGGGGACGACTTCGTGGACCCGATCAACTTGGCGGTGGAGGCCGCACGCCGTGCGGTCAAAGACGCAGGTCGCGCGGTCGAGCGGCGCATCGACACCGTCGCGACTCCCGGCATCCTGGTCATCCCGCGGGACAATCCCGCCAGCAGGATCGGCGAAGCGTTGCGCATCGGTCCCGCCCGCCGCATCAGCTGTCCAGTCGGCGGAAACACCCCGCAGTATCTCGTCGAGGTGTTGAGTGGCGAAATAGCCAAGGCCCGAGCAGATGTCGTCCTGGTCGTCGGTGCGGAGAGCGGGCATTCCGCGCGCAAATTCCAGGGCGGGGCACTTCTCAACTCGCCGCCCCCGCCCCGCTCCGGCGACGAATCCCTGGGGGACGCCCGCCCAGGGTTGAGTCAAGCCGAACTGTCGGTGGGTCTGAGTTGGCCGCACGAGGTGTATCCCATCTTCGAGTCCGCGATCGCCGCGCGCCACGGCCGTGACTTCGCTGCCCAGCGGGAGTGGCTGGGAACGCTGATGGCACCGTTGACAGCCGAGGCGGCACGCCATCCCGAGCAGGCCTGGTTCCCGCGCGCACGAAGTGCCACCGAACTCAGCGAAGTCACCGCGGAAAACCGCATGGTCTGCTTGCCCTATCCCAAGCTGCTCAACAGCATCATGTCCGTCGACATGGCTGCCGCCTTCATTCTCATGGCGGCCGAGGTGGCCGACGAATTGGGCGTCGCGCGCGATCGTTGGGTCTTTCCCTGGTCAGCAGCGACTTGCAACGACGTGTACTTCCCCGTGGAACGGCCGGACCTCAGTCGCTCATCGGGTATCGAGGTAGCGGCACGGAAGGCTCTCGATGCGGGCCGGTTGACCACCGACGACATTCGGTGGTTCGACCTCTACTCCTGCTTCCCGTCGGCAGTTGAGATGGCCGCCGAGGCTCTCGACGTGGACCCGCTCGACGACAGAGGCCTCACAGTAACCGGCGGCCTGCCTTATCACGGCGGTCCCGGAAACAATTACGTCAGCCACTCGATCGTTGAGATGGTCCGACGGTGTAGACGCGACCCAACCGATGTCGGACTCGTCACCGGCCTCGGGTGGTATTCCACGAAGCATTCGGTCGGTCTGTGGTCGGCCACCCCGCCACCAACCGGGTGGCGACTGCTCGACACGGCGGTCGAACAAGCTCAGATCGATTCATTGAGGTTGGGTGTCGCAGGCGTCGACGAGTCGACCGGTTGCGCGACAGTGGACGGATACACCGTCGTCTACGACCGAGACGGGCAACCTCGATGGACTCCGATCATCGCGCACCTGTCTGACGGGCGAAGAGTTGTCGCACGCAGCGACGATCCGCAGATCGCCGAGGCGATGGCGAGTGAGATGTACGTCGGCAGAACGGTCAGCCTCCGAACAAGAGGATCGTTCAGCGGGTTTGAGCTTCCATGATCGCCGAGGCGATGGTGCTGACCGGACCGCGGAATCTGGAGCGACGCCGGATGACCATTCCCGACGTCGGTGACCGGGGTGCGATACTGCGAGTTGAAGCGTGTGGTCTGTGCGGTACGGATCACGAACAATTCACCGGACACCTGCCTGCCGGCTTTTCATTCGTTCCAGGGCATGAAATCGTCGGCATCGTCGAGCGGGTCGGCGCCGCGGCCGGCGAACGCTGGGGGGTGCAGGCGGGCCAGCGCGTGGCCGTCGAGGTGTTCCGGTCCTGCCGAGACTGCCCCGAGTGCCGCCGCGGCGAATACCGGCGGTGTGCGGTCAACGGCATCGCCACCATGTTCGGCTTCGTCGACGTGGAGATCGGTGCGGGGTTATGGGGCGGATACGCCACCCATGTGGAGCTTCCCTGGGACGCGATGCTACTGCCGATTGCCGAAGACATGGACCCCGTTCTCGCCACGTTGTTCAACCCTCTCGGGGCCGGTATCCAATGGGGGGCGAGTCTTCCCGACACCAAGGCGGGGGACGTCGTAGCGATCCTGGGACCCGGCATCCGTGGAATCTGTGCGGCCGTGGCGGCCAAAGAGGCGGGAGCCGCGTTCGTCGCGATGACCGGCGTCGGCCCACGCGACGAACAACGACTGGCGATAGCCAGATCATTCGGTGTCGACCTGCCCATCGATGTATCGAAGGACGATGCAGCGACCGCGCTCCAGCGTGAGACAGGCGGACGGCTTGCCGACGTGGTCGTCGACGTCACCGCGAAAGCACCCTCCGCATTCGCCGATGCCGTCGGCCTTGCCAGGCCCGGCGGCACAGTTGTGGTGGCCGGCACCCGCGGAGGAGGCGGCGCGCCCCGGTTTGAACCAGACTTGTTGGTCTATAAAGAATTACACGTCGTAGGCGCACTCGGCGTGGAGTATCCCGCCTACCGGGCAGCCCTCGAGATTCTAGCCATGGGCCGCTGGCCGTTCGACCGGATCACCAGAGAATCAACCGGATTCGCTGGGCTCGCGCAGCTGCTCACTTCGCTTGCAGATGAAAGTGCCCGATCAAGTGGGGCGCTGCACAACGTCTTTTTGCCCACGCCCTAACGGCGTGCAGAGGTTCAACAGAGAGGGCCACCCGTGACCATGGCGGAACGCGTACCGATGCTAGACCGTGAGCAGGCCCAGCTGCGAGCTGCCGAATGTGGGTTGCCCGAAGAGTTGGCAGAGCTGTCGGTATTCCGCGTGGCACTTCATCAGCCGCGTGTGGCGGTTGCGCTGTATGGGCTGCTGGACGCGTTACTCTTCCGCGGTTCCCTTGACGCGCGGCTACGCGAGCTGATCATCATGCGACTCGGCTGGATCACTGGCTCCGAATACGAATGGACTCAACATTGGCGAATCGCCACACTGCTCGGCGTGCCTGAGCAAGATCTCCTCGCGGTGCGCGACTGGCAGAATTCCGAAAGCCTCGGGCCAGTCGAGCGTGCGGTCCTCGCAGCGACCGATGATGTGGTGCGCGACGGGGTCATCTCCGAGGAAAACTGGGCTGGGTGCCAGAAGGCATTCAATAGCGATCACGCGGTTTTGGTCGAACTTGTCGGAGCAATCGCCAATTGGCGGCTCTTTTCGATCCTGCTTCGATCCCTGAATATTCCGCTTGAGTCCGGAACCGACGGCTGGCCGCCCGATGGGCGAGCTCCTCGGCGTGGCGATTGAGCGAAAACGTGGAGCGATGCTTGACCGAAGCGGTCAGCGCCCCAATCGCAGGACCACGATCCGTGTCGTAGACGGACAAGTCCCCCCTCGGACACCGTTGGCAGACGGCCCGTTTCTGGGCCGGTTTCAGTCGGCGTCTCGCGGGGAAGCCGCAGTGCAGCGACGGCTTCGGCCGTAGTCTGAACGGACCGGCACCACAACCGACGCCACCTACGACGATGAACCGATCGAGCGGCTTTGTGCGACGGGCATCCCGCCGCAGTTTTGGTGACCGCGCCGAGGCGGGTCGGGTGCTGGCCGAGGAGCTGGCCTCTTACCGCGGAAGAGACGGACTGCTGGTGCTCGGGCTGGCCCGCGGCGGTGTCCCGGTCGCCCGGGAGATCGCAACGGCGCTGCATGCCCCCTTGGATGTGTTTTTGGTCCGCAAGCTTGGGGTGCCGCACTGGCCGGAGCTGGCAATGGGCGCGGTGGCCAGCAACGGCAGTGTCGTCAGGAACGAGAACGTGTTGTCCAGCCTGCGCATCAGCGAGGCGCAGGTGCGCGCCGTGATCGAACGTGAGACGACCGAGCTGAACCGCCGCGAGCAGGCCTATCGGGGTGGTCGACCCGTCGCCGACCCGCGCGGGAAAACGGTGATTTTGGTCGACGACGGCATCGCCACCGGGGCCAGCATGATGGCGGCGGTGGGGGCGCTACAGGCGGCCGGTCCTGCCGCGATTGTGGTCGCTGTTCCGGTGGGGCCGCCCTCAGCGTGTGAGCAGTTGGCGCAGGAGGTCGACGACGTCGTCTGCGCGACAATGCCGCCCGATTTCGAGGCGGTGGGTCAGGTGTTCGTGGACTTCCATCAGGTCAGCGACGACGAGGTCCGTGAGCTGCTCGCGGCTCCGACCTCAGAGGGCTGAACGGCAGTCTTTAGCTATTCCGCTCTATTCCGACGACGATTCGTCGTCGGAGCGGGCCTTCACTGGCTGGGCGGGCTGCCCACCGGGCTGGTCGGCGGTCTCGGCGTCCTCTTCCGGGTAGTCCGCGTACTCATAATCGGATGCCGAGGTTTCCGGCTTGGGCTCCTCTGTTGACGCCGACTGGTCGGCCGAGGCGCCGGCCTGGCGGCGCTGCCGTTCCTGCAGCGCATCGATGATCAGCAAGATCACGCCCACCACGCTGGCGGCAATACACACCCAGGCCACCAACTGATTGCTGGTGACGACTGCGAACACCAACGCGGCCAGCCCTATCACCGCTAGTACCAGCGCGCTAATCAGCATCGGTCAACCTCCGCCGGACGAGTCAGAAGCCATGACTGCCAAGGCTGCACGGTACCCGCCCGGCTCGCCCAGCACCCTTGGCTAGGTTAGTTATTACCCCGATTGAACTGATTGAACCCCCCGGCGTCGTTGGTGGCGCTGGAGTCCACCGGTGCCGCCGATCCGCGTTGACCGAGCTCTTCGAGCTGTGATTCCAGATAGGTCTTGAGCCGGGTGCGGTACTCGCGCTCGAAGGTGCGCAGCTGTTCGAGGCGACCCTCGAGGACGGTGCGCTGTTGGTTGATCGTGCCCATGATCTCGGAGTGCTTGCGTTCAGCATCGGCTTGCAGCGCATCGGCCTTCTCCTGGGCCTGGCGCAGCTGGGTCTCCGATCGAGCTTGCGCGTCGGCCAGCATTGCGTCGGCGCGCTGCCGGGCTTCGGCGATTGTGGTGTCGGCTTCCCGGCGGGCCTCACTGATGATCTGGTCGGCGTTGGCGCGGGCGTCGGCCAACAATTTCTCCGATTCGGCCTGCGCGGTGCTGGTCAAGCGGTCGGCGGTGTCCTGGGCCAGGCTCAGCACCCTGGCCGCCTTGATGGCGTGCTCTTCGCTGATCGCCGCGGAAGAGGCGGCCTGCGGAGCGGGCTGAACGGCTTCGGCCTCCGGTTCGGCTTCGTAGTGCGGGATGGCCGCAGTGGGCTGGGCACCGCCATTGGAACGCGCGGCCGCCAGCTCCTGGTCGAGCTCGCTGATCCGCTGGCGCAGATCGGAGTTCTCCTCGATGAGCCGGGTCAGCTCGTTCTCTACCAGGTCGAGGAAGGCGTCGACCTCGTCCTCGTTGTAGCCGCGTTTGCCGATCGGCGGCTTGCTGAAGGCCACGTTGTGGACGTCGGCTGGTGTAAGCGGCATTATTTGCCCCCTCGAGTTGTGGACAGTCAAACCGACCTGCAAAGTGTAGATCGGTGTGGACGGTATCGTAGCCATACTGCAACTGCGGCCCATCCTGTCACACCAGACCCGCCGGTTGCTGATCCGGTCAATAAATAAGACCGAATTTCAATCTTTAAGAAACATGAAAACGGCACCTTAAGACAACGAAATGCCGCTATGGCAAACGGTCTTGGCGCCGGTTAGGTGGCGGCGCTGAAAGCCAGTTGCATGCCGATGAACGCCACCAGCAACAGCACCATGATGGACAAGTCGAAGCGGATCGCACCGATGGTGAGCTGCGGGATCAGCCTGCGCAGCAGTTTCACCGGTGGATCGGTGATCGACATGATGGCTTCCAGCACGACAACCGTGGCGCCGCGCGGGTGCCAGTCGCGGCTGAACGAGCGGATGAACTCGACCACGACCCGGGCGATCAGCAGCAGCCAAAAGATGAACAGCGCGAAGCCCAGGATTTGGAAGAACAGCGCCAACGAGAACCCAACCTTACTGATGAGGATGTGACATTCACGACAAGCGCCGATGCCCGGCGCGGTGACCGTCAGCCTACCTACTTCCAGGGCCGGCCCGTACGTCCGGCTCCTCTGACAAGCCTATTGATAAGCGTAGAAGCCGGTTTCGGCGATCCGGCGGCGCTCCTCCGGCGTCACGTCGACGTCGGCCGGTGACAGCAGAAACACCTTGGTGGCGACCTTGTCGAACGAGCCCCGCAGCGCGAACGCCAAACCGGCTGCGAAGTCGACAAGTCGCTTGGCGTCGGCGTTGTCCATAGACACCAGATCCATGATCACCGGCGTACCGTCGCGGAACCGCTCACCGATGGTGCGTGCCTCGCTGTAGTCCTTGGGCCGCAGCGTGGTGATCTTCGACAGCGGGCTGCCCTCCTCGAACAGCATCGCCATCCGGCGTGGGTCCATCGCCAGCGCGCCGCGCGTCGAGCCACGCAGTGAGCCGAACCGCGGCCTGGGAAGCTCGCTGCGCTCGAAGTCACGCGGGTGGAACCGGTGGTCGTCGGCGTAGCCGCCGCGGTAGCTTCCCGGCGGCTCGTCGTACTCGCGCTCGTCGAAGCGCCCCTCGTAGCGGCCGTACCCGTCGCCGGCGAAGCGCTGGCGCGAGTAGCCCGCGGAGCCACGGTCGTCGTCGTAGTACTCGTCGTCATAGTCCTCCATCGGAGCCATACCGAAGTAGGCCTTGACCTTGTGCAGTGTGCTCATCTGGGTGACCCCTTCTTTGCCGAGGCTCTGGTGTCCGTGATGAAGATGTGACTAGAGTGACTGCTCACGGTGACGGTAGCGGTCGCCGACCCAATAACGCGGTACCGACACGCACACAGGTCGAACCATGTTTCACCGCGCTCTCCAGGTCGTTTGACATGCCGGCCGACAATCCGGTCGCGTTCGGGTGGGCCCGGAGCACCCTGGCGTGTTCGGTTTGCAGGCGCGCGAACGCCGCCTCCGGGTCCGCGTCAAGCGGCGGAATACCCATCAGCCCAATCAGTTGCAGGGACTCTGCGGCCTCGACCTCGGCGCAGATCTTGTCGACTTCGGCGGGCTGCGAGATGTCGACACCACCCCGGGACACGTCGCCGTCCAGGCTGATCTGCACGTATATCTGCAGCGGACGCTGGCGACGGCCCTCGCGCAGTGCGGCAGCCACGGCCCGGTCGAGCGCGCTGACCACGCGGCTGCTGCTCACCGAGTGGACGGTGTGCGCCCAGCGGGCCAGCGACCGGACCTTGTTGCGCTGGATCTGGCCCACCATGTGCCAGCGCACCGCGGCTGCCGCAGGACCCAGCAACCTAGCAAGCTCATCTACCTTCGCCGACGCCTCCTGTTCTCGAGACTCCCCGAACGCCTGGCATCCCAATTGCGACAAAATCGCAACATCGGTTGCTGGAAAGAATTTGGTAATTGGCAGAAGTTCAATTTCGGCGACGTTGCGGCCGGCCGCCTCGGCGGCGGCGGCAAGCCGCGTCCGTAGCGCGGTCAAGGCGTTGACCAATTCGGATTCCCGGTTCGCCAGCATGGCGGTCATTCCATCCACACCACCGACGCCAGCCGCCCGGTCGGGGCGCTACGGCGATGGCTGAACAGGTTGGTGTCCGCCACGGTGCAACGCGGGTCGATGTCGATGGCCGTCACCCCTAAGCGTTTGAGCTGACCCGCGATTCCGGCTCGCAGATCCAGCGCGGGGGTGCCGGCCGAGGTGGTGGTGCGACTGCCCGGCAGCGTCGCTTCCACCTCGTCGGCCATCTCGGCGGGCACTTCGTAGTTGCGGCCGCTGACCGCCGGTCCGAGCAGGGCAGAGATGTCTTCGGCGTGCGCCCCGATCGCCAGCATGGCTTCCAGCGCCCGGGCCACTACGCCGTCGCGCGCGCCCACGCGACCGGCGTGCACGGCGGCAACGACCCCGGCCCGCGCGTCGGCCATCAACACCGGCACGCAATCAGCGGTCACCACGGCCAGCGCCAGCCGGGGGGTGGCGGTCACCAGGGCATCGGTGTCGGCAACCGCGTCCTTCCGCGGGCCTTCGACCACCGCGACGTGGTCGCCGTGCACCTGATGCATCCAGACCAGCGGGTGGCCGATCGTGGCGGCGAGCCGGGCGCGGTTGGCCGCCACCGCGGCCGGGTCGTCACCGACATGGTCGCCGAGATTGAAGGTGTCGAACGGTGGCGCGGACACACCGCCCGCCCGGGTGGTGATCACCCGCCGGATACGAACGCCCACGTGCCCAGTATCGGGGGCGGCTAGCGTCGCATGAAGGGCGGCACGTCGACGTCTTCGTCGTCATCGCCGCCGATATTGAGGGTCGAACCGTTGGTCTGCACCGGCACGCTGACGGCATCGGCCGGCTCGAACAACGTCGAGGTGACTTTGCCGGCCGTCCCCGGCGCTATCGTCTGGCTCTGATCGCTGCCGACGATCGGCTTTCTGCTCGGCCCGGTGGCGTCGAAGCCGGCCGCGATCACCGTGACCCGCACCTCGTCGCCGAGCGAGTCGTCGATGACCGTCCCGAAGATGATGTTGGCGTCCTGGTGGGCGGCGTCCTGCACCAGCGAGGCAGCCTCGTTGATTTCAAACAGGCCCAGGTCGCTGCCGCCGGCGATCGACATCAGCACCCCGCGGGCGCCTTCCATCGACTGTTCCAGCAGTGGCGAGTTGATCGCGATCTCAGCGGCTTTGAGCGCCCGGCCGTCGCCCCGGGCTGAGCCGATACCCATCAGCGCGGTACCGGCGCCGGACATGATGCCCTTGACGTCCGCGAAGTCCACGTTGATCAGGCCCGGGGTGGTGATCAGGTCGGTGATCCCCTGCACGCCGTTGAGCAGCACCTCGTCGGCGCTGCGGAATGCGTCCATCAGCGACACCGCGGCATCGCCCATCTGTAGCAGCCGATCGTTGGGGATCACGATGAGCGTGTCGCAGCTTTCCCGCAGCGTGGTGATGCCCTGCTCGGCCTGGGTGCCGCGCCGTTTGCCCTCGAAGGAGAACGGCCGGGTGACGACGCCGACGGTCAGCGCGCCCAGTTTGCGGGCAATGCTGGCGACCACCGGCGCCCCGCCGGTGCCGGTGCCGCCGCCTTCACCGGCGGTCACGAACACCATGTCGGCGCCTCGGAGCAGTTCTTCGATGTCGTCCTTGGCGTCCTCGGCGGCGCGCCGGCCGACCTCGGGGTCGGCGCCGGCGCCCAGGCCGCGGGTGGAGTCGCGTCCCACGTCGAGCTTGACGTCGGCGTCGCTCATCAACAGCGCCTGGGCGTCGGTGTTGATGGCGATGAACTCCACTCCCTTGAGGCCCTGCTCGATCATCCGATTGACGGCGTTGACGCCGCCGCCGCCGATTCCCACGACTTTGATGACGGCCAAGTAGTTATGCGGGGGGGTCATCATTGAAGTCTTCCTCCCTAATGGGACCTGGCTGGCAAACCTCAACCTCAACTAGAGGCTTAGAGTTATGTCAAGTTGTTCCGGGCAAACAGAACGGTATGGGGCAGATGCGCGCTATCGCCGCAGGCGCGCCGACGTGATGCGGGCGAATTTTGTGCAATTTCTCGCCGCGGTCTCGCCACAGCACCACCGAGAGTGAAGCTGGCCGCACGCTCGACGCCGAGAGTGAAGCTGGCCGCACGCTCGACCGGTGGGCCTCTACTGCACTACTTGACGGTCGGCAGGTCCGGGCTGGACACGTCGTAGGTGTGCCCGGGCTGGGTCAACAGCGCCGCCAGCTTCTCGGCCTTCTCGTCGGTGCGGTCGGTGGTGCCCCAGATCACCGTGCGCCCGTCGGTCAGGGTCAGCGTGATCGAGGCAACCGATGGAGCCGCGATCCTGCCGACCTGACCGGCGACCTCGGGTCGCAGCGCCGTCAGCACTTCGAGCGCGGCCTTGGTCGCCGGATCGCTCGGCCCGGGATTGTCGACGTCGATATAGGGCAACGCCGCGGGCGGCGGCGCTGTCGCGAAGTCGACGCCGTCGCGGTCGTAGAGGTGTGGTCCGTCTGGAAAGTCTTTGACCACGACGGGAATTCGCTCGACAACGGTAATGCGTAACGCCGAGGGATACTGGCGCTGCACCCGCGCGCTGGCCACTCGGCGGATCGCTGCCACCCGATCGGCGATCGCGCCGGTGTCGACCTGCAGCAGTGGGGTCCCGAGCTGGACTTTCGCCGTGTCGAGCACCTCCTCGCGGCTCACCGCGCCAACGCCGATGACGATCACGTCGCGCACCGACATCACCGGCGTGAAATACAGGATCAGCCCCAGCCCGATGGCGGCCACCGACACCAACATCGTCGCCAGTGCCATCTTCAGGCCCCGAACCGCGCCTCGCGGAACGGGTTTGGGTTGGGCCCCGGCGCGGCCGCGGGCGCGGCGCTTGGCCTCCCGGCGGGCCTGCTCGATCGCGGTGGCCCGCGCCTGCGCGGCTCGACGCTCGGCACGTTCCCGACGTGCCCGCCGCCGTGGACCCTCGAATACCTCGGGGCCGGCCTGCTGTTCGGCCGACTCGGTCGCAACGGGTTCGGTCGGCGCTTCGGTCGGGGTGTCGTTTGCCTCGGTCACCAGCGCCGCTCCTGCTCATCGCTTCGCTCTGCATCGTCGCCGGCGCGGGTCACCACGACACCCCCGGTGCGCTGCGGTTGGCCCGCACCCGCAGCGCCGTGACGATCTCCGGCGCCAGCATGGTCACGTCTCCGGCGCCCATGGTCACCACGACGTCGCCCGGCTCGGCGGCAGCAGCCACCAGCTCGGCGACTTCGGAGAAGTTTGGAACATACTGCACCGGCACGCTCACGTGCTCGGCGACACTGGCTCCACTGACGCCGGCCAGCGGTTGTTCGCGGGCAGCGTAGACATCCAGCACGAAAACCTGGTCGGCCTCGTCGAGCGCGCGGCCGAACTCAGCGGCGAAATCCCTTGTTCGCGAATATAAGTGCGGCTGGAACACCACTAGCGACCGACCGCCGCCGCTTTGCTCGAGCAAGGTGCGGACCGCTCCCAGCGTCGCGCTGATCTCGGTCGGATGGTGGGCGTAGTCGTCGAACACCCGCACCGAGCCCGCGGTGCCGATCAGCTCGAATCGGCGGCGGACACCTTCGAAACCGGCCAGCCCGTCGAGCACGCACTCGGCCGGAGCGCCGACCTCGATCGCGGCCAGCAGGGCGCCCAGCGCGTTGAGCGCCATGTGCCGGCCGGGCACCGACAGCCGAAGCACCCACGGGTGGATCTCGCCGGCGAGCTTGATCTGCGCGACGCCGCCGGTGCCTTGCTGCTCCCAGGACAACAGTTCGCCGGCTAGCTGGTCACCCGACGAGCCATACCGCAGGACCCGAATCCCCAGTGCGGCAGTGCGTTCGGCAAGTGCTGCCGCGCCCGGGTCGTCGGTGCAGACGACGAGCGCCCCACCGGGGGCAAGCCGCTCGACGAAGGAATCGAACACCGCGGTATAGGCGTCTGCGGTGCCGAAGAAGTCCAGATGGTCGGACTCGATATTGGTCACCACGGCGACATTCGGGGTGTATTCGAGTAGCGAGCCGTCGCTTTCGTCGGCCTCGGCGACAAAGCAGTCGCCGCTGCCGTGGTGGGCGTTGGTGCCGGCCTCCCCCATTTCGCCACCGACGGCGAACGACGGATCTTTCCCGCAGTGCTGTAGGGCGACGACGAGCATCGATGTGGTGGTCGTCTTGCCGTGCGTGCCGGTGACCATGAGCGTGGTGCGCCCGGCCATCAGCTTGGCCAGCACCGCGGGCCGCAGCACTACCGGGATGCCGCGCCGTCGGGCCTCGACGAGCTCGGGGTTGGTCTTGGGGATGGCGGCGTGGGTGGTGATCACCGCGGTGGCGCCGCCGGGCAGCAGATCCAGTGAGTCGGCGTGGTGGCCGATCCGGATCAACGCGCCACGGGCGCGCAGTGCCCGCACGCCGCGGGACTCTTTGGCGTCCGATCCCGACACCATCCCACCGCGGTCCAGCAGGATGCGGGCGATCCCCGACATGCCCGCTCCCCCGATGCCGACCATGTGTACCCGCTGCAGCTCGGGCGGCAACGGCTCGGTGATCATCGCGAACTCCGGTCGCGGGCTTGCCGGGCCACCTCCAAGGCGATTCGCGCCACCTGCTGTGCCGCGTCGCGGTGACCGACCCGGGCCGCGGCCGCCGTCATCGCGGCCAGCCGAGCTGTGTCGTTGAGCAACCCGGCCACCTCGCCGGCCACGAAGCCCGGGGTGAGGTCCGCGTCCGCGACAAGGAGCCCGCCGCCGGCCTTGACCACCGGCAGCGCGTTGAGTCGCTGTTCGCCGTTGCCGATCGGCAGCGGCACATAGACCGCGGGCAGCCCGACCGCGGACACCTCTGCGACCGTCATCGCACCGGACCGGCAGATGGCCAGATCGGCGGCGGCATACGCCAGATCCATCCGGCTCAGATACGGCACCGCCACGTAGGGCGGGGCGTCGGGCGCTCGAGCAGGCAGATCGAGGGTGTTCTTGGCGCCGTGGGCATGCAGCACAGCCACCCCGGCGGCGGCCAGGTCGCCGGCGGCCGCCGCGACGGCGCGGTTGATCGAGGCCGCGCCCTGCGATCCGCCGAACACCAGCAGCACCCGGGCGTCCTCGGCGAAGCCGAAGTGCGCACGTGCCGCCGACCGTAACGCCGAGCGGTCCAGCGCGGTGATCGCCGACCGGATCGGGACGCCGACCACCTCCGAATGCGGCAGGCCCGAATCGGGCACCGCGGACAGCACGCGTTGCGCCGAGCGGGCCCCCACCCGGTTGGCCAGTCCGGCGCTGGCGTTGGCCTCGTGGATCACCACCGGCACCCGACGCCGACGTGCGGCCAGGTAGGCGGGCAGCGCCACGTATCCCCCGAACCCCACCACCACGTCGGCGTCGACATTTCGCAGCACAGCGCCGGTCTGCCGGACCGCGCGCAGCACCCGCGACGGCAGCCGGACCAGGTCGCCGGTGGGTTTGCGCGGCAACGGGACCGGGGTGATCAGCTCCAGGTGGTAGCCCCGCTCCGGCACCAGCCGGGTCTCCAAACCGCGCTGGGTGCCCAGCGCGGTGATGCGGACCGCGGGATCCAGGGCTACCAGCGCGTCGGCGACGGCCATCGCGGGTTCGACGTGACCGGCGGTGCCGCCGCCGGCGAGCACCACCGACAACGACCTGCCGCCGTGCTGGGTCCCCGAGTCGCCGTTTATCCCGCTGGCCGGCTCCAAGACCGAGTCGTTCACCGCCTAAGCTGACCTTCCAGTGCGCGACCCCGCCGCCCCCGAACCCGACGGTGATCGACATATCGCCGTTCACGTCCATGATGCCTTGACCGAGGCGGCCGCCCGCCCCCGCTGGGGGGCTTGGCAGCGGCTTTGGGCGACGGCGGGCGGGGGCGCAGGCGGTCACGCAGCGCCCCGACCCGGGTCGGCGCGTAGGGCTCGGGCAGTGGCAGCCGCAGCAGCCGGTTCATCCGGTCGTCGCGTCCGGCGCGTAGCGCGGCAACGGCCTCGGGTTCGTGACGTGCCGCGTTGGCCATCACGCCGACCATGAGAAGTGTTGTCGCCGTTGATGTTCCACCTGCCGAGATGAGGGGCAGCTGCAGGCCGGTGACCGGCAGCAGACCGATCACATAGCCGACGTTGATGAACACCTGGCCGAGCACCCACAGCGTGGTGGTCGCCGTCAGCAGTCGCAGGAAGGGGTCAACCGAGCGGCGTGCGATGCGCATTCCCGTGTAGGCGAACAACCCGAACAGCGCCAGCAACCCGAATGCGCCGACGAAGCCGAGCTCTTCGCCGATGATCGCGAAGATGAAGTCGTTGTGGGCGTTGGGCAGGTAGTTCCACTTCGCGGTGCCCTGGCCCAAACCGTGGCCGAAAATGCCGCCGTTGGCCAACGCGAACTTCGCCTGACGAGCCTGGTAGCCCGATCCCTGCACGTCGGCGGCGGGATCGAGCCAGGACCGCACCCGTTCGGATCGATAGCCCTCGGACACCGCCAGGACCGCCGCCGACACGATGACGGCGAGCAGCGAGCTGCAGAACACCCGCAGCGGCAGCCCGGCGTACCACAACAGGGCCAGCAAAATGATGCCCAGCGAGACGGTTTGTCCCAGGTCGGGTTGAGCGACGATGAGCGCCAGCGCGATGACGGCTGCCGGCACCAACGGGATCAGCATTTCGCGCAGCGAGGCTCGCTCCATGCGCCGCGCGGCCAGCAGGTGCGCCCCCCAGATGGCGAAGGCGATCTTGGTCAGCTCCGAGGGCTGCATGGAAAAGCCGCCGATCACGAACCAGCCGCGAGAGCCGTTGGCGTAGTGGCCGATTCCGGGCACCAGCACCAGCACCAGCAACACGATCGACAGCGCGAAACCCGAGAACGCCATGCGGCGCATGAACCGCACCGGCACCCGCAGCGCCACGTAGCACGCGATGAGCCCGACAATCGTCCACATCACCTGCCGGCCGAAGATCACCCAGGCCGAGCCGTCGTCGTCGTAGGAGCGCACCCCCGATGCGGAAAGCACCATGATCAGACCCAACGTGGTCAACAACGCGGCCACGGCGACGATCAGGTGAAACGACGTCATGGGCCGGCCCAGCCAGGTCCCGAACCGGGTCCGCGGGCCCGAGCCGGACACCCTGTGCGAAGCCGGCGTTTCGCCGGCGTTCTCGTCATCCTTGGGACCCCGGTGCAGCAACCGGGCCAGCGCCTGTGTCACCGGTGCTTACCCGGTCGTGGCGTGCACCGCCGCCGCGAATTGGTCCCCGCGGTCGGCATAGCCGCTGAACTGGTCGAATGATGCACCCGCTGGCGCCAGCAGCACGGTGTCGCCCGGGTTGGCGAGGTCTCGGGCCGCAGCTACCGCGGCGGCCATCACGCGGCTGCCCAGCGGTTCGCCGGACACAGTCACCACCCTCGTCACATGAGTCACACCAGACTCAGCAGTCGCATACATACCAGCATCCTCGCCTGTCACAAGCTCGATGACGGGGAGATCGGGCGCGTGTCGTGCTAACGCCTCGGCAAAGTTGGCCCGGTCACGACCGATCAGGACTGCCCCGACCAGCCGCGATGCCATCCCGGCGACGGCCGCGTCGACGGACGCGCCCTTGAGCAGGCCGCCGGCGATCCACACCACCCGGGGGTAAGCACGCACCGATGCCTCGGCGGCGTGCGGGTTGGTGGCCTTCGAATCGTCGATGTAGCTGATGCCGTCGACGACGGCTACCACCTCGCCGCGGTGCCGACCGACCCGAAAGCCGGCCAGCGCGTCCGCGATCGCCTGGGCGGGGACGTCGACGCTGCGCGCCAACGCCGCCGCGGCCAGCGCGTCGAGCACACCCACCGGGCCGGGTACCGGTAGCGACGAGACCGGTGCCAGCGCCAGCTCGTCGGCGCCGGCGCAGCCAAAGGCTCTGTCGATCAGCTGGCCGTTGCGCACGCCGAGTTCCCCGGCGGCGGGTTCGCCCAGCCGGAACCCGACCCGCACCGGCGCCGCGGCACCGCTCAGCAGCGCGGCCGCCCGCGGATCATCCAGCCCGACGACCGCGACCCGGCCGCCCAGCACGCGCGCCTTGGCGGCGATGTAGTCGGCCATGCTCGGGTGCCAATCCAGGTGATCCTCGGCGATATTGAGCACCACACCGGCCTCCGGTCGCAGCGACGGCGCCCAATGCAACTGGAAGCTGGACAGTTCGACGGCCAGCAGGTCGCCGGGCTGTTGCAGCGCATCCAAAACCGGAGTGCCGATGTTGCCGCACAGCGTGGCATCGAGCCCCGCGGCGGTCAGCATGGCGTGCAACATCGACGTGGTGGTGGTCTTGCCGTTGGTGCCGGTCACCGCCAGCCAGCGACGCGGCGGCCCGTAGCGGCCCGCCATGTCAAGCCGCCAGGCCAGCTCCACATCGCCCCAGATCGGCACGCCGGCCGCCGCGGCCGCAACCAGCACCGGCGCCGCCGGCGGAAAACCAGGGCTGGTGACCACCAGCGCGTAGTCGCTGATGCGCGCGGCGGCGTCCGACGAGCTCATCGTCGCCACCCCGGCATCGGTGAGCCGGCGGCGAGTATCGGCGTCGTCGTCGCACAGCGTTGCGGCCACATCCAGTGGCCGCAACGCCGCCAGCACGGACTGCCCGGTGACGCCGGCCCCGGTGATCAGCACCGGCGCGCCGGGCGCCAACGGGTGCAGTGTCACCTCAGCCACCGGTCGCGGCGAGCCACTCGCTGTAGAACAGCGCAACACCCAGCCCGCAGCTGATCGCGGTCAGCAGCCAAAACCGAATGATGACAGTGGTTTCGGCCCAGCCGACCAGCTCGAAATGGTGATGGAACGGCGCCATCCGGAACACGCGACGGCCGGTGGTGCGAAACGCCAGGATCTGGATTACGACCGAGGTGATCTCCGCGACGAACAGTGAACCAAGCACCACCGCCAAAATTTCGGTCCGGCTGGTCACCGACAGTCCCGCGATGATGCCGCCCAGTGCCAGAGATCCGGTGTCTCCCATGAAGATCTTGGCGGGCGCCGCGTTCCACCACAGAAAGCCGATACAGGCGCCGGCCGTCGCCGCCGCGACCAGCGCCAGGTCCAGCGGATCGCGCACGTTGTAGCAGCCCAGGCCCGGTGCGGTGGCGCACGCATTGCGGTACTGCCAGAACGTGATCAAGACATAGGCCGCGGCCACCATTGCCATCGCGCCGCCCGCCAGCCCGTCCAGGCCGTCGGTGAAGTTCACCGCATTCGACCAGGACGCGACGATCACCACGCAGAACAACACGAATACTGCGGGAGCCAGTGTGACGGTGGCGATTTCCCGCACATACGACAGGTCGGCGCTGGCCGGTGTGAGGCCGTCGCCATTGCGGAACTGCAGCGCCAGCACACCGAACAGCACAGCCGCAGTGATCTGCCCGACCGTCTTGGCCGTCTTGTCCAGCCCGAGATTGCGAGAACGGCGAATCTTGATCAGGTCGTCGACGAATCCGACCGCCCCCAATGCGGTGGCCAGCAACAACACCAGCACGCCGGAGGCTGACGGCCCTTCACCGCCGAACGCCAGGCCGGCGATGTGGGTGCCCAGGTAGCCAGCCCACATACCGGTCAGGATCGCGACGCCGCCCATCGAGGGTGTGCCGCGTTTGGTCTTGTGGCTCGGTGGGCCGTCCTCGCGGATCTGGTGGCCGAAGCCCTGGCGGGTGAACAGCCGAATCAGCATCGGCGTCAGCACGATAGACACCATTAGCGCGATGGCGACGGCGATCAGGATTTCGATCATTGGGCGGCGCCTTGGCCGCCACCTGCGGCATCGGCGACCAGCGCGTCGGCCAGCGTCCCGAGCCCAGCGACGTTCGATGCCTTGACCAGCACCACGTCCCCCGGCCGGAGTTCGGCGCGCAACAGCGCCAGAGCCGCATCGGCGTCGGCCACCATGGTGGCCCCTCTTTCACCGTCCGAGCCCCATGCGCCCTCCATGACCGCCCCGTGGTGCATGGCGCTCATAGACCTCCCTGTTCCGACGACAACGAGTCGAGACACATCTAAGCGCACCGCCAGCCGGCCCACGCGATCATGCTCGGATATCGCGTCCTCGCCGAGTTCGGCCATCTCGCCCAGCACCGCCCAGCTTCTTCGCTCCCTTTTTCGCTCTCCAGACCCACCGTGGGCCATCCAGGCCAGTGCCTGCAGCCCGGCCCGCATCGAGTCGGGGTTGGCGTTGTAGGCGTCGTCGATGACGGTCACGCCGTCGGCGCGCGTGGTCACCCGCATGCGATGACCCGACACCGGACGCGCACCGGCCAGCGCGGTTGCCACCTGCTCGGTGCTGGCGCCGCACTCCAGCGCGACGGCGGCCGCGCATAACGCGTTGCCCACCTGATGGTCGCCGTGCACGGCCAGGCTGATTTCCTGGGTTCGCTCGCCGGCGTGCAGCGTGAATCGCGGCCTGGCCAGTTCGTCGAGCGTGACCGGACCGGCCCGGACATCGGCGGTGGATTGCTCACGACTGACGCGCACCACCCGTGCGGCGGTGACGTCGGCCATTGCCGCCACCGCCGGGTCGTCGACATTGAGAACCACCACCCCCGACTCTGGGATTGCTTGCGGCAGTTCCGCTTTGGTATTTGCGATCACTTCTCGCGAGCCGAATTCACCCAGGTGCGCGGTGCCGACGTTGAGTACCACTCCGATCGTCGGCGGCGCGATGGCCGCCAAGGCGGCGATGTTGCCGGGATGACGCGCCGAGAGCTCCAGCACCAAGTAGTCCGTTTTTTCGGTGGCGCGCAACACCGTCCACGGATGGCCGAGTTCGTTGTTGAACGACCCGGGCGGCGCCACCACCTCACCGAGCGGCGCGAGCACCGCGGCCAGCAGATCCTTGGTCGACGTCTTGCCCGACGATCCGGTGACACCAATGATGGTCAGCCCGTTGGCGACCAGCTTGGCGGCCACCGCCGCGGCCAGCCGGGCCAGCGCGGCCAGCACCGCGACGCCCGATCCGTCGGTGTCGTACTCGAGCACACCGGCGGTGCTCGCCGCCTGCGCGTCCGGGGCGACCACGATCGCCGGCACGCCGACCGGCCGGGCGGCCAGCACGGCGACCGCGCCCGCGGCGACCGCGGATTGCGCGTAGTCGTGCCCGTCGGCGCGTGAACCCGGCAGGGCCAAGAACAGTCCGCCGGGCGTGACCGCGCGGGAGTCGAATTCGACGGTTCCGCTGACATGTAATTCCGCTGCCGCCTGCGGTGAGATGTCGGCCAACTCCCCGCCGACGATCTCGGCGATCTGAGCAACGGTCAGATCGATCATTGACGCCGCTCCTGCAGCGCGGCTGCAAGCTCGACCCGGTCGTCGAACGGTCGGATCTGCCCACCGCTGGTTTGCCCGGTCTCGTGGCCCTTGCCGGCGACCAGCACGATGTCGTTGCTGCGGGCCCAGTTGACGGCGTGCCGGATCGCTGCGCGTCGGTCGCCGATTTCGACGATTTCGGCAGATCCTTCCGTTGTGCCGGAAAGGATTTCGCGGCGGATCGCGGCAGGATCCTCACCGCGGGGGTTGTCGTCGGTGACGACGACGAGATCAGCCAGCTCAGCGGCGACCCGACCCATCGGTGCCCGTTTACCCGGGTCTCGTTCGCCGCCGGCCCCGAACACCACCGCCAGCCGACTGCCGGGACGACGCAGGGACTGCAGCACCGCCCGCAGCGCGCCCGGCTTGTGGGCATAGTCGACCAGCGCGAGAAAGTCTTGGCCGCGGTCGATTTGTTCCAGGCGCCCAGGGACCCGAATATCGCGAAGTCCGGCCGAGGCCTGCTCGGGTGACACCCCCAACACATCCAGGATCGCCAGTGCGACAAGGGTATTGGCGATGTTATAGTCGCCGGACAGGCCGATGCCCACGCGGTGGTGCACACCGGCGGGGTCGACCGCGGTGAATGTTTGTCCACGCGCCGAGGCGGTGACGTCTTCGGCTCGCCAGCTTGCGGGTTCGCCGGTGGCGCTGACGGTCACCGCGTCCTCGGCGAGTTCGGCCATTGCGCGTCCGGCGTCGTCGTCGATGCACACCACCACCGAACGCGCCCGCAGCGGCGAGGCCGGATCGAATAACCGGGCCTTGGCCTCGAAGTAGTCGGCCATGCTGGGGTGAAAGTCCAGATGGTCGCGGGACAGGTTGGTGAAAGCGCCCACCGCGAACCGGATGGCATCGACGCGGCCCAGGCGCAAAGCGTGGCTGGACACTTCCATCACCACGGTGTCGACCCCGCGTTCGGCCATCGCCGCGAGCAGGCCTTGTAGCTCCGGAGCCTCCGGAGTGGTCAGCGCGCTCGGCACGTCGGCGCCGTCGATGCGAACCCCGATGGTGCCGATGAGTCCCACCGTCCGGGCGGCCGCACGCAGGCCCGCTTCGACAAGATGTGTGGTCGTCGTCTTGCCCGATGTTCCGGTGATCCCCACGACGGTGAGCCGATCGGACGGATGCCCGTAGACGGTGGCGGCAAGCTCGCCGAGCACGGTGCGCGGCGTCGGGTGAATCAGCACCGGAACTGCGGCGTCAGCCAACTGCACGGCCCCGTCGGCGTCGGTGAGCACCGCCAGCGCGCCTCGCCGGATCGCTTCACCGGCATAGCGGGCACCGTGGGTCGATGCGCCCGGAAGCGCGGCAAACAGGTCGCCCGGCTGTGCGTCTTGGGCCCGCAGCGTGACCCCGGTGACCCGCAGGTCGGGGACCACGCTCCCCTCCGCGGACACGGCGCAGATCTGGGCCGCCAGCGCCGGCAGCGGCACGCCTGACCCAGCGCTGGGCCGCGGCGCAGTGGGCACCGTCATCACCTCCGTCCGCTGCTGCCTCCAGGCCGTGATCACCACATCGACGGCCCTGCCACCTTATCCATCCGACCTGCTGGTATCAGTTACCGCTCAGGTACCGGCGGGTTCGAGCGAAGCCGAGCTGGTAACGGGGCTTCAAGTCTAAGCGGGCGTAGGGTGACCGTCTGGCGGGAGCTTTGCCGATCAACGGCCGGTTGGGCCGGTCACAATGCTTGGAGGGTCAATGGCGGCCCGGGATCCGGTGAGAGCGGCACGTTTTCGCGCTGCATTAGCCAGCCGGCGATGTTGTGGAACAGCGGCGCCGCAGAGGTTCCCGGTGAACCGTCGGCCGCGTGGTGCGGGTTGTCCAGCATGATGCCGACCACGTAGCGCGGATCGTCTGTCGTGGCAATTCCGGCGAAGGTGATCCAGTAGACGTCGTCGTAGTAGCAGCCACAGGCGGGGTTGATCTGTTGTGCTGTACCGGTTTTGCCGGAGATCTGATAGCCCTCGACCGCGGCTGCCGGCCCGGTGCCCTGCTGAACGCCGGTGGGATCGTGTTGCACGACCGCCCGCAGCATGTTGCGGACGGTTTGCGCGGTCCGTGCGGAGACCACCTGAACGCCTTCCGGGCGTGGCTCTTCGGTGCGGGTGCCGTCCGGAGCGATGGTCGCCTTGACAATACGCGGCGGCATCCGTAGCCCGTCATTGGCAATGGTTTGGTACATGCTGGTCATCTGCAGCAGCGTCATCGAAAGCCCTTGCCCGATAGGCAGGTTCGCGAAGGTGCTGCCCGACCATTGGTCGATCGGCGGCACTACCCCGGCGCTCTCGCCGGGCAAACCGACACCGGTGCGCTGGCCGAGGCCGAATTTCCTGAGCATCTCGAACCAGCGATCCGGGCCGACACGCTGGGCGAGCATCAGGGTTCCGACGTTCGAGGACTTTCCGAAGATCCCGGTGGTGGTGTAGGGCGCGACGCCGTGCTCCCAGGCGTCGTGCACCTCGACGCCGCCCATGTGGATGGAACCCGGAACCTGTAGCACCTCATCGGGATTGCTCAGGCCGTATTCGATGACCGACGAGGCGGTGATGACCTTGTTCACCGAGCCGGGTTCGAACGGTGATGACACGGCCGGGTTACCCATCTGCCGGTTACCTTGGCGTCCGATGTCTTGAGAGGGGTCGAACGTGTTGTCGTTGGCCATGGCCAGTACTTCGCCGGTTTTGGCGTCGAGCACGACCGCGGACGCGTTGCGGGCGCCCGACAGGTTCTTGGCCTGCTGCACCTGCTGCTGGACGTAGAACTGGATGTCGTTGTCGATGGTGAGCTGCACGGTCGACCCGTTGACCGCCCGGTGCTGATTGCGATAACTGCCGGGAATCACCACTCCGTCGGAGCCGCGGTCATAGGTGATCGAGCCATCGGTGCCGGCCAGCACTGCGTCCAGCGAGTCCTCGAGGCCGAGCAGGCCGTGTCCGTCCCACGCCACGCCGCCGACGATGTTGGCCGCCAGGGATCCGCCCGGGTACTGCCGCAGGTCCTGACGCTCGCTGCCGACCTCGGGATATTTCAGGTTGATAGCGCTGGCGATAGCGGGATCGACAGCGCGGGCCAGGTAGACGAACGTCTCGTCGCTACGCAGCTTTTTCAGCACCGTGGCTTCGTCGGGTTTGTTATTCAGCCGTGTCGCAACCTCTTTGGCGATGTCGCGTAGTCGCTGCTGCGGGTCCGGTGCGTTGTCATCTTTTTGCTTGGCCTCGGCGAGTTGCTTGCGGATCTTGCGCGGCTGAAATGTCAGCGCACGGGCTTCGATCGTGAACGCAAGCTGGTCGTTGTGGCGGTCGACGATGCTGCCGCGGACCGCCTTTTGGGCGTCGGTGACCTTAAGCTGCCCGGCGGCCTCGGCGCGTAGACCCGACGCCTTTGGCACCTGCAGATAGAACAGTTGCGCGGTTGCCACCAGCAGCGCCAAGAAGATCACGACATTGCCGGCCCGGTGCCGATACAGAAATGACGCGCCGCTCATACCCACGTCGACGGCTTGGCGGGTTCGTCGTTCCCGCGCAGAATGGCCCGCCGCGGCGGGAGTTCCAGCCGGCTTCTTGGGCTTGCCGAGCCGCTTTCGGGCGTCGCGCCCGCGCGGCGCCGGTTGCGACGGGCGCCCACCGGAACGCTTGGCGGTCCTCATCGTGCGGCGCCTGGAGTCATGGCGGACAGTGGGCCGAATTGTTCGCCGACGGCCGGCGGCAACGGCGCGGCAGGCGCGGGCAACGGCGCGACCGGCGCGACCGTAGCCGGTCCAAGCGCTGGTGCTTGGGGCAGGCCGGGCAGCACCGGCACGGTCTGGTCCGGCAGAGGTTGAGCGCCCAGCGTCGTTGCGCCAGTGGGGTCTCGGAGCAGAACTTCCGGCCCGGTTGTTGCGGGCGGCACCGGGGCACCGCCACCGGGCAACACCCGCACCGGCACCTCAACCGAATTCATCGCGGGCGGCGGTGACGGCGGTTTTTCTTCCGGCAGCTTGGTGTTCAACGGCGGCGGTGGGACGCCCTCGGCCGGCTTGGGCGTCCCAACGACGACCCAGTTTCCCGCTGGATCCTGCACCAAGTGGGCGGTGTCCCGCGTCGGAATCATGCCGAGGTTGCGGGCAGCCTCAGCCAGCGCCGGCGCAGCCTCCGCCTGCAGCACGTCGCGCTCGAGTGCCTCCTTCTGTTGCTGCAGGAGCCGGTTCTTCTCCCGGGCGTTGGCTAACTCATAGGAACGCTCGGCGGAATCGGTGGACAGCCACAGCGTGATACCCAGCCCGGTGCCGAGCGAACCGATGATCAGCACCACGAACGGCACCTTGGCAGCCAAGGTACGCGGGCGCAGATCGATCGATGCCAGCCGCGTCAGAAGTCGCTCTCGAAGAGGTGGCCGAATAACTTTAGGCGCTTTAGCTTTTCGGGCTTTGGCGCGGGCCTTGGCCTGGCTGGTGTTCTTCGGCCGAGCCGGTCGTTCGACAGGTCGAGAGATCGGTGTGGTTTGCGGCGACGACCGCGACACCCGGGGCTCGCGGGCAGGAGCCGACGCCTTTCCGGCGTGCGCCCGGCGCCCGGCGGCCGGCTCAACCGGGCGGCGCTTGCCCTTACCGGGGGCGTTGTCGTGTCCGCGGCGACGACCGCTGTCACGGCGCTGCGGCGCTTGGCGTTTGACCTTCATCGATCGCCCTTCCTTGCTGCCTGCGCGTCGTGCTCGGTGTGAGGCCGGATCTTTTCCAGGGCGCGCAACCGCACCGCCGCGCTTCGCGGATTGCGCTGGATCTCGGTGTCGTCGGCGCGTTCGGCGCCTCGAGTTAGCGACTTGAATTGCGGTGCATGCCCAGGAAGTTCGACCGGCAGACCGGTCGGGGTCCGAGAGGCGCTCGCGTCGGCGAACGCACGTTTGACGATGCGGTCTTCGAGTGACTGATACGCCAACACCACGACCCGCCCACCGTCAGCCAGGGCGTTCAGGGCGACCGGAAGGGCGCTTTCCAAGGAATCGAGCTCAGCGTTGACAGCGATGCGTAGCGCCTGAAACGTCCGCTTGGCGGGATGCCCGCCGGTGCGACGGGCCGGCGCCGGAATCGCGTGGTAGATGACCTCGACCAGCTGCCCCGTCGAGGTGAACGGCGTGCCGCGGCGGCGGCGCACAATCTCCGCTGCGATCCGGCGCGCGAATCGCTCCTCGCCGTAGCGCCGCAGGATGTCGGCGAGCGCGGCCTCGTCATAGGTGTTGACGATGTCGGCAGCGGTCTGCGGCGCCGTCGGGTCCATTCGCATGTCCAACGGTGCGTCGTGGGCATAGGAGAAACCTCGTTCGCGGCGATCCAGCTGCATCGATGACACGCCGAGATCAAACAGCACGCCATCCACTGAACCTGTTGCGGGATAACCAGATTCGGCGAGTGCCTCCGCAAGCCCGTCGTAACGTGTGTGGATCAGCGTGACCCGGTCGCCGAACGGCGCCAGCCGGCTGGCAGCGATGTCCAACGCCGAGGGGTCGCGGTCGAGTCCGATCAACCGCAAGCCGGGAAGCGCGGTGAGAAAGCGTTCCGCGTGCCCACCCGCGCCGAGGGTGGCATCGACCAGCAGTGCTCCCGACCCGTCAGGATGGCGTCGAGTCAACGCCGGGGTGAGCAGCGTGACACAGCGGTCGGCCAGCACCGGTACGTGGCCGAAATCACTTGTGTCCTCAGCCACGGCAACACCTCCCGCTGCGCCCGGCTCCGCCGCGCTTGCGATCGCCCGGCCAGTCGGCGGGCGACCCGCCGCGCCCGGCTCCGCCGCGCTTGCGATCGCCCGCGCATCGAGGTCCCTGTCCGAGAGCGCGAACCTGGCGTTGGGGAAGTACGTCAGGGTCGGTTCGGGCAGAGGCCACCATGCACGGGCACAGGCCTCAGATGATGTCGCCGAGTGCTTCATCGCTGGCTGCGGAGAAGTTCTCTTCGTGGGTCTGCTGGTACTCCCGCCAGGCCTGCGCGTCCCAGATCTCGAGGTAGTCGACCGAGCCGATCACCACGCAGTCCTTCGTGAGGTTGGCGTAGCGGCGATGATCCGCTGACAACGTAATCCGGCCCTGCGCGTCGGGGTGTTGTTCGTCGGTGGCGGCGGCCAGATTACGCAGGAAAGCCCTTGCCTCCGGGTTACTGCGAGATACCTTGCTGGCCCGGCGAGCCAGTGCTTCGAATTCCGCCCGGGGGTAAACGGCCAGGCTGTGGTCTTGGCTCTTGGTGACCATCAAGCCTCCTGCCAACGCGTCGCGGAACTTCGCAGGCAGCGTCAGCCGCCCCTTGTCGTCGAGCTTGGGCGTGTAGGTGCCGAGGAACACCTGGCCACCTCCCGCGCCACGAAGCGGAACCGTTTTGCCTCCGCCTCACCCACGACTTCCGCCACCATACCCCACAATCCCCCACTTTGCTCCATTTAGTGGGTAACAGATTCGTGTTTTGCCGATCTACGCTCCACACAGGCCGCCTCCGGCCCAGGGGATTCCGGCACGTCAGGAAAACAATTCCCAGGTCAGAGCTGATGGATTAGCAGGTGGGGTGTTGTGGGGCGTTCTGCTTGTTGTGGGATCACGCACTCACACAAAAAAGGGCAGCCGATTCGGCTGCCCCTCATCAAGTCACCTAATCGTCGAAACGACGCCGGAACCGGTCCTCCATGCGGCTGGTGAAGGAACCGCCGCTGCCCTTCGGACGGCGCTGACGCGTTCCCAAGGCCGAACCGGGCTGATCCCGCTTACCCGCCAACCGCGGGCCGGTGATGGCGAATACCACCCCACCGAACATGACGAGGAAGCCGAGAACGGAAAGGACAGGGAAGTTTCCGATCATGGTGGCCTTGAATGCCACGCCGGAAACCAGCATTCCCAAACCGATCACGAACAGTGCGGCGCCCTGCAGCCGCCGCCGTGCGGTCGGCGCGCGGAACCCTCCGCCGCGGACGCTCGATGCGAACTTGGGGTCTTCGGCGTAGAGAGCGCTCTCGATCTGGTCGAGCATCCGCTGCTCATGATCGGAGAGTGGCATCCGTCCCTCCTTGCCGACAAGCCGTCACGTGACGATGCCCGTTTGCGTGGGCAACTAACTCAAATGATACGAGGTCAACCTGTGCCATACCACCGGTTCGAGAGCCGATTGTAGCCGCGCCGGATCGGCGGTCAGCATCAGCTCACCCGTCCGATAATGGCGATGTAGGCAGCGCATCAGACGACGATCGTCAGGAGGACACCGCGAGTTGACGACTTTTGTCATCGACCTGGCGGCGCACGACATGCAACGCCGTCTCGGTGACGCGTTGGGCGTGTATGTCAACGCGATGCACTACCCGCCTGGCACCGAACATCAACGCGCCGCCATGTGGCTGGAACACACTCGGCGCCGGGGCTGGCAAGCGGTGGCCGCGGTGGAGGTTGACGCCGAACCCCAACAGACGCCGTCGGCAGGCCAACTGAGCAACGCTCCGCTGCTCGGCGTGGCCTACGGATATTGCGGCGCGCCCGACCAGTGGTGGCAGCAGCAAGTGGTCTCGGGGTTGCAACGCGGCGGCTTCCCGGGCCAAGAGATCGCCGACCTGATGAACAGCTACTTCGAATTGACTGAACTGCATATCCATCCGCGCGCGCAAGGCCGCGGGCTCGGAGAGGCGCTGGTGCGTCGTCTGCTGGCCGACCGCGGCGAGGCGAACGTGCTGTTGTCGACACCGGAAACCAACGGTGAGTCCAACCGCGCGTGGCGGCTGTACCGACGACTGGGCTTCACCGACATCATCCGCGGCTACTACTTCGCCGGTGACCCACGGCCGTTCGCGGTATTGGGCCGCAAGCTGCCGCTCTGACGCCCACGTCTGGCACGATGACCTGGTGCATGCCCCCGCGGTCGAATTCCGGTCCCGACGACGCATCGCCGCCGGCATCCTCGCCTTGGTCATGCTGTTGTTGGTGACGCCGATGGTCGCCGGATGTCTGCGGGCCAGGGCGTCGATCACCGTCTCGCCGGACGACACGGTGTCCGGGCAGATCATCGCCGCGGCCAAGCCCCGCAACGACAAGGACGCCGGTCCACAGCTCGACCCCAACGTGCCGTTCAGCCAGAAGGTGGCAATCTCCAGATACGAGCAAGACGGGTATGTCGGGTCGGAGGCGGTGTTTTCGGACTTGACTTTCGCCGAGCTGCCGCAGCTGGCGAACATGAACCCCGATGCCCAGGTGGTGAACCTGACCCTGCGCAGAGCCGGCAACGTGGTGATCCTGGAAGGCCGCGCCGATCTCACGTCGCTGACCGATCCCGACGCCGACGTCGAACTCACCGTTGCCTTTCCCGGATCGGTCACCTCCACCAACGGTGAACGCGTCGATGCCGAGATGGTGGCGTGGAAGCTCAAACCCGGCGTCGTGAACACGATGACCGCCCAGGCTCGCTACACCGATCCGAACATCCGCTCGTTCCGCGGGGCGGCGCTGTGGCTGGGGTTGTCGTCGGTGGCCGTGGCCGGGGTGGTGGCGGTACTGGCCTGGTTCGGCCGCGACCGCTCTCCGCGGTTCGCTGACACCAGTGACGAGTCGTCCGACTGAATCCGCTCGCCCGGCTAAGCCGGCGACCAGTACTCCAGCATCGCAGCGAACGTCTCGAAAGCCGCGGCATTCACGCCGTAGGTCGCCTCGAAATGCACGCTCAGCGGGTAACCGAGGTCGACGACGCCGTCGATGACCCGCTTGTACAGGTCGACCATCAGCTTGCACCGCTGATCGCGTTCGGCGTTGGCCAGGCTCTTTACAAAGGCCTGCTCTTCGGCGACGACGGCGTTACCCGGGTCCTGGATGAGCCAGTTGATCAAACCGACCCGGGTCTCCACTTTCGGCACGAAGCCGAACGACAACAAGATCTCCGGCCGATGCTCGCTGGTCTTGGCGAATTCCGTCAAAAACCCCACAATCGCGTCGGAATACAGCAGCTGGGTCAAGGCGAAGGTCGCGCCACGATTGCACTTGAACTCGAATCGGCCCTGTTCGCCCTCCCGGGTCGGAATCATGATGACGCCGCGGTTGGCCACCTGCTCGCGATAAATCGACAGCGCGTCGGTCGGCGCGACGCCGGTGCCCTCCCCGTCTTGCATGGTTCGTGGCACACCGACGAAGACGATGCCCTCGATACCGGAGTCGACCAGTTCGGTGAGGCGCTGGCGCAGCGGCTGCTCGTCCATGAAAGCGGTGACCTGGGTGCACAATCCGCGCACACCCGGCAACTCCGGTTTGATCGCCGACCAGAACTCAAGCACGTCCAGCTTGGGCTTCATCTCAATCGGCCGGTCTTCTTCCTCGGCGATCATGCCCGGGATCATCACGTGCCCAATCCGGCCCTCCAAACCGGCGCCCGACGCGCATTGCAGCACTTTGTGTGCCTCGGCGACGGCTTGATCGATGCCTCGATCCGCGTTGGGCGGCACCAGCTCGAGCGCGATGGTATTGAGAGTCAAAAAACTGCTCCTCGTCGAATGGCTAGGTTCCCGCCGCGGCAGGCCGACCGCCAGCATAGTGAGCCGGTCGAAGCAACTGCAGCGGCCGCGGGCGACATAGACTGTCGGACCAGAGTGGCCAACGCGGAAAGGGGCGTCGCGCTGAGCGTCGAAGCAGCGGGAATCGTCGAAATCGCCGACGCCATCACCAACCAGTTGCGGGCGTATCTGCACGACCGCCGGCATGATGCCGCCCACATCGCGCCCGAGTACGACGCGCTGATCGCCGGCCTGGAAGAGTTCGTCCTGGGCGGCGGCAAGCGTATTCGGCCGGCCTTCGCCTACTGGGGATGGCGTGCGGTGTCAAACAAAGCCGCCGATGCTCAAGTGCTGCTGCTGTTTTCCGCGCTCGAGTTGCTGCACGCCTCCGCGCTGGTCCATGACGACGTGATAGACCGGTCTGCAACCCGGCGCGGCAGGCCCACTACGCATATGAAATTCGCTGCGCTGCATCGCAACCGGCAATGGCAGGGGCCATCGGACCGGTTCGGCACCTCGGCAGCCATCTTGCTCGGCGACCTGGCGCTGGCCTGGGCCGACGATATCGTCGCCGGTGTCGATTTGTCGCGCCAGGCACGTCGGCGCGTCCTGCGGGTGTGGGCCGACATCCGCACCGAAGTTCTCGGTGGCCAATACCTCGACATCCTCGCCGAAGCCAGCGCCGCCGAGTCGGTCGCCTCGGCGATGACCGTCAACACCTTCAAAACCGCGTCGTACACGGTGTCGCGCCCGCTGCAGTTGGGTGTGGCCGCGGCCGCGGACCGGCCCGATGTTCATAACCTCTTCCACGAGGTTGGCACCGATTTGGGGGTAGCGTTCCAGCTGCGCGACGATGTGCTGGGTGTATTCGGGGATCCGGCGGTGACCGGCAAGCCGTCCGGCGACGACCTGCGCTCGGGCAAGCGTACCGTGCTGCTGGGCGAGGCGATTGAGCTGGCAGACAAGTCAGATCCGTTGGCGGCCAACCTCTTACGCACCTCAATTGGCTCCGACTTGACCGACGCTCAGGTAGCTGAACTCTGCGCGGTCATCGAGGGAGTGGGTGCGCTGGCAGTGGTAGAGGAGCGAATCGAGACGCTGACCCAGCGGGCACTAGCCGCGCTGGCCGCAGCTCCCATCAACGCGTCGGCCAAAGCCGGGCTGTCCGAGATGGCCCGGACAGCCGCGAATCGATCGGCCTGAGCCACATGGCAAGTTCGACCATCACTTCGCTTGCCGCACAACATTTTCTGCGGCTACGCGAGTTCATACGATCCGCCGACGGCCGGCCGGCGCTGTTGGGCTGCGCCGGCGCGGCGCTCATCACCGCCGGCGGTCTCGGCGCCGGCAGCACCAAGCCGCACGATCCGCTCCTGGAGTCCATGCACCTGTCCTGGCTGCGTTTCGGCCACGGACTGGTGTTGTCCTCGGTACTGCTGTGGCTCGGTGTCGCGCTGATGCTGGCGGCCTGGCTGGCGCTGGGCCGGCGCGTGATGGCCGGCGGTGTCTCGGAATACACCATGGTTGCCAGCACGGGCTTCTGGCTCGCCCCGCTGCTGCTGTCGGTGCCCGTTTTCAGCCGGGACACCTATTCGTATCTGGCCCAGGGCGCCTTGCTGCGCGACGGATTCGACCCGTACGCGGTGGGTCCCGTCGACAATCCGAATGCGTTGTTGGACAACGTCAGTCCCATTTGGACCATCACCACCGCACCGTACGGTCCGGCGTTCATCCTGATCGCAAAGCTTGTCACCATGCTGGTCGGCAATCACGTGATCGTCGGAACGATGGTGCTGCGGCTGTGCATGCTGCCCGGCCTGGCGCTGTTGATCTGGGCCACGCCTCGGCTGGCCCGGCATTTGGGCGCTGACGCGTCGATAGCGCTGTGGATCTGCGCGCTCAACCCGCTGGTCATCATCCACTTGATGGGCGGTGTGCACAACGAGATGCTGATGGTCGGTCTGATGATCGCCGGCATTGCGCTGACCTTCGAGCGCCACCCCGTGACCGGTGTCACGCTGGTTGCCGTTGCGGTTGCGGTCAAGGCCACCGCCGGGATCGCGCTGCCGTTTTTGGTGTGGGTGTGGATGCGTCAGCTGGCCGACCGACGCGGCTACCGCCCGCTGCGCGCGTTCACGGCGGCGACTGCGACCTCGCTGCTGATCTTCGTCGCCGTGTTCGCGCTGCTGTCGGCGGTGGCGAGGGTGAGTCTCGGCTGGCTGACCGCACTGGCCGGTTCGGTCAAGATCATCAACTGGCTGACCGTGCCCACGGCGGCCGCCAACTTGATTCATGCCCTCGGCGGGTGGTTTTTCCCGGTCAATTTCTACGCGGTATTGCAGGTCACCCGGATTGTCGGGATCGCGATCATCGCGATTTCACTGCCGCTGCTGTGGTGGCGATTCCGCCGCGACGACCGTGCCGCGCTGACCGGCATCGCGTGGGCGATGCTCGTCGTGGTGTTGTTCGTGCCCGCGGCGTTGCCGTGGTATTACACCTGGCCACTGGCGGTGCTGGCACCGTTGGCCCAGTCCCGGAGGGCAGTCGCGGCGATCGCGGGATTCTCGACCTGGATCATGGTCATCTTCAAACCCGATGGCGCGCACGGCATGTACTCCTGGATTCACGTCATCATCGCGACGAGCTGCGCACTGCTCGCGTGGTACACGTTGCACCGGACGGCGGAGCCGGTGGCCCAGAGCGCCGAAAGTGTCAGTACGCCATAGCTTGTGCACGGCGCAGCACTTCGCGCGCCTGATGGGCGTGCAATGCGTCGACCGGGCGGGCGTTGTGGATCTCATCACGCGAGCCGTCGCGGGTGAGGGTCAGCGACGGGTCCCGGGTGAATAGCCACCGCATGATCTCGGTGTCTCGGTAGCCGCCGTCGTGCAGGACCATCAGCAGCCCCGGCAGGCTTTTGACCACCTGACCGGATTCGGTGAAGAAGACTCGCGGTACCACTACGTCGCCGGCGCGCCGCACGGCGACCAGGTGGCCTTCCCGCAGCTGCTGGTGCACCTTGGTCACCGGGACACCCAGCAACTTGGCGACACCGGGAAGGTCGTAGGTGGGCTCGTCGGGGTCGAGAACGTCGTCGCCTGCCGGAACACTGCTCATCGCCCCCAGTTTAGGGCTGATCGCGGCGCGCTGAGTGCACCTTCGCGGTGAAATTCCCGCTCCCGCCTACCATGGCCCCGTGACCGGCGCGGTGACGGGGGATGCCTTGGAGGGCAGGCTGCTCGACGGGCGCTATCGGGTGGTGGCCAAGATCGCCACCGGTGGTACCTCGACGGTGTACCGCGGCCTCGATGTCCGCCTGGACCGGCCGGTGGCGGTGAAGGTGATGGATTCCCGCTATGCCGGTGACGAGCAGTTTTTGACCCGGTTTCGGTTGGAAGCCCGCAGCGTCGCCCGGCTCAAGGATGCGGGCCTGGTCGCGGTCTACGACCAGGGTCTGGACGCCCGCCACCCCTTTTTGGTGATGGAGCTCATCGAAGGCGGGACGCTGCGCGAGCTGCTGGCTGAACGCGGACCAATGCCGCCACATGCCGTGGCCGCGGTGCTGCGCCCGGTGTTGGGCGGGCTGGCCGCCGCGCATCGCGCCGGCCTGGTGCACCGAGACGTCAAACCCGAGAACGTGTTGATCTCCGACGACGGCGACGTCAAGATCGCCGATTTCGGGTTGGTCCGCGCTGTCGCGGCGGCCGGAATCACCTCGGCCAGTGTGATTCTCGGCACCGCCGCCTACCTGTCCCCCGAGCAGGTGCGCGACGGCAGCGCCACTTTCCGCAGCGATGTCTACGCGGTCGGGATTATGGCCTACGAGCTGCTCACCGGCAGGCCTCCGTTCTCCGGGGACTCCGCGCTATCGGTCGCCTATCAGCGACTGGAGACCGACGTCGGCGCTCCTGGCGACGTGATCGACGGTGTGCCACCCCAATTCGACGAGTTCGTGGCGCGCGCCACGGCGCGCGACCCCGCGGATCGCTTCGCCGACGCTAAACAGATGCAGGACGCGCTCAATGACCTCGCCGATAAGCTGGCCCTGCCGGATTTCCGGGTGCCGGCACCACGCAACTCGGCAGGACACCGCTCGGCCGCCCGCTATCACAATCGGATGGAACAGACCCGGACCACCGGCCAGGATCGGCCAACGCCCCGGGTGTTGCAGCCCACCCGTGCGCTGCCTCGCGACAATCGGCCGAATGAACCCGAGAAACGCGACGCGGCGCGGCAATTCGCGGGTATCGAAATCAGCGAATTCGTCTGGGCGCGCCAGCACGCCCAGCGGATGCTGCTGATCTGGCTCGTCGTGGTGCTAACGCTGACCGGCCTGGTGGCGGGAGCGGCGTGGACCATTGGCAGCAATCTGAGCGGACTCCTCTGACCGCTGCCCGACGAAATGCTGAACGAAGTCAGTCGCGCAGCATCTCGGCGACCAGGAACGCCAGCTCCAGCGACTGTTGGGTGTTCAACCGCGGGTCGCATGCCGTTTCGTAGCGCCCGGCGAGGTCGGTATCGGAGATGTCCTGCGCACCACCGAGACACTCGGTGACGTTCTCGCCGGTGATCTCCACGTGGATGCCACCGGGATAGGTACCCAGCGCGCGGTGCACCTCGAAGAAGCCCTGAACCTCGTCGACGATGCGGTCGAAGTGCCGGGTCTTGTACCCGTTCGACGACTCGTGGGTGTTGCCGTGCATCGGGTCGCACTGCCAGATCACCTGATGACCAGTGGCCTGCACTTTCTCGATGATCGGCGGCAGCAGGTCGCGCACCTTGTTGTTACCCAGGCGGCTCACCAGGGTCAACCGGCCCGGTTTGTTGTGCGGATCGAGCCGCTCGACGTATTCGACGGCCAGTTCCGGGGTTGTCGTCGGGCCGATCTTGACGCCGATCGGGTTGGCGATCACCTCGGCCAACCCGATGTGAGCACCGTCGAGTTGGCGAGTGCGGTCGCCGATCCACAGGAAATGCGCTGACAAGTCGTACAGTTGCGGCTCACCGCTCTCGACGTCGGACAGCCGCAGCATGGCCCGCTCATAGTCGAGCACCAAAGCCTCATGACTGGCGTAGATTTCGGCGGTCTGCAGATTGCGATCGGCCACCCCGCACGCGCTCATGAATCGCAATCCACGGTCGATCTCATTGGCCAGCGCCTCGTAGCGCGCACCGGCCGGAGAGGTCCGCACGAACTCCCGGTTCCAGTCGTGCACCAGGTGCAGCGACGCCAGCCCCGACGAGGTCAACGCCCGCACCAAATTCATCGCCGCGCCGGCGTTGGCATAGGCGCGCACCAGCCGCGACGGGTCGTGCTCGCGAACCGCGGGGTCTGGCGCGAAGCCGTTGACCATGTCACCGCGATACGACTTGAGCCCGAGCGCGTCGACATCGGACGACCGCGGCTTGGCGTACTGGCCGGCGATGCGGGCCACCTTGACCACCGGAACGCTGGCGCCGTAGGTCAACACCACCGCCATCTGCAGCAGCGCCCGAATATTCCCCCGGATATGCGGCTCGGTGTTGTCGACGAACGTCTCGGCGCAGTCGCCACCCTGCAACAGGAATGCCTCACCGCGGGCGACCTTGGCCAGCATTTCCTGGAGCCGGACAACCTCGGACGGCACGGTGACCGGCGGCACGCTTTCCAGAACCGTCCGCATCGCCTTGGCCTGATCAGCCGGCCAGCTGGGCTGCTGCGCCGCCGGCTTGGCCAAGGCCTCGTCCAAACGAGCCCGCAGATCCGCCGGCAACGGAGGCAGCGGCGGCAGCTGGTCAATCGGGATGTCAACGGTCCAATTCACCCGTACATGGTAACCGGGCGCAGCACCCCGTTAATCAGGGCGAACGCTATTGTCCAGCTGTTAGGAGGCTGTGATGAGCCGGAAACGCCGCAGCTGGTCCCGCGCGTCGACAAGCGCGTCGTGCGCGTCGGCTGATCGGCGAGGCATCCGTGGGCTTCCGCGCTCTTCCCAGAGTTGGCGCAACTCGCGGGTGAACCGCGGCATGGCCGCCGGCAGCTCCGTCATCGGGCCCCACAACTGACATAACGCCACATGGTCGTAGGCGCCCACCCAGGCCCATAACTCGATCGGTTCGGTGCCGTCGATGCCGAAGAAGCTCTCCAGATCCGAACGGATCTGGGCGCGGGAGCGCCACAGCGGCGAAGCCGGCGGCGGCAGCTTGGGCAGCACATGGCTGCGTACCCAGCTTCCGGCCCGCTCGGCGTCGAATTCGGTGGACACGGCGTAGTATTCGCGGCCGTCTTCGGCGGCCACCCCGATCGAGATCAGATCGATCGTGCGGCCGTCCTCAATGAATTCCGTGTCGTAGAAATACCGCACGCCTAGCCTGCCACCAACGGAGGCTGCCAACGGTCAGCCGCCTGGGCGAGATCGTCCGGCGGCGGCGGGGCGGCACGCACCTCAGCGTCCAGCTGGGCGTCGACCGTGTGCTCGTCGGGAAGCCGTGGCGCACCGGCAATCATGTTTTGCACCCACAACTTGGCGCGCACGAAGGGCCGGCGCAGCCGGCGTTCGCGCTGTACCGCCCGGCGCATCTTGTCCAGATGGCTGTTGTAGCGCCACCGCGCCCACGGCGCGTGCGGACGCGACAGCCGAACCGCCCCGATGACCAGCAGCACTACGAAGAACATGCCGATCAGGCCGGTCCACACCTTGCCCTTGAGCAAGACCACGATCGCCAGCGGCGGCATCAGCACCAGCCCAAGGATCACCATGGCATGCATCAACGGCGAGTGGGTGTCTCGCCACAGCGAGAGGAAAAACATCAACGGGTGCAGGCCCAGGACCAGCAGTCCACCCACCGCGACGGCGGCGAAGACCGCGTCCACCGATGCCCGACCGTCTTCCTCCCAGTAGACGTCGGACAGGTGCAGGATAAGCGCATACTCATCGAGCACCAGCGCCGCCCCGATACCGAAAAGTATTGCGACAGCGATGAATTCGGATTGATGTCCGTCCTCGGCCAACGTCACCAGTGTCACGCCGGAAACCATCACCAAGACCACCCCGACCACCACATGGTGGATGTGCCTGGACCCGACGTGAATGTTGCGCGGCTCCCACCACCTCGGCGGTATTCCGAGGTCGGCGCGATAGCGGATATAGCGCACACAGATCCGGGTTACGAAGAAGGTCAGGATGAATGCGATAAGGCAGCACAGCAACGGCAGTCGGCCGCGGTCGACGATGTCATGCTGTAACCAGTCGAGCATCTCTAAAAATTACGCCCACTTCCCCCGCGCTGCGCGGCGCAATGCCGGATGGCGCCGCAACTACCCGATAGGCTGTTTGCGAGATGAGTACGTGGCGGCCCGACGTGGGCAGTTGGCACGGGCGGGCAGCCGGGGGGCGGGCCGCCGTGTGGGGGTTGCTGCTGGTGGTCGCTGCCGCGTCACTCGGCTATGCGCTGTGGCAGCTGATCTGGCACGCGCAATACCGCATCGACATCGATGTCTACCGGATGGGCGGTCAGGCCTGGCTGGATGGCCGTCCGCTCTACAGCGGCGGGACGATGTTTCACACTCCGATCGGGCTGGACCTGCCGTTCACCTATCCCCCGCTGGCGGCCATCACGTTTTGCCCGTTCGCCTGGCTGGGGTTGCCAGCGGCCAGCGTGGCGATCACGGTGACGACGCTGGTGCTGTTGATCGCCTCGACGATGATCGTTTTGACCCGGCTCGAGGTGTGGGACACCTCCAGCACCGTGGCCGGGCCCGCCTGGCTACGGCGCTGCTGGCTGGCGGTGATCGTCGTGGCCGCCGCGGCGATCTGGCTGGAGCCGATCAAATCGAACTTCGCATTCGGGCAGATCAACGCGGTGCTGATGACGCTGGTGATCGTCGATTGCCTGCCCCGCCACACTCCGTGGCCACGCGGGCTGATGCTGGGGCTGGGAATCGCGCTGAAACTAACCCCCGCGGTCTTTCTCCTTTATTTCCTGCTGCGCCGCGACGGCCGCACGGCATTGACCGCGGTGGCGTCATTCCTGGCGGCGACGCTGCTCGGTTTCGCGCTGGCCTGGCGCGATTCCTGGGAGTACTGGACCGACACTGTGCGCAAGACCGACCGGATCGGGGCGGCGTCGTTGAACACCAACCAGAACCTCGCAGGCGCGTTGGCCCGACTCGGTCTCGGCGAACACGACCGCGCCCTGCCGTGGGTGGCCGGCTGCCTGCTGGTGCTGGCTTTGACGGTGTGGGCGACGCGCCGGGTACTCGGCGCCGGCGAGCCGACGCTGGCGGTCATCTGCATCGCCCTGTTCGGGTTGGTGGTTTCCCCGGTGTCGTGGTCACACCACTGGGTGTGGGCGCTGCCCGCGGTCCTGACGACGGCTGTGATCGGCTGGCGGCGTCGCAATGCCGCGCTGGTCGCGATCGCGGTGGCCGGGGTGGCATTGATGGTGTGGACGCCGATCGACCTGCTTCCCAAGCACCACGAAACGGCCGCGGCGGGCTGGCGTCAACTGGCCGGAATGTCCTATGTGTGGTGGGCGCTGGCAACCATTCTGGTTGCCGGAATCGCCGTCGCCGACCGGGCAACACGAACCGAATCGACCACCCAGCGATCCGTGCCCGTCCCGGCCGGGACCTGATCGAAGGACTAGCCCGCCGCGGTCTGGGGAATCCGGGCCGGGGGTTTGCCCGGCGACGCCGACTCGTGGCCGTCGTTTTTGGCTGTGGCGGCGTAGATGTCGACGTATTCCTGACCGGATAGCCGCATCAGCTCGTAGATCACCTCGTCGGTGACGGCCCGTTCGATGAATCGATTGCCGGCCAGTCCTTCGAACCGCGAGAAGTCCATCGGCTTACCGAACCGCACCGTGACCCGGCCGAACCGCCACATCTTGCTGCCCGGTGGGTTGACGACGTTGGTGCCGATCATCGCCACCGGGATCACTGGAACACCGGTCTGCAGCGCGAGCCGAGCCAGGCCGGTCTTGCCCTTGTAGAGCCGGCCGTCGGGCGAGCGGGTGCCCTCGGGGTACATGCCGAGCAGTTTGCCCTCGCTCAGCAGCCGCTGGGCGGTTTGCAGCGCGGCGTCGGCGGTGTCGGCGTCGGTGCGGTCGATCGGAACCTGCCCGGTGGTGCTGTAGAACCAGCGCAGGAACCAGCCCTTCAATCCGGTGCCGGTGAAGTATTCCGACTTGGCCAGGAAGGTGATGCGACGTCGCACCACCAGCGGCAGGTAGAAGCTGTCGGCGACGGCAAGATGATTACTGGCCAAGATCGCCGGCCCGCTTTGCGGGATGTTCTCCAGTCCTTCGACTTTCGGCCGGCCGAGCAGCGCAAGCAGCGGGCCCATGAAGATGTACTTGAAAAGCCAGTACCACATGGCCCCTCCCTCTCGCCCGCGCCGATGGTGTTCTGCGCCAACTGTACCGATCGAGGGTGGATGGGACCACAGTGCGACGTCAGACTGGCTTGTCGGCGACGACCCGCCGCGCCCGGCTCCGCCGCGCTTGCGATCGCCGCTACTACTCGTCGACAGTCACCGAGATGGGCTGATACCGACTTTTGGTGCCGGCATCGTCTGGCGCCTCCGCGGCCGCGCCGCCATCGGGCGGTCCCTCGGGTGGCCCCGGGGTGGTAGACCCGTTCGCGTCAGCGATGATGGCGCGGATCACCGCCAGCAGCGCGACGCTGTGTTCGGCGATCACGCTCAGCAATGGATGCTGCTCGCCGGTCACCACCGCGGCCAGGGCGCACACCGGGCACCAGACCTGTTGGCATCTCCCGGGACCCGCACCGCTGCCCGCTGCCCGGGACGCGGCCGCGCGTACCGCAGGGTCGATGCCGTCCAGGATGGTCTGCGCGAGTTTGCGCAACTCCGGACCGAGGTCGGGGTGAACGGTGTCCATTTAGCGCCGCTCCTCCTCATCGCTCACCCCGGCCACAGCTCCGGATCCGGTCGAAAACGGACCGTCAACTCACTACCTCGAAGATGCGCATCAAGCACGATGCAGCGTCTCAGTACGGACGCCAACCGCACTCTGCGGCGGATTCCTCCGGCACTGATGATCAGGTCGTCGTCGACTCGGCCCAGGGCCAGCTGGCCGGGATCGACTTGGGGCAACTCTAACCGCAGCCGGTACACCGAGCCCAGGCCACTTCCCGATTCCAAGTCCACGACCGGACGCAGCGGTCCCGGCGGCGGCGAGCCGTCGCGTCGGCGCACCTGCTCCATCAACTCGCCCAGCGCCTTGGGGCCGATCGGCTCACCGGCCAGGTGCGGGGCTAGCACGAGCGCCACGTCGCCGATGGTGGCATCCAGTTCGTCGAGCACCGCGCGCTGCTCACCGATGCGTTCGGCGTACCAGTCGAAGGCCGGATGTTCGGGCAGATTCCGGTACTCGTACGAATCATCTTGCACCAGAATCTGATTGACAATCATCTCCTCGACGCGTACCCCCATCAGCGCCAGCGAGCCCAAGGTGCGGACCGTTTCGGCCGCCACCACCCGTTCGGCGGTCAACACCAGGTGCGCACCGACCAGTTCGGGATCGGTGAGCAGCGTGCTGAGCCGCTCGACGCTGGCGTTGATGCGCTCGAGCAGCGCGACCAGCGCGTTCGAACGGGCATCGTCTGCAGCGCTGGACAGTCTGCGGTGCCGCGGCCAGGCGCGCTCGACATAGAGCGAGAAGGTGGCGGGCAGGGTAAGCATGCGCAGCGCATCGGCGGTGGAGGCGCAGTCGACCACCACGCGATCCCACGATCCGGCCGCGGCCAGTTGGCCGACCTCGTGCAGGCCGAGTACTTCCTGGACGCCCGGCAGCGCCGAAAGCTCTTCGGGCGCAATACTATCCAGCTCAGATTCTGGAAACCGCCGGCCCAGCGTGTCGACGACGTCGCGCCAGCGGGCTTCCAGTAGCGCCAGGGTGTCCATGGCCAGGGCATCGAGAGAACCGCCGCCGGTTTCGAGTTCGGTCAGCACCTGGACCGCGTCGCGCTTTCCAGTCGGTGGCACCGGGACGCCCAGCACGTCGCCCAGCGAATGCGCCTGATCAGTGGACACCACGAGCACCCGGTGGCCGGCGCGCGCATCTGCGACCGCCGTGGCGGCTGCCAGGGTGGACTTTCCTACCCCGCCCTTGCCGACGAACAGCCTGATCCGGGCCAGGGCGGGCGCTGCAGACTCACTCAGCCTCGACTCGTTTCTTCAGATCCTTCAACGCGGTGTCGGTCAACCGGCGCTCGGCCTTTCGCTTGAGCAGCCCGATCATCGGGATGGCCAGGTCGACCGTGAGCTCGTAGGTGACGTCAGTGCCAGAATCCTTGGGCGACAACCGGTATGCGCCTTCCAGCGAGCGCAATATCGAGCTGGACACCAGTGACCAGCGTACCGAGCCGCGGTCTTTGGGCCAGTCGTAGGAGAACACCATGGTGTCCTTGAGGACGGTGGTGTCAAGCACCAGCCGAGCGACCTTCGGGTAGCCCTCCTCGTCAGCCTCGAGCACTTCGGCCTCGGTGTACTCCGAAACCCACTCGGGGTACGAACCGATATCGGCAATGACGCTCATCACCGTGCCGGGGTCGGCATCGATGTGGATCGTTTGCGCCGTCTTCTCCGCCACCTGGCTGCTTCCCTCTCCCCCGCAAGCGGATGGTAGCCCCCAATCTTTCGGCAGAAACGCTACTCCGCGTTCTCGCTCAGACGGGCTCAGGCCACCGGGGCGACCCCCACAGGACGGGACCGCTCGAGCGCTGCTTTCACCTCGAAAGCCATTTTCTTGCCCGCGACTCGGCGTCGGTGGGTCATTCGGGCCAGATTCATTCGGGCCAACTGCCAGGCCGCCGCACCGGACGGCTCGGCGTGCAGAAAGTAATGCAGCAGTACGCCGTCGAGGGTGGGTTCCAACCAGATCTCCATCGTGCCGGTGAGCGGGCCGGTCACCGTCCACCTGATTCCCTTGTCGGCGCGATCTTCGACGACCTCCAGGCGCAGATCGGGCCACCAGCGTCGCCAGCTGGCCCGGTCGGCCACCGCCGCCCCCACCCGGGCGGCGCTGGCGGCGACGAATGTCGCGTCGGCGACTTGAATGCTGTGCACGACGTTAGCTTCACACATCGCCACCCGACCCGCATCGTTGCCTACTAGGCTGGATTGCACTCAGCCAGCTATCAAGCGAGGTTCAAAAGAGTGCGTGAGATCAGCGTGCCCGCCCCATTCGAGGTCGACGAACGCGACAACGTCGTCGCCGCGGCATTCGCCCATGAGCGCGACGACCCGGACTACGTGATCTTTCAGCGCCTGATCGACGGTGTCTGGACCGACGTCACCTGCGCCCAGGCGGCATCTCAGATTCGTTCGGCGGCACGGGGTCTGATCGCGCTAGGAGTGCAGGCCGGCGATCGGGTGGCTATTTTTTCGGCTACCCGCTACGAGTGGGCGATCCTCGACTTCGCGATCCTGGCGGTGGGCGGGGTCACCGTCCCGATCTACGAAACCTCGTCGGCCGAACAGGTGCGCTGGGTGCTGCAGGACTCGGGGGCCGTGCTGGCGTTCGCCGAGACCGATGCCCACGCCGCGATCGTCACCGAACTCATCGACGAGCTGCCCGAACTACGCCGGGTACTGCACATTGACGGTGCGGGTCCCAAGGCGCTGGACCAGCTGGCCGAGGAGGGCGCATCGGTCGATGACGCCCAGCTGACCGAACGGCTCGACGCGCTGCGCGCCGCCGACCCGGCCACGTTGATCTACACGTCGGGCACCACCGGGCGGCCCAAAGGCTGCCAGCTCACCCATTCCAACCTGGTTTACGAGATTCGCGGGGCGAAGGAGGCCCTGCCGACGCTGTTGACTGAAGGGCAGCGCCTGCTGATCTTCTTGCCGCTGGCCCATGTGCTGGCCCGGGCGCTGACCCTGGCTGCCTTCACCTACAAGGTGACGGTCGGATTCACCAGTGACATCAAGAATCTGGTGCCGATGTTCGCGGTCTTCAAGCCGACGGTCGTGGTCTCGGTGCCCCGGGTATTCGAGAAGGTGTACAACACCGCCGCACAAAACGCCGCCAATGACGGCAAAGGGCGAATCTTCCAGATGGCCGCCCAAACCGCGGTCGACTGGAGCGAGGCCTGTGACCGCGGCGGACCGGGTTTGATGCTGCGGGCCAAGCATGCGCTTTTCGACCGGCTGGTCTATCACAAGCTGCGCGCGGCGCTGGGGGGCAATTGCCGGGCCTCGGTGTCCGGCGGCGGACCGCTGGGTGCACGGCTTGGCCACTTCTACCGCGGCGTGGGCCTGACCATTTACGAGGGGTACGGCCTGACCGAGACCAGCGCGGCGATCACCGTCAACCGGGTCGGGGATCTGAAGATCGGCACGGTCGGCAAGCTGTTGCCGGGAAACAGCATGCGCATCGCCGACGACGGCGAGGTACTGGTGCGCGGCGGGGTGGTCTTCAAAGAGTACTGGCGCAACGAGCAGGCCACCGCGGAGGCGATGACCGACGGGTGGTTCAAGACCGGCGACCTCGGCGCGATCGACGACGACGGGTTTTTGACGATCACCGGACGCAAGAAGGAGATCATCGTCACCGCGGCCGGCAAGAATGTGGCTCCTGCCGTGCTGGAGGACCAGTTGCGGGCCCATCCGCTCATCAGCCAGGCCATGGTGGTCGGCGACGCCAAGCCGTTCATCGGCGCGCTGATCACGATCGACCCCGAAGCCTTGGACGGCTGGAAGCAGCGCAACAGCAAGCCCGCCGACAGCTCGATGGGCGATCTGGCCACCGACCCCGACCTGATGGCCGAAGTGGACGCCGCGGTCAAGCTGGCCAATCAGGCGGTCTCGAATGCGGAGTCGATCCGTAAGTTCCGCATCCTGCCCGTCGACTTCACCGAGGTCACCGGCGAGCTGACCCCGACGATGAAGGTCAAGCGCAAGGTGGTGGCCGAGAAGTTCGCATCCGATATCGAGGCGATCTACACCAAGAACTAGCCAAGAACTAACCGCGCAGCAGGTCGGCCAACCGCGCGGCCAGCATGTCCCAGCGCCATTGCGCCGTCGCCCACTTTCGGCCGGCGGCGCCCATCGCCGCGGCACGGTCCGGATCTGCCAGCAGTTCGATGACGGCTTCGGCGACCCGGTCGGGCGAACGGCCGTCGATCACCAGGCCGGTCTCGCCCGGCCGCACGGTTTCGGGTGCACCGCCTGACGTTCCGGCGATCACCGGCACACCGCTCGCCGACGCCTCGAGGTACACGATGCCCAACCCCTCCACATCAAGACCGGCGCCGCGGGTGCGGCACGGCATTGCGAACACGTCGGCCATCGCGTGGTGCGCGGGCAGCTCATCGGTGGGCACTGCGCCGGTGAAGGTGACGTGATCGCTGACCCCGTGGCGACGGGCCAATTGGCGCAGCGAATCCAAATACGGTCCGCCGCCGGCGATTACGAGCGCGGCGCCGTCGACCCGGCGCCGAATCGCCGGCAGTGCCCGGATCAGCATGTCCTGACCCTTGCGGGGTACCAGTCGCGACAGACACAGCACCGTGGGCCGCTGCCCAAGCCGGTACCGGGCGCGCAGTTCGGTGCGCGCCGCCGGGTCGGGGCGGAACCGGTCGGTGTCCACGCCCGGCGGCAAGTACTCCAAACCCGCGGCGGGCCCGAATGCGGAGGCGAACCGGCGGCGGGTATAGCGGCTGACAAACGTGACGACGTCACAGCTCTCACCGATGCGGCGCAGCACCGATCTGGCCACCGGAAGCATCGACCAGCCCACTTCATGGCCGTGCGTGCTGGCCAGCACCCGGCTCGCCCCGGCCCGCCGCGCGCAGGGCGCCAACAGGGCCAGTGGCGCGGCCGCGCCGAACCAGACGGTGTCAATACTGTTTGCTGCGATCAGCCCGCGCATGCGCGCAGCGACTGCGGGTCCCGGCAGCATCAGCGTCCCCGGGTGGCGTACCACCTGGTAGCCGGTCACACGGGCGTCAAATGTGTTGGCGCCCTTCCATTCTGGCGCGTATACCGTCAATGTGTGCTCTCCGCTGGCGGCCAGCCGGTTGACGAGCTCGCCCAGGTAGGACTGGATGCCGCCGCGCCGCGGCGGAAAGTCGTTGGTTACCAGCAGGACCCGGGACACCCCGATAGGCTAGCTGGTTAGCCATTGCCGCCAGCGGGCAAGCAGATCAGCCACATCGATCCCCAGCACGTCGCGTACCGCGCTGGTCATGTCCACATGCCCGGCCCCGCAGGCGGCTCGGTAAAAGGAGGCCAGGGTGGCCGTGTCATAGCTGTCGGCGATGAACCGCGCGAACCACCAAGCACGGTCATAGGCCGAAGACCGCTGCGACCCAGGGTTGTCGAGATCGGCGTCGGAAGGCAGGGCCGTGGGCGACGGCGTGCCCGCCGGGATAGCGGTGGGCGGGCGGGCCACGAAGTCCGCCACCCCTTCGGTCAGCCAACGCGGCGCATCGAGTGCGGTGTCGGCCCGAGCCGCATAGTGAAAGAGCTCATGGTTCAACACAATTCGAAATGCGGAATCAGTCATGTTGACCGCACCGGGTGCGAACACAATCCGCTGGCCGGCCGCGACGCGGCGGCTCGGGTCGACCCGGTCGGCAACAGCGACTGCGGCGATGTCAGCCCACTGCGCCGCGTTCCCGCCGCCTGCCTCGGCCTCGAACTGGCGTTGCGAGCCGGTGGCAACGATGGTGATCTCACGCGGCCAGTCCGCGCCCCAAAACGTCTGCACCGTCTCAACCGCCGCACCGATGTTCGCCGCGACGCGGCGCAACAGCGGCTCGGCGACCGGCCCGCCGGCGTTGACCAGCCGAACGGTTCGCCCGGCGGCCGCGACGGTGGGCGGAATGTCCGACTGGGCTTGCGGCCGGGTCAACACCGTCGCCGCCAGCACCAGCTCGGCGGTCAACATGCAGGCCAACAACGCCGGTAACCACCGGCGTCGGCGATCAGTAACGGCGAGCGTTGTAGATCGGGCCGGACGAGGTCATCGGCACCACTCGTACCGGCTGACCGTAGGTGGAGGAATGGACCATCAGGCCGTCGCCGACATAAATGCCGGCATGAGACGCATCGGAGTAGAACGTCAGCACGTCACCGGGCTGCAGGTCGGAAAGAGCGACGGGCTGCCCGCCGTGCGCGAGAGCCTGGCTGGAGTGCGGCAACGCGATGCCCGCCTGCTGGAAGGCCCACATCACCAGCCCGGAGCAGTCGAAGCCGCCGGGCGCGGCACCTCCCCATGCGTAGGGCGCGCCGACCTGGGTCAGGGCCGCCTGCACTGCGGTTGCCCGTGGGCCGGTTCCGGATATGCCGTCGGGGGCAGCGTCGGGCGCGGGCTCACCGGGTCCACCGCCCGGGGGCAGCGCTTCCGGGGCGGGAGCGGCCGCCGGCACCGCGGCGGGCGGCGGCGGCACCGGGCCGGGCTCGGCCAGCGCGGCCCGCTGCCCCGGCGACAGCGCGCCGTACTGCGACTTGACCACCGCGATCTGCAGTTGCAGCTGACTTTGCTTGGCCTGCAGGCTGGCTCGCACCGCGGCGGCCTGCTCGGCCGCGGTCTTGGCGTCAGCCGCCGACTTCGCCGACGCCTGCTCGGCCTTGGCGGCCTGCTCGCTGGCGGCCCGGTAGTTGGCCATCTGCGTCGACATCTCGGTCGCGATCACCCGCTGGGTGGCGAGCTTGCCGATCAGCTGCTGCGGCGACTCCGCGGTCAGGATCGCACCCATACCGTCGGTACGCCCACCCATGTACATCGCCGCGGCAAATTTGTTGACGCCGGCCTGAAACGCCGCCAGCCGGGACTTGGTGGCCTCCACCGCGGCCTGGTCTTCGGCGTGCTTCTTGTCGGCGGCCCGCTGCGCGGCCAGCTTCTCGTTGAGGTCGAGCTGCGCGCTGTGCATCGCCTCGGTGGTCTGCTCGGCCTGCCGGGACAGCTCGTTGAGCTTGGCGACGGCGTCATTGGCCGGGTCGGCCAGCACATTGGCCGGATGGGCCAGCACACTGGCCACCGCGATCCCGGATGAGAAAGTGATCAAACCTGCGGTCGCAGCGATGGCAAATCGCTTGGCCCGTCCAGCCCAGCCTCTACCGTCTAGCCCCGACCCTAAAATCGTGATTCCTTAAAACCCGTCGGCGAGATCGCCGGATTTGCTTTAGGTCTCAGACAGGTTACGAAACGGTATAGGTATTGTCCAACCTAGGAACATTAAGAAATCAGTCAGATTTTGACGGCCGTCAGCCCACTCCGCGGCGGTGAATCGGCACCAGCCGAAGCCTCGGTGCCAGGCCCGCATCGGCGAGTACCTCCAGGGCCGCGCGTTCATCCTCCAGCAAAGTTTCCGGTACCCCAAGTAACACGCTGACGACGCAGTCGCGGCATCCCGGACCGCGCACCGCGCAGTCGTCGCAATCGATTCTCACCGGTCCCGTCGGTCCGCGCGGGTCATCTGGCCTGGTGCTTCGTGACATCGGGCTGGTCCTTTCGCTGCGCTTGTCGCTGTGCCCGCAGGCTAACCGCGGCCACCGACAAGGTTGGTCGGTGTTGTCGGTGCGGTTGCTTAACGTCTCGCTCCATGGGCGACCCCGGGCAGCTGAGCCTCGCCGGGTTCGACGCGCTCGCGGAGGTGTCCCTGCGCGAGACGACGTTCGTCATCGTCGACCTGGAGACCACCGGCGGCAGCGCGGCGTCCGATGCCATCACCGAGATCGGCGCGGTCAAGGTGCAGGGCGGCGCGGTGCTCGGCGAGTTCGCGACGCTCGTGGACCCGCAGCGCAGCATCCCGCCGCAGATCGTGCGGCTCACCGGCATCACCACCGCGATGGTGTGCGATGCGCCGACCATCGGCGCGGTGTTGCCGGCCTTTTTCGAGTTCGCCCGCGGCGCGGTGCTGGTGGCGCACAACGCCCGCTTCGATATCGGATTTTTGCGAGCCGCCGCCGAACAGTGCGCAATCCCCTGGCCCCGGCCGGCAGTGCTGTGCACGGTTCGGTTGGCCCGTCGGGTGCTCAGCCGCGAGGAAGCGCCCAGCGTGCGGCTGGCCGCGTTGGCGCGGTTGTTCGCCGTCGCCAACGAGCCCACCCACCGGGCGCTCGAGGACGCGCGCGCCACCGTCGAGGTGTTGCACGCGCTGATCGAGCGGGTGGGCAACCAGGGCGTGCACACCTACGCCGATCTGCGTTCCTACCTGCCCGGTGTGACACCGGCGCAACGGCGCAAACGCGTGCTGGCCCAGCATCTCCCGCACCGGCCGGGCGTCTATTTGTTCCGCGGACCGTCCCGCGAAGTGCTATACGTCGGCACCGCAATTGATTTGCGGCGCGGGGTGTTGCAGTACTTCAACGGCGCCGACCAGCGGGCCCGCATCAAGGAGATGGTGGCGCTGGCCGAAGCCGTTGAGCATGTCGATTGCGCGCATGCGCTGGAGGCCGGTGTCCGCGAGTTGCGACTGCTGGCCGCGCACGCCCCGCCGTACAACCGCCGGTCGAGATTCCCGCACCGGTGGTGGTGGGTGGTGCTGACCGACGAGGCTTTCCCGCGATTCTCGCTGGTGCGCACACCGCGGCATCAGCGGGCGATCGGCCCGTTTCACTCCCGCGCCGACGCCGCCGACACCGCAGCGCTGCTGGCCAGGTTCACCGGGGTGCGCACCTGCACCACCCGGCTGGCGCGCACCGCCCGGCACGGGCCGGCGTGTCCGCCTCGCGAGGTGTCGCCGTGTCCGGCTGGGCGCGACCTGACCGCCGCCCAATACGCCGCGGCGGTCCGGCGTGCCGAGGCGTTGATCGACGGCACCGACGACAGCGCGCTGGCCGCGGCGGTCGACCACATCACCGCACTGGCCGACCGGCATCGCTACGAGACCGCGGCCCGGCTGCGCGACCACACCATGGCCGCGGTCGAGGCGCTGTGGCGCGGGCAGCGCCTGCGGGCGCTGGCCGCCCTCGGCGAGCTGGTGGCGGCCGCGCCGGACGGGCGCGGCGGCTGGCAACTCGCCGTCATCCGCTACGGGCGGCTCGCCGCGGCCGGCACCGCCGCCCGCGGCGTGCCGCCGATGCCCGTGGTCGATGCACTCCGGGCGGGAGCGCAGGTGGTCCTGCCGCACGCCGCCCCGCTAGGCGGCGCGTTGATCGAGGAGACCGCGCTGATCGAGCGCTGGCTTGCCGCGCCCGGTGTGCGCATCGTGCAGGCCGACCAAGGGTGGGCGTCGCCGCTGCGGTCGGCCGGCCGGTGGGCGGCGTGGGCGGCGGCGGCCCGCTCGGCGCGGGTGGCCGCTGCGCAGGTCGATTCAGACCTGCTGACTGAACCGCACCCATCGCGCGAGCAGCTGTTCGGCCGCTCCGGAGTCGATCGCGTCGGCGGCGCGGCGCAGGCCGTCCTCCCACGCCGGCAGCCACTCGGCGCGGCTGGATAACCCGGTGTGCGCCACGATCGCGCCGGCGGCGTTGAGTACGACGGCGTCGCGCACCGGGCCCTTTGCACCGGCCAGCACCGCCCGGGCCTCGGCGGCATTGGCCGTCGCGTCACCACCTAACAACTCGTCGAGCTCAGCGCGGGCGAACCCGAATCCCGCGGGATCGAAGATCAGTTTGTCCACCGTGCCGGCCTGCACCCGCCAGATGGTGCTCGTGGTGGTGGTGGTCAGCTCGTCCAGGCCGTCGTCGCCGTGCACCACCAACACACTGGACTGCCGCGCCGCGAACACTCCGGCCATCACCTCGGCGAGGTCGGCGAACGCGCAGCCGATCAGCCCGGCCCTCGGCCGACCCGGATTGGTAAGCGGGCCAAGCAGATTGAACACCGTGGGCACCCCGATCTCGCGCCGCACCACCGACGCGTGCCGGTAGGAGGGGTGAAACTGCGGCGCGAAGCAGAACCCGATCCCGACCTCCGCGACGCTGCGGGCGACCTCTTCGGGACCCAAATCGATGCGGACACCCAACGCCTCGAGGGTGTCGGCGCCGCCTGCCAGCGACGAAGCCGCCCGGTTGCCGTGCTTGACCACCGGCACGCCCGCGGCAGCCACCACGATCGCGGCCATCGTGGACAGGTTGACGGTCGACACCCCGTCGCCGCCGGTACCGACCACGTCGACGGTGTCGGTGCCGATGCCGTCGGTGGGCACCCGCAGCGCGTGGGCCAGCATCACCTCGGCCAACTCGTTGACCTCGGCAGAAGTGGGAAGCTTCGTGGTCAGCGCCACGGCGAACGCGGCAATCTGGGCCGGTGTCGCGGTGCCGGTCATGATCTGTTCCATCGCCCAGCCGGCCTGCCCGCGGGCCAGGTTCCGCCCGGCCGTCAGATCCGCCAGGATCCGCGGCCAGGACAACCCGGAAGGTGACATCGCCACGCGCCGATGGTCCCACCCCCAACGTGGGACGCGCCAATTGCCGCCCCGGGTGGAGTTCAACAACTACAAAGCGTCATACTTGCGGATGTGACGAGTGCTGTAGGGACCTCGGGTACTGCCATCACCTCGCGCGTGCATTCGCTCAATCGGCCCAACATGGTCAGTGTCGGCACCATAGTGTGGCTTTCCAGCGAACTCATGTTCTTTGCTGGGTTGTTCGCGATGTACTTCACCGCGCGCGCTCAGGCCGGCGGTGTCTGGCCGCCGCCGCCCACGGAACTGAACCTCTACCAAGCCGTTCCAGTGACGCTGGTGCTGATCGCGTCGTCGTTCACCTGCCAGATGGGGGTGTTCGCCGCCGAGCGTGGTGACGTGTTCGGGCTGCGCCGCTGGTACGTGGTCACCTTCTTGATGGGCCTGTTCTTCATCCTCGGCCAGGCCTACGAGTACTTCCACCTGACCACGCACGGCACCACGATCCCCGGCAGCGCCTACGGCACCGTGTTCTACCTGGCCACCGGATTCCACGGACTGCACGTCACGGGTGGGCTGATCGCCTTCATCTTCCTGTTGGTCCGCACCACGATGAGCAAGTTCACCCCAGCACAAGCGACCGCGTCGATCGTCGTCTCCTATTACTGGCACTTCGTCGACATCGTCTGGATCGCACTGTTCGCCACGATCTATTTCATCCGATGACCAGGCGCACACAAACCAACAGGAGTGCACGGTTGAAGACACTGAGCAGTAACCGCTTCCGGCGACGGCTGCACCGGCGGCTGTCCGCCGCCCTGCTGCTGTTGGTGGCGCTCGGCGTCGCCGGCGGGCTGGCCGCCGTCCTGACTCCCAGCCCTCAGGTGGCCGTCGCCGACGAATCGTCGTCGGCGCTGCTGCGCACTGGCAAGCAGCTGTTCGAAACCTCTTGCGTCACTTGCCACGGCGCCAATCTGCAGGGCGTGCCGGACCGTGGCCCGAGCCTGATCGGCGTCGGTGAAGCCGCCGTCTACTTCCAGGTATCCACCGGGCGTATGCCGGCCTCGCGCGGTGAGGCGCAGGCGCCGCGCAAGGACCCGATTTTCGACGAGCGGCAGATCGACGCGCTGGGGGCCTACGTGCAGGCCAACGGCGGCGGCCCGACAGTGGTGCGCAACCCGGACGGCAGCATCGCCCAAAAGTCGTTGCGCGGCGACGATCTGGGCCGCGGTGGCGACCTGTTCCGGCTCAACTGCGCCTCCTGCCACAACTTCACCGGTAAGGGCGGAGCGCTGTCGTCGGGCAAGTACGCGCCCGACTTGGGGCCCGCCAACGAGCAGCAGATCCTCGCCGCGATGCTGACCGGCCCGCAGAACATGCCAAGGTTCTCCGACCGTCAGCTGTCTTTCGATGCCAAGAAGGACATCATCGCCTACGTGAAAACCGTTAGCGAAGAACGTCAACCGGGCGGCTACGGCCTGGGCGGGTTCGGACCTGCTCCGGAGGGCATGGCGATGTGGATCATCGGGATGGTCGCCATCATCGGTGTGGCGCTGTGGATTGGGGCGCGGTCATGACTGAGACCAAGGGCACTGACGCACCGGGCCAACAGGGCGTACCCGACCAGCCCAGTGACGCCGACCTCAACGCGATGTCGCGCGACGAGCTCGTCCGGCTGGGTGGCCGGCTCGACGGCGTCGAAACCGTCTACAAGGAATCCCGTTGGCCGGTAGCCGGCACCCGGGCCGAGAAGCGCACCGACCGCCGGGTTGCGCGGTGGTTCTTGGCCGGTGGCGGGTTCGGCCTGGCGCTGCTGCTGGTCTTCCTGTTCTGGCCGTGGGAGTACAAGCCGGAGGGCTCCGAAGGCAGCTTCCTGTACTCGCTGACCACTCCGCTTTACGGGCTCACCTTCGGGCTGTCGATCCTGTCGATCGCCGTCGGCGCGGTGCTCTTCCAGAAAAAGTTCATCCCCGAAGAGATTTCGATCCAGGAACGCCACGACGGGGACTCCCCCGAAATCCACCGCAAGACGGTGGTCGCCAATCTGACCGACGCGTTCGAAGGCTCAACGCTGCGGCGCCGCAAGCTGATCGGCGCGTCGCTGGGCATCGGCCTGGGCGCGTTCGGCCTGGGCACCCTGGTGGCGTTCGCCGGAGGTCTGATCAAAAACCCGTGGAAGCCGGTGGTGCAGACCGCGGAGGGCAAGAAAGCGGTGCTGTGGACCTCCGGATGGACGCCGCGCTACCCCGGCGAGACCATCTACCTGGCGCGGGCCACCGGCGAGCATGCCGGAGCGCCCTTCGTCAAGGTGCGTCCCGAAGACATCGACGCCGGCGGAATGGAGACGGTCTTCCCGTGGCGCGAGTCCGACGGCGATGGCACCACACCCGAATCGCGGGAACGGCTGCAGACCATCATGATGGGTGTCCGGAACCCGGTGATGCTCATCCGCATTCGGCCCAACGACATGTCCCGGATGGTCAAACGCAAAGGGCAAGAAAGCTTCAACTTCGGGGAGCTGTTCGCCTACACCAAGGTGTGCTCGCATCTGGGCTGCCCGGCGTCGCTGTACGAGAAACAGACCTACCGAATCTTGTGCCCGTGTCACCAGTCGCAGTTCGACGCGCTGCACTTCGCCAAGCCGATCTTCGGCCCGGCGGCGCGCGCGTTGGCACAGCTGCCGATCACCATTGACAGCAACGGGTATCTGGTCGCCAACGGCGACTTCATCGAGCCCGTCGGACCGGCATTTTGGGAGCGCACCTCATGAGTCCGAAACTCGATATAGGCAACCTGCTGGCTCGTCAGGCTCAGGACATCGATACCCGATATCACCCGTCGGCTGCGGTGCGGCGCCAGCTCAACAAGGTCTTCCCGACACACTGGTCGTTCTTGCTCGGCGAGATCGCCCTGTACAGCTTCATCGTCTTGCTGATCACCGGTGTGTATCTCACGCTGTTCTTCGATCCGTCGATGACCGAGGTCACCTACAACGGGGTGTACCAACCTCTGCGCGGTGTGGAGATGTCGCGGGCCTACGAAACCGCGCTCAACATCTCCTTCGAAGTGCGTGGCGGCTTGTTCGTGCGGCAGATCCATCACTGGGCCGCACTGATGTTCGCCGCGGCGATCATGGTCCACCTGGCTCGTGTCTTCTTCACCGGGGCGTTCCGGCGGCCGCGTGAAGCCAACTGGGTCATCGGTGCGCTGCTGTTGATCCTGGCCATGTTCGAGGGCTACTTCGGCTACTCGCTGCCCGACGACCTGTTGTCGGGTATTGGTCTGCGGGCCGCGCTGTCGTCGATCACGTTGGGAATGCCTGTGATTGGCACCTGGCTGCACTGGGCATTGATGGGCGGGGACTTCCCCGGCGACATCCTCATCCCTCGGCTGTACGCCATCCACATTCTGCTGTTCCCCGGTATCATCCTGGCGCTGATCGGGGTGCATCTGGCGCTGGTCTGGTTCCAAAAGCACACGCAGTTCCCCGGGCCGGGCCGCACCGAGCACAACGTCGTCGGAGTACGGGTGCTGCCGGTGTTCGCGGTGAAGTCCGGCGCGTTCTTCGCGCTGGTCGTGGCCATCCTGGGTCTGATGGGTGGCTTACTGCAGATCAACCCGATCTGGAACCTGGGTCCCTACAAGCCATCTCAAGTGTCGGCGGGTTCGCAGCCGGACTTCTACATGATGTGGACCGAGGGCCTGGCCCGGCTTTGGCCGGCATGGGAATTCTACTTCTGGCATCACACGATCCCCGGCGCCGTCGGCGTCGCGCTGATCATGGGGCTGGTTTTCGTGCTGCTGACGATCTACCCGTTCCTGGAGAAGCGATTCACCGGCGACTACGCCCACCACAACCTGTTGCAGCGGCCGCGGGATGTTCCGGTGCGCACCGCCATCGGCTGCATGGCAATCGCGTTCTACATGGTCCTGACGCTGGCGGCAATGAACGACATCATCGCCTGGAAGTTCCACATCTCACTGAACGCGACGACGTGGATCGGGCGCATCGGGATGGTGGTGCTCCCGCCGATCGTCTACTTCATCGCCTACCGATGGTGTGTTGGGTTGCAGCGCAGCGACCGTGCTGTGCTCGAACACGGCGTCGAAACCGGCATTATCAAACGCTTGCCACACGGTGCCTACATCGAGCTGCATCAGCCGCTGGGCCCGGTCGACGAGCACGGCCACCCGGTGCCACTGGAATACCAGGGGGCGCCGGTGCCCAACAAGATGAACAAGCTGGGCTTGGCCGGCTCACCCGGCTCCGGCAGCTTGCTGTTCGCCGACCCGGTTTCGGAAGACGCCGCGCTTCGTGAGGCGCGGCACGCCGGTGAGCAGCGTGCGCTCACCGCGCTGCGCGAACATCAAGACGGCAGCAACGATTCCACCAACGGCCACCACTAGCGCTGGTGCTCAGCGAGTGTGCGGCGTAGCTGCCGCACATGGAGCCACGGGATCAGCGGCATCGTGACGGTGACGATGCCGGCGAGCACGTACATGGTCCACGCGCCAGCCTGGTGGCCGACGGCCATCAGATAGGTCGCCGCCGCGACCCCGATCAACGCCACACCCATAGTCGTCAGCAGACCTACGCTGCCGCGCAACCAGATGCGCTCCAGCTCCGCGTCCGACAACCCGGCCCGGCGCAATGTGGTCAACCGCTCGGTCGGATCCTGCTGACCGGCGATGGTGCGCGGCGGCGGGTACCCCGGCCTGATCGGCTGGCCGCGGTAATCGCGCGCGGGCATGATCACCGAGCGGCCGGTGGGCTCGGTCCGCGTGGTGCGTCGGGCACGTAGCAGCAGCGGAATCGCCGCCAGGATCACCAGCGCGGAAATGACGATGACGACGTACAACACCGCCGAACTGCGTGAATCGCCCTTCGATTCGTGAAATCCTCTGCCCAGGTCGATCAGCGCGACCAGGGCGGCCACGCTCATGCCGATCAGTGCCAGCCAGACCGCGGCGCACGCCCCGATCAGGATGCGATCGGCGGTCGTCGGCCTCATCGTCGCCCACCCGCGGCGGCCGACGGAATACCTGTTGACCATCAGCAGCTCGTTTGCGGGGCGTTGTTTTCGTTGGCCGACAACACCGTGCCGTCACTGCTGGTGTTCTTGCAGTTCAACTTGCTCGGGCGCAGCGGGCTGGCCCCCCCCCCCGAACCGATCTCAGACGCCGAAAGCGGTGTCGGTGTCGGGGTCCAGGGAATGTAGATTTTTGGCTGGCCCCGCCGCAATCCAGAGGCGTCGGTGTAGGTGATCGTGATCTGGTCGAACGGAGCCTTGGTCCCGGTCACCGAATAGGTGACCTGNCGGCGGTGGCTCGCTGGACGGCGGCGGAGGGGGTGCGGGCGGCGGCGTGGTGACGATGATCTCGTCTTGCATCGGTGGCGTGGACGACGGCGCGGTGCCGGGCGTGGCCAGATCGCTGGTCTTGGTGCGGGTGACCAGCAGCGACACGGAGACCACCAGCGCGATCGCGGCCAGAATCGCGGCGACACCCACCACCCACGGCCAGCGCGGCGGCCTCGCTTCGTCCTCGGCCGGTGCGTCGTAGTGGTCGTAGTCGTAGAGGTCGAGGTCGACCGGCACGTACGGACCGCTGGTGAAGTGCTCGGACTCCGGAGCTGAATACGCCCGAGAATAGATCTCGGTCTCGCTTGTCTGATCGCCCTCGTCGGCGTGATTCCTGTGGTAATCGGCGTCCAGCGCGTGGTCGTTGAGGCGCGGATCGCCGCCGGAATCCAGCTGGTCGGATTCCGGTCCAGGAGAATTCGGCCCGCTCATTTCTGTCTGTCCTGTTCCACCACATCAGCAGCGCGCCCGGGCCGCAGGGTTGGTGGCCTCAGGCACGCGTCGATGTTCCACATTGTGCTTGCAAAACCCTACCCAACCTGACAGATCACTACATTCACAGCGACCGACCACCGATCAACTGACGCCCTGATTGTGACCTTGTGAAGCGCCGATCAGTGCTTCTCGGGACCCAGGTAGTACTCGAAGACCAACCCCGCCGCCGAGGCCAAAATGAACACCACACCGGCGACAATCAGCCAGGGCAACCACAACGCGATTCCCACCGCCGCGACCGAGCCCGCCAGCGCGACCAGCACTGGCCACCAGCTGTGTGGGCTGAAGAAACCCAGTTCTCCGGCGCCGTCACTGATCTCGGCGCCCTCATAGTCCTCGGGCCGGGTGTCGAGCCGGCGTGCAACAAACCGGAAGAAAGTGGCGACGATCAACGCCATGCCGGCCGTCAGCGCCAGTGCCGTGGTGCCGGCCCATTCCACCCCGCCGGTGGCGAACATCTTCGTCAGCACGCCGTAGACCACCGTACTAACGATGAAGAACCCGGCTATGAATTCAAACAGCCTGGCTTCGATATGCATCGTTGTTGTCCTGGTTCTCTGGCTTGTTGTCGGGCTTGTTGTTGGGATTCGTACTTGCCTACTTGCTCGCTGCGGGCGACTGCTCTCCACGACGAGTGTCGAACGGATGGGTCGTAACCGCAAACGGAGGCTGATTGATCGCTTGCAACGCCTGCGAGTTCGACTTTCCGGCGATCCGCTGCTGCAGATAGGCCTTGAAGTCGTTGGGTGACACCACCCGAACCTCGAAATTCATCATCGAGTGATAGGTGCCGCACAGCTCGGCGCACCGCCCGACGAAAGCGCCGGTCTTGGTGATTTCGGCGACCTGGAATCTGTTGACCGAATGGTTGGCGTCAGGGTGAGGCATCACGTCGCGCTTGAACAGGAACTCCGGCACCCAAAACGCGTGTATCACGTCCGCGGAGGCCAATTGGAACTCGATTCGCTTGCCCGCCGGGAGCACGAGCACCGGAATCTCGGTACTGGTGCCCAGCGTTTCGACCTTGTCGAAATTGAGGTAGCTGCGGTCCTCGGTGTTGATTCCGCGGACCGGTCCGACGAGCTCTTCGCCGTGCTTGTCCTTGCCCTCAGGCTTGGAGACCATCGCCGCTTTGCGGGCCGGGTCGGCTCCGTTGTACTTGAGCGTGCCGTCCTTGAAGTCGACTTTCTGGTAGCCGAACTTCCAGTTCCATTGGAACGACGTGACGTCGACGACGACCTCCGGGTCGGACGCCAAATGCAGCATCTTCTCCTGCACCACGACGGTGAAGTAGAACAACACCGAGATGATCAGGAACGGTATGACGGTGAGCGCCAACTCCAGCGGCAGGTTGTAACCGAACTGGCGGGGCAGCTCGGTGTCGGTGGCCTTCTTGCGGTGAAACGCCGACGCCCAGAAGATCAGGCCCCACACGATGGCACCAACCACCAGCGAGGCGATCACCGCGCCAACCCATAGGTCCCGGTTGAGCTGGGCCTCCGGGGTGATCCCATACGGCCAGCCCAGCCCCAGGACTTGCTGCCAGCTGCAGCCGCTCAGGGTGACCGCCAGCACGCCCAGCGTGCCGGCCAGCAACGGCAGCCGAAGCCGACGAAAGCCTGCGGAACGGCTTGGCTCGCGGAGTGTCACGTTTGGCGCCTCCTGTTTCACCAGCGGGGCCGACGGCAGTCGGCCGACTCGCCGCAGCAGTCGAATACTACGCAGCGTAGACCACGGGACCCGGCTACCCGCGCAGAGTCCCCCTCGCCACGTCAGCACAGCTAGCAGGGTGCGGCATACTTGGCCCGGTGTGCGGACTGCTGGCATTCGTCGGAGCCACACCCGACACCGCTTCAGGCGCGGTCGACGCAGTCGGCAAAGCATCTCATCTGATGCGCCACCGGGGCCCTGATGAGCCGGGCACGTGGGCGGACGGGCCGGTGGTGCTGGGTTTCAACCGGCTGTCCATCATCGACATCGCGCACTCGCACCAGCCGCTGCGCTGGGGACCGCCGGCAACCCCGGACCGCTACATGCTGGTGTTCAACGGCGAGATCTACAACTACCTCGAGCTGCGCGCCGAGCTCGCCGATACTCATGGCGCCTCCTTCAACACCGACGGTGACGGCGAGGCGATCATCGCCGCCTACCACTATTGGGGCGCCGGGGCGCTCGCCCGGCTGCGTGGCATGTTCGCGTTCGCGCTGTGGGACAGCGTTGCCGGCGAATTGTTCTGCGCGCGTGACCCGTTCGGTATCAAGCCGCTGTTCATGGCGACCGGACCCGGCGGCACCGCGGTAGCCAGCGAGAAGAAATGCCTACTGGACCTGGCTGAGCTGGTGGGCTTTGACACCGGCATCGATCACCGGGCCGTGCAGCACTACACCGTGCTGCAGTACGTGCCCGAGCCCGAGACCCTGCACCGTGGGGTGCGCCGGCTCGAATCAGGCTGTTATGCCCGGATTCGTCCCGGAGATCCGACAACCGAGATCACCCGCTACTTCGTCCCCCGGTTCGCCGCAACGCCGATAACCCGCGACACCGAACAGGCTCGCTACGACGAGATCACCGCGGTGCTGGAGGACTCGGTTGCCAAGCACATGCGCGCCGACGTCACCGTGGGCGCCTTCTTGTCCGGCGGCATCGACTCGACGGCGATCGCGGCGCTGGCGATCCGCCACAACCCCAAGCTGATCACGTTCACCACCGGCTTCGAGCGGGAGGGCTTTTCCGAGATCGACATCGCGGTGGCCTCCGCCGAGGCGATCGGGGCACGACACATCGCCAAGGTGGTCAGCGCGGACGAGTTCGTCGCCGCGTTGCCGGAGATCGTCTGGTACCTCGACGAACCGGTGGCCGACCCCGCGCTGGTGCCGCTGTTTTTCGTCGCGCGCGAAGCCCGCAAGCACGTCAAAGTGGTGCTGTCCGGTGAGGGCGCCGACGAGTTGTTCGGCGGTTACACAATTTATCGGGAACCGTTGTCGCTCAAGCCTTTCAGCTACCTGCCCGCTCCACTACGCCGCGGAGTCGGCAAAATGTCCAGGCCGTTGCCGACAGGTATGCGCGGCAAGAGTCTGCTGCATCGCGGATCACTCACGCTCGAGGAGCGCTACTACGGCAATGCCCGCAGCTTTTCCGACGACCAGCTGCGCGATGTGCTACCCGGTTTCCGCCCGGAGTGGACCCACACCGACGTCACAGCGCCGATATACGCCGAGTCGGTGGGCTGGGATCCGGTGGCCCGCATGCAGCACATCGACCTGTTCACCTGGCTGCGGGGAGACATCCTGGTCAAGGCCGACAAGATGACGATGGCCAACTCGCTGGAATTGCGGGTGCCATTTTTGGACTCGGAGGTGTTCGCGGTTGCGTCCCGGTTACCGTTGCGGGCCAAGATAACTCGCACGACGACCAAGTATGCGCTGCGTCGGGCGCTGGAGCCCATCGTCCCGGCGCACGTGCTCAACCGACCCAAGCTGGGCTTCCCGGTGCCGATCCGACACTGGCTGCGCGCAGGCGAATTGCTGGAGTGGGCATATGCGATGACCGATTCCTCGCAGGCCGACCATCTGATCAATATCGCTGCGGTGCGCCGAATGATCGACGAACACCGTTGTGGCACAACCGATCACAGTCGCCGACTGTGGACAGTGCTGATCTTCATGCTGTGGCACGCGATTTTCGTCGAACACAGCGTGGTACCGCAGATCAGCGAGCCGCACTATCCGGTGCAGCTCTGATCTTCTGGCACACGCAGAGTCAACGCGGCAACGCGGCCGCGATCTCTTCAGCGGCCTCGTCGCCATAGGCGCCGGCCAGCCGCGACACCGCGACCTCACGGTCCCACTCCCACTCCTGAGTGCCGGTGGACTCCAGCACCAAAACCGCGACCAGCGACCCGAGTTGGGCTGACCGCTCCAGGCTCAGACCCGCGCTGTGACCGGTCAAAAATCCGGCCCGGAACGCATCCCCCACACCGGTCGGGTCCACCTGGCGGGTTTCGGGCACGACGCCGACGTGGATGGTGGTGCCGTCAGGCTCGACGATGTCCACCCCCTTGGGACCCAAGGTGGTGACCCGCAGCCCGACCTGCCCCATCACGTCGGCTTCGGTCCAGCCGGTCTTGGACAACAGCAGGTCCCATTCGTAGTCGTTGGTGAACAGGTAGCGGGCGCCGTTGACCAGCTTGCGAATCTCGTCGCCGTTAAGCCGGGCCAGCTGCTGCGATGGGTCAGCGGCGAACGGCAGACCGAGTTTGCGGCACTCTTCGGTGTGCAAGAGCATGGCCTCCGGGTCGTTGGCCCCGATGATGACCAGCTCCGGTGCCCCGATCGCCGACACCACATTGGCGAGAGAAATGTTGCGGGCCTGCGACATCGCGCCGGGATAGAACGACGCGATCTGGGCCATGTCAATGTCGGTGGTGCAGACGAATCGCGCGGTATGCGTCGTCTCGGAAATCAGGACGTTGTCACAGTTGACGCCGTGCGCCTGCAGCCAATTGCGGTAGTCGTCGAAGTCGTCGCCGGCGGCGCCGATCAGTGTCACGTCACCGCCCAGCACACCGATGGCAAACGCGATGTTCCCGGCGACTCCACCGCGGTGGATCACCAGGTCGTCGACAAGGAAACTGAGTGAAACTTTCTGCAGGTGGTCGGCGAGCAGTTGTTCGGAAAACCGGCCTGGGAACCGCATTAGATGGTCGGTTGCAATGGAACCGGTCACCGCGATCGTCACGAAAATCCACCCTTCGTTTCTAAGTTCAGCTAGCTAAGCCTACAGTCGCCGATGACGCCGGGTGCGCTAGCCTGCGTTAGGAGAACCGCGACGGTGCAGTCCACCAGCGTAGGAGAACTGATGCCCGGTCCGCAGTCGCCGAACCACGATGTCGGCGCGGACGGACCGCCGCTCACCGATCCGCATCCCAGTCAACCCATTCCCGGTCCGCTGATTTATGAAAGCACGCCGTCGGGGGCGCTACCGCCGCCGATACCGTACCCGCGACGCCGTCGTCGCAGGCTGCTTGTCGGCGTTGCGCTGGCCGTCGTGCTCGTCGGGGCGATGACCGCCGCGATCGTCTACGGCAAGCGTCAAAGCGGGTCCACGTCCGCGGGGACACTCACCGAAGCGACGGCCACGACGGCGATTCAGGGTTATCTGGATGCTCTGCAGCACCGTGATACCGAAGCCATCGCCCGCAATACGCTCTGCGGCATCTACGACGCCGTCCGGGATCGCCGTGCCGATCAAGCGTTGGCGAAACTGTCCAGCGACGCGTTCCGCAAGCAGTTCTCCCAAGCCAGGGTGACCTCGATCGACAAGGTCGTGCACTGGTCGAACTATCAGGCTCAGGTGCTGTTCAGCATGCGTGTGACCCCGGCGACCGGCGGTCCCGAACGCGACGGCGTTCAGGGCATCGCGCAATTGCTAGTTCAGCACAATCAGGTGCTGGTGTGCTCTTACGTGCTCCGGACGGGCGGCACGTATTAGTTGAACGAGTCGCCGCAGGCGCACGACCCGGTGGCGTTCGGGTTGTCGATAGTGAAGCCCTGCTTCTCGATGGTGTCGACGAAGTCGATGCTGGCGCCTTGCACATACGGTGCGCTCATCCGGTCAACGGTCAACGTGACACCGCCGAACTCCGCGGTCAGGTCACCGTCGAGCGAGCGGTCATCGAAGAACAGGTTGTAGCGCAGTCCGGCGCAGCCACCCGGCTGCACCGCGATACGCAGCGTCAGGTCGTCGCGGCCCTCCTGGTCCAGCAGTGACTTCGCCTTGGCCGCGGCGGCCTCGGTCAGGATCACGCCGTGGGTCTTGGCGGCTGACTCTTCCTGAACAGTCATTGCTTCTCCCTGTATGTGCTCATTGCGATCGCTGGGCGAGAACCCACGGTGTCAACGGTACCTTGTCGGCGCGCTATTCCCGAGTCGCGCCGCCGTCGCCGCCGCCAGCCCCATGAGCTGGTTGGCGGCGTCGGCCAGGGCCAACCGCACCGAACCCGCGTAGTCGGCGATCGCGAAGGCAGCCAGGATGCCCGCTGACCGCTGCGCTGTTTCGTCGAGATCCACCTGGCCGGCCAGCACCAGCACCGGCTTCTCGCACAACCGGGCGGCCGCCGCCAGCGACCCGACCACCTTGCCGTGCAGCGACTGCTCGTCGAACCGCCCCTCACCAGTGACGATGATGTCGGCGGCGGCGATGTCGTCTGCCAGGCGGGTGTGCTCGGCGATGATCGCGGCGCCCGATGCACACCGGCCGCCCAGCGCCAGCAACGCCGCTCCGAGGCCACCGGCCGCGCCCGCACCCTGCTCAGCGCTGACCTCCCGGCCGGCCGCTGCGTCCAGCTGAGCACCCCAGGCCCTGAGCCGGTTTTCCAGCTCGATGACCGTCTCGGCGTCGGCACCTTTCTGCGGGCCGAAGATCCGGGCGGCGCCCCACGGCCCCAGCAGCGGGTATTCCACGTCACAGGCGGCGACGAGCTCGATCCCGGCCAGCCGCTGCCGCGCGACGTCCAGCCCGCCGAGTTCGTCGATCAGGCCCCGACCGCCGTCCGTGCAGGCACTACCGCCCAGCCCGACCACGACCTGCGCCGCCCCGGCCGCCAGGGCCGCCGCGATGAGCTGGCCGACGCCCCGGCTGTGTGCGGCCAGCGCGGTCTGGGGTGTCGGCGGTCCGTCGAGCAGGGCCAGCCCGCAGGCCTGTGCACAACCCAGGTACGCCGTCGAGGAAGTGGGATCGAACACCCACTCGGCCTCCACCTCGCCATCCAGCGGGCCGGACACCAGTAGCCGGCGCCGCTCGCCAACCCGGTCGGCCAGCACGCCGACGAAGCCTGGCCCGCCATCGGATTGCGGCACGATGGTGAACTGATCACTGGGACGTGCCCTGCTCCACCCCGCGGCGATCGCGCCGGCCGCCTCCACCGCGGTCAGCGTGTCCCCGTAGCTATCCGGAGCGATCAGTACTCGCATCGGGGGGTGGGCGCAGACCGCGGCTCCCGACCCAGTCATCAGGCAAGCGTAAAGCCGGCCAAGTTGTCGGCACCGACAGAGGTTGATCGAGCCGACGGCCTGCGAAGTAACCTGGCAATTGTGAAGCTCCTGGGCCGTAACAAAGACGACAGCGCCGCCCCCGGCGAGGACGCCGCCGAGGTGCAGGACGACGACGCCGGGGCGTCTGCGCCGGTCTCTCGCGGATCGCGCACGACCGCCCCGAAGGGCCGGCCTACACCCAAGCGCGCCGATCGGCGCCGCGGCCCCGTCCCGCCGGCGCCGATGACCGCCGTCGAAGCCCGTGCCCGCCGCAAGTCAATCGCCGGGCCGAAGCTCAGCCGCGAAGAACGCAAAGCCCAGAGCGCTATGCGTCGAGCGGCGATGGCAGAACGCCGGGAGCGCATGCTGGCTGGCGACGAGGACTACTTGCTGCCGCGCGACAAAGGCCCGGTCCGCCGGTTCGTCCGCGACGTGGTGGACAGCCGGCGCAACCTGCTGGGCCTGTTCACGCCGTCGGCAATCGCGTTGCTGCTCATCATGTTCGCTGTTCCGCAACTGCAATTGCTGCTGTCTCCGGCGATGATGGTGTTGATGCTCCTGATGGTGATCGACGGGGTCATCCTGGGCCGTAAGGTCAGCAGAATGGTTGACGAGAAGTTCCCCGATAACACCGAAAGTCGTTGGAGAATAGGACTTTACGCTGCCGGCAGGGCATCGCAGCTGCGCCGCATGCGGGCACCACGGCCGCAGGTCAAACGCGGCAGCAAGCCTGCCTAATCCACCGTGCGGACTCTGGTGCTCGGCGGAATAAAGTCGGGCAAATCACTGTGGGCGCAAGCAGCGATCGCCGAGGCGCTCGAACCGCTTGAGCCGGTGCGCTTTTTGGCCACCGGCCCGGTGCTCGACACCGACCCGGCCTGGCTGCGACGAGTTGCCGAGCACCGCGACCGCAGGCCTGAACATTGGCTGACGGTGGAAAGTGACGACGTCGCAACACAATTGCGTCAAGAACCGACAACCCCCACCCTGGTCGACGACCTCGGGTGCTGGCTCAGCGCGGCGTTGGACCGACGGGGTTGGGAGGACGGTTCGGTCGCGGCGGACGTCGACGACCTGCTCGCAGCGGTGGCCTCGTTTGCTTCGCCGCTGGTCCTGGTCAGTCACGAAGTCGGTCTGACCATAGTGGCTGCCACTGCGTCCGGGCGCCGGTTCACCGACGAGTTGGGTGCGCTCAATCAGCGGCTGGCCGCGTTATGCGACCGGGTGGTCCTCATGGTGGCCGGCCAGCCGCTGCACATCAAGCCGGCGGAGATGCGATGACGTTTCCCCCGATACCATCCCCCGACGCTGACGCCGCAAACGCTGCCCGCGTCCGCCAGGACACGTTGACCAAGCCGGCGGGCGCACTGGGACGTCTCGAAGACCTGTCAGTTTGGGTCGCGTCATGCCAGGGAACCTGTCCGCCAAGGCAATTCGAGCAGGTCCGGGTGGTCGTGTTCGCCGGCGACCACGGCGTCACCCGATCGGGGGTATCGGCTTACCCGCCGGAGGTCACCGCCCAGATGGTGGCCAATATCGACAGCGGCGGCGCGGCGATCAACACGCTTGCCCAGATCGCCGGCGCGGCAGTCCGGGTCGCCGACCTGGCCGTCGACGCCGACGCGCTCTCGGAACGGATCGGCGCACACAAGGTGCGCCGCGGCAGCGGCAACATCGCCGTCGAGGATGCGTTGACCCCGCAGGAGACCTCCGCCGCAATCGACGCCGGCCGGCGGATCGCCGATGAGGAGGTCGACGCTGGAGCCGATCTGCTGATCGCCGGAGATATGGGTATCGGAAATACCACTGCGGCAACGACTTTGGTCGCGGCGCTGACGGACACCGAACCGGCTGTGATCGTGGGGCACGGGACCGGCATCGACGATGCGGGCTGGATGCGTAAGACCGCGGCGGTGCGTGACGCGCTGTACCGTGCCCGGTCGGTGACCTCGGATCCGATCGGCTTGCTGCGTTGCTGCGGCGGCGCGGATCTGGCGGCGATGGCCGCGTTCTGCGCGCAGGCCGCTGTTCGGCGGACCCCGATGCTGCTCGATGGTGTGGCGGTGACGGCCGCGGCGCTGCTGGCCGAGCGGTTGGCGCCCGGGGCCCGGCAATGGTGGCAGGCCGGTCATCGCTCCCCCGAACCTGCGCACCAGCTGGCCTTGGCCGCATTGGAGCTCGACCCGATTCTGGACCTGCGGATGCGGCTCGGTGAGGGCACCGGGGCGGCCTTGGCGGTGCCGGTACTGCGGGCCGCGGTGGCCGCGCTGTCGTCGATGTCGACCTTCTCCGCGGCGGGCGTGTCCAATCGGGATGATCAGTGATCCGCTCGCTGGCAACAGCTTTCGGGTTCGGTACGGTACTGCCCTTGCACGGCGCGGCGAACCGCCCGCTCAGCGGCGGTGTAGTGACCGCGCTGCCGGTGGTCGGTGCGGCGCTGGGCGCCCTGGCCGCCGCGGTGGTGTGGGCCGCTGCGCTGGCATTCGGCGCAGGCAATCCGCTGACCGGACTGCTGGCCGTGGCCGCGCTGTTGCTGGCGACGCGTGGGCTGCACATCGACGGTGTGGCCGACACCGCCGACGGGCTGGGCTGCTACGGCCCGCCTGAACGCGCGCGGCAGGTGATGCGCGACGGTGCGACCGGACCGTTCGGCGTGGCCGCAATCGTGTTGGTGATCATGCTGCAGGGGTTGGCATTCGCGGCGCTGGGTGCGGTGGCGATCGTCGTCGCCGTCTGTGCGGGCCGGGTTGCGGCGGTCGTGGCGTGTCGCCGGTCGGTGCCCGCGGCCGAAGGCAGTGTCCTGGGCGCCCGGGTGGCCGGCACGCAGCCGGTGTCGGTGGTTGCGGCCTGGGTCATTGCGCTGGCCGCGGTGTCGCTGACGGCCACTTCGCGGCTATGGCAGGGTCCGGTCGCGGTCCTGGTGGGACTCAGCTGCGGCGCGGTGCTGGTCGGCCACTGCGTGCGCCGGTTCGGCGGCGTCAGCGGTGACGTGCTCGGCGCAGCAATCGAACTGACGACGACGGTGGTGGCGGTCGGGCTGGCTATCGGCTAGCCGATCCGGGCCGCATCTTTTCGACGATTTCCTGCACCGCGCGCCACTGCTCATCGAGTTGGGCGCGTCCGGCCGCGGCCCGCTCCTGCAGCCGCCGCTTGGCCGCGTCTGGGCTGTCGACGGCCGATGGCATGCCTTCCACTGCTCGCAACCTCTCCTCGAGCCGAGCACGCCCGGCCTCAGCCTGCTCCTGCAGCCATCGCCTGCCTTCCTCCAGCCGGCCGGACAGGTCCTTAACCTCCGCCGCGTCCGTGGCGTCCAGGTCGGAAACCAACCGCTCGGCGCGATCTCGGAGTTCCTCGGGCAGAACTTCCGCGAGGCGGGCCGTGGGGCCCGGATGGATTGCGACCGCTTTCTTGCCGAACAGCTCGGGGTGCAGGTAGCGGCCTCGCTCGCCGTCGGGCTTCTCTTGCTCCACCGCAATCCGGTTGGCTTCGGCCCAGGCGTCCTTGCGGACACCGGTGACTTGCCAGCACACCTTCACCTTGCCGGCGTCTGTTCGGATGGTGAATCCGTTGTTCTTGATTTCCTCGGAGACGACGGCGCGAGCGAAGTCTCCGATAACGGTGAGCTGATAGCGGAAGTCACGGTTGAGCGCTTCGAAATACGACGGCAACTCGACACGCGCCGTCCCGTCCTTATCGGTCGTGACGGTGCCGCTATAGACGTTGAGCATCTCCGGCGATTCGACGAACGAATGCGAAAGGTATTTGTTGTCCGGATCGGTCGGGTGATCGACGGTGAACCCGCCGCCACTCTTGCTCAGGTGACCGGCCACGCGCACTTGGCCCACAAACAATCCGGCGTACCCGTTGGCGCTTTGCCCGCGCACCGCCGCGACATCGCTGTTCTGCCGGATGCTGGCATAGGTAAACCCCTCGACACCGTTGCCGATGACACTCAGCCCCGAGACCCCGCCACCGGGTTGGGCCGAAAAATGTACGGCTGAAACGCCGTGACCGGAACCGAATGTGAGGGCTTCGCTGCCGTTTGTGGGCCCGCTGACCGCACGAACGCCGACGGCGACGTCGCTATGGCCATGCACACCGGGTCCAGCCCCGCCGCCACCACCGCCACCCAGGCTTTCGCCGATGACGCCGGTGCCCGTCGTGCTGATCCCCGTGACACCGCCTCCCGGATCGTCGGAGAAATGCGCGCCATAGACCCCGAAGCCCTCACCGATGGTGACGCCTCTGCTGCCATCGGTGGAGTTGCTGAACCCCAGCACACCGACCGATACCGGGCTGTTGCCCCACACGCCGGGGCCCGCCAGCCCGTCGTCACCGAAGCTTTCACCGATCACGCCGGTGCCGGTGCCGGTTATGCCGTGTACGCCGGTGCCGCGGATACTGTTGCCGATCACGCCGGTCGTGCCGCCCACGAAGCCAGTAACCCCGTTTCCACCGGTGGTGCTCGAGCCGAAGACGCCGTGCGCATCGTCGGTCGGGCTGAATGTCACCCCCAGCAGGCCGGAGGCGGAGCTGCGGGCCAGCACGCCCGGCGCGTCTTGACTTTCCCCCACCACCCCGCTTGCTGTGATGCTGCGACCGACCACGCCCGGCCGGTCCGCGCTGTGCCCTTCGACCCCGGCCGGCGGATCGATGGGAATGGATACGCCGCTCGGCAACGGTCCGCTGGTACCGAAGACTCCGCCGCCGGTGCTGGAATCCCCCCATACCCCGACGGGCACAGGGTTTTCGTTGACATCGACCGGCTGCTGTCCGCTGTTGGCCGGGTCGAATCCCGATACGAGTGCCACGTTGAAGCTCCTCTCGATCGCTTACACAGGGCACCCAATTCTGGCTCGCCAGACGACGGAGGCGCGGGAAAACCGCGAAACCACAAGGATTTACAAAACCCCAGCGCCCGCTGGCTCAGTCCAGCCGCGACATCCAGCCGTGGGTGTCGGCGAAGGTGCCGCGCTGGATTCCGGTCAAGGTGTCGCGCAGCGCCATCGTCACTTCACCGGGTTCGCCGTCGGCAACGGTGAATTCCGCATCGCCGTACTTCACGTGCGCGATCGGTGTGATGACGGCGGCGGTACCGCAGGCGAACACCTCGGTGATCTCGCCGGCAGCGGTCTTCTTCTGCCACTCGTCGATATCGATCTTGCGCTCCTCGACGGCGAATCCAGCGTCGGTCGCCAACTGCAGCAACGAGTCTCGGGTGATGCCGGGCAGCAGTGAGCCGGACAGCTCGGGGGTGACCAGCCGCGCCGACCCGCCGCTGCCGAAGACGAAGAAGATGTTCATTCCGCCCATCTCTTCGATGTAGCGCCGCTCGCTGGCATCCAGCCAAACCACCTGTTCGCAACCGTTTTGGGCGGCTTGAGCCTGGGCCACCAGCGACGCGGCGTAATTACCACCGAACTTGGCGGCACCGGTGCCGCCCGGACTGGCCCGCACGTACTCCGTCGACACCCACACCGTCACCGGCTTGATGCCGCGTGGGAAGTACGCGCCCGCCGGCGACGCCAGCACCAGATACCGATATTGGTTGGCCGGGCGCACCCCGAGCCCCGGCTCGGTGGCGAACACGAACGGCCGCAGATACAACGACTCCTCGCCTCCCGCCGGCGGCACCCATGCCTTGTCGACGGCGATCAGCTGTCGCAACGACTCGATGAACAGCTCCTCGGGCAGCTCGGGGATCGCGATTCGCCGTGCCGAGGACCGCATCCTGGCGGCGTTTGCCTCGGCCCGGAACGCCACGATCGACCCATCCGCCCAGCGGTACGCCTTGAGCCCTTCGAACACTCCCTGCGCGTAGTGCAGCACGATCGCCGAGGGGTCCAGTTCGATGGGGCCGTAGCCGATCACCCTGGCGTTATGCCACCCCTGGTCGGCGGTGTAGTCGATCGACACCATGTGGTCGGTGAAGTATCTGCCGAAGCCGGGGTCGGCCAGGATCGCTTCGCGCTCCTCGTCGCTCGCCGGCTTTGCGGCGCGCGAAACCCGGAACTCGAGGAGGCCGCTGGGCATGGGGCGATTGTATAACCGCACGCTAGCGAGTTTTCGGTTCGACGAATGGCGGTCGCACCACTTCACATTCCAGCGCCCGGCCCCGGACGTCCACGGTGACGTGCTGACCGTCCTCGACGTGGGCGTCGGTGTCGACCAGCGCCAACGCGATGCCGACCTGCAGTGTCGGCGAGAACGTTCCCGACGTGGTGACCCCGACCTTGGTGTCCCCGTCGAGCACAGTCAGCCCGGCCCGCAGAACACCACGGGCCAGCGCTCGCAATCCGCGCAGCGTTCGCCGCGGCCCCGCGGCCTTCTCGGCCAGCAGCGCGTCGCGGCCGAAAAACGCCTCTTTCTTCCAGCCGATCGCCCAGCCACAGCGGGCCTGCAGCGGAGAGATTTCAGCCGAGAGTTCATGGCCATGCAGGGGATAGCCCATTTCGGTGCGCAACGTGTCGCGGGCGCCAAGACCGGCCAGCTGCCCGCCGACCTGCTTCACCGCGGCCACCAGCGCGTCGAACACCACAGCCGACGAATCCCAGGGCGGCAACAGCTCGTACCCGTGCTCACCGGTGTATCCGCTGCGGCACACCCGCACCGGCACCCCGGAGAACGAGGCGTCGGCGTATTCCATATAGTCCATGCCGGTCGGCAGGCCCAGCTCCGCGAGCACCTCGACTGATCGAGGGCCCTGCACCGCGAGCACCGCGAACGACCGGTGTTGGTTGGTGATCGTGATGCCCGGCGGCGCCGCGGCCTGCAGCGCGGCAACCACGGCGGCGGTGTTGGCGGCGTTGGGCACCAGGAAGATCTCGTCGTCGGCGACGTAATAGGCGATCAGGTCGTCGATGACGCCGCCGGATTCGGTGCAGCACAACGTGTATTGCGCTTTGCCGGGGCCGATGCGGTTCAGGTCATTGGTCAGCGTGGAGTTGACGAACTCCGCGGCGCCCGGCCCGCGCACGATCGCCTTGCCCAGATGGCTGACATCGAACAGGCCGACGGTGTTGCGGGTCGCGGTGTGCTCGCTGACGGTTCCCGCATACGACACCGGCATCAGCCAGCCGCTGAATTCGGCGAAGGTGGCGCCCAGCTCGCGGTGGCGATCTTCGAGCGGTCCGTGTTGGGGCTGAGGCATCAAGCGCCGCTCCTCCTCATCGCTTCGCTCTGCATCGTCGACGGCTCGGTCACGATGCTCCACACTAATCAGGTGGTCGATTTCGAGGCCCTGCAAGGTGCGGGGATCGCCAACGCGCGCGAGCGGGCACCGCTGATCGAGTATCTGGACAGTCTCGGGTTCACCGCGGAGCAGATGGTCGACGCCGAGCGCCGCGGCCGCCTGTTCGGACTCGCCGGCGATGCCCTGCAGTGGTCGGGGCCGCCGATTCACACCTTGTCCAGCGCCGCCGAGGCACTGGGCGTGCCGGTCGAGGACGTCGCGCACTTCTGGGCCTTGCTCGGTCTGGCCGCGCCGGACGCCGATACCCCCACGTTGAGCCAGGCCGACGTCGACGCCTTGGCGACCTGCATGGCGCTGAATGAGCAGTTCAGCGAGGAGGCCGTGTCCGGCACGCTGCGGGTCCTGGGCGCCGCCATGGCCCGGCTTGCCGACGCCGAGTCGGCCATGATCCGATTCGGTCAACCGGAGGTGTGGATCGGACACACCAACGATGAACTCGCCACGGCTCAGGCCTTCCGCAAGGTCGCGGCGTTTGTTCCGAGGATCGGGGCGCTGATGGACGCCGTCCACCGCCACCACCTCACCAGCACCCGAACCTTCATCGAGGGCATCACGAGGGGCCCGTCGGCGGGCCTGATGTGCGGCGTAGGTTTCGTGGACCTGTCCGGCTTCACCGCGCTGACTCAGTTGCTCACGCCCGCGGAATTGTCGAACTTGCTCAAGGGTTTTTCCGCCACCGTCTCCGACGTGGTGCAAGCCGACCGTGGAAGGGTGGTCAAATTCATCGGCGACGCGGTGATGTGGGTGAGTCCGAGCGCCGAACAGCTGGCCAAGGCGGCGGTCGATCTCGTCGACCATCCACGTGCGCGGGAAGCCGGATTGCAGGTGCGCGCCGGTTTGGGTTACGGCGAGATGCTGGCCATCAACGGCGACTACTTCGGCAATCCGGTGAATCTGGCGGCCCGGCTCGTCGCCGCCGCGTCGCCGGGGCAGATCCTCGTTGCCGAGCAGGTGCACAATGAGTTGCCCGACTGGCCCGCAACTGTGCAGGATCCGTTGACACTCAAGGGTTTCGACGAACCAGTGACAGCGTACGCATTGAGCCTGACCGCTCATCGTTAGGGTGGTGCCCTGTGAGCACCGAACCCGGCTACCAGCCCCCCGCCGTCACCGTCGCCTCTGCGCTACCCCGTCGGGGCACCGCCAAGGCAGTCCTGATCGTGCCCGTCGTCTCAACCGATGACGAGAACGAGCCCGGCGCGGTCGCCGTCGCCGACCCATTTTTGGCCGCGGATGCGGTCGCCGAGATCGAGGCCGGGCTGCGGGCACTGAACGCGACCGGCGCCAAAGAACAGGTCCATCGGCTGGTGGTGTCCTCGCTGCCGGTAGCCAGCGTGCTGACCGTCGGTCTGGGCACACCGCGCGATCCCTGGCCCACCGATGTGATCCGTCGGGCCGCCGGCGCGGCGGCCCGCGCGGCGAACGGCGCCGAAGCCGTCATCACCACACTGAGCCACCTGGACACCGCCGCCACGGTCGAGGGGCTGGCGCTGGGCAGCTATCGGTTTACCGAGTTCCGCACCGATAAGACCGCACCCAAAGATCCCGGTCTGGCCAAGATCACAGCGCTTTCTACGGCCAGAGATGCCAAAGGCGACGCCGAACACGCCGCCGCGGTTGCAGCCGCGGTAGCCTGCGCGCGCGACCTGGTCAACACCCCGCCGAGTCACCTGTTTCCGGCGGAATTCGCCCAGCGGGCAAAGGCTTTGGGTGAAGCGGCCGGCCTCGAAGTGGAAGTGCTCGACGATAAGGCGCTGCAAAAGGCCGGCTTCGGCGGTGTGATCGGGGTGGGCAAGGGCTCGTCGCGGCCGCCGCGGCTGGTCCGGCTGACCCATCGCGGATCACGGCTGGCCAAAAAACCCGGGCAGGCCAAGAAGGTGGCCTTGGTCGGTAAGGGCATCACCTTCGACACCGGCGGTATTTCGATCAAACCGGCGGCGTCCATGCACCACATGACCTCGGATATGGGCGGGGCCGCGGCGGTCATCGCGACCGTGACACTGGCCGCGCGACAAAAGCTGCCAATCGACGTCGTCGCGACCGTGCCGATGGCCGAGAACATGCCCTCGGCGACCGCGCAACGCCCCGGTGACGTACTCACCCAGTACGGCGGCACGACGGTCGAGGTGCTCAACACCGACGCCGAGGGCCGACTCATCCTGGCCGACGCCATCGTGCGGGCCTGCGAAGACAACCCCGACTACCTGATCGAGACGTCGACGTTGACCGGCGCGCAGACAGTTGCGCTCGGTGCGCGCACGCCGGGAGTGATGGGCAGCGACGAGTTCCGGGATCGGGTGGCTGCCATCTCGCAGCGGGTGGGCGAAAACGCGTGGCCGATGCCGCTGCCCGACGAACTCAAGGACGATCTGAAGTCGACGGTGGCCGACCTGGCCAATGTCAGCGGACAGCGGTTCGCCGGGATGCTGGTCGCCGGGGTTTTCCTGCGCGAATTCGTCGGCGACGGAGTGGCCTGGGCGCACATCGACGTTGCCGGGCCGGCGTACAACACCGGGAGCCCCTGGGGCTACACCCCCAAGGGCGGCACCGGCGTGCCGACTCGCACCATGTTCGCCGTCTTGGAGGACATCGCCGAAAACGGCTAGACCCGCGCCGAGTCCGATCAGCGCAGCTCTTTACGCAGGGCGCTGCGGGCGGCCAGGTAGCCGGGCATGCCGTGAACCCCTGGGCCGGGCGGGGTGAACGACGAGCAGAGGTAGGCACCGCGGGCCGGCAGCTTGTACGGCCACAGTCCCGCGGCCAGATTCGCAACGTATCGAAGCGGGTCGTGGAATCCACCGTCGATCACTCCGCCGCACATATTCGGGTTGTGGGCTTCTGCTTCTTTTGCGGTCACCGTCGCTTTCTTGACGACGCGGTCGGTGAAGCCGGGAGCAAACCGCTCGATCTGCTTTTCGATCGCGTCCGACATGTCCACGCCGGAGCCGTTGGGAACATGGCAATACGTCCACACCGTTTCCCCGCCGTTCGGGCTGCGGGTTGGATCGAACCGGCTCTGCTGAGCGAGCAGCACAAACGGCTTCTCCGGATGATCGCCGTGGGTCACCGCCGCCTCGCCCCCGGCGACCTCGCCGAGGGTGCCGCCGAGGTGGACGGTGCCGGCGCGCCGGCACTCTTCGGCGCGCCACGGAATGGGGCCGTCAAGCAGGTAGTCGACTTTGCAAAGCCCCGGGCCGTATTTGTAGTTCGTGAATCGTCGGCGATGCCGCTTCGACAAGCAGTCACCGAGAATTCCTGGCACCTGGGTGGGCGACACGTCCAGCAGCAACGCGCGGCATGCCGGCACATCCGACGGCCTCCGCACCCAGTGGCCGAGCCGGATTTCGCCCCCAAGGTGCCCGAAGTAGGCCAGCAGCGCATCGGCGATCTGTTGCGAGCCGCCCCGCGCCATCGGCCAACCGGTGCGGTGCGCACTGACCGCAAACATCAGTGCGACCGCGCTGGTGCCCATACGTGTGAGCGGCATGAATGAGTGCGCGGCCATCCCGGCCAGCAAAGCGGGTGCCATGTCGCCTGTGAAGTGTCGCTTGGAAAAGCCTGCGATAGAAGGAATCCCGAGACGGACGAAGTTCGCGAGTGTCAGCGGATGCCTGGGTGGAAACGGATCGAGGATGCTGTCGAACAGGTTGATACCGCGTGATACCAACGGGTTCAGCAGATCCGCGTATGCCGCGCGGTCGCGCTCGAGTCCGGCGGCGGTTTCGTCGACATCACGATGGAGTGCGGCGGCACGGTCACCGTCGAGCGCGTGGGCAACCTCTATCGGCGCGAAGATCCATTCCAGCCCATAGTCGGCCAGCGGCCAACGCCGGAAGGCCGGCGAAGCCATCGCGAGTGGATGGATTGCCGAGCAGATGTCGTGAATCGAGTCGTCGCCGGTGACGTTTCCGGACCGCGCTCCCCCACCCGGGGTGTCTGCGCCTTCCAGGATGAGAACGCTTCGGCCCGCTTCGGCCAAGGTGACCGCGGCGGCGAGTCCGTTCGGACCGGAGCCCACCACCACAGCATCGAATTGGCTCACGCCCAGCGCACCTATCGGTCACTTCACCTGACTTGGCTCGAGCCGTTCGGCGAGAGCGGCCAGCCGCAGAATGCACTCGCGATTGCGCGGATGAATCGCAAGCAGTGTCAACCGGTCCGGGATAAGTCTGACCGGTCCCTCGGCAGGCACCTCGAACATCTCCACTCGGCAGCCCTCCGGGATCTCGGTCAGGCGCATGGTGATTCGTGCTGCGCCGAGTGGCCCTAGGCCCGCTCGCAGCACCAGCTCGTGCAAAGGCACACAGCTTTCGACGGAGGTCTGGTCGTTGATAACCAGCGGCCACACGCCGATCGAGTGCCGGATGGCGGCACCGGGCTCCGGCCAGTCCGGGTCGACCGCCCGGGTGCGGCTGTTGCCGACCACCCACTGACTGTAGGTCCACCCGTTGGCGAGTACCTCCCATACGCGCTGACAGGAGGCGTGGAGGTCGCGCGTCGCCGACAGTGTTCGTGTCGCAGTTCGTGTCGCAGCCATGCCTGCGAGTACCCGCGGCGGGTGCGAATTAAGCGTGGCCGCCTACACCAACCGCTGGCGGGCGATACTGCGCAGCGCCTGCGGCAGCACCCGGGCCAGCCCGTAGCCCAGGTAGGCTTCCGGTGCCACCGGCCGAATCGCCTTGTTCTTCTTCACCGAGGACACAATGGCCGCGGCGACCTTGTCCGGCCCGTAATGCCGTGCAGCGAACAGCTTTTCCAGCTGACCACGTCGCTTGTCAGCTCGCTCTTCGGCTCCCGGTGGCGCGTCGAACTCGGTGGTGTGCACGATGTTGGTGTCGATGATGCCGGGGCAGATCGTGGTCAACCCGACCCCGGCGGCGTCGAGTTCGGCCCGCAGGCAGTCGGAGAACATGTACACCGCAGCTTTGGACGTGCAGTACGCGTTCAGTGCCTGCGACGGCAGGTAGGCCGCCATCGAGGCGACATTGACGATATGGCCGCCGGTGCCGCGCTCGACGAGCCGGCGTCCGAATGCCCGGCAGCCGTTGACCACACCGCCGAAGTTGACGTCGATCACGTGGTCGAACCGCTCGGGCGGGGTGTCCAAGAACCGGCCCGCCTGCCCGATACCGGCGTTGTTGACGACCACGTCGGGGACGCCATGCGCAGCGCAGACCTGCGCAGCGAACGCCTCCACCGCCTCGGCGTCGGCGACGTCGAGAACATACGGGTGTGCGACGCCGCCGGCCGCCACGATCTGAGCGGCGGTTTCCTTGACGGTGGCTTCGTCGATGTCGCTGACCACCAGCTCGGCGCCTTCACGCGCGAATGCCAACGCGGTTGCGCGGCCAATCCCGCTGCCGGCGCCGCTCACCGACACCAAAGTGTCGGTGAAGTACGCGCGCCGACCACCCACCTGCGCACGCCGCATCGCCCGGCTGGGCTCCTTCCCTTCGGTAAGGTCGACGAACTCGTGCACGGCGTCCGCCAACGCCTGCGGGTGCGACATCGGCGACCAGTGACCGGCTTTGATGTCGCGGCGCCACAGCCGCGGCGCCCAGCGAACGGTGCCGTCGTAGCTTGATGGCCGCACGTATGGGTCCTCGGTATTGACGACAAGTTGCACCGGCACGTCCACGTAATGGTCACGCCGGGGACGCACCAGCGAACGAAAGTAGTTGGCGGAATACACCTTTATTGAGTTAGCCGCGTCGCTGGCGATGTGATCGGAGTGGTGAATGCGCGCGACGGGGACGCCGTCGACCATGCGGCGCCGACTTTTCGCGCTGGACAGTGCTGCCCGGATGACCAGCGGGGCCAGCACAGGTATCGAGAAGAACGCCATATAGCTGAGCCGGACCGCTTGGCTGAGCGCCCGGACGAATGTCGGCAGCCGGTAGGGACGCCGCAGTGCCGCCCGGATGTAGTTCGCCAGATGATGCTGGCTCGGCCCCGACACCGAGGTGAACGACGCGACCCGGTCACCGGCGCCGGCCCGGCCGAGGTACTCCCACACCGCTACCGAGCCCCAGTCGTGACCCAGCACATGCACCGGCCGGCCCGGACTGCACTCTTCGATGACCGCCGCGAAGTCATCGGCGAAACGCTCCATGGTGTACGCCGAAACCGGCTTGGGCACCGAGGAGCCGCCGACCCCGCGGTTGTCGTAGCGGATGATCCGGAACCGGTCGGCCAGCAGCGGAACAATGCCGTCCCACAACACGTGGGAATCCGGCCAACCGTGTACCAGCACCACGGTGGGACCGTCCGCGTTGCCCTCTTCGTACACCGCGAGGCGGACGTCGTCGGCGCTGTAGACGAACCGCGGAGCAACCGTCGCCATGAAACCCTCCCGACCCGCTGAGACTTACTGTGACGGCCAGTAGCCCATACCCTTGGTAGCAAGCGAAATTCGACACTGCCCCGGCCTTGCGTGGGTGTCAAGGGTCCGCTCTGCCCTGGGTGTATGCCGTTCGCGCAGCAATGGAAGGATGCTGTGGTAAGCCAGAGGTCGAACCCTCCTGACCGACCGACGATCGAGGAGTCAACAGAGATGGCCTTCTCCGTCCAGATGCCGGCACTCGGCGAAAGCGTCACCGAGGGGACGGTCACCCGCTGGCTCAAGCAAGAAGGCGACACAGTCGAGGTTGACGAGCCGCTGCTGGAGGTCTCCACCGACAAGGTCGACACCGAAATCCCCTCGCCGGCCGCCGGCGTGCTGACCAAGATCATCGCCAAAGAAGACGACACCGTCGAGGTCGGCGGTGAACTCGCCATCATCGGTGAAGCCGGCGAGCAACCCGCGGCCACGCCCACACCCGAACCCGAGCAGCAACCAGAGCCGCAAGCGCAACCGGAGCCGCAAGCCCAGGCCGAGCCGCAAGCCCCGCCCGAGCCGGCGCCGGCTCGGGCGGGGCTTGCGGCTCGGCCTGGGCTTGCGGCTCCGGTTGCGCTTGCGGCTCTGGTTGCTGCTNCTCCGTCGCCGCCGCCGGCTGTGTACAAGAGCCCGGCCTGCCCCCCCCCCGGCACCCACCCCCACCCCAGCGCCCGCCGCGCCGCCGCCCGCGGCAGCGCCCCCGGACGGTGCATCAGGCACGCCCTACGTCACCCCGCTGGTCCGAAAGCTGGCTGCTGAAAACAACATTGACCTCACCCAGGTGCGCGGCACCGGCGTGGGCGGGCGCATCCGCAAGCAAGATGTGCTGGCGGCGGCCGAGGCCAAGAAGGCTCCGCCACCGGCTGCGGCGCCGCAAGCCCCGGCCGCTGCCGCCAAACCAGCCGCTGCGACACCGGCACCCGCGCTGGCCCACCTGCGCGGCACCACCCAAAAGGCCAGCCGGATTCGCCAGATCACCGCCAACAAGACCCGCGAGTCTCTGCTGGCCACGGCGCAGCTGACTCAGACCCATGAAGTCGACATGACCAAGATCGTCGCGCTGCGGGCCCGGGCCAAGGCGGCGTTCGCCGAACGGGAAGGGGTGAACCTCACCTTCCTGCCGTTCATCGCCCGCGCCGTGATCGATGCGCTCAAGGTGCACCCCAACATCAACGCCAGCTACAACGAAGAGACCAAAGAGATCACCTACTACGACGCCGAGCATCTCGGGTTCGCCGTCGACACCGAGCAGGGGCTGCTCTCTCCGGTCATCCACAACGCCGGCGACCTGTCGCTGGCCGGTCTGGCACGCGCCATCGCCGACATCGCCGCGCGGGCACGCTCGGGCGACCTCAAGCCCGACGAGCTGTCCGGGGGCACCTTCACCATCACCAACATCGGCAGCCAAGGGGCGCTGCTGGACACCCCGATCCTGGTACCGCCTCAAGCCGCCATGCTGGGCACCGGGGCCATCGTCAAGCGACCACGGGTCGTGGTCGACGAGAACGGCAACGAGTCCATCGGAGTGCGGTCGGTGTGCTATCTGCCGCTGACCTATGACCATCGGCTGATCGACGGTGCCGATGCCGGACGTTTTCTGACTACCATCAGGCATCGACTCGAAGAAGGTGCTTTCGAGGCCGATTTGGGTTTGTAGGAAGGCTTTCCAGTCGTGGCCAAAGCCGTCATCGCGGTCGCCGGGTCCTCCGGGCTGATCGGCTCGGCTTTGGTGTCCGCGCTGCGCGCCGCCGACCATCGGGTGGTGCGAATCGTGCGCCGCACACCGGCAAACGGCAACGAGGTGCACTGGAACCCGGCAAGCGCCGAACTGGACGCGTCGGCGTTGAGCGGAGTCGACGCCGTGGTCAACCTCTGCGGGATCAATGTCGGGCAGCGACGCTGGTCGGGTGCGTTCAAACAGAACCTGCGGGACAGCCGTATCACCCCGACCGAAGTGCTGTCGGCAGCCGCTGCCGAAGCCGGAGTTTCAGTACTCGTCAACGCCAGCGCCGTCGGCTACTACGGCAACACCAAAGACCGGGTCGCGGACGAAAACGCTTCGGCAGGAACAGGTTTCCTGGCGCAGCTGTGTGAGGACTGGGAGGCGGCCACCGCACCCGCCCAAGAAGCGGGCGTTCGAGTGGTCCTGGCTCGCACCGGAGTGGTGCTGGCCCCGTCGGGCGGCGCGCTGAGCCGGATGCGTCCGTTGTTCTCGGTGTGCCTGGGCGCCCGGCTCGGCAACGGACGTCAATACCTGTCGTGGATCAGCCTCGAAGACGAGATACGGGCGCTGCAGTTCGCGCTCAGCCATCGTGGCCTGTCCGGTCCGGTGAACATGACCGGACCGGCACCGGTGACAAACGGCGAATTCACCGCAGCGCTCGGCCGCGCGCTGAACCGGCCCACCCCGCTGGTGATGCCCAGATTCGCGGTGCGCGCCGCAATCGGCGAGTTCGCCGATGAGGGTTTGCTGTGTGGCCAGCGCGCCATCCCGGCCGCGCTGGAGCGCGCCGGATTCCAGTTCCACCACAACACCATCGGCGAGGCGCTGGCCTACGCCACCGCCCGACCCGTCTTCGCGTAACGTGGCCGTTGTGAGGCCATTGTGAGCTCTATCCGCTCGAGCGCGAATCCCGTCGAAGTCCGTCAACTCGGCACGATCGACTACCAGGCCGCGTGGCGCCTGCAACGCGAACTGGCCGACACCCGGGTGGCCGGCGGCCCCGACACCCTGCTGCTTTTGGAGCACCCGTCGGTCTATACCGCCGGGCGGCGCACCATGCCGCACGAACGGCCGGTTGACGGCACGCCCGTCGTCGACACCGACCGCGGCGGCAAGATCACCTGGCACGGACCAGGCCAACTCGTCGGCTATCCGATCATCGGGCTGACGGAGCCGCTTGATGTGGTCAATTACGTTCGCCGCCTTGAGGAATCGCTGATCAAGGTTTGCACGGACCTGGGCCTGGACGTGGGCCGCGTCCAAGGCCGCTCCGGGGTGTGGGTGCCCACCGGTGCGGGTCGGCCCGCCCGCAAGGTCGCCGCTATCGGGGTTCGGGTGTCGCGGGCGACGACGCTGCACGGCTTTGCGCTCAACTGTGATTGCGACCTGGACGCGTTCGGACGGATCGTGCCGTGCGGCATCACCGATGCCGGAGTGACGTCGTTGACCGCCGAACTGGGTCACCGCGTCGGTGTCGACGATGTTCGCTGCGCCGTTGCCGACGCCGTGTGTGACGCGCTCGACGGGGCGCTCGCGGTGCTGGAGCAGGCATCCGCCCGCGTAGCATCGACTACGTGACTGTCGCTCCGGAGGGTCGGAAACTGCTGCGCCTGGAGGTGCGCAACGCGGCGACCCCCATCGAGCGCAAGCCGCCGTGGATCAAGACGCGGATGCGGATGGGTCCGCAGTACACCGAGCTGAAGAGTCTGGTCCGGCGCGAGGGGCTGCACACGGTCTGCGAGGAAGCCGGCTGCCCGAACATCTACGAGTGCTGGGAAGACCGCGAGGCCACCTTCTTGATCGGCGGCGATCAGTGCACCCGCCGTTGCGACTTCTGCCAGATCGACACCGGCAAGCCCGCCGCCCTGGACCGTGACGAGCCTCGCCGGGTCGCCGAGAGTGTGCAGGCGATGGGCCTGCGATACGCCACGGTGACCGGGGTGGCCCGCGACGACCTGCCCGACGGCGGGGCGTGGCTGTACGCCGAGACGGTGCGCGCCATCAAGGCGCTCAACCCATCGACCGGGGTCGAACTGCTGATCCCCGACTTCAACGGCGTTCCCGGCCGGCTTCGCGAGGTGTTCGAGTCTCGCCCGGAAGTGTTGGCGCACAACGTCGAAACGGTGCCGCGCATTTTCAAGCGGATCCGGCCCGCATTCACCTACCAGGGCAGCCTCGACGTGATCACCGCGGCGCGCGAGTTCGGGCTGGTCACCAAGAGCAACTTGATCCTCGGATTGGGCGAGACTCCCGACGAAGTGCGTGCCGCGCTGCGGGACTTGCATTCCGCCGGCTGCGACCTCGTCACGATCACCCAATACCTGCGACCGTCCGTGCGGCACCACCCGGTCGAGCGGTGGGTCCGCCCGGAAGAGTTCGTCGAGTACTCGCGCTACGCCGAGGAACTCGGGTTTGCCGGGGTGCTGGCGGGTCCGCTGGTGCGTTCCTCCTACCGGGCCGGGCGGCTCTACCAGCAGGCCGTGCAGGGCCGGCCCGACCGTATCCTGAACTAATGGCGAAAACCCGTAGTGCCGCGGCGAACAAGGCCGCCAGAGCTGAGGCGAAGGCAGCCCGAAAGGCCGCCGCCAAAGAACGGCGCATTCAGCTGTGGCAGGCCTTCAACATCCAACGCAAAGAAGACAAGCGGTTGCTGCCCTACATGATCGGCGCGTTTGTGCTGATCGTGGGGATATCGGTGGCCGTGGCGTTGCCCGCCGGCGGCCTCAGCGCTTTCATGATGATCCCGCTGGGTGTGGTGCTGGGCGCCTTGGTGGCGTTCATCATCTTCGGCCGGCGCGCGCAGCGTTCGGTGTACCGGAAGGCCGAAGGACAGACCGGCGCGGCGGCGTGGGTACTGGACAACCTGCGCGGCAAGTGGCGCGTCACCCCAGGTGTGGCGGCGACCGGCAACTTCGACGCGGTGCACCGGGTGCTGGGGCGGCCCGGCGTCATCCTGGTGGCGGAGGGGTCGCCGGCCCGGGTCAAGCCGCTGCTGGCCCAGGAGAAGAAGCGCACCGCACGGCTTGTCGGGGACGTGCCGATCTACGACATCGTCGTCGGCAACGGTGAGGGCGAGATTCCGCTGGCCAAGCTGGAGCGCCACCTGACTCGGCTGCCGGCCAACATCAACGTCAAGCAATTGGACTCGCTGGAGTCCCGGCTGGCCGCGCTGGGTTCGCGTGCCAGCGGGCCCGCCATGCCCAAGGGACCGCTGCCCGGCGCCGCAAAGATGCGCGGAGTGCAGCGCACCGTGCGTCGGCGCTAGCCGCTATCTCCGCACGACCGCGGTGCCGGTCACCCGGTCCTGCAGGCCGCGCCCGTCGGCGTCGACGAACAACGCCGGAATCACCAACGCGATCAGCACCCCGCGCAGCGCGGCGCGCCCGAGCCCCACGTGCAGGCGACCGTCGATCGAGGCCACCCGCAACCCGAGCGCGAACTGGCCCGGCGTGAACTCGAACAACCGAACCGCGACTATGCCGAGCACCAGCCACACGACCAGCACCGCCGTCGCCAGCGCGCTGCGCGGGACCAGCCCGAGCGTCGCGCCCAGCCCGGCCAGCCCGTATGCCACTAACCAGTCGACCAGCAGCGCGGTGAACCGGCGGCCGATCCCGGCTAGCGAACCCGGTCCGGACTCCGGCAACTCGAGCGTCTCGCCGGGCGGACCAGAAAGCCAGGATCCGATGCTGCGGGGCATGGCCCCAGGATAAAGTGCACACACCCGGCCTAACCCCGACCTAACCCTGGCCAACCGGGTCGCGTAACGTCAGCGCAACACGCGGTTGACTGCCGGGCAACATCACATCCCTACGGTCTGATCGGGTCACCGATACGGCCAGTAAAGGAGAGAGCGCCTCATGACCGCATTAGACTCGATGCCCTCAGTAAAGGAGAGCGCCTCGGTGTCCGAGAAGACGGCCGACGACATCTTCAAACTCATCAAAGACAACAAGGTCGAGTTCGTCGACGTTCGCTTCTGCGATCTGCCGGGTGTGATGCAACACTTCACGATTCCGGCGTCAGGGTTCGACGAGAGCGTCTTCGAAGACGGGCTGGCATTCGACGGATCGTCGATCCGCGGCTTCCAGTCGATCCACGAGTCGGACATGATCTTGCTGCCCGACCCGCAGACCGTTCAGATCGATCCCTTCCGCGAAGCTAAAACGCTGAACCTGAACTTCTTCGTGCACGACCCGTTCACCCGCGAGGCCTACTCACGCGACCCGCGCAATGTCGCCCGCAAGGCGGAGAACTACCTCAAGAGCACCGGAATCGCCGACACGGCCTACTTCGGCGCCGAGGCTGAGTTCTACATCTTCGACTCGGTTTCGTTCGATTCGACGACCAACAGCTCGTTCTACAAAGTGGATGCCATCTCCGGCTGGTGGAACACCGGCGCGGCGACCGAGGCCGACGGCCTCCCCAACCGCGGCTACAAGGTCCGCCCCAAGGGTGGCTACTTCCCCGTCGCACCCAACGACCAGTACGTCGACCTCCGCGACAAGATGCTGACCAACTTGATCAACGCCGGTTTCGTGCTCGAGAAGGGGCACCACGAGGTGGGCTCCGGCGGCCAGGCCGAAATCAACTACAAATTCAACACTTTGCTGCATGCCGCCGACGACTTGATGCTGTTCAAGTACATCGTCAAGAACACGGCCTGGCAGCACGGCAGGACGGTCACGTTCATGCCCAAGCCGCTGTTCGGCGACAACGGCTCGGGGATGCACACCCACCAGTCACTTTGGAAGGACGGCGGGCCGCTGTTCTACGACGAGGTCGGCTACGCCGGCCTGTCCGACATCGCGCGCCACTACATCGGCGGCATTTTGCACCACGCGCCGTCGCTGCTGGCATTCACCAACCCGACGGTCAACTCCTACAAGCGGCTGGTGCCCGGTTTCGAAGCGCCGATCAACCTGGTGTACAGCCAGCGCAACCGCTCGGCATGCGTGCGTATCCCGATCACCGGTAACAACCCGAAGGCCAAGCGGCTGGAGTTCCGCTGCCCGGACTCCTCGGGTAACCCCTACCTGGCGTTCTCAGCGATGATGATGGCCGGCATCGACGGGATCAAGAAAAAGATCGAGCCGCAGGCTCCGGTCGACAAGGACCTCTACGAGCTGCCGCCGGAAGAGGCCGCCAACATTCCGCAGGCCCCGACCTCGCTGGCCGCGGTGATCGACCGTCTCGAAGCGGACCACGAATACCTCACGGAGGGCGGCGTTTTCACGTCCGACCTGATCGAGACGTGGATCGCTTACAAGCGCGAAGTCGAGATCGGGCCGATCAACGTGCGGCCGCATCCGTACGAGTTCGCGCTGTACTTCGACGTTTAAGGATCAGATCCCGATCCAGACCCACTGCTGGTGGGCTTGATCCCACACCGGGTGGACCGGCCACGGCGACGGCGGCGGGTCTGTCGGGGGCGGCGGCACCGACTGCGGCGCATAGATCGGCGCGTACGGTGGCGGGGGTGTCCACCATTCCGGCGGTGGCGGTGGCGGTTTGCACTCGCCGGTCGCCACAATGTACGACCAGTTGGGATCACACTCAGCGTTGCTGACGCCCGGCGTCGCGACCGTCACCACCGCGATCGAAGCCAACGCCGCTAAAGCACCGACGGCCATCCGGAGCACGAACCTCGTCATCGCGGCCTCCCTGGGGACCTGTACCCGATGTTGGGTGGCTTTAGATTATGCCCAGTGGTGCGGGCAAGCGGCTATGGTCGGCGCATGACGCGCAATTTGGAGGCCCGGCTTGCGGCGCGCTCGTCGTCGGCCATTGCCGTGTTTCGAGTCGTGTTCGGATTTTTGTTTTTATCCCATGGCCTGTCCAAGCTGATCGGCTGGCCACAAGGACCCGTGGTCCCGGCCGGCCAATGGCCCGCGTACCACGCGGGCTGGATTGAGCTGATCACTGGCGCGCTCATCGCGATCGGGCTGTTCACCCGAGCGGCGGCCTTCGTGGCATCCGGCGAGATGGCAGTTGCCTATTTCTGGCAGCACTTCCCGCACGGATTTTGGCCGATGGTCAACCGCGGTGAGCTCGCGGTGTTGTACTGCTTCGGGTTCCTGCTGTTGGTCTTCGTCGGCGGCGGTGCGTTTGCGCTGGATTCGCGCCGCAGGCACCGCCGCTCGACACGTGGGCCGCTGTCGCCGAGTCGGTGGTCCGACCGTCGGTAAACGCTGATCCGCTACCTCGCTACGAAGACTCGGCCACCGTGGACGGCGGATGGTTGCGCTGTCGGCGCGGTAACGGCACCAGCATCCGCACCTCGCGGCGGTACTCGAGGTATTGCTCACCGAGCGTGGCCGCCAGATCACGCTCCTCCAGCTGTACGGCGACGAGAATGTATGCGGTGCTGGCTGCTGCAAACAGCAGACGCCCCACCGTCATCGTCGGCGCGGCCCAAAACGCGAGGATGAAGCCGAGCATCAACGGGTGACGGACCACCCGATAGAGCAGTGTTGTGCGAAAACCAAGGTCGCTCAACGGGTTTCCTCGCCAGAAGGCGTATACCTGCCGCAGCCCGAACAAGTCGAAGTGATTGATCATAAATGATCCAGCGAACACGGTGACCCAGCCAACCCAGAACAGCACCCACAACGCGACCCGGCCGACCTGGTAGCCGACATGCCACACCTCGTCCGGGAGCGTTCGCCACTGCCAATACAGCAGGAACAGCACCAAATCCGACAGCAACACGTAGGTGCTGCGTTCAATAGGTTCAGGTATGACGCGTGTCCACCATCGTTTGAACGCCGGACGCGCCATCACGCTGTGCTGGATGGCGAACAGTCCCAGCAGGATGATGTCCACCGCGAATGCCTTCCCGGTCGGTGCCGCTATCGCGTGATCGACGCTGCGCGGTACCCAGAGGTTGCCGACGAAGCCGATTGCGTACAGAAAAGCCACCACGAAAAGCAGGTAAGCGACCGCGCCGTAGCTGATCGCCAGGAAACGCTTGATCGTCGTCATGATGTGAGGTTCCTTTGGTGTGAGAGGTTTGTCTATGAGGCGATTGCCTCAATCACTGGCCGTGGGGGCGCTCGGACACGTGTCCGGCAGCGTGCAGCTCGGCGCGGTTGGGCGATTCCGGCGTCGGTACGCCGGAATGGCCGTTGGGGGCCATTCACTGATTGTGCGGCTTAACTCAGCGCAGCGTGGCGAAAAAAGCACGCACGTCGTCCACGAATAGCGACGGCTGCTCGAAAGCCGCGAAGTGCCCGCCTCGCGGCATGTCCGTCCAGTGGGTGATGTTGTAGACGGCCTCACACCACCTTCGCGGTGCGCGCAGGATTTCCTTGGGGAACGACGCGATGCCCGTCGGCAGTTCGACTCGGCTGGCGTCGCCGAGGGCATTGAAGCTCTCCCAGTACAGCCGCGCGGACGAGGCGCCGGTACCGGGCGCCCAGTACAGCATCACGTTGTCGAGGAGTTCGTCGCGGCTGAGCACATTTTCGGGATGCCCGTCGCAGTCCGTCCACGCCCAGAACTTCTCCACGATCCACGCCAGTTGTGCTGCCGGGGAATCAACCAGCCCATACCCCAACGTCTGCGGCCGGGTCGCCTGCTGCGTGGAATAGCCTGTGCCCCAACGGCGATGGTGCGCGGCTGCGGCAAAAGCGCGTTTTTCGTCCTCGGTGGGTTCGGCCTTCGCGTCGGCCGGCGGCCGGGCGATCGGCATGTTCAGGTGGATCCCGATGCACCGGCCCCGGTTGCGACCTATCTGTGTACTGATCGCAGCGCCCCAGTCGCCGCCCTGCGCGCCGTATCGGTCATACCCGAGGCGCCCCATCAAGGTCTCCCAGGCCTGTGCGATCTTCTCCACGCCCCAGCCAGTGCGGGAGGGCTTGCCGGAGAACCCATACCCGGGAAGCGACGGACATACGACGTGAAAAGCGTCTTCGGGACGTTCGGGGTTCACCAGCGGCTCGATCACTTTGTGGAACTCCACGATCGAGCCGGGCCAGCCGTGGGTGATCAACAGCGGCAGCGCATCCTTGTGCGGGGACCGTTGATGGATGAAGTGAATGTCGAGGCCGTCAATCTCGGTGACAAACTGATCGAACCGGTTCAGCGCGGCTTCGCGCGCCCGCCAGTCGTAGCCGTCGGCCCAGTAATCAGCCAGGTCACGGGTGTAGGCGAGCGGGATGCCTTGACTCCAGTCGTCGACACATTCGGCTTCGGGCCATCGGGTGCGCGCTAGCCGCGCGCGCAGATCATCCAGAACCTCATCCGCAACGTCGATGCGGTAGGGCTTGACTTCCGGGGTCACAGGATGCGCCGCGGGGACCTGCCCATGTGGTAGCCGGTGGGAAAGGACATCTCGATTACTCGAAGCCGGTCGTTTGCCTTCGACTCGAGTTCCAGGACGACGCAGCCGTCGCCGATCGACTTGGATTCGAGAACCGTGTAGTGCTGACCGCCACCTTGAACATCGGTGATCGGGTCACCAGAGCGCAACGCCTCGACAGGCACAAGTTCGGGGGTTCCGTGTGACTCCACCCTCGCAACGTTAAAACAAACGCAGGCGGGAGGGAATGCTTTCAGCGGCCGGTCAGCAGCTCGGGGTGGACGGTGGCGGCCATGCGGCGCATTCCGTCGCGCCAGTCGACCGTCGTGGCGCCGACAAGCTCGCGCATCCGGGTCGCATCGGTGGGATTGCCGCGTAACGCCTGGTCACTCTCTTGAAAGACCGGCTCCTTGTCGACCAGCGAGCCGAGGAAGCTGCACCACTCCTGCAGGCTGACGGTCTGATCGCCGCACCAATTGACGGTGGTCGCCGGGACCGACGCCACCTCGAGGAGCTTGGGGATGGTGGCGAGGATGTCATCCTCGTGGATCGGGTTATAGCGGGCCGGGCCGCCCGGCGGGACCGGAATCGGGATGCCGGCGAGGATCATCTCCATGTGGTAGTACGGCCACCCGCCGTTGTCGCCGTACGGGACGTTGAGGCGGGCGATGGTGGTGGGCACGCCGAGCACCCGCGCGATCGAGCGGGCGACGACTTCGCCGGCGATCTTGGAGATGGAGTAGGTGGGAAACAAGAACTTGTGGTTGTCGCCAAGGGCGGCACGCTCGGTGCGCGGCTCGTCGTCCGGCGGGTCGTAGACGGCCGCAGACGAGCAGTGCAGGAAAGCTTTTGCCCCGCGGCAGTGAGCCATCAGCAGACCAACCGACTCCGCGTTGGCGCCCAGATCCGTGTCCCACTTGCCACTCTTGGCCACCGCGAGGTTGAGGACGTAATCAAAATCGGACGGCAAGCCGGTGAAATCGCCTGCGGCCAGGTTGACCGTCTGGCACCGAACTCCGGCCTGCTCGAGACGTTCCCGGGCCGCGGCGTCGGCGAACCGAGCGATCCCCCAGATGTCGTTGTCGGCGGCCAGGGCTCGGGCGATCGGGAAGGCGACCTGGCCGGTCGGACCGGTGATCAGGATTTTGGCACCGCGCATGAGCTGATGGTAGGCATGCCGTCACGGATCCTCGTCGTCATCGTCTTCTTTGTCTTTGTCTTGCAGGAGTTTCTCGGGGTGGTGGAACCGGTTGACGCGCGGTTGGCCATAGTCCAGGTGCGGCGGCGGAATCCATTCCGTCTCACCGTCCGCGTTTTTGCGAGTGGTCCAGCCTTGTTCAGTCAGCGGATGGTCGCCGCCGCATGCAAGCGTCAGGTCGTTGACGTCGGTGGTGCGGCACTTGGCGTAGGGCGTGCAGTGGTGGACTTCGGTGAAGTAACCGGCCACGTCGCAGGCGGGGCGCGAACAACCGCGGTCCTTGGCGTAGAGCACTATTCGCTGTCCCGGCGAGGCTAAGCGTCTTGTGTGGTAAAGCGCGATCGCCCGCCCTTTGTCGAAGATGGCCAGGTAGTTGTGGGCGTGGCGGGCCAGTCTGATCACATCTTTCATGGGCAGCAGTGTGCCGCCTCCGGTAAGTGCTTTCCCACAACCGGATTCGAGTTCCTGCAACGTGGTGGACACGATGATGCTGGCCGGCAATCCGTTGTGCTGGCCCAACTCTCCGCTGGCGAGTAAGGCGCGCGACGCCGCATGGAGGGCATCGTGGTTTCGTTGCGCCGGGGTGCGTTTGTCGTTGTCAATCGCCCGCTCCGACGGCGTGCCATCGAGCACCGGGTTTTCGTCATAGGGGTTGGCCATGCCCGGCGCGGCCAGCTTGGCGAACACGGCCTCCACCGCGGCGCGCGCAGCCGGCGTCAGATACCCGCGGATCGCCGACATGCCGTCGCGCTCCTGCTTGCCCAACGTCAGGCCGCGCCGACGAGCCCGATCCTCGTCGCTGAAGTCGCCATCCGGGTTGAGGACGTCGGCGAGTTTGTCGGCCAGCTTGGCGAGCAACTCGGGGCGATACTGGGTGGCGAACTCGGCGAGCTGTGCTTCGGCGCGTTGGCGCGTGTCAGCGTCGATCCAACAGGGCAGGTCCCGCAGGAAGCCCCGGATCACCGACACGTGGGCACCACCGATGTCCCCCGCGCGCTGGCCGGCGGCAGTCGCCGATAGATGCGGCGGCAGCGGTTCACCGGCCAGTGACTGGCGCGTGCCCAGCTCTTGGGCTTCCTCGATGCGACGCTTGGCGTCGCCACGGGTGATGCGCAATCGGTCGGCGAGCACATGGGGCAATTTGCCGCCGATTTCGGCCGGGGTGGCCTGCTGGCGCAGCCCGTTGATCAATTCGTGGCGCGGAACCGGCAACCGACGAGTGTCGTCCTCGAAGCGCTCCAGCAACGCCAAACGATCGGGGGTAGTCAACGCATCGAAAGTCAGCTCACCCAGCCGAGTAACCGAGTCATGAAACGCATCGAACGCCTCGATGATCTCTTCCCGGCTACTCGAACGCATGTTCGAATCATATCTGCGCCCACTGACATTCATGGCCTCGCGTGCGGCACCCTGTGGACAAACAGCAGACTGTGGATAAGAACTGAAGACGCATAAGATTGTGTACAGCTTATATCGGCAGAACGGTTGGCTCCGAAGTCATTTCGACGACGATATGATCCTGGGTGCCGGTCTTGTCAAAACGCCCATACAAATAACGACCGGGGATGAGGTATACCTCTACGGATATTTCCGCCTCACCAGGAAATGAAGCCGCGCGCCCGACCAGTTGCCACGACTAAAGCACACCGCTCCCGTCACCGGATCTTGTGTAGCTCAATACCTCTTGAATAGACGAGGGGGACACTCCGACCGGTTATGGCGTAGATCAGCGGGGTCAATAGCGGCTGCTTCTCGTAGTAATAATGGATGTACCCATCATCGTCGGGGGCTGTGGCGCAGACTTTACCTTGGCCCCCGCACAACTCCTTGACCGGAAGAGCGAGCAGACCAAGAAACCCCAAGACCACGACCGCGACAACGACCTTTTTCGTCACCCTCAGTCCTCCGCCACTACTCCACGTCCAACACCAAATCCTCGCGGAACCGCCGCATGCCGTCGATCTTTTCCGACAATGTGGCATCGGCGCCGGCGTAGAACCTCCACGGCATCGTCAAGATGCCAGTGATCCCGGCGTCCGCAGCACGCTGATAGTCCGCGGCAGAGAACGCGTCAACCAATGGCGTGAGAATGGTGAAACCGTCCATGGACAAACCATTTTCGGCACGCAGCGCGCGCAGCCTGGTGACTGCCTCGATGGCCTGGTCGAGCCGGATCAGATCACCGATCCAGCCGTCGTGGCGAGCCGCGCGCCGCAATGCGGTCTCGCTGAGCCCGCCGACGTAGATCGGGATGCGGGGCGGCGTCGGCTCCATCTCCAGCCGCGGCGCTTGGTAGAACTGCCCTTCGAATTCTGTCCAGCCGGGACTCCATAGCGCGGCCAGCAGTTCGAGCATCTCGTCGGTGCGCTTGCCCCGGTTCTCGAATCGCTGCTCCATCAACGCGAACTCGCCGGCGCACCAGCCGACACCAACTCCGAGCTCGACGCGCCCCTCAGCCAAACACGCTGCGGTGCCAATGGCTTTGGCCGCCGAATAGGGATTGCGCATCGCCGGGATGTAGACGGTGGTGACAAAACGCAGCCGGGTGGTCACCTGCGCCAGCGCGCCCACCAGCACCCATGGGTCGGGCCAATCGGTGAACGGCGGCCAGCGCCGCTCCCCGTCTTTGGTATACGGATACGGCGTGCTCAGCGTCTCCAGATTGACAATGTGGTCCGGGATACCGATTCCGTCATAACCTAATTCGTCTGCAGCCCTGGCGATTTCGATGATCTCGCCGGTTTTCAAAAACCCGCTGCTGACGTAGAACTTCATCCGGCGTCCCGCGCCCACGCCGGCTCAATGAAGACGCCTTCGGCTTCGGCGGTGATGCCCTCCGCGTCGGCGATAAAGCCGCGGACGAAAGTCTTGACGCCTTCCACCCGTTCGATCCCGGCTTCGGCACGAAGCTCGCCCAACGGCGTGGCACGTAGATACTTCACGCTGATCGTGCCGGTGAACCGTGGTTTGGTGAGACCCTCGCTGGCCACTTCGCCGAGTAAATGGTCCAGCACCAGGGCGCACACGCCGCCGTGCACCCGACCCGGCGGTCCCTCATACGGCGCGCCCAGCGAAAACTCACTCCAGCACCGAGTGGCGTCAGCGTTGTGGTGGATGGTCAGCGGTGGCGCGATCGGGTTGCGGACACCGATCACCGCGTTGGCCCATGCCACCGGCCGCCCACTTTCGGCTACCCGTAGCGTGCGATAACCGTCGTGCCGGGTGCTTTCCAGCGTTTGCGTCACTGACTCGATGGCGCTCTGCGCATCGCGGATGGTCTGTTCGTCGACCCCGGTGTGGATGCTGGCGTCGATGAGGCCGCGCACTGCCCGGGCCAGTGGCTCGTAGAGCGCCACTAACTGGTCATGCTGGTCGGCGCTGATGACGTCGAACGCGAAGTCCATCCAAACTTACTAGCACTACTAGATATCGCGGTCCGCCCCGGGGCGCTTTTAGGCCCCGAAGACCTTGCGCACCACCGCTTTCGCACGCCGCGTCACCCGCAGATAGTTGTCCAAAAATTCGCCCCCGTCGCCGTTGGCCCAGCCGGCGGCGACCGCGACGGCGTTGAGTGCACGCCCGGGTCCGGGCAGCTGATCGGTGGGCTTGCCGCGCACCAGAACCAAGGCGTTGCGCGCCCGGGTGGCCGTGAGCCAGGCCTGCCGCAACAATTCCACCTCTTCGGCCGGTATCAGCTCGGCGGCGGCGATCGCGTCGAGGGTTTCCAACGTCGAGGTGTTGTGCAGCGCCGGAATCGCGTGTGCGTGCCGCAGCTGCAGCAACTGCACCGTCCATTCGATATCGGCCAGCCCGCCGCGCCCCAGCTTGGTGTGGGTGTTGGGGTCGGCGCCGCGCGGCAGCCGCTCGGCGTCGATGCGGGCCTTCATCCGTCGGATCTCCCGTACGGCGTCGGCCGATACTCCCCCATCGGGATAGCGCGTCTTGTCAGCCATCAATAGGAAGCGCTGCCCGAGGTCTTCGTCACCGGCTACCGCGTTCGCACGCAGCAGGGCCTGCACCTCCCACGGCTGCGCCCATTGTTCGTAGTAGCTGGCGTAGGAGGCCAGCGTCCGGACCAGCGGGCCACTGCGTCCTTCCGGGCGCAGGTCGGCGTCGACGTCCAGCGGCGGGTCGACGCTGGGCGTGCCCAGCAGGGTCCGGATCTGCTCGGCTACCGACACCGACCAGCGCACCGCCTGCGAATCCTCGACGCCGTTGGTCGGCTCGCAGACGAACATCACGTCGGCATCGGAACCGTAGCCCAGTTCGCGCCCACCCAGCCGCCCCATCCCGATCACCGCGATGCGCGCCGGCGCACGACCATTCTCGGGGAGATTCGCCCTGGTCACTGCCTCCAGCGCGGCCTTGAGCACCGCGACCCACACCGAGCTGAGCGCGTGGCACACCTCGGTGACCTCGAGCATGCCGAGCAGGTCCGCCGAGGCGACCCGGGCCAGCTCGCGTCGGCGCAGACTGCGAGCGGCGGCGATGGCACGGACTGGGTCCGCGTGCCGGCCCGCCGAGGCCACCAGAGCGCCCGCCACCGCGTCGGGGTCGGTTTCCACCAGTTTTGGGCCCGACGGCCCATCGCCGTACTGCTGAATGACCTCGGGCGCGCGCATCAGCAGATCCGGTACATACGCCGAGGTGCCCAGCACATGCATCAGGCGCTTGGCCACCGCGCTGCTGTCGCGCAGTGTGGACAGATACCACCGTTGCGCCGCCATCGCCTCGGAGATTCGGCGGTAAGCCAGCAATCCGGCGTCGGGGTCGGGGGTGTTCGACAACCAGTCCAGCAATCTGGGCAGCAGTACCGACTGCACCCGACCGCGGCGTCCGCTCTGGTTGATCAGTGCCGACAGATGGCTCAGTGCGTTCTGCGGGCTCTTGTAGCCCAGGGCGGCCAATTGGCGCTCGGCGGCTTCCGGCGTCATGCCCTGCGCGAACTCCAGTCCGGCCGGACTGACCGATTCCAGTAGCGGTTGGTAGAAGAGTTTGGCGTGCAGCCGTGACACCCGGACGTTTTGGCGCTTGAGTTCCTCGCGCAGTACGCCCAGCGCGTCGTTACGCCCGTCGGGCAGGATGTGTGCCGCGCGCGCCAGCCAGCGCAGCGCTTCCTCGTCGTCGGGCTCCGGCAGCAGGTGGGTGCGTTTGAGTCGCTGCAGCTGCAGCCGGTGCTCGAGCAGCCGCAGGAATTCGTAGGACGCAGTCAGGTTGGCGGCGTCGTCGCGCCCGATGTAGCCGCCGCGACCCAGCGCGGCCAGCGCATCCACTGTGGAGGCCACATGCAGCGACTCGTCGTTGCGGCCATGCACCAGCTGCAGCAGCTGCACCGCGAACTCCACATCACGCAGGCCGCCGGGACCTAATTTGATCTCGCGGTTGCGCACATCGGCGGGCACCAGCTGCTCCACCCGCCGTCGCATCGCCTGCACCTCGTCGACGAAATCCTCACGCTCGCAAGCCCTCCACACCATCGGCATCACCGCGGCGATGTATCGCTGGCCCAGTTCGGGGTCACCGGCGGCGGGGCGGGCCTTGAGCAGTGCCTGAAACTCCCAGGTCTTGGCCCAGCGCTGGTAGTAGGCGATGTGTGAGTCGAGGGTGCGGACCAGCTCGCCGTGCCGGCCCTCCGGCCGCAGCCCGGTGTCGATTTCGAAGAAGGCCTCCGACGCCACCCGCATCATCTCGCGGGCGACCCGGGTGCTGATCGGGTCGGCATGTTCGGAGACGAAGATCACGTCGACGTCGCTGACGTAATTCAGTTCGCGTGCACCGCATTTGCCCATCGCGATTACCGCTAAGCGAGGTCGCGTGCCATCACCGCAGACGGTCGATTCAGCCACGGCCAACGCCGCCGCCAACGCGGCGTCTGCGATGTCGGCCAAATGAGCGCCAACCGCGGTGAATGGCAGCACCGGCTCGTCCTCCACCGCCGGCGCCAGATCAATGGCGGCCAGCAACAGCAGCTGGTCGCGGTACAACGCACGCAGATGGTCGACGCCTGCGCCAGCCGGCATTTCAGCGACGGCCTGGGCGAATGCTTGGTGCAGCTGTTCGGATGACGGCAATATCGGCTCGCCGGCCAGCAGCCGCCACGACCGTGGATGGGCGACCAGGTGGTCTCCCAGTGCCAGCGAGGACCCGAGCACCGCGAACAGCCGACCGCGCAGCCCGCGGTCGGTCAGCAGCGCGGCACTCAATTCATCCCATGCGGCCTCGGGCTTCTCGGACAACCGGACCAGCGCGCTCAGGGCGGCATCGGCGTTGGGTGCCCGCGACAGCGACCACAACAAATCGACGTGGTCTTCGGTGTCCCAGCCCAGTCGCGCCAAGTAGTCACTTGCCCGCGGGTCGACTAGGCCGAGCCGACCGACGCTGGGTATTTTCGGTCGCTGCGTGGCGGGTTGGCTCACGGTTACAGCGAGAGATATGTCTTCAGTTCGTAGGGCGTGACGTGGCTACGGTAGTTGGCCCATTCCCTGCGCTTGTTCCGCAGGAAGAAGTCAAATACGTGCTCCCCCAACGTTTCCGCTACAAGCTCGGACTTTTCCATCTCCCGCAGAGCGTGATCCAGGCTGGCCGGCAGCTCGCGATAGCCCATCGCACGACGCTCCTCGGGCGTCAGATCCCACACGTTGTCTTCGGCCTGCGGGCCCAGCGCATAACCCTTCTCCACCCCGCGCAACCCGGCCGCCAACAGCACCGCGAACGTCAGGTACGGGTTGCATGCCGAGTCCGGGCTGCGTATTTCGATGCGGCGCGACGACGTCTTGTGCGGACTGTACATCGGAATCCGCACCAACGCGGAGCGGTTGGCCGCGCCCCACGACGCCGCCGTGGGTGCCTCGCCGCCGTGCACCAACCGCTTGTAGGAATTCACCCACTGATTGGTGACCGCGCTGATTTCGCTGGCGTGCTCCAGGATCCCGGCGATGAACGACTTGGCGACATCAGAAAGCTGCAGCGGATCGTCGGGGCTGTGGAACGCGTTGACCTCACCCTCGAACAAGCTCATATGCGTGTGCATGGCTGAGCCCGGGTATTGCCCAAAAGGCTTGGGCATGAAGCTAGCTCGCGCGCCTTCCTCCAGGGCAATTTCTTTGATGACGTAGCGGAAGGTCATGACGTTGTCGGCCATCGACAGCGCGTCGGCGAAGCGCAGATCGATCTCCTGCTGTCCCGGAGCGCCCTCGTGATGGCTGAATTCCACCGAAATGCCCATGAATTCCAGCGCTTCGATCGCCCGGCGGCGGAAATTGGACGCCGAGTCGTGCACCGCCTGATCGAAATAGCCGGCATCGTCGAGCGGAATCGGCGGGGATCCGTCATCCCCGCCCGGTTCCAGCAGGAAGAACTCGATTTCGGGGTGCACATAGCAGGAAAAGCCGAGATCGTTGGCTTTGCTCAGCTGACGGCGCAGCACATGGCGCGGGTCCGCCCAGGAGGGTGAACCGTCCGGCATCGTGATGTCGCAGAACATGCGCGCCGAATGGTGATGCCCCGTACTGGTGAGCCACGGCAGCACCTGGAAGGTCGACGGGTCGGGATTGGCGACGGTGTCGGCCTCCGAAACCCGGGCGAACCCCTCGATCGAGGAGCCGTCGAACCCGATGCCTTCCTCAAAGGCACCCTCGAGCTCAGCCGGCGCGATCGCGACCGACTTGAGGTAGCCCAGCACGTCGGTGAACCACAGCCGCACAAAACGGATGTCCCGTTCCTCCAGCGTGCGGAGCACGAATTCCTTCTGTCGGTCCATGATGGAAAAGCGTATCGCGTCTCAGCACTGCAAGTTGCCTGGAGCCACACCGGTGACGAAATAACGCACGACTGCGGTGTCGACGCAGCGGTCGCCGTTGAACACCGCGGTGTGTTGGGTCCCCTCATAGGTGATCAACGGGGCGCCGAGTTGGCGCGCCAGCGCCACGCCGGCCTGGTACGGGGTGGCGGGATCGTGCGTGGTGGAGACGACGACGACCTTGCCCGGCGCGACCGGCGCCGCCGGGTGCGGCGATGAGCTCGCGGGTACCGGCCACAACGCGCACACGTCGCGGGGCGCGAACCCGGTGAACTGGCCGTAGGACAAAAACGGTGCGACTTGGCGAATCTTGCGGTCGGCGGCGACCCAGGTCGCCGAATCCGTGGGCGACGGCGCGTCGACGCAGCGCACCGCCTCGAAGGCGTCCTGGGAATTGTCGTAGTGGCCATGCTCGTCGCGCCCGTTGTAATCGTCGGCCAGTTTCAGCAGGTCAACGGCATCAGTGCCGCGTTTGAGGCCCAGGAGTCCGCTGGTCAGGAATTTCCAGTACTGCGGGGTGTACAGCGCATTGACGGTGCCGGTGATCGCGTCGGCGTAGCTCAGTCCACGCGGGTCCGACACCTGCGCGGGTTTGTCGACCAAGGGGTCCACCAGCTCGTGGTAGCGGCTGACCCATTTGGTGGGGTCGGTTCCCAGCGGGCAGTCCGACGAGCGAGCGCAGTCGGCCGCGTAGTCGTTGAACACCGTCTGGAAGCCGGCTTGCTGCTGGATGCTTTCCTCGACCGGACCGACGCTGGGGTCGATCGCGCCGTCAAGCACCATCGCGCGTACGTGGTCACCGAACCGCTCGACATAGGCGGTGCCCAGCTCGGTGCCGTAGCTGAAGCCCAGATAGTTGATCTGCTCCTCACCAAGCGCTTGCCGGACCACATCCATATCCTGCGCGACCGACGCGGTGCCGACGTTCGCCAAGAACGTCGGGCCCATCTTGTCTGCACATTCGCGGGCAAACTGCCGGTAGATCTGCTCGATGTGGGCGACGCCGGCCTGGCTGTAGTCGACCATCGGTTCGCGCCGGTAGGCGTCGAATTCGGCGTCGGTGCGGCAGCGCAGTGCCGGGGTGGAATGACCGACGCCGCGAGGGTCGAACCCGACCAGGTCGAACTGACGGGTGATCTCACTGTCGGCCAGCGCTGCTGCCATCTGAGCGGCGGCCTCGACCGCTGACGCGCCCGGGCCGCCCGGGTTGACCAACAGGGACCCTAGCCGCGGGCCGGTGGCGGGGATCCGAATCACCGCGAGCTGAAGTGTGGCGCCCGCGGGGTCGTTGTAGTCGACCGGAACCGGGACGGTTGTGCACAGTGCGGTGGGGATGTCGCGGGTGTCCTCGACGAAGCTGTCGCAATGCCCCCAAGTCGGCGGCGCGACGCTGGCCGGCTTTGGCACGGCCGAACTCGGGCCGGCATCGGATTCCGGCGTGCCCCGGGCAGGTTCGGGGTAACTCAGCGCCACCGATATCGGCAAGGCGAATGATAGCAGCGCAGAGCTCAGCAGTCTCATGCGCCACATGGATGTCAATCGTGGCATGTCCCAGCTACGGAAGCTGCCCGCAGAAGGTCACACGTTGGTCTCGTTATCTGGAAGGTTCGTTACCTGCCGGCGGAGCTAACACTTGGCGCCCTTTGCCGGCACCTTCCCGCTGATCAGGTACTCCGTGGCGTAGTCGTCGACACAGCTGTTGCCCTGGAAGACCACGGTGTGCTGGGTTCCGTCGAAAGTGAGCAGGGCGCCCTGCAGTTGTTTGGCGAGATCCACCCCAGCCTGGTACGGGGTCGCGGGGTCGTGGGTGGTCGACACGACCAGGGTTGGGACCAGGCCGGGCGCGGAGATGGCGTGCGGCTTGCTGGTGGGCGGTACCGGCCAAAACGCGCAGGCTCCCAGCGGGGCGTGGCCGGTGAATTTGCCATAGCTCATGAACGGCGCGATCTCACGGGATCGTCGATCTTCCTCGACGACCTTGGCCCGATCCTTGACCGGAGGTTGGTCGACGCAATTGATTGCGACCCGGGCATCGCTGGCATTGCTGTAGTGGCCGTGTGCATCGCGGCGCATGTACATGTCGGCCAGCGCCAGCAGGGTGTCGCCGCGGTCGCTTTTCAGCTCGGTCAGTCCGGCGGTCAGGTGATGCCACAGCGTGGGCGAATACAACGCCATGATGGTGCCGACGATGGCGTCGCTATAACTCAGCCCGCGTGGATCTTTGGTGTGTGCGGGTCTGCCCTTCCTCGGGTTGTCGGGATCGACCAGTGGATTCACCAAGCTCTGGTAGACGTCAACCGCCTTGGCCGGGTCGGTGCCCAGCGGGCAGGTCGGAGCCTTGGCGCATTCAGCCGCATAGTCGTTGAACGCGTCCTGGAATCCCTTGGCCTGCCGCAGGTCTGCCTCTATCGGGTCGGCATTGGGGTCGACGGCCCCGTCGAGAATCATCGCCCGTACCTTGTGCGGAAACGCCTCGGCGTAGGCGGCGCCGATCCGGGTTCCGTACGAATAGCCGAGGTAGGTCAGCTTTTCGTCACCGACGGCTTCACGCACCGCGTCGAGATCGCGGGCGACGTTGACCGTTCCCACGTTGGCCAAGAATTTCTTGCCCATCTTGTCCACACAGCGGCCCACGAATTCCTTTGTCTCTTGCTCGATGTGCGCGACGCCTTCGGGGCTGTAGTCGACCTGCGGCTCGGCGCGCAACCGGTCATTGTCGGCGTCGGAGTTACACCAGATCGCCGGGCGCGAGGACGCCACCCCGCGCGGGTCGAAGCCGATCAGATCGAACCGTTCGCGGACTCGCGGCGGTAGTGACTGGACGACGCCGATCGCGGCCTCGATCCCGGACTCGCCCGGGCCGCCGGGATTGATGACCAGGGAGCCGATCTTGTCGCCGGTGGCCGGAAAACGAATCATGGCCAGGGTGGCGGCGTCGCCGTCGTGGCGGCGGTAGTCCACCGGCACCGCAATCCGCCCGCAAAGCGCACCGGCCGGCAGCTTGACGGCGGTCCCGCCGGACAGCCGGCACTGCCCCCACTCCAGCGCCTGGCCGATCTTCGGCCCGGCCAGGCGCGGGCGTCCGTCGACGACGCGTGTGCAGCTCGCCACGGTCAACACGGTCACGGCCAACACAGTCCAAACCAGCAGCGAGCGCGCGATCCCATCGCGGCGAGGCAGGCCCATGTCCACCTATGCTGCCATGCGCCGAGGGGTGGTCCGGGCCAGGTCGGACGGCGACCCGCTACCGGGTGGCCAGCAGCAGTTCTTCCATTCCGACCGCGAAGTCGTCGGCCAACTCCCACAACTCGGGCACCAGCTCCGGACAAGCGATCAGCCCGACGTCGAGTTTCCCGTTCAGCGACATCACGGTGATGTTCAGACCTGACCCATGGAAAATCGGGCCCAGCGGGTACATCGCTTTGACCTCGCAGCCCAGCAGGTACAGCGGCACCTGCGGGCCCGGGACGTTGGAGACCACCAGGTTGTGCACGGGCCGACTGCGGGTCAGCCGAGTCTTGGCGTAGGCGCGCATCGCCATGCCGAAGACGGCTGGGGCCGCGAATTGCGACCAGTCTTGCAGCAGCGTCGCGCTGATCGCTGAACTATGTTGCTTAGCAACCGAATTCGCCTCAGATATGGATTTGATGCGCTCGGCGGGGTCGGCGATGTGCGAATGCAGGCTGGCAAACATTCCGGAGACCTGGTTACGTCCTGGCCGGTCGGACTTCCCGTGTACCGACACCGGAACCATCGCCACCAACGACGCCTCCGGCAATTCGCCACGGTCCAACAGGAATTGGCGCAGCACGCCGGACACCAACGCCATCACGACATCGTTGACCTTGACGGCGAAGTGGTTCTTGACCTTCTTGACGTCCTCCAGGTCCAGTTGTGCGTAAGCGACGTTGCGGTGCCCGGTGATGCTGGCGTTGAACGTGGTTCGCGGCGCGGCAAATGGACGCGCCATCGCCGTCCCGCTGCGCGCGCGTGTCAGTGTCTCGACCATCGACGACACCGTGCTGGGCAATACGTTGACCAGACTCAGCGGGCGTGACGCAAATTTCGCCAGGCCGCTGACCGCGATCTCGAGCTGACTGGCGCCACCGACACCCTCCACCGGCTCTGGCGGCGGCGCGTCGGCCTCGGTGCTGCACAGTTGTGACATCAGGTTCGCGCCGGTCACCCCGTCCACGCAGGCGTGGTGCACTTTGGTCATCACCGCGATCCGGCCACCCTGTTGGGCGTCGGTGCCGGCCACACCCTCGATGACCCACATCTCCCACAGCGGCCGACTGCGGTCCAGCGGCAGTCCCGCGATGTGGCCGCAGATCTCGGACAGTTCGATCCGCCCACCCGGCGGCGGCAGCCCGATGCGGTGCAGGTGCCGACTGACGTCGAAGGTGTCGTCATCGACCCACACCGGATGGTCCAGGTTGAACGGGCTGCTCGCCAGCTTCTCCCGGAACTGCGGCATCGCCTTGATGCGAATAGCCAGCTCGTCGCGCAGCCGGTCGAAGTTGTATCCGCCCGGCATCGTCGAGGTGTCGAGCTCGAGAATCGAACAGACGTGCAAGGGCTGGGTAGACGTTTCCAGATACAAGAAACTGGCATCGAGGCCGCTGAGCCGCTGCATGCGCCGATGGTATGTCCGGCACCGCGCCGCGGCACCGGAATCGCGGTAGGCAACCCCGGTGTGAGCAAGTCCACGGGTCCAGGTATGCCGTTCTGACGCGACAGGTGGCAGACTGACGAGGTCAGACGAACCCGGGGACCCGGCAGGGCCACGAGGATCGACCCGACGATTACTAGGGACAACGATGTCTGAGCACACTGTGTACGGTGCTTCCGCATCCGCACCGCGGACCAAGATCCGCACTCATCACCTGCAGAAAATGAAGGCAGAGGGCCACAAGTGGGCCATGCTGACCGCCTATGACTACTCGACTGCCCGGATCTTCGACGACGCCGGGATACCTGTGCTGCTGGTCGGTGACTCGGCCGCCAACGTCGTCTACGGATACGACACCACGGTTCCCGTTTCCATCGATGAGCTGATCCCGCTGGTGCGTGGTGTGGTGCGCGGCGCTCCGCACGCGCTCGTGGTGGCTGACCTACCGTTCGGCAGTTACGAAGCCGGACCGGCCGCCGCGCTGGGCAGCGCCACTCGGTTCATGAAGGAAGCGGGAGCGCACGCCGTCAAGCTCGAGGGCGGCGAGCGGGTGGCCGAGCAGATCTCGGTCTTGACCGCCGCGGGCATTCCGGTGATGGCGCACATCGGCTTCACCCCCCAGAGCGTGAACACACTCGGCGGCTTCCGGGTGCAGGGCCGCGGCGACGGCGCCGAACAGACCATCGCCGACGCGATCGCGGTCGCCGAAGCCGGCGCGTTCGCGGTTGTCATGGAGATGGTGCCGGCCGAGCTGGCGGACCAGATCACCGGAAAGCTGACCATCCCGACGGTCGGCATCGGTGCGGGTCCCAACTGCGATGCCCAGGTGTTGGTTTGGCAGGACATGGCCGGGTTCACCGCCGGCAAGACCGCTCGCTTCGTCAAGAGGTTCGGCGACGTCGGGGGCGAATTGCGCCGCGCGGCAACCCAATATGCGGAAGAAGTCGCCAGCGGCGTATTCCCGGCCGACGAGCACTGCTTCTAGTTCCCACGCGGCGACGGAGGCGACGGTGGCGATGGTGGCCGAGGCCGATAGCACGTCGCGCCACGTGGAGGTCGAGCGCAAGTTCGACGTCGCCGAGTCGACGATGCTGCCGTCGTTTGCCGGCCTCGCCGCGGTCACGCGGATCGAAAAACAGCCGCCGCTGAGGCTGGAGGCGGTCTATTTCGATACGCGCACGCGTGACCTTGCGTCCAGACAAATCACTTTGCGCCGTCGCACCGGCGGCGCCGACGCGGGCTGGCATCTGAAGTTGCCGGCCGGCCCCGACGCCCGGACCGAAGTTCGCGCACCGCTGGATGCCGGGCAGAGCCCCAGTGGCGACGATGTGCCTGACGAATTGCGGGATGTGGTACTGGCCATTGTGCGCGACCGTCCGCTGCAACCGATCGCGAGGATCACCACCACACGAAACATCCACCTGCTGCAGGACGGCAGCGGCGCGGTGCTGGCCCAGTTTTGCGACGACGACGTCACCGCGGCCTTGGCTGACAACTCAGCCGAGCAGCAGTGGCGGGAGTGGGAGATCGAGCTCGTCGGGTCCGACGCCATCACCAACACCGAACTGCTGGACCAGCTGAGCAATCGGCTGCTGGGTGCGGGTGCTACCCCGGCGCGGCACGGCTCAAAGTTGGCGCGAGTTCTCGGTGAGTCTGTAGCTCAACAAGATTCGTCGGCCCGAGACACCGATCCGGTGCGCCGCGCGGTGGCCGAGCTGATCGACGAACTGCTGGTCTGGGACCGGGCGGTGCGCGCCGACGCCGACGATGCAGTTCATCAGATGCGAGTGACCACCCGCAAGATCCGCAGCCTGTTGCAGGCCTCGCCGGACGCGTTCGGCCTGACCGACAACACCTGGATTCTCGACGAGCTGCGCGAGCTGGGTCGGGTGTTGGGTGAAGCCCGCGACGCCGAGGTGCTGGCCGAGCGCTACCAGCAGGCGCTCGATCGGCTTGCGCCGGAACTAGTACGCGGGCAAGTCCGGGCACGTCTGGTCGACGAGAGGCGGCACCGTTATCAGACCGGGCTCAAACAATCACTGGTCGCGATGCGCTCGCAACGTTACTTTCGGCTACTCGACGCCTTGGACGGGTTGGTCAGCGGGCCGCCGCGTCCGGCCCAATCACCCCGGGAAATCATCAGCGCCGCCTACAAGCGGGTGCGCAAGGCCGTCAACGCGCTAGCGGAAGCTTCCGAGGAAGACCGCAACGCGGTGCTGCACCAAATCCGCAAGCGCGCCAAGCGACTCCGTTACGCCGCGGCGGCCACGGGCGCGACCAAGGTGTCCAAGCGGGCCAAGGCCGTGCAGACGTTGCTCGGCGAGCACCAAGACAGTGTGGTCAGCCGCGAGCACTTGTGCCGGCAGGCTGCCGTCGCCCATGCCGCCGGCGAAGACACCTTCACGTACGGCCTGCTCTACCAGCAGGAGACGGATTTGGCCCGCAGCCGCCGAGAACAACTCGGCAAGGCGTTGCGCAAACTCGGCAAAGCGATGCGCAAGGCGCAACGCTGATCGGGCTGGGGCGGACGAGTTGGCCTGTAAGCCGGATTCTGTTCCGCGCTACCGGAGTAACGCGGCGGCGACCATCCATCTGGACACACCGTCACCGGGTGCCTCAAGCGGCCTACCCGCAGGCTCGGGCGAGCAACCCTCGGACGCCTGCGCGGCCGCACCGCAGTGCGGCCTTCTTGGCCTTGCTTCGGGTGGGGTTTGCCGAGCCATTCCGGTCACCCGGAATGCTGGTGCGCTCTTACCGCACCGTTTCACCCTTACTACCTAGCTAGGTAGCGGTCTGTTTTCTGTGGCACTTTCCCGCGAGTCACCTCGGATTGCTGTTAGCAATCACCCTGCTCTGTGAAGTCCGGACTTTCCTCGACTCGTCTGGCGAACCAGCGAGCCGCGGCCGCCCAGCCAACTCGTCCGCATTACCACGGTACTCGATCGCGTATGCGCAGGCCAGCGCGTCAGCTCTGGCATACTGCACGAATGCCGGTGACCCGCTGGGCAAAGCGCGTCGACGCGGCCGACTGGGACGCGGTCACCACCGCCATCGACCACCACGGCGGTGCTCTGCTGCCCCGGCTGCTCACCCGCGCCGAGGCGATGAAGCTGCGCAAGCTCTACGGCCGCGACGAGCTGTTCCGGAAAACCATCGACATGCAGCGACACCGCTACGGGTCCGGCGAGTATCGGTACTTCCACGCGCCCTATCCCGAGCCGATCGAGCACCTCAAACAGGCGCTGTATCCGCGGCTGCTGCCGATCGCGCGGGACTGGTATGCGAGGCTCGGCCGCGACGCCCCGTGGCCCGACACCCTCGACGAATGGCTGCAGATGTGCCATGCCGCAGGACAGTGCCGGCCCACAGCGCTCATGCTGAAGTACGGCGTCGACGACTGGAACGCTCTGCATCGAGACCTCTATGGCGAGTTGGTGTTTCCCCTTCAAGTGGTGATCAACCTGAGTGACCCACAGACCGAGTACACCGGCGGCGAGTTCCTGCTTGTGGAGCAAAGACCGCGGGCGCAATCCCGCGGAATCGCCACTCAGCTGCCGCAGGGCCACGGCTATCTGTTCACCACCCGCGATCGACCGGTGCGCTCCAGCCGCGGCTGGTCGGTGTCACCAGTGCGCCATGGTCTTTCGGTGGTTCGCTCCGGGCAGCGCTATGCGCTCGGGTTGATCTTTCACGACGCCGCCTGACTATGCGCACACTGGCTGCATCTACCTGCCGATCAGAGGTAGGCGGTCTGATTCACCAGCCGCACCGAGGTCGCACCATCGGGGTAGAACTCGGCGATGCTCAGCGAGGCCAGGTCCAAATGCAAGCGGTACAAGATGCCCGGCCCGGCGTCGAGGGCAAGCCGCAACAGCATCTTGATCGGGGTCACGTGCGACACCACCAGCACCGTCGTACCGCCGTGTTCGGCGACGATTCGATCGAGGGCCCGCACAACGCGCTGGTGGACACTGTCGAAACTCTCTCCGCCCGGCGGGGCGATGCTGGTGTCACGCAGCCACCGTTGATGCAGGTCCGGGTCTCGTTCGGATGCCTCGGCGAACGTCAGCCCGTCCCAGCCACCGAAATCGGTTTCGATCAAGTCATCGTCGACGGTGACGTCCAACCCCAGGGCCTTGGCCGCCGTTGTCGCGGTATCGAAACAGCGCTGCAGCGGAGAACTGATCACCGCTGAGATCCCGCCGCGTTGCGCCAGATAGCGTGCTGCCGCGTCGGCCTGCCGCCAGCCCAGCTCGGTGAGTTCGGGATCACCGCGTCCCGAATAGCGCCGCCCTGCCGACAGTTGGGTCTGTCCGTGCCGCAACAGCAGCAGCCTGGTCGGGGCACCGCGGGCCCCGGTCCAGCCGGGGGCGGTCGCTGGTTCGGTTTCGGTTGTCGCTGTGACGGATTGGTCGATCTCGGCGGCGGCGTCCATCGCCTCATTGGCCAACCGGTCGGCGTAGGAGTTCTGTGCCCGCGGCACCCAGGAAAAGCTGATGCGGTCGAACCGCTCCGCCAGTGCGCTGGCCTGAGCGTGCAACCGGGCCAGGTCGGGATTTTTGACCTGCCAACGCCCCGACATCTGCTCGATCACCAGTTTGGAGTCCATCAAGACGTCGACCTCGGTGGCGCCCAGTTTCACCGCTTCGTCCAAGCCGGCGATCAGCCCCCGGTATTCGGCGACGTTGTTGGTTGCTCGACCGATCGCCTGCTTACTTTCGGCAAGCACCGTGGAATGGTCGGCCGTCCACACCACCGACCCGTAGCCCGCCGGCCCGGGGTTGCCGCGTGACCCGCCGTCGGCCTCGACGATGACTTTCAAGACTTTCATCGACCGAAATCCTTGATCCGCAGCAGGATTGCGCCACATTCCGGGCAGCGCAGCACATCGTCGTCGGCGGCCGTCGCGATCCGGGACAGCTCGCCGCGGTCGATTTCGATCCGACAGGCGCCACAGCGGCCGCCCTGCAGCGGCCCGGCGCCGGGACCACCGCGGGACCGCTGCCGTTCGTAGAGCTCGACCAGCTCGGGATCGAGCGCCGCGATCAGCTCGTCGCGCCGCGCAGATCGCTGCTGGCGGGTCTGGTCGATCTCGGCGAGAACTCCGTCGAGAGCCTGCCGGGCGGTACTCAATTCCTTTTGCAAGAGGTCAATCTCGCTCAATGCCGTATTCTGCTGGGCCTGCAACTCTTCACGGCGCTCCATCACTTCCAGCAGCGAATCCTCCAGGCTGGCCTGGCGGCGTTGCAGCGTGTCCAACTCATGCTGCAGTTCTGACAGTTGCCTGGCGTCGGCGACGGATTGCAACAGCGAGCGGTCCCGGTCTTCGCGCTGGCGAACAGCATCGATTTCGGCTTCGAACCGCGATACCTGGGTCTCTAAATCCTCCAGTGCGATTCGCAACGCGGCCAGCCGATCGTTGGCGGCGGCGTGGTCAGCCTGCTTTTGCTCGTAGTCCTTCTGTTCGGGCAGATGGGCGGCCCGATGAGTCAGGCGGGCCAGCTCAGCGTCCAGCTCGGCCAACTCGAGCAACGAACGCTGTTGTACTACAGCAGCTTTCATCAAAGATCTCTTCCGACATTCCAGGGATCGGTGCGGATGGTGGAAACCCGTACCGGCAAAGCACTGTTGAAGGCTGACCGCAACAGGTTGGCAGCTTGCTCGCACCACGGGTATTCGCTTGCCCAGTGGGCGACGTCGACCAGAGCCACCTCCGAGGCGCGGCGGTGCTCGTCCGCCGGATGGTGCCGCAGGTCGGCGGTGACGTAGGCCTGCACGTCGATACTCGCCACGACGTCCAGCAGCGAGTCGCCCGCGCCACCGCAGACCGCGACGCGCGATACCGTCATCTCGGGATCGCCGGCCGCGCGCACTCCCCACGATGTGTCAGGCAAGGCGGCACGGACTCGCGAAACGAAGGCGTGCAACGGTTCTGGCTGCGGCAGGCTGCCGATGCGGCCCAAACCCGCGTCGGTCGGGGGCGATGCCAGCGGGATGATGTCGAACGCTGGCTCCTCGTAGGGGTGGGCGGCACGCAGCGCGGATAGCACCTCGCGACGCGCCCGAGCCGGTGCGACGACCTCCACCCGGTCTTCGACGACCTTTTCCACGGCGCCAACGCTGCCGATGGTGGGCGCGGCGCCCTCGCGGGGCAGGAACTGCCCGGTGCCGGTGGTGCTCCAACTGCAGCAGGAGTAGTCGCCGATTTCACCAGCGCCGGCGCCGAACACCGCGGCACGCACCGCGTCCGCGTTCTCCGGCGGCACGAAGATGATCCACTTGTCCAGATCCGCCGTCGCCGCTGCCGGCTCCAACACGCCTTCAACGGCCAGCCCCAGCGCTTGGGCCAGTGCGTCGGAGACTCCGGGCGACGCCGAATCGGCGTTGGTGTGTGCAGTGAACAGCGCACGGCCGGACCGGATCAGCCGGTGCACCAGCGCGCCCTTGGCCGTGTTGGCCGCGACGGTGTGCACCCCCCGCAACAGCAGCGGATGGTGGGCCAGCAGTAGGCCTCCCTCGGGTACTTCGTCGACCACTGCCGCGGTAGCGTCGACCGCGATCGTCACCGAGTGCACCGCGTCGGCGGGGTCACCGCATACCAAGCCGACCGAATCCCACGACTGGGCAAGTGACGGCGGGTAGGCCCCCTCGAGCACGCCGATGACTTCGGCCAACCGCACGCTCACGCCAGCACCTCGCGCAGCGCCGAGACCAGCACCGGCCATTCCGGGCGCACCGCGGCCCTCAGGTACCGCCCATCCAGCCCCACAAACGTGTCGCAGCGGCGCACCGCGATCCCCTTGACGTGCAACCGCTTTCGTACCAATTCGGCGTCGTCGACGGTGAACAGCACAAACGGTGCGCGCCCGTCGATCACGTCGAGGCCCAACTGGCGGAGTCCGGCCACGAACTGGGTCCGCATATCCACCAACCGCCGGGCGCCGGCTTCGGCCTCGGCGACCGCGTCGGGCGCGCAGCACGCTGCGATCGCCGTCAACTGCAGGGTGCCCACCGGCCAGTGCGCCCGCCGGGAGGTCAACCGCGCCAACACCTCCGGTGCGCCCAGCGCGTAGCCCACCCGCAGCCCGGGCAGCGACCAGGACTTGGTCAAGCTGCGCAATACCAGCACGTCCGCCAACCGCAGCGAGGCCAGCGATTCCGGCTCGCCGGGAACCGAGTCGGCGAACGCCTCGTCGACCACCAGCAGCCGGCCGGGCCGGCGCAGCGCAAGGATCTGCTCGCGGGTATGCAGCACCGAGGTCGGGTTGGTCGGGTTGCCCACCACGACCAGGTCGGCTTCCTCGGGAACCGTGGCGCCGGCCAAGCCGAACGGCGGCGGGAGCACCACCTGCTGCACCGCGACACCGGCGCCGGCCAGCGTCAGTTGCGGTTCGGTGAACGACGGCGCGATGCCCGCCGCCAGCCTCGGTTGCAGGTTGGCCAGCAGCGCGACCCCTTCGGCCGCCCCGGCCAGTAGCCCCCCCTCGGCCTCGGCCCGGCTGTGGCGGGCGGCCACCGCCTGCACTGCGGCGCGCTCGTCGTCGGCGTCTGGGTAACGGGCCAGATCCGGCAAGCGGGCGGCCAGCCGCTCCACCAGCCAGGCGGGGGGCTGGGTGTCGCGGACATTGACCGCGAAGTCCAGCATCCCGGGTTCGGCGGCCTGATCGCCGTGGTAGCGCGCGAGCGCCAACGGGTTCGCTTCCAGACTCGCCACGCTTGAAACAGTAATGGCCTTGTCGGCGGCGTGGTGACGTCGGCGACAATGAGCAGGTGACCGACACGCTCTCCGCCGGGGCTGGGCTCAGACCCCAGCTGGTGATCTTCGACCTCGACGGCACCCTCACCGATTCCGCGGAGGGGATCGTGTCCAGCTTCCGGCATGCACTGCGACAGGTCGGCGGCGACGTGCCCGAGGGCGACCTGGCCAGCCGGATCGTGGGCCCACCGATGCACCAAACCCTGTCCGCGATGGGGCTCGGCGAGCGCACCGAGGCTGCGATCGCGGCGTACCGCGCCGACTACAGCAGCCGGGGCTGGGCGATGAACAGTCTTTTCGACGGGATGCAGCCGCTGCTGGCCGATCTGCGCGCCGCGGGTGTGCGGCTGGCGGTGGCCACCTCCAAAGCCGAGCCGACCGCACGCCGCATCTTGGCTCATTTCGGGGTGGACGGGCACTTCGAGGTCATCGCCGGCGCCAGCGTGGACGGCACACGCAGCAGCAAGACCGAGGTGCTGGCGCATGCGCTGGCCCAGCTGCAGCCGTTGCCCGAGCGCGTGCTGATGGTCGGTGACCGGGTGCATGACGTCGAGGGGGCGGCCGCATTCGGCATCGACGCGGTCGTGGTCGGCTGGGGCTACGGGCAGGCCGATTTCGCCGACGGCGCCGGTGCCAACCATGTCGCGACGGTCGCGGAATTGCGGAGGGCTCTCGGTGTCTGACAAGGTGTCTGATCCGCGGCTGCACATCACCTTCGTGTGCACCGGCAACATCTGCCGGTCGCCGATGGCCGAGAAGATGTTCGCCCACCAGATCAACCAGCGCGGTCTGGATGACGTGGTGCGGGTCACCAGCGCCGGCACCGCCGACTGGCATACCGGCAAACGCGCCGATAAACGGGCCAACCGGGTGCTGCGCAAACACGGCTACCCCACCGATCATTGCGCAATGCAAGTCGACATCGACCACCTGAACGCCGATCTGGTGGTGGCGCTGGCCCGCAACCACGTCTGGCTGTTGCAGCAGCTGGGCGTCGACCCGGACCGGATCCGAATGTTGCGGTCCTTCGACCCGCGATCGGGCGCCTATGCGCTCGACGTCGATGACCCTTACTACGGTGATCACGACGATTTCGAGGCGGTCTTCGCCGCTATCGAGGCCGCGTTGCCGGGTCTGCACGCCTGGGTCGACGAGCGGCTCGCCGAGAACGGACAGCGTTGATGCGTCGCTTGGCCTTCCTGCTGCGTCCGGGCTGGCTTGCCCTGGCCGTGGTGGTGATCGCGTTCGCCTACCTGTGTTTCACCGTGCTGGCGCCGTGGCAGCTGGGCAAAAACGCCAAGACCTCGCGGGAGAACCAGCAGATCGCGCAATCGCTCAATACCGACCCTGTCCCGTTGAATACTCTGCTACCCCAACAGGATTCGTCGGCACCAGAGGCGCAGTGGCGCCGAGTCACCGCGACCGGACACTACCTGCCGCAGACACAAGTGCTGGCCCGGTTGCGGGTGGTGGACGGGGACCCCGCGTTCGAGGTGTTGGCACCGTTCGCCGTCGACGGCGGTCCCACCGTGCTGGTCGACCGCGGGTATGTACGACCGGAGGAGGGGTCGCGGGTGCCGCCGATCCCTCCCCCGCCCGGCGAAACAGTGACCATCACGGCACGACTGCGTGATTCCGAGCCGACGGCGCCCGGCAAAGAACCGTTCACCAAAGACGGTGTGCCACAGGTCTATTCGATAAACACCGGCCAGGTAGCGAAGCTGGCCGGAGTACCGCTGGCCGGCTCCTACCTGCAGTTGGTCGACAACCAGCCCGGCGGGCTCGGCGTGATCGGGGTGCCGCATCTGGATGCCGGACCGTTCTTGTCCTACGGCATCCAATGGATCTCGTTCGGCATCATCGCGCCGATCCTGTTGGGCTACTTCGTGTATGCCGAAATCCGGGCCCGCCGCACCGAAAAGCCCCCAACAGTCGCGCCCGACACGGTCGGTGACAAGCTCAGCGACCGCTACGGGCGCCGGCGCTGAGCACCACACACGACAGCACGACCGCCGCCGCCTGCACCACCCGGGACAGCACCACCGCGCGACGCAGATCAGCCGGCGACGGGATCGGCCCCTCACCGAGGGTCGGCCGAATCTGCAGTTCGTAGTGATACTGCGTGGGTCCGCCCAACCGCACACCGAGGCCACCCGCGAACGCCGCCTCGACCACGCCGGCATTGGGACTGGGATGCGCGGCGGCATCACGCCGCCAGGCCCGCGCGGCCCGGGCCGGCGATCCGCTGACGACCGGTGCGCACAGCACCGCCAGAGCCGCGGTGAGCCGCGCTGCCGGATAATTGGCCAGGTCGTCTAAACGGGCTGCGGCCCAACCGAATCGCTGATAGCGCGGCGAACGGTGGCCGATCATCGAATCCAACGTGTTGACCGCGCGGTACGCCAACACCGCGGGCGCTCCGCCGAGCGTGACCCACAACAGCGGCGCCACCTGCGCGTCGGAGGTGTTCTCGGCGATCGATTCCACCGCCGCGCGAGCCAGCCCGTCGGTGTCGAGCACCGTTGGGTCGCGACCACACAGTGCGGGCAGCAGCCGTCGCGCGCCCTCGACGTCGCCGCGCTCCAACAACGCGACCATGGCCATGCCGGTGCGCGCCAGTGACGTCCCACCCAGCGAAACCCACACGGCCGCCGCCGTCGTCGCGACCGACCAGAGCACCGGGCGGCACCGGGTGAACCGGTGCAGGGCCGCACCGAGCACTCCGACCGCCCCGACCAGCACGCCCACATGCCCCGCACCGGCGATCCGGCTGTCCCGGTAGGAAATCCGCTCCAGGGCCGCCGCGGCGACGCCGAACCCGGCGACCGGATGACCAACCTGCGGATCGCCCACGAGCAGGTCGGCCAGGTAGCCGGCCAGCACGCCGGCAAGCCGTGTCAGCCCAACCACTCCGGCAGCGTCTCATACGTGATCTACTCGATGGCATGAAGCGCCCAGCCAAGCGGGTCGCCGACTTGCTGAACCCTGCTTCCGTGCTGCTGCCCGCCGCCAACGTGATCATGCAGCTGTCGTTGCCCGGTGTCGGCTACGGCGTGCTGGAAAGCCCAGTCGACAGCGGCAACGTCTACAAGCATCCGTTCAAGCGGGCGCGCACCACCGGCACGTATCTGGCCGTCGCCACGATCGGAACGGCCGAAGACCGCGAGCTGATCCGCGCCGTGGTCGACACCGCGCACCGCCAGGTGCGATCGACATCGTCGAGTCCGGTGTCGTACAACGCATTCGACCCGCAGCTGCAGCTCTGGGTGGCCGCCTGCCTGTATCGCTATTTCGTCGACCAGCACGAATTTCTGTACGGGCCGCTCGACGACGCGACCGCCGACGCGGTGTATCAGGACGCCAGGCGCCTGGGCACGACGCTGCAAGTACGCGAGGACATGTGGCCGCCAGATCGCGCTGCCTTCGACGAGTACTGGAAGCGGTCCCTCGACGAACTGCGCATCGATCCCCCGGTGCGCGAACACCTGCGCGGCGTGGCCTCGGTGGCGTTCCTGCCGTTGCCGCTGCGGGCGCTGCTCGGGCCGCTCAACCTGTTCGCGACGACCGGATTTCTCCCGGCGCAATTCCGGACGATGATGCAGCTGGACTGGTCGGATGCCCAGCAGCGCCGGTTCAACTTGCTGCTGTCCGCGCTACGACTGACCGACCGGCTGATACCGCATCAGATGTGGCTATTGGGTTATCGACTGTATCTGTGGGACATGCGATTCCGGGCCCGGCGCGGCTGGCGAATCGTGTAGCGGCTAGCCGAACGCGACCAGCAACACCATGGCGATCATGCACAGCACCGCCATCCAAAACCACGGCTGCAAGAAGATGCGCTCGTTGGTCTCCTCCGCCTTGTGCGCGGGCGACGTCTTACGTTCAGGCGTCAGTTGTGAAGTCATACTAACTATCGTTGCGGATTAGTACGCCTACGTAAATGTGTTGCTCGCCTCATCGAGACGGCGTTGCGATGCAGATCACACCAGGTGATCAACCGGCCGTCTCGGTACGCGAAGATAGCTCCGTGGATCCCCGATTGACCACGAGAGTGGAGAACGGTCGCACGAGCCCGGTGCTGGTCTGGCGGTTCACCGAACCCCGGTTATGCATCTCGTCTGCCCCGCTCGGCGGCGGCATCGGTCTACGGCGCTGGGTGATCAACGCCACGGTGCCGCTCGACTACGACCGGCACGACCCGGACCGGCACGCGATCGAGATCGGTGCTGCCCTCGGACTCGACGGTGCCGGCTGTGGTCTGCTCACCGCGGTTGACGTGACCCGGCATCACCTTGCCGCCGACGGCGGCGTGCACGCCGCGGCCACCGTCGGGCTGTCCAGTCCGGCCTGGGCGGCCGCGCCCGACGGGCATTTTCGGCGGGAGCGGCCCCCGCAACGGGTCGGGACGATCAACGTCGTGGTGGCGGTCCCAGTCCGGCTTTGTCAGGCGGCGCTCGTCAACGCGATTTCCACCGCGACGGAAGCGAAAGTGCAGGCGTTGCACGATGCCGGGGTGCGCGCCACCGGAACGGCCTCCGACGCGATTGTGGTGCACTGTCCTACGGACGGTGCCGCCGAAACCTACGGCGGCCCCCGATCGATGTTCGGCGCCCGTATCGCGCGCGCGGTGCATGCCGTCGTACTCGCCGGCAGCCGAGCCTGGATCTCTGTCCACCAAGGAGCAAGACCATGACTTTCCCGGCGCTCAACCACGTTGCGGTCACGGTGCGCGATCTCGACGTCAGCGGCCCCTGGTACCGGCGATTGTTCGGCACCGACCCGGTCCTCGACGAACATACCGATGCCGGGTTCCGGCATCTGGTCTGGATGCTGGAGGGCGGCACGGTGTTCGGCATCCACCAACACGGCCGCGGCGCACCCAACGAAACGTTCAGCGAGTTCCGGGTGGGCCTCGACCACGTCGGCTTCGGCTGCGCCGACCGCGCCGAACTGCAAGAGTGGGTACAACGCCTCGAGCGGCTCGGCATCGACCACGGCGGAATTGTCGACGCACGCTACGGCTCGGGGCTGAGCTTCCGCGATCCGGACGGCATCGCCCTCGAGTTCTTTGCGCCGCCGCAATCACCGAGTAAAGCCTGAGAGCGTTCTCGTCGGATGGCATCCGTTAGCCGTCGCGATCTGCCAGCATTGTTGCGTGAACCGACGGCAGATAGCACATTTCCTCGGTGTTGCGGCGGCGACCACGTGGGTTGCCCTGCCGTTCACGCCAATCGGCATTGCTCCCGCGACCGGGCAACCCTGTCCCGACGTCGACGTGACGTTCGCCCGCGCCACCGGCGAGCCACCTGGCGTCGGTGGGGTCGGCCAGGCATTCATCGATTCACTGCGTTCCCAAGTCGGGAGCCGGTCTGTCGCGGTGTATCCGGTCAACTACCCCGCCGCCGACGATTTCGGACCGTCGGCATCCGCCGGCGCCACCGATGCGTACGCCCATGTCACATCGATGGCGGCGAACTGCCCGGACACCAAGCTGGTGCTCGGTGGCTATTCCCAGGGCGCGGTTGTGATCGACCTGATCACCATCGCCCAGATGCCGGTTGCGGGTCTCATCCCCGCATCGCTGCCCAAAGACGTGGCCGATCGCGTTGCCGCACTTGCCACCTTCGGCAACCCGTCGGACAAATTCTTGGGTGCCCCCATCGAGGCGGTCAGCCCGTGGTACGGGGCCAAGGCGATCGACTTGTGCGCGCCCGGCGACCCGGTTTGCACGCCGGGCGGGCTTTTCACGTTGCCGACGCCCGAGGAGTTGGCTTCCCCGGCACACCGTTCCTACCAAGACTCCCCAATGCCCGGGCAGGCCGCGGCTTTCGTCGCAAGTCACCTGTAGCAGCGAGCCGCCCTTGGCCAGTGGGCGCGGACGGGATCGAACCGCCGACCGCTGGTGTGTAAAACCAGAGCTCTACCACTGAGCTACGCGCCCTGCCTGGGGCAGGCTACCCGGCTGGGTGTTAAGTGCCCAAAACGCCGACCCGTCACGCCGAGCGTGTCGGGGCGGTCATGCCTTCAGTGCGGTGAGCGCGTCGGTCCACACCTTGGGATCACGGGCTTCGCCGGGCTGTTTCATCTCGGCGAACCGGATGATCCCGGACCGGTCGATGACAAAGGTGCCCCGATTGGACACCCCGGTTTCCTCGTTGAACACCCCGTAGGCCTTGCTGACCGCGCCGTGTGGCCAGAAATCCGACAGCAGCGGAAACAGGAAGCCGCTTTCGGCGGCCCAGACCTTGTGGGTGGGCGACGGACCGACCGAAATGGCCAGCGCGGCGCTGTCGTCGTTCTCGTAATCGGGTAAATGATCGCGAATCTCGTCCAGCTCGCCCTGACAGATGCCGGTGAACGCCAACGGAAAGAACACCAGCAGCACGTTTTTGGCGTCGTCACCGGCCCGGTAGTCACTGAGGGTGACCGGCTGCCGGTTTTGGTCGAGCAAGGTGAAGTCCGGCGCAGCGGTCCCGACGGGCAGCATCAACGCCGTCCCGCACGCGACTTCGGCTGCACCAACCGGCTGGCGCTCCAGTCGCCCAGGCTCACCGACGACGTCGGCATCAGGCCGGCGGTCGGTGCCGCCTCGGCGATCTCCGCGGGAAGCACATGGCCCGGTCGACCCGTCTTGGGCGTCAGCACCCAGATCACGCCGTCTTCGGCCAGCGCGGCGATCGCGTCCATCAAGGTGTCCACCAGGTCGCCGTCGCCGTCACGCCACCACAGCAAGACGACGTCGATGACCTCGTCGGTGTCTTCGTCGAGGAGCTCTCCCCCGCACGCTTCCTCGACGTCGGCGCGGATGTCGTCATCGGTGTCCTCGTCCCAGCCCCACTCCTGGACAACCTGCCCGTGTTGGATGCCCAACTTGCGGGCGTAGTTCGGGGCGTCATCCGCCGCCACCACCGTGCGACCTCCTCTTAGCCGTTATGGTTCCCAGCGCCGTAGATGCGCACTATCGTCGCACAGCAACTCGCCTTCTACATCCCGCCACGTCACGAGTAGGCGAGGCACGCTTTCACCGTCTTGGATTTGGTGTCGTTGAGCTGATCGACCCGCCGATTGAACTCCGAGGTGGGCGCGTGGGCCCGGATGACGTTGGCGACCTCGCGGGAGGCGTCGACATAGGCGTTCAACGCGTCCCGCAGTTCCTGCGACAGCGGTTCACTGATGCTGCGCGCGACGACGTCGGCGCTGTTGTTGAGCGCGTCGATCGCCGGGCCTTCGGCCACAGCGGTATTGCCGCCTCGATTGAACGCCCCGACAAATGCATTGACCTTTTCGATGGCCTCTTTGCTGCTGTTGGCGAACGCCTCACACGCCTTGACCACCGCCCGCGTGGTCAGCTGCGCCTGCCGCTTGGACTCTAGGATCCGGGAGGTCGCCGACGACGCCGAGATCGACGCCGACACCGACGCCCGGTAGGCGGGGGCCATCGCGGTGTCGGCGGTTGGGGTGCCCTCGGTGATGGTGGTGCATCCGACGATCGTCATCAACACCGCTGCCACGCAACCGACCACCAGCGCGGCCAGGCGGACGGGAGACCGCCCATGGGCGGGAGGTTGGCGCAACGTCGGCTGCTTCGCGGCATGCGATCCCCTCAGCACGCTTCTCGACGTTACCGCCTGACTCCGAATCCACCTCGGTAGGCACTACGCAGGCGAGCCCAACGTGCGGCACGATAGAGGTGCCCAGCAGAAACGGGCGTGAAAATAAGCCAAACGGCAACGGCGGCAATCGGCCACAAGCACATGCCCCGCCAACCAAGGAGTAGTGAGTTGACTACTGAGTTCGTACGCCACGATCTGGCGAAAAACTCAAGCGGTGCAAGCGAACCCGACCGGGTGCGGGTCATCCGCGAGGGCGTGGCGTCGTATCTGCCCGACATCGACCCGGAGGAGACGTCGGAGTGGCTGGAGTCCTTCGACGCGCTGCTGGAACGGTCAGGACCGTCCCGGGCCCGCTACCTGCTGCTCCGACTGCTAGAGCGCGCCGGTGAGCAGCGGGTGTCGATTCCCGCGTTGACGTCGACCGACTACGTCAACACCATCCCGACCGAGCTGGAACCGTGGTTCCCCGGCGACGAGGACGTCGAGCGCCGCTACCGGGCCTGGATCCGCTGGAACGCGGCCATCATGGTGCACCGCGCGCAGCGACCGGGCGTCAGTGTGGGCGGGCATATTTCGACCTACGCGTCTTCGGCCGCACTCTACGAGGTGGGCTTCAACCACTTCTTCCGCGGCAAATCGCACCCTGGCGGCGGAGACCACATCTTCATCCAGGGCCACGCCTCCCCCGGTATCTACGCGCGTGCCTTCCTGGAAGGGCGGTTGACCGCCGAACAACTCGACGGATTCCGCCAGGAACACAGTCATCCCGGCGGCGGATTGCCGTCCTACCCACACCCGCGGCTGATGCCCGACTTCTGGGAATTCCCCACCGTCTCGATGGGCCTGGGCCCGATGAACGCGATCTACCAGGCCCGGTTCAACCACTACCTGCATGACCGGGGCATCAAGGACACCTCCGACCAGCACGTGTGGTGTTTCTTGGGCGACGGCGAGATGGACGAACCGGAGAGTCGGGGGCTACTGCACGTCGGTGCGCTCGAGGGTCTGGACAACCTGACCTTTGTGATCAACTGCAACCTGCAGCGCCTCGACGGTCCGGTGCGCGGCAACGGCAAGATCATCCAAGAGCTGGAGTCGTTTTTCCGCGGCGCCGGCTGGAACGTGATCAAGGTGATCTGGGGACGCGAGTGGGACGCACTGCTGCATGCCGACCGCGACGGCGCCCTGGTCAACTTGATGAATGTCACGCCCGACGGCGACTACCAGACTTACAAAGCCAACGACGGGGGCTACGTCCGTGAGCACTTCTTCGGCCGCGACCCGCGCACCAAAGAGTTGGTGAAACACCTTTCAGATCAAGAGATTTGGAACCTCAAGCGCGGCGGTCACGACTACCGCAAGGTCTACGCGGCCTACAAGGCGGCACTGGAGCACAAGGGCCAGCCGACGGTCATCCTGGCCAAGACCATCAAGGGCTACGCGCTGGGCAAGCATTTTGAGGGCCGCAACGCCACCCACCAGATGAAGAAGCTCACGCTGGACGACCTCAAGGAATTCCGCGACACACAACGGATTCCGATCTCCGACGCCCAGTTGGAGGAAGACCCCTACCTGCCGCCGTACTACCACCCCGGGCCGGAGGCGCCCGAAATCCGCTACATGCTCGACCGGCGGCGCGCCCTGGGCGGCTTCCTGCCGGAACGCCGGACAAAGTCGAAGGCACTGCCGCTGCCCGGACGCGACACCTATAAAGCGCTCAAGAAGGGCTCCGGCCACCAAGAAGTCGCCACCACCATGGCAACTGTGCGTACATTCCGGGAAGTGTTGCGGAACAAAGAGATTGGAGATCGCATAGTTCCGATCATCCCCGACGAGGCCCGCACCTTCGGGATGGACTCGTGGTTCCCGAGCCTCAAGATCTACAACCGCAACGGGCAGCTGTACACCTCCGTCGACGCCGATCTGATGCTGGCCTACAAGGAAAGCTCCGACGGGCACATGCTGCACGAGGGCATCAACGAAGCGGGGTCGGTAGCCTCCTTTACCGCCGTCGGCACGTCATACGCGACGCACAACGAGCCGATGATCCCGATCTACATCTTCTATTCGATGTTCGGTTTCCAGCGCACCGGCGACGGTTTGTGGGCTGCCGGTGATCAGATGGCGCGCGGTTTTCTGCTCGGCGCCACAGCTGGGCGCACCACGCTGACCGGCGAGGGGCTGCAGCACGCCGACGGCCACTCGTTGCTGCTGGCCAGCGCCTACCCGGCGGTCGTCGCTTATGATCCCGCGTTTGCCTACGAGATCGCCTACATCGTGGAAAGCGGGCTGGCTCGCATGTTCGGGGAAAACCCCGAAGACGTGATGTTCTACCTGACGATCTACAACGAGCCGTATGTGCAGCCGCCGGAGCCGGAGAATTTCGACCCAGACGGCCTGCTGCGGGGCATCTACCGGTACAAGGCGGCCACCGAGCGGCGGACCAACACCGCCCACCTCCTGGCCTCCGGGGTGGCGATGCCCTCGGCGCTCAAGGCGGCCGAAATGCTTGCCGCCGACTGGGATGTGGCCGCCGACGTGTGGTCGGTGACCAGCTGGAGTGAACTGAGCCGCGAGGGGATCGCCATCGACAAGGAGAGGCTGCGTCACCCGGACCGCCCCGCCGCGGAGCCCTACGTGGGCAAGGTCTTGTCCGAGGCCCGCACGGACAAACCCGGCCCTATCGTCGCGGTCTCGGACTGGATGCGCGCGGTGCCTGAGCAGATCCGGCCCTGGGTGCCGGGCACCTACGCCACGCTGGGCACCGACGGGTTCGGTTTTTCCGACACTCGGCCCGCCGCGCGGCGCTACTTCAACACCGACGCCGAATCGCAGGTCGTGGCGGTGCTGGCGGCGTTGGCACGCGACGGAGAGATCGATCCGTCGGTACCGATCGCGGCGGCCCGGCAGTACCGGATCGACGACGCGCAGGCTGCGCCGGCGCAGACGTCGGATCCGGGCCCGGGCGCATAACGGAGCGCGCCTTTGGCCGAATCTTCCAGAAAAGCGGCGTAGGTTTTAGGGATGGCCGACAAGCTCGCCGGGCAGTTCGCGCTACCAAGTTCGACACTGGAGCTGTTGGACAGCGTGCCGGAGTCGCTGCTGCGGCGGCTCAAGCAGTACTCCGGGCGGCTGGCCACCCAGGCCGTCTCCGCGATGCAGGACCGGTTGCCGTTCTTCGCCGATCTAGAAGCGTCCCAACGCGCCAGCGTGGCCCTGGTCGTGCAGACCGCGGTGGTGAACTTCGCCGAATGGATGAGCGACCCGCGCAGCAACGTCAGCTACACCGCGCAGGCCTTCGAGCTGGTGCCCCAGGAGCTGACGCGCCGGATCGCGCTGCGGCACACCGTCGACATGGTGCGGGTCACGATGGAGTTCTTCGAAGAGGTCGTGCCGATGCTGGCCCGCTCCGAAGAGCAAGTCACCGCACTGACAGTCGGCATCCTCAAATACAGCCGCGACCTGGCATTCACCGCCGCCACGGCATATGCCGACGCGGCCGAGGCCCGCGGCACCTGGGACAGCCGGATGGAGGCCAGCGTCGTCGACGCCGTGGTGCGCGGTGACACCGGGCCCGAGCTGCTTTCCCGGGCCGCCGCGCTGAACTGGGATACCACCGCGCCGGCGACGGTGGTGGTGGGCACTCCGGCCGCCGATCAGGAGGGGCCGCTCGGCACCACGGCCAGCCAGCGCGTCCGCGATATCGCCACCCGCCACGGCCGAGCCGCGCTCACCGACGTGCACGGGACCTGGCTGGTGGCCATCGTGTCCGGCCAGCTCACGCCCACCGACAAATTCCTGGGTGACCTGCTGAGCGCGTTCTCCGATGACCCGGTGGTGATCGGCCCGACCGCGCCGTCCCTGACCGCGGCCTACCACAGCGCCAGCGAAGCCATCGCCGGAATGAACGCGGTGGCGGGCTGGAAAGGAGCACCGCGACCGGTGCTGGCGCGAGAACTGCTGCCCGAACGCGCCCTGATGGGTGATCCATCGGCGGTGGCGGCTCTGCACACCGACGTGATGCGGCCGCTGGCCGACGCCGGGCCCACGCTGACGGAGACGCTGGATGCCTTTCTGGATTGCGGCGGCGCGATCGAGGCGTGTGCGCGCAAGTTGTTCGTTCATCCAAATACGGTCCGCTACCGCCTCCGCCGAATCGCCGACTTCACCGGCCGGGATCCCACCCAACCCCGCGACGCCTATGTCCTCCGGATCGCCGCTACCGTGGGTCATCTCGCGTATCAGGCCCAACACACCAGCATCAGCAGCAACACTGTGACACCCGCCACCACCCCGGTGGTAAAAGACCTGGTTGAGCCATCGGCGGGGCATCGGGTCGAGGGCTGAGGTTGCGGCGCGATATCAAACGCATCGCATCCAAGGCGGTTTTGTAGGGTCACTACAAAAACATAAGATCAGGTTCATAATCTGATACACCCCGCAAAACCGCCTTCACAGTGTTCTCTTAAACAGATGATTGCCTTACTTGCGCCCGGACAGGGATCGCAGGCTCCAGGAATGTTGTCGCCGTGGCTTGAGCTGCCCGGCGCGGCGGATCAGCTTGCGTCCTGGTCGACGGCGAGCGGTCTGGACCTGGTTCAGTTGGGCACGACCGCCACGGCCGAGGAGATCACCGACACCGCCGTCACCCAGCCGCTGGTCGTAGCGGCCACGCTGCTGGCCTATCAGGAGCTGACCGCGCGGGGGCTGCTCGCGGACCGGGAAACGATCGTGGCCGGCCATTCGGTCGGCGAGATCGCGGCTTACGCGATCGCCGGCGTGCTTTCGGCCGATGAAGCCGTTTCGCTGGCCGCCACCCGCGGCGCCGAAATGGCCAAGGCCTGCGCCAACGAGGCGACCGGGATGTCGGCGGTGCTGGGCGGTGACGAATCCGAGGTGCTGACGCGTCTCGAGCAGCTCGACCTGGTCCCCGCCAACCGCAACGCGGCCGGCCAGATCGTCGCCGCAGGACGACTGAGCGCTCTGGACAAGCTCGCCGAAGACCCGCCGGCCAAGGCCCGGGTGCGTGCGCTTGGCGTCGCCGGCGCGTTCCACACCGAATTCATGCGCTCGGCGCTGGACGGCTACGCCGCAGCCGCGGCGAACGTGACGCCGGGCGAGCCCACGACCACGCTGTTGTCCAACCGGGACGGAAAGCCGGTATCGTCGGCAGCTGACGCGATGGAAAAGCTGGTCGCGCAGCTGGTTCGTCCGGTGCGTTGGGATCTTTGCACCGAAACGATGCGACAGCACAACATCACGGCGATCGTCGAGTTCCCGCCAGCAGGAACGCTTTCGGGTATCGCCAAACGTGAACTTCGCGGAGTCCCGACGCATGCCGTCAAGTCGCCCGCGGATCTCGACGGGTTAACAGAGTTGTAAACCCTGTCGGTACAACCGCATACCGCATTTCCAAACGGAAGTAGCACAACACATCACGAAGGGAAGGCCACCGTGCCCGTCACTCAGCAGGAAATCATCGCCGGTCTCGCCGAAATCATCGAAGAGGTCACCGGTATCGAGCCGTCGGAGATCACCCCGGAGAAGTCGTTCGTCGACGACCTGGACATCGACTCGCTGTCGATGGTCGAGATCGCCGTGCAGACCGAGGACAAGTACGGCGTCAAGATTCCCGACGAGGACCTCGCAGGTCTGCGCACCGTCGGTGACGTCGTCGAGTACATCCAGAAGCTCGAGGAAGAGAACCCGGAAGCGGCCCAGGCCATCCGCGCCAAGATCGAGGCGGAGAACCCCGAGGCTGTTGCCAACGTCAAGGCAAGGCTGGAAGCGGAGAGCAAGTGACGGGTTCTTCCACGCCCTCGACGCTCAACGGCGGTTTCCCCAATGTTGTGGTAACCGCCGTCACGGCGACGACGTCGATCGCGCCGGACATCGAGAGCACGTGGAAGGGCTTGTTGGCCGGCGAGAGCGGCATCCACGTCCTCGAAGACGAGTTCGTCACCAAGTGGGACCTACCTGTCAAGATCGGCGGTCACCTCAAGGAGCCCGTCGACATCCACATGGGCAGGCTGGACATGCGGCGGATGTCGTATGTCCAGCGGATGGCCAAGCTGCTGTCCGGTCAGCTGTGGGAAAGCGCCGGCAGTCCGGAGGTCGATCCTGATCGGTTCACGGTGGTGGTCGGCACCGGCTTGGGCGGCGCCGAGCGGATCGTAGAAAGCTACGACCTGATGAACGAGGGCGGCCCGCGCAAGGTGTCGCCGCTCGCCGTTCAAATGATCATGCCCAACGGCGCCGCAGCCGTGGTGGGCCTCCAGCTGGGCGCCCGCGCGGGAGTGATGACACCGGTGTCGGCGTGCTCGTCGGGATCGGAGGCCGTTGCCCACGCCTGGCGGCAGATCGTCATGGGTGATGCCGACATCGCCGTTTGCGGTGGTGTGGAAGGTGGCATCGAGGCCCTGCCGATCGCGGCGTTCTCCATGATGCGAGCCATGTCGACGCGCAACGACGACCCGGAGGGGGCGTCCCGCCCGTTCGACAAAGACCGGGACGGATTCGTGTTCGGCGAGGCCGGTGCGCTGATGCTCATCGAGACCGAGGAGCACGCGAAGGCCCGCGGCGCCAAGCCGCTGGCCCGGTTGATGGGCGCTGGTATCACTTCCGACGCGTTCCACATGGTGGCTCCGGCGGCCGACGGAGTACGTGCCGGTAAGGCGATGACCCGGTCGCTGGAACTGGCCGGCCTGTCCCCCAAGGACATTGACCACATCAACGCGCACGCGACTGCAACCCCGATCGGTGACACGGCCGAAGCCAACGCCATCCGCGTCGCCGGGTGCGAGCACGCAGCGGTGTATGCACCCAAGTCGGCACTCGGTCACTCCATCGGCGCGGTGGGCGCACTGGAATCGGTGCTGACCGTCCTGACGCTGCGGGACGGCGTCATCCCACCGACGCTGAACTACCAGACGCCGGACCCGGAGATCGACCTCGACATCGTCGCGGGCGAACCCCGGCATGGCGACTACAAGTTCGCAATCAACAACTCATTCGGGTTCGGCGGGCACAACGTCGCGCTGGTCTTCGGACGGTACTAAGAACTGCGTCCGGTGACGATGCGGGCCGCCAACGGCCCAAAGATGAACCGGACAATACGGAAGGAACGTTCACTACAACAATGGTTTCGTTGGCTACGGGGAGAGGTTTCCCCAATGTCGTCGTCACTGGCATCGCCATGACGACAGCCGTGGCGACCGACGCGGAGACCACGTGGAAGGCGCTGCTGGACGGGCAGAGCGGGATCCGTACGCTCGAGGACCCGTTCGTCGAGGAGTACGACTTGCCGGTGCGAATCGGCGGACACCTGTTGGAGGAATTCGACAGTCAGCTGACTCGCGTCGAGAACCGACGGATGGGCTACCTGCAGAAGATGGCCACCGTGCTGAACCGGCGGGTGTGGGAAAACGCCGGTTCGCCCGAGGTGGACACCAACCGGCTGACGGTGTCCATCGGCACCGGCCTGGGATCCTCCGAGGAGCTCATCTTCGGCTATGACGGCATGCGGGAGCGCGGCTACAGGGCGGTGTCACCGCTGGCCGTGCAGATGTACATGCCCAACGGCGCGGCCGCGGCGGTCGGACTGCAACAGCATGCCAAGGCCGGGGTTTTGACGCCGGTATCGGCGTGCGCATCCGGCTCGGAAGGCATCGCACGTGCCTGGCAGCAGATCGTGCTCGGAGAGGCCGACATCGCAATCTGCGGTGGCGTCGAGACCAGGATCGAGGCGGTGCCGATCGCCGGGTTCGCCCAGATGCGCATCGTGATGTCCACCAACAACGACGACCCGGCCGGTGCCTGCCGGCCGTTCGACAAGGACCGGGACGGATTCGTGTTCGGCGAGGCCGGCGCCCTGATGGTGATCGAAACCGAGGAGCACGCCAAAGCCCGCGGCGCCAACATCCTGTCGCGGCTGATGGGCGCCAGCATCACGTCCGACGGTTTCCACATGGTCGCCCCGGACCCCAACGGCGAGCGTGCCGGGCATGCGATGACGCGGGCGATCCAGCTCGCCGACCTCACCCCGGCCGACATCACCCACGTCAACGCCCACGCCACCGGCACCTCGGTCGGTGACCTTGCCGAGGGCAAGGCCATCAACAACGCGCTCGGCCCTGGTGGCGGCAACGCGGCGGTGTATGCGCCGAAGTCGGCTCTCGGACACTCGGTGGGCGCGGTCGGCGCGGTGGAGTCGATCCTCACGGTGCTGGCGCTGCGCGACCAGATCATCCCGCCGACGCTGAACCTGGTGAATCTCGACCCCGAGATCGACCTGGACGTCGTCGCCGGCGAGCCGCGGCCGGGCAACTACGAGTACGCGATCAACAATTCGTTCGGCTTCGGCGGGCACAACGTGGCGCTCGCCTTCGGCCGGTACTGACGCTTCAGCGTCCAATCGAGGAGGACACCCCGCGATGACGACCATGGCCCCCGAAGCGGTTGGTGAATCGCTCGATCCACGTGACCCACTGCTGCGGTTGAGCACGTTCTTCGACGACGACAGCGTCGAGCTGCTGCACGAGCGGGACCGCTCCGGGGTGCTGGCCGCCGCCGGGACCGTCAACGGCGTGCGCACCATCGCCTTCTGCACCGACGGCACCGTGATGGGCGGCGCCATGGGTATCGAGGGCTGTCGGCACATCGTCAACGCCTACGACACCGCCATCGAGGAGCAGAGCCCGATCGTGGGCATCTGGCATTCCGGTGGCGCTCGATTGGCCGAAGGTGTGCGGGCGCTGCACGCGGTCGGCACGGTGTTCGAGGCCATGATCCGGGCGTCGGGTTACATCCCGCAGATCTCGGTGGTGGTCGGATTCGCCGCCGGCGGTGCGGCTTACGGGCCGGCGCTCACCGACGTGATCGTGATGGCACCGGACAGCCGGGTGTTCGTCACCGGTCCCGACGTGGTGCGCAGCGTCACCGGCGAGGACGTCGACATGGAGTCGCTGGGCGGCCCGGATACTCACCACAAGAAGTCCGGGGTGTGCCACATCGTCGCCGACGACGAACTCGACGCTTACCAGCGTGGTCGCCGGTTGGTCGGATTGTTCTGCCAACAGGGTCATTTCGACCGCGGCAAGGCCGAGGCGCAGGACACCGACCTGCATGCGCTGCTTCCCGATTCGCCCCGCCGCGCCTACGACGTGCACCCGATCGTCAATGCGCTGCTCGACGACGACGCGCCGTTCGATGAGTTCCAGGCCAAGTGGGCCCCCTCGATGGTGGTCGGCCTGGGCCGGCTCTCCGGTCGGACCGTCGGCGTGCTGGCCAACAACCCGCTGCGCCTCGGCGGCTGCCTGAACTCCGAAAGTGCAGAGAAGGCTGCGCGTTTCGTGCGGCTGTGCGACGCGTTCGGCATTCCGCTGGTGGTGATCGTCGACGTGCCGGGCTACCTGCCCGGTGTCGACCAGGAGTGGGGCGGAGTGGTTCGCCGCGGCGCCAAACTGCTGCACGCATTCGGTGAGGCGACCGTTCCCCGGGTCACCCTGGTGACCCGAAAGATTTACGGCGGGGCCTACATTGCGATGAACTCGCGCTCGCTGAACGCCACCAAGGTGTTCGCCTGGCCGGACGCCGAGGTCGCGGTCATGGGCGCCAAGGCGGCGGTGGGGATCTTGCACAAGAAGAAGCTGGCCGCCGCACCCGACCACGAGCGTGAAGCCTTGCACGACAAGCTCGCCGAGGAGCACGAGCGCATCGCAGGCGGCGTGGACAGCGCCATCGAAATCGGCGTGGTCGACGAGAAGATCGATCCGGCGCACACCCGCAGCAAGATCACCGAGGCGCTGGCGCAGGCGCCGGCGCGCCGCGGCCGGCACAAGAACATCCCGCTGTAGGTATCTCCCCGCGCAAGGCGCTAGCGCACAAACTCCTCTGCGGCGGCTACCGCTCGTTCGCGGTCGGCGGGTACCAGGCCGATCCGGGTACGGCGGTCGAGAATGTCGTCGACGCTCAGCGCGCCCTCGTGGGTGATGGCGTACTCGAATTCCGCACGCACGACGTCGATCCCGTCGGCCACCGGGTCAGCGGGCCGCTCGCAGGTGGCAGCGGCGATGACATTGGGCGCCTCGGCCCCGTAACGCAAGACCAACGATTCGGGCAAGCCGGCCATCGGCGGAATCGTCGATCCCGGATTCGCCGGCGCCCCCACCAGCGGCAGGTTGCGGGTTTGGCACGCGGCGGCGGTCAGCCCCCGCAGCTGAACCGCGCGATCGAGCACGTCTTGGGCCATGTGCCGGTATTCGGTCAGCTTGCCGCCGATCACGCTGATCACGCCGGATTCGGACTCGACGACGGCGTGGTCGCGCGAGACGTCAGCGGTGTGGCCGCCGCCGGTGTCGATGAGCGGCCGCAAACCCGCGTAGGCGCCGATCACATCGGAGGGCTCCAGCGTGATGGCAAGCGCGGTGTTGACCGTGTCGAGCAGGAATGTGATCTCCTCCGAAGTCGGTTGCGGCACATCGGGAATGGGGCCAGGCGCTTCCTCGTCGGTCAGCCCGAGGTAGATCCGGCCCAGCTGCTCGGGCATTGCGAACACGAAGCGATTCAGCTCGCCGGGTATCGGAACCGTCAGCGCCGCAGTCGGATTGCCCAGCGCCTGGGCATCGAAAACCAGATGCGTGCCGCGGCTGGGCCGCAGCTTCAGCGACGGATCGATCTCGCCGGCCCACACGCCGCCGGCGTTGATGACGGCGCGGGCAGAGACGGTGAACGATTCGCCGCTGCGCTGGTCGGTCAAGCGTGCCGACGTGCCGGTGGCCTCGGATGCCGCGACGTAGGTGAGAATCCGAGCGCCGTGTTGCGCGGCGGTCCGCGCGACCGCGGTGACCAGGCGGGCGTCGTCGATTAGCTGCCCGTCGTAAGCCAGCAGCCCGCCGTCGAGGCCCTGCCGGCTCACCGCCGGCGCCAACTCGACGACGTGGTGGGCGGAAATACGGCGCGAACCGGGCAGCACCGACGACGGCGTGCCCGCTGTCTTGCGCAGCACATCGCCGGCGAGGAACCCGGCGCGCACCAATGCCCGCTCGACGCGGCCCATCGACGGCAGCAACGGAACCAACTGCGGCATCGCCCGCACCAGATGAGGGGCGTTGCGGGTCATCAAGATTCCGCGCTCGACTGCGCTGCGCCGGGCGATGCCGACGTTACCGGTCGCCAAGTAGCGCAGGCCGCCGTGCACCAGTTTCGAGCTCCACCGGCTGGTGCCGAACGCAAGGTCATGCTTTTCAACCAGCGCCACCTGAAGACCCCGCGAAGCGGCATCCAAGGCAACGCCGGCGCCGGTGATGCCGCCGCCGATTACCAGCACGTCCAGTGGCGCTCCGTCGGCCAGCGCCGTCAACTCGGTTGTGCGACGCGCCGCGTTGAGCGCAGCCGACATCACGACAGATATCCGTTCAACGCGTAGCGCAATTCCACCGCCAGCGCATCGGCATCCAGGATCGGCCCCACGAGCCGGGCGGATTGGATCGTCGACTGGGTGATCAACAGCACCATCGCGGCCAGCCGGCGCGGGTCGCCGGGCCGCACGCTGCCGTCGCGCTGGGCGGCGCGCAGGTCGTCGGCCAGCGCGTCGATCAGGATCTGCTGGCTAGTGCCGAGCCGTTCGGTGATGTAGACCATCGCGAGCTCGGACCGCAGCAGCGTCATGACGATGTCGTCCTCGCGAAGCCGGTCACCGACCCTGACGACCCGCTCCACCAGCGCTTGGCGACCCTCGCCTGTTAGCGGAATCTCCCGGAGCGCGGCGGTGATGCGACTGGTTAATACCGCCGCGAGGATCGAGCGGGTGTCTGGCCAGCGCCGGTATACCGTCGGTCGGCTCACGCCGGCCCGTCGCGCGATCTCTGCCAGGGTCACGCGTTCCGGCCCGAAGTGGCGGACACAGGTCTCGGCCGCCTCGAGGATCCGGTCTGCGGTATCCACAGGTGCATTACTGATTGACAGCATGTGTAATACTGTAATGCATGACGCAGCCCGACGCTCTGATGCCACCCATGAAGTGGAATGCCTGGGGCGACCCCAACGCCGCCAAGCCCCTTTCGGAGGGCATCCGGTCGCTGCTGAAACAGGCGCTCGGGGTAGCCGAGGAGCCGGCGCCAGAACTCGACGCCGAGCAGGTGCGGCTACGCCCGTCGGCGTTGTCCGAGAACGACCGCCAGGCACTGTCCGGCATCGTCGGAGCTGACCACTTGCGCATCGGCGACCATGACCGGCTGTTGCACGCCGGCGGTAAGTCGACGCTGGATTTGTTGCGGCGCAAGGATTCCGGTGAGCAGGACGCGCCCGACGCGGTGCTGTTGCCCGGCTCCGAGGACGAGGTGGCGGCCATCCTGCAGCACTGCTCGCAGCGCGGTATCGCTGTCGTCCCGTTCGGCGGCGGCACCAGCGTGGTCGGTGGCCTCGATCCCATCCGTGGTGTATTCGATGCTGTCGTCTCGCTGGATCTGCGCCGCTTCGACCAACTGCTGGATTTCGACGAAGTCTCCGGCGAGGCCGAGTTCGGCGCCGGGGTCACCGGTCCGGTTGCGGAGCGGTTGCTCGGCGAGCGCGGCTTCTCGCTGGGGCACTTCCCGCAGAGCTTCGAATTCGCCAGCATCGGCGGCTTCGCCGCAACGCGGTCGTCGGGCCAGAACTCGGCCGGATATGGCCGTTTCGACGACATGATTGGCGGCTTGCGGGTGATCACCCCGGCTGGGGTGCTGGACCTGGGCCGGGCCCCGGCGTCGGCAGCGGGCCCGGACCTGCGCCAGCTGCTGATCGGGTCCGAAGGCGTCTTCGGTGTGATCACGCGGGTTCGGGTGCGGGTACACCCGACGCCGGAAGCGATCCGGTACGAGGCGTGGTCGTTTCCCGACTTCGCGACCGGGACCGCGGCCTTGCGCGCGGTCGCCCAGACGGGCACCGGCCCCACCGTGATCCGGCTTTCCGACGAGGCCGAAACCGGCGTGAATCTGGCCACCACCGAGACCATCGGCGAAAGCCAGGTCACCGGAGGCTGTTTGGCGATCACCGTGTTCGAAGGAACCGCCGAGCATGCCGAGAGCCGGCATGCCGAAACCCACGCGCTGCTGGCCGCACGTGGCGGCACGTCGTTGGGTGAAGGTCCGGCGCACGCCTGGGAGCGTGGCCGGTTCGGTGCGCCGTATTTGCGTGATTCGCTACTGGCCGCCGGAGCGCTGTGCGAAACCCTCGAGACGGCGACGACGTGGTCGAACATCCCGGCGCTGAAGACCGCCGTCACCGAGGCGCTGACGGGAGCGTTGGGCGAATCCGGCACACCGGCATTGGTGCTGTGCCACATTTCGCATGTGTATGCCAGCGGGGCTTCGTTGTACTTCACCGTCGTCGCCGGTCAACGCGGTAATCCGATCGACCAATGGCGCAAGGCCAAAGCCGCCGCCTCGGATGCGATCGTGGCAGCCGGCGGGACGATCACGCACCACCACGCGATCGGCGCCGATCATCGACCGTGGATGCATGACGAGGTGGGCGACTTGGGCGTTCGGATCCTGCAGGCGGTCAAGTCGACGCTGGATCCCGCCGGAATCCTCAACCCCGGCAAGCTGATCCCGTGACGTGCCGCGACAATGCGGGACGCAGCGATGAGGAGCGGCACCACATGACCCGTCGCGAGCTCGCGCAGGTGACGGTGCTGACCAATCCCGCGTCCGGGCACGGGAACGCGCCGCATGCCGCGGAAAAGGCGATTGCCCGCTTGCAGGAACGCGGGCTCGACGTCGTCGGAATCGTCGGCACGGACGCCGACCACGCGCGCCGACTGCTCCGCGACGCGCTCGACCGCGGCACCGACGCGCTGGTGGTCGTCGGTGGTGACGGGGTGATTGCCGACGCGCTGCAAGTCTTGGCGCGCAGTGATATTCCGCTGGGCATCATTCCTGCCGGTACCGGCAACGACCATGCGCGTGAATACCGACTGCCCACCAAGGATCCCGTCGCGGCCGCGGATGTCGTCGCCGACGGTTGGACGCAAACCGTTGACCTGGGCCTGATTCGCGACCAGGCCGGAGTCACCAAGTGGTTCGGCACCGTCGCGGCCGCCGGATTCGATTCGCTGGTCACCGATCGAGCCAACCGGATGCGTTGGCCGCGTGGACGAATGCGGTACAACCTCGCGATGGTCGCCGAGCTCTCAGCGCTGCGGCTACTGCCGTTCCGCCTGGTGCTCGACGGGCGTGATGAGATCGTCACCAAGCTCACCCTCGCCGCGTTCGGCAATACCCGCAGCTATGGCGGCGGAATGCGGATCTGCCCCAACGCCGATCACGCCGACGGCCAACTCGACATCACGATGGTGCATTCCGCGTCACGCATGCGGTTGATCCGCCTGTTCCCTACCGTGTACAAGGGCACTCATGTCGATCTCGACGAAGTGAGCACGGCCCGGGCGAAGTCCGTTGAGGTCGAGTCACCGGGCATCAACGTGTACGCCGACGGCGATTTCGCCTGCGCGCTGCCCGCCGAAATCTCGGCGGTGCCCGGCGCGCTAAAGATCTTGCGACCGAATATTGGGCTCCGGTGAATCTCGCCCGAGCCGGGGTCGCCGCGCGTACCGTGGGGTTCCTTCGGACCGCCTCGGAGGTTCGGGGAATCGGCAACCAAGTTGGTGGAGCGCGCAATGGCCTCATACCGCTACAGACTTCTTCAGATAGCGCTCGTCGTTTTTGGGGCGGTGATGCTTCTTCTCTATCCGCTGGCCCTGGTATGGCCCTCGGGGTGGGCATGGCATCACGGCGCTCCGCACCAGTCCGACTATTTCTTGATGATCGTTGGCGTGTACGCAACGCTGGGCGTCTTCTTGATTAACGCCGCGCGGAACCCTGCGGCCAATCTCAGCTTGATCTGGTTCGCTGTGTGGTCCAGTGCCGTACACGCCGCAATCATGGCGGCGCAATCCTTCGGCAGCAGACAGCATGTGGGACACCTGTTTGGCGATGTCCCGGCCCTGCTTCTGGTGGCCATCGTCTTGTCAGTACTCGTGTCGTCATCCGGTCTCAGGCAACCTCACGCTGCGCCACAGCCTGTTCAACCGCCGGGTGCCGACACGCCTGCCACTCCATAGTGAATGCGCGCTAGGACCCGACGACCACCAAACACCGGCCGGCTCAAGCCGAACTGCGGCGAGCTGCGTGTTCTTACCCCACGCCCCGGCTGAGCCAGGACACCTCGGCACCGTCGCCGCCGTCGCGATACAGCTCGAGCGCCTCATCCCAGGCGGTGCCCAACGCTGAATCCAGCTCGGCGGCCAGCGCATCGGCGCCGGCGGCCATCATCGCGCGCAAGCGCATCTCACCGATCATGACGTCGCCGTTGGCGCTCATCGTGCCGCTCCACAGTCCCAACTGCGGGGTGTGGCTGAACCGCTGACCATCCACGCCCGGGCTCGGGTCCTCGGTGACTTCGAAGCGCAGCACCGACCAGGAACGCAGCGCGTTCGCCAATCGGGCGCCCGTCCCCACCGGACCGACCCAGTTGGTCACCGCGCGCAGCTGCCCGGGCATGGCCGGTTGCGGGGTCCACTTGAGGTTCGCCTTGGCCGACAGGGTCGACGACAACGCCCACTCGACATGCGGACATACCGCGGCGGGCGAGGCGTGGATGTACACCACGCCGGTCGTCGCGTCGGCGAACTGGTTCGACGCACGCATCTGCTGCTCCTTCGGCTCCACGAGGGACGTCTTCCCCAACGGCCTGGTGAAGCCCTGACGAGCTGCAATGCAGATGGCGGCGATGAAATTGTTGCTTGCGAGTCTATTGTGCCTCGTGAGACCCCTGTTGCGCTAGTCTGACCGGTATTCAGATATCACCGCGTCGGAAATCGCCGGCCAGAGCGATAGCGCCCACTCCCCGAAATCGCGATCGGTGAGCACGACCAGCGCTAACCGCGCCTGCGGATCTGCCCAGATGAATGTGCCCGATTGGCCGAAATGGCCGTATGTTCGCGGCGAGTTGTCGGCGCCTGTCCAATGCGGCGATTTGGCGTCTTTGATCTCGAAGCCCAGGCCCCAATCGTTGGGCCGCTGCACGCCGTAACCAGGCAATACGCCGTCCAGACCGGGAAACTGTACGGAAATCGCCTCGGTGTGCATTGCCTCGGAGACCGTTCGGGGCTCCAGCAGATCGACCGCGAACGCCGCCATATCGCCCAACGTCGAGGTCACCCCGAAGCCGGCAGCCCTCGCGCCGCCGTCGAGGCGGGTGGCAGCCATCCCCAGCGGCTCGAAGACGGCTTCGGCGAGGTAGGTGCTGAACTGGATGCCCGACGCCTGCTGCAGGGTCTCGGCTAGCACCGTGAATCCGTAGTTGGAATACACCCGGCGGGCTCCCGGCTTGGCCAGCGAGTGGTTGGAATGCATCGCCAGCCCGGAAGCGTGCGCCAGCAGATGGCGGACGGTGGACCCGGGCGGGCCGGCCGGGGTGTCGAGGTCGACGACACCCTCCTCGATCGCGATCTGCACCGCCCGGGCCACCAGTGGCTTGGTCACCGACGCCAGCGCGAACTCGCGTCCGCCGTCACCGCGGCTGGCCAGTGTGCCGGAGGGCCCGACGACCGCGGCGGCAGCATTGGCTACCGGCCAGTTGTCAAGCGCATCGAGAGCAGGCATCGCGCAGGAGCCTATCGACCCGCGGTGACCCGCCGCGCCCGGCTACGCCGCGCTTGCGATCACCGCTCGGCTCTAGCGCGGTGACCCGCCGCGCCCGGCTACGCCGCGCTTGCGATCACCGCTCGGCTCTAGCGCGGTGACCCGCCGCGCCCGGCTACGCCGCGCTTGCGATCACCGCCTAAGTTGGTTCGCATGAGTCAGACAGTCCGCGGTGTGGTGTCACGAAAAAAGGGCGAACCGGTGGAGTTGGTCGACATCGTCGTACCCGATCCCGGGCCGGGTGAAGTGCTGGTCGACGTCACCGCGTGCGGGGTGTGCCACACCGACCTGACCTATCGCGAGGGCGGCATCAACGACGAGTTTCCGTTTCTGCTCGGCCACGAGGCCGCGGGCACAGTCGAATCCGTCGGGCCGGGTGTCACCGCGGTGCAACCGGGCGATTTCGTGATCCTTAACTGGCGCGCGATATGCGGGCAGTGCCGCGCCTGCAAGCGGGGCAGGCCGCACTTGTGCTTCGACACGTTCAATGCCGAACAGAAAATGACGTTGACCGACGGCACCGAGCTCACGCCGGCGCTGGGCATCGGCGCGTTCGCCGACAAAACGCTGGTGCACCAAGGCCAGGCCACCTTGGTCGATCCCGCCGCCGACCCGGCGGTGGCCGGGCTGCTGGGCTGCGGCGTGATGGCCGGGCTGGGTGCGGCCATCAACACCGGCGCAGTCACCCGTGACGACACCGTCGCAGTGATCGGTTGCGGCGGTGTGGGCGACGCGGCAATCGCCGGCGCCGCGCTGGTCGGCGCGCGCCGCATCATCGCGGTCGACACCGACAACACCAAACTCGACTGGGCGCGGCAGTTCGGCGCCACCCATACCGTCAACGCGCGCGAAGCCGACGTCGTCAAGGCCATACAGGACCTCACCGACGGCTTCGGCGCCAACGTGGTCATCGACGCGGTCGGCCGACCGGAAACCTGGAAGCAGGCTTTCTACGCCCGTGATCTCGCGGGAACCGTTGTGCTGGTGGGCGTTCCGACGCCGGAGATGCGCCTCGACATGCCGCTGCTGGACTTCTTTTCGCACGGCGGTGCTTTGAAGTCGTCGTGGTACGGCGACTGTCTGCCTGAGCGCGACTTCCCCACCCTGATCGATCTGCACCTGCAGGGCAGGTTGCCGTTGGACAAGTTCGTATCCGAACGAATCGGCTTGGGCGACATCGAGGAGGCCTTCCACAAGATGCACGCAGGTGAGGTGCTGCGGTCGGTGGTGATGTTGTGATTCAGCGGGTAGTCACTCACGGCACCTTCGAACTCGACGGCGGCAGTTGGGAAGTCGACAACAACATCTGGATCGTAGGCGACGACTCCGAGGTCGTGGTGTTCGACGCCGCCCACACCGCAGCGCCGATCATCGAAGCCGTCGGAGGCCGCAACGTTGTGGCTGTGGTGTGCACACACGGACACAACGACCACGTGACCGTGGCGCCTCAGCTTGGCGAAACGCTCGACGCCCCAGTGTTGCTGCACCCCGCCGATGAAGTGCTGTGGCGAATGACCCACCCGGACAAACATTTTCGCACAGTATCCGACGGGCAAACGCTGTCCGTCGCGGGCACAGAGTTGCGTGCATTGCACACTCCGGGTCACTCCCCCGGCTCAGTGTGCTGGCATGCCCCCGATCTGGGTGCGGTGTTCAGCGGTGACACCCTGTTTCAGGGCGGCCCGGGAGCCACCGGGCGCTCGTTCTCGGACTTCCCGACGATATTGCAGTCGATCTCGGACCGGCTCGGCACGCTGCCCACCGACACCGTCGTGTACACCGGACACGGCGACAACACCACCGTCGGCGACGAGATCGTGCACTACGACGAATGGGTGGCCCGGGGCTACTAGAAGGCGACGTCGGAGTCAGCGGCCGTCAAGGATTCGGCGCTTTTCATCGTCGAATTCTTTCTCGGTCAACGCTCCCGAATCTCGTAGCGCGGTGAGCGTTTTGAGTTGCTCGAGCCTGATGGCTTGCTCATCGGGTGCGGCCGCCGACCAGTCCGGCACCTCTGAGATGGATTGCTCGGCGGTCGATACCGGTCGTGGTGCCCGCCGGCTGCGTAGTGTCGACATCACCGACAAGGTCAGACCTGCCAGACCGATGACGAACCAGCCGACGAACATCCACGGCAGCCAGCCGTACGGGCTACCGTGACCGAAAGCCAGTCGAGGACTGATGAATCCGCCGACCTGACCATCGGTCCTGATCTGGTATGTGCCATCGGCGGGGACTCGAACGGTCCATACCCGCACGTGCGAATCGTTGTTGACTGTGGTTGTGCTGCCGACGTTTTCAGTGACGACCGGCTCGGGTACACCTGCGGGCGGGTCGATTCCCATCTTCAATCCGGGAATCGGCAGCCCACCGCCGCTGGGACTTCCGACCACCTGGGTGTGGAAACTCACGGTGACTTCACCCTCCGGTAGGTGCAGGCTGCCGGAGCCGGGGATTGGTACTTCGCCGTAGGCGTTGTACTTGCCGAATACAAACGCGTTGAGGATCAGCGAGGTGATGAACCCGCCGACCGCCACGATGAGCGTCAGGACCGATACCACCAGCCCGATTCGCGAGCCAACGCGCACAGCGTTCATCTGCGCAGTTTGGCACGATTTGCCAGGATCGCAGCGACATCCGCCCAAATCGGTGTCGACGTGAGGCATATGATGCGCAGACAATCACCGAGGAGTGAAAGTTATGGCTACTGATCTAGTTGCCAGCGTCCCTGACCTGTCCGGAAAGTTGGTCGTCATCACCGGAGCCAACAGCGGCCTTGGTTTCGGTCTGACCCGCCGGCTCTCGGCCGCCGGCGCGGATGTCGTCATGGCGATCCGTAACCGCGCCAAGGGCGAGGCCGCCATCGAGCAGATTCGCGCCACCGTTCCCGATGGGAAGCTGACGATCAAACCACTCGACCTGTCGTCGCTGGCGAGCGTCGCCGCGCTGGGTGAGCAACTGAACTCCGAAGGCCGCCCGGTCGACATCCTGATCAACAACGCCGGCGTGATGACACCCCCACAGCGCGACACCACCGCCGACGGATTCGAATTACAGTTCGGCAGCAACCATCTCGGCCATTTCGCGCTCACCGCGCACCTGTTGCCGCTCCTGCGCGCTGCCGAGCATTCACGGGTGGTGTCGCTGAGCAGCCTGGCCGCGCGCCAAGGCCGTATTCACTTCGACGACCCGCAGTTCGAAAGGTCGTACACGCCTATGCAGGCCTACGCGCAATCCAAACTGGCCGTGCTGATGTTCGCCCGAGAGCTCGACCGACGCAGCCGCGCGGCCGGCTGGGGCATCACCTCCAACGCCGCGCACCCCGGCCTGACCAAGACCAATCTGCAGATCAGCGGCCCCTCGCATGGCCGGACCAAACCGTCGCTGATGGAGCGGCTGTACAAAATATCGTGGCGGCTGACCCCATTCCTGTGGCAGGAAATCGACGAAGGGATCCTGCCGGCACTGTATGCGGCGGCCGCGCCGCAAGCCGAAGGCGGTGCGTTCTACGGACCGCACGGCATCTCTGAGGCCGCCGGCGGTGGCGTGACCCATGCCAAGGTGCCCGCAGCTGCCCAGAACGACACCGACTGCCGGCGGCTGTGGGAGCTGTCCGAGCAGCTGACGGGTGTCAGCTTCCCCAAACCGGAATGACTTTGGGTCGACGGCCGTCTGTTTTGGTGACGCGCCCCAACGGGTAGTCGACAGGGCACATGTGAACGCACATGTCACCGCCCAGACTTGAAGGACGACCACGATGAGCCACCACGAACACCAACCCGACGAGCGTCAAGAAGAGGGCGGTCCGCGTCGGACCGAAGCGCCCGAGGTCACCGACGACCACAAAAAGCAAGCAGCTGAGATGCGGAAGGCCTACGACGACCAGCGCCCGACGGCAGTGATGCCTGGCACCGATCGGACCATCACCGGCACCGCGGTCAACGACTGGCTCGACGACGAGGGCAACCCGAAGTTCGGTAAGGACAAGCAAGGCGACCAGGCAACGGACACCGCGGAAAACCGCTGATCAACGCCCGCCGACACCAGGTTCGGGAAAGATCCGCGGCCTGTTCGGGTTGCGCGGGAAAATCGGGAATAGCGGCTGTTCCGACGCTCCGGTTGAGGTTTGAGCCGACGAGGTCGGGGTTTGCGTTGTTTGCGACGTCGTCGTCGGTGCCTCCGTTGTCGTCGTTGTCGTTGGTGTTTCGGTGGTGGTCGGCGGCTGGGTCGTTGTCGATGGTGGCGGTTGGGTGTTCGACTCGGTTGACGACGGCGCCGGAGCCGAACTGCTTTCCGGCGCTTGGGTGTCGGTGATGTCCGATGGGGTTGGAGCGCCCGGTGCGGGCGGGTTGCTCACGCTCGGTGCGGGCGTGCTCGGCGCGGTGCCCGAATTGTGTCGCAGCGTCAGCATGATCACGCTGCCGATGGCCAGCATCACCAGCACGGTGCCGAGTATCAGCACCAGTGGCCGCCGGTACCAGGCTTCCGCCGCCGGGCGCGTGTGAGCGGTCTCCTCGAAGACCTCTGCCGGTCGAGCGTCCGCCGCCGGGTATTCACCGGTGAGCAGCGGCATGATGCCTGAGTCTTCGTCGTTGGCCTCCGACCAGGCCAGCGGCGGTTCAGCAGTCGGCACCTGCGCGGCGTCGGTCATCTCGGTGGCATCGGCTGTCGGAGCAAGCTCGGTGGCGGCGGGCGCCAATGCCGTTGCAGCCGGCGACAACGCTGTTGCGCCGTCGTCCGCCACCCTGCCCGTGGCCGCCAGCGCCGCACCGGTGGCGGCGCTCAACATGGGTCGCGGCGTCGTGATCACCGGAACCTGCAGATGTTGCGACAACGTCGCGGTGACCAACGGGATAGCCGCACCGCCTCCGACGGAAGCGACCGCGGCCAGCTCACTGACGCGAATTCCATTGTGCCGCAAAGCTTCCTGAATCACATCAACGAATCCGGTCAAAGGCGCACGGATCACTTCGTCGAGTTCGGCTCGGGTGAGACTGACGTCGCCGCTATACCCGGGAAGCGGGGCGCTCAACGTCGTCGTCGCCGCCGTCGAGAGTTCCTCTTTGGCACGTCGACAGGCATCCCGTAGCCGGGTCAGTGAAGCGGTCGAGGAAGTACCCGCCGTGTCGAAAGAACCCCCCGAGGACAACTCAGCCACAACATGGTCGGCCAGCGCTTCGTCGATGCGGTCTCCGGCGAACTCACGGTGGCGCACGGTTGGCGCAATCGGCTGGTAACCGTTGGCGGCGTCGACCAGCGTGAGGCTGCTGCCCGTACCGCCGAAGTCGCACACCGCGATGACTCCGCGGGTGGGCAAGCCGGGATTGCTTCGCAGGGCGGCCGTCGCGGCAGCCGAGTCCGGCAGTAGCGTCACGCGCCCGTCCGACCATTCGGGTACCTGGTTCAACGCGTTCCGTACTGCGTCCAGCGATCCGTATCTCCAATGCGCCGGGTAACTGATCGCGACCGCCTGCGGCAAGCTGCGGCCCTCGGTCGCGGTGTAAGCCAGCGACCGCAACGCATCGGCCAGCAGTGTTTCGGCGCGATGTGTCGAGCCGTCGGCAGCCACCAGGCCCGCCGGGTCGCCCACCCGGTCGACGAACTCGGTGATCACCAGACCACGTTCGGTCAGGTTGGGGTTCTCCGACGGCACCCCGACCTCCGGCATGCGCCCTGGATACAGGGTCAGCACCGACCGCCGGCGCACTGCCCGGTCAGCGCTCACGGCCGCGAGATTGGTAGCACCCACCGACAGACCCAGCGCCGACTGCGAGTGCGGCGGTGCGTCGGCACGCGAAAACCCGAGCGGCCGTCCTCCGTCTACCATCTCGCCCAATCTAGTAGCCGGCCAGCGGTTAACGAATCGTGCCGGCCCCGGCGATCAGCGGTAGGTCGAGCGCGGTGACCCAGCCCGCCGGCAGCTCGTTGACGGCGGGGACGGCATTGAGCGCACGCATGCCGGTGGCCAAGCAGCCGGCGGTCGCCGCATCGCGCCCGGAACCGTCGGTAAACCGAAACGCGGTCTCCTGGAAGATGCTTGGGGTTCCCTCGATGTCCACCCGGTAGACGTCGTCCTGGGTTCCGGACGGCCAATCCGGCGCGGCATCACGGCCGATCCGGTTGACGTGTTCGAGCTGGATGCGGGTCTGACCCCGATAGATCCCGTTGATGGTGAACCGGACCGCGGCGACGTGTCCGGGCGGGATGACGCCCTTGGCGGTCTTGCGCTCCGTGGGGGTGATCCACTTGTCCCAGGTGGTGGTGATCTCGTCGAGCGTGATGCCGGCGGCGTGCGCGATCATCGGGACGGTGGCGCCCCACGCCAAGACCAGCACATCGCGGCTCTGCAGTATCGGGCGGAATTCCGGCGCGCGGCCGATGCCCATCTCGTTTTCGTAGTCGCCGGTGTAGTTGGTGTAGTCCAGCAGTTCGGAAGCCCGCACCGTCCGTACCTCCGAGCAGACGCCCATCAGCGTCATCGGAAACAAGTCGTTGGCGAACCCCGGGTCGATGCCGGTGGTGAAGCACGACGACCCGCCCAGCTCGCACGCCTCGGTGATCGGTTGAATCCAGTTGGGCGGATTCAGATGCATCGTCGGCCAGACCCATGGCGTCATCGCGGTGGAGCACACGTCGATGCCCGCCTGCAAAAACCGGGTCATCAGCGCGATATTGGCCTCGGCGTGCGCGGCGGTGGGCCCGTAATGCACCAAGGCGTCGGGCTTCAGCGCGATCAGCGCGTCGACGTTGTCGGTGGCGGTGATGCCGACCGGTTCGGGGAGTTCGCAGATGTCGCCGACGTCGCGGCCGACCTTCGCGGGATTACTGACGCCGACTCCGACCAGGTCGAAGTGCGGATGTTTGATGATCTCGGGGATCACCATCTTGCCGACGAAGCCGGTACCCCAGACCACAACTCGCTTCGACATCCGCCACCTTCCGCTCGCCGTTTTCCGGTTCACCCTAAGGCTCGCGACGACCCAGCGAGCCGCCGAAGGCGTGGCGTTATCACAGACGCACTGTGAATTTCACACGTGTCGAATACCAGTAAATAATCGCGAACTCATAACGGTGAGATTGCGTTTTGATAACGATACCTCGCTTACGGCCGTCGGTTCAGAACGTTCCGTGTCTGCTGCGGTGAGTGGAATCAGCCGTTTACCCCAGCAAAGGCACATGGCACATGAAGGGTTTCGCAGGCAGGCTGCTGCTGGTCGCCGCCGTCGTGGTCGCACTCACAGTGGGAATCAGCGGCACGGCGACCGCGGGCAGTGACAAGCGCACGGTTCGCTACCAAGTGACCGGCAACTTTCCGGTCGCCGATTACATCTCCTACCAAACCGATACCGGCCAGTGGCACGAGGCCAATGTGAAACTGCCGTGGTCGACGGAGTTTTTCGATTTCGGTACCGCGGTGTTCGTGATCAGTGCCCAGGGCCCCGGCTCGATTACCTGCACCATCTCTATCAACGGCAACGTCGTGAGTAATACGACGGCTACCGGGCAACCCGCCCGGGCCGCCTGCGAGCATTAACGCTTCACGACGGTCCCTCACCGGCTTAGGCTGGCGACCGTAACCCGTTCAACGACAGGGACGGTCGATATGGGAATTGCAACGCGCACGAACGGCACCGCACCACCAGAGGTTTCGCGCGACGACATCGATTTGAGCTCCTTGGACTTCTGGTCGCTCGACGATGACGTGCGCGACGGGGCGTTCGCCACGCTGCGCCGTGAGGCGCCGATCTCGTTTTTCGCCGAACCGGTCCAACCTGGGTTCGAGGAAGGCCCCGGCCATTGGGCGCTGACCAAATTCGATGACGTCTTCTACGCCAGCCGCCATCCCGAGATCTTCAGTTCCAGTCCCAATATCACCATCAACGACCAGCCGCCCGAGGTGGCCGAGTTCTTCGGCTCGATGATCGTGCTCGACGACCCGCGCCATCAACGGTTGCGGTCGATCGTCAGCCGTGCGTTCACGCCGAAGGTGGTAGCCCGCACGGAAGCGTCGGTGCGTGAGCGGGCACGACGGCTCGTTTCCTCGCTGATCGCCAACCACCCCAACGGTGAAGGCGAAGCGGTCAGCGAGCTGGCCGGCCCACTGCCGTTGCAGGTGATCTGCGACATGATGGGCATCCCCGAGGAAGACCATCAGCGAATATTCCACTGGACCAACGTGATCCTCGGGTTCGGCGACCCGGATCTGGCCACCGATTTCGAAGAGTTCGCAACGGTGTCGATGGAGATCGGCAGCTACGCGACCGCACTGGCCGAGGACCGCCGGCACAGTCCCCGCGAGGATCTGACCACCAGCCTGGTGCAGGCGGAGGTCGACGGGGAACGGCTGACATCGGACGAAATTGCCTCGTTCTTCATCCTGCTGACGGTGGCCGGCAATGAGACGACCCGGAATGCGATCAGCCACGGACTGCTGGCGCTGACCCGCTACCCCGAACAGCGGGAAAAGTGGTGGGCCGACTTCGACGGTTTGTCGCATGCGGCGGTCGAAGAGATCGTGCGGTGGGCCTCCCCGGTGATCTACATGCGCCGCACGCTCACCGAGGACATCGTTATGCGCGACGTCAAGATGTCCGCCGGTGACAAGGTCACGCTGTGGTACTGCTCGGCCAATCGCGACGAGGACAAGTTCGCCCAGCCCTGGATGTTCGATGTCGCCCGAGACCCGAACCCGCACGTCGGGTTCGGGGGCGGGGGTGCGCATTTCTGTTTGGGCGCGAATTTGGCGCGCCGGGAGATCAGCGTGATGTTCGAGGAGTTGCATCGCGAAATTCCCGACATCGTCGCGACCGAGGAGCCGGCGCGATTGCTGTCCCCGTTCATCCACGGCATCAAGACGCTGCCGATCGCCTGGACACCGCCGGCCTGAGTGGTTGGTTGCAAACCCACAGCGTCGGGTTGTATTCGCCCAGGTCGGGCACCGGATACTCGCCGTAGACCCCGGCCGGGTCGCCGCGCAGGAGCTGTGCGTGCTGACGATCGGCGCGCCTGCGCACTGCGTCCTGCACCGCGTCTCGGGCAGCGAGGGTTTTCCGGTGTTGTTCGGCGAGGTATGCGACGCCTCTGATCGCCAGGTATGCCACGACGCCGATCACCAGGAAGGGCCAGATCACTCGTAGCACCTCGATGACCATCGCAATGACGATCAGCCATCCGAATAGCTTTCCCACGGCCGAGCCTCCTCTCAGCCGAAGAGTAGGCGCAGGCACCGACAAGTTTTCGTCCGATCAAACTACGGCGTTGACCTGTGGCTCAAAGACATTCGAATGCGCCGACGGGTCGGCGCGTCGTCCGGCGCCAATTCGCGTCCCGCCATTGCGGCCCAAGATGTGGCACCATATGGGCCATGTGCGCACGCCTCATCGCTCGATCCCTTTGTGGTGCAATCGTATCGACATGGGCGCTGGTAGGTGCCGTCGCTCCAGCCGCGTCAGCCCAGCCGTGCCCCGACGTCGAGGTGGTATTCGCCCGTGGTACCGGAGAGCCACCCGGTGTCGGTCCGACCGGAGACGCGTTCGTCAATGCCCTGCGCAGCCGGGTCGGAGGCAGGTCGCTAGGGGTATATCCGGTCAACTACCCCGCCAGCGAGAGTGGGCCACGGGGTTGACGGCATACGAGATGCGGGCGACCACATCGTTTCCACGGCAGGCAGCTGCCCCAATACCAAGATGGTGCTGGGCGGCTACTCCCAGGGCGCTGCCGTGATGGGCTTCGTCACCTCGCCGGCGATCCCCGACGGAGTCGACCCGGCGAGCGTGCCCAAACCGCTGGATCCCGAAGTGGCCGACCACGTCGCCGCGGTCGTGCTGTTCGGCACGCCCAATGCACGGGCAATGAACTTCCTCAACGAACCACCGATCACCATCGGCCCGGCCTACCAGGCCAAGACCATCCAGCTGTGCGTGCCTGAGGACCCGGTCTGCTCCGACGGGATCAACTTCGCCGCGCACAACGCCTACGTGGACGAGGGCAGCCTGATCAACCGGGGCGCCGACTTCGCCGCGCGCCGGCTCGGGCCGGCCCCGGCCGGCGGCGCCACGCCACAGCCGGTAGCGCCACCAGCGCCCGCGCCGCCGCCTCCGGCCCCTGAAGATGCACCCGCGCCCTGATTGGGTCATGCCGGCCGCTCTTTGACACCACAGCACAAGCGGGCCGAACACCGCTATCTGTTTGCTGGAAAGCGGGAACGCCCGAGCGCGGACCGAATCCGCACTCGGGCGATGCAATGCGGAGTAAACGGCTGCGACCGCTGTTCGCGGCAAGCTATGGTGCTGCAAATATCGCCGACAGGTCGCTGTGGAGGGCTGGTTGCAAGGGACTTCGTTCGGAAAATACCGGCTGCTCGAGTTGTTGGGTCGCGGCGGCATGGGCGAGGTGTGGCGCGCGTACGACACCGTCATCGACCGGGTCGTCGCGATCAAAATCTTGCCTCCGGAAATATCTCAGGATCCGGTGTTCCAGCAACGGTTCCGGCGGGAGGCCCATGCAGCCGCAGGGCTGAACAGCCCCCACGTCATACCGATCCACACCCACGGCGAAATCAACGGTCGCCTGTTTGTGGACATGCGGCTGATCGAGGGCCGTGACCTCCAATCGATACTGGCCCACGGGCCAATACCGGCCCACCGGGCCGTGCGCATTATCGAGCAGATCGCGAGGGCCTTGCAGGCCGCGCACAAAGCGGGATTACTGCACCGAGATGTCAAGCCGTCCAACATTTTGCTCGACGACGACGATTTCGCGTATCTGATCGATTTCGGAATTGCCCGTGCAGCAGGTGAACTGGGGTTGACAGCGGCCGGCGATGTGATCGGAACCTTCCATTACATGGCCCCTGAACGCTTTGGCAACGCGCAGGTGGACGCCCGCTCGGATATCTACTCGCTGGCCTGCGTACTGTACGAATGCTTGACCGCACAGCACCCATTTCCCGGTGACAGCCTCGAACAACAGGTCCACAACCACATCGCGGCTCCGCCACCGCGGCCGTCGGACATCAATCCCGGGGTGTCACGCAGCTTCGACCTGATCATCGCCAAGGGCATGGCCAAAAACCCCGCCGAGCGGTACACCTCGGCGGTGGAGTTGGCGCGCGCGGCTCAAGACGCCGTCACCGGCCCGATCAGCATCCCGGCGCCGTCGGTTCCACGGCAAACCGATTGGGGGCAACGGCCGCCGCAGGACGGTTCACCCGCGACCGTCCAGACTCAGGCACCACGCTCGGTTGCCACCGCCGACCCGAAGTGGTCGGGCCCGCATTCCCAACCGGGACCCGCGAAACCGCTGTGGCGCCGGCGCCCGGTGGTGCTCTCTATCACCGCCGCACTTGCCGCGGTCGTGATCCTCACCGGTGTGGCGGTCGCTGTCGGACATCACCACGAAGAGCGCGGCAATCCCCGCCAATCGACACTGCCGTTCACCGACCTTCGCGAACCGCAGGGCGTGTCGGTGGATTACGGCGGCACCGTGTACGTCGCCGACACGCTGCACAACCGGGTGCTGGCATTGCCGGCCGGCTCGACCAGCCCGGCCCAGCTGCCGTTCACCGGCCTGAACTATCCGACCGGGGTGACAGCGGACAACAGCGGCACCGTCTACGTCACCGACGCCGGCAACGAGCGCGTACTGGTACTTCCGGCGGGCTCGAACACCCAGACGGAACTGCCGTTCACCGACCTTGGCAACCCGACCGGGGTGACCGTGGACGGCAGCCGCACCGTCTACGTCACCGACACGGAGAAGAACCGGGTGGTGTCGCTGCCCGCCGGATCGAACCGGCAGACCGAACTGCCGTTCAGCGGCCTCAACGGCCCGACCGGGGTGGTGGTCGACAATCGCGGGACCGTCTACGTCGCGGACAGCGGCAACAACCGGATATTGGCTTTGACCGCGGGCTCGACCACGCCAGCCGAACTCCCGTTCACCGGTCTCAAGGACCCCGGCGGTGTGACGGTGGACCGTGAGGGTGCCGTCTACGTCACCGATAGCCAGAACAACCGAACGCTGAAACTGCCCGCCGGGTCGAGCACCCAGGAGGTATTGCCCTTCACCGGTCTCGATTACCCCTGGGGTCTGGCGGTCGACGGCAATGGCACGGTGTACGTGTCGGGCCACGGGAACCAGGTCGTAACACTGCGGCAGGAATAGTGCGCTACTGGCACCCGCATTTCATAGCGCCTAGAATCACAAAAATAGCGCAATAAGCTGGAGCGCGGTGACGGGTCAGATTTGTGGGTTTTTCTGCGCCGGAGGGCTTTTCGATGATCGGGCGGGCGAACATCAACACTGATGTCGTCGTTGACTTCGATCATCACTCCGATGAGTTCAACCTCAACGAACTGCAGATCAACGCGGCTCTGCGACGCCGATGTCCGGTGGCGTGGAATCAGAATTACAGCGGATTCTGGTTCGTCACCAGTTACCAGGCGGTCTCACAAATCGCCCGGGACGGCGACACTTTCGCGCACAAATATGAGCCGAACGCGCCGGACGGCGTCGACTATCAGGGCGAAATGGGCGTGCCGCGTCCCGAAGGCCAGCCGGCTCTGGGCATCGGGGAAGTCGACGGTCCCTACCACCAGGCGCTGCGACGGGCGCTTGCCCCGTTCTTCTCCCCCGGCGCCGTCGAGAAGATGCGGCCGTTCATGGTCCAGTCAGCGCACCGGTTTCTCGATCAGCGGATCGCCGATGGGCGGATGGACCTCGTGCTCGACTACGCCAGTCCGGTCCCGGCAATCCTCACCATGAGATTGATGGGCCTGCCCCACGACAGTTGGCAGCGTTACGCCAACCTATTTCACTCGGTCATGGCCGTTCCTCAGGACAGCGACGAGTACGCAACGGCCATAGCTGAAGTCCCCGCAATGATGGACGAGCTGCTGCAGTTCGCGGCGACCAGGCGGGCGGATCCGGGGGACGACCTGACCAGCTTCCTCGTCCGGTTCGAATTCGATGGCAAGCGCCTCGACGATCGGCAGGTTCTCGACATTCTCTGGAACCTGATCGGTGGTGGCGTGGACACCACGACATCGCAGACCGCACTGAGTCTGCTCCACCTCGCGACGCACCCGGATCTTCGGCAACAACTCATCGACCGCCCAGACCTCTACCGCACCGCGGTCGATGAGTTTCTGCGGTACTTTTCGGTCAATCAGCAACTGAGCCGGACCGTCACTTGCGACACCGTTCTCGGGGGGCAACACCTTCAGCGCAACGACCGGGTCATCATCAGTTGGCTCGCCGCCAACCACGACGAGCACGAGTTCGACCGGCCCGACGAAATCGTTCTGGACCGGGCACCCAACCGGCATCTTGCTTTCGGTCTCGGGCCGCATCGATGCATCGGGTCGCATCTGGCGCGGGCCATGTTCGAGGTGATGCTCAAGGCAGTGCTCGACCGCATCCCCGACTATCAGGTCGACCTCGCCGGGGTCGATGAGTATCTCGGCAACCCGAGCATGACCGGGCTGGGGAAACTGCCGGTCACCTTCACCCCTGGAGAACGACGCCATGACTGAACACACCGGCGACGCAGTCGGGCGCTACCTGACGTGCATGGCTGCCCATGATTGGGATGGCCTGGCCGACACCATTACCGATTCCGGCCTGACCCGGGAGGGTCCGTTCTGTGATCGCGTGGAGGGTAAGCAGAACTACGTCACGTTCCTGCGCAAGATCATTACTTCGCTCAAGGGCTACGAGCTGAAGGTGCAGCGGGTGTCGCACGTCTCGGATCGGGTGTCGTACGTCGAGCTGACCGAGAGCTTCGAGATCGACGGCGCGCGCACAAAATATCCGGAGTGCATTCTGTTCGAACGCGGCGACGACGGCCTGATCACTCACGTCAGTGTGTTCATCAAGCGGCCCGGCGCCGACGCCCCGGTGCCCGGCGGCAAGGCGACCTGATCAGTTCAAGACACTGGCATCGCGACGCAGCTCGCGACGAGCCATCGCCGCGAACAGCCCGGTGAATGGATGGGTATTGAAAAAGTCGCCGTAGGTGCGCGCCGCGTCGCGATTCATCGGTACGCCGCCTCCGGCTGCGGCGATACGCCAGGCCTGGCGGCAGCGCCATTCGAAGGACATTGCCCGCAGGTAGGCCTGTTCGATGTCTTCGCCGAGTACGACCACGCCGTGATTGGCCAGTAGGCCGACATTGGCCTCGCCGATGGCCTTGGCCACCGCTCGAGCGTTACCGGCATCGTCGACCGTGCCCCAATACTCGTCGTACACCGCCACGCCGCCGTGGTAGAGAGCCCCGGTCTGGTCGTAGATCTCCGGTGCGCGGCCGATATCGGCCCACACCGTTCCCCACCGCGAATGGTTGTGGATCGCCACCGCGATATCGGTACGGGCGCGGTGCAATTCAACGTGCAGCGTGATCGCGGGCGTGATCGTCCACCGGCCGCCGATCTCGTTACCGTCGGCATCCATGGACATGATGTCGCTGGCTGTGACCTCGTCCCAGGTCAGTCCGAAGGGGTTCACCAGGAACGTGCCATCGGGCTGTTTGTAGGTGATGTGGCCGGCGAGATGATCGTCGTAGCCCTCGGCGAACAGGCAGCGGCACAGCAGCGCCAGCTCCTGCGCGGGGGTCAGCTCGGGCAGCGGCGGTGCGATGGGCTTGGTGACGACCATCGCTCGCATCGGGGTCGGGCTTGTCACGTTCACCTACCGAGGATCTGCCGGAGGCGATCGCCGTAGAACGCTAACGCGTTGTCGGCCAATATCTTTCGCTCCAGTTGTTCGCCGAGCCCGCGCTCCTTGACGCTTTTGACCGCGCCCGGGTACACGGCATCGTGGTGCGGGTAGTCGGATGCGAACATCACGTTGTTGGCCCAGCCCTGCTCAAGAGTCGACGCCAGGCCGGGCTCCTCGATCTCGAAGGTAAGCCACGAGCGGGTGTTGATGACGCCATCCGGATTTCCCCCTCGATAGTCGTCGCGGGCGAGTTCGTAATGCTCTTCGATGCGGTCCACCCAAGTCGGCGCCCACCCGCAGCCGGCTTCCAAAAATCCGACCCGTAGTGCCGGGAAGCGTTGGTAAATGCCGGCCAAGGTGACGTTGACCATGGCGGTCATCTGCTCGAATACGTGGCTGACGATGTGGCAGCCGGCGTAGCTGAACATGCGGTCAACGCCCACGGTATCGATGCCGGACAGGTAGGCCTCGTGCAAGGCCACCGGGACGTCGAGTTGCTGAGCCGTCTGCCAGAGCACATCGAAGTCGGGATGGTCCGCAGTACGCCCGCCGATCCGGTTGGGCCGCATGACGCCGCCGACGAAGCCGTGGGTGCTGACGGCGCGATCCAGTTCGGCCGCCGCAAGGTGCGGATCTTGTTGGGGCAGCAGCGCAATCCCGATCAGGCGCTTCGGGTCGGTGGCGCAGTAGCGGGCCAGCCAGTCGTTGTACGCCACGCACAGCGCCGCCGCGATGTCGGGATGCTCCACCAAGCCGAACATCAGCCCGACGCTCGGATAGAGCACGGCGGCGTCGATGCCCTCGTCGTCGAGAACCTGCAGGCGGAGCTTCGGGTCGCGGCCGCCTTCGCGTCGTACACCTCCGGCGGACACGTGATTCTGCAGGCCGCCGGGGAACGGATACTTCGACCGCCAGAGCTTGCCTTCGATGCGATAGGTGACGAAGCCACCGGCCTCGGCGACGAACTGCATGGCGCTGTCCCGCATCACCGACGGGATCGCTTCGACCAATTCGGAAAGCGTCTCTTCGACATGCCCGTCGGCGTCGATCACCAATGACATCGGACCCCTCACCAGGCGGTCGTTACATAGATCACAAAAATAGTAATGTTTGCCGGGAGCGTCAACCAAAGGGCGCCGATCACGTCACATCGCCCATACAGGAAGATGTGGGCGTGTTCGGGCTAGTCGTCATCGTTGCGCTTGTTGCCACCGTGGTTCTGGGAACCCTTCTCGGCCAGCGCTACCGGGTGGGCCCCCCGGTTTTGCTCATCGTGCTCGGCGCCCTACTGGGTTTGATCCCCCGGTTCGGCGAAACCCGGCTGGACGGCGAAATCGTGCTGCTGCTGTTCCTGCCGGCGATTCTGTACTGGGAGAGCATTAACACCAGCTTCCGGGAGATCCGCGCGAATCTGCGGGTCATCGTGCTGTTCAGCGTGGGCCTGGTGATCGCGACCGCGGTGGCGGTGTCGTGGACGGCGCGAGCGCTCGGCATGGAACCACACGCAGCGACGGTGCTTGGCGCGGTGCTCTCCCCCACCGACGCCGCCGCGGTGGCCGGTCTGGCGAAGCACTTACCGCGCCGGCCCCTGACCGTTTTGCGCGCCGAGAGCATCATCAACGACGGCACCGCGCTGGTGCTGTTCGGCGTGACCGTCGCCGTCGCGACCGGCAGCCCGGCAATCGGCCCGGCCGACCTGGTCGGCCGCTTCGTCGGGTCCTACCTCGGCGGTATCGCCGCAGGGTTAGTGGTCGGCACACTGGTGACGGTGCTGCGCCGCCGAATCGACGCGCCGCTCGAAGAAGGTGCCCTGTCCCTGCTGACACCGTTCGCGGCGTTCCTGCTTGCCGAAACTATCCACTGCAGCGGTGTCGTCGCAGTGCTGGTGTCCGCGCTGGTGTTGACTTACGTTGGGCCACGCGTAATTCGGGCTCGCTCCCGCCTCGAGGCGTACGCGTTCTGGGACATTGCGACATTTGTGATCAACGGCTCGCTGTGGGTGTTCGTAGGGGTCCAGATCCCGCGTGCGGTGCACGGCATTTCCCGTGTCGGTGACGGACTGCACCACGCTGTGCTGCTGGCTCTCGCCGTGACCGGAGTCGTCATCGCGACTCGGATTGCCTGGGTCCACATCACCACCACGCTGATCCGTGCCGTGGACCGCCGCGAGGTGCAGCGTGAGCGACGCGTCGATTGGCGCCAGCGCGCGGTCTCCAGCTGGGCGGGATTCCGCGGAGCGGTGTCACTGGCCGCCGCACTGGCCGTCCCCCTGACGACTCACAGCGGTGCGGCTTTCCCGGATCGCAACCTGATCATTTTCGTCGTGACCGTCGTGATCCTGGTGACGGTCCTAGTGCAAGGAAGCACGTTGCCCGCGGTCGTCCGCTGGGCTCGAATGCCCGAAGATGTCGCGCACGCGGACGAATTGCAGCTGGCCCGTACCCGCAGCGTCGAAGCCGCGCTGGAAGCATTGCCGAAGGTGGCCGGTCAGCTCAACGTCGATCCGGAGCTGTTGAGCCGATTGCAGAAGGAGTACGAAGAGCAGGCCGCGCTCGTCGCGTCGAGCGCCGTCGACTCCGGGCCGGACGACGTGGCCGAGCGCAACGAGTTGGTTCGCCGGGTGCGCCTTGGGGTGCTCGAGCACAAGCGCCGAGCCGTCACCGAGCTTCGCGACCAAAATCGGATAGACGACATAGTGTTGCGTGAGTTGCAGACAGCGATGGATCTCGAGGAACTGCTGCTCCTCGATGACGCCGATGCCGATTGACGCCGCCGGTCCCTTTGGACCTTTGGAAAGGAAGCCAGATGAAGACATTTCCACTGACCGCGATCGCTGGAGTCGCTGCAGCGTCCGCGCTGATGGGATCGACGGCTGGCTGCCACAACGATGCGAAAGCACCGGCCCCGTCATCGGAGGCGGGTAACGCGACGAGCACCGGCCACACCACGGCGCCGCCGCAGCCGACCATGGACTACACCAAGTTGCTGATCCGCGCCGAGGACATCGATGCACCCGAGCAGTTCACCGCAAGCCCAGCCGTTGCGAATCCCAACGGCCAGCAGGGCGCGGCCACCACGTTCAGCGACGACGACGGTAGTCATATCATCCGCGACACCATCGTGATCCTGCCGGATCCCGCCGCCGCGGCGAATGCACTCGATGCGGCCAAGAGCGCGCCGCCCGGCTCGATCAGCGGGACGCCCAAGCCCGCCAACGTCGGAGCGGGCGGTACGACGATTTCGGGGGACCTACCGGACAAGTCCAAGGGCGTGACCGTCCTGTTGTTCACCGAGGGCAAAGCGTTTGTCACGCTCGAATTCGACGGGCCCACCGGTATGGAGGCGCCGCCTGAGTTCGTGACTGCCGTCGGTCAAAAACAGGACACCGCAATCAAAAACGGGCTGCACCCCTGACGCCCTACTTGGCCGGAATTCTGGCAGCGATCTGATTGGCGAGATCGACAGCAGAGTTCTTCGGGTCGGGACTGCAGGTATTGACATCGACGATGACGTTGTTCTTGAGCTGCAGCGCCCGCCCACAGGCCCATCCCGGGGCCTTCGCGTCCTGTTGCGTTGCAACCACGCTCAGCACGCCATTGCTATTCGAGACCGGACCGGGCTTCCATTTGGTCCCCGACTGGACATGGGTGTATTCATGACAGGCCGGCCACTGTTTGGCTGATGCGGCGAAAAACGCGCCGGCTTGCTTGGCCGTGGGGAACAACACCACCGCCTGCTCCGCGAAATGGGTGAAGTTATCCCCGTCGTTGAGCGCCTGGTCGCGCACGGCGGTGAACCCGCTGTCGGCATAAACCTGGGCCTGGGCCGAACCGTCAATCGCCAGGCATTCCCTGGGCTGCATCGTGGCGGCGTCGTCGGACATCGTGTCGTGTTTTTTGGTGATCGCCAATTTGTCCGTCCCCATCACGGGGTTGATCTGCTCGGGGCTGAGCAAAAACGTGTCGATCTCGCGCTCCACCACCGGACGCGGGATGAAGGTTGTGGTGGTTGTGGTCGACGACTTGGCGGTGTCCTGGTCGCTGCCGTTGCTACAGGCGGTCATGACAATGCAGACGCTGGCGGCGGCTGCAGCGCCTATTAGTCGGCTCATCCGATCATCCAGATTCAGCCTGCGACTCTTGCGGAGTCCACGCTTTCGGCGGGGCGGGCAGATCGGGGAAAAGGAAATTGATGAAAGCTGCGGCCGTGGGTTGCGGCTCATGGTTGGCCAGTCCTGGTCGTTCATTTGCTTCAATGAAGACATAATCGTCGCGAGTAACGTCTGGCACAACTAAATCAATTCCGGTCACCGGAATACCAATCGCCTTTGCCGCCGCCACCGCTACCCGGCAAAGTTCCGGGTGCACCCGTGCCGTGACGTCGTGGATCGTGCCGCCCTGATGCACATTGGCGGTGTGACGCACGCGAAGCCGAGTTCCTTCGGACAGCACATCGTCCAACGCCCAACCGGCGTTGGCGACCGTTGACTCGGTGACTGCGTCGAGCGGAATCTTGGACTCGCCGCCGCTGGCCTTCGATCGTCGCCTGCTCTCGGATTGGATCAAATCCCGCACGCTGCGATCGCCGGTGCCGATGACCTCAGGCGGCTTCCGCAGCGCTGCCGCCACCACCCTGCCGTCGATCACCACCAACCGAAGGTCGTCGCCGGTGGCCCGCTGCTCGATCAAGACCTCCGGGTGGTGTTCGCGCGCTCGGGTCAACGCTGCGGCCAGCGCGTCAGGACCGTCGTCGATGGTGATACCCACGGTGATGCCCTTGCCCTGCTCCCCGCGGGTCGGTTTGACGACGACCTCGCCGACCTCTTTGACGAAGTCGAAGTCGCCTTCGTCGAACGTGGCCAGCCGCGCGCGAGGGACGGTGATGCCGGCCTCCTTGACGAGCCGGCGGGTCAAGCGCTTGTCGTCGCACCGGGCCATCGCGATCGCGGAGGTGTATTCGGACAGCGATTCACGGGTGATCACGCTGCGGCCGCCGTGCGACAGGCGCATCTCGCCGGTGTCGGCATCGAGAACCTCGACGTGGATTCCGCGGCGCAGCGCCTCGTCGGCAATGATGCGGGCGTAGGGATTGAGGTCGTCGACCGTCTCCGGCGGCGGGCTGAACAGCGGCTCGTTGATGGCGTTCTTGCGCTTGATCGCCATCACCGGCACCCGGCGGAATCCCAACTTCTCGTAGAGGGCGATGGCCGCGGCGTTGTCATGCGCGACCGACAGATCCATGTAGGCGCGGCCCTTGCTGCGGAAGTGCCCGGCGATAGCGCGGGTGAGCGCTTCGCCGACCCCGGGCAGCGTGGCGTCAGGATCGACCGCCAGGGTCCAGATGCTCGACCCGCGCTCCGGATCGTTGAAGAGAAGCTCATGGTCGACACCGGTCACCGTGCCCACGACAGCGCCGTCTTCGTCGCGCACCGCGACCAGATACGTCACCGCGGGCACATGCAAATGGTTATTCCAGATCACCTCGATGGGCGCTGGGACCATGTCGCAGCGCACGGTCACGCGGTTCATGGCATCGGCGTCGGATGCCTGCTCGAGGGGGCGCACCGTCACGCCGGGGGGCGGCGGTGTCAGACCTTTCGCCGCTGCGGAATCGAACCGCAGCCGGTACGTGTGGCTGGGATCGATGAACAGCTCATTAGGTGAATGGGCCACCACAACGTGGGGTTCGCGCGGGTAGAAGCAGATGTCACGCCGCCCCGGGGCCTCTCGGCGCAGAGCCTCGGACAACTTCGCGGGATCGGCGAAGGTCTGACCGAAGATAAGCCGTCCCCAGCCCAATTCGAGCTCCACATTGGGGGCCATCGCCCCCATCAGGTCAATCGGCGCGACATCGTGCAGGCCGAGCGTGATTGCCTCTCGGTGATCGCCCGAAGAACCGATATCAGTCATGCCAGCGGCCCCCTTCCTCACCGTGGCGTTGCCTGGTCACAGTGTTTACCCACTCCGGCGGGTCGTCTACCGGGGCACAGATGACGTGCTCAGAGCCCAAACTGGTCGTCGATGATGCCCAGCCAGATCTGCGCCGCGTCGATAGCGACCTTTTCGCTGATAAAGGCGTGCTGGGTGCCGGTATACATGTCGCGAAACGCGCGTTCGAAGCGGCTGCCCTCCCGGATCGCGCTGGTCCCGGCCACCAAATGGGACCATTCCGCACAGCCTCGGGCCGTATCGGTGGCATAAACTGCCGCCACCCGCATGTCGGCCCGCAAAGCCGGGGTCAGGTCTTCGCCGGAGGCCACCGCCGCCTCGGCGGTGGTGAACGCGTCCAGCACCAGCAGCCGTGCCGCGCGCCACGCCGCGACATGGTGCGCCAACCCCTTCTGAAAGGTCGGGCGACTGGCCAGGGACGCCATGTCGCTCATCCGATGCTTGGTGGCCGCCAACTCGGCGACGTCGTCGAGCATGCTCTTGGCGACCCCGAGTGCCCACGACGCATGACCGGCCGCCGTCACCGGCATCAGCCCCATGCGGGTGGCCGGCGACGTGCCCCGGTATGGCTCGCGACGAAACAGTGCAAAGGTCCGGCGCTGCGGCACGAACACGTCCTCGAAGCCGTAGTCGTAGGACCCGGTTCCCTTCAGCCCCTGGACAACCAGCCGTCGTTGAAGCTGACCTCTTCGCGCGGAACGACGGCCACCTGCATGTCCGGAACACCCTCGCTGACCCAGCGCATCTCGCCGTCGTCCATCGGTAAGAACCCTGCCGCGATGTACTGCGAATGGCCGATGCCCGAGCCGAAACTCCACGATCCGCTCACCCGATAACCACCGTCTACGGCCACGCCCTGGCCGTTCGGGAAGAACTGGCCGCCCATCGTGACGTGGTTATCGTGCGCGGTGAACACTTCGGCGAAGCCGTCGTCGGGCAGGTAGCACGCGGCCGCGAACGACGACGGCAGGTTGGCGATGCCGATCCAGCCGAACGAGCCGTCCTGCCAAGCCATTTCGATCCACGTTTCGATCATCTCGGCGAACGCGGGTTCGACACCGCCGGCCGGGACAGGATTGAACGCCGACATCAGGCCGCTTGCCCACATTTCGTCGACGATCGCAGCGGTGAGCGTGCGGATCCGTTCGGATTCGGCGGCCTCGGAGCGCACCAGCTCGCGCATCCCCCGGGCTCGGGCGACGAGCAGGCCGCTGTCCTCCGCAGTCGCCGTCATGGGGCGTCAGCGCTCCAGCGCCTTGGCGCAACCGGCCAGAATCGCCGAGAAGCTTGAGCTGAGCAACCGCGGGGTGATTGCCTCCAGCAACTTTCCGCCCGCATAAGCCGGGTGGGTGAAGCGGGTTACCCAGTCGACGTGCGTGCCCTCGCCGCGCGGCGTGAAAGTCAGTGTGCCGCCCTCATGCTTGAACGGCGGGAACGACCGGAGGATGTAATAGGAGTAATGGTGCGGCCGATCGTAGGCCGTGATCTCCTCCCGAAACCATATGCCGAGCCCGATCACTTGACGCACCGCACCCACACCGGGTCCGGCCGCGTCGTTGGTCCAACGTGCCTGGAATACCGGCGGAGCGGCGGTCAAACCGGCCGGGTCGGCCAGCCAGTCGAAGACTTGTTCTTGCGGTGCGGCGATCGTCCGCTCGACGCGCAACTCGACCATGAAAACTCCTACCTGTTCACGCTGGGGGCACGTGCATGCTGTCACGGCCCAGATTACGGAAACCTGCACAGGCTTCCTTGATCCCGAGCGTGAAGGGCAATGCGCTCAATTCCGACCTGAGCCTTGCTCGTAGCCGACCGGAGCCGCTGCGAGCTGAGACCGGCACTGGCGAACCAGATGCGGCAAGGTCGATGTAATGCGTGGACGTCTGTCCGATGCCCTCGAAATCATGGACCAGCGGCAGGCAGAGCTTGCGAAACGACTCGTCGAGCCGCTGTGCCACAGCATCGGTCATCAGCACGTACTCCGCAACTGGCACTTGGTTTTTCAGCATGCGATGGACCAGGATGACGTCCACCCCGGCAAGCTCGGCGTGGCGCTTCACTTTCTGCTCCGCCACCTCGCCCTCGTGCGCGACAAACTTCAGGGAGAGGTTGTCGAGTTGCTGGCAGCTTGCGCAGTCGCAGGAATGGTCCGCCTTGAGTTTGTTCCGCCGCGCGTAAAACGACTCCCGCATCCGCGACAACCGCTCGCCCACCAGGACTTTGGCGTCACCGTTCGGCGCCCAGAAGAACGCGGCGTCGCCCTCCAGCTTCGCCAGTTTCATTCCTTTGGCGGCGTCGATCACCGATTCCAGCAGCGTCGCCACCGTCAGCTGCGCATGGATGAGGTGCAGCTTGTTCCAGTTCATGTAGTTGGTGTAGCCGCCGATATCAGCGATGAGCAGCACGGCGCGGCGGATGGCCATGGAACCGAAAGTGTAGTCGCCTTACGGCTGGCCGGAATCGGGAAAAGCGACTGGGCTGGCGGACGCGCCGCGTGCCACCACCAGCGGCATCGACGTCGCCGCGTCGGTATTCAGAATGGTGTTCACCACCTCGATGAGGTCCTCGACCGGCATCAACTTGCCGGGCATGCAGCCACGCGATGACCACAGCGGGACGGCCTTCATGGCGAGGTCCATGTCCCAGCCCACGTTCATTCCGGTTTGGCTGTCGCCTTCCCCGCCCGCGCATTCCCCCACGATCAGGCAGGTGAAGCCGATATCGGGGTGTTCGGCGCGCCACGCCTCCACCAGCCTTTCCAGTGCCGCCTTGCTGACCCCGTAGGCACCCAGCCCCGGCCATGGGGGCCCGAATGTGCCGGCATCCGAGGAGAGGTAGACCGCCTTACCCGCAGACGCCGTCAGGTGAGGTAGTGCCGCCGCGGTGGCCAGCGACGCGCCGATGACGTTGGTATCGAAGACGCGCCGCCAGGTGGCGGCATCGGTATCGACCATCCGGACCAGCGGACCGATCGCCGGGGTGTAGATCAGGTTGTCAAGTCCACCGAGCGCATCGACGGCGGCGTCGATGGCACAGCGGCACGACGCCTCGTCGGTGACATCGCATTCGATGCCGATCGCGCCCGGGCCCGCTTCGGATGCCGCCGCCTCGATGCGGTCACGGCGCCGGGCGAGCAGCGCGACTTGACCGCCGCGCTGGGCAAGTCCGATACCAATGCAGCGCCCCAGCCCGCTGGAGGCCCCGACCACGACTGTCCTTGACATCTTCGCCCTCTCCTGTAACGAGCGTGCTGCACGGACAGCGTATCGGTCGCCGCAAGCCTGACGGCGGGCGCGGACACTAGTGGGGTTGGTTGTCGACTTTGTAGTTGAAGTGGACGTCGCCGGCCTCGATGGCTGTGACGGTCACCAGGATGCCGAACTTCTCGTTGCCGTCGGTGAGTTCACAGCGCAACGTCGCGCCGGTTTCGCCTTTGAGATTGTCGGGGCAGGTGACCGCATCGGGTGCGCGTCCCACCTGCTCGGTCAGATTTCGTTTGAGGATGCTGGCCACCTGGTTCTTGTTGATGGTCTCCACCATGTCGAAGTTCACCTTCGAGCCCTCGACGCTCGTCACGGTCACATTGACGTCGTAGTCGCGATCCTTGATTTTCATCGTGCAGTTCAACTGCGCGCCCACCTTGGCGTCCAGGTCGTCGGGACAGGTCACCGAATCTGGCTTGTTGCCGTTGGCGTCGGTCAACCTCTGGGTGATCTGGTCGGCGACTTGGCGTTTGCTCACGGTGTGCGAGGTTCCGACGGAACACGAACATGCTGCGGCGCTCGCCAGCAGCGTCCCGGCGGCAGCAGAAATCGCCAAAGTCCGAACAATCGAGCGGGTCATATCGCCTCCTGGGCGTGCAGAACTGCAAATTGGCTGGATAATTGCACGCCGGTCGCTGTGGCAGAGCGATTCGGACAAAAGAGTGGGCCCCGGTTACGGTGGGCGACGTGGCATCTGGACGTGAACCTGATTTGGTGAATGTCCGTGCGCGCGTGCTGATCACCGCCGGCGAGCTGGCCGGCCTGCTCACGGCTCATCAACCGGTGACCATCCTCGACGTGCGGTGGCGCCTCGACGAGCCGGACGGCTACGCCGCCTACCTGCAGGGGCACATTCCCGGCGCCGTCTATGTGTCACTGGAGGACGAACTCAGCGACCACACGATCAGCGGCCGGGGCCGTCACCCGCTGCCGTCCGGACGCGCGGTAGAGGCGGCCGCGCGCCAATGGGGCATCCGGCAGGGCCAGCCGGTAGTGGTGTATGACGACTGGAACCGCGCCGGTTCGGCGCGGGCATGGTGGGTGTTGACCGCCGCCGGGCTTGCGGATGTGCGCATCCTGGATGGCGGCTTGGCCGCATGGCGATCAGCCGGGGGTGACCTCGAAACCGGCCCGGTCACCGCGCAGCCTGGGAATGTGACTGTGTTGCACGAGAATTTGTATGCCGGGAGCCGGCTTACGCTGACGGCCAAGCAATCCGGCGCCCCAGAGGTAACGCTGCTCGATGCGCGCGCACCCGAGCGCTTCCGCGGCGACGTCGAGCCTCTGGACCCGGTCGCGGGTCACATTCCCGGCGCCATAAACGTTCCCAGCACCACGGCATTGAGCAGTGATGGAACGTTTGTCGACGACGCGGCGCTCAAGCGGCTGATACCCGACAACGCTGACCGCATCGGCGCCTACTGCGGCTCAGGTGTCACCGCGACGGTACTGATCGCCGCGCTCGCCGCGGCAGGACACGAGGCAGCGCTGTATCCCGGGTCATGGTCGGAGTGGTGTTCCGACCCGAACCGCCCGGTTGCCCGCGGTCCCGAGTAGCCACGGTGACGCTGGGTTCGGCCCGCTCACCGGACGGTGAGCTGCAGCCGCTCTCGGCGCCGGACCAGAATGCTCGGAAGCCACTCCCCTACGTCCGTGGCCTCGATCCAGCTCGTGCGGTCAAGCAACATGCCAAGTACGACGCGGGCCTCAAGCCGGGCAAGTGCGGCTCCCACGCAGAAGTGGACCCCCTTGCCGAAGGCCAGGTGATTCTTGGGGCTGCTGCGGTCGAGGCGGAATTCATTCGGCTCCTCGAAGTACTGCGGATCTCGGTTTGCCGCACCCCAGAGCAACAACAGATGAGAATCGGCGGGCACCCTGACCCCGGCCAGCGTGGTGTCGCGCCACACGTGCCGATAATGGCCACGAAACGGCGGCTCGTAGCGCAACGTCTCTTCGATGAAAGTGCCTAGCAGGTCAGGGTTTTCACGAATCTGCTGTTGGGTTTCGGGCCGGTCGGTCAGAATCCACGCCGCGCTGCCCAGCAGGGACGCCGTAGATTCGCCGGCGGCGCTGAACAATGTGAGCATCATCCCCAACGCCGGCAATTGCTCCAACTCGCCCGAAGCGCACCGTGCCGCCAGATCTGCGATCAGACCGGATTCAGTTCCGGCGTCGGCTTTTTCGAAATGTTCCAGGACGTAGCCACCGAGCTCCATGGCCGCTACTGCAGCGGCTTGCAATTGCTCGGGCGTGACGACCCCGTCCAACATCGTGGTGGTCGCGTAGCCGAGCCGGATGAGCCGATCGACGTCATCGTCGGGCAGTCCCAGCAGCCTGGCCACCACCATCATGGGCAGGCGGTTGGCCACTGCACTCATCCACTCGATCTGACCGTCGTGCAGATGCTCATCCCATAACCGGTGGGCGGTATCGAGGGCGAACTGCTCGATGATCCGCACCCGCTTGGCCGACAGGTGCGGCAGCAGGATTTTGCGATGCAGCGCGTGCGCGGGATCGTCGGCGGTGGCCAATGCGTGCATTTCGGCTCCCGCCGGTCCCATGTCGAACGGCGCGACCGTGCCGTCGTCCTGATAGACCATCGTGGCGGTGAGGTTCGACGAGAAATCGTCGACCCGCTCGACGGCCTCGAGCACCCCGTCCCAACTACACACCGCGTAGAACACCGAATCACCGATCTGGTGCACCGGCGCTTCGGCGCGCATCCGGTCATACAGCGGGTAGGGATCCTGCAGCGCCTGCGCGCTGAAGAACTCGATCGGCGCATCGATGACCGTCATGGGTTCAGGTTGAATGCGCCTACCGGCAGCGTCAACGATGCGGCGCAAAGTTGATAGGCGGCGGTTCTGAGCCGGCCCGCGGCCCAAAATCGTCGACCCCACACCACCAGCGCAGTAGTGTGAGAAAAACACGCTAGGAATTCTCATTGTGCGAGAAATTTCTCAAGAGTATTTCGAGCCGACGCGGCGCGAGGGAGCATGACGTGGTGTCACGGCAAGATTGGCTGGTAGGCCGGGATCGGCGCAGCGAAGCCGCCGAGCGGATCTACGCTGCCGCCGCTGACCTCATTTCCCGGCGCGGATACGAGGCCTTCACCATTGAGGCATTGGCGGCCAAAGTCCACTGCTCGCCGGCGACAATTTATCGGCACGCCGGTGGCAAAGCCGCCATCCGAGACGCCGTGGTTGCCATCCATGCGGCGCGCATCGTCGATACGGCCCGCCAAGCCATCGAGGGCCTCACCGGCCCCGACCGGGTTGTCACGGCGACCATCGTCGCGCTGGATTGTCTGCAATCCGATCCGCTCGCCCAGTTGATGCGCACGATGCATACGACGCCCGTCAGCGATTGGATCACCAGCTCGCCCGCCGTCACCCGCTTCGCGGCCGAGATGCTCGGCCCTGACAACGACGACCTGCTCGCCACCCAGTGGCTGATCCGGGTCTTCCTGGCACTGTGGTGCTGGCCGCTCAACGACCCCGCGGCGCAGCGCACCATGCTGCAGCGCTTCCTCGGGCCGCCCTTCGGCTAAGCGGTGCGGTTACTCGGGCTCGTTGCCCGGCTTCCATTTGATGTTGCAGCCGATGCTGGGGATCTGGTCGCGCGGGACCGGCCGGCCCGCCAGCACAGCCTGCACCGCCCGGTCGAGGTCGTCGCCGGTCACGGGCTGGTCGTTGCCGGGCCGGCTCGCGTCGAACTGGCCGCGGTAGGCGAGCTTGCGCTCGCGGTCGAAGAGGAACAGATCCGGCGTGCAGGCGGCCCGGAAGCTGTGCGCGACCTCCTGCGTCTCGTCCAGCAGGTACGGAAAATTCCAGCCGTTCTGCTGCGCGAACGCGGGCATATGCTCGGGGCCATCTTGGGGGTAGGCGGCGATGTCGTTGGAATTGATCGCCAGCACGGCCAGGCCGTGGTCCATCCATTGGCGGCTGCGCCGCCCCAGGGTCGGCGCAATGTGGACGACGTACGGGCAGTGGTTGCAGACAAAAGCCACCAGCAGGCCCGCGGCATCCGCCACATCGGCCGGGCCGTACAGCTTCCCGTCGGGATCCGGCAGCCGAAAGTCGGGCACGGGGGTGCCCAGCGGAAGCATCGTGGATTCAACAGCAACCATGGCCCCAGGATGCCATCGCCAGGGCCGAACCGGTTGGCCGCGGGTGCTGTGTGCTCGCTAAATTTCGATATGAGGGCTTGGAAGGGGGTCTGATGAACGCGCAAGTGGAGCAGTTGGAGTTTCAGGCAGAGGCTCGGCAACTGCTGGATCTGATGGTGCATTCGGTCTACTCCAACAAGGACTCGTTCCTGCGGGAGTTGATCTCGAACGCCTCCGACGCACTGGACAAGCTTCGGCTGGAAGCCTTCCGCAACAAGGACTTAGACGTCGACACCTCCGATCTGCACATCGACATCGAGGTGGACAAGGAAGCCCGCACCCTGACCGTCCGCGACAACGGCATCGGGATGGCGCGCGCCGAGGTCGTCGACCTGATCGGCACCCTGGCCAAGTCGGGGACGGCCGAGCTGCGCCGGCAATTGCAGGAGGCCAAGAATGAGGCTGCCTCCGAGGAACTGATCGGCCAGTTCGGCATCGGGTTCTATTCGGTGTTCATGGTGGCCGACAAGGTCGAGCTGCTGACCCGCAAGGCCGGCGAGAGCGAGGCCACCAGATGGGAGTCCACCGGCGACGGCACGTACACCATCGAATCCGTCGATGACGCTCCGCAGGGCACCGCGGTGACTCTGCACTTGAAGCCCGAAGACGCCGAGAACGAACTGTATGACTACACCGCGGAATGGAAGATCCGCAACCTGATCAAGAAGTACTCCGACTTCATCGCCTGGCCCATCCGGATGGAGGTCGAGCGGCACACCCCTGCCGAAGACGGCGGCGAAGACACCGTCGTCAAGGAAACCGAGACCCTCAACTCGATGAAGGCGCTGTGGGCCCGGCCCAAAGACGAAGTCTCCGAGGAGGAATACAAGGAGTTCTACAAGCACATCGCGCACGCCTGGGACGAGCCGCTCGAGGTCATCACGATGAAGGCCGAGGGCACCTTCGAGTACCAGGCGCTGTTGTTCATTCCGTCGCGCGCGCCGTTCGACCTGTTCGACCGCGACGCCCACACCGGCATCCAGCTCTACGTCAAGCGGGTGTTCGTCATGGGCGACTGCGATGACCTGTTGCCCAGGTACCTACGTTTCATCAAGGGCGTCGTCGATGCAGCGGACATGTCGCTCAACGTGTCTCGGGAAATCCTGCAGCAGGACCGGCAGATCAAGGCGATTCGCCGCCGGCTGACCAAGCGGGTGCTCTCCACCATCAAAGACATGCAGTCAGAGCGGCCCGACGACTACCGAACGCTGTGGACGCAGTTCGGCCGGGTGATCAAAGAGGGCCTGCTGTCGGACTTCGACAACCAGGAAACCCTGCTGCAGATCGCCTCGTTCGCCTCGACGCACAGCGAGGAAGAAGCCACCACGCTCGCCGAGTACGTCGAGCGGATGAAGGACGGCCAAAAGCAGATCTTCTTCGCCACCGGCGAAACACGAGAGCAAATCCTCAAATCACCGCACCTGGAGGCGTTCAAGGCCAAGGGCTACGAGGTGCTGCTCTTCACCGACCCCGTCGACGAGGTCTGGGTGAACACTGTCACGGAGTTCGACGGCAAGCCGCTGCAGTCGGTGGCCATGGGCGAAGTCGACCTCGACTCCGAGGATGACAAGAGCGAGGCCGAGCGCGAAGAGCAGCAAAAGGAGTTCGCCGACCTGCTGTCGTGGCTGAAAGAGACGCTCAGCGACCACATCAAAGAAGTACGGCTGTCCAACCGCCTGACCGACTCGCCGGCCTGCCTGATCACCGAAGCGTTCGGCATCACCCCGGCGATGGCGCGGCTCTACCGGGCTTCCGGGCAAGATGTGCCGATGCCCAAGCGGATCCTCGAACTCAATCCAGGTCATCCGCTCGTGAATGCACTGCGGGAAGCACACAAGGACCGCGCCGATGACAAGTCGGTCGCGGAGACCGCGGAGTTGCTCTACGGGACAGCGCTTCTCGCCGAGGGCGGTGCGCCCGAGGATCCGGCCCGGTTCGCCGAGTTGTTGGCCGATCGGTTGGCGCGGACGTTGTAACGTCCGAAACTTCAGGTCGGTCTCGCGCGGCGACGGTAAACTAGCGCAATGACCTCGGCACCCATGCCGAGTACGGAGGGAAAAATGAAGCGTCGTGTGTTCACCGCCTTGCCCGTGGGCGGCTTCGCCATCGTTGCGGCGGCGATAATCTCGGCACCGCTTGTCCACGCGCAGACGGATGTTGAGAACTCCTGTAAGAGTTCCGGCGGCGAATATACGTCGCAGGAGGTGCAACCTCACTGGGGCGCCACTCCCGTTCTTATCGAGACGTGCTGCACCGGGTCGCAGTGCACCACATACCGCGATGGCGTACCCGGGCCCACATATGGCGGAGCACATTAAGCACACGCGACGGGCGAGGACGGCAGCGGCGCGAGGGCTTCACTACTACAAGCTGTAGCAGAACGCGCGGCGAAATGCTTTACCCGGTCTTGACCGGGTGTTGAATCGGCTCCCCGACGATGTCGATGTGACTACGCTTCATGCGGTGGAGCTGGGGGTTTTGGGACCTCTCCAGGTGCAGCGAAACGGCGTCCCGGTGATTATCCCGGGCGCAAAACCGCGCGCCATCCTCACCATGCTCGGGCTGCGCGACGGTTCGGTCGTGCCGGCCGAAACACTGATCGAGCTGCTCTGGGGCGACGATCCGCCGCGCACCGCCGCCAAAGCCCTCCAGACCCACATTTCAGCGCTGCGTCGCACACTCGGCGACGGCTTCGTCTTGACTGAAGGAACCGGCTGGATCCTCAGCATCAGCCAGACCGACGCTTCGCGTTACAAGCTCGCCACCAAAATGGCCCGCGACGCCGCGGCCGCCGGCGACACCAGCCAAGCGGTGACCCGCTTCGAGGAGGCGCTGACGCTCTGGCGTGGAGTCCCCGAACTGCCCGACTCGCGCCGGGGAATGTCGGAGAAGACACGCTGGACCGAGAGCCATGCGTCGTTGGTCGAGGATCGAGCCGATGCGCTGCTCGCCACCGGCCGCGCCGCCGAGATCATCGGCGAACTCGAGGCCGCGGTGGCGGACGCACCGCTGCGCGAAAGGCGTTGGGGCCAGCTGATGCTCGCGCTCTACCGCGCCGGCAGGCAAGGCGAAGCGCTGGGCGCGTACAAGCGGGCACGGTCGCTGCTGGCCGACGAGCTGGGGGTCGACCCGGGACCGGAACTCCGGCGACTCGAGGCAGCGATCGTCGCACAGGATACAGCGCTGGAAACTCCTGTGGCACAACAGTCTCCGACGGTGATGCGGGCGGTCACCTTTCTGCTCACCGACATCGAGGGGTCGACAGCCGCGTGGGAGGCCGATGCTGACGCCATGGCCGTCGCACTCGCGCGCCACGACGAGCTCGTCGAACAGATCGTCACGTCGCGCGGCGGGCGAGTAATCAAGACGCGCGGCGAAGGCGATGCCACGTTCTCGGTGTTCGAGCGGCCGTCGGCGGCTGCCGCGGCCGCGATCGAGCTGCAAGACGCAATCAGCCACGAGCCGTGGGCACTGCACGAGCCGATGCGGATTCGGATTTCGTTGCACACCGGCGAGGCCGAGCTTCGGGACGGCGACTACTTCGGCCGGGCGGTCAACCGGGCTGCCCGTTTGCGTTCGCTGGCGGTCGGCGGGCAGATCCTGTGCTCTGGTGCCACCGCCGAGCTCGTCATCGATTCCCTGCCCGACGACGTCCTGCTCGCCGACTTGGGGATGCGCCAGCTCCGCAATCTGGCGCGCCCAGAGCACGTTTTCGAGCTCCGGCTGCAAACTGCCGACGACGCTCCCGCGGAGCAGACAACCGATGCGCCGATGCAGCGCCCCGACCTGCCCGCAGTGCTGGGCGGTCCAGGACCGTTCGTCGGACGCCACCGTGAGCTCGAGAAGTTATTGGCCGCCTGGCAGACCGCGCTTTCCGATGGCATGCACGCGGTGCTGATCGCCGGCGAGCCCGGTGTAGGCAAGACCCGCTTGGCCGGCGAATGGTCCGGTCAGGCATACCAACTCGGGGCGGTCGTGCTGTACGGCCGCTGCGACGAGGATCTTGGTGCGCCGTATCAGCCCTTCGCCGAGGCATTCCGCTCGTTGGTCCCGTGCATCGGCGCCAAGCGGCTGCGCGGACTGCGCGGTGTTGAAGCGCTGCTTGCGCTGGTTCCGGGGCTGGTCGATGTGCTGCCCGATGTGGCCGCGCCGACCCGCGCTGACCCGGACACCGAACGCTACGCGCTATTCGACGCCGTCGTCGCGGTGTTAGAACTCGCCTCCGCCAGCGCACCCATTGTCCTGGTGCTCGACGACCTGCACTGGGCGGCCAAACCCACGCTGCTGCTGCTGCGCCATCTTCTGCGCTTCGGCGACCACGCCCGCGTGCAGGTGGTCGGGACGTACCGAAGCACCGACCTGGACCGTTCCCACCCGCTGGCGGCAATGCTGGCCGACCTGCACCGTGACGGCACCGCCAACCGCCTTACGCTCGGCGGCCTCGATGAACAAGACGTGACCGCATACGTCGCCGAGGCCGGCTACGACGACGAAGAGCTCGCCCGGGCGTTGGCGGCGGTTACCGGCGGCAACCCGTTCTTCCTGATCGAGGCGCTGCGTCACGTGGACGAAAGTGGCGGCGTCTGGGATCCGAGCACCTTGCCGCAGGGCGTGCGAGAAGCGGTGAGCCGCCGGCTTTCTCGGCTTCCCAGCGAGACCAACAAAGCTCTTGCCGCAGCCGCGGTCGTCGGCAGCCGCTTCGCCCTCGACCTCGTAGAGCAGGTGACCGAGCAGGACCTTGTAGACGCCTTCGACGAGGCGTGCAAGGCCGGCATCGTCATCGAAGAGCCCGGCGGCCGTTACCGGTTCAACCACGCCATCGTCCGCCAGTCGCTGCTGGCCGAGCTGCCATCGGTCCGCCGCATGCGGCTGCACCAACGCATCGCCACAACCCTCGAGGCTCAGTCCGGCGCCGACGACGAGCTGCTGGCCGAACTCGCCTACCACTACTTCGAATGCGCGTGGGCGGGAAACGCAGCCAAGGCTGTCGAGTACTGCCGGCGTGCGGCGGACCAGGCGATGGCACGACTCGCCTACGAGGGCGCTGCCGACCTCTACGACCGGGCCGTGCACGCACTCGAGGAGATCGACGACGAGCTGCCCGACCGCGACGAGCAGGCCGCCGACCTGCTGGTGGCGCGCTGCGAGGCGCTACTGGCCGCGGGTGATGTTGTTTCGGCGGCGGGTGCAGTTTCGCAATTGCAAGAGTCGACAGCGGTTTCGACCCGAATCGCGGCATGGGCGACGTGCCTCGACGGACTGCTGTCGATGCTGATCCATCCCGAACGATTGGACGAGGTGGAAGCCGCGTTAGGCGCAGCCGCCGAAAAGCTCGCCCGGTTAGGCGATGCCGCGGGGGAAGCCAAGGCCCACACCGTCCATGCCGCGTGCCTAGCCCGCCTCGGGCGAATCGGCGACTGCGAAGTCGCCCTGGACAATGCTCTCACCGCGGCGCGACGCGCGCGTGACCACCGCCGCGTGAACCCGGTGCTGGCCGGCGCGCCACTCGCGGCGCTGTGGGGCCCCAACCCGGTTCCGCGTGCGGGCGGCCGGTGCCTTGATGTGGTGCGGCTGCTACGCATCACGACCGACTCCCCCGCGGTCGAGGCGACGTCGACGCGATGCCAGGCGGTGCTCGAGGCCTTCCGGGGCCGCGCTGCCGCGGCCCGACGGATGATCGACTCGGCGCGGCGCACAGTCACCGAACTCGGCCTGCGCCACGCGCTGCTCGAGGTTGAGCAGTTCGCCGGTATCGTCGAGCTGGTCGTCGACGACCCGGCTTCCGCCGAGCCGCATCTACGCCAGGCGTACAAGGGTTTTCGCCGGATGGGTCTGGATGCCGATACCGCCGAGACCGCGGCGTTGTTGGGCCGCACCTGTCTTGCGCTCGGCCGAGACGCCGAGGCCGACGAACTGTGCGCCGAAAGTGAACGGCTGGCCGGCAATGCGCTGAAGGCCTCGATCGCATGGCGCACCCTTCGGGCGCACCTATTGTCTTGCCGGGGTGAGCACGACGAGGCCACCCGCGTGGCCGAGGCCGCTGTCGATTTGGCCGAACGCACGGACTTGCTGGTCGATCACGGTGAGGCCTGTCTCGCCCTGGCAACGGTGTTAAGCGCCGCAGGGGATCACGTCAAGGCGCGCAGCGCCGCCGAGCGAGCAGCGGATCTGTACGAGCGGAAAGGTGCTGCGGCACTTGTGGAAAGGGCGCGTCGCGTTCTCGGCAAACGCGTCGTCGCGGCTGCGCCGGCTGCACCCGAAGCGCCGAGCGCCGAGCCGGACAACGCATGCGTGCGTGCGGTTCGCCGGCTGGACGCCGCCTATGATCGCGGAGGCTGGGAGGAGGTCGAGCAGCTGGTCGCAGCGGTCGTCTCCACTGAAAGCCGCCGGAGGTTAGTCGGCCGCAGTCTTGGCGATCTTCCATACAGGGAATGGGTACGCGAGGCCAGACTTTTTCGCGAAACGGTGGGCCCAGTGCGCTACCGCCACGCCATTGTCGCCGTGCGCGGCGAGCGTCTGGCGCTCACCCGGCTAGAAGTAGGTCCCGCTGACCTGAGCCCCGGCGCGCCGCGCGACGAATTCCTCCAGCTATACGGCGTCGACGAGGAGGGGCACATCTGCCTGCACTTGCGGTTCGACGTCGAGGACCTCGACGACGCGATCGCCGAACTCGACGCCAGATACGCGCGGTTTGAGGGCAAGATACGTCGAGTCCGGCTCGAGAACGCCGCAAGTCGCGCCGATCGTCGGTCCAACGAGCTCTTTGCAGAGAGGCGCTGGGACGAGATCAGCGCACTGCTCGCCGAGGACATCCGAATTGAAGACCGACGTCGGGGATTCCGTCGAGAAAGCAACGACCGCGCCACCGAGATCGCCAACATCCAAGCCATCGCCGCCGTGGGCGGAGAAACGGTCACGGCTACACCGCTCGCGCTGCGGGGTGATCGCCTGTACCTGAGCCACGTTCGGTGCGAGGGACGCGATGCGCGGCCCCCTTCGGTCGATGCAGACCGCCTAATGGTTGACGCATTGGCAATCACCGAGGTCGACGCGAATGGACTGATTGTCGCAAGGACATATTTCGACCTTGACGATATGGACGCCGCCATCGCCGAACTCGACGCTCGCTACCTCGCGGGTGAAGCGGCCCCGTTCGCCCAGGCATGGTCGCTTGTCGCGGAAGGGTATGCCGGGTTCAACCGGCGTGAGTTCCTCGCGACGACACCGGACGCCGTAAGCATTGACCACCGTCGCGGAGCAGCTTTCGCACCTGGCGACTTCATCGACTACATCCAAGCCGCGTGGAACGACTCGCCTGACACCAAGATCTACATCGAGGCCGTACATCGACTCAGCAGCATCGGAGCCGTTGTCACCCATGTGGCGCGTGGCATCTCAGACGAAGGCTTCGACGCCGAGTGGCGGGATGTCTTTCTCCTCATCGGCGAAGGCAACCTAGTTAGCCGCTGCGAGCTGTTCAACGAGGCAGACCTGGACGCCGCGATCGCCAGGTTCGAAGAGCTGAACCGGCCGACACCGCAACTGGAAAATGCGGCAAGCCGGCTGTATGAGCGACTCAAAGTGTGCTACGCAGCTCGCGACTTCGAAGCGATAACAGAAATGCTGGCCGACAACGTCTGGAGTGAGGACCGACGCCGCGTGGTCAATTCCGGCTTTCGCCAGGGTCCGGACGCGATGATCGCCGAACTCGCGGGTCTGGCAGAGGCGGAGATTGACTTGGCGTCTGAGGTCGTTGCGACCCGTGGCGCGTCCCTCGTGCTCAACCGCCTCCGAGCAGGGAGCCATCCACTAAGTTCTGATGGGTTTTACTCACTCGTTTTCGATGTCATCGAGATCGACGCCAATGGACGGTTTGTAGCGCGCATCGTGTTCGATGCCAATGACATCGAAGGCGCCATCGCCGAGCTGGATGCGCGCTATCTCGCGGGGGAAGCGGCACCGTACGCACGCGTTTGGCAGAGTGCGATGGACACCCTCGGCGAGCTCAACCGGCACGCGCCGGGGCCGATGATCAGGGGACTTTCCTACACGGATCGTCGCCGAGTCCCGTTCGGCCCGAGGGATTTCGGGCGGGCGGTCGAGGAGCTGTGGGCTCTCGCATCCGATACCCGCTACCGGTTTACCGCTGTGCATGCCCTCGATGCCCATGGGGTCGTCGCCAGCCTCATCATCGAAGGTAGCGCCGAGTACGGCAACGAGTTGCAGTGGGCTCGTGCGTTTTTACTTGTTCCCGAGGAGCCACGCTTAGAAATCTACGAAGAATCCGATGTCGATGTTGCGATCGCGAGATTCGAAGAGCTCAAGCGGCCGGCGCCGCGATTGGAGAACGCGGCAAGCCGTCTAAACGAGCGCTTACTTTCGCACTTCGCCGCCTGCCAGTTTGACGCGATCGCCGAGATGCTGGCGGATCGCAGTTTCGTCGACGACCGCCGACGCGTCGTAAATGCGGGGCTTTGGCAGGGTCGCGATGCCGTGACCTCAAACCTGAGAGTGCTTGCGGGCGATGCAAACACAACGTCTTCGGTCATTGCACTCCGCGGGGAACGGCTCGTGCTCTCTCGTATCTGGTTTGCGAATAATGACCTGCAGCACGGGAATTTCAGCTTCGAGTTGCTGGGTGTCATTGAGGTAGACGCCGACAACCGAATAGCCGCAATCGTTGTGTTCGACCCCGATGACCTCAACACTGCTTTCGAGGAACTCGAAAGGCGATACGTCGCGGGAGAAGCAGGTGCCCACTCACGCACCTGGTCGGTAATGACACGCGCTTACGAGATTTTAAATGCGCGGGGACTTCCGCCGACGACGCCGGACTGGGTGAACGTCGACCACCGCCACGGGGCCACGTTTGCGCCCGGCGACTTGACTGCGTACATCTCTGCCGCGTGGAAAGACCTCGAACAGTACCTCCATATCCACATTGAGGCTGTACACCGGCTGAGCGACTCCGCCGCGGTCGTGACTCAGGTACTGCAGGGGACCACGCGGGACGGCTTCGATGCCGAGTGGCGGACGATCAACCTTTACACGGTCGACGGCGATTTGATCAGTCGCTGCGAGCTTTTCGACGAGGCGGATCTCGACGCCGCATTCGCTCGCTTCGACGAACTCACTCGGCCAGTCCGACAACTGGAAAACGCGACGAGTCACGTGTTCGAGCGACTGCTGGCCTACATCTCGGCTGGCAAATGGGACACGGTAGCTGAAATCACTGCGGAAGACTTTTCCATCGACGATCGCCGGCGGGTAGTGAACGCGGGCATCAGACATGGTCGAGATGACGCCATCAAAGATTCGCGAGCGGCCGCCGCGGTGGGCTTCACGGTAACAATGCTGAGCGTCACGGCAATCCGCGGTGAGCGCCTCGCTTTGATCCGTGTCCGCGCCTCAGGCCCTGACCCCGAAGCGGTTCAGAACGACGCGCTCAACCTCGTCGAGGTCAACCCCGACGGGCGCTACACGGCGATAGTCGTTTTCGACCTCGAAGACATCGATGCAGCCTTCGAAGAACTCGACAGCCGTTACCTCGCCGGCGAAGCAGCCGCCTACGCGCGGACATGGTCTGCCATGACGCGGATCCAAGCCGCATACAACAGACACCAAATCACCTCGACGACGACGGAAGACTGCGTAAGCATCGATCACCGGCAAGGCAGAGGGTTCGAGTCCGGCGACCTTATCCCTTTCCTCTGCGCCACATGGAATGTCGCCCCAGATGTCAAGGGTCACATCGAGACCGTGCATCGGCTGAGCAGTCTTGGCGTGGTCGTCACCGAGGTGATGACGGGAACCTCACTGGAGGGCTTCGATGCGGAGTGGCGCGAGATCAGCCTTTTCGCATTCGAGGGTGACCTCGTCTGCCGGTTCGAGTTGTTCGACGAGACGGATCTCGACGCGGCGCTCGCTCGCTTCGACGAGCTCGATCACCGGCAGCCGGCGGACGACAGCAGCGGCTAGTCGGCCTCGGCGACCGCGATGATCGTCTTGCCGGGCTTGCGACGCGCAGGGTCGAATGCCGAGGGCGCCTCGGCCAGTGAACATACCGCTGTCGGAAGCGGTCGCAGTCGACCGTCGCGAAGTCTGCGCTCGAGCGCGACGAGACCTGCCCGGTCGGGTTCGACGACGAAGAAGATTGCGCGTCCGTGCTCTGGTTGGACGTGCGGTGGTTCAGCGACGCTGATCAAGGCACCACCGGAACGGACCAACTTCGCTGAAGTTTCGAGAATTTCACCACCGAGTACGTCGAATACCACGTCAGCCTCGCCGACCTCATCCAGCCGATCCCGTCCCAGATCCAGGAATACCTCGGCACCAAGACCAAGCACGGTGTCCTTGTGCTCGGTACGGCCGGTGCCGATCACGCGGGCTCCCGCCTCGCGAGCAAGCTGCACCGCCATGGAACCAACGGCGCCGGCCGCGCCGTGAATCAGGACGGTCTGGCCCGTGACAAGATGTGCGTGCGTGAATAGGCCCTGCCATGCGGTCAGCCCGGAGATCGGCACCGCGGCCGCCACCGCGTGATCAATACCTGCCGGTAACGGCGCGAGATTACGAGCCTCCACAGCGACGTATTCCGCGAGAGAGCCGTTGCGGGCCCAGTCGGTGAGCCCGAACACCCGCTGACCCACGGTCAATCCCGTTGTTCCGTAGCCTAGTTCGGCGACGACTCCGGAAACGTCGTGCCCCGGGATACTGGGGGCCCGATCGCGGCCCGCGCGGTCAGTCCAGGTTGCCGGCCAGTCGAGCTCCCCCGGAGTGAAGCCTGCGGCATGGACCCGGACGATGACGTCGTTTTCCGCGGCGTGCGGATAGGGCATCTCGGCTAGCGCGAGCCCACCAAACCCCGCAGCGCGATCACGGGCAACAACCGCTTGCATCAGCGGGATCAGCCGGCAGCCGGCAGTGCCGGTGCGGGCCACAGCGGCTGTGGTACCTCGACGCCGAATGGTGAGTCCCAGTGATTGCGGGACGAAACTTCATGCACGGGACGCCTAGTGGCGGCGACACCCCACTTGCCGCGCGGGTAACCCAAAGTCAGCATCGCCGACATCGTCCAACCTTCCTCAACGGGCACGCCCAGTAGCTTATTCACCTCATCGGCGAAATTGCGAAGCACCATTGTCATGACCCCGCCGACGCCCTCGGCGCGGGCAGCGAGCAATGCACTCCAGATAGCCGGGTATATGTTGGCGCCGCCGAGGTCGTCGATGGCAAAAACGAAGAGCAACAAAGGAATTTCTTCGAAATGATCAGCCAGGTAATCCCCCGAGCCCTTGATGCGGCGCATCGTTTCAGTGTGAGCGGCCAGGTCCGCACCGGGCGCCGGTGCTGCCATGGGTCCCGTCCCGGTCTTGAACTTCTCGTATTCCAGGGCGCGGGCCTGGCGGAACAGGTGGGCGAACTTACGTATCAGCTCGGGATCGTCAACGGCCAAAAAGTGCCAGCGCTGCGTGTTACCCCCGTTGGGAGCACGAACGGCCGCGTCGAGGATGCGGGCCTGGGTGTCCAGCGGGATCGGATCAGGCCGCAACCGCCGCATCATCCTGGTGGTGTACAGCGCCTCGTGGATGTCCATTGCTGCCCCTTTCCACTACGGGATTGGCCCAGTTTGCGCTGCTGCACGGCTGTTCCACCAGCGAATTGCCGCCGTTTCCCCCACGGAATCTGACATACGCGGATTCGGCCGTCGACGACTCCCCAATCGACGGGACCGACTCGTCGGTCAGGCGGCGGAGCGTTGCGCGGCGGGTCGGCGACGCAGGCTTGGCTCCGTGATCGCCGGTGGCGTGTAGGCCACATTGTTGGGTCCGGCGTCGGTATCGGGCGGAGCGATCTCATCGATCTGGTCGAGGATTTCGTCGTCGAGGGTGACGTCACCGCCGGCCAGCAGGTCGTCGAGCTGTTCGCTGTGCGCGGCCCGATGATCGCCGAGGTGACACCCGGGTGAGCGATCGCGAACGCCATCGCGAGGTGGGTCATGCGCAGGCCGGCCTTATCCGCGAGCGGGATGAGCTGTTCGACGACCTCGAGCTTGCGCTCATCGTCGAAGTGCTGCGGCATACCACCGGACCGGTGAGTGTCGGCCTGCTTGCCCTTGCGGTATCGGCCGGTGAGCAGACCCTGACCCAACGGGCTCCACACCAACGTGCCCATCCCGTAGCGCTGACAGATCGGCAGCACCTCGCGTTCGATGCTGCGATTGATGATCGAGTACGGCGGCTGCTCGGTTCGGAAGCGCTCGAGTCCGCGCCGCTGCGCGACGCACTGCGCTTCGACGATCTCCGAGGCCGGAAAGGTCGACGACCCGATCGCGCGCACCTTGCCGCTGTGGATCAGGTCGGAAAGCGCCGACAGTGTCTCTTCGACGTCGACCGTCGGGTCGGGGCAGTGGACCTGATAGAGATCGAGGTGATCGGTGTGCAGCCGGCGCAGGGAGTGCTCGACCGCGGCGATGATCCATGGGCTGACCTGAATTTCGGTCCGGCCCAGCGCGCGGTACTTCATCCTTCTCCCCTGTTGTCGAACACGACTTCGACGAGAGGGCTGCGTGCGAGCCACTCGTCGAGGTCCTGGTGTCCGCCGACCCGAGCGGCGATCTCGGGCTGGTTCTGCAGGTCAAGTACCGCGGTGATCACGCGCCGCCGGGTCGGCTCGTCGACCGGCCTCGCGGTGGCGGGCAAATCGGCCGTCACCCCGTGTTTGAGGTGCACGACAAATCGCGGATTGGCTTGCAAGTTCGCATACCAGTCGCGATGCACCGGCATGCCGGTCAGATACCAACGACCGTCGACGCGATGTAACCAAACCTCAATGCGGCGCGGGATACCGCTGCGCCTGCCCAGCGTGGTGATGTCGATGGTGCGCTCAACCGGAGAGGACTCCGGCCCGATGTCCAGGGCGCGCGCGACGGCGTCGTCCACGCTCACGGTGCGCTGCCCCCTTGATAGTTCGGCGTCCTTGCCCGGCCCAGAGATGCTTGATGCCAGTGTGCGGCTTCCGTCCCGTCGCCCGGCCATCGCCGATGTGCCATGTATCCCACAAGAAGCGACATGACAGTCCGTCGACGTTCAGACGGATCAGATCTGCATCCGGTTCAGCGATCGCGTAGACCATCGCTGCTCGGTTAACTAGAGCGCCGGGACGTTTGCCCGCCCCGGTGGAGGATTCGGCCGCGCCGGCGGGCGGGTCGGCTGCGCAGGTGGAACCGGCGGCTGCGCGGGCGGGCTGAGTTCCTGCAGCGGTGGCGTGGTGGGCTGCACCGGCGCGGCGGGCTGCACCGGCGCGGCGGGCTGCATCGGCGACGTGGGTGCTTGCACCGGCGGGCTGGTTGCCTCCGCGGGCGGGCTGGCTGTCGGTGCGGGCGGCCCAGCCTCCTGCACCGGCATCGACTGGGGGAACGGCACCGGGTAGGGGTTGCCGGCGTTAAACAACGTGCCGGTCACCACATTTGGTATGCACTGCGGGAGTCTGGGCAGCGCATCCAGGAACGGGGTGCCGAAATTGGGGCGACTCGGGTCGAAGGTATTGAAGTCGAACGCGTTGGTCATATCGCCGGTAATCCCCCGCCGCCACGGAGTGAGGTTCGGCACCTCGGCCCCGAACCGGGTTTCGATCAGCCGCAGCTGCGAGGTGTGGTCGTAGACCGTGGAGTCCACTCGCCCGCCGCGGCTGTACGGCGAGACCACAATGCACGGGACGCGGTAGCCCAGGCCGATCGGTCCGCTGATGCCGCCGGAACCCTCGACGTTGTTGACGATGGACTGCGGGATGAATTCGCCGGGGGTGCCGGGCGGGGCGGTCGGAGGCGTGACATGGTCGAAGAAGCCACCGTTTTCGTCGTAGCTGATGATGACCGCCGTCTTCTCCCACACCTTCGGATTCGACAACAGAATGCGCAGTAGGTTGACGATGCCGACCGCGCCGAGCGACACCGGCAGCGCCGGGTGTTCGCACTCGATCACCGGAGCCACCACCCACGACACCTGGGGCAGTTGATCGGTTGCGACATCGAGAGCGAAGTTCAGCGGATACCGCGGAGTGATGCCCTTGATCCACAGGTTGGTTTTTGGGTCCAGAGCTTGCTTGAACGCGCTGACCAACCCGTTGAGGATGACTCGGTTGATCGGGCCCAGATCGTGGCTGTTGTAGACCTTCCAACTGACCCCGGCTCGTTCCAGGGACTGCGGCATGATTTCCCAGGAGTAGGTGAATTTCGGCCATATCGTCGGGGTTGTCAGCTCTGGGCCGCCGAATTGACCCTCCGGATCGAGCGTCGCGCTGAGCCAGTACAACCGGTTGGGAACCGTAGGGCCGATCACTGAGCAGAAGTAGTTGTCACACACGGTGAATTTGTCTGCCAGCAGGTAATGGATCGGTATGTCCTCACGCGTGTAGTAGCCCATCACCGCAGGCGCATTGGCGTCGCCGACGGCCTGGATGGAATTCGGCAGCCACTTGTCATTGGCGCCGCCGTTGAAGGCGGTGTGCAGACCGGTCCAACTGTGGTCGGGGTCGTTGACGCATTCACCCGAGATGCTCGGTCCGCGCTCGGTGTCCAGCCGGAACGGCAAGGTGAACTTCGTCGGATCGTTGAAGTCAGTGGGTCCGCCGCCGGATGCGGACGGGGCCCACCCGCGCTGTTTGAACACCTCCGGGGGATTGTTCGGGGTGTTGCCGAATCCGTTGACGCCGTAACGCGTTCCGAAGTAGTTGTCAAAGGAATGGTTTTCCTGCATGAACAGCACAATGTGTTCAATGTTTTGCAGTGAGCCCGATGGGGCCGGCATCGCGTAGGCTTTTTCGATGATCGGGCTGGCCCAATCGGCGAGCATTGCGGCACCGCCCGCTGCGCTGACTTTAGCGAGAAACTCTCTACGAGACATTCCGTGGAACGGGCTACTGTTCATCGCGTATACCTCTCCAGCTGTGGCCGGGCTTAAGGTAAACGCAGACGAGTGGTTATCCGTTATTCGATTCGCAATTGTTACCCGGGTAGGCTCAATTGTTACCCGTCGTTTCAGCGCGGAATTGATCGCCAGCCCAGCGAGAACGCCGCAATTTCCGGTCCTTTCCGGTTCATGCTCGCTGAATAGAAATCGTCGACATCAGCACCACCGAGCCGCAGGTTGCGTCCTCAGCTTGTTGACGACCGTCATTGACGATCGTCAACATCCCCCGTAGTCTCGCTTCATGCCGACCTCTCAAAGAGTCCGCCCAGCGCGTCGGAGACCACCGAGCGAGTCACGACAAACGCAGCGGCTCAAGACGAGGGCGCGCTTGTTCGACGCTGCTTTGAACGAAATCGCGCAGCATGGGCTGGCCACGGCGGATGTCACGGCCATCGCCACCGCGGCGGGCGTGGTGCGGGGAACGTTCTACTTCCATTTCCCCACAAAGGAACACGTCCTCGTCGAACTGGAGCGGACCGAAGAGACCCGAATCGTCGCTGATCTCGAACAACGCGACGAAGACCTGACGAAGACGCTCACTCGACTCGTTGAACACGCTCTCGAAGCCGAACGCCGCCTGGGCGCGGTGGTCTTTCGCGACATGCTCGGACTGCACTTCATGTCATCACGTCCAGTCGACGACGAACTCGCCGAGCACCCGCTGGCGGGTTTCCTCATGAGGTTGATCGCGGACGCTCAGCGCCGAGGACACGTTCAGCCGGATGCCGACCCAGCTGAGCTCGCAACGTTCTTCCTCACTGGATTTTTCGCGCTACTCGCCACCGGCGCAAATGATCCTCGGCTGCTGAAGCACTACGTCATCACCATCGTCAAGGGAATGGAGAAACGATGACTCACAACGGAGTCGAAGGCTACCGCGAGTACTTGGCGCGACGCGACGGCGAGCCCGACCTACTCAACCGACGGTTGGCCAACCGTGAGCAGTTCTTCGGCGACATTGAAGCCAACCCAGTGCGTTCGGCCTATCCCGCCGACCGCGCGACGTTTCTGCGCAATCTGCGGCGCCGGCTACCAGAAGCGGGCCTCGATGACAGGATGCTGTTCTTGCTGGCCACCGCAAAACTCAATCAGGCCGAGCGATTCGGGGTCGGGCTCGGCGAAACCTACGGCGTGAACAGCGATGCGAACCGGCCGGTGGAAAACGTGTATCTCGAACTCGAGGAGCACTATCACACCCGGCTACTCGCCTACGTGCTCGAGGTTTTTGATCTGACGTTTCAGGTCGTTCCCCCACCGTTCATCCTGCGTCAGTTCGTCAAAGCCGGAGTCTTCCTGCCCGAACGTCTCGGCTTTCCGTTCGTCGGCGCGGCCGAGATGGCCGGCTGCATTCTGTTCGACGAGCTCCGCCGAGCCGGAGTACGGCTGTTCGCGGACGAACCTGAGGTCTGCGCACGAATCGAACTGCTCTACAAGGAGATACTCACCGACGAGATCGGTCATGTCGGTTACTGCGCGTCTCGCTGCACAAAGCCCGAGCGAGCGCTGATGCGCCGGCTCTATCCGCTCATCGGACGCCTTTTCGCCCGCCAGACTGCCGAGATTCGCCTGCTACTGGATCCGGTCGAACTGAACGCCCGCTTCGACCGGCCCTTCGACGTCGACGAGTTGACCAAGGGCCTCGACAACGAAACGTACCTGGTCGCTCACCCGTGAATGAGCCGCCGCGTCATCGCCGGGTTGCACCCGGCGCCGACCGCCGGTCCAGCACCCACACCGTGGCCAACGTCAGCACCACCGCGAACGACGCCAGCGCGATCAAGCTGGCCGCGGTGCCGCCGTGGAACGTCTCACGGTACGCCGACATCGCAGGCAGCGTCACCGTGTACCGGTCCAGATCCAGATCGCGACCCAGCGCCTCGAACGCGTGCCGGTTTGACAGCACCGTGCTCATCCAGCGCCCCGGTGCAGAAATCTCATTGACGGGCACAATCGCGCCACCAAACAACACCTGCGGGAAGCAGAGCATCGGCAATGCGAGAGCCGCCTGCGCCGCGTTCGTCACCGCCGCCGAGGCCAACAAACCCAACGCCAACGCCGACGCCGCCTCGACCATCACCGTGCCGAACAGCAACCCGTACACGTCCCAGCCGACCGACGGCAGCCGCCCCATCGCCCGCAACACCCCGAGCAGCACCGCGCTCACCAATGCCAACACCGGCAGCAGCGCCGCGGCCTTTGCCGCAACGTACGCCCCGACGCTCAAACCCGCCAGTCTCTCCCGGCGGAACACGGCCATCTCGCCGACGATCTGCAAAAGCCCATAGGTGAGTCCAAAGAAGAAGCCCGCGAACGCAATCCAGAACACCACCTGCGCCGGTCCGACATCGGCCGCGCTGGAGGTGTCGAACGCGCCCCGTCTGAACAGCGTCGCCATCATCGCCGTGACGAGCACCGGCGAACCCAGCAGCACCGCCAGCGTCAGCCGATTTCGCAACAGCACATCGACATTGCGGCGCGTCAGCAACCACCATTGGCGAAAGGCGTTGGTGCGCTGGGTGTCTAGAGCTGCGGCAGGCACGACAGTCGCAGGCGCGGGCGGGGCGCCGGATTCGAAACGCTGCGCCCAGATCTGCGGCGTGTTCTCGCCGGCCAGCCGGGTGTATACCTCGGCGAGGTTGCGCGCGCTGAAGTAGCGCCGCGCCTCGTTCGGGCTGCCGGTGAACGCCAGATACCCGTCGCGCGCGAGGAACACCACCCGGTCGCACCGGTCGATGTCGGTCGGCTCATGGGTCGTCAGCACGACCGTTACCCCGCGCTGGCTGAGCCGGCGCAGCAGCGCCATCACGTCGGCCGCGGTCGACGGGTCCAGCCCCGACGTCGGCTCGTCGAGGAAGAACAGATGCGGGCGGGTCAGCAGCTCCACCGCGATGCTCGCCCGCTTGCGCTGCCCGCCCGACAGCGACCGCACCGGCACGTCGGCGCGGTCCGCGAGGTCGAGGTAGCCCATCGTCTCATCGACCACCCGGTCCGCCTCGGCCGCCGATGTGCCCGCCGGCAGCCGCAACCGCGCCGCGTACCGCAGCGTACGTCGCAGTGGCATCTCCATGTGGATGATGTCGTCCTGCGGCACGAAGCCGACGCGCGACTCGGAGCGCCGAACCTCGCCCATCGTCGGAGGCTGAAGTCCCGCAAGGATTTCCAGCAGCGTGCTCTTGCCCGCACCGCTGCCCCCGGCGATCGCGACGAGTTCACCGGGTTCCACGCTCAGCGACAGCTTCTGCAGGATCTGCTTGGCGCCGACACGTCGAGTCACGTTGACGGCATCGACGCGCGTGCCGCGATTTGCAGTGGTGGTGTTGCGTTCGATTATTTCGGTCATGCGGGGATCATCGGTGCGGCGAGTCTGTGGCCGCATGGGGCGATTGCCTCAAATCGCGCTACGCCGTCAGCCCGCGGTCAATCGCCGCCAACGTGGCCTGGGTGCGGTTGTTGACACCCAACTTCGCGTACAGATGCTCGACGTGATTGCGCGCGGTCTTTTCAGCGATGAACAGCTTGGTCGCGATCTCCCGGTTCGAATGCCCCTGCGCGACGAGCCGCAACACCTCTGTCTCGCGGGCGGTCAGCCCGCCAGACGTCTTCGCCCGCCCGACCCGGTGGCCGGCGGCCGCCAACACCGCCGCCACCGAGTCCGCGTCGAGCCCGGGGCGCTGCTGTAGCTGCTTGGCGGCGTCGGTGTCCGGATGGGTTTCCAGCAATTGGTGATACGCCACGGCAGCAGCGAGCAACCGGTCCTGGGCCGTCAACTCGCCACCGGCAAGTCCTCTTGGATAGCCTGACCCGTCAAGCCGCTCCTCGTGTTTGGTCGCGACGGACACCACCGACTCCAACCCGCCGACCCGGCTGAGGATCCGCCCGGTCAGATACGGGTACATCCGCACCCGCTCCTCTTCGGCCGTGCTCAGCGGAGCCTTCTTCTCCCAGATCTGGTTGGACACACCCAACTTGCCCAGACCGTGCACGAGACCCGCCCGGTACAGCCGTGTGACATCCTCGCCCGGCATCTGCACGTGCTTCGCCGCCGCAGCGGCCAGATCCGCGACGGCGCGCGAATAACCCGGGGTGCTTGGGCATTTCAGGTCGACGAAATCTGCTATGGCCCTGAGTAACTCGTCGATCTCGTCGCCGTCTATCGTGCGTACGCGGTCCGGGGCATGCGCCAACGCCGCCGTCCAGACGTCCATCTCCAGCAGCCGGTCGACGATCGAGGCGGCGTTTTCTTCGAACACCTCGGCAACCGCAGGACTGAACTGGGTGCCGCGCCGTGCCTTGACGATGTCTAGCGCGCGGTCCAGACCGCTGGTGCGAAGATGCACTTCGACGACATCCGCCAGATGAACGATGTGGATTTCCAACGGAATCTGTTCTTCGCGAGCACCGTTGGGCAGGCCCTTGCCGTCCCAGCGTTCGAACATGTACGTCAGCGCCTGGCCGACTTGTGGGTCCAAGCCCATCCGGTCGCAGAGCACGCTGGCCGACGTGCAGTGCGAGCTGATGAGGTTGGCGACCCGGTTACGCGCGGTGAACAGAAACGCCGTTGAGCGTATGCCGCGCTCCCAACCGGTCAGGTCCCGTCCGACGTGATTCAGCATCAGACGCAGGAACGGCAGCCCGGTCATGTCCACGCTGTAGGTGTCGGCACGGAACGCGATGTCATCTCCGAAGAGCGCCGAGAACTCGTGCGAATCAGCGTGACAGCCAACCCACCCGACCAGGTTCGCGTAGTACACCGTCCCGCGCTGCTGGGCGTCGAGGCCCATCCGCTCGGCGATGCGGGTCGCGATCAGCGACGACCGCAGCATGTGCTCCATCGGCTGGCCGAGACCGAGGTCGATCGCCAGCGAAATCGCCGCCAGCAACTCGGCTCTGCGCAGGCCCATGACCTCATTGTGCACGGGATTTTGAGGCAGATGCCCCATGTGCGGATACGGCGCTCGGATCGACCATTTGCGCATGGTTCCAATCAACGTTCCGCAAGACCCGTGGCCGACGATCCTCACGGAAGGCCATGCACCGTTCGTGAAGGCCCGACGGGTGTTCCGCTATTTGCCGTCGGCGCCGCGATGCAAGGTCTGCAACAACCCGTTCGGCGGCGCGGTGGGCCGGGTGTTCGCCGCGGCCGGGTTCATACCGTCGCGCAAGAACCCGAACCTGTGCAGCCGGTGTTGCGACGCGCTGCCGGCGGGCGGTTCCGAAGTGGATGTCGCGGTGTTGTTCGCCGACGTCCGCGGGTCGACCGCGCTGGGTCAGCGCGGCGTCGCCAGTGACTTCGCTGCGTTGCTCAACCGGTTCTACACCGTGGCGATGCGCACGCTGTTACGTCATGATGCCGTGATAGACAAACTGATTGGCGACGAAGTGATGGCGTTCTTTGTACGCGGCATCAGCGGCCCACAGTACCGGGAGCACGCGGTCGAGGCCGGAGTCGACCTTCTGAAGGCCGTCGGTTATGGCAGTGACGACGGGCCGTGGCTGCAGTTGGGCGTGGCCGTCAACGCGGGCGTCGCTTACGTCGGCAACGTCGGCGACGCCGTCGTCGACTTCACCGCGATCGGCCACACGGTCAACATCTCAGCGCGGCTGCAGCAGCGTGCCGCCGGTGGGGAATTGCTCGTCGCATCGGGAGTCGTCGACGAACTCGTGGCGGGCCGCCCGCAGCGTCACCTGACCCTGCGCGGCCTCGAGCAGCCGGTCACGGCTCACGTGCTGGGGGCGTAGTCGCCGACACCGTCACAACACACCGGCCGACCTCCCAAATTTCGGCGACGCCTAGCCGACCTAACGATCATAAATGCTATTTGAACAGGCAATATACAGTGAGGGGACGGGACTTGAACCTGCGAGCAACGGATTCTGAGTCGTGTTAGCCAAGCCGCTATACGCGAACCCCTGCAGTTTCAACTTTCGATGGGCACGAAGATGTTCAGATCGTGCCCGTCGAACGTAGCTGCTCAATTCCGGCCGCGTCGTAGCCTGCCAAGCGGGTGAGCACCTCTTCCGTATGCTGCCCGACGTGCGGCGCTCCTCGCGGTGCGAATCCGTCGTCGGGGTTGGTCTTTATGCACGTACCCACCATCCTCTTTGAGGTCCCGTCAGGCTGTGCCTGCTCATAGACGAGTCGGCGGGCCTTCGTGTGGTCGTCGTCGAACAGATCGGCGCCCAAAAACGCTGGCGCACCAGCGATATCGGTCGCGATAAAGAAGTCGGTCCATTCGCTGCGAGTGCGGGCCTTGAAGATCGCCGTCAACTCATTGCGCAGCCAAGCCTCTGCCTCGACATCCTCTCCCGGCTTCTGGCGCCCCGGTTCGTATAGATCCATCCGGTCGAGTGACTCGCAGAACCTCAGCCAGAACTTGTCCTCGAGGGCATTGAACACCACGTAGTTGCCATCGCGCGTTTCGTAGTACTGGTATCTAAGCGAAGCGCGGATTCCCTCGCCGTAGGCCGGTTGACCGTTGGCCAGCGCCGAGAGGTGTTGAAAGTTCCAGTTGATCGCGGCATCGACTTGCGCTACCTCGATGTACTGCGCCCTGCCGTCTCGCCCCGCAGCGTGCAACCCGGCGAGCACACCCATCGCTGCGTACAGCGGTCCCGCCAGAACACCTGTCATCCCTGTCGCCGCTCCCGAAAGACGTGGGGTTCCGTCCGCCTCGATGATCGGCGGACTCAAGCCGGCGAAACAGTCGAAGGACAGTCCGTGTGTGGGTAATTGGGTGTACGGCCCGTAGCTGCCCATTCCATTGAGCACGCAATAGACAACTGTTGGGTTAACTGCGACGATGTCGTCGTAGCTGAAGCCCAGCCGGTGCGCGGTTCCGTAACGAAGTCCGTCGATCACCACGGCCGATCTCGCGGCCAGGCGACGAAACGCATCTTGACCGTCAGTCGTTTTCAGGTTTATTGCCACACTCTTCTTGCCGCGGTTCCAGTGCGAGTCTTGCAGCTCGCCGCCGGAAACCGCCGAACCGCGGAAACCGCCGCCGCCAGGCGGCTCCACCTTGATCACCTCTGCGCCGAGGTCAGCCAGATGACCGCCCAGCGCATCCGCCGAGAAGAGTGACACTTCGAGGACCCGGACATCCTTGAGAAGTTCCATCACGCGACCTTTCCAGCCCGGAGTCCCTACGCGGACCCACGCCGCGTCGTCGAAGGCGCAGTGCGCCGCTACATCATCGTGATTGATTTCAGCTCGGTGTATTCCTCAAAGCCCCAGCGCCCCTGCTCTCGGCCAAGTCCACTTTGCTTGAAGCCGCCGAACGGCCCCCCGCCGTTGAACATGCCGCGCGCCGGCAAAGACCAGCCGGGGCCCTGCCCGCCGCCCGGATTGGCTCCTAGATCGACACCGGGTGCGACAATCTGCACCATCACGGTGCCGGTTCGGATCTGCCTGGCGACGTTGAAGCCCCTTGCGGAATTGCGGGTCATCACCAGACCCGCCAGACCGTAGATGGAGTCGTTCGCGATGCGGATGGCTTCGTCTTCGGAGCTGTAGGTCATCACCGCCAGTACAGGCCCGAACACCTCCTCCTGGCATAAGCGCATGTCGCTGCGGCAGTCGACGAATGCCGTCGGTTCGTAATAGAAGCCGCGTTGAAGGTGTTCGGGACGTTTGCCGCCGACCACCAGCCGCGCGCCTTCCTGCAGGCCCGACTCCACGAAGGATTCAACTCTTTTACGCTGCTGATCCCTGATCAGCGGACCGACGACAGTGGCGGGATCACGCGGATCCCCGACCGTGATCATCGGGGCCATGGCTTTGAGGCCCTCGACATACGCTTCGAGCAGGTGCTCGGGCAACAGAAGTCGCGACGTGACAGTGCATGCCTGTCCGGCATGCATCAGCACCTGCCCGAATCCTATTCCCGCAACCTCACTTTCGTTGACATCGTCGAGAACAATATGCGCGCTCTTGCCGCCGAGTTCCAGCTGTGCGCGTTTCATCGTTGCCGACGAAAGCTCGCGGATGCGTCGACCGGTCGCCGTCGAACCGGTGAACCCGATCATGTCGACGCCTCGGTGCGTACACAGCTCCTCTCCCACGTCGGCACCGCCCACGACCACGTTGAACACCCCCGGCGGGAGGCCCGCTTCCTCGCCAACCTTGGCAAGCTCCAGGGCGTTCATCGGAGTCCATGGGTGGGGCTTCAGTACCACAGTGCAGCCGACGGCCAACGCGGCCAAGCACTTCTGAATGTTGATCGAGAAAGGAAAGTTGAATGGAGTGATGACGCCGATCACCCCGACCGGTTCACGAACCACCGTCACGCCGCCCAGGCCAGTCGGCGAAACTATGGGCCCGCCCGGTGTCTCTACCCACGTCACATCGTGTTCGACGAACTCGCCGTAGTAGTGGGCCGCCTCGATGGCGCCGCCAACCTGAATCAGGTCCGTGATGAAGCCGGTCGAGCCGATCTCGGCAACGACTAGGTCCCGAAGCTCCGCTTTGCGCTCATCGAGGATCTCAGCGAATCGCTTGATGATCTTCGCCCGCTCCCGGACCGACATCCACGGCCACGAACCTTCGTCGAAAGCCCGCCGGGCAGCCTCGATCGCCATTGCCGCCTGCTTTGGTCCACCGTCGACGACTCGGCCGATCAACTCTTCGTTGGACGGATCGATAACGTCGATGGTGCCGAGGGCGTTGTCGCTCAACCACTTACCGTCGATGAAGCTCTGATACTCACGCATCAAACGAATCCATCAGCCGCAGACTAAGCGAGGGTCGGATACGCGGCGGGCTCAAAGTCGAACACCCGGCGAGCATTACCCTGCAGCACTTTGTACTTGTCGAGGTCGGACCGGCCGTCGAGTGCCTTATGAGCGGCCTGAAGCGAGTTGGGCCACAGGCTGTCGGTGTGCGGATAATCCGTTTCAATCATCACATTGTCGACGCCGATGGAATCGAGGTTAGCCGCCCCGAAGTCATCCTCAATGAAGCAGCCGTACATGTGGTCGCGGAAGAGCTGGCGCGGTGACTCCGGAAAGATCTCGGGGTCGGTGGGCACGGGGGTCAAGCGCATCGTGGCCGGATCAACCGCCCAGTTGTTGGCGCGCAGGTACTGGTAGTCGGTGGCGACATGTTCTGCACGCTCGATGAGGTAGGGGATCCAGCCGATGCCGCCCTCGGCCAGCACGATCTTCAGATCGGGGTACTTTTGCAGCTTCCCCGAGAACAGCCAGTCGGTGGTTGAGTTCGCCAGATTGAGGTTGATGTTGACCGCCTGAACGCCGAAAGGCGCGTCGGGCGACGTAGTTGGGCTGACCGACGACGATCCGATGTGTGTGCACAGCGGCATCTTCGTTTCGTTCACCACCGCGAAGAAATCATCCCATGCTCCCGAGTGGATGGAGGGAAATCCCAGCGGGTGCATGTTCTCGGAGAACGCAATAGCTTTGGCGCCCTTGCCGGCGCACCGTAGCGTCTCTTCGACGGCCAGTCGCGTATCCCACAGCGGAACGATGACCATCGGGATGTAGCGACCGGGCGCCGACGCGCACCACTCATCGATGACGAAGTCGTTGTAGGCCTGCACGCACTTGAGACCTAGGTCGCGGTCACCGAGGTGGGCGAACATCTGACCACAGAACCGGGGGAAGAACGGAAAGTTCAACCCCGCGATCACATGATCCTCGTCCATGTCAGGGATGCGGGCCACCGGGTCGAAGTAGGCACGGGGCATCTCGTCGTAATTCACTGGCAGCGGGGAATACTCAGCCGGCCTTTGGTGAGCCGCAACCAGGATGCCCAACACCGAAGCGCGCGCTTGGTCGTAGACCCACGTATCGACGCCGTCGATGCGCTCCACGTGTGGCACCCGGTCGCGGTCGGCGGCCGATGCGCGGTCGACCCATAGGTTCGGGGGCTCGATGATGTGATCATCGACGGAGATCATCCACTGAAGATCTTGCTTGTCCACGGGTTCCTCCTTACTTGAAAATTCCTATCGCGTTGGCTGCGAGATGATATGGGCGGTTGTTCACCGCCCCTTACTGGCCGACGCGGGGACCCGGCGTGAAGACGACGGGCAGGGCGCGGTAGCCCCGAGTGACCGAATTCCCGTGGAAATCAACCTTTGCCCCAGGAGGGATGGAGTAGTCGGGTATGCGATTCAGGGTCTGTTCGACGCCCACCCGAAACTCAAGTCGGGCGAGATTGGAGCCCAGACACCGATGGACGCCGGCCCCGAACCCGAGGTGGCGGTTTGTCTGCCGGTCGAGAATGCATTTGTTCGGCTCGTCGAACTCGCGCGCGTCGCGGTTGGCGGCCGCATAGTTCACGACGACCGTCTCACCGGGACAGAACTTGTGGCCGCTTAGTTCAACCTCTTCCGCGACTGAGCGATGAAGTCCGTGGACCGAACCGGCGAACCGGATGAATTCCTCTATCGCCGCGGGCATCAACCCGGCTTCGCGTACGAGTCGGTCGCGGTCCGCGGGATGGGTGCCCAGATAGAAGAAGGCGAACGACATTGCACTAGAGGTCGTTTCGAGTCCCGCTTGCACCAGCAGCATCACATTCGCGACAACGTCGTCGAAGCTCAGTTTCTCGCCGTCGATCTCGGCGGCGAGTAGGACGTCGATCAGGTCGTCGCGCGGCGGTTCACCACAACGCTTGTCGATCTCCGCGCGTACGCGGAGGTATAGGTTCGTCATCGAACCGTTTCGGGTCTCTTCGCTCTCACCATTGATCGCGAGGTCGGCTGTCTCGATGTAGAGCGGCACGTCCTCAACGGGCATGCCGAGTACGTACCGGAAGAACACGATCCCAGGTTGCTGCCATGCAACGTCTGCGAGATCGCCGCTGCCCACTTCGATGAAATTGTCGATCAACCCATCAGTGACGGCGCGCACCTGGGGTTCCAGCTCCTTCATCCGGCCCGGAGAGAAATACGGATTGAGAACCTTGCGAAGCTGTTGCTGCCGTGGGGGATCCAAGGTGATCACGATGTCACCGAACGACATCGGGTTGCCCTCGAGTCCCAGGGGCTTGCTGGAGAAGCTGCGCCAGTTCCGCAAGATCTCGTAGCAGTCGTCGTAGCGGGTGGCGATCCACGCGCCCCCCGGCGTGGGGCCCAGGAATGGAACGTCCTGGTGACTGAACGGTCCGTTCTCCCGCATCACCGAGTAGACCTCGTAGAGGAATTCTTGATCGTTGAAATCCTCGTGACGAAGGTCGAGGTTCCGGGCGTGTTCCTCCGGTGATTTGCTCACCATCGGCAGTCCTTTTCGCCCCCGCCGACCTCGAGACACCGCCGGCGGTCAGCCCGGCCAGACCGCCACCACCGAGGGGCCGACCACATTCCAGGCACGCCGTAGTCGTGCCGCCGTCCACGTGCCATCTGCGCCGGCCCTCGGATTTCTCGCACACGCCGAAATTTGCTTTGGCAGCACAGTAAATCGTCGACTGCGAGGAGTCAAGTCGCACTCGATAACTACCTGAAAGCACTTAGGATCGACGCGCCCGCGCAGTGCGCGCGAACGGGCGGCACGCGTGCAGGCTTCTCCCCAGCCGACGGGTGCTCGCTAAAGTATGTGTGATGACCACAGGCGCGCGGCGGCGAGTTCGCGACAAGGACGGCAAACAACGAGCCCTCCTTGAAGCGGCCGCTGAGGTGTTTGCCGAAGCGGGATACGCGGCCGCGGCGACAAAAGAGATCGCTCGTCGCGCGGACTGCTCGGAGGCAATGCTGTTCCACTACTTCGGGGACAAGCGAGGCATCTTCGAGCAAGTGGTTTCTCGGCAAATCGCGGACCTGGTCAGCGAGGCCGAAGAGCAAGTCGTGGCGGACCTGCCTCCGCGCTTGGAGGACTATATCGAGCGGCTTTTCTTTGCGAGATTAAGGGTCGACGACCGGGAAAGCGACGTTCCCGGCTGGGACATCTCCAGTCGGGCGTTGTCAGATCCCGACTTCTCGCTGCGGGTGCTGCAACCCAATCACGCACGCCGTACGGCCGTGATTGCCGAAGGCGTTCGCCACTACCAGGCCGCGGGGCAGATCCGGGCCGACGTCGACGCTGACCTGTTCGCCGAGCTGCTGGCCAATTTCATCATCTTCACAACGAGCCTCGGACCACGCTGGTTTGGTACGGCCGAGTCAGACATCCGCGCGCAGATCGAACTGGGTTCGCAAATCCTCGCCAAAGGGGTAAGCACGTCGACTACGAAGCGGCCCGCCAAACGCAGCGGGCGGGTCCAACGGTCCCCCAAGGTGCGTGCGGCCGACTGAAAGCCCCAACGACTCGACTGCGGCCAGGGTTATCGAGTCGCACTTGACACGTCAGCTTTCCCGTCGCTAGCGTCGTTGCCAACCAAGCATGCGGATGCAGAACACCCTGCTCGATCGGCACGAGCGTGAGGACAGGAAGTGGCGTGTGTGCACTCAGCGGGGTGGGTAACTCACTTCAGCAGACATTGACACGGAAAGCCGCACGATGAACGCTCTGCGTGGGGTTCGTGTCGTCGAGTGGGCGACGGAAATTTCGGGCCCGTACTGCACCAGGTTGTTCGCCGACCTCGGAGCTGAGGTCATCAAGATAGAGGATCCGGATGGGGATCCGTTCCGCCGCAGGACGTTTGGCGATCGACACGACGCCGGCGCGCTGTTCAAATTCTTGAACGCCGGCAAGCGTTCGGTCGTTGGCACTTCGCTGGCCGACCTGGAGGCGCTGATCGTTTCCGCCGATGTGTTCGTCGATTCTCTGGGCCCCGGAGCACTCGACCGCGAGGCCCTCCTACGGCGCGCGCCACACCTGGTGATCGTGGCATTGACTCCGTATGGATTGACCGGACCGTACCGGGACCGACCCTCGACGGAGTTCACGATCCAGGCCGAGAGCGGAACCCTGGCGTTGCGAGGCCGTCCGGACCAACCGCCCATTCAAGCCGGTGGCCGAGTCTTCGAGTGGGTCATGGCCAGCTATGCCGCCGTCGGGGCGCTTGGCGCATTGCGGCGGGTTCAACTCGGCGGTGCTGGTGAAATCATCGACTGCTCATTGCTGGAGACGTGCCACCTCAGTGCCAGCGGATTCGCCGACCTCTACCACGAGTTGGCCGGTCGTCCCCCTTTGACCGTGCCGGCCCGACAGGTTGAAATCCCTTCCATCGAACCGACCGCGGACGGATGGGTGGGCTTCAACACCAATACCCGCCAACAATTCGAGTCGTTCCTGGCGATGATCGGCCGACTGGATCTGCTCGACGATGACCCGGCGTGGGCCCTCGCCACGACACGGTGGGAACGGCGGGAGGAGTGGAATCAGATTGTGCGGGAATGGACGACGCAACGTTCCACAGACGAGATCGTCGCGTTGGCCTCCGATCTGCGAATCCCCGTCTCACCGGTCAACAATGGCCAGACCGTGTTGGACCACCCTCAGTTCGCGGCGCGCGGTGTGTGGGGCACGTACGCCGACGGCAGCTTCACCCACCCGTTGGCGCCCTACCAGATCAATGGCCGACGACCCGCTCCAACAGCCGGTGCTCCTTTGCTCGGCGAAATGACAGAAGTACCCGCCCACAGCAGGATTACGATCGCTGCCGACCGCGTACCGCGACTTCCCCTGGAGGGCATACGAATTCTCGACGCGACGGCGTGGTGGGCGGGTCCCTCCTCCACCCACATTCTCGCCGCGCTCGGCGCTGAGGTCATTCACCTGGAGTCGACAAAACACCCTGACGGCGCGCGGATGGCCGTGGCAGCGTTCGCCGATCAGACTCAGTGGTGGGAACGGTCGGGGATGTACCTGGCGACTAACTCCAATAAGCGAGGGCTCACCCTCGACCTGTCCTCTCCCGAAGGCCGGGAGCTGTTTTTCGGACTCGTCACGCGCTCGGACATTCTGGTCGAGAACTTCTCGCCCCGGGTCTTCGACAATTTCGCCATCACGTGGGAGGCCGTCAGTGAGCGAAACCCCCGAATAGTGATGGTCCGCATGCCTGCGTTCGGGCTCGACGGGCCGTGGCGCAACAATGTCGGTTTCGCGCAAACAATGGAACAGATGACCGGAATGGCATGGGTGACCGGCCACGAGTACGACCAGCCGCGAATCCCCCGTGGCCCCTGCGACCCACTTGCAGGAATGCACTCCGCATTCGCCATGCTGGCAGGACTGCGGCGACGCGACGAAACCGGCCAAGGGTCGCTAATCGAAGTATCGATGGTTGAGTCCGCGCTCAACGCCGCCGCCGAGCAGGTTGTCGAATTCACCGCCTACGGGAACCTGATATCGCGATTGGGAAACCGCAGCCGTGACGCCGCCCCACAAGGGCTCTATCCATGCGCGGGAACCGAACGATGGCTGGCGATCTCGGTCGCCACGGACGAGCAGTGGCGCCTACTCAAGTCGGCTCTGCGCGAACCGGATTGGGCAAACGACCCCGCGTTGGACACTCATGACGGGCGCGTGCGGGCACATGATGTGATCGATAAGCACCTCGAGCAATGGGCTGCCCAATACGATTCCGCGGCCGCCGCACAGTTGCTCGTTGAACGTGGTGTTCCGGCTGCGGATTTGGCAGACGCCAGGGTCAGTTCGATGCACCCTCAGCTGGCAGCACGGGGCTTCTTCGAAAGCCTCGACCATCCCATCGTGGGACGGCATCACGTGCCGGCGATTCCCTTCAGGTACCGCAGCGTTGAGACGTGGTATCGGTCGGCAGCGCCGACCTTAGGGCAGCACAACGCGAGCATCCTCGGCGACCTACTTGGCCTGGATGCCGCATCGATTGCAGCGCTCACAGAGCAAGGAGTCATCGGGACCAGCCCAGGCGGATTGGACTGAGCGGTGAAACTTCGTGTCGACTCAGAAATGTGCCAAGGCCATAGCCGTTGTTACGCGGCGTATCCCGAATTGTTCGACATCGACGACGAAGGGACCGCCTTCGTGACCATGGAAGATATCCCGTCCGGGTGGGAAGACCGGGCGCGCAACGCAATCGCGAACTGCCCGGAGCGTGCCATACATATCCTCGAGGAGTCGCCATGAAGACCAAGGGAGCAGTTCTGTGGGGGCTGAACGAGAGGTGGTCGGTGGAAGAGATCGAACTCGATCCGCCACAGGAAGGCGAGCTGCTCGTCAAGTTCGAAGCTACCGGTCTATGCCACTCCGACCACCACATCCGCACCGGCGACGTGCTCGGGGTGAGTTTCCCCTTGATAGGTGGGCACGAAGGGGCGGGCGTCGTTCAGGAGGTTGGTCCGGGAGTCCGCGATATGGCGGCGGGAGACCATGTGGTCACGTCGTTCCTGCCGGCGTGCGGCCGCTGCCGCTGGTGCGCCACGGGCCGTCAGAACCTCTGTGATTACGGGGCGATCATCCTGGCGGGGGTCCAGGCCGACGGTACCTTCCGGCGCCGAGCCAGAGGACGGGGCATCGGGGCGCTCTCCGGCGTCGGCAGTTTCGCGCAGTGGGGTGTGTTGTCAGAGGCTTCCGTCGTCAAGATCGACGACGACGTGCCGCTGTCGCGCGTATGTCTTCTCGGTTGCGGCATCACCACCGGCTGGGGTTCGGCCGTGAATACCGCCAACGTCAGTCCCGGCGACGTGGTTCTCGTGCTCGGCTGCGGAGGGATCGGCAGCGGTGCCATTCAGGGTGCGCGGCTGGCAGGAGCGGAGCATATCGTCGTGGTGGATATCGAACCGAGCAAGCGCGACAAAGCGTTTCAGTTCGGGGCCACGCACTTCGCCACCTCGATGGAGGAAGCAACCCAGTTAGTTGGTGAAATCACGCGCGGGGTCATGGCCGACTCGGCCATCCTCACGCCAGGTGTGCTCGAAGGCGCGATGATCAACGACGGGCTCAACGCGGTGCGCAAAGGCGGTGCCGTGGTAGCCACCGCCCTGGCATCGATGTCCGACGTGACGCCGACGCTACCGCTGACGTTGTTCACGCTGTTCCAGAAACGCCTGCTGGGCAGCCTGTACGGCGAAGCCAACCCGCGGGCCGACATTCCTCGACTGATCAGCCTCTATCGAAGCGGCAAGCTATTGCTCGACGAAGCCGTCACCACCGAGTACAAGCTCGACGACATCAATGAGGCCTACGACGACATGCTCGCCGGCCGCAACATTCGCGGGGTGATCATCCACGAGCACTGATGTGTCGAGAGGCAGATCCGCATCATCTTCCAGCCCGCGCAGTTGATTCACTACTCGCAGTGAAAGGATTTGTTTCATGTCTTCGCCAGCCGATATCGTCCGCCACTTCTGCGCTTTGATGGCGAATCGGGACGCCGAAGCGTTACGTCCCCTCCTCGCCGAAGGGGCCGTTTATCAGAACGTGGGAATGCCTGCCTTCACCGGACCGGACGCCATCGTGGAGAACCTGGCCGCCCAGTTCGCTATGTTCCCCGACGCCTACGCTTTCGAGATCGTGAACCTTGCCAGCGACGGTTCCGTGGTGCTCACCGAACGCCTGGACTACATCCAGACTCCCGACGGACGCAAGCCGGCCATCCCCGTAATGGGCACCTTCCTCGTCGATGGCGACGGGAGGATCACACGCTGGACCGACTACTTCGACCTGAATCTGACGGTGCGGCTTCTTCAAGGCGCGGACATCAGTGCCCTGGTGCCCGCGACCGCATGAGTTGGCACATCGATCTTTCGAACTTAGCTGAGGGTGAGGAGCCGTGCGGGTGCCAAGGGCCGTCGCAAAATTCAATCGTCGAGTCACCAATCCAGCGGCTCGGTCGATCACGCCGTGGCTTCCAGGCCTATGCACACTCGAACATGTCGGACGTAAATCAGGCAGGCGTTATCGAACGCCGCTGTTGGTCTTTCCCACCCCCGACGGCTTCATCTTTCTCATCGGGTACGGGCCGAAATCGGACTGGGTGAAGAATGTTTTGGCCGGCGGACACGCGGCATTGCACAGGCGCGGCAGTAGTATCGCGCTGGTCAATCCTCGTGTTGTGAGTAAGGCCGAGGGCGCAGCGATCGTTTCCGGGCCGTCAGGGATGTTCTACCGCCTGTTTCCGTATAACGAAGCGGCGATGGTGTTGACCAAGGTCGATTCCACGCAGTGACTTCGGGATGACACTACCCAGTCCAGACACCAGCCGCCGCGGTGCCCAATACCGACGCGAACGCCGCAGCTCCCAGGGGCTCGCAGGGAGTGTCAAGGATCAGCCGAAGTAACTGTCAACAATCAGCCGAAACACTGTCAGGCATCAGCCGAAGACGCAAGTCAAGTATCACCCGAGGTAACACACCTCTACGGTGGGGCGGGCGGGGCTCGAACCCGCGACCAACGGATTATGAGTCCGCGGCTCTAACCAACTGAGCTACCGCCCCTTATGCTAACTAGCAGCGCGTTTGTGACGATTAGTCACCTCGCTCGATGCTGGGTACCGCAGTGATACCGCAGTCCTCTTAATTGCCTTGCTTAACGCCGCGGCAACGCCCGCCAGGTCGTCGTCGAACAAGTGGCCATAAAGGTCCAGCGTCATCCCGGCCGAAGCGTGCCCAAGTAACCTTTGCACGACCTTGACATTAGCGCCCGCCGATATGGCTAGGGATGCCGTGGTATGGCGTAGACCGTGCGGTACTAGCCCCTCTATGCCCACGGCCGCGCAACCCTTGTCGAACGCCCGGCGGTACTCCTCGATGGGCAAGTGCCCGCCGCGATAGCTTGGGAACACCAGCGCGTCTGGCTTGTCCGACAGTTCCCTCTTGAGCCGCTGCCATACTGGCTCGGGGACCGGGACATGCCGCGTCCGGTTCGTCTTGGTCGTAGTTTCCACGATGCCGCTGCCCGTCACATAAGTTGCCGACGCTCGCACGGTGAGCTGCCGGTCCCCCACGTGCTTGCGGCGCAGCGCCGCCGCTTCCCCGAACCGCAGACCGCAGTACCCGAGGACAAGCGTCAGGGTCTCGAAACGTTCTGTCGCCCTGGCGAGTCGCAACAGCTCGGCGTGCGTCAGGTATCGGCGCTCACGCTCGGTCGGCTCGGGCAGGTCCTCGTCGCGCTTAATCTCGAGGGCGACGTTCTTTCCGATCTTGCCGCTACGTTGGGCGTACTTCAGGACAGCGCCGACTAGCTGATGCGCTTGAGTGATCCGGCTCGCGGACAAGCCGGTGCCGCGCTGTGAGCCGTCTACCGCCAGACCACCTAGCCACGTCAAATACTTCTGATAATCAATGTCTTTCAGCGGCACAGCTTCCCAGCGTGGCAAAACGACGGTGTCCAGTAGCGAGCAGTAGCCGGCGACCGTCTTAGGCTTGCGGTGCCCCTTTGTCTTGATCCATTGTTCCGCTACCGCCCCGAACGTCTCGCAGCCCTTGCGGGGATCCACGTAATCGCCGCGCTGGACGTCTGCAGTCAGCTTATTTAGGTACGCCTGCGCATCGGGCTTGCGGTCGAACACCTTCGTGTGCTCGCGGCCACTGTCGTCTACCCACCTGACCCGCCAGCGCGTGGCCTTGCCGTAGAGCGGTGACCGCTCAGTACGCATCTTGCCGTCGGGACCCTTGACCTTCTTATGCCACCGGTCGTCAATGCCGGCTCGCTGGTGCCTAGTAGTCATAGGATGACGGTACCGCAAAAAAAACCGTGGTACGAATCCGTCACTCGACCAAGCCACCGCGTTCGGTCTTAGCTGCTTCCGACTCTACCCACGCGTCCAGATCGGCAATGTCGTAAAACGTATGTCGGCCAAGGCGATAGCTGCGCGGACCCGTACCCAGATAACGCCAGTACCGCAACGTCGACTCAGGTAGCCCACCCAGGTATTCGGCTGCTGCCTTGGTGCCCAGTCGAATCACTGATGTCGTCGTCATCGCTCTACTTCCTGTCGTCGCTCAAAGCACTTGTAGCCCGATTCAGGGTTTGACAGGCGTGGACGCAGATCCGCTCGAATCGCTGGACTTGCTTCGGTGTTCTCGGCCGAGGCCAAACAAGCCAAATAGCGGCACTCTCGGGAACGCAACGCAGCGGTATAAACCAGCAGGCGTTCGCCGTCGTTGCGGAGTCCGGTACCGTTAATGCGCCAGTCGCTCAATTCCTCCGCAATGCTTGGATGTGCTTGCCCAGCAAGGGAATCACACTGATAGCGAGAATGTTCAAGGTTATCACCTCGGCATTGCCGCCAGCGGTGGCGAGCTGCACGCAGCGCGGCCATGGTGACTGAATACCTTCGCGATTTGGTAGTGATGTGCCCGCGATAACCCAACGTGTGTAGCCAGTCCAGCATCGCGGCGTAGCCAGGTAGTGCCGCCAGCTTGACCACGGTGCACAGAATGCGGCGGGTGTGCGCCGGGATATCTAACTCGCCGATGGCCCCTGGACTGATCCGCCGGGCGGCGATTCCGAATTCGGCGACTGATTTGGTGGTGTATTTAGCTAGGTAGGCCGCCACGCGCCGAGCCACGCCGGGCTTGGTGCTGTCGCCGGTCGCGATGATGGGTTGGGTGTCGATTTGGGTTCCGAACCGCAGCACGCGCGTACCGCCGTGCGGTGAGATAGTGACCGTGGTGTCGGCGGGGTTATCGGTGGTCACGATCAGCCGAACCTGGTCGGCGGCTTGGCGCACCAACGAGGCCAGGTCGATGGCCGACACGGGCGGTGCGGACTTAACGTCGGTGGGGTCGAGTCGGATCAGGGTGTGGTAGTGCACGACGCCGCGGCGCTGGTATTCGGCGACCTTGACAAACGACACCCGCACCGCGCCGACATCGACAGCGGCCCGCCGTAGGTGGGCCGTCAGGGCGCGACGCAGCGCGATGGTGAAACGCCGCCACAGTTCAGGAGCGTGTTAGTTGAACAACACATGCCCGATGTAGTCATAGCAGTCCGCGCACAGCGTCTGTCCAACCTCGGGGCCGTCGCCACGGTGAACTACGTTGCACCACAGCGATTTTCCGTGTGGACATTGTGATCTGCGGTTGGCGGGTAGGTGGCAGGCGGTGTGAGCCGATCCTGGCCGGCTGCCCGTGTGCACCGCGCCGAAGCTGGGGGCGGTCAAGGTGGCGAACACCTGCGACAGCTCGGCGGTGGATTCGGGCATGCCGTGGTGCCCGCCCGCGGTGCCGGCGTGGATCAGCTGCCAGGCATCGGCGGCATACAGATCCGAGCACGACGGACAGATCGTGGCGCGGCGGTTGCCGCAGCGGATCAGCATCGGCACCCGCCGGCCATGTTTGGGGTCATAGGCGCTGGCCTGAATCGGGTTGGCGCAAAAACCAACCGAGATACAGCGCTGCCACCACGACTCGTAGCCCGGTGAAGCGGCGCGGCGGATCGCCTGCTCGATCGCCGGGGAGCCGGGTGCGAGCCAGTCCGGCAATGAGGTCGCGGCGGGTGTCAGCATGGCTATCGGCTCCTGCCGCTGCGGCGGGCGGGCGGGGTGAAATTTGCTGCGAGCCAGGCGATGTCGGTGTCGGTAACATGAAACGCACGCACCCGCTCGATGGCGGCGTTGCCTTCAGTGAGCACATAGCCCACGCCGGGTGTGGTATCGGGGATTTCCTCGCAGCGCGCGCCTTGCTGGTGGGCGGCCGTAGACAGGATCATTGCGGTTTGGGTGACCTCAGTCACCCGCAGCCCGACGCGGACGGGGAACAGTTGGCGCAGTGCCACCACATCTTTGGAGGGGTCTTGCACGGCGGCGATCACCGACACTCCGACCGCGCGGCCGTGGGCCAGCCACAGCCCCAATAGTTGTTCGACTTCGGCACGTTGTTTGCGCTCGGCGTAGGCGGTCAGGGTGGCCAGCTCGTCGACCAGCAACACGATGTGGGGTTCGGCGCGGGTGGGCTGATGACAGCGGGTGGCTCCGCGTAGGCGTTGGGCGCGGGCCAGCATGGTGGCGGTGGTGTCACGCAGCACAGCCAGGATGGTGTCGGGGTCGTAGGCGAAGCGGTCGAACAACGCTTGGCCGGCGGCGAATTCCATGCCGCCCTTGGGATCTAGGCAGCGCACCGCGATCAGCCCCGCTTTGATGCCGGGAGCGAGTCCGGCGATCAGCGACCACAACACGCTGCCTTTGCCGGCGCCGGTGGCCCCGCCGACCAGGATGTGGTTGCTCGCCACCGGCAGCGCCCATGGGCTGCCCTGCTCGGTGAGCCCGACCGGCACCTGCGCCAGGCGCACCACCGGAACCTCGGGCCGCGGGCGCGCCAGCGGGATCGGGTCGGCGAGGGCGTCGTGGTGGCCCACCCGCAGCACGATGTCGCGGCCCCGCCCCGCCTCCACCCGGCCCGGTCGCACGCTGACGCTGTGCGCGCCGAACGCCGCCGCCGGCCCGGCCACATGGGCCTGCCAGGTCTTCACCGACTGGCCGACCAAAAGCCGCACCACCAGCGTGTCGACCGCCGCGCCGATGCGCACCGAGGACAATTCGGGCACCAAGGGTTCGGCGTCAGGCTTGCCGCGCAAGGTGATGGTCAGGCCGTGGTGCTCGCAAATGGCGCGCCAACGGCGCCGATACACCAGATAAGCGCGCCGGTAATCGGCGACCGGTTTGCCGATCACCCGCTGATAAGACTCCGGCCAGCCCAGCCGCCAGCCCCACACCCCGGTCGCACACACCACGGTCAACAGGCACGACCAGCGCAGGCCGAGCAGCATGGCGGTTACCGCCAAAACGGTCAGCACGGCAGCGGTGTCGGGCCAGCGCAGCGCGAACCGCCACAAGGCCTTGCCGGTCAGCGTGACAAGCCCGACGAGCAGGTCGCCGAACCAGTCATCTTCAGTTGTCTTCTTGGTGTTGTTGTTTGTGGTCATGGTCGTTGGTGTCCTTTCCGCGCCAGCACCTGATTGCGTCACCGAGCACACAGGCGCTGTTACGAATAGCGTTGGGATGGAAGGTCTTTGATGACATCGGGGCGTCGGGACCGGTAGTAGTGGATCGCCGGTCCCGACGCCCGCCGAGGTCACCCGGCGTTGGCTGGCTTTGTTGAGCCCGCAGGCCGGATTGCGCGTGCCCGGTAGGCGATACCGGATCGGTCACCCTGTGCCCAGGGCAACCCCACCAAGCCCTCGACGGTCACGGGCTGGCCTACGCTGACCCCCGGTTCACCGGGCACCGTGATCGCCAGGATGTCCGCGCCAGCGGGGGTCAAGGCCATGACTTGGACCTGCCACAGTTTCCCGGCCGGTTTCGCGGTCGATGCGCGGCTGACCCGTTTCACGCATGGTGCGCCGCTCCGGGGCGCGCGTACATGTGAATCGGATATTCGACGTGTCGATTGGGAGATGCATCGCAACTGCCTTTCGGTTGTTGGGTGTGAGCGCCCCGTCTAGGCGCTCGATCACCACTTCAACCGGGCACTTCGGGCAGTTCCAGGCCACTTCGCGGGCAGTTACGGACAGTTTGCGGGAGATCGGTGCCAGTTCGGGTGTCACCACTGTCCGCGGCCGGTAGCGTTGTCACCCGTGGATCTCGCTACACGACACATTGCGGACTGTAATGTCAGCTGACGACGCCAATGACGTTGTGGCGCAAGGCAATTCTCGGCTGAAAGCTCGCATGACCCAGCTCGGCATGAGCATCGAGAAGCTCTCCGAGGTCAGCGGGGTCAGCGTGCGATCTATCAAGAGGTACCTGCGCGGTGAGAATCCGCGGCTCGGTGAGGCCAAGCAAGTGGCCGACGCGCTGGGCTGCGAAATCCACGACTTGTGGCCCGACAAGTTCCCGGTGTTGTCTCCGCCTAGCCCGGGAACGGTCGCGGTCAGCTTGTACGGATCGCGTACCAGGGTGCCAACGCAGATGTGGGAGGAGCATTTCCGCAGCGCCGCCGAAGTCATCGACATCTTGGTCTTGGCCGGGACGTTCCTGTTCGACCAGGTTGCACGGATTCGCCGGCATCCTCGAAGGTGTCAGCAGCCGGGGCGTTGCCACCCGGTTTCTGACGGGCGATCCGTCCTCGGCCGCAGTGGCGTTGCGCGGCCAAGAAGAAGGTATCGGTTCAGCCGTGCATGCCCGGTGCAGCCTGGCACTTGACCTGCTGCGACCCTTGCTTGGTCTTCCGGGGTTTCAGGTACGGACCCACGACACCGCGTTGTATACCTCGATTTTCCGGGTCGATGATCGCATCATCGCCAACTCTCACGTTTGGGGCTCGCCCGGAGCGGCCAACCCGGTACTGGTCCTGGACCGAGGCACCGATGATCACCTCTGGGACGTCTATTGCCGTTCCTTCGACCGTATATGGGAACGCGGTAAGCCGCTGACTTAAACGGTAACTAGGCGAAGGAGGTCCAATCGATGGCCCGAATCGACTACTTCAACGACCCAGACGCGCCCCAACCCAACAGCGTTGTGCCCTCCGCATCGGCGATCGTCACCAACGACAACGGCGAGATCCTGTTGCTTAAGCGGCGGGACAATAGCCTGTGGACCATCCCCGGTGGGGGCCATGAAGCCGGGGAGACGATCGAAGATACCGCGGTGCGCGAGGTCCGCGAAGAAACCGGTCTGGAAGTCTCCATTACCGGTCTCGTCGGGGTCTATACCAATCCCGCTCATGTCGTCGCATACAGCGACGGCGAAGTGCGCCAACAGTTTTCACTGTGCTACACCACCCGAATCACCGGCGGTCAGCTGGCAATCGATCACGAAAGCACCGATTTGGCCTGGGTACATCCCAGTAGGCTGGACACTGTGAAGATGCATCCGTCAATTCGGCTGCGCATCGACCATTTCCTAGAACGCCGGGAAAACCCCTACCTCGGATAGACGTCTATTCCAGCCGGGCTCGCGCCCGCGCCGCCGCCGCCAACAACCCCGGCCGCGACTGAAGCACCGCGCGATGTACCGGATCGTCGTGCCCGTACCGATCCAACACCTCGGCAAGCCGCTCCTCGGCGGTGATCGGCTGTCCATCAGGCCCCGTCGTCAAATCCACGAACGTCAGCAGATCAAGCAAGCCCGCCGGCGGTTGCTCGAACTCATCCAATGCGCCGTCTAAGCCCCTACGGTTGCTTCGGTTTCAGCACCGGTATGAAATGCCACCAGAGACACCACTACTTCAGGAAATCCCTGCGAGCGCACGAACCGGGCACCATCAACCGGGTGGAATCCCGATACCGCCAAGCGCGGCGCATAACCGATATCGTGCAGCCAAGCCGCGGCAGTCAGCTCAGCGGCTCGCTTGGGGTCTGCCCGCGCCGCGACGCGCGCCGTCGCGTCGGCAACCCCGCGCACATGGGCCAGCCGCTTTGGCAGGTCGGCAAGCCAGTGCGTCGCCAGCTCGCCGGCCCGATTTACCAGGGGCGTGTCGTCCATATTCACTAGCCTAGACATCGCGGAACTGGCAGACGCCGTGGCGGCTCCCGTCCGCTTGGCGCTCCCGTCCGCCGCCACGGACCAAGGCCAGCCCTACCGCGCGGCTGAGAACGAGCACCCGACTGATCGTGCCCGGAGCCCGACGTTGCAACCGCCGTCCTTCAAATCAACACCGCCGCGCGCCGCAGTGCCTTCGCACGGCCCGTGACTTTCCGCGAACACAGCACCGGTCTCGGCCGACCAGTGCAAGCGATTCACCCATCGGCGGGGAGGGTTGTGAGAACTTTCTTTACTGGTATCAAGAGGTCCCGCTCAACCTGTCGAGGCGGTCAATTTGTGCATCGTGACCGCTTGAGCGGCGGTTATGCTGTCCTCGAACAATAGAGGAGGTGGGTGGTGCCTCAGCCGTTGAAATTTGACCTGGCCGATCTGCACATCTCGGCCAATCACATGAGCGTGCATCACGCCGATTTGAAGGCCGCTCACGCCGAGGCCGACACCGATATCCAAAACGCGCAGGCTGGGTGGGTCGGGGCCTCGGCCGCGGCGCTGCAGGGCAAACTGGCGGAATGGCAGGCCACCACCGAGCAGTTATGCGGCAACATCGCCGATCACGAGCAGGCCTTCCGCGCGGCCCGCAACGCGTATCAGAGGACCGATGACCAAAGTGCGGACAACATCGACGACCAACTCTGATGACGGTCAGCATCGCCGATGTCGATCGTTGGGACGCGGGGTGCCTGCGCCAGGTATCGGCGGCCTTGGGCAAACGCGGCGCCAGCGCCGATGAGGTCAAAGCAGGCCTGAGCCGGCTGCCCCTGATTGCCAGCTGGCAGGGCAGCGCCGGGGATGCCGCCCGGGCATCGCTGGACAAACTGAGCACACACCTGGCGGCACACACCGACGAAATGCAGGCCGTCGGCACGGCGATCGGCAAATCGGCCGACGAAGTTCAAAACGTCAAAGACGCCCTGAGCGGTATCGACCGTGACGCCGACTCGTGGGGCTTCAAGATCGACCGCGCCACCGGGACAGTCACCCCCAGCGACTCGCTGGACATGGACCACCCAACCAATCAGCAGCGTCAGGCCGAACTGGAAGCGCGGATCAAAAAAGTCCTCGCCGACGCCAACGCAGCCGACGCGGATCTGGCCCGAGCGATCACCACGGGTGGGCGCGACGCGACCGGGCCGGCCGAAACCCGCCCCGACGTGCGGGCGGCATTATCGGGGCCACTTCCCGAGGACCCGCAACAATTCCACGATCTGTGGGACAAACTCAGCAAGGAAGAAAAGGACTGGCTTTATAGCCACGACCACAACATCGGCAACCATCCCGGAATGCCGTGGGACCCCCCGGACCATCTGGGTAGGGATCATTACAACAAGTTGCATCTACCGGACCTTCAACAGAACGCTCAAGCAAACGTTGACCGGCTGCAGGCGCAGTTCGACGCCCTAGCGAAACAGGCGTACATGGGTGATCATGACGCCGCCGCGCAAGCCAGTGCCTTGGCCCCACAGCTGGCGGCGGCCAAACATAGTTTGGACGGTTACAAAGCGGTTCAAGCCGACTTGAATAAAAACGATGGAGTTAAGCGCTACCTAGGATTCATCGACGACAAAGGCCACGCCGCTGTCTCCATCAACAACCCTGACACCGCCACACGCAACGCCATTTTCGTGCCCGGCACTGGGCAGGACCTCGCCGCCTTCAACGGCGCCGACACGAAGTCCCGGGACATGTATGAAGCCGCGCTCCGCGCTGATCCCAGCCTGAAGGCGGGAGATGTTGCGGTGACGACGTGGATGGGCTATGACCGCCCGATGGATGTCTTCGCCGCGCGGCATCCTGACCCGGCCCTCGGGGGCGCAGGTGCTTTGGACTCTTTTGAAAGCGGGATGCGCGCCTCGCACGTCGGGCCGCCGTCGATTGACACCGTCATCGGGCATAGCTACGGGTCTACCCTGGTGGGCGCAGCCGCTTCGGGCGGCCATCAACTCGACGCGAATAACGTTATCGCGGTGGGCAGCCCGGGCATGCTGGTCAATGACGTGTCAGGCATGAACCTCGATCCCGGTGCCAAGGTCTACGCCACGTTGGCGAACAACGACATCATCGGCCCGACGGGCTTGGTCACCCAATTCACGCTGGGACCCGAACCTGTATCTCCAGGCTTCGGGGCCACCATATTGGCCGCGGCGCCCGGACCGACCACCAACTGGGGAGTAGATGCACACAGCAGCTACTGGGCACCTGGAAACATTGCGCTAGCCAATATGGGTTCAGTCATCGCAGGCGTCGAGCCCCCACAGATCTCGAATATCAAGATGAGCGGGCAATGAGCAACCCGAAAGGAATCCGAAAGAGAGCGCGCACGCCCATCGTCGCTGTCCTTCTGGTCGGAACGCTCGTCACTGCGTGTAGTCATCACGATGCCAACCCGCTTGGACCGCCGACGCCGTCAGGAGCCACAATCCTTGGAGGACAACCTATGACATCCGCACCACCGCCACCGCCGGGCTGGAAACTGCGAGAGGTCATCCCGCAAAGCCAACAGCAAGCACAAGACACCGTTCTTGGATATCTAAAGAAAACCTTGCAGGCCCTGCCCGCAGGTATCGTGCTCGACGCGACCCGCTACGGAAGCGCCGGACACGACAGTTATTGCGACGACAACGCCACCACTCCCAGCTCGCCTCAACGGTTCCACACCATCGGTGACCTCGGATACCCCGGCGATATCGACTGGACCGCAATAGTTTCAAAGACAGGTGCCATTTGGAAAAGCTGGGGATGGTACGTCTTTGAACGCGACGGGTTCTATAAGCCCAACCGCTTTGGTTATGCCCCAGACGGGTACAGCCTGCAGATTGTCGCGACAGCCCGACCCGGCTATCCGCCCAGCCTTGAAGGTATGTCTCCCTGCTTCCCAGGCGACCACGCACGTGACGACATTCCTATCCCGTTGGTCCTCAAGGCTGACTAAGCTAAACGTCATCACCGGACGCCGCCAACAAGAAAAACGCTGCCACCACCGAACGCTCGTCCGGGACGAGGCGCTCCCGGCTGGTTACGGCAAGAGCTGGCCAGATGGACGGGTAGATAAGGACTTCGGGGCGACGGATGCCACGGCTACTATCTGTGGATGATGCCCAAGCCCGATGAGCAGTTGCGGCAAGCCGCTGTGCACGCCGACAAGGTTCGCAACGCAGTCCTGAATCTGCTCGATGAGGATGCCGCCGCAGCCGCCCAGATACGTAAGGCCTCCGACAGGATCCTGACCGTAGCCGACCAAATACACAAGCAGTCCCTGCCTACACGTTCGCAAGTCGAGAAATGGTCGACATCACACGTCGAGGAAACCAGGCAATACATGTTCGACGCGGTAAAAGCTTGGCGCACAGCCGCTGTCGCCCATGAACATGCGATCGAGATGTACGAGGTCGCCGCTGACAGCGACCGGAAAGGCTCGGCGGTCGACACTACCGGGCTGCGCGACACCGCCGAAAGCCTATGGGCCCAGGCCTCCCAGATGACTCTGATCGACCGGCACTACCACAGCAACGCCATCCAGCCGAGCATCTACGCCTGCAATGAGGCCATCGCACGAATCAACGAAAAAACACGGCCATCGCCACTCGCCTCAACGACACCGCCAACAAGCTCGCGCAGGCAGCCGACGACTACGACACGCCAGCCGCCAACAGGCCACGGGCCATTCGCCAACCCCCCAACTGAACGTCCTTGGGCCGGCACCCAGGGACAACGTGCCAGGACCAAGGACCAGGACATCCCATTCCACGCACCAGTGATCACGCAGCCGTTTGCCACCTATTCCTCGTTGCCGGATTCTGGCCGTCACTCGTAAGGCGTCAAGGTCGGTTCTCTTCGCTCCGCTGCGGGGACTCCACCTTGACTCCCTCCTCGATGACGACGTGCAGCGGCAAGGAGCGAGGAATGGCGATCGAGTTTTACGGAAGGTACGAGATTGTCAGCCACCGGATGTCGGTAGCCGCCGCTACCGTTGATCCGTGATCTGCCCTCCACCGTTGTTTCCGCCCCCGCTGGCCCAGCCCGCTGACGTCGTGGCACAACTGCGCGATGGCCGTACGGTGCTTATCGAGGTGAAACCGATTTATGAGGTCGGTTACGCGGTCAACCAGGACAAGTTCGACGCCGGCCGCGTTTATGAGTCCGCGGCTCTAACCAACTGAGCTACCGCCCCTGCACGACCCGACTTTAGTACCTGTCCGGATAGCGAGCGGAGCCGCCGGTACCTGCCAGGAGATGCAGCTACCGCACCCCGCAGAGGGATCGTCAGCTGAACACCGTTTGACCCTCCGCGTCCAGCAGATACCGCTCGGTGCCGTGCTCGACGCGTGGGGCGTCGCCACCCAATGCGACGGCAATCTTGTTGCTGGCGTTGCGCATGACGTCAAACGTCAGCTCGATGGCTTCAGCGTCGGAGAAGCACTCACGGACGCGAAGGGCGGTACCGCGGTCGATGTGCGCGGGCGACCAAATCAACGCATCCACATAACGCAGCGCCGCTTTCTGCTTGTCGGTCAGCAGCGATGACGTCTCGAAGCGCTCGATATCGCTGTAAAGAGATTCCGATCCACCGGCATCGAGCGCCGTCGTCTCCCGCAGCGACTTGCACAATCGGCAGTTGTGTTGCGCCGCCCCCCGCAACCGCACAACCTCAGCGGTCAGCGGGTCGAGCGCTCGCATGCGGGCTACGGCCGGCAGGAAGCCGTCGAACACCGCCCCGGATGGATCGCTGTCGTGATCCCACGAAATCGGCGCCGAAACCCACTCGAGGTAATCCTGCCCGACACCGAGCGATTCCAGGCCCGCGCGGACCCGCGGGACGAAGTCAGCGATGTACATCTGCACTACCACGCCGAAAGTCTTGTCGCCCAACGCCGACCACAACTTTGATCGTTGCTCGTCACCGATCATCGACACGTCAATGCTGAACTGCTCGGCGAATTCCGTCACCGCAGCTTCGACATCCGACCCAAAATCCTCCGCCGCACTTACGGCGGGCAACGCCGGCAGCCCGAGCGTCTGTGCGCACACCCGGCGAACAAGTGTTCCGATCGGGCCGCCGGATAGTGCCACTAATCGCGCCAGCTCGTCACGAACGTCCACCGAAGGATTATTGCGCCTGGTTGCCAAGATTGCGAGGTCACTGCGCCGGACTCACCGATGACATGTGAAAGTCCGGTATCCGCAGCGACGGCATCGCGGCGCGGGTGGCCCAATCTCCCCACTCCCGTGGCAGCGTCTGCTCGCTGACACCGGCTTGGGTGGCCCGCCGCAGCAGATCCAGCGGACTCTCGTTGAACCGGAAGTTGTTGACGGCTCCCCTCACTTCGCCGTCTTCGACCAGATACACGCCGTCGCGGGTGAGCCCGGTCAGCAGCATCGTGGTGGGATCCACCTCCCGGATGTACCACAGCGTGTTCACCAGTAGGCCATGCTCGGTGCCGGCGATCATGTCGTCCAGCGACGCCTCACCGCCGGTGACCAGCAGGTTGTCGGCGGCGATCGCGACGGGTGCGTCGAATTCGGCGGCCGCCGCCCGCGGATAGGCCAGCGCGTTAATGACGCCGTCGCGAATCCACTCGACCCGCTCGATTTCCATCCCGTTGTCGAACACCGACACGGTTTCCGACGAGCTGTCGGCCGCGACGAAGGGCAGGCACCGCAGGCCCGCGGCATGAGGGTCGGAATACATGGTGAGTGGCAACTCGGTGAGCCGCTCCCCCAACCGCGTTCCCCCTCCCGGCCTCGACAGCGCGGTGCGGCCTTCGTGCGCACCGCGCCCGGCCATCGACCACCCCAGAAAGATCATCATGTCCGCCACCGTCGACGGCGACATGATCGTCTCGTAACGTCCGGCGGGTAATTCGACTCTCCGTGCGGCCCAGTCCAACCGAGTGGACAGCTGCTCGAGCATCGAGTCTGTGGACACGTCAACGAAATCAAGCGTTCCGACACCCATCCACGCGCTGGCCTCACCGTGTCTGGCGTTGATCTCCACGGTGCCGGTGGGCTGGGTGAAACGCCTGCGTACGCCGGTCGAGGTCGCCAGAAACGTCGTCTCCAACTCGTGGCGGGCAAAGCCGGCCAGCAGCTCAACGCCCCGGAACGACTGGCTCAACGACGCGGCTACGTCGGCGAACACCTCGACCCCTGTCCCGGGCACAGGTGCATCCCAATCGTCGGGCACGCCCGAGCCACTCAGCAGGGGGGCCGCATCGCTCGCCTCCGGCGCGGCGGCCGCGGCTTCGGCTGACGCCTGGACCAGGCGGGGAATCAATTCCGGGTCCACCTCGGCGGTCCGCAGTGATCCCACTCGTGCTGTCTTACCCTGTCGCGCAATGGAAATCACCGTGGTACTGCGGCTGGTGGATACCCCGTTGGTGGTCATCGTGTTGTTGGCCCAGCGCAGCGACGCCGCGACACGGTCGGTCACGATCACGATGGTTTCGTCGGCGCTCGCCGCGGCTAGCGCACTGTCGACGACTTGCTGCGCGCCGATCATCGGCCGGCCTCGGTGCGAGTGTTGAGCACATTGATGCCTCGGAACAACGCCGACGGGCAACCGTGGCTGACCGCGGCGGTCTGGTTCGGCTGGGCCTTCCCGCAGTTGAACGCGCCGCCCAGCAGCCACGTCGACGGCCCGCCGACCGCCTCCATCGCATTCCAGAAATCCGTCGTGGTGGCCTGATACGCCACGTCACGCAGCTGACCGTCAAGCCGCCCGCCCCGAATCCGGTAAAAGCGCTGACCGGTGAATTGAAAGTTGTAGCGCTGCATGTCAATCGACCATGACTTGTCGCCGACGATGTAGATGCCGTCGTCGATCCCGCTGATCAGATCCGCGGTAGACAGGTCGTCGCGACCCGGCTGCAGCGACACGTTGGGCATCCGCTGGATCGGCACATGGTGCGGCGAGTCGGCGTACGAGCATCCGTTGGAGCGGGACAGGCCGAGCCGCGGGGCGAACACCCGGTCGAGCTGGTAGCCGACGAAGATCCCGTCACGGATCAGGTCCCAGCGCTGCGCGGCCACCCCCTCGTCGTCGTAACCCACACTTGCCAAACCGAATTCGTCGGTGCGGTCGGCGGTCACGTTCATCACCGGCGACCCGTAACGCAGACTGCCGAGCCGGTCCGGTGTAGCGAATGACGTGCCGGCATAGGCGGCTTCGTAACCGATGGCGCGGTCGTACTCGGTGGCATGCCCGATGGATTCGTGGATGGTCAACCAGAGGTTGGTCGGGTCGATCACCACGTCGGTGGGACCAGGCTTGACGCTGGGCGCCTTGAGCTTCTCGGCCAACAGCGAAGGCATTTCGGCCAGCTCGTCGCTCCAATTCCAGATCTCGTCGTCGGTCATCACCTCCCAGCCGCGGCCGGTCGCCGGCACCAGCGTCCGCATGCTGTCGAATCCGCCCGCAGCGGCATCGACGGCGATGGCCTCCAAAGCGGAGCCCGTCCGCACCCGTTGCTGAGTGATCGCCGAGCCGAACGTGTCGGCGTAGAAGGTTTGCTCCTTGGCGGTGGTCACGGCGGCTGAGACGTGATCTACTCCGTCGGCGCCCAGCAGCCGGCCGGAGTAATCCTGCAGCAACGCGATCTTGTCGGCGGTCGGCACGGCGAACGGGTCGATGCGATAACTCGACACCCAGGCGGCGTCGGGGTAGACCGGCTCGGCGGCCAGCTCGATGCGCTCGTCGTTGAGCTCGGCCAGCACAGTCGCCACCCGCACCGCCCGCCTGGCCGTCTGGGCGGCGACCGACGCCGACAACTCGGCGTGCGAGGCGAACCCCCAGGTGCCATCCACGATCACCCGGACCGCCAAGCCCACCTCGCGGTCGATGACCGAGCTCTCCAGCTGGCCGTCCCGCAGCCTGATCACCTCGGTGGTGATGCGGTGAATCCGCAGGTCGGCGTGGGTGGCGCCGAGCGCGGTGGCGGCTGACAGCGCGGCGTCGGCCAGCTCGTGGCGGGGCAGACTGAGGAACTCGGCGTCAATCCCCCGGTTCGGCGTCACCGTTCCACCGTAACGAGCGGTTTTAATACATTTATGGCCCACCGCCGGTCCGCCGCGCTCGGTTATGCGTTGCTGGCACCAAGCCTGTTCGGGGTCACCGCCTTCTTGTTGTTGCCGATACTGGTGGTGGTGTGGCTGAGCCTGCATCGCTGGGACCTGCTCGGCCCGATCGAGTATGTGGGGCTGGACAATTGGCGTTCGGTGCTGAGCGATGCGACGTTCGGCAACTCGCTGCTGGTGACGCTTTTGTTCGTGGCGATCGTGGTGCCCGCCCAGACGGTGCTGGGCCTGCTGGCCGCGGCGCTGCTGGCCCGCGGGCTGCCCGGCACCGCACTGTTTCGCACGCTCTATGTGCTGCCGTGGATCTGCGCGCCGCTGGCGATCGCCGTGTTATGGCGCTGGATCCTCTCGCCTAGCGACGGCGCGGTCAGCACGGTGCTGGGGCATCGCATCGAATGGCTCAGCGATCCCGGTTTGGCGCTGCCGGTGGTGTCCGCGGTCATCGTGTGGACCAACGTCGGCTACGTCGCGCTGTTCTTCCTCGCGGGGATCTTGGCGATTCCGGCCGAGATCCACGCCGCGGCGCTCACCGACGGCGCGACCAGCTGGCAGCGGTTTTGGCGCATCACGTTGCCAATGCTGCGGCCCACCACGTTCTTTGTGCTGGTCACCGGAATCGTCAGCGCAGCTCAGGTTTTCGACACGGTGTACGCGCTGACCGGCGGCGGGCCCGCCGGACGCACCGATCTTGTCGCGCATCGGATCTATGTCGAGGCGTTCGGGTCGGCGGCGATCGGCCGGGCGGCGGTGATGGCCATGGTGCTATTCGTGATCCTGGTCGGGGTCACCGTCGTTCAGCATCTGTTCTTCAGGCGTCGGATCAGCTATGACCTCACCTAAGGCAGCACTTGCCTACACCGGCCTGGCGGTAGGCGCGGTGATCACGCTGGCGCCGTTCGCCCTTGGGCTGCTCACGTCGTTCACTTCGCCGCGTCAATTCGCCACCGGTACGCCGCTGTCCTGGCCGCACCCGCCGACGCTGACCAACTACGCCGACCTGGGCGGTGCCGGCTTCGGCCGTGCCTTAGCCGTCACCGCGTTGATGACCGCGGTGATTCTGCTTGGCCAGCTGAGCTTTTCGGTGCTGGCCGCCTATGCCTTCGCGCGGCTGCAGTTTCCCGGGCGCGATCTACTGTTCTGGATCTACATCGCCACGCTGATGGTGCCGGGCACCGTGACAGTGGTGCCGCTGTATTTGATGATGGCCCAGCTGGGCCTGCGGAACACGTTCTGGGCGTTGGTGTTGCCGTTTGTGTTCGGCTCCCCCTACGCCATCTTTTTGCTGCGGGAGTACTTCCGGGCGATCCCGAACGACCTGGTCAATGCGGCCCGATTGGACGGCGCCAACACCTTGGATGTGATCGTGCACGTAATTGTGCCCGCGAGCCGTCCGGTGCTGGTCACACTGATGCTGATCACCGTCGTCTCGCAGTGGAACAACTTCATGTGGCCGTTGGTGATCACCAGCGGTCCCAAGTGGCGGGTGCTGACCGTGGCGACGGCGGCGTTGCAGTCCCGCTTCAATGCCCAGTGGACGTTGGTGATGGCCGCGACGACGGTGGCGATCGTGCCGCTGATCGTGTTGTTCGTGGTCTTCCAGCGCCACATCGTGCGGTCGATCGTGGTCACGGGGCTCAAATGAGTTGTCGCCGCGTTGAGATTGCGTGTAGGGCTGTTGCTTTCGCCGATTCACGACACTGGACGCAATCTCAATGACCCGCCCACGTGTTTCCACGGTGGCCGCCTTATCGGTGGTGCTGGTGGCGGCGCTGCTGGTCGCGACGGCGGTGCTGTTGGACATCTCGGCCAGCCCGCACGGCGGCAAGATCGTGGTGACCGTGCGGCTGTGGGATGAGCAGGTGGCCGCGGCCTACCGTGAGTCGTTTGCGGCGTTCAGCCGTACCCACCCGCAAATCGAGGTGCGCACCAACGTGGTCGCGTATTCCAGCTATTTCGACACATTGCGCACCGATGTCGCCGGCGGTGGCGCCGACGACATTTTCTGGCTGTCCAACGCCTACCTTGCCGACTACGCCGACAACGGGCGGCTGATGAAAATCGAAGCCGACGCCTCGGACTGGGAGCCGTCGGTGGTTGAGCAGTTCAGCCGCGACGGCACATTGTGGGGTGTCCCGCAGCTGACCGATGCCGGCATAGCGGTCTATTACAACGCCGATCTTCTGAAGGCCGCGGGCGTCGACCCGGCCGAGTTAGCGGCATTGCGGTGGGGCCCGGACAACGACACCCTGCGACCACTGTTGGCCCGGCTCACCGTGGACGCCGATGGACACACCGCGACGACGCCGGGTTTTGATGCCCGACGGGTCAGACAGTGGGGATATAACGCCGCCAACGACCCCCAGGGCATCTACCTGAACTACGTCGGGTCGGCCGGCGGGGTGTTTCAGAACGGCGACCGGTTCGCCTTCGACAACCCCGGTGCTCGCAGCGCATTCAGTTACCTGGTCAAACTCATCAACCACGAGCACGTCGCTCCTCCGGCATCAGATACCAACGACAACAACGACTTTTCCCGCAACCAATTTCTGGCCGGCAAAATGGCGCTGTTTCAGTCCGGCACGTACAACCTGGCGGCCGTGGCTGAACAGGCCGGCTTTCACTGGGGAGTAGCGATGCTGCCCGCCGGTCCCGCGGGCCGGGTCAGCGTCACCAATGGCATTGCCGCCGCCGGGAACTCGGCATCCACACACCCGGATGCGGTGCGAGCGGTGTTGACCTGGATGGGCAGCAAGGCGGGCAATGAGTACCTGGGCCGTCGCGGCAGCGCCATTCCGGCGGTGCGGTCCGCGCAGCGGGTCTACTTCGACTACTGGGCGAGCAGGGGCGTCGACGTCACACCGTTCTTTGCGGTGCTGCGCGGCCCGCGCATCCCCGCACCCGGCGGCGCCGGCTTTCCCGCAGGTTTTCAGGCCCTCAAGCCGTACTTCGACGAAATGTTTCTCGGGCGCCGCGATGTGGCGACCACCCTCCGGGAAGCACAGGCCGCGGCGAATGCCGCGGCGCGCCGCTAACCCGATTGGGTTGCCGTCGGGTAATTTCCACCGGGTGAGCCGCGGACGGCTTAGACAATGGCTGGTGCTTACAGCGATCATCGTCGTCGCAGTGCCGATGAATCCCGGCGCCGCTCGTGCCAGTGCCGTCACCTACACAGTCGAACCATTCGACTATGACGGCGTCAACGGGATCTCCATGTCGATGACCAAACTTCAGCTCGGCGGCACGTTATGTCCATGCGTCAAGGTGCCTTACCCGGCCGACGGCCTGCACAATGACGCGGGTGTAGCCGCGCTGGCCAATACTCCGCTGCACGCCGGTGACACGGTGCTCGGGTTCAGCCTCGGCTCGCAAGTGATCTCGCTTTACCTCGCTCGGCACACACCGCCGCCCGGGGTCCGGTTCGTGCTGTTAGGGGACACGTTCGCACGCAACGACCAGCTGGTCGCTGTTCGGCAGGGTGTTCCACCCGACATCGCCAACGAAGTGATACTGATGGCCCGGGAATATGACGGATGGAGTGACTTTCCCACTGCCATGATGTCGCCCAACTACCCGCTGGCGCTGCAGAACGCCCAGTATGGCGCGGGCATCATCCACAACTACGCCAATGCTCGCCTCGATCATCCGGCCAACGTGGTGACACGGCGGGGCAACATCACGGCACTGTTGATTCCGACCCAACACCTGCCGCTCAACACGTGGCGGCGATGGTGGGGCCAAAGTGCGCAAGCCGATCAGCTTGACGCTCTACAGCGTCCGCTCATTGACAGCGCCTACGATCGGCCGGTGCCGACACCACAACAGCGGGCAGCCGCAACCAGCGAGCAGGTTGCGAACACGTGAGACGAAACGGCGCTAGCCGCCGAACATCAGCTCCACGGCGATAGCAGCCACGCAGACGGCCAGCGAGATCGACAACGCCAGCCAGTCAGCCAGTTTGGGCCGTGACGGCGCCGCCGAGATCTGACCGGCTCCGCCGCGGACAGTGATCGCGTCGCCCATCTCGTCGGCGCGCCGCAGGGTCACGGTGATTGCCGTTGCGAACAGATCGATCAGCTCCAAGGCCCACCGCCGGCGACGCGCTCTACGAGTGCGCGGAATCTGTCTGGGCCGCAACCGGCGCGCGGCGTAAAGCACCTGGAATTCGTCGACCAGCATCGGGAAGGCGCGCAATGCAAGCGCCAGGACGACCGCCCATTCGTCGACCGGGATGCGGAGCCAGCGCAATGGTCGGCCCAAGGTGGCTACGGCCGGGGCGATTTCCGCGACGTTGGTGGTCCACGACACCATCGCGCCGAGCCCGAGCAACACGATCGACAGTGCGGTGATGCGCAGGAAGTACAGTAGCCCGCCGAGCCCGATCCCGCTCGCCCCCAGATGGATGACCGGATCACCTCCGGCCAGCGCCGCGGTGATCGCGCCGAAGGCCAGCAGTATCCACAGCCAGCGCGGCACCGACGGCAACGCGCCCCACGGAATGTGTGCGATCCGTGCCGCCGCCAGCACCAGCGCGGCCACCAGTCCGATCGACACCCAGCCCGGATAGAAGGTCAGCAGCACCGAAATGCCGAAGACCACAATCAGTTTGGTTCCAGCCCACAGATCGTGGACCGCCGAGCCGCCCGGCACCGGGCGCAACAGCACGACTGGGCGCCCGGGCCGGCGAGCCGGACGGCGTGTCATCGTACTGGCGGTCATGCCACGTCCTCTGCCGCTGCCGGGGCCGGTTGGAGCACGCCGCCACGCAGATGCAGGGCGCGCGGGCACAGCTCCTCGAGACCGCTGAAATCGTGTGAAATCACAATGACGGTCAAACCCCGCTCGCGGCGCAGGTCGACCAGCAGGCGCAGCAGCCCGCGCTGGCTGACGGCGTCGAGTCCGGCCAGCGGCTCGTCGAGGATCAAAGCCTGCGGCGATCGCGCCAGCAGTCCGGCGAGCACGACCCGGCGCATTTGGCCGCCGCTGAGTTGGTCGATGGGTCGTCGGGCCAGCGCGGCATCCAGTCCCACCGCGGCCAGTGCGCTCGCGACCCGGTCCTGGTCGTGGCGCGAAAAGCCCGCTGCTGAGGCCACTTCCAGGTCCACCCGGCTGCGCATCAACTGCAGCCGGGCCGCCTGGAACGACAGCGCCACAGCACCGACCTGCTCGTGGGTGGGCCGGCCGTGGAGCAGGCAGCAGCCTGTGGTGGGTGTCGTCAACCCGGCCATGATCCAGGCCAGCGTCGACTTGCCCGAGCCGTTGCCGCCATGGATCAACAGTCCGTCGCCCTGACCCACCGTGAAGCTGACGTCGCGCAACGCAGTCTTCTGCCACGGTGTGCCGCAGTCGTATTCGTGACCCACGTCGATGAGTTCGAGCACTGGTTTGTCGCCGCGACGAGCGCCCACCGCATTGGCCACCGGCGGGGCCGTCGTCTCGACCATCTCGGCGTTATCCGGAGAATCGCTGAGATTGATTGTGCGATTGGCAGATTGGGCCTCGTCGTTGTAGTGCGTAATGTGGAGCAGAGCGGTGCGATGCCGCTTGGTGAGGCCGGACATGATGCCCAGCAACGCCTCCCGGCCCTGCTGGTCGACCATACTGGTGACCTCGTCGGCGATCAGCAGCGCCGGTTCGCGCGCCAGGGCCGCCGCCATGGCCAGCCGCTGCAACTCACCGCCGGACAGGTTTCCGGTGTCGCGCTCGGCAAGCCCGTCAAGCCCGACTTCGCTGAGTAGCCGGTCGACGTCGATGGTGGTGCCCGCGGGCAGCCCCCACACCACGTCGTCGGCGACGCGGGTGCCCAGCACCTGACTTTCCGGGTGTTGCATGATGACGGCGGTGCCGCCGACTCGGCCCAGGCCGATCGCGCCGGGGCGTTCGACGCTGCCCGACGTCGGTTCCCGGCCGGCCAGTATCAGCATCAGCGTGGTCTTGCCCGAGCCGTTGGCACCGGTGATCGCCACATGCTCGCCGACGTCGATATCAAGGCTGACCGGGCGCAGGGCGTCCTGGTTGCTGCGCGGATAGCGGAAGCGGACTTGGTTGAGCCGCACCGGAACCGGACCGACCGGGCCGCTCTCGGCTAATTCGTCGAGCTTGTGGACGTCGGGGATGCCGCGCATGCGGTCCAGGACCCGCGAGAGCGCCCACCAGCCGATCAGCGACACGATCATCACCGAGACCACGCCGTTGCCCAGCACCAGCCACGGCCAGTAATGCAGCGCAGTGGCGAAAAACCCCTTGAACTGCCCGGCGGCTTGCTCCAGACCGACCCGCGTCATCGCCACCGCAACACCGTCGACGTTGGCGGTGATGGCGTCGAAGATCAACTGCCGCAGCCGGGTCAGCACGGCCAACGCGCCGACGACGGCGGCACCGAACACCACACCGGCCACGAACGACGCGACGACCACGGTCGGTGTGCCGCGACGCCTGCGCTTGACGATGCCGGTCAGCCCGCCGATATAGGCGGCGTTGGCGACGTTGATGAATCCGCCCATGCCCGCGATCAGGAAAGCGATGATGCCGGCAGCGACCGCCGCGGCGATCAGCACCCGCAGCCGGTAACGGTAGGTCAACAGCCCCATCGGCACGGTGCCCAGCAGTGCCAGCACGCCGGCGAACGGAACGACAATCGAGATGATCGCCGTCGCCGCGCACAACGCGGCCATCACCGAGGCCTGTGCGAGTTCGCCCGGACGCAGCGATCGCGCCCGGTGGGGCGCGGTCGCTGAGCCGGTCGTCATTGCACCGATTCTGCCAGCCGTCGACGCCTGTTCCGTGCGCGCACGCCGTGCCGGTTCGTGGACGAACATGCCTCAATACGTGGTGTAGATAGTCAGGCTATGCAACTATGGGGGTATGACGCCATCCGCAACGGCGCGGCCTGCTCCCGCCCACGACGACACCACTGAGGCCGTCCCCGGCCTGGGGGCGGATCTACTGGCGGTAGTCGCCCGACTCAACCGCTACGCCACCCAGCGCATCCAAATGCCGCTACCTGCCGCGCAGGCCCGCCTGCTGTCGACGATCGACGCCCAGGGTGAAGCGCGGATCTGTGACCTGGCTGCGGTGGACCACTGTTCGCAGCCGACCATGACCACCCAGGTGCGACGGCTGGAAGACGCCGGCCTGGTCACCCGCACGGTCGACCCGGGCGACGCCCGAGCGGTACGCATCCGCATCACGCCGGAGGGACTGCGCACCCTCAACCGCGTCCGCGCCGACAGGGCCGCCGCGATCGAGCCGCAACTCGGACGGCTGCAGCCCAAAGACCGCGAAATCCTGGTCGACGCGGTCGCCGTGTTGCGTCGGCTGCTCGACGACACCTCGCGGCCCAGCGCATCGCGGTAGCCGGCGGATTATCGGCGCATCATCGGGGGTAAACCCTTCTGATCACCCAAGATGCGCGATGCCGAAGCTGGGGGAAGATAGAAGCCATGCGGACGGAGGCGCACCCTTCCCCGTTGACTGTTTGGGTTGGATCGAAGCGGTACACGTTTCCCGCCGGCCGCGACATCACCGTGGGCCACGACAACCGATCAGACATCCGCATCGACGGCACGGACGGCACCGCCTCACCCACGTACCTGGTGCTGCACCACGACGGCCGGCAGTGGGTCGCCTTCGACCGGAGCCGATACGGCATCTACCTCGACGGGGTGCGGATGTCCACCGTCGTCATCCACGACGGGCAGGCCCTCACCGTCGGTGATCCGCGTTATGGACCGCGGCTGGTGTTCCAGCTCGGCGCCGCGGCAGCCCCGATGCCACCGCCCCCGCCGGGTCCACCGCCGCCCGCTCGACCGCACGTTCCGCCGGTCGGACAGGCGCCCGCCAGTCAACCTCCGCCTCGGCCGCTACCGCCGCCCTCCGAGGCAACGACTGGGCCACTCCAACCCTCGAAGCGCCAACCTAGACCGCCGTCCGAGTCACCTACCGGGCGTTTTCACTCGCCGCCACCGCAGCCGCTCCCCCCGCAGTCGCCACCTCCACCACNATGCCGCCGCCCCCTCCTCCGAAACTGCCGGGACCCCAACAACCGCTGCCGGTCTCGCCGCAGATCCCGCAGCTCAAGCGGCGAGATCTTGTCGCGCGAATAACCGACGCCATCCAGCGGCTGATCCCGCATCGGGCCAAGCCTCGCCCGCCCGGAAAGATGCCGACCGGCAAAGCACCGGGCGCCGAAGTAGCTTCCGCACCGCATTCTGAAACCGACCTCAGCGCGTTATACGTACGCGACGTGAGGCTGACTGCCCAAGGGCAGCAAGTACTGGCTGATGTGTCGTTGACCGCGCAACGGGGCACGCTGACCGCGATCGTCGCACCGTCAGCCCCGGCCCGGTCCGGCTTGCTCACGTTGCTCGGTGGCGCCGCCCGGCCGAGTTCCGGCGACGTCACCCTCGGCGGCCACCATCTACACACCGAACCGCTGGGCCCGCACGTGTCGATGGTGCCGCGCAACGACCCCCTGCACCCTCAGCTCACCATCGAGCAAGCCCTGGGTCACATCGCTGAGTTGCGGCTCCCACCAAGCATTTCCAAGGATGAACGCCGTCGGATCGTGGACCAGGCCATCGGTGAAGTGGCGCTCGATCGGTCACGCACCACCCAGATCGGTGCGCTGTCTCACGAACAGCGCAAGCTAGCCGCGCTAGCCGCCGAGCTGATCACCGCGCCGTCGCTACTTGTCCTCGAGGACCCGACCGCCGGCCTCGACCCGCAACAGCAACGGCAGATGATGACGCTGCTGTGGCGACTGGCGAAAGACGGCCGCATCGTGGTGCTCTCGACGACGGCCGTTGATCACGTCGAGGTGTGCGATCAGGTGGTATTGCTCACCTCCGCCGGGTCTCCCGCCTACATCGGGCCGCCCGACGAAATCCAAACGGTGCTGGGCGGCTCCAGTTGGCCCGACATCATGACGCAGGTGGCCACCGATCCTGAGGGCGCCCACCGCGCGTTCCTCGCCCGGGAATCCCAGCCCAAGGCGCCACCACCGGGCACCGTTGCGCCGCTTGATATCCCGCGCCGTCCCGGCTTGTGGCGGCAGATCGGCGTCGCGGCCCGCCGACAAGCCTGGCTGATCGCTGGCGACCAGCGCTATTTCATCTTCCTGACGATCCTGCCGTTGCTGTTCGGAGGATGGGCATTGGTGGTGCCCGGCCATGCTGGGCTCGGTGCGGCTGACCCGTACGGGAACAGTCCCGACGAGGCTCTCGAGATCCTGGTCGTGCTGAATCTCGCTGCCGTCGCTATGGGGACGGCACTGGGCATCCGTGATGTCTTCCGGGAGCGCCACATCTTCCGTCGTGAACAAGCCGAAGGGTTATCGACGCCGGCTTATCTGACGGCAAAAGTCCTCGTCTACGCCGGGGTGCTGCTGGTGCAGACCGGCGTCATCACCTTGGCCACGGCGGCCGGCAAAGGCGCGCCGGCGCGCGGCGCTGTCCTGCTGGGTAGCCCGGTGTTGGAGCTCTATCTCAGTTTGGCGTTGACCGCGATCGTCTCGGCGATCGTCGCGCTGGCCCTCTCCTCGCTGGCTCGGTACCGCGAACAGGTTCTGCTGATGGCGGTCGTGGTGATCCTGGTGTCGCTACTGTTCTGCGGTGGGGTTTTCCCGCTCGCCGGCCGATTCGCCCTGGAACAGGTCTCCTGGTTGCTCCCGGCCCAATGGGGTTTCGCGGCGTCAGCCTCCACGATCGATGTGCATGCGGTCAACGTGCTCGCCGACAACGCGGCCACCTGGAACCATTCGGCCGGCCAGTGGCTCTTCGACCTGGCGATGCTGATCGCCCTCGGCGCGGCGGCCAGCGCTTTTCTGTGGCGACGGTTGCGGCGCACTCCCGAAAGTCATTCGGTCAGCGACACCGGACCCAAAGACGCGGAGATCACGTTAGCGTCAACGCCATGACCACCACTGCCGAACACCTGCGGAACGCGCTGGACGGTCGCTGGCGCGACGTCAAAAACCAGATGCGCGAGCGGTTGACACACGAAGTCTTCCGCCCGCACCACACTCCCAACACGGTGATCGCCCGCACCAAGGTGGCCGAGCAGATGAAGATCATGGCGGACGCGGGCGCCGCCGACGACGGCTTCCGCAAGGAACACGGCGGCAACGGGAACGTCGGGGCGGCGATCACCATGATCGAGATGCTCGCGATGTCGGATCTGTCGCTGATGGTCAAAGCCGGTGTGCAATGGGGCCTGTTCGGCGGCGCGGTGGAGAACCTGGGCACCGAACGCCATCACAAGCAGTACGTGCCGAAGATCATCAACCTCGAGTTGCGCGGCTGTTTCGCGATGACCGAGTGGGGCCACGGCAGTGATGTGCAGTCACTCGAAACCACGGCTAACTACGACCCGGCCACCCAAGAGTTCGTCATCGATTCCCCGACCCCGTCCGCACGGAAGGAGTACATCGGCGGTGCAGCCGAAACCGCAACGATCGCAGCTGTTTTCGCGCAACTGATCACCGCTGGCGAGAACCACGGCGTGCACTGCTTTCTGGTCCCGATCCGCGACGCCGACGGCAACGACCTGCCGGGCGTGACAACGTCGGACAACCACTACAAAGGCGGACTGCCCGGCGTAGACAACGGCCGCATCGTGTTCGATCAGGTGCGCATCCCGCGGGAAAACCTGTTGAACAAATACGGTGACGTCGCACCCGATGGCACCTACACGTCGCCGATCGACAATCCCAATCGCCGGTTCTTCACGATGATCGGCACCCTGATCCGTGGACGGGTCTGTGTCGGGGGCAGCGCCGGCAACGCCGCTCGCCTGGCATTGGACATCGCCACCCGGTATGCGTTGCAGCGCAGGCAATTCAAAGCGCCCGATGACGAAAACGAAGTGCTGATCATGGATTACCTGGTGCACCAGCGCCGGCTGTTCCCGCTGATCGCCAAGTCCTACGCGCTGCAGTTCGCGCAAAACGAGCTGGTGTCTAAATGCCATGATCTGCAGACCGCCGATGCGCCCGACGCCGAAGAACAGCGGGAGCTGGAGTCACGGGCCGCCGGCCTGAAGGCCGCCAACACCTGGCACGCCTCCAAGGCGATCCAGGAGGCCCGCGAGGCGTGCGGCGGCGCGGGTTACATGGCCGAGAACAGGCTCATCGCCCTGCGTGCCGACACCGATGTGTTCACCACGTTCGAGGGTGACAACCACGTACTGACCCAATTGGTGGCCAAGGAGCTGCTGACCGCTTACGCCGACGACATCAGCAGCATGAGCCCGGTGGAATGGGTTCGCTTCGCCGCCAACGCCGTCGGTGATCGGGTGATGAAACGTACTGCGGCCGAAGCGATCATGCAGCGGATCATCGATGCGCGCCAGGACAGCGAAGAAGAGGGCAGCCTGTTCAACCGCGGGACCCAGGTAAAGATGTTCGAAGACCGCGAGGAATACATGCTGTCCTCGGTAGCGCGCCGGTTGCAGTCCAAATCCGACGAGATGTCGGCGTTCGACGCGTTCAACGCTGTGCAGGACCACGTGCTGCATGCGGCAACCGCCCACATCGACCGGGTGGTGCTGGAGGCGTTCGTTGCCGGCATCGACTCGTGCGACGAGCAGGCCCGCGAGATCCTCGAGTGGGTATGCGACCTGTACGCGTTATCGGTGATCGAAGAGGACAAGGCCTGGTACATCGAGCACCGGTATCTGTCCACCGAGCGCGCCAAGGCGGTCACCCGCGGCATCAACGACCGCTGCCGGCGCCTGCGGCCGTACGCCGAGACGCTGGTCGACGCTTTCGGCATTCCTGAGCAACTGCGCTACGCCGAGATGCTGCACCCAGAAAATCTTCCGGACTGACATCTCGTCAACCGTGACCGCGCTCACGCTGTGATCAACGCCACGGTCGGTCACCTCGCGAGGGAACTGCGACCGCTGCGAGAAACTAGTAAAGACACCGAGATCTCCTGTAACAGTGCCGAAACAGCCTTCCTGCACCATTGCAAACGACTCTGCGCATCGAGGAGGAGTACGCGTGGTTGCAGAGCCCAACGGCGTCGGGACCGTATGCGCCTACTGTGGCGTCGGGTGCGGCATGGTCCTGCAGCTCGAAACGGACGCGGAGACCGGCCGTCGTCGAGTAGCGAAATCGACTGGCGGCAAGGCACATCCGACCAACTTCGGTCGGCTGTGCACCAAGGGTGCTACCACCGCTGAGCTACTCGCTGCGCCGGGCCGGATGGAATCGGCCTTCCTGCGGACCGATCGCGGTGAACCCGTCGAAGCAACCGATATGGACGCCGCGATCATCCATTGCGCACAGCGACTTCGGGCGATCATCGACGAACACTGCCCCGATGCCGTCGCGCTCTATGTGTCGGGGCAGATGTCGCTGGAAGCACAATATCTGGCGAACAAATTGACCAAGGGATTCATCGGCACCAACCAGATCGAGTCGAACTCGCGGCTGTGCATGGCAAGCGCGGGCACCGGCTACAAGCTGTCTTTGGGCGCCGACGGGCCACCTGGTTCCTATCACGACTTCGATTCGGCCGACGTCTTCTTTGTCATCGGCGCCAATATGGCTGACTGCCATCCGATCCTGTTCATGCGGATGATGGACCGGGTAAAGGCCGGCGCCAAACTGATCGTCGTCGACCCGCGCCGCACCGCAACCGCGGAGAAGGCTGACCTGTTTTTGCAGATCGCGCCCGGCACCGACCTGGCGCTCCTCAACGGGCTACTGCACCTGATTGTCGAAAACGACCAGATTGACCCGGATTTTATCGCCGAGTTCACCGAGGGCTGGGAGGTGATGCCGAGCTTCTTGAAGCGATTTCAGCCGGACATCGTGAGCGAGATCACCGGCATCGCGGAAGCTGATATCCGCACCGCCGCACAATGGATCGGCGAAGCGGAAAATTGGGTGAGCTGCTGGACTATGGGCCTCAACCAGAGCACCCACGGCACGTGGAACACCAATGCGATCTGCAACTTGCATCTGGCCACCGGTGCCATCTGTAAGCCGGGGAGCGGCCCGTTCTCGTTGACGGGTCAGCCCAATGCGATGGGTGGCCGCGAAATGGGTTACCTGGGACCGGGTTTGCCTGGCCAGCGCACGGTGTTCGACGACGATGATCGCGCATTCGTCGAGGAGCTGTGGGGCATTCCACGCGGGTCATTGCGCACCGAGGTTGGTGGCGGCGCCATCGACATGTTTTCCCGAATGGCCGATGGTGACATCAAGGCCTGCTGGATCATCTGCACGAATCCGGTTGCGAGCGTGGCGAATCGCAAAACGGTGCTGGCCGGTCTGGAGGCAGCCCAACTGGTGATCGCCCAGGACGCATTTTTCGAAACCGAAACCAACGCCTATGCAGACGTGTTGCTGCCCGCGGCGCTGTGGACGGAATGTGACGGGGTGATGATCAACTCGGAGCGCAACCTCACCCTGTTCCAGAAGGCGGTCGACCCGCCCGGGCAGGCGCTGCCGGATTGGCGGATCATCGCCCGCGTCGCCGCTGAGATGGGTTACGCCGACGCGTTCGACTACCGCTGCGCCGAGGATGTATTCGAGGAGATCAAACGGTTCGCCAATCCCAGGACCGGTTACGACCTACGCGGGATCAGCTACGAGTGGCTGCGCAAGACACCGGTGCAGTGGCCGTGCCCGCCCGGTAGCACCAACGACCGCAACCCGATTCGCTACCTCAACGATGGCACCTGCCAGACCCGGCTGGTCCGCGAGGACGGCGGCGTCCCGCGGCTGGTATTCCCGACATCGAGCGGACGGGCGGTGTTCTTCGCCCGCCCGCACCTGCTGCCCGACGAGATGCCCGACGACGACTACCCGTTCCTGCTCAATACCGGGCGTCTGGCGCATCAGTGGCACACGATGACCAAGACCGGAAAGATCGCCAAGCTGAACAAGCTGAACCCCGGCCCGTTCGTCGAAATCCATCCCGACGACGCCGCCCGGCTGGAGATCGCCGACGGCGACTCCGTCGAGATCGCATCGCGGCGGGGACGCGCGGTGATGCCCGCCGTCGTCACCGACCGGGTCCGGCCCGGCAACTGCTTCGCCCCGTTTCACTGGAACGACGTCTTCGGTGAATACCTGTCGATCAACGCGGTCACCAGCGACGCCGTCGACCCGACATCGCAACAACCGGAGTACAAGACCTGTGCGGTCACCCTGAAAAAGGTCGCAGCACGGCCCGCACAGTCAGCCCCCGAACCAGCCACCGACGCCCCGGCGATTGGCGCGGTCGAAGTCGGCGCACTGGCCGAATTGCTCGGCGTCGCAGACCAGCCCGTGCCGGATTTCGACCCCGTCGGCCGCAGCTATCTTGCCGGGATGCTGACCGCGCTACGAACCGAGGCCGGTCGCAGCTCGCCCGGTGTGCCGACCCTGCCGTTGAGCGCGCCCTTCGAACCGGGCGCCCGGATGTGGGTGAACGGGTTGATGGCCGGGCTGTTCTCCCGCAGCACCATCCCAGAGGCGCGCCCACTGGGACCCCCGCCGGCGAGCGCGCCTAACGATCGACCGGAGCCGTCCCCGATCGTCGTGCTGTGGGCGTCGCAGACCGGCAACGCCGAGGAATTTGCCGCCGAGTGCGCCACCGGACTCGGTATGGCCGGTCTGAAGGTCGCACTGCGGGCAATGGACGACTTCGCGCTCGCAGACCTGCCGACCGTCCGGCAGCTGCTCGTCATCACCAGTACCACCGGGGACGGCGAGCCACCGGACAACGGTGCCGCGCTGTGGGACGAGTTGTCGTCCGATGAGGCGCCACGGCTGACCGACACGCGCTATGCGGTGCTGGCGTTCGGCGACTCCAGCTACGCCGATTTCTGCGGTCATGGCCGCAACCTGGACGCCCGGCTGTCGGAGCTCGGTGCGGTGCGCATGCTCGACCGTGTCGACTGCGAACCGGACTACGACCATGCCGCCGGTGCATGGCTGTCAGCGGTCCGCCAAATGCTCACCAAAACTTTGGCGGTCGTCGGCGACGACGCTGCCGCCCCACCCGCAGTGGTCGTCGCGCCGGCGAGATCACAACCGGAGGCATATAGCCGCAAGAGGCCACTTATCACCTCACTGGTGCGCAACACCCTGCTGAGCGGCCCCGGTTCGACCAAAGAGGTGCGACAGATCGTGTTCAGCGTGCCCGAAGGTACGTTGAGCTACGACGCCGGTGACGCCCTGGGCATTTGGCCGCGCAACAACCCCGCTCTGGTCGACGAGTGGCTGGAAGTCACCGGACTGGACGGAACCGCCGCCGTGCAGGTTCCCGACCACGGGTCGATGCGGTTGCGCACCGCACTCACCGAACGGTTCGAGATCGCCCGCATCACAGGCGATCTGCTGCGGTTCGTCGCCGCGCGCAGCGGTGACCCGGAGTTGGTCAAGCTGGTCGAACCGGTGAACAAGGCGGCGCTTGCCGAGTGGATGTGGGGTCGTCAGACGGTCGACGTGCTGGCGCATTCACCCGTGAGGGCATCGGTCGATGACTGGCTTAGAGTACTCAAACCCCTTGCACCGCGCCTTTATTCAATTTCGTCGGCGTCGATCGACAACCCCGAGGAAGTGCACCTCACGGTCAGTGCGGTGCGATTCGACTGCCAAGGCGTCGCGCGGGGCGGCGTGTGCTCGACCTATCTGGCCGACCACGCGGACGGTGACGACGTCGGGGTGTTCGTGCAAAAGGCCAACCACTTCCGCCCGCCGGTCGACCCCGATGCGCCGATGATCATGATCGGTCCTGGCACCGGAGTGGCCCCGTTCCGCAGCTTCTTGCATCGACGCCGCGTGCTCGGTCACACCGGTCCTAACTGGCTGTTTTTCGGAGAACGCAACGCAGCCACCGACTTCTATTACCGCGACGAGATCGAGGCTATGCACGACCGCGGCTTCCTCACCCACCTTGACCTCGCCTTTTCGCGGGACCAGCCCGAGAAGATCTACGTGCAGGACCTGATGCGACGCCGCGGCGCGGAAATCTGGCAGTGGCTGTGCGACCGCGCGCACGTTTACGTCTGCGGCGATGCGCACCTGATGGCGAAGGAAGTCGACCGCGCCATTCATGACATCATCGAAGATCACGGTGGACTTGATCACGACGCGGCGAAGACCTACGTGCGGAATCTATCCTCCGAGCGGCGTTACCAACGCGACGTCTACTGACCAGCTTGCCCGGTTTCGCCCAGCGCGCTGCGGTCATCTCCTAGGCTGTCGTGGTTGACAAACGAGCGAAGGAGTAGCAGATGGCGTGGTTCCTCGCGCTGCAAGGACCGCCCCACCGGATCGGCCAGTCGCTGACCTACGAACTGCATGAGTCAGCCAACATCGAGCAGATCGCGCAAGAGATGGCGGCCTCGGCGACCATCGATCGCGCCGTCCCCATCCCGACGGTGTTCCGCAACCGCCCCGAGCCGGTGATGCTGTACGTGCGGCCGTCGGCCTGGGGCTTATGGGGCTTTTACGAGATGACCGAGGAAGAGCGCCGGGAAATGGCTGCCGCCAGCCCGCAACTGGTCAATGCGCTCGCACAGGTCGCCAAGCAGCAGCAACAACAGCAGGCTAAAAAGCCCAAGGGCCCGCAAGGTCCGTCCGAGTTGCCCCGACTGCACGGGGGCCAACCACCGTTTTTGGTGAACCAGCAGGACTGACCACCGTCTGGCTCCCCCGCCTGGACTCGAACCAGGAACCCTTCGGTTAACAGCCGAATGCTCTGCCAATTGAGCTACGGAGGACTGCCCGCTGCCACGCGGCCCCAACCACGCGACGAGGGATGACTCTAGCTTACGGGCCCGTCGCTGCGCCAAGAGTCACAGCCTGCCCACACCTGGTCGCCCAATTGAGGCAGGATGGAGCCACGTACCGACATCAGGAGGGGGCCGCTTTGATCCGGTATTTGGTAGTGCTGGGACTGGGTTACGTGCTGGGCGCGAAGGCCGGCCGCCGCCGCTACGAACAAATCGTCGGCACCTATCGTGCTCTGACCAGCAGCCCCACCGCCAGATCGGTGATCGAGGCGGGACGGCGCAAGATCGCCAACCGGGTCTCCCCCGACTCGCGGATGGTCACGTTGACCGAGATCGACGACCAAACTTCCGTCGTCGAACCGCGCAAGCGTGACGTCGCGCGCTAACCCGCTCAGGCGGTGAGGTCGTCGCCGCTGGCCTGCTCGAGCAGGCTGCGTCGATAGGCCTCCATCGCGACCAGATCGCCGAACAAAGCGTGGTACTCGTCGCCCTGCTCGACCGGCGACATCCGCTGCAGCTTGGATTTGACCTCAGCGATCTGTCGGCCCACCCAGACTTCCTGCAGGCGGGCCAGCACGCCGGCAATGTAACGCGAGAGCTTGTCGTCGTCATCGACTCGGATGGCTTCCACGCTCAGCTCGCTGATCAGCCCGGCGGCCGCCGGCGACGGCGCGTGTTGGCGCACCGCGTCGAGCCACTGCGCCCCGGTGATCCCGGCGCCGGTACCGCCGGCCCCTTCGATCGCGGTGCGAACGGCGGCGTAGCCGGGATGAGTGAAACTGTCCACGGTGAGCGCGTCGAACACCGGCCCGGCCAGCGCCGGATACTGCAACGCGGACTTGAGCGCCTCGCGCTGCGGCCACAGCGTCGGGTCCCGCGGGTCGGGCCGTATCGCCGCGGGTTCGGCGGCAGTCGTCGCGGTGTTACGCGGGCGGCCGCGGCGCTGCTGTTTGGGGGCCTTGGCCTGCTCGCGCACCCGGCCCACCACCTGGCTGACATCCGACCAGCCCACCCAGCCGGCGAGTTGGCGCGCGTACTCGTCGCGCAGTGTGGGGTCCTTGATCTGGGCGACCATCGGCACGCAGCGCCGCAGCGCAGACACCCGACCCTCGGCGCTGTCCAGGTCGACTTCGGCCAGGGTGCTGCGGATCGCGAACTCGAACAACGGGGTTCGGCGCGCCACCAGATCGCGCAACGCGGTGTCCCCGGCCTTTAGCCGCAGATCGCAGGGATCCAGGCCGTCGGCGACCACCGCCACGAACGACTGGCCCGCCAGCTGCTGTTCACCGCCGAACGCCTTGAGCGCGGCGGCCCGCCCCGCCTCGTCGCCGTCGAACACGTAGATCAGTTCGCCGCGAAAGAAGTTGTCGTCCATCATCAATCGGCGCAGCATCGCCAGATGCTCGTCACCGAACGCGGTACCGCAGGACGCGACCGCCGTTGTCACACCGGCCAGATGCATCGCCATCACGTCGGTGTAGCCCTCGACGACCACGGCCTGATGGCCCTTGGCGATGTCGCGTTTGGCCAGGTCGATCCCGAACAGCGCGGAGGACTTCTTGTACAGCAACGTCTCGGGGGTGTTGACGTACTTGGCTTCCATCGGATCGTCGTCGAAAATCCGCCGGGCGCCGAACCCGATCACCTCGCCGGCCGAGGTGCGGATCGGCCACAGCAGCCGCCGGTGAAACCGGTCGATCGGACCGCGCCGGCCCTCCCGTGACAGCCCCGCCGCCTCCAGTTCCTTGAATTCGAAGCCCTTGCGCAGCAAGTGCTTCGTGAGTGAATCCCACCCCGACGGCGCGAACCCGCAACCGAAATGACGGGCGGCGTCGGCGTCGAAATTGCGCTCCTTGAGATATTGGCGGGCCGCGGCGGCCTCAGCGGATTCCAACGCCTCGGCGTAGAACTGCTGGGCGGCCGCGTTGGCGGCCAGCAGCCGGCTGCGGCTGCCGCGGTCACGCTGCACGCTGGTGGCCGCACCGCTGTAGGTGATCGTGTAGCCGATCCGGTCGGCCAGCAGTTCGACGGCCTCGACGAAGTTGACGTGCTCGATCTTCTGGACGAACGCGTACACGTCGCCGCCCTCGCCGCACCCGAAGCAGTGGAAGTGGCCATGATTGGGCCGAACGTGAAACGACGGCGACTTCTCGTCGTGGAACGGGCACAGGCCTTTGAGCGAGTCGGCGCCCGCGCGCCTCAGCTGCACGTAGTCGCCGACGACGTCGTCGATGCGGACTCGTTCACGGATGGCGGCGATATCGCGATCAGGGATACGGCCAGCCATCGGGTTAGTGTAAGCGCCGGCGCCCACCTCCTCCCGGCGAGAGTGCACAGTTGTACGTGTTTTTCGGCGGGCCGGCGTACAACTACGCACCCTCGCGCAGTCGTGGGCTCAGAAGGTGATGCGTTCCAGCCGTCCCTCGGTGTATGACGCGATCTGGTCGACGATGACCCGCAGCCGCGCGCCATCGTCGTCGGCGGCGTTGAACGCCGGAACGAAGATCGGGTCGAGGGTCCGCGGGGCGCCGGCCAGCAGCCACTGCGCCACTCGGTGGATGCGTTCGCGCTGGGCGGCCTGCATTTGCCGGTGCCGCGGGTCAGACATGATGTACTGCAGCGCCAGGATTTTCAGCACGGCGACCTCCGCGCGCACCAGCGCGGGGACCTGCAGGTCGGCGGCATACCGGGCCAACGGTGCGGGCCCGGCCGCCGCCCGGGTGGCCGCGATCGCCGCGGAGGCGAACCGCCCCACCAGCTCGCTGGTCAGCCGCTTGAGCGCAACCGATGCCGCCAGCGTCGCGTCATATTTGCCGACCGCCGCGACCACCGGCAGCCCGGAGAGCCGCTTGGCGGCGGCGACCAGATCATCGGCAGCCACACCGGAGAAATGACGTTCGCCCAACTCAGCGAGCGCGGCGGCGTCGTCGTCATCGGCGAGGACCCGCAGGTCGATGCGGCCGGAAATGACACCGTCTTCGACGTCGTGCACCGAATACGCGACGTCGTCGGCCCAGTCCATCACCTGCGCCTCCAGGCAGGACCGTCCCGGTGGTGCGCCCGCGCGGGCCCAGGCGGCGGCGTCGGCCTCGGTGTCGTAGAAGCCGAACTTGCCTCGGGCGCTGGTCCGTGTCCACGGATACTTGGTGACCGCGTCCAGCGCAGCGCGCGTCAGGTTCAGACCAGCGCTATGACCTTGTGGGTCAAGGACTTTGGGCTCCAATTTGGTCAGGATCCGAAAATTCTGAGCGTTGCCCTCAAAGCCGCCGCAGGCGGCGGCCACCTCGTCGAGCGCTTGCTCGCCGTTGTGCCCGTAAGGCGGATGGCCGATATCGTGCGCCAGGCCGGCCATGTCGACCAGGTCCGGATCGCAGCCCAACCCGATCGCCATTCCCCGTCCGATCTGCGCGACCTCCAGTGAGTGGGTCAGCCGAGTGCGGGGTGTCTCGCTTTCTCTGGGCCCGACGACCTGCGTCTTGTCGGCCAGCCGGCGCAGCGCGGCGCTGTGCAGGACGCGGGCGCGGTCGCGGGCGAAGTCGGTGCGATGCTGGCCCTCGCTGCCCGGCAAGCCCGCGGTCTTCGGCGGCTCGGGTACCAAGCGCTCGCGGTCGGCGTCGCGGTAGGGATCCTGCGGGGTCATCGACGCTCAGTCTGCCAGGGCCTTCGCCAGGCGCATTACATTGGCGAGCATGCGCGTTGTCCGCCTACTCGGCGTTCTCCTGGCTTTGGTGGGGGCCGCCCTGCTGGCGGCCCCTGGTGCCGGCGCGGAGCCGCCGTTGCGGCTCAGCGGCTACGTCACCGACAACGCCGGCGCGTTGAGCGCCTCGGATCGGGGCGCGGTCGAGTCGGCCGTCGACAAGCTCTACGCCGACCGTCACATCCGGTTATGGGTGGTGTACGTCGACAACTTCGCCGGGCAAGCCGCCGTCAACTGGGCACAGGCCACCTGGCGCACCAGTGACCTGGGCTCGGCCGACGCGCTGCTTGCCGTCGCCACCGGTGACCGGGCGTACGCCTTCCTGGTGCCGTCGACGGTCAAGGGCATCACCTCGCGTCAGGTAGATGACCTGCGACACAACCAAATCGAGCCGGCGCTGCACCGCTCGGACTTCGGCGGCGCGGCTGTGGCGGCGGCCAACGGCTTGGCACGGCCACAGGCTTCGCCCGGGTGGGCGCCGCTGCTGGTTGCCTTGGGGGTCATCGCGGCGGCGCTGCTGGGCTTGTGGCTGGTGATGCGCTACCGGCGCCGGCGACGCCGGGCCGCCGAGCTGGCCGCAGCCCGACGCGTCGACCCCACCGACCCGGACGCGCTGGCCGCGCTGTCGCTCGAGGCCCTGGACAGCTTGTCGCGCTCGAAGGTGGTCGACGTCGACAACGCCGTGCGCACCAGCACCAACGAGCTGACGCTGGCGGTCGAGGAGTTCGGCGAGCAGCGGACCGAGCCCTTCACGCGAGCGGTACAGAATGCGAAAGCTGCTCTTGCGCAAGCCTTTAACGTACGTCAGCGACTTGACGACGCCGTCCCGGAGACTCCGCAGCAACAGCGCGAGCTGCTCATCAGTGTGATCGTGTCGGCGGCGCGGGCCGATCGTGAACTCGAGGCCCAGCGTGCGGCGTTCGACCAGCTGCGGGACTTGGTGATCAATGCACCGTCGCGGGTGGACAAATTGACTCAGCAGTTCGTCGAACTCACCGCGCGGATTTCGCCGTCCGAGGAGCGGTTGGCCGCGCTGCGCAACGAATTCGACGACGCGGCGCTGACGTCGGTGTCCGGCAACGTGACAACGGCCAAGGAGCGGCTGGCTTTTGCCGATCGCAATATCGGCCGTGCCCGCGACCTGGCCGCCCGCCCGGTCAGCGGGGAACTCAGCCGTCTGGTGGACGCGGTACGCGCCGCCGAGTCGGCGCTGGGGCAGGCCCGTGCGCTGCTGGACGCCGTGGACAGTGCGTCCAGCGACATCCATCACGCTGTCGCCACCCTGCCGGCACTGATCGCCGACGTTCGCGCGGGCATCGAGCAGGCCAACACGCTGCTGGGCAAGGGGCGCAGCGATCACAGCCGGGAACTGGCCGCCGCGCGCGATGCGGCGGCCAAGGCCGTCGACGCCGCCCAGGGCCGCGGTTCTGCCGACCCGCTCGGCGCGTTCACCCGTCTGACCGAGGCGGACGCCGACCTCGACCGCCTGCTGGCCGTGCTGGCCGAGGAGCAGGCCACCGCCGAGCGCCTCAACCGCACGCTGGAGCAGGCGTTGTTCACCGCCCAGTCGCGGATCCGCGCGGTGTCCGACTACATCGACACCCGCCGCGGCAGCATCGGCCCGGAAGCCCGCACGCGCCTGGCCGAGGCCAACCGGCAATTGCAAACCGCCCTCGACACGCGGTCAACCGACGTCGGTGAAGCGATCGGCCATGCCAACAGCGCGGCGATGCTTGCCGCCCAGGCGCAGTCGCTGGCCCAGGCGGATGTCAAGTCCATGCAGCGCGCCTTCAGCGGGCGCTACGGCGGCGGCAACGACATGGGGGCGATGCTGGGCGGCATCATCATCGGCAACGTGCTCAGCGGCGGGATGCGCGGCGGTTTCGGTGGCGGCTGGGGCGGTGGTTGGGGCCCCACGTCGTACGGCGGCTCGCCAGGTGCCGGCGACGGCGGCTTCATGGGCGGCGGCGGCCGCTTCTGACCCGCCGCTACTTGCAGTGCTTGAGGCGCTTGGCCAAATAGTCGGCGACCCCGTCGATGGGAATGCGCTCCTGCGTCATGGCGTCTCGTTCGCGGACCGTGACGGCATTGTCGTCAAGGGTCTCGAAATCGATCGTCACGCAATACGGAGTGCCGATCTCGTCCTGGCGGCGGTAGCGCCGGCCGATGGCGCCGGCGTCGTCGAACTCAACGTTCCAGCATTGGCGTAACTCAGCGGCCAGGTCGCGTGCTTTAGGGCTCAGGTCGGCATGCCGGGACAGCGGCAGCACGGCGACCTTCACCGGCGCCAGCCGCGGATCCAGGCGTAACACCGTACGTTTGTCCATCCCGCCCTTGGCGTTTGGCGCTTCGTCCTCGGCGTAGGCGTCGATCAAAAACGCCATGAATGAGCGGGTCAGCCCGGCCGCCGGCTCGATGACATACGGCACGTAACGGGTGTCCGTGGTCTGGTCATAGAAGGACAGGTCGACTCCGGAATGCTTTGAGTGCGTTGACAGATCGAAATCGGTGCGGTTGGCCACACCTTCCAGTTCGCCCCACGGGTTGCCTTGGAAGCCGAACTTGTACTCGATGTCGACTGTGCGGTCCGAATAGTGCGACAGCTTCTCTTTGGGGTGCTCGAACAGTCGCAGGTTTTCGCGCTCGATGCCGAGGTCGACGTACCACTGCAGCCGGGTATCGATCCAATACTGGTGCCATTCGGGCGCTGTCGACGGCTCGACGAAGTACTCCATTTCCATCTGCTCGAATTCGCGAGTGCGGAAGATGAAGTTGCCCGGCGTGATTTCATTGCGAAAGCTCTTGCCGGTCTGGGCGATACCGAACGGCGGTTTGCGGCGCGCGGTCGTGACGACGTTGGCGAAGTTCACGAAGATGCCCTGCGCGGTCTCCGGCCGCAGGTAATGCAGGCCTTCCTCGGACTCGATCGGCCCGAGGTAAGTCTTGAGCATCATGTTGAATTCACGCGGCTCGGTCCATTGACCCGGCTCGCCGGTGTCGGGGTCACGGATATCGGCCAACCCGTTGGGCGGTGGATGCCCGTGCTTTTCCTCGTAGGCCTCGATGAGGTGATCGGCGCGGTAACGCTTGTGTGTGATCAGCGACTCGACGAGCGGGTCGTGGAATACCTCGACATGGCCCGAGGCGACCCACACTTCCCGCGGCAGGATGATCGACGAATCCAGGCCGACGACGTCGTCGCGGGAGGTGACCACCGAGCGCCACCACTGCCGCTTGATGTTCTCCTTGAGTTCGACCCCCAACGGCCCGTAGTCCCACGCCGACTTGGTGCCGCCGTAGATCTCTCCGGACGGATAGACCAACCCGCGCCGCTTGGCCAGGTTGACGACGGTGTCGATGACGGACGCCACGAGGTGTTGCTCTCCTGTCTCGGATGGGGAGTCGGATGGGGATCACGAGCAACCGTCATCGTAGCGACCGGGAGTACGGTCTTTGACATGCGTCATTACGCATGTGACAGTGGAATCGAAATGTCCCACCCGACCTCCACGGCAGCCGACGGCGACGAGCTCGTTGAAAGCCATCAGCACGGCGATTCCGGGGAACTCCCGCCACCACCGCCGCGGGAGATTCTCGACGCCGCGGGCGAGCTGCTCCGCGCGCTGGCCGCGCCGGTGCGGATCGCGATCGTGCTGCAGCTGCGCGAGTCGCAGCGTTGCGTGCACGAGCTGGTAGACGCCTTAGGGGTGCCGCAACCACTGGTCAGCCAGCATTTGAAGATCCTCAAGGCGGCGGGGGTCGTCTCGGGCGAACGGTCCGGCCGCGAGGTGCTCTACCGGCTGGCCGATCATCACCTGGCCCACATCGTGATCGACGCGGTGGCCCACGCCGGTGAGGGCCACCGATGACGGGCGCCAGTGTGCGCGCCACCCGGCAGCGCGCAGCGATCTCGACGCTGCTGGACAGCCTCGACGACTTCCGGTCGGCGCAGGAGTTGCACGAGGAGTTACGCCGGCGCGGCGAGAACATCGGCCTGACCACCGTGTACCGGACGCTGCAGTCGATGGCGACAGCCGGTCTGCTCGACACACTGCGCACCGACACCGGCGAATCGGTCTACCGGCGCTGTTCGGAGCACCATCACCACCATTTGGTGTGCCGCAGCTGCGGGTCGACCATCGAGGTCGGCGACCACGAGGTCGAGGCGTGGGCCGCGGAGGTGGCCACCGAGCACGGATTTTCCGACGTCAGCCACACCATCGAAATCTTCGGGACCTGTTCGGAGTGCCGGGCTTGACGCGCCGAGATCGACGCTGGCGTGATTCGTTCTCGCACTTTCGCGCGCTAGCGTCGATCTCGACGAAACCTCGACGAAACCTCGACAACTAAGCCGTTAGGGCACGCCGGATTTCGGCGCCCTTGGCAAGCACCATCAGCACCAGGGTGCGCAGCGCGTCGTCGGTCAGGCCGCTACCGGGGAAGTTGTAGCGCAACATCACATCGACCGTTTTGCCGGAGTTGCGCTTGGCCGCCGGCTCGCTGCTCTTCTCCACGAGTACCACCCAACCCAACAACGTGTTCTGCGATTGATCGGCTACCTGGTCGCGCAGCTTCTTGCTCAACGGCAAATCCCACGCCAGGACCTGGGTCAGTGAGATGAGGTCGAGGTCCTCAACGATGGTCACCACCCGCAGGGACGCGAACGTGCCGTCGTGGCGCACCGTCAAAGCGCCGTCGGGTTCTTCCTCGATGGGCAGGATCTCGCCAAGCACCGAGGCCAACCGTTGCTGCAACGACGGCATCACGCAGTCCCGAATCGTCGATGGCGAGAAGCATATTCCTCGCACGCCGCCCACAGGTCGCGGCGGTCATAGTCCGGCCATAGCTTGTCGGTGAAGACGTACTCGGCGTAGGCCGCCTGCCACAGCATGAAATTGCTGGAGCGCTTCTCACCGGAAGTGCGCAACAGCAGGTCCACATCCGGAATGTCCGGGCGCTGCAGGCGACTGGCAACCGTGGCCTCGGTGACCCGCTCCGGATTCAGCCTGCCTGCCGCTGCTTCACGCGCGATTCGCCGTGCCGCTTCGGCGATTTCGGTTCGCCCGCCATAGTTGACGCAGTAGTTCACGGTGATGACGTTGTTGTGACGGGTCATCTCCTCGGCGACTTCCAACTCTTTGATGACGCTGCGCCACAACCGCGGCCGCGATCCGACCCAGCGGATCCGCACGCCGATGTCTCTGAGGTTTTCCCTGCGGCGTCGCACCACGTCACGGTTGAATCCCATCAAGAACCGGACCTCTTCGGCGGAGCGTTTCCAGTTCTCGGTGGAGAACGCGTAAAGACTGAGCCATTTGATGCCGAGTTCGATTGCGCCACAGGCGATATCGATTACCACCGACTCGCCCATCTTGTGCCCCTCGGTTCGGGGAAGTCCACGCGCGGTGGCCCAACGGCCGTTGCCGTCCATCACGATCGCCACGTGAACAGGCAACTGGTCGGCTGGAATTCGCGGCGCCGCCGCTTTTGAGACGTGCTGCGGCGGCCGCCGCGGGCCCCCGTCGGGCGAGGGCGGCAGTTCTGGGAAGACGACGGGCCAGGTGGAGGTGTCCGGGAAGGTCGGGTAGTCATCGGGGGCCGGAGGCAGTTGCGGGAAGTCAGCCGGCTTCTGGTTCCGCACCATGGGCCGTATTCTTCCTGAGCTCCGGCCCGACCAGAGAGATCCTGCGGTCGGCGAGGCTTTGATCAACCCGATAGACCCGCTCGACCAGCGGCAACGTGCGTAGCTGCCGCTCTAAATGCCACTGCAGGTGTGCGGCGACCAAACCGCTGACATGGCTGCGATACGACGCCGGTGCGGCCTCCGCGGCCTCCCAGTCGCCGTCGTGCAGCGCGGACATCAACTCCAGCACACCGGGCGGCGGTGTGGTGGAACCGGCCGGGCGGCAGTATGCGCAGACACTGCCGCCGGCGGCGATGTGAAACGCGCGATGCGGACCGGGGGTGGCGCAGCGGGCACATTCGGTCAACGCCGGCGCCCACCCGGCGATACTCATGGCGCGCAGCAGGTAGGCGTCCAGCAGCAGCTCACGGGGCCGTTGGCCATCGGCCACGGCTCGCAGCGCGCCGACGGTCAACCGGTGCAGGGCCGGGGCCGGGGCCCGCTCCTCACCGGCGAGGCGTTCGGCGGTTTCCAGCATCGCGCATGCGCAGGTGTATCGGCCGTAGTCGCTGACGATGTCGGTGGCGAACGCATCCAGGGCAACGACCTGGGTGACGACGTCCAGGTTGCGCCCGGGATGCAGCTGCACGTCGATATGCGCAAACGGCTCCAGCCGCGCACCGAACCTGCTGCGGGTGCGGCGCACCCCCTTGGCCACCGCGCGCACCAGTCCGTGGTCGCGGGTGAGCAGGGTGACAATCCGGTCGGCTTCGCCGAGCTTGTGCTGGCGCAGCACCACCGCTCGGTCCCGGTACAGCCGCATAGATATCAGTTTGTCACCGGGCTGCGACGGCGCCCTCGCGCACGCGCCGATAATGTTCGTACTGATGAGTAACTCTTCCGCCACCCGCTTCCCGACCCTGACCGAGCAGCTCTACCAGCTGGCCAACGGTGAGGTGACCTCCGACGAGCTGGTCCGCCGCTCATTGCACGCCATCGATGCCAGCCAGTCGACGTTGAACGCGTTCCGGGTGGTGCTCACCGAGTCGGCGCTGGCCGACGCCGCCGAGGCCGACCGGCGCCGTGCCGCCGGCGACGACGCCCCGCTGCTGGGCGTCCCGATCGCGGTCAAGGACGACGTCGACATCGCCGGTGTCCCGACGGCGTTCGGCACGTCGGGCCACGTCCGGCCGGCCAGCGCCGATTCCGAGGTCGTGCGCCGGCTCAAAGCCGCAGGCGCGGTGATCGTCGGCAAGACCAACACCTGTGAGCTGGGCCAATGGCCGTTCACAAGCGGGCCCGGGTTCGGCCACACCCGCAACCCGTGGTCGCGCAAGCACACCCCGGGCGGATCCTCGGGCGGTAGCGCAGCCGCCGTGGCCGCCGGCCTGGTCGCCGGGGCGATCGGCTCCGACGGCGCCGGCAGTGTCCGCATTCCGGCGGCATGGACTCATCTGGTGGGCATCAAACCGCAGCGCGGTCGGATTTCGACCTGGCCGCTGCCGGAAGCGTTCAACGGGATCACCGTCAACGGGGTGCTGGCCCGCACTGTCGAAGACGCGGCGCTGCTGTTGGACGCCGTGTCCGGCAGCGCCGACGGCGATCTGCACACACCGCCGCCGGTGACCGTGTCCGACTGCGTCGGAACCGCGCCGGGCCCGCTGCGGATCGCGATGTCAACCCGGTTCCCCTTCACCGGCTTCCCGGCCCGGCTGCACCCGGAGATCCGGGCAGCGGTGGAATCGGTGGCCGACCAGCTGCGGCTGCTCGGCCACAACGTGGTGGCCGGTAACCCCGACTACGGGCTGCGGTTGTCGTGGAACTTCCTGTCGCGATCCACCTCGGGTCTACTCGACTGGGCCGAGCGGCTGGGCGACGGCGTCGATTTCGACCCGCGCACGCTGTCCAACCTGCGAATCGGACGGGCGCTTTCACAGTCGGTGCTGCGCGCCGCCCGCGCGCACGAAGCCGCCGACCAGCGGCGGGTGGGCTCGATCTTCCGCATCGTCGACGTTGTGCTGGCACCGACCACCGCTCAGCCGCCCCCGCCGGTCCATGCGTTCGACCGCCTGAGTGGTTTGGGTACCGACCGGCTCATGATCGCGGCGTGCCCGGTCACCTGGCCGTGGAATCTGTTGGGCTGGCCGTCGATCAACATCCCCGCGGGATTCACCTCGGACGGTCTGCCCATCGGTGTGCAGCTGATGGGTCCGGCCAATAGTGAGCCGCTCCTGGTTTCGCTGGCCGCCGAATTGGAGGCGGTCGGCGGCTGGGCCGCCAAGCAACCGGAGGTGTGGTGGAACGCCGGCACCGATACGCCCCCGGTATCGAGCGGGCGAACCTAAACCCTCACTATCACGCTCAAAAGCCCAGTCGGCCGAGCTGTTTGGGGTCGCGCTGCCAGTTCTTGGCGACTTTGACCCGCAAGTCCAGGTAGACCTTTGTGCCGAGCAGCTTTTCGATCTGGGCGCGCGCGGCGGTGCCCACTTCGCGTAATCGGGCACCGCCCTTTCCGATCACGATGCCTTTCTGGCTGTCGCGCTCCACGTAGAGCACCGCGTGCACGTCTATCAGGTCGTCGCGGCCTTCGCGCGGCACTACCTCTTCGATCACCACCGCCAGCGAATGCGGCAACTCGTCGCGCACCCCTTCCAGCGCTGCCTCGCGGATGAACTCCGCCATCAGAACCTCTTCGGGTTCGTCGGTCAGCTCACCGTCGGGGTAATACGCCGGGCCGGGCGGCAACGCGGCGGCCAGCACGTCGATCAGCACGTCGATCTGCTCACCGGTCACCGCTGAGACCGGCACGATCTCGGCTTGCCGGCCTTCGGGGATTCCGACCAGCTCCCCGACCGCGGCCAATTGCGCGGCCAGCTTCTCCTTGGACACCTTGTCGATTTTGGTGACGACGACGACCAGCGTGGTCTTGGGCGCGATGGACCGGATCTGCTGCACAATCCACCGGTCCCCGGGGCCGATCGACTCGTCGGCGGGAATGCACAACCCGATGGCGTCGACCTGCGAGTAAGTATCGCGGACAAGATCGTTGAGCCGCTTGCCGAGCAGTGTGCGAGGGCGGTGCAACCCTGGTGTGTCGACGAGGATGATCTGGAAATCCTCTCGATGCACGATGCCACGAATGGTGTGTCGCGTGGTCTGCGGCCGATTCGAGGTGATCGCCACTTTCGACCCGACCAGCGCATTGGTCAGCGTCGACTTGCCGGTGTTCGGACGCCCGACGAAACAGACGAAACCCGAGCGGAATTCGGTCACGTCGGAGTGCCGTTGCGGTCAGTGATGATGACCACCGCGGTCGGGGACAGCTCGCGCACGGCGGGGATGCCTGCATCGTCCGCAGAGCCACCCACCAGAACGGCAGCCTCCAAACCGGCAGCGCCACTGGCCACCGCGGTGGCCACCGCGGTCTGCAGCGCCGTGAGCTGCAAGGTCGAAAGTTTCACCGCCGCACCCGCATAGGTGCGCCCGTCGTCATCGCGTACCGCCGCGCCGCTGTCGGCCTCGGCCCTCGCCATCGCCGCGCGCGCCAGCACCACCAGCTTGCTGTCTTCGGCGTCCAGATGCTCAGTTGTCATGGTTGGCCTCCTTCGCCGACGGCGGTGCTCATGTGCGCTGCTCCTCCGCATCGCTTCGCTCTGCATCGTCGTCAGCGGTGCTCATGCGCGCTGCTCCTCCGCATCGCTTCGCTCTGCATCGTCGTCAGCGCTTACACGGCTCAGCAAGACAGTGCCGATCCGGACGCGCCCGCGTCCGTCGCGCCCGCCTTCGGCTTGCAACCGCAGTCCATGTGTTACCACCTCGGCGCCGGGCAGCGGGACCCGGCCCAGCTCGAGGGCCAGCAGACCACCGACCGTGTCGACATCGAGATCGTCGTCGAATTCGATCCCGTACAGCTCGCCAACGTCCTGGATGGGCAGGCGGGCGGACACCCGGAACCGGTTGTCGCCCAGGTCTTCCACCGGAGCGATCTCGGCTTCATCGTACTCGTCGGCGATTTCTCCGACGATCTCCTCCAGCACGTCCTCGATGGTCACCAAACCCGCGATCGCCCCGTATTCGTCGACCAACAACGCCATGTGGTTGCGATCTCGCTGCATTTCCCGCAACAACGCGTCCAGCGGTTTGGAATCCGGCACGAACACCGCGGGGCGCATCAGCTGCGCCACCGTGGTTTCCCGGCCACCGTTTACCGAGTAATACGTTTGCTGTACAAGGTCTTTCAGGTACACGACGCCGACGACGTCGTCTACGTTCTCTCCGATCACCGGGATACGGGAATGCCCGCTGCGCACCGCCAGCGCTGTCGCCTGGCCGGCCGTTTTGTCGCTCTCGATCCACACCATCTCGGTACGCGGCACCATCACTTCCCGGGCCGGCGTGTCGCCGAGCTCGAACACAGACTGAATCATTCGGCGCTCGTCGGCGGCGACCACACCGCGCTGCTGGGCAAGGTCGACAACCTCGCGCAGCTCGACCTCGGATGCGAACGGCCCATTGCGGAAGCCCCGGCCGGGAGTCAGGGCGTTCCCCAGGATCACCAGCAGCGAGCTGATCGGTATCAGCAAGAACGAAATCGCCTGCAGCGGCAGGGCCGCCGCCAACGCGATGGAGTATGCGTTCTGCCGACCGAGCGTGCGTGGCCCGACACCGATCACCACGAAGCTGGTCACCACCATGATGGCGACGGTCAGGTACCGGCCCCAGGCCAGATGGAGGCCGGCGCGCAGGAACGCCACCAGCAACACGGTCGCCGTGATTTCACAGGTGATCCGCAGCAGCACAACCAGGTTGATGTAGCGCGCTCGATCGGACATCAATTTGGCCAGCCGTCGCGCACCGGGCCGTTCGTCACGCACCATTTCCTGGACCCGCGCTACGGAAACGGTGCTGATCGCGGCGTCGATCGCGGCGAACAACCCGCCCAGGCCTATCAGCGCAACCGTGCCGACCAGCAGACGCAATTCGTTCACGGCTCGTCGAAATACCTTGATTTGTCCAGCAGTCGGCGGTCTTTTTCGATCTGGCGCTCCAGCTGGTAGGCCTCGACCTGGTCGGCGACCCACTCCTCGAGCAACCGCTGCTGGAGCGCGAGCATTTCCTTTTCCTCGTCCGGCTCGCTGTGGTCATAACCCAGAAGATGAAGCACGCCGTGGACGGTCAACAGCGCCAACTCGTGTCCCAGCGAATGACCGGCGGCGGCAGCCTGTTCGGCAGCGAACTCCGGGCACAGCACGATGTCGCCGAGCATGGCCGGTCCTGGCTCGGGAGCATCGGGACGTCCGCCTGGCTCGAGCTCATCCATCGGGAAGCTCATCACATCGGTCGGTCCGGGCAGATCCATCCAGCGCATGTGCAGATCGGCCATCGCCGCGGTATCGAGCAGCAGCATCGACAGTTCAGCTGCCGGGTTGACGTCCATCTTGGCGAGCACAAACCGTGCGACACTAACCAGTTCGGCTTCGGACACGTCGATGCCGGACTCGTTGGCCACCTCGATGGTCATTCGCGCCGCTCCTCTTCGTCGCTGCGTCCCCCGCAAGCGGGCGGTGCCCCCGCTGCATCGTCGCGGGCGCGGGTCACGGTGTCACTGTCGGCTGCGGCTGGCCCCGCGGGCGTTGGCGGCCCGCCGCGCCGCCCGGTTCATGCCCAACCTCGGCTCTTCATATTTCGCGTAGGCGTCCACGATTTCGGACACAAGCCGATGCCGGACCACGTCGGCGCTGGTCAGTTCGGCGAAGTGGATATCGTCGATACCCTCAAGGATGTCGACTGCGGCACGCAGCCCGGACTGGGCGCCGCCGGCCAGGTCGATCTGCGTAACATCGCCGGTAACAACAACTTTCGAGCCGAAACCCAGGCGGGTGAGGAACATCTTCATCTGCTCGGCGGTGGTGTTCTGGGCCTCGTCGAGAATGATGAACGCGTCGTTGAGGGTGCGGCCACGCATAAACGCCAATGGCACAACCTCGATCACCCCGGAAGCTATCAGCTTGGGGATCAGCTCGGAATCCATCATGTCGTAGAGCGCGTCGTAGAGCGGACGAAGATAAGGGTCAATCTTCTCGCTCAGCGTTCCCGGCAAAAACCCAAGGCGTTCACCGGCTTCCACGGCCGGACGGGTCAGGATGATCCGGTTGACCTGCTTGGTCTGCAGCGCATTGACGGCTTTGGCCATCGCCAGGTACGTCTTGCCGGTGCCGGCCGGGCCGATCCCGAAGACCACCGTGTTGGCGTCGATGGCGTCGACGTAGCGCTTCTGGTTGAGGGTCTTGGGCCGAATGGTCTTGCCGCGGCGCGACAAGATATCGAGGGTGAGAACCTCGGCCGGGGACTCGTTCCCGGTACCGACCAGCATGGCGACACTGTGCCGCACCGCTTCCGGTGTCAATGTGTGGCCGCCGGCGACGATCGCGATCAGTTCAGAGATCACCCGCTCGGCGAGCGCGACGTCGGCGGGCTCGCCGGCCAGGGTGACCGCGTTACCCCGCACATGCAAATCGGCGGCCAGGATCCGTTCGAGTGCACGCAGATTGTCGTCGGCCGAACCAAGCAGGCCCACAACGAGGTCGGGCGGAACGTCGATGCTGCTGCGAACCTGAGAGGGCGCGGGATCAGCAGCGTTGGTCTCGCGGGGCGTCACGTGGTTTCTGATGCCTGCTTTCTGTGCTTTGTCCAGCGGATTGGTTTCTCAGTCTACCGCCGGGGATCCGGATTGGTCATTGCGTAGCAGAGTGTTCGCTGGTAGATCCTGGTCGAGCACCTTGTGGGCCTGGACCGCTCCGGTGATCGGCAGCCCTGTCTCGTCGAGCAGTCCGATTTGGGCCAGCAGCGACGCCTGGTCCCAGTAGATGCGCTCGTAGGCGACTTTGCCCTTCTCGATGCCCATCACCACCACGACCGGAAGCATGACCGGCCGCCCGGTGGGCGCCACGTTGGGCAGAAACGCCGGTATCGGGATGTCGTGGGTGAAGGACATGATCATCTCGTCGACGACACGGTCCACCCCGACCGTGCGACAGACCGGGATGATCGTGGTGTCGTCGGGCCAGTGCCCGATGAAATGGTGGGTGTAGAAGTGTTTGAGGGCTTTACCGCCGACGCCGCCCATCATTGTCGGGACGTGGTTGACATTCGGTTCGGCGACCATCGTTGCCATCGTCGCGGCCACGTCTTTGGCCACGAATTCGTCGGCGACGTGCTCGTCGAAGATCGCGCTGAGATCGTAGGTAGCTTTGTTCATGCCGCCCACTCAACCCCGAGTTCGACGTCAGCGTGCAAAAGTGCGAGAAGATGTCGCGCTAATGCAGATCTCGGCGCCCACGAGCTACTCCCAGCGCGGGGTCAGCACGCCCAGTGCACCAAGTGCGACCGCGGCCGCCGTCGACGTGCGCAACACCGTGGGGCCCAGGCGGACCGCCACCGCACCTGCATCGGTCAGCGCATTGAGCTCGTCGGGAGCGATACCGCCCTCCGGGCCGACTATCAGCATCAACGATTTAGCTTGCGCCACAGCGACACTCGACAATTGATCAGAAGCCGACTCGTGCAACACCAGCACCACGGCGCCGGTTTCCACGGCGTCACGGACCCGCTGGGTCAACGCCGCGGTGGACAGCACGCCTTCGACCGGCGGGATGTGCGCGCGGCGGGATTGCCGGGCCGCGGAGCGGACCACCGCCCGCCACCGGCGGAGGCCCTTGTCGACGCGGTTGCCGTCCCAGCGCGCCACGCAGCGCTCAGCCTGCCACGCCACGAAGGCATCGGCGCCGGCTTCGGTCGCCAACTCGATCGCCAACTCGGAGCGTTCGGCCTTGGGCAGCGCCTGCACGACTGTCACCGGCGGTTGGCCGGCCGCGACGTCCCAGCGCCGCACCACTCGCGCGGACAGCTCGTTGCGCCGGGCTTCTTCGACGACACACTGCGCCAGGCCGCCGGCGCCGTCACCGAGCATCAACTGCTCCCCCGGCCGGATCCGGCGCACGGTGGCCGCGTGGAAACCTTCGTCACCGGCGACGTTGGCCAGCGCACCGGTTTGCGGCAGCGTCTCGACGTAGAACAGGCCGAGCACGGGCGATCAGCGGCCGGTGAAGGTCTCGCGCAGCCGGCTGAACAGCCCGCTGGCGGTGCCGCCGTCAGTGGATCGGACTTCGGCGACGTCGCGGCTGCGACGGCTCTTGAATTCGCGCAGTAATTCGATGTCCCGGTGGTCCAGCCGGCTGGGCACCACGACTTCGACGTGTACGTGCAGGTCGCCGCGCGCACCGGACCGCAGGTGCGGCATGCCGTGGCCGCGCAGCGTCAGCACGGAACCGGGCTGGGTACCGGGCGGGATGGTGATCTCGGTCAGGCCGTCGAGGATCGCGTCGATGGTGATGGTGGTGCCCAAGGCGGCGTCGACCATCGGCACCGAGATCGTGCAGTGCAGGTCGTCGCCGTCGCGGACGAAAACGTCGTGCGGCTGTTCGTGGACCTCGACGTACAGGTCTCCGGCCGGCCCGCCCCCGGGCCCGCCCTCGCCCTGCGAGGCCAGCCGCACCCGCATGCCGTCGCCGACACCGGCGGGGATCTTGACGCTGATGTCGCGGCGTGCGCGCACCCGGCCGTCGCCGCCGCACTTGTAGCACGGGTCGGGGATGACCTCACCGACACCGCGACAGGTGGGGCATGGCCGCGAAGTCATCACCTGGCCGAGCAGCGAGCGCTGCACGGTCTGCACCTCGCCGCGACCACCGCAGGTGTCGCAGGTCGCCGGCGTGGAGCTGCCGTTGGTACCGCGGCCCTGGCAGCGGTCGCAGAGCACGGCAGTGTCGACGGTGACCTGCTTGGTGACGCCCGTCGCGCATTCTTCGAGATCCAGCCGCATCCGCAGCAGCGAATCCGACCCGGGCCGGACCCGGCCGACCGGCCCACGCGATGCCGAGCCCCCACCGAAGGGGCCCCCACCGAAGAAGGCCTCGAACACGTCGCCGAGGCCACCGAAGCCGGGGAAGCCGTTGGCCGTCGCACCGTTTTCCAGCGGGTCGCCGCCCATGTCGACGATGCGCCGCTTGTCCGGGTCGGACAGCACCTCGTAGGCGACGCTGATCTCCTTGAACTTGGCTTGGGCGGCTTCGTCGGGGTTGACATCGGGGTGCAGCTCACGCGCCAGCTTGCGATAGGCGCGTTTGATCTCCGCATCGCTGGCGTTCGGACTGACGCCGAGCAGACCGTAGTAATCGCGTGCCACGCCTGACCTTTCCCCTGACCTTTCTAGGCCGTCAACAACTTGTTAGCGGATGCACAGTCATCGGGCACCCAGCACTTCGCCGATGTACATAGCAACCGCAGCGACACTAGCGATAGTTCCCGGATAGTCCATTCGGGTGGGTCCCAGAACACCCATACCCCCATAGACGGTGTCCACGGTGCCGTAGGCCGTCGACACCACCGAAGTGCCCGCCATCTGCTCGGCTTCGGTTTCGTGGCCGATTCGCACGGTCACCTTGCCGGCCTCCTGCTGGGCCGCCAGCAACCGCAACACCACGACCTGCTCCTCGAGCGCCTCGAGGATCGAGCGCAGCGAGCCGCCGAAATCGGCGGTGTTGCGGGTCAGGTTGGCGGTGCCGCCGAGCAGCAGCCGCTCCTCGCTGTGCTCGACCAGCGACTCCAGCAACACCGTCGCCGAGCGACCAACCGCGTCAGACAGGGTCTTGGATGGCCCGCCGCCGTCGAATTGTCCGACCAGGTCGGAGACCGCGACGGAAGCAGCTGAGACCTTCTTGCCGATCAGCGCCTTGCCCAGCATCTCCCGCAGCTGGGACAACTCGTGGTCGTCGATGACATCGCCGAGCTCGACGATGCGCTGGTCGACCCGGCCGGTGTCGGTGATGACGACCATGAGCAACCGTGCCGGGGTCAGTGCGATCACCTCGAGGTGCCGCACCGTCGACGTCGACAAGGTCGGGTATTGCACGATGGCAACCTGGCGGGTCAACTGCGCCAGCAGCCGCACCGCCCGGCGCAGCACGTCGTCGAGGTCGACGCCGGACTCCAGGAACTTCTGGATGGCGCGCCGCTCGGCCGACGACAGCGGCTTGACGTCATCGAGCCGGTCGACGAACTCCCGGTAGCCCTTCTCGGTGGGCACCCGCCCGGAACTGGTGTGCGGCTGAGTGATGTAGCCCTCGGCCTCCAGCACCGCCATGTCGTTGCGGACCGTGGCCGACGAAACGCCCAGGTTGTGGCGCTCCACCAGTGATTTGGAGCCGATCGGCTCTTTGGTGGACACGAAGTCGGCGACGATGGCGCGTAGCACCTCGAAACGACGTTCCTCGGCGCTTCCCATCCCAATTCACCTCCTTGACCGCGTCCATTTTACGGTGAGCGGCACGTGTTTACGTTCAGCAGCAAACAAGCGGGACTTTTCGCTCGTATTGCCGGAGGGCTAGCCTTATCCGGGTGATTTTCAAGGGTGTGCGAGAAGGTAAGCCGTACCCCGAGCATGGCCTGTCGTATCGGGACTGGTCGCAGATACCGCCCTGCCAGATTCGGCTCGATGAACTGGTCACCACCACCACGGTGCTGGCGCTGGACCGGCTGCTGTCTGAGGACTCCACTTTCTACGGTGATCTGTTTCCGCACGCGGTGAAGTGGCGGGGCATCGTCTACCTCGAAGACGGCCTGCACCGTGCGGTGCGGGCGGCGCTGCGTAATCGCACGGTGCTGCATGCGCGGCTGCTGGACATGGACGCCGTGGCCCAGCAGGCCTAACCCCGCGGTGATCGCAATCGCGGCGAGGCGCTGGGGCACCTCCCAGCCGCGCAGCGGCGAGGGGGACGGGTCACGGCGAATGGAGCAGGCGGTCACATTTCGGCGGGCGGGGGTGTCGAAGTAGCTAAGACCCCCAATCGAGTAGTGAGGACCGCCATGCCACGACTTGCCGGAGTTTCCGACCGCGACGCGCCGCTGGGCGCCCGGATCGCCTTCTTTTTCACCAAGCGACGGTTCAAGCAGATGACCGGCCTGCAAACCGCGACGATGCTGGAACCGCTGCGCATGTATGCCCACATTCCCCCGCTGCTCAACGCCATCGGGCGACTGGAGATGACCGAGTCGAAACTGGACATCCTCAGTGCCCGCCACCGCGCGCTGGCCGAACTCAAGGCGGCCACCACGGTGCGCTGCGAATTTTGCATCGACCTGGGTTCCCAGATCGCGCGCGGCTGGGGGATCACCGATGAGGAATTGCTGGCACTGCCCGACTACCGGAATGCGCCCTGCTTCTCCGACGTGGACAAGCTGATCCTCGAGTACGCCACCGCGGTCAGCCGCACACCGGTCGAGGTGAGCGACGAGTTGTTCGATGCGCTGCGTGCGCATTTCGACACCGCCCAACTCGTCGCCCTCACCCACATCATCGGGTTGGGCAATCTTCGCGCCCGCTTCAACGTCCCGCTGGGCATCGGATCGTCCGGCTTTTCCGAGGGCCGGGTGTGCGCCTTGCCCGACACCGCACCGTGACCGGCCCGACGGCGCTGGCGGAGCGGTTCGAGGCCGCCCGCCCGCGGCTGGGCGCGCTGGCCTACCGCATGCTCGGCTCGGTCGACGACGCCGAGGACGCGGTGCAGGAAGCGTGGCTGCGGCTCAGCCGCGAAAAAGCTGACGAGGTCGCGAATTTGGACGCCTGGCTGACCACCGTGGTCGCGCGGATCTGCCTGAACACCTTGCGCGGCCGCCGTGTCCGCCGCGCCGAGGCCCTCGTCGCGCACGTGCCCGATCCGGTGGTGGACGCGGTGGGGGAATTCGAACCCGAACACCAGGCACTGCTGGCCGATGCGGTGGGACTGGCCATGTTCGTGGTCCTCGACACGCTGTCGCCGCCGGAGCGCTTGGCGTTCGTGTTGCACGACGTGTTCGCGGTCCCGTTCGACGAGATCGCGCCCATTGTGGACCGCTCGCCGGAGGCCACCCGCAAGTTGGCCAGCCGGGCGCGGCAACGCGTCCAGCAGGCTGCACCTGACCCGGATAGCGACCTGACAGCCCAGCGCGCCGTGGTCGACGCGTTCTTCGCGGCCGGACGCGCCAGCGACCTCGACCGGCTCGTCGCGGTGCTGGACCCGGACGTGACGCTGCGCGGCGACTTCGGCCCCGACCAATCCCGTTCGGTGCGCGGCGCAACCGCGGTGGCCGGCTTGGCCCGCAGCTACGCGGACCCGAACCGGGAAGCGCGCCCCGCCACCGTCAACGGCGCCGCCGGCGCGGTGATCTTCGTCGCCGACCGGCCGACCGCGGTCATGGGCTTCGTGGTGCGCGCCGGGCTCATCACCGCGATCGACGTGCTAGCCGACCCGGCCCGGTTGAAGCGGATCGACCTCAGCGCGGTGGGCGGCTAATTGCGGGCCGTGGCGGCTTGCAGCAACGCGATCGCGGCGTCGTGCTGCAAGATCCAGTTGCCGCCCTCGTTGACGAACGCGAGGTTCTTGGTGACCGGCCCGGCGAACTTCGGACCTGTGATGGCGACGTCGGCGCTGGCCGCGTTCGGACCGGCGGGCTGGATGTTCGTCACGGTGAACTGTTCGGGGAAGTTCCCGTTCCGGTAGGCCTTGCGCAGGTCGTGGTCGGCGACAGTGCCTTCCTCCGGGCTGAAGCCGCCTTGGACCAGGTTGTTCTTTTCCGCGTACCCGACACCGGGATCGGTGACTTGGTTGCACAGGGTGGACAACTGCTCGGCGGTGGGCAGTTGCTGACCCGGCGCCGGGGGCGGGTCTTGGGGTAACGGCGCGCCCAGCGCGACGGGCTGCACCGGGAACGTGGACGTCGGGCCGGAGACCACCGACGTCGCTCCGGCGGCTGCCGCTGCGACGGCGGCGACGGTCGCCGCACCGGCGGCGAGGGCTTTCACTGTCATGGCTGTCCTTCCGTTCGGGCGATGATCAAGATCTTTGTGCACCAGCACGGCAAAAGCTAGTGGCCCGATTTCCCCGAATTCATGGCGTCCCGCAGGCTTTTAGGTCGCATGTCGGTCCAATGCTCTTCGACGTACTCCAGGCATTCCGCGCGGCTGGCTTCGCCGAAGACCTGACGCCAGCCGGCCGGGATGTCGGCGAAGGTGGGCCACAGGCTGTGCTGTTCTTCGTCGTTGACCAGTACGACGAAAGTGCCGGTCTCGTCATCGAAGGGGTTGGTGCTCATCATTTCTCCTAGTAGACGGGTCGACCGGGGACAGCTCGGCGCCAAGCACCCGGTCGGACAGCAGGCCCAGGCAGCTGAGGTTGGGAAAGCCAGGACCCTGGTTCAGCCCGGCGAGGTTGGGCAGGAACAACTTCGGCGTGACGTCGGTGACGGCGAGGTCATGGCCGATGGCCTCTTCGAGTCGATCACCGCTCAACGGACCTCCCAGCCCCAGCTCGATCAGGTCCAACGCCTCTTGGCTGAACAGCTCGGTGAACCACAGCGGATCGGCACCTGATCCGTCGATGACCAAGTCAAAACCATGCACTGTTTCGACGTTTTCGCTGCCCCGGTTGGTGGCGAGCGTCAGCCGGATCTGATCGTCGCGACCCACCGCGTGGGCCACTCGACCGCGCAGATGCCGAATGCGGTCGTCGGCCAGCAACGCATCCTGCACGGCCACCGAGAACACTCCGCGGTCGGTGCGGGCAATCGCGTCGCGGCGTTCATCGAGGGTCAGCGCGGCCCAGTTGGTGGGGTCGGAGAACAACGTGTTCTCGAAGAAGCCTTCCCCGCGGGTGAACAACGTCACCTGCGGAGAGATCACCGTAATAGTCGAAACCCGGTGGCGGAACAGCTCGGCAAGCATTGCCGCAGCGGTTTCCCCGCCGCCGATGACGGCCACCCGTTCGGCGCTGATGCGATCGTGTTGGACGCGGTGCCAGAACTGGGCGATGGAAAGCACTCGTGGATTGCCGGGCAGCAAAGACTTTTCGGCCTGCCCGGGTCCGGTGATCATCAATCCATCTGCGTACACGGTCTTTTCGTGGGTGTGCAGCGCCCAGCGTCTACCGTCGACAGCGAGGCGATCGACCTCGCCGTGGACCACCGTCATGTCTATTTGCTCGGCCACCCACCGCAGGTACCGGCCCCACGTCCGGTGGGCGGGTGCCGGGCGGCCGCGGTCGATCCATTGCGCGAACTGGCCGGTGCCTATCAGATACGACTGCCAGCTGTACCGGGTCATCCGCTCGTCCAGCTCGGCGTTGCGCCGCGGCACCAGCGCTGAGCGGTACGGGAACCCGACGTCCTTTTCCGGGCTGGTGCCCAGCCGCTGCGCCCCGTCAGTCCATCCTCCGCTGGCCTGCCAGTTGGCACCTACCGCGATGCGTTCCACGGCGACCACTTGCGGCGCATCGATACCCATTTCGTGCAGGACTGCCGCCTTGGCCGCGACGGCCACGGCTTTGACGCCGGCGCCCAGCACGGCAAGCGTCGTCATTGCACCATCTCCTCGAGCGCCTTGTTCCAAAGTTCTTGCAGCGCAGTAATATCCGTGTCGCTAAAGACGTCCCGCAGCGCCCGCCATTGCGTCACCAGAACTTGGTGATCAGCGGTGCCGACCACGGTGGCCAATATGCTCAGCTCGTAGCGCACCGCCTGCTCGGGCTCGGGAAGCGGCGACACCCCGGACAGCACCCCACGATCCAGTTCGAGTCCCCCGGCGCCGACGACGTCGGCGCGGCCGAGGTAATTGAGCAGCAGCTGCGGTTCGGGTAAGCCGGCGAGCTGATCCGCTGAATCGGCACGCAGGTATCGCAACAGGCCGTAGTCGATTCCGTCGCCCGGAATCGCCGACAGCCGCTGCCCCACCGCGCGCGGATCCTCGGTGTCGACCCGTAGCGGGTAGATGGCGCTCAGCAGACCAACGGTTTCGGTGGTGTCGATAACGTCGGTGGTGTCGTCGAACAGCACATCGGAACGGCCATGGGTCTCCAGCGCCAGCAACGGCGGCGGCGTCGGCTGGCCGCGGCTCCGCCGCCACCGCGTCACCACCCGCGATGCCGCGGCGATCAGCAGATCGAACATCGGCAGACCGGAATTCAGCAGGCGGGCGGTGATATCCAAGTCACACATCACGGTTGTCACCAGCAGGTCGCGCGCGCGATCGCGGCCCGGCTGCACCCGTCGCGTCCCCAGATCAGGGTCTTCACCGGCGAGTTGCGACATCCAAAACGGCGTGCTGTCGAGGGTTTCGGCGCGTTGTATCAATGCCTCGGCCCACCGCCGATAGCTGGTGTGCTCACGAATCGGTGTCGGCTTGTGGCCGGTCATGACCGAACGCAAGGCCGCGTCGAGCTCGCCGAGAACGACATGCCAGGACACCGGGTCCATGGCCAAGACATGGCCGACCAGCACCAGCACACTGCGTCCGGCTGGCGGTCGCAACCACACTGCGCTGAGCAGCCTTCCGCTTTCGGGGTCGAGGCTTTCCAACGCTTGTCGGGTGTGGGCGTGAACGGCTGCTTGCAGGTCGCCCGGCACCGGCACCTCGATGAGGACATCGGACGCCTTGATCGGCAGCAGGCACATGGCGGCCCGGTCCAATCGGGCGCGCAGCACCTCGTGACCGTCGACGACCGTCGCCAGCGCGGTACGCAGCTGATCACCCGTGACACCCTCGGGCAACCGTACGGCTTCGGCCTGCGCCAACCTCCGCGGCTCGCCGTATTCGTAAAGCCAATGAGCGTTCGCCAACAGCGGTATCGGTCCGCCCTCGACGTTGACGTCGGATGCCGTTGCGGCTGTTGCGGCTTCAACGTCTATGGCAGTGGCCAGTTCCCGGATGCTGCCGCACTCCAGCACCAGGCGCGGCCGCAGTCTGATGCCGCGGCGGCGCGCGGCCTGCACCACTGACAGCGCCACGATGCTGTCCAGCCCCAGCTCCAGGAAATCAGCGGTCACGTCGACGCTCGGCAGGTGAAGGAGCTCCGAAAGCACCTCGGCAAGCGCGGTTTCCGTCGCAGTCTCGGGCTCCGCTCCTGTCGACGCATGCTGGTCCGCCGCGGCCAGTGCAACCTCGTCCAGTTTGTCGTTGACGGTCAGCGGGATCTCGTCGACGACGACGATGCGCTGTGGAACCATGTAGCGCGGCAATCGCTCGGCGAGCATGACGCGTAGCTCAGCCGTTGCGGAGCCGCCATGGTCGACCGTGGTCACGTAGGCGGTCAGCTGGGAACTGCCGTGACGCTCGCGCACCAGTACACGCGCCTGCCGTACCGCGGGGTGAGACTCCAGCACCGCGGCGATTTCGCTCGGCTCGACACGGTAGCCGCGTATCTTGACCTGGCTGTCGGCTCGGCCGAGATACTGCAGTGACCCGTCGGGGTGGCGCCGCACCACATCGCCGGTGCGATACATCCGCTCACCGGTGACGAATGGGTCTGCGACGAACCGGGTCGACGTTTCGCCGGCACGGCCCAGATAGCCGCGGGCGAGTTGGGGACCGGCCAAATACAGCTCCCCCACGGCGCCGCAGGGCACCGGGTTGAGCGCGGAGTCCAAGACATAACCGCGGGTTTGCCCGGTGGGGAAGCCGATGGACGGCTGGTCGTGGTCGGCGATCGCCGCCACGACCGCCTCCACCGTGGCTTCGGTGGGGCCGTAGCAGTTGTAGGCGGCCAGCCCGCTGCGCTCGCACTCCTCGCCGATGGCGTTCCACATCGCGGTCCCGATCGCTTCGCCGCCCAGCGCCAGCACCGCCAACGGTGCGGTCGTCAGCAAGCCAAACGCCTTCAGCTGGGCGAACATTGACGGTGTGGTGTCGATCATGTCGATGTCATGCTCGATGATCGTGTGCACCAGCGCCTCGGCATCGGTGCGGGTGCCCTGCTCGACGATGTGTACGGCGTGACCGTCGAGCAATGCGACCAGCGGCTGCCACGCGGCATCGAAGGCGAACGACCAGGCATGCGCGATCCGCAGCCGGCGGCCCAGCCGGTTCGCCGCCGGGCGCAGGACGCTGTCGATGTGGTCGTCGGCGTAGGCGCTCAGCGCCGCGTGAGTTCCGACGACTCCTTTGGGTTCTCCGGTCGTCCCGGAGGTGAACACCACGTAGGCGGCGTGGGACGGGTCCACACCGGTGGCGGGCCGAAAGTCGCTGCGGTGCTGGGCGGCGGCCTCGAGGAATTCCTCGTCGACGACGATCGTCGCTCCGGTTTGCCGCAGAATTGATTCGACCCGGCCAGACGGCATCTCGGGTTCCAGTGGCACAACCATCGCACCGGCTTTGAGGACCGCGAATATTGCTATCGCGTACTGCGGACCGCGGGGAAGCCGAAGTGCGACTGGCGTTTCCGGTCCGGCACCCGCAGCGTGCAAACGTGCCGCCACCCGGTCTGTCTCGGTCTCCAGCTGCGCATACGTCAGCTGTCCGTCGGCCCAACTCAACGCGGGCGCGTGGGGTGTCGCCGTCGCGACGGCGCGCAGTCGCTCGTGAATCGACTGCGGTACCGCCGGTGTCGCGCCGCCCGGCCGGCGGATTGGCGATTCTTCGGTTTCGAGGAGCACGCTGACCTCACGAAGCGGGCGGTCCCAGGCCGCGAGTAATCGCTCGGCGGTAGCCAACACCCGGTGGCCCAACCCGTCCGGTGTCATCGCGCCCAGTGCGCCGTCGAGTACTTCCATCAGCAGCACCAGTCCGCCGTCGGCCAGATGGGCGGCCAGCGTGACGGGAAAGTGCGAGAGGCTTTCCAAGGCGGCGGGACGAAACGTCACACCGTTCGTCGTCAGTTCGCGCGCGCCGACCAAACCGCCGGCCGGAAAGTTCTCATACACCAACAGGGTGTCGAACATTTCGCCGACGCCGCCCAGCGCCCGTAGTTGCGCGTGGCTCAAATAGCTGTGATCGCGCAGTGTCGCGCCAACACGTTGCAGTGCAAGGCATTGCTCTCCGGTGCCGGCGCCTGGATCCAGCGGCACCCGCAACGGCACGGTGTTGATGAACAGGCCGACCATCGTTTCCACACCGCTCAATTCGGCGGGCCGACCCGACACGGTGACACCGAACACCACATCCGAGCGGTCGGTCATCCGCGACAGGATCAACGCCCAGGACATCTGCATCAGCGTGTTGACGGTGATGCCGCGGGTGCGGGCGCCGTCCACGAGGCGTGCGGTGTCTTCTTGATCCAGCCGCAGCTCCGTGCGCCGCGGCAAGCCCGCGGCGGGGGCGGTAGCCGGCAGCGCCGCCGACAGCAACGCGGGACCCGCCAGTCCAGCGAGATGCTCGCGCCAGATCCGTTGGCTGGCAGCGGTGTCACGAGCCGCCAGCCAGCCGATGTAGTCACGGTACGGCCGGGGCGCCGGCGGCAGCGCGTCCAAATCGCCGTTGGCTCCGTATAAGGTCACCAGCTCGGTGACAAACAGCGGCAGCGACCAGCCGTCGATGACAATGTGATGAGCTGTGATCACTAACCGCCAATGCGCAGAGGGTAATTCGATGAGCAAAAAGCGGATGGCGGGTGTGCGTCCGAATTCGAAGGGCCGACGCCGTTCTTCGGCCTCGAGGTGGTGCAGGTCCTCGGGCGACGCAGTGACTTGTCGCCAGGGCAGCTCGACCTGCGTGGGCACGATCTGCACCGGGCGCGATATGCCGCGACTGACAAAGCTTGCCCGCAAATTCGGGTGACGCTCCAGCATTTTCGCGAGGCAATCGGTCAACAGCGCGACATCGAGCGAACCGGAAATGTCGGCGGCCATCGCGATCACGTACGGGTCGTCTGCCTGATCGGACAGCATCGTGCGCGAATACAGCCCCTCTTGCAGCGGGCTGAGCGCCATCACGTCGTCGATGCCCGGCGGCGCGCTGGGCTGGGCCCGGGTTGCGGTCACGGCGCGCCATCTTCCGTATCGGACAACCACGACGATGTCAGTGCGGCCAGCTCGTCGGCCGACAATCCTGAGGTGCTCATCGGTTCGTAGCAGGTATCGACCTGCTCGTCGCCCTCGCCGGCCTCAATCGCCGCAGCCAACTGCGCAACGGTGGGGTTTTCGAACACCATGCGCGGGCTCACCGGCAGGCCGGCCGCGCGGGCCCGTGCCGACAATTGCACCGACAGGATGCTGTCGCCGCCGAGGGCAAAGAAGTCATCGAAGCGCCCCACCTGCTCCGCGGACAGTAACTCGCCGAACACCGCCGCCAGCGCGCGTTCGGTGTCGGTGCGCGGCGGTTCGACGACTCCCGTGGTGCTCACCGCCGGGCGTGGCAATGCGGGCCGGTTCAGCTTGCCCGACTCGGTTTTGGGCATGGCGTCGAGCACGGTGATCGACGACGGCATCATGTAGCCGGGCAACGTCGCGGCCAGGGCGGCGCGCACCTTAAAGGCGAACGCCGATTTCGCGCTGTCGTCGAGTGGCTGATGCGCCACCACATACCCGGCCAGCGTGGTGCTGCCCTGGATTTCCCAGGTCCGGGCTGCCGCCGCGGCGACCCCGTCGACACCTATCAGCGCGGCCTCTACCTCGCCCAGCTCGACACGGAACCCGCGCACCTTCACCTGGTGATCGGTGCGGCCGACGAACTCCAGCCTGCCGTCTTCGGTCCACCGAGCCCGGTCGCCGCTGCGGTAGAACCGCGCACCGGGCACCTCTGCGTACGGGTTGGCCACAAACCGGGACGCCGTCAGACCCGGCCGCTTCCAATAGCCACGGACCAATTGGTCACCGGCGTAATACAATTCGCCGATCACCCCGACGGGGACCGGACGCAAATTGTCGTCGAGCAAATAGACCTGTGAGTCCGGCGTGGGCTTGCCCAGGATCGGTACCGGCGGGGACAGCGGCCCGCGGACCAGCCCGCCGGACGTTTCGGTGGCGCCGAAGTTGTTCAGCAGCTCCGGACCGCTCTCGCCACCGCAAGCAGCCACCAACCGCTCCAGCAGCGAGACGCTCACCGGCTCCCCGCTGCACACCAGGCGGGTCAGCGAACGCACCACGTCGGGCCAGCCGTCGACCAGCGTGGACACCAGGCTGGCCACCGCGGTCACCTGCGCCACCGAATTGCTTTGCACCAGTGACGCCAACGCTTCGGCGTCACGGTATTCGGCATCGTCGGCCAGGATCAACGTGGCGCCGGCGGCCAGGCCAGCCAAGGTCTCCATGCTTCCTTCGAGGAAGGTCATCGACGCCTGGGCCAGCCGGACGTCGTTGCCCGGCACCGGGTAGTGCCGCAGTTGCCAGTCCAACCGGGTCGACATCGCCCGATGGGTGCCCAGCACGCCCTTGGGTTGACCGGTCGAGCCCGAAGTGAAGACCAGATACATCGGGTCGTCGGGATGCGGCAACGGCAGCGGCTCCACGGGGCCTTCGGCGTCCAGTGCGTCGCGCACGGCGGGGTCGTCGAGTGAAACGAACGTGGTGCCAGGTGCTTCCGGCATGCTGTCCAGCGCCTCGTCGGTGACTACCACGACGTTCGGTTCGACATCGCCGAGCATGAACTGCTTGCGCGCCGGCGGGTAGCCCGGATCGATCGGAAAATAGCCGGCGCCGGCCTTCATGATGCCCACCAGCGCGACGACCAATTCGATGTCCCGGCGCGTCGACAGCCCGACCAGGGAGCCGGGTCCTACGCCGTGGTCAGCTAGCAGCCGCGCGAAGTTGTCCGAAAGACGATGCAGCGCAGGGTAATCGATCTCCCTCCCGGCGCAGCGCACAGCGACCCGGCCAGAACCGTATTGGCGGCTGGGTTCCAGCAATTCGGGGATGGTGCGCGGCCGTCCCGGTTCCGACGCCGGGCCGCGGCTCCAGTCCGCCAGGATCCGCTGCTGTTCTACTGCATCGATCAACCGCACATCCTGTAGCCGCTGATCGACGTCGGTGACGAACGCCTCGATGACCTGACCCAGCCAGGCGACCACGCGTTCGATGGTGGCTCGCCGGTATAGCTCGGTGCGGTAAACGATGCTGCCGGTATATCCGGCGTCGGTGGCGAAGAAGTTGACGCTCAAGTCCGCGTGGGCCATGTCGAAAACCGGCTCAACGGCGGTGAACCGGGTTTCGCCGGCGGGCCCGGAGTCGATCACCCGACCGGCGGGCAGGTACTCGTGGACATGCACGACGACTTGAAACAGCGGGTTACGCGACAGTGATCGGGTCGGGTTGACCGCGTCCACCACCCGGTCGAACGGCAGGTCCTGATGAGCATATGCGGCTAACGCGGTGTCGCGGGCCCGCGACAGCACCTCACGCAATGTCGGATTGCCGGTCAGATCGTTGCGCAGCACCAGCAGGTTGACGAAAAACCCGATCAGTTGGTCGAGTTCGGCCTCGGTTCGTCCGGCGACCGGGGCACCCAGCGGAATGTCCGTGCCGCCGCCGGCCTTGTGCAGCACCACGGCGACCGCGGCCTGCAACAGCATGAACTCGGTGACGCCAAGCTGACGGCACACCTCGATGAGTTTGCCGCGGGTGTGCGTGTCGATGTTGAATTCGACCGCGTCGCCCTCGCCGCTGGGCGCCGGCTGCCGAGCGAAATCCGGCCGCAGCCCGGTGTCTTCGGGCACCCCGGCAAGCTGGTGCTTCCAGTAGTCGCGTTCTACCGCCGCGATGCTGCTCTCGTCCCCTACCGGCTCGGAAAGCAATTCGGCCTGCCAGGCCGCGTAGTCGGCGTACTGCAGCCGCAGTGGTGCCCATGTCGGCGCTTCCCCGGCGCAGCGTGCCCGGTAGGCGGCCAGCAGGTCGGCGAACAGCACCCCGCCCGACCAGTGGTCGGCGGCGATATGGTGCACCACTAGCGAGACAATGTGCTCGTCGCCGCAATGCAGCAGCGCGACGCGGATCGGCCATTCGCGATCCAACTCGAAGCAGTGCCGGCGTTCAGCGTCCAATTGTGCTCGCACCCAGGCTTCCCCGTCACCGGACGCCTGCCGCACCGCGACGTCTGAGGCGGGGTTGACCACTTGGTATGGGACGCCTTCGATCTCGGTGTAGGTGGTGCGCAGGATTTCGTGGCGGCGCACCACGTCGTTGATCGCTTCGATCAGCGCGCTGACATCGCACGGCCCGGTGAGCCGGGCGGCGAAAGGAATGTTGTTGACCCGGCTGGGCCCCTCGATGCGGTACGCGAACCAGGTGCGCAGTTGCGACGCCGACAGCGGTGCGGGCCCGTCGTGCGCGGTCGCGGTCAACTTCGGGCGGCGCTGCGCGACACCGCCGGACCGCGCCTGCTCGACCCGCTGCGCCAGTGCGCCGACCGTCGCCAACTCGAAAACTTCCCGGACGCCGATCTCCACACCACAGTCCGCCCGGATCGCAGCGACGAGCCTGGTGGCCAGCAGCGAGTGCCCGCCAAGGTCGAAGAACGAGTCGTCCACACCCACCTGCTCGCGGGCGAGTAATTGTGCGAACAGGGCGGCGATCTGCCGCTCGGTCGCCGTCGCGGGCTCGCGGTATTCGGTTGCCGCGCTGATTTGCGGTTGCGGCAATGCGTCACGGTCGATCTTGCCGTGCGCGGTGATTGGGATCTCGTCGAGAACAACGTAGGCGGCCGGCGTCATGTAGTCGGGCAGTGCAGCGGCTACCCGGCTGCGGATCCGTTCCACCTCAACAGAATCCGGCCCGGCTCCGGTGACCGGCGTGATGTAGCCGACCAGACATTTGCCGAGCTGAGGTAGGTCCGCGGCCACAACGACGGCCTGCCCCACGCTCGGGTCGACTGAAATAGCAGCGGCCACTTCCCCTAACTCGATCCGGAAGCCGCGGATCTTCACCTGCTCGTCGGCCCGGCCGACGAACTCGATGTCCCCGTCGGCGTTACGGCGCGCCAGATCACCGGACCGGTACAACCGCGCGCCCGGCGTGAACGGATCGGCGACGAAGCGCTCCGCGGTCAACGCGGGTCTGCGATGATAGCCGTGCGCGAGGTGGCTCCCGCCGATGTAGATCTCGCCGATCACACCTACCGGCACCGGCTGTAATGCATCGTCGAGCAGGTGCACCTGGGTATTGATCTTGGGACGGCCGATCGGCACGATCCGGGTGCCTTGAATTCCTTCCACCGGGTAGCTCGTGGCGTTGATGACGGTTTCGGTCGGCCCGTAGAAGTTGTACAGCGACGCGTCGAACGTGGCGTGGAATTTGTCGGCGATCTCCCCGGGCAGCGCCTCGCCGCCGATCGGCACTCGACGCAGGGTGCGCCACTGGTTGACACCCGGCAGGGACAGGAAGAGGCCCAGCAGCGACGGTACGAAATGCATCGATGTGATGCCTTCGCGCTGCAGTAGCTCGGTCAGGTAGCCGATATCGCGTAAGCCATCTGGCCGCGGAATAACCAGCCGCGCACCGCAAATCAACGTTCCGAAGATTTCGCCGATCGATACGTCGAAGCTCGGGGAGGCTACTTGCAGCAGCCGGTCGGTCTCGTCAACCTGGTATTCGTCGCCGAACCATTCGAAGTACTCGGCGACCGGCGCGTGTGGTACCGGGACACCCTTGGGCAGTCCGGTCGATCCCGAGGTGTAGATCAAATACGCGGTGTTCTGCGGCCGCAGCGGCCGCACCAGCTCGTCGATGCGCGGATCGGAGGCGGGGTAACGGGCCAGGTCCGAATCCGGCACCGGCTCGCGCAGCACCAGCGACGCCACTGCGTCGTCGAGGATGAATGAGATCCGGTCCGCCGGGTAGCTGGGGTCGACGGGCAGGTACACCGCGCCGGCTTTGAGGACGCCCAGCGCAGTGATGACCAGTTCCGGCGACTTGTCGAGCAGCACAGCCACCCGATCCTCGGTGCCGATCCCGCGCTCGATCAGCCAGTGCGCGACCCGATTAGCCTGCTCGTTGATCTCCCGGTAACTGTATTGGCGGCCTTCGAAGACCACTGCGACGGCGTCGGGCGCGGCCGTGGCACGTTTGGTAACCAAGTCGACCAGGGTGCTCGCCGGCGTGGAAAACTTCGTTCCGGTCGAAACACGACGCAGCCATTCGGCGTCGGCATCGCTCATCACGGCCAGTCGGGCGAGCTCGGTGTCCGGATCGGCCAGTGCGCTGTCCAGCAACACGGCGTAGTGCTCGAGGAGCTGTTGCACCAGCGCCGCGTCCAGCACCTCGACCAAATACTCCGCCTCGATCACCACGCCGTCGTCGATTTCGAGCATGAAACCCAGTGGCAGCTGGCTCAATTGCGACCGCAATTCGGCACGGTCGCATCGCACTCCGGGAGGGCAGAACCCGCCGCCGTCGGGTTCGCGAAGAGCGAAGCTGACCCTGGTCATGCGCTCGGCGCCGAACTGACGGTCGGGGTTGGTTTCGCGGACCAACCAGTCGAGGTTGATTCGCTGGTGGGCGAACGCCCCGGCCGCGGTGTCCCGCGACTGCATCAGCAGTTCGCGGAACGTGAGCCGGGGAGCGGGCCGCGCACGCAACACGACGGTGTTGCCGAAGTAGCCGATGGCTTCCTCTGTTCCGGCTCTGCGGTTCATCACCGGTACAGCGATCAGGAAGTCGGTGCTATGGGTGTAGCGATGCATCAGCGCCGAAAACGCCGCCAGCAACACCATGTATGGGGTGGCGCCGTTCTCCCGCGCCAATGCCGTGATCCGGTCGAGCGTGGCCGCGGGCAGGCGCAGCGACGCGCGTTGTGAGCGCCAGCTGGTCGGCACCACCGAACCATTGGGACCCGGAAGTTCCAGCGGCTCGGGCAGATCCGTCATCTGAGAGCGCCAATAGGCAAGATCTTCCTCGAGTGCGCCGGTTGTCGGGGCGGCGGCCGCCCCGGGCGGCAGGGGTTGCAGCGTGTCCGGATCGCGATAGGCCTTGGTCAGATCGGCGAAGAACGGGGCCCACGATCCGTCGTCCCACGCGATGTGATGGGCGGTGAACAGCAGCATGAGATCGTCGGCACCCAGCCGCACCGCGGCGATCCGCAGCGGCGAGTCGGTTGACAAGTCGAAGGCGCGGCGGAACTCCCGCTGTGCGAGCACTTCCAGGCGCAGCTGGCGTGCCTGCTCGGTCAGCCCGGACAGATCGTGTTCGCTCCAGCCCGGTCGCAGGTCGTCATGAGTGACCGGGTATGGGTCACCGTTGTCGGCTGCGTGATAGGTCGTGCGCAGCACCGGGTGGCGGACCGCTACGGCATCGACGGCTTGGTGTAGGCGCGTGATGTCGACGGCTCCGGTCAGGCGGTAGGAGACGCAGACGTTGAGTAACGCACCGGTGGGATCGAACGACTGCACGAACCACATCCGGCGCTGCCCGTCGGACAGCGTCTGGGCCGGCGCGTGCGTCTCGTCCGCCGGGCCCGCTGATCGTGACAGGCCTCGCTCGGCCAGTCTGCGACGGAACAGCTCCAGGCGCTGCGTGTCGAGCCGGGTGTCGGTGGCGTCAGTCACGGCGAAGATTCCAATCTTTCGAGCGTGCGTGGCGGATCCGGTTCGGGGGGCGACTGCAGTTCTTCGATCAGCTCGACGCCGGTGATGCCGCCGAGCAGTCTCGCCAGTGGGACCGAACGGCCCGTCGCGCGGCGCAACCGGTTGCGCAAATCGAGCGCCAGCAGTGAATCCACACCGAGATCGACCAGCGCCGTGCTCATATCGACCGTCGCCGGGCCGTCGATATCCAGCACCGTTGCCAGCTCGGCACGTACTACCGCGGCGACCGGCTTTTGCTCACCTGCGTGTCCGTCGGTGTCCACGTCCAGGTTCGAAGCAGCCGCAGGAAATTGGAATGGCATTGGAATTCCCTGGCTTTCGAAGAACAGCTGAAGCCGGTCGAAGTCCGCTGCGAGAATCAGCGGATTGTCGTCATGGTGGCCCAGGCCGGCGCGAATCGCCGCGTCAGGATCCATCGCGATCAATCCGGCGCGTTCGACGCGGGCGATCTCGGCACCGGCGAGGATACCGGGGTCCGGCCATAGTCCCCAGCGCACCGCCGTACATTGCAGCCCGCCGGCGCGCAGCTGGTCGGCGAGCACGTCGAGCATCCGGTTGGCGGCCGCGTAGGCGGCGTGCCCATAACCGCCCCACACGCCGGACACCGACGAGCACAGCAGGATCCGGCTTTCCGGCTGCCGCGGCCAGATGTCGGTGATGTGCACCAATCCGGCTACTTTTGCGCCGAACACGTCTGCCAGATCGGGCTCGCCGAGCCGATTGTGGGGTGCGAGCGAAGCGATTCCGGCGGCATGGATCAGCAGTGATGCACCGTTGCCGGCATAGTCGGCGGCAACGTCTGACAGCTCCCGCCGGTCGGTGACGTCGCAGGGCGGCGCATAAATCTCGACGCTGTGGCCTTCGATAAGTCGGTCGAGGTCGGCCGCGTCGACGCCGTTGCGGCTCAGCAAGACCAGCCGGCGCGCGCCGTGTTCGACGCAGTACCGCGCGAAACGCAGCCCGATGCCGCCGCTGCCACCGGTGATCACGACGTTGTCGAGTACGGCGGCGCCGGGCTCGCGTTGCGGTGCTGTGCGTTCGCGAAGCCTGCGAACATAGCGACGCAGTTCGCCTGTGCCACCTGGATTGTCACGCAGTGCTACCTCGGTGTCGTTGTCGAACAGCATATCGACGATACTCACGTCGGCCCCGATGTCCGGCCGCGGCAAGTCCAGGTGTGCGAACGTGCAGTCGGGGAATTCCAAGCCGATGCTGCGATGCATCGCCGCCAGCACCGCCTGCGCGAAGGCTGCGACCGGCTCGCCGGGTTGCACTCGCTCTCCGCGCGTGGTGACCAACCAGACGCGGCGGCAGCGCGGGCCGACAAAAGTGTGGTAGTCGAGTTTGACAGCGCGGGTGCAGATCTCGTTGATCGCTGCTGCCGCACCATCCTGCGTGCAGGGCGGTGCGACGAGGACAGCCACATCCGCGTCGGTGGGACCGGTCAGTTGCGCCGCCGGATGCGCGGCGACGGCTTCGGCCAATTGTTGGGTGAGCGCATCGTCGGCGTCCTCTGACGAGATGATCGCGACACTGAACGGTGCTCGCGCGGGGGGTGGCGGATGATCGGCTGGTTGCCACGTCTCGGCGATGATCTTGAGACCCTCATCGGGAGCCGGTGGTAGTGGTTCCGGCTTCGCCCACAGGTGTAGGGCGCGCATCGGCGCGTTCGGAAAACCCCACAGCGGCGGCCCCGGGTAGCCGGTGGTGGCGTCGGCCCATCGGTAACCGGGATTGGCGACGGCGGCGGCGGCGATGTTGCTGGACAGTTCGTCCACGGCCGGCTCGTCGCGGTGTCCGGATCCCACGATCAGTGCCCCGTCGGCCAATTCAGCCAGCGAATACAGCAGCGACGGGTGTGCCGACATTTCGGCAAACGCCCCCGCATCACGTTGCAGGGCCGCGTTCACCGCCCAGTCGAATCGAACGGTGTTGCGCAGGTTTTCGTACCAGTATGCGGCGAAGTCGGTGTCGGGTCGGACCACACGGCCATGAGCCGAGGAGATGAACTCCACCGGTGCGTCGAGAAACACCGATGCGGGCAACAAGTCGGCCAATGTGGTTCGCAATGATTCCAGCGCGCTGGTGTGTGCGGGGAACTCGACAGGCAGCTCGCGAACGAAGATGCTGCGCTCTTTCGCGAGTGCGACGATCGCTGCGACGGCGTCGCGGTCGCCGGACACCACGCTCGACGAAGGGCCGTTGACCACCGAGAGTTCCAGCCAGCCGGGTGTTTCGGCGATGAGTTGCTGCGCGTCTTCGGGGGCCACGCCGAGCATCGCCATGCCGTAGCGGCCGGGTAGCCGGTCGACGACGGTGGCGCGTGCCGCCACCACAGCGACCGCGTCGTGCAGCGTGATGGTGCCGGCAGCGTGGGCGGCCGCGACCTCACCAAGGCTGTGACCCACCGTGAGATCGGGCAGCACACCGCATGATCGCCAGACCTCGGCCAGACTGACGGCGTGGGTGAACTGCGCACCTTGGATTTGGATCTGCGACCATTCCCGGTCGGCGTCGCCGAGCAGATATTCCAGCGGCGAGGGCAGCCCGGCGGCGGTGAATGTCGCTGCGCAGCGATCCGCTTCCGTGCGGTAGGCGGGGAGCCGATGATAAACCTCGGCGCTCATTGACGGCCATTGGTTGCCCTGTCCGGGGAAAACGAAAGCTGTTCGGGGCGCCGAGGTTTCCGATGAGCTCGCTACCAGCGGGTGCTGATCGCCGACCGCGAGCGCCTCCAGTCCCGCTATCAGCTCGCCACGATTCGCGGCGCGCACTACCGCCCGGTACCGACGCACCCGCCGGGTGCGCAGGAGCGTCGATGACACCGCGGCGGGCAGATCCGGCGTATCGGCAATACCGTCCAGATAGGCAGCGATCGCGGCAGCATCTTGCCGGATCAGGTCCTCGTCGTGTGCGCTGAGCAGCACGGGGACGCGGCCGTCGGGCAGTGGATGCGCCGTCACGTGGCAGCACTCCCCTGCGCGGGCGCGACCTTTGGAACCGACACGATCAGATGCGCATTGGTTCCGCTCATGCCGAAAGCCGATACCGCGGCGATCCGTCGTCCGTCCACCGCAGGCCACGGCGTCAGCTCCCGCGCCAATCGTAAACCTTGTTCTTCCCAATCGATTTCACGGCTGGGTTCGGTGGCGTGCAGCGTGGGCGGAACAGCGCCGCGTTCGGCGGACACCAACACTTTGGCCAGGCCGAGCGCGCCGGCAGCCGCCTGGGCGTGACCGACGTTCGACTTCACCGATCCCAGCAGCCCACCGCAGCCGGGGGCGGTGTCGCCGTATGTCGCAGACAGCGACTGCAATTCGGTGCGGTCTCCGAGTCGGGTGCCGGTGCCGTGGCCCTCGACCATGCCGACCTGTTCGGGACGAATTCCGGCTTGGTCGATCGCGCGGCGAAACAGTCGGACTTGCGCCGCACCGCTGGGCGCGGTCAATCCCGCGCTGCGACCGTCCTGATTGACGGCGGTGGCGTCGACTTCGGCCATGATCCGGCGGCCGTTGCGCAGCGCCGCCGACTTGCGTTGCAGCACGAACATCGCCGCACCTTCCGCCCACACCGTTCCGCTGGCGTCCGCGCTGTAGGGGCGGCAATGGCCGTCGTCGGAAAGGGCGTGCTGCTTGGAGAACTCGATGAAAAAACCGGGAGACCCCATGACGCACACCCCGCCGGTCAACGCCATGTCGCAGTCGCCTGCACGTACCGATTGCACGGCGACGTGGAAGGCCGCCAATGCCGATGCGCAGGACGCGTCGACCGTCAGCGCCGGTCCGGACAAGCCGAGGGTGTAGGCGATCCGACCCGAGATCACGCCAAGGGCCGTCCCGGTGATCAGATGGCCGCTGTGCCGCGAGAACTCGTCCATCTGCGGGCCGTACCCGGTGACCGACGCACCGATGTAGCACCCCACGTCGTGTCCGGCGACATCATCGGGATTGATGCCGCTGTTTTCCAGCGCCCGCCAGGCGACGCGCAGCGCGACGCGCTGCTGCGGGTCCATCGCGACGGCCTCACGGGCGGATATCCCGAAAAACCCAGGATCGAATGTTGCCGCGTCACTGAGGAAACCGCCGCTGTCGTGAATCTTCTTGAAGCCCTCCCGGCGTGAACCCGCGAGCAATTCGCCGATGGGCCAGCCTCGGTCAGTGGGGAATGGGCACAGTCCCTCCTGCCGCTGCGACAACAGCCGCCAGTAGCTGTCGGCGGAGTCGACGCCGCCGGGGGCCTCGACAGCCATGCCGACGATCACGACCGGGTCACGGTCGCCGCCCTCACTGGCGTGGTTAGCAGCCATCGGCATTCACCTGAGCGGCAACGGCTTGTATGTGTTCGGTGATGTAAAAGTGGCCGCCGTCATAGAGCGACAGGCTGAACGCGGCCTTTGTGTGGACCTTCCACTGCTGCAGCGACGCGAGGTCGACACGGTGGTCCTGCCGGCCGCCGAGCGCTTGGATATCGGCGCGGATGCGGATGTCCGGACCGCAGGCATAGCGGTTGAGAGCCTGATAGTCACCACGCGCCGGCGGCATGAGCAACCCGACGAACTCCTCGTCTTCGAGCAGCCGCGGGTCGGTTGCACCGAGGTCCGCCAGGTCGGCCAGCAGTTCGGAGTCGGTGGTGGGCAGTTGGGGCAGGGTCGCGACGATGCTCGGCGCCGGAGCCGCCGAAACCCACAGCGTGGGTAGCTCAACACCGTGCTGTTCGGCGATCCGCGCGAATTCGAAGGCGACGATCGCGCCCATGCTGTGTCCGAACAGCCGCAGCGGCGCGACGTCGTGCCACGGCCCGGCGTTGAACAGCCCCCGGGCAAGGTCGTGGACGGTTTGGGCGGCGGGTTCGTCCAGCCGCTCGGCTCGCTGCGGGTATTGCACCACGAACGTGTCCGCCGCGAGCGACAGCGCCGACGCCAGCGCACGGTATCCGACTGCGGCGCCACCGGCGTGTGGGAAGACCACCGTCGCGCCGGCGCGTGCACTGCCCCGGGCCGCGAAGTGTTTGATCCACGGCGGGAATTGTGTTGCCACAGAAGTCAACTCATCGAGTGTCATTGGGTCCTAACCGGTGCGGTTGTCTCGGCGAGCACTTTCTCCGGCGCCATGCCGGCCACGTCCAGGTAGAGCTCAGCGACCTGCTGGAGACGCCCCCGATCGGGGTCGCGGCGCTCGAGCAGGTCCGCGAGAGCCGACACGGTGCGCGCGGCGAACATGTCGGCGACCATCACATCGGGCGTGTCCAGCCACACCCGGATCGCGGCGACGGCCTGAGTGGCCAGCACCGAGTCACCGCCCAACGCAAAGAAGTCGTCGTCGACACCGACGGCGTCGACACCGAGCACGTCACCGATGATCGTCACCAGCGCCGCTTGCACCGGTGTCGACGCCGGCCGGTGACCAGGTTTGCCGGCACCGGCCACATCGGCGCTCAACTGGTCCGCGACGGCACGCCGGTCGATTTTGCCGCCGACGGTGAACGGGATGCGCTCCACCAACGACACGTGCCGCGGAACCATATGCGCGGGTGCAAGTTCGCTCATGGCTTCGCGCACCCGCTCGCCGCTCAGCGCCGGGTCATCGACACAGACCACCGCGGCCAACACCTCGGCACCGCCGGACGTCGGCACCATGCCCGCGACAGCTGCCGTCACACCGGCGATTCGACGCAGGACGGCTTCCACCTCGCCGAGTTCGACGCGGTAGCCGCTGATTTTGACACGGTGGTCGGCGCGCCCGACGAACTCCAGGGTGCCGTCCGGCCAGTACCTGGCCAGATCGCCGGTGCGATACCACGTCCGGCCGTCATGGGCGACGAAACGCTGGCCCGTCAGATCGGGACGGCCGCGGTAACCGCGTGCGATGCCGCGTCCTGATACCCACAGCTCGCCGACCACCCAGTCCGGGCAGTCGCCTCCCATCTCGTTGACCACCCGGCAGGCGATATTGGGAAGCGGCTTGCCATACGGCACGGCGGTCCACTGTTCTGGCAGTTCGCCGATCTGGTCAACCTCGAAAATTGTGGCGTGCACCGCTGTTTCGGTGGCGCCGCCCAACCCGGCGAACCGCATCGTGGGCGACTCGGCGCGCAGCCGGCGCGCCAGCTGCGGGCGCACCCAGTCACCGCCGGTCGGCACCACTCGCACCGAGGACAACCGTCCCGCCCCGACCTCGACGAGCATCTCCAGCCAGCCCGGCAGGAAGTTCAGCACCGTCACCTGGTGGGTGTCGATCAGCCGGGCCCAGGCGTCGGGGTCGCGGCGCCGCTCCTCGTCGACAACGACGATCGCGCCGCCGGCACGCAGGGTGGCGAAGATGTCGAGCACTGACATGTCGCATTCCAGGGTGGACAGCGCCAGACAGCGGTCGTCGGGGCCGATCTCGAAGTGGCGGGTGATGAATTCAACCGTGTTCATCGCGGCGTCGTGGGTCACCTCGACGCCTTTGGGTTCACCGGTGGAGCCGGAGGTGAACAGCACGTAGGCCACATCGCCGGGGTCCGTTGCGGCACAGATGTTTTCCAGCGACTCAGCACGGTACTTCTGCAGCACTTCGGCGATGGTGAGGACCGGTACCGGTGCCTGCACCGGATGCGAGCCACATACCAGCACTGCGCCGACGTCGGCGGTGGACAGGATGCGGGCGGCACGTTCGGTTGGTTGGTCGACACCAATCGGTAAGTAGACCCCGCCGGCGGCCAGGATGCCGAGCAGCGCGGGCACCTGTTCTGCGTTCTTGGGGCCCATGACCGCGACCGCATCGCCGAGGTGAATGCCGATGTCGCGCAAGGCCGCCGCCACCGCCAGCACCTGGCGTCGCAGCTCGGCATAACTGAGCGCTCCGGAGCTGGCGTAGATCGCCGGCGCGTCGGGCTGCGCCTCGGCGTTACGGAAGAAGCCGTCGTGCAATGCTTCCCCGCTGGGCGCGACGGTGTTGGTGTTGACGGCCGCACGCACCGCCTGCTGCGACGGCGGAAGAGCGGCGGAGCTCGCCGTGTCCCACGCGCCGGGATCCTCGGCGAGCCGCCTCAGTTCGTCGATGTGGTGGGCGAACATGGCGTCGATAACACCCGTCTCGAACACATCGTCGCGGACATCCCAGTTCACCAGCACGCCGCCGTCGAACTCGGTGACCTGTGCGTCGAGTGCGACCTGCGGACCCTGCGAGATGATCCAGGCCGGTGTACCGAATTGTGCGGTCACCTCGGCCGAGAACAGCTCACCGAGCCCGAGGGCGCTGGTGAACACCACCGGCGCCAGTACCTGCGTGCCGCGGTGCCGGCTCAGGTCGCGCAGCACCGACAGGCCCGGGTAGCCGGAATGCGCAGCGGCGATGCGCATTTCGTCTTGAACGACATGTGCTCGGGCAGCTGCGGTCGCGGTACATGTCAAGTCGAGGTCAAGCAGCAGCGACGACGTGAAGTCGCCGACCAGGTGGTCGACGTCGGGGTGCAGGCTTTCGCGGGCGAACAGCGGGACATTCAGCAAAAACCGCGGGCTTTTCGACCAGTACGCCAGCGTGTGGGCGAACACCGAGGCAAACGCCATCGCCGGCGTGACACTGTGCGCCCGGGCGTTGGCGAACAACGCGTCGCGGGTTTGCGGATCCAGCCAGTGCCAGTGTCGGCTGCTGGTGCGTGAAATGCGGTCGCCGCCAGTGCGGTACGGCAGCCTCGGCGGGTCGGGCAATTCGGGGAGGCGCCGGGCCCACCAGTCACGGTCGGCGTCGTGCTTGGGGTCGGGCACGGCCTCGCGACGCAGCATCTCCTGGCGGTATTCGCGGTAGGTGTATTTCAATTCGGGCAGTTCTCGGCGCTGATAAAGCGCTGCCAGGTCGGCCATCAGGGTGCGGTAGCTCATCGCGTCGGCGGCCTGCATGTCCAGGTCGACGTGCAGCCGGCTGCGCAGCCCGGGCAACAGGGTCAGGGTCAGCTCGAGCACCTGCCCGTCGAGCTGCTGATAAGACTTGACGGTTCGCAAGTCGGCGAGCCGCTGCTCGACGGCGTCGGCGGCAAGGTCGCGAAGGTCGTGCACCGTAACCGGGAAGTCCGCGTGGCGTGGATCGACCCGCTGGGTTCCGTCGGGCAGAAACCGGACCCGCAGCATCGGATGGCGCAGCGCCAGGTCGGCGGCAGCCGCGCGGAGTCGATCCGGGTCGATGTGGTCGCCGTCGAACTCGACATAGAGGTGACCCGCCACCCCGCCGAGCGGCTGGTTGTCCTGACGGCCCACCCACATGGCGTGCTGCATCGGTGCCAGCGGAAACGGCTCGCCCGTGGCGTCCGGCTCGGCGGCTGCCGGGGTGTCCGGCTCGGCCTGAGCAGCGGTCGAGAGCAGCGCGGACCAGGCCGTTATGGTCGGCGCGGCGGCCAGCGCGGCGAAGTCCACCGCATGGCCCGAGCGGCGCCAGCGACCGGCCAGTGCCATCATCCGGATCGAGTCGAGACCCTGGCTGACGAGGTCGCTGAGAGGATCGATGGCTTCCACGTCAACGCCCAACAGTTCGGCGACCTCGGCGCGGATGGCGTGTACACCCGCGGCTGGAGAACTCACGAACTCCTCCCGATAATTAGCAAAGGCTGCCCTAATTTGTGGTTACCTTACCCGGGGCAGGCTGGCGAGGAGATACCTATGTCCGAGATGGCCGCGAGCGGCGTCGATGGTTTCGTCCCCTTCCCCGCCGAGCGGGCGGCGCGCTACCGCTCGGCCGGCTACTGGACAGGCCGAACGGTCGATTCGCTGCTGTCCGAGGCCGCACAGAAGTGGCCGCACCGCCTGGCCATGGTCGACTCCGATCCGGCCGGACAGCGGCTGACCTATGCAGAACTCGAGCAGCGCGCCGCGCGCGCGGCCGCCGGCCTGACCGCGCTGGGCATCGCGCCCGGTGACCGGGTGTTGTTGCAACTGCCCAATCGTTGTGAGTTCGGGGTCGCGCTGTTCGCGTTATTGCGGGCGGGTGCGATACCGGTGATGTGCCTGCCCGGCCACCGCGCCGCCGAACTGGGGCACTTCGCCGCGGTCAGCGAAGCACGCATGCTGCTCATCTGCGACGTAGACAAAGGCTTCGATTATCGGGCAATGGCGCACGAGCTGATCCGCGAGCACGGCACGCTGCGCCATGTCGTGGTCGACGGCGATCCCGGCCCGTTCATATCATGGGCCGCGGTGTCCGCGGGCGACACCCATCGGCGGGCGCAGGCTACTGCGGCTCCGGAATCGCCTGCCTTGCTCCTGGTTTCGGGTGGTACCACCGGCATACCCAAGCTCATCCCCCGCACTCACGAGGATTACGTCTACAACGCCACGGCCAGCGCCGAGGTCTGCGGGTTGACTATCGACGACGTCTACCTGGCGACATTGCCTGTCGCACACAACTTTCCGCTGGCCTGCCCGGGCCTGCTCGGCGCGATCAGCGTCGGTGCCACCACGGTATTCAGCTCCGACCCCAGTCCGGAGGCGGCTTTTGCCACGATCGCACGCCACGGCGTCACCGCCACCGCGCTGGTTCCGGCGTTGGCCAATCTGTGGGCACAGGCCACCGACTGGGAGCCGGTGACACCAACAACCTTGCGGCTGTTGCAGGTTGGCGGAGCCAAGCTCGACGCCACGGATGCCGCCCGCATTCGCGAGAAGCTGACCCCGGGACTGCAGCAGGTATTCGGCATGGCCGAAGGCCTGGTGTGCTACACCCGGCCCGGCGATCCGCCGGAGCTTGTCGATCACACACAAGGACTGCCGCTGTGCCCCGACGACGAGCTGCGCATCGTCGACGATGCCGGCGTGGCGGTGGCCGCCGGCGCCGAAGGCGAATTGCTGGTGCGCGGACCCTATACCCTCAACGGCTACTTTCGAGCCGAGCGTGACAATGCGCGCAGCTTCGATCCCGACGGCTTCTACCGCACCGGTGATTTGGTGCGCCGGTTCGACAATGGCTATCTGGAAGTTACCGGCCGGGTCAAAGACGTCATCCACCGCGGCGGCGAAACCGTTGCCGCCGCCGACATCGAAGAGCATCTCATCGCGCATCCGGCGATCTCGTCGGCGGTGGCGGTCGCACTGCCCGATGAGTATCTAGGCGAAAAGATCTGCGCGGCAGTCATTTTCGACGGCGCTGCTTTGACACTGGCCGAACTGAACGAATACCTCGATCAACGCGGGGTAGCCCGACACGCCCGACCGGATATGTTGGCCGCGATGACCTCGCTGCCTGTCACCGCGATCGGCAAGGTTGACAAAAAGGCCATCGCGCGGGGACTACAGTCCACGACATAGCGCTCTGCCGCCGACGTTGCCATTGACTAATGTCACCATTTGCGGTTGACTCAGTCGCATGACGGCGCTGGTTGGCGCGGCGACGAGGTTCATGCGCACCTCCGAAAAGACCAGCCACAACGCGTCGGCGGTGGTCACCGGCGCCGGCAGCGGAATCGGGGCGGCGTTCGCGCTGGAGCTCGCCCGTCGGGGCGGCTCGGTGCTGTGCAGCGACATCGACGAAGCCGCTGCCGCCGACACCGCCAAGACAATCACCGACCACGGCGGCAACGCCACCGCGATCCGCTGCGACGTGTCGCAATACGACGAGGTGTGCGAGCTGGCGACCCAGTCGCAATCCTGGTTCGGCAAAGCCCCCACCCTGGTGATCAACAACGCCGGAGTCGGCGCCGGCGGGGCAGCCATCGGCGAAGCTTCCATTGAGGATTGGCGCTGGCTGCTGGGCATCAACTTGTGGGGGCCGATTCACGGTTGTCACGTGTTCGCGCCGATCCTGCGGGCAGCCGGGCCTTCCAAACCGCCTCGCGGCATCATCAACGTGGCCTCAGCCGCCGCGTTCGGCGCGGCCCCGGGGATGGCCGCCTACAACGTCAGCAAGGCCGGAGTGCTGTCGCTGTCGGAGACTCTGGCCGCCGAATTGTCCGGCTCGGGGGTCAGGGTCACCGCGCTGTGTCCGACTTTCGTCAAGACCAACATCATCGAATCCGGCCGGATCACGACGGAGAGCAGCGAGCTGGCGACGAAACTGACGCGCTGGATCGGGTTTTCGCCGGCCAAGGTCGCGCGCACCTGCCTGGACGCCCACGATCGCGGCGACCTGTATTGCATGCCGCAGCTGGACGCCAAAGTCGGCTGGAATATCAAACGCTTGGCCCCGAGCGCATACACCCGCGCGATGGGCCTGCTGTCCCGGACTGCCCTGTCTCACTCTGACGCCGTGCACGAGGGAGAAACTCGATGAGTATCGACATGGAAGCAATGCTGGCCAAGATCAAGGACCGGCAATGGGCGCTCGCCGACATCGATTGGGACGCACCCGGTGCCGAGACGATCAGCGACGAATTCCGGCCCCAGCTGAAGGCCTTCATGGCCGACTTGTGCTGGATCGAGAACATCGGCGCCCGGGGATTCGCGGCGCTGGCGAAAAAAGCGCCCACCCCCACCATCGCCGAGATCTACCGCTACTTCCACGCCGAAGAGCAACGCCACGCCAACGCCGAGCTGGCGCTGATGAAGCGCTGGGGCATGCTCGAGGACAATGAAGTTCCCGAGCCGAACGTGAACATACGGCTGGCCATCGACTGGCTGGACCGCTGGGCCGACGACATGCCGCTGTCTCTGCTCGGCACCGTCATTCCGATGCTCGAAGTCGCCCTGGACGGCGCCCTCTTGAAGTTCCTCCTCGAGGAGGTGCATGACCCGGTTTGCCACCAAGTGTTCGAGAAGATCAACAACGACGAATCACGCCATCTAGTGGTCGATTTCGAAGTTCTCGACATGATCGGGCACGCGAAGATTCGACGGTTGTTGATCGATTTCGTCGGTCACCATGCCACTCCGGGTCTCATCATCGGCGCGGTCACGGGTGTGCCGTTGATCAACAGAATCCGCAATGAGATCGTCGCCATGGGTTTGGAGCCCGAGCGACTCTACAAGGCTGTGAAACGATTCAAAGAGCTTGGTGACCGCGGTGCACACACCGAGCGGGTACCGACTTACCGATTCCTGAGGCGCTACGCCGGAGTAGTCACAAAACCGCAGCATCCCTATCATCTGCTGGCCAACTCGATGGTGTGGCTTTCCGACCGCTATCCGCGGCCTCTGCTGCCGAAGGTGCCTAGCTGGGTTCGCGAAGTGACCCACGAGCCAGCGGCATAACCCATGGCGCGCAACCAAGTTCATCCGACGCTGATTGTCGGCGCCGGCTTCACCGGCCTGGGCGCCGCGATCAAGCTCGCCGAAGTCGGCGTCGAGGACTTCGTCATCCTGGAGCGCAGTAACCGGGTGGGCGGAACCTGGCGCGACACCACCTACCCCGGCGCGAGCTGTGACATCCCGTCGCTGCTGTATTCATTCTCGTTCGCCCAGAACCCGAGCTGGTCGCGCACCTACTCGCCCGCCGGCGAGATTCACCGCCACCTCGAGGACCTGGCCACCCGATACGACATCCGTCGCCGAATCCGGTTCGGCCAGGAGGTCAATGGGTTGTCGTTCGACGAGAAGGCCGGTGTGTGGACCGCAACGACGGCCGGACGCAAGCGTTTTCACGCCCGCACCGTCATCCTGGCTTCGGGACCGTTATCGGATGTCAGCTTTCCCGACATCCGCGGCATCGACTCCTACCGCGGGCACAAGATCCACAGCGGACGCTGGGACCACGACTACGATTTCGCCGGCAAGCGTGTCGCGGTCATCGGGACCGGGGCCAGCGCCGTCCAGATCGTCCCAGAACTGGTCAAGCAAGCCGATTTCGTCAAGGTGTTCCAGCGCACGCCCGGCTGGGTGCTGCCCCGCCTCGACATCACCACACCGCCCGCTGTGCAGGCCGTGTTCACCAAATTCCCTGCCGCGCAGGAACTTGCCCGGCAGGCACTGTTCTGGGGACATGAAGCCAGCGCCGCCGCTCTGGTATGGAACACTCCGCTGACCTCATTGGTCGCGCGGCTGGGCAAGGCGCATCTGCGGCTGGCGGTCAAAGACCCGTGGCTGCGCCGTCAGCTGACGCCCGACTTCACCCCGGGCTGCAAGCGGATGCTGGTCTCCAGCGGTTACTACCCCGCGCTGCAGCGCCACAACTGCAAGCTCATCGACTGGCCGATCGCGACACTGAGCCCCGCCGGTATCCGCACCAGCGACGGCATCGAGCACCACGTGGACTGCATTGTGTTCGCCACGGGTTACGACGTGCATCTGACCGGTCCCCCGTTCCCGGTGCACGGTCTGGGCGCTCGCTCGCTCAACGCCGAATGGGCCGATGGCGCCCAGGCCTACAAGAGCACAAGCGCGCACGGCTACCCCAACCTGTTTTTCATGACCGGTCCCAATTCCGGGTCCGGGCACAATTCGCTGCTGGTGTACATCGAAGGCCAACTCGAGTACGCGGTGCGCGCCATCACCACCATCCTGGACAAGGATCTGCGTTACCTCGACGTGCGCGCCGACGTTCAGCGCCGCTACAACGAACGCATCCAGAAGCGCCTGGCGAACACCACATGGATGTCTGGTTGCCGCAGCTGGTATCTGACCAGGGACGGCTGCAACGCCGCGATGTATCCGGGCACCGCGACCCAGTACCTTCGACAGATGCGAGATTTCCGGATCGCGGACTACCACGCGGTCGCGCGTAACGCCGATGTCCGCGTCAGCTCCTCGGGCTGAGTGATGGCGCCGCAGCGACCGCCACGGCCGGAAGCCGGCACCATCGCCGGCGTGCTGGCCAACTTGCGCGGCGCGCCCCGCCGCGTGCGCCGGCAGTCGCGGGAGTTCATCGAAACCGCGGTGTCCCAACTGTTCGATGCCGCGGTACGCCATCCGCACGGCGTGGCCTCATCGGGGGAATACCGCATCGACGACCTGGCCCGACTCGCCGGAACCACAACCCGCAATATTCGGGTGTACCGCGACCGGGGATTGTTGCCGCCGCCGTTGCGGGTGGGACGGATCGCGCTGTTCAACGACACTCATCTGACCCGGCTGCGGCTGATCACCTCGATGCTCGACCGTGGATACAACATTGCCCATGTCCGAGAGATGCTCAGCGCCTGGGAGGAGGGCAAGAATCTCGGCGACGTGCTGGGGCTGGAAACCGCGATCGTGGGCACCTGGACCACCGAGAAGCCGGAAACGGTGTCGTTGTCCGAGGCGCGACGACGTATCGGCGATGCTCGTGCCTTCGACCGGCTGGTGGCTCTGCAGGTGATCCGGGTCGACGGCGCGCAGGCGACGATCACCCGGCCGAAACTCATCGAGGCGTTCAACGAGATCCACGGCTACGGTGTGAGTTTCGACAAGCTGATCGACCTGCACGAGCAGATCGTCCCGCTGGTCGACCAGATCAGCGAATTGCTGGTGCAAGCCGGCGCCGAACACGTCGCCGATCGGGTCAAGCCGGGTCAGGCCCTGCCCGCCGAGACCGAGATCGCCGAGCTGATCACGATGTTGGTGCGGTTCCGCACGCAAGCCGTCGCATCGGTCACCGCCACGCTCGCGTCCTCGATCGAATCGACGATCGAGTCGCTGGCCAGCCGGATCCTCGCCGACTATTTGGAGCGCGCGCCGGAGGCCGAAGCCAACGCCGAAGCCAATTAGGAAAACGCGACCAGGTGCGGAGCCAGCGTGGTCAGCTTCTCGCAGGTCTCCTCGAACTCACGCTCGGGCTGCGATGCGCCGATGACCCCGGCCCCCGCCCGCAGCCAGGTTCGCCCGTTGTGCTCGTAGGCTGCGCGCAACGTCAACGCCGCATCCATGCCGCCGTCGGCCGTAAACATCGCCACCGCACCGGAATACAGTGCACGCGGGCCTTCGTCGAGGCGCAGGATGGCGTCGAAGCTCGGGCCCTTGGGAATGCCGGACGCGGTAACCGCGGGAAACAGGGTCTCGAATGCGTCCATGCGGGTCTTGGTGGTATGCAGCCGCCCACTGACCGTCGAGCCGAGGTGCTGCACGCTGCCGCGCTCTCGCACCGTCATGAAATCGGTGACGGCGGCGCTGCCTGATTCCGCGATCTCGGTGATCTCCGCAAGCGAACTACGCACCGACATGGCATGCTCGACGATCTCCTTGGAGTTCGATTCCAGCTCGTCACGAGCCTGCTGATCGCATGCCGCCCCGCGGCCCAGCGCCCGGGTACCTGCCAGCGGTTCGGTGATGACGGTGCGGTCGTTGGTTACCGCGGCCACTAGTTCCGGGCTGTAACCAACTGCGCGAAACCCGCTGAGCCGCAACAGGAAAGACCGTGCCGGCGTATTGTGTCGCCGACCGAGCCGATAGGTCGACGGGAAATCCAACCGAAACGGTACGTCGACGCTGCGGGACAAGATCACCTTGTGGTATTGACCGGCGCCGATCTCGTCGATCGCCGTCGCGACCCGCGCTCGGTAGCCGGTGGTGTCAGCGCTCACGTCGACTGTCGACGCGGTGGGTGCGGGCGGAAGGCCGTCGCTGAGCAACCGGTCCACCGTGTCGCGGTCACGTTCGTCGGCATCGACGAGCCGGACCGCCTCGTCGCAGACCACGATGCGGGTGCGGGGGCGGAACAGCCGCGCCAACGGGGTGCGCGCCGCCAGCTGGTCCTGCAGCCCGAAGCGGTAGGCGCCAAATTCGAAGGCGATCCACCCGAAGACTTGGTCGCTTTCCAGCAGCAACCGGTCGACCGCCTCGCCGAGGACGTGTCCGGGCCGGCCCGACCAAGTCTGTCGCTGGGTAACGCCGTCACGGGAGATGCGCAGCTCGTCACTGTCCAGCTCGACCATCTCCGACACACCCGCGGCCAGCACCCATTGACCGTCGTGCTCATAGAGCAGGTAATCGTCGCCGTCACGCTCGGGTAGCGCCGCGGCCAGCTCGGCGGCCAGATCGGCCGGGGCGATGTCAGCAGGCAACCGGAACGACAGTGACGCCACGTCTGCGGGACTGGTCTCGACACTGGCTTCGGCCACGGTTAGTAAATGTAGCCTAACCTATGAAACCGCGGGTGTGCCCCTCCCGATTGGCTGCCGTCCCGGTGGGTCCGCGACCTGTGATTGGTCGGTCACCGAACGTTTCCAAAACGTTCAGTCGCTGTATCGCGACGTATCTTCTTCACGTTCAGTCACATCCATATCGTGGTTGCTACCAACGGAACTGACCAGATCCCAGCCGACGCCAACGTTTCAGAGGGAGGGCACACAGCATGTTCACCATCCGGCTTCTCGACGGCGAAGAGGTGCATGCCAACGAAGGCGACAAGCTGTCGATCAACCATGACACCGGCGTCGTCACCATTTCTCGCCTCGACGGGTTCGAGGAAGTCACGACGCACTTCTCACCCTCGGCCTGGGGCTCGGTGACGCACCGTGTCAAGGACGTCGGCATGAAGAGGATGCCGGCCTAGAGTGCCTAGACCCTGCGATTCGGTCGGGGCCGGGTGACGACTGCCAGCGATATCGTCACGGTCCGGGTCAAGCCCGGCAGCCGCAAGGGTCCGCTTGTCGAGGTCGGCCCCGACGGCAGCCTGACAATCTACGTGGCCGAGCGCGCGGTGGACGGCAAGGCCAACGCGGCGGTAACCAGGCTGCTCGCCGAGCATCTCGGTGTACCCAAGAGCCGGGTGGAGCTGGTGGCCGGCGCCAAAGCGAGGCTCAAGCGGTTTCGTGTGCTGCGCTGAGTGCGCGCGTCAGCACGGCGTGAATTCGACCGGAAGGGCAGCCGGTGAGCGAAACGCCATACCCACCACCTGCGGCGGCGGTGCGCCGGGGTCCAACCGGAGATCGGGCAGCCGGTCCAAAAGCGCGTTGATCGCGACGGTGCTCTCCATCCGCGCCAGATGCATACCCAGGCAAAGGTGCGGGCCACCACCAAACGTCAAGTGCGCGATGTTCTTCCGAGTTGGATCGAACCGGTCGGGATCCGGGTAACGGGCCGGGTCCCGGTTGGCGGCGGCCACGCTGACGCTGACATTGGTGCCTGCCGGGATTGCCACGCCGGCAAGCTCGCAATCGCGGGCGGCCACCCGCATCACCGTGGTGATCGGCGGCTCCCATCGCAGGGCCTCTTCGATGGCCCCGCGCACCAAGCCACGATCCGCGCGCACCGCGTCGCACAGGGCGGGCTCGGTGAGCAACGCCACCAACAGATTGCCCGACGCGCGATAGGTGGTTTCCACGCCGGCCGGCAAGATCAGCAGCAGAAAAGCGAAGATCTCGTTGTCAGTCAACCGGGCCGAGTCGATCTCGGATTCGGCCAACGTGCTGATCAGGTCGTCCTGCGGGTGACGCTGCCGCTCGGCAAGGATCTCGGTGAAGTAGGCCTTGAGTTCGGCCGACGCGGCGATCCCGCAATCCCAGTCGTAGACCACGTTGAGCAGCTCGATCGACAGCCGCTGGAAGCGCGGGTAGTCCTGGCGCGGCAAGCCCATCATGCGGGCGATGACCTGGACCGGGAACGCGAACGTGAACTCGCGGGCCAGCTCGGCGCGGCCACGCGGCGCGAACCGGTCGATCAGCTCGTGGACGACCACTTCCACCAACTCGCTGCGCCAGCGCTCCAGCAGCGCCGACCGGAACGATGGGGACACCAGCGCACGGCTGGCCCGATGCTCTGCCCCCTCCAGTTCCAGCAGGGTGCGGCCCATCACCGGGCCCATGATCTGTTCGTAGATCGACGACGAGAACGTCTCCGGATGAGTGAGCACCGTTTGGCACTCGTCGTAGCCCAGCACCGTCACGCCATCGGCCAATGTCTGTGTTGAGGTTTCGGTGAACGGGTTGCCGACCATCACCGGGTGCTTGGCGCGGGCCTCGCGCAGCCGCTCATGCACGTTCTGCACCTGCATGAGCAGTCCGCCCTGCAGCTCGGCGGGGTCGAACTCGCTGACGGTCATGCTGCCGGGACCGTCTCGGTGTCCCGGCCCGACCGCAGCACCGTCCCGGGCAGCGCGCCGGTGGCCTTACCGTCGCGGCACGCCTCGACCCCGCCGACCAGCACGGTGCTGATGCCGTGGGCGTCCGCGACCAGCCGCGGCGCCCCGGCGGGCAGGTCGTAGCGGGTGCGCTCGGGCCCATGGTCGACGGTCGCCGGGTCGAACAGCACCAGGTCGGCATGCCAGCCGGGCGCGATCCGGCCGCGGTCGGTCAGCCCATACAGGCGCGCGGGCACGTCGGTGATCAGCCGCACCGCCTCCTCGAGCGTCACTACCTGATGTTCGCGAACGCCGTGCCCGAGCAGCGAGGTGGTATAGATGGCCCCGCACATCATGTCCAGGTGCGCACCGGCGTCCGACCCACCGATGACTGCGTCGCGGTGGCGCCACACCTGCGCCCGCGCCCGCCAGTCGGCGGCTTCGTCGCCGGTCGACGGCGGCGTGAGTCCGGTGCGCAGCTCGTCGGCGACGACGATGTCGCACAGCGTGTCGAACGGTTCGCTGTTGCGGGACGCGGCGACTTCGCCCACCGAACGCCCAGTGGCGTCAGCGTTTTCGGGCGCGAACGTTTCGACGATGATCAGCCGCTCCCAATGCGACAGACCGCGCAGGACGCCCGCCTCCTCCGACTGGGCGCCGTCGTTGAGGCGGCGACGCACCTGCGGGTCGGACAACGCTTTGCACCGCTCGCGCACCGGTAGGTGCATGGTGTCGCGCCATCCGGGCAGCCCGTCGAGCACAAACCCGGTCAGAAACGACAACCGGATCTTCATGGCGTGCGGCAAGGTGAGCGCGACGATCCGCCCGCCGTTATCGGCCGCGACGTCAGAGGCCCGTAGCTGGCCCTGATGACCGGCCGGATTGGCCGCCGACACGCCCAGCACGTTCCAGTTCAGCGGCCGATCCGCGGACCGCGACATCTCGGTGAGCAGCGCAATGTCGTCGTCGGTGAACCCGGACAGGCAACCCGGGATGATCGCCTCCAAGGTGGTGCCGGGATGCGACCGCAGCGCGGCGGCCAGCGTTAGAAGTTCCTGGCGCGACGCGCTGCGCGACGGCACCGGCTGCCCGGCCCCATCGTTGTGGGTGTGCGACTGCGACGTCGAAAGCCCCATCGCGCCGGCGGCCAGCGCCTCCTCCAACAGCGCGACCATCCGCTCGATCTGTTGCGGGGTGGCGTCCCCGCCGACCGCCTCGTCACCCATCGCCGCCAACCGCAGCGCCGAATGTCCCACCAGGAAGCCGGCATTCACGGCGATCTGGCCGTCCAGCCGGTTCAGCCAGTCACCGAAAGACGCCCACTGCCAATCCAGTCCGGCCCGCAGCGCCTCCAACGGCATGCCTTCGACCCGGGCCAGCATGCGGGTGAGGTAGTCGTGCTGGTCGGCGGCGGCCGGTGCCAGGGTGAACCCGCAGTTGCCGCCGAACACGGTCGTTACGCCGTGCTGCAGCGACGGACTGGCGGTCGGGTCCCAGAACAGTTGGGCGTCGTAGTGGGTGTGCAGGTCGACAAACCCCGGTGCCAGTACCTGCCCTTGTGCGTCAATGGTTTTCGCTGCGATGTCGTCGACGTGACCTTTCGGGCCGACCGCTGCGATACGTCCGTCTTTGACTCCGACGTCGCCGCGGCGGGGCGGTGCGCCTGTGCCGTCGACGATCTCGGCGTCCCGAATCAGTAGATCTAGCACGTGAGCCATCCATTGTCGGGTAGTGGGTGACGAAACAGTTCTGCGGCGTTGCCGTGGGTGATCCGCGCGGCATCGTCGGCCGAGAGGCCCGCGACGTTGCGCGCGATCACCTCCTGGGTGTCCGGCCACGTCGAATCGGCGTGTGGATAGTCACTTTCGACGAGGATGCGCCCGGCGCCGATCGCGTCCAGCGCGCCGAACGCGTGTGGGTCATCGATTGAGCAGAACCAGAAGTTGCGGCGCAGCACCTCGCTGGGGAGCAGGTCGCTTTGCCATGCTCCGCCCTCACGACCCGATGCAGAATGGGCCAGCACGTAATCCGCGCGGTCGCCGAGCATCGCGGCCCAGCCGAGCCCGCCTTCGGCCAGCGTGATGTTGAGCTTGGGGAATCGCACCGGTATGCCCGACCACAGCATGTCCGCACAGGCCACCAGGCCGTTGACTGGGAACAACGTGGTGATGGTCTCAAATGGCGTGTCGGGTGCGGGAATTGGCGCCCACTGCGCCGATCCGGTGTGCAAACACACCACGGTGTCGGTCTCTTCGCAGGCGGCGAAGAACGGGTCCCACACCCCGGAGTGCAAACTGGGCAACCCGCACTGGGCGGGTAGTTCGGGGAAGCTGACTGCCTTGAAGCCGCGGGCGGCGTTGCGGCGTAACTCCTCGGCCGCCAACGCCGGGTCGGCCAGCCACGGCAGCTGCAGCGGGATGATCCGATCCGGGTAGCTGCCGGCCCACACGTCCAAATGCCAGTCGTTCCAGGCCCGCAACACAGCCAGTCCGAGTTCGGGGTCCTTGCTCTTCCAGAACACCGTGCCCGAGAAACCCGCAATCAGCGACGGAAAATTCAACGACGCCCAGATGCCGGCCAGGTCCATATCGGCGATTCGCGCGTCGATATCCCAACAGCCGCGCCGCATTTCGTCGAACCGAGCCGGCTCCATGCTCCATTCCTCCGGCGGTCGCCCGACCACCGCGTTGAGCCCGATGTTGGGGTATTCGCAGTCCTCATAGCGCCACACCTGGCGTCCGTCGTCGGTTTCGACGATGCGCGGTGCCCGGTCCGCCAAAGCGGCGGGCAGCCGCCCGTCGAACATGTCGGGTGGCTCGATGACGTGGTCGTCAACCGAGATCACCACGTGCCGTCGGTCACGGGGAGCAGGATCCGGCAGCAGCGCCATAGCTGAAGCTAACGACGGGTTTCGACGCCTGTCAATGCTATCTATGCAATAACAGCGAAGTTAGCCGGTCACTGCGGCGTCGGCTGGCGGACGAAGGCCCGTGGCTGGGTGAAGGCTCGGATTCCCTCTACCCCGAGTTCGCGCCCCAGCCCCGACCGGCCGACGCCACCGAACGGCAGCCGCGGGTCCTGGGCGGCCATGCCATGGCAGTTGACACTCACCGTCCCGGCTACCAGCCGGGCGGCGACGCTGGCGGCCAGCTCGTCGTCACCGGTCCAGATCGATGCGGTAAGCCCGAAGTCGGTGGCATTGGCGGCAGACACCGCGTCGTCGATAGCGCGGTATCCGAAGATCGGCAGCACCGGGCCGAACTGCTCTTCGGTCGCCAACGCCGAATCGCCGGCGGCGCCGGTGACCACGGTCGGCAGCGCGAAGTAGCCGCCGGCGTCCGCGTCTTCCGCCCGGATCCGCCCGCCGGTGCGCACCGTCGCGCCCTGCGCCTCGGCGTCGGCGACCAGCTTGCGAACCCGGTCGCGGCCGGCGGCCGTGTGCAGGGGGCCGAGGGTGGTTTCGTCGGCCAATCCGTCGCCGATCACCTCGCGTTCGCAGCGAGCCAGCACCGCGTCGGCCAGCTCCTCGACGCGCTCGGCCGGGGCATACAACCGCTTGATCGCCATGCACACCTGACCAGCGGTGGTGTAGGTCGCAGTAACCAGACGCTCGACCAACTCGTCGCTGATCGCCAGGTCCGGTGCGATGATCGCCGCGTCGTTGCCGCCGAGCTCCAGCAGGACCGGCGTCAGCCGCGCGGCCGCGGCGGCCATCACCGCGCGCCCGGTGGCCACCCCGCCGGTCAGCGAAATCACGTCGATGCCCGGGTGCGTGACCAATGCCTGCGCCAATTCGCTGCCCGGTCCGGCAAGCACGTTGACCACACCGGGCGGCAGCGCGGCGGCGAACGCCGCACCGAGCTGCAGCGCGGCCAGCGGACAGGTCGGCGGCACCTTGACCACCGCGGTGTTGCCGGCGGCCAGCGCCGAGGACAGCTTGGTCATCGTCAGCGACAGCGGCCAGTTGAACGGAAGAACAAGCGCCGCAACACCATAAGGCTCGCGGTGCAGACGCGGATAGTCCTGGCCCGGGTCGATGTGTTCGGGCGTCAGCGCCGCCTCGGCCATCGAGCCGAGCAGCGCCGCGATTGCCGGCGCGGTGTCGAGTTCGAACTGCGCCTCGGTGAGCACCTTGCCGTGCTCGCGGGTATACAGCCGCGCGCCATCTTGGCCGGCGAGTTGCTCGGCGGCCGTTGCCGCCGCGGTGGCGATGGCAGCGGTTCGATCGGCGACGTCGAGTGCGCGCCACTCGGGTGCGGCTCGCCGTGCGGCGTGCACCGCGGCATCGAGCTGAGTGCGGTCGGCGGCCGGCGCATGCCCGACAATCTCTGCCGGTCGCGCCGGGTTGTGCACCGGATAGCTCTCCGTCGCCTGCTGCGGCTGGCCACCGATGGTGAGCACTGGTTGCGCTGTCGACGCGGATGCCGTCATTGGTGCCTCCCTTGACCCGACGCGGTCGCCTGGTCATCGTAAGTCGATATGAAGGCGGTTGTACTGCACGAGGCCGGACAGCCCAGCGCGGTCGAGGACGTCGCGTTGCGGCCGGTGCGCGGCCACGAAGTGCGGGTGCAGCTGGCCGCGAGCGGCGTGTGCCACAGCGACCTGTCGCTGCGCGACGGGTCCATACCGACGCTGCTGCCCTGCACACTCGGGCATGAGGGCGCCGGAATCGTCACCGAGGTGGGCGACGCCGTCACGACGGTGAGCCCGGGTACACACGTCGTGCTGACCTGGAACGTGGCGTGCCGGTCGTGTCCGCATTGCCTGCGCGGCGACGCCCAGCTGTGCGACCACGCTTACGACCATGCCTACGGAGACCCTTACGCCGAGGGCGCCGCCGGGCCGGTGTGGCCGGGTATGGGAGTGGGGTCGCTGGCCGAACAGACGCTCTTGCCCGCCGCGGCGGTGGTACCGGTCGACGAGGCGCTGCGGCTCGATCACGCCGCGCTCCTGGGCTGTGGGGTCACCACCGGCGTCGGGGCGGTGTTGCGCACCGCGGCGGTCCGGCCGGGTGAGAGCGTGCTGGTCATCGGGTGCGGCGGTGTTGGTCTGGCTGCGATCCAGGGCGCCAGGCTGGCCGGCGCCGCACCGATCATCGCCGCCGACCGAGTCGCGGCACAGCTTCCGGCCGCGGTAGCCAATGGCGCCACCGACACAATCGATGCGAGTGAGGTCGACGTTGCCGAAGCGGTGCGCGACATCACCGGCGGGCAGGGCGTGGACCACGGGATCGAGGTCGTCGGCAAGCCCGCCACCATCCGTGCGGCCTACGACGCCACCCGCCGCGGCGGCCAGGTCACCCTCGTCGGCGCCGCCGGGATCGAGGAGTCAGTGACGTTGCCCGCGCTGTCGCTGATGGCCGACAGCAAGACGATCCGGGGCAGCGTGTACGGCGCCAGCGACCCCGCCCGCGACATCCCGGCGCTCGCCGAACTCGCCCGCCGCGGCAAGCTCGACTTGGAGGCCCTAGTGACGCGCCGCATCGGTATCGACGACGTCGAGACGGCGTTTACCGACATGCTCGCCGGCGCCGGGGCACGCAGCGTGGTCTGCTTCGACGGCTGATTTTGCGCGAAGTCGCTTTACGAATACTGCTCGAAGTGTCACGCTATCACCCATGACAGAAGCCCAAGACTACGTCGACCAGGCCATGGCGGGTATGGCCGAACCGCAGCCCATGTACAAGGCGTTACGCGAGTCCGCGCCGGTGTTCCGGTCACCGCAGGCCGTGGTGCTGAGCCGCCTCGCCGACATCGAGATGGCACTCAAGCGCACCGACCTGTTCTCTTCGAACATGGACGCGGTCGATCTGGGTAACATCCGCCCACTCATCCCGCTGCAAATCGACCCGCCCGAACATGCGAAGTACCGCCGCATTCTCGATCCGCTGTTCACTCCGCGGGAAATGGCTCGACGAGAACCGGCCGTCACGGCGTTGGTCAACGAGATGATCGATCGCTTCGCCGACAAGGGCGAATGCGACTTCCACACCGAGTTCGCGGTTCCCCTGCCCTGCACGGTCTTCCTGCAACTGCTGGGCCTGCCCCTCGAAGACCTGGACAAGTTCCTGATGTGGAAGGACGGCGTCATCCGCCCGGAGGGAGTGCACGGTTATGAGGAGCACGGGGAAGCCGCGGCGCCGATGGCCCACCAGATCTACGACTACTTCGAGCACGCCATCGACGAGCACATCGCCAGCCCGCGTGATGACGTCTTGTCGGCGTTGTTGACGGCCAAGATTGACGACAAGCCGCTGTCGCGTGAGGAAGTGCTCGACATCTGCTTCCTGTTCCTCATCGCCGGGTTGGACACCGTCACCGACTCGCTTGATTGCTTCTTCGTCTACCTGGCCCGCCATCCTGAGCAACGCCGGCGGCTGGTTGAGGAGCCGGACATCCTGCCCAGCGCCATCGAAGAGCTGTTGCGCTGGGAGACACCAGTTCCCGGAATCGCCCGCGTCGCAGTCCAAGATGTCGAAGTCTCCGGTTGCCCGATCAGCAAGGGAGAACGAGTCAGCCCGCTGCTCGGCGCGGCCAACACCGATCCGGCCGAGTTTCCCGATCCCGAGCTCGTCGACTTCACCCGCAACCCCAACCGGCACCGCGCGTTCGGCGGCGGCCCGCACCGCTGCCTCGGCTCGCACTTGGCCCGGCTGGAATTGCGGGTCGCACTGCGCGAATTCCATTCACGCATACCGGATTACGAAATCCCGGAGGGCACCGAACTCGCCTACACGCGCGGATTGCGCTCGGTGGAGTCGCTGCCGCTGACCTTTCCGGTGGTAGCCGCATCGTGACCACGAGAGTTGTGGTCGACGCGGACCGGTGCGTCGGACACGGGCGCTGCTACACGTTGGCGCCCGACGTCTTCGACGCTGACGAGGTGGGGCACTGCGTTGTGCTCGTCGAAGAACCGGCCGGCGCGCTGCTCGAGCAGGCCTCCGAGGCCGAGCAAAACTGCCCCGAGCAGGCGATCAGCCTGGTCGATCGCTAGCTCAACCGCGTGACCCGGCCGGCATACCCGAGGGCGTGCTGATACGTCTCGAGGTTGTCCCGGGATATCGCGGCGTGCACGGGACGCTCCAAAAAGAAGCGCAGCACCGGGTTGTAGGCGTGATAGTCCTCGTGGAAGGTGAGCACCGTGGTGCCGTCAGGCTGTTCCTCGAGTTCGTGATAGCCCTCCGCGCGCGACCACAGCGGCTTTCCGACCGCCACGTAGCGCGACAGTTTGTTGAGCTTTGCCTCGGTCACCGTCTCGAACGATCGTCCCTTGCCCCCGGACAGCAAGTACTTCGGCACAGCGAAAACGCATGTGCGGACCAAGCCTTCACCGGCCTCGTCGCCTTCGTTCAAAATCTCCATGCTGCCGGTCGGCCACTTGAGGACTCTCGGTTTGGGAGAGTTCGGCGGCACCGGCGGATGCAACACCCGCCACACGCGGTGCGGCGGCGCATCGACGTGGAATCGCACAGTGTAGGACTGCATCAGTGTTCTCCCCAGCTATTCCAGAAGGTGATCGTCTCCGCGGGAGGACGCGAAGCGGGCCGGAAATCGGTACCGATCGTGTATGCAACGGGGAACAACGCGGCCTGAGTCACGTCAGGCGGGATGCCAAGCAGCTCGGCCACCTGCTGTTCCTTCGCCAAATGCATTGTGGTCCACACCGATCCCAGACCGCGGGATCGCAGGGCAAGCAAGAAGCTCCAGCCGGCGGGAATGATCGAAGCCCAGGCCGACGCGGCGTCCAGCAAGTCGTTGCCGTTGATGCGGCGCTGCAGACACGGAATCACGTGGACAGGAACCTCGCCCAGTGTCTCGGTGAGGGCGAGCGCGCTGCGGTACACGCGCCGCGTCTGCGCGTCGGATGCGTTGGCAGCGGCGGCGGCGGCGAGGTATTCGGCGCCGATGCTGCGGTAGATTTCGGCGATCCCGGCACGCTTGTCGGCATCGGTGATCACCAGCCAGCGCCAGTCCTGGGCGTTACTGGCCGTTGGCGCCTGCATTGCGAGCCGCACGCACTCCAGGATCACTTCACGCTCCACTGGTCGGGTCAGATCAAGGCGCTTTCGCACCGCCCTTGTGGTGGTGAGCAATTCGTCGACCGACCCGATGTCCATTCGTCGCCTACACGTCGATCGCGCAGGACTGGTCGACACCGAGCACGGTAAGCGAACGCCCCAGGCCGAGGAAAACCGCGACGCACAAGGTGAGATCCAGAATTTCGGCATCGGTGAACGCCTCGCGCAACCGCCCGAAGAATGCGTCGTCGAGCGACGCGTGGTCGGTGGCGAACCGTTCGGCGTATTCGATCGAAAGCCGCTGCCGTGCGGTGTAATTGGGGTAAGTGGCGTAGTCCGCGACGTTTTCGTAGAGCTCCGGCGCGATACCGGCCTCTAACACAGACGGCGCGCGGAAATCCGAGCACGCCACGCAGTCGTTGAGCTGTGCGATGCGCATCCTGGCCAGCTCGCGCTCCTCGGCGGGAAGGATGCTCTGCCGATATGCACCGCGGATCATCCGCTCAACCATGTCGCCGAGCTCAGGCCGCAGCGTCCAAATCATGGCCGCCTCACCGCCCGGGCCGTCGGGGACATCAAGTCTCGCCATGCGCGTCAGCAAATCAGATTGTCGCCGCCGCTGTCCAGGTACCAACGGGTCCCAGTTACGGGTCGTTGTCGTCTTCGTTGTGGTCTTCGTGTTTGCGGAGGAGTTTTTGGGGGTGGTGGTAGGTGTTGGTGCGGGGTTGGCCGTGAACCGCTGAAATACGTTCCAAAACGGTCACACATGCGTTGTCCTCCCTGCTTCGGAAGTTCCTCGCCGGTCGCCAGCAGCGCGGCGGTCGGGCTGTCGGATTACGCACGGCTTCTTCGTCGTATGGATAGACAGCCGAGATGCCCGGAAACACGACGAATCAGGAGAACGCAATGAACATCACGAAACTCAACGACAGCGCACGCCAACTCATCGGTTCCGACCCGGCCACGCTCGTCACGATCAACCGCGACGGCAGCCCGCAAGTCAGCCTGGTCTGGGTGACGGTGCAGAGTACAGCCGATGGCGGTGATGAGCTAGTCACCGCTCATCTGCAGGAGCATCAGAAGATCCGCAACATCCGGCGTGATCCCCGCGTGGCGGTGACCATCGCGTCCACCGACCGCAGCGGGCCACAGACACCCTATCTGTCGATCAGGGGCACGGCCCGCGTCGAGGAGGGCGGTGCTCCCGAACTACTCGACGAGATCGCCACGACTAACTTCGGCCCCGGCACGGGGTTCCCGCCGCCTGACGCACCCCCCGGATACCTGACTCACATCACGATCGAGAAAGTCGGCGGCGTGGGCCCTTGGGCGGCCTGACGTCAAGTTCACATAGGTTCGCCACCCGGCCCCCACTTCGCTGAGAACGCCTCATTGCGCGGCGTCGCCGCCTAGCCTCGACGTTTGTGGAGATCGCGATACTTGCTGCTCGTCCCATGGCGATTTTCCCCTAGGACCGCGCTATTCGTGCAACCTTTCAGATTCCGGAAATGGGAGCGTGTGAGCTACGCCTCCTCGTCGTCTCCATCGCATAGCAGTTTTTCGGGGTGGTGGTAGGTGTTGATGCGGGGTTGGCCGTGGTCGAGATGTGGGGGTGGGATCCATTCGGTGTCGCCGTGGGTGTTTTTGCGGGTGGTCCAGCCTTGTTCGGTGAGCCGGTGATCGGGGCCGCAGGCCAGGGTCAGGTTGTTGACGTCGGTGCTGCGGCATGTGGCATAGGGGGTGCAGTGGTGGGCTTCGGTGAGATAGCCGGGTACCGGGCAGCCGGGGCGGGTGCAGCCGCGGTCTTTGGATGAATGCTCCAGTTGTGCACCCTAGATGGACGCCAATCAGGTTCGAACCCCAGTGGTTAATCGATCTGCGTCCCGCCGACACCGGGGTTTGGCAGGACGGGTAGTGCGCGTGCGCACTCTGCCGCCGCACGTCGGTAGTCCCTCAAGGTCCGATGAAACGGGTGTCGCTTGTTTTGGTCCAAGTTCAGCTGTCGCCTGCCAGGGTGATGGGACCACTGGTTTGCCATGAGGATGGGACCAGTTCGTCTTCCGGTCACGGGCCGTGTTGATGGTGACTGACGGAGCCGTTGCCGGTCAATCCGACGCAGTCGGAGGGACCGGCTTTGGCTTTTGGCGTTGCCGGTAGGACTGGCCTTCGACGACGAGTTCGTAGGCCGCTGATTGCAGCCGGTCCATCGCTGATTGGGCCAGTAGCGGGTCGGCCATCATGGTCAGGATCTCGGGTGGTTCCCGGTTGCTGGTGATGATCGTGGAGGCCTTGCGGTGGCGCTCGACGATCAGCTCGTAGAAGTCCGTCGTTTCGGTGGCCTCCAGCCGGTGCAGCGCCAGATCATCGACGATGAGCAGTTCGACGCGATGCAGCTTGCGCATCTCGTCTTCGTAGCTGCCGTCCAGGCGTGCCCCGCGCAGGCGTTTGAACAATTTGTCGGCCCGCTCGGTGTGCACGCTGCGCCCGCGGCGGACGGCGATATGTCCTAATGCGTTGGCCAGGAACGTCTTTCCCACTCCGACCGGCCCCATGATGAGCACGTTGTAGGCATCGGCCAAAAACCGCAGCGAGGTCAGCTCGGCCCACAGCTGCTGATCGAAGGCCACCGCGGCGGAGTCGTCCCAGGCCTGCAACTGCATCGCCGGATCGAGGTGGGCGGCCTTGGCGCGTCGGGCTGCGGATTCGCGGTCGCGGCGGGTGACCTCGTCGGCGAACAGCAGCTCCAGAAAATCGTGATGCGGCAGCCGGTTGGTGCGGGCCAACGCCAACCGTTCGGGCAGGGTGTCGAGCAGCTGACCCAGCTTGAGGCGACGCATCAACGCTTTGAGGTCGGCGGAGACCTCGATCGGTTTGACCGCCGGCGCGGCGTCGGGGCGGGTGGGGCTCACGAGGGCCTCCGCACCGCGAAATCCGAACTGTGGCGCACGAACCGCGACGCCTGTGCCGGCGGTTTGGGTATCAGCGGGAGTTGTTCCCCGCCATTGCGGGTCAGGATCCGTTCGATGAGCCCGACGTCGATGACCTCGGCGTCCAGAGCGCGCCGGCAGGCATCGTCGACCGCGGCGCCGCCGTGGCGGCGCACCAACCCCAGCAACCGGTAGACCTGGCGCATCTTGGTCCACGGCAACGGATGCTCGAGCACCGCGGACGCATACGTGCCCACATAAGCGCCGTGCGCGGCGGCCTTGCGCTGCAGCGTGGTGATGTCACGCATGGCATAGACCGACACCTCCGAGGGCAGATCAGCCGGATCGGTGTGACGGCGGCCGGGCGCCACCCGCGGGTGGACCTTGATCAGCTCACCACGCCAGTACAGCTTCACCGAGTGCGCATCGGCGCGGGCAGCGATGCGCTTGCCGATCAACTCACCGGGCACGCTGTAGAGCGCCTTGGCGACCTGCACATGCCGATCCGGGGCCACCTTCGGGTGCGTCCAGACCGGAACGTCGAACACGGTGTCGGGCACCGGCTTCAGCGCCGGGAGTTCGTCAGCGGTGAACACCTCGGCCGGACGAAGCCGGGTGGTGCCATGGATGCGCATCCCCGCGGTATCGCGACACCACTGCTCGGCGCGGCTACGACAGTCATCGAGATCCCGGAAGTCTTCTCCGGCATAGAAATTCGACCGCACATAGGACACCATGCGCTCCACCCGCGGCTTATCTTTCGGGCTGCGGACCCGCGCCGGATCGATCGCGAACCCACGCGACTGGGCGTACTCACGGAAGGAATCATTGAGCCGGGGCTCGGTGGCATCAGCGGCGATGACGATGGCCTTCATGTTGTCCGGTATCACCACCGAAAACACCCCACCGAAGAACTTCCACGCCGCCTCAAACCCGGCGACCACATCGGCTAGGGTCTGGCGGTAGGTGGGCCAGACGAACATGTGCCGTGAGTACACCGCGGTAAAGATCAACCCGTGCACCACCCGACGGCGACCATCGCTAGCGTCGGTGAGCATGCCGAGCCGCCCGAAGTCAACCTGCACCTCCGCGCCGGGTTCACAATCGGCCACCGGCACCGTGGCCTGGCGCCGACCGAAGTCCAATTCAGTTGTGGCATAACGATTCAGAGTCCGATACGACACCACCACACCCCGACGTCCCAACAAGGTGTGGACCTTGGTCAACGTCAGCCCGTCTTTGAGCCAGGCCTTGATCCGTTCATGCTCGGCGGCGATAGCTTCCCATGCCAGGCTCTTGCCGGCCGGCCGATGCGGGCGAACCTCGGCGATCACCGCCGCGATCAACTCATCAGACAGCTGACACTCACCGCCGTCACGGTCGAGCCCACACGCCCGCGCCCGATCGACATACCGGCGCACCGTCTTACGGTCGGTTCCCGATAGCCGGGCCACCTCCCGCAATCCCCGCCCCTGCAACCACAGCCGCAGCATCTCCACAACCTCGATCACCGACACCTCCCGGTAGCTCATTTGGCCAATACAGCGGCTCAACAACCGGAAGACCCGAAGCCACGCCGGGGTGGTCCCATAACTGGCAAAACGCCAGCCAGGTGGTCCCATCAATGGCAAACAGGTGGTCCCATGCTCATGGCAAAACCAGCACTGAAGTGGTCCCATTCACCTGGCAGCCGACATTCAGCGGGAGATCCAACGTTTCCAGGAGATGAGTCTCTAAAAGCCAAGGATCGGGAATGGGCAGCCAAGATACGTAGGCGTTTTCGTCCATCCAGCGCGACAGGTCGCGTTCGCTTGCTATGCGGTGATGGTTTTCGGCCATCGGCGCGGCCATCGACCTGGGGGCTTCCCCGGTCCCAGGGTCGAGTTGACAGGTGGTGACGTGCGCAGGTCGGGTGTGCTAGGTCGTCTCGTCGGACTCGTCCGCAAGTAGGGTGTGGAACCAGTTCAGATGCGTACAAAGACCGACGAGGTCCGGGAAGAGCGTCACCTCGTTGATCGCTAACCGGTCCAGATCGGATCGTATCCACGGGAAGCGATCCGGGGGAATATGTATCCGCTTGATCCTGTCCTTGTAGAGCGGAAGTTGATCGAGTGCGGTGAACTCGTTAGCGGCTTCGCTCCAAGCAGTGACGGAGTGCCAACCAGACTGCGCCACTATTCGTGCGGTCATGTGGCTTGGCTGAAAAAAGCGTGTTCGAGTGACTTGATACGGAGAACCTTTTCGCTCGTGGTCGGCTGCAAAGTCATCGCTCTTGGGCTCAAACATGAACACCGCTCCCGGTTCATCCTCGGCCGGTGCACGAACGGCGAACCAGAGCGCAACCAACGGATTCGTTGACCAATCGAGCAGCCTGGTGAGTAGGCCATGATGCCGGGCCACTGCCAGTACGTCCCATTCGTCTTTCAGCTCTCGGGTCACATGAGGCAAGTATTGCCGATGAAACCCCCCATCAGCGCCTGCTCGACCGACTCCGGAGTATCTGCTGGATTACGTATCTTTATCCGCGCCAACGACGGTTTAAGATCCCAGCTGGTCTGCCTTTGGCCCCGAAAAAGGACGTTATCTTCCTCCGAGAATTTGAACGTCTCCTCGATGAAATCGGTGACGTCGGTAACCTCGGTGACGTCGTCCTTCTTCTTTTTAGCCATGCCACAGTGATACCGCTTCGAGAGGGCTTTCTGGGCGGTTTCTTCAAAAGCGCGGGCAACGGCTGATTGCTGCATCTATTGCGGCGGTGGTGGTGCGCCGATGCTTTGCAGACGGCCATGGCGGTGGGCGGCTCTGACCTGCTCGGGACTGAGGTCGCGCAATTGCTCCCGGCTGATCTGGCCTACGCGATAGGCCGTAGCGGCTAGCGCCGGCTGCGGTTGCGGTGCTTCGGCCCGCCACGCCAATGCTTATCTGCGATCGCTCGCGCCTCGTCTTCGGTGGTGGCCTCAGACAGCATCGAAGCCGGAACGCCAGTGTCGAGGCTCACGCGCAGCTGCGCCACCTCGGCTTGGAGCCTGTCGCGTTCCGCGATCAGGTCGGAGTGGTCATCAATCACTATTATCTGCCCGAATACGGCTCACCCGTGACATCGGCTGGATCAAGCAGCGGCGGCGCGGCGGTGTCGGCTTCCATTGCATGCGTGAGCTTTTGATGGCTCGCAAGCAGAATGTCACGCTGTCACTCCTTGACATCCTGTCTGCCTGCGAATCAGCTAGCCCTGGCAACTTCGCCGCGAGCGCATCCGGCAACCAGTCGGTCGGCATGCTCCGGCTCGCCAGGTAGTCGCCCAGCTCCTCGGCCAGGACAGGCACCTGGGTATCGTCCGCCGTCGAAATCAAATCCCTAACTGCTTGGATTGTCTTGGGTGTGTCTTTGATGCTATCGAGTGCCCGCTCTTTGCGATGCCAATATGATTGCGCTGCAAGCTTAGCCGCGACATCGTCAACGACACGGGCGTCATGAATCGGGCGCTGGGCCGTGCTGCGGGTGTCGGCCGCCACGGCTGTTTGCGGTGGGGCCGCGTCCACGCACGGGGTCTGGTCGTCGGGGTTGCACATGCCCGGGGCGGCCAGCTTGGCGAACACCGCCTCCACGGTGGCGCGCGCCTGCGGGGTCAGATACCCGCTGATCTTCGACATCCCCTCGCCGTCTTGGCGGCCCAGCACCAGGCCGCGCCGCCGCGCCCGATCGGTGTCGGTGAAATCCCCGTCCGGGTTCAAACAATCGGTGAGCCGATCGGCCAACATGGCCAGCTCATCGGGGCGAAACTCCTCGCCGTGCGCGGCCAGCTGGGCCTCGGCGTGCCCGGCGGTATCAATGTCGACCGCCTCGGGCACCGGTGATAAAACCGGCGGATCACCGCCACATGCCCGCCCCCGATCGCACCGGCGCGCTGCGCAGCCGCACTCGCCGCCAACACCGGCTCCAGCGGTTCACCGGTCATGGCGCGCCGCGGCCCCAGGTCGGCGGCCTCCCCGATGCGCCGGTTGGCCTCCGCGCGGGTGATGCGCAACCGCTCGGCCAACACCGCACCCAACCGCCCACCCAACTCGGCCTCATCGGCGTGCTCGCCGAGCTGGTTGATCAACGGATGCTCCACCGCCGGCAACTGACGGCGCAGCTTCTCGCAGCGCGCCAGCATCGCCAACGACTCCGGGACGGTCAACACCTCGAACGTCAGGTCCAGGGCGCGTTTGAGGGCGGCATCCAGCGCGTCGAAGACCCCCACGATCTCCTCACGACTACTCGAACACATGTTCGAATCATAAACAACCGGTCCGACAACACCGCCAACTAATGCCGCAGCAGGTAATCGTCGAGCGCCAACTCACGGGTGCGCTCGGCGAAGGTGTTGCCGCTGAACGGCAACTGGGTGACGATTTTGCCGCTGGGATGGCGGTAGTAGTTATTGCAGTTCGCCAGCCATACCGTGCCGGTCATCGCCTCCTGGATCTCGGCGTTGTACCGGTTCTGCGCCTCGGCTGTCACCTCTATCGTCCGCGCCTTGCGCTCAGCCATGAAGTCCAATAACCGGCGGACGAAGGCCGTCTGCACCTCGTGGATGAACAGTATCGAGTTGACGCCGTTGGTGTTTGGCCCGTACAGGATGAAGAGGTTCGGGTATCCGGCTACCAGCGTTCCGAGATAGGCCTCGGCGCCGTCGCGCCATTCGTCATGCAGGCGACGGCCGGCTGATCCGTACACATCGAGACTGGCCAGGTAATCGGCGGCCTTGAAACCGGTGCCATAGATCACCGTGTCGACCTCATGCTCGACACCGTCGGCAGTGCGCAATCCGCGCTCGGTGAACTCGACGATGGGCGACGTTTCCAGATGCACATGGGGCAGCGCGAAGGTGGGAAACCAGTCGCGCGACATCAGTGGGCGCTTGCAGCCGACCGGGTAATCCGGCAGCAGCTTGGCGCGCAACTCGGGATCGGCCACCTTGCGCATCAGATAGCTGCGAGCAAGCTCGGTCGCCTCGCGGGTCTGTGCCGCATCGACCGCGAAACTCGACGACTCGTAGGCGTCGAAGGCCTCGTCGCGCAACTTCTTTGCCGCACTCGGGTCACGCTCGAACAGCTCGTGTTGTTCTGCGGTGAAAGAGAAATCGAATCGCGGCGATATCCAGATCGGGGTTCGCTGAAAGACGATGAGCCGGGCCGTCTCGGCGGCGATCGCCGGAACGTACTGGACGGCGCTGGCGCCGGTGCCGATCGAGGCGACCCGCTCGCCGGCCGTGGACTTGCTGTGATCCCATCGCGAGGAGTGAAACCGGCGGCCGCGAAACAGCTCCGCCCTCGGAATCGCGGGAACATTTGGCACATCGAGCATCCCGACCGCGCTCACCACGGCATCGAATTCGTACTCCGCTCCGCTATCGGTGATCAGCGTCCAGCGTCGGGCGGTGTCTGACCACCGCAGTGTGTCGACGCGGGTGTTGGCGCACAGATGCCGGTCCAGCTGATAGTCGAGCGCAACTTTTTCGAGGTATTCGAGGATCTCGGGCTGGTTGGCATATGTCTTGCTCCACCGCGGATTAAGGGCGAAGGAAAACGAGTAGAGGTGTGATGGCACGTCACAGGCAGCGCCGGGAAACGTATTGTGCCGCCAAGTTCCACCGAATCCGTCGGCGCGGTCGAAGATGGTGAAGTCATAGCCCCCGTCGGCGAGCTGAATCCCCATCGCGATGCCGCCCGCGCCGGCACCGATGATCGCAACAGCCGGTTTCAGCCCCACTGCGCGAAATACGGACGCTCTGGCCGACTCTTCTCGACCAAGATGAACACCACCCCCCACGGGTCAACGAACCATGTCGTTCGCACCCGCGCCACCTCAGCGATGCCGTCGGCTAGAAAGCGCACACCCCGGCTTTCCAGCTCGGCCCGGGTGGCGTCGATGTCGTCACAGATGAGTCCGACATGCGACAGCCCGTGGTCGGTCAAGTTGGTGCGCTGCTGGCTCCCGTCCACAGCCAGGTATTCGATCACCTCGAGCACCCGGTCTCCGTCGCCGTCGAATCCGACGATTGCGGCCTTCATTCGTGGATCAGACACCAACTCGCCCATGTCTTTTCGGATTCCGTCATCGTCCATCACATAGGGAGGGGACAACACGCGCAGGCCCAGTACATCGCGGTAGAAGGCGACCGCTGCCTCGCAATCCGGAACGCACACGCCGGTGTGAGCCACGCCGGTTATCACGTCGAAGAATCCTGCCACAGTCATGGACACAGTGCGGCGTCAGGATTACGGTCTGCCCATGCTGTTCATGCATGAGGTGCACAAGGTGCGCGGGCGCTGCGAGAACAAGTTCGAGGCCGCATTTCGCGACGGCTGGATGCCGATGCTCGGCGCCGGCGATGAGGCGCGGCTGCTCTGGTACACCAACCACGCCCACGGCAGCGGTCCGTCCTACACGGTCGTCACCGTCACGGCGGTCCGTGACGGACCGGCATGGGAACGCCTGGCTCTGCGGGTGCAAAAGGGCGATCTGCGACAGTGGATGCGCGACCTGGACCGGCTCCGCTACGACGTCGAGGCCAAACTGCTTGTGCCACTTGCGTGGTCACCGCTTCAGGACATTCCGCTCGACCAGGTGCCCATCGATGGGCGAGAGCACGAGCTGACGCTCTATATGGAAGACACCATGTGGCCGTATGCGGATAAGTTCGCCGAATACATCGACCGCTGCGGTGAGGTGTACGCCAAGAGTTTGGACCGACCGGCAGCCATGCTGACCATTCAGGGTGCCTTTCAACCCGCGTTGGGCAGTCAGCTGCGCCGTGAAGTCACCTTGATGCAGCGCATCAATCAACCAGAGGCACTGCTGAATCTGCTTCGTACCGAGACCGCTCCCGAGCACCGCGCGCCGGGCAGCTGGATGCATGACGCCCTTGATCTTCGCGATCAGTGGACGAGTCGGCTGCTGCGCACCTCCGCCTGGTCGCCGCTGTACTGACACCACATGAATATCGGCACGATTCACGAGGCCGCCGCAGCCGGCGATCCCGCCCGCGCCGCGCTGATCATCGACGGGCGCGCCATCAGCTACGGCGAACTTGCCACGGCAGTCGAACGCTGCGCCGCCGGTCTGGCCGCAAACGGGATGGCCGGGCGGCGGATAGCGGTCGTTGACGGCGGAAGCCAGCTGTCGATCGCAACGATGCTCGCGGCGGCCCGGATCGGTGCGGCCGCGGCGCTGATGAATCCCGCGCTCACGCCCTCAGAGCTACGAGTGCTGTCGACCGACACCAACTGCGCCGAGGCGGGAGTTGCCGGTCAAAGGTATGCCCAGCGGCTCAGTGACGCGAGTGCGGCCAAGGTGTTCTCGACTGTCGACCAATTGGGTGACGGTGGGGGTAGCGCGCCGCCGGCCGAGGACGTCGGCGATCGCGAAGCCTTGGTTCTGTTCACCAGCGGCACGACCGGATTGCCCAAAGCGGTCGGCATCAGCCACCGGCAACTGAGTGCACGAATCCGCGGGTTCGCGACGCCCTTCCGGGCGGACTCGCCACCCGCCGTGGCGATGATGTGCGTGCCGTTCTTCCATGTCGGTGGCGCCATCGGCATGCTCGGCAGCCTGTATTCGGGCAACACGCAGGTGGTTCAGGATCGGTTCGACGCCGGAGAGTGGTTGCGCCTGGTGCAAGAACACCGGGTCACATCGACCTTTCTGGTGCCCACGATGCTTCAGCGGATCCTCGACCATCCCGAGTTCGCCCGCACCGACCTGTCGTCGCTGACCGCCATCGCGTACGGGGCGGCCGCGGCACCAATCGACCTGGTACAGCGGGCCATGACGGCGCTGCCAAAGGTGGCTTTCGCCAACGTCTTTGGGCAGACAGAAACCCTGGGCGCGTACACGACGCTGCTGCCCGACGATCATCACGACCCACGCCGAGCGGGATCCGTCGGCCGACCACTTCCCGGAGTCGAGGTCCGGGTGGTCGACCCCGACACCGAAGCCGATGTCGAGACGGGAGCGGTCGGCGAGCTGTGGGTGAGCACCACCCAGAACGTCGGCGAAGGTTGGCTGCGCACAGGTGATCTCGCCCGCCAAGATTCCGACGGCTACATCTATCCGAGCGGCCGGCTTAAAGACACCATCAACCGCGGTGGTGAGAAGTTCGGTCCGGTCGAGGTCGAGGAAGCGCTGCGCAGCCACCCGGCGGTCAGCGATGTGGCCGTCGCCGGAATCGACGACGTCGAGATGGGCCAGCGAGTCGGCGCCGCAGTGGTGGCTCGCTTTCCGGTGACACTCGAGGAGTTGCGATCGCACTGCCGGGAACTGCTCGCGTACTTCAAGCTTCCCGAACGGCTGAAAATCGTGGACCACATCCCCTACACCGAGACCGGCAAGGTCAACCGGCGCACACTGGCCGCGCTGATCACCGCGAGAGACGCGAGAGAGGAATGAGTTGCCGTGCTGTTCCTGCATGAGACACACAAGGTCGTCGGCGCGCACGAGGACGACTTCGAAGCTGCCTATCGAGAGGGCTGGATGCCCACCCTCGCGCAGGAGGACAACGCCCGGCTGCTCTGGTACACCAACCACGCGCACGGCACGGGTGTGTCCTACAACGTCGTCACCATCACCGGCATCGCCGATGGTGCGGCGTGGGAGAACCTGGCCCGTCGCGTTCAGCAGGGCGACCTGGCTGCCTGGGCGCGCGAGCTGGACAGTTTGCGCCACGACGTGACGGGAAAGATCCTGCTGCCCGTCGACTGGTCGCCGCTACAAGAGGTGGACTTGGCCAGCGTGCCCACCGACGGTGCGACCCACCCGTTGAGCCTGTTCATGGAAGACACCGGATGGCCGCACGCCCCGCTGGACGACTACATCCGCTGCTGGGACGAGATCTACTACCGCCCCATGTCGCAGGCACCCCCGGGCATGCGGGTGCTCGAGATCCAGGGCTGCTTTCAGGTCGCACATGGCAGTTACAAACGACGCGAGGCCATGCTGTGGCAGAAAATCGACCCGTCCAACAACTACGAGGCGCTCATGCACCTGCTGACGACCGACCTTCCTGTCGAGCGCCGTGCACCGGGCAGTTACATGTTCGATGCGCTCCAGTACCGCGATCAGTGGGAAAGCCGGCTCTTGCGGACGTCCGCGTGGTCACCCCTGTACTGAGTCGTTGTGCCGTATCTGGGCGACAGGGTCGAGGCAGACCCCGATTTCACGAAGGTAATGGTCGATGATCAGCCAGGCGTGGGTGGTGAGTCGGTCGATCAGCTGCTCACGCGTATCGGCTCGCCGGCTCAGCCAGTCCAGAATCGACGCGTTGATCATTCCGGTCAGTCCCACCACGATCGCGACCGCAGTATCGGGGTTGTCACCAAAACGCGGGAAATAACGTGCCCCGACCTCAGCGAGTTGGGCCATGAAGTCATGCCCTTCGGAGTTGCGCCGATGCGAACTGCGCTGGTAGCCGCGGCTGACGAGAAACCGGTACAGGTTGGGATGAGTGTCGGCCCAAACCGCCTGGGCCGCGATCGGCGCGCGGATCACCTCACGCGGTGATCCGCTCAAATCCACCCGTTTGAGGACTTCGGCTCGCAATTCCCGGTATGCGCTGCGGGCTACCGCCAGGTCGAGTTCGTCTTTGCTCGAAAAGTGTCGGTACACATTGGGCCGGGCCAATCCGGCCCGCTCGGCGATCTGCCCGGTCAATGCGTCCGGGCCATACTCTTCGATGACCGCCCGAGCGGCCTGCAGGATTTGCTCACGCCGTGCGAGCCGCGCCGGGCTTTCAGCCTGTGCAGGTGGCGCTACCACCGGCTCACCCTAGCAGCGTGCGCACCACCGCGTCGGCCAGTAGCCTTCCACGATCGGTGAGCACCAGCGCCTCGCCTTGGGCGGCCAGCAGCCCGTCGTCGACAGCGGTTGCGGCGCGGGCACGCTCGTCGGTGTCCAGCAACTCGAGCGGCAAACCCCGGCGCAGCCGAATCCGCAGCATCACGTCCTCGGTGTGCATGTCATCGACGCTGAGTTGTTCGAAACCGGCCACCGGCAGCGCTGTCTCGGCCAGTCGCTGCGCATACGTATTGGGGTGTTTGACATTCCACCACCGGGTTGCGCCGACGAAGCTGTGCGCTCCGGGGCCGGCCCCCCACCACTGCCCCCCGTTCCAGTACCCGATGTTGTGCCGGCACTCTGCCCCCGGGCGGCTCCAGTTCGACACCTCATACCAGTCCATGCCGGCGTCGCGCAGCCGCGCGTCGACCAGCTCGTAACGCTGCGCGAGAACGTCGTCGTCGGGAGGGGCCAGCTCGCCGCGCCGGATGCGTCGGGCCAGCGCGGTGCCGTCCTCGACGATCAGCGAGTACGCCGACACATGGTCGGCGCCGGCTTCGAGGGCCGCGTCCACCGACCGGCTCAGGTCGTCGTCGGACTCCCCCGGCGTGCCGTAGATCAAGTCGAGGTTGACGTGCTCGAAGCCGGCCGCCAATGCCTCGCCGGCCGCGGCCGCGGCCCGGCCCGGTGAGTGCACCCGGTCCAACGTGGCCAGCACCCGCGGCGCGACCGACTGCATGCCCAGCGAGATGCGGGTGTAGCCGGCCGACCGCAGCGCGTCGAACATTTCCGGTGTGGTCGATTCGGGGTTGGCCTCCGTGGTGATCTCGGCGTCCGGCGCGAGGCTGAAGTGCTCGCGCACCATGTCGAGCAGCGCGCACAACCGCGCGCTGCCCAGCAGCGACGGGGTGCCCCCGCCGACGAACACCGTGTCCGCGGTCGGCCCGCCCAGGCGCGCGGCTGCCGCCTCGAGTTCCGACCTCAACACCTGAAGCCAGGCGTCGGGATTGACGCCACCCAACTCAGCCGGCGTATAGGTGTTGAAGTCGCAGTACCCACACCGGGTCAGGCAGAACGGCACGTGCAGATAGACGCCGAACGGCGCGCCGGGCCTCAGCTGCACGTCGGGCAGGGTGACCGGTGCGGAGGGGGCCGTCATGCCACCCCATCATCCCCGCTCATCCCCGACCGCGAGTCAGGTCAGGCTGTCCAGGAACGTCAGCATCTGGGTGAGCGAACCCACCGGCGATACCGTCGAATTGCTGCGGGACGAACATTTCGGCCACGCGTCAGGCCCTTGGGCGGCCATGATCCGCTTTCCCACTTGGATCTGCTCCAGCCGGCTGGCGTCATCGGGGAACTTGGCAAACCCGTCGCCACCGTGGGCGCGCCACGTCGGAGCACTGATCTGCAAGCCGCCGTAGAAACCGTTGCCGGTGTCGGCTGCCCAGTTTCCACCGGATTCGCATTGCGCGATGGCGTCCCAGTTGACCGGCTCCGCGGTGGCGATGGTCGGGATTGCTGCCACCGCGCTCAGGGCTGTTATCACTGCGGCGATGTTTTTCATTGCAACTCAACCTTGCTGGCCAGCCAACGGCCGTCGACCTTGTCCATGGTCATCTTGATGCGGCTTCGATCGATCTCCGGATCGGGATCGTCTGAGGTGTTCACCGCCTGCTCAACGTCGTACACGAGCTCAACTCTGCTGGGAGTGGCCGACCGGACCGTCGAATCGACGATGGTGCCGTGGGTCGTTGCATCGTGATCCAGCAACATCATGCGCAGCACCCCATTCGACTTGCCGTACCGGGCTTTGAATTCACCGGTGGAGTTGGCCAGGATTTCTTTGATGCTCGAGTCCATCGACTTGCTGTCGAGGTTGATCAACGTGAGGACGTACTTGTTGGCCACGCTCGAAGCTTGAGACGCCGCGACGTCCTTTTGATGTCGTTCATCCCACGACCAGGCAAAATATCCCCCGGCACCGGCCAGTACCGCGGCCAGGGCGACAGCGGCGACCCAGCGGCGGCGCCGGCCCACGGCGTGTTTTTCGTCACTGCCGTCGGGCAATGCGGCATCTCCCGGACTTTCCATTGCAGCCACCTATCTGTTCTGTCTGTTCTTCAGCCAGCACATTCGCGACCGAAACGGTCACATCCGAGCGATTTTTGCTCACGGTGATCACAATTCCGACCCGGTCGGATGGCTTTTCGGCATCCATGGCACAATGGCCGGGTGACCGCCGCCCACCGCAGCCAGCTCCGTATTGCCTTGGTGGCGCGTCGGCACATCGATCTCAAGCGCGTCTGCAGCTGTCGCTGTCTGCCTTGATGTCGTAGACCCGCCCACCCTGTACTTGCAGCTGGCCGCGGATCTGCGCCGCCGGACAGCAACCGGTGATGTGCGCGTTCCCAGCCGGCCCTCCGCATAAGGAGACCGCCGAATGACGACCACCCGCCCCGCGGGACCCGCCAAAACCCGCAGCGAGGGCCAGTGGGCGCTCAATGAGCGTGAACCGCTCAATGCCACCGAGCAGCTCAAGTTCGACGACGCCCCGCTCAACGTGCGAGCCCGCGTCGAAAACATCTACGCCAAGCAGGGTTTCGACAGCATCGACAAGACCGATCTGCGTGGCCGGTTCCGCTGGCTGGGGCTCTACACCCAGCGCGCGGAGGGCTATGACGGCACCTGGACCGGCGACGACAACGCAGACCTGCTCGAGGCCCGTTACTTCATGATGCGGGTGCGCACCGACGGCAAGCCGTTGTCGGTCACAGCGCTGCGCACGCTGGGGCAGGTCTCGACCGAATTCGCACGAGACACCGCCGACATCTCGGATCGGGAAAACGTGCAATTTCACTGGATCGAGATCGAGAACGTCCCGGAGATCTGGCGGCGGCTGGAAGCGGTCGGCCTGCAGACCACCGAGGCCTGCGGGGACTGCCCGCGCGGCATGCTCGGTTCGCCGCTGGCCGGTGACTCGCTCGACGAGGTGCTCGACGCCAGCCCCGCCCTCGACGAGATCGTGCGGCGCTACATCGGCAAACCCGAGTACGCGAACCTGCCGCGCAAGTACAAAACGGCGGTATCCGGCCTGCAGGATGTCGCACACGAGCTCAACGACGTGTCGTTTGTCGGGGTCAACCACCCCGAGCACGGCCCGGGCCTGGACCTGTGGGTCGGCGGCGGGCTGTCCACGAATCCGATGCTGGCCCAACGGGTCGGCGTCTGGGTGCCGCTGGACGAGGTGCCCGATGTGTGGGAGGCCGTCACCTCGGTGTTCCGCGACTATGGCTACCGGCGGCTGCGGTCCAAGGCCCGGCTGAAGTTCCTGATCAAGGACTGGGGCGTCGAAAAGTTCCGCGAAGTGCTCGAGACCGAATACCTCAAGCGGCCGCTGATCGACGGTCCCGCTCCCGAGCCGGTCAAGCATCCCATCGACCACGTCGGCGTGCAGCGGCTCAAGAACGGACTCAATGCCATCGGGGTGGCCCCGATCGCCGGGCGGGTCTCCGGCAGCACCCTGTCGGCGGTGGCCGACCTCATGGAGCGCGCCGGATCCGACCGGGCCCGTTTCACGGCGTATCAGAAGCTGATCATTCTCGACGTCCCTGACGCCATGCTCGACGAGACGATCGCCGGCCTGGACGCACTGGGCCTGCCATCGCGGCCGTCACACTGGCGTCGAAACCTGATGGCGTGCAGCGGAATCGAATTCTGCAAGCTGTCGTTCGCGGAGACCCGTGGGCGCTCCCAGGTGCTGGTGCCCGAGTTGGAGCGAAAGCTGGAAGACATCAACGCCCAACTCGATGTCCCGATCAGCATCAACATCAACGGCTGCCCCAACTCGTGTGCGCGAATTCAAGTGGCCGACATCGGTTTCAAAGGCCAGATGGTTGACGACGGCCACGGCGGCTCGGTCGAGGGCTTCCAGGTACACCTGGGTGGCAGCCTCGGTCTCGACAGCGGGTTCGGCCGCAAACTGCGCCAGCACAAGGTCACCAGCGATGAACTGCCCGACTACATCGACCGGGTGGTGCGCAACTTTGTCAAACAACGCGACGAGGGCGAGCGGTTCGCCAGCTGGGCGGCCCGTGCCGACGAGGCGGACCTGCGATGAACTTCACTGAGGCAGAACTGCGGGAGCTGGCCGCGCGTGGCGCGGCGGAGATGGACGGCGCCAGCGCCACCGACCTGCTGCGCTGGACCGACGAGAACTTCGGCGGCGTCCACGGCCCGCGCGGGGCGGCGACCTGTAATTACGTGGTGGCCTCCAACATGCAGGACGCGGTACTGGTCGACCTGGCGGCCAAAGTGCGCCCGGGTGTGCCGGTGCTGTTCTTGGACACCGGTTATCACTTCGTGGAGACCATCGGCACCCGCGACGCGGTGGAGGCGGTCTACGACGTGCGGGTGCTCAACGTCACGCCCGAGCAAACCGTCGCCGAGCAGGATGCGCTGTTGGGCAAGGACCTGTTCGCCCGCGAACCCAACGAATGCTGCCGGCTGCGCAAGGTGGAGCCGCTGGCCAAGGCGCTGCGCGGCTACTCGGCCTGGGTGACCGGGTTGCGCCGGGTCGAGGCGCCCACCCGAGCCAACGCCCCATTCATCAGCTTCGACGAGGCGTTCAAGCTGGTGAAGATCAATCCGCTGGCCGCGTGGACCGACCAGGACATGGACGACTACATCGCCGAAAACGATGTGCTGGTGAATCCCCTTGTCTACGAAGGCTATCCGTCGATCGGTTGTGCTCCGTGCACGGCGAAGGTGGCTGACGGCGCCGATCCGCGCAGCGGACGGTGGCAAGGCACCGGCAAGATCGAATGCGGGTTGCACGCCTCGTGACAACCCTGGTGTTGGCCGCACACGGCAGCGCCGATCCGCGTTCAGCCGCCAATGCGCACGCCGTCGCCGGTCGGCTGCGGCGGCTGCGGCCAGGCCTGGATGTGCGCGTGGCGTTCTGCGAGCTGAACTCACCAAGGCTGCCCGAGGTGCTCAGCCCGGGCGCGGTGGTGACACCGTTCTTGCTGGCCGACGCCTATCACGCGCGGATGGATATCCCCAGGCAAATCGCGGATTTCAGCGAGGTGCGTCAAGCCGAGGTGCTCGGCGACGACGAGCGACTGGTGGCCGTCCTGCGCGAAAGACTTGCCGAAGTAGGGATTTGCGGGCACGAGCCGAATCTCGGCGTCGTGGTGGCGGCGATCGGGTCTTCTCATGTCGCGGCGAACGCGCGCACGGCTTCCGTTGCTGTACGGCTGGCGTCGGGCACCCGTTGGGCGGGTGCGACGACGGCGTTCGCGACCGGACCCGGGCCGAGGCTGGCGGAAGCTGTCGAGGCATTGCGGCGGGACGGGGCCGAACGGCTGGTGATCGCGCCGTGGTTTTTGGCGCCAGGGCGACTGCTCGATCGAATGGCGGAATACGCACGCGGCGAGGACATTCCGATGGCGGCGCCGTTGGGCGCGCATCGGTTGGTGGCCGCGACGGTGTTGGACCGCTACGACGCGGCGTTGGCCGAGGTTATGGCTGCTTGACTTGCTGCGCCGAAATCGACGTTAGCGGGCGAAAGTTCGAGTAGCGGTCGCGCTGACGTCGATCTCGGCGCAAAGCCGCGTCAGGTCAGGGCGTCAGCCCGGTCTGGATGGAGCTCAAAGGAGATCGGCGGCACCCGGGTGGCCCCGACATAGACGGTGTCCCCCTCTTTGAGGCCCAGCGCCTCGGCGTCACCGCGGGTGATCTGCGCGGTGAATTGGCCGCCGGTAGCGGCACTGGTCAACTCGACCCGCACCTCGAAGCCCAGCATCACCACCCGGTCGATGGTGGCCCGAATGATGCCGGTGGACCGCGCGGCGGCGTCACTGGCGAAGATCTTCATGTCGGGGCTGCGACCAACCCGGATGTCATGCGGGCGCACCAGGGTTCCGTTCAGTGAGGACACCGCCCCCAGAAACGACATCACGAACGCGTTGACGGGCGCGTCGTAGACCTCGGCCGGCGACCCCACTTGCTCGATGCGGCCCTTGTTGAGCACCGCGATACGGTCGGCGACGTCGAGCGCCTCGGCCTGGTCGTGCGTCACCAGCACCGTGGTGACATGCACTTCGTCGTGTAATCGGCGCAGCCAGGCCCGCAAATCCTCCCGAACCTTGGCGTCCAGCGCACCGAACGGCTCGTCGAGCAGCAACACTTGTGGGTCGACCGCCAATGCGCGCGCCAGCGCCATGCGCTGGCGCTGACCACCGGAGAGCTGATTGGGGTAACGGGTCTGAAAACCGCTGAGCCCCACCACTTCGAGCAGGTTGTCCACCTTCTGCTTGATCTCGGCCTTGGGGCGCCGGCGGATCTTCAATCCGAATGCGACGTTGTCGCGGACCGTCAGATGCTTGAACGCCGCATAGTGCTGGAACACGAACCCGATTCCGCGCTGCTGCGGCGGCACCCCGGTGACGTCGCGACCGTTGATCGTCACGGTCCCGGTGTCGGGCTGATCGAGTCCGGCGATGGCGCGCAGCAGCGTCGACTTGCCCGAACCGCTGGGTCCCAGCAGCGCCGTGAGCGAGCCCGCGGGCACCGTAAAGTCGACGTTGTCGAGTGCGACGAAGTCACCGTGCCGCTTGTTGGCGCCCCGCACGATGATCGCGTCAGACTCTTGAGCGGTCATATCGTCTCCTTACCAGAGCGCCGCGCGTCCAGCACCACCTGGACAATCAGCACCAGCACCGACACCGACATCAACAGCGTCGACAGTGCGTAGGCACCGTATTCGGCGCCCCGGTTGTAGCGGTCCGATACCAACAGGGTCAATGTCTGCGACTGTCCCGGCAGGTTCGACGACACGATGAGCACAGCACCGTATTCGCCGAGTGTGCGGGCGATCGTCAGCACCACGCCGTAGGTCAGGCCCCACCGGATCGACGGCAGGGTGACCCGCCAGAACGTCTGCCACCACGACGAGCCCAGCGTCGCGGCGGCCTCCTCCTGATCGGTTCCCAGCTCATGCAGCACTGGTTCGACCTCGCGCACCACGAATGGCAGGGTGACGAAGATGCTGGCCAGCACGATGCCGGGTAGACCGAAGATGATCTTGAGTCCGAAATCGTTTTCGACGAAACCGAGCACGCCGGCCGACCCCCACAGCGCGATCAGCGCCACACCGACGATCACCGGTGAGACGGCGAACGGCAGGTCGATGATGGCCTGCAACACGCCTTTGCTGCGGAACCTGCTGCGGGCCAGCATCAATGCCGTGGGTATACCGAAGATCACGTTCAGCGGTACCACGATCGCGACCACCAGCAGCGACAACTGCAACGCTGACACCGCGGCCGGAGTGCTCACCCAAGCGAAGAATTGGCCGAAGCCCGGCGCGAACGTGCGCCAGAGGATCAACGCGACCGGCACGATGAGTAACAACGCGAGATAGGCCAGCGCCACACAGCGAATCAAGTAGCGCACCGGCGAAGAGAGGGTCATGAGCTCCTCCTCATCGCTTCATCCCGCCAACTCCTCGCGTTTGGCCGCGCGTGAGCCCAGCGTGCGCAAGATGAACAGCACGACGAATGAGATACCCAATAGCACGATGGATATCGCCGCGGCGCCAGTACGGTCGTCGTTCTCGATCAACGTGCGAATCCACTGCGAGGAGACTTCGGTTTTGCCCGGCACCGCCCCGCCGATGAGCACCACCGAACCGAACTCGCCGATCGCCCGCGAAAAGGCCAGCCCGGCACCGGATAACAACGACGGCATCAGCGAGGGCAACACCACCGAGGTGAAGATCGTCGCGTTGTTGGCCCCCAGGGAGGCTGCTGCTTCCTCGGTCTCGCGGTCGATTTCGAGCAGTACCGGTTGCACCGCCCGCACCACGAACGGCAGCGTGACGAACGCCAGCGCGACCGCCACGCCCCACCCGGTGTGCTGCAGATGCAGGCCGACTGGGCTGTGCGGGCCGTACAGCGCGAGCATCACCAGGCTGGCGACGATGGTGGGCAACGCGAACGGCAAATCGATGATGGTGTCGACCAGCCGCTTGCCGGGGAAATCGTCACGCACCAGCACCCAGGCGATCAGCAGACCGAACACCACGTTCAACACGGTGACACCGGCTGCAATGGTCAGTGTGACCCGGAAAGAGGCGAGCGCAGCATTCGACGTGACCGCCAACCAGAAAGCGTGCCAACCACTGCCGGCGGCTTGCCAGGCGATCGCCGCCAGCGGCAGCAACACGATGACCGACAGCCACATCACGGCCGCGCCGACCCGTAACGAGGTGCTAGCGCGGCGCACCTCGCTCAGGTTGGGAAGTACCGCCGTCATCCGGTGGTCCGCATATAGATCTCGGTGATGCTGCCGGTCGTCTTGTCGAACAGTCGCGGGTCCACCGTGTCCCAGCCACCGAGGTCGGTGATCGTCCACAGTTTCCGCGGCACCGGGAACTGGTCGCGAACTTCGGCGGCGACGGACGGGTCGACGGGACGGAATCCCGCTGCTGCCCAGAGCTTCTGCGCCTGTGCCGTGTACTGGAAATTCTTGAACGCGGTGGCCAGCTCCAGATGAGCGCTGCTGGTCACCACCGCCAGTGGATTCTCGATTTTAAACGTTTGCGGCGGGTTGACGTGGGTGATCGGCTTGCCTTGCCGCTCAGTGGCGATCGCCTCGTTTTCATAACTGATCAGGACGTCGCCGCTGCCCTGCACGAACACGTCGGTGGCTTCGCGCCCGGAGCCCGGACGCAGTTTGACGTGCTGGCTCACCAACTGGTTCACGAAGTCGATGCCGGCCTGGGGATTTCGGCCGCCCTCGCTTTTGACGGCGTACGGGGCGAGCAGATTCCATTTGGCCGAGCCGGAACTGAGCGGACTGGGCGTGATGACCTCCACGCCGGGCTTGAGCAGGTCGTCCCAATCTTTGATGTTCTTCGGATTCCCTTGCCGCACCACCAAGGTCACCACCGATCCAAACGGGATACCTTTGGTGGCGTCCTTGTCCCAGTCCTTGGAAACTTTGCCCGCCTTGACAAGCCGGGTGATGTCGGGTTCGACCGAGAAGTTCACGATATCGGCCGGCTTACCAGCAGCGACACCACGAGACTGGTCGGCCGAAGCCCCGTACGAGGTGATCACCTGAACGCCCTTGCCCTGCTCCGAGGCGTTGAACGCCGGAATCACCTTGCTCCAGCCGGGTTCCGGCGCCGAATACGCAACCAGCGTGATACTGGTGTGCGCATTGGCTGGCCCGCTCCCGCCGACGACGTCGCTGGCGCCGCCGTGACATGCCGTCAGGCCGGCCGCCAGCGCGAGTGCGGCGATGCGCCCCGCTTTGACGTGTTGGAGCATTGACGACCTTTCGTGCCGGACTAGATGAGGATTTCGCCCGCTATGACAAGTCCTGGCCGGAATTGATCATTTGCTGAGTTTGACCATCACCGACACCAGACCGTGCGCGGGTGTTTCAGGTCAGTGGCAACAGTGCACGTCAGCTACAGCGCAATCACCCACGGCAATGAGCGCCAACACATAGCACTCTTTGTTGCCGGTCGCAGCGTGCATGTCGCGAAGCCTAACAGAATTCGCCGGACCGCCATTCGACGCGGGCGCGTGTCAATGGGTCAGCAGCCAGGTGACGATGACCAGCACAACCAGCACGACCAGCACCAGCGTCACCCGTGAACGCGGCATGCCGCCTGTCATCGCGGTTCTTCGTCGGTGGGACGGGTGCGGCGCGTCGGCCGAACAGCCTGGATGACGCGTATCCCGCGGCCGAGCCCGGCGTCCAGCACCAGCGCGATGAGGTAGGCCAGCGCCAGCACGACGGGCATCACCACAATGGTTTGCAGGACGAAGCCCAGCCCCGATAGCCACAGTTCGACGCCGTCCCACCAACTGAGGAACCCGCCCACCCGGCTCACCCTATAGCCTCAGCGAATGGCACCGGTACCCGAAGAAACCACCTGCGCGATCGTCGGTGGCGGCCCGGCCGGGGTGATGCTCGGGCTGCTGTTGGCCCGGGCCGGCGTGCAGGTCACTCTGCTGGAAAAGCACGATGATTTCCTTCGCGACTTCCGCGGCGACACCGTGCATCCGACCACGCTGCGGCTGCTCGACGAGCTGGGCCTCTGGGAGCGCTTTACGACGTTGCCCTACAGCGAAGTTCGAAACATGACCTTCGAATCGAACGGGCGCCCGGTGACGTTTGCCGACTTCGGGCGCTTGCGTCAGCCGCACCCGTATGTCGCCATGGTGCCGCAATGGGACCTGCTGAACCTGCTCGCCGAAGCTGCTCAGGCTGAGCCGACATTCACCCTGCGGATGGGCACCGAAGTCACCGGCCTGCTGCGAACAGGTGACCGGGTCACCGGGGTGCGCTACCAAGGGCCGGACGGCGCCGGTGAACTGCACGCCGAGTTGACGGTGGGGTGCGACGGCCGCTCATCCACCGTCCGCCAAGACGCCGCACTGCCCGGACACGACTACCCGGTGAACTTCGATGTGTGGTGGTTCAGGCTGCCATTCAAAGACAGTGACGGTGCCGCGCAGTTCTCGTTGCTGCCTCGCATTGGCTTCAAGAAAGCCGTCCTCCCGATTCCCAGGAGGGGCTATTTCCAAATCGCTTACCTCGGCCACAAAGGGACCGACGCCGAGTTGCGTGCCCGAGGCATCGACGCGTTTCGCCACGAGATCGCCGAACTGTTTCCGGAAGCAGCAGAATCGGTGGCCACCCTGAAATCCATGGACGACATCAAGCACCTCGACGTAAAGCTCAACCGGCTGCGCCGCTGGCACCGCGACGGACTGCTGTGCATCGGCGACGCGGCGCACGCGATGTCGCCGGCAGGGGGCGTCGGCATCAATTTGGCGATCCAAGACGCTGTCGCGGCCGCGACAGTGCTCGCCGAACCGCTGCGCCGGCACCGGGTCACCAGCCGAGACCTTGCGGCTGTGCGGCGCCGGCGCCGGCTGCCGACAGCGGTAACCCAGGCAGTGCAGCGGGTGTTACACCGCGTGGTGCTCGAACCGATTTTTCAAGGTCAGGACCCGACGCAATCACCGGTCGTGCCGGCGATCATGGGCCGATTGCCGTGGCTTTCGGTCGTGCCCGCCTACTTCGTCGGGGTCGGGGTCCGGCCCGAACACGCGCCACGCTACGCGCGTCGCTAGACGTCGACGATGTCGGCAGCCCATGATGTCGGCATGGTGTTGCACGCCGAGCCTGCCGACGAGACCGCCGAGGCCGCCGGCAAGGCCGCGGAAACGTTCACCATCACCTCGCCGGTGCCGTTCGCATCGGGCGTGTCGGCGCGCAACCCGTTTCCGCCGATCGCCGACTATGCATTTCTGTCCGACTGCGAGACAACCTGCTTGATCTCACCGGCCGGCTCGGTGGAATGGCTGTGTGTGCCGCGGCCAGACTCGCCGAGTGTGTTCGGCGCGATCCTGGACCGCAGCGCCGGCCACTTCCGGTTGGGGCCCTACGGGGTGTCGGTGCCCTCAGCGCGGCGCTACCTGCCCGGCAGCCTGATCATGGAAACCACCTGGCAGACCCCCACCGGCTGGATGATCGTGCGAGACGCGCTGGTGATGGGCCCATGGCACGACATCGAGCGGCGCTCGCACACGCATCGTCGCACCCCGATGGACTGGGACGCGGAGCATATCCTGCTGCGGACCGTGCGCTGCGTCAGTGGGACCGTGGAGCTGATGCTGAGTTGCGAGCCGGCATTCGACTATCACCGGACCAGCGCCACCTGGGAGTACTCCGCCAACGCTTACGGCGAAGCGGTCGCGGCGGCCAAAAGCAGCCCCGACGCTCATCCGACGCTGCGGCTGACGACGAATCTGCGGCTGGGTCTGGAGGGCCGGGAAGCACGAGCGCGAACCCGGCTGAAAGAGGGCGACGACGTGTTCGTCGCGCTGAGCTGGTCCAAGCACCCGGCGCCGCAGACCTATGACGAGGCCGCCGACAAGATGTGGCAGACCACCGAGTGTTGGCGGCAGTGGATCAACATCGGGAATTTCCCCGACCATCCGTGGCGGTCCTACCTGCAGCGCAGCGCGCTCACGTTGAAGGGCCTGACATATTCGCCCACTGGCGCGCTGCTGGCGGCCAGCACCACCTCGCTTCCGGAAACCCCGCAGGGGGAACGCAATTGGGACTACCGCTACGCGTGGATCCGCGATTCGACCTTCGCCTTGTGGGGGCTCTACACGCTGGGGCTGGACCGCGAGGCCGACGACTTTTTCGCGTTTATCGCCGACGTGTCCGGTGCCAACAACGGCGAACGTAATCCGCTGCAGGTGATGTATGGCGTCGGCGGCGAGCGCAGTCTCGAGGAAGCCGAACTGCCGCACTTGTCCGGTTATGACCATGCGCGGCCGGTGCGGATCGGCAACGGCGCCTACAACCAGGACCAACACGACATCTGGGGCAGCATTCTCGACTCGTTCTACCTGCACTCCAAGTCGCGTGAGCAGATCCCCGAGACCCTGTGGCCGGTGCTCAAGAAGCAGGTGGAAGAGGCGGCGAAGCATTGGCGTGAGCCCGACCGGGGCATCTGGGAGGTGCGCGGCCAGCCGCAGCACTTCACGTCATCGAAAGTGATGTGCTGGGTCGCGCTGGACCGGGGCGCCAAGCTGGCCGAGCGCCAAGGCGAGAAAAGCTACGCGCAGAAATGGCGGGCGATCGCCGAAGAAATCAAGGCCGACATCCTCGAACACGGGGTGAACGCCAACGGAGTGTTCAAACAGCACTACGACACCGACGCGCTGGATGCCTCGCTGCTCATGGTGGTGCTCACGCGATTCTTGCCGCCGGACGACCCGCGGGTGCGCGCGACGGTACTGGCGATCGCCGACCACCTCACCGAGCAGGGCCTGGTGCTGCGCTACCGCGTCGAGGAGACCGACGACGGGCTCACCGGCGAGGAGGGCACCTTCACCATCTGCTCGTTCTGGCTGGTGTCCGCGCTGGTCGAAATCGGCGAGGTCAGCCGCGCCAAGCACCTGTGCGAGCGGCTGCTGTCCTACGCCAGCCCGCTGCACCTGTACGCCGAGGAAATCGAGCCGCGCACCGGCCGCCATCTGGGGAATTTCCCGCAGGCGTTCACCCATCTGGCGCTGATCAACGCCGTGGTGCACGTGATTCGCGCCGAGGACGAAGCCGATTCCACCGGCGGCTTCCAGCCCGCAAACGCGCCGATGTAGGCCAGCCTTCTTTGGCGCGAACGTGCGCAGATGTACGCCTGCACGCCAGAAATTGCGTACAACTGCGCACCCTCGCGCAAGTGCGGCCTTACTTTTTCGTTTTGTCGCCCGTGGCGTCGGTGGACAACGCGGCGACGAAAGCTTCCTGCGGCACGTCCACCCGACCAATGGTCTTCATCCGCTTCTTGCCTTCCTTCTGCTTTTCCAGCAGTTTGCGCTTGCGGGTGATGTCACCGCCATAGCACTTGGACAGCACATCCTTGCGGATCGCGCGAATATTTTCTCGCGCAATTATTTTAGAGCCGATCGCCGCCTGCACCGGCACCTCGAACTGCTGTCGCGGAATGAGCTCTTTGAGTTTGGTGGTCATCTTGTTGCCGTAGGCGGCTGCGGCGTCCTTGTGCACGATCGCGCTGAACGCGTCGACAGGCTCGCCCTGCAACAGGATGTCGACTTTGACCAGCGACGCCTCTTGCTCGCCGGCCTCCTCGTAGTCGAGGCTGGCGTAGCCGCGCGTGCGCGACTTCAGCGAGTCGAAGAAGTCAAAGATGATCTCGCCCAACGGCATTGTGTAGCGCAACTCCACGCGCTCCGGCGACAGGTAGTCCATGCCGCCCATCTCGCCGCGACGGGATTGGCAGAGTTCCATGATCGTGCCGATGAATTCACTGGGCGCGATGATGGTGGTCTTCACGATCGGCTCGTAGACCGTTTTGATCTTGCCGTCCGGCCAGTCCGACGGGTTGGTCACCCGCACCTCGGTCCCGTCGTCCTTGATCACCCGGTACACCACGTTGGGTGAGGTGGAGATCAGATCGAGGTCGAACTCGCGCTCCAAGCGCTCGCGGGTGATCTCCATGTGCAGCAGGCCCAAAAACCCGCAGCGGAAACCGAAGCCCAGCGCCACCGAGGTTTCCGGCTCGTAGGTGAGCGCTGCGTCGTTGAGCTGCAACCGATCCAGCGCGTCGCGCAGGTTTGGATAGTCCGACCCGTCGACGGGATACAGGCCGGAGTAGACCATCGGCCTGGGTTCGCGGTAACCGGTCAACGGTTCGGTGGCGCCGTGGCGGGCCGTCGTCACCGTGTCGCCGACCTTGGACTGGCGCACGTCCTTCACTCCGGTGATCAGGTACCCGACCTCCCCCACACCCAGACCGTCGCTGGGCTTGGGTTCGGGCGAGACGATCCCGACCTCGAGCAGTTCGTGGGTGGCGCCGGTCGACATCATCGCAATGCGTTCGCGCGGGACGATCTTGCCGTCGACCACCCGCACGTAGGTCACCACACCGCGGTAGATGTCATAGACCGAGTCGAAAATCATTGCCCGAGTGGGAGCTTCAGCGTCACCCTGCGGCGGGGGAACCTGCTTGACGACCGCATCCAGCAGCTCGGCCACACCCTCGCCGGTCTTGCCGGAGACGCGCAGCACGTCGCCGGGTTCGCAGCCGATGATGTGGGCGATCTCGGCGGCGTAACGGTCGGGCTCGGCGGCGGGCAGGTCGATCTTGTTGAGCACCGGGATGATCACCAGGTCGCGGTCCAACGCCAGATACAGGTTGGCCAGCGTCTGCGCTTCGATGCCCTGTGCGGCGTCGACCAGCAGAACCGCGCCCTCACAGGCGGCCAGCGCCCGCGACACCTCGTAGGTGAAGTCGACGTGGCCGGGGGTGTCGATCAGATGCAGCACGTAGTCCTGGTTCCCCACTCGCCAGGGCAGCCGCACGTTCTGCGCCTTGATGGTGATGCCGCGTTCGCGTTCGATGTCCATCCGGTCGAGGTATTGCGCGCGCATCGACCGTTCGTCGACGACACCGGTCAGCTGCAACATCCGATCGGCCAGCGTGGACTTGCCGTGATCGATGTGGGCGATGATGCAGAAGTTCCGAATCTGCGCCGGCGCCGTGAAGGTCTGGTCGGCGAAACTGCTGATGGGAATCTCCTGGTGGACGGGTCCTGCGCGGTATGTCCAGGGTATCGGGGCAAGCGCGCGCGGACACAATCGCGCCGGGCAGTCCTATGCTGCGAATATGCCGTCTCCAGGGAAAGGGCAGTGGAAGACGCTGCAGGGGTTTCAGAGAAGTCTGGGAAACCTGGTCTTCAACGAGGCGCCGAAATTCATCCGCCAGCTGCAGAACTCGCCGGCGATGCGGGAGGGCATCCAGCGGGGCATCAAGCTCGGTATCGACGTTCTCACCGGCTCGGCGTCCGAACCACCGGCCGAGATCAGCACGGGCCGTCCGGTAACCCGCGTCAGCGTCCCCACCGCGCACCGCGCCCGAAAGCTCGTCTACGCCCCCGACCTCGACGGTCGCGCTGACCCGGGCGAGATCGTGTGGACCTGGGTTGCCTACGAAGACGACCCCACCCGCGGCAAGGACCGCCCCGTCCTGGTGGTCGGCCGCGACCGGCACACCCTGCTCGGGCTGATGCTGTCCAGCCAGCAGCCCCACAGCGCCGACCGCAACTGGGTCGGAATCGGCAGCGGCAGCTGGGATGACGAGCGCCGACCGAGCTGGGTACGCCTGGACCGGGTGCTCGACGTGCCGGAGGAGGGCATCCGCCGGGAGGGCGCGATCCTGCAACGCGAAACCTTCGACATGGTGGCCGCCCGGCTGCGCGCCGACTACTCGTGGAGCTGAGCCGTCCGGCTCAGCCCTGGGTGATGTAGGACTGCAGCTGCTGGTGCTCGGCCAGCAATTGTTCGATACGGCTCTTGACGACGTCGCCGATACTGACGATCCCGAGCAGTTTTCCGCTCTCGATCACCGGGACATGCCGGACGCGATTCTGAGTCATCAGCACACTGATGTCGTCCACCGAGTCGGACCTGGTGCACGTCGACACCACGGCCGTCATGATCTTCTTGACCGGCCGGGCCAGCAGGCTGGCGCCGTGCTTGTGCAGTGCGCGTACCACGTCGCGCTCCGAAACAATGCCCGCAACACCATCGGGGCCAGACACCACCATGGCACCGATGTTGTGCTCGGCCAGACCGGCAAGCAATTCAGCCACCGTCGCGTCGGGATTGATGGTCATCACCGCCGCGCCCTTGTTCCGCAACACATCCGCAATTCGCATCCAGGCCTCCCGCCAGTTGTGATCGGATTCACACCAGGCTACGGCCATTTTTCGTTGCGTGGGGGTCAGAACCGAAACTCATACGTCGGCCGGCGTTCGCTACGGCGCCGTTGCGGCTGAACGAAGCCTGAGAACACAGTCCCGCAACCGGGGAGGCCGGCGACGGCGGCAACGGCGGCGACGCTCCGGATCCCGGTGCGGCCGGCCGGCCAGGCCAACCGGGTACCGCGGAGGTCAACGGGACCGACAGCACGGCGACACCCGGCGCGGCCCGGGTCGCCCGGCACCCAAACGTAGGGCTCGTCGGCTGATCGCGAGGCGTAACGGCGCCTCGCTATCTGCCCCGCGGGGACGTGTCGACTGGGCATGATGTGGTCATGATCGACATCACCCTGCTCGGCACCGGAAGCCCCATCCCCGACCCGGACCGGGCCGGGCCGTCGACGCTGGTCCGCGCCGGCGGACAAGCATTCTTGGTCGACTGTGGGCGCGGCGTGTTGCAGCGGATGGCCGCAATCGGCCTGGGCGCCAACGCATTATCGGCGCTGCTACTCACCCACTTGCACAGTGACCACATCGCCGATCTCGGCGACGTGTTGATCACCCGTTGGGTCACGACGTTCGCCCCCGAGCCGGTCCCGCTACCGATCATCGGGCCGCCGGGCACCGCGGACGTGGTCGAAGCGACCCTCAAAGCGTTCGGCCATGACATCGGCTACCGGATCGCTCACCACGCCGACCTAACCGCCGGGCCCGCGGTTGACGTGCACGAATACACCGAGGGTGCCGTGTGGGACCGCGACGGCGTTTCGATCCGGGTGACGCCGACTGATCACCGGCCGGTGACGCCGACCATCGGTTTTCGCATCGAGTCCGGCGGCGCTTCGGTTGTGCTGGCCGGCGACACCGTGCCCTGCGAGTCGTTGGACCAGCTGGCCTCGGCGGCGGATGCTTTGGTGCACACCGTGATTCGCAAAGACATCGTCGCTCAGCTACCGCAACAGCGGATCAGGGACATCTGCGACTACCACTCGTCGGTGGAGCAGGCCGCCGACACGGCGCAGCGCGCGGGTGTGGCGACCCTGGTGCTGACCCACTATGTGCCAGGGATGGTCTCGGGCCAAGAAGACCAGTGGCGCACGCTGGCGGCCGGTGCGTTCGACGGCCGGATCGAACTCGGCGATGACCTGCACCGGGTTGAAATCCATCCGCGCACCTGATCAAGTGGCGCGAACGTCGTTGCGCTGCAGCGGCAATAGCGCGGCGGCAACGAGAAGCCAGAGCAGCCCCGCTACCCGCGCGATAGGCAGCATCACTGCGAGCGGCGACCATATCAGCACCAACGTCGCCAGTTCGGCGAACGCGCCGATCCCCACTCCGACCCGAGCCAGAGTCTGGGGCAACAAGCGCAGTTTCAAACTGGGCATCGACATCCCGATCACAAGCAAACCCAGCGCCACGATGTGCGCGGGACCGCCGGTAAGAAAGGCCAGGTAATACAGCGCCCCAATCAAGTGTCTGTCCGGGCTGATGTCGGGCCGCGACAAGATCCAGCCGACCAAGCCCGTCGTCGCCAACGCGCCGGCGGCCAGGGTTCCGCCGGTCAGCGCGATCGTTGCAGCGACGGCGCTGGCCCCGAGCTGACGTAACCGCGCGCTGACCGTCGCCGCGTAAACCGCTAACGGCACCGCCGACGCAAACACACCGACCGCCATGACGTGCACGGCCGTCGGTTGGGTGGCGACGTAGTGCCGGATGGGCCCAGCCGGGCCGTACGGCAGCGGCATCACACCGCCGAGCACCACCCCGACGGCGATCGCCCCGAACAGCAGGCCTAGCGACAACGCGGCCCACACAACCAGCGGCAAGCCGCGGTGGCGCCCCTTCGCATCCGCCGCTGAACTATTCATGACCTGCACGATATGAGGCTTTCGCGCATCTGGCGATGATCGACTTCGGGCGAACTTGGGCACAACACGCCTCGACTGATACCCTGGTCAGTCGCTGGCCAGACATCTGGAAGCCCTAAAACTCCCCACTGAGATCGACGAAGGAACTGACGCGTGGCCAACATCAAGTCGCAGCAGAAGCGCAATCGCACCAACGAGCGTCGGCGTCTGCGCAACAAGTCGGTGAAGTCCTCGCTCCGCACGGCTATCCGCGCGTTCCGTGAGGCCGCCGAGGCCGGCGAGAAGGACAAGGCCGCCGAATTGCTGGTGTCAACCAGCCGCAAGCTGGACAAGGCGGCCAGCAAGGGCGTGATCCACAAGAATCAGGCGGCGAACAAGAAGTCGGCGCTGGCCCACGCGTTCAACAAGCTCTGAGCGCTCAGCGGTTCCGTCCGGCCAGTTCGGCCACCCTGCGTACCGCGGCCTCCAGCGCGTAATCGGCGTCGGCGGCCGCCCCCTTCACATCGGCGTTCAGGGCCGCGACGAGCCTCATCGCCGTCGCCACCGTGTCACGCGACCAGCCGCGGGCCTGCTTTTGCGCCTTCTGCACCCGCCACGGCGGCATGCCGAGTTCACTGGCCAGCCGGTACGGATCACCCGACATAGGTCCCACCCGGCCGATGGCGTGTATCGCCTCGGCCAGCGCGTCGGCCAACACCACATGCGGCTCGCCGCGCATCATCGCCCACCGCAACGCCTCGACCGCTCCTTCGACGTCGCCGACGACCGCCTTGTCGGCGATGTCGAATCCTTTCACTTCGGCTTTGCCACTGTGATAGCGCCGCACCGCGGAAACATCGACGTGGCCCGCGGTGTCGGCCACCAATTGTGAACAGGCCGAAGCGAGTTCGCGGATATCCGAGCCGATCGCGTCGAGCAGCGCGCTGACCGTATCTTGACTGACTTTGACGCCCAGCGAGCGAAACTCGTTGCGGACGAACTCAGCGCGTTCGCTGGGTTTGGTGATCCGTGCACAGTGGTGTACCTGCGCGCCGAGCGCCTGCAGCTGGCCGGCCAGTGCCTTCGCGCGCCCCCCACCGGAATGCACGACGACCAGCACCGTGCCCGCCGGGATGTCGCCTGCGGCTGAGGCGATCACCTCGGCGGCGTCCTTGCCCGCCTCGGCGGCGGCGTCGAGCACCACCAGCCGCTCGTCGGCGAACAATGACGGGCTCAGCAGCTCGGCGAGCTCGTAGGTGCTCACCTCGCCGGCCCGCAGCCGGCTCACCGGCACGTCCTCGGTGCCGGCCCGCTGCCGCGCCGACCGCATCACCTCGGCTACCGCCCGCTCGACGAGTAATTCCTCATCACCCAGCACGAGGTGTAACGCCTGGCTCACCGCTTGATCGTGTCATGGCCGGCCGACACAGACCCGCCCGGCACCAACCCCGACAACGACCAGGCCAGCAGGCCGATGGCGCAGATGGCCATCGCCACCCGAAACCACTGCCACCGCCAGAGCACCACCACCAGCACTGCCAGTTCGGCGACAAGCAGCACGCCGGCGACGCCGGACGGAACCGGCACGCTGGCCGCCGGCACGCCGGCGGCCCAGTGCGCGGCGTTGATCACCCACCACAACTCGGGTCCGGTGAACCGGATCAACAGCTGACCTCCGGCCGGCCAGAACACGCACAGCGCGGCCGCGGCGCTGCCGAGCACGGTGATCGGCGCGATCAGCGGCGCCACCGCGAGGTTGGCGCCCGCCGCGACCAGGCTGACCCGCCCGGAGATCCCGGCGATCAACGGGGCGGTCACCACCTGCGCGGCCCAGGCCACGCACATCGCGTCGGCCAGCGGTTTGGGCCAGCCCGCCGAGACCAGGCGCTGCGACCAGACCGGGGCGACCACGACCAGCGCGGCGGTGGCCACCACTGACAGCGCGAAGCCCACGTCGACTGCGAGCTGCGGGGCCACCGCCATCAACAGCAGCACGCTCGCCGACAGCGCCGGAATCGCTTGGCGGCGTCGGGCTGACAACACCCCCACCAACGCAATGGCGCCCATCACCGCTGCCCGCAGCACGCTGGCCGTCGGCTGCACCACGATCACGAACACCACCAAGGCGACAGCGGCCAGCGCCACTGCCACCCGCGGGCCCACCAGCCGCGCGGAGAACAGCACTGCACCGCAGACAATCGTCACGTTGGCCCCGGAGACGGCCATGAGATGCGTCAACCCGGCCGCCCGGAATTCCCGACTGGTCGTTGTCGTCACCGCCGATGTGTCGCCGAGCACCAGCGCGGGCAGCATGGCCGCTTGGCCGGCCGGCAGCACGCGGCGAGCCGCCGCGGCGAACCGAGTACGCACGGCGTGTGCTGCCCGGTGCGGCAACGCGGCGCGACCCGTCGTCGGCGCTCCGATTGCGTTGAGCACCGCCACCGTCAAGTCTCGGCGGGTGGGCCGGGTGATTCGCGCCCGGAACCGCAACGGCTGACCCACCATCACATCGTTGAAAGCGTGTGCCGGCGCGAAAACCACTACCCGGCCCGATATCTGCTGCTCGCCCAGCCGCTGGATCGTGGCGCGAACCATCAGCCGGGCGCCGCCAAGCGCCACCGCGCTTTCGCTGGGCGTCACCGAAACCTGCGCCGCCGTTCCGAACGCGGCGGTAATCGGATGGTGAGCGACCGCATTGGCGCGCAACGCAATTGCGAACCCAAAACCGGCGCCCACCAAACCGACTGCGGTCAGGCTTATGCCGATTGTCCGTAGCCGCGCAGTTCGGGTATCCGCGCGCCACAACAATGCGCCCACCAGAGCACCCAGACCGCATATCGCGCCGATGACTTTGCCGACGGGCCAGACGATCCCGGCGGCGGTGACCATCCAGCCGACCAGCGCGGCCGGCACCAGCCGCACATCCAGCCGCGGCGCCGCGGCGGTGCCGTCCAGCGGGTGCTGCACCGGCGTCAGACACGAACCAGCGCACGCAGCTTTTCCAGCCGCGCCGGGCCGATGCCGTCGACCTCGGCAAGCTGGTCGACGCTGTTGAATTCGCCGTGGGCTTCCCGCCACGCCACGATCGCGGCCGCGGTCACCGGCCCGACGCCGGGCAGGGTGTCCAACTGCTGAACGGTCGCGGTGTTCAGGTTGATCACGTCGCCGGGCTTGGGCGCCTCGGATGCCGCCGGCTTGCCCGGTGCCGTCGGCGCGCCGGCCGCGGGCGAGCCGGGGGTGACCGAACTGCCCAGTGCGGCCGGCTGGCCTTTGGGCGGCGCCACCCCGACCACGATCTGCTCCCCGTCGCCGACCGGGCGGGCCATGTTCAACCCGATGGTGTCCGCGCCGTCTGTTGCGCCGCCGGCCGCCTTGAGCGCGTCGGCGATTCGCGCGCCCGGCGCCAGCGTCACCAGTCCTGGACTGTGCACCAGGCCCACCACGCTGACCACCACCGGCTGGGCCGGCTCCCCCGACGGGCTTGGGCTCGGCGCTTTGCTTGCCGACGAGATCATTTCGACCGGAGGCAATTTGGCTGACACCACCGGCGTGGGCCGGTCGCGCACGAAGGTAAAGATGGTGACCAACACCGCGATCGCGGCGATCGCCGCGAGCGCGATGGCGCCGGCGCGACCCGGATCGGCGCGCACCCGTGCCAGCAGCCCGGAGCCCTGCTGCGTCGAGCTGTCCGGAAGCCAGCGCGGCAACAACGAATTCGGGTCACCGTCGGCGTCGGCGCCGTCGTCGGGGGCGTCGGCGGCGTCCTCTGCGGCATCGGCATGGGTGCCGAGGCGGCGGCGCAGACGCTCGGCGGGCAGTTCTGTTTGCATGCGCCGAACGGTAGGGGTGTCCACCCACGCGGCGGCCCCCGCCGCAGCCGGTGCCGCCCCTGGCTGTGGACCGACGCGCAACTGTGCACAATCGTGCGGGCCGACGGTTAGGCGGGCGACCACGTGGGTAGCCATGGGTATCAACAGGCGACCTCAGCCGCTCAGGAGGGGCACCCGGTACGCCTGGAAGGGTGGGGATCCTTGCTCGAGTCGCCGCTACTGTGAAGAACGACAGCACGCACCTGAAGGACGCAAAGCATGACCGGATCTGAGCACGAGCGGCAGGCCAGCATTGCCGAAATCCAGTCCGGCATCGAGCACACCCGCGGCCAATTCGGCGACACCGTCGACGCACACTCCGGCGAGGCCGACCGATCGAAGGCTCCGGCCAAGTCACCGGTGGCGGTGGTCGCTTCGGTCGCCGGCGTGACCGTGGCCGGCCTCATTTGGTGGCGCCGACGGCGCCGGCGCTGATCATGGGTCTCACCGTTGCGGTCACCGGGCCGACCGGCCAGATCGGCACGTCCGCTGTCACCGCGCTGGAACGTGACCCGGCCGTCGAGCGCATCATTGGCATGGCCCGCCGGCCCTTCGAGCCGTCGTCGCTGAGTTGGACCAAGACGATCTATCGGCAGGGCGACATTTTGGACCGCGAGGCGGTCGACGCGCTGGTCGCCGATGCCGACGTGCTGGTGCACCTGGCGTTCATCATCATGGGCTCCCGCGAGGAAAGCGAACGAGTGAACCTGGCCGGCAGCCGCAACGTCTTTGAAGCCTGCGCGGCCGGAGCCCACGACGGACACCCGCGGCGCCTGGTCTACACCTCGTCGGTGGCGGCCTACGGCTACCACTCCGACAATCCCGTGCCACTCACCGAGGACGTGCCGGTACGGGGCTCGCCGGAGCACTATTACTCCGCGCAGAAGGCCGCGTGCGAAGCCGCGCTCACGGAAATCACCGCGGGGTCGCCGCTCGAGGTGTTCATCCTGCGGCCCTGCATCGTCGCCGGCCCGCAGGCGCATGCCCTGGCCGACGCGATGCCCTGGAACCAGATTCCGTACGCGAGTGTGGTGACCCGCCTCTTGCCGATGCTCAAGCCTCCGGTCCCCGACCCGGGCAATCCGCTGCAGCTGGTCCATCACGACGACGTGGCCACGGCCATTGCGCTGGCCGCGACGAGTTCGGCCCCGCCGGGCGCCTACAACATCGCCGGCGACGGCGTGCTGTCGGTGTCCGATGTCGCCGAGGCCCTCGGCGGCCGGCCGGTACGGGTCCCGGCCGCCGCGGCGACCGCCACGTCGGCGGTGATCGCCCGACTGCCGTTCGTTCCCGCGCAAGCGGAGTGGCTGCATATCGCGCGCACCTCGATGGTGATGGACACCACCAAGGCCAAAACCCGGCTGGGCTGGCAGCCCACCTACACCTCGGCGCAAACCTTGGAGGCACTTGCGGCGTCGCTGTGAGCCGGGCGCTACCGTGCAGGGAGTTCCCAACAGAGGAGACGGCAATGCAACTGGCGCTCACGGCGGAGGAAGCAGCCTTCCGCGACGAGCTACGCAAGATCTACACCAGCGAGATCCCCGCCGACATTCGGGAGAGGACCCTGCTGGGCGAAGGCGTCAACCACGACGACATCGTCACCAGCCACAAAATCCTGCACAAGCACGGGCTGGCAGTGCCCAACTGGCCGGTCGAATGGGGCGGCAAGGATTGGACGAACACCCAGCTGCAGATCTGGCTCGACGAGATGCAGTTGGCCGGCGTGCCGGAACCGCTGAACTTCAACACCAAGATGGTCGGCCCGGTCATCGCCGAGTTCGGGTCGCAGGAGGTCAAAGAGCGATTCTTGCCGCCCACGGCCAACCTGGACATCTGGTGGTGCCAAGGGTTCTCCGAGCCCGAGGCCGGCTCGGATCTGGCCTCGCTACGCACCACCGCGGTGCGCGACGGCAACAGTTACGTCGTCAATGGGCAGAAGACCTGGACGACACTCGGCCAGTACGCGGACTGGATCTTTTGCCTGGTGCGCACCGACCCGCAGGCACCCAAGAAGCAGGCGGGCATCTCTTTTCTGCTTTTCGAGATGTCGACCCCGGGCGTCACGCTGCGACCGATCAAACTGATCGACGGTGGCTACGAGGTCAACGAGGTGTTTTTCGAAGACGTCCGGGTTCCCGCCGATCAGCTTGTCGGCGAAGAGAATCAGGGTTGGACGTACGCGAAGTTCCTGTTGGGCAACGAGCGAACCGGCATCGCCGCCGTCGGGCGAACCAAGGTACGGCTCGCAGAGGTCAAACGGCGTGCCACCGAAACGGGACTGATCGATGATCCACTTTTCGCTGCCCGGCTCGCAGAAGCCGAAAACGAAGTGCTGGCACTAGAACTCACCCAGATGCGGGTGGCGTCGGATTCGTCAGGCGGCAAGCCAAACCCGGCGTCATCGGTGCTCAAGCTGAGAGGCAGCCAGCTGCAGCAGACCGCAACCGAGCTGTTCGTGGAGGTGGCCGGACCCGATGCCCTGCCGTTCGACGCCGGTGACGACATCGCATCGCCGCAGTGGGCGCAACAATGCGCGCCGCGCTACCTGAATTACCGAAAGACATCGATTTACGGTGGCAGCAACGAAGTGCAGCGCACCATCATCGCGTCGACGATACTCGGATTGTAAGGCAGGCCATGGACTTTCAATTTAGCGACGAACAAATTCTGCTTCGCGACACCACCCGCGACCTGCTGGCCCGAAGCTACGATCCGGAGAGCCGTCTCAAGGTGGTCGACACCGAGCTGGGCTGGAGCCGCGAGGTGTGGGGTCAACTGGCCGACACCGGGATCCTCGGCCTCGGTTTCGACCCAGAGGAGGCCGGCCAGATCGAGATCATGGTGGTGCTCACCGAAATCGGCCGTCGGCTGGCTCCCGAACCGCTGATCCACGCGGCGCTCGGTCCGGGCGCGATCATCGCCGAAGTGGGCAGCGACGCCCAGAAAAAGCAGCTGGAGGAGGTGGCCGCCGGTCAAAAGCTGCTCGCGTTCGCCCACCTCGAGCCTCGCGGCAACTCAACAACAGCTGTGCGCCAAGATGATTCATGGACACTGAGCGGACGCAAGAATCCCGTCCTCGCCGGTGACTGCGCCGACACCCTGGTAGTCAGCGCCGCCTTGCCCGACGGTAAAACCGGGCTGTTCCTGGTGGATGCCCAGGCCGTCAGCCGGCATCCCTACCGGACGTTCGACGGCCAGCGCGGCGCCCAGATCGACCTGGATCACACACCTGCCGAGCCGCTGGGTGAGGGCGACGCCGCATCGGCCATCACCAACGCCGTCATCCGTATCCAGTCGGCGTTATGCGCCGAGGCGGTCGGAGCTATGGAAGAAGCGCTTCGCCTGACGACCGATTACCTCAAGACCCGCAAGCAATTCGGCGTCACCTTGAACAAGTTCCAGACGTTGACCCAGCGGGCCGCCGACATGTACGTCTCGCTGGAGCTGGCCCGCAGCATGAGCCTGTACGCGGCAATGTCGATCGCCGACGGCAACCTCGATCCGGTGATCGCGGCGCGGGCCAAGCTGCAGATCGGCCGATCCGGCCGGCACATCGGTCAAGAGGCGATCCAGCTGCACGGCGGCATCGGGATGACCGCCGAGTACCCAGTCGGCCACTATGCCGCCCGGCTCACCGCGATCGAACACACCCTCGGCTCGTCACAAGACCAGCTGCACGTGCTCATGGATCAGGTCGGCGACTACGAGGTCGTCACGCTGTAGCGGTCAACTCGGCTCTGGCGCCGCGTCCGAACCCGCTTCGCCCGATGGTGAATCCGGGTCGGGTAGCTGGGACGCGAGGTATTCGCCGAGCCCACCGATCGTCGGGTAGTCGAACACCGCGGTTGCATTGATCGTGAACGCGCCACCGAACTGGCTGTGCAACCGGTTGCGGAGCTCCACCGCCATCAGTGAGTCCGTGCCCAGGTCCAAGAACCGACTGGTCGCCGCGGGCGGCTGCGCCAGCCGCAGGAACCCCTGCACTTCGCGCTGCAGGAACTCCGTGATGAACGCGGCGCGCTGGGCCACCGGTATCTCCTGCAGTTGGCGGAGCAACTCACTGTCGCCGGCTGTCTCGGTGACCGCGCTCGGCAAGACGAGGTCGAGAATCGGTGGACGAGAACTGCCCAGCACCTTCGCCGCCCGCTGCCAGTTGGCCTTGATGACGGCCGCCTGCGCGGTTCCGTTGGCGACGACCTCGGCGAGCGCGCTGAGGGCGGCCGAGGGTTCCAGCGGAATCAGTCCCTGCGCACCGATATTGGCACGCGCAGCCTCCGAAGACGCCATGCCACCCTGGGCCCACGGGCCGAAGTTGACCCCGGTTGCCGGCAACCCGTGTGCCTGCCGTCGGGCGACCAACCCGTCGAGCAGCGCGTTGGCAGTCGCGTAGTTGGCCTGGCCTGGTGGACCGAGCAAACTGGACACCGAGGACGACACGATGAAGAAATCAAGGTCGTCATCCCTGGTCAGGCGGTCCAGGTGGCAGGCACCGAACGCCTTGGGGCCCAATGTCGTCCGGAAACGCTCCAGATTCTGTTGTGACAGCAGCGCGTCGTCGAGCACGCCCGCGAAATGCGCCACGCCCGCAAGCGGCGGCAACTCCGCGCGGATCCGCTCCAGCAGCTCGACGACCTGCGTCTCGTCAGCGACATCGGCGGCGAAGGTGTGGATGCGGCACCGGTAGCGCTCGGTGATGTCGTCGATCATCTGCTGAACATCCGCATCGGGCGACCGCCGACTGGTCAACACGATGTCACCCGCCCCGCGCTGGGCCAGATACGAGGCCGTGTGCAGACCGATCGCGCCGAGCCCGCCGGTGATCAGGTAGCTCCGATCATCGCGTAGCTGAAGCGGTTTGGGCATTTGCAGCACGATCTTGCCGATATGCCGCGCCTGCTGCATCCGGCGAAACGCCGTCTTCGCCTCGGTCAGCGGGTAGATCTCGGCGGGCAGCGGTGCCCACTGGCCCTTGGCCAACCCGTCCGACACCTCGGCAAGCAGCGCGCGAATACGCTCGGGCTCCTGGAGAGTAACCGTGTCGAGCGCAACGATTTCGTAGGCGATATCGGGGCGGGCTGCCGCCATCTGCTCCGGGGTCCAGATGTCGCGCTTGGCGATCTCGGCGAATCGGCCATTCTGGGCGGTGGCCCGCACGGTCGCTTCGACAAACCCTTCGTTCGTCAAGCTGTTGAGCACCACGTCAACGCCGGCGCCATTGGTGTCGGCGAGAATTTGATCGGCGAAATCCGTGCTGCGCGAGTCGTAGACGTATTTCACACCCATTTTGCGCAGCGTCGCGCGTTTGTAGGTGCTTGCCGTGGCAAAGACCACCGCACCGTGCTGTTGGGCCATTTGGATCGCCGCCAATCCGACGCCACCGCTGGCGGCGTGGATCAGCACCCGATCGCCGGGCTTGAGCTGCGCCCAGTCGAACGCGAGGCGCGCCGTCAGCGCCGCCGCCGGGATGGTCGCCGCTTCTACCGCGCTTACCCGGGCAGGAATCGGCGCCAGCAACTGTGCGGGCACATTGAACCGGCTGGAGAATGCGCCCTGCATGAAGCCGTAGACGCGATTGCCCACCTCAAGTCCCGTGACACCCCCACCCACCGCGGTGACGACGCCGGCAAAGTCACCGCCGATCGGGCCGGGATCGCCCGGATAGAGGCCCAACACGTTGAGCACATCCCGGAAATTCAATCCGGCGGCTTCAACCTTTACCTGCACGTAGCCCTCGTCCGGCGGCGGCACTTCCGCTTCGGTCAGGCGCAGGTTGTCGATCGCGCCGCGTTCGGTGGGCGCCAGCGTGTAATCGGCTACGCGCGGAAGCGCGAGATGACCGCTGCGCGACCATTGCAGCAACCGAGACGCCAACAGCTTCCCTTGTCGCACAGCAAGTTCGGGCTCGTCGACGGGTGCAGCGAGCAGACTGATCAGCGAACGGACAGCCTGTTCTGATCCGTCGGAATCGACCAGCTTGCAGCGCAGAGCCGGCTCCTCGTTGACGATGGTGCGCCCGAGGCCCCACAGCGCCGTCTGCACCGGGTCGACCGACTCACCGGACTCGGTCGCGACCGCTCGTTCGGTGATGATCCACAGTCCGCCGGGAAGCTTCAGTGAGTTGTCAGCCTGGGCGGCGTGTACCGCGCTGAGCAAGTTGTCGAGCTCGGCTTCCAGCCGCGTGATCGATTCTGCCGTGGGCTCCCCTGCCTTCGATCCGTCGCAGCGCCAGACGATGCCGGTGAACGGCATGCCCCGCTGATGAGCCTGCGTCAACACCTCGCCCAGTAACTCGGGGTCCGAAGCACTGTCGGACGGGATGCAGCCCGGTAACTCGGCTGCCAGCTCACTGAAGCCAGCGACTAGCCATGTGCCGCTGACCTTTTCGGCGCCCTCGGTATCGCTGGCCGATGGCGGGGGCGGCACTTCGTGCCAGCCCAGCGCATACATCAGACGGGTGGCATCACCGCCGAGTCCGCGCAGCAACGCCTCGCGAGGCGCCCGTTTGACCGTGAATTCGCGAATCCCGCCCAGGTGGCGACCATCCCGGTCGATGAAATCGAGGTCGAAGACCTGGGTTTCGCTCATCAGCTCACTTGTATGCCACCTCGCGCGGCAGTAGAACCGTCGAGGCATCTTGTCCCGCAGCGCCACTTGCCCGTAACGCAACGGCAAGAACAAATCGCTCACTCCTTGTTCGGCGGCGAGAAGTGCGGGGAACGCCGGGAAGGCGACCCCGGTGCACAGGTCGAGCAGCACCGGATGCATCGGCTCGGCACCGAGATGTTCGGTTAGTTCCTCGCCGACCGAGATGTCACCGATCGCCTCACCGTCACCGAGCCACAACGACTTCAGCGATCCGGACCAGCTAGGCCCCCATGCCAGCTCCATATCAGCGAAGGTCTCGAACAGCTGCTGCGGACGCATGCGCTCCATCCGCTCGATCGCCGTATCGACGGGATCGGCGTCTTCGGCCGCCGGCTCCTCCCCGAAACCGGATAGCGCCGTGCCGTCGGCGTTCAGCGACCATTCGGCGTCGCTGACCCCGTACGGGCGGCTGTGCACCTGGAATTTCCAGCCACCACCCTCGTCGAGCGGATGCAGCGTCAGCTGGACCTCACGAGAAGCCTTCTCCGGCAAGATGATCGGTTCATAGAAGAAAACCTCTTTGACGTGCGCCGGGGTTCCGACCGCGGCCAGGGCCATCGTGGCATAGGTGGCGCCCGGAACGACGACGGTGCCGTAGATGACGTGATCCGATAGCCACGGTTGCGACCTGACCGAAAGCCGACTGGTATACACGCGATCGCCGGACGCGAGATCCTTGCCGCTGCCGAGCAGACCCGACGTCGACGGGCCGTCGACGCTGATGGCGGAAGCCTTGGGCCAGAAGCGACGGCGCTGGAAGGGATAGGTGGGCAGTTCGACTCTGCGGCGGGGTTGCTGATGCAGTGCGGCGAAGTTGGGCCGGTGGCCGCTGACATACGCAGTGGCCAGCGCTTCGGCGATCTGGCGGCGATCACCGGTGCCCTTTCGCAGTGACACGATCGCACGCGGCGCGGCCAGGTGTTCCGGCCAAACCTGCACCGCCGCCCCGGTCAGCACCGGTTGGGGCCCGATCTCCATCAACACCGAGCACCCCAGCGCGGCCACGGTGCGCACGCTTTCGGCGAACTGCACCGGCTGGCGGGAATGCCTCCGCCAATACTGCGCGTCCAGTGGGGTGTCGGCGGTGAGCACTGTGCCGGTCCGATTGCAGACCAGCGGCAATGTCGGCGCAGCGAACTGCAGTTGGGCTGCGTAAGACTCGAATTCACCGAGCACCGGTTCCAGCAGTTCCGAATGGAAGGCGTGGCTGGTTTCCAGCCAGCTGCAGCGGATTCCGTCGTTACTGAATCGGCCGACAATCTCGTCCAGATCCGTCCCGGGACCGGATAGCACCGTGTTGGGTCCGTTGTAGGCAGCGACCGACACCCGAGGGAATTCGTTGGCGACTTCCTCGACTTGCTTGGCGTCGACGAAGACCGCCACCATGCGTCCGCCTTCGGGCAAACTGCCGAACAGCCGGCCGCGCTCGGCCATCAGCCGCGCGCCGTCTTCGAGGCTGAAAACTCCGGCCACACACGCCGCCGCGTATTGACCGACGCTGTGCCCCAGCACCACATCTGGCTCGACACCCCACGACTGCCACAGTCGCGCCAAACCCATCTCGACGGCGAACAGCGCCGGCTGCGCAAACGAGGTGTGCTTCAGCGTTTCGCCCGCCTCCCCGCCCGTTTCCCGGTCGGTAGCGAACAACACGTCCAGCAACGGCCGCGGCAGGATTTCCTTGACCGCATCCGCGCAGCGTGTCACTGTTTCTGCGAAAACTGGTTCAGTGTCGAACAATTCGCGTGCCATACCCGGATGCTGGCTGCCCTGTCCGGTGAACAGCCACGCCGTCGTCGGCCGGTCCGCGCACTCCCCGCGTACCACACCGGGCCGCAGCCTGTTCTCGGCCAGTTCAGCCAGGCCCTCGCCGGCGCTTCGAACCGAATCCACCACCAGCGCCGCCCGATATTCGAAATGCGAGCGGCCCACTCCGGCCGTGAGACACACGTCGGCGATGTCAACCTCCGGATGGGTGCTCAACCAGGATTCATAACGCCGCGCCAGCGCCACCAGCGCCTGCGGTGATCGCGCCGACAGCGCCAGCACATCAGGTGACCCGCCGCGGGCGTCCGACTCCTGCTGCACCGCGGCGTCGTCTACCGGCTCTTCGCCGGTGGGCGTCCATGTCGGCGCCTCCTCGATAAGCACGTGCGCGTTGGTGCCAGTGAACCCGAAGGAACTTACGCCCGCGCGTCGCGGTCTTCCGGTGGTCTGCCACGGGATTGCTTTGTCCACGACGCGAACCGGCAGCGAGTCCCACGGGATGTGCGGCGAGGGTGTGTCAAAGTGCAGGCTGGCCGGCAGCACGCCGTGCTGCAGCGACAACACAACCTTGATCAGGCCGGCGGCCCCTGACGCCGATTCGAGGTGGCCGATGTTCGTCTTCACTGATCCGATCAGCAACGGCCGGTCCGCGTCACGAGCGGCCCCATAAACAGCTCCCGCCGCCTGCACCTCGATCGGATCACCCAGCGGGGTACCCGTCCCGTGCGCCTCCAGGTAGTCGACGTCTTCGCCGGTCAGGCCGGCGCGGGCCAGTGCGGTGCCGATAAGCCGTTGCTGTGCACCACCATTGGGCACCGTCAAACCGCTGGAAGCGCCGTCTTGGTTGACCGCGCTACCCGGGATGACCGCGCACACTCGATCGCCGTCGCGCTGCGCATCGCTTAGCCTCTTGAGCACCAGAATCCCGCAGCCTTCACTGCGCACATAGCCGTCGGCGGAGGCGTCGAAGGTCTTGCATCGCCCGACGGGAGAAAGCATCCTGGCGCGCGAGGCGGCGATGTTGGTGACCGGGCTAAGCAACACATTCACGCCGCCGGCCAACGCCAAATCGCAGTCGCCGGAGTGCAATGCCTGGCAGGCCTGATGGACGGCCACCAGCGACGAGCTGCACGCGGTATCGACGGCCACCGCCGGCCCTTCGAGTCCGAGCGCGAAGGCAACCCGACCCGAAACGGCGTTGAGCGCGTTGCCGGTGATGAAATACGGCTCGATTTTGTCCACCGACTCGGCGGACAGCAGATGCGCATACTCGTTGGCAGCCACCCCCACGAAGATGCCGGTTCGGCTGCCGCGCAACGCAGACGGTGCGTAGCCGGCCCTTTCCAGCCCCTCCCATACCGTTTCCAGCACCAGCCGCTGCTGGGGCTCGATCCACATTGCCTCGCGCGGAGAGATCCCGAAGAACTCCGGATCGAATCCGTCGATACCGTCGAGGAATCCACCGAAGCGGCTGTAGATCTTGCCCGGAATCTCCGGATCCGGGTCGTAGAACTCGTCGATGTCGAATCGGTCTTCCGGAACTTCCCGGATCGCGTCAACACCGCCGGACAGCAGCTCCCAGAAAGCTTCCGGATCGGGCGCCCCGGGGAAACGGCACGACACCGCGACGATCGCGATCGGCTCATCCGTGCGTGTCGTCGCCACCGTGGCCGGCGCTGCCTTTGCGGATGCCTGCTCGTCAAGTCCGAGCACGTCGCCGAGCAGATGATCCACCACGTCGGACAGCCGCGGGTAATCCATCGCCAGTGTCGCGGGGATGTCTTTACCTACACCCTGCTCGATGCGCCGTCGCAACTCGACAGCCATCAGCGAATCCATGCCCAAGTCAAAGAATCCCGCGTCTTCGCGAATCTCTGCGGCATCGACGCGCGTCACCTCTGCCACAGCGTCACGCAGGTAATCCATCAGCAGTTTGCGCCGTTGCTGCACCGGAGCGTTGGTCAGCCGCTCGACCAGTTGGGTCTTCCCGCTCAGGGTCGTCGACGGCGCCACCCCAGTCAGTGAGCTGGGCACCTCGCGCTCCAGCTCCGCCAAAAATGCCCGGCTGCCCGCTTGTTGGTAGAGCGGCAAAAAGCGAGCCCAGTCGACCCTGGCCACCACGCCTTGCGCCACCCCCTGGGCAGCAGAAGCCGCCATGAGATCCGCCATGCCCGCCAGTGCATCGGCAGGTGAGAGTGTCCGGACCCCGCGCTTGTTCAGCCGCGCGCGAGATTCCTCGTCGGCCATGCCGGCCGACCACGGACCGAAATTCACGCTGATCCCCGAGACACCCTGCGCGCGCAGTCGCCAGGTCAGCCCGTCCAAGAACGCGTTGGCCGCGCCATAGGCAGTCTGACCGAATCCGCCCCATACCGAGGCGATCGAGGAGGTGCTGAGGAAGAAGTCCAACTGCAAATCTGCGGCTGCTTCGCTTAAATGCCAAGCACCCCAGACCTTTCCGGCAAAAACACGATCGACTTCGGAATCGTCGAGAGCGCTCAGCGGGGTGGTGCCGATCTCGCCCGCGGCATGAACGATACCGGCCAGCGGCGGTAGTTCGGCCTGCACGGTGGCCAACAGGCGAGCGACGTCATGCGCGTCGGCGACATCGGCGCCGACGACCCGGAATTCGCAGCCGTGCTGGTCGCGTAGCGCGTCGATACGCAGTTGCGCGGCATCGCGGGGCGGGCGGCGGCTGGTCAGCCCCAGATGGCGGGCGCCGTGCGCGGCCAGGTATCCGGCGTTTTCGAGTCCTATCGACCCCAGCCCGCCGGTTACCAAATATGTTGCTTCGGGCCGCAATATCGGCGGTGCCGCGCTCGGCGGGCCCCCCCGCCGCACCAGCCGGGGGAGGTAAACCACTTGATCACGCAACGCGAACTGGTCTTCGGTGCGCGGAGCGGCCATGAGCTGCGTAATGAACCGCGACCATTCGTCGGCGGTGCCATGCGCCAGATCCGCCAGTCCGCCCCACACCTGCGGATGCTCCAGCGAGGCGGCGCGGCCAAATCCCCAGAGGCAGCTCTGATCCGGCGACACGACGTCGGCGTCGGTGACTCGTTGCGCGCCACGGGTTACCAGCCAAATGGGCCGGCGCAGTTCGGCGGCAACCGCGGCGCGGAAGAGTCGCCGCGTTCCGCCCAGGATCTGGTGCTGCATCCGCAGCAGCGCCCGCATCGACGGCGCGGTCTCGGAGTCGATAGCCGCAACATGGACGATTCGCAGCGTCGATTCATCTGCCGCAGCGGCGCGCAACGCGCCCTCGAGTTGTTCCTCGTCAGCAGCGGACATTGGCAAGCCGATACGCCGATGTTGGTGTCCCAGTGCGGTCAGCGCGTCGACCAGCGGCTCAATCACCTCGGTGTTATCGCCCACGAGCAGCCAGGCGGGTTTTTCTTGCGCCTGTGCATCCGAAGCCGCGGCGCTGGATTTCTCCCAGCGAATCGCGTAGCGGTCGTCCGCGATGGACTGTGTCGAGCGCTGTTGGTTGTGTTGCGCGGCAAGCTTGTTCAACACACTCAGGGTCTGGTCGTCGCCGCCCGCACCGCCGAGCAGAGCGGCGAGTTCCTCGACCCGGCCGTCCTCGAGGAGCCGGACCGCTTCGCTACGCACCTCGAGGTGCTGTTGTTGGCTGGGGCGCTTGCGATCGTCTCGATACCAGTACTGGCGGTGCTGGAACGGGTAGGTGGGCAGGTCGAGCTTGCGCGCCGATCCCTGCCAGGGAGCACCGAAGTCAGGCAGATGCCCCAGCACGTAAGCGTCGGCAACAGCTTCGGTGATCTGGCGGTGGTCGGCGGTGTTTCGGCGCATCGACGCGATCGCCCGCGGCGCGGTAGCCGAGTCGGGCCACGCCCGCAGCGCTGCGGCGGTGAGCACCGGTTGCGGACCGATTTCCAGCAGCACTTTGCAGCCCAGGTCGGCCAGTGTCTGCACGCTTTTGGCGAATTCCACCGGCTGCCGTGCATGACGACGCCAATAGGCGCCATCGACTTTGACGCTCCTGCCCAGCGCGGCACCGCTGCGGTTGCACACCAAAATTCGTTGCGGCGAGCTGAAATTGAACCGGTTCGCGTACGACTCGAACTCGTCGAGGACCGGATCCAGCAGCGCGGAGTGGAACGCGTGGCTGGTATCCAGCCAGTCGCACCGGACGCCGTCGGCTTTCAGCTGGGCCACCGCCCGCTGAAGATCCTCCGCCGGCCCCGATAGCACGGTATTAGCGCCGTTGTAGGCGGCGACGGACAGAGTGGGGTACTCGTCGGTGAAGGCCTCGACGCGTTCGGCAGCGGTGAAGGCGGCGACCATCCGGCCGCCGGCAGGCAAGCTGCCGAAAAGGCGGCCGCGCTCGGCCATCAGTAGCGCGCCATCCTCGAGGCTGAGCATGCCCGCTACGCAAGCAGCTGAATACTGGCCGACGCTGTGGCCCAGCACTACGTCGGGTTCGAAGCCCCACGACTGCCACAGCCGGGCCAGTCCCATCTCCACTGCGAACAAGGCGGGCTGGGCGTAGGTGGTCTGTCGGAGCGTTTCTTCGTTTTCTGGATTATCCGTATCGAAAATGACGTCCAGCAATGGTTTTTCGAGAACATCTGCGACCGCGGCGGCGCAGCGCGTCATTGTCTCGGCGAACACCGGCTCGGTATCGAAAAGTTCCCGCGCCATACCCGGGTACTGGCTGCCCTGACCGGTGAACAGCCACGCGGTCTTCGGCGTGTCATCGGATACCCCGCGCACCAGGCCCGGTGCCGGGCGGTCGTCGGCGAGTGCGCCGAGTAACTCACGGGCCGATTCCGTCGAATTGACCACCAACGCGGCCCGGTGTTCGAAGTGTGCTCGCCCCGTCCCGGCGGTGAAGCACACGTCGGCCAAAGTGGCTTGCGGGTGCGCACCCAACCAGTCGCGGTATTGGTCGGCGATCTGGACCAATGCGTCGGGTGTGCGCGCCGAGAGTGGAAGCACACCAAACCGCCGACCTCCCGGGTCGACCGGGTTGTTCGGTGCTACCGGAGCCTGACCCGCGGGCGCTACTGGAGCTTCTTCGATGATGACGTGCGCGTTCGTTCCGGCGAACCCGAACGAGCTGATCCCCGCGATTCGCGGCCGGTCGCCGCGCTCCCAGGCGGTGGGCTCCTGCACAACCTGCAGCGCGAGCCGATCCCACGGAATGTGTGGCGACGGATTGCGAAAGTGCAGGTGCGCCGGCAGCAGCCCGTGCTCGAGCGACAGGATGACCTTGATCACGCCGGCGATGCCCGCAGCAGCTTCCAGGTGCCCGATATTGGTCTTCACCGAGCCGATCAGCAGCGGCCGGCTCGCCTCGCGTCCGGCGCCGAACACCGCGCCCGCGGCCTGGGCCTCGATCGGGTCGCCCAGCGATGTCCCGGTCCCATGCGCCTCCAAATATCCGACGTCGGCGGGTTCAACGCCCGCGCGCTTCAGCGCTTCGGTGATAACCCGTTGCTGGGCAACGCCATTCGGCACTGTCAAACCGCCCGATGCGCCATCCTGGTTGATCGCGCTGCCCCGGATGACGGCGCGAATCCGATCGCCGTCGCGGATCGCATCCTCGAGCCGCTTGATGACGATGACGCCACAACCTTCGCCGCGCACATAGCCGTCGGCGGCTGCGTCGAATGTCTTGCACCGGCCGTCGGGCGCGAGCATGTGCGCGTGCGAGAAGGTGATCATGGTGGCCGGGCTGAGCAGCACGTTCGCGCCACCGGCAAGAGCGAGGTCGCACTCCCCCAACCGCAGCGCTTGGCATGCCTGATGAATAGCCACCAGCGACGAGCTGCACGCCGTGTCGACCGCGACCGCCGGGCCCTGCAGCCCCAACCGGTAGCTGATCCGGCCGGCCGCCGCGGATGCCGACGTCCCGATTGCCATATAGGCCTCGATCTCGGGGTACGTCAGCTCAGCCGATGCCATTCCCAGGTAGTCATGCGTGGCCAAACCGACGAACACGCCGGTGTTCGTGTTCGCCAGAGCCGTGGGCGCCGTACCGGAATGCTCGACCGCCTGCCAGGCGGTTTCCAGCAGCAGCCGATGCTGCGGGTCCAGCAACCTCGCCTCGCGCGTCGACATACCGAAAAACGGCGCGTCAAAGCCCGTCGCGTCGTCGACGAAGCCTGCTCGCCGGGTCACCACCTTCCCGGGTGCATCAAAATCCGGATCGAAGAATTCGTCGACATCCCAGCGATCCTCGGGCACCTCCGAGACTGCGTCTCGGCCTTCGCTCAGCACCTCCCAGAACTGGTCTGCATCCGCACCACCCGGGAACCGCGCCGCGTAGCCGATGATTGCGAAACCCGATGGTGGATGGTCGCTTTCGGCGAACGCCATACGGCTGTCCTTTCTGCCTGGCCCATGATCCCCCGCAGCGGATCCGATGCGCAGAAGGATCACTGCCGTCGGACAGTATTACAGCGCCGTGCAGGCACTGGGCAAATATTGCCAAGCCTACAGCGCAACAAGCTATCTTGGTCTCGCCGTGAGCGCGGCCGGACCAGCACCGTTGAACCGAGGAGGATCAGCTATTGCGCATCGGGAAAATAACGGTCGGTTCGCTCGCCGAGTGGAAGCTGACCCCCGGCTCGGTCACCTCCTGGCACCCGACGGCGGCGGCTGCCGAAAAAGCAAGACAGGCCCCGGTCAGCTCGGTGCCGGTCAGCTACATGCAGGGCCAACACCTGCGTAACTACTGCGAACGAACCGCTGCGGGACTGACCTTTTCCCGGCAGATCATCGCCAGCTGTGACGTGCCCGGCAACTGCGATGTTTCTGCGATGGATCAGGCCCTTAACGCCTACCTGCGCCGGCACGACACGTTCCGCAGCTGGTTCGAGCATGTTGGTGACGGGCAGTTCGTTAGGCATTCGTTGAACGACCCCAACGATGTTGAATTCATGCCGGTCGATCACGGCTACATGACCGTCGACGAAATCCGCTCCCACGTCGTGGGCATACCCAATCCGCTGGAGTGGGGCTGCTTCACCTTCGGAATCATCCAAAACGAAGGCCAATTCACGTTTTTTGCCGCCATGGATCATATTCACGGCGACGCGACGTTGATCGGCACCACGATGCTCGAGGCCAACGGAATGTATTCGGCATTGACCGGCGGTGGCGAGCCGCTGGCCCTTCCCGATGCCGGCAGCTATGACGAATTCTGCACCCGCGAACGCGATTACGCTTCGACGTTAACCGTGGATTCACCCGAGGTGCGCGCGTGGATCGACTTCGCCGAGAACAACCATGGTGGATTCCCGGAGTTCCCGCTTCCACTGGGTGACCCATCGGAATCCACTAGCAGTGAGATGGCCTCCGAAGTGCTGATGGACCCGGCGCAGACCGAGCGATTCGAAGCCGCCTGCACGGCCGCAGGCGCACGCTTCGTCGGCGGTTTGTTCGCCTGCCTTGCGCTGGTGGAACACGAATTCACCGGCGCCCTTACCTATTACGGTCTGACGCCCCGCGATTCTCGCACCGCGGCGGACAATTTCATGACGCAGGGCTGGTTCACCGGATTGATCCCGATCACCGTGCCGATAGCCGCCGCCTCGTTCAGCGATGCCGCATGGGCAGCGCAGGCGTCGTTCGATTCAAGTCTGGACATGGCAAGGGTTCCCTATTACCGCGTCCTGGAGTTAGCGCCCTGGTTGAACTGGCCGCGACCGAATTTTCCGGTGTCGAACTTTTTTCATGGCGGCGCCGCCCCGCTCAACGCCGTTCTCGCGGCGGCCGACTTGGGCCTTGCGAACAACATCGGTATCTACCCCGATGGCCGCTACTCATACCAACTGACCATCTATGTATTTCGGTACGGCGAAGGCACGGTAATGGCGATCATGTATCCCGCCAACCCGGTCGCGCTGAAATCCGTCACCCGTTTCATGGAGGCGATGAAGTCCGTCTGCGGGCGCGTCGCGGACAGCGGGCATTGGGGACGCGTCGCATAGCGTGGAGCGATCCGATGGTCAGGGCTTTTCTCAAACCGGGGAGACGGCGAGATGCGACGACTAGCTGATTTTGTAGTGCGGTGGCCCTGGCTGGTCATCGGACTGTGGGTCGCGACCGCGATTGCGCTACCGCTGACGTTCCCCTCCCTGAACGAGATGGCGCAGAAGCATCCACTCGCTATCTTGCCCAGCGATGCACCGTCGAGCGTCGCCGCTCGAAAGATGAGCGAGGCGTTTCACGAATCGGGCTCAGATGACCTGCTGCTTGTAGTCCTGACCAACGACAAGGGTCTGGGACCCTCAGACGAAGCCGTGTACCGCAAACTGGTGGACGCGCTGCGCGCCGACACCCGAGATGTCGTGATGCTGCAGGACTTCATCAGCGCGCCGCCGCTGCGTCCGGTCGTGACGAGTCAGGACCACAAATCTTGGGTGCTGCCGGTCGGGGTTGCCGGCGAGTTGGGCACTCCAGGCTCCTACGCCGCGTTCAACCGCATCAGCGACATCGTCAAGCGCACCTTGGAACAAACCCGACAAGCGGGAACGTCCCTGACGGTGAACCTCACCGGACCGGCGGCCACCGTCGCCGACCTCACGGTCGCCGGCGAACGGGATCGGATGCCGATTGAAGTGGCGATCGCCGTCCTGGTGCTCATTGTGCTGCTGGTCGTCTACCGCAGCGTGGTCACCATGCTGCTGCCGTTGCTGACGATCGGTTCGTCGCTGGTGATCGCACAATCGTTGGTAGCCGGCTACTCGCAGTTGAGCGGCTCGGGCGTCTCGAACCAGTCCATCGTCTTTCTGAGCGCGATCATGGCCGGCGCCGGAACCGATTACGCGGTCTTTCTGATCAGCCGCTATCACGACTACCTGCGCCTGGATCCGGATTTCGATCGCGCTGTCAAACGGGCGATGATTTCGATCGGCAAAGTGATCGCCGCGTCGGCCACCACCGTTGGGATCACATTCCTTCTCATCGGTTTCGCCCGGATGGGAGTGTTCAAAACGGTCGGAGTGTCGGCGGCGATTGGGGTCGGCGTGGCATTCCTGGCCGCCGTCACGTTGCTGCCGGCGATCCTGGTGCTTGCCGGTCCGCGTGGGTGGGTCCGGCCACGCCGCGAACTGACGGCCCGGTTGTGGCGGCGTTCGGGCATCCGCATTGTGCGCCGACCGAAGGTGCATCTGGTCGCCAGTCTGCTGGTCCTGGTCATCCTGGCCAGCTGCGCCGGATTGGTGCGCTACAACTACGACGACCGCAAGGCCCTGCCGGCTTCGGCCCCGAGCTCTCTCGGATATGCCGCACTGGATCGCCACTTCCCGGTGAACCAGTCCATTCCGGAGTACATCCTGGTCCAGTCACCGCACGACCTGCGCACACCTGGAGCCCTCGCGGACCTGGAGCAAATGGCGGACCGAGTCAGCCAACTGCCGAATATCGCCGCGGTCAGCGGCATCACCCGACCCACCGGGGCGGTACCGAAAGAATTCCGAGCCACCTATCAGGCCGGCGCGGTCGGCGCCCTGCTCGCCGGCGGGTCCGAGATGATCAACGACCACAGCGGCGACCTCAACGAGCTCGTCGACGGGGCCGGCACACTGGCCCAAAACCTCAGCGACATGCGCCGCCAAGTCACCCGGCTGGCCGCCAGCGTCCAGAGCTTGGTCGATTCATTCTCATCCACCAGGGACCAGTACGACGGGGACGCGTTGGTCAAACAGGTCGACACCGCAGCCAAGCTCGTCGACCACGTCAACTCGCTCAGCAATGCCATGGGCTGGAACTTCTCCGCCGGCAAGAACATGTTCGCCTGGATAGGCCCGGTGCTGGAGGCCCTGCGGGGCAACCCGGTCTGCGACCTCAACGAGTCATGCAGCGCGACCCGCGGAGATTTCGAACGGCTGCTCGCTGGACATGATCAAGAAGACCTCGACGCGATCAGCGAGCTGGCCGGAGAACTGCAATCGTTCCCGGACAAGGAGTCCCTGGACGCATCGATAGCCCGAGTCCGTGGCGCGTTGACCGACCTCGCCAAGGTGATGCAGTCCATGGGGATGGATCAACCCGGCGGCCTGCAAGCCAACCTGAGCAGCATGCAGGAGGGCGCGAACCGCTTCGCCAGTGGAAGCCGGCAAGTGGCTGACGCGGTGATTCAGCTCGTCGACCAGGTCAAACAGATGGGCGATGGGCTCGATGAGGCAGCGACGTTTCTGTTGTCGCTGAAGCGTGACGCCGCACAGCCGGCGATGGCCGGCTTCAATGTCCCCTCGCAGCTGTTGCAGCTGGCGGAGTTCCAGGACGCCGCGAAGGTATTCATTTCTCAAGACGGCCACTCGGCGCGGTACTTGGTGCAAACCAAACTCAACCCGTTCAGCACCGAAGCCATGGATCAGGTCACCGCGATCAGTCAGGCCGCCCGGGACGCCCAACCGAACACCGCATTAGCGGACGCCACGATCTCGATGGCCGGATACACGGTTGGCCTCAAAGACACCCGTGACTACTACCAACACGACATCCGGTTCATCATCGCGGTAACTCTGCTCGTGGTGCTGCTGACCTTGATCGCGCTGCTGCGTGCAATTGTCGCACCGCTGTATCTGGTTGCCTCGGTGATCGTTTCGTACTTCTCGGCGGTGGGGATCGGCGCGCTGGTGTTTCAGTTCATGCTCGGCCAGCAGCTACATTGGAGCGTGCCTCCGCTGGCATTTGTGGTGCTGGTCGCGGTAGGAGCCGACTACAACATGCTGCTCGTCTCACGCATGCGTGACGAGTCCCCGCGTAGCATGCGATACGGCATCATTCGCACCCTGAGTTCGACGGGCGGCGTCATCACCGCGGCAGGCCTGATCTTCGCTGCCTCGATGTGCGGCCTGTTGTTCTCCAGCATCGGCACCGTGGTCCAGGGCGGTTTCGTGATTGGTGTGGGAATCCTGCTGGATACCTTTGTGGTACGCACCATTACGGTTCCCGCCGTCGCCGCGCTGGTCGGGCGGGCCAATTGGTGGCCGTCACGCGCTCCAATATCGAAGGCGGGTTAGGGGGTGGGCCCGGTGTATGTGAGACTACGAGACGAAGCCGAACGGTCAGGAGTAGGAATGAAAAAGCTACTCGCCGCAGTTACGGCGCTGGTAAGCGCCACAGGCTTTTTCGGCGTCGGGGCTGCGGCTGCCGACGACCCGCCGGCCGGCGGAACCCCGCCCCCCGGAACGCACGCCGACGGGACCGCCTACTCGCTCGGCGGTGCGCACGTTCTGGGCATTCCCTATGACGAGTACATCCGTCGCTCAGGTGCGGACTGGTTTCCCGGCATGAAGCGAGAAATCGTTCCCTACCCGGCAGGTCAGGTGCAGGGCCACGTACTGGAACGGCTCTTCCCGGGCATTGCACGACTCGATCAACTCTTTCCAGGCCTGGGCATGGACGGTCCCAGTGTCGGCGAGTCAGTCGACGAGGGAGAGGGCAACCTTGATGCGGCCATCCGCGCCGGTGGTCGCGGTACCGCGATCGGCCTCTCCGAGGGATCGCTTGTGCTGGATGCCGAGCAGGCCCGGCTCGCGAATGACCCGACCGCTCCCCCGCCTGACCAGCTGAGCTTCGCGACATTCGGCGACCCCATAGCGCGTCACGCCTTCGGTCAAAGCTTCCTGACCGCCATGTTTCCGGTGGGCAGCGTTGTTCCGGCCCTCGACTACCGCATCCCGCCTCCGGTCGAGAGCCAATACGACACCAAGCAGTTCGTGTCCGCCTACGATTCGATCGCCGACTTCCCCGACCGGCCGGACAACATGTTCGCGCTCGCCAACACGTTGATGGGCCTCGCTACCGGCCACACGGCGGTGGCATTCACCAACCCGAGCATGGTGCCGCCGCAGAACATCAGAACGACGGTCAACTCCAGGGGCGCGACGACGACGACGTATCTGATTCCCGAAAAGCACCTTCCGCTGACCATGCCGTTGGCTTACATCGGGTTCTCCGAGGACACGCTCAACAAACTCGACGCGATACTGCTGCCCCGGGTGAATGCGGGCTATTCGCGTAACGACGACCCGGCGACGGCGCCGGTGCAAGTAGACCCCGTCAACGGCTTCGATCCCGCAGCCGTCACCGCGCCCGCCACCCAGGCGACTTTTGGCGGCGGCGCCGATCCGTTCTCACAAATTCTCAGCGGCGCCCTGTCCGTGCTGTCCTCTCAGGGTAAAGGCTGACGGCGGCTATGCCTCCTTCATCTATTCTTTCGATCTTGCATGGGCGTGCGAGTATGCGGCCCAACGATGTGGGATTCACTTTCACCAACTACGAACACGATCCGGCGGGTGTCGCCGAGAGTCTCACGTGGTCGCAGCTATCACGCCGAACACTCAATCTCGCGGGCGAGCTCAGCCCCTATGGGTCGGTCGGCGACAGGGCGGTGATACTCGCTCCCCAGGGCCTCGATTACATCACGGCATTCCTGGGATCCATGCAGGCCGGACAGATCGCTGTTCCACTCCCACTGCCGCACCGCGGCTCGAGTCATGAGCGCGTGGGTGCGGTCCTGGCCGATACATCGCCGTCGGTTGTGCTCACCACGTCGACGGTCGCGGAAGATATCGCCGAGTACGTGCATCAAGCACACCTCGACGCTGTTCCGAAGATCCTGGAAATCGATGCAATCAATTCGATCAATCTGGGCGCCGATGGCGGAACAAGCGTTCGGACAACAGATTTGCCAGATATCGCGTATCTGCAGTACAGCTCAGGTTCGACCCGGCTGCCGACCGGAGCGGTGATCTCGCACCGAAACCTTCAGGTGAATTTCGAGCAGCTGATGCGCGGCTTCTTCGGTGAAGCCCCATCGGACGCCACGATCGTGTCGTGGTTGCCCTTCTACCATGACATGGGTTTGGTGCTGGGAGTCTGCATACCGATCCTGGCCGGTTACCGCGCCGAATTAACCAGTCCGATCGCATTTTTGGAGAGACCGGCCAGATGGGTACGGTCCCTGGCCTGCAATCCGCACGCGTGGTCAGGGGCGCCCAACTTTGCCTTTGACTTGGCAGCCCGGAAGACATCCGACAGTGACCTGGCGGGACTCGACCTCGGCGGAGTGCTGTGCATCATCAATGGCGCCGAACGTGCCGAGCCGGCTACCTTGCAACGTTTCGCTGATCGGTTTGCTCATTTCAACCTTCGCGACCATGTGCTAAGTCCTGCCTATGGCTTGGCGGAGGCAACCGTGTTCGTGACGGCCGGCAACTGGAGTGAATCATCGCCGGCGGCTCACTTCGATGCCGCCGAGCTGGGTTCGGGCCGGGTTCAGCGGTGTGCGCCCGGCGCCGGCACCGGACTGGTCAGATACAAAGTGCCACAATCACCGGCGGTGCGAATCGTCGACAGCGACACACACCGCGAGTGCCCTGCCGACTTGGTCGGCGAAATCTGGGTGCACGGCGCCAATGTCGCCGAAGGGTATTGGAATAAATCTTCGGAGGAGCAACGGTGCTTCGGCGCAACGCTCGTCGACCCGTCGCCAGGCACGCCCGACGGGCCCTGGCTGAGAACGGGCGACTTGGGCTTCATCTACGACGGTGAGCTGTTCATTGTCGGCCGCATCAAGGATCTGCTGGTCATCCGTGGGCAGAATCACTTTCCCGAGGACATCGAGGCGACGGTCCAGGAGATCACACGTGGTCGGGTCGCGGCGATATCGGTCCCGGTGAACAGTACCGAGCAGCTGGTCGCCATCGTCGAGGTCAAGAAGCGAGACGATGCCGCCACCGACGCGATGCGCTGGCTCAGTGACGTCAAAAGCGACGTCACCTCCGCGATATCCAATGCGCACGGCCTGAATGTGAGTGACCTTGTTCTGGTCGCGCCCGGTTCGATCCCGACCACGACGAGCGGCAAGATCCGGCGTGCCGCCTGTGTCGAGCAGTACCGCCAAGGCCAATTCGTCCGGTTAGACGGCTGACCGGCGGGTGGGTGCACACCCGTCGATGCTGATCACCGTGCTGACAATGGCCCTTGCCGTCAGTTTCGAACCGTTCCGGATCGGCATGACGCTGCTCATGCTGAACAGGCCGCGACCCGTGCTGCAACTGCTCGCGTTCTTATCCGGTGGTTTCGCCATGGGAACAACGGTGGGTCTGGTGGTGCTGTTCGTGTTTCGGCGCCGACTGCTCGGGACCACCTATTTCACGTTGCCCAACGTTCAGATTGTGATCGGGCTGCTGGCCCTGGTAATCGCCGGGGTCGTGGCCGTGGGCGTCCCCGGCTGGTTGGGCCCTCACCCGGCGAGGTTGGCGATGCCGGCCCGACGGTTGATGAGCGGCGCTTCGCTGTTGGTCGCCGGAATTGCCGGTCTCGGTATTGCATTGCCGTCGGTCGACTACCTTGCCGCGCTGGCCGTGATACTGGCCTCCGGCGCAGCAGCCCTGACGCAGGTCGCGGTGCTGTTGGTGTTCCACGTGGTGGCCTTCGCGCTCGTTGAAATTCCGCTGCTGGCCTATCTTCTGGCACCCAAAGCAACTGCCAGGTGGGTGGCGGCACTGCACGACTGGATTCGGTCACGTCGCCGCACCGACGCTGCCATCCTGGTGGCTGCGGTCGGCTGTGTGTTTCTCGCCGTCGGCGCGGTCGGTCTTTGAAAGGAGTCACGATGACCATCCCCAGTGCAGCCCGTCCGCTTCGGGTGATCCAGTGGACCACCGGCAACATCGGCCGGCGATCGCTGCACGCCATCATCGGCAGAGAAGACATGGAGCTGGTCGGCGTGTTCGCCCACGGTGAGGGCAAAGTCGGCGTGGATGCCGCCGAGTTGTGCGGCTGGCCCGAGCCGACCGGGGTGAAGGCCACCAATGACATTGATGCGTTGCTCAAGCTGCGGCCCGATGCGTGTTGTTACAACCCGTTGTGGCCCAACATCGACGAGTTGGTGCGCCTGCTGGAGGCTGGGGTGAATGTGTGCACCAGCGCGGCGTGGATTACCGGCGGCAAGCAGACACCGCAGGACCGGCAACGCATCGTGGACGCCTGCCGGCGCGGCGGCTCGACGATCTTCGGCAGCGGCGCTCATCCCGGAATGACCAACTTGGTCGGCATGGTGCTCAGCGGCTCGTGTCAGCGTGTCGACGAAATCCGCATCACCGAATCCGTGGACTGCTCGACTTACGAGTCGGCGGGCACCCAGACTGCAATGGGCTTTTCGCAAGACCCCGACACTCCGGGGCTGGCCGAGAGCGTGCGACGCGAAAGCGAGGTCTTTGCGGAGTCCGCGGCGATGATGGCCGACGCGATCGGGGCGAGGCTGGACCGGATGACCTTCGACGTCCAATTCACTGCCGCCACCGCCGACACCGATCTGGGCTTCATGAAGATCCCGGCGGGAACCGTCGCCGGCGTCTACGGCTACCACCGCGGCTGGGTCGGCGACCGCAACGTCGTCAGCGTCGGGTTCAACTGGATCATGGGCGACCATGTGGTGCCGCCCAAGCCGCTCGAGCACGGGCACGTTATCCAGGTCTTCGGGCTGCCCAATATGCGCACGGTGATCCATTGCCTGCCGCCGAAAGACTGGACCGAGCCTGGCTTCATGGGGCTGGGCATGATCTACACGGCGATGCCGGTCACCAACGCCGTTCCCGCGGTGGTGGCCGCCCCGCCGGGGATCGTGACGCTGGCCGACTTGCCGCCGATTACCGGCCGGGCAGCCGTGTGACCAGCACGGGCACCCCGCGAACGTCATCGTCGCTGAGCCGTCTAGGATAGTTAGCCGTGCAAATGTTCGGTTGACGACGCCGTCAGCACGGCGCCGTCGTTCGACACTGGGCAGCTGGCCAATCTGCCGCCGAGGCCGGGCTAACGAGCAGGATCAGTGAGCGGGAGGAGACTCGGTTGAGAGCTATTCCGGTCAGCAAGATAGCTAAACGCACCTGGATACCTCTGGTGTTGCTGGTGGTGCTCACTGTCTCGGGGTTCGGGGTTGCCCGGCTCCACCGCATCTTCGGATCAGAGGACCTCAACGCGAGTGCCGGCGCCGGGATCGAGATCGTCCAGTTCAACCCGAAGGTGGTGACGTACGAGATCTTCGGCCCGGCTGGTACCACGGCGAGCATCAACTACTGGGACGCCGAGGCCAACACCCATCAAGTCGATGCGGCGCCACTGCCGTGGTCGTACACGCTGAGCACGACCCTGCCCTCGGTGAGCGCCAACATCATGGCGCAGGGCAACGGCAATCAGATCGGCTGCCGCATCACGGTCGACGGTGTCGTCCGCGAGGAGAAAAAGGTCGACGGAACTAATGCGCAGACGTTCTGCCTGGTGAAGTCGGCATGACCCGCCCGAGCCTCAAACGGCCCCACCGGCCCTACATCCCGCATGCCATCCGCCTGTTCGCGGTGCCGATCATCCTGGCGTGGGTGTTCATCACCGTGCTGGTGAACGTCGTTGTGCCGCCGTTGGAAACGGTCAGCGAGGAGCATTCGGCGCCGATGGCTCCGGAAGATGCGCCGTCGATGGTGGCGATGATGCGTCTCGGTCACAACTTCAAGGAATTCGACTCCAACAGCACGATCATGATCGTGCTGGAGGGTGAGCAGAAGCTCGGCGACGAGGCGCACCGTTACTACGACAGCATCATTCGCCAACTCGAGCGTGACCCCGAGCATGTTCAGCACATTCAGGACTTCTGGAGCGACCGGCTCACCGCGGCCGGCGTGCAAAGCGCCGACGGCAAGGGCGCTTACGTCATGCTCAACATCGCCGGAAACCAGGGCCAAACGCTGGCGAATGAATCCGTCGAAGCGGTGCGCAAGGTCATCGATCGGACTCCCGCACCGTCCGGAGTGAAGGCCTACGTCACCGGCCCCGCGGCGCTGTCCGACGACATGCACGTCATCGGAAACGCGAGCCTGGCCAAGATCACGCTGTTCACGTTGGCTGCGATCGCGATCATGCTGTTCTTGGTCTACCGCTCGTTGGTCACCACGCTGGTCCAGCTGTTCATGACCTTCGTCGCGCTGGCATCCGCGCGAGGCGTCATCGCGGTTCTCGGGTATCACAACGTCTTCGGGCTCACCACCTTCGCCGCGAATATCCTCACCATGCTGGCGATCGCGGCCGCAACCGACTACGGAATCTTCCTCATCGGCCGATACCAGGAAGCCCGGGCGGCCGGTGGAGACCGGTTTGATGCCTACTACATCACTTTCCACTCGGTGGCCCGCGTGATTTTGGGTTCGGGCCTGACGATCGCCGGTGCGACGTATTGCCTCAGCTTCGCGCGGCTGCCCTGGTTTCACACCATGGGCGTGCCGGTCGCCATCGGCATGCTGGTCGTCGTGTTGGCCGGCCTCACCCTGGGCCCCGCCGTGCTCACCGTCTGCACTCGCTTCGGGCTGCTGGAGTCCAGGCGAGCAGCCAAAGGACGGCTGTGGCGGCGGGTCGGCACCGCGGTGGTCCGCTGGCCGGCGCCCATTCTCGCGGCGAGCACCGTGGTGGTGCTGATCGGCATGATCGCGCTGCCCGGATTCAAGCCCGGCTACAACGATCGCTATTACCTGCCCGAGAACGCGCCGGTGAACATCGGATACGCCGCCGCGGACCGGCACTTCTCCCAGGCCCGGATGAACCCGGACCTGTTGATGGTCGAAGCAGACCATGATATGCGCAATCCGGCCGACATGCTGGTGTTGGACCGGGTGGCCAAGAACGTCATCCGCGTCGTGGGAATCGCGATGATTCAGGACATCACCCGACCGCTCGGGATCCCAATCCAGCACAGCTCCATACCGTTTCAGAACAGCATGCAGGCCCAGACAACCATGCAGAACATGGCGTTTCTGAAGGAGCGCATGGACGACATCCTGAAGATGGCCGACCAGCTGGGCGTTACGATCGACTACCTGCAGCGGACCTATGACGTTCAACAACGACTTGTCGAGGCTACGCACCGCACGGACGTCGACACCCACGAGCTGACTGAGATCACCGACCAATTGCGGGACCACATCGCCGATTTCGACGATATGTGGCGGCCCATCCGTAGCTACTTCTACTGGGAGAAGCACTGCTACGACATTCCCATTTGTTACTCCCTGCGGTCGCTCTGGGATTCGTTGGACGGTATCGACCAGCTCGACGAAAAGTTCCACGGGCTGGCCAACGACTTTGACGACATCGATCGGCTCCAGCCGCAGTTGGCCGCGCTGCTGCCGCCGCAGATCGAATCGCTGAAGACGACCCGCGCTCTGACGCTGACGCTGCACAGCACTTTCCAGGCGATGATCAACCAGATGGAGTCCATGAGCGATACCGCGATCGTCATGGGGCAAAGTTTCGACAACTCCAAGAACGACGACTTCTTCTACCTTCCCCCCGAGGCGTTCGACAACCCGGACTTCAAGATCGGCCTGAAGATGTTCTTGTCGCCGGATGGAAAGTCCGCGCGCTTTTTCATCACGCATCAGGGCGATCCTGCTACGCCGGAAGGGATTTCACGCGTCGACGCGGAGCGGACAGCCGCTCAGGAGGGCCTCAAACAGTCGTCGTTGTCCGAAGCCAGGGTCTACATGGGTGGTACCGCCGCGACCTATAAGGACATGCACGACGGCGAGAAGTACGACCTGATGATCGCGGTGCTGTCGTCGCTCACCCTGATCTTCATGATCATGCTGTTGCTCACCCGCAGCCTGGTTGCGGCCATGGTGATCGTGGGCACCGCGGCCAGCTCGATCGCCGCGGCCTTCGGGCTGTCGGTGCTCATCTGGCAAGACCTCCTCGGTCACCACATCCACTGGGTGGTGGCCGCGCTGTCGGTCATCATCCTGCTGGCGGTCGGATCGGACTACAACCTGCTGCTGGTATCCCGGTTCAAAGAAGAGATTCACGCCGGGTTGAAGACGGGATACATCCGGGCCATGGCCGGCAGTGGTGGCGTGGTGACCGCGGCCGGCTTGGTGTTCGCGTTCACCATGGCCGCCATGCTCGGCAGCGATTTGCGGGTGCTCGGCCAGTTCGGCTCCACGGTGTGTGTCGGTCTTCTGATGGACACGCTGGTCGTGCGCACGCTGTTCATGCCGTCGATCGCCGTCCTGCTGGGGCGCTGGTTCTGGTGGCCGCAGGTCGTTCATCCCCGCGGGGACAACGCCATTCGACGGCCGTCCGAGCAGCTCAGTGACGACACCGCGCCGCTACCGATCAACGCGGGTTCGGTGCAATAGCCGTCACTTAACGACCAAACCGCGCCGGACTCACTCAGGCACGTCGACGCACACCGCGAGCGCGCCCGCGCCGACGTGCAGGGCGAGCACCGGCCCGAGCCCAGTCACCAACGCAGGTTCACAGGCCGGCAGCCGCTCAGCCAGTGCGGCCGCCACGCTGTCGGCGCCCTCGGGGTTGGCGACATGATGTACCGCCAGCGCGGCGGAGTGATCACCGACAATGTCACACACCCGGTCGATCATTGTCGCGACAGACTTGCTGGCGGTCCGAACACGCTGTGCCAGAACGAGTTTGCCGTCATCGATGCGCAACAGCGGCTTGAGTGACAGGGCGGTGCCCAGCCAGGCCGCGGCACCGCCGATCCGCCCGCTGCGGCGCAGGTTGTCCAGTCGGTGCACCACGATGAAGCCATGGTTGCGCTTGACCGCGGCGGCGGCGGCCTGCGTGACGGTGTCCAGGTCGGCGCCGTCGGAGGCGGCCCGCGCGGCGGCCAGTGCAACGAAACCGGTGTTCATCGCCGTCGATTTCGAGTCGACGACCCGCACGCTCGAACCCATCTCGGCAGCCGTCGCCTCCGCCGCGGCGAACGTCCCCGATAATGCCGCCGAAAGGTGCACGGCCACCACCCCGTCACCGCCGCTGTCGGCCAGCGCCCGCCGATACACCTCGGACAGTTCGGCCGGTGTGGCGGCTGCGGTGGTGGCTTGGCCACGCAGGTGGATGTCGTCGGGAACCTCGTCCACACCGTCGCGCAGGTCGGCGCCCTCGAGCAAAATATGCAGCGGCACCTGACGAATCCCCCACTTGCGGCGCAGCTCCTCTGGAAGGCGCGACGACGAGTCGGTGACGACTACGACTGACATGGTTCCACATCGGTTTGATTGCCCGGCTCCTCATCATCGCGCTCCGCGCTCTGTATCGTCGCCGCGCCAGCCTCGGCCAGTGCCTTGAGCATTAGTTCCGCGACCGCTTGGTGGGCCTCGAAATTCCAGTGGATGCCGTCCGGGTTGCCACGCCCACCCATAACGTGCTCGGCGACTGCTGCTTTCAGATCGACGAGCGGAATGTCGTGCTGCTGCGCCCATTCGGTGATCGCCGCAGCGGTTCCGGCCCGCCCGTGGTGGGCTTTGCCGTACGTCTCAGCGATGTGCACCGACGGCAACGACGCGACGATGGGAATACCGGGACGATTGAAATCAATTGCACCGCGGGTCTGTTCGAGGTATTTCACGGACAGGTGCGGCGGCAGGGCGGACCGAGCGATCGGCGAGATCCGGGGCTGCAGCCAGCCGTAGCCGTCGCGGACCCAGCGGCGTAGCCAGGGCGGCCGCACGTAACGGATCAGCTCACGCAGTGCAGTCGGCAGCGGCGATGGAAGCGAATCCATACCGCCGGTGGCAAAGATGACCGCGCCCGCTCGCGGCAGCGCCGCCCAGGCCCGCGGATCCTGAGTCGCGGCCCACCAGACGTCGCGGCACGTCCAGCCGATGCGCCCGATCAGCTCCACATCCCATCCAAGTTGTGCACCAACGATATTGGGCCAAATGCGTGGGTCGTCGGAGGGCAAGCCACCGGTCGGCCCGTAGTAGGCCAGCGAATCGGCGAAAATCAACAGCACCGGCCGCGATTCAGAGGACATCGTTAGCAACCTGCGCCGAGGCATTCCACACGTCGAGGCGCCACCTGATGCCGTCGAAGTCCGCGTCGGCGGCCGAGTGTCCGGACAACTGAGTCCAGCTGGCATTGCCCATTCCGCCCAGTGCCGGCCAGTTGGCAACCGGAAGCCGCAGCAACGCCCCAGTCATGGCCGCGACCAGGCCGCCGTGCGCGACCAGCACGATTGGTCGCTCGTCGATCCCCCATTCCTTTTCGCTCGCAACCAATTCGGCAATCAGCGGGATGCTGCGGGCGGCGACGTCCACCCGGCTCTCCCCGCCGTGCGGCGCCCAGGAAGCGTCGTCGCGCCAGGCCAAACGCGCCCCGGGGGCGGCCGCGTCGATCTCGGCGTGGGTCATGCCTTGCCAGTCGCCGAGATGGGTTTCGCGTAACCGGCGGTCGACCCGCAGCGTCAAGGCGGTCCGCTCTGAAAGCATCACGGCGGTGTCGTAGGCGCGGCGCAGATCCGACGTCACGATCAGCAGCGGCTGACGTTTGCCGAGCACGTCGGCCGCCGCGCCGGCCTGCGCGCGGCCCAGCTCAGTCAGCTCGGTGTCCAACTGACCCTGCATGCGGCTGCCGAGGTTGAAATCGGTCTGGCCGTGCCGCAGCATCACCAGCCGCCGCCGCTTCACGAGGTGGCCTCCAGATCGACGTCGACCGTCGGGCAGTCCCGCCACAGTCGATCCAGCGCGTAGAAGTTGCGCTCGTCCTGGTGCTGGATGTGTACCACGATGTCGACGTAATCCAGCAGCGTCCAGCGTCCCTCGCGGGCGCCTTCCCGACGCGCCGGTTTGTAGCCGGCCCGGCGCATCTTCTCCTCGACCTCGTCGACGATCGCGTTGACCTGGCGCTCGTTGGATGCCGAGGCGATGACGAAGCAGTCGGTGATGACCAGCTGCCCCGAAACGTCGATCACGACGACGTCGTCGGCGAGCTTGGCCGCGGCCGCACCCGCGGCCACCGTTGCCATGTCGATGGCTTCCTGCGTGGCGGTCATGGTTTGCGGTAAAGCTCTCGTTTCGAGATGTACTGCACGACACCGTCGGGCATCAGATACCACAGCGGCCGCGACTCGTGGGCACGCCGGCGGCAGTCGGTCGACGAAATTGCCAATGCCGGGATTTCGATCAGCGTGAGCGCGTCTTCGGGCAGCCCCTCGAGGACGCCGGCGAGATGTTCGCGGTCCAGTTCGTAGCCGGGCCGGCTCACCCCGACAAAGCGCGCCATCGCGAACAGCTCCTCCAAGTCGTGCCAGGACAGGATGGACGCGAGCGCGTCAGCGCCGGTGATGAAGTACAAGTCCGAGTCGGGATTGATCGTGCGCAGATCGCGCAAGGTGTCCTTGGTGTACGTGAGCCCGCCGCGGTCGATATCGACGCGGCTCACCGAAAAGCGCGGATTGGACGCGGTCGCGATCACCGTCATCAGGTAGCGGTCTTCGGCGGCGCTGACCTGCCGGCTCTTCTGCCAGGGTTGGCTGGTCGGCACGAACACCACTTCGTCGAGATGGAACCGGTCGGCCACCTCGCTGGCGGCGACCAGGTGCCCGTTATGGATGGGATCGAACGTCCCGCCCATCACTCCCAGCCGCTGCTTTCGCACGATTTGCCAGCTTACTGGAGCACCCCCTACCAGCCGCGAGCGTGATGTGAGGACGGCTCAGACCGGCAGGAGTCGGTCGATCACCGCCGCCAGCTGCTTGGCCGACCGACATTCATGCATGGTGATCACGTCTTGGTAGCGCGGCACCGCCGAATCGCCGCTGCCCCACAAGTGCTTGGGTTCGGGGTTGAGCCAGTGCGCGTGCCGGCTCGCGGTCACCATGTGGGCCAGCACATCGGTGGCCGGGTCGCGGTAGTTGGTGCGTCCATCGCCCAGGACCAGCAGCGAGCTGCGTGGCGACAACACGTTCGGGTGAGCCTGCACGAACGAGATGAACGCATTGCCGTAGTCCGAATGCCCGTCGCGGGTGTACACGCCGGCCTCGCGGGTGATCCGCTGGATCGCCATGGCCAAATCCGCGTCAGGCCCGAACAGGTGCGTCACCTCGTCGGTGGTGTCGATAAAGGCAAAGACGCGCACCCTGGAGAATTGTTGGCGCAGCGCATGAACCAGCAAGAGCGTGAAGTGGCTGAACCCGGCGACCGATCCGGACACGTCGCACAAAACGACCAATTCGGGGCGGGCCGGACGAGGCTTGCGCAGCACCACGTCGATCGGCACCCCACCGGTGGACATCGACTTGCGCAGCGTCTTGCGAAGATCGATCGCACCCGCGCGGGCCCGTCGACGGCGGGCGGCCAGCCGGGTGGCCAGTGTTCGGGCCAACGGCGCCACGACGCGGCGCATCTGGCGCAGCTGATCACCCGAGGCGCGCAGAAATTCGACATTCTCGGAAAGCTGCGGGATGCCGTACATCTGGACATGGTCGCGGCCCAGCTGCTCGGCGGTGCGCCGTTTGGTCTCGGCGTCGACCATCTTGCGCAGTTGGGTGATCCGCTGTGCGGCAAGGGCTTTTGCGATTTCTTCTTGGGTGGGTGTTGGCTCGTCGCCGTACGGTGCGAGCAACCCGCCCAGCAGCTTGCCTTCCAGCTCGTCGAGCGCCATCGCCTTGAGCGCCTGGTAAGACGAATACGACGGCCCACGGCTGGAGTTGTATTTGCCGTAGGCCTCGACGATCTGGGCGATCATCGCCACCAGCCGCTCATCCATCTCGGCCAGTTCGGTGTTTTGGCTCAGCAAGTCGACGAGCATCTGGCGCATCGCCTCGATGTCCTCGGCGGGCAACTGCACGCTGGGATCGTCCGCGGACACCTCCTCATCGAGCGCCGCGCGCGCACCCAGCGCCGCCGGCCACCACAGGTCGAACATGGCGTCGTAGGTGTCGCGGTGATCGGGCCTGCGCAACACCGCGCAGGCGAGGCCCTCGCGCAAGACCTCCCGGTCGTCCAGGCCCAACACCGTCATCACCCGGCCGGCATCGACCGTCTCCGACGGCCCGACCGCAATGCCTTGTCCGCGAAGAGCTTCCACGAACCCGACCAAGTGGCCGGGTATCCCGTGCGGTGCCAGCGGCTGGCTGGGGCGGACGCGGCGGGCCATCAGTTCAACCGGAGCTCCGCGCCGGCGCGTTGCTGGTCGGATTGGTGCTTGAGCACCACACCCAGCGTGGCGGCGATCGTCGCGTCGTCGATGGTGTCGAGCCCCAACGCCAAAAGCGTGCGCCCCCAGTCGATGGTTTCGGCCACCGAGGGCAGCTTCTTCAGCTGCATGCCGCGCAGCACCCTAATGATGCGGACCAGCTCGTCGGCGAGATGCGCGGGCAACTCCGGCACCCGCGACAGCAAGATCCGGCGCTCCAGCTCCGGGCTGGGGAAGTCGATGTGCAAAAACAGGCAGCGACGCTTCAGCGCCTCGGACAGCTCCCGGGTGGCGTTGGAGGTCAGCACCACGAACGGCGCCCGCTCGGCAACGATGGTGCCCAGCTCGGGCACCGTCACCGCGAAGTCGCTCAAGACCTCCAGCAGCAGCCCCTCGATCTCGATGTCGGCCTTGTCGGTTTCGTCGATCAGCAGCACGGTCGGTTCGGTGCGGCGGATCGCGGTCAGCAGCGGGCGGGTCAGCAGAAATTCTTCGCTGAACACGTCGGTCTTGGTGGCCTCCCAGTCACCGGACCCGGCCTGGATGCGCAGAATCTGCTTGGCGTGGTTCCACTCATACAGCGCGCGAGCCTCGTCGACGCCCTCGTAGCACTGCAGCCGCACCAATCCCGACCCGGTGGCCTCGGCCACGGCGCGGGCCAGTTCGGTCTTGCCGACCCCGGCCGGACCTTCCACCAGCAAGGGCTTGCCGAGCCGGTCCGCGAGGAACACCGCGGTCGCGGTGGCGGTGTCGGGCAGATAGCCGGTTTCGGCCAGCTTCTGGCTGACATCCTCGATGTCGGCGAACAGCGGTATCGGGCGGGCGGGCACGCTCACCATGGGAGTCTCCTCATCGTCAGGCGGGACGGGTGTGGCCGTCTCCCCAGACGATCCACTTGGTCGAGGTCAGTTCCGGCAACCCCATCGGGCCGCGGGCATGCAGCTTCTGGGTGGAGATGCCGATTTCGGCACCGAAGCCGAACTGTTCACCGTCGGTGAAGGCGGTCGACGCGTTCACCATCACCGCGGCCGAGTCGACTCGTTCGGTAAAGCGTTGGGCCGCAGCCATATTGCGCGTGACGATGGCCTCGGTGTGGCCGGTGCCATATTCGTTGATGTGGGCGATGGCGGCGTCGACGCCGTCGACCACCGCCACCGCGATGTCCATCGACAAGAACTCGCGGCGCAGCTCGTCATCGGAAGCGTCCAGGTGCACGGTGACCCCGGCGTCTTGCAGGGCCCCCACCAGTCGCGGCAGCGCACGGCCGGCGATGGCCGTATCGACCAGCAGCGTCTCGGCGGCGTTGCACACGCTGGGCCGCCGCGTCTTGGAGTTGAGCAGCACCTGTTCGGCGACATCCAGGTCGGCGGCGCCGTCGACATAGACGTGACAGTTGCCGACACCGGTTTCGATCGTCGGCACCTGCGCGTCGCGGACCACGGCGTCGATCAGGCCCGCTCCGCCGCGCGGGATCACCACGTCGACCAGACCGCGGGCCTGGATGAGGTGGGTCACCGTCGAGCGGTCCGTGCTGTCGAGCAGTTGCACCGCGTCGGCCGGCAGGTCTTCATTGTCGAGCGTGGCGCGCAACACCGAAACCAGCGCTTGGTTGGATCGGGCCGCCGACGAGCTGCCGCGCAGCAGCGCGGCGTTGCCCGACTTGAGCGCCAAGCCGAAAGCGTCGACGGTGACGTTGGGTCGGCCCTCGTAGACCATGCCGACCACGCCGAGCGGAACCCGCTGCTGGCGCAGCATCAGCCCGTTGGGCAGCGTGTAACCGCGCAGCACCTCGCCGACCGGATCGGGCAGGCCGGCGACCTGGCGCAGGCCGGCGGCGATACCGTCGATGCGCTGGGCATTCAAGGCCAACCGGTCCAGCATCGCCTCGGGGGTGTCGGCGGCCCGCGCGGTCGCCAAGTCCTCGGCGTTGGCCGCCAGGATCGCGTCGGCCTGGGCCACAATCGCGTCGGCGGCGACCGTCAGGGCATGATCTTTGACCGCCGTCGGCAAAGTGGCCAGAACGCGGGCCGCGACGCGGGCCCGACGTGCGGCGTCGTGCACCTCTTGGCGCAAATCTGGATGCGATGGTGCATGGACACTCATCAATCCAGGGTATCGGGCCGCGCCGGGCGGTGTGACCTGGGCTGGGTCAGCTCAGCTGTTGCTGGGCGGTGAGCTGGCGCACCTTACCGCGGCGCTGGTCGATGATGCGGCCGAAGTCCTGCAGCAGCACCGGCTTACGCATCACCAAGTCTTCGATGTGCTCGCGGTCGACCTCGAGCGCGGTGACCTCGCCCAGTGCATAAACGTCGGCGAGGTTGGGTTGCCGGGTCAGCGTGGTGAGTCCGAGAAACGAGCCCTCGTTCAGGGTGCCGACCGCAATCATCGATCCGTCCTCGGTCATCGCCGTCATCCGCACCCTGCCGGCGACCAGGAACGTCATCCCGGAGGGAATTTGGCCGGCGTGCTCGACGATTTCGTCGGCGCCGTACCGGACGATCCTGGCGTGCGCGATCAGGGACCGCTGGTCGGTGTGGCTGAGCCGCAATGCCGGCGCCACCACCGTGCGCAGCGCCTTTTCGACGCGCTCGGGGCTGGAGAAGTCGTCGTCGGCGCCGTCGAGGTGCAAGCGTTCGCGCCGCGCGGCGTACCAGATCCAGCGCAAGAACGTCGCCCGAGCGGGGCCGTCATGGGCCGGGGAGGCGAGCGGGATGGTGGTGCGGTACTCACCGGCGCCCAGCGCCACCGACGCGGGCTGGGAGTCGGGCTTGACTTGTGGGAGCCCGGCGGCGATCCGGGAAAGCAGGGCGCACACCCGGTCGGGCGGATCGGCGGCGGAGAACGTGGTCGATATCCCCAGCTCGTGCGCGCCGTTCGGTCGGCTCAAATTCGTGAACGAGGTCGTTGCCAGCACCGAGTTGGGGGTGATCTGCAGTCCCTTGCCGGTCTCGATGTGAACGGCTCGCCAGTTCACTTCCACGACGCGGCCCCGCGCCGTGGGCGTCTCCAGCCAGTCCCCGATCCGGAACGGTTGCTCGAACAACATGAACAGACCCGAGACGATCTGCCCGACGGAGTTCTGCAGCATCAAGCCGATGACGACCGATGTCACGCCCAGTGCGGTGAACAGGCCGCCGATGCGGGCGCCCCAGATGTAGGAGAAGATCAGTGCCAGCCCCAGGCCGATCAGCAAGAACCGTGCGACGTCGAGGAAGATAGCCGGCACGCGTTTGCGCCAGGAGTCGACCGGAGCGGCCTGGAACAAGGTGGCGTCGAGTCCCGACAGCAGCAACATCAGCACCACGAAGCCGAACACGGTCGCCAAGACCCGCACCGAGGTGTAGTGCGCAGGAACTTCCGCGGCCTTGACCAGCAGCATCAACAGCGCACCCAGTGGCAGTAGGTAGTTGCGCAACAAGTTGACCGGTCGGGCGAGATAGCTTTGCCTGCGGACCAGCGCGTGATGCCATTCGGTGAGAACGATCAAGCCGACAGGCAGTCCGACCGCGACACCAACCGCCCAGTAAAACCACGGTGAGTCAAACATTTTGCCGGTCCGCGAGTCGCCAGATGGGTTCCTCTACTCCCCCGACCGAAATGCTGCCGGCCAGCGTGAACTGGGCCACGTCGGCCATCACGTCGTGGACGTGCGACGTGACGTAGATTCCGGGCTGCGGTGAGCCGCTGTGCATTTGGTAGGCCAGGTTGACTGCGGCGCCCCACATGTCGTACACGACGGTCGATCGACCGACCAGCCCACTGACGACCTTGCCGGTGTTGATACCTGCCCGCAAAGCCAACTCGTTACCGGTCTGAGAGTTGAACCGTTCGATGATCCGCTGCATTTCCAGCGCGAATTCGACGGACCGGTGCACGTTGTCCAGCCGCGGGATATTGACCCCGCAGCTCGCCAGGTAGCCGTTGTGCAGTGTCCGGATTCGTTCCACCCCAAGCGTTTCCGCAGCCGAGTCGAATTGGCGGACCAGATCGTCGACAATTCGCACCAGCTCGTCACCAGATAGCTGGTTGGACATCTCATCGAGTCCGATGATGTCGGCGAAGATGACAGTGACGTCCTGATGCTCCTGCGCAATCGTCTGTTCGCCCTCGCGGTACCGCTGCATCACCGGCTCGGGCATCAGCGACAACAACAGCCGGTCGTTTTCTCTGCGCTGCTCTTGAAGCAGCTCTTCTTTGATCTCCAGACTGCGACTCATTTCATTGAAGGCTGCTGTCAGATCCCCGATTTCGTCGCGCGACGTCACCGGGATCTTGACGCTGTAGTCTCCGGCACTGATCCGCTCGGCACCCGCTTCCAATCGGCGGATTGGCCTGACGAAGATCTGCGCAAGCAAAATGGACGCCACACAGATCACGAAAATGATTGCGGTGCTGGTCAGTACAAGCTTTTTGGTGAATGCCTCGACCTTCGCGAATGCCTCGGAGTTATCCCGCGTGGCAAGGATCGACCAATGCAGATCCGAGTTCGGGATGTCCAGCGGCGCGTACGCCTCCAGTTCTTTGTTTCCCAAATAGTCGACGCCGGCGACGACGCCGGACTGTCCGCGTTGCGCGTCACGCAGACCGGCGCTGGCGACGGGCTGCACCAGAATCGTACTGCCCAGTTGGATCGCCTTGTCGACAACGTCGGGCGGGGTACCCCCGGCTATCGCTTCGCGCCGGTATCCGGCCTGGTTTTCCAGGAACATCCGGGAGTCGGAACGCATCAGGCTGTCCGAGCCGGCCAGGTAGATGTCGGTGGTTCTGCCCATCCCGGCCGCCTCCCAACCCCTGTTGGCGGTCATGATTCGGTTGATTTTCGAGGTCGGCAATGGCAGCGCCAACACACCCTGGGTTTGGCCGGCGGTATCGATGACCGGCGACACCAGCCATGCAGTCGGGGCGTTGACTTCTGGTTGGTAGGGCTGAAAGTCAGTGATCCAGACGAAATCTTTCGCGTTGGCGCCCAGCGCCTTCTGGTATGCGCTGCGCAGAATGGATTCCCGGTACGGCCCGGTGAGGATGTTGGTGCCCAGGTCGGGACCCTTGTTCACCGTGTAGACGACGTCGCCGCGGGTGTCCAGCAGCAGCGCATCGCGATATTCGAACCGCGTGACGATCTCGCGGAAGTAGTCGTCGAAGCGCGCGTTGACCGCCGACCACGCGCTGGGGTCACCGGCAGCGCTTTTCGCCGTGTAGTTGGCTTGCAGATACTTCTGCGCGTTCGAGGTCGGCAGCAGCGCCTGGAGGTCGAGCTTCTCGCCGGTCATCTGTTCGGTCGGCTTGACGAGTTTGGTGGTGTAGTACTGGGCGATGGCCTGTTGTTGGGTTGGGCTGATGGTGGCATTGGCCAGTTGATCGAAGCCCGCACTGAACCCCGTCACCGCGTCCATGACGTCGGACCCGTGGGTGTACACGATGAGTGAATTCGTCAGATCCTTGAAAAGGAACTCCACCGCCCGCTTTTGCGACTCACGCAACTCGATCAGCCGCTCGGACACCGCCTCGCGCAACGAACCGCGCCCGGAACCTAATTCGATGAACGTGACGACCGCCACCGACACGATGCCCGACAGCAGCAGCATCACCATCAATTTGGACTGAATGCTGATCCGCGACAACGGCCGCGGCCGTAGCCGAGCTTTCCGCGCCGGTGAGCTTTCGGTCAATCGGCTTCCTTTCGCAGTGCCGCAAAAACGGCACGGATCACGCAGCAGACTAACGCGATGGCGGCCCCGTCGTTGTGTAACCGCACGCGACTCCATAACCTCGGCAAAATGACGGCGCGAGTCTGCGTGGTGGGCAGCGTGAATATGGATACGGTTTTCGACGTCGCCGCCTTACCACGCCCGGGGGAAACGGTGCTGGCATCCTCGGCGCGGTCGACACCCGGCGGCAAAGGTGCCAATCAGGCAGTCGCGGCAGCCCGCGCGGGTGCACAGGTGCAGTTCGTCGGCGCGGTGGGTGAGGACGCGTCCGGCGAACGACTGCGCGCACACCTCTGTGAAAACAAGGTGGGCATCGACGGGCTCGTCACATTGCCCCATCCCAGCGGGGCAGCGGTGGTGATGGTGGATTCGGCCGGGGAGAACGCGATCGTCGTTGCACCCGGCGCCAACGGCCATTTGACGCTGGACTCGGACCGTGCGCGTGCCGTCATCGCCGACTGCGATGTGCTGTTGCTGCAGTTGGAGATTCCGGTGCCGACGGCGACGGCGGCGGCCCGCGCAGCGCGAACGGCCGGCGCGGTCGTGATGCTCAACGCCTCGCCGCCGGCTGACGAGCTCGGTGAGCTTGCCAAGCTCACCGATGTGTTGATTGTCAACGAAGCCGAAGCGCAGCACTGGCATTGGCCGGTGCCGCACCGGGTGATCACCCGCGGGGCCGCCGGGGCGACGTACGCAAGCGCACACGCGCAGTTCGCGGTTCCCGCACCCGCAGTGGAGGTGATCGACACCGCCGGCGCCGGCGACGTCTTCGCCGGGGTGCTGGCCGCCGAGTGGACGACGGACCGCGGGCCGGCGTTGCGGCGAGCATGCGCCGCCGGTGCGCTGGCGACACTGATACCCGGCGCCGGTGATTGTGCTCCACCGCGCGAGGCCATCGACGACGTCATCGCCAACATCGAAGGAGAGCCATGATGCCCGACAACAGTCCACGCCCGCCCGAAGGCGATTGGCTGGGGACGAAGTTCCTGAGGTTCACCCGTGAGGGGCCGCTGGCGATCGTCACGCTGGACCGGCCCGAAGCGCGTAACGCCATGACGCCGGCCATGTACTTCGGCATTCGCTACGCCGTGAGCCGGGTCAACGCCGACTCCGATTTGGCCGGACTGATCATCACCGGAACCGGCGACGTGTTCGCGCCCGGCGGCGATCTAGGTGGCGGCGATCGCCAGCGCGGCGAAGCCGGGCGCAGCGGGTCGCCGCCAGAGGGCACCGATCGCCGCGGCGGTCCTAATGACGACAATTGGATGCCCTGGGGCTCGGCGCTGTCGATGGACGTGACGCCGTTCGACACCCTGCGCAAGTCGGCCAAGCCGGTGGTATCCGCGGTCAACGGCCTATGTCAGGGCGGCGGGTTGCAGATCGCAATGTGTAGCGACATCGCGGTGGTCAGCGAGCGAGCGACCTTCCGGGTACCCGAGTTGTACCGCGGCATCGCCGACACCTACTACAGCCAGATGCTGGCCCGTGTCATCGGGCCGGTCCGCACCCGCGACCTGATGTTCACCGGGCGTACCTTGACCGCCGAGGAGGCCGTCGCGTGGGGAATGGTCGCGCGGCTGGTGCCGCATGAGCAGCTGATGGACTCCGCGCGCGAAGTGCTGGCCCAGGCGTGCCGCACCGCGCCCGCCGCCCGGCGGGTCGTCAAGGCCAGCCTGGACAACTATCTCGGCCTCTACGACCGCATCGGCATGGAGGCCAGCATCGAAGGACCTGAGGCAATCGAGGGCTTCCTCGCGTTCCGCGAGCGCCGGTCCCCCAACTGGGTGCATCCCGATCTGCGGGTCGACGGCCGACTCTGATCGAGTGTGAACTGAGGGATTCGAGCGTGAATCCAGGGCGCGATTTCCGCGAAAATCCCGCTCTACGTTCACATTCGATGCCGAATTTTCACACTCGAAGTAAACGCACTAATTCTCCGGGATCTCCCGCTCGATCTCCTCGAGCCAGGCCGTAGCCGACATGTCCGACGGTGCACGCCAATCTCCGCGCGGCGAGAGCGAACCGCCGTGCGACACCTTGGGCCCATTGGGCATCGCTGAGCGCTTGAATTGGCTGAACGAGTAGAACCGCTGCACGAACACCTGCAGCCAGTGCCGAATCTCCTTGAGCGAGTATGACGGCCGTTTGTCCTGCGGGAATCCGGGCGGCCAGATCCCGCGCTCCGGATCGTTCCACGCGTGCCACGCCAGAAACGCGATCTTCGACGGCCGGAATCCGAACCGCAGGATGTGGAACAGTGAAAAGTCTTGCAGCGCAAAGGGCCCGACCTTCGCTTCGCTGCTTTGCAGCTGTTCCTCTTCACCGCTGGGGATCAGCTCCGGGGTGATCTCGGTGTCCAGCACCGACTGCAGCACGTCGGTGACATCGGAGTCGAATTGCCCAGACGAAATGACCCAGCGGATCAGGTGCTGGATCAGTGTCTTGGGCACTCCGGCGTTGACGTTGTAATGCGACATCTGGTCGCCCACCCCGTAGGTGGACCACCCCAGCCCGAGCTCTGATAGATCACCGGTTCCCAGCACGATGCCACCGCGTTGGTTGGCCAGGCGGAACAGGTAATCGGTGCGCAGGCCGGCCTGCACGTTCTCAAACGTGACGTCGTAAACCTTCTCGCCGCGAGAAAACGGGTGATCGATCTCCTTGAGCATCAGCTGTGCGGTTTCGGTGATGTCGATTTCGGAGAAGGTGACGCCGAGGGCGCGGCAGAGCTCGATCGCGTTGCGTTTGGTGCGTTCTCCGGTGGCGAACCCAGGCAGTGTGAACGCCAGGATGTCGCTGCGCGGCCGCTCCTCGCGATCCAACGCACGTGCGGCCACGATCAGCGCGTGGGTGGAATCCAGCCCACCGGAAACCCCGATGACGAGCTTCGGGTAGTTCAGTGCCCGCATGCGCTGCTCGAGACCGGCGACTTGGATGTTGTAGGCCTCGTAGCAGTCCTGTTCCAGGCGCTCGGGATCGGCCGGCACGAACGGGAATCGCTCGATCTCACGCCGCAGCCCGATGTCACCGGCCGGTGGATCCAGCCGGAATTCGATGCGCCGGAACGACTCCGTCAGTTCCCGATGGTGGCGCCGGTTGTCGTCGAAAGTGCCCATCCGCAGACGCTCGGAGCGAAGCAGTTCGATGTCGACATCGGCGACGCTGCACCGCTCGCCCTTGCCGAACCGCTCCGAAGAGGCCAACAGCACGCCGTTTTCCCAGATCATGGTCTGGCCGTCCCATGCCAGGTCGGTCGTCGACTCCCCTTCACCGGCGGCGGCGTAGACGTAAGCGGCCAGACAACGCGACGACGCCGACCGGGCCAGCAGACAGCGGTCGTCGGCGCGGCCAATCGTTATGGGGCTCCCGGACAGGTTTGCCAGCACCGTCGCACCTGCCAGCGCCGCCTGGGCGCTCGGTGGCACCGGCACGAACATGTCTTCGCAGATTTCCACGTGCAGCACGAAGCCGGGCACATCGGACGCGGCGAACAGCAGGTCCGCGCCGAACGGGGCCCGGATGTCCCGGATGCTGATCGTTCCGCGCTCGTCGTCGCCCGCCGCGAGCTGGCGCTGCTCGTAGAACTCCCGATAGGTAGGCAGATACGACTTGGGCGCCACGCCCAACACCGCACCGCGATGGATGACGACGGCGGTGTTGTAGATGCGGTGCCCGTGACGCAGCGGCGCGCCGACCACCAGCACCGGTAACAATTCCGCCGAAGCCTTGACGAGCTCGAACAGGGCCTCCTCGACGGCGCCGAGCAGCACATCTTGCAGCAGGATGTCCTCGATGGAGTAGCCGGACAGCGTCAGTTCCGGGAAAACGGCCAGCGCGACGCCGTCCTCGTGACACTCACGGGCGAGCCGGAGCACCGAGGCTGCGTTGGCGGCCGGCTCAGCGATCACCGTGCGATGCGTGCATGCGGCAACCCGGACAAATCCCTGGCTGTAGGCGTTATAAAAGTCCATCACTCGCCATTGTCCCTGGCCGTCGGCGGTTAGCGCAGCACTACCCGCCGACGGCGGGACGAGGCATCCGGAAACGGCGGTCCCGCATCCGGAAGACCGCATTGCCGCCGCGACTGCCTGCGCCGTTGGTGATCGGCCCAATGGCCGGCACGGCGCTCGGCGCATTGGCCGGCGGATGTGCCGCCCAAGCAGGCAGAACCCGGAAACCCGAGCCCGCCGAACTCACCGGCTCCGCGGCAGGGCCGGCCGACGGCGCCGCCGCGGTCCAGGTCTGCGGAACCGACAGCCTGCCCACCTGCTCGGCATTGTGCGCACTCGCAAACACGGCGGCGCGACCGCCTCCGGTGACCGCTTCCGCGGGCACGGCGGTGGGAGCCGCCTTGGCGGCGGCTTTGGCCGCCTGCAGTTCGGCCAAGCGCAGCCCTGTCCCGAAGTTGCCCCACTGTGCCACGGAGAAGGACGTCTGCCAGACCGGATTGAGCGGTCCGGTAAGGGCATTGATGGCGCTGAATGCGCTGACGATCGGTGACGAGGCTCCCGGTGATCCCGGTGCGCCGGATCCGGCGGAAGAGCCGGCCGTGGCAAGGGATTGCAGCTGGTGCGGCACTGCCGACATCAGCCCCGACAGAGAGCCCTGAACCTGTCCGGTGGTCGAGCTGCCGGCGGCTTGCGCCATCGCGGCGGCCTGACCGGATTCAGCGGCGGGAGTGGTGGTCTGCGGCGGCTCACTGAACGGCGTCAGCGTGGCCGCCGTCGACGCCGATGCCGCGTAGCCGTACATCGCCGCGGCGTCCTGTGCCCACATCTCGGCGTAGGCAGCCTCGGTCGCGGCGATGGCCGGCGTGTTCTGCCCGAAGAAATTCGTCGCGACCAGCATCGCCAACTGAATGCGGTTTTCCGCCACCACCGCGGGCGGCACCGTCGCAGCGAATGCGGCCTCGTAGGCGCCTGCCGCCGCCCGGGCCTGGTTGGCTGTCTGCTGGGCCTGCACGGCCGCTGTCGCTGCCCATGTCACGTACGGTGCGGCCGCCGCGGCCATCGCGATCGATGCCGGCCCCAGCCAACTTTCGCCATGCAGCCCCGAGACCACCTCGGAGTAACCGGCCGCGAACAGTTCCAATTGTCCGGCCAGTGCGTCCCAGGCCGAGGCCGCCGCCATCATCGGACCCGAGCCCGGGCCGGCATACATTCGCGCCGAGTTGATCTCGGGCGGCAACGCCCCGAAATCAAACATCAGCGTTCCTTTCGCAAGCAGTCGGCGCCGACGGCGCCGTCGACGCCTAGAGGGTCGCGATGAATACCGCTATCCGCCGATCGCCGGGCGGGGCATCCTGAATTGGCGAGGCGCGACGCGCAACACGCTGCTGACCGTGGGACGCGCCGCCATGCCCGCCAGCGGGCCCATGCCGGCTACCGGAGCGGCGCCGGCGCCGCGTCCCTCCGCGACAGCACCCAGATCGGTCTCTGACATCCACTGCGGCACCTCGACCGCACTGGCCACCGGAGTCGCTGACGCCCAGCTGGGCGGAACCGTCAATGCGCCGATCGGTGCAGCCCGGCCCACACTGGCGAGTACTGGGCCGCGAGCGACTTCTGAAGCCAACGTCTTGGCCCCGGCGGCCACCGCCCCACTCGGTGCCACGTGTGGCGCGGCTGGTGACGCCCCCGCGGACTGGACGCTAGCTCTGAAAAGCCCGCTTCCGAAGCTGCCCGCCGAGGTGACTGTGCGGCTGATGCCGTTGCCGAGGTTTGTCGGCCCGGTGAGGGTATTGAAGTTGCTGAAGGCGGTCAGCAGCGACGACCATGGGTCCGTCGAGGCCGCGTCACCGGACGAACCCGCCGTCGACAGCGCCTGCAGCTGCTGCGGAACGGTCGACATCAGCTCCGACAGGGCGTTCTGAGAATGGGTGCCCGCTGCGGTCGCACCGGCTTGGGCCACCGCCGCCGCCTGCAAGGGCTGGGCGGCGGCATTGGTGATCGGCGGCGGCTCGCCGAAACGCGTCAAGTTTGTCGCCGCGCTCGACGATGTCGCATACCCGTACATCGCGCGGGCATCCTGTGCCCACATTTCGGCGTAGGCCGCTTCGCTAGCCGCGATCTGCGTGGTGTTCTGCCCGAAAATGTTGGTGGCAACCAGCGCTGCGTACTCGGCGCGGTTGGCGGTGACCAGCGGCGGCGGCACCGTCTCCGCATACGCCGCCTCGTAGGCGGCCGCGGCGGCCCGGGCCTGAAAGGCCGCCTCCTCCGCCTGTGCCGCCGCCACGGAGAGCCACTCCACGTAGGGCGCAACGGCATCGGCCATCGCGTTGGACGCGTTGCCCAACCAATCCTCGCCGTGCAGGCCCGAGATCACCGCGGAATACCCCCGCGCGGCGGATTCCAGTTGGCCCGCGAGCGCCTGCCAGGCGGAAGCCGCCGCCATCATGGGGGCGGAGCCAGGACCGGCATAGATCCGGGCCGAATTAACCTCGGGCGGTAGGGCGCCGAAATCCAGCATCAGCTTTCTGTCCACTGTCTGGGCGGATCGACTTCTCCACTGCCGCAATCTAATTCGCGATTGCACAGATCGGAAAGCCGAGCCCGCGACGAACACGACCTCTACCGGGACCATATGTGACATCGCGGTCAGACAGACCGGCCCAACAACACCCACCGAACCGCCAAGATTCACCGCCAGCAAACCACCTACGGCGTCGACCCGGCCCGCGTGATAACCGGTTTAGGTGGTAGTTATGAACTTCTCGTGAACAAAATTGGAGCAGGTCGATCGACTTAGCAACGCTGTAGCGATTTTCGATCTGGCTGATTCTTAATAGCCTGCTTGAGGCGTCGAACTCCGCCGGTGTCAACGCGGCGCCAGCGGGTATCACTGCTGTCATGAGCGATACGGCGGTCCTCGTGATCGACATGCTGAACGACTACGACCATCCCGACGCAGAGGTGCTGACCGCCAACGTCGAGAAGATCGTTGACCCGCTTTCCGACCTCATCCAACGGGCGCGTGAGACCGATGCGGTCGACCTGGTTTATGTCAATGACAACCACGGTGATTTCACCGCCGAGTTCTCCGACATTGTCCGCTCTGCGCTCAACGGCAAACGGCCCGATCTGGTCGAGCCGTTCGTGCCGACGAAGGGCAGCCGCATCGTCACCAAAGTGCGCCACAGTGTTTTCTATTCGACGTCGCTGGCATACCTGCTGAACCGCCTCGAGACCAAGCGATTGATCCTCACCGGGCAAGTCACCGAGCAGTGTGTCCTCTACAGCGCACTGGACGCTTACATCCGGCACATGCCGGTCGTGATTCCCAAAGACGCCGTCGCCCACATTGACGACGAACTGGGTGCCGCCGCGCTGAAGATGATGAAGTCCAACATGGACGCCGAACTCACCACGGCAGCGCACTGCCTATGAGGCGTAGTTGTCCGCGCCTATCCTCGACTGCGTGGAATCTCCCGAACTGGTCGCCTGCCTGACCGGTCGTCGGGTGGCGGTGTTGACCGGCGCCGGAATTTCCACCGATTCGGGCATCCCCGACTACCGCGGGCCCGATTCGCCGCCGAGCAATCCGATGACGATCCGCCAATTCACCTCCGATCCGGTGTTCCGGCAACGGTATTGGGCACGCAACCACGTCGGCTGGCGACGTATGGACGACACCAGGCCCAACGCCGGACATCGCGCGCTGGCCGCACTGGAAGCAGCCGGGGTGGTGACCGGGGTGATCACCCAGAACGTCGACCTGTTGCACACCAAGGCCGGCAGCCGAACCGTCGTCAATCTGCATGGAACGTACGCGCAGGTGGTGTGCCTGGCCTGCGGTCACACCATGAGCCGCGCAGCACTGGCCGATCGGCTGGAAGCGCTCAACCCCGGCTTCATCGAGCGTGCCGAGGCGGTGGGCGGACTGGCGGTGGCGCCGGATGCCGACGCCGTCGTCGCCGACACCGGGTCTTTCCGCTATGTCGACTGCCCGTCCTGCGGCGGCATGCTCAAACCCGATATCGTCTACTTCGGCGAGAATGTGCCGAAAGAGCGTGTAGCACAAGCGTTTTCATTGGTTGACAGCGTGGAAGCGCTGCTGGTGGCCGGGTCGTCGCTGACCGTGTTCTCCGGTTATCGGTTCGTACGGCACGCCGCGGCGCGCGGCATCCCGATCGCCATCGTCAACCGCGGCCCCACCCGCGGCGACAGCCTTGCCACCGTCAAAATCGACGGCGGTTGCTCGGAGTTGCTGGTACTGCTGGTCGACGAGCTGTCGCCGGCGGGCGTGCCCTGATCAGAAGGTGCAGGGCATGCTCCGGATACCGTGGATGAAGTTGCCCGCCAGGTACTCCGGCTCGCCGGCCTCGATATCCGGCAGCTGTCGCAGCAGCTCCCCGAAGATGGCGCGCAATTGCGCGCGCGCCACATGTGTCCCCAGGCAGTAATGCTGTCCGCCGCCGCCGAAACCGACATGCGGGTTGGGGTCCCGGCTCAAGTCGAAGCGGTCCGGGGAGTCGAACACCGCCTCGTCCCGGTTGCCCGACGCATAGAACATCACCACTTTCTCGCCCGCGCGGATGGTCTGCCCGCCCAGCTCGTAATCGGTTGCAGCCGTGCGTCGGAAGGTCATCACCGGGGTGGCGTAGCGAATGAACTCCTCTACCGCGGTGCCGATGCGGTTGTCGAAATCTTGCAGCAGCCACGCTCGTTGTTCGGGAAAGTCGGTCAGCGCCTTGAGCGCGTGGCTGGTGGTCTGCCGGGTGGTGTCGTTACCGGCCACAGCAAGCAACACGAAGTACGCGGCGACGTCGGCGTCCGTGAGCCGATCGCCGTCGACCTCGGTGTTCACCAGGCTGCTGAACAGATCGTCCCGCGGGTGTTCGCGTCGCTCGGCGGCCAGCGCGCCGGCAACCTGATGCAGATACGTCACGCTTTCGAACATGACCTCCATCGGGTTGCGGCCGTCGAGAAAGACCGGGTCATTGGTCGACACCAAAGCGTCCGCGGTGTGGGCGACCTGCACGCGCTCGGAGTCCGGAATTCCCATCATGTCCGACAGCGTGCGAAGGGGCAGTTCCTTGGCGCAGTGCTCGACGAAGTCGACGCCGCTGCCGGCCGCCCGCAGTTCTTCGACGATCGTCTTGGCGTTCGCCTTGATCGAGTCCTCGATACGCCTGACCTGCCGAGGGGTAAACGCGGCGCTGGCCAGTTTGCGCAGCAGGGTGTGCCGGGGCGGATCCATGGCCAGAAAGGACTGCGTGCTTTCGAGCAGCTCTTCCGGATAGTTCTCGAACATCACACCCTTGCCGGACAAGAACACCTCGTTGGTGCGGCTCACCGTGACGATGTCGGCGTGCCGGGTGATCGCCCAAAAACCGGGGTCGTCGGGATCGTTCAACATGGCGTCTTCGACCGGCGGATGCCAGCTCACCGGGCGTTCGGCCCGCAGCACGGCGAACGTGCGTTCCCGTTCGGCGGCGGTGGTGGACCAGAACTCGCGTGAGGACAGATCGATCGGGTCGTAAGTCCGGGCGGGGGCAGACGTCGCAGTCATGGTGGGACCATAGGTCTAGACATAGTGTCTAGTCAAGATGTCAGCTACGCTTTGACGTATGCCGTCAGTGACCCGAAAGCCGCAGGCCAAGCGGCAGGAACGACGTGAACAGATCGAGCGCCGGCTGCTCGACGCCACCGAACGTCTGATGCGCGCCGGCGCCAGTTTCACCGAGTTGTCCGTGGATCGGCTGGCCGCCGAAGCGGGGATGTCGCGCGCCAACTTCTACATCTACTTCGAGGACAAGGGCGATCTGCTGCGACGGCTCGCCGGTCAGGTGTTCGCCGACCTGACCGAGGGCGCCCAGCGCTGGTGGGGTGTTGCCTGGCGGCACGATCCCGACGATGTTCGCGCCGCGATGGCCGGCATCATCGCCACCTATCGCCAGCATCAACCGGTACTTGTCGCGCTGAACGAGATGGCGGGTTACGACCCGATCGTGGGCGCCACCTATCGCGAGCTGCTCACCGGCATCGCCGGTCGATTGACGCGGGTGATCGAGGACGGCCAGGCCGACGGCTCCATTCGCCGTGAGCTGCCGGCGGCCATCACCGCCAGTGCGCTGACGTGGATGGTCGAGCGGGCCTGTCAACAGAACCTGCCGCCCAACCCGCCCTCGTACGATGCGGAGCTAGCCGAGGCGCTCACCGAAATCGTCTGGGGCACGTTGTATCTGAAGCCGATAGCGTCGTCTTAGACGGCGACCAGGTCGTCGGCGTGCACGGCGGGTCGGCGCAATTCGGGAGGAAGGTCGGAGGTCGACCGCCCGAGCATCGTGGTCAATTCAGCCGCGTCGTAGGCGACCACGCCGCGGGCCACGACGGTGGTGTCCGGAGCACAGATGTCGACGACGTCGCCGCCGTGGAAGCGGCCGGACACCGCGGTGATGCCCGCCGGCAGCAGTGAGCGGCGCTGCCGCAGCACCGCACGCACCGCACCGTCATCGAGGGTCAGCGAGCCGGTCGACTCCGCGGCATAGCGCACCCAGAATCGGCGCGCCGACATCCGGGTGGGGCGCGCGGCGAACACCGTGCCCACCGCGGCGTCGGTCAGCGCGGTCGCCGCGTCGGCGGCGGCCGCCAGCAACACCGGGACCCCGGCGTCAGCAGCCAGCATCGCCGCGGACACCTTCGACGCCATTCCACCGGTGCCCAGATGGCCGCTTTGCCCGGCGACGACGCCGTCGAGGTCGGCCGGGCCGGTGACTTCTGGGATGAAGTTCGCCGGTCCCTTGCGCGGGTCGGAGTCGTAGAGCCCGTCGATGTCGCTCAGTAGTACCAGCGCGTCGGCGCCGACCAGATGCGCCACCAAAGCCGAGAGCCGATCGTTGTCGCCGAAACGGATCTCGTTGGTGGCCACGGTGTCGTTCTCATTGACGATCGCCACCGCGTGCAGGGCGCGCAGCCGATCCAGGGTGCGTTGGGCGTTGGTGTGCTGCACCCGCATTGCGATGTCATGCGCGCTCAGCAGCACCTGCCCGACGGTGCGCTGGTAGCGAGCGAACGCCGCGCTCCAGGAGTTCACCAGGGCGACCTGCCCGACGCTGGCCGCAGCCTGTTTGGTGGCCAGATCCCTTGGGCGGCGGGTCAATCCAAGCGGTTCGAGGCCGGCGGCGATGGCGCCAGAGGACACGATGACGACATCGGAGCCGGCCTTCATTCGCGCCTCGATGGCCTCGGCGAGCCCGGCCAGCCTGCCCGCGTCGAACATGCCGGTCGACGTCGTCAGCGCGGTGGTCCCGACCTTGACGACGACGCGACGCGCCGCGCGGATGGCCTCGCGTGTGCTAGTCATCAGTGCGCTCTGCATCGTCGCCGGCGCGGCTCATGTGCGCCGCTCCTCCGCATCGCTGCGCTCTGCATCGTCGCCGGCGCGGCTCATGTGCGCCGCTCCTCCGCATCGCTGCGCTCTGCATCGTCGCCGGCGCGGCGTTGGCGGCGGGCGGCCTTGCGTTCTGCGGCGCCCACTCGCTCCGTGCGGTCCAGGCGCGGGTCGGTGCCGCGCCCCGACATCGCGACGTCGACACCGGCAGGGGTCTGCGGCTCCCAATCGAAGGTCACATCGTCGATGGTGACCGTGCAGCCAGGTTGCGCGCCGAGTCGCAGCAACTCGTCCTCGACACCAAGTCGCGCCAGCCGGTCGCCGAGGTAGCCGACCGCCTCGTCATTGTCGAAATCGGTTTGGGCGATCCAACGTTCGGGCCGCGCGCCATGCACCACGAATCCGCCGTGACCATCGGGCTCCACGGTGAAGCCGGACTCGTCCACCGGGACCGGGCGGATCACCGGCCGTCGCGGCGCCACGATGGGTTGCGCAGCCTGATATTGCGACACCATTTCGGCGAGAGCGAAGGTCAACGGCTGCAAGCCTTCGTGGGTAACCGTCGACACGGCGAATACCGGCCAGCCGCGCTCGGCGATGTCGTCGCGGACGAATTCGGCCATTTCGCGGGCCTCCGGAACGTCGATCTTGTTGAGCACCACCGCCCGCGGCCGCTCGGTGAGGTCACCGAGTGTCGAATCCCCTTGCAAGGTGGGCTTATAGGCAGCCAGCTCGGCTTCCAGCGCGTCGATGTCGGAGACCGGGTCACGACCTGGCTCGGCCGTCGCACAATCCACCACATGCACCAGCACCGCGCAGCGCTCAATATGCCGCAGAAAATCCAGGCCCAGGCCGCGGCCCTGCGCGGCACCGGGAATCAGACCCGGCACATCGGCAACGGTGAAGGTGCGCTCCCCCGCCGAGACCACACCGAGATTGGGGGCCAGCGTGGTGAACGGGTAATCGGCGATCTTCGGCTTGGCCGCTGAAATCGCCGACACCAACGAGGATTTGCCGGCCGACGGAAAACCGATCAGCCCGACGTCGGCGACGGTCTTGAGCTCCAGAATGAGATCGCGCGACTCGCCCTTCTCGCCGAGCAGCGCGAAACCGGGCGCCTTGCGGGCCCGCGACGCCAGCGCGGCGTTGCCCAGCCCACCTCGCCCGCCGGCGGCGGCCTCGAAACGGGTGCCGGCCCCGACCAGGTCGGCGAGCAGCCGGCCGTCCTCGTCGAGCACCACGGTGCCATCGGGAACTTTGACTTCCAGGTCCGCGCCGGCGGCGCCGTCGCGGTTGGCACCCATGCCCTGCTTGCCGGATTGCGCGACGATATGCGGGCGGAAGTGAAAGTCGAGCAGGGTGTGCACTTGCGGGTCCACAACCAGCACGATGCTGCCGCCGCGGCCACCGTTGCCCCCGTCAGGACCGCCGAGCGGTTTGAACTTCTCGCGATGGATCGAAGCGCAGCCGTTACCGCCGGAGCCCGCCCGCGCGTGAATGACGACGCGGTCGACAAACCGAGCCATCAGGCTTCCTCTTACTCATCGAGTGGACAGCTACGAGCTGCATTTCTCCCGACGGTCAGTCCTGCCCGGCCGGGACGATGCTGACGGTCTTGCGGCCTCGCTTGACACCGAACTGGACAGCGCCGGCAGCCCGGGCGAACAGCGTGTCGTCGCCGCCGCGGCCGACGTTGACGCCGGGGTGGAAGTGGGTGCCGCGCTGGCGGACGAGGATCTCGCCGGCTTTGACGATCTGCCCGCCGAACCGCTTGACACCCAGCCGCTGCGCGGCGGAGTCGCGGCCATTGCGTGAGCTGGAAGCGCCCTTCTTGTGTGCCATTTCCGTCGCCTCCTGCTACTTGATCCCGGTGACCTTCAAAACCGTCAGCTGCTGACGGTGGCCCTGACGCCTGTGGTAGCCGGTCTTGTTCTTGAACTTGTGGATACGGATCTTGGGGCCTTTGGTGTGCTCGAGCACCTCACCGGTCACCGACACCTTGGCCAGCGCCTTGGCGTCGGTGGTGACGGTCGAGCCGTCGACGACCAGCGCTACCGGCAACGACACCTTGGCGCCCGGCTCGGAGTCGAGCTTCTCGACCTTCACGATGTCACCGACGGCGACCTTGTACTGCTTGCCGCCGGTCTTGACGATTGCGTAGGTCGCCATCGTTAGGTCTACCTCTTCTTCAGGCGCGCGCTATCCGGAAGATGCGCAGTGGTCGGGGAAGTGCCGGCTGGACAGCCTGGCGACAACTGGTCCAGGGTACTTGACCAGCGGCTACAGGGTCAAACCGGATCGCTGCTAGTCCCCGTGGATCGGGGGGCCCGCGGGCCGGGCGGCAGCCCGGCGCCGGCGCGGCCGGGCAACGGTTGCGACGATGGGCGCGCCGGAGTCCTCCTGGTCGGAGTCGTTCTCGTCTTCTTCGTCGTCTTGGTCGTCCTGGTCGTCCTCGTCGTCCTGGTCGAGGTCTTCGTCGTCGAGGTCGAGGTCCTCGTCGTCGTCGGCGCCGTCGTCATCGAGGTCCTCGTCGTCGATGTCCTCGTCGTCGTCGAGTTCGACCTCGTCCTCGTCTTCTTCGGTGTCGTCTTCTTCGAAGTCGGCGTCCTCAACCAAGTCCTCGTCGGCGACCTGGCGAGCGACTTCTTCGTCAACCTGGGGTTCCTCGTCAGGCGTGGCGGCCCCAGCGTCCTCCGTTTCGTCGTCGTGCCGGCCGTTGGCCGCGGCCATCGCCTTGAACATCGGGTGCTCGCCGGGGGCGTGCGCGGGCACCTTGGCCACCGCGACATCGTCGACCTTGCTCTTCTTGGAGCGCCGGCCCCGCCGGCCACCTGATTCGGATTTCCGGCCGCCGCTGGGCGTGGAGTCGACCGGGTCGGCGTGCAAGACGATGCCGCGGCCGCTGCAGTGCGGGCAGGTCGTAGAGAACGCTTCGATCAGCCCGGTGCCCAGCCGCTTGCGGGTGAGCTGCACCAGACCCAGCGAGGTCACCTCGGACACCTGATGACGGGTGCGGTCCCGCGCCAGCGCCTCGGTCAGCCGGCGCAGCACCAGGTCGCGGTTGGATTCCAGCACCATGTCGATGAAGTCGATGACGACGATGCCGCCGATGTCGCGCAGCCGTAGCTGCCGGACGATCTCCTCGGCCGCTTCCAGGTTGTTCTTGGTGACGGTCTGCTCGAGGTTGCCGCCGGACCCGGTGAACTTGCCGGTGTTGACGTCGATGACCGTCATCGCCTCGGTTCGGTCGATCACCAGCGTGCCGCCCGACGGCAGCCACACCTTGCGGTCCATGGCCTTGGCCAGTTGCTCGTCGATGCGGTGCACCGCGAACACGTCCGGTCCACCGTCGGCGACCTGATACTTGTTGAGCTTCGAAACGAGGTCAGGCGCAACCGAATTCACGTAATCATTGATGGTGTTCCAGGCCTCGTCGCCGGAGACGATCAATTCGGCGAAGTCCTCGTTGAACAGATCGCGGATGACCTTGACCAGCACGTCGGGTTCTTCGTAGAGCGCCACCGCGGCGCCGGCGGCTTTCTCTTTGGTCTCGGCGGCTTTGGCTTCGATCTGCGCCCACCGCTCCTGCAACCGCTTCACGTCGGCGCGGATGTCCTCTTCTTTCACTCCCTCGGAAGCGGTGCGGATGATCACTCCGGCATCCGCCGGCACCACCTCGCGCAAGATCTCCTTGAGCCGCTGACGTTCGGTGTCGGGCAGCTTGCGGCTGATTCCGGTGGACGACGCGCCCGGGACGTACACCAGGTAGCGGCCGGGCAGCGAGACCTGGGTGGTCAGCCGGGCACCCTTGTGTCCGACCGGGTCCTTGCTGACCTGGACCACGACGTAGTCGCCGGGTTTGAGGGCCTGCTCGATCTTGCGGTCCGCCCCGCCCAGGCCCGCGGCCTCCCAGTTGACTTCCCCGGCGTAGAGCACGCCGTTGCGGCCCCGGCCGATATCGACGAACGCCGCCTCCATCGAGGGCAGCACATTCTGCACGATGCCCAGATAGATGTTGCCCACCAACGAAGCAGAGGCCGGCGACGTCACGAAGTGTTCGACGACGATGCCGTCCTCGAGCACGGCGATCTGGGTATACCGGGCGCCCGGGTGCGGTGGTTCGGTGCGAACCTTGTCGCGCACCACCATCACCCGCTCGACGGCCTCGCGGCGGGCCAGGAACTCCGCCTCGCTCAGCACCGGTGGGCGGCGACGGCCGGCGTCGCGGCCGTCGCGGCGGCGCTGCCGTTTGGCTTCTAGCCGCGTCGAGCCGTTGATGCCCTGGATCTCGGTGGCGTCTCCGTCCTCGCTGTCCTTGTCGGTGCGCGGGGGACGTTCGTGCACCACCGTGTTGGGCGGGTCGTCGGGCGAGGGCCCGTCGTCGGAATCGTCTCCGGATCCTGCCTTGCGACGCCGACGGCGGCGACGCCGCCGGGTGGCGGCCTCCTGTGGGCCGGTGTCTTCGCCGCCCTCGGTGTCTGCCGCCTCGCCGCGATCGGCGTCGGCGGAATCCAGGTCATCGTCGTCATCGCCGTCAGCGGACTGGTCGCGGCTATCCGAGCCGCCTTGCTCGCCGCGCCCGCGACCCCGACCGCGCCGACCGCGGCGGCGTCGCCGCCCGGAAGGCCGGTCGCCCTGCTCGTCGTCGGTTTCGTCGTCGTCGTCGGAGTCGTCGTCGGAGTCGTCGAATGCCTCGATCGGCTGCGGCGCGACGAACAGCGGCATGTATTCCGGACGCTCGACCGAGGTCTCCAGCATCACCCGCGACTCCGGTTCATCCTTGGCGGAGTCGGCCACCTCGGCGGCTGGTGGGGAGTCGGCTGATGGGGAGTCAGTCAGCAAATCCCGCACGCGCACGGCGTCGACATGATCCACGCTGGAATGCGCGCTGCGGACCCTCCCGTCGAGTTCGGTCAGCGCATCGAGAACCCGGCGGCTGGTTGTGCCCAGCGCCCGCGCCAGCGAATGGACCCTTAGCCGGTCGGGAAGATCCTCATGCTGGGACTCGTCTTTCGGAAGATCTGAAGCTGATACACCGTCTATCACGTAATCTCCTCAAGCCCCCGGGCGCTTCCTGCAGAAGCGGCCACGCGAGGGCTTCGCTATGTGTCCGGGTCACTTCTCCCGGCCTTGTAATGTCTCGCCCCGAGCGGCTCATTTCGAACCCACCCAGTGCCGGTCTGAATGAGGCTGGACAGTCGGCGCCGCATCGCCTGTGGCGGTGGTCGCGCTTGTCGAAGTCTTCATTCGGGCGTCGGCCGCTGGTCCTGAGCCGGTCCGGCGACGTTCACCCACGCTCCAGTATCCCACACCATCGGGGCGAGATTGAAAAACCGCGCCAAAGCCCGACACAGCAGGGCCAAGCCGCCGCGCGACAACCCAGGGGCCGGCTAGCCCGTGGGGAACCACAACGCGATCTCGCGTTCCGCCGACTCGACCGAATCCGAGCCGTGCACCAGGTTGAACTGCGTTTCCAGCCCGAAATCTCCGCGGATGGTACCCGGGGCAGCCTTCTCCACGGGATCGGTGGCTCCAGCGAGCTGGCGGACCGCGGTAACCGCCCGCGGCCCCTGCACGATGGCCGCGACCACCGGCCCGGAGGTGATGAATTCGAGCAGCGAATCGAAAAACGATTTGCCTTCGTGTTCCGCGTAGTGGCGGCGGGCCAGCTCATCACCCACGTGACGCAGCTCAAGCGCGGCCAATGTGAGCCCTTTGCGCTCGATGCGGCTGAGGATTTCTCCCACCAAACGCCGCTCCACACCGTCTGGCTTGATCAGCAGCAGGGTCCGCTCGGTCATCTAGCCCGCTCCTCCACGGCGGACAGCGTACCTGGCCGATCAGTCCTCGGACGCCTGCTGCCCTGGTAACAGGCCGCGTCGCTGACGGCGCAGGACTTCGGCGCGCAAGTAGGCGATCAGCGCCCACACCCCGGCGAAGAGCAACCCGATGACCCCGACGGCCGGGTACAGCAGAAAGCCGGCGATCAGCACCAGTTGCACTGTGAGGTTCACCCAGATGGCCCAGGAGCGCCCCTGAAGGCCGGCAAGCAGGATAAGAAGCACCGCCAACCCGATCAAATACGTCAGGGCGATGGGAGTCAGCCCGCCGCCGACCGCGCCGACCACCGGCAACGCCAGCAGTACGACGATTGCTTCCAGGATCAACGTGCCGGCCATGACGCCGCGAAAGCTCTTCCAGGGATCGGGCGCGGTCATGCGGGGTCCTTGCCGAACAGAGTGCGGGCCGCCCCGGCGGTGACCACCGAACCGGTGATGACGATGCCTGTTCCAGAGAATGCTTCGCTCTGGCCGGAGGCCTCGTCGACCAGCGCCGTGGCGGTATCGATGGCGTCGCGCAGGTTCTCAGCGGCGAGCACCCGGTCGGGCCCGAACACCTGCTCAGCCCTCAACGCCAGCGCGTCGACGTCGATCGCTCGCGGAGAACCGTTGTGCGTCACCACAATGCGATCCAGCACCGGCTCCAGCGCGGCGAGGATGCCCTCGACGTCCTTGTCGCCCAGCACGCTGACCACGCCGACCAGGAATTGGAAGTCGAACTCGGCGGCCAGGGTCGTCGCCAACGCGGCTGCGCCGGCCGGATTGTGCGCCGAGTCGATGTAGACGGTCGGGGAGCTGCGCATGCGTTCCAGCCGGCCAGGGCTGGTGACCGCGGCAAAGCCGGCCCGAACCGCGTCCACGTCGAGCTGCCGCTGCGCCCCGGCACCGAAGAACGCCTCGACGGCCGCCAGGGCCAGCGCCGCGTTGTGCGCCTGGTGCTCACCGTGCAGCGGCAGATACAGGTCGGAGTACACCCCGCCCAGCCCCTGCAGCGTGAGCACCTGCCCGCCCACAGCGACCTGGCGGTCCAGCACCGCGAACTCCGAATCCGCCCGGGCGACCGCGGCGTCGGCGCGCACGGTCTCGGCCAACAACACCTGCATGGCTTCGGGAACCTGACGGCCGATCACCGCGACAGTGTCCGGCGCGCCTTCTTCGGCCCGATGGATAATGCCGGCCTTCTCCCCGGCGATCCCCGCGAGTTCGGAACCGAGATATCCGACGTGATCGACGCTGATCGGGGTGATCACCGCGACCGGGGCGGTGACGACGTTGGTGGCGTCCCAGCGGCCCCCCAGACCGACCTCGACCACCGCGACCTCGATTGGCGCATCGGCGAACGCAGCGAACGCCATCGCGGTGAGCACCTCGAATTTGCTCATTGCCGGTCCGCCCGCGGACTGCGACTGCTCGTCGACGATCTGCACAAGGGGCTCGAGCTCCCGGTAGGTCGCCACGTACTGCGCCGGGCTGATCGGCGTGCCGTCGATCGCGATGCGCTCGACCGCCGACTGCAGATGCGGGCTGGTGGTGCGCCCGGTGCGCCGGTGCAGCGCGATCAACAACGCATCGACCATGCGCGCCACCGAGGTCTTGCCGTTGGTGCCGGCGATGTGAATCGACGGATAGCCGCGCTGCGGTGAACCCAAAAGGTCCATCAGCGCGCTGATCCGGGTCAGGCTCGGCTCGATCTTGGTTTCCGGCCACCGCTGATCCAGCAGGTGCTCGACCTGCAGCAGTGACGCGATCTCGTCAGGGGTGGGCGGGCTGCTCACATTGCGGCCAGGCGACTGGTGATCCGATCCACTTCTTCGCGGGCCACCCGCTGGCGTTCCCGGATCTTGTCGACGACGGCAGCGGGCGCTTTGGCCAGGAAGTCCTCGTTGGCGAGTTTGGCGCTGGTGTTGGCCAGCTCCTTTTCCGCGCCGGCCAAATCCTTTTGCAGACGCCGGCGTTCAGCCTCGACGTCGATGGTTCCCGAAGTGTCGAGTTCGACGACGACGGTGCGGTCCATTTTCGAGCCGAGCCGGACCTCCACGGAGGCCGACGGGCTGAAGTCGGCTTCGGGTGCGGTGAGCCACGACAATGACGTGACGGCGGGCACCTGAGCGCTCAGGTCGGCGTCGTCGATACCCGACAACCGGGCGGGGACCTTCTGCCGATCAGCCAGACCCTGGTCGCTGCGGAACCGCCGCACCTCGGTGACCAGTTTCTGCATATCGGCGATCCGTTGTGCGGCAATGGGATCCAATTTGACACCGGACGACTGCGGCCAGTCGGCGATCACCAGAGACTCCTGCCCGGAACCTGGTTGTCCGGCTCCTGTCCGGTCCGTCCCGGACCGCATCGTCGCCGAACGCAGAGCCTGCCACAGCGTCTCGGTGATGAACGGAATGACCGGATGCAGCAACCGCAGCAGCGTGTCCAGGACGGCGGCCAGCACGGCGTTGGTGTGCGAGAGGCCGGCAGCCAGTTGGGTCTTGGCCAGTTCGACGTACCAGTCGCAGAACTCATCCCAGGTGAAGTGGTAGAGCGCCTCACAAGCCCGGCTGAACTCATAGCGGTCGAAAGCCGAATCGACTTCGGCGCGAACCTCTTCCAGCCGACCCAGAATCCAGCGGTCGGCGTCGGTCAATTCGTCGGTCTCGGGCAGTGGTGCCAGCGCCGCACCGTTGAGCAACGCGAACCGGGTGGCGTTGAACAGTTTTGTGCCGAAGTTGCGCGACGCGCGCACGTGATCCTCACCAATGCTCAGATCCCCGCCCGGGCTGGCACCGCGAGCCAAAGTGAACCGCAGCGCGTCTGCGCCGAACTTCTCCACCCAGTCCAACGGGTCGACGCCGTTGCCTTTCGACTTGCTCATTTTGCGGCCGAACTCGTCGCGGATCAGCCCATGCAGGAAGACGTCGGTGAACGGCACCTGCGGACCGCGCCTGCCACCCAGGGTGATGGCGTCGTCGCCGCCGACGAAGGTGCCGAACATCATCATTCGAGCCACCCAGAAGAACAGGATGTCGTAACCGGTGACTAAAACGCTGGTGGGATAGAACTTTTCGAGTTCGGGGGTCTTGTCCGGCCAGCCCATCGTGGAGAACGGCCACAGCGCAGAGGAAAACCAGGTGTCGAGTACGTCGGGATCCTGTTCCCACCCGTCGGGCGGGGATTCGTCGGGGCCAAGACATACCTGCTCGCCGTTGGGGCCGTGCCAGATCGGGATGCGATGTCCCCACCACAACTGCCGGGAAATGCACCAGTCGTGCATGTTGTCAACCCAGCCGAACCACCGCGGCTCCAGGCTCGCCGGGTGAATCACGGTCTGGCCGTTGCGCACCGCGTCGCCCGCGGCTTTGGCCAGTGATTCCACCTTCACCCACCACTGCACCGACAACCGCGGCTCGACCGGCTCGCCGGTGCGATCGGAGTGACCGACGCTGTGTATGTAGGGACGCTTTTCGGCCACGATGCGCCCCTGCTCCGCAAGTGCTTGCCGAACGGCGACGCGGGCCTCAAAGCGGTCCATCCCGTCGAATTGCGTTCCGGTGTCGGCAATCCGGCCCTTGCTGTCCATGATGGTAGGCATCGGCAGTTGATGACGCAGACCGATCTCGAAGTCGTTCGGATCGTGTGCCGGTGTGACTTTGACCGCGCCGGTCCCGAATTCAGGATCGACGTGCTCGTCGGCGACAACGACGAGCTGCCGGTCGATGAAGGGATGCGGCAACGTGGCGCCGACAAGGTCGCGGTAGCGCTCGTCATCCGGATGCACCGCGATCGCGGTGTCGCCCAGCATCGTCTCGACCCGCGTGGTGGCGACCACGATGTGCGGCCCGGAATCGTCGAGCGCGCCGTAGCGAAACGACACCAGTTCGCCTTCGACGTCTTCGTATCGGACTTCGAGGTCGCTGATCGCGGTTTCCAGTTCCGGCGACCAGTTCACCAACCGCTCGGCCTGGTAGATCAGCCCGGCATCATAAAGCCGCTTGAAGATCGTCCGCACCGCACGTGAAAAGCCCTCATCCATTGTGAAGCGGTCCCGGGACCAGTCCACCCCGTCGCCGAGCCTGCGCATCTGGGCGGCGATGGTGCCGCCCGAGTCGCGCTTCCAGTCCCAGACTTTCTCGATGAACAGCTCACGGCCGAAGTCCTCTTTGGTTTTGCCGTCCACCGCGAGTTGCTTTTCCACCACGATCTGAGTGGCGATACCGGCGTGGTCCATGCCCGGTAGCCACAACACCTCGTAGCCCTGCATCCGCTTGCGGCGGGTCAGCACATCCATCAGGGTGTGGTCCAGCGCGTGACCCATGTGCAGCTCGCCGGTGACATTGGGCGGCGGCAGCACGATCGAATACCCGGGTTTGGTACTGGTTGCGTCCGCGGTGAAGTACCCCGCGTCCACCCACCGCTGGTAGATCGCAGCCTCGGCCGCACCCGGATCCCAGGATTTGGGCAGGGCGTCGGCGGCGCGGCTCGGGCTGGTCACCGGTCAATTCTATGGACGGCGACACCTCGCCTCGACCGCCGCCCTTGTGGGGTGCGTTACTTCTTGCCGAACAGTCCGCCGAGAATCTCGCCCGCTTTGTTGCCCAGCACGCTGCCCAAAACGTTGGGCAGCGACTTGTTGCCGCCACCGGCCATGCCACCCAAAATGCTGCCCAGCACGTCGTTGAGCGCACCACCGGACGCCTTCTCCTCGGTGGGAGCAGGTGCCTTCTTCTCCGTCATTTGCTTACCGATGTAGGCCAACACGATCGGCGCCAGGATCGGCAACAGCTTTTGAATCAAGTCGCTGTTGCCGGCGCCCGATCCTGACAGCGCCGCCGCGACTTGCCCGGGATCGTTGCCGCCGAAAATTTTTGCGATTGCCTTCTGTCCATCAGCTTGATCGACGTCGTCGACGTTGACGCCGGTGTCCAACAGGCCTCGCGCGGCATGGCTGCTGGCGGCCGACTCGATCGCGGACGCGTGCTCCGCGTCTTGCGCGTTTTGGTGCAAGCCGCCCACCAGCACCGGCACCAGCAGCTGAACCGCGTTGTTGACGTCGGATTCCTCGACGCCGAACTTGCCCGCGATGTCACGTGTCGGAATTTGTGCGTAGAGATCGTCAAGGCCGGCCATGGACCCGTCCACCTAACGTTGCTGGGATGTTGTTGTGACGCAGCTATGACACTAGTTCGAAATGATCTTGCTCAACAGCCTTATCAGCTCAGCCGTGTAGTTTCCAACGTCACGTCGGCGCCCGGCAGACGTGCCAGCAGCGCATCACCCATGGCCGACACCGGTGTGAGCACGCCGCGCAGGTCGGAGAGCTTGTCGCGATCCAAAGCCAGCGCCAGACCGGACTCGCCCAGCAGGATCGACGTCGCCTTGTAGCCCGGATCGCCCTGCTGAGCCATCGTCGCCACGTATCGGACGCCGGTCGACGTGGTGGTATAGGTCTCGACCTGATAGTAGCCACGTTCGCGGACGGCTTCGCTGGGCCCGGTGCCGGGTTTGGGCACCATCCGATCGATCAGCCGGCGCGGCAACAGCCGGAAATAACGGCTGCCCAACCCGAACGTCACTTCCCCAAGCCCGGTTCCAATGACCGATAACGCCGGCGCGACCAACGACGATCCGACGCTCATGGTTTCGCTGTAGCGGAACCGGGTGCCGTATGCCCAATCCAGTAAAGCGTTGCTGCGTCGCACGATTCGGGTGTTGTACGGCGCCATCACGAATCCGGCTGTCCAGACACCGTTCAGTTCCGGCGCAATGTCACGACCGCGACGCCACCGCAGATCCGGCTGGCGACCCAGGTCCGGTTCGGCGCCGCGGTCGCTGCTCAGCGTGTAGGGATCGGCGAGCTGGCGCCGGACGTCCGGGTCGCTGGAGGCGCTGTTGAGCACTTCCAGCATCGACGCGATGGTGCCCCCAGAAAACGCGCCGGAGAACCGGCGCACCACGAGTTCGGTGTCGCAGAGCTCGCCGGTGCCGTCGTCGCGCGCTGCCCGGTACAACGCGTACACGGTCAAATCCGAAGGGATGGAGTCGAATCCACAGGCATGTACGATGCGCGCGCCGGTGTCGGCCGCCTGTTTGTGGTACAGATCGATGCTGTTGCGCACAAACATCGCCTCGCCGGTCAGGTCGGCGTAGTCGGTGCCGGCTGCCGCGCAGGCGGCGACGAGCGGCATCCCGTACCGCGTGTACGGCCCGACCGTCGTGATCACCACCTGGGTTCGGGCCGCCATCGCGTCCAAGGTCGAGGGCGAGGAGGCGTCGGCCTGCAGCAGTGGCCAGGACTGCGCCGCCGGGCCCAGGGTGTCGCGGACCTTTCCCAACCGATCGATCGAACGTCCGGCCAGGGCAATGCGGGCGTCGCCCCCGGCCTTGGCCAGGTATTCGGCGGTCAGCTTCCCGACGAACCCGGTCGCCCCGTACACGACGATGTCGAATTCGCGTTGCGTCACGGCGCCGACGCTACCCCGAGTATTTCCGGCAGTTCACGGGCCTCCCCGAGTACATGCTCGGCCAGGAATGCGAGCACCACCTGGTACCAGATCTTTGTGTGCTGCGGTGCGAGTACCCAATGATGCTCGGAGGGGAAGTACAAGAACCGGTGCGGGCTCTTGCCGTTCTCGTCGGCGGGTAGCGCCGAGTCGGCGAGCAGCTCGTACCACAACCGCAGGGCTTCGCTGATCGGCACGCGATAGTCCTTGTCGCCGTGTATCACCAGCATCGGGGTGGCGATCTGATCGACGAACCGGTGTGGCGAGTGCGCTGCGGCCATTTGCGGTGTCATCTCGCGGCGCCAGTAGTAGGCCAGGTCGGTGGTCGGACCGAATTGATCCAGCGCCCACAGGCTGGCGTGAGTGACGATGGCGGCGAAGCGGTCGGTGTGGCCGGCTACCCAATTCGCCATGTAGCCGCCGAAAGATCCCCCCATCGCGGCGGTGCGGGTGGCGTCGACGCGCGGATGTCGGCATGCGGCATCGGTGGCGGCCATCAAATCCTCGAAGGGCGGTCCGCCCCACGCTCCCCAGCCGCGTTGGATGAACGCTTGTCCGTAGCCGGTGGACAAAGCCGGATCGGGTAGCAAGACCGCATAACCCTGGGCGGCCATCAACCACGGGTTCCAGCGCCAGGACCAACCATTCCAGCTGCCCAGCGGGCCGCCGTGGATCCACAACAGCAGCGGCGCGGCTGCGTCGCCGTCGGGCAGTACCAGCCATGACCGCACCGCGGTGCGATCCGGCGCAGCCGCGGTGACCTCCGTCAACGTTCCTGGCAGTTCAGGTAATTCGACGCACGGCAGCACCGTGACGGCGCCATCCGGGTCAATGCGCACCGGATGCGGTGGCGCCGCGTACGAGTGGCGCAGGGCATACAACACTCCGTCGGGCGCCGCGACGACATCGGCGTAGCTGAAGTCGTCGTTGGTGAGTTGGGCGACAGTCGATGTGGCGACATCGATGACAAACACCGGGGTCCGGCCGGCCTGGTCGGCCGTGACAACCAACGAGGCGCCGTCACTCGACCATGTCACCGAGTTGGGCCAACGATCCCAGTCCGGTGCCACTAGTGCAGGCTCGTCGCCGAATCGCAAGCAGTGCAACGTCGTTCGTGGGGCTGATTCGGGCGCGGCGATGGTCATCCGGGTGAACGCCACCCCCGACCCGTCCGGTGAGATCGCGGGGTGCTCCAAATCGGCGTCGGGGTCGTCGACGATCACAGTGCGCTCTTTCGAGGCCAAGTCGACGCGCACCAGCACCGAGCGTTGCGCGGGTCCGGGCCCAGCCACCCGCCAGGTCGTTACCAGGAACCCGCCGTCGGCGCTGACGTCAAACTCGGCCTCGCGCAACGCCATCCCCGGGTTCGGGGTCAGATCGCGCGGCCCGGACGCATCGAAAAGGTGCGGGTGGTCTTGGCCCAAGTCCTTGTCCCAGTAGCGCACCGGATACCCGTCGTGCAAGATCGCGGTCACCTGCGCGTCCTTGCGCAAATCGCGGACACGCCGATCCTCGTCCACGCTGTGCGCCGACGCCAGCAGCGTAGTGCCGATCACGGTGACGTCGGCAGCCCGCGCGGTGCGCAGCGCGGTGACCGCTGCCGGCACGCTCAGCTCTTCGGTCGCCTCGCCGCCCGCGGCGGGTAAGCGCCACACCGAGGCCGGTGGTTTGTCGGCGTCGTCCGCCTTGTCCCCAGTGCGCCGTGACGACAAGAACAGCAGATCTCCACCGACGGTGAAGGCCGGTGACGACTCACCGGTGGCGCCTTGGGTCAGTCGGCGTGCGGGCGCTTGGCCGGCCGGATCGAGCTCCCAGATCGCGGTGATGTATTCCGTGCGTTTGTCGTTGAGTTCGGCCACCGTGGTCGCCACCCGCGAGCCGTCGGCCGAGACCGCCAGACCCGAAACCCGCGGCAACGCAAGGTAGTCGTCGAGGTTGTCGAACGCCGTTGCGGTCATATGTCTTGCCTAACACAGGCGGTTCTAAGAACCCGCGAATAGACAACGAATAGACAACGGTGCCGGGCCCGAAGGCCCGGCACCGTCTGTCAGCTTGCGATCAGCCGCGCCGACCGCAGACCGGCCAGGCGCCGATGCCCTGCGAGCGCAGGACGTTCTCAGCCACCCGGATCTGCTCTTCGCGGCTGGCGTTGGCCGCAGAACCGGTGCCACCGTTGGCTCGCCACGTGCTGGGCGTGAACTGCAGGCCGCCGTAGTAGCCGTTACCGGTGCTGATCGACCAGTTGCCACCGGACTCGCACGCCGCGATCGCGTCCCAGTTCACGCTGTACGCCTGCTTCGGGGGCGCCGGGGGCTCCTCCGGAGCGGGCGGGGCCGCTTCAGGGGGCGGAGCAGGCGCGTCAGGCGCCGGCGGCAGCCCCTCGGGAGCCGGCGGCAGGTCCTCGGGCGCCGGAGGCAGGTCCTCAGGAGCAGGCGGCAGGTCCTCAGGAGCCGGCGCCTCGGGGGCGGGCGCCTCGGGCGCGGTGCCGAACGCCGCGTGCGCGTCCCAGGCCTCGCCTTCGGCCCACGCGGTGCCGACGAACGGCGCAACCGGGGCCGCTGCGATCGCCGCTGCAACTCCGGCCATGACGAGCGTCTTGTGGACGTTCTTCAATATCGTTCCTTTCGGTGCGCGCGCGCCAAAGCAAGCCCATGGCGATGGGCTGGGTGCCTGGTAAGGCGGGATTGGTGCTTCGGAACGTGCCGTCTCGGTTCGACACGACAGCGGGGGCATGAACTGCCCTGCGGCCACCCGGCGGCTGGCGCCGATCGCAGCCCCGCTCACACGCGGGTTCCTGGATTCGATTTTGTTTGCCCTTTGAGGGCCGCCTCGGACCGTACGGAATCAAATTGCGTTCGTCATCTCCGACACGCCGGAGATCTCGTTTCGATAACAGCCAGATATCGGTACCGATTTAGAATCGTCTCCCCAGGTCATCCGGTGCTTCTTCGCCCACGTCAAAGTCGGCCGATAACGCAGTTATCGTGAGCCAGATCACGGTGAAATTGTGAGTTTCGACACGACATTTGCCAGAGGAAAACCGGCGTACAACGGCTGCCCGTAGACCCCCGCGTCACCGCTATTACACACGTGACAGCAGCGGCTTGAGCTACGCTGCATCCCCTGGGACTCGACTGCGTAACGCTGTACGCTAAAACTACTGTGCCACAGTAATTTTCGATCCAGCGGTGGAACTCGCTGTTGCCCAAAGCAGCTGACCGGACTGACGACGTCAAAGGACCTGTGTTCCTGGCTCGCCGGATCCTTCGGCCCTCGGCAAGCAATTTGCTGGGTATCACAGACTCAATATTGTTGTCAGCGACTTTTGCGGAATTAGAGTGTCAGCCCGTGTGCGATCCCGACGGACGCCAAAACCACTGTGTCACAGTGCTTTACGGCCACACAACGCACGCCGGGAGCAACAGTCATTGTCCGCCTAGGCGGAAAAACGAGATACTTCCCTGTGCATTATGGCCCGATTATTACGAGAGCCGCCATGAATTACGCGTTCTTTTGACGTCGTATTCGCGTTGAGAAATGCTGAGCGATATTCGCCGATCAATTCTCGGTGTTAGCCGGCGAGCTGCAGAAGAGACCGCAGGTCATCCGCCGAGTTGATGTTGGAGAGCGCCCGCGACTCCGGCATCACGATCCGCTGAGTGTCAACATTGTCGACCAGTGCACGCATCGACCGCTCCCCCGCGGCAACGAGCGCATCGACTTTGGCCGCAAGGTCGGTTCGGTACACCCCGGCCAGGTAGTGGTCGCGGCCATCCCACGGCAGTGTCACTTCGGCACCGCTTTCAGCGGCGCGGGCAGCAAGGGTGTCGATCAGATCGGCGGTCAGCAGCGGCATGTCGACGGCGCACACGAACGCCCGCTCGGCGCCGGCCTCCCGTGCGGCACGCAATCCGCGTCCGGTCGCCAGCAACGGCCCCAGCCCGCGCACTTCGTCGCGCACCACTTCCGCCTGCAGTTTTGGCAGCCGCTGGCCCGGTGCGGCCACGACGAAAACCGGTTGACACCGTTGGGCGACGATCGTGACCACGTGCTCGACCATCGTGGTGGCACCATCCACACCGCTAATGCCTTTGGGCACCGGGAGAGTCGCTTTGTCGCGCCCCATCCGCCGCGACGCACCCCCCGCTAAAACCACCCCCGCCAACGAGGCCGGCCGGGCTGCCACGTCAGGCAACGGTCCAAGTGTCGCGGCCACGCAGCAGCGATTGCAGCGCGGTGCGATCGGCCGGCGCGGACTCGGCCGCGGCGCTGACCTGCGCCCGTGCGGCGTCGTCGTACGTCGGTCGGCTGACCTGACGGAAAATGCCCATCACGGCGTGCTCGAGGTTTTGGTCGGAGAGCCGCGACAGGGCGAACGCATAGCTGGCGTCGGCAGCGTGCGCGTCGTGCACGACGATCTCGCTGGCGCTGACATCGGCGGTCTTGGCCACCTCGAGGCCGAATCCGGCACGCACCACGCAGTATTCGTCGTTGGCGCCGAACACAATCGGTTCGCCATGGCGGACGTTGATCACTCGCTCTTCGGAGCCCTCTTTGCGCAGCGCGTCGAACGAACCGTCGTTGAAGATCGGGCAGTCCTGCAGGATCTCGACCAACGCCGAGCCGCGGTGAGTGGCCGCTGCCCGTAGCACCTCCGACAATCCCTTGCGGTCGGAGTCCAGGGCGCGGCCGACGAAGCTGGCCTCGGCGCCCAGCGCCAGCGACACCGGGTTGAACGGCTGGTCCAGCGACCCCATCGGTGTGGACTTGGTGACTTTGCCGACTTCGGAGGTCGGCGAATATTGACCCTTGGTCAGGCCGTAGATGCGGTTGTTGAACAGCAGGATCGTCAGGTTGACGTTGCGTCGCAGCGCGTGGATCAGGTGGTTGCCGCCGATCGACAACGCATCGCCGTCACCGGTGACCACCCACACCGACAGGTCATCGCGGGCCAGCGCCAAACCGGTCGCAATGGCGGGAGCGCGGCCGTGGATGGAATGCAGACCGTAGGTCTCCAGGTAGTACGGGAAGCGGCTGGAGCAGCCGATACCGCTGACGAAGACGATGTTCTCGCGGCGCAGTCCCAGCTCCGGCAGGAAATTGCGGATGGTGTTGAGGATGACGTAGTCACCACAGCCCGGGCACCAACGGACCTCCTGGTCACTGGTGAAGTCCTTGGCCTTCTGCGGCTCGTCGGTAGTGGGAACACCGCTTAGCGCGCTTAGTCCCAAGTCGTGACCGATGAGGTCAGTCATGATTCAACTCCCGCTCCAACCGTCGCCACTGCCAGTTTGGCGACCATCGTCTTGTCCCGCTCAATTTCGGCCAGCGTTCCGCCCAGCGCCGCGCGGATGACGCGCCCGATTTCGTCGGCCAAGAACGCAACACCTTGAACCTTGGTCACCGACTGGATGTCGACCAGGTATTTCCCGCGCAGCAGCAAGGCCAGCTGACCCAGGTTCATCTCCGGCGCCACCACCTTGGGGTAGCGGCGCAGCACCTCACCGAGGTTGGCCGGGAACGGATTGAGGTGTCGCAAGTGGGCATGGGCGACCTTGATGCCCTTGCGGCGCGCGCGCCGGCACGCCTCACCGATCGGACCGTAGGTGCTGCCCCAACCGATCAGCAGCAGTTCCGCGTCACCGGTCGGGTCGTCGACCTCGAGGTCCGGAACGCGGATTCCGTCGATCTTGGCCTGGCGCAATCGCACCATCAGGTCGTGGTTGGCGGGATCGTAGGAGATGTTGCCCGAACCGTTGGCCGCCTCCAGCCCGCCGATGCGGTGTTCCAGGCCCGGGGTGCCGGGAATCGCGAACTGGCGCGCCAGGGTCTCCGGGTCGCGGGCGTACGGCTGGAACGGTTCACCCGCTTGGGCGTAGGTGTGCTCGATCGGCTCGAGCTCGCTGATGTCCGGGATTCGCCATGGTTCGGAGCCGTTGGCGATGGCGCCGTCCGACAGCACGATCACCGGCGTGTGATACGACACCGCGATACGCACGGCTTCAAGAGCGGTGTCGAAGCAATCCGACGGTGAGCACGGTGCCACCACGGCAACCGGTGACTCGCCGTTGCGCCCGTACATCGCCTGCATCAGGTCGGCCTGCTCGGTCTTGGTCGGCATGCCCGTCGATGGTCCGGCGCGCTGGACATCGATCACCAGCAACGGCAACTCGGTCATCACGCCGAGCCCGATCGCCTCGGCCTTCAGCGACAGCCCGGGCCCCGAGGTGCTGGTGACGCCGAGCGCGCCGCCGTAGGCGGCGCCGAGTGCCGCGCCGACGCCGGCGATTTCGTCTTCGGCCTGGAAGGTGATGACATCGAAGTTCTTGTGCTTGGACAGTTCGTGCAGGATGTCGGAAGCAGGCGTGATGGGGTAACTGCCGAGAACGACCTTGATGCCGGCGAGGTGGCCGGCAGTGATGATGCCGTAGGCCATCGCGGTGTTACCGGAGATCTGCCGGTATTCGCCGGCCGGGAGCTTCGCCGCAGAGACCTCGTAGGTGGTACCGAAGGCTTCGGTGGTTTCGCCGTAGTTCCAGCCGGCTTTCAGGGCGAGCACGTTGGCTTCGGCGACGTCAGGCTTGCCGGCGAACTTGTGCCGGATGAACCTCTCGCTGGTCTCGATCGGCCGGCCGTACATCCAGGACAGCAGGCCCAGCGCAAACATGTTCTTGGCGCGCTGGCCGTCCTTCTTCGAGGCGCCGATGGCCTCGACAGCACCGAGGGTCAGCGTGGTCATCGCAACCGGTTGCACGACATATTCGGACAGTTCGCCGTTCTCCAGGGGGTTGCCTTCGTAACCGACCTTGGCCAGGTTGCGTTTGGTGAACTCATCGGAGTTGGCGATCACCAGTCCGCCGCGCGGCAGGTCGGCGATATTGGCTTTCAACGCCGCCGGGTTCATCGCGACCAGCACATCGGGCCGGTCGCCGGCCGTGAGGATGTCGTAGTCAGCGATTTGGATCTGGAATGACGAGACACCGGGCAGCGTGCCCTGCGGGGCGCGGATCTCGGCCGGATAGTTCGGCTGAGTGGCCAGGTCATTACCGAAGAGGGCGGCCTCGGAGGTGAACCTATCGCCGGTGAGCTGCATGCCATCACCGGAGTCCCCGGCGAAGCGAATGACGACGTTCTCAAGCTTCTTTCGCTTGGTTGCCGTGCCGGCTGAATGAGTCTCTGACCTGGCTCCGTCGTCGTTCGGACCCACGTCCCCGCCTTCCGTCACTGTCTGCCGCACGGGCGCCGCCGTCCGAGTGGACCCCCGAGTCGATTTTGTGTCACTGGCAGTACCGATTATTGCACTGCTCTTAGGGTTTCATTTGTGCCCGCCCGCACCCATACCGTACCGCCACGCAGGCAAAAAGCGAGGTCAGGCGCGCGGCACAGACGCAGACTCAATCCAATTGTGGTTTTCGTCACTGTGGTGCGAGGGTGAACTCTAAGAACAAACCCTACGCCTGAGTAACGTTAGCTAGCGCTCCCGGCGCCCCGAATTACGCGCTCTTGTCGCGGCGTTCGGTGCGCGACGGCTTGCGCGGAACGATCGTCGGCAGCACGTTGTCTTGCACGGTCTCTTTGGTCACCACGACCTTGGCGACGTCGTCGCGACTGGGGATGTCGTACATCACCGGCAGCAGGACTTCTTCCATGATCGCGCGCAAGCCGCGAGCACCGGTGCCGCGGTGGATCGCCTGCTCGGCGATCGCCTCCAACGCGTCCTGGGTGAATTCCAGCTCCACGCCGTCCATTTCGAAGAGCCGGGTGTACTGCTTGACCAACGCGTTCTTGGGCTGGGACAAGATCTTCACCAGCGAGTCCATATCGAGGTTGGTCACCGAGGCGACGACAGGCAGCCGACCGATGAACTCCGGAATGAGCCCGTACTTGATCAAGTCCTCAGGCATTACCTCGGCAAAGTGGTCGGTGGTGTCGATATCGGTCTTGGAGCGAACCTCCGCGCCGAAGCCCAGGCCGCGTTTGCCGACGCGGTCCGAGACGATCTTTTCCAGACCGGCGAACGCACCGGCCACGATGAACAACACGTTGGTGGTGTCGATCTGGATGAACTCCTGGTGCGGGTGCTTGCGGCCGCCCTGCGGCGGCACCGAGGCCTGGGTGCCCTCCAGGATCTTCAGTAGCGCCTGCTGCACGCCCTCGCCCGAGACGTCGCGGGTGATCGAGGGGTTCTCGCTCTTGCGGGCGATCTTGTCCACCTCGTCGATGTAGATGATGCCGGTCTCGGCGCGCTTGACGTCGTAGTCGGCGGCCTGGATCAGCTTGAGCAGAATGTTTTCGACGTCCTCGCCGACATACCCGGCCTCGGTGAGCGCGGTGGCGTCGGCGATGGCGAACGGCACGTTGAGCATCTTGGCCAAGGTCTGCGCCAGGTAGGTCTTGCCGCACCCGGTGGGGCCGAGCATCAAGATGTTGGACTTGGTCAGCTCGACCGGCTCGGAGCGGGAGTCACGACCCTTTTCGCCGGCCTGGATGCGCTTGTAGTGGTTGTAGACCGCGACGGCCAGCGTCCGCTTGGCGGTGTCTTGGCCGATCACATACCCCTCGAGGAATTCCCGGATCTCTGCGGGCTTCGGCAGCTCATCAAGCTTTACGTCGTCGGCGTCGGCGAGTTCTTCTTCGATGATCTCGTTGCACAGGTCAATGCATTCATCGCAGATGTATACGCCAGGCCCCGCAATGAGCTTCTTCACCTGCTTTTGGCTTTTCCCGCAGAACGAGCACTTCAGCAGGTCACCGCCATCTCCGATGCGCGCCATGGTGCTTGAAGGCCTACTTCCTTGTCCGAGTCTCGTCGTCCTGTCGCGTCCAGGTATGCCGCGTGCAATTCCCGACGCTACCCGCTTGTTCGGGCGCGACGCGACCGTTAAGGCCGAATCGCGTGCTTGATATTCATGAGTATTTGTTCTCTGACTGCCTGAGAACATATCGCCTGGCGACAGATCTCGCGCCCCACAACGCGCCACCGTGTCTTTGGCGTGTCGTGGCCGTTACTGGACCGAGAGCCGGGCAGCAGCACGTCCCTACAGTGGGCCTGTGGGATTTGCCGTGCCCGACGATACCGTGCTGCTCGGCGATGGCGGTCTGGCCACCGAGTTGGAGGCGCGAGGCCACGATCTTTCCGACCCGTTGTGGTCGGCGAGGCTGCTGGTGGACGCCCCGCACGAGATCACCGCCGTCCACCTAGCCTTCTTTCGCGCCGGGGCGATGATCGCGACCACCGCCAGCTATCAGGCATCGTTCGAAGGCTTCGCCGCCCGTGGCCTCGACCACGATGACACGGCGCGACTATTGCGGCGCAGCGTCGAACTGGCAGCGGCGGCCCGCGACGAGATCGGCCGTGGATACATTGCCGCCTCGGTCGGCCCCTATGGCGCCGCGCTCGCCGACGGCTCGGAATACCGCGGCCGCTACGGGCTGTCGACGACGCAGCTGGCGGCGTGGCATCTGCCCCGGCTCGAGGCACTGGCCGACGCGGGCGCCGACGTGATCGCGCTGGAGACCATCCCGGATGCTGACGAGGGCGCGGCGCTGGTCGACCTGGTGCGCCGGTTGGGCGTGCCGGCCTGGCTCAGCTACACCATCGATGGCACCAACACCCGTGCCGGGCAGCCACTGGCCGAGGCGTTCGCGGTCGCCGCTGGGATACCGCAGATCGTCGCCGTCGGTGTCAATTGCTGTGCGCCCGAAGACGTCTTGCCGGCCATCTCACTGGCGGGCCAGATCGGCAAGCCGGTGATCGTGTATCCAAACAGCGGCGAGCGTTGGGACACCACTCACCACGCCTGGATCGGTCCGCGGCGGTTCTCGACCGATATGGCCGCACAATGGGTTTCGGCCGGAGCGCGCATCGTCGGCGGGTGCTGCCGAATACGCCCGGTTGATATCGCCGGGCTGGCGGCCATAACGCGAAACTAAGCCGGCTGAGCCGAGAGCTTCCTGTACTCCAGGACCGTGTCGATGATCCCGTAGTCCTTGGCCTCTTCAGCGGTCAGGATCTTGTCCCGGTCAGTGTCCTTGCGGATCACCTGGGCGTCCTTACCGGTGTGCCGGGCCAGTGTGGTCTCCATCAGGGTGCGCATCCGCTCGATCTCGGCTGCCTGAATCTCCAAGTCGGAGAATTGACCCTGAATCACGCCGGACAACGACGGCTGATGGATCAGCACCCGGGCGTTGGGCAGCGCCATTCGTTTGCCCGGCGTGCCGGCGGCCAACAGCACCGCGGCCGCCGAGGCGGCCTGCCCCAGGCACACAGTCTGGATGTCGGCGCGCACGTATTGCATCGTGTCGTAAATCGCCATCAGCGAGGTGAATCCGCCCCCGGGGGAGTTGATGTACATCGTGATGTCGCGGTCGGGATCCTGCGACTCCAATACCAGCAGCTGGGCCATGATGTCGTTCGCCGACGCATCGTCGACCTGGACGCCGAGGAAGATGATGCGCTCCTCGAACAGCTTGTTGTAGGGGTTGGATTCTTTGACGCCCCAGCTGGAGTGCTCGATGAACGACGGCAGGATGTAACGGGCCTGGGGCTGGATTTCGGGATTCATGATGCGGCTCCGTTGACGGGGGCGTTGGTGATGATGTGGTCGACGAAGCCGTACTCCAAGGCTTCTTGAGCGGTAAACCAGCGGTCGCGGTCGGAGTCGGCCATGATCCGCTCCACCGGCTGGCCGGTGAACTCGGCGTTGAGCCGGAACATCTCCTTCTTGATGACGGCGAACTGCTCGGCCTGAATGGCGATGTCGGCGGCGCTGCCGGTCACCCCACCCAACGGCTGATGCATCAGGATGCGGGCGTGCGGCAACGAGTAGCGCTTGCCCTTGGTGCCCGCCGCCAACAGGAACTGGCCCATCGAGGCGGCCATGCCCATGGCATAGGTGGCGATGTCGCACGGGGCGAGCACCATGGTGTCGTAGATCGCCATGCCTGCGCTGATCGAGCCGCCCGGGGAATTGATGTACAGCGAGATGTCTTTAGCGGGGTCCTCGGCCGCGAGCAGCAGAATCTGCGCGCACAGCCGGTTGGCAATGTCGTCGTTGACCTCTGAGCCCAAGAAGATGATGCGCTCGGAGAGCAAGCGCTCATAGACCGAGTCGACAAGGTTGAGCCCCTGCGTGTTCGATCGCATGTCACCGCTCACAGTGGAGTACCTGCTTTCTCGTGTTCCATATGCACCGACACTAACCAACCGACGCCGTCGAACACTCCCCCAAGCCTGCGCGTTCGCTCACAGCTCACTCTTCGCCCGAGTTGTCGGCCCCCGACTCCTCGGTTTCGTCGGTCTCTTCGGCTTTGCGCCGGCCGAAGAACTCGCTGGTGTCGATCACGTTTCCGTCAGTGTCGGTGACCGTGGCCACCTCGATCACCTCAGCGATGGTCAGTCCGCGGCGCACATCAGCAAACATGGCCGGCAACTGGTTGTTTTGCTGCATAAAGGCCAACAGCTGCTGCGGTTCGACGCCGTATTGCCGCGACGTCACCACCAGCCGCTCGGTGAGGTCGGCCTGGGTTACCTGGATGTCCAGGTGGTCGGCCATCGAGTCCAGTAGCAGCTGGGTCTTGATCGCCTTCTCGGCGGCCGTGCGGGTCTCGGCGTCGAATTGCTCACGCGACGACCCCTGCTTGGCCAGGGCTTCGGCGAACTTGGCGTCGTCGTGATCGAAGCGGTGGATGGCGTTGTGCACCGTCTCGTTGACTTGGGCCTGCACCACCGCCTCGGGCAACGGGAAATCGACCTGCTCGAGCAGAGTGTCTATGGCGGCGGTGCGGATCTTCTCGGCCTGCTGGACCCGCTTGACCCGTCGCACCTGATCGGCCAGGTTAGCCCGCAACTCGTCGATAGTGTCGAATTCACTTGCCAATTGCGCGAACTCGTCGTCGGGTTCGGGTAGTTCGCGCTCCTTGATCGACTGGACGGTGACGGTCACCTCGGCCTCCTGCCCGGCATGCGGCCCGGCCGCCAGCGTGGTGGTGAACACCCGCGACTCACCTGCGGACAGTCCGACGATCGCATCGTCGAGACCCTCGATCAGCTGGCCGGAGCCGACCTCGTGCGAGAGCCCCTCGGTCGCCGCTTCCGGCACTTCTTCGCCGTCGATGGTGGCGGACAAGTCGATCGACACGAAGTCGCCGGTCGCGGCCGGCCGGTCGACCCCCGTCAACGTGCCGAACCGGGCGCGCAACGACTGCAACTCGGCGTCGATGTCGTCGTCGGTGACTTCGATGGGATCGACGGTGATCTTCAGCTCACTCAGGTCGGGCAGCTTGATCTCCGGGCGCACATCGACCTCGGCGGTGAAGACCAGTTCCTCGCCGTATTGCTTGTTGGTCACCTCGATCTGGGGCTGGCCCAGCGGCCGCAGCTCAGATTCGGTAACGGCCTGGGTGTAACGCTTGGGCAGCGCGTCGTTGACGACCTGGTCGAGCATCGTTTCGCGGCCGATGCGCGCCTCGAGGAGCTTGGCGGGGGCTTTGCCGGGACGAAACCCCGGCAGGCGCACCTGCTTGGCCAGCTCCTTGTAAGCCTCGTTGAAGTCCGGCTCAAGCTCGGTGAACGGCACCTCGACATTGATCCGAACCCGGGTCGGGCTCAACTGCTCGACGGTGCTCTTCACGGACATACTCCTCGGTGTCGGTTCTGGTGGTAAGGCGCGGCGGCCTGGTCGGGGTGACAGGATTTGAACCTGCGGCCTTCCGCTCCCAAAGCGGATGCGCTACCAAGCTGCGCTACACCCCGCGCTGACCTCGCGATCCTACGGCCCGACACCGCCCTGCCCGGCAGGGACCTCACGGCAAAATTGAGGAAGGGTGTCATTTGGATTTGATGTCCGAGGCGCCGTACAGTCTGGCTCGAGTTGTGCAATGCGGGCGTAGCTCAATGGTAGAGCCCTAGTCTTCCAAACTAGCGACGCGGGTTCGATTCCCGTCGCCCGCTCAAATGCCTTGCTTCCCCCGAGCTGACGGCAAGGCCGTTTAGGCTCAGGAGGCCGGTGAGGCTGAGGAGGCCGACCATCCACAACCGAGGCGCCATGGCCGACAGCACGGTCGACATCCAGGGCTCATGCGCGTCGCGCTTCGAGCGGGTACGCGACGCGTTCGAGCAGAACTTCGCCGTGCGCGGTGAGGTGGGCGCGGCGGTCGCGGCCTGGGTGGACGGCGAGCTCGTCGTCAACCTGTGGGCCGGTACGGCCGACGCCGCCGGGACCCGGCCCTGGCAGCAGGACACCCTGGCCACCATCCTCTCCAGCACCAAGGGGTTGACCAGCACCTGCGTGCATCAGCTCGTCGAGCGCGGAGAGCTGGACCTGTACGCCCCGGTGGCGCGCTACTGGCCCGAGTTCGGGCAAGCCGGCAAGCAGGACATCACCCTCGCCATGGTGATGAGCCACCGCTCGGGCGTCATCGGACCGCGGACCCGAATGCACTGGGAGCAGGTCACCGACTGGGATTTCGTGTGCGATCAGCTGGCCACCGCCGAACCGTGGTGGGAACCGGGCACCGCGCAGGGCTACCACATGACCACCTTCGGATTCATCCTCGGCGAGGTATTCCGCCGGGTCACCGGGCGCACGGTCGGCCAGTACCTGCGCACCGAAATCGCCGAGCCGCTGGGCGCCGAGGTCCACATCGGCTTGTCACGCAGCGAGCAGGGCCGATGCGCCGATCTGGTGAACAAGCCTCATATCCGGCAGATGCTGGCCGATGTCCAAGCTCCCGGTTACCCCACCACGTTGGCCGAACATCCCAAGGCGGGCCTGGCCGTGTCGATGGGGTTCGCCCCCGACGACGAGGTCGGCTCGAACGACCTACAACTGTGGCGCGAGCTTGAGTTCCCCGGCACCAATGCACAGGTGTCCGCCCTCGGTTTGGCAACCTTCTACAACGCGCTGGCCCAGGGCAAACTGCTGAGCCGCGAGCACATGGATCTGGTCCGGGTGTCGCAGGGCGGCCTGGAAACCGATCTGGTGCTGGGCCGACGGGTCGCCGATCACGGCTGGGGTCTGGGCTACATGCTCAACCAGCGCTGCGTCAACGGACCCAACCCGCGGATTTTCGGTCACGGCGGGTTGGGGGGCTCGTTCGGGTTCGTCGACCTCGAGCATCGGATCGGCTACGCGTATGTGATGAACCGGTTCGACGCCACCAAGGCCAACGCCGATCCGCGCAGCGTCGCATTGTCCGACGAGATCTACGCCGCGCTGGGGGTCAGGCGGAGCTGACGTTACGCCTAGTGTCACGTTTGACAGCTCGGGCACCAGAACACGTTGCGGCCCTCCAGGACGGCGGTACGGATCGTTGTCGCGCACACCCGACAACGCTCCCCGGCACGCCGATACACGTAGGTGCGCGGCCGATCCGGTAGGTATGACGGTGCGCCGCAATCATGTTCGGGACGAACCACGAAGATCTTGCCGCGGCGCAGCCCCACCTTCATCAGCGCGACCAGATCAGTCCACGCCGCGGTGAATTCCGCTTCTGTGATCGACCGGCCGACCCGGTGCGGATCGATGCCGTGGCGGAAAAGCAGTTCGCTGCGGTAGACGTTTCCGACGCCCGCGATGACCGTCTGGTCCATGAGAAGCGCTCCGATCGGCCTGCGCGACTTGCTGATCCGCGTCCATGCCCATGCCGGGTCGGCGTCGCGGCGCAGCGGGTCGGGGCCGAGCCGGGCCACCACTTCGGAGACCTGCGCGTCGTCGATGAGTTCGCACACCGTGGGACCCCGAAGGTCGGTGCCGTACTGGGCGCCGACCATCCGCATTCGCACCTGACCGACCGGTGCGGGCATCGCCGCGTCGGGCGGGCGCTCCCATTCGGTGAAGGAGCCGTAAAGACCAAGATGCACATGCACAATCGGGCCGCCGGCGTAGTGATGGAACAGGTGCTTGCCCCATACGCTGGTGCGTCGCAATACCTGACCGTCCACCGCGGCGGCCGACGCCGCGAACCGGCCCTGTGGGCTCGACACCGCCACGGGCGCGCCGGCGAACCGCCGTTGGTGCAGCCGCGCGAGTCGGTGCAGAGTGTGCCCCTCGGGCACGATCAGCCGTCGGCGCCCGGCACCGGCGGCGCCTGGTGAGTGCGTTCGTACTCGGTGAGGATGTCGATGCGGCGTTGGTGGCGTTCGGCTTCCGACCACGGGGTGGCCACGAACGCGTCGACGATGGCCAGCGCCTCGGGAACGGTGTGCATTCGCCCGCCGATGCCGATCACCTGTGCATTGTTGTGCTCACGGGCCAGTTGCGCGGTCTCCACGCTCCAGGCCAGCGCGCAGCGGATGCCCGGCACCTTGTTCGCGGCGATCTGCTCACCGTTGCCCGATCCGCCGAGCACGATGCCCAGGCTGCCCGGATCGGCCAAGGTGCGCGAGGCGGCGGCGATGCAGAAGGCCGGATAGTCGTCGTCGGCGTCATAGCTGAACGCGCCGCAGTCGACCGGCTCGTGCCCGGATTTCTTGAGGTGTTCGATGACCTGCTGCTTGAGCTCGTAGCCGGCATGGTCACCGCCCAGGTAGACGCGCATGCCGGTCATTCTGCCCGACCCCCGCTGGCGCGAGCGTGCGCGTCCCCGCTCGCGGGCGGAAGGGCCCGTCAGTCGAACGTCGGCGGCTCTGTGCGGGTTCGCTTGAGCTCCCAGAAGTGCGGGTAGGAGGCAAACGTCACCGAGGCATCCCACAGCTTGCCGGCCTCTTCGCCGCGCGGGATTCTCGAGAGCACCGGGCCGAAGAAAGCCACCCCGTTGACGTGGATCGTCGGCGTACCGACGTCGTCCCCGACGGCGTCCATCCCGGCGTGGTGGCTCTTGCGGAGCGCCTCGTCGTAGGCGTCGCTTTCGGCGGCCTCGGCCAACTCCGCGGGCAGGCCGACCTCGGCCAGCGATTGCCTGATGACCTCGTCGAGGTCCTTGTTGTCCTCGTTGTGGATGCGGGTGCCCATCGCGGTGTACAGCGGCGCGAGCACCTTGGCGCCGTGCGCCTGCTCGGCGGCAATCGCGACCCGGACCGGCCCCCACGCCTTCTTCATTCCCTCGCGGTACTTCTCGGGGAGGTCGTCACGGCCCTCGTTGAGGATCGCCAGGCTCATCACGTGGAAGTTGACCTCGATGTCGCGGACCTTCTCGACCTCCAGAATCCACCGTGAGGTGATCCACGCCCAGGGACACAGCGGATCGAACCAGAAGTCGGCTTGTGATTTGTCGGGCATAGCTGCATCCTCTCGTCGACGCGCGGTTAGTCGCCCAGCACAACCGTAGCCGCGGCAGAACTGTTCCCGCCGCCGCTGGATTTGCGCGGCGACCCGCTTCGCCCGGCTGCGCCGCGCTTGCGATCGCCTTTAGGTTGGACACGTGGCACTTCCCAACCTCACCCGCGAGCAGGCGGTCGAGCGCGCAGCGCTGATCACCGTCGACAGCTACCGGATCAGCCTGGATCTCGCCGACGGCAACGGCGCGCCCGGCGAGCGCACCTTCCGGTCGACCACGACCGTGGAGTTCGACGCACTCCCCGGCGCCGACACTGTCATCGACATCGCCGCCGACACGATTCACAGCGCAACCCTCAACGGCCGGGAACTCGACGTGTCCGGCTACGACGAATCGATCGGCATCCCGCTCAGCGGGCTGGCCGAACGCAACGTTGTCGTGGTGGATGCCGTCTGCCGGTACTCCAACACCGGCGAAGGTCTGCACCGTTTCGTCGACCCGGTCGACGACGAGGTGTATCTGTACTCGCAATTTGAAACCGCCGATGCCAAGCGAATGTTCGCTTGTTTCGACCAGCCCGACCTCAAGGCCACGTTCGACGTGACGGTGACCGCGCCCGCGCACTGGCAGGTGGTGTCCAACGGAGCCACCGTAAGCGTCGAGCACGGCGTGCACACCTTCGCCACCACGCCGCGGATGAGCACGTACCTCGTGGCGTTGATCGCCGGACCGTATGCCCGCTGGGACGACACCTACGTCGACGATCACGGCGAGATCCCACTTGGGATTTTCTGCCGGGCGTCCCTGGCGGAGTTCATGGACGCCGAGCGGTTGTTCACCCACACCAAGCAAGGTTTCGGCTTCTACCACAAGCACTTTGGTGTGCCGTATGCGTTCGGCAAATACGACCAGCTGTTCGTTCCGGAATTCAACGCCGGCGCAATGGAAAACGCCGGGGCGGTCACATTCCTGGAGGACTACGTCTTTCGCAGCAAGGTCACACGGGCATCATATGAGCGGCGCGCCGAGACCCTGCTGCACGAGATGGCACACATGTGGTTCGGCGACCTGGTCACCATGCGGTGGTGGGACGACCTGTGGCTCAACGAATCGTTCGCAACGTTCGCCTCGGTGCTGTGCCAAAGCGAGGCAACCGAATTCACGGAAGCGTGGACGACTTTCGCCAACGCGGAGAAATCGTGGGCCTACCGCCAAGACCAACTGCCGTCCACGCATCCGGTGGCCGCCGACATTCCCGACCTGGCCGCCGTCGAGGTGAACTTCGACGGGATCACCTATGCCAAGGGCGCTTCAGTGCTCAAACAACTGGTGGCCTATGTCGGGCTGGAGAATTTTCTGGCCGGTCTGCGCGACTACTTCCGCACACATGCCTATGACAACGCGACCTTCGACGACTTGTTGACCGCGCTGGAAAAGGCCTCGGGCCGCGACCTATCCGATTGGGGACGGCAGTGGCTGAAGACCACCGGCCTGAACACATTGCGCGCCGATTTCGACGTCGACGCCGACGGAAAGTTCACCCGGTTCGCTGTCACCCAAAGTGGCGCCGCGCCGGGCGCCGGTGAGACGCGGGTGCATCGACTTGCCGTAGGTATCTACGACGACGATGGAACCGGCAGGTTGGTTCGCGTGCATCGCGAAGAGCTCGACGTCGAGGGTGCGAGTACGGAAGTGCCTGCACTGGTTGGAGTTCCGCGAGGCAAGCTGGTCCTGGTCAACGACGACGACCTGACCTACTGCTCGCTGCGGCTCGACGCCGTCTCGCTTGAGACCGCGCTGGAGCGTATTGCCGACATCGCCGAGCCGCTGCCGCGCACGCTGGTGTGGTCGGCGGCCTGGGAGATGACTCGGGAGGCCGAGCTGCGGGCCCGCGACTTCGTGGCGTTGGTGTCGCGTGGCGTCGTCGCCGAAACCGAAGTCGGGGTGGCGCAGCGGCTTTTGATGCAGGCGCAGACCGCGTTGGGTTCTTACGCCGAGCCGCAGTGGGCCGACACCGAAGGGTGGCCTGCGTTCGCGGACCGGTTGCTGGAGTTGGCCCGTGACGCCGAAGCGGGATCGGATCACCAGTTGGCGTTCGTCAACGCGCTGTGCTCGTCGGTGTTGTCCGAGCGCCACACGTCGGTGTTGTCGGCGTTGCTCGACGGGGATCCGGCCCGGCAGGGTCTGGCCGGCCTGACCGTCGACACAGACCTGCGCTGGCGCATCGTCACCGCGCTGGCCAGATCCGGGGTGATCGATACCGACGTCATCGACGCCGAGGTACAGCGCGACCCGACCGCTGCCGGCAAGCGGCACGGCGCCCAGGCGTCGGCAGCCAGGCCGCAATTGGCGGTCAAAGAAGAAGCGTGGACCACGGTGACCGAAGACGACACGCTGCCCAATGTCACCGGCCGGTCGATCATCGCCGGCATCGTCGCGCCGGGTCAGGCGGAGCTCTTAAAGCCGTTCACCGAGCGGTATTTCGCGGTGATACCCGGTGTGTGGGAGCGCCGGTCCAGCGAGGTCGCGCAGACGGTGGTCGTTGGCTTGTATCCGTCGTGGGACATCACCGACGAGGGCATCGCCGCCGCGGACAGGTTCCTGGCGAATCCCGATGTGCCGCCGGCATTGCGCAGGTTGGTGCTCGAGGGGCAGGCGGGAGTCAAGCGCGCGTTGCGGGCCCGACGGTTCGACGCGGGCGTCTAACGTTCTTTGCCGGGTCGGGGGTGCACACGGCGAGGAACGTTTTGCCGTCCTTGGCCGCCACGTCGGCGGGGTTGAGCCAACCGACGCCTTGGAACCAATAGGTGTCGCGCGGGTGCTGGTCGGATCCTTTGATGACCTCGGCGAGGTCCGTGCTCGTCCCCCAATGGCTGGTACCGCCGTGGGGCGAGAGGAACATCGACTTCTCGGCGCGCCAATCGAATCCGTCAGGCAGCGGCTTCGAGACTTCCAGGCCCGCTGGATACGGTCCGTCGAGCGTGAAATATTCGATGTCCACGCCGGTTTCACTGCGCGAGCTCAGCTTTAACTCTGTCCTCCCCGGCTCGAAGGACACGCTGATGTCGGTCACGCCCACGCATCGTGATCCCGTCCAAATCTGCAGTTTTCCGTCGGTGACACGCGCACCGAAGGCCGGGTCTAACGACGCCTTTCCCAGAGGATCACATCCGGTCACCAACGTCGCTAATACCAGCAGCGCACCGACCCTGCGCATCACTCGTAGCCCCCGTCATGCAAACCGGCGTCCACCTCGAACTTGTTCGGCGTACCGAAGAGCTTCTCTCGTACCGATGCCGCGATGTATTCCGCGCTCATCCGCACCGGGCCCAATCGGGCCCATTGCTGTGAGTGTCGCTCCTCGTGGTGCAGTACGCGATCCAGATCCAGGGCGGTTTCGTACGGCTTGCCGTGGCTGTCCATCTGCCAGCTGTTTCCGGAATGGACGATATCGCGGAGCTGCTCAGCGGGGTCGTCCGAGCGATCGATGTTGGCCAGGAAAACGTCACCGTGGGTGTTGCCTCCCTGCACGCTGAGATGGTCCGCCGGCCAGCCACCGAGGCCCATCAACATCCCATTGGGGGTCGTGACCAAACTCCCGCCCGTACCGTTGACCACCCAGGCTTCGTCGTAGCTCCAACTGTTGGCTTTCTGCCGGTCGACGATCCGCTGAACCTCCGCCGCGGAGTACGGGGTCTCGGGGAAATCGTTCTGCACGCCCGGCGGCTGTTTACCGTAGCCGGTACCCGCGTTGAGGATGTAGGTCATCAGCGTGGCTTTTTGCATGTCGGCCGGGCTCATGCCGTTGGGGATCAGGAAGAACGACTTGCCTTCTTTGTCCTTGATCTCCTCCATCCCCTCTAGCACTTTGAAACTGTCCGGAGTGATGTGCTGCTCTCTGGCGATCTTGACAATTTCCTGCGGCGGCACGCCGTTGCGCTCGGCGTTTTCCAGCCATCTCTTGTAATAGCCGTCCGGACTCGGACCAGTGAGCAGACCGGCGTCCCGCAACGCCTGCTCGTATTTGTTCACTGGTTCAGGGTCGCCGGGGCCCGGCTCGCCGGGCCCCTTGCCTTCCTTTGGTCCACCGAGGGCTCGGTATTCCTCGCCGATGGCCCGGATCCGCTCGCCAATCGCGCTGAGGTCACCGTTGCTCTGCTTGATGACGTCAGAGACATCGCTAATTCCCTTGCGGGCGATAGGTATTAACGCCTGTTCACGGTCCGCACCAGGTGGCACTGTCGATGCAGCATCTTGCACCCACTGCTTGTCGCCTGCCAGGGTGATGGGACCACTGGTTTGCCATGAGGATGGGACCAGTTCGTCTTCCGGTCACGGGCCGTGTTGATGGTGACTGACGGAGCCGTTGCCGGTCAATCCGACGCAGTCGGAGGGACCGGCTTTGGCTTTTGGCGTTGCCGGTAGGACTGGCCTTCGACGACGAGTTCGTAGGCCGCTGATTGCAGCCGGTCCATCGCTGATTGGGCCAGTAGCGGGTCGGCCATCATGGTCAGGATCTCGGGTGGTTCCCGGTTGCTGGTGATGATCGTGGAGGCCTTGCGGTGGCGCTCGACGATCAGCTCGTAGAAGTCCGTCGTTTCGGTGGCCTCCAGCCGGTGCAGCGCCAGATCATCGACGATGAGCAGTTCGACGCGATGCAGCTTGCGCATCTCGTCTTCGTAGCTGCCGTCCAGGCGTGCCCCGCGCAGGCGTTTGAACAATTTGTCGGCCCGCTCGGTGTGCACGCTGCGCCCGCGGCGGACGGCGATATGTCCTAATGCGTTGGCCAGGAACGTCTTTCCCACTCCGACCGGCCCCATGATGAGCACGTTGTAGGCATCGGCCAAAAACCGCAGCGAGGTCAGCTCGGCCCACAGCTGCTGATCGAAGGCCACCGCGGCGGAGTCGTCCCAGGCCTGCAACTGCATCGCCGGATCGAGGTGGGCGGCCTTGGCGCGTCGGGCTGCGGATTCGCGGTCGCGGCGGGTGACCTCGTCGGCGAACAGCAGCTCCAGAAAATCGTGATGCGGCAGCCGGTTGGTGCGGGCCAACGCCAACCGTTCGGGCAGGGTGTCGAGCAGCTGACCCAGCTTGAGGCGACGCATCAACGCTTTGAGGTCGGCGGAGACCTCGATCGGTTTGACCGCCGGCGCGGCGTCGGGGCGGGTGGGGCTCACGAGGGCCTCCGCACCGCGAAATCCGAACTGTGGCGCACGAACCGCGACGCCTGTGCCGGCGGTTTGGGTATCAGCGGGAGTTGTTCCCCGCCATTGCGGGTCAGGATCCGTTCGATGAGCCCGACGTCGATGACCTCGGCGTCCAGAGCGCGCCGGCAGGCATCGTCGACCGCGGCGCCGCCGTGGCGGCGCACCAACCCCAGCAACCGGTAGACCTGGCGCATCTTGGTCCACGGCAACGGATGCTCGAGCACCGCGGACGCATACGTGCCCACATAAGCGCCGTGCGCGGCGGCCTTGCGCTGCAGCGTGGTGATGTCACGCATGGCATAGACCGACACCTCCGAGGGCAGATCAGCCGGATCGGTGTGACGGCGGCCGGGCGCCACCCGCGGGTGGACCTTGATCAGCTCACCACGCCAGTACAGCTTCACCGAGTGCGCATCGGCGCGGGCAGCGATGCGCTTGCCGATCAACTCACCGGGCACGCTGTAGAGCGCCTTGGCGACCTGCACATGCCGATCCGGGGCCACCTTCGGGTGCGTCCAGACCGGAACGTCGAACACGGTGTCGGGCACCGGCTTCAGCGCCGGGAGTTCGTCAGCGGTGAACACCTCGGCCGGACGAAGCCGGGTGGTGCCATGGATGCGCATCCCCGCGGTATCGCGACACCACTGCTCGGCGCGGCTACGACAGTCATCGAGATCCCGGAAGTCTTCTCCGGCATAGAAATTCGACCGCACATAGGACACCATGCGCTCCACCCGCGGCTTATCTTTCGGGCTGCGGACCCGCGCCGGATCGATCGCGAACCCACGCGACTGGGCGTACTCACGGAAGGAATCATTGAGCCGGGGCTCGGTGGCATCAGCGGCGATGACGATGGCCTTCATGTTGTCCGGTATCACCACCGAAAACACCCCACCGAAGAACTTCCACGCCGCCTCAAACCCGGCGACCACATCGGCTAGGGTCTGGCGGTAGGTGGGCCAGACGAACATGTGCCGTGAGTACACCGCGGTAAAGATCAACCCGTGCACCACCCGACGGCGACCATCGCTAGCGTCGGTGAGCATGCCGAGCCGCCCGAAGTCAACCTGCACCTCCGCGCCGGGTTCACAATCGGCCACCGGCACCGTGGCCTGGCGCCGACCGAAGTCCAATTCAGTTGTGGCATAACGATTCAGAGTCCGATACGACACCACCACACCCCGACGTCCCAACAAGGTGTGGACCTTGGTCAACGTCAGCCCGTCTTTGAGCCAGGCCTTGATCCGTTCATGCTCGGCGGCGATAGCTTCCCATGCCAGGCTCTTGCCGGCCGGCCGATGCGGGCGAACCTCGGCGATCACCGCCGCGATCAACTCATCAGACAGCTGACACTCACCGCCGTCACGGTCGAGCCCACACGCCCGCGCCCGATCGACATACCGGCGCACCGTCTTACGGTCGGTTCCCGATAGCCGGGCCACCTCCCGCAATCCCCGCCCCTGCAACCACAGCCGCAGCATCTCCACAACCTCGATCACCGACACCTCCCGGTAGCTCATTTGGCCAATACAGCGGCCCAACAACCGGAAGACCCGAAGCCACGCCGGGGTGGTCCCATAACTGGCAAAACGCCAGCCAGGTGGTCCCATCAATGGCAAACAGGTGGTCCCATGCTCATGGCAAAACCAGCACTGAAGTGGTCCCATTCACCTGGCAGCCGACACTGCTTTATCTCGTCGAGGTTCCGCCGCCCGGCAATCACGACCGCAGCAGAGCGATCCACTTCGGCGCCGAGCCGCTGATCGAGTCCGGCCATGTGACCGAGCACGCGGGCCTGCGTGCTGTTCGCCTCCGAGTAAGCGTCGGCCGCTGCGCCCGTCCACCGCGAGCCCGGCGCCGCCGCCTCGACACCGGTCTGCATCTGGCGCAAGGCAGAGCTGTTGTCGAATTGAGCGCCATCTTGCGGGTGACCCTGCCCCATCGTCGAGCGGGCATTCGACCAGACGGTGTAAAACTCATCGAGCCCGCTCACAATACATAAGTCTAGGTGCGCCAGGGCTTGGCATAGCGCGGCAAATCTCGTCGGAGTCGAGCAAGCGACGTCGGGCTGCGCAAAGAACTCATTACATCAGAAATTGCGGCAGCAGCCGTCTTAAGGCTTTCCTGTCGCCGCCCAGTACGCCTGACGGAGATCCTTCGATATGTGCGATTCCGCATCATCGACACCCCTGAGGTACGTCGCCAGGCTGGCGTAATAATCGGCGAGCGCATCGCTACCCAGCTTTTTGTCGATGTCCTCCGGCGACATCAACTCGCCGTTCGCGAAGTACTCAGGTGGCAGCCCCGGGTTAGTTCCTTTTGGGAGCACGGCCTTGGCGGTCAGATAGTAGGCACGGTTTTCCGCATCCTGCACGGTGGGGACTTTTATCCCAGAACGTGACGCGCCGACGGTGACCAGACCCAAAAGCCTTCCCGCTACCTGCGGACCCTGGGGAAACGTTGCCGCCCGCTTGCCAACGCCCTCAGCGAACCTCTCGATGTAAGCATCCATGTGTCTGTAAGCCGCCTCCGAGAAGTCGGACGCAGCTACCGGGTCTGTATTCAATAGAGTAAATATCGAGCGCGCATAGACAATGGCTGACGCGCAATCCTCGCCTAATAAGTCGAATCCTCGGCTATTGCTTGAGTCGCACGCAATTGCCCCTTGGAAAGGGGTCAGTGCAGCGGCGTATCCTTGCACCAACTTCGGGTTCAGTGCTCCAAGGTCCCGGTGTTTTAGACCGAACCGCCCAGTACGCACGCTGAGAAGCTCGGACTCATGCGTGCCCAGGAACCTCGCCAGGGCGTGAGCAGTTTCGCCCGCCCGGGTCGCGACCACCGAATCTGTCGATGCGGCGTCACGGGGGATCCACCCAAAAAGTCCAGCGGCGCTCGCTCCGCCATCGGGCCATTTGTATGTGCTCAAGCTGGATAGGAAATCCGCGCCCCCCGGACCAGCTACTAGGTCGTGAATCTGGCTTGTGTCGCCGGCAGGCGGCAACGCGGGTGTCGAAGCGGTGCAGCCGGCCAACAGAAGCATAGCCGCGGCAATGAACTGGGCCAGCCGTATCATTGCCATCAACGAGTTACATTTTCGTAGCTGTCGCGAAATTTCACATCAACGTCGCTACCAAGACCATGCTGCTCAAGATACTCATTCAAGCTGGCGTAATAGCTGGCCAATTCACCCGAGCCCAAATTTTCGCTGTTTTGAATTTCCGTGGGACTCAATAAGTGGCCATCGGGTGCAAAATATTGCGCCGGTATATGCGAATTAGGATCATTCGCAATCAACGGACTCGCGATTGTATAGTAGGCCAGGTTTTGCTCGTCTTGTATCGATCGGTGTTCCACCACATGACCATTCTCAAGTGTCGGCTCTTTGCCGAGGAAAGCGTCATTAATCGTACTTTTACCTAGCTCGTTGATGATACCGCCGACGCCGGGTATGTGGCTCGTGGCTTGGCCGAACATGAAATCCAAAGCGGTCTTCTTGATGTCATACGCCGCTTTGGCGTTCGCCAGCGACTGCTCGTTGCTGTAACCGGTCGCGTCCTTGGCCCCGGCTTCGACCAAGCCGGCAAGTGCTCCCGCCCTAGCCATATCGAGTCGATGAGGACTACTGGGGTCATTGACATCGCCCTCACTGGCCGCGACGCCGAATTCGTGCTCGTAGCGAAGGGCGTGTTCATAGGCTGCTTGGTTGAATGCGTTGGCCGCAGTATTCGGATTCTTGGGATCCCAGTCTGAATCCATGATGGCGAACAGCTGCCGAGTCTTCGGAAGCTCGCCATGCTCAAACCCATCGAGTGCTGTGAATCCCTTGGTGCCGTGATAGTCCCCCACCATGGCGTCCTGATACGGGATCAGTGCGTTGGAATACCCGCGAAGCAGGTCGGGATTGAGCTGGCCAACAGTGGTATGTGTGTGCGTAAACGGATTCGTTTCAATGTTCAGAAGGCCTTTGCCGGCGTCACTACCGAGGTAGCTGGCAAGCGCATGGGCCGTTTCTCCGGCGCGGGTAGCGACCGCGTCGTTGCTTGACCCGGCGGCATCGTGGATCCAGTTCGTCAACGTGCTTGCTGCAGCACCGTTATCCGCCCAGTCATGGGTACTCATGTTCTGCAGCAGCGTCTGCCCGTTCGGACCGGTGAGCACGTCGTGATCAACGATGGTGTCCCGCCCTGCGGCGCGGAAGATATCTTGAACGGTCGGGTCGACCTGCTGTTGGTTGGGTTCGACGTTCGCGGGGTTTTTGTTGTCAATCTGTTCGGCGGCTAGCATCTCCGCGCCTTTGTCCAGCAGCGCGTGATCAAGATATGTTCCCTGCTGTAGCGCCGGGTTTCCGTCCTGAACGATGCCGGCCAAGTCGCGCAGTTCGTTGATCGTCGGGTAGCCCGTGACAGATGCCGACGGACCGCCCGGAACTGGAAGCGAATGCGTTTCGGCCGCCGGCCGGGTTAGCACATCCCTGACCGAGGTGGGCAATTGGTCCGCTCCGCCCTGGACTGTCTCGGTGGGGGGACCAAACACGGACCAGGTCACCTTTGTGTAGTCGAATTTATCGCTGCTCATCATCTGCAGCGCGTCACCGATCAGATGTTTGTCTTCGCCGAGGCGTTGCTCGGCTGCACGGATGTCGCTGACCGACATGCCGTTCATCTGCGATTGCATCTGCCCCAGAATCAGCTTCTGGTGGTCGGTCAGGTCGACGTGCCGTCCTGCTTCGTAATCGGCTTGCTGCTGAGGAGATAACGCCAGCCCCGACCGAACCCGCGCCAATTGTTCCGGCGTCGCCGTGCCGGCCAACACCTGACTCACATCGAAGTTAGCCTGGCGGAACTCCGGCGGGTACTTTTCTTCGGGGCCGAATTTGTTTATGTCTCTCGGGTCTTTGGGATCTGTCGGGTTGCTGGGATCCTTCTTGCCGTCCTTGTCGTCGCCAAGCGCCTGGTACTCGTTGCCGATGGTCTGAATCCGCGCACCGATGGCATTGAGGTCGTTGTTGGTTTGCCTGACGACCTCGGCCACATCACCAATACCCTTGCGCGCGATCGGCATTAGCGCCTGCTCACGATCCACACCCTGCGGCACCGTCGAGGCCGCATCCATCACCCACTGCTTAACCTGATCCAAGTTCTGCCGCCCGGCAGCCACCACAGCCGCCGAGCGATCCACCTCAACACCAAGGCGTTGATCAAGCCCCGCCATCTGCCCCAACACCCGACCCTGCTTGCTGTTGGCGTCGGCATAGGAATCAGCCGCCGCACCCGTCCACCGCGATCCCGGCGCCGCCGACTCCACCCCACTTTGCGCCTGCCGCAACTCACTGCTGCGATCAAACTGCGCACCCTGTTGCGGTGTGCCTTCCCCCAACGTCGAGCGCGCATTCGACCACGTCGACAGGAACGCATCAAGCGCACCCACTCGGCACCCCTTTCTAGGAGTCAGTGTCCGCATAATTCTAATGGCCCGCGCTATGACCCCTTGACATGAAGTTTGAGTTGCTGACTGAAATCCCCTCTGACTGCCCGCAATTGCGCCGGCCGGTATATTGTTTGCGGCCTCCCGCCGTCAGCCGTGCCCGTCCGATCAGCCGACCGGCGGATCGACGGCGGGTGAGCGCGGCTCCGCTAAGCCAGCCAAAATGCAATTCGGATAAACCGCGAAGATTCTTATCGCGTCCAAGGTCCGAGTATCGATCTCAGGTACGGACGAGCTCCCTCGTTCACGTCGGTATCGCCTGTGGAATCCGCCGTGGTGTCAACAGACTCGACGGTGTCGGCCGCCTTTACTGTCGCCGGCAGCTTGCGGTATTTCGCTCGCGGGTCTGGCGAGCCGGGGTCACTCATATCGATAAGTATTCCGAGGCATCAATGCTCTGGCAAGGAAGGAAGTCAGTGCTGAGTCGACGCTGGGTGCGCGTCGGGGCAGGCTTGGAGTAAAGCACCGCTAGCCTCATCGGTTAGCAGGGCCGCGTGGCGCATTTTCGCTTGCAGATCTGGCGGCAACACGACCTGAAACGGGCGGTTGACCGAGTCGCGCTGGATTTGTGCTGTCAGTGCCGCTCCCTCTGCCCACTTGACAAAGTGGTCTTTGAACGCCGGCGATGAAACGGAATTTGCTGCAGCGTGCAATTTTTCACTCATCGCAGACTCGCGGTTGGCGGCAGCGAGCAAGTCGCTGCGCTCGCCGGGACCTGACTCCACAGCTGCCCTCACTGACTCTGACATCGTGACCCATTCTGCGGCAAGGCGCTTGACCACAGCACAGTCACCACCAGCCGCAGTCGTCTTTGAATTGTCCCGCATCAGCCAGACCGTCGCCACGGTCCCACAGGCGATAAGCAGCACTCCGGTCAGCCCCCATGTCAAGCTTTTTCCCCGTAGCGAACTCAACGTCATCCCGCAGTCATGCTCGGAGTTTTGGGCGAAATGACATACGGTTGGCCGCAAATATCCGGAAGGTAGAACGTCAGGCGCTGATTCTGCGCTTGGGCAGCGTAAATCTCCTGGATCGTCATCGGGTGCCACTCGTTTAGGCCAATAGGAATCTGCGGCAGGCCACCCGTCATGCCAGTGTTGCCCTTCGGCACCGTCAGGTGCTCGCCCTCGAATTGATAATCAATCCACTTGGCTTGGTACCACATCCCGTCTCGCTGTACCCACCGCACGTGGTCAGAGGCACCATTGAACTGCTCACCCACCAGGCGAAATCGATACTCCTCCTGCAGCGTGATAGGCGGATTCACACCCCAGCCGTTAGGCGCGGTCGGCGCCACATCCTGCAAACCCGAAGTTGGGCCGACCCGCGGTGGATTGACGTCACGATGCCCCGGCTGCGGCACCGGAAACGGTCCCATAGGCGGTCCGCCGCCGGGGCCCGGTGGGTACGGCTGGTTATCAACGTCCCAGCGGCCTCCCCCCGGCGCTGAGTCGTGCGGGGGTGGCGGATCCCACGGGTACCGCCATGGCTCGTTGTCTCCGTTGCGATCGCCCACTACATTGCTGGGACGCTCGTCGGGCTTCTTGCCGTCCTTGTCGTCGCCAAGCGCCTGGTACTCGTTGCCGATGGTCTGAATCCGCGCACCGATGGCGTTGAGGTCGTTGTTGGTTTGCCTGACGACGTCGACCACATCACCAATGCCCTTGCGGGCGATCGGCATTAGCGCCTGCTCACGATCCACACCCTGCGGCACCGTCGAGGCCGCATCCATCACCCACAACTTGACCTGATCCAAGTTCTGCCGCCCGGCAGCCACCACCGCCGCCGAACGATCCACCTCAACACCAAGGCGTTGATCAAGCCCGGCCATCTGCCCCAACACCCGGCCCTGCTTGCTGTTGGCATCGGCATAGGAATCAGCCGCCGCACCCGTCCAACGCGATCCCGGCGCCGCCGACTCCACCCCACTTTGCGCCTGCCGCAGCTCACTGCTGCGATCAAACTGCGCACCCTGTTGGGGAGTACCTTCCCCCAACGTCGAGCGCGCATTCGACCACGTGGACATGAACGCATCAAGCGCACCCACTCAAAAACCCCGCTCTCTGACGTTGTGGCTTCGCAACTAGCGATCCTTTATGCAGGCGTCTCACCGGTTTTCGGCGACGCATCGCGCGCCAAAGTCACCTGCTCTGTCGGCGCTTTGCCGCTCGTAGTGTTGTCGCCGGGTGCGGCCTGCTCATGGCTTTCGGAGGCCAATTGAGCTTCGCCGTGACCGCCGTGTCCTTGGGCCGTTTGAACGATTTGCTGCGCACCCTGCATCAGCGGTTGCACTACTTGCTGCAGTCCCGGGGATTTGCCGCCGCCCGCTTGGCCTTTGAACATGCCCGTCGCCGCCTGACCGAGCTGACTTCCGACCTGACCCAGCTGGCCCGCCACTTGACCGGCCACGCTGGCGCCGCTACCGGCTCCCGCCGCCGCACCGGAACCAGCGCCCGCTAGACCACCGGTGGTGGGTGTACCACCAGTGGCCGGTACACCACCGCGGGCCGCGCCGGCCCGTGTCCCGCGAGCATCGCCGATCGCCTCCCCTGCTGCGCGCGCTTTGTCGCCGTACCGCTGGTCGACTTGCTCGTACGCGTGGGCAGCCGCCTGCAAAGACTCGGTCAGATTCCTGCCGATGTTGACCACGTTCTGCATCGAGCCGTGCCGAGCGCTCAGCGCGCTGCTCAATGCTGTGTGCACCGCCGACGCGATCGGGCCGTGCGTCGTCTGGACGCCGCTCGCCTCGGCGGCGGTGTTGAGCAAACCGGTCAGGCCAGAGACCACATCGGCGTGCGACTGAGCAAACGATCGCAGCCCGTCGGTCTGCGTGAACAGGTTGTCCTGACTCATCTGGCTCCCTCAGCATCAGCGGTTTCGCTTAAGTCTAAGGGGGCCCAAACCAGCCCTGAGCCGCAAAATTAGGCCGCGGCGCCGAGAAACTACGCCGGCGAAATCCCTGCGCTTAGCACCCGAATCGCGCTGACTAGCCCGTCCACCAGGTCGCCCTTTTCGAACGCTGACTTGGCGGCGGCCACACCGAGCGGCGCGGCCGATTCGGCGCCCCGCCCGCGCACCTGCGATCCGTAGACCACCTCGATCGCATGCTGGTCGGGCGACACCGCGAGCAGGACCGCGTTGTTCGGCGTCGGCACTTTGGCCAGGATCTCGCGGGCCCGAGCGGCGGTGTCGCTGCCCAGGTCGCCGATGTAGATCGCGAACCGCGCGTCGGACGCCCGCGACGCATAGGTCAACGCATCGTCAATAGCGACCAGATCCTTGATCGGAAACGGATAGCGCACCGACAGCTCGCCGGGCTCGGTGACTGCGGAGATTCGTCCGCTGGCGGTGACCACCGAGCCGACGGGCAGCTCGACGGGCGTAACGGTTGCGACCTCACCAGCTGCCACTTGCGCCACCTCCCACGCTGAACTCCGATGTGCCATGACCCGGATGCGCACCGTGCCCACCGACAGCCTCGTCGGTTGCCGCCCACAGGATCGGCGGATGCGTCCACGGCTCCGACATCTTGTAGGTCTCCGGATGCACGCCCTTGCGCGACCAGATCAGCGCCACCAGCACGATCACCAGCAATAACGGGATGCCCACGACGTAAAGGTGGATTTGCATCATGCTCACGACGCAAACCGTATCCCATCAGGCGTGCGACATCGATTTGCCCGGCTCCTCCTCATCGCGCTACGCGCTCTGCATCGTCGCCGGGCTAGGCGGCGCCCTCACCCAGATACCTCGCCCACGAAGGGTCGAGCTCCTTGACGCTCGACAGCAGCCGCCAGTGCTGTCCCTTGGGCCGCGTCGGCGCCAGCCGCAACGACCAGCCAAGCTCGTTCAGCAGCCGATCGCCCTTGCGATGGTTGCAGGTCGAGCAGCACGCCACGCAGTTCTCCCACGAGTGGGTGCCGCCGCGGCTGCGGGGTACCACATGGTCGACCGTGTCGGCCTTGGCGCCGCAGTACGCGCAGCTGAAGCGGTCCCGGTGCATCAGCGCCGCTCGGGTCATCGGAACCCGGGCGCGATACGGCACCCGAACGAAGGACCGCAACCGGATCACCGACGGCACGACGATCGATCGCGTTGCCGAATGGATCACCGGACCGGCCGGGTCGTCGTGAACGACGTCGGCTTTCCCGCAGACCAGCATGATGATGGCCCGCCGCATCGGCAACGCGGTAAGCGGCTCGTAGGTGGAGTTCAGCAGCAGCACCCGGCGACGATTCCAGATCGATCCGGAGTCACGCGACGCAGGTGGGTTGGTTTCGACGCTATGCAGGCATGACCGACCCACGGGCCGGGTGAGCCCCGCCGCGGCACCGGATGTGCGGTGGTCGCGGCGCCCTTTATGGTGCGCCATACGTCCTCCGCCGAACAGTCCACCATGATTCGGCATCCACTGCACGCTAAATTGGTCGGTGTTCGCTGGTCAATAAGGTGAACAACAGGTCCGGGTGCGCAACGACCTCCGCCGATGCCCCACAATGAGAAACGATGGAACCAGTACAGCAGCAGTCGTTTTACGACGCCGTCGGCGGCGCCGACACCTTCCACGCCATCGTTGCGCGTTTCTACGAGTTGGTCGCTGAGGACGAGATCCTGCGCCCGCTGTACCCCGAAGACGATTTGGCCGGCGCCGAAGAGCGATTGCGGATGTTCCTCGAGCAGTATTGGGGCGGCCCGCGAACTTACTCGGATCGGCGCGGTCACCCCCGGCTGAGGATGCGGCATGTGCCGTTTCGGATTTCGCCGATCGAACGCGATGCGTGGCTGCGCTGCATGCACACGGCGGTCGCTTCGATCGACTCGGCCACCCTTGACGACGAACACCGCCGGGAGCTGCTGGATTACCTGCAGATGGCGGCGAACTCGCTGGTGAACTCCGCGCTCTGATGCGGGCCGATACACCGCGGCCGTGGTGGTGCGACGCCATCTTCTACCAGGTGTATCCGCGCTCGTTCGCCGACAGCAACGGCGACGGCGTCGGCGACCTGGACGGGGTACTGGCCCGACTGGACTACCTGGCCCTGCTGGGCGTCGACGCGATCTGGCTCAACCCGGTCACCGTCTCACCAATGGTCGACCACGGCTATGACGTCGCCGATCCTCGTGACGTGGACCCGCTGTTCGGCGGGCTGACCGCCTTGGACCGGCTGATCACGGCGGCGCATCAGCGAGGCATCAAGATCACCATGGATCTGGTGCCCAACCACACCAGCTCTGCGCACCCGTGGTTTCAGGCGGCGCTGTCCGCCGGGCCGGGAAGCCCCGCGCGCGACCGCTACCTGTTTCGCGACGGCCGCGGCCCCGCCGGCGAGCAACCGCCGAACAACTGGGAATCAGTCTTCGGCGGGCCGGCCTGGACCCGGGTCGTCGAACCCGACGGCAGGCCGGGTCAGTGGTACCTGCACCTCTTCGATGCCGAGCAGCCGGACCTCAACTGGGCCAACCCGGACGTGTTTGACGATTTCGAGAAGACACTGCGGTTTTGGTTGGAACGCGGCGTCGACGGCTTTCGTATCGACGTCGCGCACGGGATGGCCAAGCCGCCGGACCTGCCAGACATGGAGGCCGTCGAGCGTGACCGGATGCTGCGCAACAGAGACGACGACCCGCGGTTCAACCATCCCGACGTGCACGCGATCCACCGCGATATCCGCACCGTCATGAACGATTACCCCGACGCGGTGACCATCGGCGAAGTGTGGGTTCACGACAACGCCCGCTGGGCCGAGTACCTGCGTCCCGACGAGCTACACCTCGGCTTCAATTTCCGGCTGGTGCAGGCGCGCTTCGACGCCGCCGACATCCGCGACGCCATCGACAACTCGTTGGCTGCCGCGGCGATCGAAAATGCCACGCCGACATGGACATTGTCCAACCACGACGTCGACCGGGAGGTGACCCGGTACGGCGGCGGTGCGGTCGGGCTGCACCGGGCGCGGGCAATGGCGATGGTCATGCTGGCGCTGCCCGGCGCAGTGTTCATCTACAACGGGCAGGAACTCGGGCTGCCCAATGTCGAACTGCCCGACGAAGTTCTGCAGGACCCGACGTGGGAGCGCTCCGGACACACCGACCGCGGGCGCGACGGGTGCCGCGTTCCGATGCCCTGGGAGGGCGACACTCCCCCGTTCGGGTTCTCCCCGTCGAAAAAGACCTGGTTGCCGATGCCGACGGACTGGGCGCCACTTACCGTCGAGCGCCAACTCGCCGATGCGGACTCGACATTGTCGTTCTTCCGCCGAGCCCTCGAAATACGGGAGAAACGTGCGGAATTCTCCGGCGGGCGGATCGAATGGTTGACGACACCGGGCAGCACGTTGATGTTCGCCCGTCCCGGTGGGCTGCTCTGCGTGCTCAATGCCGGCAATCGACCGGTGCGGCTTCCCGATGGCGAACTGCTGCTGGCCAGTGCGCCGCTGGCCAACCATCGCTTGCCGCCCAACGCCGCGGCGTGGCTGGCTTCGTGATCAGAACGCGAACAGCCCCGCGAGTTCATCGGAAACCGCTGTCACGGCATTCGTGACCACGGTCAAACTGAAGCCGGCCGCCAAGGTGCCCAGTGCGATGTCGGCGGCAATGGGCATGCCGACCGCGCCCAGCAGGTCACCTTCGGCCACTTCTTGCATGAACAGACTGAGGTCATACACCGGCATCAAAACCAGCGCGTTGGCGATATCCGCCAGTCCGAGCAGGCTCGAGTACGCAGCCGAGGCGGCGCCGCTAAGGGCATTCACAATATCGGTGAGGTCGGTTATCGGATCCGCACTCACCGCTGTGCCCAGCGCGTCGACGCCGGGCGCCGGCGCGAAAAGGCCAGTCAATTCCGCGCTTAGGTCCATGGACTGTAGGTCGCCGACTGCTTTGGTGAATCCGTCTTGAGTGCCCGTCACCAACGCGTCCACGACCGCATCGAACTGCTCTGGGGTGAAGGTCGGGAACAGCCCGAACGGCGTGGGCAGATCCGCGCCCGTGGTCGACCATCCGACGTCTGGGTCCGGTCCGTAGCCGAGGTTGACCAGCACCCGCAAGTCCGGCTCGAGCAGATCGGCCAGCGGTGTTCCCACGACTGGGATTTGGCGAATCAACTCCGCGAGCGGCAGATGCTCGGTGGGGATCATCCAGTAGGTGGTGGCGCCGGTGTAGCCCGCAGACGTGGGCACCTCAACAGCGGTCGCGAGCTGTTCGGGGGTGAGCTCGGGGTAGGCGCTGTGCAGGGTTTGCAGGCCGATGAAAGCGTTGAGCGTGGACAGGAAATTGATTGGGTACTTGGGGAAGTCGGCGAAACCGTCGTATTCGCGCGTATAGATCGCGGTTTCCCAAACAGTGTTCGACGGGGTCGCGGGGCTGAAGGTGAGCTGCAAACTCGGCAGAGTCAGCGGCGGCAGGGTCGGGTCGCCGAAGCGCGACAGCAGACCGCCGTCGGGATTGTTGGGGTCGGCGAGCAGCACGAAGGACAGTTGGTCCGCGGTGGGCTGCTCGGCCATGGGTAGCGCCAGCAGGTCACGCATCACCTGCGAGGCAATCGTGGAGCTCTGTGAGTAACCGGAGTAGACGACGTCGTTTCCGGCGGCGAGCTGCTGGTCGATCGTGTTTTCGACGATCGTGGCGCCCTGCGCTACCGATGGGTCGAGGGGTAAGACTTTGATCCCGTTGAGCGGCTGCAGCCCCTCCGGTGTGAACACGGCGTTCGCGTGATCCACCGAGAACACCGGCTGTCCCGGGAAAAACGGCATGGCCGGATCAATGAATCGCTCGCTGACGGCATCGATGTAGCTCTGCGGGGGTATCGGCACACCGCTGGGCCCGACGATCAACGACTCGGTGTCCATCAGGACCGCGTCTGCCTCTAGCGATTTCGCTTCGGTCGCGGGTGCCGACGGCGGCGTCATCAACGAGACGCTGAGTACCGCACTGGCCAGCACCACCACCACGCTGCTCAGCGACCCCAACCGACAGCGCGCCATTGCGACCTCCCGCTACAGGTGATTTGAGCTGCCCAGCAACTTACACAAACCAAATTTTATTCTCAGCCAAATCTCAGTATTGGCCGGAAAACGCCTGCGCAGCCGCCGGAGCGCTATAACGCCAGCAGCGCAGGATCCCCGCGTCGGCGGTAGACCGAACCGAACCGCGCATCGACGCGCAACCATGTCGGCAGTATCCGCACCCGCACGATTTCGTTGGCATCGACGGCCTCCGGTGACTGCGGCAGAAAACCCATTGCGGCGAGGGCGAATACGCAACGCATGGGAACTCCGACGCTGTTGCCGGCGGAGCTCACCCGAAGCACCTCCTGGTCGAGCAGCGATACGGGTGGACCGTGCGCGCTGCCGTAATCCTTCGCCAGTTCGGCACCGCGCTGCGACAGCTGCAGCATCAGCCGCGCGGGTACGTCGTCGAGGTGGGTGAACCCGGAGTCCGGCGGCAGCGCGCTGCGCCACGCCGAATCCATCGGAAAGCCGGGATCGACGTAGCCGGCATCGTCCATCGCAGCAAGCCCGCGCACCAATTCGTCGGCGGCAACGGACATATCGTCGGGCCGCACGGTGCCGGCCACCACTCTGCTGGCCAACACGTCGAAACCCGTGGCGACCCAAGCGGTGAACGCCTCAGTCGAGCGGATCCGCAGCCGGACCACGGCTGCGTCGTCAAGACGCAGCGCCCGCTCGGCGAACGTGGCCAGATCCGTGCGGTGCGCCGTGTCCAACCACAGCCCGCGTTCGCCTACCGCAGCCACCGCTGCAGGTATTCCCGTTGTTGCGGCGAGAGCCGCACGAGCCGCTGCTCTTTGATGTGGACCGCGGCCAACTGCGTCTCGGCGATCACGGCAGGTTTGGATTGCGGTTCGGCGTTGACCGAGCGCACCTCGTAGCCAATCGTGAAGTCCACCGCGCGTAGCCGTTTGACCCACATGGTCACCTGCAGCGGGGAATCCGCCAGCCGCAGTTGGTCTTTGTAGGTCACCCGCACGTCGGCGATCAACAAGCCGATGGTGGTGATATCGGCTTCGAAGGGCTCGCGCAGAAACGGCACACGGGCCTCTTCGAGGATGGTGACCATGGTGGCGTGGTTGATGTGCTGGTACATGTCGATGTCCGACCAGCGCACCGGCACTGGTGCGACATAACCCGTGGTCACCCTGACGATCCCCGCCCGCTGGTGCGCGTCATACGGCGGATCTGGCGTGCCGCCACCGACAGCGTCGCCAGGTCTTTGGCGCCGCTTTCATAGATCTCGGTGAGCGTACGGCGCGCCCGTTCCACTCGCGATGCGCTGGTGTGTTCCCATTCGGCAATCTTCTCTTCCCCGCTTTCATCCGGCTCACCGACGGCCAGCACGTCGAAACACAATGCCCGCAGGGAAGCATAGATGTCGTCGCGAATCGCCAAGCGTGCCAACGAATGCCAGCGGTCATCCCGGGGCAGCTCGGAGACCGCGGTCAGCAGCCCGTCCGTGCCGAGGCGGTCCATCAAGGCGAAGTAGGTGTCGGCAACCTCGGCGGCGTCGCGCTCGTCGATATCGGCGATATCGATGATGTCGAGCAGGCTATACCGATACAGGCCGATGGCCACCATATAGGCCAATTCCTCAGAGGCGCCTTGGGAAGCGAATTCGGCGGCCTCCTTTTCCACGATGGCCTTGTCGTCGCCGCGCAGCCACTCCGACATCCGCGGGGTGAGCTCTTGCACCTTCTTGGCGAATCGGTTGACCTCCGCGCCCACCGCGAGTGGTTGCGGACGGTAGTTGAGTAGCCAGCGCGCGGCGCGGTCGATCAGTCGACGGGTATCCAGCGTGAGCCGGTCGCTCAGCGTGACCGGCAGGTCGGCAGCGCGGATCTGCCGACGCAGCTCGCCCACCCCAAAAATCGCGTCGGTGGCCACATAGGCCCGGACCGCATCGACTGGGCCTACTCCGACGTCCTGGGTGACTCGATACGCATAGGTGATGCCGCCGGTGTCCACCAAGTCATTGACCAGCATGGTGGTGACGATCTCACGGCGCAGCTGATGGGATCGGATCTCGCCACCGAATCGATCCCGCAACACCGACGGAAAGTATTGCGGCAGGCGGGAAGCGAACACTTCCTGATCGGGAAGGTCGGTCGCCAACAGCTCGTCTTTCAGCGCCAGTTTGACGTGCGCCATCAACGTCGCCAGCTCTGGCGAAGTGAGTCCGAGACCGGCCTCGGCGCGCCGGTGAATCTCTTTTTCTGACGGCAAGGCCTCCAGTTCGCGGTTCAGCCCGCGTTCCGCCACCAGATACTTGATCAGGTCGGCGTGCACCGGCAGCAAGCTGGCGGCATTGGCCCGGCTCGTGCCCAGCAGGTCGTTTTGATCGACATTGTCGGTGAGGACCAACTCAGCGACTTCGTCGGTCATCGACTCGAGGAGTCCGGTGCGTTCCTCGGGTTTGATCTTGCCGGCGGTGATCAGCGCGTCGATCAGGATCTTGATGTTGACCTCATGGTCGGAGCAATCCACACCGGCCGAGTTGTCCATCGCGTCGGTGTTGATCCGGCCGCCGCAGAGATCGAACTCAATGCGCCCGCGGGCCGTGACACCGAGATTGCCTCCTTCGGCGACGACCTTGGCGCGCAACTGATTTGCGTTGACGCGGACCTGATCATTGGCCCGATCACCGACTTCGGAGTCAGATTCCGCCTCGGCCTTCACGTAAGTCCCGATGCCCCCGTTGTAGAGCAGATCCACCGGAGCTTTCAGGATGGCGCGCACCAGGTTCGGCGGTGCCATCTCGCTGACGTCATCTTCGATTCCCAGCGTGGCGCGGACCTGGTCGCTGATCGGAATGGTTTTGTGTTCGCGGCTGAAGACCCCGCCACCCTCGCTGATCAGCGACGTGTCGTAGTCCGCCCAACTGGAACGTGGCAGCTCGAACAGTCGGCGGCGCTCCTGCCACGAGGCCGCGGCGTCCGGGTTGGGGTCGAGGAAGACATGCCGGTGATCGAAGGCGGCTACCAGGCGAATGTGCTTGGACAGCAACATGCCGTTGCCGAACACGTCACCACTCATGTCGCCGATGCCGACGACGGTGAAGTCCTCGCTTTGGGTGTCAACCCCCATCTCCCGGAAATGTCGTTTCACCGCTTCCCATGCGCCGCGGGCGGTGATGCCCATGGCCTTGTGGTCGTAGCCCACCGATCCGCCAGAGGCGAACGCGTCGCCCAACCAGAATCCGTAGGACTTGGCGATGTCGTTGGCGATGTCGGAGAACGCGGCGGTGCCCTTGTCCGCGGCCACCACCAGGTAGGCGTCGTCGCCGTCGCGGCGCACCACCTGAGGTGGGACGCGGACCTCGCCGGTGCTGTGGTCGACGTTGTCGGTGATTTCCAGCAGTCCGGAGATGAACAGCTTGTAGCAGGCGATGCCCTCCTCGCGGGCGGCATCGCGGTCGGCGGCGGCGTCACCGGTCGGCAGCGGCGGTCGCTTGACGACGAATCCGCCCTTGGCACCCACCGGCACGATGACCGCGTTTTTGACCGCTTGCGCCTTGACCAGACCCAGGATCTCGGTGCGGAAGTCCTCGCGGCGATCCGACCAACGCAACCCGCCGCGTGCCACGTGACCGAACCGCAAGTGCACACCCTCCACGCGCGGTGAGTACACGAAGATCTCGAATTTCGGTCGCGGTAACGGCAGTTCGTCGATCAGTTGAGCATCGAGCTTCACCGCTAGCGCATTTTGGCTGCGCGCCGAGCCTTCCTTTGTGACGAAGTAATTGGTACGCAACGTCGCCTGAATCAGCGAAGCGAATGCTCGCAGCACTCGGTCGGTGTCCAGGCTCTGCAGCGCATCGATATCTGCGGCGACAGCAGCGGCAGCTGCTTGTGCGTCCCGGCTTTCGCGCGATCCCGAGGGGTCCGGATCGAACAGTGCCTCAAACAGTGCGACCAAAGCCGCCGCGGTCTTCGGATTCTCGTTGAGAATTGACTCTATGTGGGCCTGGCTGTAGGGAAATGCCGCCTGCCGCAGGTATTTAGCGTAGGCGCGCAGCACCACCACTTGGTGCCAGGTCAGGCCGGCGCGCAGCACGAGCTCGTTGAACCGGTCGATTTCGGCCCGGCCCTGCCAGATCGCGGTCACCGCGTCGGCGAAGCGTTGCGCGGTGGCCTCCCGTTCGGGTCCTTCCGGCGCCAGTCGGATGGTGGGATGCGGCTTGATTTTGAATTGGTAGATCCACACCACCAGTCCGTCGGGCCGAGTAACGGTGAACGGTCGCTCCTCGAGCACAACCACGCCCATGGACTGCAGCATCGGTAGTAGCCGACTCAACGATGCCGTCCGCCCACCCAAATACCAAGTAAGCAGGGCGATCCCGTCGCCCTCGTCACGGTCGGCAAACACCAGCTTGACGGAGTCGTCGGTCAGCGATTCGATGACGGCAATGTCTTTGATGGCGTCCGCGGGACTGACGACCTGTTTGTAGGCCTCTGAAAACGCGTCCGCGTAATGCTCGGCCTCGCTCTGCGCAATCGCGCCGGTCTGTACCGCGCCCATCAGCCGGTCGGCCCAGGTACGTGTCGCCTCAGTGAGCAGCGCTTGGATGCGAGCCTTGTTCTCATCGGACGTGTCGACCGCTGAGGCGCTGGACCGATCCGGTAGTCGAACAACGAAATGCACAACCGCCCAGGGTGCTTCGCTGACCCGAGCGGTGTATTCGAGGCTACTGCCGCCGAGTTCGCGGACCAAGATGTCCTGCATTTCCAATCGCACCGCGGTGGTGTACCGGTCGCGTGGCAGATAAACCAGGCAAGATACCAGTTGGCCGAGTCGATCTGCGCGCAAGAACAGCAGTGCACGGCGCCGCGATCCGAGATCCACTACGGCGGTGGCCATCTCCAGCAGCCGCTCGGCATCGAGCGCGAACAGCTCTGAACGCGGAACGGTTTGGATGATATCGAGCAACAGCTGGCCCGGATGGCTCGGGTCGCGTTCGGCCAACGCGAGCGCTTTCTGAACCTGGCGGGCAACCAACGGGATTTCCAGGACGTTGGCGTTCATCGCGGCAACCGTGAAAAGCCCGACGAAGCGGTGCTCGACGACGGTGTTTTGGGCGTTTTCCCGGATGACGACGACGTAGGGATAAGCGCCGAAGCGCACGTAGCTCGGAGTGGTGGCTTGGGCCAAGACGAGCAGCTTGCCGTCCTCGGTCAACCGTGGCCGGGACGCCTTGCGAAGTCGCAAGACACCCAGCCGGGACGATTCGTCGACCGACACCTGCCCGTCGGATATCGGGCCGCGCTGGTAGCCCAGCAGCACGAAGTGCCCGTCGGCAAGCCAGCGCAGCAACGCGGCGACATCTTCGCGGTCCGGGGCCGAATAGTGGCCTTGTTCGTTGGCTTCGACATCGTGCGCGACGGCATCGAGTGCCGTGATCATGGCGGTCGCATCGGCCGCAACCTGGCGCACGTCGCCGAGCACGCTGGGCAGCAGCCGTTCGGCTTCTGCCAGCGCCTTGCGGTTCACCGACGGCGAGAGCTGCACATGGATCCACATCTCTTCGACGCCGTCCGGTGGGCGCTCTGCGTCGATGGAGCCGATGCTTTGCAGTTCACCTGTCGGGCTGCGGTGCGCGACGAAGATCGGATTCATGATGCCGACGTAGGCAACCCCGAGTCGATGCAACAGCACCGCGACCGAATCCATCAGCATGCCGCCCTGCTCGGTCACGACTTGCATCGCCGGGCCGAACCCGGCGGGGTCGTCGGCGGTGTAGACGGCCACCCGCGTTTCACCGGAACGGCGATGTTGTGCCAGCCGGAAGTGGGCGCTCAGCAGCGCCGGTGTCACCGCTTTGACGGCGGCCCGTTGGATGACCGCGGTATCGGCGAACTGCCGCTCGGTCTCGGGCGCATCACCGTGCGGACCGCGGTAGGTGGCGGTGTACGCCCGGGGAATCCACGCGGGAATGTCATCTAGGCGAGTGAAGTCAGTGCACTCCTGCAGGCTGGTAGTCCGCGGATCACCCGTCATCCCGACTGCTCCTGACTATGCACGCGTACCAGCGCCGGCTGGTATGCCTGACCTTAGTCGCGAGTGAGCTTGCGATGGGTCACCCTGTGCGGACGCGCTGCCTCGACGCCGAGCCGTTCGACTTTGTTCTCCTCGTAAGCACCGAAGTTGCCCTCGAACCAGAACCACTTGGCTTCGTTGTCCTCATCGCCTTCCCAGGCCAGGATGTGCGTGCACGTGCGGTCGAGGAACCAGCGATCGTGCGAGATCACCACCGCGCAGCCAGGGAACTTCTCCAGCGCGTTCTCCAGCGAGCCCAACGTCTCGACGTCGAGGTCGTTGGTCGGCTCGTCGAGCAGGATCAAGTTGCCGCCCTCTTTGAGGGTGAGCGCCAGATTCAGCCTGTTGCGCTCGCCGCCGGACAACACCCCGGCCGGCTTCTGCTGATCGGGCCCTTTGAATCCGAAAGCCGAGACATAGGCACGGGACGGGATCTCGTTTTGGCCGACTTGGATATGGTCCAGGCCGTCGGACACGACTTCCCACACGGTTTTGTTCGGGTCGATACCGGCGCGGGTCTGGTCCACGTAGCTGATCTTCACGGTCTCGCCGATCTTGACGGTGCCGCTGTCGGGTGGCTCCAAGCCCACGATGGTCTTGAACAGGGTGGTCTTACCCACCCCGTTCGGACCGATGACACCGACGATGCCGTTGCGGGGAAGCGAGAACGACAGATCCTTGATCAGCGGTCGGCCGTCGAAGCCCTTGTCGAGATGCTCGACCTCGACCACCACGTTGCCCAGGCGCGGACCGGTGGGAATCTGGATCTCCTCGAAGTCGAGCTTGCGGGTCTTTTCCGCCTCGGCGGCCATCTCCTCGTAGCGCTGCAGCCGCGCCTTGCCCTTGGCTTGACGCGCCTTGGCGCCTGAGCGGACCCAGGCCAACTCTTCTTTCAGGCGCTTTTGCAGCTTGGCGTCCTTACGGCCCTGTACCGCCAGGCGTTCGGCCTTCTTCTCCAGGTAGGTGGAGTAATTGCCCTCGTACGGGTAAGCGCGGCCCCGGTCGAGTTCGAGGATCCACTCGGCGACGTTGTCCAGGAAGTAGCGGTCGTGCGTAACCGCCAGGATCGCGCCCGGGTAGGAGGCCAGGTGCTGTTCGAGCCACTGCACACTCTCGGCGTCGAGGTGGTTGGTCGGCTCGTCGAGCAGCAGCAAGTCGGGCTTGGACAGCAGCAGTTTGCACAACGCCACCCGGCGCCGCTCGCCGCCGGACAGGTGGGTCACCGGCTCGTCGGGCGGCGGGCAGCGCAGCGCGTCCATGGCCTGCTCGAGCTGTGAGTCGATGTCCCAGGCGTCGGCGTGGTCGAGCTCCTCCTGGAGCCGGCCCATCTCCTCCATCAGCTCGTCGGAGTAGTCGGTGGCCATCAGCTCGGCCACCTCGTTGAACCTGTCGAGTTTGACCTTGAGCTCGCCCAGACCCTCTTCGACGTTGCCACGCACGGTTTTGGTCTCGTCCAGCGGCGGCTCCTGTTGCAAGATGCCGACGGTGGCGCCGGCGGCCAGGAAGGCGTCGCCGTTGTTGGGTTTGTCCAACCCGGCCATGATCCGCAAGACGCTCGACTTGCCCGCCCCGTTGGGGCCCACGACGCCGATCTTTGCTCCGGGCAGGAAGCTCAGTGTGACGTCGTCAAGGATGACCTTGTCGCCGTGCGCCTTGCGGACCTTCTTCATCGTGTAGATGAACTCAGCCATGCAGCGGTGTTACCTCCCTGGTCTTGCCATGCTCGCCGACCATCCTAGGCAAACGCTGCAGCACCGCTTTTTAAGCCGAGATCGGCAGCCCGGTTTCCGCCGGCTGGACCTCGTCGGTATCGCCCGCAGGTTCGGCAGTGGGCGCCGTCACGGTCTCCGCGTCCACCGGAACTGTCTTTTCGATCCGAGCATGGCAACGCGACAGGTCCGGACCCACAGCGCTGGCCCGGATCTCCACCGCCGAGCGCCGATTGCCGTCGCGATCGTCGTACTCACTGGTGTAGACGTGCCCCACGACGATCACCGCCGAGCCCTTGCGCAACGAGGCGCCCACACCGGAGACCAGCCGGCCCCAGCAATTGACGCTGACGAACAGCGAATTGCCGGGTTCCCAGGTGCCGTCGGGGCTACGACGGCGCGAATTGCTGGCGACGCGGAACTTCATCACCTCCTGATCGCCGACTTGGCGGCGGATCGGGTCGTTGACGATATTGCCGACCACGGCTATCGGTGTTTCGAACATTGCTCATCCCTTTCGTGTAGCGGTCGTGTAGCAGTTGTGGATCCAGTCAGGCCGGCAACACCGACAACCGCGGCGGTCAACGCTTGTGACAAGACGGACCTGTGGATTAAGCGGTGACTGTGGTTAAAGGGCTTCGCCGCGAAACAGCAGTCAGCTAGCGCTGCCCGGAAGCGTCGCGTCGGGCCAGCTCGGCCAGCATCGCGTTGTAGGCGGCCAGTTCGGCGTCGTCGTCGCGCTCAGCGGCGCGATCTAGCCGCCGGGCGGTCCGCTCCTCGCTGCGACGCCACTGCACCAGCAACGCGATCATGACAATCACCAGCGGAATTTCACCCGCCGCCCACGCGATTCCACCGCCGAGTCGCTGGTCACCCAGCAGATCGGTGTGCCAGCTCAGCTGCAGCGACCGGTAAAAGCTCATCCCGAGAACCTCTCGGGTTCCCATCAGCACAACTCCGAAGAAAGCGTGCAAGGGCAACGACGCGAAGAGGACGGCGGCCTTGGCCAGCGGCGGGATCGGCCGCGGCGTCGGGTCGATGCCGATCACCACCCAATAGAACAGGTAACCGCTGAGCAAGAAGTGCACGTTCATCGCGACATGGCCCAGATGACTGCTCGCGGCGGCGTTGAAAATGCCGCTGAAGTACAACCCGTAGAACCCCGCGACAAACAGCGCGGTGGCGACGATCGGGTGGGTCAAAAACCGAGACAGCCGGCTGTGCAGTCCCGCCAGCAGCCACTCCCGCATGCCCGGAGGCTCACCGCGGCCGGCGACCGGCAACGCTCGCAGCGCCAGGCTGACCGGGGCGCCGAGCACCAACAGGATCGGTGCCAGCATCGACAGCAGCATGTGGGCGACCATGTGCATGCTGAACATGGCCGGCATGTATCGGCCCACCCCCGATGACGTCGCGAACAGCACCGTCAGGCAGCCGAGCAACCAAGACACCGTCCGACCCGGCGGCCAACTGTCACCGCGGCGGCGCAGTCGCAGCATCCCGGCGATATACAGCGCCGCCAACACGATCGCCGCGGTGCCGAAGATCAGGTCGAAGCGCCAATCGAACAAGATCCGCGCTGCGGTAGGCGGCCCGGCCAAGTCGTAGCCGATCGCCACCTCGGGTATCGAGGGATTCGCTATCGGCGGAGGCGGTGGTGGCGTCCGGCCCAGCCCAACCGCGATGCCGAAGGTAACGCCGAACACCGCCGCCTCGATCAGTGCCAGCCGGATCAACAGGCGAGGCTCACCCGGATTTGCTTGCAGCGCAACGACGGCCGTGCGACGCTGGCGCCAGCCAATGACGCCGAGCAGACACAGCGCGACGAACTTGGCGATCACCAACCACCCGTAGCCGGTGCCCAACAAATCCGCGGGAGTGACCCGTACCAAGGCGTTGACGACGCCGCTGCACGCCATCGCGATGAAACACCACAGCGCGAGGGCGGAAAACCGCCGCGCTGCCAGGTCGGCGTGGTCGGTCCGGCCCAGCGCGTGAACCAGCAGGACCAGCAGTCCACCGGCCCACAAGCTCGCGGCGACAAGGTGGATCAGCAGGCTGTTGGTAGCCAGATCGTGCGAACCACCGGCAGATGAATGCCCGGTCAGGCCCAGCGGAACGAGGGTGATCAGTGCGCCCGCCAGCAGCAGCGGCGTCCACGACCAGCGCAGTATCGCTAATGCCGCGACCATGACCGTAGCCGCCAAAATGGCGGTCCACCGCCACGCGGACGCGGTATTGATCAAACTCGCCAGCGACCAGAGGTCCACGGGGTTGAGGTGGGCGCTGACCGGCTGACCTGAGACATCGGAAATGGTGAGCGGGACCAGCAGCGCGGCGCACAGTGCCCACCCCGCGGAAGCTGCAGCACCGAGCCGCAGGGCGCGATAGCCGGCGACGTCGAGCACGCCATTCGCCTGCGGCGGCACAAAGAACGCGGCGAACAGGAACGATCCGACGGCGACCACCGCGGCGACTTCGCCGACGGCCCGCACAAACGGTAGACCCAGGGTGGTCGCCGGTCCCGGGTCAGGCAGCCCGGTGGCGGTCAGCGCATCGGCGATCGACAGCGCCGCGATTCCGGCGGCGGTGCCCCCGGCCAGCGCCGCTACACCGATCAGCGGCGGCCACGCCACCACCCGCCGTCGAGCACTCACATGCACAGCGTATGGCGCTGCTACCCCGCAGCCCGGCGCGCCTCAATCTCCCGTGCGACGAATTGATCGCGGGCGATCTTGGCGACGTGATCAAAGTCACGCAGGATACTGCGGAGCTCGCGGCGGAACGCCATCCTGCGTTCGGCCAAATCCGGTGCGGGCTCGAGCAAGTGTTGGTCGGCGGCGACTTGGCGAGCGGTTGCGAACAGCAGGGTGGACACCGGCTCGCTACTGCTGACCCGGCCCTGCGCGGCGTACTGGCGACCCACGCCGAGGGCCAGTTGGGTCAGTTCCTTCTCGCCGATTTCCGCCGGGGCGTCGCGCAACACATCGGCGACGATCTCGTAGGCCTCGAAAAACACGCGCAGCATCGCATCCGACATCAGCGGTCGCTTCGCGTAGAGCATCGCGTCGATCTCCGCACTGCCGGCAGCGACCTGGGCTTCCCAATCCTGGTGCCAGGCCATCTCTTCGGCAATGTTTTCCCGGAACGCCGCCGAATCGGCGAAGTAGAAGTCGAACTTCAGCAGATCGCGCAGCCGCATGGCCTGCGCCCAGAACGCCTCGACCCGGTCGTGATCGGTGTGACCCGCATGAGCCAACGCCAGTTCGACGATCGAGGTCTCCAAGAAGGCGTGGATAACCGAGTTGCGGTAAAACGCCGCAGTGTGTTCGTCTTCCGGCGCGATACGCCATACCGGTTCGCGCCCGCCGTCGACGCGGGTGACCGGGTGGCCATTGGACAGCGCATCGACCGCCGCCCGGACACCTTCGGGTGTACGCAGTCGCAGCGCGCTGGTGGACATGGGAGTTTGTTTACGTTCCAGATAGTCCAGTGAGTCCTGCAGGGTGTGCTGCAGTTGGCCCAACGTCAACGCGGTGCCGTGGGTGGTCAGCAGCAGCGCCGACACCAGACCGGTGGCGTTCACCGGTGTGGCCCGCAGAATCCTCCACGCCACTTCGAACGACATCTTTTGCAGGGCAAGCCGTTTGGCAGCCTCATCGGTCGCGATCGGGCCGTGCGGCGGTCCGAGATGCTGGCGCATCGAGACGGCTTCGGGGAAGCGCACATAGATCTTGCCGTAACTACGCTCGCCCTGGGCCTTGATGAATCGATACAGCCAGCCGAAACCCTCTGGCGTCTTCTCACCGCCCCGGGCGTAGGCGGCATACTCGGTGGTTTCGTGCAATTGATCGAAGCTGATCGACACCGGCTGCAGCAGGATGTCATCGCTGCGGCCATCCAAATAGGCATCGGCCACATAGCTCATCAGACCGAGCTTGGGCGGCAACATCTTTCCGGTCCGCGATCGGGTGCCCTCGATGGACCAGCTCAAGTTGAAACGCTTCTCGACGATGTAGCCGACGAATTCGCGCAGGACGTACTTGTACAGCGCGTTACCAGCAATGTTGCGGCGAATGAAGATCACGCCCGAACGGCGCAACAGTGGTCCCATCACCCCGAAGGACAGGTTGATCCCGGCGAATACGTGCACCGGCGGCAACCGGTTTTCCTGCATTGCCACCGGGATGACTGCGCCGTCGATGTACGACCGGTGTGAGAACAACAGCACCGCCGGATGGGTCTCCAGCGCGGTACGCATTGCCGCGACCTGGTATTCGTCATAGTCGATCTCGCGGTCGAATCCGCGGCTGAGCGCGCGGGCGAGCACCGAAACCAGGTCGACCGAGGCTCGGCTCCAGCCGGTGGCCAGCTCGTCGAGCATCTTGCCGGCTTCTTCGACGGTCGCGCCCGGGATCTTCTCCAGACCAGCGCGAAATCGTGCGGACGCCAGGATTTCCGGCTTCACCAGCCGTGGCGATTTGTACTGGGGACCGAGGATCCGGTACTCGGCGCGTTCCATCGCCAAAATGGCACGCCGGGTGACAAAGTGCGCGAAATCGCGCGGGTTTTCACCGACGGTGGTGTCGCGCCACTGCTGACGGAGTTCGGAGACCTTGGCTGATTCGCCGGCCACGACCCGGGCGCGGGACGGTTCGTTTCGCAGGATGCGCCGTTGCTGACGTTCGCTGGGCTGGTAAGGGTTTCGTCCCGGCACCAGGGCCATCAGCTGCTGCAGGGCCGACGCGTCGGCAGCAGGCAGCCAGAACACCCGCACCGGCACGATCGACCGGTCCTCATCCACTTCGAGCTGCTCGACGAGTTGTGCCAAAGCCGCGGGTTCAGCGTCGTGCGCGGGCAGCCGAAGCACGTCGATCTTGGTCTCCGGGTGTCGCTCACGCTGCTGGTCGAGCCACTGCGAGAGCAGCTCGGCTTCCACCGCCGAGGACACCGACGTCAACACCAAGGTGTCGTCGGCTGTGCTGAAGGTGTCGATATCGGCTGCCCGGGTCATCACGATTGTCCTTTGGGCCGAGATGTGGACTTGGCTGATTTCTTTGCGGCCGCTTTCTTCGCGGCACCTTTCTTCGCCGACGCTTTGGGGGACTTTGTTGCGCGCTTGCGCGGCGCGGACTTGGTCACCTTGGTGTAGAGGGCGGCTTCGGGCAGCTTGTCGACGGGCCAGTCGGCCAACGTGTCCAGATACAGTTGGCGTACCTCGGCGATCCGCTCCGGCAGGGTGTCAAGCGTCCAATCGCTGACCGAGATCGGCGGGAACACAGCGACATCCACTGTGCCCGGGTTCATCGTGCTGGAGTTGCGCGCTGCGACGAGCTCTGCGTTGCGGATCACGATGGGAACGATAGGAATTTTGGCTGCCATCGCGATTCGGAACGGGCCCTTTTTGAACGGGCCGACGGTGGTCGTGTCTAGCCGGGTGCCCTCGGGGGCGATCACGATCGAAAGGCCCCGCCTCGCGCGCTCCTCTACCTCGTGCAGCGCCTCCACCGCAGCCTTCGAATCATCCCGGTCGATGAAGACGGTGTCCAGCAGTTTGCCCAGCGTGCCCGTGATCGGATCGCTGGCCAACTCCTTTTTTCCGACGCCAATCCAGTTGTCGCGCACCAACGCCGCGGTGATGATCGGGTCCGCCTGGTTGCGGTGGTTGAAGATGAAGACCGCCGGGCGCTGCGCGGTCAGATTCTCGGCGCCGACGACATTGAGGTGCACACCGCTTGCCGCCAGCAGCAGCTGTGACCAGGTGGAAGTGAAGAAGTTCACGCCGCGGCGACGGCTGCGGGTCAGCAGCCCGATACCCACCGCGCCGGCCGCGACCGGGACCACCGAGCCGACCCCGACCAGTGTTCGCAGTCCTGCGGTGATACCACCGCCACTGCGGCTGGTGAACCGCAGGATCGGCCAGCCACGGCGACGGGCGACGGCGGCCATCTTGCCTTCCGGATTGGTGGGCCGCGGATTGCCGACCAAATGCATCAAGGCGACGTCCTCGTCGCCGTCGGCGTAAAAGTAGCTGTCTTTCAGGTCGATACCGTGCTCGGCGGCGAACTTTTGGACCGCGGCCGCCTTCCCCGGGCCCCACAGGATTGGTGCGACCACCCCTCCGGTCAAGACCCCGTTCTCATCGGTCTCGAACTTGTTGGTCAGCGTGTTGAGGATGCCCAGAAAGCGGGCAACCGGCTCGACCTGGATGGTCAGCGCCGACGAGCTGAGCACCACGGTGTGCCCTCGCTCCAGGTGAGCACGCACCAGCTCACGCATCTCCGGGTAGATCCGCGACTCGATCCGCTGCAGGAACAGCCGCTCACCGATTTCTTCGAGATCGCTCAGCGCGCGCCCGGCCAGCGCCCTCGCGGCCTTGCTGATGAGCTGCTCGAATTCGAGGCGACCGAGTCGGTGATTCAGCCCGGCCTGAATCATGCTGATCAGTTCGCCGACGCCCATGTCGCGTCGCCGCAGACGTTCCTGGGTGAGGATGACGGCGGTGAACCCCGCGACCAGGGTTCCGTCCAGATCGAAGAACGCGCCGATCTTGGGTCCGGGCGGGCTGGCCATGATCTCGGCCACCGACCCGGGCAGCCGAAGGTCGCGAGGCGGCTTCTCCGTGTTCAGTGCGCGGGTGGTCATGAGCCGAATCCCGTGTGGGCCGCAGACTGTGCGGTCTCGGAGTCGAACGACACCGGCACCGCGTGCAGCTCGGGATCACCCGTCAGCGCAAGGATTTCGTCAAAACCCTCCAGCAGACAGCGGGCGAACAGTCCTTGGTGTCGGACGGCGGCGTGGTCATAGCGTGCGGTGATCGTGCAGTACCCACCTCTCGATATCAGTACGACCATCATCGCCACGCCGGGCAGTGGGCCAATACCATACTGGCGCAATACTTTCGCTCCGGCGAGGTATGTGTCTCCCTGGTAGACCGGCACGTTGCTGGCCTGCACGTCCGAGCCGACGACCGAACCGGTCATAGCTTCCAGAATCGGTGATGGCAGAACACTCAATATCGGCGCGATCGAACCGATGATGTCCATCGCGGGTTCCTCACGGCGCTGGGTCATCTGCGCGCGGATCTTGCGCATCCTGGCGACCGGATCGGCGGTACCCACCGGCGCGGCCAGGTTGACCCCGGTGAAGCGGTTGCCGCCGGCCGGGTCGGCTTCAGCGCGCAAGTTCACCGGCACCGCCATCGGCAGGGTGGCGATGGGCACGCCGAGCGCTTCGTGGTAGCGGCCCAACGCCCCGCAAAGGCCGGCCAAGTAGGCGTCATTGATCGATCCGCCGCCGGCCTTGGCCGCGCGATGCAGATCGCCCAGTGGGATTTCGATGGCCTCGGTGCGGGTGGCCAGGCTGCGGCGCCGCAGCAGCGGCGAGGGCTCGGCGGCCCGGCTTATCACCCGAACCCCGGATCGGGCATAGCTGAGCGCCCCGGCTACCGCCGATGCGGGCCTCGCCACCGCCCGCCCGACCACTGATGCCGCTCCCCACAACGCATCCCGCACGCCGCCCGCGACCGCCATCGGCAAGTGATTGATGCCTTCGCGCATCAGATCGTTGGGAGATAAATCCTGCGGAATCGGTTGCGGCGGCGGCGGGCCCTCCGGTGGATCGCGCTCCAGGTCGTAGATCTGGGAGAACATCTCCACACTGCCCACCCCGTCGGTGACGGCGTGGCTCAAGTGCAGCAGCGTCGCAGCTTTTCCGTCAGCCAGGCCCTCGATGAGCGTGGCCGCCCACAGCGGACGGGCGATGTCAAGGGGAGACTGCAGCATCACGTCGGCCAGATCGAACACCTGCCGCAGGGTGCCCGGTTCGGCGACGCGAATCCGTCGCACATGAAAGTCCAGGTTGAAGTCCGGATCCACCACCCAGCGCGGCGCGGCCGTCGGCAGGGTCGGCACCACCACTTTCTGCCGCAGCCGCAACACCCGACGCGACGCGTTCTCGAATCGGGTCCGGAAGCGCTCCCAATCCGGGCTGGTGTCGAGGATCTCCAGGGCCATGATGCCGGAGCGGGTCCGCGGGTTGGCCTCCCCGCGGTGCAGCAAATAGTCCACCGCTCCCAGCTCGACGGGCAACCCAGCCGCGTCGACGGACTCAGCCACGTTCCTTCTCCCGTCCGGTCAGCCCTGACATCGCCAATCCAACGCTAGTCCGGTTGTCGCGGCGACGGTAGCGATTCCACGGATCAACCCCACGCATTAGCCGATCGCGGGAAGAATGCCTTACGAAATACTTTGGCGGCAGACCGAATTCGCCGGCTCAGCTCGCGGGCGTGGCCCGTTTGCGCAGAGTTCGCCTGTGCGAGCGGAGATACCGTCCGTAGACAACGCCCAAAAAGTCGGCGACGGCATCAGCCGCAAGACGCGACCGGACGGTCCCGACCATATCGAACGCGTGGTGGGCGTTGGGCAGCTCGGCATACCCGACGGTGCGCGCTCCAGCCTCACGCAGCGCAGCGCAGAAGGTTTGGGCCTGTGCACGCGGAATCACCGAATCATTTTCGCCGTGCAACACGAAAAACGGCGGAGCGCCATTGTGCGCGTACGAAATCGGTGACGCGGATTCGAACAGCGCCGGATCATCGGCGTAAGTTTCTTGCATCACGAAGTGCTCCAGGAATGGCCGCATCAATTCGTGCATTTTCGACGCATCGGTCAAGTCGTAGACGCCGTAATACGGAGCTGCCGCCTGGACCGTCGTGTCCGCTTCTTCGAAGCCGGGCTGCAGGCGCGGGTCGTTGGCGGTCAGCGCGGCCAGCGACGCCAGGTGGGCGCCCGCCGAGCCGCCGGTGACCGCGATGAAGTCAGGGTCCCCGCCGTAATCGGCGATGTTGTCGCGGACCCAGGCCAGCGCCCGCTTGACATCGACGATGTGGGCCGGCCAGGCGTTGCGCGGACTCTTGCGGTAATCGATCGATACGCAGATCCAGCCGAGTTCGACCATCCGTCCCATCAGCGGATATGCCTGGCCCCGTTTGCCGTTGACGGTCCACGCACCCCCCGGCACTTGGAGCAGCACCGGCGCCCGGCGCCCTTGCGGCTGGTCCGGGAGGCGCCAGATGTCCAGCATGTTGTCGCGACCCGCAGGCCCGTAGGAGATGTCCGAAGTCTGCGCCGCGTACCGGCGCCGATGCCCCGCGGCGTGCAGCAATCCGCCGCGACGGCCGCACTCGGGCGTTTCGGGCAGCGGATGCGACACCAGGTCGCGGTAATTGCTGCCCAAGGATTCCTGCAGCGCCGCGTCGAGGATGCGGTCAGCCCGCTGCGCCGCCCACGTCGTCGCCTTTCGACCGACCGACAGCGGGGTCACCCCTGACAACGCGTGCCCGGTCAACACCTGGGGCGGAAACTCCGCCGTCAGCCATCCGGCAAAACACGCCAAGGCAAATGGCGAACCCCGGAGCAGCAGAGCACCGGCACGGTAGGTGTCCACCGCCTCGACCGCCAATTGCGCACCCTGCCGCAGCGCCTGGGCGCCCACCCGCGAGCAACGCGTTGTCACGCTCATAGCCGGGTTCATGGCAACGTCGCTCCTTGACGCCGGGGGCCCCACCTGCCGCTTCCGACGGCTGGTGACCACCGGCAGCGTACGTGTGTCGCGGGCCACAGACTAACGAATCACACTCTCCACCAACGGCATTTCGTTCGGCGTTGCGCGTCGGGACAAGGCTTTATGCAGCGTTGGATAGACTGACCTGCGCATAAGAGTTGCCGGCCCCCGTAGCTCAGCTGGACAGAGCGCATGACTTCTAATCTTGTGGTCGCAGGTTCGAGTCCTGCCGGGGGCGCCGTCCTTCCAGCACGACGGCGGTGATGACCAGCTGGGCTTTGGACATGGCCGACCTCCCCGGCAAGATGAGGTGTCAACTATGTCCCGGGACAGCTGTCAACTATGTCGTGAAATCAGACACTGCCGGGGGCGCCGAATTGACACTGGTGTGACAACTGGGTCTGTTGAGACACCCGGATCCAACCGCGGAGGCGTGCCCCATGGCCGATCTTGTGCTGTACAGCGTCGACAACCATATTGCCGTGGTCACGGTCAACGACCCTGATCGACGCAACGCCGTGACCGCGGCGATGTCGGTCCAGCTGCGCGCCGCGATCGAGCGGGCGGAGGGCGATACCGACGTCCACGCCGTCGTCGTCACCGGCGCCGGAAAGGCGTTTTGCGCGGGCGCTGACCTGAGCGCCTTAGGTGAGGCAACTGAGGAACGGCTGCTGCAGGTCTACGACGGGTTCATGGCGGTCGGCAGGTGCACGCTGCCCACGATCGCCGCCGTCAACGGCCCGGCCGTCGGTGCCGGCCTGAACCTGGCCCTGGCCGCCGACGTGCGCATCGCCGGGCCGACGGCGCTGTTCGACGCCCGATTCCAGAAGCTGGGTTTGCATCCCGGCGGCGGAGCGACCTGGATGCTGCAGCGCGCCGTCGGTCCCCAGGTCGCCCGCGCGGCTTTGCTGTTCGGAATGCGTTTCGACGCCGAATCGGCTGTGCGACACGGCCTGGCGCTCAGCATTGCCGAGGACCCGGTGGCCGCCGCATTGGAACTCGCGGCCGGGCCCGCCGCCGCCCCGCGCGAGGTCGTGCTCGCAACCAAGGCCACGATGCGGGCCACCGCCAGCCCCGGGTCGGTGGACGTCGAGCAGCACGAACTGGCCAAGAACACCGAACTGGGCCCGCAGGCCCGCTCGATACGGTCGCCTGAGTTCGCCACCCGATTGGCCGCGGCCCGGCGCGGGTAATCCTTGCGCCGTGACACAGACGGCCGATTCGATCGGCGAGCGGCCGGCAGCGCCGGCATGGGAGCAATGGCCGGGTAAGGCCTATCCACTGGGAGCGACCTACGACGGGTCGGGCACCAATTTCGCGGTGTTCAGCGAAGTCGCCGACAAGGTCGAGCTGTGCCTGTTCGACGCCGACGGCAATGAATCCAGGGTGCCGTTGATCGAAGTCGACGGGTTCGTCTGGCACGGTTTCCTGCCGGCGGTAGAACCCGGTCAGCACTACGGCTACCGGGTCTACGGGCCCTACGAACCCGCCGCCGGACACCGGTGCAACCCCAACAAGCTGCTGATCGATCCGTATGCGAAGGCCATCGATGGCAATTTCGAATGGGACCAGTCACTGTTCAGTTACAACTTCGGCGATCCCGACAGCCGCAACGATGATGACTCCGCACCGTGCATGCCCAAGTCAGTGGTGATCAACCCCTACTTCGACTGGGGTGCCGATCGTCCGCCGGACCGCGAATACGCCGACACGATTGTCTACGAGGCGCACGTCAAGGGACTCACCCAGTTGCACCCGGACATTCCGGAACGGATGCGTGGCACCTACGCCGGTATCGCGCATCCGGCGATCATCGAGCATCTGAAGAATCTGGGCGTCACCGCGATCGAGCTGATGCCCGTGCATCACTTTGCAAACGACTCCACGCTGGTGGACAAGGGGCTGTCAAACTACTGGGGTTACAACACCATTGGGTTCTTCGCTCCTGACTTCAAGTACACCTCCAGCAGCACTCCCGGCGGTCAGGTGCAGGAATTCAAGGCCATGGTCCGCACGCTGCATGAGGAGGGCATCGAAGTCATCCTCGACGTGGTCTACAACCACACCGCCGAAGGCAACCACCTGGGCCCCACATTGTCGATGCGCGGAATCGACAACGCCGCCTACTACCGGTTGGTCGATGACGATCGCCAGTACTACATGGACTACACCGGTACCGGCAACAGCCTCCACGTCGGTCACCCGCACACCCTGCAATTGATCATGGACTCGTTGCGCTACTGGGTAACCGAGATGCACGTCGACGGATTCCGATTCGACCTGGCCGCCACGCTTGCCCGGGAATTCTACGACGTCGACCGGCTATCGGCGTTTTTTGAACTCGTGCAACAGGATCCAACGGTCAGTCAGGTCAAGCTGATCGCCGAACCATGGGACGTGGGACCGGGCGGCTATCAGGTGGGTAATTTTCCGCCGCAATGGACGGAGTGGAACGGCAAGTTCCGTGACACCGTTCGCGACTACTGGCGCGGCGAGCCCGCGACCCTCGGGGAATTCGCCTCACGGCTGACCGGCTCGGCCGACCTGTACGAGCACACCGCAAGGCGGCCGGTGGCATCAATCAATTTCGTCACCGCACACGACGGATTCACACTGCTCGACCTGGTGTCCTACAACGAAAAACACAACGAGGCCAACCGCGAGGACAACAACGACGGCGAGAGTAACAACAAGTCCTGGCACTGCGGTGTGGAAGGGCCGACCGACGATCCGGAAGTCAACACGCTACGGGCCCGGCAGCAGCGGAACTTTCTGGCGACGACGTTGCTGTCGCAAGGAGTTCCGATGATCTCGCATGGCGACGAGCTGGGCCGCACCCAAAACGGCAACAATAATGGCTTCTGTCAGGACAACGAAACCACCTGGGTGCACTGGGACAAAGCCGACGGCGAGCTGATGGAATTTACCCAAGCGGTGTCGGCCCTGCGGGCCGCTCACCCAGTATTTCGGCGGCGCCGATTTTTCAGTGGCGGGCCGGTACGCAGACGAGGCGCCGAAGGACTGCCCGACATCTCGTGGTTCCGCCCCGATGGTTCCGAAATGAGCGACGAAGATTGGGATTCGGGTTTCGGAAAATCGGTCGCAGTCTATTTGAACGGCCTGGGAATCCCCTACCTCGACGCTCGCGGACAACGAGTCACCGACGACTCGTTCGTGTTGTGTTTCAACGCACACCACGAGCCCATCGACTTCACCATGCCACCACCAGAATTCGGCCGGGCCTGGATATCCGTCGTCGACACCTGCGCGTGCGCACCGGCTACGGCAGATCAGGACTCGATCGCCGCCGGCAATGCCGTCTCATTGGGGGCCCGGACAATGTTGGTGCTGCAGGCCGTGTCCGAGTGAGCCTTTACAGGTCCAACAGCGCCATCTCGGGCGACTCGATGAGCTGACGCAGATCTGTCAGGAATGCCGCAACCTGCGCGCCGTCCGCGACACGGTGGTCGAACGCGCAGGTCAAGTTCATTTGCGGGCGGACAACGACCACGTCTTCGAGGGCCATGGCCCGCGGCTTGAGCGATCCCATGCCCAGGATCGCCGCCTCTGGATGGTTGATCACCGGCACACCGTCGTCGAGTCCGAGCGCACCGAAATTCGACACCGTGAACGTCGAGCCACGCAGCTGGGCGGGCTGCAGGTTGCCCGCCCGCGCGTCCTTGATCACCCGGGTCAGCGAGTCGGCGAGTTCTCTGAGGGTCAGCCGGTGCGCGTCGCGAAGTACCGGAACCAGCAGGCCGCGTGGCGCGGCGACGGCAACGCCCAGATGCACTGCGCGATGTGTGTGCACCTGTGGGCCGTCCGGTGCCTCGACCCAGGTGGAGTTCAGGATTCGGTGGCGGGTCAATGCGATTACCAAAAACCGCACGCTCAGGGCGAACGACGAAACCTGCAGGCGCTCATGAAGCCGCACCAGCTCAGTGCAGTCGACCTGAACACTGGCGTGAGCGTCTGGAATTTCGCTGCGTGACAACGTCATTCGCTTAGCCATCTCGGCATGCACGCCACGTACGGGCAACACGTCGTAGTCGACATCTTCGGCAGCGGCCAGTACGGTTTCCCGAGTTACCACACCGTCCGGTCCGGGTCGGACGGCGGCCAGGTCGACACCCAGGTCCGCAGCGAGTTTCCGCACCGGCGGTTTGGCTTTCGGGCGTCTGCTGGTGTCGAGCGTGTCGTCGGCCCCATATCCGACCAGCACCGGCCGACGCGTGGACGACTCCCCGTTGGATGCGCTCGGCGCCGTGTCGATCCGCACCAACACTGAGCCGACCGGCAGCACATCGCCTTCCGCGCCGCATGCTTCGACGATCCGGCCGGCGTACGGGCACGGGATCTCCACTTCGGCCTTGGCGGTCTCCACCGAGCACAGTGTCTGGTTGAGTTCGACGTCATCGCCGACGGCAACATTCCAGCGCGTCAGCGTGACCTCTTCGAGTCCCTCACCGAGGTCCGGAACGACGAACGGCCTAACGGTCATGGCAGGCTCAGGGCACGCTCGACGCAATCCAGCAGCCGATCCGGTCCGGGCAGCCACAGCTTCTCCAGCCGCGCCGGTGGATAGGGAGTGTCAAAACCGCAGGCGCGCAACACCGGCGCCTCGAGTTCGTAGAACAGCTCTTCTTGGATGCGGGCGGCCAACCCGGCACCGTAGCCGAGGCTGCGCGGCCCCTCATGCAGCACCACACAACGCCCGGTGCGCCGGATCGACGCGGCGACGGTGTCGAAGTCCAGCGGCACCAGCGAACGCAGATCGATGACCTCCAGGCTCCAACCTCGTTGGCTTTCCGCGATATCCGCTGCCGACAAAGCCGTGCGGACTAACCCGCCATAGGTGACAACGGTGACGTCGGTGCCCGTGCGGCGCAACGCCGCTTGCCCGATCGGCAGCCCGGGCCGCTGGGTGTCGACGTTTTCCCGGCCCCAGTACCGGCGCTTGGGTTCTAAGAACATCACCGGGTCCGGACATGCGATGGCGTGGCGCAGTAGCCAATAGGCGTCGGACGGCGACGACGGCACCACGACCTTCAGCCCTGCGGTGTGCGCCCAGTAGGACTCGGTGGATTCCGAATGGTGTTCGACAGCGCCGATCCCGCCGAACGACGGGATGCGGACGGTGACCGGCATATTGATTTCACCGCGGGTGCGGGTGCGGTACTTGGCCAGATGACTGACGATTTGATCGAACGCTGGGTAGCTGAATCCGTCGAACTGGATTTCCGGCACCGGCACGAAACCGCGCAACGCCAAACCCACCGCGATTCCGATCACCGCGGACTCGGCCAGTGGCGTGTCAAAGCAGCGGTCCTCGCCGAACGCCGCGGTCAATCCCTCGGTGACCCGGAAGACGCCACCTTGCATCGCGACGTCTTCGCCGAACACCAGCACCCGGTCGTCGGCGGCCATCGCGTCGTGCAGCGCGCGGTTGAGCGCCTGCACCATGGTCAGGGTCTGCTCCGTCGGCGGCACTACTGCCAGGCGAGTGGGTGGTTCAACGATCTGGGTCATGCCGGCTCCTCCCCCAGTTCGGCCCGCAGCTGTCGACGCTGTGCCGCCAATGCCGGGGTCATCTCCGCGTAGACGGTGCTGAAGACCTCGTCGATATCCACGTCGGGAGCGCCGAACAGCGCGTCGCGCAGCTCCGCGCGAAGCCGCGTGGACCGGGCGGCGACCCGCTCCTCGAGGCGCTGGGTGCACAACCCCCGGCCCTGCAGATACGCCCGGTAGCGCGGGATCGGGTCCAGCGCGGCCCAGCGCTCGAGTTCGTCTTGGCTGCGGTACCGGGTCGGATCGTCGGACGTGGTATGCGGGCCGAGCCGGTAGGTGACCGCTTCGATCAGCGTCGGACCGTCACCGGCGCGGGCGCGAGCAGCCGCGTCGGCCATCACCGCATAGCAGGCCAGCACATCGTTGCCGTCGACCCGAATCCCGGGCATCCCGTAGCCGATCGCCTTGTGCGCGATCGACGGTGCCGCGGTCTGCCTGGACACCGGCACCGAAATGGCCCACTGGTTGTTTTGCACGTAAAACACGCACGGCGCGGCGAACACCGCTGCCAGGTTCAGCGCCTCGTGCACGTCGCCTTCGCTGGTGGCCCCGTCACCCAGAAAGGCCACCGTCACGGAGTCATCGGCCAGACGCTGCGCGGCCATTGCCGCCCCGACGGCATGCAAGGCATGCGTGCCGACCGGAATGGAGATTGGGGCGCAGCACTTCTTGGTGAGTTCCAACCCGCCGTGCCAGGTTCCACGCCACATGGCGCCGACGTTCGCCGGTGCAATACCGCGCACGATGAAGGCGCCCAACTCACGGTATTGCGGAAACAGCCAATCCGATTTGCGCAGACAAGCCACCGCACCGACCTGCGCCGCCTCCTGCCCGCGACACGACGCGTAGAGCGCGAGTTCACCTTGACGCTGCAAGTTGACGAATTCGGCGTCCAGGTCGCGGGTGACCACCATGGTCTCGTAGAGCCAGCACAGTGTCTCGACCGGAAGGTCCCGGCGGTGGCGCGATTCGGCGGTCGGCGTCCCGTCCGGCGCGATGAGTTGTACCGGCTCGAGGTCGACCGTCATCGGCATCTGAGCGGGCTCAGCCATACCGCCTCCAACCACGACCGCGCGGGTGCGCGGCGGGTCAGAGCAAACTCCGACAGCCGGGCCTGCTATGAGCCGGAGCCAGCCGCCAGCTGCACGATCCGCTCGGCTCGCCGCAACACTGGCGCATCCACCATTATGCCCTCAAATGCGAAGACACCGCGCTCATCGGCGGCCGCCGCGAGAACGTGTCGCGCCCACTGGACCTGCTCAGGTGTGGGCGCGTAACCGGCCCGGATCACCGGCACCTGGCGGGGGTGGATAGCAACCTTGGCGTCGAAGCCGACGGCGACGGCGTCGTCAACCTCCGCGCGCAGCCCGTCGCGGTCTTGGATATCGAGATAGACCGAGTCCAGCGCGAGCCGGCCGTAAGCCTTGGCCGCCAGCAGTGACTGCGACCGGACGTGGTGCGCCACCTCCCGGTAGCTTCCGTCCGGATAGCGATTGGCGGTGCCGCCGAGCACAGCGAACAGATCCTCCGCACCCCACATGACCGCGATGGCGTTGGCGGCACGCGCGCACTCGGCAACCGTCAGCGCACCGAGTGGGGACTCGACCAGCACGACCACCTCCAGCGGTGCCAGCGCAGTAATTTGTTCGGGTGCTTCGCATTTCGGCAGCATGACGGTGTCGTAGCCGCTGCCGGCCAACGCCTCCAGGTCGAGGGCCTGGTCGTCGGTGCCGGATGCGTTGACCCGCACCACAGTGCGAGCCGGGTCGAGCGGTACGTCGACCAATGCTTTACGGGCAGCCGCCTTATCGGCGGCGGCCACCCCGTCTTCAAGATCGAGAATTACGATATCTGCTGCAGCAGCAGCCTTTTCATAACGCTCAGGGCGGTCTGCCGGGCAGAACAGCCACGCCGGACCTGGGTTATGCAGGCCCATCAGGTGGTCGCCTCGGGCGGGCGCATCCGCACCAGGGTCTTGCGGGTTGCGGTGGCGACCACATCACCGTGCTGGTTACGTCCGGTGTGCTCGAATGTGACGATGCCTTCACCGGGACGGCTTTTGGATACCCGCTTGTCAGTGACCACCGTTTCGGCGTAGAGAGTGTCGCCGTGGAACAACGGCTTGGGGAAGGCGATTTCGGAGAACCCCAGGTTGGCCACGATCGTGCCCTGGGTCAGCTGGGCGACCGACAAGCCGACCAACGTCGACAGGGTGAACATCGAGTTCACCAATCGCTGATGAAACGGCGGCAGCGCGTCGGAGAACGCGGCATCCAGATGTAGCGCTTGGGTGTTCATCGTCAGCGTGGTAAACAGCACATTGTCGGCCTCGGTAATGGTGCGTCCGGGCCGGTGCAAGTAGCGCACACCGGTCTGGAACTCCTCGAACCACAGCCCGCGCTGTTCGACCTCGCGGTATTCCAGCGGCTTCACAGGCCCACCTCTCGAGCGATCAGCATCAACTGCACTTCGCTTGTCCCTTCGCCGATCTCGAGAATCTTGCTGTCACGGTAGTGCCGGGCGACGGGGAATTCGTTGATAAAGCCGTATCCGCCGTGAATCTGGGTGGCGTCGCGCGCGTTGTCCATCGCCGCCTCGCTGGCCACCAGCTTGGCGATCGCCGCCTGCTTCTTGAACGGCTTATCGGCCAGCATCAGCGCCGCGGCGTCGTAGTAGGCAGTGCGGGCGGTATGTGCGCGGGCCTCCATTCGGGCAATGGTGAACTCGATGGACTGATAGCGACTGATCGGTTGACCGAACGCCTCCCGCTCGCGCGCGTATTTGACGCTCTCGTCCACGCAGCCCTGCGCGGCTCCGGTGGACAGTGCGGCGATCGCGATCCGACCCTCATCGAGGATGCGCAGGAAGTTCGCATACCCACGTCCGCGTTCGCCGAGCAGGTTCTCCTCGGGCACCCGTACGTCCTGGAAAGTCAGCGGGTGGGTGTCCGATGCCCGCCACCCGACCTTGTCGTAGGCCGGTTCGACCGTGAAGCCCGGTGTGGGCACGGGGATGAGAATAGACGAAATCTCCTTACGGCCATCGTGTTCGCCGGTGACGGCGGTTACGGTGACGAGTTTGGTGATGTCGGTGCCGGAGTTGGTGATGAACTGTTTGGATCCGTTGATCACCCAGTCGCCGTTATCCAGACGCGCGGTGGTCTTGGTGGCGCCGGCGTCGCTGCCGCCGCCGGGTTCGGTCAACCCGAATGCCCCTAGCGCGCGGCCACTGGCCAACTGCGGCAACCATTCCTGTTTTTGCGCGTCGGTGCCGAACCGGTACACCGGCATGGCGCCCAACGACACACCGGCCTCCAGCGTGATCGCCACACTTTGGTCGACCTTGCCCAGTTCTTCCAGAGCCAGGCACAAAGCGAAGTAGTCGCCGCCCATGCCACCGAATTCCTCGGGGAACGGCAGGCCGAACAAGCCCATCTCCGCCATCCCCTCGACGACTTCGTACGGGAAGGAATGTTCGGCGTCGTGGCGCGCCGCTACCGGTGCGACCACACTCTGCGCGAAATCGCGAACCGTCTTGGCCAATTGCTGATATTCGTCGGGAAGCACCCCGGTTGCCAAAAACTCGGTCATGAGAACTCGCCCTTAGCCTTTCGTGTTCGCCGTGATTCGGGCCAACGGCTGACCCACTTTGACCTGTTCGTTGACAGCGACGAGAAGCTCCACCACACCGTCGACGGGAGCTGTCAGCGCATGCTCCATCTTCATCGCCTCGACCGTGACCACTACGGTGCCAGCCGTGATCTCGGCGCCGTCATCGACACCCACGGCCACCACGGACCCAGGCATAGGGCTGGTCAACTCGGCATCGCCGCTGTGCGCGTCGTCGGGACGTACCGGGGCCTCACGCACCTCCTCGAGCACGACAGTACCGCCGCCGCCGGCCAGCCAGATGTGGTGATCTGCAACGGCAACCGTGTACGCGGTCCGCACACCGTCCAATGTGACTACCAATTCAGAACCCGCCAGATGGGCTTGCAGCGAACGAGATTCGCCGTCCTCTATGCGCGCCGCAGCGTCGGTCGGGGTGCCAGTGATATGGACATGGTCAGTTCGATCGCCGGCCCGCAGTCGCACACTCACCGGCGCATGGACGCCGAGCCGCCAGCCCGACGGGATCTCCCATAGATCAGCACCCGGCCCAGGCCACAGCCGCAACCACCGGTAACACGCCGCGGCGATGAAGTGCTCATCTGAGGGTGCCGGCGCAGTGAAATCGCCGGCCCGCCGGTCCAGCAGCCCGGTGTCGAGGCGACCGGCGGCGACATCGGCATCGGCCAGCAAGAACCGCGCGAAGTCGATATTGGTGACCACACCGAGGATCGCGGTGTCGGCCAGCGCCCGGTCGAGCGCTCGCAGCGCCGCGGTGCGGTCGGCGCCGTGGGCGATCACCTTGGCCAGCAGCGGGTCGTATTCGCTACCGACGACCATGCCCGCCGACAACCCGGAGTCAATCCGCACTCCGTGACGATGCGGCTCCACGAGGTCGAGCACGTCGCCGCCGGTGGGCAGAAAGCCGTGAGCCGGGTCCTCGGCGTATACCCGCGCTTCGATCGCGTGTCCGTTGATAGTGATATCACCCTGGCCGGCGGTGAGCTTCTCCCCTGCGGCGATGCGGACCTGCCACTCGACCAGATCCCATCCCGTCACCATCTCGGTGACCGGATGCTCGACCTGCAGCCGGGTGTTCATCTCCATGAAAAAGAACTCGTCGGGCCGATCGGCGGAGACGATGAACTCCACCGTGCCGGCACCGGTGTAGTCCACGCTACGCGCGGTGTCGCACGCGGCGGCGCCGATCCGGGCCCGGGTGGTCGGGTCCAACAGCGGCGAGGGCGCCTCCTCGATGACTTTTTGGTGGCGTCGCTGCAGGCTGCACTCCCGCTCGCCGAGATGCACCACGTTGCCGTAGGTGTCGGCCAATATCTGGACCTCGATATGCCTGGGCCGCAAGACAAATCGTTCCAAGAACAACGTGTCGTCGCCGAAGGCGGCGGCGGCTTCGCGGCGCGCCCCGGCCAGGGCCGGCGGCAGGTCTTCGGCCCGTTCGACCAGCCGCATGCCCTTGCCGCCGCCGCCGGCAGATGGCTTGACCAACACCGGGTAGCCGATCTCCGCGGCGGCCTCGATCAACTCCGCATCGGTCAGTCCCGGACGCGCAACGCCGGGCACCACCGGAACACCGAATTGGGAGACGGTTGCTTTGGCGGCGATCTTGTCCCCCATCGTTCGGACCGCAGCCACCGGGGGGCCGATGAACGTCACACCCGCCGACGCCAACGCGGCCGCGAAATCGGCGTTCTCCGCTAGAAACCCGTAGCCGGGATGCACCGCGTGGGCCCCGGTGCGCACCGCGGCATCAACCACTGCCTCGATGTTGAGGTAGCTGTCTCGGGCCGGAGCCGGACCGATCGCGACCGCGAGGTCCGCTTCAGCGACATGGCGCGCGGATGCGTCGGCATCGCTGTAAACGGCAACCGCGCGGATGCCCATCGCCTTCAACGTCCGGATCACCCGAACCGCGATCTCACCGCGGTTGGCGACCAGCACGGTACGCAGTTCTCTCAAGCCCATCTGCCCCTACATTCTGAAGACGCCGTAGGAGATCGGCTCGACAGGCGCGTTCGCTACGGCCGAAAGTGCAAGTCCGACAACAGTCCTGGTATCGGCAGGATCGATCACCCCGTCGTCCCAGAGACGCGCAGTCGAATAGTACGGGTTGCCCTGGTGCTCGTATTGCGCGCGGATAGGCGCTTTGAACGCCTCTTCTTCCTCCGCCGTCATCTCACCGCGCACCGTCGCCAATACCGACGCGGCCTGCTCGCCGCCCATGACCGAGATACGGGCATTTGGCCACATCCACAAAAATCGCGGCGAGTAGGCCCGTCCGCACATCGAGTAGTTGCCGGCGCCGTAGGATCCGCCGATCACGACGGTCAGTTTGGGTACCCGGGCGCACGCGACCGCGGTCACCATCTTCGCGCCGTGTTTGGCGATGCCGCCGGCCTCGTAGTCGCGGCCCACCATGAACCCCGAAATGTTCTGCAGGAACAACAACGGCACCATCCGCTTGTCGCACAGTTCGATGAAATGCGCACCCTTGAGCGCTGATTCACTGAACAACACACCGTTGTTGGCCACGATGCCGACCGGGTGGCCGTGGATGCGGGCAAAGCCGGTGACCAAAGTGGTGCCGTACTCGGCTTTGAATTCGCCGAATTCTCCGCCGTCGACGATCCGGGTGATGACCTGGTGCACGTCGTAGGGAATCCGGGGGTCGACGGGAACCACGTCGTAGAGCTCAGTCTGATCGGCGATCGGATCAACGGTCGGCAGCACCTCCCAGGCGCGCGGTTGGCGGGGCCCGAGCGTGGCGACAATGCGCCGGATGATGTTCAACGCGTCGCGGTCGTCGTGAGCGAGATGGTCTGTGACACCGGAGGTTTTCGAGTGCAGGTCTCCCCCGCCGAGCTCCTCGGCGGTGACGACTTCCCCGGTGGCGGCTTTCACCAGCGGGGGTCCGCCCAGAAAGATGGTGCCCTGGTTTCGCACGATCACGGCCTCATCGCTCATCGCCGGCACGTAAGCCCCACCGGCAGTGCATGATCCGAGTACGGCGGCGATCTGCGGGATCCCCTCGGCGCTGAGCTTGGCCTGGTTGTAGAAGATGCGGCCGAAATGGTCCCGGTCGGGGAACACCTCGTCCTGGCGCGGCAGGAAGGCGCCACCGGAGTCGACCAGATAGATGCAGGGCAAGCGGTTCTGCCCGGCGATCTCCTGAGCCCGCAGGTGCTTCTTGACCGTGATCGGGTAGTAGGTTCCGCCTTTGACCGTGGCGTCATTGGCCACAATCATGCATTCGCGGCCTGAAACCCTGCCGATACCGGTGATGATGCCGGCGCCGGGGCATTCGTCGTCGTACATGCCGTTGGCGGCCAGCGGCGCCACCTCCAGCAGCGGGCTGCCGGGATCGAGCAGACCGTCGACCCGGTCGCGCGGTAGCAACTTCCCCCTGCTGACGTGACGTTCGCGCGCGCGGTCCGACCCGCCCTGCGCGGCCACGGCCAGCTTGTCGCGAAGCTCCGCCACCAAGGCACGGTGCGCTTCGCGGTTTTCCGCCGGAGAGGCCATCTGGGGTCCACCAATTTCGGTTAATGACGACTAACTCGTGCTATGTTAGTTGAGATTAACTGAAGTGTCCAGGAGTCGCGTCATGGCAGCATCCGCCCCGGCCGAGCACGAGGGCTTGACTCGTCGCAGTCGGCTGAAATCCGACCGGCGCGCGAAGCTGCTGGCGGCGGCCGAACGGCTGTTCGCCGAGCGCGGCTTCTTGGCGGTGCGCCTAGAAGACATCGGCGCAGCCGCTGGGGTCAGCGGGCCGGCCATCTACCGGCACTTCCCCAACAAGGAATCGCTGCTGGTCGAATTGTTGGTCGGGATCAGCACCCGGTTGCTCGCCGGTGCGCGAGAAGTGAAGTCCCGCAGCGCCGACGCGGCCGAGACGCTCGAAGGTCTCATCGACTTTCACCTCGACTTTGCGTTGAGCGAACCAGACTTGATCCGCATTCAGGATCGCGACCTGGCGTACTTGCCGGCCGCCGCGCAACGCCAGGTCCGGCGCGCGCAACGTCAGTATGTGGAGATTTGGGTGAGCGTGCTGCGCGAGTTGGAACCCGGCCGCGCCGAGACCGAAGCTCGGCTGATGGCCCATGCCGTCTTCGGGTTGCTCAACTCGACCCCGCACAGCATGAAACGCGACGACAACGGCGCTGGGGAGACGGAGCGAGCACGGGCGGCGATGCGCGCGATGACCGTCGCCGCTCTGCGTGCCGAGGCTCGGCGCGAATGACGCCGAACCAAGGGCAAGGTCGGCACAAGATCATCGCGTTCGTCAATAATCCATCCTGGGCTGCGGGTAATCTGCAGCCATGTGGTGGTGGCCATGAACGATCCACGTCGACTCGAACAGACCCGCGCTTCTCGACCGGGAGGCGAACCGACCGATCGGCTGCATCAGCAGTATCCGTCCTACGACGATCCGGCCTACGGCGGTTACCCATCGCCCTACTACCAAAGCCCGCGCTATGGGCCCAATTCGACCCAGCTCAATCACACCGAGAAGCTGCCTCGCTATTGGATGCAGGATCAGGCCGGGCCAGAGCAGCTTTCGGCGTCGGACCGCCCGAAGTCGCCGCGATGGCTATGGATCGCCGCCGGCTTCGCGGTATTGCTCGTCGCCGCGCTCGTTATCGCCTTGCTGTTGGCCAACGAGTCGGCCAAGAAGCAGCCGACCATCGCGCCGCTGCCCGGTGCGCCAACTAAGCCGGCCACATCGAGGACCGCGCCGTCGGCTACCACGTCAGCGCCGGGTGGCAGCACCAGTGCGCCGCCCAGCGAGACCACGAGTGCCGACGGAACCGACTCGGTTGTCTACCAAGTCAACGGCGACGGCCGGGCCATCAGCATCACCTATGTGGACACCGGCGGCGTGCTGCAAACCGAATTCAATGTCGAGCTGCCGTGGAGCAAGGAAGTCCGCCTGGCAAAAGACGATCGCAACCCCAACGTCACGATTGTCAACATCGGCAGCGACGTCACGTGCACGGTCACCGTGGCAGGCACCCAGGTGCGCGAACGAACCGGCGCGGGCCTGACGATTTGTGACGCGCCGTCTTAGACGGCGGGTGCGCGCACCTTCAGCATCGCGAGCAGCCCGATACCGAGCACCAGGCACAAGCCGCCCATGCCTGCTCGTACGGCACCGAATACGTCGACGAAGACGGAAAACAGCCAGGGCGCCAGGAACGACACTGCTCGTCCTGTCATCGTGTACAGGCCGAAAGCCACGCCTTCCTTGCCGTGTTTCGAGATCCGCAACAGCAGGGTCCGTGACGACGACAGGACCGGCCCGATGAACAGGCACAGCAACAGCCCGCACACCCAGAACGCCGCGGGGCCGGACAGCGTCATCAGCGTGATCCCCATGGTGATGATCGCGACGAGTGAGTACACGATGATCCGCTTGGAACCGATCCGGTCGTCGAACAACCCGCCCAGCACTGCCCCTGACGCCGCCACGACGCTGGCGGCCACGCCGAAGATCAGCACGTTCGCTTGAGAGATGCCGTAGACGCTGACCCCGAGGACCGCGCCGAAGGTGAACACGCCGGTCAGCCCGTCCCGAAAGACTGCGCTGGCGAGCAAAAAGTAGACCAGGTTGTGGTCACGGCGCCATTCGGCAATGAAGTCGGCCCACAGCCGACGGTAGGCCCCGAACACACCCGTAGGTACCGCTAGCGCCTCGGTCGACGCGGGCAGCCAGCGCCCGGTCAACAACAACGGCAGCGCGAAGAGTGCCATCCAGATTGCCGTCAGCAGCATCGCCGCCCGAACGTTGATGCCGTCAGCGCTGGGCAACCGCAGCAGGCCCCGGGTGGCGCCTTCTCCTGAGATGAAACTCAGGTAGACCACCAACAACAGCACCACGCTGCCGAAGTACCCCGACGCCATGCCGTATCCGGAGATCCGCCCTGAGGTCTGCGGTGTGGAGAGCTGACGCAACATCGCGTTATACGGGACGGTGGCGAGATCACCGCAGGCGGCGGTTGCCGCGAGCAGCGCCAACCCGGCCCATAAATACCCGGGTTGCTCCCGGATCAGGCTCATGGCGGCGGTCAGCGTCACCGCGAGACCGGTCAACAAAGCCAGGGCCGCCCGCCGGCGGCCCGGAGCCTCCACCCACACGCCGATGGCCGGTGCCAGCGCCGCGATCGTCAATCCGGCGACCGCGAGGGCGCGGCCCAGCCAACTGGCCGGCGAGCTGCCGCCCGGCGTCCCCTGGCCAACCGCACCGGTGAGATAGACCGAGAACACGAAGGTCACCACGATGGCGTTTACGCCGGTGGCGCCGCAGTCCCACAGCGCCCAGGACACCACCCCGGATCGCCGGGATCTGCCCGACTCCGGCGCCAGGGTGTTCATGCACGGACCTTATCTGTGGGCCGAATGGATGGGTCGCCTGCCCTGTTTACGATGGGCCGCATGCCCGTTCCCGACCCCAGCCCGCAAGCGCGCGCCGTCGTCACCGGAGCCTCGCAGAACATCGGTGAAGCGCTGGCCACCGAACTTGCTGCGCGTGGCCACAGCCTGATCATCACCGCGCGACGCGAGGACATCCTCAACGGTCTCGCGGCGCGCCTGAGCGACCAGCACGGGGTCGCGGTCGAGGTGCGTCCGGCCGATCTCGCCGACCCCACCGAACGGGCGAAGCTGGCCGACGAGTTGGCGTCCAGGAGCATCTCGATCCTGTGCGCCAACGCGGGCACCGCGACATTCGGTCCGGTAGCGGGACTCGACCCGGCCGGCGAGCGAGCGCAGGTGCAGCTCAACGTCCTCGCGGTACATGACCTGACGTTGGCGGTGTTGCCCGGCATGATCGAACGCAAGGCCGGCGGTATCTTGATTTCCGGTTCGGCGGCGGGCAATTCACCGATTCCCTACAACGCGACCTACGCGGCCAGCAAGGCGTTCGTCAATACCTTCAGCGAGTCGTTGCGCGGCGAACTACGCGGTACCGGGGTGCACGTCACGTTGCTGGCTCCCGGCCCGGTGCGCACTGACCTGCCTGATCCCGCCGAGCAATCGCTGGTGGAGAAGCTGGTACCGAATTTTCTGTGGATCTCCACCGAGCACACCGCTCGTGTGTCGCTGAACGCGTTGGCGCGCAACAAGATGCGTGTCGTTCCCGGTATCACGTCCAAGGCCATGTCGGTGGCCAGCCAGTACGCTCCCCGGGCCATCGTCGCGCCGATCGTCGGCAGCTTTTACAAGAAACTCGGCGGCGGATAGGGCCTAGCGCCGGCGGCGGCCGCTGCCCAACATGCTCCGGATGAGTTCCCTACCGATCGCATTCAGGAAGGTCTGGAAACCCCGGCTATTGACGAACCGCGTGAACCAGCCGGGCTTCTTCTTCTCCGCCGCGGGCTTGCCGCGCTCACCGGACTTTTCAGCCTCGGCGGACTGCGCCAGTTTTGCAGTGATCTTCTCGTACGCAGATTCGCGGTCGACGGTCTGACCGTACTTGGCGTGCAGCGGGCTCGCTTTGGCCGCCTTGGCGATCGCGTCGTTGCCGATGGCGGCCATCATCGACCGAGGTGAGCGCAGCCTGGTCCAGGCAACCGGTGTGGGGGCACCGCGCTCCGACAGCACGGTGACCACGGCTTCGCCGATGCCCAGTGAAGTCAGCGCCGAAGCCAGGTCGTACACATCGGTTTTCGGGTAGGTGCGGACGGTCTTTGTCAGCGCTTTCTGGTCGTCAGGGGTGAACGCACGCAGGGCGTGCTGGATACGAGCGCCCAGCTGGGATAGCACATCGTTGGGTATGTCGGTGGGAAGCTGCGTGCAGAAGAACACGCCCACACCGCGAGAGCGAATCAGCTTCACGGTCTGCTCAACCTGTTCCAAGAACGCCTTCGACGCATCGGTGAACAACAGGTGTGCCTCGTCGAAGACGAACACCAACTTGGGTTTGTCGACGTCGCCGATCTCTGGCATGGATTTGAACAGATCGGACAGTAGCCACATCAAGAACGTGGAGAACAGCACCGGACGCGCGGCCTGGTCGCCGAGCTCGAGCAGCGAAATCACTCCGCGCCCTTTGTCATCGATGCGCACCAGATCCTCGGTCTTCAGTTCTGGCTCGCCGAAAAATGTGTTGGCGCCTTCGGCTTCCAGATTCACCAGCGCGCGCAGGATGACACCCGCCGTCGTCGCGGAAACGCCGCCAAGCGACTTCAGTTCGGCCTTGCCCGCATCGCTGGTGAGGTAGCTGATGACCGCACGAAGATCCTTGAGGTCCAGCAGCTCGTAGTTTTGCTGCTCAGCCCAGTGGAAAATCAGGCCGAGTGTGGATTCTTGAGTTGCATTCAGCCCCAACACTTTCGACAGCAGAATAGGGCCGAAGCTGGCGATGGTGGCCCGCACCGGCACGCCGATGCCTCCGGTCCCCAACGAAAGAAACTCCACCGGAAAGCCGGCCGGTTCCCATGTTTCGCCGGTTTCTTTGGCGCGTGCGGTGATCTTGTCGCTGCTCTCGCCCGGGCGTGCCAGGCCGGACAGGTCACCCTTGACGTCGGCCATCAGCACCGGCACGCCGGCCGCCGACAACTGCTCGGCGATCAGCTGCAGCGTTTTGGTTTTTCCGGTGCCCGTCGCCCCGGCCACCAGGCCGTGCCGGTTGACGGTGGCCAGCGGAATGCGGACCTGGGCTGCCGGGTTTGGCGCGCCGTCGACGACCACTGTGCCCAACTCCAGGGCTTGACCCTCGACCTTGTAGCCGGCCGCGATCTGCTTTGCGGGAGTCGCTGCCGAATCAGTGCTCATAACGCGCGTCCTCTCCCAACTGGTGGTGCCGGCCCTGGACGACGACATTACTGGCACCTGCACCGGTCGGCAGGGGCTGCGGCTAACGTGTGATGACTGTGAGCCCTGCGCACGACGAGCTGGTGTGGATCGACTGCGAGATGACCGGGCTTGACCTGCGCTCGGACCGCTTGATCGAGATCGCCGTGCTGGTCACCGACGGGGAGCTGAACATTCTCGGCGACGGGATCGACGTGGTGATTCATGTCGACGACGCGGCGCTGTCCTCGATGATCGACGTCGTCCGGGATATGCACACCCGCTCGGGCCTGATCGACGAGGTACGGGCATCCACCGTCGATCTGGCCACCGCGGAGACCATGGTCCTCGACTACATCCGTGAGCACGTCAAACAGCCCAAGACGGCGCCGCTGGCGGGTAATTCGATCGCGACCGACCGTGGGTTCATCGCCCGCGACATGCCCGCTCTGGACTCCTACCTGCACTACCGGATGATCGACGTCAGCTCGATCAAGGAATTGTGCCGACGCTGGTATCCGCGCATCTATTTCGGCCAGCCGACCAAGGGGCTGGCGCACCGCGCCCTGGCCGATATCCACGAATCCATCCGGGAACTGCAGTTCTACCGGCGCACCGCGTTTGTGCCGCCGCCGGGACCGGCTACCAGCGATATCGCGGCGATCGCCGCCGAGCTGGGCGGTGTGACGAACACCCCGGACAATATCGATTCGGCTGCCGAGCACCCGAGCGGCTAGTATCGACGTCGCCGCCGGCTAGGGGCTGGCGGCGATGGTGGCTGTAGTTCAGCTGGTAGAGCACCAGGTTGTGATCCTGGGTGTCGCGGGTTCGAGTCCCGTCAGCCACCCCGCTGGTAACACCGCCTCACCTGCACAAATGTGAGTGGGCGGTTTCATCTTCGGGGATATCTATAATTCTGTGCAATTCCCGGAAAATCGTTCTCTGATCCCTCTTTCACCATTAGGTTTGTTAGGTCCTTTACGTCGGCTCGGCTGGCGTTCGCGACCCCCGCCTACTTTCCGCAAACTGGTTTAGCCGAAGCCTGTTTACGCTGGTCAGGCCACGAATATAGTGTCCGAATACGAGCGTGCGAGCTGTTAGACTTCGGGCATGGCTCCGGCACAGATGACTACTGATCCCGTTGCGCTTGTCAACGGGGCTAGGAACTTCGATCGGATCGCCGACGAAATTAAGAGCGTTATCGCGCGCGTACAGAAGACGGCGAACGAGCTAGACGGCGGTTGGCAAGGCACAGCGGCGAAAGCCGCTCACAACGCATTAGAGCGCTTCAACGAGGCCGCCGACGCACACGTGCGCCAACTCAACGAAATCACGACAAACCTTCAAGCAGCGGCCTCGCATTACGCCCAAACGGATGATGAGCGGGCCGGCGCGATAGCTGCGGCGATGGGCTCGGCGATGAACCGCCGTGCTAATGGGAGGGGTCAAGGCAACGCAGGATCGCCAGACACACGGCTACACCCGGCGACTGCAACTAACGCGAACGGGCAACACGGCGGGGTGGTGTCCGGCGTCTGGAAGCACAGCAATGGCGCGTCAAACCCGGTGCAGTTCGTCGACTTCAAGCAAGACGGCGGAACGCAGCCCGTGCCGCAGCCGTCACCATCGCAAGGGCAGCCTCAAATTGGCCCATTCCCGGTACCGCCGCAAGTTGCCGCCGCCGCACCGCAGCGCGTGCCACCGCCCGCGCCTGCGCGGTCCGCACCCGCACCTAGCGGCCCAACCAGACCAAGCTTTGGCCAGTGCGTTGAAGACCACGTTCAGGAAAATATCGGCAAAGAGATGGTCAAGGACGGATTCAAGAGCGCAATAACGGGCGCGATCAAAGGAGGTGTTGCCGGTGGTGTCGGAGGTGCTGCTGTCACACCGGAGGCCGCCGGCGCTGGTGCTATACCGGGTGCCATCGGTGGCGTCGTTCTCGGTTTCGTCGGCGGGTTCGGTAAGGGTCTCCTTGAGGCACCGATCAAGGCCGCTGGCGAAGGCGCCTGGGATTGCGCTAAATAAGGGGTTCCGTGATTATTAATATGCGCTTAGCCACGCTCCTGTTACCGGTCTACGTGGCGCTGATGATAGGTGCCGATACGTTCTTCAACTCTGCCGGGTTGAATACAAATATTGACCTGCCATTGTGGTTGATTATCGCATTCACAGGCATGGCACTAACGGTCTTTCTGATCGTCGCCTGGTTCGTCACGCAGAAGGCTCGCGGCAAGGTTCCCTTTAAGCGCGAGCGTTTTTATATGGGGATACTTATAGCTCTTATCGTGTCAGGTTTCATCGACGACGGGCTCAAGGGGCTAGCTTCGCTTCTTTTCCATGCCAAATCAATATGGATAATGATACCGATGTACATACTTTCGTATGTTGCCCTCTTAGGCGTGCTCGCATTTATTCTGAACAAAATCGCAGCTAGGTCCGATGGCGCATCTTCTAGCAATGCCGCTGCGAACTAACCGACGCCGTAACCTGCCGTGCAAAGAATCTTACCGCCCCCGTTTACCCGCTTAGGCCGCACGGACCGCTTCCCCGTTTGTCGTCAATTACCCGGTCGTTGCGCTCGGTGTTGTGGCGCCCGCAGCCCACGCGACAGTTGAGCGGGTTCCTCGCGCGCTCCGACACTTCGTTAGCGCCAGGGGTTCGATCAACTGGCCATGGGTGTCGCGGGTTTCGAGCCAGTCAGTCACCCCGATTTGCATGAGACGGCAGTGACGACTGCGATTAACCTCTAACCCAAGGGGTTACGTTTCGCGACGCCTATCCATCACGCGTTGGCGTTACCGGCGCGCCATTGCTCCCACGGGATGTTCCAGTCGCCCAGGCCTTCGGTTCCCGGCAGCGTCGGTCCGACGGTGTTGATGACCTCGACGATGTCGCCGCGCTTGGTGTTGTCGTAGAACCACCGCGCGTTGCTGGGGCTGACATTCAGGCAGCCGTGGCTGGTGTTGGTGTGGCCCTGGGCGCCCACCGACCACGGCGCGGAGTGTACGAACACACCGCTGTAGGACATCTGGGTCGCGTAGTCCACCTCGGTGCGATAACCGTTGGGCGAATTGACCGGAACGCCGTAGGTCGACGAATCCATGATCATGTGCGCGAACCGATCCCCGATGATGTAGATGCCGTTGGCGGTCGGTGTGCTGTCCTTGCCCATCGAGATCGGCATCGTCTTGACGACCTCGCCGTTGACCCGCACCGTCAACGTCTTGGTCGCGTCGTCGGCGGTCGCGATGACCTCGTCACCGATGGTGAAGTGGGTGCTGATGTTGTCCTCCCCGAACACCCCGTCACCGAGGTCGACGCCGTACGTGTTGACCGCCACATGCACCGATGTGCCGGGCTTCCAGTATTCCTTTGGCCGCCACCGCACCTCGCGGTTATTCAGCCAGTAAAACGCCCCCTCGACAGGGGGATCGGTGGTCACGGTAATGGCCTTCTCAGCAGCCGCGCGGTTGCCGATGTTCTCATCGAACCGGATCGCCACCGGCTGGCCGACCCCGACGACCTCGCCGTCGCGAGGGACGACATAGGGCATCGTGAGGTAATCCGGCGACTGGGTCTGGAACGTCATCTGGCGGGTCGCCACCCCGCCAAGCCCACGCGCTTTGGCGGTCAGGGTGTAGCGGCGGTTGTAGCCGAGTGGTTCGGTGGTCTTCCAGTGCACGCCATCAGGGCTGAGCTGCCCGTCGACGGACCGCCCGTTCTGGTTGACCATCGTGACCGAGGCAAGGACGCCGTTGTCGGCGCTGACCGTCACCGGGGCGTCGACAGCCACCCCGACGGCGCCGTCGGTCACCGAGGCGGTGAGCTTGGGAACCAGCAGGTCGGCAAACGGCGTGCCCTTGTCGAAGATGACCTTCTCTGCGGGCGCACTGGTGTCGCTGCCGCAGGCACCGACGCCAGCAACCGCCAGCGGCACCATCAGCGCCGCCAGCCAGCGCCGAAGGCGTCGCGCGCGCGTCATCGACTGACCTGCCATCTAACCGCTGATCCCCTCGTGAACCGTCAACCCAGTTCCACTGACTAGTAGTCTAGGGGTTAACCAGCAACCACAGCGCTTCCAGTCGGCGATTTCACCCGGCGGCGGAGAGCTTGTTATCGTTGCGTGTCGATAAAACCAGGCGCCGTTAGCTCAGTTGGTAGAGCAGCTGACTCTTAATCAGCGGGTCCGGGGTTCGAAACCCTGACGGCGCACAACAGGGACTGTGTTACCTCGGGTGATACTTGACTTTGCGTCTTCGGCTGATTGTTGACAGTTACTTCGGCTGATCCTTGACACTCCCTGGATGAGGGAGTTAAGCGTGGCTGAGCAGAGGTATCAGGCCGTGTTGGCGGTTATCGGCGACGGGTTGGAGGTGTCGCTGGTCGCCGAGAAGGTGGGTGTGTCGCGCCAAACGGTGCATACCTGGTTGAAACGCTATGAGAGCGGGGGCCTCGAAGGGCTCAACGATCGTTCGCATCGTCCGGCGCACTGTCCGCATCAAATGCCAGCCGAGGTTGAGGCGGCGCTGTTGGAGTTGCGCCGGTCGCGCCCGTACTGAGGTCCGCGACGGTTGGTCCACGAACTGGCAAAACGTGGTGTGGCGCCGGTGCCCTCGGAATCGGCGGCTTATCGGGCGCTGGTGCGGGCGGGCATGATCGATCCGGCCGACCGGGACCGGCGCTCGCGTAAGTGGAAGCGTTGGGAGCGCGGCGCGCCGATGCAGCTGTGGCAGCTCGACGTGGTGGGCGGGTTTCCGCTCGCCGATGGCACATCGGCGAAGGCATTGACGGGTCTTGATGACCATTCCCGGATGTGTGTGTCGGCGCGGTTGATGGCCCGCGAGCGCACCCGGGCAGTCTGTGATGGGTTCCGCGCGGCGCTGGCCCGCTATGGGGTGCCCGAGCAGGCCCTGACCGACAACGGGCGGGTATTCACCGGGCGCTACAACCATCCGCCGGTGGAGGTGCTCTTTGATGCGATCTGTCGCGAGCATGGCATCGAGCATCTGTTGACCCAGCCACGCAGCCCGACCACTACCGGCAAGATCGAGCGGTTTCATCGCACTTTGCGTGCCGAATTTCTCAGCAACCAAAAGCCTTTCGCGAATCTGCAAACCGCTCAGCGGGCTGTTGACGAGTGGGTTGATTACTACAACAACGACCGTCCGCATCAATCGCTGGATATGGCCACCCCGGCGCAACGGTTCAAACCTGCCCCCGCGGCGGGGCCGGCGTCGACGAAGATCCCGACGGCTGGCCGCGATCCCACCAGCACCGATTGGGTCAGTCGCCGGGTGGGCTCCAACGGGATTGTGTGCGTGTCCTGGCAGCAGGTCTGCGTGGGTCGACACCACGCCGGCCAGGCCTGCGACGTCCATGTGGACGGCGATCTGTTGCGGTTTTGGATCGGCGACGAGCTCGTCAAAACCGCCGCCCGCACCAGCACCGGACAGGTACGAAACAAACGGGCCCTGCGCACAAGCACCGGGACCTAAACCACAACACGAGTGTCAAGGATCAACCGACATAGAAACGTCAAGAATCAACCGACACTGAACAGGCGCGCAACAGGACACCGCCTCACCTGCGGTGATGGAGTTCCGACTCCCATCACACAACCCGCAGGTGAGGCGGTGTTCGCGGATTATTCGCCGTTTTCGGCGCGAACCTGTCCAGCGCCGCGCGGTTGTCCGGTGCCTCCGTCGCCCGGTCGATGTAGTGCCTCCGGGTGATGTCGGGCGAGCTGTGACCGAGCTGGGCTGCCGCCGCTTCGGCACCGAACTCCCGCTCGATGGCGGTCGCGGCGGTCTTCCTGAAGACCTTCGGCGTGACCCACGAGTAATCGTCGCCGCGAACCTCCCGCCACGTGCGGTTGACGTTGTTCACCCAACGCGGCGTGCCAGCGGCGGACGGGAACACGAGGTCATACGGTAGTTAGCGCCGCCGCGTCAACCATCCGTAGCTTGTGCCCGCAGTTCGCGCACCTGCTTGCGCACTTCGCCCTCATCCAGGACCACGCCGGTTCGCCTCTTGTAGTCCGCGATGACCGCAGCGACAGCATCGTCCTCGGACCCTTCCAACGGCACCGGAATCTGTTGTTCCAAGTGTTGCGTCGCCTTCTTCAGCTCACGCTCGAACGCGCGCTTGTCGAACTTCGCTCCCATGACACCCCTCCCCTTGCCAGAACACTCGTTCCGCTCATCGGGGACGCTACCGACGACGACCGACAGCCCGGAGGATTTGACTCGACGCGGCGCGGAACTCATCAGCGGTGTCCCCGGCACCCGGTAGGTTCCCCTCTGTCTGGTTACATCTACGGGGAGAAGTACAAGCGATGGCGCAGGCGAATGCTGCTCTGATCTGGAAGATCGCTGACCTGCTGCGGGGTCCCTATCAGCCCAACCAGTACGGGGACGTGATTCTGCCGTTCACCGTGCTGCGGCGGCTGGACTGCATCCTGGAGCCCACCAAGGAACAGGTGCTCACCGAGTACAAGAGCATCCAGTCCAAGAACGTGGACCCAGCGGTGTGGCTGAAGAACAAGTTCAAACTGCCGTTCTACAACACCTCCCGCTGGAGCTTCGCCTCCCTGATCAGCGACCCCGAAAATGTTGCGGACAACCTCATCGACTACATCGAGCACTTCTCCCCGAACGTGCGCGACGTGTTCGAGGGCTTCGGCATGTACGACCAGATCACCAACCTCGCCAAGTCGGAGCGGCTGTATCTGATCGTCAAAGAGTTCGCCGCCGTGGACCTGCACCCGAAGGTGATCACCCAGCACGACATGGGCTACATCTTCGAGGAACTGATCCGCAAGTTCGCCGACTCGAACGCCACCCAGGCGGGTGATCACTTCACCCCGCGCGAGGTCATCGCGCTGATGGTGGACATCCTGTTCACCACCCAGGACGACGTACTGACCAAACCAGGCACCGTCCGCACCATCTACGACCCCGCAGCGGGCACCGGTGGCATGTTGTCGGTCGCCTACGACCACCTGGTGTCGATGAACCCCGACGCCCGCCCCGTCCTCTACGGGCAGGACGTGAACCCCCGCTCGTACGCGATGTGCAAGTCCGACATGATCATCAAAGGTCAGGACATCGACAACATCTACCTCGGAGACACCCTCACCGACGACGGGTTCCGCACCCGCCACTTCGACTTCCTGCTGTCCAACCCGCCGTTCGGTGTGGACTGGAAAACCCAGCAGAAGTACGTCACCGACGAGCACGAGCAACGCGGCTTCGCGGGGCGCTTCGGACCAGGACTGCCGCGTGTGTCCGACGGGTCGATGCTCTTTCTGCTGCACCTCATCTCCAAGATGCAGCCGGTGAAGAACGGCGAGGGCGGCAGCCGGGCGGCGATCGTCCTCAACGGCTCTCCCCTGTTCACCGGAGGCGCGGGTTCTGGTGAGTCCAACATCCGTCAGTGGATCATCGAAAACGACCTGCTGGATGCGATCATCGCGCTGCCGACCGACATGTTCTACAACACCGGTATCGCCACCTACGTCTGGATTCTGGACAACAACAAGCCCGCTGGGCGCCGAGGCACAGTCCAGCTCATCAACGGCGCGGACATGTACGGCAAGATGCGCAAATCCCTGGGCTCCAAGCGTAAGGAGCTGCGCTCCGAGGACATCAAAACCATCTGTGAGCTGTACGCCGAACACCGCAACGACACCGACCCCGACCAACCCGCACTGTCGAAGGTGTTCAAAGGCAGCGACTTCGGATACCGCACCATCACCGTGGAACGTCCCCTGCAACTGCGGTTCACGCCGACCGCCGACAACATCGCCGAAGTGCTGGCGACCAAACCCGCCGAGAAACTGTCCCCCGGTGAACACGCCGCGCTGAACAACGCGCTCACCACGTTGATCGGTTCGGAGTGGAAAGACCGCGACCAGTTCGTCACCGACCTCAAAGCCGCGCTGCGCGACGCGGGATTGACCAAGCCTCCCGCCCCGCTGGTCAAGGCGATCTGGTCCACCATCGGCGAACACGACGACACCGCCACCATCGTCACCAACCGCAAGGGCGAACCCGAACCCGACCCCGCGCTGCGTGACACCGAGAACGTGCCGCTCAACGAAGACATCGAGGACTACTTCGCCCGCGAAGTGCTCCCGCACGTGCCCGATGCCTGGATCGACCACGACAAGACCAAGATCGGCTACGAAATCCCGTTCACCCGGCACTTCTACCGCTACACCCCGCCCCGCCCACTCGAAGACATCCAAAAAGACCTCCGCCAACTCGTCAGCGAAATCCAAGATCTGCTCGGGGAGATCGGCGCGTGAACTATTCGGCGTACCCCGAGTATTGCGCCAGTGCATTAAACGGAGACGACATGGTTCGATCTGGATGGAAGCCAATCAGACTGCGCCACATTCTGAAACTGAATCCACTTGTTCCCAAGTCAGTTCGAAAGTCGATGGCTGAAGTCACGTTCCTCCCAATGGAGGCGATTGGAGAAGACGGGTCATTGGACATCAGTCGCGAACGACCGGTACAGCAGCTACTCGACGGATACAGCTACTTCGAGAATGGTGACGTACTGTTCGCCAAGGTGACGCCCTGCTTCGAAAACGGGAAATTTGCAACGATACAGGGACTTTCGTCGGGATTCGGCTTTGGCACCACGGAAGTGACCACGCTTAGACCGGGGGCTGGACTCGATCAACGGTTCTTGGGTTACATCGTGCGAACCGACCTGTTCAAACAGGCAGGCATCGCCGCAATGACCGGAGCTGGAGGATTGAAGCGCGTTCCCGACGAACACGTTCGTAATTTTCGCGTGGCGTTGCCGCCGATGGATGAGCAGCGCATCATCGTTGATTTCCTTGACCATGAGACTGCGAAGATTGATGCGTTGATCGCCAAGCAGGAGCAGCTCATCGCCACACTGCGTGAGGACCGTATCGCCACCATCACTCACGCCGTCACCAAGGGGCTGGACCCCAACGCCGAGATGAAGGACTCGGGCGTCGAATGGCTGGGCGAGATACCAGCACATTGGGAAGCCAGCCGATTGAAGTTCGTAGTGAAATCAGTCGATTCAGGTACGAGTGTGAACGCCGGAGATTGGACACCAAGCGCCGACGAAATCGGCATCCTGAAGACAAGTTGCGTTTCCACTGGGCGATTCAACGCGGCAGGCAGTAAGACGGTCGTTGATCCAGAGGAAATCGGACGGGTCACATGCCCCGTAAGAGGCGGCTCCTTGATCGTGAATCGAGCGAACACGCCCCAACTCGTCGGCTCGACAGGCTACGCCGCAGAGGACTACCCAAACCTGTATTTGTCCGACAAACTGTGGCAAGTCCGACTCCGCAGTGCCTCAGCCAAGTTCATCCATCTTTGGAGTCAGACTGAGGCATACCGATCACAGATCGCCGCGAAATGCGTCGGAGCTAGCTCCAGCATGCAAAACCTCTCGATGGGCGATTTTCGGGATATAGCGTTCGGGCTGCCGCCGATGCCCGAACAACAGCTCATCGTGGAGTACCTGGACGCTCATTGCGCCAAGCTCGATGCTCTGATTGCGAAGTCGGAGCAGATGATTGGGGCGTTGCGGGAGTATCGGTCGGCTTTGATCACGGATGCGGTGACGGGCAAGATTGATGTGCGGGGGGCGGCATAGTGGCGGTGGGGTTGCAGCATCACGAGTCGGTGTTCGAGACCGAGATTTGTGAGTATCTGGCGGCGAACGGCTGGTTGTATTCGGCGAATGATGCTGGCTATGACCGCGATTTGGCGTTGTTCCCCGATGATGTGTTCGGGTGGTTGGAGGACACGCAGCCTGATCAGTTGGCGAAGCGGGTCAACCCCGAGCTGACCGGCGAGGCGCGGGAGAAGGCGCGTGCGGGGCTGTTGGCGACCCTGGTGAAGGCGTTGGGTGCGGACCCGAAAGCCAATGGTGGCACGTTGTCGGTGTTGCGGCGCGGGTTCAAGGATTTGAACGCGCAGTTTTCGATGTGCCAGTTCCGCCCGAACTCGTCGCTGAACACGACCACCGCGAAACGCTATGAGGCGGTGCGGTTGCGGGTGATGCGCCAGGTGCATTACTCGAACCAGAATCCCTCTGCGAGTATTGATCTGGTGTTCTTCGTCAACGGGATTCCGGTGGCGACGGCGGAGTTGAAAACCGATCTGAGTCAGCAGAGTGTGACCGATGCGGTGTTGCAGTACCGCAAGGATCGCCTGCCGAAGGGTGAGCCGCTGTTGGGGTTCGCCTCGCGGGCGTTGGTGCATTTCGCGGTGTCGAACTACGAGGTGCAGATGACAACGCGGCTGGCGGGCAAGGACACCGTGTTCCTGCCGTTCAATCGCGGCGATCATGGGCACAAGGGCAACCCACCGCACCCGCACGGAGGCTCCCCTTCGGCGTATCTGTGGGAGCAGATTCTGCAACGGGACACCTGGCTGGACATCCTGGGCAGGTTCATGCACTTGCAGATTGAGGACAAAGTTGACCCGGTGTCGGGGAAGAAAACCCGCAAGCAGACGATGCTGTTCCCGCGTTATCACCAGTGGGAAGCGGTCACCAACCTGGTGGAGGCAGCACGCTCGCAGGGCGCGGGTCACCGCTATCTGATTCAGCATTCGGCAGGTTCGGGCAAGACGAACAGTATCTCGTGGTTGGCGCATCGGTTGTCGGTACTCCATGACGCTGATGACAAGCCGGTGTTCGATTCGGTCATCGTGATCACCGACCGCAACGTGTTGGATGCGCAGTTACAGGAGGCGATCCGGCAGATTGACCGTACCCCCGGCGTGGTGGCGCACATCGCGGGACTTGGCGGGGCGAAGTCCCAAGAGCTTGCCGAGGCATTGTCGGGTGGGACGAAGATCATCATCGTCACCATCCAGACGTTCCCGTACGCGCTGTCGTTGATTCGGGAGAAGGCGGACCTGGCGGGTAGGCGGTTCGCGGTGATCGCTGACGAGGCGCATTCCTCGCAGGCTGGTGAGGCGTCCAAACGGCTCAAGGCGGCGTTGAGTGATCAGGAGCTGGCGGAGCTGAAAGACGGCGGCACCGTGGACGCCGAGGATGTGTTGGCGGCGGAGATGGCGGCACGAGCAGAGGCGAAGAACCTCTCGTTCTTCGCGTTCACCGCCACCCCGAAAGCCAAGACCCTGGAATTGTTCGGGCACAAGGGTGTTGACGGTAAACCGCACCCGTTCCACCTGTATTCGATGCAGCAGGCTATCGAAGAAGGGTTCATTCTCGATGTACTGCGCAACTACACCCCGTACAAGACCGCGTTCCGACTGACCCATGAAGGGCAGACGTACCAAACCTCGGACACCGCCGAGGGCGGCACCGTGCAGGTCGCCACGGCTGGTGGTGATGGCGAATTGGTGGACAAGCGGGCGGCGATCAAGTCTGTGATGCGCTGGGTGAAACTGCACCCGACGAACATCAGCCAGAAGGTGCAGATCATCGTGGAGCATTTCCGCGCCAACGTCGGCTGGCGGTTGGACGGGAAAGCCAAGGCGATGGTCGTCACGTCCTCGCGCAAGGCGGCGGTGCGCTACAAGCTTGCGTTCGACAAGTACGTCGCCGAACAGGGCTATACCGATGTCGCGGCATTGGTCGCGTTCTCCGGTGAGGTCACCGACCCAGATTCCGGGGTGGAGAAAGCCACCGAGACCAGCCTCAACCCTGGTTTGAAGGGACGTGAGCTGCGGGAGGCGTTCGCCACCGATGAGTACAACGTGATGCTGGTCGCCAATAAATTCCAGACCGGGTTCGACCAGCCGCTGCTCGTGGCGATGTACGTCGATAAACGGCTCTCCGGTGTGGCAGCGGTGCAAACCCTGTCACGGCTCAACAGAACAGCACCGGGCAAGGATCAGACGTTCGTGCTGGACTTCGCCAACACCGCCGAGGAGATCACCGAAGCGTTCGAGCCCTACTACGAAACCACCACCTTGTCCGATGTCACCGACCCGAACATCGTGCACGCCACAATGAACAAACTCGACTCAGCGGGCATCTACACCGAAGCCGAGATCAATGGGCTGGTGAACGACTACCTGGCGGGCAAAGGCAACAACGCCCTGGTGAAGTGGGTGACGCCCGCACGTGACCGTTTCCGGGATCGTGAACGCCAAGCCATCGAACGCGGCGACACCCACGCGGTCGAGGAACTGCACCTGTTCCGCAAGGACGTGGGAACCTACCTGCGCCAGTACGACTTTCTGTCCCAGATCGTCAACTATGAAGACCCCTCGCTGGAGAAATTGTCGATCTATCTGCGCCACCTCGCACCCGTCATTGCCAGCGAGCAGCTCCAGCACGACATTGACCTTTCCGGTGTGGATTTCGAGTTCCTCACCCAACACAGGGGCGAAGCCCACAGCCCCGACCTCAAGGGCGATGCTCCACTCAAACCAGTGTCCGCAAGCGGGACCGGCGTGGCACGTGACCCGGAGTTGGTTGCGCTGGCGCAAGTCATCGAACAGATCAACGATCTGTTCTCCGGCGACCACCCTCAGTCCAGCGTCACCAACGTCGTCACACACATCAAAGACCGACTCCAGGAAAGCGAGACGCTGCAACAGCAGGCACGCAACAACACCCTCGCCCAGTTCTCCGCCAGCCCCGACCTGCACGACGAGTTCGTCGGGGCTGTCATCGGCGCGATGGCGTCATCGGAAGACCTGTCCACCCAAATCCTCAACAATCCTGAGCTGTCACAGAAACTCCTCGGGCAACTCATTCCGATCATCTACCAAGGGTTGAAGAACACCGGATAGCCGAACTGCCTGGGACAGATTCGCGGTCTGTACCTACAACCTCGCCGCGATCCACGTCGGCTCGCTGACCCATCCGTCCACCGCCACGCCGATCAGACCCCTTGCCGCCGCGCACATCTCCCCCAACTCCGAGTACAGGTCAGCCACCGCCTGCGCGGCGCGCACCACGCACTCGTCCCCGCTCCACCCCGTGAGCATCGACCACCGCGCCGCGCGCCCATCGCCCAGGTGTGCTGTCAGGGTGATCACCCGACCGGGAACATCCCACGGGATGAGCGGCTCGTCCAGGTCTCCGTGCCCGTCACCGGGACTCCACCACGCAGCGTCCGTCCAGGGGAATGGGTCACCCGCGCTCCGCGCGTCGCTGTCCGCTCCTCGGTCGGCTTCCAGGGCGTCGATGGTGTCCAGCAGCGCGTCCAGCGGGTCAGTCACGGCTCGGCGGCATCAGTTCGATACGAAAGCGCCCCCACGGGCACCACAACACCGCCCACGGACGCAGCGCCAGTTGGCAGTTCACCACGCGCGAGATGCGCAGGGCGTGTTCGTCCTCGGGTTCGGGCAGCCGCAGCGCAGCGCAGATTTCGTAGATGCCACACGTCAAGCGGGGCACCGCGCCCGTGTCCTCCAGATAGTCCCCTTCAACGATGACGGGGACACCGCGCCGTGGTGTCCAGGTGACGCGGGCCGGCAACCAGGGGTCGGGGGTCATAGTCCCAGTGCCCTCTCGACAGCCGCAGCGCCCGCCTCGTCACCATCGCGGCGCAGCCATGCAACCAGGGTGAGTGCGTCATCGTCAGTCAGGAAGTTTCGGTCGGTGTAGCCCAGATAGCCCCTGATGCCGTACACCAGGACACCACCGTCCACTTTCGTTGCGAACACAGTCATGGTGCCCGATTGTCCGCGCGGCGTGTGACATCGGGCAGCGGGCGCGGGGGACGTGACGGCAAAGGTGCATTTCCCCGCCGCCAGCCGCTGCTACCGTGACAGCAACACATAGAGGGGACACCACTTATGCACTCCGTACCACTGGGAACGCTCGTATCACCAAGCCCGAACATCGCCTTCAAAACGCGCTACAACCTGACCGCCCTGGTTACGGCGAAGACCATTATGTGGTCACCGGATTCGGTGGCATCGACTGGCAGCCTGTGTGGGAGTCCGATGAGAGGCTTGAGGAGCTGGAGCCGTGGTCGGCGCTGGACGCGGCGCTGGATGGGCGGGGCATCGACCTGGACGATGACGACGCGCTGGACAAACTGCGCGCCGATTTCGACGGGTATCAATCGAAGTCCGACCTGAGCGATACGTGGAAACGGCACCAGGATGCGCTCGCCGTCGTGGAGGTTGAAGGTGCGCTGCGGGAGTACCGCTACCTGGATACGCCGTACAGCGATTGCGTGGAGCAGATGGGATGGGCGCTGCGGCACACGGCGGACGCCTTCGTAGAGGAGCGGTTCCCGAAGTGACGGGTGCGGGGGACGTGACGGAGAGGTAGCGCCGAAGTCGATGACGCGACGGGCAGCCCGTTGTAGCTTCCTGAACATGACATATGGCACCAGGACGATCCCCCTCCCAAGCAGTGGCTCATGGGCGTCTCCGACCCTTACGTACCGCACACGGGGCAGAGATGAGCGAATCTATGTTGTGAGCGTCGTCGGAATTGATTGGACACCGCTCTACGAGGACGAAGCCGCGATGGATCATCTGCGCACAACCAACGTCGCAGCGGCGTTTAACACGGAGCCGAAGTCAACCCCCGCGCGGATCAGCACGTTGTGGGATGCACACGACAGCATCGAGATAGACACCGTGTGGGACAAGGTGAAAGACGACGTGGAGGCGGCGGTAAGGGCTTTTGTCAGGGAGCGGAGGGGTGTCGGTACTAAGGAGTTCGAGGACGAGTTCGCGCACGAAGCCCGCATCCGACGAGTGCTGGACGAGGGCTATGACCACCTGAAGAACGCGACCCTGGAAGAGGCTCACGTGCTCCTGGAGGTCAACGACTACGAGATTGTCGAGGTGACGGAACTGGACGACGAGAGTCCAACCCTATAAGTGGTCAATCCCGTCCACGTTGACCACAAATTGACCGGGAATGCCCTCCCCCGCGTCCGCCAGGTGATGCGCGACGTTAACACTTCCGCAGGTCAGCCAAGAATCACGTACACGGCTGCCTACCGTTGTTCCCAGGTGAACGTCGTGACCACTAACAGCGGGTCGGGAGTTCGAGACTCTCACGGCGCACCACGCCCCTGTTGGCGGCAACATTTCTGGCGGATCGCCGCACAGCCAGGCGCCGCCGGATTCCCTCGAATGACCATGACGCCTTTTGCTGAGCGCCGCGGTCGCTCTGACAGCAGGCGCGGCAATGTTCGCTACCACCGGATCCCGTCAGCGGTTGCGGATCCGGCGGACTACCACGACGATGGCCAGCGCCCCGATTCCGGCCAGCGACACCGCCACGACCGGCTTTTTGATAAAGGCGAGAAGGCGGGTCTTGGCATCGTCGGCGATCCGGCGGGGATTAGCCCGCTCGGCAAGCGAGTCGACGGTCGTGGCCAGCTGGTTGCGCGCCTGGTCGATGTCGCGCTTGATGGCGTCGGGATCGCGATCCGCCACTGTGGTCCTCCCTGTCGTCTTCGGCACTACCCTAGAGCAGCCGGTGCTGATCCCACCGGCCCGGTGAACAGAAAGGGACCCGCGTTGACCGAAACCGCACGCCTGCAGCCCGGCGACAAAGCGCCGGCCTTCAGCCTGCCCGACGCCGACGGCAAGACCGTGAAGCTGTCCGACTTCAAGGGCCGCAAGGTGATCGTCTACTTCTACCCGGCTGCGATGACCCCGGGCTGCACCAAACAAGCCTGCGACTTCCGCGACAACCTGAAAGACCTCAACGGGGCCGGCCTAGACGTCATCGGCATCTCCCCCGACAAACCGGCCAAGCTGGCGAAATTCCGTGACGCCGAAGGCCTGACCTTTCCGCTGCTGTCCGATCCGGACCGCAAGGTGTTGACCGCCTGGGGCGCCTATGGCGAAAAGCAGATGTACGGCAAGACCGTCCAGGGGGTCATCCGGTCCACATTCGTCGTCGACGAGAAGGGCAAGATCGCCGTCGCGCAGTACAACGTCAAGGCCACCGGCCATGTCGCCAAACTGCGACGCGACCTGTCCGTCTAGGCCAGGCCGTCCAGTAGCAGCGCTTCGGCGGTCGCAGCCCGTTCCAGTACACCGAGGTGCAGGCTCTCGTTGACGCTGTGCGCTTGCGTGGCAGGGTCTTCCACGCCGGTCACCAGGATCGTGGCTTGCGGGAACGCGGCGGCGAATTCGGCGATGAACGGGATCGACCCGCCCATCCCCATGTCGATCGGATCCGCGCCCCACGCCTGGCGGAAGGCCGCGCGCGCGACGTCGTAGACCGGTCCGCTGGCGTCGATCACGTAGGGCTGGCCGATTTCGCCGGGCGTGACCGTCACGTGCGCGCCCCATGGCGCATGCGTTTCCAGGTGATTGCGCAGTGCGTCCAGGTGGGCTACCGCGTCGCCGCCAGGAGCGATGCGCAGGCTGACCTTGGCCCGCGCCCGCGGAATCAATGTATTCGAAGCTGCGGCAACGGATGTGGTGTCGATGCCGACCACGGTGATGGCCGGCTTTGCCCAGAGTCGTTGCGGCACTGAACCAGTGCCGATCTCGCTGACCCCGTCGAGCAGCCCGGTTTCGGCGCGGACACGTTCAGCCGGGTAGTCCACCGCGGGGGCGGTGCTTTCGTGCAGGCCGGCCACCGCCACGTTGCCGTCGTCGTCGTGCAGGCTGGCCAGCAGCCGTACCAACACGCTCAGCGCGTCGGGGACCACACCACCCCAGATGCCGGAATGCAGGCCATGCTGCAAGGTGGCGACTTCGACCACACAGTCGGCCAGCCCGCGCAACGACACCGTCAGCGACGGGACATCGGTGCTCCAGTTGTCGGAGTCCGCGATCACGATGACGTCGGCGGCCAGCGCGTCACGATGTGCGGCCAGTAAGCGCCCCAGCGACGGCGAGCCAGACTCCTCCTCGCCTTCGACGAACACCGTGACCCCGACCGGGGGTTTGCCGCCGTGCGCCTTGAAGGCCGCCAAATGCGTTGCGATGCCCGCCTTGTCGTCGGCGCTGCCGCGCCCGTAGAGCCGGCCGTTGCGTTCGGTCGGCTCGAACGGCGGCGATGACCACTGAGCGTGGTCGCCTTCCGGCTGGACGTCGTGGTGGGCGTAGAGCAGCACGGTCGGAGCTCCCGGCGGCGCCGGATGACGACCGATGACAGCCGGTGCTCCCTCGGCGCTGACGATCTGAACATCATCAAAACCGGCCTGCGACAGCAGCTCCGCGACCGCGTTGGCACTGCGGTGCACTTGGTCGCGCCGCGTCGGATCGGCCCACACCGATTCGATACGGATCAGGTTCTCCAGATCCTGCCGTACCGACGGCAGCACCTGGCGGACGCGTTCGACCAGGTCACTCATGGTGTCGAGACTAGTTATGCTGAGCCCGTGGTGGCGACCCGCGGTCAGGACCCGGTGACACCGCTCTGGCGGGCGGCGCAGGTGTTCCGGCTGCTGAGTTGCCTTTACGCGCTGGGTTTTCAGATCGCGGTCAACTCGGATCTGCGACGACCGGTGCTGGGTTGGGTGTTGTTCGCCGTGCTGATCGGCTGGAGCGCAGCCTGCGCAGTCGCCTACCTACGCGGGTTCGGCCGGCGGACGCCGTGGGTTCTCACCGAGATTGTCGTCGTGGTGGCGCTGATGCTGTCCACTGAGGTGGTTGCGTCCCGGCCGTGGGCGCTGGACAACCAGTCCTGGCCGACGACATTGTGGGCGACCAACGCCACGATCTCGGCGGCAATCCAATTCGGCTCGGCAGGTGGAATGTTGACCGGTGCGGTGGTGATGGCCGCCAGCGCAGCGCTCAAGGGCGCAGTCAACCTCAACCTCGGTCGTAACGCGACCATCATCGTCGAGCTGGCCGTCGGTTTGGCGGTCGGTATGGCGGCTGCGACCGCGCGACGCGCCCACGACGAACTGCAACGAGCGGCGCGACTGTCCGCCGCAGTCGAGGAGCGCGAGCGGCTGTCTCGCGAGGTGCACGACGGTGTCATGCAGGTTCTGGCGCTGGTAGCCAAGCGCGGCAATGAAATTGGTGGACCCACAGCGGAACTGGCCGAATTGGCCAGCGAGCAGGAACGCGCGCTGCGGCGATGGGTGAGCTCCGTCGAAATCGACGTCGACAGCGATGAAACCACGGTTGATCTGCGCACACTGTTGAGCCGCCGCGAGGCCGACGGCGTGTCGATGAGCCTGCCGGGCACACCGGTACCACTGCAGCGCTACGTGGCGACGGAATTGGACGCCGCAGTCGGCAACGCCCTGGACAACGTGCGTGCACACGCCGGCGCTGCGGCGAGGGCGTTCGTGCTGCTGGAAGACCTCGGCGATTCAGTTACGGTGACCGTTCGCGACGACGGTGTCGGCATCGCTGCGGGCCGGCTGGCAGAGGCGATCCGGCATGGCCGCGTCGGGATCTCGAAATCGATTGTGGGACGGGTGGAATCGCTGGGTGGCAACGCACAATTGCATACCGACGCTGGGGAAGGGACCGAATGGGAGCTCACCGTCCCGCGCCGACAGTGATGGTGGTCGACGACCATTCCATCTGGCGCGACGCCGTCGCCCGTGACCTGACCGAAGACGGGTTCACTGTGGTCGCAACCGCCGACGGGGTGGCCGCGGCACGGCGGCGCGCCGGTGTGGTCAAGCCCGATGTGGTGGTGATGGACATGCGGCTGGCCGACGGTGACGGCGTGCAGGCGACGACGGAGGTGCTTGCGGTGTCACCGTCGACGCGGGTGTTGGTGCTGTCGGCCTCCGACGAACGCGACGACGTCCTGCAAGCCGTCAAGGCCGGCGCGACCGGATATCTGGTCAAGAGCGCGTCGAAGTCCGAGCTGGCTGAGGCGGTGCGGGCGACCGCGGCGGGCCGGGCCGTGTTCACTCCGGGCCTGGCCGGGCTGGTGCTGGGCGAATATCGGCGCATGGCCCGCCGCCCGGATGCCGGACCGGCCACCCCCAGCCTCACCGAGCGGGAAACCGAGGTGCTGCGATATGTAGCGAAAGGCTTGTCCGCCAAGCAGATTGCGTCCAAGCTGTCGCTGAGTCATCGCACGGTGGAAAACCACGTGCAGGCGACTTTCCGAAAGCTGCAGGTGGCCAATCGGGTCGAGTTGACCCGCTACGCGATCGAGCACGGCCTGGACGAATAGGTTGCGCTAGTCCACTTCCAAGATAGCCACTGCAGCCGCCGTATCGGCTTCGTGGGTCAGCGACACATGGATCGTCACGTTCTTGAGGTGCTCGGCGATCGCCCCGGTGAGCCGGACTCGTGGCCGCCCCCACATGTCGGTGACCACCTCGATGTCGCGGTGAATCGCCTCCGGGAGCACCGGCCGTTGCGAGAACCGCGAGCCCGACCAGGCCTTGATCACTGCCTCCTTGGCTGCCCAGCGAGCGGCGAGGTGCCGCGCAGCCGACGAGCTCTTGTCCGACGCGTCGCGGCGCTCACCCGGTGTGAACGTTTCGGCGAAGACCGTCCCTGGTTGGTCGACCTGATCGGCGAACTCCGGGATGGACACCAGGTCGATCCCGATTCCGACGATGCTCACCGCGGGTAGACGTCGTCGTCGCCCAACCGCGCCTCCGCGTTCAGCAGCATCGCTGCCTCCTGCGGCTTTTCAGATCCGGCGTCGTCGAAACGCCGGCCCGCGGGGCGCTCGTACATCGGGTGGCCGCCGGCGATCGCCGAGATCAGCCTGCGCTGACCGGCCAGCACGCGCGCCTGGGCGCGCTGCTGGTACTCGATACGCTGCTCGGGCTTTAAGGCGGCCAGAAACGCCTGCGGGTGCACCAACGCGATCAGCCCGGAGACATGTCCGAAGCCCAGGCTGGTCACCAGGCCGGCCTTCAGCGGGAGTTTGCCACCGAGCCGCAGCGTGTCCCGGACCCATACGAAGTGCGCGGAACCGGCCAGCTCGTCGTCGACACAGTCCAGGCTGCGGTTGGGCGGGATGACGCCGTCGCGCAGGATCTGGCACAGACCCATCATCTGGAAGACCGCCGCGCCGCCCTTGGCGTGCCCGGTAAGGCTCTTCTGCGACACGATGAACAGCGGCGCCCCCGGGGAGCGGCCCAGCGAATCGGCAAGGCGCTCATGCAATTCGGTCTCGTTGGGATCGTTCGCCAGGGTCGAGGTGTCGTGCTTGGAGATCACCGCGATGTCATCGGCGCCGACACCGAGCTTGGCCAGCGAGCGGGCCAGCGGCGACTCCTTACCGCCCCGCCCGGCGCCCAGCGCGCCCAGCCCGGGCGCCGGGATCGAGGTGTGCACCCCGTCGCCGAACGACTGCGCGTAGCCGACCACCGCCAGCACCGGCAGCCCCATCTTGACCGCGAGATCGCCGCGGGCCAGCAGGATCGTGCCGCCGCCCTGGGCTTCCACGAAGCCCAGCCGACGCCGGTCGTTGGGTCGAGAGAACTTCGAGTCGCTGATGCCCCTGTCTCGCATCATCGAGGTGTCAGCGGTGGCGGCCATGTCGCCGAAGCCGATGATCGCCTCCAGGGTCAGGTCGTCGAACCCGCCGGCCACCACCAATTCGGCCTTGCCCAGCCGAATCTTGTCGACGCCCTCCTCGACCGACACCGCGGCGGTGGCGCATGCGCCGACCGGGTGGATCATTGAGCCGTAGCTGCCGACGTAGGACTGAATCACATGGGCCGCAACGACGTTCGGCAGCACCTCTTGCAGAATGTCATTGGGCTTATTGCGGCCCAACAGATTACCGTGGTACATCGTCTGCATCGACGTCATGCCGCCCATCCCGGTGCCCTGAGTGCTGGCCACCAGCGTGGGATGCACGTAACGCATCACCTCGGCCGGACTGAACCCGGCGGACAGGAACGCATCGACGGTAGCGACGATGTTCCACAACGCCACTCGGTCGATCGACGTCGCCATGTCGGGGCTGATTCCCCACACCGTCGGATCGAATCCGGTCGGGATCTGCGCGCCGACCGTCCGCGACAACTTGGTCTTGCGGGGCACGCGGATTTCGGTGCCCGCCTTGCGGGTGACCTGCCAGTCGGTGGAGTCGGGCACGGGCCGGATGACGGTGTGCTCGGGGTCGAATTGGACGAAGGCGCGGGCGTCGGCCTCGCTGGACACCACGAACGTGAAGTCCTTGTCCAAGAACACGCTCACCAGCAGCGGTGAGGCGTGGTCGGGGTCGATCGCGCCGTCGTCGATGAACTCGCGGATCCCGACGCGTTCCAAGACGGTGTCGTGATAGCGCTCGACAAGCTCGGCTTCGTCGACGAGATCACCGGATTCGGTGTCGTACCAACCCGGTTGCGGGTCGTCCTCCCAGCGGATCAGCCCAGTGGTCCAGGCCAGCTCCAGCACACCGGCGGCGGACAGCTCGTTTTCGACCTCCATTTCGAAGCGGGTGCGCGACGAGCCGTACGGCCCGATTTCGGCACCGCCGACGATCACCACCAGGTCGGCGGGGTCGACGTCGAGGTCGTCCCACTCCGGCGGCGGTGCCGGCGTGTACCCGCGCGGCGGCGACGGCAGCGCGGCGATGGTGCCCTCGGGCGGGGCCTCGTCGGTCCGCTCGGACCCGTCGGCCATCTCTTCGCGCGCCTTGGCGGCCAACTCGGCCATGTCCAGCTCGACATCGCCGAGACCGCCCGTCAGATCGACTTTGATCGGGGCATGGGCCGCGGCGACCTTGGACTCGATGTCGCAGAGCCCCAGCAGCATGGACGCCATCTCGTCGGTGGAATACGTTGTCACACCGGCCTCTTCGACGGCGCTGACGATGGCGTCGTTGTGGCCCATCAGTCCGGTGCCGCGGGTCCAGCCGATCAGCGCGTGCGCCAGGCTGACCCGCTGCGCCCACGACGACTCGGCGTGCCAGCGCGTCACAACGGCATCGAGCGCCGACTTGGCTTCTCCGTAGGCGCCGTCGCCGCCGAACATGCCGCGGTTGGGAGAACCGGGCAGCACCACGTGCAACCGTGAGGCGATGTCGCGCTCGGCGCCGATGCTGGACAGGCCGCCGATGAGCCGCTGCACGGCCCACAGCAACACCTTCATCTCCATCTCCGAGCGGGAACCCGCGTCGGACAGGTCACCGGCGACGCGCGGTGCCGCAAACGGGAACAGCAGTGTCGGAGTCTGTGCATCCTTGATGTGAATCGACTGTGGTCCAAGGCTTTCGACTTGATCGCTGCCGATCCAGTCGACCAGCGCGTCGATGTCGGAGTACGACGCCATGTTGGCGCCCACCACCCACAGCGCGGCCCCGTAGCGGGCATGATCGCGATAGAGCGTGCGGTAGAACGCCAGCCGCTCGTCGTCGAGTCGCGACGTGGTGGCGATGACGGTGGCGCCGCCGTCGAGCAGTTGCGCAACCACCGAAGCCGCAATCGAGCCCTTCGATGCGCCGGTGACCACGGCGACCTCGTCGCTGTAGCGGCCCTTGCCCGGATTCTCCGCGCCCGCGGCGATCCGGCCGTACAGCGAGGCGTGGATGTTCCGTCCGCTGGCCAGCGCCTTACCTTGCCACCAGGTGGCCTGGGTCGCCACGACGTGCCCGGTGCCCTCGAAACGCTCCGACAGCCGGGCCCAGTCGGCGTCGATATCGTCGTCGTCGGCCAACCACAGCTTGACCAGGTCTTCGCGCGCACTGGCCCAGCGGTCGTCGAACAGCACGGCCTTCTTGGCGTCGAACACCGGCGCCACCAAACGTGGCCAGTCCGCGCCCAATTCGGCAGTCACCAGATCGATCAGTTCGGCGTCAGTGGTTGCTTCAGGCAGGCTGACCGGGTCGTCGAGCCCCAGTTGGCCGAGCACCAGACGGGCGGCCGACGCGAGCACGCCGTCGCGGCCGGTGATCTGCTCGGTGAACTCGCTGAGTGCGCTGGCGTCGACGGTCGCAACGCCACCGCCGGAGGACGGCAGCGCCACCGCTATGCCCCGGCGGGCGGCGACCGCTGCCACCGCGGCGTCGATGACCCTGTCGACGGACGCGGCGTCGGTCAACGCGCCCTCGTGCAACTCGCCGAGCGCTCCCCCGCGAACGCTGGTGCCTTCGCGGGTTCCCAGCGCGACCTCCACCATCACGTGCTTGACCCACCCGTCGCCGAGTTCCCAGGTCTTCGTCACCCGCTCGGCGATCGCGGCCGGTCGTTTACCGGACGGGCCGAAAACGGTTCGCAGCTGGTCGTTGATGGCGTCGGAAAGCACTGGGCCGAACGGCTTGTAGGTACGGGCCAGCTTGGTGACCTGCGAGCGCAACCCAGCAAGGTCGGCCTCGGCGGCGCCGTCGATCGCGCCCAGGTTCAGCTCCTGCCCCAGGTCGACCAGCAGCTGGTTGCGCCGCGACGATGCTCCGTCGGTGATCGATTCGATCGAGTCCAGCTCCTCGATCTGGTCGATGCGCATCTTGGCCGACAACGCGATCAACGCCAGCGTGGCGTCGGCTGCGTCGAACGCGATGTCGTCGGGGCGCGGAGCACCGGACGGAGCTGCGGCGGGAGCCGGAGCGACGGCTGGCGCGTCATCGGACACCGGCGCCGGCTCCGATGAGACCGCAGCGGCCGCGTCGGAATCAAACTCGTCAAGCTCGGGCTCGGGGTCGGTGTCGGTGGCGAACAGCACCGCGGCATCGCGCTCGGCGTTGAGGACTTCGACCGTGCTGTGGGCATATTCGGGCAACTTGAGGGTGTTGGCGGCCAGCCCGGCGACGGTCGGCGAAGACTTGACGCCGATCTCGACGAAACGCTCGACGCCCAGACCCCCGGCAGCCTCCTCGGTGAACAGCAGATCCTGCGTCTCAATCCAGCGCACCGGGCTGGCGAACTGCCAGGCCAACAGCTCGATGAGGACGATGCGCGCCATTTCCCGCGGTCGTTCGGCAAGCCAGGTGTCGTAGTCGGCCAGAATCGGGTCCAGCGGCTCAGCGGGCACCAGATTGCGGATCTCCTGGATAAAGTCGCGGTCCAGGCAGAACGGCCGCGGCACCAGGTTGGGAATGTAGCGCCCGATGATCAGGTTGGGGTCGCGGTCGCGCGGCATCACGCGGTCGAGCGAGCGACGGAACTCGGCGACCCCGGTCCGCAGCACCCGCGAGTGGAACGGCACGTCAATTCCCGGAACGAGGATGAACGACCGCTTGCCCCCGGTGATTTCGCGGCGCCGCTCCACCTCGGCCTCGAGCTCCTCGAGGCCCCGGACCGTGCCGGCGATCGCGTACTGCGAGCCGCGCAGGTTGTAGTTGACGATCTCCAGGAATTCGCCGGTGCGCTCGGAGATCTCGGCGACGAAAGCGGGCACGTCGGCGTCGGCGAGGTCGATTTGCGACGGGCGGATCGCCGCCAGTCGGTAATCGGAGCGGCCCAACTCGTCGCGCGGGACGATGTCGTGCATCTTGGAGCCGCGGTGAAACACCGTCTCCAGCAACGCCTCCAACTCATAGACACCGGTCACACAGGCCAGCGCGGTGTACTCACCGACCGAGTGCCCGCAGGCGATCGCGCCCTCCACAAAGGCACCCTGCTCGCGCATCTCGGCGACCTGGGCAGCGGCGACGGTGGCCATCGCGACCTGGGTGAACTGAGTCAGATACAGCACGCCTTCGGGGTGTTGGTAATGCACGCCGGACGCGATGATGCTGGTCGGGTTGTCGCGCACCACATGTAGCACCGAGAAACCAAGCGTTTCCCGGGTGAACTTGTCGGCGGAGTCCCACACCTTGCGGGCGGCCTTCGAGCGGGCGCGGACCTCCATGCCCATGCCCTTGTGCTGAATTCCCTGGCCGGGGAAGGCGTACACGGTCTTGGGAGCGGCCAGTCGCGCCGTCGCCGACATCACCAGATCCGAGCCGATTCGCGCAGCGATCTCCAAAACTTCTGCGCCCTGGTCGATTCCGACCCGGTCGACGCGGAAGTCCACCTCGTCGCCGGGGCGGACCATGCCCAAAAAGCGCGCGGTCCAGCCAACCAGCCGGGCCGGTGGCCGGGCCTGGCCGTCGGTGGCGGTCACCACATGTTGGGCCGCGGCCGACAGCCACATCCCGTGCACGATCGGCGATTCCAGGCCGGCCAGCAGTGCGGCAGCCCGGTCGGTGTGGATCGGGTTGTAGTCGCCGGAGACGACAGCGAAGGGGCGCATGTCCACCGGCGCGCTCAGCGTGACGTCGCGGCGCCGCCGCCGGGGCGTGTCGGTGGCGTTGTCGGACACCGCACCGCCGGCCCGCACCGGGTCGGTGAGTTCGGCAGCTCCGGTACGACCGCGGATCGCGAAGCGTTCCTGCAGGGTCGCCAGCACGGAGCCCTCCGCGTCGGCCACGGTCACCGCCACCGGCACGACGCGGCCGACCTCGGTGTCGGTGGCCGACGAAGCCGTTGCGGTGACGGTCAATTCGGCCGGTTCGGTGGGCAGCTGCCCGACCAGATGTGCGGCGTGGTCCAGATGCACCAGGCTCAGCAGGCCTTCCACCACCGGGATACCGGTGTCAGTGGCAGCTGAGCCGATCGCCGCGAAGACCGCGGGCCAGCAGCTGCCGACCAGTGCGTCGGGCACCATGGCCAGACCGGGGGCCAGCGGCTCACCGAAGACCGCGGTGACGCCGGTGTGGTCGGCCACCCGCTCCGGATTCCAGTCCACGGTGACCGTCGCCTTGCCCTCGTACACAGGCGGCAGCGCGTCCGGGCCATCGACACCGGCGGCAATCGCCAACACCGAACGCATCGCGGTGGCGGCGTCCTCGGTGCTGATAATCGGGGTGCCGCCGTCGACCGTGCTGGCGGGAAGCGTGAACCGGATGTCGATCCAGGTGCCCGAGATCGGCACACTCAGCACCACCTGGTCACCCTCGGTTTGCAATCGCGCACCGGTAGACGAGTGTGTGGCAGTTCGGTTTTCGTTTACTTGCCATTCAGCGGGATCGGCGATGCGGTGCACCGGGTTGGTGGCGGTGCGCCCGGCCCACAGCACGTCGGGCGCGTCGAGAACGATGGCTAGCGGCCCACTGACATCGGTGCGGATCCGCCGTCGGGCGGTCACCGGCTCCGGGTGCCCGTTAGAGGCAAGCACCTCGTCGATGGCGGCCTGCTCGAAGCGATCAAGTAATTCGCCGACCGGCTCGTCGAGCCGGGTGATGCCCGCCACCGAAGCGGTACCGGGGATGATGCACACCTGGTCGGCGTCGTAGCGGGCGTCGTGTGCCTGCCACAGCGAGTCGCTGCGCCACCAACGGCGGACGTCCTTGTCGATGACCGGCACGAAGTTGACCGGCTTGCCCGGTGTCTTGCACAGCGTGATGAAAAACGACACGTCGGCCGGGTGCAGTAGCACCGTTTCGGCGTCGGGATAGCGCTCGAGCAGCTTGTCGAGGGCCGCTTGCGGGTTCTCCAGCAGTCCCTCGTCGTTGAACAACGTCTCGATTGGCCCGAAGTCGTGCGGGTGCAGCCGAGCCTCCGCGCGCTGCAACATCTGCTGGAATCGATCGCGCCAGGTATCGGCCAGCCAGGGGCTGCCCGGCGAAGCGGTGTCGGCGGTCGAATCGCCGTCGCCGATGGTCAGCTCGACGTACCGCCGCAGCCACTGCAGGTACGTCATCTCGCCGACGTCGCCGAAGTAAGGCTTGGCGGTCTTGGCCATCGCGGCGATGATCTCGTCACGGCGCTCGGCGACCGCCTCGGCGTCACCGGCGACCTCGTCGAGCAGCCGGCCACACCGCGATGCACTGTTGTCGATCTCGTGAATGTCGGCGCCGAGCTGGCTACGGCTGGAAGCCATGCCGCCCTGGGCTTTTCCGGCGCTGATCCACCGGTCGGTGCCCTGGGTTTCGACCAGCATCCGCTTGACCGACGGCGAGGTGGTGGACTCCTTGGTCGCCATCGCGGCCGTGCCCACCAAGATCCCGTCGATCGGCATCAGCGGGAAGCCGTAAGGCTGCGCCCAGCGTCCGGACAGGTATTCCGCCGCCCGCTCGGGCGTGCCGATACCACCGCCGACGCAGACCGTGATGTTGGGCCGCGAGCGCAGCTCGGAGTAGGTCGCCAACAACAGGTCGTCGAGGTCTTCCCAGGAGTGGTGGCCGCCGGCGCGTCCACCCTCGATGTGCATGATCACCGGCTTGGTCGCCACCTCGGTGGCGATGCGGATGACCGAGCGGATCTGCTCGATGGTGCCCGGCTTGAACACCACGTGGCTGATGCCGATCTCGTTGAGCTCGTCGATCAGTTCGACGGCCTCTTCCAGCTCGGGGATGCCGGCGCTGATGACCAAGCCGTCGATCGGCGCGCCCGACTGACGAGCCTTCTGCACCAACCGCTTTCCGCCGACTTGCAGCTTCCACAGATATGGGTCGAGGAACAGCGCGTTGAACTGGTAGGTGCGGCCGGGCTCGAGCAGGCCGGACAACTCCTCGATTCGGTTGGCGAAGATTTCTTCGGTGACCTGTCCGCCGCCGGCCAGCTCGGCCCAGTGTCCGGCGTTGGCGGCGGCGGCAACGATCTTGGCGTCGACGGTGGTCGGGGTCATACCTGCCAGCAGGATCGGTGACCGCCCGGTCAGCCGGGTGAACTTCGTCGAGAGCTTGACCCGGCCGTCGGGCAGGGTGATCACCGACGGGGCGTAGGTGGACCACGCCCGGGCCACCTCGGGGACAGCCCCGACGGTGAACAGATTGCGCTGGCCCCCACGGGTGGCCGCGGGCACGATCCCGACACCGAGGCCGCGGATCACCGGCGCCGTGAGCCGGGTCAAGATATCGCCGGGCCCCAGATCGAGGATCCAGCGCGCCCCCGCCTCGTGCAGCGCAACGACTTCGTCGACCCAGTCGAACGGCTTGACCAAGATGGCCTCTGCCATCGTGCGGGCCAGTTCGACGTCGACACCGACCTGCTCGGCCCAGCCGGCGACGATGTCGATCGCGTCGGCCAACCGGTGCGAGTGGAATCCCACCTCGACCTGCACCGGCTCGAACAACGGTGCAAAGATGTCGCCGCCGCGGATCTTGTTCTTGCGCTCGGCCTCTTCCTTGTCCGAAATCTGCTTGCAGTACAGCTCGAACCGCGAAAGCTGCTCGGGCGTTCCGGTGATGACGACCGAACGTCGGCCGTTGCGGATGGACAGCACCGGCGGTAGCACGGTCCGCACGTCCTGGGCGAACTCGTCGAGCAGCTGATGGATGCGTTCGGGGTCGGCGTTGCTCACCGACACCATCGGCGAGCGGTCGCCGAGCGCCGAGATGCCGCGCCGCCGGGCCACCAGCGTGCCGGCCGCACCGATCAGCTGCGCTAAGGCCAGCAGCTCGATATCGCGATCGCCCGCGGCTTTCAGGGCCTCGACGGCCAGCACGCCTTGCGAGTGTCCGGCGCAAGCCACCGGCGGTGTCGCCGACAGATCCATGCCTTGCCGTGCCAGCGCGCGCATAGCGGCGATCTGGGTGAGCAGCACACCGGGCACCGACACGGCAGCCGAAGTCAGTTGCTTGGCGGATGGAATCGGGTCTTCGGCGGCCAACGCGCGTACCCAGCGCAGCGGCTCAAAACCGATTGGACGCACGACGACGAGTTCTTTGGCGACCGGCTCGAGTAGCAGGTCCACCTCGCCGGCCAGCGTCGCCAACTCCGCCTCGATACCGGCCGACGAGACCAGCTCTTCAAGGCTTTCCAGCCACGCGCTGCCCTGCCCACCGAAAGCGACGGCGTACGGCTCCCCGGCGGTCAGACGATCAACCAGAGCATGAGTGCTCCGCGCGGCCTCGGCGGTCATCCCGTCACGCTCGGCGGACACCCGATCATGCTCGTGGATCGTCACGTTGTCTGTCTCCTGTGATGCTCGTATCGCTCATATGTCAGAGCCACGCCGCCCTGGATGTCGTCGATTCCTGTCGGGGCCCCCGTCAAATTGCGCCGCCTCCCGACTGACCTTGGCGTCTCGGCGGGTCGGTCGGAGGTATGAGCATCGGGGTCGTCGACTGCAATAAGAGTGTCATAAGAACGGCAGAGTTTTTGTTCGCCGATCGGTTACTGGCGAGTTCTACGCATGGGTAGCGGTTACGTGGGTAACACACCGTCCGTGCGCTCTCGAACGGCTGCGGAACAAACCTGCTGCATGCAGGTGGTTACGGTCGAGTAGGCATAAAGCGCAGATCAAGGCAGTATTGTTATCAAATCGTTACGCCGAAAATTTCGCCGGCCTCGCTTACCGCGCGCCGTGTCGGCTGCGACGTCGCCGCGCCTCAGCCGAAAACCGGGCCGCCGAGCACCATGCCAAAAGTTTGCTGGAACTTACTGCGGGGTCAGCTCACACGCCGCGGCCCGGCTCAGGCCCACTGGCCGAACTGGGGCTTGAGGATGTTGTTGATGTCGACGCCGACGCCTCCGACACTGCGCTTGTCGATCTCGACCTGGTGCAGGTTGGCAGCGGGGTGGGTGTATCCACGCGGCGAGCCCCAGTTGTGCTGCCAGAAATACGAACCGAGGCCGTCCTGCAGCGCCCAGTCGATGGTTTTGGAGTTGGCGTAGACGCCGACGCGCTGGTGACCGAGCACCGATTCCCAGCCGCGTAAATAGGGTGCGACCTGCTGCTTGTATTGCTCGTACGACGGGTCATCGTCGATCGACGCGTAGATCGGAGCGCTGGCTGGTCCGCCGGCGGCGCTGTGCAGCTGCCAACCCCGCTGGGCGTGTCTCACCCCGGCGCTTTGACCGCCCAACCAGTCCGCGGTGTCCTGCTTGCCGTACTGGTAGCAGGAGACGATCTTCAGACCGTTTTGGTGCAGGTCGCGCGCCTCTTGCAGCTGAATTGGCTTGCCGAGCATCCAGGCTCCGCCCGGCCTGCGATCCGAAACATAACGGATGGCTCCGATTGCTCCGGCCGCCTTGATGTCGGCAGCGGAAATGACTCCGGCGGCGTAATCGAGCAACACGCCCAGCGGACTTGCCGAGGCGAGAATGGCGCGCAGCGGCGAGGCTGCGACGCCGAGCGCGAGCAGCGCAGGCGTTGCGGCCGCGAATTTGAGCACTTCGCGCCGTGACATCGACACGAGTCACAGAGTACGACAACTGCATCAAATACCACGTTTGACGACACGGGTCACATCGGCATCAGCGGCCGCGCGCGTCTAGGGGGTCAGGTCGTACTCATTTCTGGTAGCGGTCGCGCAGCCGGGCCAGCGTCGCCTCGATACCTGCGGCATTGCGCTTGGCGAAACCGGTGATTTCGTAGTAGTGCAGCAGGTCCTTCAGCCCGCCGGTGTCCCGGTAGTCAAACGTTTCCGTCACCCTCGTGTCGGTCGGTGAAAGCTCGGAAAACTCCCAGCGCCAGCGATGCCCGAGCGGATGACGCCATTCGATGAGTTGGTTCGGTTTCATCTCGGTCACCGTGCTGGTGATCCGGTAGGGCAATCCGAACATCCGCATTTTGGTGGAAAATCGTGCTCCGGCCGTCAGCTGCTCCGGGCCGCGGATGTTGTCGCCGACAGTGCCCGACCCATCGAGCTCGTGGTGGCGACGCGGATCGGCGACGATCGCGAACAATTCGGATGCCGGAGCGTGGACATCGACCGAGCGGCTCACCTGCTTGGGACCGCGGTCGACGATGTTGACCGTCATGACTTTAACCCTTCGTGCGCAACTGAGGACATCATGTCCCGACGCGCCCGAGAGGACAACGGTCAGACCGGACTCCTATTCAGGCCAGCTGTTGTTGAGGATCGTTTCCACCATGTTGTCACGGACGAACGACGGATCGTAGCGTTCGAGCACGTCGGCGTTCATCGTGCCGAAGGTGGTGTGCGGGCGATGCTTCATGCCGTCGGTGAAGGCCTGCAGGATGCGCCGTTTGAAGTCCGGCCGGGGGTGAGCCGCGGTCACGGCCGCGAGCGCGTCCGAGGAAAGGTCGTCGCGGGCGATGCCCACCACATCGGTCTCCACACCGGCGGTGACCAAAGCGATTTCCGGGTCCAGAAATTCGGTCACGCCGGGTGTGGTGTGCAAGGCGATGGCCAGCCAGACTTTGCGGGCATCGGCCTCATCGACACCGCGGGCCAACAGGAAATCCCGTGCGGCATTGGCGCCGTCGACCTCGAAACGCAGCATCGAGGTGCGGTAGCGCTCGGAGAGCCCGAGATCGTGGAACATCGCGCCGACGTAGAGCAACTCGAGATCGGGCCGCAGTCCGCGGCGCTGACCTTGCAGCGCCCCGAAGAGGTAGACCCGTCGCGAATGATCAAACAGCAGATCGTTTTCGGCGTCCCGAATGAATTCGGTGGCCTCACGTACCAGCGCGGTGTCGGGGATCGCGATCCCGGCGATGGTGTCGATTGCTTGAGCAGTCATGATTGTGCCTCCTTGGTTGCCGTGCGTCTTGACTCTCCGGTGAGCTGCGGGGCCTGCGGCCCGCGCGGTGCCGGCGCGAACACCACCGTCGGCACCGGCTCCCAGCTCGGGATTCCCGCCTCGTCGGTCACCAGCCGGCCGAACGGGCAATCGCCGAAGTGAAAACCGAATCCGAAGGTGTTGGGTCGCATCAGCTCGTCCAGCAGTCGCTCGCGGGCACGGGAAACCGCCATCGCGTCGCCATCAGCCGCAGAAAGCCAATCCGGATGGGCAAACTGCGCCGGGCTGTGGAACGCGTCGCCCAGCACGATCAAGCGTCGACCTGTGTCCGAAGTGATCACGTAGCAGGTGTGTCCGGGACTGTGTCCGCCGGTCACCATCGCCCGCACGCCGGGAAAGATCTCGTCACCGTCGGTGATGAGCGCGTGAGTGGACGCAAGCGGGCCGATGACGTGTCGGGGTGTCGAGACATCCTTATGGTCAGGGTCTTTCGCATACGGCTCCCACTCGGGCGCGGACAACACGTAGCGGGCATTCTCAAACGTCTTGACGCTGCGGCCAGTTACGTCTGTAGTGAACGCCCAGCCGGCGTGATCGAAATGCAGATGGGTGAATGCGACGATGTCGATGTCGTCGGGTGATCGTCCCAATGCCGCAAGGACATCGAGCATCGAGCCCCAATCAACCGAGCCGTAGGCGAACTTTGATGTGAGCGCGCCGACGCCAACGTCGATCAGCAGCGTGCGTCCCTCACGTTCGACGAGCAAGCCGCCCGCACTCATCGGAATCTCACCGCGAGCATTGACGAACTCGGGCCACGCCGACCACGCGTCGGCGGGAACGTCGGGAAAGAATGCCGATGGGCGTATCGCGACCACTCCGTCGACCACATAGGTGGCGTCTACGTCGCCCAACCGCAGCGACCGCACCGCCGACGAGGCACCCAGCCGTCCGACGGGCGGTGGCTTTTCGGTCGCAGTCATGCGGCAATGCTTCCGCCACCGTCGACACGCAGGATTGACCAGTGATGTATCCGGCGTCCTCGTCGAGCAGGAAACAGATCGCGGCGGCGATTTCTAGCGGCTTGGCGACCCGATGCAGCGGAATGGTTCCCAGGAAGCGAGCCTCGCGTTCGGACCCCACCGGACTGCGTTCCCGGTACATCTCGGTTTCGGTGGGTCCCGGTGCCACCGCGTTCACGGTGATGCCGGCCGAGGCCAGCTCACCCGCCCAGATACGCGTGCAGGTTTCGAGTGCAGCTTTGGCCGCGGCGTACGGCGTGCGTTCCGGAGTGCCGAGCGTGGTCAGGCTGGTGACATTGACGATGCGCCCCCACCCGCCGGCGACCATTGCGGGCAACGCGGCCTGCACGACCTGCACGGCAGTGCGCACGTTCAGGTCGTAGGTGTCGAAGAGATGATCCAGGTCGATCGAGCCGATCCGGCCGAACTGGGCGAAGCCGACATTGTTGACCACCGCGTCGACCGCCGCCTCCGAAACGATCTTGTCCAGCGTGGCCGCGGTGGCTGCCCGGTCAGCCAAGTCGACCTCGTGAAATTGACCCGGAAAATCGTGAGGTGCACTCCGGGCCAGGCCGATCGGTTGGTGACCATCCTCGGCCAGCCGGTGGGCCACTACCCATCCGATACCTTTCGACGCTCCGGTGATCAGTACTCGACGCGAAGGCATGCTGCGCTCCTTGGAATTAGTAGACCTACGTCGAGTCTGGTCGCGCCAAACCTCAACCCACGATGACCGAAGTGCCACATTTCCCACAGAAAGCGACACAATAGGCGTGTGACTGATGCGAATGGCCGTCCAAGGGTGGTGGTGATCGTCGTCTTCGACGACGTGACGCTGTTAGATGTTGCCGGAGCGGCCGAGGTTTTCACCGAAGCCAACCGGTTCGGCGGGCACTATCAGCTCAAGATCGCATCGGTCGACGGGCGCGACGTTACAACCTCGATCGGAACCACATTGGGTGTCACCGAAAGCATTTCGGCCATCACCAGCGCCGACACGGTGATGGTCGCAGGGAGCGACAACCTGCCCCAGCGGCCCATCGATCCCGAACTCGTCGAGGCCATCCGATCGATAGCGGGCAGAACCCGACGGCTGGCCTCCATTTGCACCGGGTCGTTCGTGCTCGCGCAGGCGGGGCTGCTCGCTGGTCGGCGCGCCACCACGCACTGGCGGGAAGCCCGGCTACTGGCCCGAGCGTTCCCCGATGTCACCGTTGAGCCAGACGCCATCTTCGTCCGCGATGGCAACGTCTTCACGTCGGCCGGAGTCTCGTCGGGCATCGATCTCGCGCTGGCGTTAGTCGAGATGGATTACGGCGCCGACCTGGTTCGAGAGGTGGCCCGATGGCTGGTCGTCTACCTCAAGCGTGCGGGCGGGCAGTCGCAGTTCTCGGTGCTGGTCGAGGCCGATCCACCGCCGCAGTCGGTGTTGCGCGGGGTCACCGATGCGATCGCCGCCGATCCGGCGGCTGACCACAGCGTGAAAACGCTTGCTCGACGTGCGTCGTTGAGCACCCGGCAACTGACGCGGCTCTTTCAGTCCGAGCTTGGAACGACCCCGGCGCGCTATGTGGAGATGGTTCGAATCGACGCCGCGCGCGCCGCCTTGGACGCCGGCCGCACCATCCCCGACACCGCAGCGCTGTCGGGTTTCGGCAGCACGGAAACATTGCGACGAGTGTTCACGGGCCGTCTCGGTGTGTCACCGAAGGCGTATCGGGACCGATTCCGCACCGCGTCGCGGGTATAAACCGCAGGACTGCTCAGCCGCGTCTTGACATTACAACCGGACGAAGGTCTGTAATGGAGGCATGGATCGCGACCAGCTCATCGACCTGACTCGGCGTGCCCTGAAACTGGCCCGCGACAAGACCACCGACCTCGCGCCGTCCGAGCACGTCGTCGATGCGCGTGACTACACGTCCGCTGAGCGCCACGAGCGTGACAAGGCGATGCTGATAACCAGCCCGCAGCTGGTCGGCTATGTATCGGAGTTGCCCGAGGCCGGCTCTTACTGCACCAAGACGGTGATGGGGCGCTCGATTCTGCTGACCCGAACCTCCGACGGATCCGTGCACGCGTTCGACAATGTTTGCCTGCATCGGCAATCCCAGGTGGCGAGCGGATGCGGGACAGCCAAACGGTTCACCTGTCCCTACCACGCCTGGACGTATGACAACACCGGGCGTCTGGTGGCAGTACCCGGCCGCGAGGGCTTCCCGGGTATCGGACTGAAATCCGACGGGCTGACCGAGCTGCCCGCTACCGAATTCGCCGGATTCCTCTGGATATCACTCGATCGCACCGCCACGCTGGATGTCGCCGCACACCTGGGCCCGCTGGCCGCCGAACTCGACTCCTGGAACATAGGCCGATGGTCGCCGTTGGGTGAGAAGGTCCTCGACTCACCGATCAACTGGAAACTGGCCGTCGATACCTTTTCGGAGAACTATCACTTCGCCACCGTGCACCGGCAGACCTTCGCCACGATCGCGCGCAGCAACTGCACCGTGTTCGACGCGTTCGGGCCCCATCACCGGTTGATCTTTCCGCTCAACTCGATCCTCGATCTGGAGAACGTGCCCGAAGAGCAGTGGGATCCATTCCAGAACCTGGTGGTGATCTACGCGTTGTTCCCCAACATCGTGTTGTCGGTGACCATCGCCAACGGGGAGCTGTTCCGCATCTACCCAGGCGACCGGCCAGGCAGATCGATTACGGTGCACCAGAATTCGACCCCCCTGGATCTTTCCGACGAGTCTGTGGCCGCGGGAGCCCAGGCGGTCTTCGAGTACGCTCACGCCACCGTGCGTGACGAGGACTACCGGCTCGTCGAAGGTTTACAGGCCAACCTCGAGTCCGGTGCGCGCGATCACCTGTTGTTCGGCCGCAACGAACCCGGCCTGCAGCACCGCCACATCAGTTGGGCGCAGGCGCTGGCCTCACCCGTCGTCGAGATCGACGCTAGCGCGGAAAAGATCGACGAGACGCCACGCTAATGTCGATTTCGGCGCATCACTTGTCGAGCACGCCCGCCAATTCCCAATCTCGGTAGAGGGCCAGCGAGCGCTCGTAGAAGCCGAAGCCGCTCACCGGCTTTCCGCGCAGCGTGCCGCGATAACGGTACGGCCCTTCCATGTATTCGATCGGCAGGGCATGCGCGGGGGCACCCACCAGCGGCTCGCCGGTGAGGTCGAGTTCCAGTGCGGCGGACGAAAGCCGGTGTCGGTCGGGCATGTAGCGGACCTCAGCCAATGGCGGCACCAGCGGCTTGATGGACTCGGGCCAGCGCACATAGCTGTCGACGACGACCTCGACGTCCTCGGCGCACTCCGGCGGCGCATCGGGATAGCTGACTGTCACTCCCGAAAACGGTTGCAACGCATTGTTGTTAGTCCGGTCGAATTGGCGCCAGATGCTCAAGTCGACGCCGTTGTCCAGGTTGATCGTGCGCCATTCGTGGGACCTGGCGCGAGGGTCTCCCCCGGTTCCGCCACCACCGGCGTAGCGGGGGAACCACTGCCGGTCGATATGCCCGGCGCTGCCGCTGACTTGTTCACATAGCTCACCCCAGCGCAGTGTGCCGGCCATGGCCATCCCGGTCTGGAAGTACGAATAGGTGTCGTCCTGGCCGAAACAGGCGATTTTCCCGTTGTGCGCGGACGCGCCGAGCGGCACCGGCGGGCGCGTCGGTGTCACGGTCAAGTCGAGTTGCATCGGCTGGCCGGCCTGATCTGCCCCTCTCAGGGCGACCCGGTAGTTGTAAGGGATCAGCTCGCCGTCGTCGTCGCAGCACGTCGTCCAGACGACGGGCCCAGCGCTGCTGGCGTAGCGGATGTCCAGGTGGCCCGCCGTCGCAGTCAATTTGGGCGTGGCGGCATTGCACGGCGGCATGTCGTAGTCGGTGTAAGTGGCGTATGTGCCTGCGTCACAATCGAATAGCGCCATCGTGTAGAAATCGGCGACGATCGAACCGCCCGGGCGGTTTTTGTTGAAGATCGCCAGAAACGCGAACGTCCGGCCGGAGGTGGCGGCAAGCTCGCCGGCCAGGAACCAGGTGTCGGATTCATGGTCTCGGTGTTCGCCCTCGGCGGCCGGGAAGTCCAGCAACCTGTCGTCAGGAACCAGCCGGAACGGGTAGCGACGCCAATCGGAATCCACGGCAGCCTCTTTGTCACGCGTTTTTTTGCTATGTTAGCAGGATTAGGTATGCAGCCCGTTTCACGAGGTGGTGCCCGGATGCCCGAACAGCTTGAACATCGTTGCTACGACAACCTTTTCATCGGCGGTCAGTGGCGCAAACCCTCGACCGGGCAGCGGCTGACGGTGATATCGCCCCATTCCGAAGAACCGGTCGGCGAGGCCGCGGCAGCGGGTCCGGCAGATGTCGACGCCGCGGTCGCCGCCGCACGCCAGGCGTTCGATCACGGTCCGTGGCCGCGGCTAGAGCCAGCCGAGCGGATGCGCAAGGTCGAACAGCTCGCCGCGATCTATGCCGGTCATGTCGATGAGATGGCTGACCTGATCACGGCCGAGATGGGTTCACCGCGCAGTTTCAGCCGGCTGGGCCAGGCGACCGCGGCGATGTCGCTGATGCACCTCGCGCTGGCCGCTGCCCGTGAGTTCCCGTGGGTGGAACGCCGCCAGGGCGTGCTGGGTGAGGTCCACCTGCACCGGGCGCCGGTGGGAGTGGTCGGCGCAATCGTGCCGTGGAATGTGCCGCAATTCCTGATCATGCCCAAGCTGATTCCCGCGCTCATCGCCGGCTGCACGGTCATCGTCAAGCCCGCACCCGAAACGCCCTTGGATGCTTTGTGGTTGGCCGAAATGATCGAGCAACTCGACCTGCCCGACGGGGTGGTGTCGGTTCTCCCCGGCGGCGCCGACGTCGGCGAGGCGTTGGTTCGCCATCGGGGTGTAGACAAGATCGCATTCACCGGGTCGAGCGCCGTCGGTCGCCGGATCGCGGCGCTGTGCGGGGAGCAGCTCAAGCGGGTGAGCCTCGAGCTGGGCGGCAAGTCGGCGGCGATCATTCTCGACGACGCCGATATCGCCGAGACGGTCAAGGGTCTGAAATCGGCCAGCCTGATGAACAACGGGCAGGCCTGTGTGGCGCAGACCCGCATTTTGGTGAGCGAACGCCGCCGCGACGAGGTCACCGACGCGCTGCGCGACATGATGTCCAACCTGTGCGTCGGCGATCCGTCCGACGAGGCCACCGATATCGGGCCCCTGGTCGCTCAGCGCCAACAACATCGGGTGCAGGACTACATCCGGTCCGGGATGAAAGAAGGCGCCCGCCTCGTCCTGGGCAGCGAGGAGCCGCCCAGCGACCGCGGGTGGTACGTCAGGCCGACCCTGTTCACCGACGCGACCAACGACATGCGCATCGCTCGCGAGGAAATATTCGGCCCGGTGCTCAGTGTGCTGACCTACCGAGACGAAGAGGACGCGGTCCGTATCGCCAATGACAGCGACTACGGTCTGGCCGGATCGGTGTGGACCGCCGACACCGCGCACGGCCTGGACGTCGCTGCCCGTGTCCGCGCCGGCACCTACGGAATCAACATGTACACACTAGATATCGCCAGCCCGTTCGGCGGTTTCAAGCAATCCGGCATCGGCCGCGAATTCGGACCCGAGGGCCTCAGCGAATACGTCGAACTGCAGTCGGTGGTCAGCAAGGGGGCTATGCCGCCGATCGCCTAGCACCCCGAGTCATTCGGCTCGTCGAACGTGGGGGATATGGACGAAAAGTTGCCGGATTCTGTACATTTCCCCCACACTCGGCGCGCCCGGGACGGTTCAGCCCGGTGTCGGACAAATGACTTCTAGCTCTCCAAATATATTTCGGAGAATTCCCACCGATTGCCGTCGAGGTCCTCGGTCTGGAAGAACCGGGTGCTGGTACTGGCCCGAATTCCGGTCGTCCTCAGACCTTTTGACACGAGCGCTTCGTGAGCCCGACCGATATCTTTCGTGACGAACACCGGGTATGGACAGACATCCGTGTGCGGTCGGTCGGTGCAGCCGACAGGCAGCTGCCACAACGAAACCATCATCCCGCCAAGGGAGTAAGTGGCAATCGGGTGCTCACCGTCGGCCCCCACGCGCACCGGCTCGATTTCGAAGTTCGCTCGGTACCACTCGATCGCAGCGTCAACGCTAGCAACCCGGAGGATGATCGCCCCTATCGTCACGTCATCGAACAACCCCATCGCGATACCCTTTCGACCACCGATTTCGCAATCTCGCCCGTTCCGCCGGGGCACGCCGACGTCAACCGAGCACCTGCAAGGTGAGTTCGGCCGGACAGCACAGCTCACCGCGCTGATTGGTCACTTCGATCTGCAGATCCACGAGATACCGCGGCGGCTCGACGGTGGTGTCGGCGCGTTTGGCGACCGCACGTCCCGCGCCGACCATGGTGTCGCCCGCATAGATCGGGCCGGCCAGTGTCATCTTCCGGCGCACGACTCGGCTCGTCGGTCCAGCCCACTCGGTGGCAATCCGGTCGACGAATCCAGCAATGTGCATGGTGTTGACGAAAATCGTTGGATGTCCTTGGCTTTGGGCATAGACCGGGTCGAAATGGCCGGGAAAATAGTCCCACGTCGCGCCCGAGTTCATCACCACCCGCTGATAGTCGATCTCGTCGACGACCTGCGGCAGTTCAACCGGAACGCTGAGTTGATCCCACTCGATGCCATGGCGCCGCTCCTCCTCATCGCTTCGCTCTGCATCGTCGCCGGCGCGCATCACGAAGCCGCCTCGGGAGTGAACCGGAACAACGTGTTTCGATTACGGGCCACCACGGCACCGTCCTGACGGCTGAAGGTATCGAGGGTCTCGACGAAATGACCGACCCCGAGCCGCGTCCGCTTCTCCGGTGACACCGACACCACTTCCTCGACAATGGTGAGCCGGTCCCCCTCCACGATGGGCAGCAGAAACTCCGCATCGTTGCCGGCGTTGATGAACGTGGTGCCCGGCAGCGGCACTCGCAGCGCGATCGCCGATACCCGCGGGCCCGGGGTCGGCTGCCACGGCGGCGGCACCAGCCACCCCATCAGCAGGGCCGGCGGGGCCAGCAGACCTCCCCAGGTCCGCTCTGCGAAGTCGGCGTCCCAGTACGACGGATTGGCGTCGCGGACCATCGCGGCGAACAGCTGGATCCGCGCCGCGCTGACGACCGTGGCCGCGGTGCGCGGCTCGGACGTCACACCGACCATTCGCAGCGCATCTTCATAGCTGCCGAACGCCAGCTGGCCGCTGATGTCTGTCACAGTCGAGTCAGCGCCGAATCCCATTGCAGCGCACGGGAGGTGAAATACCAGCCGCCGCGTTCGTAGATGAGCTGATCTTCATAGGTGCCGGTGGCCCGCAGCGTGGTGGCACCGTCGTCTCCGACGGTGAAAAGCAGGGCGACGCAACGCTGGGTCGCGTTGATGCCGTCGACGTTGATCTCGTGATCGACCGCCACCAGACGCTGCCCGCCGCCGCCGTCGAACGCGGCGCGCAAATCGGTGAATTCCTGGCCGTCGCGGATGTAGGACGCCCCGGAGTGGCGAAACGTCGCGATCCAGCCGTCGCGATCACCGGCGGAATAGCACCGGTTGTGCCGCGCGGTCAGATCCAGAATGGCGTTGCGTCCTGCCGCGCCGTTGAGCAGATACTGCTCTTGGTATGTCATGGCCATTACGATTCTCCCGATCTCACCGGCGGACGACGTATCCGTGCGCTTCACGATCCCAGGCACCGGGACCGAGTCCGCGGGCACGCAACACATCTTTGCGCACCCGCCCAATGATCGTCTTGGGTATTTCGTCGACGATGTCGACATAACGCGGCACGCAGAAGTAAGGCATGCGCGCAGAGCAGAAGTCCAGCAGTTCCGCGTAGTCGAGCGTCGCCTGCGGCTGCAGTGTCGCGATCAGCAAGATGTCGTCCTCGCCGAGATCGCTGGGCACGCCCACCACGGCAGCCTCGGCCACTGCCGGGTGCTGCATGACGACCGTTTCCACTTCGACCGACGAGATGTTCTCGCCTCGCCGACGCAACGAATCCTTCACCCGATCCACGTAGGTCAGGTTCAGGTCGCCGTCCAAGACACCGAGATCTCCGGTGCGAAACCATTGCGGGTGCGGAACCAGCTCGCCGTTGCCGTCGAGATAGCCTTCGCTCATGACGTGCGGATAGCGGGGCCTGCAGACGATTTCGCCGACCGTCCCGGCCGGCAGCGGCTCGCCGCTGGAGTCGACGATGCGAACGTCGAAGCTTCGGTTTGGCTGACCCGATGTGCCCGGAACCCCGTCGTCGTCGACACCTTTGACCGCGATCGGGAATGCCTCGGTCATACCGTACATGGTGACAACGCTACAGCCGTAACGCTTCTCGATGCCGCGGTAGATGGCGGCGTCGATAGGGGCAGCGGAGATGAACCGCAGCGGAAGCTCGGCGTCGCGCGGATCCGGCGGCTGCTTCCACAGCATTGAGACCATCGCGCCGGCGCCGGCGAATCCGACTGCACCACAAGCACGTATGTCGTCCCACACGGTGGCCGGGTGGAAGGCCGAAGCCAGCACCGTGGTGCCACCGACCAGCATCGGGGCCAGCACTATCGGTGCGGCACTGAGATGAAAGAGCGGCATCGCCGACCACAACACCTCGCCTTCGCCGAACTTCCACGCCGACGCAACAGTCGCTGCCACCGTGAAGAGGTAATGCCAGCTGGTCGCAACCGCTTTGGAGGGGCCGGTGGTTCCCGATGTGAAGAACAACGAGCCGACTTCGTCGGGTGAGCTCGGATGATCAGTCGTCGTGCCCGCGCTGTTGAGCGCCGCGTCCAGGGAATCACCTTGCACCAACACCTCACCCAGGGCCGGCAACCGGTCGGCGACCTCCGCCAGGCGGGGGCGCCGATCGGCGTCGGTGACGATCGCCTTCGCCTGCGACAGTTGCAGCGCATGCACCAGGAACTCGTCGCGGTAGGCGGCGTTGACGGTGGCGGTCCGCGCGCCGATGCGGGCCGCGCCCAGCCAGAAGTAGATCCATTCCGGGCAGGTCGCGGTGAACAACGCAACGCAATCCCCGCGGCGGAAGCCGAGATCGTGCAGCACGCTGGCCGCCGCGCAAGAGCGCACCCGCATCTGCTCGAACGTCACCGATGTGCCGGCGACCGACATCATCACCCGGTCCGGGAACTGTTCGGCGCGATGATCAAGTACCTCCGGGACGGTGAATTGCTGCACACCGAAATCAATTGGCCCGATCAGCATCGAGCTGCTCAAGCCTGTGCGGCCGCCGGGTCGGGCGAACCGTCAGGGGTGTAGCCGAAGTCGTCCGGCGAGGGCTGTTCGCCCGGGTAGAAGCGGTGCGCCCAACGGCGCAGCGCGGCGTAGTCGTGTGCTTCCTCCGGCGCGAGGTTGGGCTTCTCCAGGTACTTCATGTTTTCCCAGGTGAAGAAGTCCTGCTTGATGACTTCCCGTTGCAGGGCAAGGAATCTGGCGGCACGGCCAGTGGGCACATCACCGGTGTCGCCGGGCTCGCGGACCGAAGCCTGGGTGTAGAAGTAGTCCGTGTAGTCCTCGTCGACGGGGGTCTGCCCGGTGACCTGAATCGTCGCGACCAGATCGCTGGGGAACCGGACGATTCCGATGCCCAGCGAATAGTTGTCGTAGATGATCTTGGCGTCGACCGGGCCATTGGGAGTCAGCCAGGTCTGGGCGCGCCCACCGCCGAAGTGAGCGTTGACGGTGGCGTGCAAGTGATAGCCGGACACCTCGAACGATGCCGTGTTCGCCGGGTTGGCGGCTTTGTGCACATACTGCACGTGATACGGGTCTGCCGCGTTTTCGATGATCATCTGCGCGTGCACCTTGACCCGGTTGACCATCCGGGTGTGCGGGTGCAACGGGTAATACTCGTCGGTTTCCAGTTCGGGGAGCACCGGCGGTTGCCAGTACGGCAATCGGCCGTGGCGCTCATGCCAGACCAGGATGAAGCCGTACCACTCCACACACGGGTACGTGCGGACGCGCACGTTTTGCTTGCAGCCGATCTTGCTGTACGGGATCAACGCGTTGGTGCCGTCGCCGCGCCAGTGCCAACCGTGCCACGGGCAGACGATGTTCTCGCCCTCCACGGTGCCGCCGACACCCATGTTCGCCCCGAGGTGCTGACAGTAGGCATCGAGCACGTGCACTTGGCCGGACGCGGTACGGAACAGCACCAGCTCCTCGCCGAAGTAGTGCACGCGCTTGACCTCGCCGGCCGCCAGGTCGGAGGCGAACCCGACGATGAACCAGCCGGTGGGGAAGCGGTATTGCGACAGCGCGATACCGGACGGCCCGAACTCTCGTTCCGACGGATCCATGGTCGTTTCTCCGTTTCCCGGGCCGAGGGTCGAGTCGTTTGCGCCAGAACACCACAAATCGCCGGACAACCCGACGTTGGCCCGCATAGGTATTGTTACTATTTTAGTGATTGCACGTCAACCAGTGGCGACGACAGGGTTGGGCATGACGACGGCGGAGCTTGATCTGTCCGATTTCGCCCTATGGCGCAACGGTTTTCCCGATGAGCTGTTCGAGAATCTGCGACAGAACCGACCCCTGTTTCGGCACCGGTTGACACCCGGCGCCGCCAAGATCGGCGCCCAGGGCGAGTTCTGGGTGACCACCAAGCACCGGCATGCGGTGCGTATCCACCGGGACGCGGACTCGTTCACCGCGAAAGACGGCCCGCTCATCCAGCCCATGGACACGTTCTCGTCGTATCCGACCATCATCAACATGGATCCGCCGGAATTGAACAAGCGCCGCAAGCTGATCTCCAGCGCTTTCACGCCGCGCGCGGTCGCCAAGCTCGAAGCCGGTATCCGGGCGCGAGCTGCGCGGATGATCGACGACCTGCTTGCGCGCGGCGGCGGTGACTGGATCACCGACCTGGCCGACGCGCTGCCGATGACGGTCATCGGCGACATCATCGGCATGCCCGAGCAGGATCGGCCCCGCATCTTCGGGGTTTTCGACCGAATCCTTACCGCGCGCTCTCCCAAGTCGCGGCTCACCGAGCAAGAAGAACTCGAGCTGTACGGGATCATCTTCGGCTACGCGCTCGAGCTCACCGAGCAGAAGCGCCGCAACCCGGCCGACGACATCTGGAGCACGCTGGCGTCGGCGGTGATCACCGGCGAGGACGGCGAGCAGTTCCGGTTGCCCGCCAACGAACTCGAGATCTTCTTCTTCGTGCTGGCGTTCGCCGGCAGCGACACGACCAAGAACGCGCTCGCCGCCGGGCTACAGGCGTTCGTCGCCAACCCGGAGCAGATCGAGCGATACCGCGACGACGAATCGGTGCGGCCCAGTGCCGTCGAGGAGGTACTGCGCTGGGCGACGCCGGTGGCCTACTGGACGCGCACCACCAAGGTCGATATCGAGATCGACGGTCAACACATCCCCAAAGGCGAGCGCATCGTGTCGATGCTGCGCTCGGCGAACCGCGACGAGGAGGTGTTCACCGAGCCGTTCCGGTTCGACATCGGGCGCCAGCCCAATCCACACGTGGCGTTCGGCGGCGGCGGGCCACACCACTGCCTGGGCGCGATGCTGGCCCGCGCCGAGTTGCGCGCGGTATTCGACGAGCTGTTGCTGCGCTGCGACAACATCAAACTCGGCCCGGCGACGGTGGCCCACCCCAGCCTGGTCACCAACATGTCGATCTACGACACGATGGCGATCTCGCTGACTAGTCGATGATTCGCAGCGCTGCTTTCGGGCACTGGTCGACGGCAGCGCGCACGTCAACCTCCCGGTCGGGCGCTATCGCGCCCTCGGCGACGTGCACAACATCGGCATCCCCGATCTCGAATACGTCAGGGGCAAGAGACTCGCAGAACCCGTTGGCCTCGCAGAGGGTTTCGTCCACGATCACTCGCATTGGCTGCTCCTCACGCTGGCGGGTCGTTCAATACGCGAGGTTACTTTCACCAAGCTGTCGCGACACCTGCAACGGGTCACGACGACGCTGTGTCGACGCCGGTCTACGCACGGGCGAGATATAAATTTCTCAGCCAAGCTTCAGATAGCCGTTACCGAGTCGGCTGTCCGCGTCAGGGGGCCTCAGTAGTTGTTGCAGGTGCTGGCGACCTGCTGGATCGTTCCCAGGTACTGCTGAGCCTCTGGAATCGCCTGCACCTGCTGGATCATCTGCTGGCGCTTCGCGGGCGGGGAGCCCAGGAAACGACGCAGATACGACTGTGCCACCGGCGATGAATTGAATTGCTCGGCGGCCGCCGGATCTTGCGCGTTGAGTGCCGAGACCACCTGCGGGTAACTGCAGGTGGTGTCGACCAGCGGATCTGCAGAGGCGACCCCGGCCCCAGCGGTCAATGCGAACGCCAGAGCGCCGACAGCGCCGGCCAGTTTGGTGAACGACGATATGGCCATGTGTAGGAACCTTTCGACAAATGCACGGTGACGCACCGCAGAGCCACCTCGGCAGAGTGTTGCCGCTTTTCCTAGGTTACCTGGCGTCACCGCAAATAGCTTAGCAAGCCTAAGCACCGGGACGAGGAGTCGCTGCCTGCCACGCCGGCCCTTACAACCCCTTGGGCCGGGTCCCGATCACGTCCGACGACGCCAGCCGGGACAACTCTGCGTCGGTGAGCCCACACAGATCGCGCAAGATCTCGTCATTGTGCTCGCCGAGGGTGGGCGGCGGGCGCCGCAGCCACCCCGACTGCCCACGCAGTGGGGCGAACGGCGGGCGCGGATAGCGTGCGGCGCCGATGCGACAATGCTGCAGAGTCTCGAAGAACCCCCGATGGTTCAGTTGCGGGTTATCGGTCACCAGCGACGGGGACACCACCGGTGCCGCCGGAATACCGGCCGCAGCAAGGTTTTCCACCGAAGAAAGCAAATCCCGATCGCTGAACCAGTCGGCCAGCCGCCGATCGATGTCGTCGGCGCAGCCGTGTCGTCCGGCCACGGTGGCCAACCGTGCGTCGACGCACCAGGACGGTCGGCCCATCAGGTCGACCAGTCCTTGCCACTGTTCGTCGGTTGTGACGGTGACGGCAATCCAGTCGTCATCTCCGGCGCAGCGGTAGAGGTTCTGGATGGCCTGTCCGTGACCGCGGTTTCCTCGCCGGTTTAGCGTCACCCCGAAGACTTCGGCTTCGATCGGCTGGATCGCGGTGGTGTTGAGCACCGCTTCGATCATCGGTAGCTCGACAAGTTGTCCTTGACCAGTTCGCTCGGCGAAATCCAGCGCCGCCAGCACGGCGAACGCCGCGTGAATACCGGCCAACGGGTCACAGGCTCCGCGCGGTGCGACGGGCGGACCCTCGGGTAGCCCGGTCACCCAGGCCAGGCCGGCGATCTGCTCCATGGTGGGCGCAAAGCCGACCCGGTCACGCCACGGACCGTCCAGCCCGAATGCCGGCATCCGGGCGACGACCAGCCGCGGGTTCGCTTCCAGCAGCACGTCGGCGGTCAGCCCGAAGTGGTCCATCACCCGCGGGGAGAAGTTCTCGATCACGACGTCTGCGCCGGCCACCAGCGAGGTGAACAGCCGACGGCCGTCGTCAGACCCCAGGTCCAGCGTGACCGACCGCTTGTTGGTGTTCATCGCGTGGAAGACCCAGCCGTACTCCCACCAGTCGTCGACGTCGGTGCGCATTGCGCCCGAATACCGGATGCCGTCGGGGCGCTGAACCGATTCCACCTTCACGACATCGGCACCGAACGCGGCAAGCGCGTGGGTGGCGGCCGGGCCGGCCCAGAATGCGGTCAGATCGACGATTCGAATCCCGTCGAGCGGCAACCGAGCATCTGAAAGATGTTTGTTAGGTTCGCGTTTGGGCCACGGTGGTTCGTCGTCGGCCTCGCCGAGCGCGGGTGCGGCGCGGATCGGCGCCGGGCGGCATCGCGACATCAACCACGGAGTGCGAGGCTGATGAAAACCGGCCGGGTTGCGCAAGAAAACATCTCGCTCCCGGACGTAGGCAGTGTCGCGGATCGTCGAGCCGTTGCCCAACGCCGCGATCGGCAGCCGGAAGAGCTGGCCAAGCTCGACGATCTCGTCGACGTTGCGCTCGGCCAGCCAGGGACCGATCCGCTCGCGAATGAAATCGCGGTATTCCCACCGGCCGATCTGAAACCGCAGCTGGGGAATCTCGGTCAGCTCTGGGCAATCGACCATCGCGGCAAAGTCGAGCCACTGCTGGCCGGTGACCATGGTGATCCCGACGTAGCCGTCTTTCGCGGGCTCGATCGAGGGGACCTCGACGGTCCGGGTGACCGGCGGCACCCGCAGCAGTTGGGAATGCAGCCATTCGCCGCTTTGCATCAAGGTGACCGCTTCGAGCATCGACAAGTCGAGGTGTTCGCCGGCGCCGCCGCGTCCGACTCGGCGGCGCACTGCCAGCGCCCCGACCGCAGCGAACACTCCGCCCATGTATTCGCCGAGCTCACCGCCGATTGCGATCGGTGGGCCGGCCGGATCGCCGCGGAAACCGGCCGAGCCCGCCCACGCCTGCAAAGTGAGCTCACTGGCCGCCCGGTTTGCGTACGGGCCGGTCCAGCCGAAGTCCGAAATCGTGACGACGATCGCCTGCGGGCACGCGGCCAGCAAAGCCTGCGGGTCGATGCCCAGCTCGTTGGCCTGTGACCGGTTTGCCGTCACCACCACCACATCTGCGGCGGCCAGCTCGGCGTGGTATCGCTCGTCGTTTGGTCCGCAAGTCAGGCTGCGCTTGCCGGCGTTGAGGTAGGCGAACAGCGGTGCATCCGCACCGTGCGGTAGCGGCGAACAGCCCGCGGTAAACCGTCGCAACGGATCTCCTTGCGGCGGTTCAATTTTGCGGACATCTGCACCGGCATCGATCAATAGTTTTCCGCAGTAACTGCCGGCGATTCGGTTACTGATCTCGACCACACGGACATCAGTCAAGGGTGTCGGTCCGCTGTCGGTGCTTTCGCTCACCTGTGTCCGTTCGGGCGTGTCGTTCGACCAGCGCGCTTATTATGCCATTACTGCTAAGATTGCAGCCAAATGGGTGTGCGGCTGCAGCAACCGTGCACCCTCTTCTAGGGTGCTGCTGAGACGGGATGACTGCGCTAGGGATTGGGCCTGAGGCACGACGCCGATTGTCCGCACCGCGAATCGCCGAGATCGTGGCAGACGAGTTGCGACGCCAGATCATCGACGGCGAACTGGCCGACGGTGACTTGCTTCCGCGCCAGGAAGTGCTCGTCGAGCAATTCAACGTCAGCCTCGTCTCGCTGCGGGAAGCGTTGCGGATCCTGGAAACCGAAGGCCTGGTGTCGGTGCGACGCGGCAATCGCGGCGGCGCTGTCGTACACGCACCGGCGAAGACCAGCGCCGCCTACATGCTGGGTCTGCTGTTGCAGAGCGAATCGGTCAGTGTCGCGGACTTGGGCTCGGCGTTGCACGAACTCGAACCCGCATGTGCCGCGCTGGCGGCGCAACGACCTGACCGTGCCGAAACCCTGGTGCCCGATCTCAAACGCATCAACGACGCCATGGCCGAACATCTCGACGACGGACCCGAATTCACCGAGATTGGCCGGCAATTTCACGACGCCGTCGTGCGAGGCTGCGGTAACCGGACAATCATTGCCGTCGTCGGCACCCTGGAGACGCTGTGGAGCAGCCATGAACAGCGGTGGGCCGACGAGAGCGCGGCACGTGGCACCTACCCCTCGATGACCAAGCGCCGTGCGGCGCTCAACACGCACGTGAAGCTGACCGAGATGATCGAGGCCGGCGACGTCGATCGGGCACGTCGCATCGCCGCCCGGCATTTGGCCGATACGCAGACCCATGTATTGTCCGGCCGGACCGATCAACGTATCTATGCCCTTTCACCGCAGGCGCTTTCGCGTCCCAGGGAGAACCGGGCATCTGTAAACCGTTGAGCGCGCTGTGAGAACCGCACTGGTGACCGGCGGCAGCGGCGGGATCGGTAAAGCCTGCGCGGCCAAACTGTGCGAACGCGGATACGACGTGGTGCTCACAGCGCGCCGCGAAGCCCCGCTGCAGGCGGCGGCCGTGGAGCTCGGGGCCCGCTACCTCGTCGCCGACGCCTCCGATCCAGTCGGCTTCGAACAACAAATTCGCCAGCTGGAGACGATCGATCTGCTCGTGCACGCGGCCGGGATGCTCGGCGGCACTTACGCCCGCAAGCAGACCTTCGAGCAATGGCAGGCGATCATCTCGGCCAACCTGGATTCCTGTTTCGTGGTGACAGCCGCTGCGCTGCCGCGGATGCGCGCCGGGTCGCGGCTGGTGTTCATCTCCTCGTCCGCCTCGCACGAGCCGATGCCGGCACGGACCGCCTACTCGGCATCCAAGGCTGGGATGAACGCGTTCGCGCGCGCACTGGCGCTGGAAGTAGACCGGGACGGCATCTGCGTGCATCTGGTGACGCCCGGTCCAGTGGAAACCGAGATGCTGCAAGATGTTCCGTTCGAGATGTATGCGATTCGGGCTTCCGATGTCGCCGAGGCGGTGGCGTGGCTGGACACCGTCGACCCCTCAGTGGATCTGCCCGAAATCCAGTTGAGCGCCATGCGCCGCGGACCGTTCGCCCGGGAGCCGGTGGTGCCTACCGAGGCGCGCCGGCGCGCGCAAAAGGCTTGATCACCGATTCGCCGAATTCATGCAGTGATTCGGGGACGGCGAAGTCGGCGAACCAGACGTAGAAACGCTCGGCGCCCTGAGCGGCCAGACCCCGAAAGTTTTCGATCAATTCGCCGGCGTCGCCGCACACCAGACCGGAGCCCAGGTAGCCGAAACGCCGGGTGCTCACTTCACGCACTGCGTCCGGATCGGCGCCGTCGCGGACGAAGCCCACCATCTGCTGAACCGATATCCGCGCGGAGCCCGCGGCCGAAGCCAACCGTGGCAAACGATCGATGTGGTTGGCGGGGACATTCCACCAATCCGCGTATCGGCGAACGAGTTCCATTGTGCGGCGGCCGGTGCCGCCGAGGATCACCGGTATCGGATGGTCCGGTCGCGGGTGTTGACCGGCCTCCTGCCCCCAGTACTGCATGATGAGTTCCAAATGCCGCCCGAGTTGTTCGACCCGGGCGATTGGATCCTGCTGACCGACATCGAATTTGGTGAATTCGGCAGGCCAGGAGCCAGAGCCCAGGCCGAGGTCGAACCTGCCCTCCGACGCTGCCGACAGCGTGACCGCTTGCTTGGCCAGCACCGCGGGGTGCCGGAATGCGTCGCAGAGCACCAGGTGGCCGATCCGCAGTCGTTGGGTCTTGGCCGCTACCCAGGTGGCGACGGCCATTGCCTCCCAGATGTTTTCATCGGGCAGTCCGGGGGCCTCGAGGTGGTCGATGAAGGCGATCCCATCGAATCCGCTGGCTTCGGCGTGACGCGCCCGGTCTACGATGTCGGCTACCGCCAACCGCACCTGCGGCAGGAACAGATACCACTCGGCCATGACTGACTACCATACGGAGGTGCTCGGCCCGCCCCGCTAGATTGCTATCTTTGCTATGTTAAGAGGTTATGGAAGTCGGGCTGAGTGCCGGCCAGCTCGCGCTGCGCGACAGCGTGCGCGACGTACTGCGCACCGAATGCCCGACCGGGGTCGTGCGACAGGCGATAACCGATCCGCAACGCTGGCGCACTGTCTGGAAAACGGTCGTTGACCTAGGTTGGACCGAACTCGCCTCCGAACGTGACTACGGCCCGCTGGACCTGGCGGTGGTGCTCGAAGAGTGCGGTGCGACTATCGCACCGATTCCATTGATGTGCAGCGTCGGGCTGGCCGCGGGAGCGCTGCAGGCCGCCGGCCCGGCCGCCGATGAAGTGCTCCACGACATCGGCGGCGGCGCCATTGCCACGTTGGCGGTGCAGTCGGGCGGGGCGCGACTGCCCGGTCTGCCGACGACGCTGCAAAAGGGGCGGCTGCGCGGGCAGGCGGTAGCGGTGCCCTGGGCGCCGATCGCCGAGATGGTCGTCACGCTCGCCGACTCCGAGGACGGGGTGGTCGTCGCGGTTGCGCGCGTCGGCGAGGGTGTGACCGTGCATCCGACCGACTGCACCGATCCGGCCCAGCCGATCGGCGACGTCGACATTGATGCGGCTCCGCTACTTGTCGCGCCGGTAGTAGCCGAATCTGCCTGGGCAGCAGCGCTACTCGCCGCAGCTGCTGACCTGGTGGGTGCTGCGCGTGCCGCGCTGGACCGTTCCGTCGAACATGCGAAATCTCGGCAGCAGTTCGGCAAGCCGATCGGCGCCTTCCAAGGCGTCAAGCACGCGCTGGCTGACAACTACGTCAGCCTGGAACGTGCGCGCAGCCTGGTCTACGCCGCAGCCGCCCGACTCACTGACCCGACGACTACACCTGCTGCCGGCTGGACCGCTGCAGCGTTGGCCAAAGCGGCCGCCGGCGATGCGGCCGTCGGCTGCTGTCGCACCGCGGTGCAGGTGCACGGCGCCCTTGCACAGACCTGGGAGCACGACCTTCATCTGTATTTACGGCACGCATGGCAGGGTGCTGCCACCCTCGGCGACAGCCGCGCGCTTTACCACGCCGTCGGCCGTCGCTTCACCGGTGGTGCCGCATGAGCCCCGTAGTCGCCGAGTTCGCCGCGTGGTTGACCGACTTTCTGCCAGACGACTACATCGAGCGCTATCGCGAGTACCGCTGGGATCTCGGCCTGCGGCGTGACTATCAACGGGCCGCGTTCGAGGGGGGCTGGCTGCAGCCGACCTGGCCGCGCGAACACGGGGGCCGGTCGCTGGGATTGCGCGATGCGATGGAGATCCGGCTCGAGGCGGCGATGCGCTCGGCGCCCAAACTGCCCAACATCGCGGGCCCCAACGTCGCCGCCCCGGCGATTCGGCAGTTCGGCACACCGGAGCAGATTGACCGTCTGCTGGTTCCACTACTGCGCGGCGACGAATGGTGGGCGCTAGGCATGTCCGAGCCCGAAGCCGGATCCGATTTCGCCGGGCTGCGCACCCGCGCCGAACGAGACGGCGACAGGTTCTTGGTCAACGGTCACAAGATCTGGACCACCCAGGCGCATCTGTCCCGATGGTGCACGCTGTATGCCCGCACCGATCCGGATGCGCCGAAGCATCGCGGGATCTCCTGTCTCATCCTCGATATGCGGTCGCCCGGGGTGCGGGTTGAACCGATCCGGATGGCCTCGATCTCCGATGAGACATTCTGCGAGGTATTCCTCGACGACGTCGAGGTGCCGGCAGCCAACCTGTTGGGCGCCTACAACGACGGGTGGAACGTCGCGCTGGCGTCGCTGCACCACGAACGGCAGATGATCTGGATCATGAACTGGGTCGAGATCCATCGCGGCCTCAAATCCGTACGCGAGCGGGCGTGTTTGTACGCCGACACGCCCAGCGGCGCCGTACAAACGCGCCCGCTCGCGCCTGAGGGCGACGACATCTTCGCCGAGCTCGGGTCACTTCTTGCCGACGCAGAAGCATTGCGGGCCACCGGCTACCGCGCGCTGCACAACGAGCTCGCCGGGCGGCCAAGCCCGGAAGCCGATATCCTCAAGCTGCTCGGATCGGTGACACTGCAACGGGTGTGGGAGCTCAGCGCGACTGCGGCCGGGCCGGGGTCTATCAGTGATCCGGACCTGCTCTTCGAACGCCAAGACTCGCTGGCGGCCACGATCTACGGCGGGACCTCCGAGATCCAACGCAACATCATCGCCGAGCGACTGCTCGGGCTGCCGAAGGGATGACGATGGACTACGACCTCGGCGACGACGCGACCGAACTGCGGCAACGCCTGCGGCAGTTGATCGCCACGCACATTCCCGACGGCTTTTTGGGTGCCTGCACCGATGACCCGCGCGACCTGGCAACCACCGAGTCGTTCTGCAAACTGCTGGCCTCCGACGGGCTGCTGGCGCTGGCGTGGCCGAAAGAACATGGCGGTGGCGGCGGTTCGATCTGGCAGCAGACCGTGCTGCGTGAGGAGATGTGGGCCCACCACGAGCCCCGCGGCGCACAGTACATGGGCATCAACTGGGTCGGCCCGGCATTGATGCGCTACGGGACGGCCGAACAAAAGGCCCGCCATCTCTCAGCCATCGCGGCCGGCGAAGTGATCTGGTGCCAAGGATTTTCCGAGCCGGAAGCCGGCACCGACCTGGCGTCGCTGCGCACCCGGGCGGTGCCCGACGGCACGGGATGGCGCGTGAGCGGCCAGAAAGTGTGGACGTCTTATGCGCAGATGGCGTCGTGGTGCGTGCTGGCCGCCTGCACCGACCCTGATGCTCCAAAGCCGAAGCGGCTCAGCCTGTTTCTCATTCCGATGGATCGGCCGGGCATCACTGTGCGCCCCATCCGCTCGATGCTGGGGCCGCATCACCTCAACGAAGTTTTTTTCGACGACGTCGAGGTGTTTGCCGACGAGGTGCTCGGAGAAGTCGGCGACGGCTGGCGGGTGATGCGAGAAGCACTGGCCTTCGAACGTGTCGGGATCGCCCGGTATGCGCGCTGCGAATCGCTGCTCGAGCGCATGAAGACCGAACTCGGCGACGACTGGGACCGGCTGCCGGAGTCGATCCGATCCCGCTGGGTTCGCGTGCTGGCCGACCTACGGGTCGCCAGGCTGCTGGCCTACCGGGCGGTGTCCCTGCAAGACGACCCGTCGGCCGGTGCGGCCGCCAGCGCCGCGCGCATCGCCACCACCACCTGCGATCAGCAGGTCGCCGAGTTGCTGTTCGATGTATTAGGCCCGTCCGCATTGGACAGCGGCGCCTCAGCCCGGCTGCACGGGGCGGCCGAAGACCATTGGCGCTACGCGCAGGCGGCCACGGTGGCGTCGGGAACCATCGAGGTGCAGCGAATGCTCGTCGCACGTGAGGCGTTGGGAGAACATCGGTGAACACCACGCTGCCAGAAGACATCACCGAATACGCCGCGGTCGCGGTCAAGCGACTGAACCGACTCGGTGGACCGCAGGCGGCGCTGCAAGCCGAAACCGACGACGAGGTCCGCCACGAAGCGCGGCGCGCACTGGCGGACGTCGCCGCGTTCGACCTCGACGTCCGGTCCGGGCCCGACGACCTGCTGGCCGCCGCGGTGCTCTGCCAGGCCGCCGGCGCCACCGCACTGCCCTACCCCCTGGTCGAAGAGCTGCTGGCCATCGACGGCGCCCGGCTGGCATTGGTGAACCCCGAGGCGCCGCGGGTCGACCACGGCGACCTGCCCGGCGCGTGGATCGCCGCCGACCTGGACGCCAACCGCTACCGGCCGCGGCCCTCATCGCGGACAAACGCCAAACTCGGCCCGTTTCTGGTGCCGGCCACCTTGGACGGACCTGACGGCAGTGTCCCGGCCGCCGACATCGACCTGCACCTGGTGCTCGGGTCGTGGCGGATGCTCGGCGCCGTACAGCAGCTGCTGAAAATCACCCAGGAGCATGTTCGGACGCGGATCCAGTTCGGCAAGCCGCTGGCGGACTTTCAGGCGGTCCGATTCACGATCGCAGACGCGTCGGTCGCCGTGCGCGGTCTCGATGAACTCGCCAAATACACCGTGTGGCGAATTCATTCGGCGCCCGAACATGTCCGCTGGGCGGACGCTCTGCTGCTGCGGCTCAAGGCCGCCGACACGGCGCGTCAGGTCTTGCGGATCTCCCACCAGTTGCTCGGTGCGCTGGGCTTCTGTGACGAGTCCGATGTCAGTGTCCTCGACCGGCACACGCAGCCGCTGATTCGGTTACCGGTGAGCACCGAGGTGCTCGCCCTGCGCCTGATGCCCGGGGTGCGCAGCGGCGATCTGGAAACGTTGTTTACGGTGCCCGCATGAGTTCTGGTCCAGCTGCCGCGAGTGTGGCCGCCGGGCAGGACGAGGACGGCGTTCCGTTTGGACTGCGGCTGGCCGAACTCGCCCGAGAATGCGGCGATCAGCTGGCCCTGATCACCTTGGCGCCCGACGGCAGCGCTCGCACGCTGAGTTTCGCCGAACTCGACGCGCGGGCCAATCAGTGGGGCCGTGCGCTTGCCGCCGCCGGTGCCGATGTCGGTTCGCTTGTCGCGCTGGCGATCCCGAATTCGCAAGACCTGGTTTTGGCGGTATTGGGCTGCTGGAAGGTCGGCGCTGTACCGGTTCCGATGCGCTGGGATCTGCCGGACTGGGAGCGCTCGCGGGTGCTGGCAGTCATCGACGCCGCCGTCATCGTCGACGAACACGGCCGGGCCACCCTGGCGTTGGCTGCGGCCGGCCAGTCGGCGGACCCGCTTCCGACCGTCGTATCGCCGAACATCAACGGGATCTGCAGCAGCGGATCGACCGGCCTGCCCAAGGTGATCCTCAACTTGGCACCGGCACTGTGGACGCCCCTGGTGTCGACACCGTTCCTGGCGGCCTGGACAGAGGTGGCCTTGCCGCAGACCATCCTGGTGCCCGCGCCGCTGTATCACACCAACGGTTTCGCCACCCTGAGCAACCTGCTGGGCGGTGACCGCCTGGTGGTCCTGGAAAAGTTCGACGCCGCACTGGTTGTCGACGCGATCGAGCGGTACCGGATCACGAATTTCACCGCCACACCGACCATGCTGGCGCGCATCGCCGCACTGCCCGACATCGGTCGCCGCGACTTTTCCAGCGTGGTCTGGATTTTGCAGGGCGCCGCCGTGATGCCGGCCGCGCTGCTGCACACCTGGTTTGACCTGCTGTCTCCGGAACAGATCGTGATGGCCTACGGGATGACCGAGAACCTCGGGCTCACGGCGTTGCGCGGCGACGAGTGGCTGGCCCACCCGGGCAGCGTCGGGCGCGGTTTCCGCGAGACCGAGATCCGCATTCTCGATCCGCAGGGCAAACTGCTGGGGCCGGGCGAGCTCGGCGAGATCTACCTGCGCGCGCCGATGAGCGCGGGCTATCGCTATCTGGGTGGCGCGCCACCGTTGCCGGAGACGTCGGACGGCTTCCGTTCGGCCGGCGACCTCGGCCACCTGGACGCCGACGGCTACCTCTACATCGCCGACCGGCGCACCGACATGATCATCACCGGCGGCGCTAACGTGTTCCCCGCCGAGGTGGAGTGCGCGCTGGCCGAACATGACGCCATCGCCGACGTCGTGGTCATCGGGCTCTCCGATCCGCAGTGGGGACGGCGCGTGCATGCCGTCGTGCAGGCCGCGGCGCCGCTCACCGAGCAGGAAGTAATCGCGTACGCGAAGAGCCGGCTGGCGGCCTACAAGGTTCCCAAGACGGTCGAGTTCGTCGACGAAATACCCCGCACGGCGGCCACCAAGGTCAACAGGTCGGCGATGATCGACGCCAGAGGCGGATAATCGCGGTAACCTCATTCTCGGAAGCCCCCGCGGTGCGCGCAGAAGAGGAGATGCTGCCCATGACCGGTGCCGACAACGACGCCGACGTGACCCGCGGCGAACGCTTCATCAAAACGGCCGTCGAGATTCTCGGTGAAACCGGGCGCACCGACTTCACCGTGCAGGAAGTCGTGGCCCGGTCCAAGACGTCGCTGCGGGCGTTTTACCAGCATTTCGCCAGCAAAGACGAGCTGTTGTTGGCGCTGTTCGACCGCACCATGGCGCAGTCGGCGCAGGCTTGGCGCGCCGAGACGACGGGTCTGGACAGCACCGCGGCGATGAAGCTGGTGATCGACCGGATCAGCGCCCAACCGGAGTCGGCTACCCAGGACAGCCTGAACCGGGCGTTGAGCCTGTACAACCAGCACCTGGCCGAGACGCGCCCCCGCGACTACGCGCGGGTGCTGTTGCCGCTGCACCAGCTGATCCGAGACATCATCGCGCGCGGTGTCACCGAAGGGGTATTTCGGCCCCGGGTCGACATCGGAGCCGCGGCGGCAATCGTCATGCAGACGATCCTGGGTGCGCTGCGATTGCACTGGTTGGGCGCCGAATTGACTGGGACGCCGATCGATGCCGCACAGCTCTACGACTTCTGCATGCGAGCGCTCGGCGCCGACGACGAGCACGAGACGGTCGCCCCGACGCTGAGCGAATTGTTCAACCAGATCGGCCTGCGCGGAGCCGACCACGACGGCGAAGACGACGAATACATCATGGAGCTGCCGGTCAGCCCCCAGGTGGTCAACACCGCAGGGGCGGTGCAGGGCGGTCTTGTCGCCACTCTCGCCGACGTTGCGGGCGGTGGGCTCGCGATGAAATATGTGCCGGCCGACGGCGCGCTGACCACCGCCGATCTGTTCATCCGCTACCTGCGGCCGGTCACCGCGGGTTCGGCGCGCGCAGTGGCCCGGGTGCTGCGGGCCGGCCGGCGGTCGGTCGTCACCCAGATCGACATCTTCCGCAGCGACGACGACGAGCTCGCCGCCACCGCCACGGTGAATTTCGCCCTGGTGAACCGCCCGCAATAAAACTGACGCCACCACTATTACCCATCGCTCGCCGAAGTGGTAACGTCGTTACCACTAGTCTTGGAATCGTCGCTCGAGGCCACTGTTAGGAGTCGCCATGCCGTCCCGAGAACTGTCTTTTCCGGTGTTCGACGCCGACAACCACATGTACGAGCCGCAAGAGGCGCTGACCAAATTCTTGCCGGACAACCGCAAGAACGTCATCGACTACGTGCAGGTTCGGGGCCGCACCAAGATCGTGGTGCGCGGCCACATCAGCGAATACATCCCCAACCCGACCTTCGAGGTGGTGGCGCGCCCGGGCGCCCAGGAGGAGTACTTCCGCAACGGTGCCGGCGGCAAGAGCTACCGCGAGATCCTGGGCGAGCCGATGAAGGCCATTCCCGCCTTCCGTGAACCCGCACCGCGGCTGGAGGTCATGGATGAGCTGGGCATCGACTACGCGCTGATGTTCCCGACCCTGGCCAGCCTGGTCGAAGAGCGCATGAAAGACGACCCGGAGATGACCCACGACGTCATTCACGCGCTCAACCAGTGGATGTACGAAACCTGGTCGTTCAACTACAAGGACCGCATCTTCGCCACCCCGGTGATCACGCTGCCCATCGTGGAGCGTGCCCTTGAAGAACTCGAATGGTGTTTGGAGCGCGGCGCCCGCACCGTGCTGGTCCGGCCGGCGCCGGTGCCGGGTTTCCGCGGCAGCCGTTCCTTCGGGCTGGAGGAGTTCGACCCGTTCTGGCAGGCCTGCATCAAAGCCGAGATCCCGGTTTCGATGCACGCTTCGGACAGTGGTTATTCCGAGTTTGCGAATGTGTGGGAGCCCGGCGACGAGTTCCTGCCGTTCAAGCCGACCGCTTTCCGCAGTCTGGTGATGGGCCATCGGCCGATCATGGACGCGATGGGTGCGCTGGTTTGCCACGGCGCGTTCTCCCGTAACCCGGAGCTGCGGATCCTGTCGATCGAGAACGGCGCCGACTGGGTACCGGATCTGTTCAGGGGCCTCAAGGGCGTCTACAAGAAGATGCCGAAATCCTTCAGCGAGAACCCAATCGACGCGTTCAAGCGGTGCGTCTACATCACCCCGTTCTGGGAGGACCGCTTCGCCGAGATCGTCAAGATGGTGGGCACCGACCGGGTGTTGTTCGGATCCGATTGGCCGCATCCGGAAGGTCTGAAGGACCCCATCTCATTCGTCGACGAGCTCACCGACTTCGAGGAAGAGGATGTCGCGAAGATCATGGGCGGCAACCTGATGAAGTTGATGAAGGTGTCCGCACCGGCCAACGCGTAACACGCGCGGCCCTGGAAACGCGCCCAATCCCCGCCAATGTGCGGCTGGCCGCACACTCGAGGCCGAACGTGCGGCTGGCTTCACGCTCGGCCGGGTAGCGAGCCCGCGGCGTGCCGGGCGGCGACGTATCCGAACACCATCGTGTTCGCGATGCTCCCACCGGCGCCGAGATAGGTTCGGCCCATCACTGTCGCCGTGATATTGCCGGTCGCATACAGACCCTCGATGACCTGGTCGCGTTCGTCGAGGACCTGGGCGTACTCGTTGGTGATCACACCGCCGCACGTTCCGACGTCGGCTGGGAAGACCCTGGTTGCGTAGTACGGCGCCCGATCAATCGGCCCGAGCGCACCGTTCGGGCGATAGCCCGGGTCGCCGAGGCAAAGGTTATACGCCGATTGGCCCCGCCCGAAGTCGGGGTCGAGGCCCTTGGCCGCGAATTCGTTGAACCGCTCAATGGTGTGTTTGAGCGCTTCGGCGGGGACGTCGATCTGGCGGGCGAGGTCGTCGATGGTGTCACCGCGGATGATGTCGCCCCGCTCGATCAGCTCCTGGGGAAGACGGCGCTTCTTGAACGGGTTTGCGCCCGACACATATCGGCCCACATACCCCTCGTCGAACACCATCCAGCACGGCACCGCCTTGTTGGCGTACATCGCCTTGCCGACTTCCACATACGAGTTCGACTCGTTGCAGAATCGGCGCCCTGTCCCGTCGATGTAGATGGCCCCCGGCCGTTGTCGCCCCGACCCAAGTGACGCCGCGGCCGCACCACCGTTGGCGATGAACACCGAAGGCAGCCACCAGGCTTCGTCCAGCAGGTCGGTTTTGGCGCCCAAGCGCATCGCCGTCTGCAGCACCTCACCGGTGTCGCCGGCGTTGGCAATCGACCACTTCCCTTCGTTGGGCTGGTCGCCGCTGTAACGACGCCGCATATCGGCGTTGTGACCGAAACCGCCGGCCGCCAGCAGCACTCCCCTGCGCGCCTCGATGCTCAACGGGGAACCGTCACGAACGACCCGCGCGCCCAGGACCCGGCCGTCCTCGACAATGAGATCTTCCATTGCGGTGTTCGTCCAGAGCGGGGGTTCGCCGTCGCAAACATCCATCAGTGCCTTCAGCATTTGGCCGATCAGTGATGCACCGTTGGTGAGGATCTCCCGGCGAGCCATTCGCGCCGCCCAACTCCGCAGGAAAACTCGCATCGCTACCGCGAAAGCTTTTGGCGCACGGTTGAAATACTGCACCGAACGCAGCTCGTTGGTCAGCACCGCAAACCTATAGTTCTTGCCCAGCGACGGCTGGACCTTGTCGCGCCAGTTGCCCAAGGCGGCGGCGTTGAACGGAACGCCCTCCACGGACCGACCGGCTGCGTTGCCCCCCTTGTGGTTCGGGTAGTAGTCACTCCAGCCGGGACAGCGCACCAGGCGCACACCCTTGCGCAGCAGGAAGTCGATCATCTCGTAGCCCGCGGTCAGAAACATCTCGCGCCGCGGCGGCGAAGAGGCCGCACCGATGTCTCCAACGACGTCGGCGATGTAAGCCAGGCCGTCTTCGTGCGAGTCGGCGACGCCGTCGGCCCGCATCAACGGGTTGTTCGGCAGCCAGACCATGCCACCAGACATTCCTGTCGATCCCCCCACCAGGGACTGCTTTTCGACGACGAGCGGCTCGATCCCCGAATCCAGCGCAGCTAGCGCGGCGACTATGCCGCCTCCGCCGCTTCCCGCGATGAGCAGGTCGACCGAGTAATCCCACCGGCTGTTCATTTCAGTCCTAAGTCCGCGACCGGCACGTCGATGGTGGTATTGGTCTTCTGGATCGCCGGCACCAGCTTTTCGTGCGGTAAGCCGGCCAGGAAGCCGTCGATGACGCGTTCGAAGTTGGAGATCAGTCCCTCGATCTGGTCGGAGAGTCGCATGTACTCAAACCCCTTCGAGTGCAGACCTTTCTGTTGCCTCGGCAGATTGGAGAAGTCTTGGGCGGGAATCGGCGGCCAGCGTGGATCGTCTGGCCCCATCGGCTCCGGCGGCGCCGGCTTGCCGGATGAAGCATCCGACGGCAAACGGGTGAGAGACCAGATCTCGAACAGCGTCTGCTCTGGCCCAAGCGGACGAATCCGGTACGACGAGGCGCTGCTGTAGGTGGGCAGGACAAAGTAGTGCGGAAAACAGAATCCGATTGCGTCGGTGATCCCGCGGCGATCCAAATCGTTGAGGTCGGGTATCGTGCTGCCCCGGGCGCGATGCCAGGCGACGACCGCATCGTTGAGAGCCCTGCGCCAGCTTGTCAGCGCCGCGGCCGGATCCGACGGCAGCTCAATGTGCTGCAGCCCTTCGGCGATTCGGATGTCGTTCTCATGGGTCATACCGCCCATTCCGGTGCCGAGAGTGCGCATGAAGTACAGGCTGCTCTGCACCACCGGGTGCACCCCTGCGGATGGGCCGGCGGTCTGCGCGGACGGCAGTAGCTGCGGGTGAGTCTGGGGAACGTGGTAGCCCTCCATGAACGCCGCGGTCGCCAGCTTCCAGTTCACCGGAAGCAGACACGACTTCCACCACTCGGTGCGCAGTGACTCCACTTTCCAGGCGTCGTAGATCGACGCGAACGGCTCCTGACAGTCGCGTAGCGGCGGAGCATCGTCGTCGAAGTTGATCCACGCGCACCCGCCCCACAGCTCGCACCGGACTGGCACCAAGCCGAGGTCTTGCGAGCACAGGTTGTGCTCAGCGAACACCTCGGGGCGCGCAACATAGGTGTTGGCACCGTCGAGACCCCAGCACCAGCCGTGGAACGGGCAGACGAAGGTTCGTCGAGATCCGTTGCCTTCCACCAGTTTCACGCCGCGATGGCGGCACGCGTTATGGTAGGCGCGAACAGTGTGGGCGTCGACGCGCACCACCAGGATCGACTGGTCGAGGATCTCATACTCGACGAAGTCGCCGGGTTTGGGGATTTCCTCCAGCCGGCATGCCATCTGCCAGACCCGCGGCCAGAACATCTCGTTCTCGAGTGCGTAGAAATCCGGATCGTAATAGCGTTGTTTGGGAATTCGATCCGGTGTTTCCACCGCCCATGGCACCGGCAGCGGTGTCCAATGTGCTTCGGTCGTCGCCATAGCGAATCCCCTGTTCACACGATCCGCGACGTGCGTCCCTGCCAGTAGCGTTCACGGATCCGCCTTTTGTACAACTTGCCGTTGGGGTCCCTGGGCAGCTCCGGGTCGAACTCAACGGTGCGCGGACATTTGTATGACGCCATATGCGCGCGACAGTATGCGATGAGCTCCGCCTCGAGGCCGGGTCCGGGCGTGACACCGTTGGCTGGCTGCACCACCGCCTTGACCTCTTCGCCGAACTCGTCGTTGGGAACCCCGAACACCGCCGCGTCGACGAGCTTGGGGTGCATGATCAAAAGGTTCTCCACTTCCTGCGGGTAGATGTTCACCCCGCCGGAAACGATCATGAAGGTGGATCGGTCGGTCAGATACAGGTAGCCGTCCGTGTCGACGTAGCCCATGTCACCCAGTGAGCGCCAACCACGTTCGTTGGACACCGAGGCGGTCTTCTCGGGATCCTTGAAGTACTCAAAGGCCGGTCCGCCCTCGAAGTACAGCTCGCCCGTCTCGCCGACAGCGACCTCGGTCCCGTCGTCGCCGACCACATGCACCGGCGACAGTGGTTTACCCACCGAGCCGGGATGGGCGAGCCATTCCTGCGGCCCGATCGTGGTACCGGCAAACCCTTCTGTGCCTCCGTAATACTCGTAGATGATCGGCCCGAACCAGTCCATCATCTGGTACTTGACATCGACCGGGCACGGCGCGGCAGCGTGGATCACGCACCGCAGGCTCGAGACATCGTACTTGTCGCGAACCGCCTTGGGCAGTTTGAGCATCCGCACGAACATCGTCGGCACGAACTGCGCGTGTGTGACGCGGTGAGATTCGATGAGCCGCAGCACGGTCTCGGCGTCGAACTTTCTCATGATGATCGACGCCGCGCCAACACGGTTCACCGCCATCGTGTAGTTGACGCCGGCGGCGTGGTACAGCGGAGCGGGCGACAAGTAGACGCTCGCCGGGTCCATGCCGTAGCGATGAGTCAGCGCGAACTCCAGTACCGCCTGCGCCCATGAGCCGTTCTCCGTCGGTAGCGCACGCCGCACCGCCTTGGGTCGGCCGGTGGTGCCCGACGAGTAGAGCATCTCGCTGCCGTCGGACTCGCAGAACTCGTCTCCGGCATCGGCCAGGGCGTCGTCGTAGGGACGCCATCTGGGCAGCGCGCCGCCGACGCTGACGAGGACGTCCAGGCGCGGGTTGTCAGCAGGGAGCTTGGCGCTCAAATCGGCATACGACGCGTCGACGAACACCGCTCGGGCCTCACAGTCCTCGACGATGTAGGCGACCTCGTCGTAGGTCAGGTGAGTGTTGACCGGCGTGTAGTACAGGCCGGAACGTTGGCATCCCCAGGTGACTTCGAAGAACTCGGGGCGGTTCGGCAGCAAGATGGCCACCCCGTCGCCGCGGCGTAGACCCGCCTGGTGTAGCAGCGAGGCGACGCCGCGGCTCCGCGCGTTCAGACGGCCGTATGAAACCGTGTCGCCGTCCGCGACGATCAGGGCCGGCGAATCGGCGGCCCGGATGGCATGGTCGGCGATGTTCACCAGAAAGCCTAAGTAGCGTCGGTGGACGCGGCGGCCGCCGCCGCTTGGCGTCGGGCCTGCTCGGACGGCAATACCTTGTCCTTGAACACTGTCTGAATCAGCTGCTGGACGTCCTTGCTGATCGACGCGAGCGCGACGAGGTCGTTGGAGCTTTGCCAGTGCACTCGCATACCCATCAGCTCCCAGGCCCGCTTGAGATTGGCCTTGGTCGCCAGCAGTGTCGTCATCGGCGCCTGGGCGATGTGGCGGGCAATGGCCTCCACCCGGGCGTCCAGCTCGTCGCGCGGGACAACCTCGTTGACCAGCCCGAACTCTAACGCCTTTTTCGCGTCGATGACCTCGGCGAGATACAGGTAGTAGGCGGCGCGGCGCCAGTTCATGAAAACCCAAGGCTCGATGGAGCATTCACCGGACGGCATGCCGAAGCCCTGCAGCGGAGGGTAGGAGAAATAGGCGTCCTCAGAGGCGATGACGATGTCGGTGGTCAGGCCGTAGTGGGTGCCGCCGCCGACGCAATAGCCGTGCACTTGCGCGATCGTCGGCTTGGAGAACTCCCACAAATTCAGGATGGGCTTGACGAACAGGTCGGTCTGAGGTTTCCACGGCGTGCCCATAACTTTTGCCCCCTCGACGAAGGCCGGGTAGTCGACGGCGTTGTTGCCGATCGCGTGGCCAGAGCAGAATCCGTTGCCGTTCGCCTTGAAGATCAGCACCTTGATGTCGTAGTCCCGGTCGGCATCCAGCAGTGCGGCGTCGACTTCCTCGGCCAGCTTCTGGTCCTGGGCGTTGGCTTTTTCGGGCCAGTTCAGCGTGATCTTCGCGATCGCGCCTTCTTTTTGGTAGATGATCCTCTCGCGGGTTTCGTTGAGGTCCATGTGCGTCCTTATCCTTTCGATATCTGCTGTTATGAAGTGATGACGCCGATTTGGGCGCCGATGTCGTAGGTGTTGCCGATCTGGCCCGTCCAGTGCACGGTGCCGGACGCTCCGGCTTCGACTTCGGTTTCTGCTTTCTCGGTGGCGATCACATAGATCGGCGTACCGGCCTCCACACGCTGGCCGGCGTCGACGAGAAAGCCGGTGAGCTCGGCTTCTGAGACGGCCACCGACACCCGTGGGATTCGTATGATGAAGTCAGCCACGCGCTTTGGCCCTTTCCAAAGTTCGCTGCGCAGCGGCGACGATCCGGTCCGGCGTCGGGTAGATTTGCGCCTCCAACGCCGGTGCGGCCGGGTTGGGGACGAACCCGGCAGCGACGCGTTCCACTGGTGCGGCAAGCTCGCCGAACAACTCCGAGTGCAGGGTCGCGGCGATTTCTGCTCCGGGACCGGCGAATTGGACGGCGTCGTGCACCACCACCACGCGTCGGGTACGGCGGGCGGACTCGACGATGGTCTCGACGTCGAGTGGCACCAAGGTGCGCAGGTCGACCACCTCGGCGCTGATGCGCTGCTGGGCAAGTGTGTCCGCCGCGGCAAGCGCGTCATGCACGCTGCGCCCGTAGCCGATCAGGGTGACATCAGCTCCTGGCCGTTTGACGTCGGCACGCCCTAGCGGAATGGTGAACCCGGGCTCGGCGGGGACGGGTCCCTTCTTGCCTTGTAGTCGGATCGTCTCGACGAACAAGCACGGGTCCTCGTCGAAAATCGCCGACGTCAATAGACCTTTGCCGTCTCGGGGCGTGGACGGCACGATCACCTTCAGTCCGGGAATATGCATGAACCAGGCCTCGAGCGACTGCGAATGTGTCGCACCGGTGGCCAATCCCGCGTACACCTGGGTGCGCACCGTGATCGGTGCGGTCGTACGCCCGCCGGTCATGAACCGCAGTTTGGCCGCGTTGTTGATCAACTGGTCGGCGGCAATGCCGATGAAGTCCATGATCATGATCTCGGCCACCGGCAGCATGCCGTCGATCGCCGCGCCGATCGCCGCACCGACGATCCCCGCCTCCGAGATCGGCGTATCCAGGACGCGCTCGCGCCCGTATTTGGTTGACAATCCGGCGGTTGGCCCTGAGGCGCCGGGATCGGCGATGTCCTCACCGAGCAGAAAGACGCGATCGTCGGCCTGCAGTGCCTGGTCAAGCGCGAGGTTGAGCGCCTCACGCATCGACATCTCGTTGTCTGGCATCTCGTCACACCGGAAACGTGAGCGGGCTTGCGTAGACGTCGCGGTCGAGTTCCTCCGCCGATGGCGAATCGGCGCTCAGCACCGCGCTCAGCGCCGTTTCCACGGTCGCCGACGCTTCGGTCTCGATGCGATCGATCTCGTCCTCGCCGCAGATGCCTGCGGCGACGAGGTGGTTGCGGAACCGCGGCACCGGGTCGGCGGCCATGGCCGCCGACAGCTGATCGTTGGGGATGTAGGGCATGCGATCGCCAAAGTAGTGGCCCCGAAAACGGAACGTCACACATTCGAGCAAGGTGGGTCCCTGGCCGCCGCGCGCACGCTGCAGCGCATCGTCGAGCGCCGACGCCACGGCCAGCGGATCGTTGCCGTCCACCCGCACCCCCGGCATGCCGTAACCGGCCGCACGGTCGGCGACCTGCTCAAGCTTCATGGTGTCCCGAGTGGGCGTCATCTCCGCATAAAGATTGTTCTGGCACAGGAATATCACCGGAAGGTTCCACAGCGCAGCCATGTTCGCGGCCTCGTGGAACGAGCCGGTGTTGGTGGCGCCGTCGCCGAAGCTGACCACCGTCACCCGGTCGAGGCCCTTGCGCTTGGCCGCCATCGCCAGCCCCACCGCGACGGGAGGCCCGGCCCCGACGATTCCGGTGCACAGCATCACGCCTTTGTCCGGGTTCGCGATATGCATCGTGCCACCCTTGCCGCGGCTGGCGCCGAGGGTCCGTCCCAGCATTTCGCCGTAGATTTCCTCGAGTGGCACGCCCTTGCCGATCAGATCATGCAGCCCGCGGTACGTCGTCACCAGCTGATCGTCGGCGCGCAGACAGACGCCCATCGCCGCGGCAATAGCTTCCTGCCCGCGCGACGGCCAGTACACGCACATCAATTCACCGGTGCTGATGCCTTTGGACAGCCGGTCGTCGGCGGCCTTCATCAACACCATCAGCGAGTAGATCCGCTTTTGGAGGTCTACAGACACATCCGCGGGAGTCACTTTGTGTAAGACCCGATCTCGCGGTAAACCTTCGGAATCGGGGGCGGCTCCATATTGAGCAACTCCAGCGACGACATCTTGCCGCTTGCACCCAGCTCTCCCAGCCGCTGGACCACTCCGTCCAGATCGTCGCTGTCAATCTCGTAGATCGCGATGAAGGGGCCCTCCCCGTCGGCAGGTGCGAACCGGCGCGCCGAAACGATGCCATCCACCGAGCAGATCTCCGCCAAATGCGTTTCGTTGTACCACTTGTGGTACTCCGCCTCCCGATCCGCCGATACGGGCATCGTCTCCAGGTACATGATCCCTTTGGGCATGCTCACCTCACTTCGGTTGTGTCACAGCCTTGTTTGCCAGTTCATCCGCCCGTCCAGGGCTTCACCTTGAGGAAGCCGCCGGCGTCAACCCGGAGCTGTTGGCCGGTGATATAGCGGGCGGCGTCGGATGCGAGAAAGACCACTGCCTCGCTGACGTCCTCGGGTTCGATGTAGGGAATCGGCATTGCCTGGACCACTGGGAAAACCGGTTCGGCGTCCTCGCGCGTCGGATTCTTCAGATCCGGCCGGAACGCCCGGTACATCGGCGCACTGTGCAGCATGTCCGTGTTGACGTTCGTTGGGTGCACCGCGTTCATCCGGATGGAGAACGGAGCCAGCGCCAGCGCAAAGTCGTTGACATAGTGTGCGGCAGCAATTTTCGCAAACGCATATCCCGCTCCACCGGGACCACCGTCGATGCCCGAGGTGTTCATCGACGACATGAAGGCGGCGTTGGATCCGATCACGATGATCGACGCGCCGGCCTGCAGGTGTTTGAGGCTCGCGTGCACCAAGTTGAGAACACCGAGCAGATCGACATCGACGGCGTCGGCGAACGCCTGCGGCGGTAGGCCAGCGGTCAGCGGACAGATGCCGGCGTTGGCGACCACAATGTCGAGATGGCCGAACTCTTGGACGCCCCGGTCGATCGCGGCGGACAACGCCGCCCGGTCGCGAACGTCGGCGATCTCGGTACAGGCACGCCGGCCCTCTTTTTCGACCAGTCGGGCGGTTTCATCGAGGTCTTCCGGCCGGGCCAGCGGATACTCGTTGGTCTCGATGTCGGCGCACAGGTCGACCGCGATGATGTCGGCGCCCTCAGCCGCAAGCATGCGCGCATGCGAGCGTCCCTGACCGCGTGCCGCCCCACTGATCACCGCTACCTTGCCCGTCAGCCTGCTCATAGCCAATCCTTCCTCCGCGCCGTCAACACCGATGACGCGCAGTGGGGCCCAGAACCATCAGCGATCGCGGCGACGTGTGCATCGGCTACCTGGCGCGGTCCTGGGAACAGGAGCGCACTACATCGCAAATTGGGACGACAAGGCCGTTCGCCTCCATCGCACCTCTTTCATGAGGCTGCGCGCCAGCAATGCGAGGGTTTACTGAATACCTTACAGTATCTAGAATACCTAAGATAGTAAAGACAAAATCGGGGCTTGCCAGCGCTCGATGGCATCAGTTCGATCGACCATGAACAGAGGAACGTGGATTTCTCATACCCGGTAGAAGTGGAGCAATTTCGCGCCGAGCTGCGGGCCTGGCTGGCCACGAACCTGACTGATGACGTCGTGGCCGCCGGGCGACGACGTGACCCCGATGATGCGGCGTTCGAGACACTTCGGGCATGGAACCGCACGATGGCTGACGCCGGCTGGGCGGCCGTGTCCTGGCCAGTCGAGTACGGCGGCCGCGGAGCAACACTGCTCGAGCAGCTCGTCTACGCCGAGGAAACCACGCGCGCCCGAGTGCCGCTGCCGCTGAACGTGATCGGGATGAACAACATCGCGCCGGCGATCATGCAGTACGGGACGGAGTCCCAGAAGCGCACTCTGCTGCCCCGGATGATGCGTGCCGACGACATCTGGTGCCAGGGCATGTCGGAGCCTGAAGCGGGCTCCGACCTTGCTTCGCTGCGTACCCGCGCGGTACGCGACGGCGAGCACTTCGTGGTCAACGGCCAGAAGATCTGGACGTCTCTCGGACACCGCGCGGACTGGTGTCAGCTCTACGTGCGGACCGATCCGGATGCACCCAAACACAAGGGAATTTCCTGTTTCACCGTCGACATGACACTGCCTGGCATCGAAGTTCGCCCGCTCGTCACCCTCAACGGAGACACCGAGTTCGCGGAGATATTCTTCAACGACGTGCGGGTTCCCGAGAATTGCATGCTGGGTCCGCTCAATGGGGGCTGGGCGGTTGCCACCACAACTCTGAGTCACGAACGCGCGGGCGCGGCAAGCCTTTACACCGGACTGCAAGTCCGGCTGGAGGAACTGGCGGCGGACCTGGCGAACAGCGGGGTGCACGGGCGCCCTGTGCTGGAGGACACCGCGACGCTGTGCCGACTGGGCGAGATCTCCCTGCGGATCAAATACCTGGAACTGCTGTGCCAGCGGTCGGCCTCAGCGACACTGCACGGCAACGACGCATCGGGATCGTCGAGTCTTGCCAAGACGGTGTGGGGCGAGACAGGTCAAGACCTCGCCGCCTTGGCGTTCGACGCACTCGGCGCGACGCGTCGATGGGCGGACTATCGCCTGACATCGCGATCACTGACGATCGCGGGCGGCACGACCCAGATCAACAAGAGCGTCACCGCCCAGCGAGTCTTAGGATTGCCGCGCGGATGAACCTCGAGCTATCCGCCGAGCAGGTGGCACTGCGCGACACCGTTCGGCGCTTTCTAGCCGAGAAGGCCGGCGTGGCAACGCATGTACGGTCGATGTTCGATGATCCCGCAGGTACTGACCCTGCGTTGTGGCAGGGGCTTGCGGCCCTCGGCGCCACCGGGCTGCTGGTGCCTCCGCAATACGATGGGGCCGGCATGACGCTTATCGACGCCGGCATCGTGGCCGAAGAACTCGGCGCGGCTCTACATCCCGGACCTTGGCTATCGTGTGCCGTCGCCACCACTCGGGCGCTCACGCACACGAATGCGCTCGACAAAGCGGCCGACCTGTTGACCGGGATTGCCGACGGTTCGACAATCGCCACCGTCGCCGGCATCACCGGCCCCAGGCCAACGGCGGTCGAAGGCGGCGGCGTCGTCCTGAACGGTGAGATCGCCACCGTTGGGGACTTGGCTGCCGCGGAGGTCGCGCTGGTATTGGCCGACGGCCACGATGGTACGGCGCTTTTTACTGTCGATACGTCCTCTCGCGGCCTCAGATGGAGCTTGCAGAACGGAATCGACCAGACTCGCAAGCTGTTTCACGCCACCTTCGACAATGTGCCGGCGCAGCGACTCGCTGCCGCCGCACCCGACGCCATCCAAGCTCTGGTCGACGACGTCATCATCACACACGCCGCTGATGCCCTCGGCGCGGCGCGCACGGTGATGAACCTTGCCGTCGAATACGCCAAGTCGCGAACGCAATTCGGTAAGCCGATTGGTAGCTTCCAAGCGGTTCAGCATCTGTGCGTTGACATGTACGAAACGGTCGAGCTCGCCCGCGGCGGCGTCATCCACGCGCTGTGGGCCGCGGATGCCGCAGACGCCGCGGAACGCCACCTGGCTGCTGTCCGCGCGAAGGCCTATGCGGCGCGGTTGGCAACGGTGGGCGACATCGCGATTCAGGTCTTCGGTGGCATCGGTTACACCTGGGAACACGATGCCCACCTCTACCTACGGCGACTTCTCAGCTGGAGCACATATCTCGGCGGATCGGATCAGTATCTAGCTGAACTCGGTGCGCAACTCGTGCGGCCAGCAGGCAGATGAAATATCCGTTGATGCGGCGAAAGGTGGACAAATGTCAGGCGTGCTCAGTGGTGTCCGGGTTGTCGAGCTGGCGTCCTGGACATACGTGCCCGCGGCGGGTGTCGCGCTGGCAGACTGGGGCGCCGACGTCATCAAAGTAGAGAGCGTCAGCAGCGGCGACCCCGGGCGTGCGCTCGTTATCGGCGGATTCACCCGAGCCGCCGCGCGCGCCGACGTCGACTTCATCCTCGAGCTGAGCAACCGCGGCAAACGCAGCATCGCACTGGATCTCAAGAGCGAGACCGGCCGCGAGTTCTTCGGGCGACTGCTTGCCCAAGCCGACGTACTACTCACCAACTGGCTGCCGTCCGCGCTGGAACGCGCCCGCCTGACGGTCGACGACATTCGCGCATTCAACCCGAAGATCATCATTGCCCGCGGAACCGGACTGGGCGTGCGGGGGCCCGACCGTGACAAAGGTGGATTCGACGCCGCCACCTACTTGTCTCGCGGCGGGGTCGCTTACACGCTGACCCCCTTCGGGACCGAGCATCCGGCCGTGCAAGGTCCGGCGTTCGGTGACCTGCAAGCGGGGATCACGCTGGCCGGCGGTGTCTGCGCGGCACTGTTTCACCGCGAGCGCACCGGCGAACCGACCGTCGTCGACTCCTCCCTGCTGGCGCAAGCAATGTGGAGCATCGCGCCATCGATTTCGGTGGCCGACCTGTTCGGAATCGACGGGATACCGGGAGCCCCGCCGGGGCTGGCCATCAATCCGCTGGTCAACAGGTACAAAACCAAGGATGGCAGGTTCATCCAGCTCGTCTTCCTGCAGCCGGACAAGTTCTGGGCCGGGTTCTGCCAACGCATCGGACTGCCGGAGCTGGCCACCGATGAGCGCTTCGTCCCGTCGTCGAACCTGATCGCCAACGCCGCCGAGGCAACCGAGATCATTGCCGCACGCTTCGCCGAGCACGACCTGGATTACTGGCGCCAGGCTCTCAGCGACGAGCCGGGAGTATGGGCCCCGTTGGCAACGCCACGTGAGGTGCTGGAAGACCCGCAAACCAAACCCAACGGTTACGTCATCTCCAATGTGGACGACCAGGGTACTGAATACCAAATGGTCGCTGCGCCAGTGCAGTTCGATGAAACACCACCGGGGTCGACGCGCGCACCCGAGCACGGCCAGCACACCGAGGAGATCCTGCTGGAACTGGGCTACGACTGGGATGACATCGCCCAGGCCAAAGAAACCGGCGCCATCCTCTGACGCCGCCTGGTCGCCGTCATTGGCCGTGGCGGACCCGGTTGAACGGAACCCCGCGGTCGGCGGCGTACTCGCGGGGAAAGCCCAGCACCCGTTCGCCGATGACGTTGCGGGCCATCTCGGTGGTGCCGCCGCCCAGGCAGACTGTTTGTCGGGCCAGGTATCTCAGCCCGGTCTGCAGCCCTTCTCCTTCTGCGCCGACGACCCCCGCCGTTCCGGTAACGGCCAGCCCGGTGTCCATCTCCAGCGTCACGGTCTCGGCGTGGAAGAGTCTGATCAGAGTTCCGCCCGCCGGCGGCAGGGCCCCGTCACGCACACTGCGGTAGATATGGCCGGATAGCTGCTCGCTGACGGCCCGGTGCACCAATGCCCGCCCGGCCATCTCCCGGGTCCGCTCATTACCGCCCTGTCCGATCTTCTCGAGCAGCGCCACATAGTCGACGGGCGTCGATCGCCCGCCTTCACTACCGCTGCCGCTGGCGAATTCCGAACTCATCCCCACCGCGCGGCGCTCGTGGTACAGCAGCCGAGACGCCACCGCCCAGCCATTGTTCACCTCGCCCACCAGCGCGTCGTCGCCGACATCGACGCCGTCGAAAAACTCTTCGCAAAACTCCGTCGACCCGTTGAGTTGGGTGATGCGCCGCAACGTGATTCCGGGATGAGCGATCGGCACCAAGAACATGGTCAGGCCGTCGTGCTTGGGCACATCCCAGTCGGTACGCGCCAAGCACAGCCCGTAGTCAGCGGCAAATGCGCTGGTGCTCCACGTCTTTGCGCCGTTGATCACCCATCGGTCGCCGATCCGCTCGGCACGGGTGATCACGCCTGCCAGATCTGATCCTCCGCGGGGCTCGGAGAGCAGCTGTACCAGCACTTCGTCGCCGCGCAACGCGGCGGCGATGTGCTGTCTTTTCTGCTCTTCGCTGCCGGTGTCGAGCAGCGTTGCACAGCAGATCGTGAACGTCGGCGTATTGAGGATGAGCGGCATCTCGTAGTTGATGCTCTCCTCGTTGAACGCCTCCTGGTATTCGTAATCCAGGCCCAGGCCGCCGTATTCGCGGGGAAAGCAGATGCCGGCGAAACCGCCTTCATAGAGCCGCTTTTGCAGTTCGCGGGCACGCTGCCATGAGCGTTCGTCGTCGCGGTGGGCGGCTGGTGGCGACGCCGGATCGATGGGTGGCATGTTGTCGGCCAGCCACGCCCGGGCTCTGGCGCGGAACTGCTCGACGGACTCGCTGACGCTCATTACGCCGACCTCGGTGCTCGTTCTGCTGCTTCGTGCCATGCGTACACGGCAAGGTTGTGTTCCTCCGGTGTGCCGAACATGGACCGGTACAACGCAACCCGACGCAGGTACAGGTGGAGGTCGTGTTCCCAGGTGACACCGATGCCGCCATGCAACTGAACACAGTCTTGCACGAGCTCGGGTGACATCTCCCCCACGTAGGACTTGGCGATGCTGGCCGACAACCCGGCTTGTGGTGAGCGAGCGGCAATCTCAGCGACTGCTGCGGCCGTCGTCGCACGGCAGGCCTCCAGCCACATCTTCATATCGGCGAATCGATGTTTGAGCGCTTGGTAGGACGCCAGGGGACGGCCGAAGGTGTGCCGGTCCAACGCCCACTGCACAGTGAAGTCGAACACCGTCTGCAAGATTCCGACGACTTCGGCGCATTGCAGCACTTGTGCGATCTGGCTTTGACGGTCAATGAGCGCGGCGGTTTCCGCAGCACTGCCGACGACGGCACTGTCCTCGACGCGCACATCGTCGAATTCCACGCGGGCGTATTGCTTGACCAGGTCGATCGATTGTTGGGGTACGACCCGAACCCCCGGCGCGTCGGTCGGAACCAGGAACTGGCGCACGCCGTCGTCGCTGCGCGCTACGACCAACAGCAGATCGCTTTGGGCGCCGGCCTCGACCCGGTCTTTGACACCATCGATCCGAAAGCCGGAGTCGGTTGCCCTGGCCGTCAGCGTGGGCTGGTGCGGAGCCCAACCCAGACCGGGTTCATAGACCGCCCACGACGCCACCGTTTCACCGGCGATCAATGATTCGATCGTCTCTGCACGGGTTTCGTGCTCGGCGCAGCCCGCCAGCGCCGCCAGCACGATGCTGACCGGGTAGAGCGGTCCGGGCGCAACCGTCTTGCCGAGCTGCTCGGCGACCATGGCCAGGTCCGCGACACCGTTACCGGAGACACTGCCGCCGCCCAATTCCTCGGGAACCAGCAGGCCCGTCCAGCCCAGCTCGGCGGCACGCGCCCACCACGCCCGATCGAAGGAGATCCCCTCGGCGTGTAGTTCGCGCACCCGGCTCAGCGGCACCTCTTTTTGCAGAAATGCTTGGGTGGTCGAGGCAAAGAGTATCTTTTCGGGGGAATCGACGGCTGTCATGGTGCTGGCAAAGCCTCCTGGGCCTTCCTTCGCCGCGGCGGATGAAGGCTCGCGGCTCGGCGATCATCTCCTCCGATCGGTCCCAGTCGGGGTTCGCTGGTGCCTCGGATGGTAGCAATGACCAATACAGTAATAGATACCGGAGTCCAGTCGATATGACGACGAGAAGCTGTGGCCTCGATGGCTGATACCGAAAAACGCCCAGAACGCGCCGCCGACGCTAAGGACGAGAAGGACGCTAAGGCGGATGCGATCAGGCTGGCCGAAGAAGCTGAGGCCGAAGCCGCCGAAGCCGAAGCGCTGGCAGCTGCCGCGCGGGCACGTGCGCGCGCCCTCCGATTGCGCCGCGAAGCGGAGGCACGGGCCGCAAGCGATGAGTCGACATCTAAGACCTCCGAGACCTCCGAGACATCCGAGACCTCCGAGGCAGCCGAGACCGTCGACGAAGCCACCCCCGAGCCGAAGGCCGCCCAGGAGCCGAAGGCGGCCGAGCCGGAACCTCCCAAGCCTGAGCCGGCGAAGCCGGAACCTGCCAAGCCGGCCAAACCGACCCGACGCCGCTTTCCGGCGCCGAAAGTTGCGCTGGCGCTCATGGTTGCCGCCATCGTCGGGATAATCGGGCTACTGGGACTCAGCGGATACCTGATCTGGCATCACGACAACGCCGTTGAGCAACGGCAGCAGGCAGCGGCATTCGTGGCGGCGGCTAAACAAGGCGTGGTCAACCTGATGTCGCTGGACTTCAACAATGCCAAGCGCGACGTGCAGCGAATAATCGACAGCTCCACGGGCGAGTTCAAGGACGACTTCGAGAAGCGTGCCGAGGATTTCACCAAGGTTGTCGAGCAATCCAAGGTCGTCACCGAAGGATCGGCGAAGGCGACCGGAGTTGAGTCAATGGGTAAGGATTCCGCGGTCGTGTTGGTGCTGGCCAACGAACGCGTGACCAATTCCGCAGGGGCAAAAGATGAACCGCGGGCCTTCCGGTTGCGCGTCTCGGTGACCAAGGAGGGCGACCAGATCAAGATGTCGAAAGTCGAGTTCGTATTGTGACGGCAGACGACAACGCCAAGAATGCAGACGCCGACCAGGTGACTGAGGTTGCGGCCACCGCAGACAAATCAGGCGGTACGTTCGTGCCGCGTGTCTGGCTGGTGGCCGGCGTCCTGGTGCTGCTGCTTTTGAACGCCGGCGGGCTGGCCGGGTGGCTGTATTTCGCGCAGTACCGCGACGACAAACAGACCGACAAGAACGCCGCGCAGTCGGCCGTCAATGCCGCACGGGATGGCACCATCGCGCTGCTGTCTTATAAACCGGAAACTTTGGACCAGGACTTCGCCGCCGCCAAATCCCACCTGACCGGGGATTTCCTGAACTACTACAACGAGTTCACCCAGCAGATCGTGACACCGGCGGCCAAGGAGAAATCGGTGACCACCACCGCCCAGGTGGTACGAGCCGCGGTGTCTGAACTGCACCCGGATTCGGCCGTCGTGCTGGTCTTCGTCAATCAGAGCACCACCAGCAAGGACCGGCCCGAGCCGGCGATGGCGGCAAGCAGCGTGCTGGTGTCGATGACCAAGGTCGACGACAAGTGGCTGATCACCAAGTTCGATCCGGTGTAGCCACCCCGGCTTCGTTGCTATTTATATTATGATAGCAATGTTCTACCCGGGCAGGTCTTCTGACCTGGGCTTACCGGTCGCTTTAGAAGGGATGCTGATGACGATCAGCGCGGGGCCGCACGGCCAGCCCGTCACGCTCGACCTCACGGGCGAAACCAGTCCTTATCCCTTCTTCGAACACATGCGGCGCACGCATCCGGTTTGGCATGGCAGCCTTTCCGACCACTCACAGTTACCGCCGGAACTGGTGCCCAGTGACGAATGGGTGCTGTTCGGCTACGACCATGTGTTCCAGGCATTCCGGGACGACGAGACGTTCAGCTCGCACGCGTACGACCAGACCATCGGGCTGGTGATCGGGCACACCATCCTTGCAATGGGCGGCAAGGAGCACCACGATCATCGCAACCTGGTGGCCAAGGCTTTCCGCGCCACCGCGCTGGAGCGGTGGGAACCGTCAGTGATCGGACCCGTGTGCAGCCAGCTTGTCGATGAGATCAAGAACGACGGCGCCGCCGATCTGGTGAAGGCCGTCACGTTCGAGTTCCCCACCCGGGTAGCCGCCACACTGCTTGGGCTTCCCCGCGAGGACCTCGACACGTTCCGCCGATTGTCTTTCGACCTGATCTCGATACCGGTCGACATCGAGGCCGGCCTAAGGGCTTCGGTCGAATTACACGACTACTTCCTCGAACAGGTCGAGCAGCGACGTCGCAAGATCACCGACGACATCATCGGCGACTTGGTCAGCGCCGAAATCGACGGCGAGAAACTGACTGACGAGGCCATCATCTCGTTCTTGCGCCTGCTGCTACCGGCCGGTCTGGAAACCACTTACCGGTCGTCGGGGAACCTGCTGTATCTGCTGTTGACCCACCCTGAACAGTTGGCGATGGTCTACCAGGACCGGTCGCTGATCCCGGCCGCGTTCGAAGAGGGGCTACGGATTGAAACACCGCTCACCATGGTGCCCCGCACCACCACCAAAGACGTCGAAATGGGTGGGCACACAATCCCATCCGGCGCACAAGTCGACCTGTGTATGGGATCGGCCAATCACGACGAAAGCCGCTGGGAGAACCCCGATATGTTCGACATCAACCGGCCGCGGCTGGCCAACATCTCGTTCGCCGGCGGTATTCACATGTGTCTGGGCATGCATCTGGCCCGGCTGGAAACCCGGGTCATGCTCAACAGCTTGTTCGATCGGGTCACCGATTTGCGCCTAGTACCCGATGAGGACGCCCGGATTGTCGGCCTGACCTTCCGCTCCCCCAACAAACTTCCGGTCACCTTCAGCCCGGTGTCATGAAAAGCCGAGCGGCGATCCTGCACGATGTCGGCGGGCCGTGGTCGGTGGAGGAATTCGAGCTCGATCCGCCGCGCGCCGGCGAGGTTCTCGTCGAGATGGCCGCCGCCGGGCTGTGTCACTCCGATGACCACATCCTCAAGGGCGACATGGCCGCTCCCAACGAGGTTCTGCGTTCGCTGGGGTTGCCGACCATGTTCCCCACGATCGGCGGTCACGAGGGTTCGGGCATCGTCCGCTCGGTCGGCGCGGACGTCACCGACTTAGCGCCAGGCGACCATGTGGTGACGTCATTCGTCGCGGTGTGCGGCCAATGCCGTTGGTGCGCAACCGGCATGGAATACATTTGTGACGCTGGGATCGGCACCCTTACCCCCGGAATGCCGACCGACGGAACCTTTCGCCACCACACCGCCGACGGCAAAGAACTGGGTCACATCTCCAAGATCGGCGCGTTCGCAGAACATACCGTGGTGGCGGCGAGTTCACTGGTCAAGATCGACCCGGATCTGCCGTTGGTTCCCGCGGCGTTGCTGGCATGCGCGATTCCGACCGGATACGGTTCGGTGGCCAACCGCGGCGGGATGCGCGGCGGCGACACCGTCGTCGTGATCGGCGTCGGCGGCATCGGAACCGCTGCCATCCAGGGCGCCCGGATCAACGGCGCAGCGCAGATCATCGCTGTCGACCCGGTGGAGTTCAAACAGAAGTCCGCGCTGAGGTTCGGCGCCACCCATCATGCGGCGACCGCCGCCGATGCCTTCGTTCTGGTGCGCGACCTCACCCATGGGGTGATGGCCGATACCGTCGTGGTCTCCCCGTCGCTGATAACCGCTGATGACGTGCGCGACGCGTTGAAACTCACCCGCAAGGGTGGGACCTGCGTGCTCACCGGGATGACCGCGCAGACCACCCGGTCGATCAGCTTCGACCTGCAGGACTTCATCCTGATGAACAAGAACTTGGCGGGCACAGTGTTCGGCTCGTGCAACCCCAGGGCCGACGTCGCCCGGTTGGCCAAGCTCTATCAGACCGGCCAGTTGCAGCTCGACGAGATGATCACCAAGCGCTATCGTCTCGACGACATCAACGACGCGTATGCCGAGTTGCTCAACGGTGAAATCATCCGGGGCGTCATCGATTTCGGGTTTGGCTGACGGGCCCGCCCGAGAATGGCCTTGGCTTCTACAAGCCCAGGCGAGTTCGACGCCGCGAGTACTTGTCGATCAGCTCCTGTTTGTACAGCTTTCCGGCGTCGCTGCGCGGCAACTGCGGTTCGAAGAACAGCGATCGCGGACACTTGTAGTGAGCCAGCCGATGTCGGAGCCACCCGACTAACTCGTCGGCGAGATCAGGTGAGGCCTGCGCCGGATCGACTAGTTGAACGACGCCGATGACCGATTGGCCCATCACCTCGTCTGGTATGCCGAACACCGCGGCGTCGACCACCAGCGGGTGGCTCACCAACGCATCCTCGGTTTCCTGCGGATAGATGTTGACGCCGCCCGAGATGATCACGTGATGACGACGGTCCGTGAGGTACAAGTAGCCGTCGCCGTCCAGGTAACCGACGTCACCTACCGTGACCCAGCCCTTCGAATTGCGAGCTGCGGCTGTCTTCGCCGCGTCGTTGAGGTACTCGAAGGGATAGCCGCCCTCGTAGTAGATGTCGCCGACTTGTCCGGCTGAGAGTTCGTTGCCGTCGTCGTCGAGGATGTGCGGCACCCCTAGCATTGGCTTGCCAACCGAACCGGGGTGGCGCAGCCACTCTTCGGCGCGGATGAACGATATTCCCGCACCTTCGGAGGATCCGTAGTATTCGTCGACGATCGGACCCCACCAATCGATCATCTGTCGCTTTATCTCGGGCGGACACGGCGCGGCAGCGTGAACCACGCGTTGAAGCGTCGACAGGTCGAATCGCATTCGCGTGGCCTTTGGCAATCGCAGCATCTTGACGAACATCGTGGGGACGAACTGCGCATGTGTCACGCCGTACCGCTCGATGCAGGCCAGCGCGGCCTCGGCGTCGAATGCTTCCATCATGACGGTGGTTGCGCCGGCGGCTTGGGCAGCCATTGTCCACATCGCCGGTGCAGTGTGGTAAGTCGGAGCCGGACTCATGTACACGGAATCGCCTGTCACTCCGAGCGCCTCGAACACAGGCGTCGACAGACTCGTTCGTCCAGAGCCGACGGGGTTCAATGGGCGGCGGATTCCCTTCGGGCGTCCGGTGCTTCCGGCTGAGTACTGGAGAAGCTGCCCGTCGCATTCATCCGGAATGGGTGTCGCGGGCATGGTGGCAGCGCAATCCGGATAGCGTTGCCACTCTTCTAGTTCACCGCCGGCGATAAGTGCCACGGATGGCAGACCGCGCGGAAGCGATTCCGACAGCTGTTGGCACACAGCGCGCATCGCCAGTGACGAAATAACCGCCTTGGCGCCGCTGTCGCTCACGATGTAGGCAATTTCGGCGGCGTGCAACTGTGTATTGACCAACGTGTAGTACAGGCCGCTTCTCCTGGCAGCCCACATCGCCGCATGTATGTGTTCGTTGTTCTCCATCACGATGGCAATCGTGTCTCCCGCTGTGAGCCCCTGCCGGCGCAAATAGTGGGCAAGCCGATTCGCGTTAGCCTCGAGCTCGTCGAAACTCGCCGTCACCCCAGAAGGGTGAAGTACCACAGCGGGTTTCGTGGATCCGACGTGATCGCGCAGGTCCATGCGCATGCCGCTTGGCCGCAAGTCATCCGCTCCTGATCTGCCAAGGCGAGTCCCAGCGATCAATCGTCGCCACCTCCGTCAGCGGTTTGCGCCGCACCGTATGGTGCCTGCCCTTGGGCCAGCCCACCGTAAGCAGGGTCGCTATCTTCCAGTCGTCAGGAATTCCGACCATGGACCGCAGCTGGTCCTCACAGGACCCGTGCCACAAGGTGATCGCCGCACCGAGTCCCTGTGCGCGGGCGGCCAGTAGGAAGTTCTGCACCGCGGGAAAGATCGAACCCCCCTGCTGTAGCTCGGTGGTTCCTCGCTGCGGCTGGACACAAAACAGCACCAGTACGGGCGCCGCCCCACCAACACTCATGTGTTCAGCCATCGTTCGGAGTACGCGCGATTTGGGGTCGGCGGCCTCGTTTTCAGGCATCGAAATCGAATAAAACTCAGTCATCACGTCCCATGTCTTATGGGCCGCGGCCGTGATCACGTCGCGCAAGCTCTGCGATCGCAGTACGACAAACCGCCATGGCTGCTGATTGCCCCCAGATGGAGCCCAGCTCGCCGCGCGAAGACAGGTGTCGATGACCTCGTCGGAGACGGGGTCATCGCGATAGCGTCGCACGGTCGATGCACTGCGCATGACCTCCCACAAGTCTGACGATGTCGACGACGGGGCTCGGCTCGTCATACCGGCATCGTGCGCGGAAGAACGCCCTGCCAAGTCCCGCCGCGGACTGGGCCGGTAACAAGCGGTAGATCCAGCGTCGACAAGAGGCCCGGTGGCGCTGCCATGACTGCCGGAATGGCATTGATTTCTCGCATCACTGTCGCATATGTCAAGCCCCGCATATTGTTTCCCCGTCCGTGCATTTCAATGTCAACGGTATACGTGGGCAGACCGTCGACAATGACGCGATAACCGCCGTGCGGCGATGCATGTCGCGGCCACTCGGGAGCCGATCCTTTGCCCATGCGGGTGATGTGTTCCAGCACCACCCGCTCGTCACCGCCGACCATCCCTGCGAGCCTAAATCGCATTCCACCCATCGTTCCTGGCTCGATCCACCCCGAGGCCACCGCGTAACGCTCGGTCGCCAACCACTTTTCGATCGTTGTATCGACTCGATCCAGTGGCAAGCCCAGCCCGTCCGCTACCAAATGCACGATCGGCGCCCACAACGCGGCCAGGCGCGCAGTATCGAATAACGGCGCCGGATGGTCCGGCGGGTGGCCGAATCCCATGAAGTCAAACATGATGTCGGGTTGGTTGATCGGGCCATAATCGAGCATCTCAAGCATGGTGATGGTGTCGACGCGGCTGCTGAAACCCGTCATCGTCAACGCGATGACATCGTTGGCCCAGCCGGGATCGACGCCACTGTTGAAGAAGCTCGTGCCGCCCTCCTCGCATGCCGCAGAAATGAGGTCGACCGTTTGCTTGTCGGCGGCGGGTGGATAACACATCGGTACCAGCGAGGTGCACACGACGTTCTTCCCTGCGCGAAGGCAGCGGGCGACGTCCTGGGCCGCTTCCCGATACCGGTAGTCCCCCGACGCGAAGTAGGCGACCACATCGGCGTCGAGAGACAGTGCGGCGTCAACGTCGCGGGTCGCGATGACGCCGGTCACGGGCATCCCGCACAGATCGCCAGCATCCCTGCCGTCCTTCGTTTCGGCATGCACGACCACGCCCACCAGGTCCAAACCGGGGTGTGCGATCAGCGCCCGCAAAGCGCCGACGCCGACTTGACCGGGACCCCAAAGAATCACCCGCGGCTTACGTTGGCAGTCCGTCATGTGCGCCCTTCCCGGGTTGACCCCACCCGACGTGTGAGAACATACCTTCTCAGTTCTTGATAACAAACATTGCCATCGAAGAGCCGCGGAGGAGACAATGAGCAATTACGAGTTCTTGAAGACCGAGACGTTTGACGACGGCCAGATCGTCCGAATCTCGTTAAACCGTCCGGAGCAACGCAATGCACAAAACCGTGGGATGTTGGTCGAACTCGACGAGGCCTTCCTCCGCGCTGAGGCCGACGACAACGTCCGCGTCGTCATCCTCGCCGGCGAGGGGCCCATGTTCTCTTCTGGCCATGACATTGGCTCCAAGCAGGCCCGCGCTGAGTTCACCCCTGGACCAGGTCAGCACCCGACCGCGGCCATCAACGGCGGGACCCGAGAGGGCGCGGAGAAGATCATGCTGCAGGAGTGGCACTACTTCTTCCAGAACAACCTGCGCTGGCGAAATCTGCGCAAGATCACGATCGCGCAGGTCCACGGAGACGTGTTCTCAGCAGGTCTCATGCTGATATGGGCATGCGACTTGATCGTCGGAAGCGAAGAGGTGCGGTTCGCCGATGTCGTCGGCACCCGGCTCGGTATGTGCGGCATGGAGTACTTCGGTCACCCGTGGGAGTTCGGGCCCCGTCGCACCAAGGAACTGATGTTGACTGGCGACGCGATCTCCATCGAGGAGGCTTACCGGCTCGGCATGGTGAGCAAGATCTTCAAGCGCGATGAGTTGGCCGATCGCACTTTGGAGATGGCCCGGCGCATCGCCACAGTTCCGACCATGGCCGCGCTGCTCATCAAGGAGTCGATCAATCAGTCCGTGGACAACATGGGCTTCTATAACGCCCTGCAGTCCTGCTTCACCCTGCACCAGCTGAACCACTCGCACTGGGTCGGCGTGCGCGACGACAAGCGTGCCACTGCCGGAGAGGAGCAGGGCGTGCCGAATTGGCGAACCGCCCCCCGATAGTCCTGTCGGTCAAAGACCAAGTACGCGCTGAGGCGTGACGACACCGGTCAGTTCGCGACGACTCCGTAGCGGGCGTCCGCCACGCGGTCGAGGGCGACGGCCGATTCGCCGTACACCATGGCCCAGCCGCGGACCCGGCGGTAGTACAGCTGGATGTCACCTTCCATAGCGAACCCGTACCCGCCATGGATGTGCAGGCTGCGCTGGGTCGCGTCGCGCGCCGCCTCGTATGCGAACGCGAATGCCATGGCCGCCAACTCGGTGACGCGCTCGGGCTCGTCGGCGAACGCACACGCCGCCTCGAACGCCAGCAACCGCGAGCCATCAGCGGCAGTGGCGCTGTCCGCCAGCGGATGAGACACCGCCTGAAAAGATCCGATCGGGGCCCCAAACGCTTGTCGCTGCTTGGCGTACTCGACGCCCAGTTCGACCGCCTTCTTCGCCGCGCCGGCGAGCGCCGAGGAGGTCAACGCGAGCCACAGGTCCAATGCATCGGAGAACATCCGCCGTGCCTCGTCACCCTCGGCAAGAACCACAGCGTCGTCCTCGACAGTGATATCGGCCAGCGGAAGCGATCCGAGATTCTGCACGAGTCGACGGTTCTCGCCGCCGACCGGCACTGCAATGAGGCGCTCGTCGACAAGAGCCACTACCGCATCCGCGACGGCTCCGGCGGGTACGAGTCCGAGCACGCGTTCGTGTGTGACGCGCGGCGCAAAGCTGACGAGGTTGTCGCCCGCCATCGCTTCAGCCAGCAGTCCCGCGCCCGCATCACCGGATCTCGCGAGCAGCCTGGCTGCGACTTGGGCCTCGATGACGGGGGCAGATGCGACCGCCCGACCGTACTGCTCGGCAACCAGGGCCAGTTCAAGCTCGGATGCACCCCAGCCGCCTGCGGCTTCGCCGACGGCCATCTGCACCGCACCGGTCTCCAGCAGTGCCTTCCACAGCCGGGGATCGAAACCCAGGGGCTCGGCAGCCCGGATACGCTCAGACGTCGACTCGCGCGCATACATTGCGGCGAACGAGTCGACCAGCTGGCCCTGTTCGGCCGAAAGGCTCAGGTCCACATTCAGGTCCCATCACATGCGGATATGGTTACTCTCACAAATGAGAGTAGCATTATCGCGCCGGCTGCCACCGGGCCCGTTGTGAGACAGATTGGTTCTGATCCATGCACTTTCAGCTCGACACCAACACCGAGGCTTACCGCGATGCAGTGCGTGACCACCTCGGGAAAGTGCTGACGCCCGAGTCGCAGGAGCGCATCTATCGCAGCGGCGTTTCGCATGACGACGATTTCGCCAAGGGACTGGTGGACGAAGGTTATTTCGCCCCGAGCTGGCTGGCTGAATTCGGCGGCCAGAATCGCAACGTATGGGACGAGCAAGTCCTCCGAGAAGAACTCATGCGGGCCGACGCACCCATGTACCTGTCGGAGACCACTCGAATGGTGGCATCGATCATCCGCGCCGTTGGCACACCGGAGATGAAGGACCGGATTCTTGGCGGTGCGATGAAAGGCGATATCACCATTGCGCTCGGCTTCACAGAACCCGAATGCGGCTCGGATGTCGCGGCAGCAACCACAAAGGCCGTGCGCGAGGGCGACCAATGGGTCATCAACGGCTCCAAGATGTTCACCACAAATGGGCACATCGCCGACTACGTGTTCCTACTGGCACGCACCAGTCCCGACAAGCCCAAGCACAAGGGCCTCACCATGTTTCTCGTCCCGCTCGACTCCGACGGATTCGAAGCGCAAGCGGTTTGGACGCTCTCGGGCGAACGCACGAACGTCACGTTCTACCGCGACGTCCGCGTTTCAGACGAGTGGCGCGTAGGCGACGTCGACGCCGGATGGCAGGTCATGGGGCTGTCACTGCAAGACGAGCACGCATCCGGATGGGGACCGCATATTTCTCGCCTGCTGCAGCACGTCGAGCAGTGGGCCGCGACCACTCGAGCCGACGACGGATCTCCACAGCTCTCCAAGACAGACGTTCGCCGGCGAATCGCCAGGGTGGCAATGGAGGACGAGGTTTCGAGACTTCTTCTGCGTCGGTGCGTCTGGATGATCGAAACCGGCCAAATTCCGGCAGCAGAGGGACCGATGTCCAAAGTGTTCAGCACCGAAGCGCTCGTGCGTGCCAGCCAGGACGTGGTGGAACTGGTGGGACCGGACGCGGCGCGGAGCTACTTCGAGCCGACGGCTCCGGAGCAGGGCTGCTTCGAACACCTCATGCGGTTCGCGTTGGGCACCACAATCTATGCCGGCACAAGCGAGGTTCAGCGTTCCATCATTGCCCAGCGCGGGCTGGGGCTACCCCGTTAGCTTTCTAGGTTTGCGGGCCGTGGTTCGTTTCGCCGCAGTCTTGGCACCCGCGGCCTTCGGTTTGGCCGAATCTTCGGGGGGCGTGAGGGCTTGCTTGCACCAGGCCCATAACTGATCCTCGGTTAGTTCTGCGCCCTTGACCCCTAGGTGCAGCACGCCGATTTGGGCGAGTGCGATGAGTGTCGAGTTCAGCAGGGTGGTCAACTGTGCTGGTGTCAAGTCTCTTCGGATCAGGCCGGCGCGCGAACATGCGGTGAGGATCTTGGTCAGCAGCTTCTGGTGCGGCTCCCAGATCTTGGCGAAGTCGGCCGGCCGCTCGATCTCCAAGCTCAGGTTGTAGATCGTCATCGCCCGGCCGCCGATCGCCTGGGATGACTCCGCTCGGGAGAGAAATCCGCGACAGAACGCCTCGAGTTGCTCCATCGGGCCATCTGCCATTGCGACCTCATGGCGGATCGCTTCGATGAACTGACTTGTCGCGTTCTCGTAAAGCGCTAGCAGGAGCTCTTCCTTGCCCGCGAAGTGTTGATAGAACGCGCGCAGGCTCAGGTTCGACCGATCGATCAGAGTCTGGATGGTGAAATCAGCGCGCCCAGACTCTTCGACCAACTCCAGCGCAGTCGCAAGGAATCTCGAGCTACGTGCCAGCGCACGGGCCCGCGCGGCGGAAAGACGCCGCTCTATCGTTCGTTCCTGCCAGCTCGTCGGCATCTCGTCCAGGTCGGCGTCAGCGATCTTGAGGCTGGCTTCAGTGTCTTGTTGTGGGCGCTTCTTGGCAGTCATGATGGCTTGAGAATACGCGTTCCCACGTGCGTTCGCCCAATCTACCTACACCGGTATGTTGATCGGCTGGCCGCGCAAGGAGCTGCAAGGCGCAAGGGGTGGACCCATGCGATATTGTGGAAACGGCTATTCTCGTCTGCGGGAGTCAGGGTTTCGTAGGTGCACCAGAGCCCTCGAAGGAGTGCAGCGTTGAGCACAGACATCCGAATTGTCTCGCCGGACGACCATTTGGTGGAGCCAGCCGATCTGTGGACCAGCCGACTGCCCGAGCGCTATCGCGACATCGGACCGCGGATTGTTCGCACCCGCGGGCGGATGGATCCGTCTGTCACTTCCGATGTCGCGTTCGTCGAGGACGACGAGGGGCGCGACGCGGACATCTGGCATTACGAAGATGCGGTCATCCCGATTCCGCTCATCAGTGCGGCGGCCGGCTACGAACTCGACGAGCTCACCACCGACCCGATCACCTACGACGAGATGCGCCCGGGTTGCTTTCGTCCGGCGGACCGGCTCGCCGATATGGACATGGCGGGCATCGAGGCTTCGGCGTGCTTCCCCAACACGCTCGTCCGCTTTTGTGGCCAACGGTTCCTCTACGGCAAGGACAAGGAGCTCGCCAAGCTTTGCGTTGAGGCCTACAACGACTTCCAGATCGACGAGTGGAGCGGCAACTCGAATGGTCGGCTGATCCCGCTTGGCATCATCCCGCTCTGGGACGTTGAGCTCGCCGCGAGGGAGGTTGACAGGGTGGCCGCCCGTGGCATGCATGCCGTGTGTTTTTCCGAACTGCCTGCCCGCCTGGATTTGCCGTCCATTCACAGCGGCTACTGGGATCCGTTCTTCGCCGCATGCGAGCGAAACCAGGTGGGCATCATGCTGCACATCGGGTCAAGTTCGTCGCTGACGAAGTCCTCGCCCGACTCTCCGCATGTGGTCACCAGTGCACTGATGGCGGTGAACTGCACCATTGCCCTGGTGGACTGGCTGTTCTCCGGCAAGCTCAAGCAATTCCCAAACCTCAAGCTCGCGTTCGCCGAGGCGCAAGCAGGCTGGATCCCCTACTACCTGCAACGCGTCGACGAGGTGTGGGAGGACCGGCGGGCGTGGGGCGGTATCCACCCGCTGCTGACCGAACCACCCAGTACTCAAGTGCCCGGTCACGTGTGGTTCTCCACGTTCGGCGATCCGGTGGCTTTCCGCATTCTCGACCTAGTCGGTGAGGACCAGCTCATGTTCGAGACGGATTACCCGCACAACGACACCAACTGGCCGCACAGCATGGAGGTCGCCAACAAGGCGACGGAGGGTCTGGACGAGGAAACCAAGCGAAAGGTGCTGTCCACCAACGCCAAGACGTTCTTCGGCATGGCGTAGCGCGCCGGTTGTTGCGCTACAGCGCTTTCCAGTCCGGCTGACGCTTCTCAAGGAAGGCTCGTGGCCCCTCTATGGCATCCTTCGTCAGAGCCACCTTCATGCGGTAGTTCTCGGCGAGTAGTTCAGCTTCATAGATGGGCAATGTCAGCCCCTTGCGCACCGCCATCCGCGAACCTCGCACCGCCAGCGGCGCATTCGAATTCACGATGTCAGCGATCTCCCACGCCCGATCCATGAGCGTGTCATGGGCAACCACTTCGGTGAAGACCCCCAGGTCGTACGCGCGCTGCGCATCGAGCTGCTCATGTCTGCCCATCAAGATCAACCGCATCGCCACGGGCAGCGGCAGGATCCGGGCCAACCTGACCCCTTCGCGTCCGGAGGCCACACCGATGCTGACATGGGGATCCATCAACGTCGCGCGCTCGGATGCGATGGTGATGTCGGCGGTGGTAACCAAGTCCATCCCTGCGCCACAGGCGATGCCGTTCACCGCACAGATGATCGGCTTGGTCATCTGAAGCCAGGGCGGCGTCGCCTCTTGCGGGGCGTCCCACTGCCGCATCGAGCTGAGGATGGGCTCCCCCTGGTTGTCGATCCCCGGCGCGTTCTCCATGTCGTGGTCCGCAGCCTTTTTGACGTCGGCCCCGACGCATAGCGCGCGACCGGCGCCGGTGATGATTACGGTCCAGATAACTTGGGACCGTTCGATTTCGGCGTACACCTCAGTGAGCTCTGCGCTCATCTCGTCGTTGATTGCGTTGAGTACCTCGGGTCGGTTCAGCGTCACGCACGCGGTGTGACCCCGCACCTCGAATTCGATTGTGTCGTAATCCGTCACCTGGTGTGACTCGCTTTCTCCAAAGCCGATGCCGCGCGAGGGCGGAATCCGAGGATTGCGTTGAATTTCTCACAGTAGCGCGGCCACACATCGGGATTCAGCAGCCGGGGCGGCATGCGACCCTCGAAGATCACCTGCCATTGGGTCGCGGTGGCGACGGCGATGTCGCGGGCGGCTTCCACAGTGATGCCCGCGATGTGGGGCGTCGCCACGACGTTCTCGAGGCGTAGCAGCGGATTGTCGGGCCGCAACGGCTCTTCGTGGAAAACATCAAGGCCCGCCCCTGCGATGCCCCCGCTGAGCAAGGCGTCGTGCAGTGCAGCCTCGTCGTGAACGGGGCCGCGGGCAGTGGTGATGAAAAAAGCAGAAGGCTTCATCGCGGCGAACTGCGCGGCGCCGAACAAGCCACGCGTCTCGGCCGTCAGTGGACAGGTGACCTGGACGAAATCGGAGCGCTCGACCAGCTCGCCGAGCTCTACCAAGGTCACGCCGCGCTCGGCGGCGGTCGCTTCGTCGACATACGGGTCGCAGACGAGGATCTCCATCCCGAAGGGCGCGCACAGCTCCACCAGGCGTCCGCCGATGGCGCCGAGACCAACTACACCGAGCGTTTTTCCGAGCAACTGGCTGCCCCGCAAGGTCAAGCGATCGCCGAGGGGTCCGCGACGCAGAGCACGGTCGGCGACGGTAATCCTCTTGGCAAGATCGAGCATGAAGCCGAGCGCGTGTTCGGCCACCGCCTCCGCGCCAGGACCGGAGTTGTTACACACCGCGATTCCGGCCCGTGTGCAGGCCTCGATGTCGATCACGTCATAACCGGCGCCCGCCGAACAGACGGCCAGCAGCTGATCACAACGTTCGACCAGAGCGGGACCCACCAACCACTGTTCACCGTCAGGGATCGACGCCACGTCAGTGCGAGTAGCGACCTGGTATCCGTGGGCGGATTCCATCACCGCCCAACCGTCTTCAGCCGAAGCCGTCAGGTCGAGTTTGACCACGTCGATGTCGGCCACCTCGAGAATGTCCCCGGCGACGGGGTCGGTCCATCGCTCGTAGACGAGCCTCGGACATGGGCTTTCGCTCATTGCTTCAGCTTGGGCTTCGCCTGCGCGGCCTTGAACATGTCAGCGAGTTCGGCGCTGACGTTCTTGTAGTCGTTGCGCGCGATCGAGCCGTCCCGGCCGGGGACTACGTCATATCCCAGGCGCAGGTCCTTGTTCTCCATGTGAAAGTACTCCCGGCCGATCGGCAGTCGTCGGTCTTCGCGCGGCACCTCCATCCATGCCCGCAAAAAGCAGCGGGCCTTCTTCGGATCGTTGCTGCTGACGAAGTCGGAACGCGAATGGCACATCGCGAAGTTGTTCGCGACAGCCGCCTCTCCGGACTCCAGCCGGAACTCGACCTGCTGTTCGACCAGGATCTTGCGGAGCAACTCAATCGCCTCGGTTTGTTCGGGCGTGAACTCTCGGCCAAGGGTGTGCATCGCCGGCAGGATGCTGCTGTAAGTGAAGTTGATGCAGATCCTGCCATCGATCTGAGAGAAAACCGGGACGTCGTACGGCGTGACGTCCGGTTGGTCGTCGGGCTGCTCGCTGCGCCGGTGGTGCGGAAACCCCTGATAGAGCACGGGAAGCAGGTCAGGCCGCTCGTTGAGAATCCGGTTGTGCGCCGCCGGCCCGCTCGCGAACTGGCTTTCGCCGCCCGTGGCCGCGGGGTAGACGCAGAGCAGCGCCAGGATGTCGGCGGCGTCGTTGTGCATGGCCAACTCCGCACGCGACTTGGTCCCCCGGGCGGGCTGCAGCCCGTCCGGCAGCACCTCCTCCTGGACCCGAACCATTCGGTGTCCGAACGAGTTGTTTGATACGAGGTACCCGAGATGGGTGCAGAACGCCCAGTAGATGCGCTCCAGGTCCTCGATCGAGTGCTGTTCGACCGGAAACCCGCGCACGCACGCCAGGCCCTTACCGAACATCAGATCCTGGTACAGCCTCGCCAGATCGTCGTCGAGGTCGGGGTGGCGGGCATCCTCGCGGGTGATCTCGTCGCGATCCTTTTTCGACGTTTTGGCCAAGATCGATTCCAAAGCAGCCACATTGCGGGCCGATAGGTCGAAAGCGAAATCGTCTTTGCTCGAGAAGTCCTCGCCGGTCCAGCACATCGAGTCGGCGACTTGCTCAGTGTAGATCGGGGTGGGCATCCGTCCTCCTTTGTGGTGGCGAGGCTTTCGGCTATCGGGGTTATCCGTCGGGGCTACTTACGGGCCGGCCGTCGAGCTCTCTCAACGCGCGTGCGCGGGCGGTCGCCGCCTCGGTCATCATCCCGATGTCCGTGCCGGCCGAAATGAAACGCAGACCCAGATCTGTGAAGCGTTTCAGCAGGTCAACGGACTTGATACCGGCTATTCCCAGCGCCACGCCGTGTGCACGACAAGCCGCCGCGACCGATTCTACTGCACGGTGGAAATGGGCATTCTCATAGTCTCCGTGGATGCCCATTTCGGCCGTCAGATCGCTCGGGCCGATAAGTATCAGGTCGATACCTTCAACGGCCGCGATCGCGTCTACGGCGTCGACTGCTTGCGGTGTTTCGATCATCACCGCGACCACCGTGCAACGCTCGAGTACGTCGGTGAGTTCGGCCGCGGACCTAGGGTGGTAGCCGCTGACCGCATTGGGCCCCGAGATGGAGCGATGCCCAATCGGGGGAAACCGCGCCGCGTTGACGACAGCTGCTGCTTCTTCTCTCGAATTCACATGTGGGACAATGATTCCCACCGCACCGTTGTCGATGACACGAGCGATGACGCTCGGATCGTGAGATGGCACGCGGACCAATGCCGAGATGCCCGCCCCCAATGCGCTCGCGCAGAGCATCGCCGCTGTCTCCAGCGACGTGGATGTGTGCTCGAGATCGACGTAGACGGCGTCGTATCCGCATGCTGCTGCGATTGCGGGGACATCGGGGGTACGTGCGTTCATCAGTGCCAGACACAGGACCAGTTCGTCGCCGCGCAATGTCTCCCGCAGTGGTTCCCGCACACGCTCACGGTAGCCCACTGAGAACGTTCATTCCATGAAGTCGTGAATGCCATTATCAATGTGGTAACCATTAGGTATGCCAGCGAACCGGGTCGCCATCGTGGGGGTTGGCCTGTCGGATTGCGGACGGGTTCCCGACAAGACCGCGATGGCGCTGATGGCTCAATCCGCACGCCGCGCCGTTGCCGACGCCGGGCTGACCAAAGATGACATCGACGGTTTCGGCGGGCACGGGACTCTGCTGCCACCCGTTGAGGTGAGCGAGTACCTCGGTCTGCGACCGTCCTGGGTCGACGCGACCAACGTCGGCGGATCGTCCTGGGAGGTGATGGCGGGGCACGCCGCCGAGGCCATTGCCGCCGGCGCGATCGACGTGGCGCTGCTGACGTACGGATCGACCGCGCGCTCCGACGTCAAGCGTCGCTCACGAGCATCAGCGGCGACGATGAGTACCGGCGGCGCAATGCAGTACGAAGCTCCATACGGCGCCACGCTCATCGCAAAATATGCGATGGCGGCCAGACGCCACATGATCGAATACGGCACCACCGCAGAGCAATTGGCCGAAGTTGCAGTCGCGGCTCACGAGTGGGCAGCGATGAACGACAACGCATTTGAGCGCGATCGGATAACTGCCGCCGACGTCGCCGCGGCACCGATGCTGGCCGATCCCTTCACCTCCAAGCATGTATGTCTGCGCACGGACGGTGGCGGCGCGGTCGTGCTGGCAAGCGAGCGGGTGGCGAAGGACTGCGCCAAGGAGCCGATCTGGATTCTCGGTGCCGCCGACTCGACGTCCCACGTCAGCATGAGCGAGTGGGCTGACTTCACCACATCGCCTGCCGCGCTGTCCGGCCCCCGCGCGTTCGCGCAAGCCGGCGTCGGCCCAGCCGACGTCGATGTGTGTCAGCTCTATGACTCGTTCACTTCCACCGTGCTGCTCACGGTGGAGGATCTGGGGTTCTGCGCCAAGGGCGAAGGCGGGCCGTTCATCGCATCCGGCGCACTGCGTCCGGGCGGGGCGTTACCGACCAATACCGACGGCGGCGGTCTGGCATCCTGCCACCCAGGTATGCGGGGAATGTTCCTGATGGTCGAAGCGACCAGACAGCTTCGCGGCGAATGCGGGCCCCGGCAGGTCGACGGCGCCCGGGTCGCATGCGTACATGCGATGGGGGGCTTTTTCACCCATAGCGCCACCATGATCCTCGGGAAGCAGTGATGGATGTGCCTGTGGCTGCCAACCGGCCCACGATCGACACCGACAGCGAATCGTGGTGGCAGGCCATCCAGGATCGCCGACTGCTGATCAACACGTGTGCAGAGTGCGGCCAGAATTCGCTGTACGTGCGTCCGTTCTGTCCGCACTGCTGGAGCGAAGACGTTGCGCAAGCGCCGGCGTCCGGGCGGGCAAGGCTCTACACATGGACCGTGGTGCACCAGAACGCAGCACCCTTCGATGCGTGCACGCCGTATGTTGTCGCAATGGTGGACCTCGCCGAGGGCCCTCGGCTGATGACGGTCATCGAAGACTGCCCGGCCGAAAACCTGTGTGCAGAACTGGAACTCACCATCGCTTTTCGCGATGACGACGACGGCTTCGTTGTACCGGTGTTCCGGCCGGTTACAGCAGGCGAGGCAAAGGAATAGGGATGAATAAAGACGACATGATCCTGATCAGCGTCAATGACCACATCGTCGAGCCGCCCGAGTTCAAGATCCACGACCACGGCGGCGAGGGGTCCGGCTGGCAGGATCAGTTGAGCAAGCTGACCATAAACACTGGTGGTAAATCACAGGACTGACGCCAGCATCAAAAGTTCAGCCAGTTGCGGCAAGGCGGTCGGCTAGCATCCGGGGGCGCCCCGCCGAGCGCGCAACAAGGGTATTGCGCTCTACTTTGCCGTTGACATTGACCGGCAGCGGCTCGTTCCAGAACACCAATTCCTCGGGCAGCTTGTACTTGGGCAGTCCCGCCGAGATGAGCGCGTCGGCAACCGTCGCCAGCGACATGTCGGCATTGGCGTCGAGCACCACGGCGACGGCAAGCCGTTCGCCGGTCGTGGCATCGGCCACAGCGTATGCCGCACACTCGCGGACTCCGGCGATCCTGGCGACGGCCTCCTCCACCTCGGCAGCCGCGATCTTCAGACCGTTGCGGATGATGATGTCCTTCAAGCGCCCGACGATGCGGACCCGGCCTTCAGAGATTTCGGCGACGTCGCCGGTACGAAACCACTCACCATCGAACGCCTGCGCTTCGTCCTCGGCGTCGATGTACCCGAGAAACGTATGAGGCCCCCGAATACAGCACTCGGTTGGGTCGTCCGCAGATCCCATCCTCACCTCGACGTCCGCCAGCGCAACACCGTCGTCGGCGTGACGCACATCCGCAGGCTCCCACCGCAGGCCCGACGTGCTAACCGGTACTTCTGACGAACCGTAGGCGCGCATCACGATGATCCCGAGGCGGTCTTCGAGACGCGCGACGATGCGCCGGTCCAGCATCGTTCCGCCCAGATAGACCGCTCGCAGGGGTACATCCCAGCCGCGCGCCACCGCCTCGTCGAGCATCCTTTCCAGCAAGCGATCCGGCCCGCCGTACCAAGTCGCGCCAGACGAGACCAGCAGCTGGCAACTTTCGACCGGATCCCACTTGTCCTCGAGGATGACTGCCGCGCAGAGCATCGGACCGATGAAGATCGCCTGCAGCACTCCGGTCACCGAGGCGAGCGGACTGATGAGGAGAATCCGGTCCGCGGGGCCCAGTCCGGCCGCCGCAATGTAGTTCGCCGACGCCTTCATCAGCGTGCTCAGCGAGTGGATGACTCCTTTGGGCGCCGAGGTGGTCCCCGATGTGTAGAGCACGAGGCCCGGTTCGTCGGCCGCTCGCTCGGATCGGTACACAGCCTGCGGTGTGCAGCCGGTGTCCAGGGCTATCCATGCCAATCTCTCGGACAGCTCTTGCCGATGGGCTGCAGGCCAATTCGGCGCAACCCCGAATTCAGCTCCCGTGCGCGCGGCGATGTCGGCCACCTGTGTCTCACCGGCGCTGCGAGGCACCAACAGGACCACCGCGTCGAGGCGCAGCGCCGCATGGACGGCAACCACTGAATCCACGTCATTACCCACTACGACAATGGTCGGTGTCGATGCCCCGACCCCCGAGGCCGCCAAACTGCTGCAGGCTGCATCGATGCGCCTGTCAAGTTGGGAATAGGTGAGCTTTGACCCCCGGGCGGCCAGAGCCAGCCGGTCCGGATGCCGTGCCGCCGCGACACGAACGACATCGGCGGGCTGACCCGACCAGGATCCCGCCTCGCGGTACCGGTCCCGTAATGCCGCGGCGCGGCGGTGCGCATACCGCAGCAGCGCAGTCGGGCCGCTCATAGGTGTCCTCTGATGCAAATGGTGGTTCTCACTTAGGGTAAATGTAACCTCTCAAGGATGTTCATCGGCGTCACCTAAGGGATCGAGAACACCTTGCTCACCCCGGGATCCGTCGCTGAGACGATTGACGAGATCGATGACACCGCGACCTTCACGATCCGTTGGGGGCCAGCGAATCGATGAGGGTCAGCGGCCCTGGAATCGCGGTTCGCGGCGCTCCGCGAACGACTGCAGACCTTCTGCAAGGTCGGTTGTGCGCGACACCACCTCCTGAGCCCACGCCTCCTGCTCGAAAGCTCGATCACGGCCCGACTCCGAGGACACCAACAGCAGTCGCTTGGTGTGCGCGAGCATGACCGTGGGCCCGGCCGCGAGCCGGCCGACCAGTTCCTCGGCGACCGCATCCGTAGCTGCCGGTGCTACCACGCGGTTGACCAGTCCCAGACGCTCACAGGTGGCGGCGTCGACGGGTTCGCCCAGCATCAGCAGCTCGGTGGCCTTACGCAGCCCAACGATCCTCGTCAGCAGATGAATGGCGCCGGAATCGGGCAGGACGCCGCGGTGCACGAAGGCCTCCACAAGCTTTGCCTCTGTCGACATGACGACGAGATCGCAGGCAAGCACCAGGCTGGATCCTGCACCGGCCGCGGTGCCCTTCACCGCGGCGACCACGGGCTTGTCGCAGTCGAGTATTGATGAGACCAACCGCTGCCATCCCTTTTTCAGCATGCGAGCAACGTCTCCCGGCTGCTTGTCGGCAACATGCGACTGAGGCGCTGGCTGAGGGGACAGCCCCGCCCCCGCACAGAAGTGCCGCTGCCCAGTAGCACCCAGTAGCACTGCCCGCACTGCCGGGTCGTCGCCGGCGCGCTCGAAAGCCTCCGTCAGTGCGTCACGAGCCAACGGGGACAACGAGTTTCCTACATCAGGTCGATCGATGGTGATGCGGCAGACACCGTCTGCATCAACGGTCGTCAGGATCCCCGGCTGCTCCTCGATCAACTCACTCACCCCTGCCGTGAACGGCGTTTCCGTTTTTCGGGTATCTTAATTTCCACACTTGTCGGAGCCACCGTATTCGCCAGAACTGAGGAGGCGCGCCATGACCCGCTCCTCTCAATCGGGCCGGATCACCGATGAGGGGCTGGCCAGGTTGCGCGCCACCATCGGCATCGCCGTTCCGCACACCCAACCACCGCACTACATCCGTCCCAACGAGGACACCTTCCGGCACGTGGCCGAAGCCTACGGCGACGCCAACCCCATGTGGGCTGATCCGGACTACGCCGCCAAGTCGGTGTGGGGTGAATCGATCGCGCCGCCCGCACTGGTCGGCGGTGACACGTTGATCGGCGAAGACGAAGTCACCGAGCTCTCCGATGAGGATCGCGCCCTGACCAAGGGCGACCCCCTTCGCGGTGTTCATGCGTTCTATGCGTCGTCCGCACGAGAGTGGTGGGCTCCCCTGCGGGCCAACCACCGAGTCTTTCGGCGCAACGCGCTGGTGGCCGCACTCGACAAAAGCAGTGAGTTCGCCGGTCGTGCGATTCACGAGTGGTCGGCGCAGGTGTTTCGCGATGATGAGGGCACCATTCTCGGCGGCCAGTACCGCAACATGATCCGTACGGAGCGCAGCAAGGCCCGCGGTCGCAAGAAGTACGAGTCGGTCGAACTCAAGACCTGGACGGCCGAGGAGATCGCCGAGATCGACGAATGCTACGCGAGGGAGTCCCCGCGCGGTGCCGAACCACGGTGGTGGGAAGACGTCAGCGAAGGTGACGAGCTCGGCTCGTTGATCAAGGGACCGCTGACCGTCACCGATATGGTCTGCTGGCATGTCGGCATGGGCACCGGTATGTACGGAGTGCGGCCCCTGCGGTTGGCATGGCGCAACCGGCAACGCATCCCACGCTTCTACACGCTGAACGAGCACGGCGTACCCGATGTGCAGCAGCGCGTGCACTGGGAGCCCGATGCCGCCCGAAATGCGGGCAATCCCACCACTTTCGATTACGGCCGCATGCGTGAGACGTGGCTGATCCATCTGTGTACGGACTGGATGGGCGACGACGCCTGGCTGTGGAAGCTGGACTGTGAGTTCCGGTTGTTCAACTACGTGGGCGATCTGCACACCATCACCGGCACCGTCACCCACAAATATCTCGCCGAAGACGACCGCCCCGCGGTCGATGTAGAACTCGCCGCAACCAACCACCGCAACGAGGTCACCACGCCGGGCCACGCGACCATCCTGTTACCCAGCCGGGAACGCGGCCCGGTCCGGCTGCCCGATCCGCCTGGCGGGGCGACGAACCTGACGGATCTGCTCGCCGCCGTATCAGCCCAATTCGCAGATCGCTGACAACTGCCATGACCTATGCCAGCGTTCCCGGGCTTCGGGCCGAGCAACAAGGGCCCGTCCTATGCCTGACCCTCGACCGCGCTGAACGCCGCAACGCCGTCAATGACACGATGCTGGACGCTTTGATCGAACACCTCGCCGCCGCAAACATCGATGAGGCGGTGCGCGTCATCCGCATCGACGCCGACGGCGCCGACTTTTGCGCAGGTTCGGATCTGATCGCCAACAATGCGAAGTCCGAGCGCAAACCACGAGTGGGAAGTACTCAGCGCCGGCTCCCGAACAAGGCTAACCGGCTCATCCCGCTGATGCTCAAGACACAGGTGCCAATCGTCGCAGTGGTCCGTGGCTGGGCGGCCGGCCTGGGTTTCCACATCGCTTTGGCGTCCGACTTCTGCTTAGCCGCCGAGGACGCTCGGTTCTGGGAACCGTTCATGGCCCGCGGCTTCACACCCGACAGCGGTGCCGCCTGGCTGCTGCCACGTTTGATCGGGATGGTGCGTACCAGGCAGCTTCTTATGCTCGGCGAGGAGATCTCCGGCGCCACCGCGGCCGACTGGGGCATCATCCACGGCGCTTGCGTGCCCGATCAATTGGCCTCTGTTGCAGAGGAACTCGTCACCAGACTCGGTGAGGCGCCCACGGTTGCCCTCGGGCTCACCAAATGGCTGCTGCACAGTGGCAACGGGCTCGATCTCGACCGTCACCTCCAGAACGAGGCCATGGCGCTGGAATTATCTAGCCGCAGTGACGATTTCAAAGAAGGCCTGGCGGCCTTCCGCGACAAACGCGAAACGAAATTCCAAGGCCGTTGAACAGATCATGACCCGCTTGCCGATCACCGCGGACACCTCCGTCACCGACGCCGTTGACGTGGTGCGTCAGTGGATTGCCACTGAGGTTCCCGCAGCGTGGCGCTCGGCCGCTGCCGAAGGGCCCGCGGCCCTGCGGGCTGTCCGCACCCCGGCGGACTATCGGGATTGGTATCCGACATTCGCCGACTCGGGACTGGTCGCACCGACCTGGCTTCCGGAGCACGGCGGCCTCGGCGTCGGCAACGACATCGCCCGCGCTATCGAGACCGTTCTTGCCCCGCTCCGGCTCACGCGGCTGAATCCCTTGGGACTCAACAACGCTGCCGCGGCTTTGTTCAGTCACGGAACAGAGGAACAGCGATTGCGCTTCCTGCCGCCCATCGTCCGCAACGAAGAGAAGTGGTGTCAGCTCTTCAGCGAGCCCGGCGCAGGCTCCGATCTCGCGTCTCTGGCGACCCGGGCCGTACGCGACGGCGATCACTGGGTGATCTCCGGACAGAAAGTGTGGACCACGTGGGCCGACCAGGCGGACTTCGCTATCCTGCTCGCACGCACCGATCCGGACCAGCCCAAGCACAAAGGCATCACCTACTTCCTGCTTGACATGCACCAGCCGGGCGTCGAAGTGCGACCGCTGCGCCAGATCACCGGCGAAGCGGAGTTCAACGAGGTCTTCCTCGACGGGGCCAGAGTGCCCGACGAGCATCGAGTCGGCGAGATCAATGATGGCTGGCGGGTCAGCGCGTCGACCCTGTCCAGCGAGCGGCAAATGGTTTCCGGCTCCGGATCCGGCGGTATGGGCCGGCTCGGTGGTTCCAGCGCAGAGCGCCTGATCGCCCTTGCTCGAGAGACCGGGCGTTGGGACGACCCCGTCGTGCGAAACAAGATCGTGCGACTTTGGGCGCAGGAGCAGATCCGCGGCTGGACCAATGCGCGGGTGCAAGCAGCGCTTTCGGCCGGCCAGTCGCCCGGTGCGGCGTCCTCGATCGGCAAGGTCCATCAGGCCACGCTCAATCAACAGATCCAGGATCTGATGGTCGACGTGCTGGGCACTGCTGCGGTGGCCTGGCCGGCGACCGACGATCCTGACGACTTGCCCCGCGACGTGCACGGCATGCTGCGCAGTCTGGCCAATGCCACCGAGGGCGGCACGACCGATATCAACAAGAACATCCTCGGTGAGCGCGTGCTCGGTCTGCCCAAGGAGCCGGATCCGTGGAGGGGTAAGCCCTGGAAAGAAATTCCGCGCTCGTGAGTAACTACGAACGGCTGATCGTCGAAAAGTCAGACGGCGTCGGCTGGCTGATCCTGAACCGGCCGGATGCCGGCAACGCGTTCGACGCACTGATGCTCGACGAACTCGAGGCGGCGTGGGCCGACTTGGATGCCGACGGCGACGTGCAGGCGATCGTCAACACCGCCAACGGCAAGGCGTTCTGCACCGGAATGGACGTGGTGCAGGTGGCTCGCGACAAGGCTGCCATGCGGCGACACTCACGCCGGACCAGGGACGCCGAGCTGAAGATTTCGTCGTGGCACTGCGAAGTGTGGAAGCCCGTGATCGCGGCGGTCAACGGGGTGTGCGCGGGCGGCGGGCTGCATTTGGTTGCCGATGCGGACATCGTCATTGCCGCCGAGGAGGCCTCGTTCGTCGACCCGCACGTCGCGGTGGGACAGGCCGTCGCTTACGAGGCGATCACGCTGCTGCGTAAGTCACCGATGGAGGCGATCACACGAATGACGCTGAGCGGTAAGGGTGAGCGTATCTCGGCGCAACGAGCATACGATTTGGGCATCGTCTCGGATGTCGTGCCTGCCGATCAGCTTCGGCCGACCGCCGGCCGGCTGGCCGCCGCTGTTGCGACCAACTCACCCACCGCGATGCGCGCCACCAAGAAGACGTTGTGGCATTCCCTGGAAGTCGGTCTGTCAGCAGCCAGAAGCGCCGCCAGCGAGGAGATCTGGCGGTTGCGCAATCACCCCGACCACGCCGAAGGCATACGTGCGTGGCGTGACAAGCGGGACGCACGTTGGCAGCCGCTCGGCCCGGTGGAGGTTTCGTGACATATCAGAAGCTGATCGTCGAGCGGCGCGGTCCCGTGGGCTGGATCATCAACAACCGCCCCGATCGACTCAACGCGTACGACGCGGTGATGCGCGAGGAGTTCTCCAGAGCGTGGGCGGAACTGGATGCCGATCCTGATGTGCGGGTCATCGTGCACACCGGCAACGGCAGGGCCTTTCAGGTCGGCGCCGACGTCGAGGACCTAGACGGCGAGGCGGTACAGCAGTTCCAGGAGTCGATGCGCACGCTGGACCTGAAGTTGACGGGTTGGCATTGCAATGTGGGAAAGCCCATCATCACTGCCGTCAACGGGGTGTGTGCGGGTGGCGGACTGCACTGGGTTGCCGATGCCGACATTGTCATCGCGTCGTCGGACGCAACGTTCGTCGATCCGCATGTCTCCATCGGTCAGGTCAGCGCGTTGGAGACGATCGCGCTGATGCGAAAGATGCCCGCCGAGGCGGTTCTGAGGATGGCGCTCGTCGGCAGCCACGAACGTCTGACTGCCCAGCGTGCGTACGAGCTCGGCATGATCAGCCAGATCGTCGACCCGCCCGACAAGCTGCGCGACGTCGCTCAGGAACTGGCCGAGAAGATCGCCATGAATTCGCCCGCCGCGATGCGGGCGACCAAGCGCGCGTTGTGGGGCGCGCTCGAATACGGCCTGACAGATGCGTGCCGAGCGGGCGCCAAGCACTTGACGTCGATGTGGGGCCATCCCGACCAGAACGAGGGGCCACGGGCGTTCGCCGACAAACGCGCGCCCGTTTGGCAACCGCTGGAGCCTGACTCGTGAGTCTCGCCGAGCTGTTGGCCGATCTGCCCGACACGGCTGTGCACACATTGACCGTCGACGTCTCGCGCGACGAACTCGTCGCGAGTGCAGGCAACCTGGCCGCGATACTCGCCGAAGCAGGTTTGGTGACCGGACAAGTCGTCGCGGCCATGCTGCCCAACGACGCCACCACGGTGGCCGCGCTCTTCGGGACATGGCGTGCGGGTGGCGTCTACACGCCCCTCAACCCACGGGCCCCCGATACAGAGGTGGCGTCCCAGCTCGCAACATTGCGGCCTGTCGCAGTGATCACGACACATGAACTGGCCCTTCGGTTCTCGGAATCCAGGTTGCCCGTAGTAGCCGGATCGAACTTGATGTGGTCGCTCTCGCCATCGTCCGAACTGCCGCCCGACCGGCGGCAATACGACGCGGACGTGGCGCTGCTGCAGTTCACGTCAGGAACCACTGGACCACCCAAACCGGTGCCCTTGCGTCATGCAACCGTGCTCGACCTGATCGACCGGCTGTTGGCCAAGCTCCGCGGCGCAAAGCCTACGGCGGCCAAGGCGAACCGAACGCCGATGCCCAACCTCGTTCCGCTCTCGCTGTCCTTGTGGGCCGGCATCTACCAGGTGCTGTTTGCCTTCCGTGCCGGCTCGGGTGTCGTACTGATGGACAGGTTTTTGCCTACCGACTTCGCCGCCCTCGTCAAGCGGCATCAGTTGCGCTCCACGGTTCTACCTCCCGCGGCGCTGACGATGGTGCTGCACGACGAATCGGTCACAGACCTGTCGCCGCTGAAGATCGTTCGATCGATCACCGCTCCGCTGTCCCCCGTGCACGCCGGTCGGTTCCGGGACAAGTTCGGCGTAATCGTGCTCAATTCCTACGGGCAAACCGAATTGGGTGGTGAAGTCGTCGGATGGTCGGCTGCCGACGCACGCGAATGGGGCGCGACCAAGCTCGGCTCGGTCGGGCGCCCGCTGCCCGGTATTGACGTCACGATCGCCGACGATGAGGTGTTGGTCCGCACTCCGACGACGGCCGCTCGCAAGATCGACCCGGCGTTCCTGGACAGGCTCACCGACGACGGCTGGTTTCACACCGGCGACCTTGGATGGTTCGACGAGGACGGGTTCCTGTGGCTGGACGGCCGGGTGTCGGACATGATCAACCGCGGTGGGTTGAAGGTTTTTCCAGGCGCAGTCGAGGACGTGCTGCTGGCCGCCGAGGGCGTACGGGAGGCGGCCGTGGTGGGGATTCCCGATGAGCGCCTCGGCGAAGTGCCCTGGGCTTTCGTCGCGTGCAACGACCCCTGCGTGACCGAGGACGACCTGATCGCATGGTGCCGCGAGCGCTTGACGCCGTACCGGGTGCCTGTGCGTGTCGTATTCGTCAAGCAGTTGCCGCGAAACGATGTCGGCAAGGTCGTCAGACGCGACCTCGCCGTTTTGGCCGACGCCTGAGGTCGCAGCTGGTCCACGATATGGGACCGCGCGAAAACGACTACTCTCATTTTGAGAGAATGATGTTGCCCTACATCGTAAACTAGTGTTTTCGCCAAGACCGTGGGAGGTCGGAACGTGTGGCAAGAACTAGTCCGGATGGCCGTGACCTGGGTAGTGATGTGCGGCCTGGTCGCCTTCTTCTACTGGATGATGGGCAGTATCGGCACGTTCTGAAAGGCTCGTGCCGTCGACAGATGCTTAACCACAATGCTTTTCACCAATCTAGCGAGGAGAACGCATGCATGACCAGGACCGCCGACGCAAGCGGGGACTTATCGCATTTCAGATCTTTGTCTACGGCATGTTGATCGCGATGTTCGCGATTCAGCTGCAGATGTATCTCACCAGGGACTGGTAACGACATGACTTTTCCGAGCAAGGCGCCCGCCGAAGGTTCGCTGACGGTGAGCGAACACGAACAGCAAAGCCAAGCAACACAGCGGCGCGCCGACCGATGGCTCATCGCCGGAACGGGCCTGATGGGCACGCTCGTGCTTGGCATCGTCGGCCTACCTGTGTTCTGTCGTGGCCTTTACCTGCTGCGCAAGGCGCAGCGCGGAGGTCTGTCCGTACGTCCGACGATGGTCACCCTCATCGGGTTCGTGATCATCCTGGACGCTGCGCTCAACAGCATTGGCTGGGCATTGGACCTGTTCGCCAACCACGCCCTGATTACCCGCACGGTATTCACCGCGTGGGGCAACCTGATCGACGCCGGCTACTTCTGGCATTACAACGAGCTATGGATCGGTGGCGCCGGCGCACCGGGCGAGAAGGCGTGGGTCATGGTCTGCGTTCTCATCGCATTCCCGATGCGCATAGCCGCCGCGATCGCTTTCCTCCAGATGAAGCGATGGGGTCATCAATGGCTGATCGTGACGTGCTGGTTCGGGATCATCGTATGGATGGGATACATCTTCAACATGACGCTGTACGCCGACGTCCGCTACACCGCGGTCGGTATCCCGGTGATTGGGTGGTGGGCGTTCAACATCTTCTACATCACGCCGTTCCTCGCGATCCCATACCTGCACACCGTCAATCGGGAAATCTTCTCCGACTAGCCGATTCGAGAAAGGACTATCGTGTCTGATTCCATGGTCACAACCAATGATTCGGCTGGGTCGCTGCCGCTCGGCACCACTTCCACGTGGGCGCGAATGCACAAATGGCTCAAGCGGGGGCTCTACGTCTGCCTCTTCGGGTTGGTCATCGAGGGATCGCTGACAGTGCCGACAATGGCAGTCTGGTACGGCTGGCCGACGCTGTCACTCACCGAAATCTGCAGCGAACTGATGAAGGTGCGCTTTTCCAACGATGCGCTGGAGTGTCAGCAGCCCTACCCGCTCGGCGGGCCACCGTTCGGCGGCGCATCCGAGGCGGCCGGCCAACGAACGGCGCGGGACGACTGGGGCATTCAGCCCAAGCCTCGTTATGAACGTATCGGCTTCAGGGAGTTGGTCAGGATTCATCAAGAACGCATCGCGCACCATTCGGCAGGTCCGGCCACGCCGAGACATTGACATCGGCAGACGTCCGCCACCGATGAGCACCGCAGTCCTGGGGTCCAGCGATGTCGTCTCGGCCGCCGTCGCCAGCAGCCTCGGCACTGCCGTTCAGCAGCACGACGCGTCGCTACCCCCCGGCTTGAACGGCGTCGTCATCGTTACCGGTAGCCATGCACGACTGACACCTCTGACGGCCATCGACGGATTCGAGTGGCATCAACTCGCAGAACAGCCGATGCGGCAGACCTTGGCGGCTCTGCAACACTCACATTTGTCGATGTCCGGCCAAGGCGGCCGGATCGTCCTCATCTTGCCGACCATCGGGATCAGCGGAGCAGCAGATCTCGTGCCCTACACCACGGCCATGGAGGGCATTCGAGCGATGGCTAAGTCCGCGGCTCGACAGTGGGCCCCTGGAGGGGTCGTCATCAACATGATCGCCGTTCCCGCAGGCCTACTCGCGCCGACACTGAGCGCTGCCACGTCTCATCTGACAGCTGCTGCGGTCAGCGACGCGCACGGCATCATCGAGACGGTCGTCGAGACAACAGAGTTCTTACTGCGTCATGAGGTCACGCATCTCGTCGGTGCGACCATCGTCGCCGACGGCGGATCGGTGATGTCGCCATGAACCTCGATGACTTCACTGTGCTCGTCACGGGTGCCGGCGGCGGAGTCGGTAGGGGCATCGCGCTCGCAGTCGCCGCTCACCGAGCCCACGTTCTTGTTGCCACCCGATCGGAGACCGGACAGGCAGTGGTGGAAGAGATCACCGCTCGAGGACAGTCTGCGGCGTGGGTGCGCTGCGATGTCGCGCTGTCAAACTCGGTGGCTGATGCCGTCGCCGAGGCGATTCAGACCACGGGGCGGCTGGACGCGGTTGTGCACAACGCGACGAGTAACTCATCGAGCCAACCGCACCAGCTGGCCCAGATCGACGATCAGCTCTGGAACGACCACTACTCGGTGTCAGTCGGCGGGGCCTATCATTGCGCCTCCGCAGCATTCGAATCGCTCAGCGCTCGAGGAGGATCACTGGTCGTGATGACCTCGCCAGCGGGTATCGAGGGAAGCGCGACACTGCCCCTGTACGCGACAATGAAGGGTGCACTGCGTGGCTTCGCCAAGAGCTTGGCGCGCGAATGGGCTCCGCACGGCATCACGGTGAACGTGGTGTCACCGCTCGCATATTCGCCGGCGTTGACCGCCGCAATCGAGGCGGAACCCGCGATGGAAGAGAGGTTATCCCGCAGAATCCCTCTGGGACGCATCGGCGATCCAGAGCAGGACATCGGGTCTGCCGTCGCATTTCTCATCGGCCCGAGAGGTCGCTACATCACCGGGCAGACTCTGGGAGTCGACGGCGGCCACTTCACGAACCTTTAAGGCCGGTAGCGTCCGGATACAGCGGTTTGCTATGTTGAGAATTTATATTCTCATGAATGGTGGAGGCGCTGGTGACCGACGGAAAAGCATTCGAGGTCTGGGACGCCGACAACCACATGTACGAAACCATCGATGCCTACACCCGCTACCTGCCGCAGAAATACTCCGAAGCGCTGAAGTTCGTCAATGTGAACGGGCGCACCAAGCTACAGATCCTCGGCGTGGTCACCGAGTGCATTCCGAACCCCACCTACGAGGTGATCCCCACCCCGGGGGCGTGGGCGGATTACTACCGAGGTATCAACCCGGAGGGCAAAAGCCTGCGTGAACTGGCCGAACCGATCCGTTGCCCCGACGCGTTCCGGCGTCCGGACCTGCGGCTGGAGCTGATGGACCGCCAAGGTGTCGACGGCGCGATGATGTTTCCGACCACGGCCGGCATGCTCGAGGAGCGGACCAAGTCGGACATCGAACTGACCCACGCGGTGACGCACGCCTTCAACCGCTGGCTGCTCGACGACTGGACGTTCAACTATCAGAACCGTATCTTCCCCGTACCCGCGATCTCGCTCAACGACCCGGCCGAAGGAGTCAAGGAACTCGAGTGGTGCCTGCAGAACGGCGCCAGAACCGTGCTGATCCGGCCCGCCCCGGTACCGCGTGAAGACGGCACTTCCCGCTCGCCCGCGCTGCCCGAATTCGACGACTTCTGGCGCCTCGTCGAGTCATCGGGTATCTCGGTGCAGATGCACAATTCGGACTCCGGCTACGACCGTTACGTCGACGACTGGGAAGCCGGCGATGAGTTCCAGGGATTCCAGCTCACCAAGCTTCGCGGGTTCATCTACGAAGAGAGTCGCCATATCTTCGACACACTCGCGGCGTTCATCGCCCATGGGGTTTTCGAGCGCTTTCCCGGCCTGCGCATCGGCGTGGTCGAGAACGGCGGATCGTGGGCACAGCGATTGATGGAGGTGTTCGATCGGGTCTATCGTAAGAAGCCCAAGGACTTCAGCGAACACCCCTGCGACGTCTTCCGCAGGCACGTCTGGGTCAACCCGTTCCACGAAGAGGACATGCCACACCTCATCGACGTGCTAGGCGCCGACCGGGTGATGTTCGGTTCGGACTTCCCACATCCCGAAGGACTCGCCCACCCCGCGGAATTCGTCAAGGAACTCGCCGGTCTTCCCGCCGACACCACGGCACAGGTGATGGGCGCCAACCTGAAGCAGCTCATCGGCTTGTAGCGAGTCAGGCACCGAACCGCGCACGCAGTTCGTTCTTCAAAACCTTGCCGGTGAGGTTTCGCGGCAGTGCTTCCACCAATTCGAGTCGCTCCGGGTATTTGTGGCGACTCAAGCCTTGGGCATCGCAGTGTTCCGCCAACGCGGCGAGTGTGACATCGCATCCGGGTTCAGTGACCACGATCGCGCAAACCCGTTCACCCGTGCGTGGATCGGGGACTCCGATGACTGCCACGTCCGCCACTGCCGGATGCGTGGCCACTACGTCTTCGATTTCGAGCGCCGAGATGTTTTCGGCGTTCCGAATGATCGCATCCTTGATACGTCCGGTGATTGTGACGTTGCCATCGTCGTCGACGCGGCCGCAGTCCCCACTGCGGAACCAGCCATCGTCATCGAATGCGTCGGCGTCGAGTGAGCTGTCGACATATCCAAGAAAGCACTGCGGCCCCTTGAGTCGGAGTTCACCTTCCTCGCCGACGCCAACCTCGCGCTCGCGGTCGCCGACGACTCGCACCGACACGCCCGCGACCGGACGCCCCACGGTTCGGTCGAGAAGATCCGGGGCAGCCTCCGGTCTCTGCGACGTCGCGACCGGGAACTCGGTCAACCCCCAGGAATTGGCCACCCCATTCACCGAAAAGATTTCCCGCACTTGCCTTCCCAACTCCACGGTGATCGGCGCGCCACCTGCCACGCAGCCACGCAGATCGGGATAGAGCGGTTGTTCTCCGTGTGCGCGCTGCGCGGCCATGAACGCAACCAGGAACGGTGTCGCGGTGCCCAACAGCGTTGGTCGGTGTGCGGCGATCGCTTGAGGTGAGGTTGCCGGATCGAACGAGTCGAACAGTACCAAGCGCATGCCGGTGCGCAGGCTCGCCGCGAGCATGGCGGCACCACCGATGTGGGATATGGGAAAGGCGATCGGGTTGACGTCGCTGCTTGATGCTCCCACGATGCCGACCACGCCTGCGGAACCTGCGATTACCGAACGGTCGCAATGCCGAGCACCTTTCGGCGCCGCCGTGGTACCCGAAGAGTAGTAGATCCAGCGCGCCTCCTCTGCGGATCTCGGCGGCGCAGGCAACACACGCAGGTCGCCGACGGGCAGGCGCAGCTCCTTGGTGACCGGCGCGTCGTGATCGATCACCACGACGGACATTGACCGTTGTGCCGCCAATTCGTGGGCGAGCTCGGCGTGGTCGAAACCGCGCCAGTGACCGGGTACCACCAGGACTTCGGTCATGAGTTGTTCGGTCGCGAAGCGAACTTCGCGTTCGCGCCAAACCGGCAGGATGGGATTCTGCACGGCACCCAGTCGGGTGAGCGCCACCATCACCACCATCGTTTCCAACGTGGTCGGCAATTGCCACGACACGATGGTGCCCTCGCCCACCCCGGAAACCGACAGCGCCGCTGCCGTACGCAATGCCTCGTCTCGAAGCTGTGCGCAGGTGAGGCTGCGACCGAAGTCGTCGGCGAGAACCACCCGGTCCGGGTGTTCTCGCGCAACCGCGTCGACGAGACCCCAGTACGTCTGTTCGGCCACTTCCGTACTCACCCGCTCGGCAATAGAAGCCGGCGTTTGGTGAGGATGTTACGCATTATCTCCGAGCTTCCGCCGGAGACCGTATACGCGCGTGACCAAAGCCAGCATTCTCGCAGACGTTGTTTGGCCTGCTCGACACTCGGATCGGCGGCCACCGTACAAACCGTCGCCGCGAGCTGGGCGCCGTATGCCGAAACCCGGTGATACGCCTCGGCGAAACTCAACTTGGCGATCGAACCGTCACCCGGCTGCTCGGCGCCGGCGATGAGACGTTCGACGTGATCGTCGATGAAGGACTTCGCCACTTCGACCTCGGCGGCCAACTCGGCCACTGTCTGCCGGATATCGTCGTGTTCGAGCGCCGGGGTACCCTCGAGGATGGCGTTGCGCGCCACCATCACAAGATCATCGATGAGCAGCTCGAGCAGAATGACGTTGCCGCCGATTCCGAAGCGTTCGAAGTCCAAGCCCGCCATGATGATCGACCAACCCTGGCCGACCTCGCCGATCAGGCTTCCCGCGGGCAACGTTACGCCGTCAAGAAATACTTCGTTCACCTCGATCGCCTCGTTGATCGTGCGGATCGGACGAACCTCGACGCCAGGCGTTGACATTGGCACCGCGAACACCGAGAGGCCTTGGTGACGCGATGAAGTCGGGTCGGTGCGGATGAGTGCCAGCCCCATGTCGGCCCAGTGTCCATCGGTGATCCAGGTCTTCTGGCCGTTGATCACCCACGTTCCGTCGGGTTGCTTTGCGGCTCTGCTACGGACGGCGGCGATATCGCTGCCGGCGTCAGGCTCGCTGAACAACTGACACCACACATGCTCGCTGCGGCGCATCGGTGGAAGCAGTTCGGCCTTCTGGTCGTCGGACCCAAAGTGCAGGAGCACGTGGGCGGCCAGGTTGACCTGATCGACGGGCCGCGGGGCACGGGCGCGCAGAATCTCCTCACTGAGGATGCGGTCGTGCAGCGGGTGGTGGTCGGCGCGTCCACCGTGCTCGACGGGCCAGTCTGCGCCGATGAGCCCCGCGTCGAACAACGTGGCGAACCATTTGCGTAATTGCGCTTCCTGCTCGGCGTTTTCGGGCGCACGGCGTCCTTCCCTCGCCTCGAATGGCGGCGCGTGTTCGGCGATATGCGCCCTGACACGACGCCTGAACTCGTTCAGCTGTGCTTCGCTGGGCCGGGCGGGTGCGGCGCTCACCAGCCCGACCTCTCCGCAAGAAGCGCACGGCTCGAGCGCGCCGTGCCGAGCAGGTAGCCGTTCGTGAACACCCGGCGCAGCTCGTGGTGAAGGGGGTACTCCCAGGTGAATCCAATGCCGCCCGACAGTTGCATGCATTCGTCGACGGCGGCGCTCGCCTTCGCAGTGACGTATGCGTGTGCTGCGGCGGACAAGGCGATCGCGTGGTCGGCGATCTCGTCAGCCACGAGGGCTCGGGCCGCCTTCATGATCACAGCGCGCGCCTTCGCCTCGAAGACCAGCAGATCCACCAATCGGTGTTGCACCGCTTGGAAACTCGCGATCGGCACACCGAAGGCGATGCGCTCCTTGAGGTAATCAACCAGGCGCTCGAAAGTGGCCGACAGGGCTCCCAGTGAATCCGCGCTGAGCAGAACCCTGGCCATCGCGAGCAACTGAGTCGCTCGTTGCGGCCCACCGATCGGCACGCTGGGCGCCCCGCCGACCTCGACGCGCCATGCTGTGCGGGTGACATCCAACAGCTCCTCATCACGGTGTCTCGATGTCGCTTCGGATATCTCAAACAGATGGATTCCGTTGTCCCCCAGCGTGACCAAGACATCGATCGCATCGCCGCGAGCAACCCGAACGGTGTCGCCGGACAGCGCGCAGCCCGCCGTCGCGGCCCCGTCGAGCAGCGCGGGCAACCATCGGTCGCGCACCTCGCAGGGTGCCGAGGTCAACGCCGCAGCAGATAGAACGCAGCCGAACCACGTCGAACAGTTCTGCGCCCGGCCGAGTTCCTCGGCGATGACCGTCGTCTCCACAGGACGCCATCCGCTGCCGCCGAAATGCTCCTCAACGAGCAGTCCCGTCCAGTCCATGGCCGCGAGCTCTTTGACCGAGTCCTGGGCGCCGCGTCCGGTCAGGAAATCGCGCGCCGCTGCGCGCAGCAGATCGAGGTCGGCGTCCCCCTGGCCCATCGCCTGCTAGCTCCGCCCTATCAGCTGGTCAGCGTTGTCACGCATGATGCGTTTCTTGGTGGCATCGTCGAGCGGATCGAGCAGCTTGATGAAGTCAGCAGGCTCGGCGAGCCCTTCCGCATGTGGGTAGTCGGAGCCCATCACGAGACAGTCGTCGTAGCCCATGCTGGTGACGATCGCAGGAGTATCGTCCTCGGGATACGGCACCACCCGAACGTGCTGCCGGAAGATGGCAGACGGCTTTTCCGTCAGTTTCCCGCCGATCCACGGGCCATTTCGGCCCATGCCGCGGCTCTTGTCCATGTGTTTCGTGAAGAAGGGCACCCACTCTGCACCGTGTTCGGCAACAAGCACGTTCAACCCCGGAAATCGGCCGAATAGGTTGTCGAAGATCAACGCTGAAAGAGTGTCCTCGATCGGGCGTTGGCCGTAGATGTTCATCCACTGCCAGGCCGACATGTGCCACGAGGCAGGATCTGCGCAGTGCCCCCAGGCAGGCGAGATCGCATCGAAGTACCAGAACGGCATGATGTGAAACACGAGGATACAGCCGGCTTCCTGAAGTCGAGCGTAGATCGGGTCGAAGTAAGGGTCGCCTGGAGATCTACCGTATGCCGGGCCCGTCGGCAGTAGGACAAACTTCGCACCCTGCGCGATCAGGGCATCGGTTTCGGCGACGGCCGAGTCAAGGTCGCGAAGTGAAAGCAGGCCGGTCGCGTATATGCGGTTCTCGTAATTGAAGCCCCATTCCTCGTCGAACCATCGATTGAACGACCGGAGATTTGCGTACAGCGCCGCGGTGTCATCAACGTAGTGCTCGGCAGCCAGGGCCATTCCGCTCGGATAGATGACCATCCGCTCAACGTTCTGCTTGTCCATCACCGCGAGCCGCGCTGAACGCTCGATGTACTCGGGCTGCATGGGCTGCGGCTCGTAGGACTCCTCCGGGTTACCGGATCCCATCTGCCTCAGCATCTCTTTCAGCGATCCCGGGCGGTATGCGACGTCGAGACCCAGCCCCCCTTCACTGTTGAAGGTTGCGACACGACGGCCGGCGAGGATCACCTCGACCCCGTCCGCTCCGCGCACGGTGGTGATCGCCCGATCCTGGAACTCCTTGGGCAGGTATCGAGTAAACGCATCACGCGTCTCGTAGCAATGGGTATCGCAATCGAAGATCCCGTAGTCGAGTTTCGTCGTCACCGTGCGGCCCCTTCGTGCGAGAATGATGATTCTCCTATTTCAGAAAAGATACTATCCTCTCCCGGCAATGCCTATCCCGTGTCGGGCCGGGCAGACCCACACCAAAGGAATCCGCGATGAGTGAAGCCGACGAACTCCGGCAGGCGGTGCGGGAATTCCTGGAGGTCACCTCGTCGTCGCGCCGAGTACGCGACCTCATGTCCACCGCGCAGGGATATGACCAATCGGTGTGGCATCAGATGGCCCGCGAACTGGGACTTCACGGGATCGCTGTGCCCGAGCAATTCGGCGGTGCGGGTGCCAGCATGTCCGAACTCGCGGTCGTACTCGAGGAGATGGGCGCAGCACTGTTGTGCGCCCCGTTCTTCTCCACCGTCGCATTCGCCACGCAAGCAATCCTCTGCAGCGGCGACACCGCCGCGATGAGCGACTACCTGCCGGGTTTCGTCGACGGGTCCAGGACCGCAACGGTGATCCTCAATGGCAGCCTCGGTGCGTGGGACCCGCACGAGGTCACCCTGACGGCACGCGCCGACGGTACCGGCTTTCGGATTCATGGCGACGCGGGTCTCGTCCTCGACGGCCACACCGCTGACGTTATTCTGGCCGCGGCGAATACGAGCGCAGGCACATCGCTGTTCGCCGTCTCGGCGAACAGCGATGGACTCACTTGCGAACCGCTCAACACGCTCGACCGCACGCGAAAGGTCGCGCGTCTACAATTCCGCGACGTCCCGGCCCGGTTGATCGGCGCTGACGGAGACGCTGCCGCGGGCCTGGCTCGCACGTCCGATCTCGCGATCGCCGCGCTGGTCGCCGAGCAGGTTGGCGCCGCCCAACGCTGCCTGGACATGGCCGTGAACTACGCGAAGGAACGAATCCAGTTCGGCCGGGCCATCGGCAGCTTTCAGGCCGTCAAACACCGGTGTGCAGACATGCTGGTGCTCGTCGAGGGCGCCCGCTCGGCTGCGGTTCACGCTGCGGAATCCGCGGACAGCAGCGACCTTGCGGTGGCTGCGTCGGTAGCGAAGATGGCCTGTTCGGAAGCCTTTCTGCAAGTCGCCTTGGACAACATGCGAATCCACGGCGGTATCGGCTTCACCTGGGAACACGACGCGCACCTCTACGTTCGGCGCGCCAAAGCCACCGAACTGATCTTCGGCAGTCCCGACCACCATGCCCAACGCCTGGCAGCCCTAGTCGCACCATGAAAGGACGAACGTGACCATCTCGTACTCCCTGGAGCTTCCTACCCACCGGGTAGAGGCCGTATCTGAATTCGTCACCGCCGAGGCGGTCGCTGAAATCGCGCGCCTCGGCGAGGCGAGCGGATTCGCCGCCGTGCACGTCACCGACCACCCCGCCCCGGACGCGAAGTGGCTTGATCACGGCGGGCACCATGCCCTGGACCCCTTCGTCGCGCTGTCGTTCGCTGCAGCCGCCACAACCGACGTGAAGCTGCTCACCAACGTCTACATCGCCGCCTACCGCAATCCCTTTCTCGGCGCGAAGTCGATCCAAAGCCTTGACGTCCTGTCCGGCGGCCGGCTGATACTCGGCACAGCCGCGGGTTACCTCAAACCCGAATTCAGAGCGCTCGGAATAGACTTCGACAACCGCGGGGCTTTGCTCGACGAGGCGCTGGACGTGCTGAGCAAGGTGCTTACCGGCGAGGATGTCGCATACGAGGGCAGATCGTTCGCCGCTCGCGGTGTGCGACTCTATCCCGTACCGGTGACGCCGCCGCCGATCTGGGTCGGCGGCAACAGCAAGCCCGCCGTCCGTCGTGCGGTTGCCCGCGCACAGGGGTGGGCGCCGTTCAACACCTTCGGCTACGCGACCGCGTCACGGACCGCGGAGATCTCGACCCTCGAAGAATTAGCGGCGGCAATTACCTGGGCAAAGAAATACGCGGCGGAGATCGGCCGTACGGAACCGCTCGACATCTGTTTTTCGGCAGGCAATCTGCTCGACGACAGCAGGTCGACCGACGAACGGCACGCCACCATCGCAAAGCTGGAAGCGATGGGCGTGACCTGGCTGACCATCGCGCCCCAGGGAACGACCCGAGCCGAGGTCATCGACAACGCCCACGCTTTCGCGGAGGAGTTCATCGCATAAGGCTGTCGGCGGCGAAGGCGTCCACACTGATGCGTCGATGCGCGAACAACCACCGCCCGCCCAAGGGGACGAGAACGTCGCGATAGCGGCCCCAGTGGTCGAGGCCGACGTCGGTGTGGACGGCGAAATAACTGCTGACTTCAACCCGATCTTTGGTCACAGAACCGAACCGAATACTCGAAACGTGATGGCGCACATGCGTTGGCGCCTGTCTCGCCGGGTCGGGATCTTTGGACATCGCAACGCCGAGGCCCGTCTCGATCGCCTCGGGACCGATGAGCGGTTCCGCTCCGCCGGTGAAATCGAGGACACCGTGGGGTCCAAAGCAAGCTGCCAGGGCGTGCAGATCGAATCGGTCGGTGGCGGCGGTGTAGTCGGCGAGCGTCTGGCGCACCGACTCACGAATCTCGAGCTCCCAGGTATCCATCTGCTCTCCCTCTGGAAATTACGTTCTCACACACGATAACGTCTGTTCTCATGCCGCCACCGAGCCTGATCGATCTGTTGGCCCCTGCCACGACCGCCCTGGTCACCCAGGAATGCCAAGGAGGTGTGATCGGCCCCCAGGCCGGTCTGCCGATGCTGGCAGAGGAAGCCAGACGGGAGGCGATCCCGAACATCACCAAGCTCCTCACTGCGGCTCGCGCGGCCGGTGTTTGTGTCGTGCACTGCCTGATCCAGAAGCGCCCGGACAACCGCGGGTCCAATACCAATGCCAGGCTGTTCATGGCTGGGAAGTCGTTCGCCGCCGACTTGACTCCGGGCAGCCCTGGCGCCTCGGTACTGCCTGAGTTCGGCCCGGATCCAAGTGATCTCATTCTTACCCGGACACACGGCATCGGACCGATGACCGGTACCGACCTCGACTCGGTCCTACGTAACCTCGGGATTCAGACAATTGTAGGTGTGGGTGTTTCGGTCAACATCGCGATTCAGAACTTCGCGATGGACGCGGTCAATCGCAGCTACCAATTCGTGCTTCCCCGCGATGCGGTCAGTGGTTATCCACGCGAATACGCGGATTCGATCATCGACAACACATTGTCCCTGTTGACCACCGTGACCACTACCGAAGCCGTCGTGAAAGCGTGGAAAACACTCTCGGGGTGTGGCCCCACATAGCTGTTGGGCACGGGTTGGTGATAACGTCATTTCCACAGAGCGTAAACGGCCATATTCGCTGCTCTACGGAGGGATCAGCCACATGCCTACTCGGTCCTTGCCCTATCCGGTCTTCGACATCGACAACCATATGTACGAGACCACCGACGCACTCACCAAGTACCTGCCCAAAGAACACCGTGGCAAGGTCGGCTACGTCGAGGTCAACGGTCGGCCCAAGCTTGTCGTCAAGGACCGCATCAGCCACATGATTCCCAACCCGACGTTCGCACGGGTGGCGAGGCCGGGCAGCGCCGAGGACTACTTCCTGGGCAACAATCCCGAGGGGCTGAATTTCCGCGAGTTCATCGGTGAAGCAATGGATGTCATCCCCGCCTACCAGTATCCGGCCCCCAGGTTGGAGCTGATGGATGAGCTCGGCATCGACCAATGCGTCATGTACCCCACCCTCGCCAGTCTCATCGAGGAGCGCACCACCGACGACGTCATCCTGACCCACGCAATCATCCACGCCCTCAACGAGTGGATGCACGAACACTGGACGTTCAACTACCACGACCGCATCTTCGCGACACCCGTCATCTGCCTGCCCCTTGTCGACGAGGCCATCAAAGAGCTGCACTGGTGCCTCGAACGGGGAATGAAAACTTTCTTGGTTCGCCCTGCTCCGGTGCCCAGTCGCTTCGGCGGCTCGCGGTCGATGGGTCTGCCCGAATTCGACCCCTTCTGGAAAGAAGTGGTCAAGGCGGGCATCCCGGTGACAATGCACGCGTCAGACAGCGGATACCAGAAGCACCTCATGGAATGGGAGGGCGGCGAGGAGTACCTCTCGTTCAAGCCGAGCGCACTGCGCGAGGTGGTGATGGGCCACCGCGCCATCGAGGACACCTTGGCCGCGATGATCTGCCACGGCGCGTTGTCCCGCTTCCCCGACCTGAAGATCCTTTGCGTCGAGAACGGCAGCGGTTGGGTGCGCAATCTTCTCGAGCAGCTCAACACCGCCTACAAGATCATGCCCAAGGAGTTCGACGAGCATCCCGTCGAGGTGTTCAAACGCAATATCTACATCCACCCGTTCCTCGAGGACGACCTCAAGGGGATCATCGACCTCATGGGTGAGGATCACGTGATGTTCGGCTCCGACTTTCCGCACCCCGAGGGCATCGGCGACCCGTTGAGCTTCGTCGACCGGCTCGACGGTATCTCCGATGCCGCGAAGATGAAGATCATGGGCGGCAACGCTATTGAGCAGTTAGGACTGAAGGTCCCGGCATGACGCAGGCCTCCCCTACGGTCTACCAGGGCATCGCCGGGTTCGAATCGCACGTCGGCGAACACCTCGGCTACAGCGGGTGGCACGACGTCACGCAGAAAGCGATCGATCTGTTCGCCGAGGCGACCGGTGACCACCAGTGGATTCATGTCGACGCGGAGCGGGCCGCTAAAGGTCCGTACGGTAAAACGATCGCGCACGGCTATCTCACGCTGTCGCTGGTTCCCATTCTGGTGCAAGAGATTTACCAGGTGACGGGGTTGTCGATGCAAGTCAACTACGGTGTCGACAAGCTTCGCTTCCCAGCCCCGGTGCCCGTCGACTCGCGAATCCGCGCCGGCGCCGAACTGGTCAAGGTGGAGCGCACCGACAAGGGTGGACGCGCCACCGTGCGCGTCACGGTCGAGGTTGAGGGGTCCGACCGGCCGGCTTGCGTGGTCGACACCATCGCGGCCATGGTCGACGCGTGAACCTACGCGTTCAGCAAGCGTTCACCAATGACCTGTTCGTCACGTAGCTTGCTCACCTCGTCGTCTGACAAACCCAGAGCGCCCAGCACGTCCTCATTGTGTTGGCCGAGCGTCGGCGACGGGGTGCGGTGATGCCGCTGGGGGCCCGGCGTGATCCGAAACGGCCAGCCCGGGAACTTCTGTCGACCAGAGAGCGAATGCTCGATCTCCTGGTAAAAGCCCCGCGCGTCGAGCTGATCGACGTCGTACATCCGCTCCGAAGTGAGGATCCGCTCCGCAGGTACTCCACGCCGACGCAGTCGGTCGGCAGCTTCGTCGGATGTTCGAACCGCAGTCCACTGGGCGAGCACTTCGTCAAGGGCGTCATGGTTGTGCAACCGCGCTTCGGGTGATGCAAACCGCGCGTCATCGCATAGTTCGGGTCGACCGATCACGTCGGCGACGGCGGCCCAGTCGGAGTCATCGCGCACCGAGATGGCCACCCACTGATCATCGCCACTGGCCGGATAGACGCCTTGTGCGTAGCGGCGGTGTCGATTGCCTTCTCGTCCGCGCACCTGGTGGGTCAGTGAATATTCGATGACGGGCTCGGCGGTCACGGCCGCACCGACCTCGATCTGCGCGACCTCGATCAGCTGGCCCTCGCCGGTCCGTTGCCGGTGCTCCAGCGCTGCCAGCAAGGCTACGGCTGCGTGCACACCGGCGATGGGGTCAGCAGGTCCCTGCAGATTGCATGGTGGACCGTCGGCGTAGCCGGTGACCGCCGACATCCCTGCCAGCTGTTCGATGTTCAGTGCCCACCCGACATAGTCCCGCCACGGTCCCTGAAGGCCGAAGCCGGGCATGCGAACCATGATCACGTCGGGATTGACTTTGACCAGGGAGTCGAAGTCCAGACCGAATTGCTCCACCACCCGCGGTGAGAAGTTCTCGACCACCACGTCGGCATCGGCCGCCAACCGCAACGCTAAATCGCGGCCGGCCTCGACGGACAGGTCGAGCGTGATATCGCGCTTGTTGAGGTTGGTGCCCTGCCACAACGGCCCGATCTCATACCAGTATTCACTGTTGCGCAACAGCGAGCCCGAGTAGCGGTGCCCGTCCGGGCGCTGAATTGACTCGACCTTGATGACGTCGGCGCCGAACGCCCCCAGAAAGCAGGTCAAATAAGCTCCTGCCCAGAATGTGCTGAGGTCGAACACTCTCAAGCCCGCGAACGGCATTGCCACATCGTCGATTTCCGAACGGACACGCGCGGCAATTCGCGGCTCCCAGGACGGCGCGGCGTCATCGGTCAGCTGCGGCGCCGGCTGCGGCGTGGGGACCGGTGTCTTGGAGAGCCGGAACGGTGCGCCCGGTCTCTTGAAGCGAGCATGCTCTGATCCACCTTCTACGAAGAACCCGCGTTCACGATATTGCGGAGAATCGAGAATTGATGCCCCGTCATTGATCGGAGCCGCCGGTATCCGCATGGCTTGGCTGAGTTCGACCAAATCTGTCACCGTGATCGAATCAAGCCAGGGCTGAGCCTTCTCGAAGAACTTGTCGCGCTCGGGCCCTCCCAGCATGATCGCGAGCTGGTGCTCGCCGAATTCGGGCAGCCCGACCATCGCGCACACGTCGAGCCAGTGCTGGCCGGTCAGACAGTTGATCCCGATCCAGCCATCGGCGGCGCGAACAATGCCCAACATCGGTGCCGCCTTCGAATTTGTCGGCAAACCAAGGGCTTTCAGTCGCTCAGCCATCAGCATCGGATATGGCAAGGTGGACAACAGCGCCTCGAAGACGGACACATCGACCTCGACCGCCCGATCGGTGCCGGCGTCGGCGATGCGCAGCGCGGTCAGGGCCCCAAGCGCCGCATACCCGCCCGCGACGTACTCCGAGATGCGGGCGCCCGACTGCACGGGTGGCCTGCCGGGTTCACGCACGTTCACCCAGCCCGATGCTGCCTGAATGGTGAGCGGGGTCGATGGGCGGTCCAGGCGCGGCCCCTCCTGGCCATAGTCGGAGATGCGGACAATGACGAGATTCGGATTGAGCCGCGACAGAGACTCGCGGTCGAGCCCCAGAACGACCCGGTCGGCCGACCCGGCCGGAAGATTTTCGACCACCACGTCGGCTTCGGCGATCAGATTGATCAACACATCGGAACGCGATCCGAAATCAATTGTCAATCCATGCTTTCCGGCGTTCAAGTATTCGAACAGTCCGCCCGAAGGGCCCCAGTTGCGGAGCGGATCCCCCGATCGCGGCTCAACCTTGTAGACGTCGGCGCCGAGGTCGACGAGCAATTTCGTGCAATACGGTGCTGCGATCTCGGTACCGACTTCGACGACTCGCAGTCCCGTCAGACATCCGTTCACGCAGGAACTCCGATCGCCTTCGGTTCCATGTATGCCCGCAGCCCCATGAGTCCGCCTTCGCGGCCGATTCCACTCTGTTTGAACCCGCCGAATGGCGCGTCGCCGGGTATCGTGCCATTGATCGAGATCTGACCGGTCCTGATCCGTCGCGCAAGTCCGACCGCCCGGTCTATGTCGGTGCCCCAGACCGCACCGCCGAGCCCGTAGACCGAATCGTTGGCGATGCCGACCGCTTCGTCGTCGTTGTGGTAACGCAGCACCGTCAGCACCGGACCGAACACCTCCTCCTGCGCGATGAACGACGCGGGGCTGGCATCGGTCAGAACCGTTGGCTCGAAATAGAAACCGTGATCGAGTCCGTTCGGCCGCCCACCGCCGGCGACAATCGTCGCGCCGTCGCTTTCGGCACGTTCGACGAAACCCTCCACCCGCTCCAGGTGTTGGCGACTGATCAGCGGCCCCATGACGGTGGCCTCGTCGGTGGGGTCGCCCACCGTGACGTTGCGAGCCAGCTCGGCGAGCCGATCAACGACATCGTCGTGCAGCGCGTCCGGGACCAGTAAACGACTGTTGAGGATGCACGCCTGGCCCGCGTGCATTGTGCAGCCTTCGAAGAGAAGCCGCTCGAACAATTCGTCGGTGAGGTCGACATCGTCGAGCAAAATGGTCGCCGACTTGCCGCCGCACTCGAGCAGGATCCGCTTCATCGACGTTGCGGCGGCCGCCATCACGTCGCGACCGACGGCCGAACTTCCGGTGAAGCTCACCATGTCGACCCGCGGATCCAGGGTCAAAGCGCGGCTGGCCTCGATAGCGCTGGGGGTGACGACGTTGACCACACCGGGTGGAATGTCGGTCTCCTCGTCGATCAGCCGCGCGAGTGCGAGACCGGCCAGCGGTGTCAGCGGCGACGGCTTGAGCACAAGCGTGTTGCCTGCGGCGAGTGCGGCTCCCAGCTTCATCACGTTCAGCGTGTGCGGGAAATTCCACGGCGTCATGGCTGCGACAACACCGAGCGGCTCGTAGCGCAACAGGGTGGTGCCTGCCGCGCCCCACGCGTCCATCGGCGCCTCAGCCGGCTCGAGCGCAAGTTCCGCGGCATGGCCGATCATGAAGGCGGGCCCATCCACGTGGATCAGTCGCTCGTTTGCTGTGCAACCCCACTCGGCCTGCGCAAGGGCATAGATGTCGTCACCCCGGGCCAGCAGTGCATCACTGAGCTGTTGGAGACAGCGAGACCGCTCGGCCGGATTCGCCGCGGACCATGAGCCGGAATCGAAGGCGGCGCGCGCCGCCGCGATCGCACGCTCGACCTGCGCGACGCCGGCATCGGGCGCCGAAGCGATCACCCGTTCCGTGGCCGGGTTGACCACGTCATATCGTCCGCTTTCCGATTCGACCCACCTGCCATCGATGTAGACGCCGTAGCTGTCGACGAGGCTGGAATCGGTTGTCACATCACTAGACCTTCCTGGTCATTCGCCGAACTGCGCAATCATTTGATGCGACGCGAACGCGTCCGACACCCGGTTAAAATATGTACACCGACGGGTCGGTCGACGTCAATGCTATCGCCAAATAGCTGGGTCGATAATCATTGACATGAGCCTTGGTTGTGCTGTAAACACAGCACTGCCGGACATAGATGGAAAAAGTGTCCGATTCACCTTTGCGTCGAGGAAGGCTTGCAGTGCCCGCTAACTCCGCCTCCAGACCAACGTCCACGTTGCCGCTGCACTCGCCGGACTTTTACGCCGGGGATCCCTACCCGGGCTATCGGGAACTGCGCAACAGCACGCCGGTCGTCTGGAACGACGTCACGAATTTCTGGGCACTGACGAAGTACGAGGACATCCGCCATGTCTCAGGCCATCCGCTGACGTTCTCGTCGACGAAGGGCATCACGATCCCGGATCCCGCCATGCCCAGCCCGGTGCAGGAGGGAAACCTGATCTTCACCGACCCGCCACGGCACCGGCAGCTTCGCAAGCTGATCAATGCGGGTTTCACCCGGCGGCAGGTCACGTTGCTGGAACCCAAAGTGCGCGCGATCGTCAAGGGCATTCTCGACGATGTCGACCCATCACGGGTATACGAGTTTGCCGAGGAGATCGCCGCGCCGCTTCCGACTCGGATGATCGCGGATATGCTCGGCGCGCCGACAAAGGACTGGGAGCGGTTCCGCGCGTGGTCGGACGCGGCGGTGGGTACCGCCGATCCGGATATCGAGTTGGACAACATGGTGGCACTCGGCGAGTTGTACGAGTACTTCACCAAACTGATCGATGCCCGGCGGTCTGGCGAGGTCACCGGTCAAGACGACCTGCTGTCCATACTGGCGGCCGCGGAAGTCGATGGCGAGCGCCTCACCGATGCGGACCTACTGAACTTCTCATTCCTGCTGCTGGTTGCCGGCAACGAGACGACTCGCAACCTCATCGCGCTGGGCACGTTGGCGCTGTTGGACCATCCCGATCAGTTCGCCTTACTGCGCTCGAAACCCGAGCTTTTGCCGCTGGCTGTCGAAGAGATGCTGCGGTTCACCAGTCCGGTGACCCACATGGCGCGGGTAGCCACCGAGGACGTCGAGATCCGCGGTCAGCAGATCAAGGCGGGTGAAACGGTGGTGATGCTCTACGGTGCGGCCAATCGCGACGAGGAGGTCTTCGGCGCTACCAGCGAAGAGTTCGATATCACCCGAAATCCCAATCCGCACATAGCGTTCGGCGCGGGCGAGCATGCTTGCCTCGGCGCCCAACTGGCACGGCTGGAGGCAAGGGTGATGTTCGAGGTGCTGCTGGGTACCTATCCGAGCATCGAACTCACCGGCGATGTGACGCGGCTGCGCGCCACGATGGTGCCGGGCGTCAAGCGCATGCCGGTACGTATGAGCGCGGGGGTCTGATGGATTTCGACTACAGCCCCGAGCAGGAACAGCTCCGGCAGAACTACCGCGAACGCCTCGAGGCGGTCATGACCCCCGGACGACGCAAGGCGGTCGCGGGGCTGATGGAGGGCGGCGCGGCCATCGCCGAGTGCCGACGCGCGCTCGGCGAAGCCGGCCTGCTTGGCGTTGCATGGCCGGTCGAATACGGCGGTAGCGGACTGACCGCACTCGAGCAGTACATCTTCGGCGAGGAAGCACGTCGCGTCCATGCGCCACTGCCGATGATCACGCTGAACACGGTCGGCCCCACACTCATTCAGTACGGGACCGAGGAGCAGAAGCAAAAGTTCCTTCCCGCGATCCTCAAGGGCACCGTCGATTTCGCGATCGGCTACTCCGAGCCCGGAGCCGGCAGTGACCTGGCCTCCCTGCGGACCAGTGCGGTGCGTGATGGCGACGAGTTCGTGATCAACGGCTCCAAGATTTTCACCAGCGGCGCGGAATTCGCCGACTACATCTGGCTGGCCGCCCGCACCGATCCCACCGCCAAGAAGCACAAAGGGATCACGGTATTCATCGTGCCCACCGATTCCCCCGGCTTCTCCTGGAAACCACTGCACACGATGCCCGGTGTCTCGACGTACTACACCTTCTACGACGATGTGCGCGTCCCGGAGAGCGCCATTGTGCTCGGCGAGAACGAGGGCTGGAAGCTGGTCACCAATCAGCTGAACCTCGAACGCGCCGCCCTCGGCAATCTCGGTGCGCTGGAGCCTTTGTTCAACAAGACGCTGGAGTGGGCCAAGACCACTGAACTCGATGACGGGTTCGTGATCGACCAGCCGTGGGTCCAGCAGGCGTTAGCGCGGGTGGAGGCGCAGGTCGCCGCCTACCGACTGCTCAACCTGCGGGTGAACACCAACATGAGTTCCGGTGCGCTGGGTATGGGCGAGGCCTCGGCCGCAAAGGTTTTCGGCACCGAGCTCACCCAACAGGTGGCCCGCGAGCTGCTCGACGTGGTCGGCCAACCGGGTCTGCGCAAAGATTCGTCGGCTCCACTCAAGGGTGAACTGGAGAGCGCGTATCGACTCGCCGTCATCAACACGTTCGGCGGCGGCGCGAACGAACTGCAACGCGACATCATCGCCATGGCCGGTCTTGGCATGCCGCGCGCACCCCGTGACATGCGATCCTCCTGAAAGGAATGCCGAACCCTGTGACTGAACTGACCAAAGACGAACTGCGTCAACGCCTCGACGCGCTGATCGGCACACCCACCGACGGCATCGGCAAACCCTCGCGCGCACCAGATCCGGTGAACGCCGCGATGATCCGGCACTGGGCGTACGCGTTGGACGACATGAACCCGGCCTACCTCGATGAAGAGTTCGCCCAGAACTCTCGCTACGGCGGCCTGGTCTCGCCGCCGGTCATGCTGCAGAGCTGGACGATGCCCCCACCGAAACTGGCAGGCATTCACGAACGCGGCGGCGTGCCGATCGAGATCAAGACCAACCCGCTGCAGTTCCTATCCGACGCCGGCTACACCGGCATCATCGCGACGAACTCCGATTTCGAGATCGAACGCTACCCCCGGGTCGGAGACCAGATTACCGCCGAGACAGTGTTCGACTCGATCTCCGACGAAAAGAAGACAGCGATGGGAAACGGCTTCTTCGTCACCTGGGTAACCACCTACCGCGATCAGAACAACGACGTCATCGGACGCCAATGGTTCCGCACTCTGCGATTCAAGACGGATGGGGCCCCCGCCGGAAGGGCTGGGGACTGATGGCCAGCAGACTCGCCCCGTCCATCAGTCCCGACACCGAATTCTTCTGGTCGGGCTTGAAAGAGAACGAACTTCGCATCCAGCGCTGCGCGGACTGCCAAACATTGCGCGTCCCACCACGGCCGATGTGCGGCAAGTGCCAGTCACTGAAGTGGGACTACGTCGTGGCATCGGGGCACGGCACGGTGTACAGCTTCGTGATGCCGCAGTATCCTCCGCTGCCGTTCCTTCAGTACCCATACGTCGTTGCGCTCATCGAGCTCGACGAGGGGGTACGCATCGTGTCGAACCTCTGTGACATCGAACCCGCCGCCATCGAGGTCGGCATGCCCGTCGAGGTCTTTTTCGAGACCTTCGAAGCCCTTCCGAGTGGTGACGAGTTGGTGCTGCACCAATTCCGGCCAGCCGGCTGACCGAAGGCGATCGCAATCCCATGGATTTCACTTTCACCGAAGAACAAGAAGCAGTCGGTAAAGTGGCGCGTCAGCTGTTCGAGCACCGCGCCACGCCCGAGCATCTGACCGAACTCGAATCCGGCCACGTGCGATTTGACGCCGGGCTGTGGAACGAGCTCGCGTCCGCCGACCTGCTCGGCATCGCACTACCTGAATCCGTGGGCGGCAGCGGCGGCGGATTCCTTGAATTGGGTGTTCTGCTTAGCGAGGTCGGCTTCAGTGTTGCGCCGGTGCCGGTGTATCCCACCCTCGTTCTGGGCGCCGACACTATTGTGCGGCACGGTGATTCCGCCATGCAGGATCGGTATCTTCCCGGCGTCATCGACGGCGGCACAATCCTCACCGCCGGGCTCGTCGAACCGGGCAACTCTTCCCCGACCGCACCGCACACCACCGCACGACCCGGTGGCGACACATGGTGGCTCGACGGCAGCAAGGAGCTCGTGCCCGCGGCGCAGCTCGCACAGGCGATCGTGGTGTCGGCACAAACCGGGGACGGTCCTGGGCTGTTCATCGTCGACACCGGATCCGATGGTGTGACCATCACACCGGCGCCCACCACCAACGGTGAGCCCCACGCCGATGTCGGCTTGACCGGCGCGATCGGCCGCCGGCTCACCGAGCACGACGACGGGAATATCGTCAGCTCGCTCTACTCCAGGGCCCTCGTCGGGTTGTGCGCGATCCAAATCGGGGTTGTGGAAAGGGCTTTGAAACTGGCTGCCACGTACACCAGCGAGCGCGAGCAGTTCGGCCGCCCGATTGGATCCTTCCAGGCCGTCCAGCAGCGTCTCGCCGATGCGTTCATTGACGTCGAAGCCATCCGGTGGACCACGTGGTATGCGGCATGGTTGATCGCTCAAGGGCGACCGGCCGATCGCGAGGCCGGTATCGCCAAGTTCTGGGCCGCCGATGCGGGCGCCCGCGTCGCCGCCTCAGCCCAACAAGTGCACGGCGGCATGGGAATCGACATCACCTACCCGCTGTCCCGTTATTTCCTGTGGGCCAAACAGAACGAACTCGCACTGGGCTCTGCGTCGCAGCAGCTGGCCCGGCTCGGGTATGCATACGCGGAAGGAAGCGGCAAATGACCTCTACCCTCAAGCGCACCACGACCCTGGCGTGGAACACCATCAATGTCGGTGACGAGGTCACACCGATGGACGTGCCCGTGACCACCACGCTGATCGTCGCGGGCGCCATCGCCTCGCGTGACTACATGCCGGTGCACCACGACCGCGACTTCGCCAATTCCCAAGGCTCCAAGGACATCTTCCTTAATATCCTGACCACCAACGGCCTGTGTGTGAAGTTCCTGCACGACTGGGCCGGACCCGAGGCGATGATCAAAAAGCTGTCCGTTCGCCTCGGTGTACCCGCCTACCCGAACGATCCGCTGCGCTTCGACGGCAGTGTCACAGGCAAGTCATCCGCCGACGGCGAGGGCTTGGTCGAGGTCACGTTCAAGGGCGCTAACAGCCTTGGTGCGCATGTCTTTGGCACCGCGGTGCTCAGCCTGCTCGAGGGGGTCGATGGATGAGCGCGGGCATCGGCGGGAAAACTGCTCTGGCCGGTATCGGCCAGACCGAATTCTCAAAGGAATCTGGCCGGACCGAAATGCAGTTGGCCTGCGAGGCCGTCAAGGCGGCCATCGACGATGCGGGCCTGCGTCCCGGCGATATCGACGGCATGGTGACGTTCACCGTGGACGAGAATGAGGAGATCGAGGTCGCACGCAATGTCGGCATCGAGAATCTCTCGTTCTTCACCAGGGTGCCGCACGGTGGCGGAGCGGCGGCGGGCACGGTGATGCAGGCCGCGATGGCTGTTGCGACCGGCGCCGCCGAGGCGGTGGTGTGCTATCGGGCTTTCAACGAGCGCTCCGGCTTCCGGTTCGGTGGCGCTGGACGCCAACCCGGTGTGACACCGTTATGGATGGCTCCGTATGCTCCGTTCGGCTTCATGACGCCGGCCGCGTGGGTCGCCTTGCATGCTCAGCGGTACATGTCGACATACGGGGTTACCAACGCCGACTTCGGGAAAATCTCCGTTATCGACCGCAAACACGCTGCCAACAATCCGGATGCCTGGTTCTACGGCAAACCGATATCTCTTGAGCAGCACCAGCAGTCGCGCTGGATCATTGAGCCGGTGCTGCGACTGCTGGATTGCTGCCAGGAAAGCGACGGCGGCGTCGCGATGGTGGTGACGAGTGTCGAGCGGGCCCGGGATCTGCCCAATCCCCCTGCCGTCATCACGGCCGCGGCGCAAGGCGCCGCTTACGACGGCGAGGTGATGACAAGTTACTACCGCGAAGAGATCACCGGGCTACCGGAAATGGGTGTGGTCGGCAACAAGTTGTGGCGCGACTCGGGACTGAAACCGGATGACATCTCGACGGCGTTCCTCTACGACCACTTCACTCCGTTCGTATTCACCCAGCTTGAGGAACTCGGATTCTGCGGACGGGGCGAGGCCAAGGATTTCGTGTCGATCGACGAGCTGTCGCTGGGCGGGCGGATGCCGATCAACACCAACGGCGGATTGCTCGGTGAAGCCTACATCCATGGGATGAACGGCATCACGGAGGGCGTCCGGCAGGTGCGTGGCACGTCGTACAACCAGGTGGACGGCGTCGAACACGTTCTGGTCACGTCGGGCACCGGCGTCCCGACGAGCGGGCTGATCCTCGCGCCCGACCGCTAAGTCGCAGTACCGCTACCCTCGTCGGGAGCTAGGAAGGGATCGTATGACGCAGGCAACCGCGACCGACACTCGCAATGCCATCATCTCGGCGGCATTCGCCTGTTTTCGGACCCAAGGCTTGGCCAAGACGACCATTGTCGACATCGCCCGTGCCGCTGGTGTGTCCCGCAGCACGTTCTACGAATACTTCCGGGACAAGGAGACGATCGTCGAGGCATGCGCCGAGGCGGCATCACAGCGGTTCTACCGCAACATGGCCAAGGCGATCGATCGTCACGGCGGTAGCACCCTGGAAGGCCGGCTGGTGCAGGCCGCGGTATTCGTCAGCCAGGCACGCAGGGTCGTCGAGCCGGAGGCATACTTCGACGAAGCAGAAGTCAGCTTGATGATGACCAAGAACGCGGCAATGCTCCTCAAGGAATGCACCGAGTTCTTGGCGCCCTACGTATCGGCCGCCAGGTTGACCGGCGAGGTCCGAGCCGACCTCGACATACCCACTGCGACCGAATGGTTCGCACGAATCCTCTTCTCGCTGTTTACGACTCCATCCCCGACCATCGATATGCGTGACGACGACGCTGTCGCCGAATTCGTGCGCGCGTATGTCGTGAATGGATTCGTCGACGGCCGCGCGCGGCGACGATAACGGTCCGGCCTCAGCCGACCCTGCGCACGGGGACATTGGACCAGCCACAGACATTCGCCATCGCCACCCGCTGCAACTTGTCGCGGTCGACTTCGTACTCGGGAAGTAGATCCAGCAGCGCCCCTAGCGCGATTCGGCTCTCCATGCGAGCCAGTGCCGCACCGAGACAACTGTGTATGCCATAGCCGAACGCGAGGTTGAAACCCATCTTGCGCTCTCGGTCGATGTCCAAGCGGTCGGGATCCTCAAATATCCGCTCGTCGCGGGTCGCCGAACCCGTGACTAGCAGCACCGCGCCGCCCGCCGGAATCGTTGTCCCGTAATATGTCACGTCGCGCGTGGCGGTCCGGACTTGATACTGCGAGGGAGCCTCGTAGCGCAGCAACTCCTCCACTGCGGCGGGAATTTTACTTCGGTCATCGCGAAGCTTGCGCCACTGGTCAGGAAAGTCGGCGAAGGCGACCATCGCGTTGCCCACCAGCTTGGTAACCGTTTCGGCGCCTGCTCCTCCGAGCATTGTTGCGAAACCCGTGATGTCGACGTCGGTGAGCTTTTCCACCACACCGTCGCGCTCAATCTCCGTCTCAATCAGACGGCTGATCATGTCATCTTCGGGGTGGGCTCGCCGCTGCTGCACCAGATCGTAGTAATAAAGGCCCGTGTTCACCGACGCCTGGTATCCACGCTTAGTGGTGGCGATCTCGCCGGGGTGGCGTTCCAGAAGCAAGTCTAACCAGACCCGTATCTGATCGCGGTCCTGCTTCGGCACGCCAAGCATCGTCGTGATGACCTCGTTGGGAAAGAGAGCCGAGAAGTCGGCTACCACGTCGAAGGACTCAGGATTCAGCGCATCGATGCGCTCATAGACCTTGTCGCGCACCATGTCTTCCAACGCTGCGATCGCGCGCGGGGTGAAAACGTTGCTGACGAGACGCCGCATCTTCTGATGCTCCGGCGGATCCATGGAAATAATCACCTTGGGCACCGGGATGGCGTCATCATGAGCCTTCACCATGTCCAGCGTGGCGCCCTTGGCCGATGAGAACGTTTTGTGGTCTTTTGTCGCGGCGGCTACATCGTCGTAGCGGGTGAGCGCCCAGAAGTCCCACTTCGCGTTGTAATACAGTGGCGCTTCGTCGCGGAGCCGTCGATAGGTGTCATAGGCTCCGTTGAAGAAATCCGTGGAGAACGGGTCGAAATCGATGGCGGCATCAGAGATTCCGAATTTGGCCGAATTCACAGGATCGCTCCGGATTCCTTGTACTTCGTGATCGTGCCCCAGTCGATGCCGGCATCCATCAGCACTTCTTCTGTGTGCTGGCCGTGTTCGGGTGCTCCGGGCGGGATGATCGCCTGTTCGTCGAATTGAACAGGATTGGTGGGCAGTGAAAACGGCACTCCGTTCATGGTTTCGGTGTGGGCTACATAGCCGTTCGCGGTGATGGCAGGATCTTGACAAAGCTCGGCCGGTGTCTGCACGATTCCCCACGCACCCGAAAGCACCGTCAGAGTCTCACGCCACTCGGCCAAGGTGCGCTTGGCAAACGTCTCGTCGAGCAACGCGATCAGAATGGCACGATTCTCGAACCGCGATGCGGGATCGGCGAATCGCGGATCGTCCACCAACTCGGGAAGGCCGATCACTCGCATCGCCTCGGCGTAGAACTTGTCGAGTTGGAGCATCATCAGCTGCACGTAGCGACCGTCTTTTGTGCGGTACGTGCCCACTAATGGGTTGGGCGCGTCCGCATGCGCAAACTTGGGAATGGCACTCCCGCCGTGGATTTGGCTCACCGCGACGTCGGGGCTGAGGTTCCAGGCGGCCAGTCCGAGAAGAGAAACGTCGACGACCGAGCCCCTACCGGTCGTCGCCTTCTTATAGAGCGCGGCGGCGATACCGCCCGCGATCGTCATCCCTCCGAGCAGGTCGCCGAACGCCGGGCGCGAGCGCACCAACTCATCCGCGTCCTCGGTGAGGACATTGGCGATCCCCCCACGTGCCCAGTAGGACACACCGTCGTAGCCAGGCTTGTCGGCATCGGGCCCCTTCGGCCCGTGCCCCGATCCCCGCACATAAATGATGCTCGGGTTGGCCGCTCTGATGTCCTCGACGTCGATGCCAAGCTTTTTGCGGCGCTCCGGCAGGTAACTGGTCAAAAACACATCGCAGGTCTTGGCGAGTTCGCGAACGACTTCCTGACCGCCCGGTGTGCTCAGGTCCACCCCGATTGATTTCTTTCCGCGGTTGGGGATCTCGATCATGTAGTTGACCGAGCCGCCGCCCGCGTCGACGATTCCCATCGTGACCAGGCCGCGCTGTGGATCACCACCATTACGCGGCTCGACCTTGATGACCTCCGCGCCCCACTCTGCCAATACCGCGCCCGCCGAGGGCACGAACGTCCACGCTGCGACCTCCAGCACACGAACTCCGCGGAGCACCTTGTCGTCGGAAATGACGCCCTCCCAACCTGCGATAATTGCCATTTACGGAAATGAGAATGTCACTTACGGTCCAAATTGTAAACGACTACGGCCGTCGCGACAGCCGCCCGGGTTGCTCGGGATCTCCGTTCTCCCAGAACGCCCGCCAGGTCGGCATCCGCTGTGGCATGGCCGCGCGAAGCGGAACGTCCGTTGGCCACCGGATGAACTCGGGTCCGGGCCGTTCAGTGACGTCTACGGCGTACCACGGATGCTCACGTCGCTTGACGAAGTGCCACCGGCCGTCGCGTCGTGCGTAGACATCGTCGTAGCGCATCGTGATGACGTACCACCCGTCACCGTCCTCGTGCTCGGCCCGGCAGTACACCGATCCCGTCGCTTGGTCGGCGTTGATGAAGTCGAATTCGTGTCCGCAGATAAGGTGGATGCTGCGGTAGAACCGCCGCAGGACACCGTCATACCAGCGCTTCAACGCCTGCCGGCCGCGGCCCTGCGCACCCGCATCAACATCGTCGACGAAAAGGGCCACCAACGCGTCCAGGTCGCGGGCATCCAGCGCCATGGCATAGCGGCTCGGCAGCTGGCTGACCGCCAAACTGGACTCGATCCGGTCCAGACGATCCGCAGGCGCCATGGCTGCAGTGTAGTTCGCGGGCGAGGCCAGCGAGAACCGGTGTTCTCGTCTGACGCAAAGCCAACTATCCTGTTGAGGCCCAACGAACGTTCTAGGAGACGGCGACCGCATGCCCTTCCCGACCATCACGCCGACGATCCCCGCACTGGTGAGATCGTCTGCGGCGCGGTTCGGTGACAAACCGTTCCTCATCGTCGACGGGCACGTGCTGACATACGCCGATCTGGACCTGCGTTCGTCGCAATTGGCGATGACGCTGCTTGCCGAGGGCATCGGAAAGGGTGACCACGTCGGGATTCTGATGCCCAACAGCGTGGAATGGGCACTCGCCTGGTTCGCTGCGACGCGCATCGGCGCGGTCGCCGTCCCGCTCAACACGTTCTACAAAACGTCCGAGCTGGCCTGGACCATCCGTCACGCTGACCTGAAAGCGGTCCTGGCGTGGTCGGCCTTCCGCAACCACGATTTCGTCGAGCGACTCGAGGAGGCGTTGCCCGGGCTTGCCGAACAGCGCGAACCGGGTCGCATCGTCTTGCCCAGAACGCCGTATCTGCGCACGATCGGGGTGTGGGGACCCTGCGATCGAACCTGGGCGACCGCATTCGAAGACAAAGAAGCACCGACCAGCATCGATGCGGGCTTCCTCGTCGATGTCGAGTCGTGCGTGACGCCGGCAGACGAAGTGGCCATCATTTACACGTCGGGCAGCACTGGCGATCCGAAAGCGCCCGTGCACACCCACGGAACCTTGGTTCGCCACACCTACAACCTCACCTTCCAGTACGGCGTCATGCCCGACACTGTCTTGTTCACCGCAATGCCGTTCTTTTGGGTGGGAGGGTTGATCACCGGGTTGCACGCCGTCATTCACCACGGCGCCACACTCGGCACCCAGCCGGCGTTCGATGCGGCGAACGCCTTGGAATTGATGGAGCGCTACCGCGCGACCATCGCGCTCGGTTGGCCGCAGCAGGGCAAGTCTTTGGCGGAGCACCCCGATTTCGCCGGGCGCGACCTGAGTTCGGTGCAGCGCACCAGCATGCCCGCGATGGTGCCGCCGGACCAGCGACCCAAAGGTCCAAACGCGTTGGGCATGACCGAACTGTGCGGCAACCACATCGGAGTCGATCCGTATCCGCCGCAGCCGCCGGACCGCGCGCAGACCGGGGGGTTCTCCGTGGAGGGCCTGAGCCACATCCTGGTCGATCCCGGAACAGGCATACCGGTCCCGGTAGGGACGGAAGGCGAGATCTGGGTTCGCGGATACTCGTTGATGCAGCGCCTCTACAAACGCGAACGTGAAGAGGTGTTCACCGCAAGCGGTTACTATCGCACCGGTGATTGCGGCGTCGAGTACGACGACGGCTGGATCAAGTTCACCGGCCGGTTGGGCGATCTGATCAAGACGAGCGGCGGAACCAACGTCACCCCAAGCGAAGTGGAACGAGCGCTGACCGAGTGCGATGGTGTGCTCGAAGCGTATGTCGTCGGGGCCGAAGACGGCAGCAACGGCACGGTCGTCGCCGCGGCGGTGGTACCACGCGGAGACTGCGAACTCGACAGCGAGGGTCTGCGCGCGCAGGTACGAGGTCGCCTCTCTGCGTACAAGGTGCCGAAGTTCATCTGGATCACGCGGAAAGACGCGCTACCGTTTACTGCGACGGGCAAGGTCAAGAAATCCGACCTGGCGAAGCAGCTGAGCTCTCTTCTGGCGGACCGTTGAGCGGCAGCCAAGTGGCCGGATCCGCCGATCACCGCACTGCACGACGCATTTGAGTTTAGCTAGGTGCGCGATTGCCGAGTCACCAGCGACGGCCCCGACAGCGGATTGGCGATGACGCCCGCCGGGGCGTCGACGACGTCGGGAATCGCGTTGACCGCGGCCATCGCCGTGACCGCGACACCTGGATTCACCCGGTCGGTTGCCGACTGCTCGAAATACAACTCCAAGCTCATACTGGGACTGCCCTCGACACGAAACACCATTCCGCCTTCGCCCTCGCGGGCCGGTTTAGGCCAGCGATCCGGCCATGGCGTGCTGCTGACTGCCGCGAAGTATTGCACTGCGACAGCCGGTCTCGCGCCGATGACTCCGGCGAGTTGCCAGCGATGAGCACAAATCGTGCCCTCGGGGATGATGCTCAGTGCAGTCTCAAGATCGGTCGGTGCGAGCAGCGTCTCCCATTCAAGTTCGATGCGGTCGAGCTTGAACCCGAGGATGTCAGCGATGTACCGGACCACGGTCTCCCAGTCCTTGTTCACCTTTCCCGAGGCGATCCGGGCCGGCACGTGACCGTCCGGCTTCCCGAAGCCCATCGACTCGTGCAAGACGTCCCAGATCGGATAGGCCTTGTCCAGATCGACGGCATACTCGTCCATTCGATATGAGTCGACTCGACCCGCCCCCGCGAGAAGAGCTGTGGGGATGTTCAGGCTGATGAACCCCGGCTCACTGCCAGTGGCGTAGAAGGTCGAATTCCCTTTTTGCGCTGCGCTTTCCAAAACCTCACGCCATTCGGAGGGGGCTACGGCGGGGTAAACCATCGGAATCGTCGAGAACGTCACCACATTGACGCCCGCCTCGAGGTAGGCGGCGATATCTGCTATGGCTTCCTCTTCGCGTCGGACCGCTGTCGCGCAGTATGTGACACACTCAGGAGCCAGTGCCAAGACTGCTGACGTATCGTCGGTCGCGGCTATGCCGACATCCGTCGTCCCGCACAGTTGGCCCGCATCCACCCCGACTTTCTCCGGCGTCGACACCTTGACGCCGACCAGTTCCACCACAGGATCATCGATGATCGCCCGCAACGCCTGGCGGCCGGTCAGCCCGGTACCGACGTGGACTACCCGGTAGCGCCGCTTACCTTCTTTCGCCAATTCCACTACCTCTTTTCGGCCGGCAATACGACGTGCGCCTCACTTATGGACAGGTCCCGTCTTTCCCGCGTCACGCGGATGCCCATGCGGCTCGTAGACCCTCACACTTGCATAGGGGTTCTGATCGTAAGAGGGTTGCGACAGGTCAACTCTCGGTGAGTTTCCGGCTCGATAACGCGGCCCGGAATCAACGGCATCCGTCATGTCACACCCTCGCCGGCAGGCTTGCCCAGCCCCTGACACTTGTGGTGCGAGCGCGCTTCGCTTTGTCGTAGTCGACCTCCCAGTCGGGCCATCTGGTGAGCACTTCTTCGAGCGCTATGCGTGCCTGAAGCCGCGCCAGCGCCGCACCGAGACAGAAGTGGATACCGTGCCCAAAGGAAAGATGAGCGGCCTGCCGGTGAATGTCGAATCTGTCGGGGTCGGCGAACTGCCTCTCATCGCGGTTGGCCGATCCGTTGAGCAGCAACATCACCGACCCCTCGGGCACCTGCTGCCCATAATGTTCGACGTCACGGGCGACATAGCGTGCCTGCACGGGCGACGGAGCCTCGTAGCGCAGCACTTCCTCGACCGCGCCGGGTATAAGGCTGAAATCCGCTGCGAGCTCGTGGCGCTGGTCCGGATGGTCCGACAACAGTTGCCCTGCGAAGCCGATCAACCGCGTCGTCGTCTCGTTGCCGGCGCCAACGAGCGTGCCCGCGTAGGTCAGCACCTCGGTGCGGGTCAACCGCCTGCAGCTGCCGTCGGGTTCCTCGATCTCAGCGTTGACCAGTTCGGTCATCAGATCATCGGAGGGATGTTCGTAGCGCCAGTCGATGAATTCCTCCAACATTGAGCCTTGCCGCGTCAGCGTGTCATCGGCGATTTCGGCCAGCCCCCCGTCTTTGAGTTCAAGTAGCCGGTCCGTGTTTTGCCGGATCGCGACCTGCCTATCCTCGGGTATGCCCAGTAGGTATCCGATGGTGCGCATTGGCATCCAGGCGCCGAGGTCGGCGATGAAGTCGAACGTGTCGGAGTCCGTATGAGGCTCCAACGCGCGCCTGCAAAACTCCCTGGCCAGCGGTTCGATGGCCGCCATCCGCCGTGGCGTGAAAACCCCGGACAACAACCGGCGGTGCAGGTCGTGAATCGGCGGGTCCTCGAACAGGATGATGCCGGGTGGTACGTCGACCCCGTTGAGGATGATGTCGATGGTCGTGCCTTTACCGGACCGATAATCCCTCCAGTTCACCAGCTCGCGGGCGACATCTGAGTACCTGCTCAACGCGTAGAAGCCGTACTTGTCGTTGTGATACAGCGGCGCGACGTCACGCAGCTGCCTCCACGCTGGGTACGGGTCGTCATCGATCTCGAAGTCAAATGGGTCGTAGTATGGGTCAACCTTCACCCTGTATGTCACATCACGAGAATAGGCGTTATCGGCCGCAGGCAAGGCTTTTTGCCTTCCATCCCGCTGATCGGGGGCTACCCGGACTTCGGCAACGGGACCTCAGGCGCGTTTTAGCTGTACGTCTAGCCTCAAATCACCGTCGACCGGTTTGTCCAGTGTGCGACGAATGGAGCGATCGCGGAAAGGTCGTAAAGCCCCGGGTCGGCCGCGATTACCGTCGGTATTGCGTTGACCGCATGCATGGCGGTGGCCAAGCAAGCCCGTTCGGAGTGATCCTCGTCGTGCGAGCCGATCACGAGGTGGAGCCTCATGTTCGGCTCGCCGTCGAAGGTCACCTCGTAGCCGATCTCTGTCGGCCAGTCCGGTGCGAGATCATCAGCCATGCGGGTGAGGTGCTCGACCGCTAATGTGGTTGCGCCACAATCGACCTCGACACCGAATCGCATGGCGGCAACCGTTCCGGCGGGGATCTCGCCGGCAGCCACCGTCAACGGCCGCGGTGTGGTCTGGACTTCGCGGAACCCCTGCACGGACCTGATCTTGAGCCCCAGCGACTGCGCGAGCACGGTGGCACTGCCGATCCAGGCACTCGCCGCGTACTCGGTGTTCGCCAGCAGCGGCGTGGTGTCTTCGGGCGTATGCCCGAACCCCATCGCATTGAAGATCAGGTCATGGCTGGCGTACGTCGAGTAGTTGAGCACTTCACGGACGCTGATCCGACCGACGCGTGCGGTGAGTCGCGACAGGATGGGTACCAACGATTCGCCGACGAATCCCGGATATATGCCAAGTCCGAGAAACGAGGATTGCCCTGTGCGACACGCATTCTCGATGCCATCTGCCAGCGATGCATGTAGCGACCGGGGATGGATGAACCGGCTTCCAGTGGCCACGACGTTCTTGCCCGACGCGAGCAGCTCGCAGACGTCGGCAAAACAGCCCGGGGTATCGGTTTCGACCTTGCCCATGTAAAGGACCACATCCGCGTCGGTGCTGATGATCTCGTCGCGATCGGCAGTAGTACAAAGTCCGAGTTCGCGGGCACCGCACAGCGTGCCTGCGTCCACCCCTGCCTTCGCAGGGTCGTAGACACGCACCCCGACCAGTTCGAGATCCGCCCGTGCGATGACGTGACGAAGTGACATCATCCCGGTAACGCCGGTCGCCCACTGGATCACCCGTGTCATCACAAACCTCGCGCTCAGTCCCACACCACGTCTAGCCGCGGCGGGGAACGGAACATCGTGCCGGTGATGTACGGCGGCGGCGCGTCCGGGTCGAGCCGCAGTCCGGGGAGTTCATCGAACAAAGCGTTGAAAATTTTAGTGGTCTCGAGCCTGGCCAGATGCATACCAAGGCACACATGTGCTCCGTGAGCGAAGCCGATGTGCGGCTTGCGATCCCGGAAGATGTCGAACGATTCGGCATCGTCCCATCGGGTCTCGTCGTGATTGGCGCTTCCCAGGTTGAGCATCATGGTCGCACCCTTGGGAATTTGCATTCCGCCTATCTCGGTATCGCAGGTCACCTCGCGCATGAAGTTCAGCAGCGGGGTTTCCCAGCGGATACCTTCTTCGATGGCTTGCGGCAGCAGGGTGCGGTCGTTGCGCACGGCATCGAGTTGGTCGGGGTGGGTCAGCAGCGCCAGCGCGAGACTGGCCGTCGACCGTGACGTCGTCTCCGCGCCAGCCGGCAGCAGGTTACGCATGAAACCGTAGATTTGTTCGTCGGACATCTTCACACCGTTGACTTCGGCGCCAGCCAAGATCGAAACCATGTCGTCCTTCGGCGCTTTGCGCCGGTCGGCCAGAATCCCGACGAAATACTCCTTCATCTCGGCCGATGCGCGCAACGCGCATTCCATGTCCCCCCTAAAACCCAGCAGGTCGATGGCGAGTCGATGGAACTGCAGCACATCGGAATCCGGAAGCCCCAACAGCGCCGCGATCACCCGCACCGGGATTGGCATGAAGACCGCATCGACGAGGTCGACGCGCTTGGCCTCCTTGAATTTCCCGATGGTTCTGGCCACCAACGGACCGACGAGTTCGACATCCCAGCGCTTCATCGAAGAGCGGGCGAAGGCGAACTCATGCAATTTGCGGTAAACCGCGTGTTCGGGTTCCTGCATCTCCAGGATCGTCGGACCCTGGAGCGGTCGAACGACATCTTCGTAACATCGCGTGCTGAAAGTGATGTTGTCGGTGAAGATCGCCTTGACGGTGTCGAACGTGTAAGCGGTGAAGGTCGGTGGCCCGTCACCCGAATTGCCGACCATCCCCATCTCCGGCCAGCCGGCGTGCACGGGGCCCTTCGCACGAAGTTCCTTCAGCAGCGGATATGGCGACGCGTCGCCATCGGCCCCCATGCCTTCGTTGAATCTGGCCTGCGCATCCCGAATGCTTTGTTCAAGCTGCTCGACAGTCGCCGCCTCGGCCATCTGACGACCCCTCACTGCTGCATCGGTTCAACCAACATACACACTGGTGGTTGATAACCTACATGATGTAGGTTGAGTAAAGCCAGTAACGGTAGATACGCGAAAGAGCTACCAGGAGCATTCGATTGGCAACTCGGGTCGTGCAATGGGCTACCGGGGCCGTGGGTCGCGCGGCCCTGCAGGAACTGATTGAGAATCCCGATTACCAGTTAGTCGGGGTGCTGGTGTACGACCCCTCCAAGGCTGGGCAGGACGCCGGGACATTGTGCGGGCTACCACCCACAACGGGAGTGCTCGCCACCATGGACAAAGAGGAGATCTTCGGCCTTGGCGCCGACGTCGTCGTCCACGCCGCCAGCAAGGCCCATGCCGTCGAAACCAACGCCGAAGATATCTGCCGACTGCTGGCGTCTGGAACCAGTGTCGTCACGACCACCTCATACAACCATCTGCCCACCTACGGGACGCAGACGGAACGCGCCTTTGTCGACGCGTGCCGTGCAGGCAAGTCTCGCTTCCACGCGGCGGGTGAAAATCCGGGCTTCATGTTCGAACGCCTGGTCGCCACGGTCACGGCGCTGTCGAAGACCATTGACCGAATCGACCTCTATGAGGCTACGGACGTGTCGGGGGTCGACAGCAAGCCGATGCTCGTCGATCTGATGGGCATGGGCCGACCACCCGAAGACGTCAGCGTCAATTCCCCAATCATCAAAAAGCTCGATTTGGCCTATCGCCAGGCGCTCAATGCCACCGCGGACGTACTTGGGATCACGTTGTCGCATGTTGACGTGTCCGTCGACTGCACGACACTCCCCCACGACCTCGAGGTGCGCGCCGGCACCATGGAAGCGGGAACCGTCGTTGGACAACGATTTTCGTGGGTCGGCCATTGGTCTGACCGGCCGCTGCTCGCCATCCACGAGGAGTGGGTCCTTACCCGCGACCTCCCGCAATGGGGCCTCAAGCCCCTCGCTCCCGGTGAAAAGGCGCCGTTGATCCGGGCCATCATCAAGGGAAAACCCAGTTTTGAATTACAGCTGGACGTCGGATGGGACGACTCGCCCACCGGAACGCACGCCGAGCCCGGTCATCTCATGATCGCCATGGCTGCGGTGCGCGCGATTCCCGACGTGCTGGCCGCGCCACCGGGCGTCGTAACCGCCCCGGTGTTCGGCGCGATCCGACTAGCGGGGGCCGACACCAACCGCGCGTGAGATGTGGTCGCTGGGCGCAGCGTGGAACACGTGCGCTGAACCGTCCGGCAGGATCCGTCGCGCGATCAAATAGTCCGTGCCCATCCAGCCCTGCCGGATGTAGCGGCCGAATCGCAAATACGTCCCCGGCGCCCCACTGGCCGACGGGATGAGTTTGACCTGTTCGATGCCGTGCTTGACGCCGCCTCCGGTCAACGGGCGTGCCGCCGCGAGCCCGCGCGCGATCACCGTCGCCACGTCGTGAGTAAGACCGGGCATCGAGTGTCGCGGCCTGCGGCCGAAGCGAGCCTCGAAACGATCCAGGAACGCCTGCCCGACGAGATTGCGCTCGTCATAGCTGTCCAGTCCGATCCAGCCCGACAGCTGCCGCATCCACTCGGCGTTGATGTGGGCCATCTCGAATGCGGTGGTGGTGTACCGCGGCGGATCCCACCCGGCCGCCAACAGCGCGTCCGTGAAGCCCCACAGCCCGTGGCCGAACCCGACATGCACCAGGGCGTCTGGTTCGGCATCGCGCAGCTGATTGACGACCTCGGATTTGTCGGCTTCCACTTGCGGTATTGCCACTGTGGTAACAACCTTCAATCCGGCAGCCGAATAAGCCTTTTCGGCGTATGTCAGGTACTCTTTGCCGATCAGAGATGCTTCGTAGGCGATGGCTATCCGGGACCGGCCGTCACCGAGCATCACGGCGGCGAGCATCACGGGCTCTTCGGGCATCGATCCGTTGTTCAGCGCGAACGTCCACTCGCCGAGTGCTCCCTCCGAGCCGGACAGGACGATGTTGGGAACCTTGGCCACTCGTTCGGCGTGTGCGGCTAATGGCACCGCATTGTCGGAGACGTACGGGCCGTAGATCGCTAAACAGCCCTCGGCGACTAATTCGTCGTAGGCGGTTTGCACGGCGTGGTAGGTGCCGTTCGGCAAGCCGACCACATGGCGCTCTACCAGTTCTATCGCCCGGTCGACGAGACCCGCGGAGACCGCCTCGTCGAAGACCAAACGCAGAGTATCGAGGGTGTCGTTGTCGGTGCCCGCCCGAGTCGGATAGTCGTTGAGCAGCCCGACTTTGAGCGGTGCCACCGACCCGTATGCGCGAACCTCTTCGTCTGCCATACCGGCAACATACAACATGAAGGTTGTTGCATCGGGTACGGAAATCGACGTTTACGACGTTTACGATTCCGCATATGCCGGTTATCGGCCGTCGCTGCCGTCCGGCTTTGGTCCGGCCGTAAAGGCCGCGCCCGCGTTGTCGCAACATACATCCTGAATGTTGCTACGATGCTCGGCATGGCAAAGCGCGGCGGCACCGACACGGAGCGTCGGGCAAGGGGCGATCAGACGCGGCGCAACCTCGTCGACGCCGGCCGGACCTTGTTCGTGGAGAGGGGCTATTTCAACACGAGCATCGGCGATCTGGTCGCCGTGTCGGGCGTGGGCACTCGCGGAGCGTTCTATCACCACTTCAGAGATAAAGCTGAGCTTTTCCGCGCGGTATTCGAGGAAGTCGAACGCGACCTGACATTGCGGTCGCTGGCCTCACCGCCGCGTGGCGCCGATCCCTGGGAGCGGCTCTCGGCCGGACTCCAGGGTTTCCTCGAGTCGGCAACCGAGCCCGAGGTTCAACGCGTGATGCTGCTCGACGGCCCAGTCGTGTTGGGCTGGCAGACCCTGCGCGCGATCCAGGAAAGCAACAGCATCGCCCTGATCAACGAGATGGTCCGCGAGGCGATTGCCGAAGGCGTCATCGACGATCAACCTGTCGGCGAACTGACACACATGGTGGTCGCCGCCGTTGAGGAAGGCGCACTGCTCGTCGCGCACGCCAAGCAACCCGCGCAGGCCCGCCGCCGAGCTGCGACCGTGCTCAACCGACTCTTGCTGAGCTTCGCGGCCGAGCCGCGAAAAGTACTGCGACGATAAGGCTTTGCCACAGGCCGCGCCAGTGGCGCAGCTTGCGGAAATGGCTGTTCACACAAACTGAATATCATGCTTCTACGACGGTGATAATGTTCCTCTCGAACTCTTCTCAAGGAGACCACATGCCTGACGTGCCACCTCTGAGAGTGGCTGTGGTCGGAGCGTCCGCAGGGCTTGGCCGGTGCATCGGGATAGGGCTCGCCGGCAAGGGCGCCCGGGTCGCCTTTCTCGCCAGACGACGTGACCGTCTGGCCAACGCCGCGAAAGAGGCCGGCGTTGGTGCCGTCGCCGTCGCCTGCGACGTCACCGACGGCGCGGCGTGCCAAATGGCGATGGCTGACGTAGTCGAAGCATTCGGCGGCCTGGACGCGTTGGTTTACACCACCGGTATCGGCGTGCTCGCCCCGCTGACCGACGTCAGCGCCGAACAGTGGGGGGAGTTGTTTGCCACCAACGTCACCGGCGCGTCACTGATTACGGCGGCCGCGGCGCCACACCTGGCCGCCAGCGCGGGATCAGCGGTGTATCTGTCGTCGCTGAGCGCATCGTACTCAGCGCCCTGGCCGCTGCTCGGCGCCTACGCGGTGTCCAAGGCGGCGCTGGACAAACTCGTGGAGGCATGGCGAATCGAGCATCCGAACATCGGTTTCACTCGGCTCGCAGTGGGCGATTGCTTCGGTGGCGAGGGCGACTCGCAGACCGAGTTCAACAAGACGTGGGATCCCAGGGCACTGGAGGACGCTATCCGCTACTGGATGGACCACGGCTACATGCAGGGCGGCCTCGTCGAAGCCGACCATCTCGTCGACGTCGTCCATTCCGTACTTCGCTGCGGTAACAGCAGTTTCATTCCGAGTTTGACCCTGGTTCCGCGGCCCTCCGGGGCCGTGGCCGAACTTCGACAATGGTGAAGGGCGTCTGAGCGTGACACCCGGACTTTTCCCGAAACGAAAAGAGGCGCGATGAAGTCTAAAGCAGCGGTGTTGCGCGGTGTCGGTGTGGACTGGGAGGTGACCGAAGTAGAGCTCGACCCGCCCCACGCCGGCGAAGTTCTAGTGAGGATGGCCTACGCAGGCATCTGTCACTCCGACGAGCACTTCTATACCGGCGACAGTGTGCCCACCGCGGAGATGGAACAGATGATGCGAGCGTCCGGCCTTCCGGTGCCTGAATGGTTCCCCATGCTTGGCGGCCACGAAGGCTCCGGTGTCGTCGAAGCAGTCGGCCCAGAGGTTACGACGCTCAAACCCGGTGATCACGTGGCCATCTCGTTTCTTCCCGCCTGCGGCAACTGCCGATGGTGCGCCACCGGCTACACCTATCTGTGCGACGTGGGTGCTGACCTCTACGACAAGGCGATGACCACCGACGGCACTCGGCGGCGCCACCTCGGAGATGAAGACCTCATGGCGATGATGCAAGTCGGTACGTTCTCCGAGTACGTGGTGGCATCCGAGCGCTCCCTGGTCAAAGTGCACGACTGGATCCCGCTGGAGGCCGCATCCTTGGTTTCTTGTGGTGTGACAACAGGGTTCGGGTCGGGCTCGGTCGCAGCAGGTACCGAAGTGGGCGACACCGTCGTTGTGGTCGGCGTTGGTGGAATCGGCATGAACGCCGTTCAGGGAGCAAAGGTGGCCGGCGCCAAGCACATCATCGCCGTTGACCCCAACGAGTTCAAACGCGAGATCGCACCGACGTTCGGCGCCACCCACACCGCTGCCGACACTGGTGCCGCGCTGGAGTTGGTCAAGGAAATCACCTGGGGTGTGATGGCCGACCGGGTCGTTCTCACACCCGGGGTGGTGCCGGTGGACATGGTGTTGGTCGCGATGATGTTGTTGCGCAAGGGCGGAACATGTGTGCTGACCGGGATGGCCAAAGTGACCGACATGATGGTGCCGATGATTCTCGGAGACATGGTCAATTCGTGTAAGACGTTCAAGGGTGTGCTCTACGGTGAGATGAACCCACGTGAGGCCATGCCGAAACTACTGTCAATGTACGAGGCGGGCTTGATCAAGCTCGACGAGCTAGTCACGCAGAAATACAAGCTCGACGATATCAACGAGGCCATGAAAGACCTTCGCGCGGGCAAGAACATCCGCGGCGTCATCGCATTCGAGTGACTGTCCGACAACCCCGCACTCAATCCACGATTTCGAATACATGCGATCCGGTGGTAATGAGTTTGCCGCCGGCGCCGTCGTCGTACCCACGCGTGCGCACGGCAATTGTCCGGCCAGGTCCTTTGATCACCTCACCGGCAAACCGGAAGGGACCGTACTTGCCGCGCGCGAGAAACATGACATGAGATGACACGCCTTGAAGTTTGTCGGTGCCGGCGCTGCGCGCTGCATGATCGATTGCTGCCGCCTCAAGAATGACGAACTGAGGTCCGACGTGCAGGGCTGCGTCGGGGGATGCGAACTCGGCGGACAACTCGGGTAACGTCCATGCGCCGTCGCTGCGTCGCCGGCCACCGAAGACCTGCCAAAGCGGCGGCATATTCGGTGCATCGGTGACTTCTATTGGATCAACCTCCATCCGCTGCAGTCCCGGTGGCGGGGTACCGATGCTGACCCCCTGCCCCTCAGTGATCGCCAGCACCCGGTCGGGCTGGTCCGCGTCGACGATTCGAGATCGGCTGTACGCCATCTGCCGGCCGCGTTTTAAGTCCTCGGTCTTCACTTCGAAGCGCTTCACATCGTGCCCGGGATCAACTACCTGGCAGGAATGTATGACCGGGTTCGGTACCGCTTCGAGATCAGTTACCAAACCTCCTTCTGGAGAGGCAATTCCCAGGACCGAGAGCAGAAGTCCACCCGCGCCGTTGCGCATGTCGTTGCGGACAGTCACCGTGTCGTCAGCTGGCCCGGTATTCATCGAGGCATGACGGCGGCCGATGTAACGGTAACTCAGCAATCCACCCCACCGGCGCCGCAACTCCGCTGCATATGCTTCGGGATCCGATGTGAGATCGCGGATGTCGCGTAGCACTGCATCTCCTCCGGTCGCCTGCCCGTTTCAGAATCTATGAGAATAGCAATTCTCTCACTTCGCAAACCAAAATGCCGGGGCGGGCCGTCTCCCTACCGGCGAAATCGTCTGCGGTGTCATCGATTTCGGGTCAGGCTGACCGAAAGGCCCAACAGCGGCTCTAATCGCGAATGTCCGCCGCCTTGTTGGTCGGTATCCCTTACTTCCCGGCCACGTCGCCTTGAAGTCCGCTCACCGGACTTTCAGTTCCCGGCGGCGGTTGGTAGCCGGCCGCCGAGTTTCGGAGCTGCCAGATTTGTTCAGGGCAGTACTGACTGACCGCATAGGAAACCAGGTAGTTCGCCGCGTACTCGTCGTTGGGGGTCACGTCGTTTTTCACATCGCCCATCACTTGGGCAAAGCTCTGGCCGGCACCGACCTTGTCGCAGATCCCGTGGCCGTAGCCGATGGCGTCGCCATTCGGGAAGTTGTAATGGCGTCGCACCGACACGTTGTACAAATAGTCGACGTCCGGCGACGGAACGGCAGATGCCTGTGGGGCTGCCACCAGCGCAGCTGCACTCATCGCGGTGGTGAAGACGAGCATCGGCACAGCCCGTGACCTGCGGCGCCTCCCCGAGGCGAAGCGATTGGCTTCGCTGAGCCGACGGACTGCAGGTATCGCACGGGGAGCAGGCATGCAACTGTCCTAATCGTTTAGTAGGGATGGATTGCTGGTCGTGGTGGCGACCAGGGTCTGTTTCCTGGTTGGTCTGCTGTCAGGTGATGCCTGGTTTGTCCCGACGCTCGACGTCTAGAGAAAGAACGGCGCGCCTGACGGCAGATCACCTCCGGTGGTGGTGGGATGCCGTTGCCCGAGCCCACCGCAGGGTTGACCTCCCGACTGTGTTTCCCGAGCCTTGAGCTCTTCGATAGAACGAGGTCCTGCGGTGAGCTGGAGTCACGGACGGCTAGTGAGATGACGGACCTAAGAGTCCCGCGATTAGGGCGCCGCGTGAGTCCACCGGTGACGGCATAACCATCGATCGAAGGAGTGATGACACCTTGGGCTTGTTTTGTGGAATTGATTGGGCCACTGAACATCACGATGTCGCCGTCATCGACGACGACGGGCGTGTGGTGGCCCGCGGACGGGTCAGCAATGATGCGGCCGGGTTCGCGGCTCTGTTGACGCTGCTGGCTGAGGCCGGTGACAGCGCCGCGCATCCAATCCCGGTGGGGATCGAAACCGATCGCGGACTGTGGGTGGCCGCGCTGCGCGAAACCGGCCGGGTGATCTACCCGATCAACCCACTGGCGGCCTCGCGGTACCGGGCACGGCATGCAGTGTCGGGGGCCAAATCCGATGCCACCGATGCGGTGCTGCTGGCCAATATCGTGCGCACCGATGCCGCCGCGCACCGACCGCTGCCCGCCGACACCGAGCTGGCCCAAGCCATCCGGGTGCTCGCCCGCGCCCAGCAAGATGCGGTTTGGGCGCGTCAGCAGATCGGCAACCAGATCCGCGACCTGCTCAAAGACTTCTACCCGGCCGCCATCGCCGCGTTCGCCGGGCTGCCCGAGGGTGGACTGGCCCGCGCCGACGCCCGCACCATCTTGGCCGCTGCGCCGACCCCAACGCAGGCGGCGACGCTGACTCCCGCCCGGCTGCGCCGACTGCTGACCAAAGCTGGCCGCCGACGCCATCTCGACCGCGATATCGAGCGGTTGCGCGCCGTGTTCACCGACACCTACCTGCACCAACCGCCGGCCGTGGAAAACGCGATGGGCATCCAACTGGCGGCGTTGTTGCGCCAACTCGAGGCCGCCTGCACCGCGGCCGACGAGCTGGCCGAGGCGGCGATCGCCCATTTTGAGCAACACCCGGACGCCAAGATCATCACCAGCTTCCCCGGCCTGGGGATGTTGGCCGGCGCCCGGGTGCTCGCCGAGATCGGCGATGACCGAACCCGCTTCGCTGATGCCCGCGGACTCAAAGCCTTCGCCGGATCCGCCCCCATCACCCGCGCCAGCGGCAAGAAAACCGTTGTCCTGCATCGCCACATCAAGAACCGGCGACTGGCCGCCGTCGGCCCGATCTGGGCACTGGGATCGCTGCGCGCCTCGCCGGGCGCGCGCCGCCACTACGATGCCCGCCGCGCCGCCGGAGACTGGAACCACCAAGCCCAACGGCACCTGTTCAACAAGTTCCTCGGCCAACTCCACCACTGCCTGCAGACCGGCCGGCTCTACAACGAACACCTGGCGTTTCCACCTCCTCTCTCGCTCGCGGCTTGACTCTTAACTTCGTGAGATGTCTTTCTCGTCGCTACTGCTCTATCGCTATATCGTGGCCGCGTCAAGGGGCTCGAGTCTTTGTGCTCCATACGGCAAGACATCCTGCTTGCGTCTACTTTGGCCGTCTGGACTTCTACCTTGACGGCGTCTGGACCGTCTGTAGCCGCACCGACGGATGTAACCCCTATCTATTAGACTAGCATATATTCACATATACGTTCCTGGGGTCCTCAAGTCGACCGCCGCGATGTGTGATCTGGCTATGTTGTCACGCGGCAGGCATACTGATACATTCCCGTCTACAGATGCGCCACGGTGCCGTAGCTCGGGTTGGATACAGCGACGGCTGAGTCTATTTACAAACTTTTACATATTCACTTATCCTGGTCTCTTCAGAGGGCACCCGAGGGCTCTCCAGAGAACAGGGACAACGCCTGGCACCGATGCGCACCGACAATCCATGAGGACTGCTTTTCCGATCACCGAGAGGTATGGCTGTGTATTTGACGCAATCGCTGCACCGCGCCCTGCAGCAACAGCCGGACAGCATCGCCACCGTCTACCGCGGGCGTGTGCGGACAACTGCCGACTCGGTCGAACGGATCGCCCGGTTCGCGGGAGCGCTGCGCGACATCGGTGTCGGGCGCGGCGAGCGAGTCGGTATCCTCGCCCAGAACTCCGACTATTACCACGAGTACCTGTTCGCCGTCCCGTGGGTCGGCGGTGTCCTCAATCCGGTCAACACTCGCTGGAGTCCGGCCGAGATCGCCTTCTCGCTCAGCGATTCCGATACCCGCATCTTGCTAGTCGACGACGCGTTAGCCCATCTTGTCCCCGCGCTGCGTGCCGAGTTCCATGGGCTGCGGACAGTGATCTTGGCCGGGGATGGGCAACTACCCGAGTCTGCGCTCCGCTACGACGATCTCGTGGCCTCGACCGGACCCATTGAAGATACCCGCACGGGCGGTGATGCTTTGCTCGGCATCTTCTACACGGGCGGAACCACCGGTCAACCCAGAGGCGTGATGCTCAGCCACCGCAACGTGCTCACCTCCGCGCTGGGAGCGTTGGCGAGCGGCTACTTCGCAACCGGCGCTGGCCGAGTCTTGCATGTCGCGCCGATGTTTCACCTGGCCGATATCGCTCTCTGGATCATGGGTAACCTCACCGGCTCTACCCATGTATTCCTGCCGAACTTTACCGTCAGTACGGTTTTGAACACTTTTGTCCAACAACAGATCACCACGGCCATGCTGGTGCCGACCATGATCGAGATGCTCGCCGATGACCCAGGCGCAACGCGGCTTGACCTCGGCGGAGTGCGGCACCTAATTTACGGCGCCTCCCCAATCGCAGAGCCGACTCTCCAACGCGCTCGAAAGATCTTCCCCAACGCGGCTTTCACTCAGGCATATGGGATGACAGAACTTTCGCCGATTGCGACCCTGCTCTCTCCCACCGATCATGACGTTCCCATGCTGCTGCGCGCTGCTGGTCGCGCAGCACCGCACACGGAGGTCCGCATCGTTGACGCCGATGATGTCGAGGTACCGCGCGGCGCCGTTGGGGAGGTGATCGTCAGGGGAGAGAATGTCATGCAGGGCTATTGGAATAACGCCGATGCAACAGCTGAGGCGTTACGCAACGGCTGGATGCACACCGGCGACGCCGGCTACATGGACGGTGACGGTTATGTGTTCATCGTCGATCGCATCAAAGACATGATCATCACCGGCGGCGAGAACGTTTACTCCGCGGAGGTCGAAAACGCACTCGCCAAGCACCCTGCGGTGAAAGCATGTGCCGTGATCGGCGTGCCTGACCCGCAATGGGGTGAACGTGTGCATGCCGTCGTGGTGCTCGAGCCGACGCAACGGGTAACAACGGAGGAGTTGCGAGAGCACTGCAAAAAGCTCATCGCCGGCTACAAAGTGCCCCGTAGCGCGGAGTTCGTCGACGCGCTACCACTGTCTGCCACCGGCAAGGTCCTCAAAGTTGCTCTGCGCGAAAGATGCTCGCAAGACGGCAATCAGTGAGGCCCAATCACTGGCGCGCTTGCGCGCTCTTCACGAACTACAAGAGTTACGGAGGGATCGACGATGACCGCACCAGAGCCGAGCACTGTCAGACGCGAAATCCAAGTGTGCAATCCGGCCGATGGATCCATTGTCGGACATGTCGAGGACCAATCAGCGGACGTCGTCGCCGCGACGGTGCAGCAACTTCGGCGACACCAGCCCGACTGGGAATCGATCGGGCCCAAGGGCCGAAAGCATTGGGTGCTGCAACTGCAAGACTGGATCTTCGACAACGCAGCCCACATCGCCGACGTCGTACAACACGAAACCGCCAAACCACGTTTCGATGCCAGCCTCGAGCCTGCCATGGTGGCTGACCTGATCGGTTACTACGCCCGCAACACCGAGAAATTCCTCGCCGACGAGCACCCATCGCCGCATTCACCGCTGGGAAAGGTAAAGAAGCTCACTACGGTATATCGCCCCCACCAGGTGGTTGGCGTGATCACCCCGTGGAACTTTCCGTTCGCCATGCCCGGAATCGACGTCGTACCCGCGCTGCTCGCAGGGGCCGCCGTGATACTGAAACCTTCAGAGGTTACCCCACTGGCCGCGCGAGAATTGCTGCGCGGCTGGACGGAGATCGGCGCACCCCCGGTTTTCGCTGTCTCAACGGGTCGTGGTGACACCGGCGCGGCTGTGGCCGACAACGTCGACTACGTGCAATTCACTGGGTCGACCCGAACCGGTCGCACGATCGCAACGGCGTGCGCGCAGCGGTTGATCCCCTACAGCCTCGAACTCGGTGGCAAGGACCCTGCCATCGTGCTTGACGATGCCGACCTCGACCGTGCCGCATATGGGATCGCGTTCGGCGGGCTACTCAATGCCGGACAGCTGTGTGTTTCGGTCGAACGGGTCTACGTCGAGAAAGCAGTCTACGACGATTTCGTCGCGCGGCTTACCCGGCACGTCGCTGAGCTACGCCAAGGTCAAGACGGTCGAGCCATAAAACACGACATCGGCGCGCTGGCCAACGCGCGTCAACTCGACATCGTCCAACGGCACGTCGACCAGGCCATCGCAGCCGGGGCGCGAGTTACCATAGGCGGCAAGCCAACCGGCGTAGGTACATTCTTCGAACCAACAATACTCGTGGACGTCGACCATTCGATGAGCTGCGTCACCGAGGAAACGTTCGGCCCGACGTTGCCGGTTATGAAAGTCAATGACGAAGCCGAGGCGATCCGGCTGGCCAACGACTCTCCGTATGGTCTATCAGCGACGGTGTGGACCGCCGACAGAGGCCGCGGCGAACGGATCGCCCGTCAGCTCCAAGTCGGCGCCGTCAACATCAATGACATGGCAGCCAACTTGTTCAACTTCGCCCTGCCGATGGGCGGCTGGAAAAAGTCCGGAATCGGCACTCGCTGGGGTGGCGCCGACGGGCTGCGTAAATATTGTCGCGCACAGGCGATCACTACACCACGGTTGCCCATTTTGACCAAGGAACCGATCTGGTTCCCGTTCTCCGCCCCGAAAATAGAGATTATGATTGCAGTGATGCGTGCCGTCAGCGCGCGCGGAACTCGCCGTATTGGCCGCACTCCGAGCAGAAAAGCGAAACGACGAATGGTCACCGCGACGCGGTTGGCACCTTAGTGATTCTATCCTAGCTACCAATTCGGACCATCGATTAAGAAGCTGCATGGTTGTAGCCAGTTACACAACGATATACCGGCAATAACGCCGAAAGTTCGTTAGCGAAGTGAAGTTTTGCTAGTGTAAGCGTGATAGCAACATAAATGTCTGCGAGGAGTACGATGGCCCCGGTCGGTGGCGGCGGCAAGTCAGTGGCGACCCGGCCGGCTAGAGGAACCAGGCCACGCAACCGACGACGGTTGATCATCGAGGCGGCCGCTGACCTGTTCTACAAGCGCGGATATGGCGATGTCACCATGAGTGAGGTCGCCGAAGCAGTGGCCATTGGCCCGTCTGCGTTGTATCGACATTTCAGGGGCAAAGACGATCTGCTGGAAGCTGTGGTCGAAGACAGCTTGGATAACCTCGAGGATGCGTTGCGCGCAGTCGACACGTCGGCCGACATCGCGGAAACGTTGGCCGGTGTAATTCTGCAGCGTCGCAGCGTCGGTGTGCTATGGCGGCGAGAGGCCCGTTATTTGACCGCCCAGGGTCGGCGCCGGCTGCGCACGATCGCTCGACGGATCGGTCAACGACTCGCCGCGCATATCCGTCAGCTACGTCCGAACCTCGGGTCTGCCGAAGCAGATTTGCTGGCATGGTGTGCACTTGGTGTGGCTAACAGCGTTTCATTTCACCGCCTTTCGCTGCCGGAACCAGCATTTACCGCACTGTTGAGTGAGCTTATCGCGATGCCGCTGCACGCTGACGTTGATCTTTTTCCCGCTGATCACGGCGAGCATCACAGTGCGCTCGCCGTGCGCTCACGCCGGGAGGCGATCCTTTCGGCTGCCACGATCCTGTTCGCCGAGAAGGGATTCTCGGCTACTAGCATCGACGACATCGGCGCCGCAGTGGGTATCGCCGGACCTAGCGTCTACAACCACTTCGCAGCTAAGACGGACATCCTGTCGGCGGCGATATTTCGCGGTAACGAGTCATTGTGGCGGGACTTCAGCCGCGCTGTCGCAGGGGCAGCCGATCCGGCCAGTGCGCTGGCGCGGGTGGTGCACAGTTACCAAGTCTTCGCCTTTGAAAATCCCTATCTCGTCGCAACTTTGCTGTCGGAGACCGCCTACTTGCCCGAACCCGACTGTCGCAATGCCCGACGCGCGCAACGGGAGTACATCGACGAGTGGGTACACCTTGCCACGCAAGTACACCTCAACTGGACGCCCATCGAGGCTCGAATTCGGATACAAGCGTGTCAAATGATGATCAATGACGTTGTGCAAATTCGGCATTTGCGTAGCTTCGCCGGTATCAACGCCACACTGGCGGATATCGCCGGTAACCTGCTCGAGGTGACCCCGAGCAATCAGAGCTGAACAGCCGTGTTTGACACACTGTGTGCCATGCCTTTCCGGGTTGCTGAACTACCGCTGAATTTGCAGACCCTGGAGGCTCCTCCGTGTCAGGATGCCCAGTCGGCGTGGGGGGTGGCGGCGGCGCTGAATCGAAGGGCGGGGTCAGCGTAACGGGCATCGGGGACGTCATAGAGCGCGTCGATCGCGGCCCGCAACACAGGGTAGCCAGCGCAGAGCATGGTGATCTCGTCGGTGCCGGGCGACAGCCCTGACGCCGCGAGCATCGCACGCACCGAACTCTCGTAGGTGTTCGTCTCCATCCGTTCCTCCTCGGGCCGAAAAGCAGCTAGCCACAACAGATGGCTGGCCATTGCAAATGCCAGCTGGTGTGCTTCTGGTAAACCTGACCGGCGCGCAATGCGGTCGCCTCGTCAAATGGCCGCGCGGCGATCTGCATTGACAATGGCATCCCGCCTGAAGTGAACCCCATAGGAACCGCGAGCACGGGATTGCCCACAAAATCCCAATAGACGGTGTTGACCAGCCCGGCCAGCCAACTAATGTCTTGGCAGTGTGACTTGAGCAGATCGTAACTGGGTGCACCGACCTTCAGGGTAGGACAGACAATCAGGTCGACCTCGGTGAACAGCTCCGCGAGGGCGTGCTGGGTGACACGGCGAACACGCTGCGCCTGAACGTAATCCGCGCCCGAGACGAGCGCTCCCTGGACAATCATGGCGCGAGTCATGTCGGAATAGTCTTCCCAGCGTCGGGCCAAGTCGTCACGGTGATAGGCGAGCGCTTCCGCCAATACCGTCACGATGCTTCCGGTCACCGCCTCGGCCGAGTAAGGAAGCCGCACATCACGGACATCCGCACCCTGCTCCGCCAGCACCGCCACTGCGGCCTCGAGCGAGGGCAACAGCGCCGGGTCGGCCTCGGCAGTGATCTGCTGCTCTGTCACCACGCCCACCCGGACACCCGCCAGGTCGCCGGTAAGACTCGCAGCGGCAGCGAACGGCGCGTCCACACAGTCGGGGTCGCTGGGATGATGACCCGCGATGACCTCAAGCACCGCAGCGCAGTCCTCCGCGCTCCGGGCCAACGGCCCAACGTGATCCAAGCTGTAGCCGAGCGGTACGCAGCCGGACTTGGGCACCCGGCCGAACGTGGGCATCAGGCCGCTCACCCCGCAGAAACCGGCCGGTATCCGGATGCTGCCAAGCGTATCGGTGCCGATCGCCGCGTAGAACAGACCAGCGGCGACTCCGGCACCGGACCCGGAGCTTGATCCGCCCGGCCAAGCCATAGTGTCCCAGGGGTTGCGCGGAATAGGGAATGGCTTGTCTGCGTCGGTGAGCCCGATGCCGAATTCCATCGCGGAGGTCTTGCCGGTGATGACCGCACCAGCCCGCTTGAGTCGGGCGACAACCGGGGCGTCGCATCCCGCGCCCCAAGCCGAGTCCAGAATCAAGCTCTGCGCCGTGGTCGGACCCTCCGCCATCGCTAGGACGTCCTTGACGCCGCAAGGAATCCCATGCAGCGGACCTCGGTCGACTCCGGCGGCCAGTTCTGCATCGGCCGTCGCGGCCGCGGCCATCGCGTAGTCGTCGAACCTAGCAAGGTAGACACCGATCATGCTGTCGAGCTTCTCGGCCCGCGCGATGACCGCCTCGGTGAGCGCAACAGAAGTGACTGCACCCGAGCGCAGCGCTGCCGCCGTCTCCGTCAGGGTGTTCGGGAAGTCGCCACAGCCGGAGCTCATTCTCCACCTCCGAAGATGCGGTGCCGGTAACTTTCTCGCAGTACGGGGTCGGCCTGCACGTAAGCCCGGCCGGTACCGGCAATGCGGTCGGCCCAGCGCCGCAGCTTCATGGGCATTAGCGACATCAGCAACAGCAAGACGCCCAATCGGCCCGGTACCGTGACGCGAAACTTCCCACGTCTCATCGCCGCAAGTATTGCGATGGCGACGTCGTCGGGGTCGACGGTGGAAAGTCGCTCCATCCAGGTCGGTAGAGAGGCACCGGCCGACAGCTCGGTGCGCACTACACCAGGCAGCACCACAACCACGCTCACGCCGTGCTCACGCACCTCGGCTTCCAACGCCTCGCTGAAACCGAGCACGGCGTGCTTGGTGGCACAGTAGGTCGCCACCGCTGGAAACCCCCTGACCCCGGCCAGCGACGCCACGTTGATGATGACCCCGTTGCCGCGGGGAACGAACCGCTGCATCGCCAGCCGCGAGCCGGCGATCACCCCGCGTAGGTTGATGTCGATTATCCGATCGGTGACTGCCGGGTCCTCATCGAAGAACAAACCGGTGGGCATGATGCCGGCGTTGTTAAGCAATACGTCCACTGGGCCAAGTGCAGCCTCAGCCTGATCGAAAAAGTGCTCGAAGGAGCCGGGATCGGTGACGTCCAGCCATAGCCCCACCACCTCGCTCCCAGTGGCGCCGCCGATTTCGGTGGCGACCTTCTGTGCCAGTTCGGCGTCAAGATCGCCGATCGCAACGCGGGCGCCTACTGCGGAAAACGCCGCTGCGCTCGCTCGACCGATCCCCCGCGCGCCCCCGGTCACGGCCACTGTCCTGCCGCGAAGGTTAGTGCGACTCTCGCTTGCCATCCGCACTCCAGATAAGCTTGAAGTGAATATTGCCTAGTCTTCTGGCTCAATATATTGGCTGATAATCACTTGGGTCAAGGCACCTTTGTCCAGCGTAAGTAAACATCCAAAAGCGAGATAGTTCGCAAGGAAGCGATGATGGCGCGCGCTTTGGCCGCCGTCGCTGATGAGCTGCCTGAACTTCCATAACTCAGCCCGTACGTCCGTCAACACCTGCTGGTGCGCACAAATCACTGCGCATTACCCGGTGGCTACGAAGAGTCGGCTTGCCCTTACTGCTCTGCACCGAGCGCTATCGGCTCGATGACATCGACGATCGCTACGCTGATCTGCTTACAGTGAAACTGTCTGTAATATCATTGATTTCGACTCGAGCTGAGTTGCGCTACCGGCCGCTCCAGCAGTTCGACCGTGACGCCGTCCGGATCCACAACGGTCGCGCACGCGCTGCCGTCCAGCCCGGCCATGATCCGGGGTTTGCCGCCCATGCCCAATGCGTCCAGCCGATCCAGCGCGGGCTGCACCGGTGTCACGAACGACACCAGGAACAGACCGCGGTGCGGCACACCGGGGCCGGGGGGTTCGGGCCGCGGCTCGCCGAGATCGATGAGCTCGAGCTTGCCACCGTCGTTGGCCGCGCCCAGGAACACTGTGCGCACATGGGAGGTCGCCACACCCAGTAGCGGTTCGAGATCGGCGTCGAGCGTGAAGTCGGCAAGCACGTCAAGCCCGACGCCGTCGCGGTAGAACCTCAGCGATACTTCCAGATCGGCCACACACAGCCCGACGTGGTCGACTCCGGTCATACCGGCTCCAGTCTGATCACGATCGCCTTCGACACCGGCGTATTCGATTTTGCCGCAACATTGTCCAGCGCTACCAGCGCATTGGTTTCCGGATAGTAGGCGGCGGCGTTGCCCACCGGCGTGGCGTATTCGACCACCATGAAGTCCTTGGCTCGCCGCTCCTGAACCGTCCCGTCACCGTCGACGAACTCCGACACCAGATCTACCCGGTCGCCTGCTCGCAGGCCGAACTTGGCAATGTCGGCCGCATTGACGAACACCACCCGTCGGCCACCCTTGACACCGCGGTATCGATCGTCGAGACCGTAGATGGTGGTGTTGAACTGGTCGTGACTGCGCAGGGTTTGCAGCACCAGTCGCCCTTCCGGCACCGGCACCCATTGCAGCGGGTTGATCGAGAAGTTGGCCTTGCCTGTGTCAGTGGGGAATTCGCGAGAATCGCGCGGTGGGTGTGGCAGCTGAAATCCGTCGGGCTGGCGAACCCTGGTGTTGTAGTCTTCGCAGCCGGGGACGACGGCGGCGATCGCGTCGCGAATGGTGTCGTAGTCGTTGTTGAACTGCTCCCACGGCACCGGATGGTCGGGACCCAGCAGGGTGCGGGCCAGCTGGCAGATGATCGCGACCTCACTGCGCACCTGATCGCTGGGCGGGGTCAGGCTGCCCCGCGACAGGTGCACCATCGACATCGAATCCTCCACGGACACTTTCTGTTTGACGCCAGCCTGAATATCGCGGTCAGTACGGCCCAGCGACGGCAGGATCAACGCCGTCGCCCCGTGCACCACATGGCTGCGATTGAGCTTGGTCGATACCTGCACGGTCAGCGAACAGCTGCGCAGGGCGGCCTCGGTAACTGCGGTATCCGGGGTCGCGGACGCGAAATTGCCGCCCATGCTCATGAACACCTTGGCCCGCCCGTCGCGCATGGCGCGAATGGCGCCGACGGTGTCCAAACCATGTTTGCGTGGGCTGACGATGCCGAACCGTTCGTCGAGTGCGGCAAGGAACGTTTCGGGCATCTGTTCCCAGATCCCCATCGTGCGATCGCCCTGCACGTTGGAGTGTCCACGCACCGGGCACAAGCCTGCCCCTGGCTTGCCGATCATGCCCCGCATCAGCAGCACGTTGGTGATTTCGGCGATCATCGGCACGGCATGTCGGTGCTGGGTCAGCCCCATCGCCCAGCACGCGACGATCCGCTGCGACGCGGCCATCATGTCGGCGACGCGTTGCAGCTGATCTCGCGAGATCCCGGTTGCCTCCAACACCGTGTCGAGGTCGACCGCGCGGGTATGCGCTTCGTACTCGGCGAAATTCGAGCAATGCGCGGCGATGAAGTCGCGATCCACCACGCTGCCCGGCGCGCGGTCGTCGGCCTCCAGCAGCAGTCGGCCCAGACCTGCGAACAACGCCATGTCGCCGCCGAGGCGGATCTGGACGAACTCGTCGGCGATCGGGATTCCGCGCCCGATGACGCCGTGCACCTTCTGGGGGTCCTTGAACCGGATCAGCCCGGCCTCGGGCAGCGGATTGACCGCGATGATCTTCGCGCCGTTGGCTTTGGCCTTCTCCAGCACCGACAGCATCCGGGGATGGTTGGTACCCGGATTCTGGCCGGCGATCACGATCAGGCCGGCGCGCGTGACGTCCTCGACGGTGACCGAGCCCTTGCCGACGCCGATCGCGTCGACCAACGCCGCGCCCGAGGACTCGTGGCACATGTTCGAGCAGTCGGGCAGGTTGTTGGTGCCGAAGCTGCGCACCATCAGCTGGTACAGAAACGCGGCCTCGTTGCTGGTGCGCCCGGAGGTGTAGAACACCGCCTCATCGGGGCTGGCCAGCCGGTGTAGTTCGTCGGCGATCAGCCGGTAGGCGTCGTCCCAGTCGATCGGACGGTAGTGGGTGTCTCCGGGACGCAGCACCATCGGCTGAGCGAGCCGGCCCTGCTGGCTCAGCCAGTGTTCGGGGCGCGACGCCAGGTCTGCGATCGAATGCCGGGCGAAGAACTCCGCGGTGACCACGTGCCTGGTCGCCTCTTCGGCGACCGCCTTGGCGCCGTTCTCGCAGAATTCGGCAAGCTTGCGGCCACCGTGCTCTTCCGGCCACGCACAGCCCGGGCAGTCGAAACCCTGCCGCTGATTCAGTCGGAGTAGCGAGGCCGCGGTACGGACAACGCCCATCGACGCCAGCCCGCGCCGCAGCGACACCAGCACCGCCTTGACGCCGGCGGCCTCGCGTTTCGGCGGCCTCGCCAGCACCGCGTGCTCGTCGTAGCGCACGTCGACGTCGCGGTCCTTCACGACGTCCATCTTGCCGGACAGCTACCGGAACGAATAACGCACCGGCAGGTGCTTGAGGCCACCGACGAACGTTGTCGCGACGAGCTGCGGGTCGCCGGCCAGCTCGATCGACTTCAGCCGGGGCAGCAGCTCAGTGAAAAAGCTGCTCACCTCCATGCGCGCCAGGGCCGCACCCAGACAGAAGTGCACGCCGTAACCGAAGGCCAGGTGCTTGTTGGGGTCGCGGCCGACGTCGAAACGGAACGGCTCATCGAACACCTCCTCGTCACGGTTCGCCGACACGTAAGACAGCAGTACCGACTCCCCCGCGGCGATCGGGACGCCACGCACGGTGGTGTCGCGTGCCGCGGTGCGCATGAACTCCTTGACGGGAGTCACCCAACGGATCATCTCCTCAGTGGCCAGCGGCATCAATCCCAGATCGTCGCGCAGCCGCTGGTGCTGATCGGGATTCTCGATCAATGCTCGCAAGCCGCCGGAAATCGTCGCGCTGGTGGTGTCGTGGCCGGCGGTGGCGACGATCAAGTAGTACGACACCGTCTCGATGTCCGACAGCGGCTCACCGTCGATGCGCGCGTTGGCGATCGCCGACGACAGGTCCTCGGTCGGGTGTTCGCGACGCGACGCGGTGACCGTGTTGAAGTAGTTGAACATGTCGAGCAGCGCCGGTAGCTGGTCCTCGTTGGTGGTGCCGCGCTTGAACTCGGCGTCGTCGCTGCCGAACAACTCCTGGGTGAGCCGCAGCATTCGGGGAAAGTCCGCCTCCGGGATGCCCAGCAGCGACATGATCACGTAGAGCGGGTAATTGACCGCGACCTCTTGCACGAAATCACATTCCGGTCCGGCGGCTTGCATCTTGTCGACGTAAATCTTGGCCAGCTCGTCGACGCGAACTTTCAGCGCCCGCATCGCCTTGGGGCGAAACCAATCCGCACCGATCGCGCGCATCAGCCGATGTTGCGGATCGTCCAGGTGAATCAGCGTGCGCACCCCCGCTGCCGCTTGCATCTCGTCGCCCTCGGCAGTCGTCAACACCGGGCGCGGCCAGTTGGTGAACAGCATGTTCTCGCGTTCGATATCCATGATGTCGACGTGTCTGGTGATCGCCCAAAACGGTCGATAGTTCGGCACATCCACCCACGACACGGGTGCATTGGCGCGCAGATGTGACAGCGCCGCATGCAATTTCGTCTCGTCGGTATAGGCCATCGGATCGGCCAGCAGCTTGGCGGCGTCGTCCATCGTCGGTGTGCTCATGGCGGCTCCTTACTGACGCAGCTCTTGCAATACCGCGGTGACGGTGGCCTCGGGAAGGGTGGGTGGCAACGACGGCATGACCCGGTCGATCACGCCGTCGCACCGGCTCGCCAGCGCGCTGGCCAGCTTTTCGACCGGCGCGACCACCGCGAACGCCTCGAGCATGTCGTCGTCGATCAGCGAAGCCATCGCATCCCACTCCCCTTTGCGCGAAAGCCGATGCAGCTCGTCCGCCGTTTCCCCCCACCCGTGCAGCTCGAGGACTTTGCGGTAGGCCGGTGTTGATCCGTAGAAGGCGATCTGTTTGCGCACCCGGGCCGCGCCGGCTGCCAATTCGGCGTCGTCCCTGCCGGTTACGGTGAACACCGGGCACGCCACCTCGAATGCGCCCCGCTCACGACCGCAACGCTGCATGCCGCGCTGCACCGCCGGCATCGTCACCTCGTGCAGGTAGCGCTTGGTTGTGAACGCGTGGACCAGCAATCCGTCGGCGACCTCACCGGTCATCTCGGTCATCGCCTCGCCCACAGCGGCGATGAAGACCTTCGGCGCGACAAACGGTTGGGGCTCCGGGGTGAACATCGGGGTCATCAGCGTGTGCGTGTAGAACTCACCCTCGAACGCCAGCCTGGTCCCGTCCTTCCATGCCGCCCAGATCGCATGCAGCGCCAGCACGAATTCGCGCATCCGCCGTACCGGATGGCTCCACGGCATGCTGAATCGCTTTTCGATGTGCGGCTTGACCTGCGTGCCCAGCCCGAGGATGAACCGGCCTTGCGAATAGGTCTGCAGATCCCACCCGAGATTGGCGACGATCATCGGGTTGCGGGCGAATGCCACCGCGATGCTGGTGCCCAGTTCCAGGCGCGAGGTGTGCTCGGCGGCCAGCAGCAGCGGCAGGAACGGGTCGTGATTGATCTCGCCGGTCCAGCAGCCGTCGTAGCCGTGTCGTTCCAACGTGCGCGCCAACTCCGGCACCCGGGCGAGCTCGCTGAAAAGACCGCCGTCGACCTTCATCGGGGCAACAAGCGGATCGCCATGCCGCCGACGCTACAGTAAGCGCTTCAGTAGGGTCAACGGAGGTTAGGCTCGATACGGCCCGTCGACAAGTGAGGACATGCGGATGACCAAGCCCCCGGACTGGGAGGAGACGCTCGACGATCTTGATCGCCGCCGTCAGTACGCGCGGGGCATGGGCGGGCCTGAGCGGCTCGCCAAGCATCGCGAAAAGGGCAAGCTCGACGCGCGGGCGCGCCTGGAGCGGCTGCTGGACCCGGGCTCGTTTCGGGAGCTCGGCACGCTGGTGGGCGGCGAGGCCGCCGCCGCCGATGCGATCATCGTGGGCTCCGGCTTGATCAACGGCTCACCGGTGATGGTGGGCGCCGAAGACTTCACCACGTTGGCCGGCAGCATCGGCCCTGCAGGCAATTCCAAGCGATACCGCATCGCCGAACTGGCGCTGCGCGACAAGATTCCGTTGGTGATGCTGCTGGAGGGCGCCGGCTTTCGGCCCACCGGAGGACACTACGGGCGCAGCCCGACCGACCTGCTTGCCCAGGCGCAGTGCTCGGGGCGTGTTCCCACCGTCAGCGCCGTGCTCGGACCGTCGGCCGGACACGGCGCCCTGGTCGCCCCGGTGTGCGATTTCCGAATCATGAGCCGTCAGGGTGCGATCTTCACCGCGGGACCTCCTGTCGTGAAAGAGTCTACGGGCGAAGACATTTCGAAGGAGGATCTCGGCGGTCCCGACGTCGCGCTGCCCAGCGGGGTGATCCACAACGTCGCCGAGGACGACGAAGCGGTGCTCGACACCGTGCGACGATATTTGTCCTACTTCCCACCCAGCGCATGGTCATATCCCACGTCGCTGCCCCCGGACAAAACCACCGAATTACGGCCGACGCCGGAACTGCTCGACATCGTCTCCCGCGACAATCGCCGCGTCTACGACATGCGCTCGGTGCTCGATGTGGTGTTCGACCGTCCCGACTGGCTGGAGGTGCAGCCGCAATTCGGGCGTGCGATCATCTGCGCGCTCGCCCATCTCGGCGGCCATCCGGTCGCGGTTGTCGCCAACCAGCCACAGGTGCTGGCCGGCTCGATCGACGCCGACGCCGCCGACAAGGCAGCGCATTTCATCATGGTGGCCGACTCGTTTCATCTGCCGATCGTGTTTCTTGCCGACAACCCGGGCATGCTGCCCGGCAGCCGGTCCGAACGCGCGGGCGTGTTACGCGCCGGCGCGCGGATGTTCGCCGCGCAGACCGTGGCCACCACGCTCAAGCTGCATCTCACGCTGCGTAAGGCTTACGGGTTCGGGTCAATGGTCATGTCGCTGTTGAGTTTTGACGCGCAAGTGGCGACGTTCGCCTATCCGGGCGCGACGATGGGCGCGATGAGCGCCGCCGCGTTGAGCCGCGCGTCGCACGCTGGCGAGGACCTCTCGACCCAGTTGCGTAACGCCGAGCTGCAGGCGTCGTATCGGTCCGCCGAACACTTGGGTTTCGACGAGCTCATCGACCCCCGCGAAACCCGCGACGCGCTGCTGACGGCGCTACGGCGCGGCCTGCACAGTCGCCAAGCGGCGCCCGAGCCGGTCACGCGCACCGTGATCCTGCCGTAAGTGGCCCGCGAAAGTGCAACTACCGACGGCGCTTCTCGGGAAACGCGTCGGTAGTTGCACTTTCGCGGTCAGAAGATGTAGTTCTCGCCGCTTGCCCGCACCGTGACGTCGCTGAGACTGATCCCCCAGGGCTGATCGATGACGTGCACCACCGCGTTCGCCAGGTCGTCGGGGGTGATCAACCAGTACTGCATCGAGTCGATATCCATCTGCTCTTGTCCGAGAGTCCCGTCTTGCAGCTTTGCGACGTTCTCCAAGAACTGGGCGGCTTTGTGTCCGACGATGCCGACGGCCGCCGCTTCGTTGACGACCCCGCTGGCGAGGTTGGTTCCCAGCACGCCGGTCGGCTTGATGTTGGTCACCTTGATTTTGCCTTGGGCCTCAACACGTAACGACTCCGAAAGCACATCGACCGCCGCCTTGGTCGCGCTGTAGACCCCGGAGCCCTCGGTTCCGGCGTTGCCGTAGATCGACGAGATGTTGACGACGTGTCCGCGGCCCCGCGCGATCATGGTGTCGTAGACGGCCGCGATCCCGTTCACCACACCCTTGATGTTGATGTCGATCGCTTCGTGCCACTTCTCCCACGCACCTTCGTGATCGGCGAAAAAGGCCAGCGGCATCACGCCCGCGTTGTTCACCATTACGTCGATGGCGCCGTAAGTCTGGACGGCTTTTTGGGCCGCCGCTTTGACTTGGCCCATGTCGGTGACATCGGCGACGCAGCCGATGCCGTCATAGCCAGCAGCACGGATACCGTCGAAAACCTCGTTCAGGGGCTCGGCGTTGACGTCCATGCCGACGACTTTCGCGCCACCGGCAGCACATTTCTCGGAGATCAACCTGCCGAAACCGCTGGCGGCCCCGGTCACGATAATGACCTTGTCTTCCAAATACGTCGACATAACGCTCATGGTCGCATGGCGCGGTACGCGGCGACGACCGGTTCCAATTCATCCGGGGTGGCGCCGTGCATGATCACCGCGTCGGCGCCGTAGTCGAACTCCTGGCGGATGCGCTCCACGCACTGTTGAGGCGATCCGGTGGCCGACGGTTCCAGCCATTCGTCGGGGATTAATCCGGCGATGTGCTCAATCTGCTCGGGTGTGGCTTTGTGGTCGATACCGCCGGCGATGGACGTCACCACTGAGTCTTCCCGAAACCGCTGCAGCACAGCGGGATCCCAACCGTTGGTGCGCACCAACAAATCGCCGTATCCCTGCAGGTAGGTCGCCAGCCGAGCGACGGTCTTCTTCAGCCGCAACTGTTCGGGAAGATGATCGCCGACGGTGGCGAAGCACGACCACACCCGCACGCTGTCCGGATCACGGCCGGCCTTCTCCGCGGCGTCTTTGACAGTGTTCACACAACGCTGCACCGTCTGCGGCGTGAAGTAGGTGTGCAAGATGACATCGTCGAACACCCGCCCGCCCAGGGCGAGCGACCGAGGCCCGAACGCGACCAGCGCCAGCCTGATGTCTTCGTTGAAGTCGGGGTCGAGCACCAGCACCGGGTACTTGCCCATCGGGCCGTCGTGGTTGAAGATCACCTCGCCGTGCCACAGCCGGCGCATGACCTGCGCCCAATCCTCCATCTGCGCGGTCGTCACCGCCGGGATGCCGAACGCACCGTAGATGGCGGCGATGCCGCGCCCGATACCTAACGTGAAGCGTCCGCCGGAAAGCCGGTGCATGGTCGTTGCCCACGACGCGGTGATCAGCGGATGGCGGGTGTTGTGATTGGTTGCGGCGGTGGCGATCTGCATCCGGTTGGTCACCGCGCAGGCAGCGCCGACGAGCGACGACGCCTCCTTGACGTTCCAGCGCTCGGAGATGAACGCGGTGCCGAGCCCCATTTCCTCGCCGCGGCGGGCCTCATCCATCAACGTTGCGGGCCCCTCGCCTCCGGCGCCGGCCAGCAGGTAGTAGCCCAGTTCGTCAAGAACGCGATCGCTCAACTCACTGCTCCGTTTCCCCACGCAGAATCCGTTCCGACACTAGCCTGACAGGCAGGTGACGCCTACTGTAATCGTTACAGTATTGGTCTGGGTCGTACTACCAATACCTCGAACTCGCGAAGAAAGGGCCGATGATGCGGCCCCTCGACGTCATATAGCGCAGGAGGCACGGTGTGAAGGTTCCCTTCACCTGGAAGGTCACCGGGTGGTTCATGATCGGCTGGTCACCGGAGTTTCCGGTCGGCGAGGTCTGCTGCCCGAATTAAGGCCTGAGCCAAGCGATCTGGTGTTGAGCCGCTGGCATGGCGTCGTCCCGACGGGTGGCACCGACCTCGACGCCGTTCTGCGCAATCTTGGAGTCTCCACGATCGTGGTGATGGACGCCGTCAACGCTGCCTACCGGGTCGTGGTGCCCCGCGACGCGGTAACCGTACCGACAAAATATGGTGATGCGATCATCGACAACACGTTGTCTTTGCTCGCAACCATCACCACCACCGAGGACCTGATCAGCGCATGGAACAATCCATGACTGGCAACGCACCACAACCGCGAAAGGCATGATGTCTGACACTGCGACGCAATTCACGGTGCCGGCGGTCGTAGCTGCCGTTGCGGGTGCGATCGGTGACCGCGAGCTGGTCATTCAGGGCGATCGCCGTTACACATACGCGCAGCTCGTCGAGCGGTCCAACCGGCTCGCGGCGTACCTGCACTCGCGGGGGTTGGGGTGTCACACCGAGCGGTCGGCGCTCGCCGGCCATCAGGTGGGACAGGACCTCATCGGCTTGTACGCCTACAACGGCAATGAGTTCGTCGAGTCGCTCCTCGGGGCCTTTGCGGCCCGGGTTGCCCCGTTCAACGTCAATTTCCGCTATGTCAAGAGCGAACTGCAGTACCTGCTCGCCGACAGTGGTGCGACGGCGCTGATCTACCACGCCGCATTCGCGCCGCGGGTGGCCGAGGTGCTGCCCGATCTTCCCCAACTGCGGGTGCTCATCCAGATCGCCGACGATTCGGGCAATGACCTGATCTATGGCGCAGTGGATTACGAGACCATTGTCGAACGCGGCGGACGCGTCGGATCCGAGGCGCCGCCGCCCGTGCAGCCTTCACCCGACGACTTGTACGTGCTTTACACCGGTGGCACCACCGGAATGCCCAAAGGCGTGTTGTGGCGCCAGCACGACATCTTCATGACGTCGTTCGGTGGGCGGAATCTGGTGACCGGTGAGACGGTCGCATCCGTCGACGAGATCGTCGCGGGAGTGTCGCAGAATGCCGGCAGCAAGTTGCTGATCTTGCCACCGCTGATTCACGGCGCGGCCCAATGGAGTGTGATGACGGCCATCACGACCGGTCAGACATTGGTCTTTCCGTCCGTGGTCAACCACCTGGACGCCGACGACGTCATGCGCACCATCGAACGGGAGAAGGTGCAGGCGGTGACGGTGGTCGGGGATGCGATGGCACGGCCGCTGCTGACCGCCATCGAGAAAGGGATCGCCGACGTGTCGTCGCTGGCCGCCGTGGCCAACGGCGGCGCACTGCTGACGCCCTACGTCAAAGAGCGTCTGATCGAGGCGCTGCCCAACGCGATGGTGATGGACGCTGTCGGGTCCTCGGAGACCGGTGGGCAGATGAGCCATTTGTCGATGGCGGGCGCGGTGGCCACCGGCACGTTCAACCCGGGTCCGGACACCTTCGTCGCCGCCGAAGACCTCGGGTCGATCTTGCAACCGGGTCACGACGGCATGGGATGGCTCGTTCAGCGCGGCTATGTTCCGCTCGGCTACAAAGGCGACGCGGCGAAGACCGCCGCAACCTTCCCGGTAATCGACGGCGTGCGCTATGCCGTTCCGGGGGACCGCGCGCGTCACCGCTCCGACGGCGTCATCGAACTGCTCGGCCGCGACTCGGTATGCATCAACTCCGGCGGCGAGAAGATCTTCGTCGAAGAGGTCGAAACCGCAATCGCGTCGCATCCGGCGGTAGCCGACGTGGTGGTCGCGGGCCGGCCCAGCGAGCGGTGGGGACAGGAGGTCGTCGCCGTTGTCGCGCTGACCGAGGGCGCCGACGCCGACGCCGACGAGTTGATTGCGCATGCCGCAAAGTCGTTGGCGCGTTACAAGCTTCCCAAAGCGATCGTGTTCCGGCCCGTCATCGAACGCAGCCCATCCGGCAAGGCGGACTACCGGTGGGCACGAGAGCAAGCAGTCAACGACTGCTAGGCAACGATGCATTCACCGGGCGAAGTGACACCGGTACGAAGCTGATGTGTTCGCGGGCATTCGCGCGGGTGGTGTGGGTCTAGGCTCGAAGAGAGCCAAGGAAAGGTACGCGATGTTTGCAGCGTTCGGATTCGAAACCCTCGGTGTCGTCATCGGCGACATGTACTTCGTCGACCCGACCCCGCTCGAAGGCCAGGCGACCCCGGAACGGGGAGTCAGATTGGAACTGCGCCTTGTCGATCGGGCTGAACCGCAGGGCTCCATCTACGCCGGCGTCCCGATCACCCTCGGCCGACCGGTCTGGCGGGTGGATCTTTTCGGATCAACCGAGAGTCCACCGGGGACGCTGGACCGGGCCCACCATCACCCTCGCTTTAGCGGTTGGGAACCCGGCCGACGGCACTTCGTTCCCGAGTTGTCGGCCGACCCGCTGTCCTGGCTGGCCGGTCAACTGGCTGACCCGGCCGCGGTACTGGACCGTGCAGGCGTCGAGGCCGACGAGGCGTCCGGAGCCGATATCGTCGGACTCGCCGCGGCAGGCCCGGAGATCGTCGCTACGGTGCAACGGATGCTCGATGGCGTACGCGACGGCGAACTGGCTCCCTCCCCCGCCGAGCCGGTTGCTGCCGCCCGCACCGGCTGGCTCTAGTCTCTGGTGACCTTGGTGGCCAATGACGCCAACTTGGCATCGAGTTCCTCTGCAGCATTTAGCAGTTCGCGATTGGGCTCGACGACCATCAACGACGACGGCTTGACGTAGATCAGGCCGCTGTGGTCGTTGTCATCCTCGACAAGCAGCAGCTCGACCGGAGCGAACAGGCCGGCCGTGACGTCGTAGCGCAACATGGTGATGGCGATCAACGGGTTACCGAGGATGACGCGCAACGCCTTACGGTCAATGCCGGCCTTGGTGATCCAGCCGCCGTGGTTGAACAGCCCGAACAACATGAATCCGCTTGGGCCAACATGGCGTTGAACTTCCTGCTGGTAGGACTCCCAGCTATCGGCCGCCGAGGCGATGTCGTCGATCGGTACTGGCGTGTCGCCGATGTCGGCGAGGAGCGCGGCGACCAATTCGTCGTAACTCTTGGAGCTCTCGTAGCGCAACCGGACTCCGTCAAAGCGGGTTTCAGATGCTGGCATGCTGGGCCTCGTCAAGGTCGATACTCGAGTCGTGATCGTGTACGTGGGACGCAGGGGTGCGATCCAGCATGAGGCTCAGCAGTTCGGGTCGACTGTAGTGGCCACTGGCGTCCATGAGGACCTTGCGGGTGTTGATTGATGAGAGGTCGAGATCTGCGACGACGTCGCCCTCGCCAGAGCGCAGCGGCTCGCCCAGATATTCTCCCTGGGGCGTGATGATCGCGGTGAAATTCCCACCAGAGATCGGTCCGATCGGGGCGCCGGTGTCGGCCATGATCTGCGCCTGCTGATCGGCGTCGAGCCAAGCGGTGGCGTTGATGACGAAAGCAGCCGACTCCAACGCGTGATTGCGCACGCTGATCTCGGTCTGCTGCGCGAACAAGTCGCCGCCGAACGATCCTGGAAACATGCTCGAATGGATTTGCTCGCCGTCATCGATCAGGGCATACCGAGCCAGCGCGTTGAAGTGCTCAAAACACGCCAGCTGCCCGATGCGTCCGACCGCAGTATCGACCGCCCGCAATCCGCTGCCGTCGCCCTGTCCCCAGACCATTCGTTCGTGATAAGTCGGCGAGATCTTGCGCCGCCGCTGTAGCAACGTGCCGTCGGCGTCGAACAACAACTGCGTGTTGTACAGCGAACCACCGTCTCGCTCGTTGACCCCGATCGACACCACCATGTTGGCGGCCCGCGCGGCCGCGCTGATCGCATCGACCTCTGGCGACGGTATCGTCACCGCCTGCTCCAGCAGCCTCAGGTGTTCGGACCGCATCTCGAAGGGACGCAGCACGAACGAAAAATACGGGTAGTACGGGATCACGGTCTCCGGGAAGGTCGCGAACTGCACATCGCGCCGCGCCAACTGCTCGATCTTGGCGATCACTCGTTCGACGGTGCCTTCCCGGCTGTAGAGCACCGGGCTGAGTTGCACTGCGGCAGCGCGGATTACGGTCATCGTTATGCCCTTCTAGTCGAGTCGTTCGATGATGGTGGCATTGGCCATCCCGCCGCCCTCGCACATGGTCTGCAACCCGTAGCGACCCCCGCGCTGCTCCAGCGCATTAACCAGCGTCGTCATGATCCGCGCGCCGCTGGCTCCCAACGGGTGTCCGATCGCGATCGCGCCACCGTTGACGTTCGTCCTGGCCAGATCAGCCCCGGTGTCCTTTGCCCACGCCAGCACGACAGGGGCGAACGCCTCGTTGACTTCGAACAGGTCGATGTCGGCCAGCGTCAGTCTCGCGCGTCGCAGCACCTTCTCGGTGGCCGGAATAACCCCGGTGAGCATGTAGAGCGGATCCGAGCCGACCACGGTCGTGGTATGAATTCTGGCCAGCGGTCGCAGCCCGAATCTCCTGGCAGCCTCGCCGCTGGTGATCAGCACCGCCGCGCTGCCATCGGACAACGGTGAGGAGTTGCCGGGCGTGATATGCCAATTGATCTGCGGGAAGCGCGCCTCCAGCGCGGGATCGTAGAAGGCCGGCTTTAGTCCAGCCAGCGTGTCGACGGTGGTGCCGGGCCGGATGATCTCGTCAGTCGCCAGCCCGGCGATCGGGGCGAGTTCATTGTCGAAGAGCCCGTCCTTGGTAGCCCGCGCCGCCTTCTCGTGGCTGGCTGCAGAGAACTCGTCGAGCTCGGCGCGCGACAAACCCCACTTGGCGGCGATCAGCTCGGCGCTGATGCCCTGCGGTACCAAGCCGTCGGGATAGCGCTGCGTCATGCCATCGCCGAACGGGTTGCTGCCCGGCAACAGCGAGCTGCCCATCGGGACCCGGCTCATCGATTCCACCCCGGCAGCGACCACGACGTCGTAGGCGCCGGCGAGCACGCCCTGCGCGGCGAAGCTGATCGCTTGCTGGCTGCTGCCGCACTGCCGGTCGACCGTGGTTCCCGGAACGGACTCGGGGAAACCCGCGCCAAGCAGGGCGTTGCGGGCAATGTTGACGGCCTGATCGCCCACCTGGGTGACGGCGCCGGCGATGACGTCGTCGATCTGGGCCGGGTCGATGCCGGTTCGCGTAACCAGCTCACGCAGGCTGTGCGCCAGCAGGTCGACGGGCAGCACTTCGTGCAAGGCGCCGCCGGGCTTGCCCTTGCCGATCGGAGTGCGTACCGCGCCGACAATGACGGCGTCGCGATCGTGGTATCCGGCCATGACTCCTCCTCGAGTCTGAGTATTGTGCGCTATATTCAGCTATACCACCTGGGTATACTGGAGGCAACTCAGTCCGGAGGTGATTTCGATGACACTCCTGCAGGGCCCGCTCGCTGACCGCGATGCCTGGTCGCCGATTGGCGAATGCGCCATCGAGAAGACCATGGAGGTGCTCGGGACCAAATCCGCGATGCTGATCATGCGCGAGGCGTACTACGGAACCACCCGGTTTGACGACTTCGCCCGACGGGTGGGTATCACCAAGGCCGCGGCCTCAGCGCGGCTCGGCGAACTAGTCGAGCTCGGTCTATTGCGGCGCCAACCGTACCGCGAGCCTGGGCAACGCAGCCGTGAAGAGTATGTGCTCACCGAAGCCGGCCTCGACTTCATGCCGGTGGTGTGGGCAATGTTCGAGTGGGGCCGACGTCACCTGCCGGGCCGTGACCGGCTTCGGTTGACGCACCTGACCTGCGGCGGCGATGCGCAGGTGCAAATACGCTGCACCAAGGGGCATTTAGTGAGTCCTGACGAACTCGGTATGCGACTGGTGAATTCGAAAAAGCCCCGTGGCGCACCCTGATCCGGGACTTGGGCCCGAGCTGGGTCCAGCTTACGGCAGCCGTAGCGCTGCCAATATCATCTACTGTAATATTTACAGTACGATCATTCGGCGGCGACGGGGAGCAGGTGTGGAAGGTCAACTTCGCAACGCCGTACGCAGCGATGACAAGCCCGCCGACTTCCTCCGCAACCCCTACCCGTACTTCGCCCAGAAGCGCCGCGGTGCCGGCGTGTTCCACGGAACGGTCATTGACTACTCGCAAACTCCCGAGTCACTGCGACCCAAAAACTCCTTCGCCGCGCTGTCATTCGAGGCGGTGAACAAGGCGTTTAGAGACGGGCAGGTCTTCAGCTCGGCGTACTACGACAACACTATCGGCCTGTTTATGGGCCCCACCATCTTGGCGATGGAGGGCACAAAACATCGCGAACACCGCAACCTGATATCCGCGGCGTTCAAGTCCAAGGCGCTAGCCCGCTGGGAACCGAGCATCGTTCTGCCGATCTGCAACGCACTCATCGACGAGTTCATCGAAAGCGGCGAGGCCGACCTGGTTCGCCAGTTCACGGTGGAATTTCCCACTCGAGTCATCGCCAAGCTCCTGGGCCTGCCCGCCGAAGACCTGCCGACATTTCGCCGCCGTGCCGTGCAGCTGATCAACTACACCGTCAAGTACGAGCGCGCTTTCGAGGCGTCGGCAGCGTTGAAGGACTACTTTCTCGACCAGATCGAGCAGCGCAGAGCCTCGCCCACCGAAGACATCATTTCAGACCTGGTCACCGCGGAGATCGACGGTGAGAAGCTGACCGATGAAGCTATCTATTCTTTCCTGCGGCTGCTGCTGCCCGCCGGACTGGAGACCACCTACCGTTCGTCCGGCAATCTGCTGTATCTGCTGCTCACCCATCCCGACCAGTTCGATGCGGTGCAAGCCGATCACGAGCTGATCCGGCCCGCGATTGAAGAGGCGCTGCGCTTCGAGACACCGCTGACCACCGTGCAGCGGTTCACCACCGAAGACACCGAGCTGCAAGGGGTCAGCATTCCCACGCGCTCGGCGGTCGACCTGTGTATCGGCTCGGCCAATCGAGACGAACAGCGTTGGGAGCGCTCCGAGGAATTCGACATCTTCCGCAAGCCGGTGCCGCACATCTCCTTCGCGGCAGGCGAACACACCTGCCTGGGCCTTCATCTCGCACGCATGGAGACGCGGGTGGCAATGGAATGCCTGTTGAATCGGGTGAGCAACCTCAAGCTCATCACCGACGACGACCCGCACATCTACGGCCAACCGTTCCGTTCTCCGACGTCGCTTCCGGTGACATTCGACGCGAAGTAGGGTCCGAAAAGTGGTCAAGGTGATGGAGGGCTTTCGAGTCCTGGAAGTTGCACAGTTCACGTTCGTACCGGCGGCCGGCGCCATCCTCGCCGACTGGGGCGCCGACGTCATCAAGGTCGAGCACCCGGTCCGCGGCGATACCCAACGTGGCTTCCTGAACATGGGTGGCATCCAGGTCGACCCGGACCGGCATCCGCTGATGGAGCATCCCAATCGGGGCAAGCGCAGCGTCGGCATCGACATCTCGACGCCGGGGGGCCAGGAAGTGATCTATGAACTGGCAAAGATCTCCGATGTGTTCCTGACCAACTACATGCCCGCGCAGCGGCAAAAGCACAAGTTCGACGTGGAGCACATTCGCGCGGCGAACCCGAACATCGTGTATGCCCGCGGCAGCGCCTACGGCGACAAGGGCCCTGAGCGTGATGTCGGTGGCTATGACGGGACAGTGTTCTGGACGCGCAGCGGGGTAGGGTACGCGCTGACGCCGGAGGAGCTGGGTGGCGCACTGGGACAGGGCATTCCCGCTTTTGGTGATTCCATCGGCGGCATGTTCATTGCCGGAGGTATTTCTGCCGCGCTGCTACATCGTGAGCGAACCGGCGAAGCCCTGGAGTTGGACGTGTCGCTGCTGAGCACGGCCTGGTGGGCCGCTGGGGCGAGTGTGACGCAAGGCATGGAAACCGGAGAAGTGATGCGCACGCCGATGCCTGGATCTACGGCGCCGTCGGTGAATCCCTTCATGGGCAACTACCTGACCTCGGACGGCGGCACGATCAACCTGTGCATCATCAGCCCAACCGGTCTGATCCGCGACACTTTCGAGCATCTCGGCATCCCCGAGGCCGCTGACGATCCCCGCTTCGCCGATGTGCTCTCACTGATACAAAATGCCGATGCAGCTGCCGAGCTTATTGCGAAGGCCTTCGCCGGCAAACCTTTTGACTACTGGCGTCGGCACCTAAAAACCATGAAAGGTCAGTGGGCACCATTCCAAAGCCTCATCGACCTGGCCAACGACGAGCAGGCGATAGCCAACGACATGATCGCTGAAGTCGAGTTGGCCAGCAGCGGAAAACCGTTCAAGGTCGTTCGCGGGCCGGTGCAGTTCAACCACGAACCGCTCGAGACCACCCGAGCCCCACAGCCATCCGAGCACACCGAGGTCGTCCTGCTGGAAACAGGCATGGACTGGGACCGCATTTCCGAACTCAAGGAATCGGGTGCTATTGCATGACTAAGCCCCTGGGCGCCAACCGTCAGGCAGGTGACCCGTAGGCCGGCTTGCCGAGGCCAAGCACGTACTGGGCGATCATATTGCGGAACACCTCTAGGGTGCCGCCGTAGATACCAACCAGCGGCGCGAAGCGATACACATACTCGGCGGCGCCGTCGTCGGCCGCGCCGTCGGTGCCGATCGGCAGCGCCGACGCCGTGCCGAGGATGTCCATCAGGTCCGGTGAGATGTCACGCATCGTCTGGGCGATGGCCACCCGGCCGAAGATGCTCGGCGCGCTCAGTGCCGCCTCCATGCGGGCGGCGCTGCGGCCCAACCGGTACGCCACTGAGCGATCGTCAATGAGCCTGCGCCCGCCAGGATCTTGTTCTCCGGCCTTGGCGGCGGCCTTGTCCACAGCGTCTGCCATGAAACCAGCCTGATGCGCCATGATCGACACATCCTGTAGCCCGTCGGGCGCGGCAGGCACCGCACCGTGCTCGACGTTGAGCGGCTCACGCAACACCGTCCAGCCGCCGTTGACCTCACCGAGCCGATACTTGTCGTCGACCCGCACGTCGCTGTAGTACACGATGTTCGTACGGTCGCCGTCGATCGTGCGGATGCCCTGGATATCGATGCCGGGCGAGTTCAGCGGAACCAGAAACATGGTCAGGCTCTTGTGCTTTTCCGCTTCCGGGTCGGTGTTGGTGATGAGAAAGACGTACTGGCAATTGTGCGCTCCAGTGGTAAACATCTTGGAGCCATTAATGATCCAGCTGGACCCATCCGCGTCGCGCACCGCGCGGGTCTTGCAGGTGGCCACGTCGGACCCGCCTTCGGGTTCTGTGTAACCCAGGCACATTCGCACATGCCCACTGAACACACCCGGCATCACCTCGTCCCGCAGTTCCGGTGACCCGAACTTCGCGACCGATCGCGCGATCATCGCGGTGGTTCCCCAGGTCACCCACGGCGTGTGCGCGCGGCGTTTCTCCAGTTCCCAGATGCGACGTTGAACCCTGCTGAAGCCACCCTCAGACGCCGGCTTCCACTCGCGTTCCAAGTAGCCGGCCGCGCCAAGCGCCAGGTGCACCCCTTCGTCGAAGTTGTCGCCGGTTTCCCGGTCCCGGCGTATGACATCTTCGGTCACATGCGTGCGCAGGAAGTCGCGGACCTCCTCGAGAAATGCCTGGTCGTCATCGGACAACGTGACGCGTGAGAAGTCCACCTAGGCATCCTTCCTCGAACCGCTTTCGCGTGCGGCGATCAACTCGCCGATGTACGTGGCGCTGGCACCGGGGTCGCCGCCGGCGACCGGCCAGCCCCTGGCACGCACCAGATACGCCGTCGCGGCCGCCTCCGCCGAAACACCTAGTCCGCCTTGCACATGCACCGCCATGGTTGCCGCCTTTGCCGCTTCCTCGGCCATGAAAACGAACGCGGCGTGCGCCAGTTCTGGACGCTCCTCGGGTTCGTTGTCCAGGAACCACGCCGCCCGATGCGCCAAACTGCGGCCGCTCTGCACGGTGATCGCCATGTTGGCCAGCGGATGAGAGATGGCCTGCAACGTAGAGATCGGCACGCCCAGCGTGTAGCGGGTCTTGGCGAATTCTGCCGCGATGGTCATGGTTTCTTCGACCAGGCCAACCAGCGCCGCGGCGGAGAGCACCCGCCATTCATCAAGGGCTCGTTGGTATTCGGCCATCGCGCCTGGCCCACTGGCCAAAACAGTTCGGCTGTCGGCGGCCCCTGGGTCAACCCAGGCCATCGGCAGCCGGCCGATGTTGTCCACCTTTGCCGGACGGGTGGCGAAGGTAAGGAGCACCACTGCCCCGTCCTGACTACCATCCCGGACGATGACCTGGTCGGCGATCGACCCGGTCGGCAGCAGCCGAACCCCCGCGACATTGTCCTGTTGCGGGTCGAACGCTGCGAGCTGCCTGCCATTGACCACATCGGATTCCATCGCGCCCAGTCTGGCCAACAGCCGGGCCGCACAGACATGGTCGATCCACGGTACCGGCGCCAGCGACCGACCGATCTCCTCGGCCACCAGCGTCAGATCGACCAGTGTCGCCCCGTCCCCGCCGACGGTGTCCGGTAGGGCCATCGTCGTTGCACCCATTGCGCAGAGCCGCTCCCATAAACTCTTGTCGAAGCCGGATTCCTCTGCAGCGCGGACGGTTTCAATTGGGCAATGGGTCTTGAAAAAGTCGCGGTAGGCGGCCTGCAGCGCCCGGTGGTCTTCGGTCAGGCTGTAATCGAGCCTACGCAGCTCATAGCGGTCCATGCTCAGCGCTCCTCCCGACCACCAAAGAAGAATTCATGTGCGTTGTTGTAGAGATAGTTCTCGAGGACGTCGGCGGGCAGATCCAAAGCGGCCGCTTCGGGGACAACCCGGCGCATTTTCAGCACCGGCCAGTCGGAAGCGAAGATCACCTTGCGCTGCCCGCGGGTCCGCATGTAGTGCAACAGGGTGTCGGGAAGTCGTTTCGGCGACCAGGCCGACGTCATCAGACGCAGGTTTGCGTACTTGATCAACAGTCGAATTGCGATGTCCCACCACGGGTCCGCGCCGTGGATCATGCACAGCTTGAGCTCGGGGAACCGCACGCAGACCCGGTCGAGGTGCATGGGATTTTGCACCTCTCCGGGTATCGGGGGCCCGGGAATGCCGGTGTTGATGCACAGCGGCAGCTCGAGCTCCGCGCACTTGGTGTAGAGCGGATAGTAGACCGCGTCGCTGGGCGGGTATTGGCCGTCACCCCAAAAGCTCGGGCCCACGACCGCATACACGACTGGTAGGTCGTTGACGACGGCACTGAGTTCTCGCAGCGAGGGCATCGGACGTAGCAGGTCGACGCCACCCATCGCCAGTGCGAACCGATCCGGCTTGGCTTCAACGAATTTGCGCGCGGTGATTGACGGCCTGGCGAGATTGTCCATCAGAATGGCCTTGCTCACACCCTGCTCATCCATTTCGTCGAGCAGCGCCGCCAGGTCCACCGGTTCGAACATCGTCTGGGGGCCTTTGAAATAGTCGTCGCGGACTTTGAGCATCCAGGTGGGCTGCTTTTCGGTTTCACCGAAATGCACGTTGACGAGGCAGTCGATCGCTTTCATCTCGACATCGGCGCCTTTACGCTCGCTTGCTGCACTGCTTGGGCTTTGGCCCACCGGTAATCGGCCTTGCCGTTCCCCAGCCGGTGGACGTGCTCGACGACGATGAACTCCTTGGGCGCCTTGAACCGCGCAAGTTGCGAACGGCAATGCGCGTCGAGCACCTCCCGGGCGGCATCGGCGCCACCGCGTAGTTCGACGAGGGCGACGAGTTCTTCACCCCACCGATCGCTCGGCCGCCCCACCACCAAGGCGTCGGCGACCGTTGGATGAGCACGCAGCACCTCTTCGACTTCCTCGACGAACACCTTTTCTCCTCCGGTGTTGACCACCAGCGAGTCGCGGCCGAAAAGCCGCAAGGTGCCGTCGGGTTCCAGGGCGGCGCGATCGCCGGAAATCACCACACGCTTGCCGTCCACGCAGGGAAACGTCTTACGGGTGGCATCGGGGTCGTTGAAATACCCGAGCGGGATGCGCCCCGCCCTGGCGGCCCAACCTACCCCGTGCTCACCGGGCGCGAGGAAGTGGCTGTAGTCCTCGGACACAACCAGGCCGCCTTCTCGCAGGGCGAAACTGTCGACTCGCGCGCCGTGCCGACTGTAGCCGAATCCCATGTTTCCGGTTTCCGACGAGCCGTATCCGTTGATGAGGGTGATGTGGGGCAGCAATTCCAGGAGTGCTTCTTGGTATTTGGGATTCGTCGCGGCACCACCGGTGCCGATCGTGGCCAGCGAAGACAGGTCGTAAGAGCCGCGCCGCAATTCGGCCACCAGCGGTGCGGCATAAGCATCACCGACCATCGTCAGCATGCCGACTCGTTCGCGTTCGGCCGTCTGCCACACCGCTTTCGGGTCAAGCTTCTTGGCGGTGTCGTACAGCACCACCGGAGTGCCGGCCATGATCGCCGCGAATGCGGTCCACATGCCCGCGGCATGCATCAGCGGTGAGACGGCGAACCACGGCGCACTTGGGGCACCACTCACTTTGTCGTGAATTTCCTGGGCCGACGCATGATCGGCTCCAACCATCGACGAAACATAGATATCGGACTGTCGCCACATCACACCCTTGGGCCGACCGGTCGTGCCGCCGGTACAGATCATCAGCAGGTCGTCCGGTGAGGCAGCCACCCGCAGGTCGTTATCTCCCTGCGCCAGCACGTCGTCCAGCGGCACCGCTCCGGGGAGCTCGGGGTTGGCGCTTCCATCCTCGACCGATATCAGCAGCTCGGCGCTGTCACACGACAGCACCTCAGCGAACTTGGCGCCCAGCACACGGTGGTAGATGATCGCCCGCGGCTGCAGGTACTCGAGTAGTTCCTTGACTTCGCGCGGCGCGTAGTTGTAGTTGATGTTCACCGGGACGGTTCGCGCCTTGAGGCAGCCGACGACCATATCGGGATACAGGTCGTTGTACATGACGAGCGCCACCCGGTCTTGTCCGCATTCCCAGTTCTGCAGCGATGCTCGTTCCCGATGAGCACCGAACCCTCTGCCGGTCAAGAAGTTTGCCAGTCGGCTTGTGCGATCCGCCGACTCCCCGAAGGTGCTGCGCCGATCGCCACAGATCGTCATCACCCGGTCCGGGACGACGTCTGCGATCGCGTCGAGAACCGCGCCGATGGTCCACTCGGTCACGGTCAGGCCGCCGAGCCAACCTTGACGCCAAGCAGGTCCAATGCGTTGTCACGCATGATCTTTCGAACATCGGTGTCGCTGAATCCATCAAGCTCTTCGGTGAACGACAGCGGCGACTCGAGGCCCTCTCCGTGCGGCCAGTCGGATCCGAACAGAATCTTGTCCACGCCCATCACCTCGGCGAGGGCAGACAGGTCGTCCTCGTAATAGGGCGCAATCCACACGTTGTTACGCAGCTGCTCGACGGGGTCTTCGGGGAAATACTGCGGCTGGTTGTTGGCTGCCTTTTTCAAACGCTTGATCAACCGGTAAACGAAGTAAGAACCGTTTTCGATGCTGACCACCCGCAATTTCGGGTGCCGGGTGAACACACCATGCACAATCATCGAGGCCATCGTGTCGTGGATTGCGCGGTCGTCGAGCAGCACCTGGTCCAACGGATCCTTGGCGCCAAACCCCTCGAAAGTCGACTTGCCGCCCCACATCGCCGCGATGTGCAGATATCCGCTGTCGCTCAGGTGAAATCCCACCGGTACGCCCGCCTCGGCCAGCCGGGCCCACACTGGATCATGGCTGGGATCGCCCAGTGATCGCGCCTTGATGCGCCCGGGTACCGGCGCCGGCCGCACCAACACCAGCTTCGCGCCACGTGCCAACACGAACTCGACTTCTTCGAGCGCCTTGACCGGATCGGCCAACGAGATAATCGGAGCTGCGATGATTCGGTGATCGGGTCGGTCGAAGCCCCAATCCTCATCCAGCCAAAGGTTGAACGCATGCAGTGACGCCATCGTGGCCTCGATGTCGTCCTTGAGGGCCTCCTCGACGCCGCACGCGAATGTGGGCAACATGAACACCGTCTCGATGCCCTGGGTATCCATCACCTGCACCCTCGCATCCCGGTTCTGGTACTCGGGGTGCTCGGCGAGGCGTTCGACCTTCATCAGCGACGCCGGGTCGACGCCGGCGGGAATCTCGCCGCGGAACAACAAATCCAGGCAGCCCGGCACGATGATCGGATCGAAGGTGGGATTCGGGATGAAGTGGTTGACTCGGTCGCCGATCACGGCCCAGGTGCGCTTGCCATCGCTGAGCATCTGTACGCCGCGCCGCTTGAACTTCTTGTCCAAGTGCCGGGTGAAGGCATCCAGCGGTTCGTAGTAATGGTTGTCGACGTCGATCGCCTGATAACCCAAATTGGTCATGATGATCCTTCGGTATCGGGGCTGCTCAGACCTGGAAAGCTGGGGGCTCGCTTCTCCAGGAAGCTGGTGATCCCTTCGATGACGTCGGGACGCTGCAGCGACTCCTGCAACAGGATTTCGGCCTGCGCACTGGACTGTGCGACGTCGCGCATGGCGTCACCGTAGGCCTGCCTCTTGATCACGGCCATCGAAGCCGGCGAACAGTTGCGGGCGATGTCCTCGGCGTATTCCATCACCCGGTCCATCAGCCGGTCGGCTGCGACGACTTCCTTGACCAGTCCGAGCTCGGCCGCCTCTTCCGCCAGAAAGGTCCGGCCGCTCAGCAGCAGGTCGAGCGCCACCGCCCAGCCGGTCAATCGCGGAAGTATCCAAGAGACACCGTATTCGGCGATGAGACCACGGCGCGCGAACGATGCCGCGAATTTGGCTCCGGCAGCAGCGAATCGGATATCGCACATCAACGCCTGGGTAAGACCGATGCCGGCGCACGAGCCGTTGACAGCGGCGATCACCGGTTTGCTCAACATGGTCAGGTGATACGGCTGTCGCTCCCCGACCAGCTCGTTGAGATTCGGTTGGTCAGGCTTGGCCAATGACTCGCTGGCCGACGCGGTCGACCCGAGGTTGGCGCCGGCACAGAACGCCTTGCCGCGGCCGGTCAGCACGATCACCCGAACGGCGGGGTCCGCTTCGGCGCGGTCCAGGCTGGAGTAGTAGGCCGTGGCGATGTCACCGCCCCAGGTGTTGAGGCGATCCGGCCGGTTGAGCGTCAGGACCGCCACGCCGGTCGGAGTGGTCTCGTACAGCACCGCTTCGCCCGTGGCGACACCTTCAGCGGTGCTCACATGACGCTCCTGTCAGCCAGTGGCGCGTTTCTGGGTGGCCGATCGCGGCCATCCGGCGGAAGCTATTACTCATACTGTATACCTTTCGGTAGCAAGGTCTCGCAAGGTGCGGCCGACGCATCGCCGAACCCCTCCAAGGGCCGACCACCGGTCAAGATCGACCCGGCTCACGCCTTGACCAATCCCAGCCGCCGGTAGGCTTTTTCGATCTGCGCCTTGGCCTCCGGCGGCAGCTCGGCTTGCGGCGGCCGGGAATATGGATAGCCCCCGATCGGCAGGCCCAGCAGCGATGCGGCGTACTTGAATGCACCGCCCCAGTGGGTGAAGTAGTCGGACCGTCCCGGATAGCAGGTGAACCATGAGCCGAGGTCGATGTCGAACTGGTCCAGGCCTGATTCCCGGGCGTAGTCCATCGCCTCGACGAGTTGGTCGTTGACGATCAGATCCCAGTACTCGGAGAGCAGGCGCCGTTGCGGTGTCTCGAACAGGTAGCCGGCGGTGCCCAGCTGGGCCGGGCAGACGATTCCGTCGCGCAGCCAGCCGGCCCGGTACACCGTTTTGTCGCATTCCCACAGCACCAAGTCAGGTGCCAGTTCGTGCAGCAATCGGCTTGCCGCCGGCCGGAAGGCACCCTCCTTGGTCGCACAGACCGCGGGAACCTCGTCGTAGATGCGTGCGCTTTCGGCCGGACTGAGCACATAGCCCGACGATGGTGAATTGAACATGCCGAGCGCGATATCGGTGCGATCCGCAACATATCTGAAGAATCGCAGCGCACCCTCGCCGCCGTGCAACTCCATCATCGGCGTCTGGATATAGGCGATGTCGGCGCCGACCTGCTGGGCGTGCAGCGTCAGATCCAGGCAATCCTTGGCCGACATCGCCGCGGTGCAGGCCTGCACGACTACGTCAGGATTGGCGACGCGCCCCTCCTCGATCGCCACCTCCAGCAACCGCTTGCGTTCGTCCAGCGTCAACGACCAGAACTCGGCCAGGCCGCTGGTGCACCACAACATCGGGTGCCTGAGATCGCCGACGCAATAGCGCACCAAGGCCCGATAGGCATCCCAGTCGATGTCGTCACCGTCGGCTCCGCAAAACGGTGTGTACAGCGAGTCGCCGATTCCCCGTAACGCGCTGCGCGCCCACGAACGGGCCTCACGAGCCGTTGCCATCGTGCGCTCCTTTCGCCGCCGGCCGTATTACGTGAAGTCCGAGCCTCCGTCGACGTTGATGTTCGCCCCGGTCATGTACGAGTTGCGCCGTGACGCCAAAAATGCGACGACCGGCCCGATTTCGTCCGGCAGTCCGGCTCGCGGCAGATGCGCCGGGTGACCGAAATGTTTGTCGATCGCTTTCATCAGCTCATACGGGTTGTCCCCGTCAACACCGACCGATTTCGCCCAGCCCACCAGTGACTCCGAAGCGATGCTGCCCGGAGAGACCACGTTGACCAGGATCTCGTCTTTGGCCAAAAGCAACGACAGGTTCTTGGAGATACTCGTCACCATCGCCTTGGCCGCCGTGTATGCGGGCAGGATCACACTTTGCCGCTGTGTCGAGTGCGCCGAGAAGTTCACGATTCGTGCCCACTGCGCCTTGCGTAACAACGGAAGAGCCGACCGCACGCAGTGCACCATTCCCATCGCGCCCTCGTCGACGGCTTGGCGCCACTGCTCGTCGGTGAGTGACTCGAAGTCACCCTGCACCGTCGGCCCGACCGCGTTGATGAGTATGTTGAGTTCGCCGTCCCAGCGCTGGGCGAGGTCGGCGAACGCGGCGTCGACCGCGTCGGCGTCGGTGACATCGGCCACCAATCCGACGGCATCGGGGCTGCCCCGGTTGGCCAAGTCCGCTGCCGCGCGGTCAAGATCTGGTCGAGACCGGCCGATGATCGCCACTCGGGCGCCGTCGTCGGCCAGGCACCGCGCCGTGGCCAACCCCATGCCGCGCCCGCCGCCGACGACGGCCGCGGTGGCGTTTCTCAGCCCAAGGTCCATGAAATATCAAAACCCCTACGATAGGTATTACAGTAGTAGATCGTAACGGCGACACAGCTGCAATGGTGCCGTTCAGTAGGCCCGCCAGATTTCCCGATGGAGGTGCCCGTAGTGGCGAAACAGGCGACCGCGGAAAAGCGTCAGCGGCGCGAACGCGGGTCCATCAACCCCGACGACATCATCAACGGTGCGTTCGAACTCGCCGAACAGGTCTCCATCGACAACCTGAGCATGCCGCTGCTGGGCAAACACCTCGGCGTCGGAGTCACCAGCATCTACTGGTACTTCCGCAAGAAGGACGATCTGCTCAACGCGATGACCGACCGCGCGCTGCGCAAGTACGTGTTCGACACACCGTATGTCGAAGCCAGCGATTGGCGGGAAACACTGCGCAACCACGCGCGTTCAATGCGTAAGACATTTATGGGCAACCCGATTTTGTGCGACCTGATTCTGATTCGGGCGGCGCTTTCGCCGCGGGCGGCCCGTCTGGGGGTTCAGGAGATCGAGAAGGCGATCGCGGGTCTGGTCGAGGCGGGACTGTCACCCGAGGAAGCCTTTGACACCTACTCCGCGGTCTCAGTCCACGTGCGCGGTTCGGTGGTGCTGCATCGGCTGCAGGAAAAGAACAAGGCGACCGACAACGGCGCTCGCACCATCGAGGACGCCATGGTCATCGATTCCGAATCAACGCCGCTGCTCGCCCAGATGACCGCAAAGGGGTATCACATCGGTGCCGCCGACGACAACAACTTCGAATACGGCCTCGACTGCATTCTCGACCATGCTGCCCGGCTGATCGAGCGGAGGTCGAAAGCGACTGGCAAGCAACGCAAGTCAGCTAAGCCGGGACGAACCAAAGCATCACGCTGAGCTACGGTTCCTCTGGCTCGGGCACGTTGAAATATTCATCGCGCAGCCGAAACGCCTCTTTGGTTCCGTGTTCTGCGCGCGTCTTGACGAAGTTGAACTCGCCGGGCGCGAACTGCAGATTGGTTCCGAACGCGTGGAATAGGTAGCTTGCCACTTCCTCACCCTGATAGGCCTGGCTCTGTTCGACGAGCCGGAACGCCTCCTTGGCGATGACGACGCCGTCAGCCGGCATCTTGGCTGCTTTCTCCGCCCAGTACCGGGCGCGCCTGGCGACCATGCCCGGATCGCAGGTGTCGGTGAAGATTCCCAGGTGCTCGACCGCACCGGCCTCGATGATGTCACCGGTCAGCAACATCCGTCGCGCCAGCACCGGGCCCAACCGATGGAAGAACATGTGCAGGCTGCCCAGCGCCGGTCCCAAGAAACGGGTGGCCGGCATACCGATCTTGGTGTTGCGGGCGATGACCGAGATATCGGTCATCAGAGCCATCTCGAATCCGCCGCCGAGCGCGTAACCACTGATCTCCCCGACGGTGACCTTCGGAAAGCCCATCAGATTGTGATAAAACCCGAACGACTTGCGGTCCACCGCTAGTCGGCGTCGCTGACTGGGCCGGCTCTCGGCGGCCGACTCGCCACGCTCCCCGTACCAGCCGTAGGCGTTGTTCATATCTGCGCCCGTACTGAAAACCCCGTCGGCGCCGCGCAGTAGCACTACCGTCAAGTCGTCGTCTTCGGCGACGCGATCCAGGTATCGGGCGATGGTCTCACGCATTGTCGCGTCGTAGGCGTTGCGTTGCTGCGGATTGTTGAACGTGATGGTGGCGATGCGCTTTTCGGTATCGATCTCGAAGAGAACACGATCATCTGCGGTTGTCATCTGACAGGGTCCTTTCTGCGCACACCATCCGACATGCGTTTTGCCTCGATGGTTTTGTCGCTGCCAAACGCGAGCGTGTTGCGACGCGCGGCGGCGAGATGATCTTGCGCCAGCCGCACCGCTCGTGCGGCGTTGCCGTCGCGGATCGCGGCAAGCAGCCGCTGATGGTCGCGCAGTGCGGCACGTCTGGTCTTGTCCACCATGGCCGTCGGATCGCCGTCGTCACTCCACACCGACGATTCGTGAGCCGACCAGATCAACTCCAAAGAGCCGATCAGCAAAATCATCGGTTCGTTGCCGCACCGAGAGACCAGGGCCTCGTGAAACCGGCGGGCATTCGGAACGTACTGTCCGACATCGTCGAACTGTGCTGTCTGTGCGTCGATTTCGGCCTGCAGATATGGCACGACCTCGGTCATCCGATCCACGCGAGCCGCGCACATCCCAGCGCAGATCGGTTCCAGGTGCAATAAGGCCTCGCTGACGTCGGCCGGCGTCGCCGCGCGGGCCTGCAACACCATGCTGATCATGTGCGCTGTCCGTTCGGCCGTCGGTGCCTGGACAATCGCTCCGCCGACATTGCCACGACGCACCGAGATCAGGCCGTCGGTCTCCAGCAGATGAATTGCCTCACGCAGCGCCGGCGGACTGACACCGAATTCACCGAACAAGCTTTCCTGAGAAGGCAGTTCGTCGCCTTCCTTCAAGCGCCCGGACAAAATGTCGTCGCGTAGTCGCGATGCCAGGATCTCGGCAACCCGAGGTTGGCGGATACGTGCCATGTCAGGGCTTCTCGGCTCGGCGCTTGCCGAACTGATATCCGGCCAGCTTGTCGGGCGGCAGCGCCAACGTATTGACCTCGCCGATACACAGCACCTCGTCGTCGAGCAGCAGCGTCGCCGTCGAGGTGATGCCCCGATCGGTCTGTGCACGGGCGATCTCGAAGCGCAAGTCGGTGAGGATGGGTGTCGGGCGTCGAAAGCGCACGTTGAGCGAACGGGTCTTGCCGGACAAGCCGATCACGCAATTGTGATGTTGGATGACGCAGTCGAAGAAGACGCCGAGAAACCCGCCATGGACCAGCCCGGGCGGCCCCTCGTATACCAACGGGAAATTGACGTGTCCCGATGCATTCTCAGCACCGAGGTCATCGAAGCGGTATTCGGGAAAGCAGGGGTTGAAAGCGCCGATGTCCGTGGCGTGGTCGAGGTACACGCGCCGGTTGCCATCGTCATCAGAGCCGATTCGCGGGGCATAGTCGGCGGGGGCCGCCAGCGTCAGCTGGCGTTCCCATTCGGCGCATTGCGCGAGCATCGCGTCCACCACCGGGTGCGGGTGCTCCAATGCCAGCAGCAGTGAGCTCAGGCGGCGGATGGCGGCGGCTGCGGCGGCGGTCTGAGCGAGCGGCTGCTCGCCAAACCGGGTTGGCTGCGGTCCGCTGCCGTCGGCCATCTGTCCTCTTTCCCGAAGCGGCTGTTCCGCCGCCAGGCTTTCCTTGCTAAGTTATACAGGGTTAGAAATCGTATTGCCTACTGTATGGGTAACCGTAGCGGCGGGAAAGGGCGGATTCAACGGTGAGTCAGCAGCTCGATCCCGGTGCCGACGACGGTTCGATTGAGGTGCGCCGGGACGGCGCGGTTTTGCGCCTCACGCTGGACCGCCCGTCTCGGCGCAACTCGCTCAATCAACCCATGATCGACACGTTCGTCAGCGCTTTGACCGCTGCCGCAACCGATGATTCGTTGCGCGCCATCCATATCCGAGGATCGGGAGGCAACTTCTGCGCGGGCGCTGACTGGATCACGACCAACGACAGCACCCGACCACGGCCGCGCACCGGCGACATTGTTCGGCGCCTCCCCCATACCGCCCACCGGGCGGTCGAACTGATTCACAGCATCCAGTTGCCGGTGGTGTGCACCGTGCAGGGCTGGGCCGTCGGCCTGGGGTGCAATCTTTCGTTGGCTGCCGATTTCACGGTGGCCGCCTGCGACGCGGTGTTCTGGGAACCATTCCTCACCCGGGGCTTCAGCCCGGATTCGGGCTCCACCTGGCTGCTGCCCCGACTGGTCGGGCTGACGCGTGCCAAACAGATGCTGTTGCTGGGTGAGAAAATCGGCGGATCGCAGGCAGCCGAATGGGGTCTGATCCACCAGGCCGTCGCTTCGACTGACCTCGACGAGGCATCCGAGCAACTGTTGACACAGCTGGCCTCCGGGCCCACGGTTGCGATCGGCCTGGCCAAACAGGCCATCAACTACAGCCTGCACGCGGCACTGGGCCAGGCGATGACTCAAGAGCTCTACAACGTCGAGCTGGCTTGCCGCACTGCTGATTTCAAAGAAGGACTTGACGCATTTCGGGAGCGGCGTCCGCCGCAGTTCCGCGGCCGGTGACGACGCACCCAGGCGAAGGGAAGACCATGTCGTACGACACCATCAAATATGAAGTCGACGGCCATAAGGCCACCATCACGTTGAATCGTCCGGATGCCCTCAACGCGCTGAGCCCGCACATGATCACCGAATTGCGTGCTGCCTACGCCGAAGCCGAGAACGACGACCGCATTTGGCTTCTCATCGTGACCGGAGCCGGGCGCGCGTTCTGCACCGGCGCCGACGTCAAGGAGATCCCCGGCGACGGCAAGGTGATCAACGAACGGCCGTACTTGTCGACCTACGAGCAATGGGAGGCCCCGCAGGAGGGTACCCCACCGTTTCGCACCATGGCCAAACCCGTGCTGGCCGCTATCAACGGGATTTGTTGTGGAGCCGGGCTGGACTGGGTCACAACCGGAGACATCGTCATCGCGTCAGACAAAGCTACGTTCTTCGACCCGCACGTCAGCATCGGGTTGGTCGGCGCGCGTGAGCTGGTCCGGTTAGGCCGGGTCGTACCCAGATCGGTCGCTCTGCGGATGGCCTTGATGGGCAAACACGAGCGGATGACCGCGCAGCGAGCCTACGAGCTCGGGATGATCAGCGAGATCGTCGAACACGAGCGGCTGCTGGAGCGTGCCCACGAAATCGCCGATATCGTGAACTCGAATGCACCGCTGGCAGTGCGCGGTACCCGACTGGCGATCATCAAGGGACTGGATCTGCCGCTGCACGAAGCCGAAATGCTGGCCGAATCCTTCCGCGAGCGCAACCTGCACACCGAGGACTCGCTCGAAGGCCCGAAAGCGTTCATGGAAAAACGGACGCCGGAGTGGCAGTGCCGATGAACTTCGAGACCATCACGTTCGAGGTGGATTCCGCCGACCACGTCGCCACCATCACTCTGAACAGGCCGGATCAACTCAACGCGTTCAACCGCACAATGTGCGACGAGATGGCCCAAGCCTGGCAGATCGTCAAAGCCGACGACTCTGTCAACGCAGTGGTGCTGCGCGCAGCCGGTGACCGTGCGTTCAGCGCCGGGCTGGACATCAAGACTCCGTACGGACAGCCCGAAAACATCTGGCATCACGCGGATCCCGGCGAAGCGCTCAGCCCGAAATGGCAGAAGATGTGGAAGCCGGTGGTGTGTGCGGTACAGGGCATGTGCACCGCGGGCGCGTTCTACTTCATCAACGAATCCGACGTCGTCATCTGCTCGACGGACGCCACGTTCTTCGATTCGCATGTCTCGGCGGGTCTGGTCTGTGCACTGGAGCCGATCGGCCTGATGCGCCGCATCGGTCTCGGCGAAACGCTGCGAATCGCGCTGATGGGCAACGACGAGCGCGTCTGCGCCGACACCGCGCTGCGGATCGGACTGGTATCCGAAGTGGTACCTGCAGAACGGCTGTGGGAGCGTGCTCACGAGATCGCCGCAACGATCGCGGACAAGCCCCCGTCGGCAACCCAGGGCAGCGTCAAGGCGATCTGGGAGTCACTGGACAAGCCCTATCGCGTCGCCATGGAACAGGGGCTGATCTACACCCGGCTGGGCAATCCGGTCGGCCTTGCCGAAGTGGCGGCCCGCGGCCAGCGTCCCGCCGTGCAGCCTAGGTTGCGCTGACGATGCATCCGCTCAGTGCGCGTATCGCCGCCGTGCTGGCCATCGACCCGGGCGCCGGGGCCATCGAGTATGAGAACCGCTGGCTTTCCTGGCAGGTGCTCGCGAACATGGCCGGCAAGGTTTGTTCCCTCGTCGGCAGCGATCAGCCTCAGGTCGGCGTTCTGCTGCGCAACACGCCTGCTCATATCGCCGCCCTGCTCGGGGTGCTGCTCAGCGGTGCCACGGTGGTCACCATCAACCCTGTGCGCGGCGACGAGCGCACCCGAGCCGACATCGACCAGTTGGACCTGCCGCTGCTGATCGGCGAACCCGATGATGTGACGGCACTGGCCGACTCCTCGGCGCCGGTGCGGATTTTCGGCCCGGCCGGCGAACTGCTGGCGATCCGAACCGGTGGCCTCGCCGCGGCGCGGCCGGGCGTTGCGGTGCGGATGCTGACCAGCGGCACGACCGGACCGCCCAAGCGGGTCGACCTCACCTACGACATGTTGATCCACAGCGTGTTAGGACCCGACGCGGGCACGCCGCCGACCACGCTGCGGCGCGGCATCGCGATCGTCAGTGCGCCGCTGGTGCACATCGGGGGTGTGTTCCGGGTGCTGCAATGCGTCGTTGAAGCGCGGCCGTTTGTGCTGCTGGACCGCTTCGAGCTCGATCGCTGGCTCGAGGCCGTGCGCAAGCACCAACCACGGACCGTGTCGTTGGTGCCGGCGGCACTGCGCACGGTGTTGCATTCGGACGTGCCGCGGGAGGATCTGCACAGCATCGTCGCCGTGACCTGCGGCACCGCTGCGCTGTCGGCCGACGACGCCGACGCGTTCACCGAAAAGTACGGCATTCCTGTCCTGACATCCTATGCGGCAACGGAATTCGGCGGCGGCGTCGCGGGCTGGACATTGACCGACTACCAAAAGCACTGGCAGACTAAACGCGGCAGTGTCGGCCGCGCCAGCCTCGGGGCACAACTGCGGGTGGTCGACGATGCGGGCACACCGCTGGGAGCGGACCAGATCGGATTATTGGAGGTCAGGCCGGGACAACTGGGGCCGGAGGCGGATTGGATGCGCACCACCGACTTGGCGCGTATCGACGCCGACGGTTTTCTGTGGATCGTGGGTCGCGCCGACCAGGCGATCATCCGCGGCGGCTTCAAGGTGATGCCCGACGACGTGCGGTCCGCCCTGGAGAGTCATTCCGCGGTGGCCGCAGCCGCGGTCGTCGGGAAACCCGATGACCGTCTCGGCGAGACACCGGTTGCGATGGTGGAGCTGCGAGAACCCGGTTCGGTTGACGCTGCTGCCCTGATGGACCATCTGCAGACCCGGCTCGCTCCCTACGAGGTTCCCACCGATATCGTGATCGTCGAATCGATTCCGCGGACACCTTCCGGCAAAGCGGATCTGAGTGCGGTCCGGCAGTTTTTCGCCGCGGCCGTGTCCGGTTGATCCATGTCAGGTGAGTCGCTGACGGTAGGCGCCGTTCTGCACCGGCAAGCGAGGTCCAGAGCCGATCACCCGGTGTTGGTCTGCGACGACGAACGTATCAGTTACTCCGAGGCGCAGCGACGTTCGGCGCTGCTGGCCCGCGGACTCATCGCGCTCGGTGCCGGCAAGGGAAGCCATGTCGGCCTGCTCTACCCCAACGGGGCGGCTTTTGTCGTCGCGATGCTTGCGGCGGCCCGGATCGGCGCGCTCGTCATTCCGTTCTCCACCTTTCTCACCGCGCGGGAGCTGCGCGAGCAACTGGTCGACAGCGATGTGCAAATTTTGCTTGCCGCCCGTTCTTTTCGATCCCACGACTACGTGCAGCGACTAGCCGAAGCGTTGTCGGACCCCGACTTCGCCTCGAAAGACCGGATGTTCAATGCCAGTGTGCCGCAGCTGCGTCATGTGCTGACCGAACCCGACCGGGTGTACCGGCTCGCCGAGTCGGTCGACGAGTCGCTGTTGGCCGCATTGGAAGACGACGTCGACGACTCCGACCCGCTGGCGATCGTCTACACCTCGGGTACGGCGAGCGCCCCGAAGGGGGTGGTCCACACCCACGGGGCGCTGTTGGCTCATCAGCAGAACCTCAACGAGATTCGCGGTCTAGTCGCCGAGGACAAGCTTTTCTGCAACTCACCGTTCTTCTGGATCGGCGGATTTGCCTTCGGGCTACTCGCCACCCTGGTCGCCGGTTCGACGTTGGTGTGCTCCAACGCTTCCGATGCGGCGCGAACGCTCGATCTGCTGGAGGCCGAACGCCCCACCGTCACCAACGGTTTTGTGGCCGGCATCGCCGATTTGGTGCGCCATCCGAGCTTTCCCGACCGAGACCTGTCGTCGATGCGAAGGGGTAACCTCTATCCGCTGTTGGCGCCAGAGGTGCGGCCTGCCGACCCTGAGTTGCGGCACAACATGTTAGGCCTCACCGAAGCGGGAAGCGTGGTGTTGATCAGCGGCGACGAGTCCGATCAACCCGAGTATCGGCGCGGATCGTTCGGCAAGCCGGCGCCCGGTTTCGAGACCAAGATCGTCGATCCGGAAACCGGGGTGCCGGTCGAGACCGGCGAGCTGGGTGAGCTCTGCATCCGCGGCCCCTATGTGATGCAGCGCTATTACAAGCGCAGCCGCGAAGAGTGTTTCGATGCCGATGGCTGGTTTCGCACCGGCGACCTGGTGGCCGCCGACCGCGACGGATTCATGTATTTCGTTCGCCGTCGCGGCGCCATGATCAAGACCGCAGGTGCCAATGTCTCACCGGCCGAGGTGGAGAAGGCGATCAGCAACGTCACCGACGGCGCTGCGGCGCATGTGTTCGGTATCCCCGACCCGGATCGCGGGGAGCTGGTGGCTGCCGTGGTCGTCGTCGATAACGGCAAGCCGTTCGACGAAGATGCGCTTCGCCAGGCACTCAAAGCCGAGCTTTCGGCGTACAAGATTCCAAAACAGATTGCGGCCTTATCGCCGGCCGATGTGCCGCTGCTGCCCAGCGGCAAGGTCGACCTGCGGCGATTACGAAAGATCTTCGATGCCTGAGGGCACCGTCGACGCGGTAGTGCGGTCTCGGGCCGCCGAGTATGGTGCGAAACCCGCAGTGATCGACCCCACGGGGCGCCTTAGCTACCACGAACTCGATTCGAGCACACACGAATTGGCCGCGGCGCTGATCGAAGCGGGCGTCGTCAAAGGCAGCCGAGTCGGGCTGATCATGCCCAACAGTGTTCGCTGGGTGCAGATTGCTATCGCGGTGACCCGCGTCGGCGGAGTATTGGTTCCGTTGAGCACCCTGCTTCGGCCCCCGGAATTGCGGGAGCAGCTTCGGGTCGCGGCGGTGCAGTTCCTCATCGGAGTAGAAGAATTCCGCGGTCACCGGTATCTCGACGAGTTGCAGGATGATCAGCTTCCCGCGCTGCGCCACGTGTGGGCCGCCGACCGGCTGACACCGGCCACAGCCAGCGAGGCCGCCACCAGAATCGTCGACCCGCTCACCGGGACAGTGACACCCGCCGATCCGTTGGTCATCATGTTCACGTCGGGAAGCAGCGGAGCGCCCAAAGGCGTGCTGCATTCGCATGGCAGTGCATTAGGTGCCGTGCAATCGGGTCTCGCGGACCGGTGCATCGACTCGGAAACCCGGCTGTATCTGCCGATGCCGTTCTTCTGGGTGGGCGGTTTCGGCGGCGGCGTGCTCTCGGCGTTGCTTGCCGGCGCCACCCTGGTCACCGAGGAAATTCCGCAGCCGCAAACCACTTTGCAGCTGCTGGAACGCGAACGTGTGACGCTGTTTCGGGGCTGGCCGGAGCAGGCCGATGCGTTTGCACGTCATGCCGGTGCTACGGATCTGTCGGCACTGCGACCGGGAAGCTTGGAGGCACTGCTGCCTGAGGCGCTGCGCGCCGAACCGGGAGCGCGCGCCACGTTGTTCGGCATGACCGAGACGTTTGGTCCCTACTGTGGCTACCGCGCCGATACCGATATGCCGCGATCCGCCTGGGGTAGCTGCGGTAAGCCGTTTCCTGGAATGGAGGTTCGCGTGGCCGATCCCGAAACGGGGCAGCCGGTCCCGCCGGGAACCGTCGGCATGATCCAGGTCCGCGGGCCGCACACACTGCGCGGGATCTGTTGGCGCAGTCGCGAGGAACTGTTCACCGTCGACGGCTACTACCCCACCGGCGACCTGGGCCGCGTTGATGACGACGGGTTTTTGTTCTACCACGGCAGATCCGACGACATGTTCAAGGTGAGCGGCGCCACCGTCTATCCCGGTGAGGTAGAACGGGCATTGCGGGCCATCGACGGCGTCGATTCCGCATTCGTCACCAAGGTGACTGGTGCACAAGGTGATCGCGTGGGTGCGGTCGTGGTGTGCGACCCGACCGTAATGACCGTAGAGCGACTCCGCGAGCAGTCGCGCGCACTGCTGAGCGCTTTCAAGGTACCGGCCGTGTGGCTGCTGGTCGACTCCGACGACGCAATTCCGCGCGGACCTACCGGTAAGGTCGACGCCCGTCGATTGCGGTCAATGCTGGCCGAGGTAAAGGCCGTGACGGACTAGACGCATTGGCGAAGAACCGAAGACCAGAGGTCAATTGCTATGCGCTGCAGTAATTTACAAGCGCTGGTTAACCGAGTGCTTTCATTCGGCCCGTATGACCATTGGAATCGAAATGTCGTCACTGACCAGATCACCGGGAAAACAGGGCGAGATGGCAGAAACGGTTGGCCCAACCCCGTCGACGGCGCCGATGACGATTTGTAGCCTATAGCCGTCTGGGGCATAGCCAAATCGGTTGGGTGTACGAAATCCGTCGCGTTCGATGACATACCAGCCCCAGCTCCGCCAGATATCGCCAGTCTGGGTAACGATCTTGTGCGGATCGGTGCTGGCTGGGAGTTTGAGTTCTCGGACGGTGTTGAAGTCATGGGGCGCGCTGGGGCTGGTGTCGTTGTCATCACAGGGATGGTTGTAGCCCGGCCCGGCATAACCGGTTGCGTCAAGTACCGCTCCTGCCGGCAGGGCTCGCAAGGTCTTCTTCAAGTATTCGAGTACTTTCTCTTGCGCTTCCTGCTGGCTCTTGGGAGTTACGGGCTCTAGTTTCCAACCCGGGGGTGGTGGAGATGTCATCGGTGGTCCTTCAACAATAGTTGGTCCGGATGGGGTGGGCGGTGCTACGGGCGCCTGTCTGTGATCACAACCAACAACGAACCATGTGAACAGGATGGCAACCGCGACGATGCGCCTGTGAGATTGGGACGCGAAAATATTCATTAGTGTGCCTTAACGTGCCTGTCCAATTACGTAAGGCGGTGGCACGTGTGCGATAACGCTTCCCATGTTGGCCAGTGCGGGATTGCCCAGGTCCCAGTAGCTGCTGTGGGCCGGGATGCTAGGCAACCCCCCAGGCCAGGTGGGTCCAGGCGCGGCTTCCAATCGAGTGGCACCGAAATTCGGTGCCATCGGGTCCCCGCCGAGCGTCCACTCGGTCGCGATTCGACCCAAGCCGATGATGTCGTTTTGCGCGCGCATAGCGTAGACATGAGCTCCGGGATCGAGGCTCAACTCGGCAGCGTGGTCGACAAGCACGCCCGGGCTGCCCACCGCGATAATGTTGTTGGCGTCGAGGTGATGCCCACCAGATGCGGCCGCACCAACGAGCGTAGAACCGTAGCTGTGGCCGATCACGGTATCGACCGAGGGCGACCCGACATGTGAGGCTCGCTGGCCGCTCTCGAACGCATCCAAAGCACTTGCACCCGCAAGAGCAGCGTCAGGATGCCGCGCCTCGAAAACGTCCATTGGGCGGTCATAGCCCATCCATGTCGTCACCGCGACCGTTTGGCGCGGATCCGCATCGTGCGCAGCGTTGTACATAGCCGTCGCCTTGGCATCAGCACCGCCGATGGTCGGGAGATCTTGACCCGTTCCCGGTACGAAGATGGCATTGCGAGTTGCCATGTCAGGGTTTCCAATCGCTATGGCGGCATGGCCCTGGTCGTCGATGAGCCCGAGGTAGCGCTGGGGTCCCTTCTTATTCAATTCTGCCTGCACGGCGTTGTAGCCATCGAGGTCATGTTTGGCCGCGGCGAGTTGGGGCAGCAAGGCGTGCAGTTGCGCAGCACTATCGTGATTGCCCATGTAAGCCTGACGGGCGAGCTCGTCGGCCTGCCTTTGAAGCCGGTCGACATTCGCTTGGGCTTGTTGGCGAAGTTCGGTCAGATGCAGCTGGTTGTAGTGGTTTTTGCCTAATTGGTCCGAAGGATCCCAGGGCATGCCCGGGTGATTGCCGATGTTGCGGTCCTGCCTGTAGAGCTGGTCTTTTTGCTCGCGGGTCAGACTTTGCCACCAATCGTGGAATTGCTTGGGATCTTCTGGGACCGACCTGGATGGCCCGTCAACAGATGGTGTGAGTGGCACCTCGCGTCCGTTGGACGCAGGTCGCACGGTTATTGGGCTGGCGGGTGGCTTGCCAAGCCGGGCTGCCCCAGCCTGGACAAGTTCGACGTTCTCAGCGTGCGTTTGTTTGACGAGGCTTTTTATGAAGAAGTCTTTCTGCTCTGCTGTTGCCTGCGCATCATTCGCAACCCGATTGATCAGCTTCTGAGCGTTTTCGACGTTTTCGATGATTTGCTGCTTGGTGCTGATGACCACGCTGGCTGAATCGCGGTAAAGCTTGGCCGCGGCCGCCGAGCCCTGCACATGGGCTTGCAGCGCGGCAATCTGCTGCTGGTGTTTCGTGCGCGCAGCGTTTGCGGCCTGACCCGACCACGCATCATCGTCGAAGAGCCTCGTGCTGCCCCGCTGAAAGACCCACAGCTGATCGTCAACCGCCTTTTGGTCGGCGTCGAACGCCTGAGCGGCATCGAGCAGCGTAGTCTCGTCAACCTCGGGCCACGCTGGCGGCGCAGTCATCTCGTCGCCATATGGCCCACCGGGTCGATCGACGCCCATCGGTTAGCCCGCTGTGGGAAATCCGCACAGTTGCCGGTCGATCTTGCCGCCCAGCGGTTCATCGGTTCCGACATAGGCACGCGCGGCGGTCCCGAGTGCCCGTGCATAGGTGGTCGATTCTTCCTTGACCACTGGTCGATCCGCGACCAGAAGAGTAACAGTGCATGTCACGTGGGCGGCGATCGCCATCGACAACGGATCGGCCCCAGCGGGAGAGACCGGCCGCGGAATCGCTGGGATCGCGTTGGCCGCAGCCAGTAACTCTTGCCCAATGCCGGAAACAATTCCGGGCTTCACCCGCAAGTTAAGCAGCACCATCAGCACCCCCGCCCTGTAATACGTCGTGTGGCGAATATACCGCCCCGTCAGCCCCCTTTAGCGCACCAATTATGGCGAGAACCGAGAAGCGCGCTCACCTTTGCCAGCGGTTGGCCAAGTCAACCTCGGGTTGATCTAGATAAGAGAATGTCCACAACCGATACTCAGGCCGATCCGATGCGCTGCGTGTTCGGGGCAGATGTAGCAAGTCACCACTCATCGATTGTCACACTCCGTACCAGCGACCGCGGCAGTCTTGGTGACCGGACGAGCCCTGCGAAGTGCCCCGCACGCATGGGAGCGTTGAGCGGACGGCAGCACAGGGCGCGCAACAAAGCCCGGAGGTAGCGGACCGCTAGCGCTATCAGCCGGGTTGGACCAGCATTCGCTGATCAGCCCGAAGGCATCATTCTGGCTGATACACATGATCTGGCCATTACTGATTACGGCGCTGGCTTCGACTCCACCGCAACGGTATTGACGTCTCAACACCAATGGGTTGTGCTGCGTGGCACTCATAGTTAGCTCTGCGAACGCGTATTCCGCCGTGAATTCGGGCGCGTAGCGCCGTCGACCACCCCGTGCTCGATCAAGTGGGCGATCAGCGGGGCAGCGCCGGCGGCAAGGTGCTGCGACATGGCTTTGCGGGCAAGCTCGTCATCCCGGTTCTCCAGCGCGGCCAGCACCCGACGGTGGTCCTTGACCGACTGGTCCGGCCAGCCCGGGATAGTGGGAAACACCGATTCTGGGGCGTACCGGGTGATTTGAGACATCAGCTGGGCCAGCTTCGGAGAGTCTGCGGCAACATTGATCGCCCGGTGGAACTCATGGTTGAGACGGACCGTCCGCTCGTCGTCATCACCGGCATAGGCCTTTTCGAGTTGGGCCTGAATCTCCTTGAGCTCACGCAACTGTTCATCGTCGATGTTGAGCGCCGCCCGGGCAGCCAGTTCACCACCGACGTGTGCCTGCACGTTGGCGACGTCGGCGAGATCGCGTCCCGTCACCGGTAAGACGACGAAGCCACGGCGCGGCTGTTGCGCCAGTAGCCCCTCGGCGCGCAGTTCGAAAAGCGCCTCGCGCACCGGCGTGACGCTGATGCCCAGTTCCGCGGCGAGCTGATCCAACCGAACGTATTCGCCCGCAGAGTAGGTCCCGTCGAAGATCCGTTTGCGGACGTAGCGCGCGACATCCTCGGAAAGCTGCGGCCGTGCGGCGAAATCGGGGATGCTCACGTCACACCTTGTACTCGGCCAGCAGCCGCTTGCTGATGATCTGCTTTTGGATCTCGCTGGTTCCCTCACCGATGAGCAGGAACGGCGCGTCGCGCATCAGCCGCTCGATTTCGTATTCCTTGGAGTAGCCGTAGCCGCCGTGGATACGGAAGCTCTGCTGGGTGACCTCCGAGCAGTACTCGCTGGCCAGGTATTTCGCCATTCCGGCCGCGACGTCGTTGCGCTCGCCGGAGTCTTTCAGTCGCGCCGCGTTGACCATCATGAGGTGCGCGGCCTCGACTTTGGTGGCCATTTCCGCTAACTGGAACGCGATGGCCTGATGCTCGGCGATCGGCTTGCCGAAGGTATGGCGTTGCTGCGCATAGCGCACCGCCAATTCGAAGGCGCGTATCGCCACCCCGCAGGCCCGCGCCGAGACGTTGACCCGGCCCACTTCGATGCCGTCCATCATCTGATAGAAGCCCTGCCCCGGTGCTGCGCCCAGGATGTCGTCGGCTTGCGCCACATATCCGTCGAAGATGAACTCGGTGGTGTCGATTCCCTTGTAGCCCAGCTTGTCGATCTTGCCGGGTATCACCAAGCCCGGCGCCACCTCACCGAAGCCGACCGGCTTTTCGATAAGGAACGCCGTCAGGTTGCGGTGCGGCGTGTCCGCTCCCTCGTCGGTGCGAATCAACGCTGCCACCAATGTCGAACTGGCGCCGTTGGTCAGCCACATCTTCTGGCCATTGATGGTGTAGGTGCCGTCGGGATTGCGGGTCGCCCGGGTGCGGATCGCCGCGACATCCGAACCCAGTTCCGGCTCGGACATCGAGAAGGCTCCGCGGACCTCGCCGGTGGCCATCCGCGGCAGCAGCCGCTGCTTCTGCGCATCGGTACCGTGCTGGCGCAGCATGTAGGCCACGATGAAGTGGGTGTTGAGCACCCCGGAAATACTCATCCAGCCGCGCGCCAGCTCCTCGACGCACAGCGCATAGGTCAGCAGCGATTCGCCCAGCCCGCCGTATTCGGCGGGAATCATCAAGCCGAACAACCCCATTTCGCGCATCTGGTCGACGATGGGCTGCGGATAGGTGTCGGCGCGTTCGAACTCCGGCGCGTTGGGGATGACCTCTTTCTCGACGAATTGGCGTACCGTGGCGACGATCTCACTCTGGAACTCGGTAAGACCAACCGTCTGGGCTAGCTTGGTCATTGCGTACCTCTCTCAACCGGCGATCGTTTTTGAGGTTGTCAACCGCTCGATGTCGACTGCGTCCAGCCCCAATCGCTCAGTGAGGACGGCGACGGTGTCGCCGCCAAGTCTGGGCGCGGCCTGGGCGGCCGGGTGGCTGCCGTCCAGCGCAGCCGGCAATCCTGGCGCCAGATAGTCGCCGAGGCCGTCTTGGTGCAGCTGTGAAAACAGCGGATTCCCGGTTACGCGTTCGTCTTCGGCTACCTCGGCGAAGGTGCGGTAGCGCTCGAACAGCACGGTGGTGGCGGATAACGCCGCCGTGATCTCCTCGGCGGTGTGGTCGGCGAACCAGGTCGCGAACAACCCGGAGAGGATATCGCGGCAACGGTACCGCTCGCCCTCGGCGTTGAAGTCGGCGCCGAGCGCCTCGGCCAGCGCCGACACTGCGGCACCGGTTCCCGTCACCTCGACGAGGTCCCGAAAGTGCCTGCCGGTCAACGTGACAACCATGAACGCGATGCCGTCGCGGCTGGTGAAATCCTGGCCGTACTGACCATAGATCGCGTTTCCCAGGCGTTGACGCTCGGTGCCGTTCACCTGAGGCTCGGTCAACAAGCCCAGGTTGCCCGCGGTGGCCAGCGCGACATCTTCCAGCGCAAGACTGATCTGGGCGCCCACGCCGGACTGGTCGCGGCGGCGCACCGCGGCGACGACGGCGAGGGCGGCGTAGAGCCCGCAGCAGACATCCCAGGCCGGCAAGACGTGGTTGATCGGACCGGCATGGTTTGTGGGCCCGGTCACCAGCGGAAATCCGGTTGCGGCGTTGACGGTGTAGTCCACTCCGGTGGACCCGTCGCCGCGGCCGAGCAACTGCACATGGATGACGTCGGCGCGCAGGGCGGCCAGCTGCTCATGCGAGAGCCAGGACATGCCCGCAGCGTTGGTCACCACGATGCCGTCGCCCTCGACGATCAGCCGCTGCACCAAGTTCTGCCCTTCGGCCGAACGCAAATCAATAGTGGCCGAGCGCTTTCCCTTGTTCAGGCCGGTCCAGTAGATCGAGGTTCCGGTTGCGGACAGTGGCCAGCGGTGAACGTCAGCGGCGCCGCCTATCGGATCGACACGGATCACTTCGGCGCCCAACTGCCCCAACGTCATTCCGCACAGTGGCGCTGCCACGAAGCTGGACACTTCGACGACGGTGAGGTCGCGCAGCGGCATGTTCACTGCGCTGAGGCCCGTTCGAACACCGCGGCCAGGCCTTGCCCTCCTCCGATGCACATGGTCTCCAGGCCGAATCGCGCACCCCTGCGATGGAGCTCGCGTGCCAGCGTGGCGAGCATCCGGGCGCCCGTCGCGCCGACCGGGTGGCCCAGTGAAATGCCCGATCCGTGCACGTTGGTGCGCTCGCGGTCGGCGGCGGTGAACTTCCATTCCCGCATCACCGCGAGGGCTTGCGCGGCGAACGCCTCGTTGAGCTCGATCACATCGATGTCGCTCAGGCTCAGCCCGGCCTTACCAAGCGCAATCTCGGTTGCCGGCACGGGGCCGATACCCATCACGTTGGGTGCGACGGCCGCAACGCCCCACGACACCAGCCGCACCAAGGGCCGCAATCCCAGTTCGTCGGCCTTCTCCGGCGTTGTCACCACGCACATCGAGGCGGCATCATTCTGCCCACTGGAGTTCCCCGCCGTCACCGTCGCATCCGGATCCTTATCCAGCAGCACGGGTTTCAGCTTGCTCAACGACTCCACCGACGTGTCGGCGCGCGGATGCTCGTCGGTGTCGATCAGTTCCTCGCCCTGGCGGGTGGGCACAGCGACCGGAATGATTTCCTCGGCGAAGATACCGTCCTTTTGGGCGGCGATGGCCCGCTGATGGGATGCCACCGCAAGCTCGTCCTGCTCGATGCGGGAGATGTTGTACTGCCGGCGGAGGTTTTCCGCAGTCTCCAACATGCCGCCGGGCACCGGGTGGTGGCGACCGCCCGCGGTGGTGCGTCCACGGGCAAGACCGTCGTGCACCCGCACTCCGCTGCGTGCACCGCCCCAGCGCATGTCAGTCGAGTAGAAGATCACATTGCTCATGCTCTCCACGCCGCCGGCAATGACGAGATCATTGTCGCCGCTTGCGATCTGCAAGCACGCCTGAATGACGGCTTGCAGGCCCGACCCGCAGCGGCGGTCAACCTGCATCCCCGGCACCGTCACCGGCAGTCCCGCATCGAGCGCCACTACGCGTCCGATGGCCGGGGCCTCACTGCTGGGATAGCAGTGACCGAGAATGACGTCCTGCACCGACTCCGGTGAGATGCCGGTTCGCTTCAGCAATCCCTTGAGCGCAGCGACGCCGAGGTCAACAGCTGTCTGCGACTTGAGCATTCCCCCGTAGCGGCCGATCGGTGTGCGTACGGGTTCACAGATGACGGTTTGCCGCATTTGTTCAGCCTTACTCAAATATGCCGCCCTCCAGTGACTTCCATCACAGTGCCGGTCATGTACGAGGACAGATCCGAGGCCAGGAATACGGCGACACCGGCGACATCACTGGGTTCGCCAGCGCGCCCCATCGGGATTTCCGCGACCTTCTCGTCCCAGATGCGTTGTGGCAGCGCCTCTGTCATCGCCGAGCGAATCAGACCGGGAGCGATCGCGTTGACCCGGACACCGAGGTAGGCAAGCTCTTTGGCCGCGGCTTTGGTCATGCCCACGATTCCGGCCTTGGCCGCCGAATAGTTGGTCTGGCCGACCATGCCGACCTTGCCCGAGACCGACGACATGTTGATGATGGCGCCGCGTTTGTTCTCCCGCATGATCGCAGCGGCCGTGCGCATGCCGTTCCAGGTGCCCTTCAGATGCACCGCGATCACTTGGTCGAATTGCTCCTCGGTCATCTTGCGCATCGTCGCGTCACGGGTGATCCCGGCGTTGTTGACCATGATGTCCAGGCCACCGAAGCGCTCGACGGCGGTCGCGACAAGTGCTTCCATGTCGGCTGCTGCCGTGACATCGCAGCGAACCGCGAGCGCGACGTCATCGCCACCAAGCCGTTTTGCCGCGGCCTCGGTGGACTCGAAGTTCACGTCGCCCAAAACCACTCGTGCACCTTCGGCCACGAACCGCTCCGCGATTGCGAATCCCAATCCTTGGGCCCCGCCAGTGATGACCGCCGTTTGACCGGTCAGCAACGACACCTGATCACCGTCCTCGCCTCGACTTGCTCAATTTCAGACATCGTATTTCATATATGATCGCCGCGAGCACCGGCCCAAAGGAGCTGTAGTGACCACCGCTGTCGACGACGAAGACTTCCAGGCAATCCTTGCGCAGACTCGTCAATTCGTCCGCACCGCCGTCATGCCTCGCGAGCAGGAGATCCTGGCCGCGGACCGGGTTCCCGACGATCTGCGCGAGCAGGCCAAGAAGATGGGCCTGTTCGGTTACGCCATTCCCCAAGAGTGGGGTGGACTCGGCCTTGATCTCGCTCAGGATGTCGAGCTCGCGATGGAATTGGGCTACACGTCGCTGGCGGTGCGTTCCATGTTCGGCACCAACAACGGCATCGCCGGTCAGGTTTTGGTCGGCTTCGGCACCGACGAACAAAAGGCCCGCTGGCTAGAAGCGCTGGCCTCCGGTGCGGTGGCCTCGTTCGCGTTGACGGAGGCAGGCGCGGGATCGAATCCGGCGGGCTTGCGCACCAAAGCCGTTCGCGACGGAGACGACTGGGTGATCTCCGGCGAGAAGCGCTTCATCACCAACGCGCCGGTCGCTGATTTGTTCGTGGTCTTCGCCCGAACCCGCCCCGCCGATGACGCGGGCCCCGGCATCGCGGTTTTCTTGGTTCCCGCGGATACCGACGGTGTCACGGTCGGCGCCAAGGACGCCAAGATGGGCCAGGAAGGCGCCTGGACTTCCGACGTCAGCTTCGCCGATGTTCGTGTTCCGGCCGGTGCCCTGGTCGGTGGCAGTGAAGACATCGGGTATCGCGCGGCGATGACCTCGTTGGCCCGCGGCCGGATCCACATCGCCGCGCTGGCCGTGGGAGCCGCTCAGCGCGCACTGGACGAGTCGGTGTCCTATGCGGCGACCGCCACGCAGGGCGGCACCCCGATCGGGAATTTCCAGCTGGTGCAGGCGATGATCGCCGACCAACAGACCGGGGTGATGGCCGGACGTGCCCTGGTGCGCGATGCGGCCCGGTTGTGGATCACCGACGAGGACCGCCGCGTTGCGCCGTCGGTCGCCAAGCTGTTCTGCACCGAGATGGCCGGAAAAGTCGCCGACCTCGCGGTGCAGATTCACGGCGGCAGCGGATACATGCGCGAGGTACCGGTGGAGCGGATCTACCGCGACGTCCGCTTGCTGCGCCTCTACGAGGGAACCAGCGAGATTCAGCGACTGATCGTCGGGTCGAACCTGGTCAAGGCGGCGCAGCGCAAACTGGGCTAGAGATAACCGGCCGCCCCATCCTCCGCGAGCGGGCGTGTCCCCGGTCGACACGCCGGGCATCACACCGGTTTTGCGCCCGCTCGCGCCAATGGGTGAGCTGGCAATGGGTGAGCCAATGGGTTACTAGCCGATCAGGTCCAGCGTGCCCAGGTCTCGGATCGCCTGACAGCCCCGGGCCAGCATGGTCAGCACCATCTCGTCGCCGCGGTCGGTGGCAGCGGCGAACGCGAACCCCAGGGCCGAAATCAGCAGAGCCTGCGGCATACCGAGTCGATAATCCCGCCAACAGGTTTCGCGGTCATAACCCTGGACACCGTAACCGCAGAGCACCCCGTGATATGTGTCAACCAGATCCGCCTCGATGCCTGCGCGTAACTCGGGCTGAAGACTGGTGGCGGTGAAGTAGGCCAAATCCCGTGCCGGCAGGCCCACGCCCAGCGTCTGCCAGTCGACCACCGTGATCGTGGTGGCGTCGGGACCGAACAGCATGTTGTCCAAGCGATAGTCACCGTGCAGCAGCGCAAACCGATCTTGCTCGGCGAGCAGCCAAGGAGTGACCAAACCCATTGCAACGCGAAAGGTTTCCCGGTCAGCAGCGGTCATCCGGTTGCCGAGTTTATCCAGCGTGATGTCGGCGCTCATTACTGCAACCTCGCCGAGACCCTTAGCGGAGGCTTCGTCTGGGCGCGTGAAGGCGATGCCCTGGAAATCAAGCCAGCGCGGATCACACCAACTGGGTCCGTGTAGGCCGGCCAGCGCGGTGACAGCGAGGCGTGCCTCCTGCTCACCGCATCCGGCCAGTTGGTCACCTTGCACCGCAGGGGCCTGATCGGCCAACAGCAGCGCATAGTCCATCGCATCGGCGGTGATCGCACAGTAAAAGCAGTGCGGTACCGGGATTTCAACCCGCTGGGCCACCGCGTCGTAGAACGCGCACTCGCTGCGGTAGCCGATCGTGACCCGGTCGCGCACGGTGTCGTCCTGGGCCGGCAACTTGATGACGAAGGTATCCGGCAACCCGCCGGGGTTGTGCGCATAGGTGGCCGATACCCGATACGTCGCACCGGTCTGCCCGGTGCCCACGGCAGTGACGCTGACTTGTGATACCTCGACGGGCCTGCCACGCTCGCTGAGCACGGCTGAGAGCCATTGCGAGGTGACGTCGTCGGGATACCGGGGAATGGCCATGGCCGTACTGTAAGACATACGGCACGGTTACGGCGTCAGCCTGAATTCGAGATGGAGATCGGTCAGGCCGCGCATCTGCCAGGTCGGTTCGTAATTGTAGCGGCGGGCATCTGCCGGACCGTGCTTCGCTTCGCAGATGACGATGTCGGCCATCCGATCGAGAACTCGGTTCAGCGAGATTCTGCCCTCTGCTCGAGCCAACGGTGCCCCAGGGCACGAGTGGTTGCCGCGTCCGAATGCCACATGCTCGCGCACGTTCGGGCGATCGAGGTGAAACCGGTCCGGATCGTCGAACTTGCGACCATCTCGATTGCTCGCGCCGGGCAGCAGCATCACCGTGCTTCCGGCGGCAATCGGGACGTCACCGACACTCGTCGAGGTCCGTGCCATCCGGAAATGCGATTTGACGGGGCTTTCCATCCGCAGCGTCTCTTCGACAAAAGCCAGGATGCGGTCGCGGTTCTCACGCAACAGTGCTTGCAGCTCCGGATCTTCAGCGATCATCCGCATCGCGAAGCTGAGCAGCTTTGTGGTTGTCTCTTGGCCTGCCGCGAACAAGAACGTAGCAAGGCGTACCACGTCGATGAGGTCGGGTGTCGATCCGTCCGGATATTTCGCCTCGGCCAGCTGCGTCAGCACGTCCTCGCGAGGTGCTCGACGGCGTTCGGCGATGTGGGCGGTGAACCTCTCGTCGAGCCATTCCAGCGGGTTATGGGCGCGGGTCAGCGAATTGTCTTTGATGCCACCGACAAATTGGCCCGAGAAGACAGCGCGAAACTCTTCGTGGTCCTCTGCGGGGACGCCGAGCAGGTCGGCAATGACCAGCCCCGAAAAGGGCCTCGCGTAGTCTTCGAGGGATTCGCAGGCGCCACGGGAGACGAATTCGTCAAGCTGCTGGTCGGCCAGGCACCACATGAAGTCTTCGTTTTCCTTGAGCCGCTTGGGGGTCAGCAGCCGGCTGAGTAGGCCGCGCGTGCGGGTGTGCTCTGGCGGATCTTGCGTAACGATGTGTTCGCTCATCGGAATCTGCGAACGATGCTGCTCGATCAGGGCCCCGATGTCGTCGCCCTCGGGTTCGAACGGCAGGCCGGAAAACGGGCCGGCAACCGAGACACACGACGAGAACGCCGGGTCCTTATACACCGCAAGGGCTTCCTGGTAGCCGGTTATGCTCACCACACCTTGTTGAGGTTGCGGCAGCACCGGGCAACGCTCACGCAGGTAGTCGAAGTACGGGTATGGATTGGAAATGAGAGACGCGTCGGTGAAGAAACCGACCGACTCGAAGTCGCTCACCGCGCCCTCCTAGGCCGGTGCGGGATCGAACAGCACCGGCAGCGACGTCGGGGAGCGGAAGATTTGTCCGCGGATGTGCGGGTCATCGCCGTCGGGGTCGAGGCGCAAATTGGGCAAGCGGTCGAGCAACAGGTTCGTCGCCACCCGCATCTCGAGCCGTGCCAAGTGCATCCCCAGGCAGACGTGGACACCGTAGCCGAAACCGATATGCGCTCTGGCCGAACGGAAGATGTCGAAGCGATCCGGATCCGGATACCGGTCGTCTTGCCGGTTGGCCGCACCCAGCATCGGCATGACCGAGGAGCCTGCGGGGATCGGAACGCCGGCCAACTCGGTGTCGCGAGTGGCCACCCGGGTAATGGTCAGCAGCGGCGGTTCCCAGCGAACCGCCTCTTCGATCGCCTGCGGCAACAGCGAGCGGTCAGACCGGACTGCATCGAGTTGATCCGTACTGGAAAGCAATCCGAACAGCATGTTACCCAGCGCCCGGTAGGTGGTCTCGACGCCGGCTGGAAGTAGCAACCGCAGGAAGCAGAAGATCTCTTCGTCGGACAGCTTTTCGCCGTCGATCTCGGCCTGGGCCAGGCCGCTGATGAGATCATCGCGAGGTTCGTCGCGGCGCGCCGCGAGAATCGGCGCGAAATACTCAGCCAATGCTTGCGAAGCGGCACGGCCCCGCTCGGGGTTGATGGTGAAACTCAGCAACGAGATCGACCAACGCTGAAACTGGGGATAGTCCTCTCGCGGCAGGCCCAGCAGACCGGCGATGATCTGGGTCGGGTACGGGAACGTGAATTCCTTCACCAGATCTGCGCTGCCGCGGGTGGCGAACTGGTCGATCAGCTCGTTGCCGATCTTGCCGACCAGTTCGTCCTCCCAGCGCGCCAATGCCTTCTGCGAGAAGGCTTTTGCGACCAAAGACCGGTGACGACCATGCTCTGGCTCGTCCATGCCGAGCATGACGTGCTTACCCAGCACATCGCCGAACGCATCGATGATGATCGCCGACGAGAATGTCTCGTTGTCGCGCAGCATCTGCTGCACTTCTTCGAAGCGGTAGACGATGAAGACCGGTTTGGACTCGTCGTGCGGCATGCCTGACATGTCGAGGCGCTGCACCGGTTGTTCACGGCGCAATCGGGCCAACTCGGTGTAGGGGTCGCGAACGTCACCCGAGACGGCATCGTCGAAGGCCCCGAAGTCCTCGAGATCGTCAAACAGTTGCACTGGTGCCCTTTCTCAGCCCGCGGGATACCCCACAGATTTGATTTCGGTGTACTGGTCGAAGCCCGCGACGCCGTTCTGGCGTCCTACCCCGCTGTACTTGTATCCGCCGAATGGTGTGTCGGCGCCGTACGGAGCGCCGCCGTTGACACCGATGAAACCGGCCCGGATCCGGCGGGCCACTGCCAGTGAGTGCTCCAGGGATCCCGACATCACGTTGCCCGCCAGCCCGTAAAGGTTGTCGTTGGCGATCCGGATCGCGTCTTCCTCATCGTCGAAGGGAATCACGGCCAGCACCGGGCCGAAAATCTCTTCCTGGGCGATCGTCATGGAGTTGTCGACGTCGGTGAAAAGCGTCGGCCGGACAAAGAATCCCTTGTCGAATCCGGTCGGCGCATCCGGACCGCCCACCAATGCGGTGGCGCCCTCTTCGACGCCCTTGTTGATGTAGCCCATCACGCGTTCCCGTTGTTTCGCTGAAATCACTGGGCCGCAGAGAGTTCCGGGATCCTGTGGGTCGCCCGGCATGACGTTCTCGTAGATGCCCTTGAGGATCGCAACGCCCTCGTCGTAGCGAGATCTCGGCAGCAGCATCCGGGTCGGGTTTGCGCACCCCTGCCCGGCGTGCATACACGGCGCGATGCCGATCGCGCAGGCCATCCCGAAATCGGCGTCTTCGAGCACGATGGTGGCCGACTTACCGCCGAGCTCAAGGAAGAGCCGCTTCATGGTCGCCGCGCCTTTTTCCATGATCCGCTTGCCGACCGCCGTCGAGCCGGTGAACGAGATCAGGTCGACCTTCGGCGACAGCGTGAGCTCCTCGCCCACGAGGTGATCCGACGCGGTGACGACGTTGACCACGCCGGGCGGGATATCGGTTTTCTCGGCGATCAGACGACCCAGCCGGGTCGCATTGAACGGAGTGTCCGGCGCCGGCTTGAGTACCACGGTGTTACCGGTGGCAAGGGCCTGTCCGATCTTGTTGATGGTGACTTCGAACGGGAAGTTCCACGGCACGATCGCACCGACCACGCCCACCGGTTCCCGCCATATCTTGCGCGTGGTCAGCGTGCCGGTGAGGCTGATCGTCTTGTCACCGAGGTCGGTTTCCCAGGGATATTCGTCGATGAGCCTGGCCGGATAGCGCAGCGCGTCTTCCAACGGGGCGTCCAGCTGGGGCCCGAAGGTGATCGCCCGCGGCGCGCCGACTTCGAGGATGAGCTCTTCGCGCAGCTCCTCGCGCTCGGCGTCGATCGCCTCGTGCAGCTGCAGCAGGCACCGCTGGCGCAATGCGCGGTCGGTCGACCAATCGGTCTCGTCGAAGGCGCGCCGGGCAGCGTCGATGGCCCGGTGCATGTCTGCTTTCGACGCGTCGGCGACCTCGCCGAGCACCTCCTCGGTGGCGGGATTGATGTTGGTAAAAGTGCCGGCTTGGCCGTCGACGAGTTTGCCGTCGATCATCATCTTGGGCTCGAAGCGGACCTTTACTGCCTCAGTCATGGTTGTCGCTCTCTGTCGATGGGGCTCGGCTTTCCGGCGGGCGTAGCGCGCCGGGACGTGGGATGCCCATCGCAAGACGGGTCACCCTATGGAGAGCCTTACTGGAAAGCAGCCGATTGGCAACCAGCAACATGCGCGCGTCGACGCCGACGGCGCGACGAGCAAACGGGGCGCGGTCTTCCAGGGCCTTGGCGAGGCCCCGTGCGAAACGTTCGGGTGGGCGTGCGAGCAGCCGCATTGCCGCGCGGCCGCGCCGGTCGATTTTGGTGTGGTGGGCGGCGTAGGGCCCGCCGAAATCGCGATAATCCAAGGCCCCGGCGTCGGTGATGATGTCGGTGTCGAAGGTCCCCGTCACCACGACGGTGACGCCGAGTCCGAACGGCGCCACCTCGCCGGCCAGCGATTCGGCCCACCGTTCAAGTGCGCCCTTCGCGGCCGAGTAGGCCGCGATCGCGGGCATGCCCCGGACCCCGCCCTGACTGGAGAGCACCACGATTCGGCCGCGTCCCGCCGCGCGCATCGACCCTAACAGCGCTTTGGTGAGCGATACCGGGCCGAAGACGTGGGTGGCAAACATGCGTTCCCACAGATCCATCGGCGTTTCTTCGAGCATCCCGGCAGCGGCGATCCCCGCGTTGTGCACCAGCGCATGCGGGGCCCCTACGGCTTCGAGGATCGCCTTGGCCGCGGCCGTCACCGAGGCAGAGTCGGTGAGATCCAGTGGGATGCCGATCAGTCGCGGATCGTCGTGTTGGGCGCCGGTCTTCGCGCGCAGCGCGTCAAGACCGGACTCCGGCGAACGCATGGCCGCCACGACACGCCAGCCGTGCTTGTAGAGGTGGGCGGCGGACGCTAAACCGAGTCCGCGCGAAGCGCCGGTGATGACGACGGTGCGCGGCTCACCCATTGCCCGGTCCACACCGTCCGCCGTCAGCCGGTGGTTCGACGTGCGGGCGTCCGTTGGGCTGCGCGCTCATCCAGGTCGACCAGATCCCGACCGAGTACGGTCCGGGCTGCCCGTTCTTCTCGTAAAACCCTTGCGGGTCATACACCTTGGCTTCTGGGTAAGGCCATGGGCACGCGACCGACGTCGCGGTTCTCGTCCACTTGATGATGGCGAATCCGGTGCCATAGCCGAAGTAGGCGACGTTGATGAGGACGAGCATCACCACGAACATGCCCAGCGCGGGCCGGCTGGCGAAAATCCGCGCCCGTTGGGCCAGCTTCTCAGCCACCGTACGACCGGTGTCATCGCGGTAGAGCAGCACGCCGGCCGGAATCATCACGAACGTCACCATCACGGTTTCCCAGATGAACGGGAATTGGTATGGCTTGCCAGCGAATATCGAGCCGAACGGAATCACTTGACTGTAAATGTAGAAGCCGGTGCGAACCAGCGTGACCTCGAGCATCGCATCGATGAGGATCCCTAGCGGCAGAATGATGGCCGCCAAGCTGATCAGCGGGTGACGCCAGACGAACGAGTCGACCGGCCGACGGGCCTGGATCTTGCGCAGGATCCAGATGGCCGGGAAGTAGGGGCCCAGATAGAACATGATGTAGCCGATAACCAAGAACGGTTCCACGGTGGGCGAAATCGAGACCAGTGGCCAATCTTCCGGCCAGTGCCAAAGTTCCGGGTTGTAGACCGCGAAGGGTGACCAGTTCATGATGGGGTCCTGCCAGACGATGAGCGTCGTGACGATGCCCATGAGCAGGACCGGGTGGGCGGGATGTCTGCGCCATGCCACCACGTAGACCGCGACGATGATGCTCATCGAGACGACCGTGAAGATCTGGAACAGATCCAGCCAATGGTGGTAGCCGAACAGCGGCTCCACCGGGCGCGGAGCGCCGCTGACTTCGGGATTGCGGATGCGCGGCGACACCGCACCTTTGCGGGCGTTGGCCGCGATGAGTGCCAGTAACGCAATGGCGATCGCGACCCACAGCCAGCCGATCCACCTGCGGCGCGGCTCCTCGGCGGCCTGGACCTCGGTGGCTGGCGCTGTCTGTTCTGCGGTCATCGGCTACTCCTCACCGAAGCGGTCGACGAGATGTGAGGTGACGCCGTCCGGATCCAGCTTGCGGGCCACCAGATAGCCGGCCCCCACCCAGGCGCGGCGGGTCCAGTTTCCGAACGACACGCGGGTGCCGGGTGCCCCGGAGGCGGCGGGCATCATCTTCACCCGCTCCAGGGCCTCCTTTACGCCGCGTGGACTCAACGGATGTGCGTCGCTCAGTGCGCGCGCCAACGTCATCGCGATGTCCCGGTTGACAACCGGCACACACCATTCCGGCCTGCGACCGTAGGCTTGCTGGTATTCGTCGAGGAACTTCTGCCCGACCATGTTGTTCTCGTCGTACTGGTCGACACCGACCCAACCCATGAACGCGTTCCACATGATCGGATTGAGCCAGGCATTCTGGAACGCGGTACTGGTGAATCGAGGTGGATCCCAGTCCAGCGCTTCGAGAGCCGGGTTGATGAAGACGATCCCGAACCCGAAGCCGCAGTGCACGATCGCCGGCGCCTTCGCTTCGTGCAGCGCACGCACCGCGTCGGAAACATCTTGTGCGGTCTGCGCAATCGAGGCTTCGGCCACAATGCGGATACCCTTGCGCTTGCACGCTGACCGGAAGTTCTTCAGGTAGGTCTCGCCAACGAGCGACTGCTCCTTCAGTACGCCGACCTCGCTATGGCCGCCTTTGGCCAGCAGATCCGACCAGAAGATCGGCTCGTCGGTGAGTGATCCCATCGGGAAGGAGAAGAACCACTCCCCCAGCGCCTCGTCCGAACCGGTGACACTGATCGCCGGCACCTTGAACCGCTCCTCGATCGCCTCGCTGGTGGGAACGGCGTTGTCGGTGATGCTGGGGCCAAAGATCGCCAGGCAACCCTCGTCGCACAGTTCGCCGTAGGCATCGATGACCGCCTTGACCGATCCTTTCGGTAGACCTTCGACCTCGCGGTAGATGATCTCGATGGACCGGTCGATCAGGCCTTGTTCGGTGGCCTGCTTGAACACCAGATCGAACGGCTGGGTCAGGTCTTCGAAGTAGGTTTTCGGAAAACCTTCGGGCAGCCGAAAGTCCATCAGGTAGCCGATTTTGATGGGCTCTGCGGCGCTCTCGTAGGACATCTCACCTCCAGTGGCGCACGACAACGGCCACCGCCCGACGAACGTGACCTAAAATTTGTTCAGACCCTAGCGTGCCTGCCGTCGCATCGTCAATCATCATGTCCGGCTTCGGCAGGCAGATACGCATCGATCATCTCGCCCAGCCCGCTGGCCACCATGGCATCGTCGGTGAGCGGGCCGGCGATGGCGGCGCGGGCGGCGCTGCGCGAGCCGAGCCCCTCCGCGATCAGCCGACCGGCGGCGATCAGCACCCGGGTGGAGGCAACCTCGCGCAATCCCGCGGTGTCCAAGCGTCGGATTGCCTGTCCCAACCGCACCAGCTGGGCCGCGGTTTCATGGTCGACGTTTGCCTCGCAGGCGACGATTTTTTCCTCGACGTCGGCCGTCGGAAAGCCGAACTCAATGGCGACCATGCGTTGTCGGGTGGAGTCCTTCAGGTCCTTCAGAACACTCTGGTATCCGGGGTTGTAGGAGACCACCAGGCAAAAGCCGGGCGCTGCATCAAGCGTTACCCCGAGCCGCTCAATCGGGAGTTGGCGACGGTGATCGGCCAACGGATGCAGTACCACGGTGGTGTCCTGGCGAGCCTCCACCACCTCGTCGAGGTAGCAGATGGCGCCCTCGCGCACCGCGCGCGTCAGTGGTCCGTCGACCCATTCGGTCTCCCCGCCGTGCAACAAGAACCGGCCGACGAGATCGGCCGTGGTCAAGTCGTCGTGGCACGCGACCGTGATCAGCGGCCGATCCAGGTCGTAAGCCATGGCTTCGACGAACCGTGTTTTTCCGCAACCGGTGGGGCCCTTGAGTACTACCGACAGCCCCTGCCGGAACGCCGCTTTGAAGACATACTCCTCGTTGCCTACCGGCACGTAGTAGGGGCGTGGGCGGTCCGTCCCAGTTGCCATGTCCGACAGTCCCTTTCCTGACTCCGTCATGCGATTCGTCGCCGTACGTCCGCTGACCCGAGTGCCGAGCGGAACAGCGGGCCGATCACTTGATGCAGTTGGTCAACCCGCGGGATGGTTGCGTGCGCGGCACTGCCGAACACTCGTTGCAGTTCGCTGACATCTGTGGCGGCGCCGATGGTCAGGCACAAGCAACCGGTCCCCCGGCGACGCGCCTCGGCCAGTGCCCGTCGTGCGTCAGCCGCGCCGTAGTCACGTTCGTAGCCGTGGTCGTAGGCCAAGCCGTCGGATATCACGACCAGCAATCGCCGGGGGGTTCCGGCCCGGCTCTCCAGCACAGCGGCGCCATGGCGGATCGCGGCGCCCAATCTCGAGAAGGCGCCGGGCTTTAAGCCGCATAACCGGCGCAGCGCCAGGGTGTCCAGGTGGTCGTCGAATCGCTTCACCGGCAGAACATGCACGGCGGATCGACCCTGTGATTGAAATGCATAGAGCGCCACCCGATCTCCCAGATCGTGCAGGGCCGCGGTCAAAACAGCCGCCGCTACTCGCTGCTGTTCGTGCACGGTTTGGCCGACGGTCCCCGGTTCGGCCGTCGAACCCGAGACGTCGAGCAGGATCAACACCGAAAGATCGCGCCGGCGGCGCAGACTGTCGAGGTAGACCGCTTCATCCGGCGCCGACCCGGCAATGGTTTCCACCCTCGCCTCGACCGCCGCATCGATGTCGACGTCATCACCCTGGGCCTGCCGGTGATAGCGATCCAGGCCCACACCGAGCCGGGCGAGCGCACGGCGCAATCGATAGCCCTCGGCCAATGGCAGCGAAGCCGTGTCGTCCGGACGAGGCGCGACTTCCTGCACGGTGCACCAGTTCGGTCGGTATTGCCGACGATGAAAGTCCCACTCCGGGTACTGGATTCCGCTCGCCTTGTCAGCATCGGTGTCTTCGGCCCCGAACGTCGCGCTCGATACCACGGCCAGCGCCCCGCCCCGGGTACCCGAACGCGAGCGATGCGTGGGCGCATCCGCACCCGGCTGTCCGTTGCCGCTGAGCTTTCGCACCGAGCTCAACATTTTCTTGAACCACCTGCCGACGACGCCTCCGCCACCCACCGGACTGGAGAAGATGTCCACGACATCGTCGGAGTCGTCGCTGTCGTCGTCGAGGTCCGTCAGATGCTTGCGCTGCCGGCGTGGGTCATGGCGCTCGGTTTTCTGCTTTGGTCCGTCGGCCTTGCTGGCCGTCAACAACTTTCGTGGATGGATTACCCCGAATGAATCAGGTGGCTCCTTGATCACCGCACCGCTGCGCAGCAAAGACAGCGTCGCGGCCGGTGAATCACTGCGACCGGCTACGTCGCGGTCGCAAAGAGTCCACACTGCCGGCGGCAGCAGCTCTTCGCTGGCCGCCAGCGCCCGATGCCCCTCTACCGCAAGGTATCGCGAGGCCAGCGTGCGGCGCCGGCCAAGACGCCGTACGATCGCCGGCTCCAGGCTTCCAGCCGCCAACAGACACGCCTGCACCGCTACCTGTTCAAGCTGGCGTCGCGCACTGGTATCGGCGTCGACGAACACCGTTTTGCCGTCCGTCCACGCCGCCTCACCGCAGACAGCGGCCGCCACTTGGAGATTGCGGCCGGAAAGAGCAGAGGCCAACAAGCTCCATCGCTGCAGCGCACTCGCCGAAATGTTGTTCGCCAACGACTTCCTCGACCGCCCATGTTGACCAAATATCTGTTCCAGCCTAAAGTCCGTCCTGGCCCCCGTCAATCAATCGAGGTGGTGCCCAGAATGATCGATTTCACAGGCCAAGCCGTGGTGGTCACCGGAGCGGGTCGCGGCCTCGGGCGCCTTTACGCCATCGAGTTGGCGCGCCGCGGCGCCTCAGTGGTGGTCAACGACGTCGGCGGAACCATGCACGGTTCGGGAGCTGACGAAACCGTCGCCGGCTCGGTCGTCAACGAGATCCACGCTGCCGGCGGTACGGCGGTAGTGTCACACGACTCGGTGGACAGCCCCGAGGGTGGCGAAGCCATCGTTGATCTGGCGGTAAACCGTTTCGGCCGGCTTGATGCGGTGGTCAGCAATGCCGGCATCTTAACCAGCATCCCGTTTGAGGAGCTGTCGGCCGATGACTGGCGCCGCATGTTGAGCGTGCACCTTGACGGCGGTTTCTATGTGAGTCAGCCGGCGTACCGGGTGATGAAATCGCAGGGCTACGGCCGTTTCGTGTTCATCTCATCGTCTGGCGGAATGTTCGGGCAGCCATTGGAGGCCCACTATGCCGCCGCGAAAGCCGGGCTGGTCGGGCTCGCGAACGTGATCGCGATCGAAGGCCAGCGGCATGGCATCCTCGCCAATACCGTGCTGCCGTTCGGACTTTCGCGAATGGCCACAAACACGGTCGGGGATCCAGAAGCAGTAGAGCAGATCGGCTTTCTCAAAGTGATCCAGCCCGAACTCGTCGTTCCGATCGTCGTCTACCTTGCCAGCCGAGCCTGCGATTTCACCCACCACAACTATTCGGCCTGCGCCGGGCGGTTCGCCAGGGTCTTCGTCGGACTGGGCGAGGGCTGGCTCGCGGACCCCGAGACCAATCCCAGCGCCGACGACATTGCGGAGCACCTATCCGAAGTGACTGCGACGGAACCCTTCACGGTGCCCGGCTCGATCTTCGACGAGGTCTTCGGCGTCTGTGACCGGCTCGGCGTCAACGCGTTTTCGCAGTGATCCACAGCTCTGCGGCTGCACGTCAGCGTAGCTACCGTCTGGTAGCGTTTAACCAAACATTCGTTCAGTCGGTTGGCTTGTGGAGGTGACGTGGCGCGCCGGCAACCAACCGATGCGGCAACCGCCGCGGGCCCTGCCCGTGGTGCCTACGACGACGGAACGCGGCGGACCGAAATCCTTCGAACTGCGGAATCGCTGATCGCGTCATCGGGCTTGCGCACCTCGCTGCAGGAGATCGCGGACGCCGCCGGCATTCTTCCTGGAAGCTTGTACCACCATTTCGAATCCAAGGAAGCGATCCTGGTGGAGCTGCTCCGGCGGTATTACGCCGATCTGGAGCGCATCGGGGCGATTGCTCGCGACAAGCTGGACCAGCCGGGGTCACGACCGGTGTCGGAAGCGATCATCGAGCTGGGTTCAGCCATCGCCCGCTGTGCCGTGGAGCATCGCGCCGCTCTGCAGATGTCGTTTTACGAGGCACCGACCGCAAACCGTGAGCTCGTCGAGCTGCTTCGACACCCGCCGACCGCTGTCCAGGACGCGATGTTGCAGACCCTGCGCGCCGGCAGGTGGAGCGGCTACATCAGGGCAGAGGTCGACCTGCCGACGCTGGCGGACCGGATTTGTCAGTCGATGATGCACGTCGGCCTCGACGTCATCCGCCATACCGCCGCTGCCGATCAGGCAGCCACGCTGCTGTGCCGGATCATGTTGCACGGTTTGGCCAGCCGCCCATACAGCGACAAAGAGTTGGATCGTTCGGCCGCATTCGCCGCTGCCGAGGAAGCAATCAAGACCTGGCCCGAGGAGACCGAATCCGCGGCCAACGACAAAGCGGCGCATGTGCGCGCGGTGGCCCGAGCGGAATTCGGCCGGAAGGGATACGAAGTCACCACAATCCGCGACATCGCGTCGGCAGCGGGCCTGGGCACTGGGACGGTCTATCGGTTGATCGGCTCCAAGGACGAACTGCTTGCCTCGATCATGGAGTCGTTCGGGAAAAAGGCCGGCGGAGGGTTCGTCAGCGTCCTTCGGGCAAACGCGACACCCATCGAGAAGTTGGATGCATTGACGTGGGTCAACATCAATGCGCTGGATCAGTTCCCGGACGAGTGGAAGATTCAGCTTGCCTGGATGCGGCAGTCTCCGCCCGATACTCCTAACCCCGGCCTGCTGTTCACCACGCGGCTGCGGCAACTCAAATCAATGCTGTCCGAAGGTATTCGATCTGGAAACATCCGGATCGACACTCCCTCGATCGAGATGCTGGCACGCTGCGTCATGGACGTCATCTGGATGCCGGAGAACATCGTCCGGGCGCAAGGCAAGAGCGCGGCGCTGATCAATGCCCGTGACACGGTGATACGCGGCGTTGCTGATCGAAATGCCCGCGATTAGCCGCTCGACCTGGCCTTTTGCCGGCCTCATCACCGGGTGGATCCAGGTATTGAACCAAAAATATGTTCCCCGTAAAGTTTTTGCGAGCCCACGCGACGGGCGCAGACAAGAAGGAGAGCAATGACCGGCATCGAGCAATTCCGGTACGACGGCAAGCGAGTCCTCGTCGTGGGTGGCGCCACGGGCATGGGAGCCGCCGCGGCGCAAACGGCAGCGGCGCTCGGCGCCGAGGTGATCGTGATGGATTACGCACCGGTGACCTACGACGCTGCCCGCAAGGTGACCGTCGACCTGTCCGAACGATCCTCAATCGACTCCGCGGTCGAGCAGGTCGGCGGCCCCATCGACGCAATCTTCTCGGCGGCCGGCGTTGCCGACGGGCCGAAGCTGATGAGAGTCAACTTCATCGGTCATCGCCACCTCATCGACCGGCTGCGGGCCGACGGCAAGCTTGCGCGTGGTGGGGCGATCTGCTTCATCTCGTCGGTGGCCGGCATGGGTTGGGAGAACGATCTGCCGCTGCTGCAGGAGTTCTTGGCCACGCCCGACTACGAATCGGCCGATGCCTGGTGCACGGCCCACGAGTCAGAGGGCATCATCCACTACGGGTTCAGCAAGAAGGCCATCAATGCCTACGTGGCAACGCAGGCGTTTCCGCTGCTGAAAGAGGGCGTGCGAATCAACGCCATCTGCCCCGGCCCAACCGATACGCCGCTGGCGCGCGCCAACGCCGACCTGTGGCTCAGCTTCGCCCAGGACTACCGGGACGAGACCGGTTGCCAGATCCACACACCAGAGCAGATGGCCAACACCATGGTCTTTCTCAATAGCGATGCCGCCTCCGGTATCAGCGGCATCACCCTGCTCGTCGACAACGGGCACGTGATGTCGTCGCTCACCGGCGCATATCCGCCCGGCAAGCCCATGATGGACCTGATCATGGGCCGGGTGACGCTCGCCTAGAGCGCATGGCGGGGCGGCGTGATCGGCAGGTCGAGTGAACTCAGCAGCCCCGCAGGTGCATCCACGACGTAGGGCACCGCGTTGACGACGCGCATGGCGGTGGCTGCCATTGCGCCTCGGCCTGCGCCGTTCCCCTCCGGGTCGCCCAATGTCATCGAGCAGTGGATATCGGGATCTCCCTCGATGTCGACACGATAGGTGGCGTCGCGCCGGGACCGGTAGGCCCGCACCATAACCTGATCTTTGTTCAGCTTGGAAGCAGCTGGGATGGCGTACAGCGGCTGTCGACGCCCTTGACCTCGGCTATCGGCGTTGATACGTTCCGGTGGAACAAACTTTAGGTTACGTTCTTTTGTCTCGCGGTGCAGATCTACGCCCAACGGCGAGGAGGAACAGCATGCGCTCTCACCGAGTTGTGGTGTGGTCCACAGGCGGTATCGGTTCGATTGCCGTCCGAATGATCAATCGCCGGCCCGATCTCGAATTGGTCGGGGTGTGGGTGCACTCCCCGGAGAAGGTGGGCAAGGATGCCGGCGAACTCGCGACCGGGGAGCCGATCGGAATCACGGCGTCCAACGATGTGGAGTCGCTGATAGCCCTTCGGCCCGACTGCGTGGTGTATGCGGCAAGCGGACCCGAACGCGATGCCATCGCTATCCCGGACTACGTGCGCCTGCTCTCCGCCGGTATCAACGTGGTCACCACGAGTACGACGCGGCTCGTGAATCCCGTTGCGTACGAACCCTCGACGTGGCGCGATGAGCTTGCCAGCGCCGCCGAGAAGGGCCAGGCATCTTTGTATGCCTCGGGGATAGAGCCCGGCTTCGCGGCCGATTATCTGCCGCTGGTGCTCATGACGCAGTCCGGGTCCATCGAGTCCATCCACGCCTATGAGATCGGACTCTACGATGACTACGGCGTGGCCGACATCATGATCAACGGCTTGGGATTCGGGCGGCCGCTCGACTTTCAGCCCTTCGTCGCCATCCCCGGCGCCATCGCCGGTGAGTGGCAGGGTCAGATCCGGATGATCGCCGACGCATTGGGCGTCGAAGTCCAAGAAGTCCGCGAATCCTACGATCGCAGCACGACGGATCGCACGTTCGAGGTTGCCTTCGGAGTCGTCGAGGCCGGAACCTGTGCCGCGGTGCGGATGCAAGCGATCGGCGTCGTCGACGGACGCGAGTCGATCGTGATCGAGCATGTGACACGGTTAGCGCACGACATCGCACCGGATTGGCCGACAGGGGTGGGCGATCTGTCGTACCGGGTGGTGGTCAAGGGAGAACCGAATATCGACTGCACGATGGCAGTCACGCACGACGACCCGCGTCGCGCCGGCATCCCGCACATGAAATCAGGGGCGGGAGCAATGTTCGCCACCGCCATGCGCGTGGTCAATGCGGTGCCACACGTCGTCGCCGCGCCACCTGGGTTGCTCAGCTCGTTGCACCTGCCACTGACGCTGCCGCAGCACGCCTTCGCCGCAGCCTGAGACCTGACCCACCTCTCGATCCACCCAACTGCTCCCAAGCTGGCGGTGCGACTGGTAAAAAGACCGTGTGAGAGGCCGAATCGTAGCCGCAGCCGTGACCGCTTCGGTGTTGGCGGCAAGCACGTCGGGATGCTTCATGCGAGCCGAGAAAGTACCGCAGAACACAGCTCGAATTACGGTCAACCACCAGACGCGCACCTCACATGCCCTGACGTGCACTCAAGTTCAGTGGTTGTGGACCGCTGACATCAGCGCTGCCCCGGCCCACGTCAAGACGGTCCTCCGGCTGGATGGCGAAGCGCCCAAACCCGAGTCGGTCGACATCGACAACTTCGAGGGCTTCACCGGTGTCGCCAACTCCGGAGTCGGCGACGCCAAAGTGGTGTTCGCTAACAACACCTATACCGTGACGGGCAAGGCGCAAGGGACCGACCCCGACGATGTCAGCGAACCTGCGATAGCGGACTTCAAGATCGAAGTGAGCTGTTGACGATCCGCCAATCGGCGGCCTCGCGCTGCTGACGCCAGAACTCGTCGAAACGCCCACCTGCCGCGAGCAGTTCGTCGACGCCGCCGTCCTCCACCACTCGTCCGCTGTCCACGAAGAGCACCCGATCGGCGTGCCGAATGCTCGCCAGCCGGTGCGCCACGATCACCCGGGTGCGCGGCAGTGGGTCGGCGCTGAGGGCATCGACGACGGCCGCCTCGTTTTCAGTGTCCAGAGCGCTGGTCGCCTCGTCGACAAGAAGTATCGGCGCGGGTTTGAGCAGAGCGCGCGCGATGCTGACTCGTTGGCGCTCACCGCCGGACAGCGCCGAGCCGGCTTCGCCGACGATCGTCTCGGTGCCGTCGGGCAGCCTGCCGGCGAGCTCGTCCACCCGCGCCAGCCGCATCGCGCGGTCGAACTGGTCGTCGCCGGCGCCGGGATCCCCGACATGCACGTTGTCGCGGATCGTGCCATGAAACAAATACGGGTGCTGGAACACCACGCTGCTCACCGCACACCGTGACGCGGGGTCCAGCGTGACGGCATCGACGCCGTCGATCAGAACCCGGCCGCGGGTGGGCTCGTGCAGCCCGGCGATCAGCGCCAGGATGGTGCTTTTGCCCGAGCCGGACGGTCCGACGATCGCTGTCGTAGTTCCGGGCTCCAGCGCGAAACTCACCTGATCGAGCACCGGTGCGCTGGCCTCGTCGTAGTTGAACGTGACGTCGTCGAACTCGATACGCGGGGCGGCATCGGCTCGCAGGATCTCGGTGCCGCTACGGCTGATTGGTGCGGCCAGCACCGACCGGATCCGGTCGAGTGTCGCGCGCGTGCTCTCCAGGGCGGGGGCCAGTTCGCTGATGGTGGTGAACGGCTCCAGATAGCGTGCGATCACGACGATCAACGCGATGGCCTCGGGCACCGAAAGCGTGCCGGTCACTGTCAGCGCGGTGGTCGCACCCGCCAGCAGGATGAGCGCCAGCTGGCTGGCGAGGCTGAACAGCAGCTGCCCCGGTACCTGCATGGCCAGCAACCGCATCGTCGCGCCGTGCTGAGCGACCAGCGCGTCGCCGACCATGCTTCTGGCCGGTTCGACGCGTCGCGCCGCCCGCAACGCCTGCTGGGTTCGGGCGAATTCGATGATCCGCTCGGTGAGCGCGGTGTTGGCCTGGGCTGCCGTAGCGTCGGCGCGCCGCGCCAGGCGCGCGGACGTCCACAGCGCCCCCAGCAGCAGCGGCACACCGCCCAGGGCGGCTAGACCAAGCTGCCAGGAAACCGGAATCAGTGCCAACGCGATGGCCGCCGGCAGCAGAATTGCGGTCATCAGCGGGGTCAGCAGATTGACCACCAGCCCGACGAGCTCGGGCCCCGTGGCCGCGATCGCCTGCCGGGCCGTCGCGGTGTTCTCGGCGGTGAACCACCTCAGCCGGACATCCGGAAGCCGGTCGGCCACGTCGTGCTGGGTGTGGTCGAGCACCGCGAAACCCAGGTCGAACCCGATCCGCGCGGTCGCGGTGTCGACCACCCACCCCATCGCGGTGGCGGCGGTCAGCCAGCCCAGCCACACCAGCGCGTGCTGCATTGTCTGGCTGAACAGCGCCCCCACCAGAGGGACGAGCAGCACCGTGGCCGCTGCCCGCACCGCAACCGAGAAGAACGCCAGCACGGCGTACGTGATCACCTTGGCCCGACGATCGGGTGGAACAAGGCTTATCCAGGTGCGAATCATCGCGCTCCCTCTCGAGCCGCGGTCGCGGCCAGCGCATCAGGCCTACCGCTGTCCCACAGTCGTCGATACCGCCCCCCGGCGGCGAGCAATTCGCCGTGGGTGCCGTGTTCGGCGATGCGGCCGTGATCAAGGACGACGATCTGATCCGCCTCGGTGATGGTGTGCAGCCGGTGGGCGATCACCAGCACCGTGCGCTCTCGGGTCAGCCTGTTAAGCGCTTGCTGCACAAGATATTCCGACTCCGGATCGGCAAACGCAGTGGCCTCGTCGAGGATCAGCACCGGCGTATCCGCGAGGATCGCTCGGGCGATGGTGAGTCGTTGCCGTTCTCCTCCAGAGAGTCCGACCCCGGCGCCCAGCATGGTGTTGTAGCCGTCCGGCAACCGCATGATGCGATCGTGGATCTGCGCCTGGCGAGCCGCGTCCTGAATTTGCGCGGCGGTCGCATCCGGTACGGCCAGCGCGATGTTCTCGGCGACAGTGCCATGCACGAGCTGGGTTTCTTGCAGGACGAAGCCGACCCGCGCGTAGAGCTCGTCGGCGGTCATGGAGCGAATATCCTGTCCGCCAACGCGTATCGCGCCTTGCTCGACGTCATGGAAGCGGGCCAACAGCGCGGCCAGTGTCGACTTGCCTGACCCGGACGGGCCGACCAGCGCGGTGACCGTTCCCGGCCGCAGCGTGAGCGAAACGTCCTGGATCACCGGAACTCCGGGCCGGTAGCCGAAGCTGACGTGGTCGAACACCACCGTCGCCGAGGCGTCGCCAATGCGTGGCCCCCGCTCTTGCTCACTGAGTTCCGGCTCGTCGAGCGTGATCTGCAATCGCCGGGCGGCCAGCATCCCCGCGCGGATGCCACCGAGCCCGTAAGCGATGCCGAGCAGCCGCGAGCCGAACGTGGTGCCCAACAACAAGAACGGCAACAGATTCACCGGGTCCATCCGGCCACTGACGACGAGTAACGTGCCGCTGACCGCAATGACCCACAGGAATGTCGAAGGGCGGGTCACCAGATCCATGAAAGTCTTTTTGTTTGCCAAGGGGCGCTGCCAGCCCACCAGGAATCCGACGTATTCGTCGAGCCGACGCCGGAAGCTGGACGCCGCCGCACCGCCGAAGACCCGAATCACCGGCTGCCCTTCGAGATACGCGCCGGCCTCGCCGCTCATCCGTTCCGCCCAGCGCTGCGATTGTGGGATGCGCGGACCCGACTGGATGGTGATGGCCGACGTCAGCACCAGATAAACCAGGACCGGCACGAACAGCACCAGCGCGACCCGCCAGTCGACGACGAAGAGGTAAACCAGCACGGCCACCGGCGCGACTACCGCGGCTATCGCGTCCGGAATGGCGTGGGTGATGAGGTAATGCAGAGACATTGTGTCGTCTTGCACCAGCTGCTTGATCGAACCCGAACCGCGAGCGGTGAACCAGCCCAACGGCAACCGCGACAGCTTGCTCAATAGCCGTGCGCGCAACAGGCCGGCGAACCGTGCGTCGACGATGTGCAACCACAGCGTCAGCGCGGCGCCGAGCACAGTGCCAACGCCCAGCAAAGCAACCGCAGCGATGGCGACCGTCCACAGCCGCGACGCCGCGGCGCCGGACACCAACAGCCGGGCCAACTCGACGAGCAGCACGAACGGCGCCAGCTGCAGCAGCGTTATGACGGCCTGCAACGCACCGGATGCGATCAGTTTCCACCGCAGCGGTGCCAGCAATCGGCCCGCAGCCTGAGCGCGCCAACGGCCGGGAGAGACCGGTTCTTTCTGTACCGCAACGGTTTCCGATTGGTTTTCAGCCGGCACGCCGGCTGGCCGAGGCTCGTCGCCGCGGCGGATTCCCATCTCGCGTCCCGCGCTCCAGTAGGCCTGGGCATGTATCTCGGATTTGGGAAACCCGAATTCGTCACGCAGCCGCTTGCGAATATTTTTCAGGCTCGCGGCCTCCGGCGTGGCCCAGGCATACCAGTTCGACCAGTCCCGGGTTTCGATCGCGTCGGCCAGCGACTTCTCATCGCGACGAGCCACCCAGTGCACGCGCAGTCGCGGGTGCTGGGCGAGCGGGATCAGCGCGTCGTTGGGGTCGTGTTGCTCGAGGTACAGCTCGATCGGGACATCGTCTGGGACTGTGCCGATGATGCCGTTGATACCCGGTATCGATGCCGCGTCCCCGATCAGGAGATAGCCGGCCGGCTGCTCGTCGGGCACATCGAAACGCGACGAGCCCATCAGCGACATCACCGGGATGGTGGCGCCGGGCTCGACCGTCCGCGCCCACGTCGACGCCGGACCGGCGGGCTCATGCAGCACAACATCGACCGCGAAGCGGCCCGCGGCAACATCAGCCTCGCTGATCGTGTAAGCGCGCTGGAACTCGGTCGTGGACCCTTCCGGGTCGGGAAACCAGAACCGCAGCCACGCCGCCGGTTCGGCTTCCGCATCCTCGAACAAGGTCGGCGAGGTCATCCAGATCCGCACGAAATGTGGTGCGATCCAGACGGTTTCGATCACTGTCGCGGTGTGGTCCCGCGCGCCGAAGCCCCGCAACATTGCGCCTTGAAAGCCGCGCGCCATCAGCGACCCTCTCCGGCTGCGGTCAATTCCGTCACGAACTCGCCGACCGGGCGGCCGGGCGGCAGCAGCGTAACCAGCCCGCGGATTGATGCCGCCAGCAACAGCCGCACGAGCTCAGTACTCGAAACCTGCGGCAGCCCGACGTGGGCGGCACCCAACTGCGGGTTACCGGCCAGCCGATCGGCGGCGGCGTCACGCTCCGCCGCGAACTCATCGGCTTGGTCTCCGCCGGTGACGTCGGCGTTGTGGTCCTCGCGAGCGGCCAGGCTGATCGCCAGCGTGGCAACCGCGCTACTCAAGACCATGGCCGCATCAGCCTCATAGCCGCGCCGGCTCAACGCCTCGACCTCGGCGGCCAACAGCCGGGCACCGGCCTCCCCGCGCGGAAACAGCACCTGAAGGTACGACGCGAGCCCTGGGTGCTCAGCGGTGAAGTCGCGCAGCTGAAGGCCCAACGACAGCAGATGCTGCTCGATATCGGCCCCTGGGTCATCGTGCAGCTCGAGCTCCGCCAGCAGACTCTCACCCACCAGCCGCTCGAGATCCCACCTGCCTTCGACATGGCGGTACAAGGCGGTCGGCGATACCCCTAGCCGGGCAGCGACCGCGTTGATGCTCAGCCGCCGCAGCCCCAGCTCACGGCCCGCCCGGACGATGTCTTCAAGCGCGATGAGCGGAGGTCGCCCTCCCTGACGCGATGTAACGGTCTGCACTTAGATTTCCCCGGCCATAGGTAAGTTACCCCCACAAACTAAGGGTTGCCTTACCAAAGGTCAACCTCGGGTCAGGGTTGCTCGTCAGGCGGTTGGGCGTCGCGGTCAGGGGGCGGCTGTTTCAACCACTTGCTGAGCCGGGCGAGCTGGTCGACAACAATGCCCACGGCCACGAGCATCAGTGTCACCACAATCGCGGTGGTCACAATTTCAATGGTGACAGATACCCGACCCCCTCAGGCAGCATCCTTCATGCACGTCAGCCGTAGATGTCAGTGCATGGTGATTGCATGGCGCTATGACCGAACGAATAACTCGCAGGGTCCACATCGCGCTGGCGGCCACCGCAGTCACCCTGGCTGGGCTTGGAGGCCTCACGTGGGCACCGACCGCCAAGGCCGATCCAATCGACTGCGATTTCACACACACCTGTAGCTACAGCCCGCGGTACAACGGTCCGATACTCAACACTTGGGATGTGCCGGGCACCTACGGCGGCTGGACGACGCTGCCGCTGATCTGCGATCCGATCACTGGCGCGTGCCGACAGTATGTAACGCCGTAGCAGTTCGCGGGTGTACATGAAACAGTCGGTGTAGCAGGATAATTCGTGCGGGCGGAGGGACTCGAACCCTCATGCTCTTTCGAGCGCCGGCACCTAAAGCCGGTGCGTATTCCGTTCCGCCACGCCCGCGCGCGTAGAAATCCTACCGCTCCGCTCATCGACGGATCTGTCGGTGGCCCCGCCTAGTTTTGGTTTAACGCAATGGCGAGAGGAGCGGCGGATGCGATCCGCGGAGGAGTTCGAAGCTGTCCGGGCTCTCATCGCAACCGGTATGAACGACTGCGCTATTGCTCGGGAGACCGGCATTCCGCGCCCCACAGTGCGGGATTGGTGACGCCGACCACAATTGAGTGTAAGAAGTCCGAGCGGATCGTCAACGTGCAACATTGCGCACCGTTTTTCCAACCTTCCCCCGGCTGCGTACTGCTACTTGCTTGGCCTCTATCTCGGCGATGGCTGCATCGTTGGGTACAAGCGCGTCTAGCGGTTGAGGATCGTCCTCGACGCCAAATACCCGGGAATCATCGCTCGGTGCCGCGACGCCATGGACACCGTGATGCCGGGCCAGCGTGCGGCAGCGCAACGTCGTAAGAGTCGTTGCATTGAGGTATCGATGTATTCCAAGCACTGGCCGTGCATATTTCCCCAGCATGGCCCCGGCAGGAAGCACCGCAGGCCCATTCGGCTAGAGCCATGGCAGGAAGTTCTCGTCAAGCAGGCCACCGAGGAATTCATACGCGGATTAATCGATAGCGACGGCTGTCGTGTCGTCGCCAACGATCGAGGTGTCCAAAGCGTCCGCTACCACTTCTCCAACCGATCCGACGACATCCGAGGGCTCTTCTGTGCGGCGCTGGATGATCTCGGTATCCCCTGGACCCGTAACGCCCGGTACCAGATCGCGATCTACCGCAAGGCAGCGACAGCACGGCTGGATGAGTTCGTCGGACCCAAGGCATAAACGCCCAAAGGCCCCCTCGGAGTACCGTCTAGGCGTGTCGACTACACGCCGTCGCAGATGGGCGCTGATCACGCTCGTCTTCGTCGCGGCCACCGGCTTCCTGGCCTTGGGCTGGTGGCAGTGGACGAGATTCCAATCTGCGTCGGGCACCTTTCAGAACCTCGGCTATGCGCTGCAGTGGCCGATGTTCGCCGCCTTCTGCGTGTATGCGTATCGCAAATTCGTCCGCTACGAAGAAACACCGCCAGCGCCACGGCGGGACCGGGGACCGACGCAGATACCGGAGGGGTTGTTGCCCGAACGTCCCAAACCTGCGTCGCCCCAAGATGATGACCCCACCCTGCGGGAGTACAACGCCTACTTGGCTGAACTCGCCAAGCATGACACCGACAACGAGAACAGGACCACCACATGACCCAGCCCGAGACGCCGCACGCGCAGCAGAGCTTGTCAGCTGAGAAAATTCGTCCTGCGCTGCTGGCTTACCGCGTCATGGCATGGGCGACGGGAATCTGGTTGACCTTGCTGTGCTGCGAGATCGTGCTGCACTACGTCTACGGCGTGAAGATCCAGTGGGTTGCCGTGGTGCACGGCTGGGTGTACTTCGTCTACGTGTTAGCCGCATTCAATCTTGCGATCAAAGTCCGCTGGCCGATTGCCAAGACCATTGGCGTATTGCTGGCCGGCACCATCCCGCTGCTCGGCGTAGTCGTCGAGCATTTCGAGACCAAAAGCATCAAGGCCCGCTTCGGGCTATAGCGCGCGTTGATCCGCCAGCGCCCGCAAAGCCGGCAGCAACTTTCTCAGTGCGCGACCGCGGTGCGACACCGCATCCTTGTCAGCCGGACTGAGCTGCGCCGCCGTGCAATTGGAACCCTCGGGAACGAAGACCGGGTCGTATCCGAACCCCCCTTCGCCGCTCGGCTCGTAAGCGATGCGGCCCGGCCATTCACCGCGCACCACCACCTCGCCTGCCTTGGAAACCAACGCGCAGGCCGACACGAACGCCGCGCCGCGCCGCTCGTCGGGCACGTCTCGCAACTGAGCCAACAACAGCGCGGTGTTGGCGGCATCGTCGCCGTGGCGGCCCGCCCAGCGCGCTGACAACACCCCGGGCATGCCGTTCAATGCGTCCACCTCCAGCCCGGAGTCGTCAGCGACCGACGGCAGCCCCGTCTCGGCGAACGCATGACGCGCCTTGGCCAAGGCGTTGTCCTCGAAGGTCGGGCCGGTTTCCGGTACCTCGTCGAACGGCGGCACGTCGTTGAGCGACACCAGCGGGAGCGTCAATCCGGCGGCATCGAGCACCCGACGTAACTCGGCCAGCTTCTTCGGGTTGCGGCTGGCCACCAGCAGGGCGGTCAGGTTCCGAACGCCTTCGGCGGCGTCGGCCCCTCGGGCAGCTCGCCGGGATACGGCAATTCCAAAGCCGCCCGTTGCGCTTCGAAGATTTTGTCGCAGGCACCAAGTGCCGCGTCCAGCATCTTGTCCAGGGTCGAGCGAGGGAACGTCGCACCTTCGCCGGTTCCCTGGATTTCCACCAGCGTCCCGGTGTCGGTGGCGACGACGTTCATGTCGACCTCGGCGCGCGCGTCTTCCTCGTACGGCAGGTCCACCCGGATCCGTCCGTCCACCACACCGACGCTCACCGCAGCGATCGCGCACGACAGCGGCCGTGGATCGGACAGCTTCCCTGCCGCCGACAGGTAGGTCACCGCATCGGCAAGCGCCACGTAAGCACCGGTGATCGCCGCGGTGCGGGTGCCGCCATCGGCCTGCAGCACATCGCAGTCGACCGCGATTGTGTTCTCCCCCAGGGCCGCCAGGTCAATGCACGCCCGCAACGACCGGCCGACCAGCCGGCTGATTTCCTGAGTGCGCCCGGACTGGCGACCCTTCACCGATTCCCGGTCGCTGCGAGTATGGGTGGCCGCCGGCAACATCGCGTACTCAGCGGTGAGCCAACCCGAACCCGACCCCTGGCGCCAGCGCGGCACGCCCTCAATGACGCTCGCCGCACACATGACTTTGGTGTGGCCGAATTCGACCAGCACCGAACCCGCCGGATGTGAGGTGAAGCCACGGGTGATGACCACGGGGCGAATCTCGTGGTCGAGGCGACCGTCTTCTCGTCTGGACACGCCGACCACCCTAACGGGTCGCCGTCGACTCTAACCGCGATCGCAAGCGCTGCGAAGCCTGGTGGCGCGGGTCACCGCGCCGTCGTACGTTCGGCCGCGGCGCCGGTGGAGTGCATGATTTCGAAGGTCTCGCCGCACACCACGGCGTGCACCGGCCCGTCGAATTCGGCCTTGGCCTCGCTGATCACGTCCTCGCGTGAGGTCCACGGCGGGATGTGAGTCAGCAGTAGCTCTCCAACGCGGGCCCGCGCGGCGATTTGGCCCGCTTCAGTGCCGGACAGATGCAAGTTGGCCGGCCGATGCGGCGAATGCGTCCAGGACGCCTCGCAGAGAAAGACGTCGGCGCCGCAGGCCAACTCGACGAGCGCGTCGCAGGACCCGGTGTCGCCGCTGTAGACAAAGGTCGCTCCGTCGGGGTCGGTGAATCGCAGACCGAACGACTCGGTCGGGTGCGCAACCAGCCGCGGCAGAACCGTCAATGCCCCCACGCTCACCGGCTCGCCGTCGACCCAGTGATGGATGTCAAAGATGTCGGTGAAATCGTCGATCTCCCCGCCATACGGCGAGGACGCCGCGCCCAGGCGTGTCCAGGTATCGCTCGGGCCGTACATCAGAGCTTTGCCGGTAGGTGGTGTGGGGTGATAGCGGCGCCATACGAACAGCCCCGGCAGATCCAGGCAATGGTCGGCGTGCAGATGTGACAGCAGCACATGCACCGAACTCGGGTCAGTTTGATGCTGCAGCGCCCCCAGCACACCTCCCCCGAAGTCGATGACCAGTGGTGGTGTGCCCGGCGCACGCAACAGGTAACCCGACGCGGGCGAATCCGGACCTACCACACTGCCCGAGCACCCGAGCACGGTCATTCGCACGGTCCCTACTGTGCCATGCCCGGCGCCCTGTTGGCGAAGACATCACGCTTTACTGTGCGCAAATTGCAACCTGCGTTGTCAGTCAGTGAACCGGGAAGTGGCGATGAACGGGCTGAACACCGGTAACGGCCGGCCCCAGGAACCGGGCCGCCAGATTGGTGAATGCCTCGGGGTCGCCAGTGGCTTCGAAGACGCGGGTCGCCGGCGGCGCGTCGTGCGGACGAAGCAGATCCCGCTCGGTAAGCACCCGCAGCAGCTCCTTGGCGGTCTCCTCGGCGCTGGAAACCAGCGTGACGGGGTCGCCCATCGCCAGCTGGATCACCCCGGACAGCAGTGGGTAATGCGTGCACCCCAGCACCAGCGTGTCGACGCCGGCGCGCTGCAACGGCTCCAGGTAACCCTCGGCCAGACCGAGTATCTGACGGCCGCTGGTGATGCCGCGCTCGACGAAATCGACGAACCGCGGGCACGCCACCGCGGTGATCTCGGTGTCGCGTGCGGCGGCGAACGCGTCCTGATAAGCGTGCGAGTCAATGGTGGCCCGGGTACCGATGACCCCGATGCGGCCGTTGCGGGTCGTGGCGACGGCGCGCCGCACAGCAGGCAGGATCACCTCGATGACGGGCACGTCATAGCGTTCGCGGGCGTCCCGCAGGCAGGCCGAGGACGCGGAGTTGCAGGCGATCACCAACGCCTTGACGCCGCGCTCGACAAGGTCGTCGCCGATGGCCAGCGCATGCGCGCGGATCTCGGGGATGGACAGCGGGCCGTACGGTCCGTTGCCGGTGTCGCCGACGTAGACGATGTCCTCGTCGGGCAGCTGGTCAATGATCGCCCGCGCGACCGTCAGCCCACCGACGCCGGAGTCGAAGACGCCGACGGGCGCCAGTGCGGTGTTCTTAGGGCGCCGCTCCTCCCCATCGCCGCGCTCTGCATCGTCGCCGGCGCGGCTCACGTCGGTAAGGCTCGCCGACGTTCGCGGGCCTTGCGTTCAGGACTGGACAACAAGTACGCGGCGAGCACCCCGGCAATCGCGCCGCACAGATGCCCTTGCCAAGACACACCGCCGCACACATTGAGCACCGGCACAGCGCCCCACAGCACGCCGCCGTAGAGGAACAGCACCAGGATGCCGGTGGCGATCTGCCAGCCCGAGCGAGTGAAGAAGCCGAACACCAACAAGAAGGTCAGCCAGCCGAAGATCAAGCCCGAAGCACCGATGTGATCGGTCTGCCCACACGATGAGCCGACGTTGCCGATCAACCACGTGCCGAAGCCGCCGACGATCCACACGATCGCGGTGGCCCAGACGAATCGCGACAGACCGGCCAACGTGACCAGGAAACCGAGCACCAATGCCGGCCCGGTGTTGGCGATCAGATGCGCCCAGTTGGCGTGCAGCAGCGGCGCGAAAACGATGCCCCACAACCCGTCGGTCTCCAACGGTCGAATCCCGTTGTAATCCCAGTGGTGTCCGCTCAGCTGATCGAAAAGCTCGACGAGGTACAGCACCGCCACGAAGCTGACGATCGTCGTAGCCCCGACCAGCGCCTTGGACCGCTTCTCTGGTTGTTGCGCCGGCTGCGCCGGGGGCTGGGCGCGGCGGATCATTGGCATAGCTGCCCCTGATCGCTTTGCCCCGCATCGTCGCCGGCGGTCAAGCCCATAGCTGCCCTTCTAACGCTTCCTCGGCTTCGTCCAAGGTACCGGCGTAGGCCCCGGTAGACAGGTACTTCCACCCGGCGTCGGCGACGACGAACGCGATATCGGCCCGTTCGCCGGCCTCGACGGCCTTGCGCGCGGTGCCCAGCGCGGCGTGCAGGACCGCACCGGTGGAGATGCCGGCGAAGATGCCCTCGACGTCGATCAGCTCGCGGGTGCGCCGCACCGCGTCGGCGGAGCCGACGGAGTATCGGGTGGTCAGTATGGCCGGGTCATACAGTTCGGGAATGAAGCCCTCGTCGATGTTGCGCAGCGCGTAGACGCCCTCGCCGTAGCGCGGTTCGGCGGCGACGATCTTGATATCCCCGACGTGCTCGCGCAGGAACCGGCCGGTGCCCATCAAGGTGCCCGTCGTGCCCAGCCCCGCCACGAAATGGGTGATCTCCGGCAGGTCGGCCAGCAGCTCGGGGCCGGTGCCTTCATAGTGCGAGTCGGTGTTGGCCCGATTGCCGTACTGGTAGAGCATCACCCAGGACGGGTTGGCCTCGGCCAGCTCCTTGGCCTTGGCCACGGCGGTATTCGATCCGCCTTCGGCCGGCGAGAAGATGATCTGCGCACCGTACAGCTCCAGCAGCTGGCGCCGTTCCACCGACGTGTTCTCCGGCATGACGCAGATCAGCTGGTAGCCCTTCAACCGGGCCGCCATCGCCAGCGAAATGCCGGTGTTGCCACTGGTGGGTTCCAGGATCGTGGCTCCCGGCTTGAGCACCCCGTCGGCCTCGGCCTGCTCGATCATCCGCAGCGCCGGCCTGTCCTTGATGGAGCCGGTCGGGTTGCGGTCTTCCAGCTTGGCCCACAGCCGCACGTGGGGTTCGTCGTCCCAGCGGGGTGATAGCCGGGGCAGGCCGACCAGCGGGGTGTTGCCCACGGCCTGCAACAGCGAGTCGTATCGGGTCATCTAGCCACCGGCGACGGCCGGCAGGATGGTGATCGAGTCGCCGTCAGAGATCGCGGTTTGCAGGCCGCCGGAAAACCGCACGTCCTCGTCATTGACGTAGATGTTGACGAAGCGGTGCAACTTCCCGTCATCGACGAGTCGCTCGGAGATGCCCGAGTAGTTGGTCTCCAGGTCGGCGATCACCTCTTGCAGGGTGCCGCCGCTGGCTTCGACTCGTTTTTGCCCGCCGGTGTGGGGCCGCAGGATGGTCGGGATGGACACGGTAACGCTCATTGGGCTCCTTCAGACTTACCCGGGTTGTCATCGGGCCGCGTCGCGGCCTGCATCGTCGCCGGGTACTCCTCAACGATGGTCACAGGCTCTTCGGTGACAACGCCGTCGACGATGCGGTAGCTGCGCAGCTCGTGGTGGTCGGGGTCGCGGGTGGACACCAACACGTAGTGGGCGTCGGGCTCGGCGGCGAGGCTGATGTCGGTGCGGCTGGGGTAGGCCTCGGTGGCGGTGTGCGAGTGATAGATGACGACCGGCACTTCCCCGGCCTCCTCCATGGCCCGCCACACCTTGAGCTGCTCGGCGGAGTCGAACCGGTAAAACGTCGGCGAGCGCTCGGCGTTGATCATCGCGATGTGCCGTTCTGGCCGGTCGGAACCCTCCGGACCGGCGAGCACACCGCAGGCCTCGTCCGGGTGATCGGCGCGCGCGTGGGCCACTATCGCGTCCACCAGGTCAGCGCGAATTACCAGCACGTCAGCGGTTGCCCCTTGGTTGATCGAACGCTCCGGGCAACAGGCCACGGTAGGTCGGTATTCCGGCCACCGGCTCGGCGACCACCACACCGTGCAGTACCGCGCGGGCCAGGCAGTCGGCGGCCGCCGCCCCGACGACGGTCACCAGCGCGGTCTCCGGCGAGAACGCTGCGGGCGTGTCGGCCGGTGGCGCCACCTCGACGGCGCCGGTGGCCAGCGCGAACACCATATCGCCGTCGATCGCGGTATGCGCAGGCCGGATGGTGCGGGCCAGCCCGTCGTGCGCGGCGACTGCCACGGCCCGGCACCCGGCCGGACTGAGCGCGGCGTCGGTCGCTATCACACCGATCGTGGTGTTCAGCGGGCTCAACCGGCTCTCCAGCGCCGCCAACGCGGCGATCTGCTCGGTCGGTGGCGGCGTCAACCCGAACTCGTCGGACAGGTACGCCAGCCACGGCAGCCCGGTGGCCGGGTTGACGACGTCGCCGGCGGAGTTGACCGCGGCCAACACGCCGACGGTCACGCCGTTGTCGAGGGTCGCCGATGCGGTTCCGATACCCCCTTTGAGCACACCGGCGCGCGCGCCCACCCCGGCGCCGACCGTCCCGACCGCTACGGAATCACCGGCGGCTTCGCATGCGGCGTAACCGAATTCAGCCGTCGGCCGGCAATCCCAGCCCCCGACCTCCAGGTCGAAGATGACCGCGCCGGGCACGATCGGCACAACTCCCCCGTCCATCGCGACGCCGCGTTGGTGTTCTTCCAACCAGCGCATCGCGCCGTCGGCGGCGGCCAGGCCGTAGGCGCTGCCTCCGGCGATCAGCACGGCGTCGACGTAGCGCACGCTTTTGGCCGGATCCAGCAAGTCGGTCTCTCGGCTGCCGGGGGCACCGCCGCGGGCGTCGACGGCACCGACCGTGCCGGGCGGGGTCAAGACGATGGTGACACCGCTGGCCCATCCCTGGCCCAACGTCGCGTCGGGATCGAGCCTGTGATGCTGACCGACGCGGATGCCAGCCACGTCGGTGATCGAGTTCACTGTCGGCCCATCAGCGCCAGCACCAGGTATTCCTGCAAGACGGTCAGCCACTGATACACCTCGAGATGAGGGGCCAGCGGGTGGTCGTCAGGCAGTCGATCCGGCCCTTCGGGGCGGATGTCGAGCATGGTGCCCAGCGCCAAGCGGACGTCGTTGACCGCGGCAATCCATGCGTTCGCGGCGTCCTCGGTGAGCTCGAAACGTCCGCCCTCGTCGGGAACCGTATCCAAGAGTTCTTGCGCCGCATGGCGTTTGGCGTCAATGATTTCCGGTTCGTGCAGGCTCCGCAGCGCTGCGTTCAAGCTGTCCGCAAAATCCGGGTCGTCGTCGTCGGGTTTGGAAAAGTCGGGCAGCAGCCGGCGCATCGTCTCGTTGTCGGGCGGTTCGGTGTTGCCCGTCTTGATGCCGGTGATCTGCTCGAGTTCGTCTGACGGTGAAGAAGATTCCCGTTCGTCGAGCAGACCGACCATTGACGCGACCAGGCTCTTGAGCAGGGTCGCTTCATGCGGTGCCAACGACGACCGAAAACGGGGACCTGCGGCGGTCTCAACCCGCTTCCATTTGCGCACTGTCCGAACCCGAAGCCCTCGGTTTCAGCGATCCTGCTGCATCGTGGCCCATAGTCCGGCCGCATGCAGTTTGGACACGTCGGCTTCCATGGATTCCCTGCTGCCCGACGACACTACGGCCTTGCCCTCGTTGTGCACTTGCAGCATCAGCTTGGTGGCGTGCGGTTCGCTGTAGCCGAACAACTTCTGGAAGACGTACGTCACGTAGTTCATCAAGTTCACCGGATCGTCCCACACGATGGTGACCCACGGTCCGGCGGTGACGTCGACCGGATCGGCGTGGCGTTGTCCTGTGGTGCCCGGCCTGGTCGGTGCTGACGCAGCCATAGCTCAAGGATAGGTGATGGCGGAGTCGTTACCGTTGCAGAGTGGACCACGTTCCGCTGACCGGGCTGCTGACCGACAAGTACGAGTTGACGATGCTGTCGGCGGCGCTGCGAGACGGCACCGCGCAGCGGCGCACCACGTTCGAGATGTATGCGCGCCGGCTGCCCGCCGGCCGGCGATACGGTGTGGTGGCCGGCACCGGCCGATTCTTGGAAGCGTTGCCGCAGTTCAGGTTCGACGATACCGCGCTGGCATCGTTGGCGGCTTTTCTTGACCGGGACACTCTGGACTACCTGCGCGATTTCCGATTTCGGGGCGACATCGACGGCTATGCCGAAGGCGAGCTGTACTTCCCGGGTTCACCGGTGCTTTCGGTGCAGGGCAGCTTCGCCGAATGCATCGTGCTGGAAACGCTGGCGCTGTCGATCTTCAACCACGACAGCGCTATCGCATCGGCCGCCGCCCGCATGGTCAGCGCCGCCGCCGGGCGACCGCTGATCGAAATGGGCTCACGACGCACCCATGAGCAGGCCGCGGTCGCCGCCGCGCGGGCCGCGTACATTGCGGGCTTCGCCGCGTCCTCCAATCTTGAAGCCCAGCGGCGTTACGGGGTGCCGGCCGAGGGCACGGCTGCGCATGCGTTCACTTTGCTGCACACCGGCGTCGACGGACCCGACGAGCAGGCCGCGTTTCGGGCCCAGGTCGATGCGCTGGGCACCGACACCGTCTTGCTGGTGGACACCTACGACGTGACGACCGGAGTCGCCAACGCCGTGGCGGTGGCCGGGCCTGAGCTGGGCGGCGTGCGCCTCGACTCCGGGGAGCTGGGTGTGTTGGCCCGTCAGGTCCGTGAACAGCTCGACCGGCTGGGCGCGACGCAGACCCGGATCGTGGTGTCCGGTGATCTCGACGAGTTCGCGATCGCCGCGCTGCGGGCCGAACCGGTACACAGCTACGGGGTGGGCACCGCGCTGGTCACCGGGTCCGGGGCACCGACGGCCAACATGATCTACAAGTTGGTCGAGGTGGACGGCATCCCGGTGCAGAAGCGCAGCACCCACAAGGAGTCGTATGGCGGCCGCAAGGAAGCCACGCGATTGTCTCGCCCGACGGGCACGATCACCGAGGAGGTCGTGCATCCCGCGGGCCGCCCACCCGAAACCACCGAGTCCTGTCGGCGGCTGACTGTCCCGCTGGTGCGCGACGGGCAGCCGGTCGCCGATGTGGACCTCGGCGTGGCGCGGGAGCGGGTGGCTGCTGGCTTGAGAAGCTTGCCGTGGGAGGGTCTGATGTTGTCGCACGGCGACCCGGCGATCCCGACAACACTGATCCCGGTTCCTCTTAAGGGCCCGCAGACACACCAGGAGTGACCACGGCCGAAGACTTGTCCGTGCCCGACCTGCTGGCGACCGCGGTGGCGGCGTTGGGTGGCAGTGAGCGCAGCGGCCAGCTGCAGATGGCCGCCGCGGTCATGCACGCCTTCGAATCCGGTGAGCATCTGGCTGTGCAGGCCGGTACCGGAACCGGGAAGTCACTGGCCTACCTCGTGCCGGCGATTGTCCGGGCCGTCTCCGATGACACGCCCGTGGTTGTGTCGACCGCCACGATTGCACTACAGCGCCAGCTGGTGGACCGTGACCTACCGCAACTCATCGACTCACTTGCCGACGCGCTTCCCCGCGAACCACGGTTCGCACTGCTGAAAGGCCGACAGAATTACCTGTGCCTGAACAAGATTCACAACGGCGCTAACGAGCCGGACACGCAAGATCAAAGCGAACTTTTCGAGCCGCTGGCCGTCACGGGGTTGGGCCGAGACGTACAACGGCTCACCGCGTGGGCGTCGACGACCGAGTCCGGGGACCGCGACGACCTCAAGCCCGGGGTGGCCGACCGGTCATGGACACAAGTCAGTGTCTCGGCGCGCGAATGCCTGGGCATGGCGCGCTGCCCGTTCGGCGCCGACTGCTTCGCCGAACGGGCGCGCAGCCGGGCCGGCGCCGCCGATATCGTCGTCACCAATCACGCCTTGCTGGCCATCGACGCCGTCGCCGACTCGGCGGTGCTCCCCGAACACCAGCTGCTGGTCGTCGACGAGGCCCACGAGCTGGTCGACCGGGTGACCTCGGTGGCCACCGGCGAACTGTCCGCCACCGCACTGGCAGTCGCCCACCGGCGCGCCGCCCGGCTGATCGAGCCCGAACTGGCCGACCGGTTCGAGGCCGCGACGGCGACACTCTCGTCGGCGATCCACGACGCGGCGCCCGGGCGCATGGACCGGCTCGACGAGGAAATGACCACCTACCTGACCGCACTGCGGGACGCGGCGAACACGGCCCGGTCGGCCATCGATACCGCACCCGCCGACCCGAAAGCGGCCTCGGCGCGCGCCGAGGCGGTCGCCGGCCTCACCGAAATCGCGGCCACCGCGGACCGGGTGTTGACATCGTTCACTCCCCCGATTCCCGAGCGCACCGACGTGGTCTGGCTCGACCACGAGGACAATCGTGGTGCGACGCGGGTGGTGCTGAAGGTGGCTCCGCTGTCGGTGGCGGGACTGCTGCGAAGCCGGGTGTTCGCCGAGTCGACGACGGTGCTGACATCGGCGACGCTGACCGTGGGCGGGTCGTTTGACGCAATGGCCACCGCGTGGGGACTGGCCGGTGACGGCGGTGACGCCTGCGACGGGCCGCGGTGGCGCGGACTTGACGTCGGATCGCCGTTCCAGCACGCCAAGGCCGGAATCCTGTATGTGGCCGCACATCTGCCGCCGCCCGGCCGGGACGGCACCGGCTCGGTCGAGCAGCTGAACGAGATCGCCGACCTGATCACCGCCGCCGGCGGACGCACGCTCGGATTGTTTTCGTCGATGCGGGCGGCCCGGGCCGCGGCTGAGGCGATGGCCGATCGGCTCGACACCCCGGTGCTGTGCCAAGGCGATGACAACACCGCGGCGCTGGTCGCGCAATTCAGCGCCGACGCCGCGACGTCGCTGTTCGGCACGCTGTCGCTGTGGCAGGGCGTCGACGTGCCAGGCCCGTCGTTGTCGTTGGTGATCATCGACCGCATCCCGTTCCCGCGGCCGGACGACCCGCTGCTGTCCGCCCGCCAGCGCGCGGTGGCGGCCCACGGCGGCAACGGCTTCATGGCGGTCGCGGCCAGCCACGCCGCGCTGTTGTTGGCGCAGGGCGCCGGACGGCTGCTGCGCCGAGTCGACGACCGCGGGGTGGTGGCGGTGCTCGATTCTCGGATGGCGACCGCCCGTTACGGCGGCTACTTACGCGCGTCGTTGCCGCCGTTCTGGCCCACCACCGACGGCGCCGCCGTCCGCGCGGCGCTGCAGCGGTTACGGACCGCGCCGCAAGCTTGCGCCGTTTGACGCTCTATTCGCGCTATTCACGGTCGGATCGCTCAGCGAGAGTGACCAAACCCAGCTCAGTCTTGTCGGCCAGCATCGGATGGTTCGGCAGTACCCGCACCGTGTAGCCGACCGCTCCGGCCACCGGCAGCGACGTGGTCGTTGAGAAGACGGCGTCGCCGCCGAACGCGGTGCCGGTATGTGACATCTCGATGGTCACCGGGTCCAGCAGCGTATCGCCCTCGTCGACCCGGCCCACCACCGCCTGCACCGCCACCTCGTCGGGGTTCAGCCCGGCAAGCTGCACGGTCGCGGTCAAGGTGAGACTTGAGCCCAGCACCGGCGTATCGGGCAGACCGGTGCTGTCGACGTCGTTGATGTGCACCTTCGGCCACGCGTCGAATGCCCGTTGCCGATAGGCCGCCAGCTCACGGGCGACATCGAAGTCCGTCCCGATCGTCTTTCGCAGGGATGCCGCCGCCGGGGTGTAGTACTGCTCGACGTAGTCACGCACCATCCGCGACGCCAGCACCTTGGGGCAGAGCGTCGCGACCGTGTGACGCACCATTTCGATCCATCGCGGCGGCACGCCCTGCTCGTCGCGTTCGTAGAACTTCGGCGCCACCGAGTGCTCGAGCAGGTCATAAAGGGCGGCCGCTTCCAGATCGTCGCGGCGGCCCTCGTCGACCATCGGCGACGCCGACGGTATCTCCCAACCGTTTTCGCCGTCGTAGCACTCGTCCCACCAGCCGTCGCGGATGGACAAATTCAACCCGCCGTTCAGCGCGCTTTTCATGCCGGACGTTCCGCAGGCCTCCAGCGGTCGCAGCGGGTTGTTCAGCCACACGTCACAACCCCAGTACAACCGTCGCGCCATCGACATGTCGTAGTCGGGCAGAAACGCGATGCGGTGGCGCACCTCTGGCCGGTCGGCGAATCGCACCACCTGCTGAATCAGCGCTTTGCCGCCGTCGTCCGCGGGATGCGACTTGCCCGCAACAATCATCTGGATGGGCTTTTCGTCGTCGAGCAGCAGCCGCTCGAGCCGCTCCGGGTCACGCAGCATCAACGTCAGCCGCTTGTACGTCGGAACGCGGCGAGCGAATCCGACCGTCAGCACGCCGGGGTCGAAGGCGGTGGAGATCCAGCCCAGCTCGGAGGCGGACGCCCCACGCTCCAGGCAGGAGCGACGCAGCCGCGCGCGGACTTCATCGACCAATTGCGCTCGCAGCTGCGAGCGGATCCACCACAGGTGCCCGGGATCCACCAAATGCATCCGTTGCCAGACCTCGGGCTCGGTGAACGAATCCGATCCAACCAGTTCCCGGCCCAGCCGGATCCACTCCGGCGCCGCCCACGTCGGGGCATGCACGCCGTTGGTGATCGACCCGATCGGCACTTCGTCAGGGTCGAATCCGCGCCACAGGTCGTTGAACATCAACCGGCTCACCCGGCCGTGCAGCCGGGAAACCCCGTTGGCCCGCTGCGCCAGCCGCAAACCCATGTGCGCCATGTTGAACTTGTCCGGATCCGCTTCGGCGCCCAGCGCGAGCATCCGGTCGGTCGCCACCCCGGGTAGTAACCCGGATTGACCATTGCCGTCGGGAGTGTCCTCGAAGTAGCGCCGGACCATCTCGATCGGAAAGCGGTCGATGCCGGCGGGCACCGGCGTGTGGGTGGTGAACACCGTGCTGGAGCGCACCACGGTCAGCGCGGTGTCGAAATCCAGCCCGGCATCGGTGATCAACTCCCGGATGCGTTCGGCCCCGAGGAATCCGGCGTGGCCCTCGTTCATGTGGAAGACCTCCGGCGACGGCAACCCCTCGATCTCGGTGAAGGCGCGGATGGCGCGCACCCCACCGACGCCGGCCAGGATTTCCTGTTTGATGCGGTGGTCCTGGTCGCCGCCGTACAACCGATCGGTGATGCCGCGCAGATCGTGTTCGTTCTCGGGGATGTCGGAGTCCAGCAGCAGCAAGGGAACACGGCCTACCTGCGCGACCCAAATCCGCGCCCGCAGCAGGCCGGCGTCGGGCATGGCCAGCTCGACGAGTACCGGGCGTCCCGGGGCGTCGGTGAGCAGCCGCAGCGGCAGGCCCTGCGGGTCCAGCGAGGGATAGGTTTCGTGCTGCCATCCATCAGCTGTCAGCGACTGGCGGAAATAGCCGGATCGGTAGTACAGGCTGACCCCGATCAAAGGCACACCGAGGTCGGACGCCGACTTCAGGTGGTCCCCGGCCAGAATTCCCAGGCCGCCCGAGTAGTTGGGCAGCACCTCTGCGACGCCGACTTCCATCGAGAAATAGGCGATGCTCGACGGCATCTCGACCCCGGCGCTCTGCTGTTGCTGATACCAGAGCGGACGGGTCAGATAATCGTTGAGATCAGCCGCCAAGGCGTCGAGTTGGTGCAGGAACCCCTCGTCGCCCGCCAACTCGTCCAGACGTGCCGGACTGACGGCACCCAGCAGCGCAACCGGATCCTGCCCGCACTGCGCCCACAGCTCCGGGTCGATCGCCGCGAAGAGATCCTGGGTGGGGTTATCCCACGACCACCTCAGGTTGGTCGACAGTTGCCCCAGCGCCGCCAGGCGCTCCGGAAGGTGCGCGCGAACGGTGAACCGGCGGAGGGCTTTCACGCTCCCCCACCTTACTGACGAGGGGCGGGCCGTGACGTGGCGACAAGAGCGCTTCGTGCACCCCCGGTGTGGTGCGCCATTACGGTGGGTATTGGGCGCAAACAGGCTTTGCCCGCGCAAGACCTAAGTGCAAGAGCCGGGCAACAGAAACGGAGTAACGGTGCCAGGTCGTGTCGAGGTCGATGACGTCCAGCCCGTGGTGTCCTGCGGCGCGTATCCGGCGAAGGCAGTGGTCGGCGAGGTGGTCCCGGTTCGCGCGTCGGTGTGGCGCGACGGTCACGACGCCGTGGCGGCAACTCTGGTGGTCCGTTACCTCGGGCCGCAATACCCGCAGGTCAGTGAGGCCCACCGGGTCAAGGCCGTGCAAGTGGCCCTCAAAGACGGCGCCGAGGCGGCGCCGCGGGTCAAGCCGCAGCTATTGCCGATGACCATGGGTGAAGAGCCCTTCGTCTTTCACGGTCAGTTCGTGCCCGACGCGATCGGTTTGTGGACGTTCCGGGTGGACGGCTGGGGCGATCCCATCCAAAGCTGGCGGCACGCCGTGACGGCCAAGCTCGACGCCGGCCAGGGCGAGGCGGAAATGTCCAACGACCTGCTGGTGGGCGCCCAGCTGCTGGAACGCGCCGCTACCGGGGTACCGCGCACCCAACGCGAGCCGCTGCTCACCGCCGCGGCCGCGTTACGCAAGCCAGGCGACCCGGTGACTCGGGCCGCCGCGGCGCTGAGCCCTGCGGTCGACGAACTGCTCGCGCACTACCCGCTGCGCGAGTTGGTCACTCGCGGCGGCCAGTACGGCGTCTGGGTGGACCGCCCGCAAGCCCGCTTCAGCGCCTGGTACGAGATGTTCCCGCGCTCGACCGGCGGCCGGGACGCCAAAGGAAACCCGGTGCACGGCACCTTCGCCACCGCGATCAAGGCCCTGCCCCGCATCGCGAAGATGGGTTTCGACGTCGTGTACCTGCCACCAATCCACCCGATCGGCAAGATCCACCGCAAAGGCCGCAACAACACCGCCACGGCTGCGCCCGGCGACGTGGGATCGCCATGGGCGATCGGCAGCGACGAGGGCGGTCACGACGCGGTGCACCCCAAACTCGGGACGATCGACGACTTCGACGATTTTGTCGCGGCAGCCCGCGACCTCGGTATGGAGGTCGCCTTGGACCTGGCGCTGCAATGCGCCCCGGACCATCCCTGGGTGCGTGAGCACCGGCAGTGGTTCACCGAGTTGCCCGACGGCACCATCGCCTACGCGGAGAACCCGCCCAAGAAATATCAGGACATCTATCCGCTCAATTTCGACAACGACCCGGCCGGGCTCTACGATGAGGTGCTCCGTGTCGTGCGGCACTGGATTAGCCACGGGGTCAAGTTCTTTCGCGTCGATAACCCGCACACCAAGCCGCCCGACTTCTGGGCATGGCTGATCGCTCAGGTCAAAGCCGTCGACCCTGACGTGTTGTTCCTCTCGGAGGCATTCACCCCACCGGTACGCCAGTATGGGCTCGCCAAATTGGGCTTCACCCAGTCTTATACGTACTTCACCTGGCGCACCGCGAAATGGGAGCTCGTCGAATTCGGGCAAGAGATCGCCGAATTGGCCGACTTCCGTCGCCCGAATCTGTTCGTCAATACCCCCGACATCCTGCACGCAGTCTTGCAGCACAACGGACCCGGCATGTTCGCGATCCGCGCCGTGCTGGCCGCGACGATGGGTCCCGCCTGGGGCATGTACTCCGGTTACGAACTCTATGAGCACCGCGCGGTGCGCGAGGGCAGCGAAGAGTACTTGGATTCGGAGAAGTACGAACTGCGACCCCGCGACTTCGCGGGCGCACTCGCCGAAGGCAAATCGCTCGAGCCGTTCATAACCCAACTCAACAACATTCGGAGGCTGCATCCGGCGCTGCGCGATCTGCGCACCATCCGATTCCACAGCATCGACAACGACGCCTTGCTGGCCTACAGCAAGTTCGATCCGACCAGCGGTGATTGCGTGCTCGTCGTGGTGACCCTGAACGCATTCGGGCCCGAAGAGGCGACGCTGTGGTTAGACATGCCCGCATTGGGTATGGAGCCTTACGAGCGGTTCTGGGTGCGCGACGAGATAACCGGCGAGGAATACCAATGGGGAGCAGCGAATTACATTCGGATCGATCCCGCCCGGGCGGTCGCGCACATTGTCAACATGCCGTTGATCCCCGCCGAGAAGCGATACCCGCTGCTGCACCGGAGGTGACGCCGCGATGAGCCCGACCGACCAACTCGCCGGGGCTCGTCTCGCGCCCGAGCCGAATGACCTGGACCGGCTCCTCGGCGGTGTGCACCACAACCCGCACAGCGTCCTGGGCGCCCATGAGTACTCCGACCACACGGTGATTCGGGCGTTCAAACCACACGCCGCGGAGGTGGTGGCACTCGTCGGCCAGCAGCGCTACCCACTGCAGCACATCGATTCCGGATTGTTCGCGGTCGCGCTGCCATTCACCAACCTGATCGACTACCGGCTCGAGGTCAGATACGACGGTGGTGACTCGCACGTCGTCGCGGATCCATACCGCTTTTTGCCCACATTGGGCGAAATGGACCTGCACCTGTTCTCCGAGGGCCGCCACGAACGGCTGTGGGAAGTGCTGGGCGCGCACCCGCGCTCGTTCACCACGGCCGACGGCGTGGTCTCGGGCGTGTCATTCGCGGTGTGGGCGCCCAACGCGAAGGGCGTCGGCCTGATCGGCGACTTCAACGGTTGGAACGGTAACGACGCGCCGCTGCGGGTGCTGGGCTCGTCGGGTGTTTGGGAGCTGTTTTGGCCCGACTTTCCGCCCGACGGGCTCTACAAGTTCCGCGTGCACGGCGCCGACGGGTCGGTCACCGACCGGGCCGACCCATTCGCGTTCGCCACCGAGGTGCCGCCACACACCGCTTCGCGGGTGTATACCAGCGACTACACCTGGGGCGACGCCGAGTGGATGAGCCAGCGCGCCCAGCGCAATCCGGTTTTCGAGCCGATGAGCACCTACGAGGTGCACCTCGGCTCGTGGCGCCCTGGGCTGAGCTACCGCGATCTCGCGCGCGAGCTGACCGATTATGTGGTGTCCCAAGGGTTTACCCACGTCGAGATGCTGCCCGTTGCCGAGCATCCGTTCGCCGGATCGTGGGGATACCAGGTCACGTCGTACTACGCCCCAACGTCGCGATTCGGCACCCCCGACGACTTCCGGGCGCTGGTCGACGCCCTGCATCAGAACGGCATCGGTGTGATCGTGGACTGGGTTCCGGCTCACTTCCCGAAAGACGCGTGGGCGCTGGGCCGTTTCGACGGCACGCCGCTCTACGAGCATTCCGATCCCAACCGCGGCGAGCAACTCGACTGGGGTACTTACGTATTCGACTTCGGCCGCCCCGAAGTCCGCAACTTCCTGGTGGCCAACGCCCTGTACTGGCTGCAAGAGTTCCACATCGACGGTCTACGGGTCGACGCCGTCGCATCCATGCTCTACCTGGACTACTCACGGCCGGCGGGCGGTTGGACACCCAACATGTATGGCGGACGCGAAAACCTGGAAGCGGTGCAGTTCCTGCAGGAAATGAACGCCACCGCCCACCGGACCGCCCCGGGCATCGTCACCATCGCCGAGGAATCGACTTCGTGGCCAGGCGTTTCGCGGCCGACTAACGTTGGCGGTCTTGGCTTTTCGATGAAGTGGAACATGGGCTGGATGCATGACACGCTCGGCTACATCAGCCACGACCCGGTGCACCGCAGCTATCACCACCACGAAATCACCTTCTCGATGCTGTATGCCTTCAGCGAGAATTTCGTGCTGCCACTCAGCCACGACGAAGTGGTTCACGGCAAGGGCACACTGTGGGGTCGGATGCCGGGCAACGACCATATGAAGGCGGCGTCACTGCGCAGTCTGCTGGCCTATCAATGGGCCCATCCGGGTAAGCAGCTGCTGTTCATGGGACAGGAATTCGGGCAACGGGCCGAATGGTCCGAAGAACGCGGTCTGGACTGGTTTCAGCTCGACGAGAACGGTTTCTCCGCGGGCATCCTACGTCTGGTACGCGACCTCAACGCGATCTATCGCAGCCACCCGGCGCTGTGGAGTCAAGACACCACCCCCGACGGCTACTCCTGGATTGACGCCAACGACTCGGCCAACAACGTGCTGAGCTTTCTGCGCTACGGCAACGACGGTTCAGTGATGGCCTGCGTGTTCAACTTCGCCGGATGCGAACACAGCAACTACCGGCTCGGCCTGCCCACTGCTGGGCGGTGGCGTGAGGTGCTCAACACCGACGCCACCGACTACAACGGCGCCGGTATCGGCAACCTCGGCGGAGTGGACGCCGCCGACGAGCCATGGCATGGCCGGCCGGCGTCGGCGGTCCTGGTGCTACCCCCAACTTCGGCTTTGTGGCTGGAGCCCGAGCAGCGCTAGTACAGTGCGCTGGCCAGGTTGCGCCGGGCCACGATCACCTCGGGGTCTGCCGGATCGAAAAGCTCGAACAATTCGAGGAGCCTGGTGCGCACCGAGGTTCGATCGTCACCGGTGGTCCGGCGCACCAACGCAATCAGCCGTTCGAAGGCGGCCGCCACGTCCTGGTTGAGGATCTGTACGTCGGCAGCGGCGAATGCGGCCTCGATGTCGTCCGGGGCGGCGTCGGCGACGGCAACGGCGTCGGGTTGCCGCGTGGTCGCGCGCATCAGAAACGCGATCTGGCGGAGCGCGCCCTTGGCTTCGGCGTGGTTAGGGTTGGCGTCCAGGATGGCCTGATAGGAGTCGCGCGCCGCAGCGAAGTTGCCCTCTTCGAGGTGCTGACGCGCCTGCGCCAGCGCCGGGTCGACTTCCTCGGCTTCGTCGGAATCGGTTGGGCCGCTGAGCTTTCCGGCCGTCGCCGACAGCAATGAATCCAACCACCGGCGCAACTGCTCGGGCGGCTGCATACCCTGGAAACTGGACAGCGGCTGCCCGGCGGCCAAGGCCACCACGGTGGGGACCACCTCGATCCCGAAGATCTGGGCCACCCGCGGAACAACGTCGACGTTGACGGTGGCCAACGACCACTTGCCGCGATCCTCCGCGGCCAGCGCCGACAAGGTGTCGGCCAGCTGCAGGCATACGTCACTGCGCGGCGACCACAACAGCACGACGACCGGCACCTGGTTGGACCGGACCAGTACCTCGTCTTCGAAGTTCGCCTCGGTGACTTCGACGCCGGCCGATCCGCCAGGCGCAGCGTCGCCAGCGCTGCGCTGCTGGGCTCGCTGTTTGAGGGCGGACAAATCCACCGCTCCGGCCAGGGCGGGGCCGATTGGAGGTCGCGGACGGCTCACGTGATCAAGTTTGGCACGGCGGATTTATCCCCCTGCGACCGGTCGCGGCAGCTTTTGGTGACCAAAATCACACTTCGGTGCCGACGGGTCTCGGTACGCACCCACAGCAATCATTGCCAGAGCGTTAGTCGAACGCCTGTGCGGGCCGTTGCGCGTCAGCCAGCGCGCAGGATGAGCGCGTCACCCTGACCACCGGCACCGCAGAGGGCCGCGACACCGTAGCCCGAGCCTCGACGCGCCAATTCCAGCGCGGCGTGCAAGGTGATGCGCGCTCCCGACATGCCGATCGGGTGGCCGATAGCAATGGCGCCGCCGTTGACGTTGACGATTTCCGGGTCGACGCCGAGCTCTTTGGTCGAAGCCAGCGCCACCGCAGAAAACGCCTCGTTGATCTCGACCACATCGAGCTGATCGACCGAGATACCCTCGCGGGCAAGTGCTTTCTTGATTGCGTTGGCGGGCTGCGACTGCAACGTGGAATCCGGGCCGGCGACTACGCCGTGCGCGCCGATTTCGACCAGCCACGACAATCCCAGTTCGGCGGCCTTGTCCTTGTTCATCACAACAACCGCGGCCGCGCCGTCGGAGATCTGGGACGCCGATCCGGCCGTGATGGTGCCGTCCGGCCGAAACGCCGGCTTGAGATTTGCCAGCGATTCAGCCGTGGTGTTGGCCCGAATGCCCTCGTCCTCGGTGAACTGCAATGGATCACCTTTGCGCTGCGGGATATTCACAGGCACGACCTCGTCGGCGAACACGCCGTCCTTCCAGGCAGCGGCGGCCCGCTGGTGCGACCGGGCAGCGTACTCGTCCTGTTCGCGACGGGTGAACTTGTCGATTTCGTTGCGCTGCTCGGTCAGCGCGCCCATCGGCTGGTCAGTGAACACGTCGTGCAGACCGTCGTAGGCCATGTGGTCCAGGACTGTCACATCGCCGTACTTGTAGCCGGCTCGACTGTCGATCAACAGGTGCGGAGCTTTCGTCATGGACTCCTGCCCGCCGGCTACCACCACGTCGAACTCCCCCGCCCGGATGAGTTGGTCAGCCAGCGCGATCGCGTCGATGCCGGACAGGCACATCTTGTTGATCGTGAGCGCGGGCACATCCCAGCCGATGCCGGCGGCCACCGCGGCCTGGCGGGCTGGCATTTGACCGGCCCCGGCCGTCAGCACCTGCCCCATGATCACGTATTCGACCGCCGACGCGGGAACCTTGGCCTTCTCCAGAGCGCCCGCAATCGCGATAGCACCCAGGTCGGTTGCCGAAAAATCCTTCAGCGAGCCCATCAACTTACCGATCGGCGTGCGTGCTCCAGCAACTATCACCGACGTCGTCATAGATACCTCCGGAAACGGGCGGAAACGGCCGAGGTTGACGGCCGGCGTGACGCAACCTTTCCCGTCAGGTTACCGTGACGTTATGACCCGCGCTGCGACGATGCAGAGCGCAGCGATGAGGAGGAGCAGCGCTATGACCACTGAACACGTTGACGTCCGTCGCACGCTGGCCAGCGCGTTGGTAACGGCGGTCGATCACGTGGGTATCGCGGTGGCAGACCTCGACGCGGCGATCGCGTGGTATCACGACCACCTCGGCATGATCGTGTTGCACGAGGAAGTCAACGACGACCAGGGGATCCGCGAAGCCATGCTGGCGGTGCGCGGCGCCCCGGTCGGCAGCGCGCAGGTGCAGCTGATGGCTCCGCTCGACGAGTCGTCGGTGATCGCGAAATTCCTCGACAAGCGCGGTCCCGGCATCCAGCAACTGGCCTACCGGGTGAGTGATCTGGACGCCCTGACCGAGCGGCTGCGCGACCAGGGTGTGCGGCTGCTCTACGACCAGCCGCGGCGAGGCACAGCGAATTCGCGGATCAACTTCATCCACCCCAAGGACGCCGGCGGCGTCTTGATCGAATTGGTCGAACCGGCCGCCGCGTCAACCGCCGCGAACTAAGACCACCTGCGGGTCGGACCGCGGGTGGCGCGGTTCGCCCAGCACGGCGTGTGCCAGTGCCGCCGATCCTCGATCGCGGCCCCACTCTCCTCCACCGGCCAAACCACCAAATGGGCAGTTCCCGAATGGATTTCGTGGTCGCAGCCGGGGCACCGGTAAGTCTTGGCGGCGCGGGCGCCTGCCACCGGCCGCACCTCGTATTCGTACCCGTCAGGACCGGTTTCCACGCGGCGCACAACCGGCAGCGGCACTACCCGCCGCCGACGCGGTGAGATACGACCCCGAGCCATAACACCAGTTTAGTGAGCCAGCTCAGAACAGTCGGTACTCGTCGCTGTCCATACCTCGCATTTGGTCGTAATCAAGTACAACGCAACGGATTCCGCGGTCCGCGGCCAACGTGCGAGCCTGCGGTTTGATCTGCTGGGCGGCGAGTATTCCGGTTACCGGCGCCAATACGCTGTCGCGGTTGAGCAATTCAAGGTAGCGGGTGAGCTGCTCGACACCGTCGATCTCCCCGCGCCGTTTGACTTCGACCGCCACCGACCGCCCTTGTTCGTCGCGGCACAACAGGTCCACTGGTCCAATAGCGGTCATGTACTCGCGGCGCACCAGGGTGTATCCGGCGCCGAGCAGCTGGACATGCTCGGCCAGCAGCGCCTGCAGATGGGCTTCCACGCCGTCTTTGACCAGCCCGGGATCCACACCCAGGTCGTGGCTGGAGTCGTGCTCGATGGCCTCGACCGTGATCCGCAATTGCTCACCGGCCTTGTTTTGCACCACCCAGACCGGCACTGCGCCGTCGAGCTCCTCAGTAAGCCAGCACGGCGGACTCATCCAGTTCAACGGTTTGTACGCCCGGTCGTCGGCGTGCACGCTCACCGACCCGTCCGCCTTGAACAGCAGCAGCCTGCGCGCGGACGGCAGATGCGCGGTGAGCCGTCCGAGATAGTCGACAGTGCACTGGGCGATCACGAGGCGCACCCCACTCACATTAGGGGTCGTGTCGACGACGATTTAGGCTGACGCCACCATGACGGCCCAGAAATCGGTGGCGCAACGCTTGGGGCGGGTTCTGGAGCGAGTGACCCGTCAAAGCGGCCGGTTGTCCGACACTCCTGCTTATGGGTCCTGGCTTTTGGGCAGCGTGGCCGAAAGTCAGCGCCGCCGGCGGATACGCATCCAGATCATCTTGACCGTCTTCCTCGTGGGGGCGAACTTCATCGGGATCGGCGTGGACCTTTTGTTGCTGACTGTCGCCTTCCCGGTACCGAGCGTTTTCAGCGACGCGCCGTCCTGGCTCACCTTCGGCCTGGTGCCGGCCTACATCGCCGTCGCGGTGATCGTGGGCACCTACTGGATCACCCGGCGCACCGTCGCCGCGCTGCGATGGGCGATCGAAGAACAACGCCCCACCCAGGCCGATGAGCACAACACGTTCGCGGCTCCGGCACGAGTCGCCGTGGCTGCCTTCAGCTTGTGGGCGGTGGGAGCGGCGTTGTTCACAACGCTCTACGGCCTGGCCGACAGCCTGTTCATCCCGCGGATCGCGTTCGCGACGAGCTTCTGCGGTGTCCTGGTCGCCACCGCTTGTTACCTGATCACTGAGTTCACTCTTCGACCGGTCGCGGCCCAAGCGCTCGAGGCCGGACCGCCGCCGCGCCGATTCGCGCCGGGCATCATGGGCCGGACGATGGTGGTCTGGCTGCTCAGTTCGGGGGTGCCCGTCGTCGGCATCGCACTGACGGCTTTCTTCGCGTTGACTCTACGGAATCTGACCCAGACGCAGTTCGGCGTGGCCGTACTGATTCTCGCGATCGCAACCTTGATTTTCGGTTTCATCTTGATGTGGCTGCTGGCCTGGCTCATCGCGACCCCGGTGCGGGTGGTGCGCGCCGCGCTCAAGCGCGTCGAGGACGGCGACCTGCGCGGCAATCTCGTGGTCTTCGACGGCACCGAACTCGGTGAGTTGCAGCGAGGCTTCAACGCGATGGTCAACGGATTGCGCGAGCGCGAGCGGATCCGTGACTTGTTCGGTCGCCATGTCGGCCGTGAGGTCGCCGCGGCCGCCGAACGCGAACGCCCCAAGCTGGGCGGCGAAGAACGCCATGTCGCAGTGGTTTTCGTCGACATCATCGCGTCAACCCAACTGGTGACAAAGCGACCGGCCACCGAGATCGTGCAACTACTCAACCGGTTCTTCGCGGTCATCGTCGACGAGGTCGACCGCCACCGCGGGCTGGTCAACAAATTCGAAGGCGATGCGACACTGGCCATCTTCGGCGCTCCCAATCACCTCGAGCATCCCGAGGACCAGGCGCTGGCCGCCGCCCGCGCGATCGCAGAACGCTTGCGAAACGAGGTGCCGGAGTGCCAAGCGGGGATCGGGGTCGCGGCCGGGCAGGTCGTCGCCGGAAATGTCGGCGCCAAAGAACGGTTCGAGTACACCGTCATCGGCGAGCCGGTCAACGAAGCGGCCCGGCTCAGCGAACTGGCCAAGGAGCAACCGACACTGCTGTTGGCCTCCTCGGAGGCCGTCGACGGCGCCAGCGAAGAGGAGCGAGCCCATTGGTCGTTGGGTGACACCGTCACGCTGCGCGGTCACGACGAGCCGACGCAATTGGCGGTGCCGGTCTAGCAGGGCCTCATTCTGATGTCGCTTTTCCGCTAGTGATGTCGGTCCCCAGGTGTAATCGTTGCAATCGTGCATGAAGACTTCGACCGCTGCTATCGGGCCGTGCAGTCCAAGGACGCCCGGTTCGACGGCTGGTTCGTCACCGCAGTGCTGACCACTGGCGTTTATTGCCGGCCCAGTTGCCCGGTGCGGCCCCCGTTTGCCCGCAACGTCGAGTTCTATCCGACCGCGGCGGCAGCACAGCGAGCCGGCTTTCGGGCATGCAAACGGTGCCGTCCAGACGCCTCGCCCGGCTCGCCGGAGTGGAACGTCCGCGGCGACGTGGTCGCCCGGGCCATGCGACTCATCGCCGACGGAACGGTGGACCGCGAGGGTGTCGGCGGCCTTGCCGCCCGGCTGGGTTACACCGTGCGTCAGCTGGAACGATTGCTGCAAGCTGAACTCGGCGCCGGTCCGCTCGCCCTGGCCCGCGCGCAGCGCACTCAGACCGCGCGGATACTGATCGAGACCACCGACTTGCCGCTGAGCGACGTCGCGTTTGCCGCCGGCTTCTCCAGCATCCGCCAGTTCAACGACACGCTGCGCGCGGTGTGTGACAGCACCCCGACGGAGTTGCGAAAACGCGCCGCCGCGCGCTTCGGCCGCAACCTCAGTTCGCCGAGCGCGGTGACGTTGCGCCTGCCGGTACGCACGCCGTTTGCCTACGAGGGAGTATTCGGCCATCTGGCCGCCGGCGCGATCGCTGGCTGCGAGGAGGTGCGTGACGGGCAATACCGGCGCACCCTGCGGCTGCCGTGCGGCAACGGGATCGTCAGCCTGGCACCGGCGCCCGACCACGTCCGCTGCCAGCTGGTGCTCGACGACTTCCGTGATCTGACGACCGCAATTGCGCGATGCCGACGGCTATTGGATCTCGACGCGGATCCGGAAGCAACGATCGATGTGTTGGCGGCTGACCCCGAGCTCAGGGCCGTGGTGGCCAAGGCACCGGGCCAACGGATTCCGCGCAGTGTCGACGAACAAGAGCTCGCTATTCGTGCCGTGCTGGGCCAGCAGGTGTCGACGAAAGCTGCCAGCACCCACGCGGCCAGGCTGGTGGCCGCCTACGGACAGCCGGTAGACGACGCCGACGGTGCGCTGACTCACACCTTTCCGTCGGTCGAACAGCTCGCCGACATCGACCCGGCCCAGCTGGCCGTGCCGAAATCCCGCCGCCGAACGCTGCTTGCCCTGATCAAGGATCTTGCCGCCGGGACCCTGGTGCTCGATGCCGGCAGCGACTGGGACGCCGCCCGACGACAGCTGCTGACGCTTCCCGGGGTCGGCCCGTGGACTGCCGAAGTGATCGCGATGCGCGGGCTCGGTGATCCGGATGCCTTCCCGGTAAGCGACCTTGGACTGCGGCGGGCCGCCGAACACCTGGGCCTGCCTTCCGGCCAGCGAGCACTTTTGGAGAGAAGCATGGCGTGGCGGCCCTGGCGCTCGTATGCCACCCAGCATCTGTGGACCACACTGGAGCACCCGGTAAACCGTTGGCCTGTAAAGGAGTCCGCATGATTTGCTATCGCACCATCGACAGTCCGATCGGGCCGCTGACACTGGCGGGTCGCGACGGTGTGCTGACCAACCTGCGCATGGTGGATCAGACATACGAGCCGAACCGTAGCGATTGGAAACTCGACGAGAGCGCCTTTCCGGACGCCGTCGATCAGCTCGGGTCGTACTTTGCCGGCGAGCGCACCGACTTCGACCTCGAACTCGCGTTGTCCGGCACGCACTTCCAACGGCGGGTGTGGCAGGCGTTGATGACGATCCCTTACGGGGAAACGCGATCCTACGGGCAGATCGCAGCACAGATCGGAGCGAGCGGGGCGGCCCGCGCGGTGGGACTGGCCAATGGACGAAATCCGATCGCCATTATCGTGCCCTGTCATCGCGTTATCGGGGCAAGCGGAGGGCTTACTGGTTACGGCGGCGGTCTGGACCGCAAACGAACGCTGCTCGAATTGGAAAAAAGGCGAAAAGCGGCGAATCTAACCCTTTTCGATTAGTTTTTTTGCGTGTAAAAAGGGCACCTTGTGGGTGCCCTTTTTGGTGTGTGTTCGGCGGTGTCCTACTTTTCCACCCGGGGTGGGTAGTATCATCGGCGCTGGCAGGCTTAGCTTCCGGGTTCGGGATGGGTCCGGGCGTTTCCCTGCCGCTATTGCCGCCGTAACTCTATTGTNCTTTTTGGTGTGTGTTCGGCGGTGTCCTACTTTTCCACCCGGGGTGGGTAGTATCATCGGCGCTGGCAGGCTTAGCTTCCGGGTTCGGGATGGGTCCGGGCGTTTCCCTGCCGCTATTGCCGCCGTAACTCTATTGTTTTGTGTTTGGTGGTGGGGTGTGGGGTGTTGGTGTGGTTGCGGTGGGTTGTGGGTAAGTTTTCGGCCGGTTAGTGCCAGTTCCCTGCACGCATTGCTGCGCTTGTAGGTCTGGTCTATTGATCCCGTGGTCTGCGGGGGGCCTTATCCCACTGATATGGGTGAGAAGCCTGGTCTTGGAGAAGGTTTCCCGCTTAGATGCTTTCAGCGGTTATCCTGGCCGAACGTGGCTATCCAGCGGTGCCCCTGGTGGGACAACTGGTGCACCAGAGGTTCGTCCGTCCCGGTCCTCTCGTACTAGGGACAGGTTTCCTCAAGCTTCTGACGCGCGCGGCGGATAGAGACCGAACTGTCTCACGACGTTCTAAACCCAGCTCGCGTGCCGCTTTAATGGGCGAACAGCCCAACCCTTGGGACCTGCTCCAGCCCCAGGATGCGACGAGCCGACATCGAGGTGCCAAACCATCCCGTCGATATGGACTCTTGGGGAAGATCAGCCTGTTATCCCCGGGGTACCTTTTATCCGTTGAGCGACACCCCTTCCACTCGGGGGTGCCGGATCGCTAGTCCCGACTTTCGTCCCTGCTTGACATTTTCGTCTCGCAGTCAAGCTCCCTTGTGCTCTTACACTCATCACCTGATTGCCGTACAGGTTGAGGGACCCTTTGGGCGCCTCCGTTCCCTTTTAGGAGGCAACCGCCCCAGTTAAACTACCCGCCAGGCACTGTCCCTGAACCCGGTTCAGGGTTCGAGGTTAGAAGCCCAATACGATCAGAGTGGTATTTCAACAACGACTCCACCCACACTGGCGTGCGGGCTTCACAGTCTCCCACCTATCCTACACAAACCGCATCGAACTCCAATACCAAGTTGTAGTAAAGGTCCCGGGGTCTTTTCGTCCTGCCGCGCGTAACGAGCATCTTTACTCGTACTGCAATTTCGCCGAGTCTATGGTTGAGACAGTTGAGAAGTCGTTACGCCATTCGTGCAGGTCGGAACTTACCCGACAAGGAATTTCGCTACCTTAGGATGGTTATAGTTACCACCGCCGTTTACTGGGGCTTAAATTCTCCGCTTCACCCCCCGAAAAGGGGTTGACGGGTCCTCTTAACCTTCCAGCACCGGGCAGGCGTCAGTCCGTATACCTCGTCTTGCGACTTCGCACGGACCTGTGTTTTTAGTAAACAGTCGCTTCTCACTGTTTTGTGCCACCCACTCCCGCCGCCCCCGGCACGCGGAGTTGACGGTATGCGGGTCCCCCTTCTCCCGAAGTTACGGGGGCATTTTGCCGAGTTCCTTAACCATAGTTCACTCGCACGCCTCGGTATTCTCTACCTGACCACCTGTGTCGGTTTGGGGTACGGGCCGTGTCTGCACTCACTAGAGGCTTTTCTCGGCAGCATAGGATCACCGAATTCACCTCATCCGGCTATGCATCACCTCTCGGGAACACGCCAGACGGATTTGCCTATCTGACTCCCTACGGGCTTGCCCCAGCACATCCACTCACTGGTACGGCTACCTTCCTGCGTCACCCCATCGTTTACCTACTACCAGCGAAGATCCCACGCAGCAGGTACGCGTCGATGATCCGAAGACCACCGATCACGCACCGTTTGGGTGGTTAGTACCGCTGATTCGGTATGGGCGCGCACACACGGGTACGGGAATATCAACCCGTTGTCCATCGACTACGCCTGTCGGCCTCGCCTTAGGTCCCGACTCACCCTGGGCGGACTGGCCTGGCCCAGGAACCCTTGGTCTTCCGGCGGGCAAGGTTCTCACTTGCCTAATCGCTACTCATGCCTGCATTCTCACTCCCCACACCTTCACCACACGATCACTCGGCGGCTTCACCGGTGAGGGGACGCTCCCCTACCCAACAACACCTGACGGTGTCGTTGCCGCGGCTTCGGCGGTGTGCTTGAGCCCCGCTACATTATCGGCGCGCAACCACTTGACCAGTGAGCTATTACGCACTCTTTCAAGGATGGCTGCTTCTAAGCCAACCTCCTGGTTGTCTATGCGACTGCACATCCTTTCCCACTTAGCACACGCTTAGGGGCCTTAGCCGGCGATCTGGGCTGTTTCCCTTTCGACGCACGGAGCTTATCCCCCGCCGTCTCACTGCCACGCTTTACGCACCGGCATTCGGAGTTTGGCTGACGTCAGTAACCTAGTAGGGCCCATCGGCCATCCAGTAGCTCTACCTCCGGCGCGAACCACGCAACGCTGCACCTAAATGCATTTCGGGGAGAACCAGCTATCACGGAGTTTGATTGGCCTTTCACCCCTACCCACAACTCATCCCCTCAGTCTTCAACCTAAGTGGGTTCGGGCCTCCACGCGGTCTTACCCGCGCTTCACCCTGGCCATGGGTAGATCACCCCGCTTCGGGTCCACAACACACCACTACACCCCCAAAAATGGGGGATACGCCCTATTCAGACTCGCTTTCGCTGCGGCTACCCCACCCGGGTTAACCTCGCGACATGTCGCTGACTCGCAGGCTCATTCTTCAAAAGGCACGCCATCACCCCACACAAACGCGGAGGCTTTGACGGATTGTAGGCACACGGTTTCAGGTACTCTTTCACTCCCCTCCCGGGGTACTTTTCACCATTCCCTCACGGTACTCATCCGCTATCGGTCATCAGGAAGTATTCAGGCTTACCGGGTGGTCCCGGCAGATTCACAGCAGATTCCACGGGCCCGCTGCTACTCGGGGACACTGCGACAACAGGCGGCATGTTTTCACCTACCGGACTCTCACCGTCTACGGCAGACCATCCCAGGCCACTTCGGCTAACACACCACTACTGCTGCTGCGGCCGGCGGACCACAGAACACAGACCCCACAACACCACACACACAACCCCCGCCGGGTATCACATGCGCGCGGTTTAGCCATCCTCCGCGTTCGCTCGCCACTACTAACGGAATCACAATTTTGTTTTCTTCTCCTACGGGTACTGAGATGTTTCACTTCCCCGCGTTCCCCCCCACCGCCTATACATTCAACGGTGGGTGACACCACATCACTGGTGCCGGGTTACCCCATTCGGACATCCTCGGATCCACGCTCGGTTGACAACTCCCCGAGGCATATCGCAGCCTCCCACGTCCTTCATCGGCCCCTGATGCCAAGGCATCCACCATGCGCCCTCACACACTTACACACACAAAACCAAAGAAAACAACTCGACAAACAAAACAACCAAGTTTTGCTTGCTAGATGCTCGCAACCACTATCCAACACTCAAACACCACACCCCACCACCAAAGATGAGGCAACAACACCAACCCCAAAGGGCCCGGGTGTTGTCTCAGGACCCAACAGTGTGCTCGGCTTCTCGCTCGTTGTTGTGCACCCAGCCCGCGCCCACTACAGACACGAACTCCTCACGGCTCGACTTCCGCCCACTGCGGAAGCCCCTTTTCGTGGTGCTCCTTAGAAAGGAGGTGATCCAGCCGCACCTTCCGGTACGGCTACCTTGTTACGACTTCGTCCCAATCGCCGATCCCACCTTCGACGGCTCCCTCCCAAACGGGTTAGGCCACCGGCTTCGGGTGTTACCGACTTTCATGACGTGACGGGCGGTGTGTACAAGGCCCGGGAACGTATTCACCGCAGCGTTGCTGATCTGCGATTACTAGCGACTCCGACTTCACGGGGTCGAGTTGCAGACCCCGATCCGAACTGAGACCGGCTTTAACAAGGATTCGCTTAACCTCACGGCATCGCAGCCCTTTGTACCGGCCATTGTAGCATGTGTGAAGCCCTGGACATAAGGGGCATGATGACTTGACGTCATCCCCACCTTCCTCCGAGTTGACCCCGGCAGTCTCTCACGAGTCCCCGCCATCACGCGCTGGCAACATGAGACAAGGGTTGCGCTCGTTGCGGGACTTAACCCAACATCTCACGACACGAGCTGACGACAGCCATGCACCACCTGCACACAGGCCACAAGGGAACGCCTATCTCTAGACGCGTCCTGTGCATGTCAAACCCAGGTAAGGTTCTTCGCGTTGCATCGAATTAATCCACATGCTCCGCCGCTTGTGCGGGCCCCCGTCAATTCCTTTGAGTTTTAGCCTTGCGGCCGTACTCCCCAGGCGGGGTACTTAATGCGTTAGCTACGGCACGGATCCTTAGGAAAGAACCCACACCTAGTACCCACCGTTTACGGCGTGGACTACCAGGGTATCTAATCCTGTTCGCTCCCCACGCTTTCGCTCCTCAGCGTCAGTTACTGCCCAGAGACCCGCCTTCGCCACCGGTGTTCCTCCTGATATCTGCGCATTCCACCGCTACACCAGGAATTCCAGTCTCCCCTGCAGTACTCCAGTCTGCCCGTATCGCCCGCACGCCCACAGTTAAGCTGTGGCATTCCACGAACAACGCGACAAACCACCTACGAGCTCTTTACGCCCAGTAATTCCGGACAACGCTCGCACCCTACGTATTACCGCGGCTGCTGGCACGTAGTTGGCCGGTGCTTCTTCTCCACCTACCGTCACCACGAGAAAACCCGCAGCTTCGTCGATGGTGAAAGAGGTTTACAACCCGAAGGCCGTCATCCCCCACGCGGCGTCGCTGCATCAGGCTTGCGCCCATTGTGCAATATTCCCCACTGCTGCCTCCCGTAGGAGTCTGGGCCGTATCTCAGTCCCAGTGTGGCCGGACACCCTCTCAGGCCGGCTACCCGTCGTCGCCTTGGTAGGCCATCACCCCACCAACAAGCTGATAGGCCGCGGGCCCATCCCACACCGCAAAAGCTTTCCACCACACACCATGCGACATGTGGTCCTATCCGGTATTAGACCCAGTTTCCCAAGCTTATCCCGAAGTGCAGGGCAGATCACCCACGTGTTACTCACCCGTTCGCCACTCGAGTACCCCCCGAAAGGGGCCTTTCCGTTCGACTTGCATGTGTTAAGCACGCCGCCAGCGTTCGTCCTGAGCCAGGATCAAACTCTCCAAACAAAAACCGTTTCAGAGAAACAACCCCGACAAAACAAAACAACCACACCCTGACACGGGGGCATCAGAATGCGGCAAAAACAACAACAAACAAAACCACCAAACACACTATTGAGTTCTCAAACAACACCCGTGAACAGGCAACCCTGCTACTATACTCCGCGACATTAGGGCGGTCAACTCCGATAGTCGCTCCCCTTCGGGGTGGACCGGAGTTGTTTTGTTGCCGCTATTCTACTCGCTCGATCTCGGCGCCGAGACTGACCAGGTTCTCCACAAACAAGGGATAGCCGCGGTCGATGTGGAACACGTCGTGCACCTCGGTGTCGCCGTCGGCCACCAGCCCAGCCAGGACCAGGCCGGCGCCCGCCCGGATGTCCGAGGCCCACACCGGTGCGCTGGACAGTTGCGGGATCCCCCGCACCACGGCGTGATGGCCGTCGGTGCGGGCGTCGGCGCCCAGGCGGATCATCTCCTCGACGAACCGGAAGCGTGCCTCGAAGACGTTTTCGGTAATCATCGACGTGCCGTCCGCGATTGCCGCCAGGCCGATCGCCATCGGCTGCAGATCTGTCGGGAACCCCGGAAACGGCAGCGTCGCAACGTTGATGGCCTTCGGGCGCTCGTATTGGACCACCCGGAAACTGTCGTCGGTCTGGGTGACCGTGGCGCCGGCGTCATGCAGTTTGTGCAGCACGAGCTGCAAGTGCGCCGGGTCGACGCCGGTCACCGTGATGTCCCCGCGGGTCATGGCGGCCGCGATGCCCCAGGTGGCCGCGACGATCCGGTCCCCGATCACACGATGCTCGGTCGGATATAGCCGCGAAACGCCGGTGATCGTCATCGTTGGTGAACCCGCGCCCTCGATCTGTGCCCCCATCTGGTTCAGCATCGTGCACAGGTCGACCACATCGGGCTCGCGTGCCGCGTTGTGGATCGTGGTGACGCCTTCGGCAAGTACCGCGGCCATCAAGATATTTTCGGTCGCTCCCACCGACGGGAACTCGAGCTGAATCTCCGCGCCCCGCAACGTGTCCGCCTGAGCGACGACGCAGCCGTGCTCGATGTTGCAGCGCGCTCCGAGCTGCCGCAGCCCAGCCTGATGCATATCCAGTGGGCGCGATCCGATGGCGTCACCGCCGGGCAGAGCGACCTTGGCCCTCTTGCACCGCCCGACCAGGGGGCCCAATACGCAGACCGACGCGCGGAACTGGCGGACCGCCGCGAAGTCGGCGTCGTACTTCGGCTCGTCCGGGGAGGTGATGCGTGCGGTGTCCCCAGTCAGTTCGACGGTAGCGCCCAGGCCCCGCAGGACTTCTGCCATCAACGGGACATCCAGAATGTCGGGGCAATTGGTGATCGTGCTGGTGCCCTCGGCCAGCAGCGCGGCCGCCATCAACTTGAGGACGCTGTTCTTAGCACCCCCCACAGCCACTTCGCCTGACAACCGGTTCCCGCCGGTCACCACGAAACGCTCCGCCACCCCGGTTAGTTTAGTGAGCGGTATCGCCGCTGTCAGTCGGCCGGTACGGTTTTGACCATGGCCGTACATCTGACCCGCATCTACACCCGCACCGGTGACGACGGGACCACCGGCCTGAGCGATTTCTCACGGGTCTCCAAAAACGATGCCCGCCTGGTGGCATATGCCGACTGCGACGAGGCCAACGCGGCGATCGGCGCCGCTCTCGCCCTGGCAAATCCCGACGAGCGGCTGACCAGGGTGCTCCGACAGATTCAGAACGACCTCTTCGACGCCGGCGCCGACCTTTCCACCCCGGTGGTGGAGAACCCGAAGTACCCCCCGCTGCGGGTGACACAGGATTACGTCGACCGCCTGGAGGCATGGTGCGACGAGTTCAACGAAGGATTGCCGCCGCTGAATTCTTTTGTGCTGCCAGGAGGTTCACCTCTCTCGGCGTTGTTGCACGTAGCTCGCACGGTGGTGCGGCGCGCCGAGCGCTCGGCGTGGGCCGCAGTGGAATCACATCCATCCGGGGTCAACACGTTGCCCGCGAAGTACCTGAATCGGCTGTCCGACTTGCTGTTTATCCTGTCACGGCTGGCCAACCCTGAAGGCGACGTGCTCTGGAAGCCCGGAGGCGGTAGAGCCAAGCCGGCCGAGTAGGTCAGGTACTGCGGCGTCGCGCGCGCGGCGACGGACGTGACTCCAGCCACGACAGAAACGCCGTCAGCGCTCCACGATCCAAAGCGATTTCATAACCGGATCTGCGTTCTTGGATCCCGTCGCGCAGTCCCAGTACCACGATTTCGTCGGTCATGATGTCGAACTCGTCCCCGCGCGGGCCACGACGGGAGATGATCTCGATTCCGCGCCTGCTCAGTCGACGATCGGGCCACAGGCGAACACTGGAGAGCCGGTAGAACGCGGCAGCGTCCCCGTGGTAGCGGACCACCCCGTGCCGCCAACCATGACCTCCGACGGCGGGGGTGTCGCGCAGGATCGCCGCAGTCCCACCTTGCCGCAGTTTCCAGAGCCGGTAGCTCAATGCGATTACGGCAACCGCTAATACGGCAATGAGCACGACCATGGCGGACATGAGCGCGCTCATCGGCGGCCTGGCCCCTAGTCGAGCGCGCCGACAGCGCGCAACCTGGCGCGGCCCCTAGCGGCGATACGAGGATCGTCGGACTCGGAATCCTGCCTTGCGGCGGACTCGTCGATCTCCGACTCGAATTCCGCGGATTCGGCGAGGATCGTGACTCCTTCCTCGGTCACCGACATAAAACCACCGTCGACCGCGATACGCAGATCGTCCTCACCCTCACGTTCGACGCGGACCATGGCGTCGTCGACCAGTTGCGCCACCACCGGGATGTGCCGTGGCAAAATTCCGATTTCGCCGACCGTGGTGCGAGTGAAGAGAAACGTCGCCTTGCCCGACCAGATCTTGCGGTCGACGGCAACGATCTCCACATTCAACTCCGCCATTCACACATACCTTTCGACGGTAACCCTCCCCGCGGGTTAGGAGCCAATCACAGTTTGGCGCCGAAGCTTTCGGCCTTCTTGGCCAGGTCGTCGAGACCACCGATCAAGAAGAAGGCCTGCTCGGGTACATGGTCGAATTCGCCCTTCGTGAGCTTGTCGAAAGCTTCGATGGTTTCCTTCACCGGCACGGTCGAGCCGGGCTGGCCGGTGAATTGCTCGGCGGCCATCATGTTCTGCGAGAGGAACCGCTCGATCCGCCGTGCCCTCTGCACCTGCTGCTTGTCCTCTTCGGAGAGCTCGTCGATACCGAGAATCGCGATGATGTCCTGCAGGTCCTTGTAGCGCTGCAGGATTCGAATTACTTCCTGCGCCACCCGGTAATGCTCTTCGCCAACCACGGCGGGATCCAGGATGGTCGAGCTGGATGCCAACGGGTCCACCGCAGGGAATATGCCCTTCGAGAACACCGCCCGACTCAGCTCGGTGGTGGCATCCAGGTGGGCGAACGTTGTCGCCGGCGCGGGGTCGGTGTAGTCGTCGGCGGGGACGTACACCGCCTGCATCGACGTGATGGATCGACCACGTGTCGAGGTGATGCGCTCCTGGAGCTCGCCCATTTCGTCGGCCAGCGTTGGCTGATAGCCCACCGCCGAGGGCATCCGGCCCAGCAGCGTGGACACCTCCGACCCGGCCTGGGTGAAGCGGAAGATGTTGTCGATGAACAGCAGCACGTCTTGGCCCTGCTCGTCGCGAAAGTACTCGGCCATCGTCAGCGCCGACAACGCCACCCGCATACGGGTGCCGGGCGGCTCGTCCATCTGGCCGAATACCAGCGCGGTGTCCTTGAGCACATCCGCCTCGCCCAGCTCGACCCACAGGTCGTTGCCTTCACGGGTGCGCTCCCCCACACCGGCGAAAACCGAGGTGCCACCGAAGTTTCGCGCGATACGGTTGATCATCTCCTGGATGAGCACGGTCTTGCCGACACCGGCACCGCCGAACAGCGCGATCTTGCCGCCGCGCACATATGGGGTCAGTAGGTCGACGACTTTCAGCCCGGTCTCGAGCATCTCGGTGCGCGGTTCCAGCTCGTCGAACGCCGGTGGCTTGCGGTGAATGGGCCAGTGCTCAAAGTCTTTTCCGTAGCCGGGGTCATCCAGGCAATCGCCAAGCGCATTGAACACATGGCCCTTGACACCGTCACCGACCGGGACCGAGATCGAGTCTCCGGTGTCGATCACGTCGACCCCGCGCACCAGTCCGTCGGTGGGTTGCAGCGAGATGGTGCGCACCAGATTGTCGCCGAGATGCTGTGCTACTTCCAGCGTCAACGTCTTCGCCAGCGACTTGAATGTGACCTCAGCGTGCAGCGCGTTGAACAGCTCAGGCACTGAGCCGCGAGGAAACTCGACGTCGACGACGGGCCCGGTGACCCGCACCACGCGGCCGTGATTATCGGCGCTCTTGGCGTTGTTCGATTTCTGAGCCTGTTTGGTGGTAGCAGCCATATCTTTTCGCTTCCTAAATGGGGCTTATCCAGCGGCCTCGGCGAGCGCGTTTGCGCCACCGACGATTTCGCTGATTTCCTGGGTGATCTGGGCTTGCCGCTCGCGGTTGGCCTGCAGCGTGAGATCTTTGATGAGATCGTCAGCGTTGTCGCTCGCGGACTTCATTGCGCGCTGGCGCGATGCCAGCTCTGATGCAGCGGAATCGAGCATCGCCGCATACACGCGGGTGGTCAGGTAACGCGGCAGCAGCGACTCGAACAGCGTTGTCGCGTCTGGCTCGAATGAGTACAGCGTGTGCAGCTCAGCCGGTCCCTCGACGTACTCCACAACCATTGGAGCGATCCGATGGGCCTCGGCGGACTGCGACATCATCGACTTGAACTCGGTGTAGACGATGTGCAGCTCGTCAACCGCGGGCTTGTCCTCCCGCTCCCGAGCCTCGCCGTTGTTCCCGGCGCCCGCCATGAAGGCGTCCACCAGCGTCTCGGCCACCTCCGCTGCATTCTCGTAGCTGGGTCGCTCGGAGAAACCCGTCCATGACTCGCTGATGTCCCAGTTCCGGAAGCTGTAGTAGTTCAGCGCTTTACGGCCGACGACGTACACCACCGGCGTCTTGCCTTCTTCTCGCAGCAGGGAGAACAGCTCTTCGGCCCGGCGTAAGACATTCGAGTTGTATGCGCCACAAAGACCACGGTCGGACGAGAGCACCAGCACGCCGGCCAGCTTGGGGTCATCCCGCTCGACGAGCAGGGGATGATCCAGGGCGGCTTCCGCCGCCAGGGTGGTCAGCATCCGGGTGATCTCGTCGGCGTAAGGTCTGGCGGCTTCTAACCGGGCTTGCGCCTTGCCGATACGCGAGGTCGCGATCATTTCCTGCGCCTTGGTGATCTTTTTGATCGATTGGGCGGAACGGATCCGGCCTCGCAGTTCGCGAAGTGTGGCAGCCATCTGAGATTACTTCTTCTTCTTTGGCGGCGCGGGCTTGTGAACCTGCACCGCTTCCTTGGCCAGTTCGCCTTCGTCGAGGGCTTCGACGTGCTCATCGGGCACCACCGAGCCGCCACCGGTCGCCGCGAAGCCCTTCTTGAACTCGTTGACCACCTCGGTCAGCTTCTCCGACAATTCTTCGCTGAGCTTCTGTGAGTCCCGGATCTCGGCCAGAATGGCTTCTTCGGAAGCCCGAACGTGGTCGAGGAACTCGCTTTCGAAGCGCCGCACGTCTTCCACCGGAACCGAATCCAGGTGGCCGCCGGTACCGAGGAAGATCGCAACCACTTGCTCTTCCACCGGAACAGGCTGGTTCTGCGGCTGCTTGAGCAACTCGACCAGGCGCTCACCGCGCTCCAGTTGGGCCTTCGATGTGGCGTCGAGATCGGACGCGAAGGCCGCGAACGCCTCCAGCTCGCGGTATTGCGACAGATCCAGTCGCAGCGATCCGGCCACCTCCTTCATCGCCTTGATCTGTGCCGCGCCACCGACTCGCGACACCGACACACCGACGTTGATCGCCGGACGAACACCCTGGTTGAACAGGTCGGACTCCAAAAAGCACTGCCCGTCGGTGATCGAGATGACGTTGGTCGGGATGTAGGCCGAGATGTCGTTTGCCTTGGTCTCGATGATCGGCAGCCCGGTCAACGAGCCGCCACCGAGTTCGTCAGAAAGCTTGGCGCAGCGCTCCAGCAAGCGCGAGTGCAGGTAGAACACGTCACCCGGATAGGCTTCGCGGCCGGGTGGGCGCCGCAGCAACAGCGAAATGGCTCGGTACGCCTCGGCCTGCTTGCTCAGGTCGTCGAACACGATCAGCACGTGCTTGCCTTCGTACATCCAGTGCTGAGCAATCGCCGAACCTGTATATGGCGCAAGCCATTTGAAGCCAGCGGAATCAGATGCGGGAGCGGCCACAATCGTGGTGTAGTCCATCGCGCCGCCCTCTTCGAGCGTGTGGTGGACCGAAGCGATCGTGGTGCCCTTCTGCCCGATCGCGACGTACACGCACCGCACCTGCTTATCAGGGTCGCCGGATTCCCAGTTCTGGCGCTGGTTGAGGATCGTGTCGACGCACACCGCGGTCTTGCCGGTCTTACGGTCGCCGATGATCAGCTGACGCTGTCCGCGTCCGATCGGGGTCATCGAATCGATGGCCTTGATCCCGGTCTGCAGCGGCTCTTTCACGCCCTGCCGTTGCACCACCGATGGGGCCTGGATCTCCAGCGCCCGGCGCTGGTCGGATTCGATGTCGCCGCGACCGTCGATCGGCTGACCGAGCGGGTTGACCACCCGGCCCAGGAACCCGTCGCCGACCGGGACGGACAAGACGTCGCCGGTGCGCTTAACCTGCTGGCCCTCTGCGATTTTTTCGAAGTCGCCGAGAATCACCGCGCCGACGCTGTGCTCGTCGAGGTTGAGCGCGACACCCAACACTCCGCCGGGGAATTCGAGTAGTTCCTGCGTCATCACCGACGGCAAGCCCTCGACGTGCGCAATACCGTCACCGGCGTCGATGACGGTACCGACCTCTTCACGAGCGGTGTCAGAGGTAAACGAGCTAACGTATTCCTCGATCGCGCCCTGAATGTCTTCAGCGGAGATTGTCAACTCTGCCATGGCTTTTCGTCTTCCTGCTTGTTGATTGGGGTATCTGGTCGTGGTTCAGGCTGGTGGGTGTGTCAGTCGGGTAGCTGGGTCTGTGCTTTGGCCAGGCGCGACGATAACGTCCCGTCGATCACCTCGTCGCCGACCGAGATCGAGAGGCCACCCAGTAGGCCGGGGTCGACTTGCATCTGCAGTGTCACCGGGTGACCGTAGATGCGGCTCAGCACCTCGGTGACACGGGTGCGTTGGGTGTCGGTCAGTTCGGTAGCCGCGGTGACGTGCGCGACGACCTCGCCGCGGCGAGCCACCGCCACTTCGGCGAGCCGCAGGACGGCTTCCTCGGCGGGTTGACCGCGCAGCAACTCTATGGTTTGCGACAGCAGCGCCGCCGCGATCGGGTTGACGCCGCCTGCGCTGTCAAGCACCTTGCGCAGCAAGCTGACCCGACCTTCGGCGGGCGCGGCGTAGTCGCCCAGCAGAATCGCCAGCCGCGGCTCGGCGTCGAGAATGCGGCTGAAGCGGAATAGCTGGTCTTCGACCTCGTCGACCTGACCGGCGCGTTCGGCCCGCATCAGCAAGGCGTGCCGGGCAATATGTTCGATGGCGTCGATCAGATCGGAGTTGGCCGACCAGCGTTCCGAGACAGCGCTTCTGAGAAGCTCGAGGGCGGGGTCGCCCACTTTGCCCGACACCAACCGCTCGAGCAGTTGGACTCGGGGTCCGGCATCTTCGGCCGGCACAGTCAGATACCGGGTGACCACGGCCTCGCGCTGTAGCAATGCGGCCACGGACGCCAGTTCGTCGGCGAGGGTCGACAGCCCCTCGTCGTCAAGGTCCTTCGATATCTCACCGAAGCGGTCGACCAGGTCGGTCAACGCCCGCCGGCTGGCCGAGCGCATCTTCGTCAGGACGGGATAGTCGATCTCGGCTTCCGACGGTGCCATGGCTTCGAGGTCATCGAGGAAACGGTCGACGGTGCCTGCTTGCTGTTCCGGGTCAGCCACGTACGAGCGCACCAGTTCGCCTGCCCGCCGCACGGATTCGGCGCCAATGTCCTGGCGCAGCTGGCGAACCAGCTGAGCACGCAGCAGCTCGACCTGCTTGGCGCCTTGGGTTTTGATCCGCTCGACCTCGACGTCAGCTTGGGCTCGCAGTTGCTCGGCGATCCGTTCGGCGTCGATGCGGGCTTCTTCGGTGACCCGATGCGCCTCGGCCTTGGCCTCTTCCAGCGCCGCGGCGTGGGCCCGGCCGGCTTCTTCCAGCCTCTTGGCCGCTGCGGCGGAATCTTCCAACTCACGTCGCACGGTTTCTTGCCGGTCGGCCATCAGCTTGCGCACCGGCGGTACGACAAAGCGCCATACCAGCCACACGATGACGATGAACCCGGCTAGCTGCCCCACGAAAGTCGACACTGCGGCTACCGCCCCGATCCGGTCGTAGTGACTGAGGTGGTGATCTCGACCCCGATGATGCGGCTCGCCAGCGTCGTGGCCATGCCCTCTACCCGAGAGTGCAGCTCCGCGGCCACGGCGTCGCCCTCCCGCTTGAGTTGCTCGGCAGCATCTTGAAGTGTCGACGTCACCTCTACCTCGGCGCGAGCACGCATCTCCTCGATGACCTTGCGGCCTTCGATCCGGGCTTGGTCGCGGGAGGCTGACGCCGCCACCCGGGCTTCGGTCATTGCCTTCTCGAAGTCCTCCTGAGCGGCGGCGAACTGCTCAGCCGATTTCTTGTTGTCCTCAAGTGTTTTGGTGACCATTCGCTCGCGCTCTTGCAGCACCTTCATGATCGGCGGCACGACGAAGGTGCCGATCACGCCGAGCACGATCAAGAAGATGATCAGCTCGACGAAGAAGGTGCCGTTAGGGATGAGGAAGTTATTACCCTCGGCTTCCTCGGCTGCCTGGCCGGCCAGCACCAGGATGCTTGCGCTCACGTCACCCATCTCAGCCGATTACTTGACTGGTGTTGCGAAAACGAACAGCGCCATGAACGCCAGGTTGATGAAGTACATAGCCTCCACCAGACCGACGGTGATGAAGAACGGCGTGAACAACCGGCCTTGCGCCTCCGGCTGCCGCGCTACGCCAGAGATCAGCGCGTTACCGGCGATGCCGTCACCGATAGCCGCGCCGACCGCACCGCCGCCCAAGATCAGTCCGCCGCCGATGAGTGCGCCGGCCGCGATTTGTGGGTCCAGTCCTGCCATTAGATTTCCTCCTTGACGTCTGGTAGCGGTCTACCAGATTCCTGATGTGGTCCTTGCCTCGTGCGAGCTCGATCGTCTACCCGTGGTCTTCTTCCATTTCCATTGCCTGACTGAAGTACAGGATGGTCAGCAACGCGAAGATGAAGGCCTGAATCAACCCGACGAACAAGTCGAACGCTTTCCATATCGCATTGGGCGCCCACAAAATGTACGGGGGGAACAGCGCGATCAAGGCCACCAAAATGCCGCCGGCGAAGATGTTCCCGAAAAGTCGGAGCGACAACGAGATCGGCTTTGCGATCTCCTCGACGAGATTGAACGGAGCCATGAAAGCGACGTGGCCCTTCAGCACGCTGATCGGGTGGCCCAGCACACCGCGGCGCCAGAAGCCGGCCGCGTGATAGCAGATGAACACGAACAACGCCAGCGCCAGCACGTAGTTGATATCGGCGGCGGCAGGCTTCAGCAGCTCGGTGGTGTGCCCTTCGGCGTCGGTGTACTGCAGCGGCAGTACCGAGAGCCAGTTAGAGATCAGAATGTAGACAAAGATCGTCACCGCGAGCGGCAATACAAACGGTGCGATCCGCATCCCGATCGCACTCTCGATTTGGTTGCGCATCCCGATGGTGATCGCCTCGAAGAACAGCTGCACCCCGCCCGGCACTCCGGTCGAAGTCACCTTGGCGCGCAGGAAGAACGCCAGCGCAATCACGATCACCGCGGCGATCGCGCTCGACAGGACCGTGTCGGTGTTGACGGTCAACCCGAACCAGGTAGCGGTGCTGTGTTCGCCGACTTCGATGTTGGCCTCGGCCAGGATCGCCTCAGTCATCGCCGTCTTCCCTCCCCGTGATCCCGGGCGCGCCGGGTTCTGGCTCGCCGGCTCCCGCGCGCAGCTTCTGCCAAACCGGCAAAGCGGTAGTAAAGACCAAAAGCAGCTGGAATATGGCGAGTCCGAAAACTATGCCCAATCCCTCCGGCCGGAAGATGAACGCGACGATCAGCGCGACCACCGAGATCACCGCCAGCCGTGCTGCGGAATTCAGTGCCATCTTTCGCTTCAGCGGATGCGCCTCGGCGGTGATCACCGCCACCGAGCGCCGCACGCCAAGGGCGTTGAGCAAGCCCATCAAAAGCCCGATCCCGAAGAACACGCCGATCATCGGGTGGTGCAGGAAACTGGCGACGACTACCGCCACAGCGGTAATGGCAACGGAGATGACAAACAACCGAATCGGCCGGAACGCAACCGCTGGGAACACCAACGGCGCATCCTGCGCTGGCGTCGTCACTGCTGCACCTCAGTTCCTCACTGGTTGTCCCGTGACGATCCGCTGCGCCCGGCTTCGCCGCGCTTGCGGTCGCCACGGTGGGAGTCGCCGCGTCGCCTGGTTGATTCTTGCGTGGCCCGCCACAGCGTATCGGAGGGCAAACAGCGCGCTCGAATCGCCCAAGGAGTAGCTCCCCATGTCGGTCGTACAACGGTCCGTACGGACAAAAGTCCGACGGCCGGGTGGCCGGCAACCCGCGAGGTTTTTTCGGGTTCTACCAGCACCGTACCACAAGATAGACGGCCCTACTACCCTTCGTCGTAGACGTCGTCGTCGCGGCGCAGCAGCGGTATCAGCGTCGCAATCGTCGCCAGCAGAAGCGCCGCCAGCATCACCGCGCCGGTGTAGCGCGGATCGAAGAAGATCGTGCTCGCCGTGCCGAACGCGACGATGCCGACCCATAGATAGATGAGCAGCACCACTCGGCGGTGGGAGTGCCCGATCTGCAACAGCCGATGATGCAGATGCATCTTGTCGGGGCTGAACGCACTGCGCCCCGCGCGGGTGCGACGCACGATCGCCAGCAGCAAGTCGAGCATCGGCACGAACATCACCGCGACGACCAACAAGAACGGCGACAGCAGGACGAACACGTCGCGGGCTCCGTAGGCGTTCTGCGAAATCGGCCCGGCAGCCGTGGTCGACGCGGCGGCCAGCATCAGTCCGATCAGCATTGACCCCGAATCGCCCATGAAGATCTTGGCCCGGTGGAAGTTGTGCGGCAGAAAACCCAGACAGGCGCCGGCGAGCACCACCGAGATCACAGCCGGCGGATAGAACAACACGTCACCGCCGTGGTCGCGAAGTAGGCCCACCGAGAACGTGCAGATTGCCAGGGCGGTGATCAGCCCCAGCCCGGCGGCCAGCCCGTCGAGCCCGTCGACGAAGTTCATTGCGTTGACGATGGATACGGTGAGCGCAAGCGTGAGCAGGATCGACGAGGCCTGGTCCAGCACGATGGTGCCGACGCCGCCCAACGGGATGTACAGCACGCTCCAGGCCACCCCCATGGTGACCAGCACACTGGCGGCGGTGATCTGCCCGGCGAACTTCGTCAGCGCGTCCAGCCCCCACCGGTCATCGACCAGACCGGTGGCGACGATCACCGTGCCGGCCACCAACACCGCCGGCATACCCGAGGAGTAGACGAACCCGCGGGTGAGCGCGGGCAGTTGCGATGCGAGGAACACCGCGGCGACAACACCGAGAAACATGGCCAAACCGCCCATCCGCGGCGTCGGCGTCACGTGCACGTCGCGCTCGCGGGGGTAGGCCACCGCCCCGAATCGGGTGGCCAGCACACGTACCGGACCGGTCGCGAAATAGGTGACGATCGCAGCGGTCAACCCCACCAGCGCGAGCTCGCGAAGTGGCACACCGGCACCGCGATCGGACAGCGCGACCAGACCGCCGGCAAGGCTGTTCACGTCGCCAAACACCCGCAAGACCGTACTCCACTCGGCCTGTTGATCAGATCATCCCGTCAGACTGCCGGGGTCCATGTCGAGCACCGCGGCAATGCGCTCCGCGCTGACCGGCCCGGGTCGCAGAATGCGCGGTGTTGGCCCGGTCAGGTCCACGATCGTCGAAGCCGCCTGCTGCTCGGCGATACCCGCGTCGAGATAGACGTCCACCAGGTCACCGAGTTGCCGACGCGCGTCCTCGGGGTCGACGGCAGGCTGACTGCCCGAGACATTGGCGCTGGACACCGCCATCGGCCCCACCTCTCGCAGCACTTCGATCGCCACGGGGTGCAGCGGCATCCGAAGCATTACCGTGCCGCGGGCGTCGCCGAGATCCCAGTGCAGCGACGGTGCCTGCCGGACCACCAGACTCAGTGCGCCCGGCCAAAACGCGCGAATCAGATCGCGGGCGCCCTCGGGCATCGTGTAGACCAGCCCCTCGATGGTGTGCCATGACCCGACTAGAACGCCCACGGGCATGTCGCGGCCGCGCCCTTTGGCCGACAGCAGCGCAGCTACCGCGGCGCTGTTGAAGGCGTCGGCGCCGATCCCGTACACCGTGTCGGTCGGCATGACCACCAGCCGACCGTTCTTGACCGCACCGGCCGCTGCAGCGATCCCGCGGGAGCGCTGGTCGGGGTCAGCGCAGTCGAAAACCTCAGTCACAGCTGGTCCGTTCGGCGCCCGGTCACGAACCTGGGCCGGCCCGCGAAATCCGCCCGCGCCACGACGTCGTCGAAAAGCCCGGTATTCCAGATCATTTGAGTTGTCAGCGCCGACGTGGTGGCGTCATGCTCGACGGCAAACAATCCACCAGGGCGCAGCCAGCGCCCGGCCAGCCGGGCGATGACGGTGATCAGCGCCATTCCATCGGGTCCACCGAATACAGCGTGGTGGGGCTCATGTTGGGAAACTTCGGGTTCCAGCGTGTCCCCCTCGGGAACGTACGGCGGGTTGGCCACGACGAGGTCGACGCGACCGTCGAGATCGCTGAGCAGATCGGGTGTCATGACGTCCGCCTGCAGCAGTTCGACCGCGGTGCCTGCCGCATTGCGCCGGGCGTAGTCGAGCGCGACATCGGAGTCGTCGATCCCGATCAGCCGGGCCGACGGCCAGTAGTGCGCCAGCGCGATGGCCAGCGCGCCGGATCCGGTGCAGACATCCACGATGACTGGGTCAGCGCAAAGCTGTTGCGCGGCCGCCCATTCCAGCATCGCTTCGGTTTCCGGACGCGGAGTGAACACACCTGGCCCGACGTGCAGTGTCACCGGTCCGAACTCGACGGTGCCGATCAGGTGTTGCAGCGGTACCCGGCGCGACCGCTCGGCGACAACAGCCTCGTATCGACCGAAGAACGCATCGTCGGGTGGGTCGAGCAGCGGTAGGCGTCCGCGCTGGGTGCCGGCCAGATGAGCAGCCAGCTGCTCGGCATCGTGACGGGCAGACACGATTCCAGCCTCAGCCAGCACCTCCGCAGCGGAGTCGATCGCGTGCCGGAGCCGGGACCTCATGATGTCTTTTGTAGACGGGCTTGTTTGTCCGCGGCACTCAGCGCATCGAACAACGCGTCGAGGTCGCCGTCGAGAACCTGGTCGAGATTGTGCGCCTTGAAACCGATCCGGTGATCGGTGATCCGGTTCTCCGGGAAGTTGTAGGTGCGGATACGTTCGCTGCGATCAACCGTGCGGATCTGGCTGGCCCGGTCGGCGGACGCGTCAGCCAGCGCCTGCTCTTCAGCCATCGCCTGTAAGCGGGCGGCCAACACCTGCATGGCGCGAGTCTTGTTCTGCAACTGTGAGCGCTCGTTTTGGCAAGTGACGACGATGCCGGTGGGCAGATGGGTGATTCGCACCGCGGAGTCGGTGGTGTTGACGCCCTGCCCGCCCTTGCCCGACGAACGGTAGACGTCGATGCGCAGGTCCGACTCGTCGATCTGCACCTCGGCGACTTCCTCGGGTTCGGGATACACCAGCACGCCGGCCGCCGAAGTATGCACGCGCCCTTGGGATTCGGTCACCGGCACCCGCTGCACCCGATGCACCCCGCCTTCGAACTTCATGCGTGACCACACCCCGTCGGGGGAATCGCCCTTGCTGGCAATGGACAACGTAGCGTCCTTGTAGCCGCCGAGATCCGATGTGGTTTCGTCCAGGATGGTCACGGTCCATCCGTGCCGCTCGGCGTAGCGGATGTACATCCGGGCCAGGTCGGCGGCGAACAGCGCCGACTCCTCGCCTCCCTCACCGGATTTGACCTCGAGCACAATGTCGTCGGGGTCGTGCGGGTCACGCGGCGCCAGCATGTCGGTGAGCTGGGTGTCCAGTTGGGCTTCCTGGGCTTCCAGCTCGGCGACCTCGGCGGCGAATGACTCGTCGGAAGCCGCCAGCTCGCGTGCGGCCTCCAGATCGCCGCGTACCGCTTCCAGCTTGCGGTGGGTGGCGACGATCGGCGCCAATTGCGCGAACCGTCGCCCGACCCGTCGCGCGTTGGTCGGGTTGTTGTGCAATTCCGGGTCGGCTAGCTGTCGTTCGAGGTCGGCATGCTCGGCCAGCAGCGCGTCGATAGCCTGCACGCTCTGGGTCATGTCAACCTCCTAAGCCGAACACAAAACGACGCCCGACCCGCGCGGGTTCCGCGGCAGGTTCGGGCGTCGGTGCTATTTGTCGGCCTGCGCAGACGATTCCGCCTGCTTGCCCGCGGCAGGCTTGCGCTTGCCGTAGCGCTTCTCGAAGCGAGCCACGCGCCCGCCGCTGTCCAAAATCTTTTGCTTACCGGTGTAGAACGGGTGGCACTGCGAGCAGACCTCGACCACGATCCGGCCGCTTTCCTTGGTGCTGCGGGTTTGGAAGGTGTTGCCGCACCCGCAGAGCACGGTGGTCTCGACGTATGCCGGGTGAATCCCTGATTTCATGAGTTCCTCTTCAAATCGTCGGCCGCCGGGTCGCCCGCATCACAGAAATAACGGACGTGAACCGGGACCTGAGGTGTTGGCGGTTGATTATGCCAGGTCAGCCACCGTTAGCCCAAACGCGGGGCCGGCGTTGTGCATTCCCGGTCGGCGCGCACGGCATAGGTAGTGCCCCGAGCCTCGCGGGTCCACAGCACGCCGCCCTCGGGCGCGGCGCCACGGGCTCTCAGTTCTCGTTTGAGGATCTTGTTGGTCGCCGTGGTGGGCAGATGATCGGTGAGCCAGACATACCGCGGCCAGGCTTTGGGTGACAGGTCGGATTGACCGGCCAGAAAGTCGCCAAATTGCTCGGGCGTCAATTCGGCCCCGTCGGCCAGCACGAGCGCCGCCATCACCTGGTCGCCGACCAGCTCGTCGGGCACGCCGTACACCGCCGCCTGGCTGACGGCGGGCAGCCGCTGCAGGATGCGCTCGATGGGCGCGGTCGTCATGTTCTCCCCGTCAACCCGCAACCAGTCCCCGCTGCGTCCGGCGAAGTAGATCCAGCCGTCCGCGTCGCGGTAGGCCAGGTCGCCGGACCAGAACATGCCATCACGCAGCCGCGAGGCGGTCGCGCCGGGATCGTTGTAATAGCCGGCGAACAACCCGGCTCCCGAGGTATTGACCAGTTCGCCGATGGCTTCCTCGGCGTTGATGAGCGCCCCGTCGGCGTCGAACTGCGCCACCGGGCACTCGGTGCGCGTCTCAGGATCGTAGATGGCGACACCGGGAAAGCCACGTCCCAGCGCACCCGGCGGGCAGCCGTCCTCGCGGGTGATGATGATGGCGCCTTCGGTGGAGCCGAAACCGTCCCACACCGTGCAGTCGAAGCGACGGCTGAATTCGGCGATATCACGGTCGCTGGCCTCGTTGCCGAATGCGACCCGCAGCGGGTTATCGCGGTCGTCGGGTTGCTCGGGCGTGGCCAGCACGTACGCCAGCGGTTTGCCGACGTAATTCATGTACGTCGCACCATAGCGGCGCAGGTCAGGCAGCAAGCCCGACGCTGAAAAGGTGGCCGGGACCATCGCGCTACCGGAACCGACGGCCACACTCCAGCCGGCCAGCAGCGCATTGGAGTGAAACAGCGGCATCGACAGGTAGCAGACGTCGGAGGCGGTGACCTCGAACCGCTCGATCAGCGCCGTCCCGGCGAACAGCACGGTCAGGTGGGTCACCTGGACCGCCTTCGGTTCGCCGCTGGTACCCGAGGTGAAGATCATCATGAACGTGTCGGTCGGCGCCACCTCGCGGTGCGGTGTCAACGCGCCCACCGTTGCCAGCAGCGCCGACCAGTCGGCGCCGGACGTGTCGAACACCCGCACTCCGGGCAGGTCGAGCCCCTCGAGCAGGCCGCGGTGGGCCGCATCGGTAATCAGGATCTGACAGTCGGCCCGCAAAATGTCACGGGCCAGCGCCGCGCCGCGGCGGGTGTCGTTGATGCCGCAGAGCACATAGCCGCCGAGCGCGGCGGCGGCCATGGCGGTGAGCATCTCAGGCGTGTTGCCCAACAGCGCGCCGACGTGCAGCGGTCGTTTCGGGTCGGCGACGCCGATCAGCGCGGCGGCGAACGCCGAGGCGTCTGCAAGGTGTTCACGCCAACTCCACACCCGCTCGCCGTATTTCACCGCGGGGGTGTCGTCGTCAACCCGCTCGCGCAGCAGTTGTTGGATCGTGTCCGCCACGGCACATCACTGTATGCCGCGTTAGTCGTTGTCCATTCCCGGCGTCGTCTTGGAAACCTGCACCAAGAACTCGTAGTTGTTCTTGGTCTTGCGCAGTTGTGACAACAGCAGGTCGATCGCTTGATGCGAATCCAGCCCGGACAGCACCCGGCGCAGTTTGTGCACAATGGCGAATTCGTCTGGCGAAAGCAGCAATTCGTCCTTACGGGTACCGGACGGGTTCACGTCGACCGCCGGGAAGACCCGGCGCTCAGAGATCTTTCGATCAAGTTTGAGCTCGGCGTTACCGGTGCCCTTGAACTCCTCGAAGATGACCGTGTCGCCGGTGGATCCGGTTTCCACCATCGCCGTGGCGATGATCGTCAGTGATCCGCCCTCTTCGATGTTGCGTGCCGCGCCGAGGAAACGCTTCGGCGGATACAGCGCCGTGGAGTCGACACCACCGGAGAGGATCCGTCCCGATGCCGGCGACGCGTTGTTGTAGGCACGCCCCAGTCGGGTGATCGAGTCGAGCAACACCACCACGTCTTTGCCCTGTTCGACGAGCCGCTTGGCGCGCTCGATCGCCAGCTCGGCGACCGACGTGTGGTCTGACGGCGGCCGGTCGAAGGTCGAGGCAATGACCTCGCCCTTGACCGAGCGCTGCATATCGGTGACCTCCTCAGGCCGCTCGTCGACGAGCACGACCATGAGATGGCATTCCGGGTTGTTCTGGGTGATCGCGTTGGCGATGTCTTGCAAGATCGTGGTCTTACCGGCCTTGGGCGGGGACACGATCAGCGCGCGCTGACCCTTACCGATCGGCATGATCAGGTCGATGACACGCGTCGTCAGGCGCTCACTGGTGGTCTCCAGACGCAGCCGCTGGTTGGGATACAGCGGTGTCAGCTTGTTGAAATCTGGCCGCTTCTTGGCGTCTTCGACCGGGCCACCGTTGACGCTGTCGAGCCGGACCAACGGGTTGAACTTCTGTCGCTGGTTGGGTTGCTCACCGTCTTTGGGCACCCGGACGGCACCGGTTACCGCGTCGCCACGACGCAAGCCGTTCTTGCGCACCATGTTCATCGACACGTACACGTCATGCGGCCCGGGGAGATAACCCGACGTGCGCACGAACGCGTAGTTGTCCAAGACATCGAGAATGCCGGCCACCGGCTGGACGACGTCGTCCTCGCGCAGTTCGGTTTCACCGTCGCCGGCCCGTTCGCCGCGACGCCGGCGCTCCCGGAACCGACGGCCCCGCCGGCCCTGGCGCCCTTCGCCTTCCTCGTCTTGCTGAGTCGAGCCGCGGCCCTGTTGCCCGCCGCCGTCTTTTTGGGTTTGCTCGTCCGTCTTGGTGTCCGGTTGGGCAGCTTGCGTCTCTTGGGCCTTGGCGCCTTGGCCATCACCCTCGGACTTGTCACCAACAGGTGCACCTGCCTCGCGTGCGGCGCCGCGGCGTTCCCGGCGCGGCGATTCGTCAGAGGCGTCAGAGGCGTCAGGGGCCGACTCGGGCTGCTCGACCGACGCGGTGGTGATGCCGTTGACGTCGGATCCCCCGCTGTCGCCGGTGTCGGCAGCAGCACCATTGGCCTGGCTCTGCCGCTCCCGGATCGCGGCGATCAGCTCGTTTTTACGCATACCCGAGGTGCCCTTGACGCCGGCCCGATTGGCCAGTGCGCGCAGTTCAGGCAGCACCATCGTTGAGAGGTTTCCACCCGATGGGGTGTTCGCATCGACCACCGCCGCGGAGCTCTCCGGGGCTTCGGCAGTGTTAGCAGTGTTAGAGGTCACAGAGCTCGACAGCTTCTCGTTTTCGGTGCTGTCGTCAGCCGTGATGAGGTCCGTATCAGTCACGGATTTCCTTTCTTCCCTCGCTGATCAAATCACGCGAGGGGTTCGTTGCATCCGGCAAATTCGCCGAGTGCTGTCAACCATCGACTCTGCAACGGTGACCGCCACGATTAGCAATTTGAAAGGCGAACCATGGTCCCCGAGAAGAAGTGGTGGTTGTCCTGCTGTGAACGCAGACCAGATGCTGCGATTGCGGGACGGCTTCGAGGATAACGCGGTTGGTTGCCGGAAGCAAGAAACCCCTTCACCGTCGTGTGAGTAGTCAGCTGTGCAGGGCCACGCCAGAACTCCAGCGAACTCCGTGTCCCGCTGCCATCTCCCTGACCGCGAAGCCGTTCGCGATGCCGTACTCCACGGCCTCGGGGGGCAATTGTGGGTCGGTGCTCAACGCAATCACTGCAGGCCCGGCCCCGGAAAGCACAGCCGCAACCTCACAACGCCGCAACAGCGCGATGTATTCCGCCGTCACCGGCATGGCCGGTGCACGCTGCGGCTGGTGCAGCATGTCCTCCGTCGCGGCCATCAGCAGGTCGGGGCGTTCGGTGAGCGCCACTACCAGCAGCGCGGCCCGGCTCACGTTGAAGCGGGCATTGTCGTGGCTGACCTGCGCCGGAAGCAGCCCGCGGGTCTTTGCCGTCGACGAGCGTTCCTCTGGGATTGCCGAAAACAGATGGATATCGGGGTGAAGCCGCAGCGGCACGGCCGCATAGCCGGCCGGCTCGCGGCTGCTGTCGGTCCACGAAACCACCGCTCCCCCCAGCACGGCGGCCGCGGCGTTGTCGGGATGGCCTTCGAATTGAGACGCCAGTTGGATGAGTTGGGCTTCGCTTAGCGGAGTCGAATCCGCTTGCACCAGAATGCCGTTGACCGCGGCAAGGCCACCGACCACTGCCGCTGCCGACGAGCCGAGCCCGCGCGAGTGCGGGATGGCGTTTTGACATCGCACCGTCAAACCGGGGACAGCCACACCTGCGGCCTCTAACCCGCACTCGACGGCTCGCACGACCAGATGGCCCGCATCCAGTGCCAGCTGTCCGACTCCCTCACCCTCGACCTCGACGGTCAAGCCGGAAGCCGTTGTCTCGACCCCGATTTCGTCGTAGAGGCTCAGCGCCAGCCCGATGCTGTCGAAGCCCGGGCCGAGATTGGCGGCGGACGCCGCCACGACGGCCTTCCCCGACAGCCCGGCCGGCAGCATCTGGGACACCGAAAACCCTTCCCTAGCAGGGTGCGTGGCGGCCTGCCGCGCTTGCGATCGCCACTACACCAGCCCCAGCTTCGCGACGACGGCGACAGGATCGACAGGCACAGGCGAAACGCTCGGCATGTCTTTCAGCGCCGTGTCGGGATCCTTCAAACCATTCCCGGTCACGGTACACACCACCGTCGATCCGGGGCGGACCCAGCCGTCCTCGATGGACTTCAGTAGACCGGCGATGCTGGCCGCCGACGCGGGTTCGACGAAGACGCCCTCGGCGCGGGCCACCAAGTGATACGCGGCCAGAATCTCCTCGTCGGTGGCGGCCAGGAACCGCCCCTTGGACTGCTGTTGCGCCTCCACAGCCGACGCCCAGGACGCCGGCGAGCCGATACGGATGGCGGTCGCGATGGTCTCGGGCTGGCTGACCGGTTCTCCGAGCACCAGCGGAGCCGCGCCGGCCGCCTGGGTACCCAGCATGCGGGGCAGCTTGTCGATCACCCCGTCGCGGTGATATTCGGTGTACCCCTTCCAGTACGCGGTGATGTTGCCGGCGTTGCCCACCGGCAACGCATGCACGTCCGGCGCCGTGCCCAGCACGTCGACGATCTCGAACGCCGCGGTTTTCTGGCCCTCGATGCGCAGCGGGTTGACCGAGTTGACCAACGAGATCGTCGGGAAGTCGGACGCCATTTTGCGGGCCAGCTCCAGACAGTCGTCGAAGTTGCCGTCGATCTGGATGATCTTGGCCCCGTGCATGACGGCCTGGGCCAACTTGCCCATCGCGATCTTGCCCTGCGGAATCAGCACCGCGCAGGTGATGCCGGCACGTGCGGCGTAGGCCGCCGCGGACGCCGACGTGTTGCCGGTCGACGCGCACAGCACGGCTTGCTGGCCTCGCGCTACGGCATCGGTGACCGCCATCGTCATGCCGCGGTCCTTGAATGAGCCGGTGGGGTTGAGGCCCTCGACCTTCAGATGCACCGTGCAGCCGGTCTGCTCAGACAACGTAGTCGCAGGGATCAGCGGGGTGCCGCCCTCGAACAGCGTGACCGGAGCCCAGTCATCGCCGACCGGTAGCCGGTCGCGGTATGCGGCGATCACACCCGGCCAGCGCTGGTGCGTGCTGGTCTTGGCAGCACTCGACGGGCTCATTTAGTCGGTTCCTTCCAGTCGCAGCACGCTCGCGACAGTCTGCACCACGTCCAGATCCTCAAGCGCGGCGACGGTTTCGGACAGCGCCCCGTCGGTGGCCCGGTGCGTGACTACCACGATGCGGGCACCGACTCGCTGACCGCCTTCGTTGACGACGCCCTCCTGGCGCACTTCGGCGATGCTCACTTCACGTTTGGCGAATTCCGCTGCCACCGAAGCCAATACGCCGGGCTTGTCGGCCACGTTCATGCTGACGTAATAGCGGGTCGACGCGAGCCCTATTGGCAGCACGGGCAGTTGAGCGTATTTGGACTCCCGCGGACCACGGCTGCCCAGCACCCGGTTGCGCGCTGCCATCACCAAATCACCGGTCACCGCTGAGGCGGTCGGCGCTCCCCCGGCACCTTGGCCGTAGAACATCAGCCGGCCGGCGGCCTCTGCCTCCACCACCACCGCGTTGAAGGCGCCGTTGACCGCGGCGAGCGGATGACTCAGGGGGACCAACGCAGGATAGACCCGCGCCGAAACCCGTTGCTGCCCATCAACCTCGACGCGCTCACAAATGCAGAGCAACTTGATGGTGCAGCTCAAAGCGCGCGCGGACGCGAAGTCATCGGGGGTGATGTGGGTGATGCCCTCGCGATACACGTCGTCGGCGGTGACCCGGGTGTGAAACGCGATAGACGCCAGGATCGCGGCTTTGGCGGCGGCATCATATCCCTCGACGTCGGCGGTCGGGTCGGCCTCGGCGTAGCCGAGCGCGCTGGCGTCGGCCAGGGCGCTGTGATAGTCGGCGCCGGTGCTGTCCATCTCGGACAGGATGTAATTGGTGGTGCCGTTCACGATGCCGACCACCCGCTGCACGACATCGCCGGCCAGCGACTGGGTCAACGGACGGATGACCGGGATGGCACCGGCCACGGCCGCCTCGAAATACAGGTCGACATGGGCGTTTTCGGCCGCCTGAGCCAGTTCACCGGTGGATACCGACAGCAGAGCCTTGTTAGCCGTCACGACGGATTTGCCATGCTCGAGAGCCGACAGAATCGCCTTGCGCGCCGGTTCGACCGGCCCCATCACCTCCACGACGATGTCGACGTCCTCGCGCGCGACCAGCTCTTCGATGTTGTCGGTGAGCAGCTCGACCGGCACACCGCGATCGGCGGCAACCCGGCGTACCCCGACCCCGCGAAGCACCAGCGGTGCGCCGATGCGGGCCGTCAGGTCGTCAGCGCTGTCCTCGATGATGCCGACGACTTCACTGCCGACGTTGCCCAATCCCAGTACCGCTACACCGACCGGCTTTTCGTCAGCGCTCATGTACGTCTCACCTCACCTCCAGACTCAGCAGATCGTCGATCGTCTCCCGGCGCAGGATCACGCGGGCCTGCCCGTCGCGCACGGCCACCACCGCGGGCCGACCGATCTGGTTGTAGCGGCTCGACAGCGAATAGCAGTATGCGCCCGTCGCGGCCACGGCAACCAGGTCACCCGGCTGCAGGTCGGCGGGCGTCCAGGCGTCCCGGACAACGATATCGCCGGTCTCGCAGTGCTTTCCGACAACACGGGCCAACTTCGGCGACGCATCTGAGCTACGGGAGACCAGCCGGACGTCGTAGTCCGCGCCGTAGAGCGACGTGCGGATGTTGTCGCTCATACCGCCGTCAACGCTGACATAGCAGCGGCGAACGGTTGCGCTCACATCGACGTCCTTGACGGTGCCGACCTCGTACAAGGTGATGGTCCCGGGCCCGGCGATGGCGCGTCCGGGTTCGACCACCAGCCTCGGCGGGGGCAGACCCACCGCGGCAGATTCGTGGTGCACAATGGCGCCCAGCCTGGCGGCCAGATCGGCCACCGGTGGTGGATCGTCGGACGGGAGATACGAGATCCCAAGGCCGCCACCAAGGTCAACAGTCGAGATTTGTGCGGTCTTATCGACACCGAACTCCGCGACAACGTCGTGCAGCAGACCGATGACCCGGTGCGCGGCCAACTCGAATCCGTCGACGTCGAAGATCTGCGACCCGATGTGACTGTGCAGCCCGACCAGTCGCAGGTGATCGGTGGCGAACACTCGCCGGATCGCGTCCATCGCGGCCCCGTTAGCCAGCGACAGCCCGAACTTTTGATCTTCGTGGGCAGTGGCGATGAATTCGTGGGTGTGCGCCTCCACGCCGACGGTGACCCGGACCAACACGTCTTGGACCACTCCGGCGTCGGCCGCGACGGAATCGAGGCGCTCGATCTCGGTGACCGAGTCCAAGACGACGTGGCCGATTCCGGCCTTGACGGCCGCGGTCAGCTCGGTGACCGATTTGTTGTTTCCGTGCAGGGCAATTCGCTCCGCAGGAAAGCCGGCGTGCAGTGCCACGGCGAGCTCTCCGCCGGTGGACACGTCGAGCGACAAGCCTTCTTCGTTGACCCACCGCGCAATCTCACTGCACAGAAAGGCCTTGGCGGCATAGTGCACGTTTGCGCCACCACCGAATGCGGTCGCGATCTCGCGGCATCGGGAACGGAAGTCATCTTCGTCGATGACGAACAGCGGCGTGCCGTACTCGCGTGCCAGCTCGGTCACGGCGACGCCCGCGACCCGGACCACACCGTCGTCACCGCGAACCGCGTTGCGTGGCCACACGTTCGGTGCCAGCCGCAACAGTTCCTGCGGGCTCGCCGGGCGCGGCGGGATACCCGCGTGATAAGTGTCGCCGGCGTGCCGTGGGCCGGCGGGGTGGGCGCTCACATCCGCTCCGGCGCGCTGACCCCCAAGATGGCCAATCCGTTGGCAATTACTTGGCGGGTGGCCTGGCACAGCGCCAGGCGTGCGGTATGCAGGTCGTTGGGCTCCTCGTCGCCCTGCGGCAAGACCCGGCATGAGTCGTAGAAGCGGTGGTAGTCACCGGCGAGGTCTTCCAGGTAGCGACACACCCGGTGCGGTTCTCGCAGTGACGCCGCGGTTTTGAGCACTCGCGGGAATTCGCCGAGTGCGCGGATCAGCGTGCCCTCTTTCTCGTGGGTGAGCAGGTCCAGGTGGCTGGTGTCGGGTTCCAGACCGAGCTGTGCGGCGTTGCGCGCCAGCGCCGAGAGCCGGGCATGCGCGTATTGCACGTAATAGACCGGGTTTTCGTTGGACGCCGACGACCACAGCGCCAGGTCGATGTCGATTGGGGTGTCCACCGACGAGCGGATCAGGCTGTAGCGCGCGGCATCGACACCGATCGCCTCCACGAGATCGTCGAGAGTGATCACGTTCCCGGCGCGCTTGCTCATCCGCACCGGCTGGCCGTCGCGGACCAGATTGACCAGCTGCCCGATCAGAACCTCGACGGTGGCCGGGTCGTCGCCGAACGCGGCGGCGGCCGCCTTGAGCCGGGAGATGTAGCCGTGATGGTCGGCGCCGAGCATGTAGATGCACAGGTCGAATCCGCGTTGCCGTTTGTCCAGGTAGTAGGCGAGATCACCGGCGAAATAGGTTGGCCGACCGTCGCTTTTGATGACGACGCGGTCCTTGTCGTCGCCAAACGCGCTGCTTCGCAGCCACGTTGCGCCGTCCTTCTCGTAGATGTTTCCTTTTGCGCGCAGCCGTTCGATGACCTCGTTGACATGGCCGCTGCTGTGCATGGACTCTTCGTGGGTGTAAACGTCGAAGTCGGTGCCGAAGTCGTGCAGGGACTGCTTGATGTGGGCGAACATCAAGTCGACACCGATTGACCGGAACGTTTCGTGCTGCTCCGCCTCGGGCAGGCTCAGCGCGTCGGGCGCTTTCTGCAGGACCTGCGCGGCGATCTCGCCGATGTAGCTGCCGGCGTAGCCGTCCTCCGGCGTCGGCTCCCCTTTGGCGGCGGCGATCAGCGAGTTGGTGAACCGGTCGATCTGCGCACCGTGGTCATTGAAGTAGTACTCGCGGGTTACCTCGGCGCCCTGGGTCGTCAGCAACCGGCCCAGCGCGTCGCCGACGGCCGCCCAGCGGGTGCCGCCGATGTGGATCGGGCCGGTGGGGTTGGCCGAGACGAATTCCAGGTTGACCTTGTGGCCGGCCTGGGTGTCGGAGTGGCCGTAGCTGGCACCCGCCTCGATGATGTTGGCGACGATGGCGCCTTGCGCCGACGCCTTCAGGCGCAGGTTGATGAAGCCGGGCCCGGCCACCTCGGCCGAGGCGATACCGTCGGCGCCGCCCAGCGCCTCGGCGAGCCATCCGGCCAGCTCGCGCGGGTTGACACCGACCTTCTTGCCCAGTTGCAGCGCCAGGTTGCTGGCGTAGTCGCCGTGTTCGGGGTTACGCGGCCGCTCGACGGTGACCGTGGCCGGCAGCGCCGCGGTGTCGAGCGCATGCTCGGTCAACACCGCGGTTGCGGTGGCCTTGAGCAGCTCGGCAAGGTCGGCGGGGGTCACGAGGGTCCATCCTATTGGCTGAGGTGGTCGCGGCCCGAATCCTTCCGGTGCTCGGCAGGACGCCGTCATGCGTTAGTCTGGCGGAGCCCGACGGCGCAGCATTTTTCGCATGCGCCCCCGTAGCTCAGGGGATAGAGCGTCTGCCTCCGGAGCAGAAGGCCGCAGGTTCGAATCCTGCCGGGGGCACCAGGCCGAAAACCCGTTCTGATAACAACGGGAACTCTTATTATCAGTTAGCCATGTAAGTGATGATAAGATGCGGCTATGCCGTCAGTTAGCTCAGGCACGGCAGTCAAATACGAAACCCTTATCTAGGGCACGCCGGCCCAGGCGGGTCGCCAGCGCTCTGACCTGCGCGCCGCCCACCGCCAGTCCGGCCCGTACGAAGCTGCTATCCCCGCGAACATCGCCGCGCTGGAGGTCAACCTGCCGTCTGCTGTGCTCGCTGACGCCGAGGAAGCCAGCCAAGAGATCGCCCGATTCGATACCGAACTCGGGGGCGAGATCGCCCCGTTCGCTTCGGTGCTGCTGCGGACAGAATCAGCAGCCAGCTCCAAGATCGAAAACCTGACCGCCAGTGCGCGGGCGATCGCTGAAGCCGAAATCTTGGGAACCAGCGGGCGGCGTAACGCGGCGATGATCGTTGCGAACATCAGGGCGATGCAGGCGGCAATCGACCTAGCCGACTCGATCAGCGGCGACGCCATTCTCGCCATGCACGAGGCGCTGATGCACGACAGCGAACCGGCTATCGCCGGCAAATGGCGTACCGAGCAGGCGTGGATCGGCGGCGGGAACTACGGTCCACGAGGCGCCGACTTCATCCCACCACACAAAGACCGCGTCCCTGCTGCTATTGACGACCTCATCCGATTCGCCAAACGCAGTGACGTCGCCGTCCTTCCACACATCGCGATTACGCATGCGCAATTCGCAACCATTCACCCATTCCCCGACGGCAATGGGCGCTGTGGCAGAGCCCTAATCCAGTCGATGCTGCGCAACAAACGGCTGGCACGCCAAGTCACCGTCCCCGTCTCAGCGGGACTTCTGACCGACACCAACTCGTATTTCGAAGCGTTGACCGCATACCGCGAAGGCGACCCCGCCCCGATCGTCCAGAGATTGTCAGAGGCGTCGATGCTGGCTGTCGCCAATGGTCGACAACTCGTGGCTGATCTGCAAAAGATCCGAGGGCAGTGGGCGTCGAAGATCACAGCCCGCCGCGGATCGGCTGTCCACCGTGTGGCTGATCTGCTCATCAAGCACCCTGTCGTCAACGCGCAACTCGTCAGCGATCAACTCAACATCGCGATCAGCAATGTCTATCGATATTTGGATCCGCTCGTCGAGTCGAAGATCATCGTCGAGTTCACCGACCGGGCCCGAAATCGGGCGTGGCGCGCCCCGCAGGTTCTCGGTGCTCTGGACGCTTTCGCCGAGCGCGCCCGTCGCCGCGCTCCGCTCGCCTGACGATTACGCGCCGCCGACGCGGCGAGCTAGTGATGATAAAGCCAACCCGAGGCAGGCGACGCCGGCCGCGCGACAGCTGCTATCTGTCTAACCGTGGCGAACATGATCATTCGCAATCACTGGTAGTGCTCGTACTCAATTACCGTGCGCGCTGGCGCGGCGTGCGGGACAGAGTCTTTCGACCCAACGGAAGCGCCGAACGTCACCAACCGCGCCCTTGGGAACCTGCAGGCAAGGTCCTGAGGGAAAAGGTCTTGCGATGCAGTATCTTTCAACGCTGCACTAGCACTGGCTACGGCAACTCGGTGTGCATCAGCATCACGTCGTAGGCCGACCACAACGACAGGTTGAAGTACAGGTCCTTGCCCGACGCCCACGGGTGCAGCATCGGCCCGTAGATGCCACCGGGAATCTGGAACGACGACACGAGCAATTGCTCTGGGCTCCACGGCCCCTGCGGAGCCGGCGCCGTCCTCGCCACGACGTCGTTGTTGCCGTTGGTGTAGAGCACCAGGTATTGCTTGAGGTAGGTGTTGTACTGGGCCGACATTTCGCCGACCGGGCCGGGAATCACCGGTGTGGCCGCAGCGGGATTGGCCGGGACCCACGCGTTCTGATCGCCGTTCCAGTACTGGTATTTGGTCAGATCCGCGATGAACCCCTGCGGAACTCGCGACAGATACGCCGAGCCGCCGCGTCCGGACGGGGTGCCGAACGAGTACACATAACCGTCGCCTGTCTTCAGGAACGCGCCCATCTGGAAGTTCTCGTTCCCGGGTATGTAGCGGGCATGGGGGACGCTGTCGGCAGCCGCCGGGCGGACGGTCTGCGGGTAGATCCCCCAGTTCTGGCCGTTGTCTTTGGACACCGCGATCGCCGAGTAGTTGGTGGACCATTCGCCGTCACGGCCCCAGTTCTTGATGGACATGAAGTTCATGTATTGCGTTCTGCCGATGGCGATTCCGGCGGTGGGGATCATTCCCTCCTGGGTTCCGGCCAATTTGATGCCGGGAATGACCTGCTTGGAGAATGCCGGAGACCGCACCGGTGAGCCGGAGTAATTGTTGTTGGGAACGCCCGGTGGCACAGTGATGCCGTCGTTCAGGTTCTGGTCGGAGGTGCGGAAGAGCACGTTGTAGCGCCATTGCTGGCCGTGGACCTTGCAATAGCCGAACGTGTCGCCGAAGGCCATCAGCACCTGACGGTTGACCGGATCGCCGTTGTCCCACATGATCCCGAGGTCGGTCCCGGAGATGCCGAACCGCTCCAGGGTCTTGTTCGGACCCATCGGTCCGGTCACCCACTCCACCAGCGAGGTTGGCGCCCCGGCGATCGAGGGAGGAGGCTCCGCCGCCGGCGGCGTCGGAGCGGCCTCCGGGGCCAGCGGAACAGCGTTCGGCGGCATCTGGCCTGCCCCCGGCGGCACCTGACCTGCCCCCGGCGGATTCGGTGCGGGCGGCACGATCGCCGCTTGCTGTCGCACCGGCCCGGAGACCCGGCCGTTGGGGTTCAGCAAGGCAGAAATCAGCGGACCCAGTTTCGGTAGCGGCGCGCGGGGGTTGGCGTTGCGCGGGCGGCGATAACTCGGGATCGGAGCGCGCGGGGCACGCGGAGCAGGTGTCTGTATCGTCGGCGCCGACTGCGCCGGTGGCGGGTCGACGTTGGCTTCCGGCGCCTCGCAGGTCAAGGCGGCCGCGTGCGGCGCGAGGCCTATCGAGCCGACGAGCCAAAACGCGGTCGCCGACGCCATCGACCCCGACATGATTCGACGCAGCGCCGACATGTCCCACCTTTCAGGCGCGAGCGCCGCATTGACGCCCGACAGTTAGCTCAAGTGACGATAGTTGCTGATGTGTCTGGTGTGACCAGTGAGTCACAGAAAGGTATGCATCCGTGACCGTGTCGCAATCCGAGTTACAAGCTGCCCAGATCGTCGGGGACGTCGACGGCGTACTGCCGCAGCACCTCGAGGGGGACCGTCTCAAGAGCGCGTTCATGGGTGGACGCCAACACCACGGGGGCGGCGCACCCGTCGCGGTGGGCCACCAGCCAGTTTGCGGCCGTCACACACCATCGGTCGCCGGGTCGCAACCCGGGGAACCGAAAGTGCGGTACCGGCGTGGACAGGTCGTTGCCGATCGAGCGTTGGTGCTGCAGGAATTCGGCAGTCACCACGGCGCAGATCGTGTGGCTGCCGAGGTCCTCCGGCCCGGTCGAGCAGCAGCCGTCGCGGTAGAAGCCGGTGAGCGGGTCGGTGCCGCACGGCTCCAGCGGTTCCCCCAGCACGTTGCGATCAGCCATCGGCCCAGTATCCCGCTGGCTCGCTGACCTCGACACGCACCCGGGCCCATGCGTTGTTGGCGTAGCCCTTCGGGTTCCATAGCTCGGCAGCCGATTCGGGTTGAGTGGTGCCGGCGGTATCCCAGGCGCGGGCGGTCACGCTCAGCGGCCCCGGTCTGGCGTCGACGGTCAGTGTCCAATGCCGCCACGCCCAACGTCCCTGCGCCGGAGCAAGTTTGGCCTCACACCAGGTGCGGCCGTCGTCGAGGGAGACCTCGACGCGGGCGACACGGTGGTCGTCGCCGGTAAAGGCGTAGCCGCGGATGGTCAGCGGGCCGGCCGCGACGTGGGCACCGTCGTCCGGCACCAGGATGTCGCAATTGAGCGCCACGGCCGACAACGAGATGCCGGTATCGGCCCCGACCCTGTCCGGATCGCAGTCGGGCGGCAGAATTCGGTAGGCAAACGCCTGAAAATAGTTGCGCGACGGCGTTTCCTGCACGGTGATCCCGCTGACCCACTTGACGCTGCGGGCGCCGATATACCCGGGCACCAACACCCGCACGGGACCGCCATGGATCCGCGGCAGTGGTTGGTCGTTCATCTGCCAAGCAAGCAGTACTTCGTCGGACATGGCTTTCGCCAGCGCGATCGAGCCACCGAAAGGCTGGGCCGGCGAGGCCAACGGCGAAACATCCGGAGCAACGAAAGCGGCGTGCAAGTCGTTACGACGAGTCCCAGCAGCGTCGAGCACATCCGCCAGCCGCGCCCCGTGCCATTCCGCGGTCGACGTCGCGCCTGGACCCCATGGGTCTTCGCCGGCGATCTCGCGGATCTCGTTGAAGCCGGCGCGCCGATTGCCGGCGCATTGCAGCGTGGCCACCACCCGGTGCTTTTTGAACCGGCTGGTCAGTTGGTCGAAGCTGATCCTGAGCGGATTGGCGACCAGGCCGTCGACGTCCACGTGCCAGTCGTCGGCCAAGATGTCGGGAATCGGACCGTGATTGCGGCAGTAGAAGACATCGAGTGCAGTGATCTCGTCGCGCGCCAGCGCCGACGCGGCCGCTTCGGCGTTGAACGGAAAGCGCTCGTGCACGATGGTGTCGGCGCTTTTACCCCACATCTGTCCAGCTTGCCGCAATCTCGAGGGGTTGAGCTTCGCCGAATCCCACGGCGGCGGCAGAGTTCAGTCTTGGCGGGGTGTCCGCTGCTGCAAAGTCGCCGCCACCTTCATGAACTCAGCCACTTTGGCCGCCGCCTCCAGCTTCTTGGCGGCAGCGTCGGGGTCGGCCTGCAGCGGCGCGTGCCACTCAGCGAGCGTCTCAAGCTCGCGGTCGAGGAACTGCTGGCGGCACTGGCCTCGCTGGATCTTGCCGCTCGATGTGGTGGGAATTTGCATCGGCACCGCTAAGACGATGGAATGTGCCTGAATCCCATGGTGTTTGGTGATCGCGGTCTGGATCGCACTCACCATCTCGTTCAGTTCATCCTCGCCGACGCGCTGACGCTGCACTTCCTGCACGACAACCAACTGCGCGGCGACATCTTGCCCCGGGATAACAGCGAAAACTGCGCCACGGCCGGACAGAAACGCCGGATGGCTGCCCTGCACGGTGAGCTCAATGTCGTTGGGGTAGTAGTTGCGGCCGTCGAGGACGACGAGGTCCTTGACCCGCCCGGTGACAAACAGTTCTCCGGAGCGCAGGAAGCCCAGATCACCGGTGCGCAGGAACGGGCCCTCGCCCGTGTCCGCGAGGAATGCCCCGAAGGTCTGCTTGGTCTCGTCCGGCTTTCCCCAATATCCGTCTGCGACGCTCGGACCGGCGACCCAGATCTCACCGACCTCGTCGATCGCGCATCGCACGCGGGTCACCGGATCGACGATGACAACATCCTGGCCGCCTTGGGGTGGGCCGCAGCCAATCAGCTCCACCGTCGCGGGGTCGTCGGGAGCGCCGTCGGTGACCCGGTCTTCCTGAAGCGCCGTGCGGTCTATGTGCGCAACCACTGGCAGGGGGGAATCCGTTCCTCCCGAAATCATCACGGTGGCCTCCGCCAATCCGTATGCCGGAGAAAAGGCCTCGATCCGGAATCCGGCCGGCGCGAAGGCATCAGCGAACGCCCGCAGCGTCGCGCCCTGTACCGGCTCGGCGCCATTGACGGCGGTGGCCAGGCTGGACAGATCCAGGGCGGCACGTTGCTCGGCGGTACTGCGTGTCACGCACATCTCGTAAGCGAAATTCGGCGCGATGGTGTAAGTCCCTCGATGCCGGCAGATGGCTTCCAGCCACTGCATTGGTCGTTTGATGAACGCAGTGGGCGACATTAGATAGGTAGTCGTCCCGACATAGAGCTGCAGAAAGATACAGCCGATGAGACCCGCGTCGTGATGTGGCGGCAGCCAGAACACGCTGATCTCCTGGTCGTCGCCGTGCCAGGCCTGGCGGATTGCCTCAACGTTATGCAGAACGTTGCGGTGCGTCACCAGGACACCCTTGGGTGATCGAACGGTCCCGCCAGTTCTACGAAAGTGTCTTCGGCTGGCCGGTGCTGCTCGAGGTTCCAGACAACGCCGACGAAGCAACCCGCAGCCAGCTGGCCTTTCTGTTCGGTGGAGTTATCTACGACCTGGGCGGCCTGCTGATCGGGCTGCGGCCGGTCGCAAGCGACCGCTTCGACGAGAATCGCGTCGGCCTGGACCATTTGGCCTTCCGATGCACCGACAAGGACGAATTGGACGCGGCGGCTAGGCATCTCGACGAGCTGGGTGTCGATCACGGGCCGGTCAAGGACATCGGTCCGTCCTACATCCTCGAGTTCCGCGACCCGGACAACATCGCCTTGGAGCTGACCGCGCCCAAGTAGCGCAGCCGACGTTGTGGTTGCCCGCTGAGAGTGGTTGACTGGCAAGCACAATGCCGATTGCTTTCAACCACACCATTGTCGCGGCCCGCGACAAGCGCGAGTCGGCGACATTCTTGACTGAGCTGTTCGGGCTGCCGGACCCGGTACCGTTCGGCCACTTCCTGGCCGTCGAACTCGAGCACGGCGCTACCCTCGACTACGCCGACGTGCCCGAAGACCAGGAGATACGCCCGCAGCACTACGCGTTTCTGGTCTCCGAGGACGACTTCGACGCCATCTACGGCAAGATCCAATCGCGCGGCCTGCAGCACTGGGCCGACCCCGCGGCGAAGCAGCCGATGCAGATCAACCACAACCACGGCGGTCGCGGCGTGTACTTCCAAGACCCCGCAGGCCATTTCCTGGAGATCATCACCCGGCCGTACGGCTCCGGCGGCTAAGCCCTAGGTGCCGTGGCGTTCGCGTTCCTGACCTTTGTACTCGTTGGCGAGCTGCTTTACGTGCTTGGGCAAGGTGCCGGCGGCGACGTCGGCCACCGTCGTTTCTTCCAGCACCGAACGCATGCTGGCTCGTAGCGCCCGCCATACGTCGGTCAGCGCGGCGGTCGGCCCGGAATACGGCAGGTCACCAAGGCCGATGTCACGCACGCTGGCCAGCGGCCCGTCGATGCAGCGCAGCACGTCGGCGATGCTGATCTCGGTGGCCGGCCGCGCCAGTTCGTAGCCGCCGTCCCGCCCGCGGTGGCTGCGCACCAACCGATCGGTGCGCAGGTCGGAGAGAATGTCTACCAGGAATTGCGGCGGTATGCCCTGCGCCTGCGCTAGATCATCGGTCTTGACCAGCACGCCGCTGTCGGCCGCCGCGAGCTGTACCATCGCCCGCACCGCATACTCCGCCTTGGCCGACATCCGCATTACGGGGATTCTTCCACTCGGCGCTATCCCGCTGTTCGCCGGTGACGGCCAGAACGGCGTCGGCGTATTCGGCGCGGCACACCAATAGATCCGGCAGCAGCGGGTCGGCCCGGTTGTACTGCAGCGACGATCCGTCGATGCGCGACGTGTGCAGCCCGGCCGCGCGGGCAACCGCGACCGGCGCCGCGGAATCCCATTCGTACTGGCCGCCGGCGTGGACGTAGACGTCGGCCAAACCCCGGACGACCGCGGCGACCTTCGCTCCGGCTGATCCCATCGTCACCAGGGTGCCGTCGAGATGGTCGCGCACTTGCATCGCGATCGCCGGTGGCCTGCTGCGGGAGACCACAATTCGTGCCGGGCCCGAAAATGGTTGCGGCGCCGCGACATCGGGAGTGGCGAGGGTAACGCCTTGTGCTGGGAGCGCGACGGCGCCCGCGACCAATTCACCGGACTGCCACAGCGCCACGTGGACGGCCCAGTCGTCGCGACCTAGTTCGGAGAACTCCCGGGTGCCGTCGAGCGGGTCGACGATCCACACCCGCTCCGCGCGCAGCCGCGCCGGATTGTCGACGCCCTCTTCGGAGAGCACCGCGTCGCCGGGCCGTTCCTGCGCCAGGGCCTCCATCAGGAAATCGTGGGACCGCTTGTCGCCCGCGGCCTTTCGCTCGGACTGCGTCGCGTCGGCGAACTCGTGGCGCACGCCGAGAAGCAGCTCGCCGGCCCGTGTCGCGAGTAGCGCTGCCAGCTCATGATCGCTCACGCGCGCGACCGCAGCAGGTCGATGACCAGCTCTGCGAGTTCCTCACAGCTGCGGTCGGGAGTCAGGCGCAGGTCCGGGTTCTTGGGTCGCTGATAGGGACTGTCGATACCGGTGAAATGGGTGATCTCTCCGGCACGGGCCTTGGCGTACAGGCCCTTGGGGTCGCGCTTCTCACAATCCTCGAGGGGGGTATCGCAGAACACCTCGAAGAAGTCGATCCCGGCTTGGGCGTGCACCTGGCGGGCAAGCTCGCGGTGTTCGGCGAGCGGGCTGATCGCCGGTACCAGCACCGTGTGGCCGGAATCAGCGAGCAGCGTGGCAACGTGAGCCAGCCGGCGCAGATTCTCGGCGCGGTCGGCCATGGAAAAACCGAGGTCGGCGTTCAGGCCGTGGCGCAGGTTGTCGCCGTCGAGAACATAAGCGGGAACACCACTGTCGAGTAGCTTCCGCTCTACCACCATGGCCACCGACGACTTCCCCGACCCCGAGAGTCCGGTGAACCACACCGTGCGACCCCGTGCCATCCGGTCCTCGGCGGTCACCAACGACTTGTGCCGGACCGTGTTCGGGCTGGACGTGCTTCCGGCGTCGCGCAGCACCATGCCCGCCGCCACAGTGCCGTTCGTGGCGGGATCGATCAGGATGAACGATCCGGTGCTGGCGTTGCGGGTGTACTCGTCGAGCAGCAACGGCACCTGGGTGCGCAGCGATACCCGGCCAAGCTCGTTGAGCTGCAATGCCGTTGCGCTCTTGTCGCGGTGCAGGGTGTTGACGTCGAGCCGGTAGTCCAGCGTGGTCACCTTCACCCGCGTGGTCCGGGTGGTGTGCTTGATGAGGTACTCGCGACCGGGCTCCAAGACCGAGCCGTCGGCCATCCAGCACACCGTCGCGTCGAAATCCTGGGTCACCCGCGGATGGTTGTTGGTGCGGGCGATCATGTCGCCACGCGAGATGTCGATATCGTCGGCGAGCCGCACCGAAACCGCCATCGGCGGAAACGCTTCGTCGACCGGCCCACTGGGGCTCTCGATCGCGGTGATGCGGCTGACCTTGCCCGCCGGCAGCACGATCACCTCGTCGCCCGGACGCATGACACCGCTGGCCACCGAGCCTGCGTAGCTGCGGTAGTCGTGATGCTCGTGCGTCTTCGGACGAATGACGTACTGCACCGGGAACCGGACGTCGACCATATTGCGGTCCCCGGCGATGTACACCTTCTCCAGATGCGACAGCAGCGCCGGTCCGTCGTACCAGGGGGTGCGGTCGGACTTAGTGACGACATTGTCGCCGTGCAGTGCCGACATCGGGATCGTGGCCACGTCGTGGATGTCCAGGCGGGTGGCGAACGCGTGGAATTCGTCGCGAATCGCCTCGAACATCTCTCTGTCCCAATCGATCAGGTCCATCTTGTTGACGGCGAGCACCACGTGCTGAATCCCCAGCAGCGACGCCAGGAATGTGTGCCGCCGCGACTGCTCCTGCAGACCGTTGCGGGCATCGACCAGCACGATCGCCAACTGGGCAGTGGAGGCGCCGGTGATCATGTTGCGGGTGTACTGGATGTGGCCCGGCGTGTCGGCGATGATGAATTTGCGCTTGGGCGTGGCGAAGTAGCGGTAAGCGACATCGATGGTGATGCCCTGTTCGCGTTCGGCCCGCAGACCGTCGGTGACCAGCGCTAGGTCGGTGTAGTCGTGGCCACGCTCCTTGGAGGTGCGCTCCACCGACGCCCACTGGTCCTCCATCACGGCCTTGGAGTCATACAGCAACCGCCCGATGAGCGTGGATTTGCCGTCGTCGACGGACCCGGCAGTCGCAAGGCGCAACAATGTCGTCATCAGAAGTACCCCTGCCGCTTGCGGTCTTCCATGCCGGCCTCGGATATCCGGTCGTCGGCCCGAGTGGCTCCGCGTTCGGTCAACCGCGACACCGCGGTTTCGGCGATGACCTCGGCCACGGTGGCCGCGTTCGACTCCACGCAGCCGGTACACGTGACGTCGCCGACCGTGCGGAAGCGCACCGTCGTCTCGAACACCTCCTCGTCGGCGCGCGGCTGCATGTGCCGGTGGACTGCCAGCAGCATCCCGTCGCGCTCGAATACCTTGCGGCGGTGCGCGAAATAGATCGACGGCAACTTGACCTTCTCGGCGCCGATGTAGGACCAGATGTCGAACTCGGTCCAATTCGACAGCGGGAAGACTCGGATGTGCTCGCCCTTGTGGTGCCGACCGTTGTAGAGGTTCCACAGCTCGGGGCGCTGGGACTTGGGATCCCACTGGCCGAACTCGTCGCGGAAGCTGAACACGCGTTCCTTGGCCCGTGCCTTCTCCTCGTCACGGCGGGCGCCGCCGAACGCCGCGTCGAACTTGTTCTCGCGGATCGCGCGCAGCAACGTCACGGTCTGGATCGGGTTGCGCGACGGGATCGTCTCGACCACCCGGCCCGCATCGATGTCGTCTTGCACTTTGGCCACCACCAGCCGCACCCCGGACTCGGCAACCAGCTCGTCGCGGGTGGCGATGACCTCGTCGAAGTTGTGGCCGGTGTCGACGTGCATCACCGGAAACGGAAGCCGTCCCGGGCGGAACGCCTTCAGCGCCAGGTGCAGCATCACGATCGAGTCCTTGCCGCCGGAAAACAGCAGGACAGGGCGCTCGAACTCGGCGGCGACCTCGCGGATGATGTGGATGGCCTCGGCCTCCAGCGAGCGCAAATGGCTCAGCTCGTATTGGCCGGCGGTCGGGCTGGCCTTCACTTGAGTGGTCATACGCACCCTTTTCTGGGTAAAGTTGGTAGGATTTACCAGACTTATGAGTATTACCGTGTATAAAACCAGCCCGAAGCGCGGCTGTCAATCAAGTGGTCGAGCGTGAACTACGGGATCCGAGTGTTCACACTCGATGCGATCGGTGCCGTCCTAGGACGAGAGCTTCACCTCGTTGAGCTTGCCGGTGGCGACGTCGAAGATGAACCCGCGCAGCGACTCGTGCAGGGTGATGAAGGGGTTGGCTTCAATGCGGCGCAACGACTGCCGCACGTCCTCCTCCACATCGGGGAACGCTTCGGCGGCCCACGGCGGCTTGATGCCGGTCTCGTCCTGGATGGCGCGCTTGAACTCGTCGTCCTTGAACGTGAGCATGCCGCAGTCGGTGTGGTGGATCAGGATGATTTCCCGAGTGCCCAGCAATCGCTGGCTGATCGCCAGGGACCGGATCGCGTCATCGGTGATCACCCCGCCGGCGTTGCGGATGACGTGGGCTTCGCCTTCGTTGATCCCGAGGGCGCGGTAGACATCCAGGCGCGCGTCCATGCAGGCAACAATCGCGACGTGTTTGCTGGGTGGCATCGGCAGCGGGCCGTTGAATGAACTCGCGTACCGGGCGTTATTGGCCAGATAGTCCTCGGTAACCGTCACGCCAATCTCCTTGCTTGTTTGCTGGATCGAGCACTTCGGGCGGCTGATTCTAACAATTCGATCGCTGCGGTTCACCCGTAGAAATCAGCCGGATCGGATCTGTTGGCATGAAACGGCCGGGGCGTCTCCTACGCTGGCGCCATGAGCCACGGGTGGGACCGGCGGGCATGATCCGCTTCCTGACGCGTCGGTTGCTCAACTACATCGTGCTGCTGGCGCTTGCGACGTTCTTGGCGTACTGCCTGACCTCACTGACGTTTCATCCGCTGGACAGTTTCGTGCAGCGCCACCCCCAGCCGCCGCCGGAGGCCATCCACGCCAAAGCCGTCGAGCTCGGCTTGGACAAACCCATACCGGTCCGATACGCGAAGTGGATTTCGGGCGTGGTGCACGGCGATTTCGGCACCACGGTGACCGGTCATCCCGTTTCCGATGAGCTGTGGCGCCGCATCGGTGTCAGTCTGCGCCTGGTCGTGATCGGTTCGGTGCTCGGCACCGCGATCGGCGTGATCGTGGGCGCCTGGGGTGCGATACGTCAGTATCGGCTGAGCGATCGGGTGATCACGGTGCTGTCGCTGATCGTGCTGAGCATCCCGGTGTTCGTGCTGGCGGGCCTGCTCATCCTGGCCGGCCTTCGGATCAACGATTTCGCCGGTGCCCGGATCTTGCTGTACACCGGTGAGACATCGCCAATCCCGTTGGACAATGCCTGGGATCAGTTCGTCGACCGCGTGCAGCACCTCATATTGCCGACGCTCACACTGGCGTTGGGTGCGATCGCAAGCTTCAGCCGCTATCAGCGCAACGCGATGCTCGACGTACTCGGTGAGGATTTCATCCGGACCGCTCGCGCCAAGGGCCTGACCCGCCGACGCGCGCTGTTCAAACACGGTTTGCGTACCGCGTTGATTCCGATGGCCACGTTGTTCGCCTACGGGGTCAGCGGGCTGGTCGTCGGCGCGTTGTTCGTCGAGAAGATCTTCGGGTGGCACGGGATCGGCGAATGGGCGTTGCTCGGTGTGTCGACTCAAGACACCAACGTGGTCGCGGCGATCACGCTGTTCACCGGCGCGGCGATCCTGCTGGCCGGACTGCTATCCGATGTCTTCTACGCGCTGCTGGATCCGAGGGTGCGGGTGTCATGACCACCGAAGTCCGCTCTGGCATCCATCCGGCCGGTTTCGCATCGCGGCGAAACCTGTTGATGCGTCGCTTCGTTCGTAACAAGCCGGCGGTAGTGGCGTTGATTTTGCTGGTCCTGTTGTTTATCGGCTGCTTCGCCCTGCCGCCGCTGCTCCCCTACGGATACAACGATCTCGACTACGACGCACTGCTGCAACCGCCGTCCGTGCGACATTGGTTCGGCACCAATAATCTCGGCCAGGACCTATTGGCCCGCACTCTGCGGGGCATGCAGAAGTCGTTGTTGATCGGCATCTGTGTGGCACTGATTTCGACCACCATCGCTGCCACCGTCGGATCGGTGGCCGGCTACTTCGGCGGCTGGCGCGATCGGGCGCTGATGTGGTTGGTAGACCTGGTGTTGGTGGTGCCGAGCTTTCTGCTGATCCTCATCGTGGCTCCGCGCGCCAAGCACTCCAGCAGCATTCTGTGGCTCATCGGGCTGCTCGCGGTGTTCAGCTGGATGGTCAGCTCACGGATGGTGCGTGGATTGACGATGAGCCTGCGAGAACGCGAATTCGTCCGTGCGGCACGGTATATGGGCGTCCCAAGCAGGCGCATCATTGCCCAGCACATTATCCCCAACGTCGCATCGATTCTGATCATCGACGCGACGCTCAACGTGGCCTACGCAATTCTGGCCGAAACCGGTTTGAGCTTCTTGGGTTTCGGTGTTCAGCCGCCCGACGTTTCGCTGGGGACGCTGATCGCCGACGGCACCCCGTCGACCACCACGTTTCCCTGGGTCTTCTTGTTTCCGGCCGGCGCGCTGGTGCTGACCGTGTTTTGCGCCAACCTCGCAGGGGACGGCCTGCGCGATGCCTTCGACCCCCGCAGCGGGTCGGCGCTCGGCAAGAAGCGGCGGTCGAAGTGACGACCTTGCTGCAGGTGACCGATCTCAACGTCACCTTCGAAACGGCCGACCTGGATGTGCCGGCGGTGCGGGGCACGAGTTACCACATCGACCCGGGCGAAGTGGTCGCCATCGTCGGGGAATCCGGCTGCGGGAAGACCACCGCCGCCATGGCCGTCGCCGGCTTGCTGCCCGAGTACGCCCGGGTGAGCGGATCGGTGCGGTTACACGGCCAGGAGTTGCTCGGATTGTCCGACCAGGCCATGTCGCGCATCCGTGGCAAGACCATCGGCACCGTCTTCCAGGACCCGATGTCGGCGTTGACGCCCGTCTACACGGTGGGCGACCAGATCGCGGAGGCCATCACGGTGCACAACCGCGGTATCGGTCGAGCGGCTGCCCGCAAGCGTGCCGTCGAGCTGCTCGAGCTGGTGGGCATCGCGCAGGCGCAACGCCGCGCGAAGGCCTTTCCGCATGAGTTGTCCGGCGGTGAACGCCAGCGGGTGGTGATCGCGATCGCGATCGCGAATGACCCCGATCTGTTGATCTGCGACGAACCGACCACCGCCCTGGATGTCACCGTGCAGGCGCAGATCCTCGATCTGCTGCGAACGGCGCGTGACGTCACCGGCGCCGGCGTGCTGATCATCACGCACGACTTAGGTGTGGTGTCGGAGTTCGCCGACCGGGCGCTGGTCATGTATGCCGGACGTCCGGTCGAAATCGCCGGTGTCCAAGAGCTTTACCGCAACCGTCGGATGCCGTACACCGTTGGGTTGCTGGGTTCGGTACCGAGGCTCGACGCCCCGCAGGGGACACGATTGATCCCGATACCCGGTGCGCCGCCGACAATGTCGTCACCGTTTCCCGACAACTGTCCGTTCGTACCCCGGTGCCCGCTGGCGATCGACGAATGCCGCTCTGCCGAACCGGATCTCGTCGCTGTCGGCGACGACCATTGGGCGGCCTGCATCCGCACCGACGACGTCGCCGGCCGCAGCGCCGCCGACATCTTCGGGGTATCGACAGCACCATCCGGCGTTGCCGACACCGACGGGCAGCCACCGGTCGTGCTGGAGGTGACCGACCTCGCCAAAACGTACCCACTTACCAAGGGGGTGGTGTTGCGCCGGAAAGTGGGTGAAGTGCGCGCGGTGGACGGGATCAGCTTCACCCTGCAGCAGGGCCGCACGTTGGGCATCGTCGGCGAATCCGGCTCAGGCAAATCGACCACCCTGTCGCAGATTCTCGAGCTCGACAAACCGCAGGCCGGCTCGATCAAGATTCTCGGCGCCGACGTCGGCGGGCTCGACTCGGCTACCCGCCGCACGTTGCGCACCGAGCTGCAGGTGGTATTCCAGGATCCGGTGGCGTCGCTGGACCCGCGGCTCCCGGTGTTCGACGTCGTCGCTGAACCGTTGATCGCCAATGGGTTTGACCGACGCCGGCGTGAGGAACGGGTCGCCGAGCTACTGCAGATCGTCGGGCTGAATCACGCCGACGCCAGCCGCTATCCCGGCGAGTTCTCCGGCGGGCAAAAACAGCGCATCGGTATCGCCCGGGCACTGGCCTTGCAGCCCAAGATCCTTGCGCTCGACGAGCCGGTGTCGGCGCTGGACGTTTCGATCCAAGCCGGGATCATCAACTTGCTGCTGGACCTGCAGGCGCAGTTCGGATTATCGTATCTCTTTGTGTCGCATGACCTTTCGGTGGTCAAACATCTCGCGCACCGGGTGGCCGTGATGTACAAGGGAACAATCGTCGAACAGGCCGACGGCGAACAGATTTTCACCAACCCGCAGCACGAGTACACCAGGCGCCTGCTGGCTGCGGTTCCGCGGGCGCACCCGGAGGCATCCAATGGTTAGGCGGCTTGCGGTACTCGCGGTGGCGGCGCTGTCGGTCGTCACCGGCTGCTCGAGCGGGTACCAGGACCTTCCGCAGGCCAGCGCCGCACGCGTCGGCACCACCAGCGACATCAATCCCCACGATCCCGCGACCTTGCGCGACGGCGGCAACCTGCGGCTGGCGCTGACGTCGTTCCCAGAGAACTTCAACGTGCTCCACATCGACGGCAACACCGCCGATGTCGGTTCGATTGTCGCGCCCACGCTGCCCGGGGCGTTCATCACCCAGGCCGACGGGTCGCTGAAAGTCAACACCGACTACTTCACCAGCGTCGAACTGACCAGCACTGACCCGCAAGTGGTCACCTACACGATCAACCCGAAAGCCGTGTGGAGCGACGGCACTCCACTCACTTGGGAAGACCTCAAAGCCGAAGTCGAAGCGTGTAGCGGGCGCGACGAGCGGTACCTGATCGCCAGCAGGGCCGGGTTCGAGCGAGTGAAGTCGGTGACCAGGGGTGTCGATGATCGCCAGGCCGTCGTCACGTTCGCTCAGCCGTACTCGGAGTGGCGCGGGATGTTCGCCGGCGGTATGCAGCCTCGCAGCATGACGTCGAACCCGGATGTGTTCAACAAAGGCCAGCTCGACGCCCCCGGTCCGTCGGCGGGCCCGTTCATCGTGTCCACGATCGACCGGGCCGCGCAGCGCATCGTGCTGACCCGTAATCCTCGCTGGTGGGGTGCCAAACCGCGGCTGGACTCCATCACGTTCCTGGTGCTCGACTCCTCCGCCGTCATTCCGGCCCTGCAGAACAATGCGATCGACGCCGCCGGTGTGGGCACGCTCGACGATATGGTCACCGCCCAGCGCACGCCGGGCATCGTGATCCGGCGAGCGCCGGCCCCCACCTGGTACCACTTCACCTTCAACGGCGCACCGGGATCGATCCTGGCCGACGAAAAGTTGCGGCTGGCCATCTGCCGGGGCATCGACCGTCAGGCGATCGTCAACGTCGTGCAGCATGGCCTCACCGAACACCCGGTGCCGCTGGACAACCATGTCTTCGTGGTCGGCCAGGTCGGCTACCAAAACAACAGCTCCCCAGCGGCTTTCGATCCAGAGCAGGCCCGCAGAGACTTGGACGCACTGGGCTGGAAGCTCAACGGGGCAGTGCGCGAGAAGGACGGTAAGCAACTGGTCATCCGAGACGTGTTCTACGACTCGCCGACCGCCCGCCAGATCGCCCTGGTCGCGCAGCAGAACCTGGCGCAAGTCGGTGTCAAGCTGGTGCTCGACGTCAAGCCGGGTACCGGGTTCTTCAGCCAATACGTCAGCACCGGTGATTTCGACATCGTGCAATTCGGTTGGGTGGGTAACGCTTTCCCGCTCTCTGCGCTGCCTCAGATCTACGCCTCGCACGGCGACAGCAACTTCGGCAAGATCGGCAACGCCGAAATTGATGCCAAGATCGACGAGACGCTGTCCGAGCTCGACGAAAACAAGGCGCGCGCGCTGGCTAATGAGGTCGACGCGATGATCTGGCAGGAAGGTTTCAGCCTGCCGCTGTTCCAGTCGCCCGGTGACATCGCGGTGCGCAGCACCCTCGCCAACTTCGGCGCCACCGGCCTGGCCGATGTGGTCTACACCGCCGTCGGATTCACTCGCTGACCCTCTGCGCCGCGAAAGTGCATTCCACGACGCATTTCACGAGTAACACCGTCGGTAGTTGCACTTTCGCGGTTAGGAGGAGATGAGGTCGGTGGCTTTTTCGCCGATCAACACCGAAGGGGCGTGGGTGTGCCCGCGGATGATGGTGGGCATCACCGACGCATCGGCAACCCTGAGCCCCTCGACGCCGCGGACCCGCAGCGCGGGATCCACCACGCTGGCTTCGTCGCTGCCCATGCGACAGGTGCCCACCGGGTGATAAAGAGTGTGCGAGCAGCTGGTCAGCGCCTCCTCGAGGGTGGCATCGTCGAGTTTGGTGGCGCCCACGGGCCGCGCGATGGCACCGAGTAGTCCGTTCAGCGGCGCGGTTTCGGCCATCCGGGCGCACATCCGCAGACCGGCCATCATCACGGCGCGGTCGGCGCCGTCGGGGTCCGACAGATAGCGGGGGTCGATTATCGGCTTGTCAAACGGGTCGGCTGAACGCAACAAAATCTGCCCACGACTTCGCGGCGTCAACAGGATCGGGCCGAACACGACCGCATGGCCGGGATACGGGTCACCGATGCCCTGGTCGAAGTACGGTGCCGGAGCGAAGATCAGCTCCAAATCGGGCAGCTCCACATCCGGACGGCTACGAACGAACCCGTACGCCTCACCGACGTTGGAGGTCAGCATGCCGCGGCGCCGCAGCAGATAATCGATCAGCTGCTTCGGTTTTTCGGCGGTGTAGAGACTGTCCTGCTGCACGTCGAAGCCCAGCGGGGTGACCAAGTGGTCGAGCAGATGCTGGCCCACTTCGGGGGCGTGGTACACCGCATCGATGCCGTGGTCATCGAGGTGGTCGGCATCACCGATACCGGAGAGCATGAGCAGCTGGGGGCTGTTGATCGCGCCACCGCACAGCACCACCTCCCGACGCGCTTCGACGACGCGACGCTGGCCGCCCTGGTCGAATTCCACGCCGACCGCGCGGCTGTCGTCGATGACGACGCGGGTGGCGGTCGCCCCGGTGAGCACGCGCAGGTTCTTTCGCCGCATCGCGGGCTTGAGGTAGGCGTCTGCGGTGCTCCACCGTGCACCCCGGTGCTGCGTGACGACGGTTTCGCAGAAGCCTTCCGGCTCAGGGGCATTGGGGCGTCCGGCGGCAAATCCGCACTCCCGCGCCGTCGCCAGCCAGGCCGTCGTCAAGCTGCGGGGGCTGCGCTGCCGTGACACCTTGATCGGACCTGTCACACCGCTGTCGTCGCCGCTGATGAAATGCCACGCGTCGGTGGCGTTCTCGATGCGGCGGAAGTAGCTCACTACCTGTGCGTAGGACCATTCGGGGCCGGCGTGGGTGGCCCACTGGTCGTAGTCTGCGCCGAACCCGCGGACCCACATCATCGCGTTCATCGACGACGATCCGCCGAGGACCTTGCCGCGCGGCCAATAGATCTCGCGGCCACCCAGCTCCTTCTGCGGTTCGGTCAGGTAATTCCAGTCCAGCTCGCTGCGGAAGAGCTTGGAGAACGCGGCCGGGATGCGAATGAATTTGTTGGTGTTCGGCGGCCCGGCCTCCAGGGCGACCACCGAAACGGCCGGGTCGGCGCTGAGCCGATTTGCAATGACAGCGCCCGCCGACCCTGTTCCAACGACCACATAGTCGCAGTTCAGATCCATGGCTCACCGCCTCTGCGGCTGAGTGTATTAACAGAGGCGGCCGATGCTCGTTGAATCGATAATTTGCCCGCTAAGCCGGCTCGCAGACCACAACCGGAATCACCCGGTCGGTCCATGACTGGAATCTGGCCCACCGCGGGTTCAGCGCGACCAGTCGCGGCCACAGTTGCGCCCGTTCGGCGTCGTCGGCGACTCGCGCGCGCATGCTGCGGATCTGCGACCCGATCTGCACCTGCACTTCTGGGTTGGCGAGGAGGTTGTGCACCCACTGCGGCTGTGTGGGCAGGCCGCCCTGTGCGGCCACCAGGACCACCCGGTCACCGTCGGCCAGGTAGACCAGTGCACGCGTCCGCGGTAGCCCGCTCTTGCGGCCAGTTGTGGTCAGCAAACACACCGGTAGGCCCAGCTCTCGGCCCCCGATGCGCCCACCGGTGGCTCGATAGATCGCGACGTTGATCTTCGAATACCACTTCATCAGGCGCGGAGCCAGCAACGAGAAAAGGACGGGCGGCCTTTTGGGCGACGACATTGCCCGAGTGTAAGTGGCGCACACTGGCCGACAACGCGGCGAGCGCTAGGCGCTCAACTCGATGCGGTGGGCGCCTTTGACTCCGTCGTATCGGGCCGGCATGCACGTCAACACGATGACTTGGCCGTTGGCGGCCAGCGTGTCGAACACTTGCGCCATCCGCGCCAACCGTTCGGGGTCGGTGAAGCCCAGCGCGTCGTCGATGAGTACCGGGACGGTGTCCTCCTTGGCGACCAGCGCCGCTCCGGCCAGTCGCGCCAGGATGCCGAGTTGTTCCTTGGCGCCACCGGACAACGAGTCATAGGGCACCGTGCAGCCGTCGAGGGTGCGGCTGCGGATACACAAGTCAGTGTCGACGTCGACCTCGAAGCTGGGCCCGAACACCGGACGGCCCAGTCGGTGCAGCTCGGCGCGGAACGGCTCCACGTAGCGCAACCGGGTGGCGTCGCGGTGCCGTGCCATCACCGATCGCAACAGCTGCACAGCTCGGGCTCGCCGGCCGACTCGGTGGTACTCGCTTCGGGCGTGCTCGTATATGGTTTCGGCGGCATCGAGTTTGCCCTGACGGCCTTCGGTGCCGAACACAGCGAGTTCAACAGTGATCTCGCGCAGGGCTTGCGCGGCCTCGTCGTGGCGGGTCCGTAACGCCTCGACTGCCTCGGTGGCTTGCGCCAACGCGGCGGCTACCACGTCCGGCTCGGCAGTGGCCAGCTGTTCGGACAATTCGGTGACCCGCTGCTGGGCGGTTTGCGCCTTACGCCGATCGGCGTCGGCGGCTACTGCCAGGTCATCGTCGGTGACGGAAGCCCGTTGCTGGACCAGCCGATCGGTGGCCGCGGCCAGCTCGGCCTGTTGAGTCGCGAGCTTGTCACGCAACACTGTTGTCTGCGTGGCGATCTCGGAATGCTTGGCGATCGCCACGGCCACCACCTTACGGTGGGTCTCCACCTCACGCGCGGCCTGGGCATATGCCGCGTCCGCCGCATCGAGTTCGGCACGGGCCGCGGCACTGTCGATGGCGGGGTCGGTGTGAGCCGACGAATCGGCACGCAGCTCAGCCAGCCGCGCGCGCAGTTGCTCAATCTTGTCGTCGCCGCACAACCCGGTCAGGACTGCGGTGAGCCGGTCCTGTTGTTGCAGCAAGTCGCGGCGCAGCCGGCCGGTTTCGCGGGCCGCCGCCACGTCGCTCACCTGTCCGGCAGCCAGTGCGGCGGTGAGTTCGTCTTGCGCCGCCGCGTATTTGCTCTGTACCTCGACCGCACTCACGCCGGGGCTGAACCGCGCCGTGACGACGCCGGGAACGGTGACTTCGGTTGCGGCGCTGGCGGTCATCGACCAGCACTGCCCGGCGGGCAGTGATACCGGTTGCCCGTCGACGGCAAGTTCGATGTCGGTGGCCGCGGTGAATTCCACTGTCGTGGAGATCAATGCGAGTTGCCCCTCGGCGCGGTCAAGCGCGGCCGCGGCCTGCTCGATTCGCTGCAATCCGTCGTCGGTCAACGCGATCGCGGCGCGCTCGGCACGGATCTTTTCGAGATCGGCTTGGGTAGCGTCGATCTTGGCCAGCCGGGCCGCCAGCCGCTCGGCCTCCTCGCGGCGGGACACCTCGTCCACCGTGCGACGAGCGGACTCGGCCCGCTGCCGCGCGGCCGCCACGACCCGTTCGGCTTGCTCGACCGCTTGCTCGGCGGCCACGACGACCTTTTGCGCGGTGGACTCTGCCGCTGCCATTTCGTCGACCTCGGCCTGTAATGCGGCCAGTGTCGCTGTGCGAGACTCGATTTCGTCCCGCAGCCGCAGCCGTTCGGCGTGCGCGGTCGACGAGGTGGTGCTGGTCGCGGACGCGGCGGTGGCGATCAGCTGTGCGTCTCGCAGTTGTTCGGTGAGCTCGTCGACTTTGTCGGCGGCGGCTTGGGCGGCGGCATGCCGGCTGTGCGCCGCCTCTTGCTGGTGCGACAGCTCGGCGAGTTCGGCAGTCAACGCGGCGTGGCGACGCACACGCTCGTCGATCTCGGCGACCGCGGCCGCGCACCGCGCCACCTCCGCTTCGGCATCATGCAGCGCCGCAGTGACGGCGGCCCACTCCCCCGTCGGGCGCCCGGTCGGGGTGAAGTAGCGGGCGTATTCGGCGTCGATGCGCTCAACCAGCAACGGCTCGTTGCCTGTCAGCGCGGCGGCGTCTCCGGCGGCGACGTCGAGCGCGCGTGACAACGCATCACAGCCGGACAGATCCACCGCGGCCGTCGACGCCGCCTGCAGCACCCGTTGGGCGTGCCACAACTCGGTGTCCACCGTCTCGGCCAGCATCGCGCGCACCCGTTCGTGCGCCTCATCGCCGGTCAGCTGTTCGCGCCGCGGCGTTAACACTGTCAGTTGCGTCTGGGACTTCTTGTGAAAGCGTTTGTGGTAGACGAATCGATATGGGCCAGTGCTGATTTCCGCGGTGACCTCGGAGCCGACGTCGGAGTTGGTCGGCTTGACCTGCTTGACTTCCTTTTTCGCAGAGCGGTCCTTGAATTCCAGCAGTAGATCCAGCGCCTCGATCATCGACGATTTGCCGATTTCGTTGGCCCCGCATACCACCACCACTCCCTGGTCGGGGAAGTCGATCTCGCGATGGGTGATGCCGCGGTAATTGCTCAGGACCAGCCGATGCAGCTTCATGCCGCGCCTCGATCGCCTTGATCGCCTCGATCTGCGAGCCGCAGCAACAGCGCCAACGCCGCCTGGGCGTCGTCGGCAGTCTCGGGGTCGCCCGCGCGCGCCGTCACCACCAACTCCTCGACGGCCGCCGCCGCGAAGCCGCCGATGCCCAGGTCGTCGAATTCGCCGTCGCCCGGGATGACGGCCAGGTCGGTGTGGCGATCCCAGCAGCCCAGCCAGGCGAACAGCCGCGAGTACCTGTCCAGGCAGGAGTCCAGTGCGGCGCGGTCGGTGACCGTCAGCGAACCGACCAGCGCCAGCCGCACCACCGTTCGGTCCTTGTCGGGAATCTGATCGAGATTGACGTCCAAATCGGCGATGTCGCGGTTGTCGTCGAGCTGGTGGTGCAGAGTGAGGAACCGCCAGCGGCCCACCCGGCGGGCCTGCACCGTGACGGGGCGTGCCGGATCGGTTTCGTCGACGTCGACGACGAGCACGTGGCCGGGGTGGGGTTCGACGTCGTCGAAATTGGTGACTTCCGGTGAACCGGAATACCAGACCCGCCCGCCGGCGCCGACCTCGGTGACCGAATGCTTGTCGCCCAACGCGACGTAGTGGATCGCGCCGCGGGACAGGGCATCCTGCAGGGCGGCCAGCCGGATCAGCGCCGGGTTGGTGGGATCGGGGTCGAGCACGTCGACGCCCCCGTGCGCGACCAGGATGCGGGTGACGCCGTCGACCGGCAGATCGGCGAGCACCTCGGCGGTCAGGTCGACGCCGGGCGATTTGGACCGCCAGGGCGCCGCGACGATCTGCAGGCCCGCCCGCACCTGATGGATGCCGGCGTGGTCGAGCACCACCACGTTGTCGGGGCATTCTGCTTTGAACAGCGCGCTGGTGTACACCGACGAGGCATCCAGCGGGTCATGGTTGCCCGGCAACAGGTAGACGGGAATCCCGATGGCGCGCATGGCTTCCAGCGACTGGCTGATCACCTGCGGGTCGAGTTGGTTGTGCTCGAAGACGTCACCGGCCACCACCACGAACTCGGCGCCGACCTCGGCGGCCAGCTGCCCGAGCCCGGCCACCGCGTCGCGGCGGGCCGCCGAATACCGTGGCTGGGCTTCGCCGGCCAGGAAATGACGCGTCATGCCGAGCTGCCAGTCTGCGCTGTGCACGAACCGCATGTCGCATCCCCTCTCTCGCCCTTCTCCTAGCCGGGCACCGCGAGTGTAGGACCGGCTCCCGACAAGTCCGGGGACCTCGATCGGCATGCCCGTGCCCTACCGTGGGTCGGGTGAGTGAGCCACGCCGGACGCTGGTGCTGCTGCGGCATGCGAAATCTGCGTATCCGGACGGCGTGGCCGACCACGACCGGCCGCTGGCGCCGCGGGGCGAACGAGAGGCGGGGCTGGCCGGCGAGTGGCTGCGCGCGAGCCTGCCGACCATCGATGCCGTGCTGTGCTCGACCGCCACGCGGGCGCGACAAACCTTGCTTCGTACCGGGGTCGAGGCGCCGGTGCGCTACGTCGAGCGGCTTTATGGAGCTACACCGGGAATGGTGGTCGAGGAGATCAACGGTGTCGCCGACGAGGTGACAACGTTGCTCGTCGTCGGGCACGAGCCCACCATGTCCGCGGTGGCCGCCGTCCTGGCCGGCGCCGAGGGCACCGATCACGTTGCGCTCGACGCGATCGCGGCGAAGTTCCCGACGTCGGGCATCGCGGCGTTGCGTTTTGCCGGCCAGTGGGCAGACCTCAGTCCGGGCGGCGCAGCGCTAGTCGGGTTCCACGTGCCGCGCTGAGATTGACACCAGCGCGGCGTGCTCTCGAACTTTCTCGCGGTGACGTCGATCTCGACGCGCTAGCAGCGCTAGCAGCGCTAGGAGTTCGTCGACAGCGTCAGCTCCATGAGCTTGATCGCCTGCGCGCACGCATCGATGCCGGGGGCCTGCGGGTTGACCCACCAGCCGACCACCCCGGCGGCGTCGCTGGCCACACCGCAGGAACCGTTGGGGTCGTTGGTCCGCATCACGATCGATTGCACACCATTGATGGAACGGTTCTCGATCTGATACTTGAGGTTCTCGGCGACCTTGCGCTCGTTGGCCAGACTGCCCTGCTCGAACCAGAACCGGGTGATGTCGATCAGGCCAGCCGGGTTGGCCGCCTGCCACCGGCATATCGCGCCGACGAAGGTGCTCTGGATGTCCAACGGGTCGGCGCCGACCGTCTTGGCGAGGATGTCGGTGGTCAGCACTTCGCATTCCTTGAGCAGGTTCGGGTACTGCTGTTCGGAGTTGTTGTTGCGCTGCACGTCCCCGGAACCCGCCTTGACCGCGGTGCCGCCCACCGATCTGGTGCAGCCGGTCAGCACCGCCAACACCGTCAGCGGCACGGCGAGGCTAACCAGAAGCCGGGTCAGCTTTGAGCGGTTCACTTCGAGTTCGCAATCGACTGCCGTGTCAGCTCTTTGGCTATATTGCACGGATCGGGGAAGGGCTTCTGGTTGAAGCTGACCGACCATTCGATGAAGTCGTCCTGAAACTGGATACCTACTTCGCACAAGGAATCACCCAACGTCGGCTCATTACCTACGGCGATGAAACCGCTATGGCCGTTGATGTTGATGTCTTCGACACTGGAGCGCGACAGCTCCTCGGTCTTGCGCTCCCGACCGATCGGGCTGCCGCGATACCAGGAGAAAGAGAAATGCGGGCCGAGGATGCCGCCGCCGGCCAGCCACTGGCACCCCACCGAGTTCTGCGCGGTGTTGACCAGCCCGCTTATCTGGGTCAGCTGGGCAACCGTCTCGTCGCTGATGCCGCCGCATTGCGGGAAGAACGGCCCGTGATGTCCCTCCGCGGCAGACGGCGCCGACGTCTGGGTCTCCTGCGGTTGGTCGGAGTCGGAATCAGAGCATGCGGCCGCCATCGGGATCACGGTCGCTGCCGCCAGGGCCAGCGCCCCCACCTTGCGCCGCACCGCTACGCGCACCTCTTGCTGGTCACAGCATGCACTGTAGCGGGAGCGTCTGTGGCCAACCCAGGCACCACGCTGACCAGGCCTTTCCAATCCACCGCGTCGTCCCGACTCGAGGCCGTCGGGTGTGCAACAGTTACCAGATGCTTCTGGCACTGCTGCGCCAGTACGCCCGGCCGTACCGATGGCTGGTCGCGGCGGTGATGACGCTGCAGTTAATCAGCACCCTGGCCTCGCTTTACCTGCCGACGGTCAACGCCAGCATCATCGACGACGGCGTCACCAAGGGTGACACCGCGACGATCGTCCGGCTCGGCATGGTGATGCTCGCCGTCACCGGGCTGCAGGTGATGTGCGCGGTCGGCGCGGTCTACTTCGGGTCGCGCGTCGGGATGGGGTTCGGGCGCGATCTGCGCTCGGCGATGTTCCGTCACGTCATCACGTTCTCCGACCACGAAACCGTCCGGTTCGGGGCGCCGTCACTGCTGACCCGCACCACCAACGACGTCCGGCAGATCCAGTTCCTGGTGCAGATGGGCTGCACGGTGCTGGTGACCGCCCCGATCATGTGCGTCGGCGGCATCTTCATGGCCATCCACCAAGACGCCGGGCTGTCATGGCTGCTTTTGGTCAGTGTCCCGGTGCTGGCCGGGTCCAATTACTGGATCGTGTCGCGCATGCTGCCGATCTTCCGGAGCATGCAAAAGCTGCTCGACAACATCAACCGGGTCATGCGGGAGCAGCTGTCCGGGGTTCGGGTGGTCCGGGCTTTCGCGCGGGAAACCTTCGAGCGTCAACGGTTCCGCGAGGCCAATCTCGCACTGTCGAACACCGCCTTGGCCGCCGGCAACTGGCAGGCCCTGATGTTCCCGGTCACCACGTTGACCATCAACTGCTCCAGCGTCGCGTTGATCTGGTTCGGCGGTCTGCGCATCGACGCCGGACAGATGCAGGTCGGCTCGCTCATCGCGTTCCTGGCTTACTTCACCCAGATCCTGATGGCGGTGTTGATGGCGACGATGACGTTCATGGTCTGGCCGCGGGCCTCGGTGTGCGCCGAGCGGATCAGCGACGTGTTGTCGGTCCGTCCGGCGATCAGCAGCCCGCAGAACCCGTCGAGCCCCCCGGCCGCCATGCAGGGCCTCGTGCAGTTGGACGCTGCGACGTTTTGTTACCCCGGAGCGGACCGCCCTGTGCTCCAGGATGTCTCGCTGACCGCTCACCCCGGCACCACCACGGCCATCGTCGGCAGCACCGGTTCGGGGAAGTCCACGCTGATCTCGCTTATCTGCCGGCTCTACGACGTCACCGACGGTGCGGTGCTCGTCGACGGTGTCGACGTGCGCGACTACGACATCGAAAAGTTGTGGGCGCGTATCGGGCTGGTGCCGCAACGGGGCTATCTGTTCTCCGGAACGGTTGCGGACAACCTGCGCTACGGCAAAGCGGACGCAACCGATGAAGAGATGTGGGAAGCCCTGCGGGTGGCGTCCGCCGAGGAGTTCGTGCGGGCACACGACGACGGGCTTCGAATGCGAGTCGCCCAGGGCGGCATCAACTTCTCCGGCGGGCAACGCCAGCGGCTGGCGATCGCGCGAGCGGTGATCCGCCGGCCGCCGATCTATCTGTTCGACGACGCGTTCTCCGCACTCGACGTGCACACCGACGCCCAAGTTCGGGCATCACTGCGCGAGGCTGCTGCGGATGCGACGGTCATCGTTGTGGCACAACGTATTTCGACAGTCAGCCAGGCCGACCAGGTGATCGTGATCGATGACGGACGGGTAGTCGGTGCGGGCACCCACCAAGCGCTGCTGGCCGATTGCCCCAGCTATCGCGAACTGGCCGAATCGCAATCGATGACCGCCGAAGTGGGGGGCCGGCGTTGACCGCCTCGATAGACCGACCGATGCGCGGCGTGGTCCAGACTCCCACGGAGCGTTCGCGCGACTTCACCGGTTCGGCGCTTCGGCTGGTGAAGCGCTTGGCGCCGCAGCGTGGACTCGCCGCCGCGGTGATCGTTTTGGGGATCTGCGGCACCGCGATCGGGGTCGTAGTTCCGCGTATCCTCGGGCATGCCACCGATCTGCTGTTCAACGGTGTGATCGGTCGAGGGCTTCCGGCGGGACTGTCCAAGGACGAGGCCGTCGCGGCGGCCCGGGCACGCGGCAACAACACCTTCGCCGACTTGTTGTCCGGGATGAACGTGATTCCCGGCCAGGGGGTGAACTTCGCCGCGGTCGCCCGGACGCTGGCGTTGGCGCTGATGTTGTATCTAGTCGCTGCCGTGATGATTTGGGCACAGGCTCGGCTGCTCAACCTGACCGTGCAGCGCACCCTGCAGGGACTGCGCTCCGACGTCGAGGACAAGGTGCACCGGCTGCCGCTGGCCTACTTCGACGGACGGCAACGCGGCGAGGTGCTCAGCCGGGTCACCAACGACATCGACAATGTGCAGACGTCGCTGGCGATGACGATCACCCAGCTGTTGACCGCGATTCTGACGGTGACGACCGTGCTGGTGATGATGCTTTCCATCTCGCCGCTACTGACCGTCTTCGCACTCGTGACAGTGCCGCTGTCATTGCTGGCCACACGCGCGATCACCCGGCGTTCGCAGCGGCTGTTCATCGCCCAGTGGGCCCGTACCGGGCGGCTCAATGCCCACATCGAGGAGACGTACAGCGGCTTCACATTGGTCAAGACGTTCGGCCATCGAGCACGCGCCGAAGACGATTTTTCGCGGCTCAACGATGACGTATACGAGGCCAGTTTCGGTGCCCAGTTCTTCTCCGGGCTGGTGTCACCGGCGACGACGTTCATCGGCAACCTGAGCTACGTCGCAGTGGCGGTAGTCGGCGGCCTGCAGGTGGCCACCGGACAGATCACAGTGGGAAGCATCCAGGCTTTCATCCAATATGTGCGCCAGTTCAACTGGCCGCTGACGCAGGTGGCTTCGATGTACAACACGCTGCAGTCCGGGGTGGCCAGCGCCGAGCGGGTATTCGAACTGCTCGACGAACCCGAAGAACCGGCCGACCGTGCGGCGACGCTGCCGTCCCCGAACGGTCAAAAAGCCACTGGGCGAGTCGAATTCGAGCACGTCAGCTTCGCCTACCGGCCGGGCACACCGGTGATCGAAGACCTGTCGCTGGTGGCCGAGCCCGGCAGCACGGTCGCGATCGTCGGCCCGACCGGCGCGGGCAAGACCACCCTGGTGAACCTGCTGATGCGCTTCTACGACGTCGATTCCGGCCGCATCTTGATCGACGGGGTCGATATCACCACGGTGAGCCGGCATTCGCTGCGTTCGCGAATCGGCATGGTGCTGCAGGACACCTGGCTGTTCGGCGGCACCATCGCGGAAAACATCGCCTACGGCCGGCCGGACGCCACCGAGGACGAAGTCATCGAGGCGGCCCGAGCGGCCTACGTCGACCGGTTTGTGCACACCCTGCCCAACGGTTATCAGACCTGGGTCAGCGACGACGGCGGCAATATCAGCGCCGGAGAAAAGCAGCTGATCACCATCGCCCGGGCATTCCTGGCCCGTCCACAGCTGTTGATCCTCGACGAGGCGACCAGTTCGGTGGACACCCGCACTGAGCTGTTGGTGCAGCATGCGATGCGCAAGCTGCGCCGAGGTCGCACGAGTTTCCTTATCGCGCATCGCCTCTCGACCATCCGCGATGCCGACGTCATCTTGGTGATGGAGTCAGGCCGCATCGTCGAGCACGGCAACCACGCCGAGCTCATGGCGCGCCGGGGTGCCTACTGGAAGATGGCCAGCGCCTAGGCTTAGCGAGCCTGCTGCTGCTGTGCTTAAAGAACATGACCGTCTCTTGCGAAATTGCACCGCAGACCAATCCGACCTGCGTACACTGCCGTCGTCCGGGATGTTTGCCAGCGGCGAACAGGCGCCAGTTGGTAACACATCCTTTACGTCGACCGGCGAGGTGACGGGATGGGGCAGCGGTGAGCGCGGCTGTTTACCACCGGTCGGTGACGTTTGCCCATGCCTCCGGTTGAGTCGACCGGAATCCTCAACAACCCCTGACTCTAAGGACCGCTATGAAGGCTACGTTCATCAAAAAGGCTCCTCATTTGGTCGCGGCCTCTTTCCTGGCGGCGGCCGGCGCGGTGACGGGTGCCCCTGCGGCAACCGCGGACGACAACAAAGCCGGGCTGGGAAGCCTGGAGAAGTCCATCGTCTTTCTGCAGACGCAGTGGGCCGGCTCCATCCTCGTCCCGCCCAGCGCCGATGCGGCCGGAGAGGGCTACTGGACAAAGAAACTCAAGTATTCGGTGACGTGCACCGGCTGGTATGCCAGCGAGCAGGCACATATCGTCACGGCCGGCCATTGCGTGGACCCCGGACAGGGGCGGCTGGTCCTCCTCGACGGCTACCTACACGAACAGGAAGCCCCGTCCTTCAAAGACGAGGCGTACGCCAACTGGCGGGTGGAAGGCGACCTCGGCGGATCGCCTCCCGACCGCAGCGTGCGCGCCATCCAGCCGAACGGCGTCGACGACGCAACCATCACTAGCCCGATAACGGTCGAAGTCGTCGACGTCAAGGCGCCCGAAGCCGGTGACATCGCGTTGTTACATGTCCCGAATATGAGTAAGCCGACTCCGGGCTTGGTTGTCGCCGAGAACGCGCCAAAGGTGGGCGAATCGGTGACCTCGATCGGCTTCCCCGGTGACTTGCAGGACATCGCCGATCAGAGTCAGATCGCTCGCAGCTCCTTCAAAACCGGAACCATTTCCAGCAATCAGGTAATGCCGTCCGGCGTGGTCCAGATTGAAGTCAGCACCGAACTGGCCCCGGGCATGTCGGGCGGACCGACCGTCAACAAGGACGGTCAGGTTGTCGGTGTGAACAGTCGAGGTCTGACCACCCAGGCCGGCTTCAACTTCATCACCAACACTCCGGATCTGCGAGCGTTTTTGACGTCGCACAACGTGCCGCTCGTCAAACCCGCCGCGCCGGCTGACAAATCGCAAACGCTGTTGTACGTCCTCGGTGGCGTCGGCGTGTTGGTGGTGGCCGCGATACTCGGCACACTGTTACTGCTGCTGGGACGCCGCCGTAAGCCGCAACTCGCCGGAGCCGGAGGCCCAATGCCTCCGGGTTATCAGATGCCGCAACAGCCGTCCTACCCGGCACAGACCCCGGGACAGGCCTGGACGCCCGGCTCGCCGCCTCAGCAAGCCGCGGCCAGCGCTCCCAGCTACGGGACGTCCGCGGCTCCGACGACCACCGCGAGTCCTTCTGGCGCGCAGACTGTTTCGTCGCCGCCGTGGCAGGGTGCCGGTCAGTCCGGTGGCGGCGACACCGTCACCGCCCCGGCCAGTATGCCGGGCAATGTCTGCTGGTCGTGCGGTGCCACCCACCGCCCGGCGGACCGCTTCTGCCCGGGATGTGGAAAGCCGTTGGGGTCGGGCTAGAGTTCGGGGCCCTGGGCGCGCAAATCGTCGACAGCCGACATGGCGTCCCGCAGTTTCGCCAGCCACTCTTGGGTGTGCTCGCCGACCAGCTTGACCGACCAGGCCAGCGCGTCCGAACGAGACCGGGCCACGCCGGCGTCGACCAGGGTGTCGAGTACTTGACGCTCCGGTTGCTTCAGTCGCGTCATCACCGGTACGGCGATGTGGGTGAACAGGATTCGTTGGTCGCCGGCCTGCACGCCCCAGGACACCTTGCGGCCGTAGCGCGCCTGGGCCTCGTCGGCGATGTTCATGCGCTCGGCACGCGTCTCCTCGCGGAACCGTGAGACCCGGCCCGAAAGGTGGGCTTCCGTCTCGTCTTTGTCAGAGGTCTCGGGCAGCTTGCCGACAACCGTGATTTCCTCACGGTCGACGGTGACCGTCGGATCGCCGTCGAACCATGTTTCGGGCAACCGTCCGGCAAACCACTCGGCGGCGTCGCTGGCGTCCGGCTGCTCAGCTTGCTGCCAACCGCCCGGACGGCCGTAACGTCGTCCATGCCCATGATGTGCTTTCATGATTACATAATTACACCATTACGCGGACATAGGAACCCTGTTCTCCGCCGGCGAACAACCGGGTTGCAACAGCGGCGCTCGGAGGTCGCGTCGCCCGGCGCGCAGTAAATCCAGTGGGATTGTGAAAACCCGTGAACCCGTGAAAACCATTGATACGACGCGTTCTGAGGCGTAAGTTTGACCGCGAAGCAGGCCCGGATGTGACCGTTCCAAAGTGCCGGTATCAGGGGTTGAAGCCGGCCGCGCAGGATGAGTGAGACGCCCCCCATGTCCACCGGGCCTGCCCTATTGCGTGCGGCTATCCCGACGTCTCGCCGCGCCGCGCACGGAAAAGCTTCAGTTCACCCTTGATGCCCTTGAGGTGGCGTGCGCCGGCGAACGACCAGCTGAAACCGGCCGCGTCGCCGAGTGCGTCGCGGGTCGACTCGGCGGCCAGCACCGCACCGGGGCGGGCCACCCCGGTCACCCGGCTCGCGACATTGACCGGGCTGCCGAACCAGTCGCCGGCCCGACTCACCGCCATCCCCGACGCGACACCGGCCCGCAGCCGCAGTAACTCGTTGTCGGTGTCGGTCACCTCGACGAGCTTGAGGACCGCGTCGAGCAACGGCGCCGGCTCGGGACAGACGAACATCACCGCGTCACCGATTGTCTTGACGAATCGCACCGGCGGCGCGGCCACGTCACGGGCCAATTCCGCCAGCCGATTGGCGAGCTGCTCCAGTTCCTCAGGCGGCACCGCTTCACCCAGCCGCGTGAACCCGACGAGATCGGCGAAGGCGACGCTGACCTGCCGCGCCCCGGGAAGGGCGGTGCCGGCCGCGCGTTCGGAGGCGTTGACGGCTTCGGTTTCCATCTGATGCCGCAGGTGCAACAACAGCATGTCTTCGATCCACGGACCCAGCAGTGGCGCGATCCGGGCGACCAGTTGCCGGGAGCGCTGCGCAATTTCCAGCTCGGTCGCGCCGGGCCGAAGGATGACCGCCAACGCGCTGTAGCGCATCACCTCCGCGGCGTTCGAAAGGCCTTCGGCCAGCACGCGAACCACCTGCACCAGGTCGTCAGGATTCAGGCCGACTTCGAGAAACCGTTGCACGTGTGCGGCGGCCTCGCCGTCGGCGCGCATGTGCACAGCGGCGTCCGGATCGTCGACCCGGGCCACTCCGATGGCGCGTTGCACGCGTTGCAGCAACTCCAGGTCCACGCCGTGGCGTTGCGCGATTTGGCGTGTCGAAACGTACGTGCCGTCATCACCGATCAAGCGACGGGAGGCCAGCAGCACCGGAATCGGGGAGTCGCGGATCTCCTCGGCGGTGACGCCCTGCTCGAGCAGCCACTCGATCAGCTCCGCCCGCTCCGCGCGTGCACTGCCCTCGAGACCGTCGAGTAGTTCGGCTGGCACGCCCACGTCGTCAACGTATACGTCGGCGCGTGCTCATGACACCGGCGGTCGTCGGTCCGCCCACGGCCGCACCGCCTCGATCTGCGCGCTCAACGCCAGCAGGGTGGCCTCGTCGTAGGGCCGGCCGACCAGCTGCACCGACATCGGCAGCCCGTCGGCGTCGAGTCCCCACGGGACCACCGCGGCGGGCTGACCGGTCAGGTTCCAGATCTGGAAATACGGGATCCGCGGCGCCAACGTCATCAAGGTCGAAATCACGCCGCGGCGCTGGCAGGCGCCGACGCGCAGCGGTCCCATGGCAGCTCCCGGAGTGAGCAGCACGTCGACGTCGTCGAAAATCGACTGGATGCGAGCGGTCAGTGCGGCCTCGCGCGCCCGCGCGGCCGCGATCCGCCGATCCGAGATCAGACGCCCGATGCGGACGACGGTGCGGGTGCGCGCCTCCAACCGCTCCGGGTGCGGCAGGGTGCGTGCGTCGTTGTAGATGCCCCGGAAATAGTGCAGCAGATAGTTGCCCCATAGGGCGGTCAGCGGATAGTCGGGATCGCGGGCGATCACCTGATGCCCCAGCTCGCGCAGCAATGCGCCCGCCTGCTCGACGGCTTTTCGCTGTTCTTTACCGCACCGGGCCACGGTCGGCAGTGGGATCTTGGTACTCAACGCAATTCGAAGTCGAGTCGGTGCCCGGGTGGCGGCCGCGACGAATCCGCCTTCCGGCGCAGGCAACGTCGTCGTCGCATCGAGGAACAGCGCGGCGTCGCGCACCGATCGCGCGAGCGGGCCGTTGACGCTCAAACCACACCAGGCATCGTGGTGCGGGCCCAACGGAACCCGATCGCGGTGCGGTTTGATACCGAACAATCCACACCAGGTCGACGGAATGCGAATGGAGCCGCCACCGTCGGAACCCAATGCGAGCGGGGCCAGCCCGGCGGCCACCGCCGCTCCGCTGCCGCCGCTGCTGCCTCCCGGTGTGCGGGCGACGTCCCAGGGATTGCGGGTCGCCCCGAAAGTCAGCGACTCGGTGTAAGGCATCATCATCAACTCGGGCACAGCTGTCTTGCCGAGGATCACCGCACCGGCTGCGCGCAGTGCGCGCACGACGTCGGCGTCCTCGGTGACCTCCGGGCCGTGCGCACTGGTGCCGTAAGTTGTTGTCTGCCCGGCGATATCGACGTCATCTTTGATCGCGATGGGCACCCCGAGCAGTGGTAGTCGCTCCCCGGAGTCGATGCGACGTTGCGCGGCGGCGGCCTCCTCGCGCGCGCTGTCGGCCAGCACGACGCGATAGGCGTGCAGCTGCGGGTCCAGTTGCGCGATGCGTTCCAGATAAACCTCGAGCAAGTCCGGGGCGGTGACGACGCCTTCGGCCAACATCCGGGCCTGTTCGGCCGCGCCCGCGAACGCCAGCTCACGTGAGTCCACGAGCAGGCAGACTACTCGACATGAACAACTCGGTGTTCGATTCGTTGACCGAGGAGCAGCTTCGGGCACGCCGGACGATCAAGTGGAACCTGTTCGGACCCGATGTGCTGGCGCTGTGGATTGCGGAAATGGACTTCCCCACCGCACCTGTGGTGCTCGACGCGGTACGCACGTGCGTCGACAACGAGGAGTTCGGCTATCCGCCGAGCGGCGAAGACCTGCTGCCGAACGCGACGGCCGACTGGTGTCGGCGCCGCTACGGATGGAGTATCCGGCCGGAGTCGGTTCGCATCGTTCCGGATGTGCTCAAGGGGATGCAAGTCGCCATCAACTTCCTCACCCGCCCTGAGAGCCCGGTCGTGTTGCCCGTTCCGGCATACATGCCATTTTTCGACGTCCTGCATGTCACAGGCCGCCCGCGAGTGGAAATCCGGATGACTCAAGAACTTTCGGGACGATATGTGATGGATCTGGACGAGCTTGACGCCGCATTCGCCGGCGGGGCGGGATCACTGATCCTGTGCAATCCCAACAACCCGCTCGGCACCGCGTTCACCGCCGACGAGCTGCGCGCCATCGTGGACATCGCGGCCCGCCACCACGCCCGGGTGATCGCCGACGAAATCCACGCACCACTGGTTTACGACCGAGCCCACGTTCCTGCGGCGTCGGTCTCCGAGACTGCCGCCGACACGGTGATCACGTTGCTGTCGGCGTCTAAAGGATGGAATCTGCCCGGGCTGGTGTGCGCGCAGGTGGTCCTGACCAATCCCGGCGATATCGACGCGTGGGACCGGATCAACATGCTGCACACGATGGGCGTATCCACGGTCGGGATTCGGGCCAACGTCGCGGCCTACAGCGCCGGCGCCCCGTGGCTGGACGAGTTGTTGGTCTACCTGCGGGCCAACCGTGATCACCTGGCCCGGACGCTGCCGGAGTCGGTTCCCGGACTCAAAATCAACAGTCCGGAGGCGACCTACATGTCGTGGGTGGACTTTCGCGCGCTGAATCTGCCGGCCGAGCCCGCCGAGTATCTGCTGTCGAAAGCCAAGGTGGCGCTGTCCCCAGGCATTCCGTTCGGGGCCGCGGTGGGGTCCGGATTCGCACGGCTGAACTTCGCTACTCCGCGGGCGATCTTGGACCGCGCGATCGAGGCGATGGCCGCGGCCCTGGCAGACTGACTACGGTGGCGCTATGTCCTGTGTGTTCTGCGCGATCGTCGCCGGTGAAGCGCCCGCCATCCGCATCTACGAAGACGACAACTACCTCGCCATCCTTGACATCCGACCGTTTACCCGCGGCCACACCCTGGTGTTGCCCAAACGCCACACCGTTGATCTGACCGACACCCCGCCGCAGACACTGGCCGAGATGGTGACAATCGGACAGCGGATCGCGAAGGCGGCCCGGGCCACCGAGTTGGCCGACGCCACCAACATCGCGATCAACGACGGCCGCGCCGCGTTCCAGACGGTGTCGCACATCCACCTGCACGTACTGCCCCGGCGCAACGGCGACAAGCTGACCGTCGCCAAGGGGATGTTGCTGCGCCGCGACCCCGACCGGGAGGCGACGGGCAAGATCCTGCGCGACGCGCTGGCGCGAATCGCCGCCGCTGCACAAGACTGAGCTCATGGCGATATCCCAATGGGTTGAACAGCAGCTCGGACCACCGCTGCTGCGCATGCACGACGCAATCTACAAGCGCACCAATGGCCGCATTGGTCACCGGATCCCCGGATTGGCTCCTATGTTGTTGCTGCACACGGTTGGTGCCAAGACCGGGCAGCCGCGCACCAACTCGCTGACCTATGCCCGCGACGGCGACAACTATCTGATCGTCGCGTCGAAGGGCGGCGATCCTCGATCGCCGGGCTGGTACCACAACCTACGTAAGAATCCGAACGTCGAAATCAACGTGGGCCCAAAACGTTTCGGCGTTACGGCGCGACCGGTGCTGCCTGACGACTCCGACTATGCCCGGTTGTGGGAGATAGTCAACAAAAACAACGCCGACCGGTACAAGGCCTACCAGCGGCGCACGTCAAGACCGATCCCTGTCATCGTGCTCACGCCCTAAAACAGTTCCTTGGCCAACAGCTCCAGTGTGGTTTCGCGTGCCGGTGCGGTGGCCGGGTCGGTGCCGCGGTGAGCCGACGCGACCGGGTGCACCATCACCTCGTCGACGTCGAACCGTGCCGCGAGGGCCCGCAGCTGGTCGGCGGCTTCGGCGGGGGTTCCGAGCACCGCCCGGCGCAGCCCGCTGTCGACGATGTGCTGCTGCGGCGGGGTGAGTTCGACGTCTTGCGCGTCTTCGACGAGCCCCAGTGGCCCGAGCGGCTCACCGGTACGCAGCCGCGCCATCATCTGCAGGTTCGGCAGTATCAAAGCCGTTGCCTCGTCGTGGGTTTCGGCCACCACGGCGTTGACGGTCAGAAAGGTGGTCGGCTCGGCGGCCAACTCACTGGGCACGAACTGCGACCGGTAGGTGGCGAGCGCTTCCTCGGTTCCCTTGCCGGAGAAGTGGTGGGCGAACACATAGGGCAGTCCCTTGGCGGCGGCCAGTTGTGCCGAATACATCGATGAGCCCAGCAGCCACAGCCTCGGTTCGGTGGCCGCGGCCGGGGTGGCCTTGAGCCGGTAGTCCCCCTCGCGCAGTTGCACCCGCACACCGGCGCTGCTCATCATCGCCCGCACGTGGTCGAGGTAGTCGGGGAACTGCTCGATATCCCGATCGTCACGGCCGGCCGGCCCGCGCAGCATGTAGGAAGTCACCGGGTCCGAGCCGGGTGCCCGGCCGATGCCCAAGTCGATGCGGCCGGGCGCTGCGGCTTCCAACAGCGCGAACTGCTCGGCCACCACGAGCGGCGCATGGTTGGGCAGCATCACCCCACCCGACCCCAGCCGCAGCCGGGTGGTCTGCGCCGCGAGGTAGGCGATCAGCACCGGCGGGCTGGTGGCGCCCACCGACGGCATGTTGTGGTGTTCGGCGACCCAGTAACGGGTGTAGCCGAGCCGGTCGGCGGTCTGCGCCAGCCGCACCGTGGCCGCCAGCGCATCGGCGGTGGTCTGGTCGGTGCGGACCGGGACGAGATCGAGGACAGACAGCCGCATGTTGGCGTCAACGTCGACGCTCACCGGGATAGTCCTGCCAGCCGCGCGGCCCGCCCGAAGACGTCGTCGAGCATCGCCGCGGTGAGCTTGCCGGTGAAAGTGTTCTGCTGGCTGGGGTGATAGCAGCCCAGCAGGATCACCTCGCCGTGCGCGGCTTGTAGCGTCGCGGTCGCGCCGTGGCCGAATTTGGGCTGTGGGCGCGGGATCTGGCCACCGGCAGAGCGGACCATGTCCAGCGTCGACCGCCATCCGAAGCCGCCCAGCGCCACGATGACCCGCACATCGTCGCCGGTCAGCCGCCACTCCGCGGTCAGCCACGGCGCGCAGGTCGCCCGCTCGGTCGGCGTCGGCGCGTTGGCCGGGGGCGCGCACCGCACGGCGGCCGCCACCCGGGTTCCGATGAGCGTCAGGCCGTCGGCGGCGTCCACGCAGATCGGCGAATTCGCCAGGCCGGCCCGGTACATCGCCGCAAAGAGCACATCGCCGGACCGATCTCCGGTGAACACCCGGCCGGTCCGGTTGCCGCCGTGCGCGGCCGGCGCCAGCCCGATAACCATCACCCGCGGATGCTCGGCCCCCCAGCCGGGCACCGGCCGGCCCCAGTACGGCTGATCGGCGAACGAGCGCCGCTTGATTTGCGCCGTCTGCTCGCGCCAGTCGACCAGTCGCGGACAGGCCCGGCACACCGACACCTGGGCGTCGAGCTGTCCGAGTGTTTCGACGGCTTCAGCCATGGCGACGACCTGCGCCGGGGACGACGCCACCGCGGTATGGGCGGTGGCCGGATCGCCCGGCCACCCGGTACCTGGCGGCACCGGAGATTCGAAGAGAGCACCGGTCCGTGGATGGGCGAGTTGGGCGAGGCTCACCGCTCTACTGTGCACGGTCGCCGAAATTGGGTCGTGACGCTGTCGGCTCAGTCGCCGAGGATCTTGCGTTTTTGCTGGTCGAATTCTGCGTCGGTGAGCATTCCGCGATCCTTGAGCGCGGCCAGCCGCTCGAGTCGCTCGACGGGATCGGACTCCGGAACGGCTGGCAGGACCGCTGCGTCGGCCAGAGCCTGTTCCTGCATCTGGGCGCCACGCCGCATCATCTCTGCCCGGAAGCCATCGGGATCGGCGATGGCCGCCCTGATCACGTCTGTCATCGGCATCCCCATCACATGGGCATCGGCCAGGTCGGGACGCGACGCGGTAATGGCGTCGATGGCCGTATCGGCTATTGCCACCGGTTCGTGATCGAGTTCGACGCGGCTGTGGTTTTTCGGGTCGTAAAGCACGCGCAGACGTAGGCCGGGACGCGGCCGGCTCAGCTGAGGGAACAGCGCAGCCACGCCGGCTTCGAAGGGTGGTTCGTTGTCGGGCATGACGCGCAATTGCAGCTTCCATCGAACCTGGTTGTTGGCAACCAAATTCGGGTTTCCGACCGACACGGAGATGGCCGACTGTTCGGCGGTGATCACCTCCGCGGACGCGCGAGCACCGACTTTGCGGAGTTTTCTTCGTTCGAACACTGGGCGACGACCCTTCTTGCGTCGCTCAAATTTAGCGTGGTCGCTGTCTCACCGGGCCACTAATCACCGTTGTGAAACGCTGCGCTGCGTCTCGGCTCCGTAGGATCAGGGTCGTGAACGCGGACGTGTTAGCCAGCCTGGTCGGCCAGCTGCCCGAGGGCATGGTGGTCACCGACCCGTCCGTCACCGAGGGTTACCGGCAAGACCGCGCCCTCGACCCGTCTGCGGGAAAGCCGATCGCGGTGGTGCGGCCGCGTCGCACCGAGGAAGTGCAGACCGTCATGCGGTGGGCCAGCGCAAATCGGGTGCCGGTGGTGACGCGTGGCGCCGGTAGTGGCCTGTCCGGCGGGGCCACCGCGGTCGACGACGGCATCGTGTTGTCGACCGAGAAGATGCGCGACATCGTCGTCGACCCGGTCACCCGCACGGCGGTCTGCCAGCCCGGATTGCTCAATGCCGAAGTCAAAAAGACCGTCGCCGAATACGGGCTGTGGTACCCGCCGGACCCGTCGTCCTATGAGATCTGCAGCATTGGCGGCAACGTCGCCACCAACGCCGGCGGGCTGTGCTGCGTCAAGTACGGCGTCACCACTGACTATGTGCTCGGTGTCCAGGTGGTGCTGGCCGACGGCACGGCGGTGCGGCTGGGCGGCCCGCGGCTCAAGGACGTCGCGGGGCTGTCGCTGACCAAGTTGTTCGTCGGCAGCGAGGGCACGCTCGGGGTGATCACCGAGGTGACGCTGCGGCTCGTTCCCCCGCAGCAGCCGTCGTCTGTGGTGGTCGCCAACTTCGCGTCGGTGGAGGCCGCCGCCAAGGCGGTGCTGGCGGTGACCAGTCGGCTGCGCCCGGCGATGCTCGAGTTCATGGATTCGGTGGCGATCAACGCGGTCGAGGACAAGCTGCGGATGGGCCTGGACCGTGGTGCCGCCGCCCTGCTGTTGGCCGCCTCCGACGAACGGGGGCAGGCGGGCGCTGAGGACGCCGAATTCATCGCCGCAGTCTTCACCGAACACGGTGCCACTGAAGTGTTTTCGACTGCCGACCCCGAGGAAGGCGAGGCGTTTGTCGCCGCCCGCCGGTTCGCGATTCCCGCCGTGGAGGCCAAGGGCCCGCTGTTGCTCGAAGACGTCGGCGTGCCGCTGCCCGCGCTGGCCGACCTGGTGAGCGGCATAGCCAGTATCGCCGCCGACCGCGAGTTGATGATCTCGGTGATCGCACACGCCGGCGACGGCAACACCCATCCGCTGATCGTCTACGACCCCGCCGACGCGGCGATGGCCGAGCGCGCGCAGGTCGCCTACGGCGAGATCATGGACCTTGCCACCGGCCTGGGCGGCACCATCACCGGCGAACACGGCGTGGGCCGGCTGAAGCGCCCCTGGCTGGCCGGGTATCTCGGTCCCGAGGCGATGGCGCTCAATCGTCGCATCAAGGATGCGCTGGATCCGCACGGCATCCTCAACCCCGGCGCGGGAATCTGATCCATCGCTCCTTGACACCAGTGGGCGATTGTCGTACGAATAAGACATGACGACGACGATGTCTCACAAAGCGCGCTTTGAGCTCTGCACAGCCGACACCTGGCCCGCCCCGTGGGCGATGTACAAAGCGCTGCGCGATCACGACCCGGTGCATCACGTCGTCCCCACGGACAGGCCCGACCACGACTACTACGTCCTGTCCCGGCATGCCGACATCTGGGCGGCGGCACGCGACCACGAAACCTTCTCGTCGGCGCAGGGACTGACGGTCAACTACCATGAACTCGAACTCATTGGATTGCAAGACAATCCACCGATGGTGATGCAGGATCCGCCCGTGCACACCGAGTTTCGCAAGCTGGTGTCGCGCGGTTTCACGCCGCGACAAGTCGAGGCGGTAGAGCCCAAAGTGCGCGAGTTCGTCGTGGAGCGCATCGAGCGGCTGCGCGCCAACGGCGGCGGTGACATCGTCACGGAGCTGTTCAAGCCGCTTCCGTCGATGGTCGTCGCGCATTACCTGGGTGTCCCGGAAGAAGACCGGACCCAGTTCGACGGCTGGACGGAGGCCATCGTCGCGGCCAACACTGAAGTCAACGGCATCGCCAGCGCCGGCGACGCGGTCACCTCGATGATGACCTACTTCACCGGCTTGATCGAGCGGCGCCGCCACGAGCCCGAAGACGACACGATCTCGCACCTGGTAGCCGCCGGGGTCGGCGCGGACGGCGACGTCGCCGGCATGCTGTCGGTGCTGGCATTCACCTTCACGATGGTCACCGGCGGCAATGACACCACCACCGGGATGCTGGGCGGCTCAATGCAACTACTCCATGAGCGCCCCGATCAGCGCCGGCTTCTGGTCGACAACCCCGATTTGATTCCCGACGCGGTCGATGAGCTGCTGCGGTTGACCTCTCCGGTGCAAGGCTTGGCGCGCACCGCCACTCGTGACGTGACGATCGGCGACACCACCGTGCCGGCGGGACGCAAGGTGCTGCTGCTTTACGGATCGGGCAACCGCGACGAACGCCAATACGGCCCCGACGCCGGTGAGCTCGACGTGCGTCGGTGTCCGCGCAACATCCTGACGTTCAGCCACGGCGCACACCACTGCCTGGGCGCGGCTGCGGCACGGATGCAGTCGCGAGTCGCACTGACCGAATTGCTGTCGCGCTGCCCGGATTTCGAAGTCGATGTGGCCGGCATCGTGTGGGCGGGGGGTAACTACGTGCGACGTCCGCTGTCGGTCCCGTTCCGGGTGCTGTCCTGATGGCCGGCAGCGACTGGCTGGCGGCCCGTCGCACCGAGGTCGCCGCCGACCGGATTCTCGACGCTGCCGAGCAGCTGTTTACCGCCAACGACCCGACGTCAGTGGGGATGAATGAAATCGCCCGCGCCGCCGGATGTTCCCGCGCGACGCTATACCGATACTTCGAGAACCGCGACGCGCTGCACACCGCCTATGTACACCGCGAAACCTACCGGCTCCACGACGTGATCACCGAGAAGATCCGCGGCATCCACGATCCGCGGGAGAGACTTGTCGCCGGTGTCATCACCACGCTGCGTCTGGTGCGCGAAAGTCCGCCGCTGTCATCCTGGTTCGCTGCCACTCGCCCGCCGCTGGGGGCGGAGATGGCCGAGCGGTCCGAAGTGATCACGAAACTGGCGGCCGCGTTCGTCAATCAGCTGGGTAACGACGATCCGGCCTTGGTCGAACGACGCGCCCGCTGGTTGGTCCGCGTGATCACCTCACTGCTGATCTTCCCCGGGCACGACGACACCGACGAGCAGAGGATGATCGAAGAATTCGTGGTGCCGGTCATGACCGGCCGGCTCAGCCGCGCACCCGAGTGAAGCGGTGCAGCAGCCACGCCAGCGGGATGGTGATCACCAGCGTCGCGACGAACAGGTTCAGCATCGAGCCGGTGTAGACCGGGTATCGCACCACCTCGACCATCGCGATCTCCATTGTGACCAAATGGATCAGGAAGATCTCGTAGGAGATCTCGCCCAACCACACCATCGGTCGGCTTGCCAGCACTCTGCTGTACCAACCGCGGTTGCCCAGCGCCAGCGGCGCCACCGCCAGCGCGGCGATGGCCGCGTAAAAGCCGGACTTGACCAGCGCTTCCGCCAGTCCCTGCGGTGACGTGGTCGGTGCGCCGGCGATAGGGGTAGCGGCGATCAGATAGCTGATCAGCGCCAACGGTATCGCGACGAACGCATAACAGCGCACGCCCATCGCCTGCAGCACCGCCAGCGCCATCCCGGCCAGGAACCACGCCAAGTAGGTGGGCAGCCACAGCCGAGCGCCGTTGGGCACGGAGGTGACAGAATGCACCAAGACCAGCCACGCCGGGGTAATCAAGGACAGCAACGCCAAAGCGGTCAACAACCGAACGGGTTGCCACCGCCGCTTGCACACCCTCACCAGCAGCAGGTAGGCCAACACCGGCAAAACTACGTAGAACGCGGCTTCCACCGCCAGGCTCCACATTTGGGTGAGTCCCTGATGCAGATACGAGCCCAGGTAGTTGCCGGTGTAAATCTGCGTCAACGTGAGGTTGCGCACCAAGCCAATCCAGTTGTGGCCAGGATTCGGGCCGGCGGTCCGGAACTGATAGACCAAGTAAGCGGCCAGCACCGTGACGACGTAGGCCGGCATGATGCGCCGTACCCGGTGCCACGCATAGCGACGCACCGACGGCGCCGGGCCGTCGGCCGCGATCGCCTGCACCCATGGCCGGAACAACAAGAAGCCCGACAGCACAAAGAAGATCGGCACCCCGATCTCCATCCGTGAGCCGAGCAGCCCGGCGTACCCGTGCGGATATTTGCCGGTTGTGTATGCCGCGTGTGTGCCCACCACGAGTAATGCGGCGACCGCGCGGATACCGGTCAGCGACGCAACGCGGTCCGGCCCAGCAACTTGCTCGAGTCCCCCCTGGGCTTCCTGGGCGTCCGAGACGGTCATCCGGCGTTTTTCCGCCGCGGTTTGGCGCCGTCTCGACGATCCGGTCGCAGATTGATCAGAACGCCCGAAATACGGGTGCGCTCAAGCGCTTTGAGCGCAGCACGGGGCAATTTGGCCGGCAACTCCACTAATGAGTAGTTCGGGCCGATCGAAATATGTCCGAAATCGCTGCGGTGCAGGCCACCCTCGTTGGCGATGGCGCCGACGATCGCACCCGGGCCAACCTTGTGCCGCTTGCCCACAGCGATGCGGTAGGTGGCGAACCCGTCTTTTGGTCCGCGTGCGGGCTTGGCCGACCGGTCCCGGCGCTCTGGCGGGCGACGGTCGGGCGGTGGCTCCGGCGGCATGAGAAACGACTCGCCGTCGCGGGACTGCACCGCGAGGGCCGCCGCGATGTCGGCCATCGGAACGTCGTGCTCGCGTTCGTAGTCCTCGACCAGTTTGCGAAACAATTCGGTTCCCGGAGACCCGATTGCATCGGTGATGGAGTCGGCGAACTTCGCCACCCGCTGCGCGTTGACGTCTTCCACGCTGGGCAGTTCCGCCTCGATGAGCTTTTGCCGGGTTGCCTTCTCGATCGACTTGAGCAGGTGGCGTTCGCGTGGTGAGACGAACAACAGCGCGGCACCCGATCGTCCTGCCCTGCCGGTGCGTCCGATCCGGTGCACATAGGACTCGGTGTCGTGCGGGATGTCGTAGTTGAGCACATGCGAGATGCGGTCGACGTCGAGTCCGCGGGCGGCGACATCAGTGGCGACCAGAATGTCGAGCCCACCGTCACGCAGCGCACTGATGGTCCGCTCACGTTGGGCCTGCGCAATGTCGCCGTTGATGGCCGCCGCGGAAAACCCTCGCGCACGCAGCCTTTCGGCGACTTCCTCGGTGGCCTGCTTGGTGCGGACGAAGACGATCATCGCTTCGAACGGCTCTACCTCCAGGATCCGGGTCAGCGCATCCATCTTGCGCGGGCCGGCAACTTGGATGTAGCGCTGCGAAATGTTGGCAGCCGTCTTGGTTTTGGTGTCGATGGAGACCTCGAGCGGCTCATGCAGGTATTTGGCCGTCAGCTTGCGGATCGCCGGCGGCATCGTCGCCGAGAATAGGGCAACCTGCTTGTATTCGGGGGTGTCGGCCAAGATTCGCTCGACGTCTTCGGCGAAGCCCATCTGCAGCATTTCGTCGGCCTCGTCGAGCACCAGGTAGTCGAGGTGCGACAGATCCAGTGTCCCGCGTTCGAGGTGATCGATGATCCGGCCGGGGGTCCCGACGACGACTTGCGCTCCGCGTTTGAGCCCCGACAGTTGCACGGCATACGAGGATCCCCCGTAGATCGGCAACACGTTGATCTGCGGCAGGTGCGCACCGTAGCGGCTGAACGCCTCAGCGACCTGTAGGGCAAGTTCACGGGTGGGCGCCAACACCAGTGCTTGCGTCGCTTTGCTACCGGTATCGATCTTGGACAGAATCGGAATCGCGAATGCGGCCGTCTTACCGGTGCCGGTCTGTGCCAACCCCACCACGTCTGACCCGGCCATCAACGCCGGAATGGTCGCCGCCTGGATGGCCGACGGCGACTCGTAACCGACGTCGACGACGGCCTGCAGCACCGAGGGGTGGATCTGCAGGTCGGCGAAGGAGGGAGTCGCGTCGTCTTGGGAGGCCATTGCCCAACGAGTCTAGTGCTCGTACTGCAACGATCCGGGTGTACAGCCGTGCCTGCCACACTCGCAGGCCGGCTGCCGGTACGGTGCTGCGTTGTGTGGAAGGGGTTGACGGGTGCCGTCGTGGTGACCACGGCCACCCTGACCGGCTGCGGATCAGGCGATTCGACCGTCGCCAAGACGCCGGAGGCCAGCACACCGCATCCGAGCACAGCCCCCGGCAGGGCCGCTCCCCCGCCGGCGGTCCTGACGCCGTCCGGTGGCGCCGCGCCGGCCGACCCGTGCGCAATCGATCTCGCCAATCCCGCGATCGCCCGGGCGGTTTCCGAGCTGCCTCGCGATCCGCGCAGCCACCAACCCTGGAACACCGAGCCAGTGGCGGGCAATTACAGCGAGTGCGCCCAGCTGTCGGCGGTGATCGTCAAGGCCAACACCAACGCCGAGAACGCCAACACCAGGGCGGTGATGTTCCATCTCGGCAAGTACATTCCGCAAGGGGTGCCCGACACGTACGGGTTCACCGGCGTGGACACGTCGCAGTCCACCGGTGACACGGTGGCGCTGACCTACTCCGGCGGGATCACCGGGTTGACCAGCGTGGTGAAGTTCCACTGGAACGGCAACGGGGTGGAGCTGATCGGAAACACCCCCGGCTAAGCCCGCCCACCCCTCTGCCGCGAGCGGGCGTGTTTGTACGTCGACACGCCGCTGCGGGCGTACATTTGCGCCCGCTCGCGGCACCGGGGTGTCGGATGGCTGACTTACAGTGGCGCTGTGTTCGTCATCGACGACAACGTCGTCTACAGCGCCTCGGACCTTGCGGCAGCGTCCCGATGCGAATACGCGCTGCTGCGCGCATTCGACGTCAAGCTTGGCCGCGGTCCGGCGGTGGCCGTCGAGGACGAGCTGCTGGCCCGCACCGCTGAACTCGGTGACGAGCATGAACGGCGCCAACTCGACCGGTATCGCGACGAATTCGGCGATGCCGTTGCCGTCGTCGGCCGTCCCGCATACACCATCGCCGGGCTGAGTGCCGCGGCCGATGCCACCCGGCGGGCCATCGCCGCCGACGCGCCGGTGGTGTATCAGGCGGCGATGTTCGACGGCCGCTTCGTCGGGTTTGCCGATTTTCTGGTGCGCGACGGCGCGCACTACCGCGTCACCGACACCAAGCTGGCCCGCTCGGCCAAGGTCACCGCGCTGTTGCAGCTGGCCGCCTACGCCGACACGCTGGCGCGCTCGGGTGTCGCGGTGGCGCCCGAGGCCGAACTGATGCTCGGCGACGGCACCGTGCTGCGCTACCGCGTCGATGAGCTGATTCCGGTGTATCGCGCCCAGCGGTCCAGGGTCCAACGGCTGCTCGACCAGCACTACGCCGCAGAGCAACCGGTGTCGTGGGAAGACGAGCGGGTGGGGGCGTGCTTCCGCTGTCCGCTGTGCCAAGAGCAGGTGCGGGCCACCGACGATCTGTTGCTCGTCGCGGGAATGCGGGTGAGCCAACGAGCCAAGCTGCTCGACGCCGGGATCAGCACAGTCGCCGAACTCGCCGATCACGCCGGCCCGATACCCGACCTGGCGCCCCGCGTCCTGGCCAAGCTCACCGCGCAAGCGAAGCTGCAAGTCACCGAACGCCGAACCGGCACTCCGCAATTCGAGATCGCCGACGCCCAGCCGCTGGCGGTGTTGCCCAACCCCGACGACGGTGATCTGTTCTTCGATTTCGAAGGCGACCCGATGTGGACCGCCGACGGCAGCCAGTGGGGGCTGGAGTACCTGTTCGGCGTCCTGGAAGCCCGGGGCGCTTTTCGTCCGCTGTGGGCCCATAACCTCGCCGAGGAACGTAAAGCCCTGACCGACTTTCTGGCCATGGTGGCGCGTCGGCGCAAGCGTTACCCCGGCATGCACATCTACCATTACGGGGCCTACGAGAAGACGGCGCTGCTGCGGCTCGCCGGGCGACACGGCGTCGGCGAAGACGAGGTCGACGAACTGCTGCGCAGCGGAATACTGGTCGACCTATATCCATTGGTTCGCAAGAGTATCCGCGTTGGCGCTGAGTCGTTCGGCCTGAAGGCCTTGGAGCCGCTCTTCATGGGCCGGGAGCGCGCCGGTGACGTCACCACCGCCGCGGATTCGATCACCCAGTACGCCCGGTTCTGCGCGCTGCGCTCCGACGGCCGCCACGACGACGCCGCCATGGCGCTCAAAGAGATCGAGGAATACAACCACCACGATTGCCGGTCGACGCGTGCGCTGCGTGACTGGCTGCTGATGCGCGCCTTCGAAGCCAGCATCACACCGATTGGCGCTCAACCTGTTTCGGATGGCGGTAGCGTCGAGCCAGCTGATTCGCTGGCAGCCACCCTGGCCGAATTCGCCGGTGACTCCGCCGTCGACGACCGTACCCCGGAGCAGACGGCGGTCGCGCTGATGGCCGCCGCGCGCGGCTATCACCGCCGCGAGGATAAGCCGTTCTGGTGGGCCCACTTCGACCGATTGAACTATCCGGTTGAGGAATGGTCGGATGACACAGACGTTTTCCTCGTCGAGGACGCGTCGGTAACAACAGACTGGAATCAGCCCCCACGAGCCCGCAAGCAGCAGCGCAGAGTGCGGCTGGCCGGAACACTGGCCCGCGGCGAACTCAAGTCCTCAGTGTTCGCGCTGTACGAACCGCCCGCCCCGCCAGGGTTGACCGACCATCCGGATCGTCGAGCGGCAGGCCACGCCGACGTGATCGAGGCCGACGATTTCACGGTGCCGACCGAAGTGGTGATCTTAGAACGAACAGCCAAGGACGGCAGCACCTTTCACCAGCTTCCGTTTGCGCTGACGCCGGGCCCTCCGATCGGGACGGCGAAGTTGCGGGAGGCAATCGAGGTGACGGCCGCCGAGGTTGCCGCCGGCTTGCCGCAGCTGCCGCGCAGCGCCATCTTCGACATCCTGTCGCGGCGCGCGCCGCGAACCCGCACCGGCGCGTCGCTGCCACGCCATCCCGACACCGCGGCGGCCATTACCGAGGCGGTGTTGGACCTGGACTCGTCATACGTCGCGGTACACGGACCGCCCGGAACCGGCAAGACCTACACGGCGGCGCGGGTCATCACTCGACTTGTCGCCGAGCACGGCTGGCGGATCGGTGTGGTCGCACAGTCGCACGCCGTGGTGGAGAACCTGCTCGATTGCGCGGTATCGGTTGGGATCGATCCGCAACGCGTCGCCAAGAAGCCCTATGACCGCGCCGATCCGGCCTGGCAACACATCAGCGAAAACGACTACGCCGCATTCATCACCGGTTCGGACGGGTGCGTAATCGGCGGCACGGCATGGGACTTCGCCAACGACAACCGCGTGCCGCGTGGCAGTTTGGACCTGCTGGTGATCGATGAGGCCGGCCAGTTCTGTTTGGCCAACACCATCGCGGTCGCACCCGCGAGCCGAAACTTGCTGCTGCTAGGGGATCCACAGCAGTTGCCGCAAGTCAGCCAGGGCACTCATCCCGAACCGGTCGACGTCTCCGCGCTCGGCTGGCTGGTCGATGGCCGGCGCACATTGCCCGCCGAACGCGGCTACTTTTTGGACCGCACCTACCGAATGCATCCCGCGCTGTGCGAACCGGTGTCGAGGTTGTGCTATGAGGGCCGGCTGCATTCTCATGTCGAACGCACCACCGCTCGTCGTCTCGACGGGTATGAACCCGGAGTTCACGCGCTTGCCGTTGACCATGAGGGCAACTCGACCGAGAGCCCGGAGGAAGCCGAAGCGATCGTGACCGAGATCGCCCGACTGCTCGGCTCGGCGTGGACCGACGAGCACGGCAGCCGGCCGTTGCAGGTTTCCGATGTATTGGTGCTGGCGCCCTACAACGCACAGGTTGTGCTGCTCCGCGAACGGTTGGCCGCGACCGGCCTCGGCGGCGTCCGAGTGGGCACCGTCGACAAGTTTCAGGGCGCACAGGCACCGATGGTGTTCGTCTCGATGACCGCTTCCTCCGTCGAGGACATCCCGCGCGGAATTCCATTCCTGCTCAACCGGAATCGGTTGAATGTGGCCGTAAGCCGGGCGCAATACGCGACGGTCATCGTGCACGCCGAGACGCTCACCGACTACCTGCCCGGCACCCCGACCGCTCTGGTGGATCTAGGCGCGTTCATGTCGCTGATCTCCAGGTTCGACTAGGACTCGTCTAGTAGTCGTCGTCGCGAAACGAATGCCGTCCGTAACCCGCCGACTCGTCGGGATCGGGCCGGTAGTGCCGATTGCGACGCGGCGGCGGTGACGCCTGTCCATGCAGTCCGTGACGCGGTGGGCGCTCGTAGCCGTTGCGATACTCCGAGGCGAATTCGGTGAGCGGCCGGAAGCGCTGCTCGTCGTCGACGTGGAAGCCGTTGTGCGCAAAGCCAATTGGCTCGGGTTTCGGAGGGTCGACTGGGGCATGCTCGACTGGGGCCTGCCGGGTTCTCAGCGGCTGCGTATCGGACTCGTTGACCTCGACCGGCTCGGGTCGGGCCTCGGGAGGACGTGGCACCAGGTATTCAAGATAGTCGTCGAAGTCGTCGGAAATATTGGGCATGGGACGGATCCGTCCGGTCCGGGCGCCCAACCCGTCGAGACGTGATCGGTCGTCCGCGGCGGGCCACCGCCCGGCGGCGTGAGCAGTGTTGGTCGACGGGGTGAAGCCGATCATGAACATCGCACCGGTCACCCCGAAAAGCGCGACAAACGCCGGCAGCAGCATCGCCTGGGACATCGCCGCCGAGAACGGCTCGCGGAGGAACTCCGGTAGCTGCAGCGCCCCGCCGTCGGGTGCCTCGCCATGCAGGCCACCCGGCATCGGCGGCAGCTCTTCGGTGATCCTCCACGTCATGAACGCTGCGATGCTGGCGCTGCCGAGCACCGCACCGACCTGCCGGGTCGTGTTGTACACACCCGAACCGGCGCCGGCCAGACGGGCCGGCAGGTTGCGGGTCGCGGTCGCGCCCAGTGGCGACCAGATGAACGCCATCCCGACGCCGAGCGTCACAAACGGCAAGGCCAGCCGCCAGATGGGCGTCGTCGGCGTCATCTCGATCGACAGCCAGGTCAGCGCGATCGCCAATATCGAGAATCCGAAGCCGATCACCGACCGGGGGTGGGCGCGGTCCACAATCCTGCCCACGATCGGGGCGAGCAGTCCGCTGGTGATCGCCATCGGAGCCGTCAGTAGCGCCGAGCGCGTCGGCGACAGTCCGCACGCCGCCTGTGCGTAGAACACCAACGGCAGCACCATCGCCGCCGCGGCGACCCCGATGACCGCCACTCCGACCGTGGACAGGCTGAAATCGCGGTCCCGAAAGATATCCAGCGGTATCAGCGGCTCGCGGGTGTTGACCGACTGCCAGTAGACGAAAGCGACCATGAAACCGATCCCGGCCACCATCACCGCCCAGATCCACGGCGCCCACCCCGCGGACTGGCCCTGCTGGAGGGCGAACACGATCAGGAACATCCCGACCCCGGACAGTGCGACGCCGGCGAGATCGAAGCGGTGCGGGTGGGTGGGCAACGCCGGGACCAACCAATACGCCAATCCGAGCCCGATCACGCCGATCGGGACGTTGACGATGAAAATCCACTCCCAGCCGGACGCGTCGACCAGGATGCCACCGGCCAGGGGACCCACCAGGGTGGCCATACCGGCGGTGGCGCCCCACACGCTCATCGCCACGCCACGACGATCGGGCCTGAAGATGCGGGTGATCGTCGTCAATGTCTGCGGCGTCAGCAGCGCGGCGCCGATGCCCTGCACCACCCGTGCGGCGACCAGCATGCCCACGCTGGCGGACAGACCGCACCACAACGACGCGGCCGTGAACACCGCCAGGCCGGTCAGGTACACGTTCTTCGGGCCGAACTGATCACCGAGTCGGCCGGCCACCAGCAGAGGCACCGCGAAGGCGAGCAAGTAGGCGCTGGTCACCCAGATGACCGTGTCGTATCCGGTTCGCAGCTCGGCCATGATGCTGGGATTGGCGACCGCGACGATGGTCGAGTCGAGCAGGATCATGAAGAAGCCGACCATCATCGTCCACAGCGCGGCCCAGGGGTTTCGGCTGTCAATCCGCGTCCTCGGCGGCGCACTGCGTCGGGGGCGTCCACCCGGTGCCCGAGTAGTCGCCGTGGGCGTCATGTGTTCACCTCGTCTCGGCCCCCGAAGCCCATGTCCTGCTGCCACTGCAGCCGACCGGAACGCAGCGAGTTAACGAACCGTCGCAGCCATGAAACTCGGCTCGCGTTGCGGTCAGCAAGTAATCCAACGCCGCCGGATACCCGACGGCCGGCGTGACGCCGGCGTCGCGGAGCGCCGTGATCTCGGCGGCTCGGGTCTCCATTGCCCCGATGCGCTCGTCAACGGCATTCGCCGCGGCCTCCGAACCGAGAGTATCGATGCATGCAAGTGCGCTGACAAGCCGCGGTGTGTCCGGTCGGGATTATTCCCGGTGGACCAGTTACGACGGCGCCTGCCCCACCTTCGGCGCCCGCGGCGTTAGCCTGGAGCAACGCCATTCGTCCGGCGACCAGGAGTAGCCGGCAACCGGGCACAGCTACGGAGGCACTATGAGCTCCCGAAGGAGCAGGTCCAAGGCGGACCCGCAGACCGCCGACAACGGCAAACCCAAGGCATCCGTGCGCGCATTAGCGCACGTCATCGAGCGTGTGTCGCGTTCACAGGCGCCCTTGGCGAAGACATATGTCGACCGGCTGCGCCACACCGACCCAGGCGCATCCCCGGCTGCGATCGTCTCCAAACTGGAAAAGCGTTACCTGGCCGCAGTGGCGGCCAGCGGGGCGGCAGTGGGTTCGGCTGCGGCGCTGCCGGGCGTGGGGACGGTGGCCGCACTCTCTGTTGCCGCGGGGGAAACCGCGGTGTTCCTGGAGGCGACCGCTTTCTTCGCCTTGGCGGTCGGCGCGGTGCACGGCATCTCCACCGACGACCGGGAACGACGCCGGGCTTTGGTGCTGTCCGTGCTGGTCGGCGACGACAGCAAGCACGCTCTGGCAGAACTGATCGGACCCGGCCGCACCAACGGGGCCTGGCTGTCCGATGGCGTGGCGACGCTGCCTATGCCGGCGGTGTCGCAGCTCAACTCCAGGCTGCTCAAATATGCCGTCCGGCGGTACACCCTGCGGCGCAGCACCTTGCTGTTCGGCAAGATGCTGCCGGTCGGTGTCGGCGCAGTCGTCGGCGGGGTCGGCAACCGCATCATCGGCAAGAAGATCATCACCAACGCCCGGGAGGCGTTCGGCGCACCGCCGAGCCGCTGGCCGGTCACCCTGCACCTGCTGCCGAGCGTTCGCGACGCGGGCTAGCGGGTCGCCGCCATCGAGCCCGCGGCGATCGCAAGCGCGGCGAAGCCGGGCGCAGCGGGTCGCCGCCATCGAGCCCGCGGCGATCGCAAGCGCGGCGAAGCCGGGCGCAGCGGGTCGCCGCCATCGAGCCCGCGGCGAGTCTGCTTTCAGGACGCCATCACAGCGGTGTCGACGACGCCGACGCGGATCCTCGGCAAAGGGTTAGCCTTTATGGGGCGGAAACCACAGGACCGCTGTAAGTGAGAGGCGAGCAGCTGCCGTGAGCAGTACGAATTCACCATTCGGGCAAAACGAATGGTTGGTCGAGGAGATGTACCGCAAATTTCGCGACGACCCCTCCTCGGTCGACCCGAGCTGGCATGAGTTTCTGGTCGACTACAACCCGGAGGCGACGAGCGACGTAGCGACCGCGGGTGACGGCCGCTCGACAGCCCCGGCTGCGCCGGCCGCCCCCGCCCAACCCGCGCCNTCTCTGGTCGTGGCCGGGATCAAACGTTGCGAGACGATGCGCTTCGCACAGTTCGTCACCGCCTATGAGGACATAGTCCGCCGCGCCCGCGATGGCAAGCTAACCGCTGAAGACTTTGCCGGCGTGACGATTTCGTTGACGAACCCCGGGACCATCGGCACCGTGCATTCGGTGCCGCGACTGATGGCCGGCCAGGGCGCCATCATCGGTGTCGGCGCAATGGAATACCCCGCCGAGTTCCAGGGCGCCAGCCCCGAACGGATCGCCGAACTCGGGATCGGCAAGCTCATCACGCTGACCTCGACGTACGACCACCGCATCATCCAGGGCGCGGAGTCGGGCGACTTCTTGCGCACCATCCACGAGATGATCCTGTCGGATGAGTTCTGGGACGATATCTTCCGCGAGCTCTCCATCCCCTACGAGCCGGTGCGATGGCGTCCGGACAATCCGGATTCGATCGTCGACAAGAACGCCCGTGTCGTCGAGCTGATCGCGGCCTACCGCAACCGCGGACATCTGATGGCCGACACCGATCCGCTGCGGCTGGACAACAACAGGTTTCGCAGTCACCCCGACCTCGACATCCTGACCCACGGCCTGACGCTGTGGGACTTAGAGCGCGTGTTCAAGGTCAACGGATTCGCCGGTGCCCAGTCCAAGAAGCTGCGCGACGTGCTGGGCTTACTGCGCGATGCCTACTGCCGCCACGTGGGCGTCGAGTACACCCACATTCTCGAACCCGAACAGCAGAAGTGGCTGCAGGAAAGAATCGAGGTCAAGCACGAAAAGCCCACCGTCGCCCAACAGAAATATATTCTGAGCAAGCTCAATGCCGCCGAGGCGTTCGAAACTTTTCTGCAGACCAAATACGTTGGGCAGAAAAGGTTCTCACTGGAGGGCGCCGAGGCCGTCATCCCGATGATGGACGCCGCGATCGACCAGTGCGCCGAGCACGCGCTCGACGAAGTCGTGATCGGGATGCCGCACCGCGGACGACTCAACGTGCTGGCCAATATCGTCGGCAAGCCGTACTCACAGATTTTCAGCGAGTTCGAAGGCAACCTGAATCCGGCACAGGCGCACGGTTCCGGTGACGTCAAGTACCACCTCGGTGCCACCGGTACGTACATCCAGATGTTCGGCGACAACGACATTCAGGTCTCGCTGACCGCCAACCCGTCGCACCTGGAGGCCGTTGACCCGGTACTCGAGGGATTGGTGCGGGCCAAGCAGGATCTGTTGGACAAAGGCATGTCCGAGGATGGCTTCTCGGTGGTGCCGATGATGCTGCACGGCGACGCCGCGTTCGCCGGGCAGGGCGTGGTGGCCGAAACACTGAACCTGGCGCTGCTACCCGGCTACCGGGTCGGCGGCACCATCCACATCATCGTCAACAACCAGATCGGCTTCACCACATCGCCGGAGCACTCCAAGTCCAGCGAGTACTGCACCGATGTCGCAAAGATGATCGGGGCGCCGATCTTCCACGTCAACGGCGACGACCCCGAGGCGTGTGAATGGGTGGCGCGGCTGGCGGTGGATTTCCGTCAGACGTTCCACAAGGACGTCATCATCGACATGCTCTGTTACCGCCGTCGCGGTCACAACGAGGGCGACGACCCGTCGATGACGAACCCGTACATGTACGACGTCATCGACAACAAGCGCGGGGTGCGCAAGAGCTACACCGAAGCGCTGATCGGCCGTGGCGATATCTCGATCAAGGAAGCCGAGGACGCCCTGCGCGACTACCAGGGCCAATTGGAGCGCGTCTTCAACGAGGTCCGCGAACTGGAAAAGCACGGCGTGGGTCCCAGCGAATCGGTGGAGTCCGATCAAATGATCCCCGCCGGGCTTTCCACGGCCGTGGACAAGTCACTGTTGGCCCGGATCGGTGATGCGCATCTGGCCATGCCGGAAGGCTTCACCGTGCACCCGCGGGTCAAGCCGGTGCTGGAAAAGCGGCGGGAAATGGCCTACGAAGGCAAGGTCGACTGGGCGTTTGCCGAGCTGCTGGCGTTGGGTTCGCTTGTAGCGGAAGGTAAATTGGTGCGGCTGTCCGGCCAGGACACCCGGCGCGGCACATTCTCCCAGCGGCATGCGGTGATCATCGACCGGGTGACCGGAGCCGAGTTCACGCCGCTGCAACTGCTGGCCACCAATCCCGACGGCACCCCCACCGGTGGTAGGTTCCTGGTCTACGATTCGCCGCTGTCCGAATTCGCCGCCGTTGGCTTCGAATACGGCTACACGGTGGGTAACCCGGACGCATGCGTGTTGTGGGAGGCGCAATTCGGCGACTTCGTCAACGGCGCTCAGTCCATCATCGATGAGTTCATCAGCTCCGGTGAGGCCAAGTGGGGGCAGCTGTCCAACCTGGTGCTGCTGCTGCCGCACGGCCACGAAGGCCAGGGTCCCGATCACACGTCGGGCCGCATCGAACGCTTCCTGCAGCTGTGGGCGGAGGGTTCGATGACGATCGCGATGCCGTCGACCCCGGGGAACTACTTCCACTTGCTGCGCCGCCATGCACTTGATGGAATCCAGCGGCCGCTGATCGTGTTCACGCCAAAGTCGATGCTGCGCAACAAGGCTGCGGTCAGCGACCTCAAGGAATTCACCGAGATGAAGTTCCGTTCGGTGCTCGAAGAGCCCACCTATGAAGACGGTGTCGGTGAACGCGACAAAGTCACCAGGATGCTGCTGACGAGCGGCAAACTGTACTACGAATTGGCGGCCCGCAAAGCCAAGGACAACCGTGACGACGTCGCGATCGTGCGGATCGAGCAGTTGGCGCCGCTACCCAGGCGGCGGCTCAACGAAACGCTGGACCGCTACCCGAACGTCAAGGAATACTTCTGGGTTCAAGAGGAGCCGGCCAACCAGGGCGCCTGGCCGCGGTTCGGCTTGGAGTTGCCCGAATTGATTCCGGATAAATTGGTTGGCCTCAAACGGATTTCGCGTCGTGCGATGTCGGCCCCGTCATCTGGCTCGTCGAAGGTGCACGCCGTCGAGCAGCAGGAGATCATCGACTCGGCGTTCCGCTGAGCCGTCCGGGTCACAGGTCCAGGACCAGATCGTCGCGCGGAGCAGCACAGCAGATCAGTACCGACCCCTCCGCCGGCTCCTCCAGCGGCGGCTGCAAATATGTGGCCGTGCCATCGACAATTGCGGTGAGACAGCTGTGGCAAACCCCACTACGGCACGCGAACCGAGTCGGCACATCGCAAGATTCGGCTAGCTCGAGAATGCTGCCGTAGTCCGGTGACCAGTAGACGGTCAGTCCGCTTCGCGCAAAAGTGATCGCCGGCCCGGTCCCCGGTGCGCCCGCGGGCAGATGCGGGCGTCTGCTGGGCGCCTCGAGCACACCCGGGTTGATGGCAGGCAACGCTCCGAACAGTTCGGTGCGTATCTGGCCGGAGCTGAATCCGCAGGCGACGAGAGTATCGCGCATGGCATCCATGAAAGGAATTGGGCCACAGAGGTAAATAGCGGCGTCGGTCGGAAGGTTCTGAGCCACAATCGACTGCTGGTCGAGTCGGCCGAGGCTGACCTCACCGCCCGCCTGCTGACCTGCGGTGTAGAAAATATGTTGTCGCGCGTCGGGGAGGGCGTCGATCAGCGAGCTCACCTCAGCGGCGAAGGCGTGCGTTTGACTGTTGCGTGTCGTATGCAACCACCAGATAGGACGGGAACTTCGGGCGGCGGCCAGCGCGTGCAGCATGGCCAGCACCGGCGTGGCCCCGATGCCCGCCGAGATCAAGACGACGGGTGTGTCGTCGTCGGTCAGACAGAACTCGCCGCGCGGCGCGGCCGCCTCGACAACCGATCCGGCCCCGACATGGGTGTGCAACCAGCGGCTCACCTGACCGTGGTCTTCGCGTTTCACACTGATCCGGTAAAACCGGGAAGTGGGATCGCCCGAAAGGGAGTAGCTGCGAGTGGGTTTCGGGTCAGTTGCGGTGGGGATCCGGATAGTGAGGTACTGCCCAGGAAGTGGTGTGGGCAGGGTGGCGTGATCATCGGGTTCGAGCCGGATCGACAAGACTGACGGGGTCTCGCGGTGGGTCGCGGTAACGCGCAACGGCCGAAAGCCCGTCCATGCGGGCTCGGCCGTGGTCGTCGCGGCCCGTTGTGCGGTGAGCAGGTCGGAAAACGATTGTTGCCAGCCGGGGCTGAGCGCGGGTATGTCGACGGCCTGGCGGAGTCGGGCCACGTCACGGTCAGGCAGGTACAGCAGAGCGTCGACGTCGGCGACACTGAGCTGACGCGGGCCGCGTCGGGTCAGCACGATCGCGTCGCCGGCCTGTACACGACCTTCGGTGATCACCCGGAAGTAGAAGCCGGGACGATGATGCGCGACGAGCAGATTGGGCATTTCCGGTTCGCCGAGGCGCATTCCGACCCGAAAGCAGGTGACGCGCGGCTGGGTGACCTCGAATTCGGCCTCGCCAACGCGGTAGCGGTCGCCGATGCAGACATCGCTATCGCTGAGCCCGGTGACGGTGAAGTTTTCCCCGAAGTGCGCCGGCTGCAGGTCGTCGCGGTTTAGTTGAGCCTTCCAATAGTCGTAGGACTCAGTCTGGTAGACCAGCACCGCACGTTGTTCGCCGCCGTGTCCGGCAAGGTCACCTTGGCCGTCGCCGTCGATGTTGAGCCGACGCACCATGACCGGGCCGGCTACGGGTGCTTTCCAGATCCCGGTGTGAACCGTTTTATCCCGCCACTGCACGTCTTGAGGCAGGCCGACGTTGACGGACACCAGCCGTGCCATCGGCTGCACAGTCGTCATTGGGCTGCCTCCCAGCGTCAGCAAGTGGGACGGCCAGCCCAGAATATGCGCGCCTTGGACCGAGAGTCAACGCCGGCTAATCGCCGCTATTGCGGATCGCTGTGGATGGTGCATACTGGGATGCACATCCCAAAACGAGTGGACGCGCCGGCGCTCCAGTCGAATCATGCCTCGGCTCAGAAGGATTGCTCATGCCGACTGTTCATCACCGCTTCACCAGCGTCGACAATCATCGGCTTTTCTTCCGGGAAGCCGGCCGCAGCGATGCACCGGCGCTGGTCCTGTTGCACGGCTTCCCGACAAGTTCGTATATGTTCCGGCACCTGATCCCGGCACTGGCCGACCGCTACCACGTGATCGCCCCAGATCATTTGGGCTTCGGACTGTCCGACGCGCCGGGAGTCGAAAGCTTTGACTACACCTTCGATGCCCTGACCGAGTTGACCGCAGGCCTGCTGGCCACGTTGGGCATCGATCGGTACGCGCTGTACGTCCAGGACTACGGCGCCCCGATCGGCTGGCGGCTGGCCCTTGCCAACCCGGCGGCGATTACGGCGATCATCACTCAAAACGGCAACGGTTACGACGACGGCTTCGTGGAAAGCTTCTGGAAAACGGTGTGGGACTACCACTCTGCGCAGACTCCCGAAACGGAGGCGCCGCTGCGGCAGTTTCTCACCCTCGACGCCACCCGCTGGCAATACCTCACCGGTGTGCCCGACCAGACACTGGTCGACCCTGAATCCTGGTATCACGACTATGCGCTGATATCCCGGCCGGGAAACGACGCCGTGCAGCTCAAGTTGTTCCTCGACTACGCCACCAATTCACCACTGTATCCCCGGCTGCACGAGTACTTTCGCTCCAGCAAGGTGCCGCTGCTGGCGGTCTGGGGTCGCGGCGACGAGATTTTCGGTCCGGCCGGCGCCGAAGCCTTTGCCCAAGACCTGCCCGATGCCGAGATTCATCTTCTCGATGGCGGTCATTTCCTGCTGGAGTCTGCGCTGGCAGAAGTCACCGAGCTGATTCGGGTCTTTCTCGCCAAACACCTACCCGCAACCTGAAGAGCACCGGAAGACACAAGTGGGTTGCGTATCCCATAGTCGGCGTCCGAGGGGATAGCCTGAGTTCATGGCCAGCACCGACCTCTCTGACCGAGAACCGTTGACCGCCAAGGGGCGAGCCACTCGCGACCGCATCGTGAAGATCGCGGCGGATTTGATCGTCGACGCTGGACTTTCGGCGCTCACCATGGACAACGTGCGCAAAGCCGCATCCGTAAGCGGTTCGCAGCTGGCGCACTATTTTGCCGATAAGCAAGCCTTGGTGCGTGCTGTCATCGCGCGACAGATCAACGTGGTGCTCGACTTCCACCGGCAGCCAAAGCTGCACGGACTGCAGTCGTTTGAGGACTTCGAACGCTGGATCGATCTGAACATGCGCTACCTGCGTCGCATCGGCTACTCCGGCACACCGACCTATCACGCCCTGACGGGGCAACTCGCGAAGTCCGACGACGCCACCCGAGAGTTGCTGGGAGCGGGCTACTGGCGGTGGGTGGAGCTGCTCGAGCAGGCGATCAAGCAGATGAAGAATCGGGGCGTCCTGATCGCAACGGCCAACCCGCGACAGCTGGCGATGGCTATCGTTGCTGCCCACCAAGGCGGGGGAAGCCTGACCTTCACCTATCGCGAGGATTGGCCACATGCCCACGCCGTGCGGTTCGCGGTGAATTATCTGCGTATGTTCGCCGCCGATCCCGCGGAGCGGGTTGCCCGGCCACTGGGCCGAGTGCGCAAGCGGCGCCAAAAACACTGAGGCGCCGGTCCCTCGCGCGTTGTGACCCTCTATCAGCACGACGGGCGGTACAGTCGACATCTCGGCGAGCAGTAATCCACTGGCTGAGGTAGTGCCAAAGGCAGCGCCATCGTGTCCGACAACGTGCGATTGACCCGCAAGGGAACGGCAACTCGAACGCGCATTGTCGACGTCGCGGCCAAGCTGATGTTCGAGCGCGGCGTCGTCGGCACCAGTATCGATCAGGTGCGCGGTGCGGCCGCCGTCAGCGGCTCCCAGATCGCGCACTATTTCCAGAACAAGCACGACCTGACGCGTCAGGTCATCGCCGCACGCCGAAACGACGTGGTGGCTTTTCACACTACGCCGCCGGTGGCTCCGCTCGACAATATCGAGGCGCTGCAGGCCTGGGCCGATGCCTGCATCGCCGAAGCGGACGCCGTGTACCGCCGCGGCGGATGCGTTTACGGCTCGCTGGCCGGTGAGCTGATCGAAGCCGACGAACAAATTCGCCAGGATCTCGCCGCCGGCTACGAACAGTGGATCGAGCTGTTTCGCGCGGGCCTGACCGCGATGCGCCGCCGCGGTGACCTGCGCCCCGACGCCGACCCACGGCACTTGGCAATCGCGCTGGTGACCGCGCATCAAGGCGGCGCAATGCTCACCCACGCCACCGGCAGTCCAGAGCCGTTGCAGGCAGCGGTTTACGGTGCCGTCGACTATGTACGCTCGTTCGCTACCGCACCCCGACGGCGCCGGGCGCCGTCGGCGCGCAAACGCAAATCCTGAGTCCCGCCCACCCCTGGACAACCTCACCCGGAGTGGCAATAATACTGGGTTATACATCCCATTCTTTTGGGAGTTCATGTCCAGCTGAAAGCCGCTGCACCCGGATTCCGCAGTAGGTGGGCTCGATTTGCAGCAATAGCCTTCGTCGAGGAAGGGAGCAAGCGATGGGTCTGGCATGGCAACAAGGACCACTGAACACCGGATCGGTCGGGCACTTCCTGACACCACAGCCCATGCCGGAACGATTGCTATTCGCTGAGCCGCTGCGCCGCCGGATGCGGGTCCGGTTCGCCGACGAATGGATCGTCGACAGCCAGGACGTGGTGCTGCTGCACGAGCCGGGGCGCTATCCGGTGGCCTACTTTCCACGCGGCGATATCCGGGCCGATGTGTTGGTTGCCGAAGACCGGACCACCAACCATCGCGAACTCGGCGAGGTGCACTGGTTTTCGGTTCGGACAGCAGACCGCGAAGCCAAGCACGCCGCCTGGTACTACCCCACCCTGCCCGATTACGCCGGTCTGCTCGAAGCGCGGGTGGCTTTCGCCTGGCGAGCGATGGACGCGTTCTTCGAGGAAGACGACCGCATCGTCGGTCACGCGTCGGACTTTTACCACCGCATCGACATCCGGAACACCTCACGCCATCTGGTGGTGCGAGACCGCGATCGGGTCGTCGCCGACACCCGCGCACCGCTTGCCCTATACGAGTCGGGTTTCGCGCCGCGCTGGTACGTGCCCCGCGCTGACATCGACGAAGCAGCGCTGAATCCCGTTGATGGGCAGACTTTTTGCCCTTACAAAGGCCTGGCCAGCTATTACAACGTCGGCGACCGCAAACGCGCCGCATGGTGCTACGTCAACGCATGGCCGGAAGTGGCCGCGGTGCGCAACCTGGTGTCGTTTGAACCCGACAAGATCGATGTCCACCTCGACGACACGCAGCTGCACCTCGAGCCCGGTCAGACCGTGGTCTCCCACGGCATCGACCGCGGGCTCGACCCCGACGAAATACTGCAGCAGAGCACGGTCTGAGTGGCGTCGCAATGAAGGCACAACTGGAGGTCGTGATGTTGCCGGTCTCGTCTCGAACGGAATTGGAAGATCGTGGCGTACACGTCAGCGAAACCCGGCATAAGGACAACCACGGCGGCTGGCGCGGGGGATTCCGACCCTGCATCGACGTCCTGCAAGAGCGCGGTCACTCGCCGACGTGACTGCGCCGTCAACGCCGGGTCCGCCGGCAGTACTGGTGTTCGATGTCAACGAGACATTGCTCGACTTCGACGCGATGGCACCGCTTTTCCGGCGGATCTTCGGTGATGGGCGAGTGCTGCGCGACTGGATGAGTCAGCTGTTCATGTACTCGATGACGATGACGCTGTCCGGCAGGTACGTCGACTACTTCACACTCGGGGAGAGGCTGCTGCAGATGCTCGCTGATATCCATGGCGTGACGGTCACCGCGCGGGATCTGCGGGCAGTACGAGACGGCATGTTGACGTTGCCGGCCTACCCGGATGCCACAGATGGCCTTGCCATGCTCCGCGACAACGGTTTTCGCCTAGTCACCCTGACCAACTCGCCACCGAATCCGGACGGGCCGACAGCATTGGAGCATGCGGGCCTAGGCCAGTTTTTCGAGCAAAAGTTCAGCGTCGACGCCGGTCGGGTCTACAAACCCGCTGCGCGGGTCTACCGCCACGTTGCCGACCGGCTTGGCGTGCCAACGTCGGCTTGCATGATGGTCGCCGCACATGTCTGGGACATCATGGGGGCACAAGGCGTCGGGTTCAGCTCGGCGTTGATCACCCGCCCCGGCAACGCGCCGCTGCGGGTCGAGGGCCTGCCGCAACCGACGCTTGTCGCGTCTGACTTGTGCGTGCTGGCTCGGCGCCTGGGCACCGCGCGAGCATGAAGTCGGAGGTGGCGTACGTGGTCGGCTACTTGCGCCCGGACTTTCCAGTACCGAAAGCAACCCAGATGAGAGGGGAACCGATGGAGATTGCCGGCAACCAGGAGTCGTCGGGGCCAGACCAGCTGCCAACGGCGCCGGCGGTGGTTCGAGAAAAGCCCGGCGGAGAATCCATGCGCGCGATCATCTTGGAAAGGTTCGGCGGGCTGGACAGCCTGGTCTACACCGACATCCCCAAGCCGTTGCCGAAAGACGGCGAAGTTGTCATACAGATCAAGGGATTCGGGATCAATCACGCCGAGATGCACATGCGTAGAGGGGAATGGGCGGAGGCCGCGGAAGTCAGTGGCATCGAGTGCGTGGGCACCGTCGACTCGTGTCCTGGCGGGGAGTTTCCGGTCGGAGCCAAGGTGGCCGCACTCATGGGTGGGCTCGGGCGAACCATCAACGGCAGCTACGCCGAGTACACCCGTGTGCGTACCGGCAACGTCGCGCTCATCGAGTCGGATCTGCCGTGGTCGCAGCTGGCTGCACTGCCGGAAACCTATGCGACCGCCTGGACGTGTCTTTTCCGCAGCCTGAACCTCACTGCCGGGCAAACAGTGGTAATCCGCGGGGCCACTTCATCTTTCGGCCAGGCTGCCCTGAAGATGGCGGCGGCCGCCGGTGCGCACGTCATCGCCACCACTCGCAGCCGGGAACGTTTCCCGCTGCTCGAGGAGCTCGGCGCGGCCCGCGTCGAGTTGGAACGGCGCGACCTGGCGCAGCACATCGCCGAAGCCAAACAACTCGACGCAGTGCTCGATTTGGTCGGCAACAGCACGATTCTCGACTCGCTCAACATGTTGCGCCGTGGCGGCACCGCGTGCCTGGCGGGATGGCTGGGTGGACTCGCTCCCATCGTCGATTTCAACCCATTGCTGCAGATGGCCAGCGGTGTGTATCTGTCGTTCTTTGGCAGCTTCGTCTTCGGCACCCCCGGCTTCCCGCTGTCGGACGTGCCGTTGGCGCAGATCGCGCGCCAAGTTGCCGAAGGGCAGCTCGATGCCAAACCCTCACACGTCTTTTCTTTCAACGAAATTCACGAAGCGCACCGAATCATGGAAGCCGGCGAAGCCGGCGGAAAAATGGTCGTCGTCATGGAGCCCGAGAAGGCGGCATGACGATGATCGAGCGCGAACTGCGGTGGGACTGCTTGACAAGCGCCGGGCAAACGATAAGCCGCTACGGCCTGGTGATCGTGTTGGCCTGGATCGGGTTCGGCAAGTACGTCAAGATGGAAAGTCGGGTTCTCATTCAGCACAGCCCGTTGATGTCGTGGGTTTACCACTTCCTGAGTGTCCATGCCGTCGCAGCCGCGTTGGGTACCGCGGAAATCGTCGCGGCCGTTCTCATCGCGGTGCGGCCGTTCTGGCCGAAGGTCTCGGCAGTGGGCAGCGCGATGGCGGTGGTGTTGTTGCTGGGGACGTTGAGTTTTCTGATCACCACGCCAGGAGTCGCGGCGGCTCATGCGGGCCCCATCCCCGTGCTGAGCGCGCAACCGGGCCAATTTCTGCTGAAGGACCTGGTGCTGATCGGGGTGGCGGTGTGGACCCTCGGTGATTCGCTCGTCGCCGCTGCTGCTCACAGGGCCCATGTACACAGAACCGACGGTACCGGCTAACCTCGACAGGACCCGACTGATAAGGAGTGTCCATGGAGGGCTTTGCCTGGAAGGTGGCCGTGGTCACCGGGGCTGGATCCGGGATCGGCCGTGCGCTGGCCATCGAGCTGGCCCGCTCAGGCGCCAAACTGGCGATCAGCGACGTCGACATTGACGGGCTGGCACAAACCGAGGAGCGGGTGAAGACCATCGGTGCACCGGTCAAGGCCGACCGCCTCGATGTCACCGAACGCGAGGCCTTCCTGGCCTACGCCGACGAGGTCGCCGAACATTTCGGCAAGGTCAACCAGATCTACAACAACGCCGGTATCGCGTTCAACGGCGACATCGAGATCAGCCAATTCAAGGACATCGAGCGGGTCATGGACGTCGACTTCTGGGGTGTGGTCAACGGCACCAAGGCGTTTCTGCCGCACCTGATCGCCTCGAGCGACGGGCACGTCATCAACGTCTCCAGCGTGTTCGGGCTGTTCTCGGTACCTGGTCAGGCGGCCTACAACTCGGCCAAATTCGCTGTCCGCGGCTTCACCGAGGCGTTGCGACAGGAAATGGTGCGCGCTGGTCACCCGGTGAAGGTGACCACGGTGCATCCGGGCGGCATCAAGACCGCGATCGCGCGCAACATGGAGGCCCCGGACGGGGTCGACATCTCCCATTTGAGCCGGACCTTCGACAAGCGACTGGCCAACACCTCACCGCAAAAGGCCGCCCGGATCATTTTGGACGGGGTGCGCCAGAACAAGGCTCGGGTGCTGGTCGGCCTGGACGCCAAAATCTTGGACGTGATGGTCCGGCTGACGGGCTCCCGCTATCAAGAGCTGATCGGGCCGGCGATGCGCCGACTGCTCCCCGGCCCGCGCTGATCCCGTACCCCTATCGTCCGAGCGGGTGCTCGCCGAGCCAGGCATCGGCGACCGCCTGCGGATCGGCACCTTTTGCGACCTGGCGACGCAGGTCGACCAGCGCGGCGGTGTCCAGTACCCCGGCCACCTCGTTGATCGCCAGCAGTTGCCGATCGGTCAACACATTGCGCCGATAAAGCGGCACCACGTTTTCGGCCTGCACCAGCGCCGGTTTGCCGTCGGCAAGCATCACCACATCGTCCGGCACATCCGGTGCGGCGGTGCTGGTCCACGCCGCGGTGACCTGCCCGGCCCGCAGCGCAGCGAACATTGCTGTGGCGGTGGGAAATTCACGTGGCGCGGGCAATTGGCACCGGCTGATCTTCCCGGGTGTCGGGGTTGCGACGATCGACGCCACGATCAGGCCGGCGCAATGCCGGGGCAGCGCGCTCAGGTCGTTGCCGCCCCACGCTTTGGCCGTCGCCGCGGTGACAACCAAGGCGGGCTTGTCCTCCGCGGCGGTCGTGTAGTCCCCAGCGGCGACGCCCTCGGGCAACACGCCCACCATGGCGCGGTAGACCTGCTCGTCGGAGCGCACCTTCGCGCCCGGGTCAAAGGTCCGCAACACCTGGCCGGTGAAGCCCGGGACGACGGTGAAGTCGCCGGCATCCAGCCTGCTCAGCGGGTCAGGCGCGGACTCGTTGCGCGCGGGGAACCCGTACGAACGCAGCGCCGCGACGTAGATGTCGGCCAGCAGCACCGATTGACTGTCGGGGCGCGAGCCGACTACCAGTTCGGCCGGGCGGTGCTCGGAAGCACCGCAGCCGGACAGCGCCAGCGTCGCGGCCAGCACCAGCAGAACAATCCTGCCGGCAGTCACTCCGCGGCAGCGGTGGCTGCCACCGCGGCGGCGACCGCCGGCCCGACCCGCGGGTCCAGCGGGCTGGGGACAATCCGGTCCGGCGCCAGGTCGTCGGCGACGACGGATACGATCGCCTCTGCCGCGGCCACCTTCATCGCTTCGGTGATCTTGCGGGCACCGGCGTCCAGCGCGCCAAGGAACACCCCGGGGAAGGCCAGCACATTGTTGATCTGGTTGGGGAAATCGCTTCGGCCGGTGGCGACGATCGCGGCGTGCCGGGCGGCCTGCTCGGGATGGATTTCCGGATCGGGATTCGACAGCGCGAACACGATGCTGTGCGGCGCCATCGTGGCGATCAGCTCTTCGGGCACGATGCCCGCCGACACACCCAAGAACACGTCGGCGCCTTTGAGCGCCTCGACCATGCCGCCGGTCAGCCCGTCGGGGTTGGTGCACTGCGCCAAGTCGGCTTTGACGGTGGTCAAATCGTCGCGCCCCGGATGCAGGATGCCGCGCGAGTCCAGCAACGTGATGTGCGAAATCCCCACCGACATCAGGATTTTCGCGCATGCCAGGCCAGCCGCGCCGACGCCGGAGATCACCACGCGCAGCGCGGTCATGTCGCGGCCGAGTACCTTCGTCGCGCCGATCAGCGCCGCCAGCACCACGATCGCGGTGCCGTGCTGGTCGTCGTGCATCACCGGGCAGTCCAGCGCATCGATCAGCCGGCGTTCGATCTCGAAGCACCGCGGCGCGGAAATGTCCTCGAGGTTGACCGCACCGAATGTCGGCCGCAGCCGCACCAGAGTGTCGACGATCTCGTCGGGGTCCTTGGTGTCCAACACGATCGGGATGGCGTCCAAGCCGGCGAACGCCTTGAACAGCGCGCATTTGCCTTCCATCACGGGCAGCGCGGCCGCTGCCCCGATGTCACCGAGACCAAGCACCGCGCTGCCATCGCTGACCACCGCCACCAGCCGGTTCGCCCAGGTGTAGCGGGCGGCCAGGGTGTGGTCGGCGGCGATCGCGCGGCTGACCTGTGCCACGCCGGGTGTGTAGGCAATCGACAGCGCGCGCTGGGTGTCCAGCGGAGTCCTTGACTCCACTCGAAGCTTGCCGGCTACATGCGCCTCGAAGATCTCTTCGTCTTCGAGCTCGATGTGCGCGTTTGTTTCGGACACGACTCGAGGGTACTGCCGGCTCAGATCAGGCCCAGCTCGGTAACGGCCTTGCGCTCGTCGGCAAGCTCGGCCGTCGACTTATCAATCCGGCTGCGGGAGAACTCGTTGATCTCGAGTCCTTGAACGATGCTCCAGTTCCCGTTCTCGGTGGTCACCGGGAACGACGAGATCAGACCTTCCGGCACACCGTAGGAGCCGTCGGAGACCACGGCCATCGACACCCAGTCGTCCTTGGGGCTTCCCAGCAGCCAGTCGCGGGCGGCGTCAATGGTCGCCGAGGCCGCCGAGGCCGCCGACGAGGCACCGCGCGCCTCGATGATGGCCGCGCCACGCTTGGCCACGGTCGGGATGAACTCGTTTTCGATCCACGCCTGGTCGCCGACCACCTCGGCGGCGTTCTTGCCTTTGATTTCGGCGTGGAAGATGTCCGGGTACTGGGTGGCCGAGTGGTTGCCCCAGATCGTCATCTTCTTGATGTCGGTGACGGCCGCACCCGTCTTTTTGGCCAGCTGCGAGATCGCCCGGTTGTGGTCGAGGCGCGTCAGCGCCGAAAACCGCTCGCGTGGAATGTCGGGCGCGTTGCTCATCGCGATCAGCGCGTTGGTGTTCGCCGGGTTGCCGGTCACCCCGATGCGGATGTCGTCGGCGGCCACCGAATTCAGGGCCTTGCCCTGTTCGGTGAAGATGGCGCCGTTGGCCTCCAGCAGGTCGCTGCGCTCCATCCCCGGCCCGCGCGGTCGCGCGCCCACCAGCAGCGCCAGGTTGGCGCCGTCGAAGATTTTGTTGGGATCCGCTCCGATCTCGACTCCGGCCAGGGTCGCGAAGGCGCAGTCGTCGAGCTCCATCACCACGCCCTCGAGCGCCTTCAACGCCGGCTCGATCTCGAGCAGGCGCAACTCAATCGGGCGGTCGGCGCCCAGCAGCGAGCCACTCGCCAGGCGGAACAACAAGCTGTAGCCGATCTGGCCGGCGGCGCCGGTGACAGCGACCTTGAGGGTGCTCACGTCGGGTCTCCTTGCTTAGTACGTCGGGACGAAACTAGCGCACCACGGCAGGCCGGAAATCTACCGGTCCCCCGAGCGGCTCACGGACAGGCCACGGCATGGCGCGTAGCATTGCCGAGGCTTGAGGCGATCTTTGCTGCGAACGGAGGTGACCGATGCCGTCGTTTCGTGCGTTGTCGCCGTCGCTGCGACCAGGTGTGCGACCCAAAAGCCCTGACGCCCTCACCCCGCCTGCGCAAACATCGGTCGAGCAGGTCATGGTCGATTGCGGCGTTTACGTCGACGGGGTGCGATTGCCCGGCGTCTACACGCACGCCGAGGCGCTTGCCAAGGTCCGCGACGTTGAACAAACCGGCCAGAGCGCGTTTGTCTGGATCGGGCTGCACGAGCCCGACGACCGCCAGATGCACGAAGTTGCCGAAGTGTTCGGGCTGCACCCGTTGTCTGCCGAGGACGCGGTGCATGCGCATCAAAGACCGAAGCTGGAGCGCTACGACGAAACGTTGTTCCTGGTTCTCAAGACTGTCAACTACGTTCCGCACGACTCGGTAGTGCTGGCCCGCGAGATCGTCGAGACCGGCGAGATCATGATCTTCGTCGGCCGAAACTTCGTGATCACAGTTCGGCACGGCGAACACGGTGGACTCTCCGAGGTTCGTAAACGCATGGACGCCGATCCCGAGCACATGCGGCTTGGCCCCTACGCGGTGCTGCACGCGATCGCCGACCGGGTGGTCGACCACTACCTCGCGGTCACCAGCCTGATGGAGACCGACATCGACGCCATCGAAGAAGCGGCTTTCGCACCGCGCCAACAAACCGACGTCGAACCGATCTACCAGATCAAGCGCGAAGTGGTCGAGCTGCGCCGCTGCGTCAACCCGCTGTCGGTCCCGTTCCAGCGGATGCAGACGCAACACAAGGACCTGATTTCCAAAGAGGTTCGGCGCTATCTGCGCGACGTCGCCGATCACCAGACGTACGCCGCGGATCAGATCGCCGGCTACGACGAAATGCTCAGCTCGCTCGTACAGGCCGCGCTGGCCCGGGTGGGCATGCAACAAAACACCGACATGCGCAAGATGTCGGCCTGGGCCGGCATCATCGCCGTGCCGACCATGATCGCCGGGATCTACGGCATGAACTTCGAATGGATGCCCATCCTGCACAAGGCGTGGGGCTATCCGGTGGTGCTCGTGGTCATGATGATCATCTGCATGGTGCTCTACCGCACATTCCGGCGCAATCAATGGCTATGACGGCGAGTACACGCGAGACATCAACGAGGCTGGGCTGCAGGTCGATCCGGATCCACAACGTCGACCCCGTCGCTTAGCCATGCCTGGCGCATAGCGTCGGCGCCTTTCAGCCGCACCCACGCCGCCTCGGTCGCGGTGATGGGCGTCGCGGACAGGAATTGCACCGGCTCGCACGGCGGTTCCAGCGACAGCTCGGCGATGTCACTGCGGCCCAACAACACGGCGGTGAACGGCGCCCGCCCCGAGGGCCAGGTCCACAGCGGCGCGCCGAGGTCGATCAAAGCATCCGGGACCAGCACCACACCCTCGACCGCCGGTGTTGCCGCCACGATGGCCAGGCTGCGCACCAGCCCGCTCACTGAACCCGGATCACGCAGGCGCATAACAACTTCCGCGCGTGGGCCGCGGTGCGGGTCGGCGACGACGGCCGTCGGGTCCACCATCGGATGCCGTGAACAACCCAGCGACGCGTAGTGCACCACCCCGTCGGCGCCGGCTGGAAAGCGCAGCACCTCGATGGGCTCGGTTCCCAGGAACGTCACGCTGGCGACATCGGGCTCAGCTCCGTCGAAGTGAGCACTCAAATGGCGGCGTACCCTGGCGAGCGTCACTCGGCGTCAGGTGGTGGTGGCACAGTCAGGTTGACACCGGAATCGGCGTCGAACACGGCGAGCTTTAAAGTGTCGAAAGCCAATTGGAGCGACTGTCCCTTGGCGGCTTTCGACTGGGCGGGCACCCGGGCGATGAACTCGTGAGTGTCTCCAGCCGACTCCTCTTCGGCCTCCGCTAGCTGTTCGGAATGCACGACAGCATTCTCGGTGGTGAAATACACGTACTTGTCGGCACCCAGCGACTCGACCATATCGACTTTCACCTCGAAGAGCAGGGCACTGAGTCGCTGATAGGCGTCGATGAGCGCGGCATCCTGCAGATGCTCCGGACGTATTCCCACGATGACGTTTTCGGGTGTCGGGTGCGCCGCGATGACGTCGTAAACCGGCTGCGTCAGCGTCACCTCGCCGAACGGCAGGATCAGCCCGGTCGGGGTCAGGGAGGCGGGGAAGAAATTCATCGCCGGCGAGCCGATGAAGCTGGCCACGAACAAGTTCGCCGGCCGTTCGTAGAGTTCGTCGGGAGTGCCGATCTGCTGGGCCACCCCGCCGCGCATCACCACCACCCGGTCGCCGAGTGTCATGGCCTCGGTCTGGTCGTGGGTCACGTACACGGTGGTGGTACCCAACCGCCGCTGTAGGCGCGCGATTTCACCGCGCATCGCAACCCGCAACTTGGCGTCCAGGTTCGACAGCGGCTCGTCCATCAGGAATGCCTTGGGATGGCGCACGATGGCCCGTCCCATCGCGACCCGCTGCCGTTGACCGCCTGACAACTGCGCAGGCTTGCGATCCAGAAGATCGGTCAGATCAAGGATTCTGGCGGTCTCTTCCACCTTCTCGGCGATCTCTGCCTTTTTCATCTTCGCCAGAGTCAGCGGGAACGCGATATTCTGCCGGACTGTCATGTGCGGGTAAAGCGCGTAGGACTGGAACACCATCGCGATATCGCGGTCCTTGGGTGCTTTCTCGTTGACCCGCTCACCGTCAATGCGCAACTCACCCGACGAGATATCCTCAAGTCCGGCAATCATATTCAATGTCGTGCTTTTCCCGCAGCCGGAGGGCCCGACCAGAATTACGAACTCGCCGTCGGCGATGGTGATGCTCAGGTCCTTCACGGCCGTCGTGCCGTCGGAGTAACTCTTGGTCACGTGATCCAACACAATCTCGGCCATCGAGCTATCCCTTCACCGCACCAGAGGTCAAGCCGGCAACAATCCGTCGTTGGAAGATTAGAACAAAAACGATGATCGGGACGGTGATCACCATCGCGCCGGCCGCGATGGATCCAGTTGGTTCCTCGAATTGCGTGTTTCCGGTGAAATTGGCGATCGCCACCGGAGCGGTGATGGCCGCTTTGGTTGCGGTCAACGACAGCGCCAGCAGCAAGTCGTTCCAGGCGAAGATGAAGACCAGAATCGCCGCGGTCACGATTCCGGGTGCCGCCAGCGGGACTATCACCTTGCGGAAGGCCTGGCCCGGTGTGGCACCGTCGATCTTGGCGGCCTTCTCGAGATCCCATGGGATTTCCCGGAAGAATGCCGACAACGTGTAGATAGCCAGTGGCAGCGCGAACGTGATGTACGGGATGATCAGCCCCGCCCAGGTGTCGAACAACCCGAGGGTGCGCTCGATATTGAAAATCGGTGTGACCAATGAGATTTGCGGAAACATCGCGATCAGTAACGCGGCACCGACCAGCAGGGTTTTGCCCGGAAAGTCCAGCCGTGCCACCGCATAGGCCGCCATCGCTCCGATGACCACTGCGATCACGGTGGTGATCAAACCGATGCCGATCGAGTTGATCAGTGCCGAGCTGAAGAAGTTGCCGCGGAAAATTCCGCGATAGTTGTCGAAGGTCACCGATGACGGAATCAGCTTGCCGTCCTTGACCGTTGAGGTCGGTTTGAGCGACAGCGACAAAATCCACAGCACCGGAATCAGCGCATAAACCAGCACCAGTGCGTCGATGACCACCCAGCCGGCGGCGCGCCTGGTGTCGATCCGGTCAACCACGACCGTCACCACCGGGCGCCGCGGCGCCGAAAACCTTGATGAAAATCAACGCGATCAGGGCCACGCACAGGAATATCAACACTGAAATCGCCGACCCCAGACCCACATTGAAGCCCTTGAACAAGTTGTCGTAGCCCAGTATCGACACCGAGCCGGTGTGGTTTGAGCCCCCGGTGAGGATATAGATGTTGTCGAAGATCCGGAACGCATCCAGGGTGCGGAACAGCAAGGCCACCACGATCGCCGGTTTCATCAACGGCAGGATGACTTTGAACAGTCGCCGCCAGGCGCCGGCGCCGTCGACCTGGGCGGCCTTCAGCAGATCGTCGGGCACCAACGCCAGCCCGGCCAGCAGCAGCAGCGCCATGAACGGCGTCGTCTTCCAGACCTCTGCCAAGATGATGATCGCCAGCGACGGGATCTGCGCGGTCAACGGCGCGGCACCTTGGGGCAGCAAGTTCGCCAGATACCCGGTGCCCGGCGTCCACGCGTAATACCAGCTGTACGAGGCGGCGACGGTGACGATGCCGTAGGGGATCAAGACCGCGGTGCGCACGACACCTTTGCCCACCAGCGTCCGGTGCATCACCAGCGCGGCCGCAAGGCCCAGCGCAAACTCGATCGCCACCGAAATGGCCGTGATGGCCAGCGTCACCGCCAGCGTCGTCCACCACAACCGGTCGGTCAAGATGGTCTGGTAATTGGCCAGCCCCACAAAGGCGGTGTTCTCCGGCGTGGCAAAGCTGTAACGCTGCAGGCTCAGCCAGGCGGCATACCCGATCGGGTAGGCGGTGACCGCCAGCATCAGCATCGCCGCAGGACCGACCAGAAAAAACGCCAGACGCCGCTCCGAACGGCTCTCGGGAGCCGCCGCGGTCACGGGATCAGCCCTTTCCCATCGATGGCCTTTTGCACCTGCTCGGTCAGCGCGTCAGCCGTCGTCTCCGGGTCGATCTTCGTGATGGGAGCCAACGTCGCCGAGATCCTGGTCGAGACCGCTTGGTACAGCGGTGTCTCCGGGCGCACCGCAGCATTGGTGAGTTGCTGACGAATGACGTCGTACATCGGATAGGCGGCCTGGAACTGCGGGTCGGAGTACAGCGATGCCCGCGCCGCGGGCAGACCACCTTCGATCGAGATGTACTTCTGATTCGGCAGGCTGCGCAGGCAGCGCACCGCCTCGAAGGCCTCGGCCCGATGGCGGGTCGTCTTGGCCACCGCCAAATTCAACCCCCCGATCGTCACCTGGGCCGGCCGGCCGGCTTGCACAGCGGGATAACCGGCGAATCTGAACACCCGCTGGCTCGCGTCGTAGGCCGTGCGGAACTGCTGAACAGTCGGCGCGAAGTTGCCCGCGCTGTCGATGCTGCCCGCCAGCTCTGGCCGCCTGTCGAGTGGTAGAAACGCCACCCCGCCTTTGACCGCGTTCTCCAGCATGGAAGGCAGCACAAACGGCCAGTTGACTTCCAGCGCGGCCTTGCCTTGCTCGAGCGCCAACCGGGCGGTGCCTTCGTCGGTCTGGGTGATGGACGGGTCGGCGCCGGGCGCAGTGGCCACCGCCTTGAGGATTTGCAGTGCCTTGATTGTCGCGGCCCGGTGCGCAGGCGTGTCGGTCAGCGTGACGGAGGTGCCGTCGTCGGAAAGCACACGGCCGCCGGCGCTGGCCAGCAACGTGTTGAACCACACCACGAGCCCCTCGTACTGCTTGGCTTGCACGCCGATCCAACTGGGTTTACCCGCGGCATGCAGCCGGCTTGCCTCAGCCACCACGGCGTCCCAGGTGGTCGGTGGCTTGTCTATCAAATCCGCTCGGTACCAAAGTAATTGAGTATTGGTAGTGATCGGTGCGGCGTACAGCTTGTGGAGACGACGGGCGGTCGCCAGCGGGCCGGGCAGCGTGTCGGCGGTGGCGTCGGCCTCCGCGCGACCGGCAGGATCGTCCGACAGCGGCAGCACCCAGCCCGCGTCGGCGAACTCCGCGGTCCACACCACGTCGATGGCCATCACGTCCAGCGTGCGGTCGTTGCCGGTGAGTCGACGAGCCAGTTGTAGCCGCTGGTCGTCAGCCGAGCGGGGCAAGCTGTACTGCCGGATAGTGAACCGCCCGCCGACCTGCTCGTTGCATCGCTGAGCAAGTGCGGTGAACGTCGCTGCTTCGTTGGCCGGTGTGTAGAGGCTGACCACCACGCCGTTGTCGGCGGTCCCGCATGAGGACAGTGCAACGGTGGTCAGCGTTGCCAACACGGCTGCGCCCAACCGCCATACGCGGCTGCGACTCGCCACCACACCGCCTCTCTTCTCTTCATGCGGTTGTCCCGCGCCAGAACGGTAGAGGCCCGCGCGCGTGATACGCAACACGCCGCGGTTTGGCCGCCCGTCAGATCGCCAGGCGGGCCAGCAGGTCGCGGGCCTTCTCGGCATTCTGCGGGTCACACAGTACGTCGTAACGCCCGGCCACCAGCTGCATGGTCGAGCTGAAATCGCGTGTTCCGCGTGCCATCGCATACGGGACGGCCGAAGTGATCAGGCCGAAGAACACCCCGGCGATAAAGCCGGTGCCCAGTGCGGCCCACGGGTTCGGGCTGAAAAAGCCCAGCACCAATCCGATGAACAGGCCCAGCCAGGCGCCGGAGATCACCCCGCCTCCCAGAACTTTCGGCCAGGTCAGCCGACCGGTTACTCGTTCGACTTGCATGAGGTCGACGCCGACGATCGTCACTTGCTGGACCGGGAAATCTTGATCGGAGAGGTAGTCGACCGCTCGCTGCGCCTCGGCATAGGTGGGGTACGAGCCCACCGGCCAGCCCTTCGGGGGCGTCGGCAATCCGGGCGCTCCGCGGCGCCCCGCGGCTGGGCTGGCGGGAGTGGCGCCGGGAACTTGTCCGGGCTGGAAGGGGCTGGTCATGGTCCTATTCTCCTCTGCGGAGTACCAACTGGCGACACGCCGCGCTGGGTCGACGGCGCTGTGTGCCGCCAGTAATTGTGATGGTCCGCATCCGGCACACATCGCCTAGTTTGAAAGGTCTAGTTTGAAAGCATGACAGTTCCTGGCGGCGACCCCGACGAGAAAGCGCAAGACCGCCCAGACCAGCCCTCCCAACCCCAGCAGCCCCAGCAAAACACGGGCAACTTCCCGCCGCCGTCAGCCGGCTATCCGCCTCCGGCCTACCCGCCGCCCTCCTATCCACCGCCGGGTGGACCGCCCCCCGGCTACGCGCCTGGAAGCTACGGCGGGTCGCCATACCCGCCTCCGCCTGCCGACTACCGCGCGTCTGCCGGCGGTTACGGGGCTCCGCCGCAGCCCGGCGGCTACCCCGATTACACAGGCGGCTATGGCCAACCACCCACAACCAACGCGCTGGCGATCGCCTCGTTGGTTGCCTCGCTGATTGGTTGGGTCTTCTGTCTGTCCGGTGTCGTCGGCATCGTGCTCGGCGCCATTGCACTCAACCAGATCAAGCAGACTCGGCAACAGGGATACGGCCTGGCCGTCGCCGGTATCGCGATCGGCGTCGTGGTCCTCGTCGTCTACCTGATCGCCGCCATCACGTTGGGCCCGCGCACGTTCGGCGTGCGCTAGCGACCATGGCCGGCCCCGACCAGCCGTTTCATAATCCCGGCGGCGAACAATACCCACGATGGGATAACCCACCCGCACCGGTCGATCCCCCGGCGCCCCTGGATTACCCGGACTATCCACCACCACAACCGCCGTACGGATACCCGGCGGGCCCCTACCCCGGATCGGGCGGATATCCGGCATATCCCGGCTACGGAGGCCATGGAGGCTACGGGGGCTATGGGGGCTATGGATACGCCGATCCCTACAACCCGTACCGACCCCCGCCTGCCGGCACCAACAGCATGGCGATCGCGTCGCTGATGACCTCGATCATGGGATTTCCGCTGGTGTTTCTGTGTTATATCGGCGTCGCGGGGTGGATCGCCGGAATCGTGTTCGGCATCGTTGCGCTCAACCAGATCAGCGAGACGTCCCAACCCGGACGCGGTCTGGCCATCGCCGGCATCAGTATCGGCGCGGTCGCGCTGGTGCTGTCGGTGATGGCCTGGATCATCTTTGTCCTGATCATCCGCACAGCCACCTAGCCACCCGTTGGCGGCTCGAAGCGCTTCGACTGCCGCTGCATGCCGGCGGCGCGGCCTTTGGCCGCGATGACCAACGCCATCTTTCGGCTGGCCTCGTCGATCATCTCGTCACCGAGCATGACCGCCCCGCGCGCACCGCCTGCCCTCGAGGTATGCCATTCGTAGGCTTCCAAGATCAGCTCGGCGTGATCGTATTCATCCTGGCGGGGGCTGAAAATTTCGTTGCCGGCCGCGATCTGATCCGGATGCAGCACCCATTTGCCGTCGTAGCCCAGCGCCGCGGACCGGCCCGCCACCCGCCGGAATCCCTCGATATCGCGCACCTTCAGGTACGGACCGTCGACGGCGGCGACACCGTGAGCGCGCGCGGCCACCAGAATCGTCATCAACGCGTGGTGGTAGGCGTCGCCGACGTCGTAGCCCTCGGGCTGCTCACCGACAACCAACGTGCGGGTGTTGAGGCTGGCCATCAGGTCGGCGGGGCCCAGCACCAGCGCCTGCACCCGCGGTGCGGCGGCGATTGCGTCGGCGTTCAGCAGCCCGCGGGCATCCTCGATCTGTGCATCGATGCCGATGCCACCCACTTCCAATCCGTGGATTGTCTCCAACTGGGTGAGCAGCAGGTCGAGCGCGGTGACGTGTGAGGCGTCGGAAACCTTCGGCAGCACAACAACATCCAGCGTCGCCTCGGGCGCAGCACCGACAGCTGCCACCACTTCGATGATGTCTGCGTGCGTCCACGGTGTGGTCCAGCCGTTGACCCGGACGCCGCGCAACTGCCCACCCCAGCCGGGCTCGGTGAGCGCTGCAGCCACCCGGGTGCGCGCCGTCGCTTTGGCGTCGGGTGCGACCGCATCCTCGAGGTCGAGGAAGACTTCGTCTGCCGGCAGCGCCTTGGCCTTTTCGATCATCTTCTGGCTGCTGCCGGGGACCGACAGGCACGTTCGCCGGGGTCGATAAGCGTTATTCACCATTTCACTCCTACAGTTTGAATCATGACGTCGATCAACCGGGTGTACGCAGCACGGCTTGCGCGCATGCTGGTGCTGGGCCCGTTGGGCGAGTCAGTCGGCCGGGTACGCGATGTCGTCATCAGCATCAGCATTGTTCGTCGACAACCACGGGTACTCGGTCTTGTCGTCGAATTGCCTTCTCGCCGAAGGATTTTCCTGCCCATGGGTCGGGTCGCCGCAATTGAGCCGAATGCGGTGACGCTGAACACCACCAGCGTGTCGCTGCACCGGTTCGAGCAGCGGCCCGGCGAAGTGCTGGTGCTGGGACAGGTTCTGGACACCAAAGTCCGGGTCGACGATCCCGAGCTGCCGCAGCTGGCCGATACCGACGTCGTGGTCACCGACCTCGGCATCGAACAGACCCGCACCCGCGACTGGGTGGTGACCCGCGTCGCCGTTCGCAACTCCCGCCGACTGGGTCGGCGCGCAAACGTCTACGTCGTGGACTGGGACAACGTGGTGGGTCTGACGCCATCGGCACTGGCAATGCCGGGACAGGGTGTGGCGCAGCTGCTGCACCAGTTCGAGGAGTGGCGGCCGATCGAGGTCGCCGACGCCCTGCGCGAGCTGCCACCGAAACGGCGCTACGAGGTGATCAAGGCGCTGGATGACGAGCGGCTGGCCGACATCTTGCAGGAGCTGCCCGAACAGGATCAGGCCGATGTGATAGCTCAGCTGGGCAACGAACGCGCGGCCTTCGTGCTCGAAAAGATGGATCCCGACGACGCCGCGGATCTGCTCGGGGTGATGAATCCCTCCGAGGCCGAGGTATTGCTGCGCCGGATGGACCCCGGAGAGTCCGATCCGGTGCGACGACTGCTGACGCACTCCCCCAACAGCGCGGGCGGCTTGATGACGTCTGACCCGGTGGTGCTGACCCCTGACACGTCGGTCGCCGAAGCGCTGGCCCGGGTCCGTGACTCTGACGTCCCCACGCCACTGTCGTCACTGGTGTTCGTGGTGCGCCCGCCCACCGCGACACCGACCGGGCAGTACCTGGGTTGTGTGCCGTTGCAGCGGTTGCTGCGCGAGCCACCGGCCACACTGGTCGGCGGAATCCTGGACACCGACCTGCCCTCGCTGGCGCCGGAAACCTCGTTGCCGGCACTGACCCGGTACTTTGCTGCTTACGACCTAGTCTGCGGGCCGGTTGTAGACGACCAGCAGCACCTGCTGGGTGCGGTGACCGTGGACGACGTGCTCGACCATTTGCTGCCGGATGACTGGCGGGAGCGCGCCGAAGAACCGGTGCTGGACGCGGCCGGTGGGTCATCGTGATCAGGCCGTCGGGGCGCCAGCGCCTGTACACCCCGCGCACCTCACGCACGCGCGCGCCGCGCGTCGACCCGGAGACCCTCGGGGCGGTAACCGAATCCGTCGCCCGGTTCTTCGGCACCGGCCGCTATCTGCTGCTGCAGACCATCGTGGTGGCGGCCTGGATCGTTTTGAATGTCTTCGCCGTGAGCCTGCGCTGGGATCCTTACCCGTTCATCCTGCTCAACCTGGCTTTTTCCACCCAGGCCGCCTATGCGGCGCCGCTCATCTTGTTGGCTCAAAACCGCCAGGAGAACCGCGACCGGGTTGCCCTGGACGAGGACCGTCGCCGCGCCGAACAGACCAAGGCAGACACCGAGTACCTGGCCCGCGAATTGGCGGCGCTGCGCCTGGCGCTCGGCGACGTCGCCAAGCTACGCGACTACCTACGCCACGAATTGGAACCTCTGCGTAGCCTCCTGGAGCAGCAGGCCCACCCGACCGCGGCAAGCACAGGCCACGGCGAGGACGCCCGCTCCACGAAGTCCGGGTAGCCGCAGCAAAAATGCGCTCGTAACATACTCCGCGATTGTGGACACGCCGCCACAACTGTTATGTATGGTGACTAAGTTCACGAGGCCCAAAGTGGTTTCACAAGTGCCTAATAGGGCTCGGAGACTGAGGACGGTCGGGTGCGCTTTCGGGGACGTTCAAGTGAGCGCACGGCGCTCGCTGGGAGCGCCCGCTTGCGAGAGTCGATACGCCGACGGATAGCCCACATAAGCGATACCCCGGTATTCGTTGTAGCCGCCATCATCTCGCTGGTATTCGCCGGCGCCGTCAGCGCCGCAGCTCCACCCTTGGCCACACCAAAACCGACCGTGCACGAAAACGGCATCGCTCGGGTTGCTGCCGTCGCGCCCGTTTCTCGCGATCCATCGGGCCCTTTGGTCATTTCGCTCGCACATCCGCCCAAGGCTTTGCATATCGCAGCGGGCAACTTGGCGGCGCCGCCACCGACTATGGTGGTGAGTGCCCCTGGCGCACTGCGTATTCCGACGAAGGCGCTGGCGGCGTACCGCAATGCCGAGCAGATAATGGCGGTGACCGCTCCGACGTGTGGGATCAGCTGGAACCTGCTGGCCGGCATCGGGCGCATCGAGTCGATGCACGCTAACGGCGGGGCGACCGACGCCCACGGCACCGCCATTCAACCGATCTTCGGCCCCGCGCTGGACGGCTCGCTGCCCGGCAACGAGGTGATCGTCCAAAGCAACACCGACGGACGGGTCACCTACGCCCGGGCGATGGGACCCATGCAATTCCTGCCCGGCACGTGGGCGCATTACGCCTCCGACGGCGACGGCGACGGTGTCGCCGATCCGCAGAACCTCTACGACTCCACGCTGGCGGCCGCCCGGTATCTGTGCAGCGGCGGGTTGAACCTGCGCGACCAACAGCAGGTGCTGGCGGCGATCCTGCGCTACAACAACTCGATGCCGTATGCCCAGAACGTGCTGGGCTGGGCGGCGGCGTACGCCACCGGCGTGGTGCCGGTCGACTTGCCGCCGCTGACCGGGCCCGCGCCACCGCTGGCCGACATGCGCCTGGAGCATCTGGAAAAGCCCGAGGGCCTCGGCCCGGACCTGCCGCTCAACATCCACGGCCTGCCATCCACCGACCCGCTGGCGCGAACGCCGCTGATCGACTTCGGGCCACCCGGGGCGTCCCCACAGCAACCGATGTGGCCGTGGCTGCAGCAGCAGACCGCTCCGCGCGCGTCGAACTGCACGGTGATCTGCATCGGGCCGCAGGACAGCATGCAGCCGCAGCCCGGACAACCGCCGTGGCTCGCGGCGTTGCCGCCCCCGGCACCACCGCCGTGGCTGGCGCCCCCGCCACCACNGCCTCCGGCGACTCCGGCGTGCCGATCGTGCTCAGCGCTCCCGACTCGGCGGTGGGCAAAGAGCTGCGCAATGTCGCCGACGCGTTGTCGTCACGGCGCCGTGGCCTGGCCGGCAGGTCTTTGAACCTGAACACCGTGCGCCACTAGCTCCCCAGCGAGATTGCCGTCAGGGTCGTGATTTTTCGAAAATCACGACCCTGCACGCAATCTCACAGCAATCTCACGTAGCGACCGCTCAGGTCGCGTCGGCGTCGAACGGCGCAGGGCCATCGGTGGGCAGCTGCGGCATTGCCGACGACGGGGTGGCGGGCTGTGAAACCGACTGCTGCGGCTGGTCGAACATGCCGGTAAACAGCGAATCGTCACCATCGAGGAGATGCTTGGTGAGCGCCGCACGCGGCGTCATACCCCGCAGTTTCTGCAACTCGCTCAGCGGCTCGCGCAGATCGTCGAATTCGGGCCCGATGTCCTCGCGCAGTTGAGCCGTCGTCGTGCGGAGGTAGTCGCGCGCCTGACGCAACGCGTTGGCGCTCCAGCGGATCGCGCCCGGGAGCCGCTCGGGACCCAGAACCACCAACCCGACTACCACGAGGACGAGCATCTCGCCCCAACCGACGTTGGCGAACACTTAACTGGTATCCGGCCCGGGTTTCACCGTCAGCGTGACGTGCCGCCCGTCGCGCACCACCTCGATCGGGGCGTCCTGCCCGATCGTCAACTGCCGTACCGCGACGACCATCTCGTCGGCATCGGCCACCGGCCGGTTGCCGACCTTGACGATCACGTCGTTCTCCAAAATGCCGCCCTGCTCTGCGGGACCACCGGCCTTGACGTTGGCCACCTGTGCCCCGGAGGCGATCGCGTTGCTCACCGATCGGGTGCTCAACCCCAATGTCGGATGGACGATCTTGCCGTCCCTGATCAACGTCTGGGCGACCTCTTTCGCCTCGTTGACCGGGATCGCGAACCCGAGTCCACTTGCGCTGTCCGACAACGACTTTCCGGCGGTGTTGATCCCGATCACCTGGGCGTCCATGTCGATCAACGGGCCGCCGGAGTTGCCGTGGTTGATCGAAGCGTCGGTCTGCACAGCATCGATGACGGTGTCGGTGTCCGAGCCTTCACCCGACAACGGGATGGGGCGGTGCAGCGCGCTGATGATGCCGTGCGTCACGGTGCTGCGCAGTCCCAGCGGCGCTCCGGCGGCCAGCACCTCGTCGCCGACGCGGACCTTGTCGGAGTCACCGAGTCGCGCCACCGACAAATTGTCGACGTTGTCGACTTTGAGGACAGCCAGGTCGGTCTTGGGGTCGCGGCCCACCAGGTTGGCCGGCACTTCCTTGCCGTCGTTGAACACGACGCTGGTCTTGTACTGGCTCGGATTGTTGGCCGCCTCGGAGATGACGTGGTTGTTGGTGACGATGTAGCCGCGGCCGTCGATCACCACACCCGAGCCCTGCATGCCCTCCTGGTCACTGACCGACTCGACGGTCACCACGGAGTCGGCGACCGCGGCGGCCACCTTCGCGAACCGGCCCGCGGGCGACTCCGCATTGCCGTGGGTGGACAAAGTGACCTTCGAGGTCGTGAACGCCTCGGCGACCTCGGCGGTCTTGCGGCCGACCCAGCCGCCGGCGAAACCGATCAGCAGCGCGATCACGCCGAGGATGGCCAACGCCCGGTAGGACACCTTGCCGCCGAACAACACCTCGCGAACGCCGAGCTTGCCGCGCAGCCCAGCCGCACCGCGTGGAGCCGGTGCCGCCAGCGCCGGGGTCCCCAGCGCGGCGCCCGCGCCCGGGTCGCGCCATGGGTCGTCAGGCTCCTCGAGCCCGTTGCCCCGGTCCCCGTCCAACGCCCCGGCATCGGTGGGGTGGCGCTGCAGCGATTCGACGCCGGGGAACGGCCGACCGAAGGCCTCGGCAAGCACCGGGTCGGCCGGCTCGTCGTGCGGCCGGAACTCGCTCTGGTCGCGGTACTTCTGCGGGCGGACGGCGTCGGCGACAAACGAGCCCTGCACACCGTCGGGACGGCTGAAGGTCTTTTGCGACGCGGCGTCAACCGGCGGCCGGTAAACGGGCCGCGGAGCTAACCGGTGTGCGCCGTACTTGTCTTGGTCGGAGGTCACGTCATCCTCTTTCGGGCGCGTGCAGAACGCGCGCTTTCGCCCCGGCGTGGATCACCGGCGTGGCCAACCTATTATCCACCCTACCGGCGCTTACGCCGGTCAGGCGTGGTGCCGTCGGCGAACGGCTCAGCGAGCGGGCCGTCGTCGGGTGGAGCGTGCGGAATCTGGGACAGCTGCCCGAGCAACGTGCTCGGGATGCGGATCGGGCTGGAGTCGCGCAATGCGGCACGAGCGCGGCGCTGATCCTCCACTTCGGCGGCACAGTCCGGGCACAGCGAAATGTGATGAGCCGCCCGCAAATGCGCGTTCATCCGCAGCTCACCGTCAACAAATGCGGCGACGGCCTCGATGGACAGGTGCTCGGTAGAGCCGAACTGACGGGGCGCACCGACGGGCGCGTCGCTCTGCGAGGCGAACTGAGAGGGGAGCCAAGAGAACGCGCGGCGGAACACATGTCCCCGGTCGACCATCACCTGCTCCTCTCGGCACCGGCCAGTATGCGCGCACTACCTCGAATGTAGCGCGCCGCCCGGCGCGCGACACCACTGAACAGCCCAGAAGGCGGAGTGTCGCTCAGGCGGTGGCGCCGTCGCGGGACCGCCCGGCGTGCTCAGGATGCTTGGCCAGATAGTCGCGCAGCGCCTGCCGGCCACGGTGGATGCGGCTGCGCACGGTGCCCAACTTGACGCCCAACGTCGCACCGATCTCCTCGTAGGACAACCCCTCGATGTCACACAACACCACCGCGGCGCGGAACTCGGGAGCCAACGAATCCAGCGCGGCCTGCAGGTCAGGCGTCAGCCGCGCATCGTGATAGATCTGCTCAGGGTCGGGCCCGGAGGCGGGCACCCGGTCGTAGTCGTCGGGTAGCGCCTCCATCCGAACGCGCCCCCGTCGGCGGACCATGTCGAGAAACAGGTTGGTGGTGATGCGGTGCAGCCAGCCCTCGAAGGTCCCCGGCTGGTAGTTCTGCACCGATCGGAAAACCCGGATGAACGTCTCCTGGGTCAGGTCCTCGGCGTCTTGCTGGTTGCCGGCAAGGCGATAGGCCAACCGGTAAACCCGGTCGGCGTGTTGACGCACCAGTTCATCCCACGACGGCATGGCCGCTCTGTCGCCCGTCGCGTCGAAGACCGCCGTACCGTACGGCTCCTCAGACGACTCCACCCAGCCGGCATCACGGTACCGGTCTGGGTGCGACATGCTGGCTGGGCTCATCGAGGTGGTGATGGTGAGATCCTCCGGATTCGTCGGGCCGTCAACACTGGGCAATACGTCATCGCGGGCAACGCGAAGGTTCCAAGCGGTATTCCCGCCGGACCGTTCTCCGCGTCCTCCGCGTTCCATGGCGCTACCTTCGCTTACCGGCGTGTGGGAGGTATGTGACGCGGGTGAACGTTCACTGAGAAATCCCGCCGCCGCCCGTTTGCGCTGGGCGTTCGGCTGGCGCTGTGACACAGACGACTTCGCTGGGCGGGCGTGTCGATCGAATGATGGGCGCGCCTGCCCGCGCGCCGCTGGAGTTGGTTCTACGCTGCGGGGCATGGCGAGCACCGACGAGACCCCGGGTCAACCGGCCCAAACCAGTCGGGCCGCCGCGATCTGTGCCCACGCCGAAGGATCGATCTCCGAGGACGCGATCTTGGCGAAGGCCCGCGAGCGCGCCGTCGATATCGGGGCCAGTGCGATCACTCCGGCGGTCGGTGCGCTGCTGAGTCTGCTGGCCAAGCTCAGCGGCGGCAAAGCTGTCGTCGAGGTGGGCACCGGCGCCGGGGTGAGCAGTTTGTGGTTGCTGTCGGGCATGAGCGACGACGGAGTCTTGACCACCATCGACATCGAGCCCGAGCATCAGCGCATCGCCAAGCAGTCGTTCAGCGACGCCGGCGTCGGGCCGTCTCGCACCCGGCTGATCAGCGGCCGCGCGCAGGAGGTGCTGACCCGGCTCGCCGACGAGTCCTACGACTTGGTGTTCATCGACGCCGACCCGATCGACCAGCCCGACTATGTCGTCGAGGGGATACGCCTGCTGCGCTCGGGTGGGGTCGTCGTCGTACATCGGGCGGCGTTGGGCGGACGCGCCGGCGATCCCGATGCCCGCGACGCCGAGGTGACCGCCGTGCGCGAGGCGGCTCGCCTGATCGCCGAGGACGAACGCCTCACCCCGGCATTGGTGCCGCTGGGCGATGGCCTGCTCGCCGCGGTTCGCGACTGATCGACTTTTTACGGGTTCCTGACGGGCCTCCCCTTGACCGCCGACTGAACGCGCGTTTAATGTACTGAACATGCGTTCAGCCGATTTGACCGCTGCCGCCCGCATCCGCGATGCGGCGATCAGGCAGTTCGGCCAGCACGGCTTCAACGCCGGCCTGCGCACGATCGCCGAGGCCGCCGGGGTGAGCGCCGCGTTGGTCATCCACCACTTCGGGTCCAAAGAAGGTCTGCGCAAGGCCTGCGACGACTACGTCGCCGAAGAAATCCGCACCGGCAAGTCCGAGGCGATGCGCTCCAGCGATCCGGCAACCTGGTTCGCGGCGATGGCCGAGATCGAGGAATACGCGCCGTTGATCGCATACCTCGTGCGCACCATGCAGTCCGGCGGGGAACTGGCAAATACCTTATGGCGCAGGATGATCAGCAATGCTGAGGTATATCTGGCCGAAGGTGTGCAGAACGGCATCCTCAAGCCCAGCCGAGATCCGAAGGCTCGGGCGAAGTATCTGGCGATCACTGGGGGCGGCGGCTTTCTGCTGTATCTGCAAATGCATGAAACCCCAACGGATTTACGGGCAGTATTGCGCGACTACGCGAACGACATGATATTGCCCTCCCTCGAGCTCTACACCGAAGGCCTGATGGCGGACCGCACCATGTACGAAGCCTTCCTGGCCAAAGCTGAACAAGGAGAAGCCGATGCCAGTTAACAGCTATCAGGTACCCATCGAAATTCGCCGTCTGAAAAAGAACTTCGGTGTCGTTCGGGCGTTGGACGGCCTGGACATGACGGTCCACGAAGGCGAGGTGCACGGATTCCTAGGCCCCAACGGGGCCGGGAAATCCACAACGATCCGGATCCTGCTCGGGGTGATGAAGGCAGACGGCGGGAGTGTCCGGTTGCTCGGTGGCGATCCATGGGCCAACGCCGTCGAGCTGCATCGCCAAATCGCTTATGTGCCAGGCGATGTCACCCTATGGCCGTCGCTCACCGGCGGTGAGATCATCGATCTGCTGGCGCGCATGCGCGGAGGCATCGACCAACAACGTCGCGCGGAGTTGATCGAGCGCTTCGAACTTGATCCGCACAAGAAGGCCCGCACCTACTCCAAGGGGAACCGCCAAAAGGTCTCGCTGATATCGGCCTTCTCGTCCAGAGCGCGGCTACTACTTCTCGACGAGCCCAGCAGCGGCCTGGATCCATTGATGGAGAACGTGTTTCAACAATGTGTCCGCGAGGCCCGCGACCGCGGTGTCACCATCCTGCTGTCCAGCCACATCCTGGCCGAGACGGAAGCGCTGTGCGAACGGGTAACCATCATCCGCGCCGGGCGAACCGTGGAGAGCGGTTCGCTGGAGTCCATGCGCCATCTCAGCCGCACCTCGATCAAAGCCGAGATGATCGGTGACCCCGGCGATCTCACCCGGATCAGCGGTGTGGACGATGTCAGCATCGACGGCAACACGTTGCATGCCCAAGTCGACAGCCAAAGCCTCGGCGAACTCATCCGAGTACTCGGCGACGCTGGTGTTCGCAGCCTGGTGAGCCAGCCGCCCTCCCTGGAAGAACTCTTCCTGCGCCACTACGGCGTCGACCCTGACGGCCGGCAGGAACGCAGCGGACAGCGGGTGGGGATATGAGCACCACATTGCAGCACCGTCCGGCTCATCTAGCGCCGCAGCGTAGTTCGAGCTTTTCGGGCACCCTGGGCCTGCTGAGGCTGTATCTGCGCCGCGATCGACTCGTGCTGCCGCTGTGGATGCTACTGCTCTCGGTGCCGTTGGCCAGCGTATACGTCGGCAGCGTCGCCAAGATCTACCCCGATCAGGCCGGCCGCGCCGCATTCGCCGCGTCGATCATGGCGAGCCCGGCTCACCGTGCCCTCTTTGGTCAGGTCTACAACGACACCCTCGGTGCCGTCGGCATCTGGAAAGCGGGGATGTTCCATCTGCTGATCGCCATAGCGGTCATCCTCACCGTGATCCGTCATACCCGCGGGGATGAGGAGACCGGCCGCGCCGAGCTCATCAACTCGACCATGGTGGGCCGCTACGCCAGTTTGACCGCCGCCTTGCTCATGTCGTTCGGTGCGTCGATCGGCACCGGCGCGCTCGGCGCCGCGGGATTGCTCACCACCGATGTCGCGCCGGGCGGATCGCTGGCCTTCGGCGCAGCGCTGGCCGCCTCCGGATTGGTCTTCACTGCGGTCGCGGCAGTCACAGCGCAGCTGTCCCCAAGCGCCCGGTTCACGCGCGGGGCGGCGTTTTCCGTGCTGGCGGTGGCTTTCACGTTGCGCGCCGTAGGTGACGCCGGCTCTGGCGAGCTGTCCTGGCTGTCGCCGCTGGGCTGGTCGCTGCAGGTGCGCCCGTACGCCGTAGACCGCTGGTGGGTGCTGGTGCTACATGTGGCCACGATCGTGGTGCTCACGGCGCTGGCCTACCGGCTGCTGGCCCGTCGGGATTTGGGTGCCGGCCTGATCGCCGAACGTCCGGGGCCGGCGACCGCGGGCGCCACACTGCGGGGCGCGTTCGGGCTCGCCTGGCGGCTGGACCGCGGCGCGTTGGTGTTGTGGACGCTCGGATTGTGCCTGTACGGCCTGCTGATCGGCAGCGTCGTGCACGGCATCGGCGACGAGCTGGGCGACAGCGGTGTCGCGCGCGAAATCGTCACGCGGATGGGCGGGACCAGCGCGCTCGAACAAGCCTTCATCACGGTGGCCTTCGGCATGGTGTCCATGGTGGCGGCCGCGTTCAGCATCTCGCTGTCGCTGCGCCCGCATCAAGAAGAGACCAGTCAGCGGGTGGAAACGGTGCTGGCCGGCGAGGTCAGCCGGTTTCGTTGGCTAGCAAGCCATTTGGTGATTGCGCTGGCAGGATCGGGAGCCGCGCTGCTGCTGGCCGGGCTGGTGGCCGGACTCGTCTACGGCGCCGCCGCCGACGACATCGGCGGCAAGTTGTCGATCGTCGTCGGTACCGCGGCGGCACACCTGCCCGCGGTATGGTTGCTGGCCGCCGTGACGGTCGCATTGTTCGGACTGCTGCCACGCTTCACCCCGGTGGCGTGGGGCGTGTTGGTGGGATTCGTCGCGCTGTATCTGCTGGGGTCGCTGTCCGGTGCTCCGCAGTGGCTGCTGAACGCCGAACCGTTCACGCATGTTCCGCGGGTCGGCGCCGGCGATTTCACCGCCGTTCCGCTGCTGTGGCTTCTACTGGTTGATGCGACACTGATTGTGCTGGGAATAGCCGCCTTTCGACGTCGTGACATACGAAGCTAAGGAGGCTTTTCATGAAAATGCTTGGCAAATTTGCATTCTCAAGCATCTGCGGCGCCACCGTGTTCGCCCTGTTGCTCTTCTTGCCGGCCGGCACATGGCGTTACTGGCAGGGGTGGGTGTTCTTGGCCGTGTTCGCGCTGTGCACCTCGATTCCCAGCGTCTACCTACTGCGCACCAACCCCGCGGCGCTCGAGCGGCGGATGCATGCCGGGCCGTTCTCGGAGACCAGGATGGCGCAGAAGGTCATCATCTCCGTCGCGGCGTTTTCGCTGTTGGGGATGATTGTGCTCAGCGCGCTCGACTACCGCTTCAACTGGTCGTCGGTGCCCGCTGCGGTGTCGCTGGCCGGTGACGTGCTGGTGGCAATCGGGCTGAGCGTTGCCATGTTGGTGGTCGTGCAGAACGCCTACGCGGCCGCGAACGTCACCATCGAGGCGGGGCAGAAGCTGGCCTCGACCGGTCTATACGGTCTGGTGCGCCACCCGATGTACGCCGGAGACGTGATCATGATGGTGGGTATCCCGCTCGCCCTCGGCTCATACTGGGCGCTTTTGTTGGTGATCCCCGGGCTGGTCGCGCTTGCTCTGCGCATCCGCGACGAAGAACAGCTGCTCACCCAGGAGCTCAGCGGATACGACGACTACCGGAGGCAGGTGCCCTACCGGCTGGTGCCGTACGTGTGGTGAAGCCCCGGCGAGCGGGCGCAAAATGACGTACACCGACGGCGTGTCGTGTGCAAACACGCCCGCTCGCGACGGGAGAAGAGCGTCAGATCCAGACGCCCTTACCGACGGCGACCACCCCGCCCGCGCTGATCGCAAAGCGTTCGCGGTCCTTGTCCAGATCCACCCCGACCATTTCGCCGGGCCCCACCACCACGTTCTTGTCCAGGATCGCGTGCCGCACCACTGCGCCGCGGCCGACCCGAGTGCCCGGCATGATCACGCTGCCCTCCACGATCGCGCCGTCGTCGACGACGACGTTGGATGAGAGCACCGAATTGCGCACCGAGGCGGCCGAGATGATGCTGCCGGCGCCCACCACCGACTCCTGGGCGGAGCCGCCGTTGACGAACTTGGCCGGGGCCAGATTTTCTGTCGCTCCCCTGATCGGCCAGCGCCGGTTGTACAGGTTGAACACCGGGTGCACCGACACCAGATCCATGTGCGCGTCGTAGAACGCGTCCAGGGTTCCCACGTCGCGCCAGTAGGCCCGATCGCGGTCGGTGGCGCCGGGGACCTCGTTGTCGGAGAAGTCGTACACCGCGGCCATTCCGTCCTCGACCAGCCGGGGGATGATGTCACCGCCCATATCGTGGTCGGAGTGGTCGTCTTCGGCGTCGGCGCGGATCGCGTCGACCAGCACCTTGGTGGTGAAGATGTAGTTGCCCATCGAGACGAAGGCGTGCTCCGGGTCGCCGGGGATTCCCGGCGGGTTGGAGGGCTTCTCGAGGAAACCGCGGATGCGACCGGAATCGTCGGCGTCGATGCAACCGAACGCCGTCGCTTCCGCACGCGGCACCCGGATGCCGGCCACCGTCGCGCCGGCCCCGCTGTTGATGTGGTAGTGGACCATCTGTTCGGGATCCATGCGGTACACGTGGTCGGCACCGAAAACGACGATGTAGTCCGGATCCTCGTCGAAGATCAGGTTGAGCGATTGGTAGATCGCGTCGGCGGAGCCGGTGTACCAGCGTGGGCCGAGCCGCTGCTGCGCCGGCACCGGGGTGATGTACTCCCCGGCCAAGCCGGAGAGCCGCCAGTTCTGCGAAATGTGGCGGTCCAGCGAGTGCGACTTGTACTGGGTGAGAACACAGATCCTCAGGTAGCGGGCGTTGACGAGGTTGGACAGCACGAAGTCGATCAGCCGATACGCGCCGCCGAAGGGAACCGCAGGCTTGGCCCGGTCTGCGGTCAGTGGATACAACCGCTTGCCTTCCCCACCGGCCAGGACGATGCCCAGCACGTGTGGTGCTTCCCTCATGGGTTCAAACCTATCGGCCGCTGCGCAGCACTGCCAGGTCAATTGCACGATTGGTCGACGTTGACGGACTGTCTGTCAACCCATTTGAGCTACCGTGACCCGATATGCGGGTGGCGATGATGACTCGGGAGTATCCCCCTGAGGTGTATGGCGGCGCCGGCGTGCATGTGACCGAGCTGGTTTCGCAGCTGCGCAACCTATGCCAGGTCGACGTGCACTGCATGGGCGCTGCCCGCCCCGGGGCGTTCACGTATCAGCCCGACCCGCGCCTGCAGGGGGCCAACTTCGCGTTGTCGACGCTGTCCACCGATCTCGCGATGGCCAACGCCGCCGGCGAGGCCGATGTGGTGCACACGCACACCTGGTACACGGGCATGGCCGGGCACCTGGCCGCCCTGCTCTACGACATCCCGCACGTGCTGACCGCTCATTCACTCGAGCCGCTGCGGCCGTGGAAGGCCGAACAGCTCGGCGGCGGCTACCGGGTGTCGTCGTGGGTGGAGCACACCGCGGTGACCAACGCCGATGCCGTGATCGCCGTCAGCTCGGGTATGCGCGACGACGTCTTGCGGGTCTACCCGGCGTTAGACCCGAGCCGAGTGCATGTCGTGCGCAACGGGGTCGACACCCAGGCCTGGTATCCCGCCGAACCCGACGCCACCGGATCGATATTGGCTGAGCTGGGGGTGGATCCACACCGTCCCATCGTGGCTTTCGTCGGCCGTATCACCCGCCAAAAAGGCGTTGATCATCTGCTGGCCGCCGCGCACCAGTTTGACGCCGACGCTCAGCTGGTGCTGTGCGCCGGGGCGCCCGACACTCCCGAGATCGGTGCAGAAGTCGCCGACGCAGTGGCCAACCTGGCCCGTACCCGCACCGGTGTGTTCTGGATCCAGGAAATGCTGCCGATCGGCGCTCTTCGCGAAATAATGTCGGCAGCAACGGTTTTCGTCTGTCCTTCGGTCTATGAGCCGTTGGGAATCGTCAATCTCGAGGCGATGGCATGCGCGACGGCCGTGGTGGCCTCCGACGTCGGCGGGATACCCGAGGTCGTCGTCGATCAAGTCACCGGATCGCTGGTGCCCTACGACCCCGGCGATCCGGTTGGTTACCAGGCCCGCCTGGCCGAGGCGGTCAACGCGCTGATCGCCGATCCGGCCAAGGCGAAGCGCTACGGGCAGGCCGGGCGCCGGCGTTGTATCGAGGAATTCTCGTGGGCGCAGATCGCCGCGCAAACGCTGGAGATCTACCGGAAAGTCTGTGCCTAGTTCGATTGCCCGGCGTTACTCATCGCCGCTCCGCGGCTGGGGGTGCTCCACTGCAGTGTCGCCGGGCGGCGGCGAGCGATCAGCTGGTGACGCCCTTGAGTTCGTCACCCAGCGCGGCGGCTTCTTCGGGCGTCAGCTCGACGACCAGTCGGCCACCGCCTTCCAGCGGTACCCGCATCACGATGCCGCGCCCCTCCTTGGTCGCTTCCAGCGGACCATCACCGGTCCGGGGCTTCATCGCCGCCATCGACTGCTCCCTCCAGGTTCGAGCCTGCCCGCCGATGCGGGCCTAGCCGGTACCGGGTACGCCACACCAGTGGAGACCCGGCCACGCCCGGCGTTGAACTGCCAATTCACCCCCCTATTGTTCCCTATGGGACCCGCCAGCGTGTACAAGACCCTGGTTCGGCGTGCTGCCGGCGATTCTCAACGGTGTGCCGGAGGAACCCAACATGCGCGCAGATGGTCGTCGACCATCCCGGTTGCCTGCATCAGGGCATAGGCCGTGGTCGGCCCGACGAACCGGAAACCGCGCCGCTTGAGTTCACGGGCCATGGCCACCGATTCCGCAGTTGCCGACGGCACCTGGGAGGCGTCGACGGGGCGCTGCGAGACCGGCCGCGGCGGCGGCGCGAAGGACCACAGCAGCTCGGAGAGGTCTTGCGATCCCAGGTTGGCTGCGGCACGCGCGTTGGCGATGGTCGCCTCGATCTTGGCGCGGTTTCGCACGATCGACGCGTCGGCCATCAGCCGGGCCACATCGTCGTCGGTATAGCCGGCGACGGTCTCGATGTCGAAGCCGTCGAAGGCCCGCCGGAAGTTCTCCCGTTTACGCAGGATGGTCAGCCAGGACAGACCGCTCTGGAAGGCCTCCAGACTCATCCGCTCGAACAGTGCGACGGGGCCGTGCAGCGGTCGGCCCCACTCGTTGTCGTGATAGTCGCGGTACAGCTCGCTGGAATCAGCCCAGGCGCAACGGACCCGCCCGTCGTCGGGCAATGCGGTCATGGCGAGTCCCGGCCCCCGTCCTCGCCATCGTCGTCGTCGCCGGTGGCCGATGCCTGCACCGACGCGAGCTGACCACGTAGCAGATCGAGCTCCCGGCCGAGGCGATCCAGCACCCAGTCCACTTCGCTGGTTTTGTAGCCGCGGAGCACTTGAGTGAACTTGACCGCCTCGACGTCCGCACCGGTGATGCCGGAAGCGGGCAACGCCGTCGCGGTGGTGGCCGCAGGCAGCGGCGGCAGCTGCTCGCCGCGGCCGAACAGCGCGCTGGCCACGCCGAACAGCACGATCGCCACCAGAATCAGCACGACCAAATACAGCAATACCAACGCCACGGAATCGAACCTAGCGCGGCGACAGGGTGTTCATCGGCGGCCGGTCGGTCAGCGACACCGGTGTGGTGTAGGGCGTGTATCCACAACCGTCTGGCCCGTCGACGAAAAACTGGGTGAGGCCCACCCCGGAGTCGGCGACACCGCAGCGCGACAACAGCGTGGCGATGACCTGACGGCTCATCGGCCCAAGCTCGGCCAGCGGCCGGTTACGGTGCTCCCGCACCCCCAGGTTGACCTGGGCGATCGCGTCGAGGCCCAGCCGATCGTAGGTGTCGATGAGCAAGCCGATCTCCACGCCGTAACCCGGCGCGAACGGTAGCGAAGTCAGCAACTCCCGGGTCGCGGCATATTCGCCCCCCAGCGGCTGCAGGACACAACTCAGCTCCGGCCGCAGCGCAGCCAACAGCGGCCGGGCCACCAGTTCGGTCACCCGCCCGCCGCCGGTGCCGCTGCCAGTCAGCGGCCGACGGTAGAAACTCTTGACCAGGTGAATGCCGTCGCCGGTGAGCAGCGGGCCGACCAGCCACGGCACGAACATCGGGTGCGGGTCGATCAGGTCGGAGTCGACGAACACCACGATGTCGCCGGTGGTGGCCGCCAGCGAGCGCCACAACACCTCACCCTTGCCCGGCCGTGGCGGTTCGTCGGGCAGGGCTTGTTCGCGCGTGACGACGCGGGCCCCGGCCGCGATCGCCCGGATCTCGGTGTCGTCGGTGGAGCCCGAGTCGAGCACGATCAGCTCGTCGACCAGGCCACCGACCACCGGCGAAATGCTGTCGATGACCGATTCGATGGTGTCTTCCTCGTTGAGGGCGGGCAGCACCACCGAAATTGTCCGTCCAGCCTTGGCGGCCACCAGCTCGTCGACGGTCTTGGCCGGGCGCCAGCTGCGGTCCGACAACCAGGTGTCGCCGGGGCGGGCGGCCAGGACGCCGTCGCCGACGAGATCGACCAGCTCCGATGCGGTCATGCCAGTCCTCTCACCGTGCGTTTCGGCGGCCGTTGTCCGCCGATCGAGGCCACCATCTCCAGCACCCGCCGGGTGGGCTCGACCTCGTGTACGCGAAACATCCGTGCGCCCGCGGCGGCCGCCAGCGCGGTGGCGGCCAGCGTGCCCTCCAGCCGTCCGGTCAGATCCACGCCCAAAGTCTCCCCGATGAAGTCCTTGTTGCTCAGCGCCATCAACACCGGCCAGCCGGTGTTTACGAGATCTGGTAGATGGCGCAATAACGCCAATCCGTGGAAGGTGTTCTTGCCGAAGTCATGAGTCGGGTCGATCAGCACCCGGTCGCGCGCCACACCGGTCGCAACGGCGGCTTCGGCCGCGGCGGTGACCTCGCGGATCACGTCGTCGACCACGCCGCGGGTGCTCATCCCATAACTCACCCGGAACGGGCGGGTGCGCGGCGGCAGGCCGCCGGTGTGCGAGCACACCAGCCCTGCGCCGAATTCCGCGGCGACCTCGGCGATCGCAGGGTCGAAGCCGCCCCAGGTGTCATTGATCAGGTCGGCACCGGCCCGGCACGCTCGCCTGGCCACCTCGGAGCGCCAGGTGTCGACGCTGATCAGCTGCTCGGGATAGGCGTCGCGCAGCCACTCGATAAAAGGCACCACGCGGGCGGTCTCGGCGGCGGTGTCGATGCTCTCCCCCGGCCCGGCCTTGACGCCTCCCACGTCGATGACGTCGGCGCCCTCGGCGACGGCCCGGTGTACCGCGGCCTTAGCCGCATCGTCGTCGAAGGTGGCGCCGCGGTCGTAGAACGAATCCGGGGTGCGATTGACGATCGCCATGATCAACGGGCGATCGGCGGCGACGGGCCGGCCGCACAGTGTGGGATGGCCGGCTGGCGCCGGCGGCGTGACACGCACCCGTCTATGGTGCCTGGTCACGGCGCGAGCCGGGCCACCGCCTCCGCGGCCGGGACGACGTCGTGGATGCGGTGGGCAGTCTCGCCCGCGTATAGCGCCGTGTGGTCGACTGCCGCGGTGCTCATCCCGGCCAGCGGCAGGGCCGGCGTGTACAGCGGCAGCCATCCGCGCTGCAGCGAGACCATGGTGTCCAGAGCCGTCAGCGGCAGTGCCTTTCCCAGCGGGGCACTGACCCGGTTGAGCCCCCGCATCCATCGTGGCCCGAGGTCGTCGCCGGCGCACCACCGGTCGGTGGCCGCGTTGGGCACCACCCGGTGTGCCAGATGCCAGCCCACGCCGAACAGCAACGTACGAAGGGTGCGCTCGGCGCCGAGCACCCGCTTCTTGTATTCGGGGTGGGCGCGCGACTCCTCGGTGAGCAGGAACCGGGTGCCAGCCACCGCGCCGGTCGCTCCGGCGGCCAGCAGCCGGCGCACATCGGCAGCGTCGGCCACTCCGCCGGCGGCCAGCACCGGAACGTCGTCGACCGCCTCGAGCACCTCGGGCAGCGTCACCTCCAGCGGACGGTCAGCCATCAAATGCCCGCCGGCTTCGACACCTTGCACGACCAGACCCGTCGCACCGGCGGCCAGCGCGCGCCGCGCTTGCGTTGCGCTGCCCACGGTGCACAACACCCGAGCACCCGTCGCCCGCAACGCGGTGATCCAGCGCGCCGAGATGCCGCCGTGCAGAACCACGAGTGGGACCTTGCCCGCGGCGCATGCATCGACGTGAGCCTTCCGGATGAACGGCACCAACAGATTTGCCGCTATCGGCCGTTTGCCCGCCAGCTCGGACGCGCGGCGCAGCTCGCCGGCGAAGGTGTGCGGGTCGGCGATTCCCACGGTGCCCAGCGCACCGGAAGCCGACACCGATCCGGCCAGTTCGCCGCCGGCCACACCGCCGCCCATGCCGGCCTGGATCACCGGGTGTTGCAACCCGAGTGCTTCTAACAGGTTCACCTGTCGCCTCCTTCCGGCGTGGCACGACTCGTCGCGCTACAACCACGGCAGCATTGCGGTCACCGCACATCGACGTGCCAAATGTAACACCAATGAATCTTGACAAAATACAGACTGCCGGCGAAGGCGGTAGTTTGATGCGCCAGAAGCGAAAAGGCCTTGATCCCAACAGAATCGGGAGCACGATCTCAGCGGCTGGTGCCAACTGCGTGCTACTTTGCTTTGCTCCGGTGCACGGGACGGGTCTTGGCACGACGCTGCGCGGCACGCACTACGACACAGCATCGGTCCTCGCGGGGCGCCAACACCGCTCGCGAAGGCCGCTCGCCACGCGCTTCGAGCATGCCCTGAATCAGTTCCAAGTTGAGCCCACACACCAACTCCGGATACTCACGCATCAGTTGGTGAAACGGGCAATTCCGTAACTCGATATCACCAGCGGCGGTTCGAGCAGGCTCATACCCAGACCCGCACAACGAGTCAATGACACCACCGTCGCCGGCGCTGGTGCGCCCGGCCTTACGCGCCGCTGCCGCCACCGCTGAGGCTACCGCCCCCGACGTATCGGCGGTGACGGCTTGGGCGAGCAACCTCGCCAGCAACCCGTAGTTTCGTGGCGGCACACTTGCCGAGAGTTCTTGCTGTGTACGGGTGTATCGCTTCGTCGGACGCCCAGCCCCGGGACCCGACCGACCGGGTGGACGCGCATAACTGACCGCGAGGATCCCCGCGTCGGCCAGCTTGTCCAGATGGTAGGCCGCCAGCGTGCGGCTGATGCCCACCGCGGTGGCGGCCTCGTCGCGCGCCACCGGCTTGTCACGCGAGGCGACATATTCGTAGAGACGGCGTCGCGCCGGGTCGTCCAGACTGCTCAGCCCTGCCACGGCATCAAGGCCGCCGCCAACACCGATATCCATCCGACCAATCTAACAGCAATGGAATTTGACAAAGGTAACTTCACCGGGGCAACCTCAACGGCCCCAGCGGAATTGGCACCTAATAAGCCACGGGTGCCTAGCTTGACTGCCGGGCCCACTGCTCATCAAGACCGGTGACGCGGCGAACCTCGACGAGGAACCATAACGTGCCGGCGACCACTCCGAGCACGGCGACCAGCGCTGCCGTGCCAAACCATTCGTACTGCCGGTAGGCGGCGGCCACCGTAGTGCCGATCATTCCGATCACGCCGACCGCCAGGAGGATGAACCCAGGCCAGAAGAAGTTGTCCTTCATCGTGATACCCGCATGCGGATGCGTCGTCCGAAAATGATCCGTCGGGTCATGATGCGTGTGCCCCATTACTTCTCCATCCGTCGTCGCTTACCGGCGGTATACCTCGGGCAACAAAATGGCGCAGATCGTTGTCATGAGCCACACCACGATCGTCGCGGCAACCCAGGAGGCCAGGCCAGAGATGCTCACCCCGTGAGAAAACGCCGCGGCAAGACTCATCGCGGCGACGGTGAGGACAAAGCCAGTACCTCCGAGCGCAAGAGCCACCCATTCCTGTGGCAGCTTCAAAATCCACACCGACAGAGTCGTCTGCGCCAGCGAGAAGAACGCGACCGCGAAGATGACCCCCGACGCCGACACCGAAACTCCGGGAACGACCCACCCCGCCACGATCAATCCGATTGTCCATGCCGCCAAGCGCGCGACGGCGCGCAGCCCAATCCGCCGCACGTCACCAGCAGCGAACGTTTCTCGCAGAGCGGTCATATTGCCTCTTGCATCCAGAGTTGAGACCCGTGCTTGAAGTCTCGAACGCAAGAGTTTCTTTAGTCAATATTTTTTAGTGTTAGAATCCGCACACAACGTCCGCTGCCCGCGAAGGCGCACGCCGCCGCGAGGATTCAGCCCCGGGGCCGTTTTCCGGCCGCAACCTCGTCTGGGTACTCGTCGTAGAACGGCACGTAGCCCTCGTCGCGGCCGGCCAGCACATAGATCGGGTCCTTGATGCCGGGCCCGTATGCCTGCTCGCGCAAATCCACCTTGCGGCTCTTGAAGGTGGTGGTGTGCTCCATCGAGTCGACCACGCGGATGAACAGCGGCAAGGCGTAGGGCGGCAGCTGTTCGTAGGCGCAGCGCGCCAATTCCTTGCCGTCGAACTCCGCGCCGTCGCGCAGCTTGACCGCCGCCATCCCGGCGCGCCCACCGGTGCGCGGGACTTCCACCCCGAAAACGGCGCATTCCTCGACCGACTTCTCAGCGCCCACCACCGCCTCGACCTGTGTGGTGGCGACGTTCTCCCCCTTCCACCGGAAGGTGTCACCGAGCCGGTCGACGAACGCCGCGTGCCCCATGCCCTGCGGGCTCATCACGTCGCCGGTGTTGAACCAGCAGTCGCCTTCGCGAAAAGCGTTGCGCACCAGCTTTTTCTCGCTGGCAGCCGGATCGGTGTAACCGTCGAACGGCTGCAGTTTGTTGACTGGGCTGAGCAGCAGGCCGGGCTCACCCGCGGGTGCTCGCATGACCCGGCCCCTCTCGTCGCGCAGCGGCGCGCCGGTGTCCGGGTCGTAGCGCACGTAGGCCAACGGCATCGGCGCGACGCCGGTCGACTTGGGCACGTTGAAGATGTTGATGAACGCGGTGTTGCCTTCGCTGGCCGCATAGAATTCGCAAACCCGCCCGATGCCGAACCGGGCGGTGAACTCCTCCCAGATCTCCGGGCGCAGCCCGTTGCCGGCGATGACCCGCACCTTGTGGGCACGATCGGTGGGCTTGGCCGGCTGGTTGAGCAGGTAGCGGCACACCTCGCCGATGTAGATGAACGCCGTCGCGTCGCTGGCGATCACCTCGTCCCAGAACCGCGACGCCGAGAACGAGCGGCCCAGCGCCAGCGTTGCCCCGGAGTTGATCACCGACGACACGGCGACCGTCAGCGCGTTGTTGTGGTACAGCGGCAGGCAGCTGTAGAGCGTGTCGGATCCCTTGAGCCGCAAGCCCAGTCCGCCGAATGCGGCCAGCGCCGCCAGCCACCGTCGATGGCTCATCACGCTGGCCTTGGGGTGGCCGGTGGTGCCGGAGGTGAAGATGTAGAACGCGGTGTCCTTGGCCAACACCGCCGACGCCGACGGCGGGTTGGCGGTGGGCGCGGTGCTGGCCAACCGGTCCATCTCCTCGATGGTCATCGGTGCGGGGCCCGGGTTGCCGCATTCGGTGAGCGCTTCGACCAGATCGGATTCGGCAACCAGCACCTTGGCGTCCAGCAGGCCCAGGCTGTGGGCCAGCACCTCGCCGCGCTGGTGGTAGTTGAGCATCCCGGCGATCGCACCGCATTTGACGACGGCGAGCATCATCAGCACCGTGCTGGGCGAGTTGCGCAGCATGATCCCGACCACGTCGCCATGGCCGACGCCCCGCGCGGCGAGCACGGCGGCGTACCGGTTGGCCGCTTCGTTGGCCTCGCGATAGGTCAGCTGCTGATCACCGAACCGCAGGAAGACCCGGTTGCCGTAGCGGGCGGCCCGCGCCTGGAACACCTTGCCGATCGACGTCTTCGACGTCGGGCGGGCCAGCAGCCCGGTCACCACACCACGCACTATCACCGGCACGTCGGCTAAGACGCCGGGCACCCGGCTTGCGATATCGACCAGCCCGACATCGGACACTTTGGCTCCCCATTTCGCTGCGTACGGTCTCTGGGTTCTCTGGCGGCGAGCCTAACCTTGTCGGGGTCAGGTATCGCTCAGCCGGGTGCGCAGGCGTCCAGTGCCGCATCGACCTCGTCGACCACCAGCAGTCGGTCCAGCGCCGCCTCCGAGACGTAGCCGGAATCGACCAACCCGTACAGCCAGGCGCGGAGCCCATCGAAGTGCCCGTCGGGATCGAGTACCACCACGGGTTTTTCGTGCATGCCGAGATATCCGGCGGTCCAAGCCTCAAACAGCTCCTCAAGGGTGCCGATGCCGCCGGGCAGGGCGAGGAACGCGTCGGCGCGCTCCTCCATGATCTGTTTGCGCTCCCGCATGGTGTCGGTGACGATCAGCTCGTCGGCATCGGTATCGGCGAGTTCGCGGTGAACCAGCATCTTGGGAATCACGCCGACGGTCCTGCCGCCACGGGCCCGCGCTGCGGTGGCCAGCGCGCCCATCGCCGAAACGTTGCCGCCGCCCCACACCAGGGTCCAGCCGCGGTCCGCGATCGCCTCGCCGACCTGAGCGGCCAGCGTCAACAGCTCCCGATGCGTCGGCCCGGATGCGCAGTACACACAGACCGCCCACTCATCAGCTTGCGAAGGCACACCCGAAACGTAGACCAGGCCGCCACACGCATTTCGGCCTAGTGCCATGCCGGCACAGCGGGGGCCATAGAATCCGGCGGGTGCCATGGGTTTGCACGCCGGACGAAGCGGCGCTGGACCGCGTAACGGTCGCCCTGGCCGACGCCGACCGGTCGGGCGTCGTGCTGATCGGACCCGACGGCATCGGCAAGTCGCTGACCGCACGGGTAGCCGCCGAAAGATTCGTAGCGGACGCGCCGTCGACCGTCGTCCGCTGGGTGACTGGCACCCCATCGGAGCGGATGGTCCCGTTCGGCGCGTTCGGCAGCCTCGTCGAAGTGGCCGAGATGGGCCGGCCCGCCGCGCTGCTGCGTGCCGCCCACGACTCGCTGGTGGGCGGCGATCTGCTGCTGGTGGTCGACGACGCGCACCACCTCGACGAATTGTCGGCCTCACTCGTCTACCAGCTGGCGCTGCGGCGCTCAGCGCGCCTGATCGTCACCGCCCGCGCACAAAGCGAGCTGCCCGCCGCAGTGACCGCGCTGTGGACCGACAATCTGCTCAACCGTGTCGAGGTGCAGCCGCTGGACAAGCCGCAGACGGCGGCGTTGCTGGAATCGGCGGGCTGGTCGGCGAACGTCGACGACGCCTTCGCGCGCAGCCACGGCAACCCGCTGTGCTTGCAGCGGCTTGTCGAGGACGGCGGGCTTCCCGACGGCGATACGTCACTTTCCGGACTGATCGACCGCTACCTCGGCGGCTTGGCTCAGGATGTGCGTGCGGTGCTGGATCATCTGGCGGTCGCCGAGCCCCTGCAGCGTGACGACCTGACCGCACTGGTCGGCGAGCAGGCCGTCGCCGCCGCACAAGCCGCCGGTGCCGTGACCGCCGACGCCGACGCGCTGGTCCGCGCCGCGCATCCGTGCTACGCCGACCGCGCCCGCGCCGCGTTGCCCTCCGAGCGCGCCCGCCGGTTGCGCACCGCGATTGCCGGGCAGTTGTCGGCGCGGCCCTCGGACCGCATCAGCGATCAGCTCCGCGTTGCGGCGCTGGCCGTTGACGGCGAGGAGCCGTATCCGGACGTCACCGAGGCGGCCCAGCAGGCGCTGCGACTCGGCAGCCTGATCCTGGCCGAACGGCTGGGCAGGGCCGCAGTGGATCAGTCCGGTGGTTTGGCCGCGCGGCTGTCACTGGCCTACGCGCTGGCCTGGCAGGGCCGCGGCCGCGAGGCCGGCGCTGTGCTGGCCGCGGTGGACCCCGACACGTTGTCGGACACCGAGCTGATGGCGTGGGCGCTGCCGCGGGCGGCGAACCAATTCTGGATGCTCAGCGAGCCGGAGCGGGCCACCGCGTTCTTGCAGACCACCCGCAACCGGGTCTCGGCGCCGACGGCCCGGGCCACGCTCGACGCGCTGGCCGCGACCTTCGCGATGAACGCGGGCACCCCGCTGAGCGCGTTGCGGGTCGCCGGCGAGGTGCTGGCGTCACCGCATGCCGACCAAGTCGGCGTGGGATGGGCGGCGTCGACGGCGGCGTTGTGCTCGGCCCGCGCCGGACGGTTCGACGACGTCGAGGCGCTCGCCGGCCGCGCGCAGGCCGTGGAGCATCCCGGTTTGTTGCGGTTCACCAGTGGGTTCGCCCGGATTACGACGCTGCTGATGGCCTGCCGGCTGGACGCGGCACGCGCGTTGGCGCAGCGCTACACCGACTTCGCCGAGCTGCAGCAGCCGGGCAGGGCAATCGGTGAGGTGCTGGTGGCCTACGTCGCCATCGCCCAGGGCGAATTCGACACCGCCATAGCACTTTTGGAGCCAGCGGCCGCGGCGCTGGAGCGTACCGGTTATTCGTGGGGTCCGCTATCGCTGATGCTGCTCACCCAGGCGCTGGCCCAGCGGGGCGACCAGCTTGCGGCGGCAAAGGCGCTCAGCCGAGCCGAGTCTCGGCATGGTCTGAAATCGGCGCTGTTCGCGCCGGAACTGGCGTTGGCCAGAGCGTGGTCGAAAGCCACGCGCGGCGATACCCCCGCCGCAATCGACGCCGCCCGCGAAGCCGTGCAGGCGGCCGAGCGTGGCGGCCAGTCGGCGATCGCGCTGCGCGCGCTGCAGGACGCCACCCGGCTCGGGGACACCCGTGCGGTGTACCGCACCGAGCGCCTCGCCGTCGAAGTGGACTGCGCGCTCGGCAGGCTCACCCTGGCGCATGCCCGCGCGCTGGCAGCCGGTGACTGCGCCGCACTGGCCGACGTGGCCGCCGACCTGGCCGAAGCCGGGCTGCATCCGGCGGCCGCCGACGCCGCGGCGCAGGCCAAGCGCGGTTAGCTGCTCAGATAGCCGCGCAGCAGGTCGACTGCGGCGGTGATCTGCGCGACCGCGACCCGCTCGTCGCGCCGGTGCGCCAGGTTGGGATCACCGGGCCCGTAGTTGACCGCGGGGATACCCAGGGCGGCGAACCGCGCCACATCGGTCCAGCCGTATTTGGCCCGGACCTGGCCGGCGGCCGCATCGACCAACGCCTTCGCGGCCGGCGCGGACAATCCGGGCAACGCGCCGGCCGCGCAGTCGGTTTGCTCGATGCGCACGTCGAGGCGAGCGAACACGTCGTGGAGGTGTGCCAGCGCAGCTTCCGGCGAGCGATCCGGCGCGAACCGGAAATTGACCGTCACCGACGCCGCATCCGGGATGACATTGCCGGCCACGCCCCCGTCGATGCGCACCGCCGAGAGGCCCTCGCGATAGATGCAGCCGTCGATGTCGACCTCACGGGCCTGATAGGCCGCGAGCCGGTCCAGCACGGCGCCCAGCTTGTGAATGGCGTTGTCGCCCAACCACGGCCGCGCCGAGTGGGCGCGTGTTCCGGTGGCATGAATGACGACTCGCAGCGTGCCCTGACAGCCCGCCTCGATGAAGCCGGCAGTGGGTTCGCCGAGGATGGCCACATCTGCCGCCAGCCAGTCCGGCAGCTCGCGCTCGATGCGACCCAAACCGTTTGCGGCGGCCTCGATTTCCTCGCAGTCATAAAACACCAACGTCAAGTCGTGCGCGGGTTCGCTCACGGTGGCGGCCAGATGCAGAAACACCGCATCCCCGGATTTCATGTCCGCCGCGCCGCAGCCGTGCAACATCTCGCCGTCTCGGCGACTGGGCACGTTGTCGGCGATCGGAACAGTGTCCAGGTGCCCGGCCAGCAATACCCGGGTGGGCCTGCCGAGCCGGGTGCGGGCCAGCACGGCGTCGCCGTTGCGGATGACTTCGAAGTTCGTCTGGGTGCGCAACGCGGACTCGACCTCGTCGGCGATGCGGGCCTCGTGCCCCGACTCGCTGGGGATATCGACCAACGCGGCAGTCAGCTCGATCGGATCCCCGGCTAAATCCAGCACGCTGCCCAGCCTACTGGGAGGCCCCCTCGCGCCGAGCAGACACAAAGGCACCCTCCGCCCCGGCGTGTCGGGGACTTTTGCGCTTGCTCGGCAGAAGAAAGTAGCGTTGCCCGCGTGACTGGAGCTTCGGGTATTGGGTTGGCGACGCTCGCCGCCGACGGGTCGGTCCTCGACACCTGGTTTCCCGCACCGGAACTGACTGACGGCGCGGAGAGCGGCACTGCACGGTTGTCGGGCACCGAGGTTCCCGACGAGCTGGCGGCCCTCGCAGGCCGCGACGAGGACCGCGGCACCGAAAGCGTCGTGGTCCGCACCGTGATCGGGTCGCTAAAGGACAAGGCCACCGACGCCTATGACGCGTATCTGCGATTGCATCTGTTGTCGCATCGACTCGTTGCGCCGCACGGTCTCAACACCGACGGCTTCTTCGGCGTGCTGACCAACGTGGTGTGGACCAACCACGGGCCTTGTGCGATCGAAGGTTTCGAGACCGTGCGGGCCCGGCTGCGCCGGCGCGGGCCGGTCACCGTGTACGGCGTCGACAAGTTTCCCCGGATGGTCGACTACGTCGTCCCGTCGGGGGTGCGAGTCGCCGACGCCGACCGCGTGCGGTTGGGCGCGCATTTGGCGGCGGGCACCACAGTGATGCACGAAGGATTCGTCAACTACAACGCCGGCACGCTGGGCGCCTCGATGGTGGAAGGCCGAATCTCGGCGGGAGTGGTCGTCGGCGACGGCTCCGACGTCGGTGGCGGTGCGTCGATCATGGGGACACTGTCCGGCGGCGGCACCGAGGTCATCTCCATCGGCAAGCGGTGTCTGCTCGGCGCCAATGCGGGGCTGGGGATCTCGTTGGGTGACGACTGCGTGGTCGAGGCCGGGTTGTATGTCACCGCAGGAACCAAGGTCACCATGCCCGACGGCAGCTCGGTCAAGGCACGGGAGCTTTCCGGCGGCAACAACATGCTGTTTCGCCGCAATTCGCAAAGCGGCGCCGTCGAGGTGGTGTCCCGCGACGGCCAGGGCATCGCGCTCAACGCCGACCTGCACGCCAACTAATCTTCGCGAACGGGCGCGTTTGTACACCGACACGCCGCACAGTGCGTACATTTGTGCCCGCTCGAAGCGGGTTCGAACGTCAGTCGCGCAGCAATTCTTTCTTGAGCACCTTGCCCAGCGCATTGCGCGGCAGACTGTCGACCACGCGCACCTCGCGCGGACGCTTGTGCACCGAAAGCTGCTCGGCGACATAGCTGATCAGCTCATCGGGGTTGGCATCGCCGACGATGAACGCGACGATCCGCTGACCCAGGTCCTCGTCGGGTAACCCGACAACAGCCGCCTCGTCCACACCGGGATGTCCCAGTAGCGCCGTCTCGATTTCGCCTGCGCCGACGCGATATCCGCCGGATTTGATCAGGTCGACCGACTCGCGTCCCACTATGCGATGCATACCCCCGCCGTCGATGACTGCGACATCTCCGGTGCGATACCAGCCTTCGGCGTCGAATACTTCGGCGGTGGCATCCGGCCGGTTCAGGTAGCCGTCGAACACCGTCGGGCCGCGAACCTGAAGCCGCCCAATGGTTTCCCCGTCGTGCGGTACCGGGCGGTCGGTGTCGTCGACCAGGCGTGTCTGCACCCCGGCCAACGGTAGGCCCACCCAGCCGGGGCGACGTTCGCCATCCGCGCGGGTTGACACCGTGATGAGGGATTCCGTGCTGCCATAGCGTTCGACGGGCGCGTGCCCGGTGAGCGTGACCAGCTGATCGAAAATCGGTACCGGCAGCGCGGCGCTGCCGGATACCAGCAGCCGGGCGGGCCGTAACTCCTCGGCCGCGGCCGGGTCGGCTACCACCCGCGACCAGACGGTCGGCACGCCGAAGTACAGCGTGCCGCCCACCCGCGAACGGGCCTGAGCATACCCCTCGGGAGTGGGTTTTCCGGTGTGCACGAACCGGTTTCCCACTCGCAACGAGCCGAGCAGACCCAGCACCAGACCATGTACGTGAAACAGCGGCAATCCGTGCACCAAGACGTCGTCGGGCGTCCACTGCCACGCTTGCGCCAACGCGTCGAGGTCCGCTGCGATCGCCTGCCGACTCAATGGCACACCCTTGGGCGGGCCGGTGGTGCCCGAGGTGTAGATGATCAGCGCGGTGGCCTCCGGCGGCGGCTCCGGATAGCGGTGCCAGGAGCGGGCGTGCATCCGCACCGGGATGTGCGGCAGGCCCTCCGGGTCCTCCGGCACCGGGCCCAGCCACACTTGCGCTCCGGAATCGGTGAGGATGTGTCGGCGCTCCGCCTGTCCGACGTCGGCGGGGACCGGCCCCACCGGGACTCCGGCGATCAGACAGCCGGTGACCGCCAGCACGGGGGGCACGGTCGGCGTGGCCAGCACCGCGACGCGCTCGGCCCCGCCGACCCGTTCAGCCACCGACGTAGCGGCCCCGACCAGATCGCTGCGGCTCAACACGACGTCGTCGATGTGTACCGCGTCGCGCAGATCGGTGGCGGCAGCGGAGTCGAGCGAGGTCAACAGCACGGCAGCGAGGTTACCGGGCGCGGCTGGACCGACTGTGAGAACCGTCTCGGCGGTCGACCCTTCCGCAAAGACATATTTAGAGGAATAATATGCACTAAATTAGTCGAATCGAGGGCACTGGGGTGGACGACAGTACGGGCCGGCGCCGCCGGGGGCCACAAAACCGGCAACGCGAACGGGTGCTGGATCTGGTCCGCGCATCTGACGGCCCGGTTGACGCGGTCGAACTTGCCGAGCAACTGCGGCTGCACGTCACCACGGCGCGTTTTCACCTCGAGCGGCTCTGCGAGCAGGGCCTGGTCTACCGCACCCGGGTTGCCTCCACGGGGGTCGGTCGGCCGCGCACCGGATACGTTGCGGCACAGGAATATTTCGACTATCAGAGCCTTGCCGAGCTGCTTGCGCTGGAACTCGGTGACACTGTCGAAAAGCGACGCCGCCGTGCCGAACGGGTCGGCCGGCGCTGGGCGCAGCGCGTTGCTGTCGGCTCGGACACCGACACCGACGCTGCCGCAGGAACTCTCGATCGCGGGGCGCAGCGCACAGCAGAGCTCTTCCGGCGAATGGGATTCGGACCCGAGCTGACTCCACCGGCCACACCGGGCACCCGCAGGCTGCTGCTACACGCCTGTCCGGTCCGGGAACTGGCCGCTGCCCATCCGGAAGTAGGCTGCGCGCTGCATCGGGGTCTGCTGGAAGGCTTGCTCGACCCGGCGTTGCGAGCCGAGCTGCAGCCGTTCGCCGAACCGGAGCTGTGCATCGCGCAGGTGATCGCCGATGACTGACTTGAACAGCCGCGCCGACATCGAGGCTCTGCTGCGACGGTTCTACGGCCGGGTTCTCGATGACGAGATACTCAGTGAGCCGTTCGCCGAGTTGCGCGCCCGCGGACTCGACTCGCACCTTCCGGTCATGTGTGACTTCTGGGAGACCGTATTGTTCCGGGCCGGCCGCTATCGGGGCAGCGCTCTGCACGCTCACCGTCGCGTACACGAACGGGCTCCGCTGTCCGGCCGTCACTTTGTCCGTTGGCTGACCACCTGGCACGACACCGTCGACGAAATGTATTGCGGACCAGTGGCCGAACACGCCAAAGTCCAGGCCGCCCGGATCGCCTGGGCGATGCACCGCCGGCTGACCGGCACCGACACCCCCGAACTCGACGCGCTGGCACAGCCCTGTGCTCGACGCTAGGCGAAGCCCCTACCCCCGCACGATCAGCACGGAGCAATCAGCGTGGGCAAGAATCGGCACGCTGTGCGGGCCCACCAACTCGGCGACCTTGTCGGCATCCTCAGGGCCGATCACGATGAGTTGAACCGCGCCGCGTTGTCCCTCCAGATAGCGCGTCACGCTGGTGCGGGTGGCGGCGACTTCAACGCGCACATCCGGATACCGGCGCAACCAGTGGTCCAGGCGTCGGTATAGCCTCTCGTAGCCGATCCCCAGGAGGGCCCACCGCCAGACCCCGAGCGCCAGAACCGAAGCCCTGCGGACCCGCGCCTCCTCCATGGCCCAACGTACGACCTCGTCGTTGCCCGGTTGGTCATCAAGGACGACCGCGATGAAACCACCTGGGGATGCCGTCGCATCGTCGTCACGCCGGATGATCGCGACTGGGCAATGTGCTTGTTCGGCAAGCTTTCTGGCGGTCGAACCCAGCAGCATGCTGGCCACCCGGCCGATTCCCACCGATCCGACGCAGACCAGCGAAGCGCCGCGGGATTCCTCGAGCAGCACAGAACCCGCGTCGCCCCGGATTGCTGAAGTGTCGACCTTCACCGGTAGGCCGGTGGCCTCAACCGCTGCACACGCAGCGCGCAACGCGCTCTCGGCGTATTCCTGCTGGAGCCGATGCGCCGTTTGCATGACGTGGACGAGCCGCAGCGGAACATCTTGGTGGAGAGCTTCTTTGGTTGCCCACTCGGCAGCTTTGATCGCGGCATCCGAGCCGTCGATGCCGACGACCACGGGTCCGGGTGATTTCTCCATCGCAGCTCCTTATCTTGGTCGACATCGACGCTATCGATCGATCAGCGAGTAGGCAGGAGCCGTAGGGCCTTTCCGCGGTAGACGTTGGACCCTGGCTAACAGGTCTCGATTGTCGACCCGGGTGTCAACCGATAGACACGACCGCGGCACTCCACCTGGATCGGCGCCGCCTCTGAAGGTTCAGCGCTGATTGTCGCCGACCGCCCGCTTACCCGCAGGTGCAACCGATGTCCGCGATACTGCAGCGGAAACGTCAGCGCACCCAGCTCTTCCGGCCATTCAGGGGCAAGAACCAGCCGGTCGCCACGCATCTCCAAACCGGTAAAGCAGCGTTGCAGCAGATCCACACTGCCGGCCATGGCCGCGAGGTGGATTCCTTCCGCGGTGGTGCCGCCCTGGATGTCGGCGATGTCAGACTTGAGAACCTGGCGGAAGTATTCCATCGCGCGGGCGCGGTTCCCGCGGGCCAGCACCCACGAGTGCACGACAGCGCTCAAGGTCGATCCGTGCGAGCTGCGCGGCAAGTAGTACTCGACGGTCTTCGAGATTTGGTCGGGTGCGAATCGGTAGCCGAGCCGGCCGAACAGATCCTGCAACTGCTCGGTGGACAAGAGATAGAACAACATGAGCGCGTCGGCTTGTTTGGACGCCTTGTAATGGTTGACGTTGTCGTCTTCGGCTTCCAAGATGCGGTCCAGCCGCTGAATGTTGCCGTAGCGCTGCCGATATGAGTCCCAATCGAGTTCGGCCAGATCGTCGTAACCTTCAAACTGGCTGATCACTCCGTCGCCGTGGAATGGCACGAACATGCGACGACTGATGTCGTCCCACCGGTCTAGATCGGCGCACTCCAGGGCCGTCGCTTCTTGTACGGCAAGCCTGTCGCGCAGCGGCAGGAGCGCCAGGGCCTCCATCGCGTGCACGATGACCCAGACGGCCATCACGTTGGTGTACGCGTTGTTGTCGATCCCGTCGTAAAGCCGGCCCGGATAGCCGGTGTGAAATTCGTCGGGACCAATGACACCGCGGATGACGAAGCGGTCGAGTTGGGTGTCAAATCGAGCCAAACTCACCCAGAACCGCGCGATTTCGACCATCATCTCCGCGCCGAATCTTTGCAGATATTCCAGATCGGCGGTCGCCTGGTAGTACTGCCAAACGTTGTACGCCACAGCGAGACCCACATGGTAGGCCCGGGCACTGGGATCTGGATTCCACCGCCCGGACCGGGGATTCAGATGCAGCCGCTGGCTTTCCTCGCGACCGCTACTGCCTGACTGCCACGGATACATCGCCCCACCCCGGCCGGCGGCCCGTGCGGCCCGACGCGCTTGAGGTAGCCGCCGGTACCGATAATCGAGAACCGATCGGGTGAATTCGGGCCGGCGCAAGTTCAGCACTGGCAGGACGAACAGCTCGTCCCAGAACACATGGCCGCGATAGGCCTCGCCGTGCAACCCGCGGGCAGGAACACCCACGTCGAGATCTGCGCTGTGGGGTGACAATGTCTGCAGCATATGCAAGAGATGTAGCCGTATCACGGGTAGCTCGTCGATGCCGTCGGTGATGTCGAGCGCGAAGCATTCCCACAGATGGGCCCATGCAGAGACATGGCCTGCCAGCAGATCTCGGTAGCGACCCACGAATTGCAAGCGCTGTGCAGCCTCGGTTGCCGGCTCGGAGATCGCGCGGTCGCGCCCGGTGTAGAGGGCGACCACCTTCTCCACCGTTATCGGTTCGCCGGCCTGCGCGGACAGCGTGATGTCATGGCCCACGCGTTGTCCGTCTTGCAGAATGAACTCATAGTTCGCGGGCCAACGTTCGTCGTTACGCCAGACTGCCGTGCGGACAGCCAGTGCCACCGAGATATGGGATTGGTTTGTCTCGACGACGGCAAGCACGGAATCGTCGGACAGCGATTCGGCTCGCAGGGTTGTGAGGTGGGTGCCGGAGAGATCGCGGTAGCGACTCACCAGGTCATTTTTGACTCCGACATCAATCAGAGATCGGAACTGGATTGTCCCCGACCAGTTCTCAGCTACGACCGTTGTCTGTAACACTCCCACGTGCGGCGCGTGCATTGCGATCAGACGGTGCTGCGTTACGGATGCGATATGTCCCGCGGCATCCTGGAAACGCAATGTGCGCGTCAACACGGCGCGGCGGACGTCCAGCTCTTGCCGGTAGGCCAACAGTTTGACCTCGTCAAGTTCAAACCAGGGACCGTCATCGATCCGGAACGTCAGCGGCAACCAATTGGGCAGGTTTACCATGCTCTCGTTTTCCACGGTCTGGCCGAGTATTCGGTCAGCCAGCCGGTTGTAGACACCCGCGACGTAGGTGCCGGGATAGTGCGCTTCGCTCGCCCACGCTTCCGGCGCACATCCGCGCGTTGCCATATAGCCGTTGCCGACGGTGCACAGCGCTTCCCGCAGACGCTCCTGCGTTGGCTCGTAGCCGTCGAAGACGATCGACCATGGAACCGTCGACGCAGAGTGTCGCCGGATATCTGCGGCAAGTCTCTCGACGAACGCTCGCACCGCATTCGGATTCTCGAGCGTGAACTGTGCTGCGGATGCCCGGTCGCCGTCTTCATCGTGCGCCACCAGGATGCCGATACCGTGGTAACGAACCATGTCGAACGCGTCCTCGTCGGTGAGCTCGTCACCGACATAAACCGGAATCAGCGCGGAGCGATCGTCGGAGAGTTCATGCAGGATCCACTCAATCGTCTTGCCTTTTTCCCATGCGACATCGGGGAGTAATTCGATGACTTTGCGTCCTTCGGCGACGCGGAAACCATCGCGCTTGGCGATCTGCCGCACGGCCGCAGTGGCACGGAAAACCTCATCCTCGGCGGTGTTGCGGTAGTGAACAGCAACGCCAAACCGCTTGTTTTCCACATTGATTCCGTCAACCTCAGCAAGTTGTTCTCGGAGTTCGGCTGCTGCCCGTTCGAAAGCGGCAACTGCTGCCAATGCAGTGTCGTTCTCGTGATGTGAGCCGTGCGCGTCCACCACATCGAAGCCGTGGCTTGCCAGGTACCAGATATTGTCCAAGCCCACCCGACTGCGAATGTCGGCTAGGTCACGGCCGCTCAGCACGGCCACCGTACACAACGGCGCCAATGCCCCGAGCAGCTCCGCCATGCCCGGCACAAGCTCGGCCGAGGAAGGATCGTCGGTGATCTCTGCCAGCGTCCCGTCAAAGTCGAAAAGCACCACCGGCCGCCGAAATGCCAGTGCCGCATCCAGCTGGGGGTAGCAGTCCAGCGCGTCGGGAAGTTCGGAGATCCGGCGATCTCCGGCGCGCGCCCTGATTTCGGCGAGCTCACCGACCACGACATCGGCGCCCAATCCCAGCAACTCCGGCGGGCCCACCGCCACGACCAGGGCAAAGCCACCGTCTTGTGCCGCAACAACAGCGCGTTCGGAGTTCACGACCAACACGCACCGGCCGGGCCGGACAGCCAGCCAGCGTGCCGCCACCCCCGGGACCGCAACGTCCGGCTGCCCAGACCCGTCGATCCGCACCGAAACATGAGCATCGACGCCACCGGCGCGCAACATCTCGTCGCACGCGCCGCCCAACGAATACACCGCCGATTTGACACCGGCTCGCTGCAAGGCGCGCATCAACGTGATCACGGCGTCGGCGTACGCAGGATCTGCTACGACTTCAGCTTCGAAGATCACTGCATCGTGGTAGCGGGGATCAACGATCACGGCAGCTCCATCTGATGATTTGCGTCAACCATCATCATTGCGCCGGCAGCGACCAGGTAGAGGTCTTGTGGCCATCTGATAAGGGACTTAGGCCCCCTAGTCACTGAAGCACGTCGGCCTGACGATGGGCTCGGTGGCCGCAGTAGCCGTCAGATGCAAGGAGACGAAACATGTCCGGCGCGCAGGACCGTTTGGAAGTGTTGGTTGGTGTCGACGGGTCCCCGGCGTCGAACTGTGCGGTCGACTTTGCGGCGCGTGAGGCCGCAATGCGAAATGCCCGGCTGACTATCGTGCACTCTGTCAATCCCATTGGACTTACCCTCCCGCACGGGTCGATACCGGCGAGTTTCTCGCAGTGGCAAGTGGAACGTGCACAGACGTTTGTCGAGAACGCGGCGGAGATCGCGCGGCAGGCCGGTCCGGCAGACCGTCCGATTCAAATCGATAGCGCGGTGCTGTTCGCCCCGGTGGTCTCCACCCTGGTCGACATGTCCAAATCGGCTCAACTGGTCGTCGTGGGTTCACGGCGACGTGGACGATTGGTCCCGGCTTTGCTGGGCTCGGTCAGCTCCAACCTGATCCGCCATGCACATTGCCCGGTTGCGGTCATTCACGACGAGGACCCGATGATGCCGCATCCCGATCAGGCACCCGTGCTGGTAGGCATCGACGGTTCGCCGACCTCGGAGCTCGCCACCGCCATCGCCTTCGACGAAGCATCGCGGCGAGGGGTGGAACTTGTTGCGCTGCATGTCTGGAGCGACGTCGAGGTGAACGACTTCCCGGCCATCGACTGGCCCGCGGTGAAGCCGGAAGCAGAAAGGATCCTCGCCGAGCGGTTGGCGGGGTGGCAAGAGCGCTACCCGGACGTGGCGGTGCGACGCCTGGTGGAGTGTGACCATCCGACCTATCACCTCGTCAAGCAATCCGAATCGGCGCAGCTGGTGGTGGTGGGTAGCCATGGCCGAGGCGGGTTCGCCGGCATGCTGGTGGGATCGGTCAGCAATGCGGTGGCCCACGCGTCCCGCATGCCAGTCATCGTCGCTCGCCAGCCCTGAGCGGCAGCGGGTCTCGATAGTCGAGCCGCAGGCGGCAGTAGAGCAGAAGGCGGCGAAGGAGGGCGATATGTCGGCAAGGACTGAGGACCTCGGCATCGTCGTGGGTGTCGACGGATCGGCAGCGTCAACTGCCGCCGTCGAGTGGGCGACTCATGACGCAGCGCTGCGCCACCGTCCGCTCACCGTGGTTCATGTGGTGAACCCCGCTACGCCCACGTGGCGGCAGTTCACGCCGCCGACCGAATTTGCAGTCTGGCAGGGTAACGAAGGGCGGAGGATTCTCGATGGTGCGCTGAAAATTGCGCGCGACATCGCCGGGAAAGCCGACTCGATCGCTATAACAAGTCAAATGACGGTCTCGGCCACTGTTCCCACCCTCGTCGAGCTGTCCCAGCGGGCCGATCTGATCGTCGTGGGCAACTCTGGGCGCGGAGCATTGGCTCGCGGTGTGCTCGGCTCGGTGAGTTCGAATCTGGTGCGGCACGCACATTGCCCTGTCGCAGTGATTCGCGACGAAGATCCGGTGCCGCATCGCGCGCAAGCTCCGGTGCTCCTGGGTATCGACGGTTCGTCGGCCTCAGATGCTGCGACAGCGATCGCATTCGACGAAGCGTCGCGCCGCAGGGTTGACCTGATCGCGCTACACGCGTGGAGTGATACCGAAATTTTTGAACTCCCGGGCTTGGACTGGCAGGCGGTGAAGGCCGAAGAAGAGCGGAGCCTCGCCGAACGTCTCGCGGGTTGGCAAGAACGCTACCCTGACGTCGCCGTGCACCGGCTGCTCGTCTGCGACCGACCGGCTCGTGTACTGATCGAACTATCGCCCGCCGCACAGCTTCTCGTGCTGGGCAGCCGCGGGCGGGGTGGGTTCACCGGTATGCTCTTGGGTTCAGTCAGCAACGCGGTCGTGCAAGCCGTCCAGATACCGGTGATCGTGGCGCGTTCGTCGTGAGCTGGTCGCTGACTAGCCCCACCCGGTCAGCCATTCCTCGACCCCGGCCCGCCCGACGGCGACCACAAGCACAAACGTCCTGGCACTGCCGCCGGCCGTGGTGGTGAGCACCAGCGGGTAGTAACCGTCGCGCACCGACGGCGCCACCGATATCGCGACGGTGGTGGTCGCGAATCCGTCGGTACCGAAGTGTCCGGACACCCGGTCGGCAGTGATGCCGTTGTCGTAGGACGCGGCGGTGATGATGTAGTCGCCGGGACCCTCAATCATCCGTTGAACGTCGACGGTCACCGTCTCGGTGGCGCCGGGGGCGATCGCGCGGACGACGGGTGAGACGTTGACGGTCACGCCTGAGCTGCCCGCACCGAACGACGGCGGCGCCGAGGACTCAGCGCTGCCCCAGCTCGTGTTGGGTTGCGCGGACAGCGAATACACCAACTCGCCGCCGTTTCGGATGATCGACTCCGGCAGCGACGTCTGATCGAAGGGCCGGCCGTTGACGCGCACACCGTCGATGTACTTGAGGCGTCGTGGGCCCGATGCGCCAGGTGCGACGATCCGAATTGATTTGTCGGGCGGCAATTTGATTTCGGCGCGATCAAACAGCGGTGTGTTGATGGTGAGGATCAGTGCTCCCGATGTGCTCGGATACAGACCCAGCGCTGCCCAGACATACCAGCTCGACAGCGCCCCCAGGTCGTCGTTGCCCGGGGCGCCGTCGGGTGTGGGACCGAACAGTTGGCTGCGCGCCCGGTCGACCAACGCCTGCGTCTTCCACGGTTGACCGATGTAGTTGTAGAGCCATGGAACCCCGAAGTTCACCTCATTACCCAGCCACAAATAGGGCTCTCGGGGACCCGCGTTGAGCTTCTTGGTGAAGCGGTCGAGCCGGTCTGCGACCGGGTTTCGGCCGCCCAGAGCAGTCACCAGGCCAGCGACGTTGTGCGGCACCCACCACAGATATTGCTCGGCATTGCCCTCGTCGTATCCGATTTGGCTGAAACATCCCAGGGCCGGCTGCACAACCCCTGGGCCATCCGGGAAGAAGCCGAGCGCGTTCCGCGGCGACAGGTAGCGGGTGGTGGGGTTGAACAGATTCTGCCAGAACTGTGACCTGGTCTGAAATTCGGTGGCTGTCGCGGAATCGCCGAGCGCTGCCGCGAACCGGGAGATGGCGAAGTCGTCGAGCGACCATTCCAGCGTGATCGATGCGCTGGGAACCGAACCATGGATGCACGACTGCGTTGTTTGCGGAAGGTAACCGCGTTCCAAGTAGGTTGCGATTCCCGGTCGCTCGACATAGCCGTAACGGCCGACACCACCCGTCGTTGCGGCGTTCACCATGTAACGCAGCGCAGTCGTGAGATCAAAGTCCTTGGCGCCGAAGGCGTAAAGGCTGACGATCAACGGCACCACACTGTCTCCGGTCATTTCCGCGGTCGCGGCATTGGCCAGCGCCCAGCGTGGAAACGCTCCGCTTTGCTCGGCGTCGTTCACCAGGGATTGGGCCATGTCGCCGGCACGTTCAGGAAATAGCAACCCATGCAACGCGGCAGTACCACGATAGGTATCCCAGTCGGAGAAGTTGGCGTATTGAGTGTGTCCCGCAGCGACGGTATGGACAACGTTGTCGAATCCGATGTAACGGCCATCGATGTCGTTGAAAGTGTTGGGGTGCAACAGCGAATGGTATAGGGCAGTGTAGAAGGTCATCAGGTCCGCTTCGTCGGCGCCGGCGACCGTCACGCGTGACAGCAGTGAGTTCCATTCTCTGGACGCGGCCACGCGTATGTCCTCGAAGCTTCCACCGCTTTCGGCGGCCAGGTTCGCTCTCGCTCCGTCAACGCTCACATAAGACAGTGCCGTACGCGCCTCGACCGCCGAGCCGGCCGGAAACTCGACGTATCCTCCGCTGTGTCCGGCGTAACTCGAATATGCGCTGCGCACACCCGGGTAAACCGAAAAGCCGCCCCACGTACCGTACGACGTGAACGGTCGGCTGAATCTCATCGCGAAATACACTGTGTAGACGTTGTTTTTGCCGCAAAATCCCCCGCTGGTCGCCGATCCGGTGATGGTGGTGTTGTCCTCACCGATCTGAATGGTCGCCGCGGAATTACCCGCGAGGGATCCGCTGGAGCGCACCTCGAACAGCGCGGGCCGACCGTCGTTCGGGTAGTGGAACCGGCCGAAACCGGTGCGGACCGTGGCGGTGAGTTCCGCGCTCACTCCGCTGTCGGGAAAGCGCACTCGATAGTAGCCGGGCCCACCCAACTCGCTGTTGTGGGCGATTTTCTCGTTGGCGTCCCAGGGATGCGAGCCGACAGGAGTGGTAGTGGGGAGCATCGAGATGTCGCCGAACGCTGCGCAGCCTACCGATGCATGCGTCATGCTGAATCCGGTTACGTGGTCCTTCCCGTAGTCGTATCCCGCGTAAGTGTCAACGGTGTCCGGCGAGTATTGCACCATGCCGAACGGCGCCGAAGCACCTGGGAAGTTGTTGATCTCCCCCACCGTCTCGCCGCCGGTCCCGGTGCCGATGAGCGTATCGACGTAGTCGACCGGATTGGTTACGAGCACCGGCTGGTACTCGACGTCGAGGTGCGGAGCCGTGATCAGGCCGGCACAGAGCAACATCACCACTGCCACCGCGGCGACGGCACTTTTTGACCGCATAGCCGTCTCTTTCCGTGAGAGCCTCAACTAGTCGTCGGCTGTTGACCCACCATCGCAGGCCGCAACGCGACCAGGACCAAACCCACGGCGAACACTGCGCCTGTGATCCACGGAAACCGGCCATCTGGAGCGAATCCAAGAGCAGCCAGGGACCACAGGCCGTACACCGTCATTGCCGCACCGCACAGCATGAGCGGTTCGGCCCATCGAGTAGCGCGCACAACATCCAGTGTGGGTAGTGGCGCTGCGGAAAAGCGTCGCTGCCAATACAACAGCCTGAGCTCAACCGCCGTCACGATGGCGAGAACGACTACCCATTCCAGCCGAGCCAGCCACCATGCGCCGGTCCCCTCTGTCGGTTGCGGTAACAATCCGGACGGATACCCGACGAGCGCCACGATCACCACCGGCACCATGTGCCACAAATACAGCGCCATCACATTGTTGTTGGCAACACTCAGCACACGCTGCACATGCCGACGGCTCAACACGCGGTTGAGCAGCGGCGCGGCGGTGATGGCCAGTCCCGCCTGAGTGGATGCGAAGGCCAGCATCGCCACCGATGGCGGTGATGAGTTCTCCATTGTCTGACCGGGAACCCCGATCATGCTGACCGGATAGTGTGCCCGCCAGATCAGCAACGCCAATGCAATCGCCGATACGACTGCGAGCACCACCGGCCTGCGTCCGGATAACAGCCCTTCACGCCAAGCGATTCCGAGTTGGTAGAGCGCCCCCCAGCACAACAGGTAGTTCAACCAATTGACGTAAGGTACGTGAGCGTGTACCGCTGCGGCGTCCGCCACGATGACTCCCGTCGCCAGCGCCGCCGGCACCCACAACCCCCAGCGTCGCTGTGCTGCAACGGCAATGGGAGTCAGCGACACGACCATCAGGTAGACGGCGAGGAACCACAGATGCATCGCCAGCGCCCAGCCGGCGTACTCCAGCGCCGAGCGCGCGACGCCGAAAACGCTGAGTGTCACCACCACAACCGACACCAGCCCGCCGTACACCGCTGTAGGACCCAGCACATGGGCCAACCGATGCCGAAGCCAGGCTTGGCGCGGCATCCCCTCGACTTCGCACCGATGCGTCCACGACACCGCGGCGGCATAACCTGCCACTAGGAAGAACACCGGGACCGCCTGGAAGGGCCAGGTCAACCATTGCGTCCAGGGCAGGTCGACCAGCGGATTCTGCCGACCGAACTCGCCATTGTCATAGGTCACGCATCCGGCCAGCCAATGCCCCAGCACGATGAGAACCACACCCGAGACGCGGTAAAGGTCCACCGCCAGCTCACGGATCGGCCGCTGCGTATTGAGTCCATCCATCGCATCAACGGTACGTCGGTTCAAGGTCTGCCGGCTCCGCGACGAAATCAAACAACCGCATGACGTCGTCTCGGTTGCAGACCGCCGTCCCGGGTGTCATGAGCATCGCGGCGCCCGCGGCAATGCCGAGACGAACCGACTTGGCGAGCCGCCATCCTCGGCACAACCCCACCGTGATCGCAGCGACCATTGCATCGCCCGCGCCCACGCCGCTCCCGGAATGCATATGGACTGCCCGAAAGCTTTGGCACCCTTGTTCGGTAGCCAATAGAGCACCCTGGGAGCCACGCGACACCACCACGACTTCGGCGCGGCCCCGCTCGATCAGTTCCAAGGCTGCGCCGGCCTGCTCGGCTTCGGTGAGAAGTTCCCGCCCGACGCATTCACGTAGCTCTCGCACGCTCGGTTTGAGCAGGAACACCCCTGACGTGACGCGTTGTAAACCGGCCCCGGAAGTGTCCAGAATCAGGCGTGACCCCACGTCCCGGCAGACACTTGCCACCGATTGATAGAAGTCGGCGGGCACACCGGGCGGCAAGCTGCCACTGGCCACCACGAACTGTGCCGACTGGGCCGCGGCGCGAAGCCGGTCCAGACAGCGGGCTTGTTCGGCGGCGCTCAACTGTGGACCCGGCAGGACGAAGCGATACTGCCGGCCGCTGCTTTCTTCATTGACCGTAAAGCTCTCCCGCGTCTTGTCAGCGATGTTGATACGGTGGAAGGCGATACCGGCGTCGATGAGTAGCGCGGCCAGCATCTCCCCAGTCGGACCGCCGACGGGGAAGACCGCCGACACCGACGCGCCGAGTACGTGTGCGACACGCGCAACGTTGATGCCGCCGCCGCCTGGGTCGTAGCGGACGCCGTAGCAACGGATTTTGTCGGTGGGTCGGACCTGCTGAGCGCTCGTAGTGATGTCCAGGGCCGGGTTCATCGTCAACGTCACGATTGCGGGCCGATGGTCGTTCGAGCTGACAAGGTTTTTCATCGTGTTGCCCAGCTCCTCAGAGGCCAGTCGGGTAGGTCTCGGGGGTCTCGCCGGCTTTCCATTGGCTGGTCACTTCGAGCGGCTCGAGTGCGTGCGTGTGCTCAATGTGGATCATCGCGTCGAACTGATCCGACGGCCGAACATGGTAGTAGTGGCTGTGCCTTTCCGTCGCCGGCTGGTAAATCACGCCGATCGCACGACCCAACCTGACCGTCTGCAACACAGCCGCCGCATCCCCATAGGGCCCCACAAGGAAAGCGGGGCGGCCTGTTTCGTGGAATAGCTCCTCCACGCTGCCCGGTAGCGCCGGTCGGACGATTTTGCGTTCGGCCACGCCGCCCCACTCGCTGGCTGCGGTGACAGTACCGGTGAAGGTGCTGAAGCCGATCAGCCGACAATCGTCGCCGTAATGTTCGCGGGCCAACTGGCCGAGCGTAATCTGACCGTCGGCGAACACCTCGGTCGCCCGCGCGTCGCCGACGTGTGAATTGTGTGCCCACACCACAATTCGCGCCGACGGGCTGTCGTGGTGCCGGTCGAGGTGTGCCAGCAGCGCTTGCAATGTCTGCGCCATGTGCTGGTCACGCAAGTTCCAGGACGTGACGCGGCCGCTGAACATCGCGCGGTAATAACGCTCGGCGTTGCGTACCACCTGGGCGTTCTGCTCCGCGTAGAAAAACTCGTCCTCGGCGAGCAATCCGTCACGGCGCGCATACTCAAGGGCCTTGCGCTGAATGTCGACGAGCTGCTCGATGGCTTGCCGTTCACACGACAGGCCGGCGCCGAACGCGGCCGCGAATCCGTACGCCTGACCGTCGTCGGCTGACGTGTGATCGAAACACGCGTATCGGGCCCGCGCACGAGCTGCGGCCACCGGGTCGATCTTGTCCAGGTAGGAAATCACCTCGTGCATCGACCGATGCAAGCTGTAGAGATCCAAACCGTAGAACCCGGTTTGGCGGCGACCGTCCGCTTTGCATTCCCGATTGGCGGCGCGGAGCCACTCGACGAAGTCGCGGACCACGACGTTGCGCCACATCCACGACGGGAAGCGCTCGAATCCCCGTAAGGCCTCCTCGGCAGTGGTGTCCGTGCCCAGCCCACGTACGTAGCGGTTGACCCGATAGGCGTCGGGCCAGTCCGCCTCAGCGGCTACCGCGCAGAACCCCTTCTCCTCGATCAACCATTTCGTGATCTCGGCCCGCGCCTGGTAGAACTCCTGGGTGCCGTGCGAGCTTTCGCCGATCAACACGACTCGAGCGTCACCGATCAACTCGGACAGCACTTCTCGTGGCGGCACACCCGCAGGGGCGTCGACAGCGACGCGTCGGATGACGTCCGCCGGTGTCTCTGCCGGTGCGGCAGTTGGCTTCGTGGTGGGCGTAGCCAGCAACGCGCGGACCTCGTCATCGGTGACCTGTCGGAAGTCCCAAAACGACGCGCCTACCGCCAGAAACGGGGTTGGCATCGACGCGCAGACCATGTCCTCGACAAGTCCGGCGAACTCGCGGCAGGTGGACTCGGGCGCCGCGGGCACCGCAATCACGATTTCAGCGGGCTCAGCCTCCCGCAATGCCTGCACCGCGGCGAACATGCTGGCACCAGTGGCCAGCCCGTCGTCGACCAGAATCACGGTCTTGCCGGCCACGTCAATCGGTTTGCGGCCGTCGCGATAAGCCGCTTCCCGTCTGATCAGTTCGCGTGCCTCGCGTTCGGCGATGTCGCGCAACTGCTGCGGGGTGATACGCAGCCCCCGCACCACATCGTCATTGATGACTACCCGGCCGCCGCTGGCAAGTGCACCCGCCGCGAACTCTTCGTGCCCGGGAACGCCGAGCTTGCGTACAACGAAAGCGTCCAGCGGCGCGTGCAGCGCCGCGGCGACCTCCCACGCGACCGGCACGCCGCCTCTGGCGAGGCCCAGGACTACGACATCGGGCCGATCGCGATAGGCCTGTAACAGGCCGGCCAGGACTTGTCCGGCTTCACGCCGATCGCGGAACATTCGCTCTGGTGTTGTGTTGCCAACACGGATTGCCTTAGTCATAACTGGGCTCACAAAATTGCTGTGTTAGTGGATAATCGGACTGACCGCCCAGCCAGCCGGGACACGATGTGGACCCGCAGCCGAGCGATGCCCGGCCGCGAGCCCGCTCACGGTTCATTGTCCGTTCGCGACCGTAATCGGCACATGCTTTTCAGGCGGCTTCGATTCGGAGATCCCTACCGAAACGACAAGGATGCCTTTGTCATACGTCGCCTTGACATCGTCCTCGTCGGCCCCCGCCGGCAGCGACACCGTGCGGACGAAGGAACCGTAGTTGAACTCTGAGCGCCCGTCGAAATCCTTCTTCTCGCTGCGCTCGGCTTTGATGGTCAACTGCCCGTCATGCACGGTGACGTCGATATTCTCGGCGGGGTCGACCCCGGGGATCTCGGCGCGTACCTCGTAGCGGCCATCCTTCATCTCATCCTCGAGCCGCATCAGTCGGGTATCGAAGACAGGACGAAGCCCGGCGAACGACGGGAAAGCCGTAAAGAGCTCCGAAATCTCCGGAAATAGCGGGCGCGGCTGATGCTGAACCTGAACTGCGGTCATGGTCTCCCTCCTGTCGACCGGTGTGACTTGTTGACGCAGCAATTCGAACGCCGTCGACCATCGGCGAAATAGGGGCCTAAGTCCTGGCCAACCGGGTCCTTGGTCGGCAATAGCGGCCAGATGGTGCGAAGAGCCTTAAGTGGCAGCAGGTTCCACCAGTGCCAGCACCTCGTCGAACCCGGCGACCAGTGCCTCGTGGAACACGTCGTAGTCGGGTATCGCGGCGCTGTCGACGTTGATGCCCAGCGCGCAGGTGTCAACGTAGGTGAGCAGCGTGACGTTGACGGCGGCGCCGATCGTCGGACCAAATGCGTATTGAATCCCCACCGGGGCACCGCCCAGGTAGACCCGTACCGGCAAGCCGGGCACGTCACTGGCGACGAAGTCGACGTTGCGCAGGATCGAGCCGATGTACCACCGGGGCATCAGGTTCAGGACGCCGGCGATCGCCTGGGTGTACGACAGCGACCGTTCGCGGCGGACGGCGTTGGCGCGTTCGTGGATCTCCTTGATCCGTCGGGCCGGGTCAGCGATGCCGACGGGCACGTCGAACCGCATCAGCGTGATCCGGTTTCCACCGATCGGATCGGTGTCTGTGCGCAGACTGATCGGCATAGTGAGGTGTAGGTCACCGACATCGACACCATGCTTTTCGTGGTATCGGCGCAACCCGCCGGCGACCCCGGCGACGAAGGCGTCGTTCAGCGCTCCCCCACCACGGTGTGCGGCCTCCCGCAGCGCTGGCATCGGCACCTGATGTACACCGAGGCGACGGATCATGCTGCGTTGGGTCATCAGCGTCGACCCGGTCCGGTTGAGCGGCCGAACGGTTCGGTAGATGGACGCTGCGGTGGACGTCGCCCACCCGAGGGTGGCCAGTGGCTGCCGTATGCCGCGGTAGATCAGGGCGGGAGCCGACTTAACCGTACCGGTCACGGCCTTGCTGACCAGGCCGGCGTTGTAACGCCACGCGTCGAGGTATCTGTCCAACGGCGATGACCCAGGTGCGTTGGGCCCAGCCGGCAGAACCTCACGCAGGTGGCCGGTTTCGGAAAGCGTGAACAGGCTCATCCCGATCTGGACTCCGCCGACGCCGTCGGTCAGGGCATGGTGGAACTTCAGTAATACGGCCGCGCGGCCATCGGGGAGGCCTTCGATCAACGTTGTCTCCCATAGCGCCCTGGCCCGGTCGAAGTCTTGCATGTGCGCCACTCGAGCCATCTCCAGCACCGCGTCCAACGTCCCGGGTGGGGGTACCGGCACCCGGCGCATGTGGTAGTCGATGTCGAAGTTCGGGTCCTCTTCCCACCGCGGTGGCGCCGGCGGAAGCGAGGCCACCACACGTTGCCGCAACATCGGAAGTTTCCGGCTCACATGGCCGAACAGTTCGCGCACGGTGTCCCAATCAGGGGACCGTTCCAGCAGCACCACTGTGACCACCGTCGACCGAAGCCGTGGATCGCTTTCCATCGCCCATGTGAACGCGTCGCTGTGGCGCATGAATTCAGGCATCGTTCACCTCACTGATATAACCGTACGGCTGGATACGACTCAGGTCAGCGGCCTGCGACGAAGAGGTGACTAAAGCCCCTAGAGGTCGGGACTTTCTGGTTTCACGCCGCAGCTCAGGACTTCTGGCCCTAGCACGCCTGCGGCACGGGTCGCAGCCTTGTGCCATGAGGCACAACGCAGTTCGGTTGGCCCTTTTGGGTTTAGGCCTGTATGCGGCGCGTCGCTACTACCGTAATTGGGGAACCACCAAGGACGAGTGCACGATGGCATTGCCCGGCGACGAGCTGGTCAAGGCTCCGGCGGTGCAAACAACCGAGGCGGTATCGATTGATGCGTCCGCCGACGAGGTGTGGCCCTGGTTGGTGCAGATCGGCCAGGATCGCGGTGGGCTTTACAGTTTCGAGACGCTGGAGAACCTGTTCGGACTGCGGTTCCGCAACGCCGGCCGTATCCACCCGGAGTGGCAGCACCTTGCCGTCGGCGATGTCGTGCGGCTGGCGCCGAAGGGCTGGATGGGTCTGCGCGACGGCGTGGCGCTGCGGGTGGTGGACGTGGTTCCCAACGAGCGGATCGTCTTGCGGGCGGCGCCGCCTGAGCTTCCCTGGGATGCGGTGTGGTCGTTGCACATCATGCCGCACTGGGAGGACCGTTGCCGGCTGGTCGTTCGCCGTCGACTTGGGATGCGGCACCCGGGCGAGGTGCTGGCAGCCGAACTCGCCGAACCGATCGGCGCCCTGCTGACTCGGGGCATGCTGCTCGGAATCAAGCGCCGCGTCGAGGCCAACCGGCGGCACTCAACGGCGAACCTGGACGGTAGTCGGTATGCCAGCAATTCCGACCGGTGAAAGCCAGTGAAGTCCCTGCCTTTCGGACCCGGACAAATGGACTTTGGACCCTACTGCCGTGCATGGTGCAAGCCCAGACTAATTTGTGGATCTGCTCGAAGGGCAGGTAATGAGGGGATGTAAATCCCTGCTTGACCCACCGTCCGAAGACGGGGATCCGCCTTCGAGCAGATCCTCTTATGCCGCTGGCAGGAGTGCAGGAATGGTTGGCCGCGTTGCGCGTCACGGGATCGTGGTGGGCGTCGACGGATCAGCACCATCGCGGATGGCGGTACAGTGGGCGGCTCGTGACGCGGTCATGCGTAAGCTTCCCCTTTTCCTCGTTCATGTGATCTACGCAGCGGTTCCAGTCCCTGCTGAACCCAGTCACGCGCAGAAGGCAGTCGGGCAGAAACTTATCGACGAGGCCAGAAACGTCATTGAAGGCCTGGCCGGCGAGGCTGGCCCTCAGATCGAGAGTGAAGTGTCGTTGGGACAACCCGTTTCGACGCTTGTCGAGCTCTCCAAACAGGCTCAGATGGTGGTAGTGGGGTGTCAGGGACAGAGCTTGCTGGACAGGATCCTGTTGGGCTCGGTGAGCAGCGGGGTGGTCCAGCGGGCGTATTGTCCTGTCGCGGTGGTTCACAACGAGTCTTTATCTGTGCTCGAAGAGGCTCGGCTGCCGGTCCTGCTCGGCATCGACGGATCGCCGGCATCGGAGTTTGCGACCGAAATCGCCTTCGAGGAAGCCTGTTACAGGGGCGTGGAACTAATTGCGTTGCATGCCTGGTGCGACGCGGGCGAATTCGCGATCGGCAGCACGGAGTGGTCGGCTCACCAAGCAGGCGCAGCGGCAACGCTTGCCGAGCGCCTGGCAGGCTGGCAGGAGCGCTATCCGGACGTGATCGTGCGACGCAGGATCGTGTCAAGTCATCCCGCGCGCCATCTTCTGGACGCTGCCGAGTCAGCCCAACTTGTTGTCGTGGGTAATCGGGGGCGGGGCGGGTTCGCGTTGTTGGGATCGGTGAGCACGGCGGTCGTGCAAGCGGCTCGGGTGCCGGTGATCGTGGCACGTCCAAGCTCACAGCCTGGATCGGAGGACCAATGACCCTACGTTCGGGTCAGTCATCTCGTTAAATTCTGACCTGAACGCATCCGCATGCCAGTTCGTCGCTCAGGCGCTTACCCGTCGGGGCTTTGGAGGTAACGACGTGGGCGGCTTCCCGATAGGACGCATTGCCGGATTTCCAGTAAGAATCAACTGGAGTGTGCTGGTTATTCTTTGGTTGTTCACCTGGAGCTTGGCCTCGACCCTGCCGGACAGCGCGCCAGGACACTCCGGAAGTGCCTACTGGATAGCCGGCGCCTGCGGTGCCGTCGTACTGCTCACATCGCTGCTGGCCCATGAGCTCGCACATGCGATAGTTGCCCGTCGTGCCGGCGTCAAAGTGCTCGACGTGACCTTGTGGCTTTTTGGGGGCGTCACCCGTCTGGGCGGGCAAGCTGACACACCGCGGAAAGCATTTTGGATCGCGGTATCCGGTCCGGTGACGAGCCTGGCGCTGTCGGCGGGATTTGCCGTGTTCGCGGCAGGGCTGAATATCGTTGGCGCCGTGCATGTCCTGACCGCCGTCGCCTGGTGGCTCTCCGGCGTCAACCTGGTGCTAGGGCTGTTCAACATGTTGCCGGGGGCGCCACTGGATGGTGGGCAGATCTTGCGCGCATGGCTTTGGCGCCGTCACGGTGACCCCGTTCGCGCCGCCGTCGGAGCAGCTCGGGGCGGGCGCATTGTTGCTTTCGTTCTGATCGGGCTGGGACTCGCGGAGTTCTTCGCCGGCGCTGTCGTCGCCGGTGTGTGGTTGGCCTTCATCGGGTGGTTCATCTTCGCGGCGGTCCGCGCGGACGAAGCCCGGGTTCTGGTGCGGGACGCTCTCAGTGGAGTTCGCGTGGCCGACGCGATGAGCCCACATCCGCACACTGCGCCCGCCGAGATCACGGTGCAAGAATTCATCGAGCGATACCTGCTCGGGGATCGACACTCTGCATATCCCGTTGCCACTCGTGACGGCTCGATCTCAGGACTGATCACGCTGGCGCAACTGCGTGAGGTGCCACCAAGCCGGCGCGCGAGCGCCCTGGTTGGCGAGACCGCCATCCCGCTGGATCGCGTACCAATCGCAGCTCCCGAGGAGCCCGTCACCGCCCTGTTGGAGCGGCTGACCCCCGGTTGGGGCGAACGCGCTCTCGTCATGGACGCCTCAGGGCTCGTGGGCATTGTCACCGCCCGCGACCTGACCCGGTTGATCAATGTGCATCAGCTCGTGACGCCCAGCCCGTACGCCGGAAGCCGTTGAGAGATCACACGTTGGTCAAGGCTTCGCTGATGATTTTGCGCGCTGCAATCATGTGCATGTTGGCCTGCGCCATCGATGAGAAGAACTCGCCGTCGTAGTCGACCGCCGAGCCGGCGACGACAGCGAGGCACATATGTGCTGCGGAGTGATAGTCCTCGATAGCGGCATTCAGCTCGGCGGTCAATTCGGCGTTGGGAGTTGGCAGATGGGCACGCAGCTTCACTTCGGCGGTGTCGTGCACTTGCTGGCAGGCCGCCCCCAGTGCGCCTGGCCGGAAGCGAGTAAACGCTGCATGTACATCCTCTGACGCGTTCTGCACCGCGATGAAGTCGTCTTGGGACTCCGACCACCAGCGTTGCAGAGCAACCGTATTTGACACGGTTGTGTCCGAGGGAGGCGCAGGTCGCGTCAGCTTGGTCGCGGCAACACCGGCTGCACCGCCGACAACCAGCGAACCAACGATCAGTCCCGCGACGGCGAGCCTTTTCGTCCGAGACCGTCTGGGTGGCGGCATCGGAGCCGGCGGAATCGGGTCGCCATCTGTCCCGTACCACTGCCTATCCGGATTTGGGGATGAGGCGGGATACATGCCCATCGCCTTCTTTCAGTCTCCTAGGTCACGATGCTGGTTGCCGACTGCGCAGCACTACGACCGGAACCTGCGCCGCCTGAGCGACCGCCGAGCTGACCGAGCCAAGCAGCATGCCGCCAAAGCCGCCGCGGCCGTGGCTACCAAGAACGACCATCTGGGCCTTCCGTGACTCTTTGATCAGCCAGCGGGCCGGCGTGTCACAGACGAGCCGCCGTTCGACCCGCACGTCCGGATATTGCTCCTGCCATCCGGCGAGCCGCTCACCGAGAACCTCCTCCCCCTCGTCCCGATAAGTGCGCCAATCCATCTCGAGGATCGGGAAGACACCCACATCGCTCCATGCGTGCAACGCGATAAGCGGCACACCCCTCAGTGCCGCTTCCTCGAATGCGAATGCGGTGGCCTCCTCGGAGGCAGGCGACCCGTCGATGCCCAGCAGAATCGGCGCGTCGGAGTCAGGCGACGGTGCGTTGCGGTGAACAATCACCACCGGACAATCCGCATGGTGCAGAACCCCGCTGCTCACCGACCCCAACAGGATCCGGCTGAGCGCTCCCCTGCCCCGGCTCCCCACGACGATCATCCGTGCGTCCTTTGAGGCGTCGACCAGGGCGTGCACAACATTGGAATATCGAATCTCGGTCGCGACGTCGCAGGGCTGCGATCCTTCTCTGGCAGCAGTAAACTCGTTGCGCGCCAGCGCGATAACTTCACGCGCGTTGTCCTCTTGCCATTTCGCAATGGTCGCCTGCTCCACTGCGATCGGCCAACTGACAACCACCGGTTGGACAACATGCATCAGTGTGACCGCTTCGTGGCGCAGGCATGATTCCCGCGCCGCCCACGATATGGCGGCACGTGACTCATCGGACCCATCCACTGCGACCAGCAATCCGTATTTCTTCGGCTCTTCAACCACCGTGCGCTCCTTTGAATGCGGTGAGGGTTTTGGACGAAGTCATCGCGGCGGCGGATCTTTTCGTCACGGCCCTTGATTGACCGTTCCCGATCCGCGCAGCCGGCTGCCAGGGTCCTTGGTCCCATCTGGGCACGCCGAATTGCCCGCTTGCCGGGGCCCTCGGACCGCGTTTGGCGCACCACGCTCGCCCGGCACAATGGGGTCATGGGCCAAACTCCCTCGGAGCCCTACGCCGCGGTGCATGAGACGCACACCGGCCTGGTGGTGCTGGTCGGCGAGCTGGCCTACAAGGGCAAAAAGCCGATACGCACCGACTTTCTGGATTTCAGTACGCCGGAGCGGCGCGAACAAGCATGTCAGCGCGAATTCGAACTGAACCGACGGTTAGCCGCCACGAGCTATCTCGGGGTGGCCCACCTGGAGATGCCGTGGAACCGCAGCAGCGAGCCGGTGCTGGTCATGCGACGCCATCCCGACTCGTGCCGGTTGGCGAGCATGGTGCGCCGCGGCCAACCGGTCACCGACGCGCTGACCGCGATCGCCGAACTACTGGCGCATTTCCACGAAACCGCCCAGCGTGGCCGACGGATCGAGTCCCAAGGCGAGGTCGATGCTGTCAGGGGTCGCTGGAAGGCGAACATCACGGAGTTGCGACCGTTCGCGAGCACAGTTGTCGACGGGCAGCGTCTCGACGCCGTCGACCGGCTCACGCAGCGATTCCTCGCCGGACGCGCACCGCTTTTCGCCGAACGGATTTCGGAGAAGCGGATCGTCGACGGACACGGCGACCTGCTCGCCGACGATATCTTCTGTCTACCTGACGGCCCGGAACTGTTGGACTGCCTCGAGTTCGACGATGACCTTCGGTACGTCGACGTCATCGATGACGCGGGTTTTCTGGCCATGGATTTGGAGTTCCTCGGCCGTGACGACCTGGCCCGGTTCTTCTTGGATGAATACCGTCGAATCGCGGCGGATCCGGCCCCGCGGTCGCTGCAGGATTTCTACATCGCCTATCGAGCGGTAGTCCGGGCCAAGGTCGATTGCGTGCGGTTCACCCAGGGCCACCGGGATGCCGCCGCCGATGCGTCACGCCACCTCGACATTGCGCTCGAGCACCTACAAGCCGGCGCAGTGCGGCTGGTCTTGGTCGGCGGTGGGCCCGGGACGGGCAAGAGCACACTGTCGCGGGGGCTGGCGCGCCGGGTCGGGGCGGAAGTGATTTCCACCGACGCCGTGCGCCGAACCCTGCAAGACTCGGGTGCTCTGCAGGGGGAGGTCGGCGTACTGAACGCGGGCCTGTACACCGAGGGCAATGTGGCCGCCGTCTACGCAGAGGTGCTGCGCCAGGCCGACCGTCTGCTCAGGCGCGGCCATTCGGTGATCCTCGACGGCACCTGGCGCGATCCACGCCGCCGCGATCAGGCGCGGCAGCTCGCAGTCCAAACAGACTCGGCCACACTGGAATTACGATGCGAGACGACGGTAGACACCTCGGTCGAACGAGTGGCCACCAGGCCGGCGGGCCCGTCCGACGCTACTCCCGAGATTGCCTCCGCCCTGGCTGCAGAGGCCTCGCAATGGCCGGAGGCCCACCGCATTGACACCAGCCGGCGTCCCGAGGACGCCGTCCACGCTGCCGAACAGTTGTGGCAGCTTGTCAGCCAGCCCAGCCCCTAGCGACTCCGCGTTGAAATTGCGCGCAGGGTCGTGATTTTGATCAACCAACGACCCTGAGCGCAATCTCAACGTCGACGAGGCAAAACCGGTAGGAGATGAGGGACTTTCGTCACACCCACTGGTGCCAACTGGACGCTGTGTGGGACTTCGCGCGTCATTAACGTCGCCCCTGGCACTGATTAATCAGCTTCGGGAGCAGCCATGGGATCTCACACCTACGTCCGTGACATCGCTTCGCTGCGCATCGGCGATGCCGACGACGCAGGTGGCAAAGGCGCCAACCTGGGCGAGCTGATAGCAGCCGGGCTGCCAGTGCCCGGCGGGTTCGTGTTGATGCGCGCGGCCTATCTCGATTCGATGGTGGCCGGCGGTGTCGACGCAGATCTTGCCTCCCTGCACCGCGAGGCGTTGACGCAGGTGGGCGACGCTGCCCGACTCGACGAGCTCTGCCAGCGGATGCGAGCTCTGGTCGCCAAGGCCGGTTTGGACGAAGTCGTCCGGGAACAGACAGTGGATGCGTATCGGCGCCTCGGCACCGACATGGTGGTGGCGGTGCGGTCGTCGGCCACCGGAGAGGATGGGCGCGACGCCTCCTTCGCCGGCATGAACAAGACCATCACGAATGTGGCCGGTGCCGATGCTCTCATCGATGCGGTTCAGCGCTGCTGGGCGTCGTTGTTCACCCCGCGTGTGGTGACCTACCGGGCCAGCCGTGGATTCACCGCCGACCCGGCCATGGCCGTGGTGGTCCAGCAGATGATCGCACCCGAGCAGGCCGGCGTCGCCTTCACCAAGGACCCCAGTACCGGCGAAGACCATGTCGTCATCGAGGCCGCGTTCGGTCAGGGCGAGGTGGTGGTTTCGGGCAAGGTGCAGCCGGACACCTATGTGGTCGACAAGCAGACTCTGGAGGTCATCGATTCCCGGGTGGGCTGCCAAACCTTCAAGATCGTGGCCGACGCGCAGGGTGCCGACACTGTCGTGGACCTCGATCCGGCACAGGCGAATTCCCGCGTGCTCGACGACAAGTCATTGCGCACCATCACCGAATTGGCTATCGCCGCCGAGCGGCACAACGGGTGCCCGCAGGACGTCGAATGGGCGATCTCGCAGGGCACCGTCTGGCTGGTGCAGGCCAGGCCGATCACGGTCCTGGGCGGTGCCCCGTCGGATGATCAGGGTCAGGGCGATGTCCTGGTGACCGGTCTTCCCGCTGCACCCGGATCGGCGTCGGGAAAGGTGCGGGTGCTGACCAGCCCGGAAGAGGGCACCCGGCTGATCGACGGCGAGATCCTGGTGGCGCCGATGACCAACCCCGATTGGTTACCTACCATCCGCCGGGCTGCCGCGCTGGTCACCGAAACCGGCGGAATGACTTGTCATGCCGCGATCGTGGCGCGCGAGTTGGGTGTGCCCTGCGTGGTCGGCGCCCGCCGGGCGACCACCGATCTGCAGGACGGAACGCTGGTCACCGTTGACGGCGCCAAGGGACAGGTCACCGCCGGGCGGGCAGCGACGCCGCAAGTCTCAGTCGTCGAGCGGGCTCCGTCCGGTGCTGCTGCCGCACCGATTACTGCAACAAAGATCTACGTCAACCTGGCGATGCCCGACACCGCCGAGACCGTCGCCGCCCAAGACGTGGACGGAGTAGGGCTGTTACGCGCGGAATTCATGCTCACCCAGGCACTTTCCGGCCGGCACCCGCGCGATCTCATCGCCCGCGGTGAGCAGCCCGAACTGGTGGACGCGCTCGCGCAGTCCGTGGGCCGCATCGCCGCCGCATTCAACCCCCGGCCGGTCGTGTATCGCACAACGGATTTCCGCACCAACGAGTTCCGCGGCCTGACCGGCGGCGAGCAGTATGAGCCGGTCGAGCATAACCCCATGATCGGGTATCGCGGCTGCTTCCGCTACGTCAAAGAACCGGATCTGTTCGCGCTGGAGCTCGATGCGCTCGCCCGAGTCCGTGAGCAAAACCCCAACCTGCACATGATGATTCCGTTCGTGCGGACCCGCTGGGAGCTCGAAGAGTGCCTGCATTTGGTCGATGCCAGCCCGCTGGGCCGACAACGCGGCCTGCACCGCTGGATCATGGCCGAAGTGCCCTCGGTGATGCACTGGCTGCCCACCTATATCGGGATGGGCATCGACGGGGTGTCGATCGGCAGCAACGATCTGACCCAGCTGATGTTGGGTGTCGACCGCGACTCCGACGTGTGCGCCGAGCTGTTCGACGAATCAGATCCTGCGGTGCTGGATGCGATCGGTCAGATCATCGGCACCGCACGGAAATTCGGTATCTCCTCGTCCCTGTGCGGTCAGGCACCATCGACCAACCCGATGTTTGCCGAGCACCTGGTCCGGTTGGGTATCACCTCGGTGTCGGTCAATCCGGATGCCGCAACCGCCGCACGACGCATCGTGGCCGCGGCAGAACAACGCCTGCTGCTGGAGGCCGCACGTACCGGCGACAGCACCTCCCGATAGGCCCGCGGCCCATCACAACAGCGGAGCCGCCCAGTACACGCGGGTGCCGCCGCCGGGCGCAGCACTAACGGAGCATTCGCCGCCGACTTGTGCCGCTCGGCGCTCCATGTTGGCCAAGCCGCTGCGGCGTTGATTGCCCTTCGGGATGCCGCGACCGTCGTCGATGACTTCGATGGCCAACCGGTGATCGACCACGATTCGCACCGTCAACCGAGTCGCCTCGGCATGGCGAACGGCGTTGCTGACGGCTTCGATGACGACAGCCTCAGCATGATCGGCCAAGTCGCCGGTAACGGCCGTCAGCGCTCCGGACATGTCCAAAACCGTTGCGATGCCCCGGTCTTCGGTGAGCTCGGCGACGGCGTCCTGGATTCGCAGCCGCAGATCCGGGCCGGAATCCGCGGGGGTTTGCAGTTTGAAGATTGTCGTCCGGATGTCCTCGATGGTGGCCTGCAGGTCGTTGAGGGTGCCGTTAAGCCGGTCAACGACCTCGGGAGAGCGAGCGCGCGCGATGGTGCCCTGTAAATCCAGGCCGGCAGCAAAAAGTTTCTGGATCACGTGATCGTGCAAGTCTTGGGCGATCCGCTCGCGGTCGGCCAGGATCTCCACTTCCCGAGCGTGTTCGCGGGCTTCGGCCAGCGCCAACGCGATGGCAGCGTGTCTGGCGAAATCGCTGACTAGTTCGAGGTAGTCGTCGTCGAACGGCAGCTGCTTGACATTGCGCGCCACGGCGATCACTCCCAGCGTCGCGTTGTTCGCGTGCAGCGGCATCACAATTGCCGAGCGCTCGCCGACATCGGTGAAACCCTCGATCGGGTATTGGAATGAGTTCGTGATCAGCGGCGAACCGCAGCGGATGGCGCCGCCCATGGTGGAGCCCTGCACTGGCACGTGGCGGCCGATTACCTCGGCGGAGTACTGGCCGGCCGTCGCGGCAACGACCAGCATCTCGATCTCGTCGGCCGGCACATCCGGCTCGGTCGGCACTAGCAGAATTGCCTGCTCGGCATCCGCTAACTCCATCGCCCTGCGGGCGATGAGGTCCAGCGATTGTGTCTGCCGGTCCGGGGACAGCACCGCGGTCATGATCTCGCGGCTGGCCGCTGTCCACCTTGCCGACGCCCGCTCCCGCTGAAATAGCCGCGCGTGGTCGATGGCGACTGCCGCTGCCGACGCCAAAGCCCGCGCGGCAACTTCATCGGCGTCGGAGAACACCCGGTCGGGCCGGTCGTCACCCAAGTAAAGATTGCCGAATACGGCTCCGCGCACGCTGATCGAAAGGCCGAGAAACGCCCGGATCGGCGGAGTGTGTTCGCTGATCCCGTGTTGGTGCAGATACGCCGTCAGGTCGTCGACGCGAAGGGCTTCTTCGACCGGCAGATCGCCAAGCCGCCTGGCGGTCTCGGCATCGATGCCCTCCTGGATGAACGACACCAGGCTGCCGGACGATCCGTAAACCCCCAACGCCCCGTAGCGCGCGCCGGCCAGTTCCATCGCCGCCTTGACGATCCGCTGCAACGTCACGTCGAGGTCCAGATCTGAACCGAGGTCGACGATTATCCGCAGGAGCCGTTCCATGCGGTCGCGGGACGCCGACAGCTCGTCGAGCTGCTCGTGTATTCGACGCACCAAACCGCGCGCTCCCAGCCGGGAAAACGCGGATTCTTCCGCGTTATTCTCCACAAGGCGAAAATAATCCGCTTTGCCGAATGGTGGGGAGCAAAGCCCTGATTTTGGCTACGGCTGCGAGCACCATGGATCACATGGACAGCGCGGTTATCGACAACGCCGGGCTGCGCCAGCTAGTGGCCACACTGATCGACCTCGGCTACCGGGTGGTCGGGCCGACGGTGTCCGAGGACGCGATCGTGCTGGCGGAGCTGACCTCGGCCGAGGACCTGCCGCGCGGGTGGGGGGTGGATGTCGCCCCTGGACGGTATCGGCTCCGCCACCGTGACGACGATGCGCTTTTCGGCCATTCGGCCGGTCCTCAGAGCTGGAAGCAGTTCCTGCATCCGCCCAGGCAGCGGGTGTGGTCGTCGGACGGGACGCCGCCTGAGCAGCCGCCGCCGTACGCGTTCATCGGAGTGCGGGCCTGCGACTTGTCGGCAATCGGGATCCTCAACGGCGTGCTCGGCGCCGGCTCCTATCCGGACCAGGGATTCGTGGGCCGATTGCGACGCACTTTCGTGGTGGCCGTCAACTGCACCGAGCCGGGCGGGTTGTGTTTCTGCGCGTCGATGGGAACCGGGCCCGAAGTCGGCCCGGGTTACGACCTGGCGCTCACCGAGCGTGTGGACGTCGATGGCTGCCACTACCTGGTCGACGTGGGCAGCGACGACGGGTCGCGGGTCCTGGCCGCGATCCCCCATCGTGATGCCGATCAGAACGAAATCGAATCGGCGCGCAAAGAGGTCAGCCGGGCAGCCGATCGCATGGGCCGAGAAATGCCCGAAGGGGACCTGCGGGAGCTGCTGGTCCAGTCCCGCGAGTCACCGCGTTGGGAAGACGTCGCCAGCCGGTGTCTGACCTGCGGAAACTGCACTATGGTGTGCCCCACTTGCTTTTGCACCAGCACCGAGGAGGTCACCGACCTAACCGGCGAGCATGCCGAACGCTGGATGCACTGGGCATCGTGCTTCGAATTCGACTTCACCTACACCCATCCGGAGAGCGTGCGGAAATCGGGCGAGTCACGCTACCGGCACTGGATCACACACAAGCTCGGGACCTGGCACGACCAGTTCGGCAGCACCGGGTGTGTGGGATGCGGACGGTGCATCTCCTGGTGTCCCACCGGGATTGATATCACCGAGGAGATGAACGCATTGGCTTCACTGGCCGACGGTCCCTGGCAGCCGAGACCGGCTACCAAACGCGACGATGACTGACGTCGCGGCATGGCCGTCGCCGGCGTCGGCGATGACGCCGGTGCCGCATCGCGTGCGCAGCAGGGTGGTCGAGAATTTTGAATCGGCAACCATCTGGCTGGAACCGGTGGGCCACCGGTTGGCATCGCCACGGCCCGGCCAATTCACGATGCTGTACGCCTTCGGCGTCGGTGAGATCCCGATGTCGGTCAGCGGTGTCAACGGGGACGGGGCCATCGGTCATACCATCCGATTGGTTGGAGCGGTCAGCCGTGCCCTGCACGATGTCGAGCCCGGCACGGTCGTCGGCGTTCGCGGCCCGTTCGGCACCGACTGGGACCTGGGCTCGTGCACCGGGCGAGATTTGGTCATCGTCGCCGGCGGCTGTGGGCTGGCTCCGCTGCGCCCGGTGATCCTTGCGACGCTGGCCGATCGGACGAGTTTCGGACGGGTCATGCTGGTGGCCGGGGCGCGAACGCCGCGACATTTGCTGTTTTACGACGAGGCCGCCGGTTGGGCGCAAGCTCCGGATCTGGAAGCGGTATTGACCGTCGACAGCGCGGGGCCGGACTGGCGGTGGCGGGTCGGCTTGGTCACCGAGCCGCTGCGTCGACTCACCCTCGAGCCCGCTCGTACCACGGCGCTGATCTGCGGACCGGAGTCGATGATGCGGTTCAGCGCCCAGGCGCTGCTCGCGAAAGGCATGGCCGCCGCCGATATTCGTGTCTCACTGGAACGAAACATGCAGTGCGGTATCGGCTGGTGCGGGCATTGCCAGCTGGGCCCGCTGCTGTTATGCCGCGACGGGCCGGTGGTGGGTTACGACGTCGCCGAACCACTGCTGCGGGTCAAGGAGCTGTAGATGAGTCCACCGACGTTGGCCGTCTGGAAGTTCGCCTCCTGCGACGGCTGCCAGCTGACCTTCCTGGACTGCGAGGACGAACTTCTCACCATCGCCGAACAGGTGCAGATCAGCACCTTCCTGGAAGCCTCTAGTGCCGTGGTCGGCGGACCGTACGACGTGTCGCTGGTCGAGGGATCGATCACTACCCCGGCCGACGAGCAACGCATTCGCCAGATCCGCGAACAGTCCACCGTGTTGGTCACGATCGGGGCGTGCGCCACGGCCGGCGGGGTGCAGGCGCTGCGCAACTTCGCCGATGTCGACGAATTCGTGTCTGTCGTCTATGCCCGCCCCGAGTACATCGCCACGCTGGCCACCTCCACACCGGCGTCGGCGCATGTGACCGTCGACTATCAACTTCAGGGCTGCCCGATCGACCGCGGGCAGCTCCTGGACACCCTCGCGGCGCTGCTGATCGGGCGCAAACCGCGGCTGCCGGCCAAAACGGTGTGCACCGAGTGCAAAATGCGCGGGGTCACCTGTGTTCTGGTCGCCGACGGCACCCCGTGCCTGGGACCGGTCACCCACGCCGGGTGCGGGGCGCTTTGTCCGTCGTATCGCCGCGGCTGCTACGGCTGCTTCGGTCCTGCCGCCACACCCAATTCGAAAGCACTGATCCCGCTGCTGCGCCGGGACGGAATGTCGGGAGATGACGTCGAGCGGGTCTTCTCGACATTCAATGTCGCCAACTTCACCGCAAAGCGAAACGACCGGTGAGCGAACGCAACCTCAGCGTGGGCGCCCTGACGCGCGTCGAGGGGGAGGGCGCGCTGCGGGTACGGCTGACCGACGGCACCGTCGAAAGCGCTGAGCTGAACATCTATGAACCGCCGCGGTTTTTCGAAGCTTTTCTGCGCGGCAGGTCGTACACCGAGCCACCTGACCTCACCGCGCGTGTCTGTGGCATCTGCCCGGTTGCTTACCAAATCAGCGCATGCAACGCGATCGAAGACGCGTGCGGAGTGACAGTGGACCCCGAACTGGTCGCGCTGCGGCGCCTGCTGTACTGCGGTGAGTGGATCCATAGCCATGTCCTGCACATCTACCTGCTGCATGCACCGGACTTTCTCGGCCACCCGGATGTAGTGAGCCTCGCCAAAGAACACCGCGAATTCGTCGAACGGGGACTGGCGCTGAAGAAGGCCGGTAACCGTCTGATGGAGCAGCTGGGCGGGCGGGCCATCCACCCGATCAACGTGCGGTTGGGTGGCTTTTATTCGGTGCCAACACGCGACGAGCTCAAGCCGTTGGCCAAGTTGTTGCGCCATGCCCTAGACGATGCGCTGTACACCGTAACCGAAGTCGCCCGATTCGACTTCCCGGAAACCGAATTCGACCACGAACTACTCGCACTAAGTGAGCCGGACCAGTATGCGATCGAGAACGGAATCATCACACGCGATTCCGGATTGCCCTTCGCCGCGGCTGAGTTCCTCGATCACGTGACCGAGGCACAGGTGCCACACTCCACTGCGCTGCACGCCACGCTGGACGGCAAGCGCTACCTGACCGGTCCGATGGCGCGGTATTCGCTGAATTCAGCTGCGCTGCCGCCGACCGCACAGCAAGCGGCCACCGAGGCCGGACTCGGTGCCACATGCCGGAATCCGTTCCGCAGCATCATCGTTCGTGCGGTCGAGGTGGTCTACGCCATCGAAGAGGCGCTACGGATCATCGCCGAATATCAACGACCGGCGCGGCCGTTCGTCGACGTTCCGGCCCGGGCCGCGATTGGGCACGGTGTCAGCGAGGCACCGCGGGGTTTGCTGTATCACCGGTATGAACTCGACGCAGACGGCTTGATCCGGACAGCCACGATCGTGCCTCCCACCTCGCAGAATCAGGCCGCCATCGAATATGAGATGGCGCAGCTGGTGGCCGCGAACCAGTCGCTGGACGACGCGACACTGACATCGTTGTGCGAGCGGGCAATTCGCAACTACGATCCGTGCATATCGTGCTCAGCGCATTTCCTGAACCTGACGGTGGAACGACGTTGACCGACGGCACCATCGTCATCGGCATCGGCAACCGGTTCCGCCGCGACGACGGCGTCGGCCCGGCTGTCTCCGACGAAATCGCAGCGCGTGCGGTGGCCGGGGTGCGGGTAGTGACCACGGCCGACGACCCGACCGCGCTGCTGGAGTCTTGGGGAAGCGCCGCGCGCGCCCTGGTGATAGACGCAGCGGTATGCGAAGATTCGATGCCCGGACGGATCAGGCGCTGGTCGGTGAGCGACCTTGAAGCGATGCCCGCGGTGAGTACACACGCCCTGGGGTTGGCACAGACCGCCGCATTGGGGCAGGCGTTGGGCCGGATGCCGGCCGAATTGGTGATATTCACGGTGGACACCGCCGACACTCGGGACGGGGTGGGCTTGACGCCGGCGGTCGCAGCCGCGGTTCCCAAGCTGGTAGAGGCCGTTATGGCCGAGTTGACCCAGGCGGCTGACTATCGAATGTGATCTGGACAGTTGGTCATGCCGTGGCCATGTCGCCAAGATGGTTCCCCGTGTCCGCACACCCGATTAACGGCCGCAGCCGGCGCCCGGTCACCCGCTCGGTTAGAACGCGCACGTAGTGGTCGTGCGGACCGGTAACCCAGGGCTGCAAAGTAATTCCCGACAACTTCGCCAAATCGTTCGCATCGGTGATGAGCTGCGCATGCCCCACCACCGTGACGCTCCAGCCGGCGCGCAGGTCTGGGTCGAGCTCATCTGCCTCGAAAGCCACCACAACGTTGTCAGTAGCAGCGGCCAATTTCTCTCCACCGGCAACGCGAATCACGATATCGCCGTGCCACAGCCGGAAGTTCACCGGCTGTACCGCGGGCAGCGCCTGTTCAGTGAAAACCAATCGACCTACGTGAACCGTCTGCAGTAGATCCAAGCATTGATCCCGCTCGAGGACTTCGAGCTCACGCTGCATCACCATCGGTTATCCCCTGAAGCCCTTGAAGTATTCGACCGCACGTTCTTCGGCACCGCCCACGAAGCGGTGCGCGGTGGCGCCTCGCTCAGCGCGGCAAGGCGCGCTACCGCCTGAGCGATCCCGCTCGCGAGCTCGTCGACGTCGGGCGCTGCGTCGTAGTCGGCGGTAATCCCGAAGACCAGCTCGTCGGCGTAGCTCAGGATCGCAATACCGGTTCGAAGTCCAAGTGCGATAGGCGGAATCGGCAGTAGCTGCCTCACCTCTCGCCCCGCGACATGCAATCGCCGTCGCGGCCCGGGAACATTGGTGGCCACGGTGACAACGCCTCGTTGCGGCAGCCGGGTCAAGACCCGAAGCGTCCATGCGGTGGCGGCAAACGGGACAAGTTTCGTGGCCAGCACAAGCGCGCTCCCTACTTGGCGTTGTCCGCTGGTCTTTGCCTTTGCCAGTCGGGCATGAACAGCCTGCAACTGCCGCAGCAGGTCGGAGTCCTCCACGGGAAGATAGGGCAGCATGAGCGATACGCGATTGTCCAGCGCGCTTTGGGATGCGTTGGAGCGCACTGACACCGGTACCAAGGTGGGCAACGACCGGCTGCGCGGGCGCTCGCCGCGGCGAAGCAACGCCGCCCGATAACTATTGGTAATCGCGGTTAGCGCAACATCATTGATCGTCACATCGAAGTTGCGGCACACATGGGCCACCTCGTCGAGCGGCACCCGTACCGCAGCGTAGCGACGCATATTCGTGACCGGGCCGGCCAGCCCAGATGGGTCTGCGGGCCGAGCCAACTTGGCCGCGATCTCAGCCGCCCCGCCGATCGCCCGCGCCACGGCACCCGACACAGACACAGACGCGTTCCACATCCCGCGGACCAAACTCAGCGGGTTGAGCGTCAACGTCGGTGCGTGGAAGCCATGCGAGGGCTCTTTGGCCGCGCGGATCTCGGACACGAACGTCTCAACGCCGCCCTCGTCGGAGAAGTGGGAGAGCAGGTGCATCGTGGCGATGCCATCGGCGATGCAATGGTGGAGCTTCATCAGGATCGCCCATTGGCCGTCGCTGAGGCCTTCGATCAACCAGCACTCCCATAGCGGGTGGTCCCGATCGATGCGGCGCTCCATCAGATCCGCCGCCAACCGGAACAGTGCGGCGGTGTCGCCGGGATGAGGGACGGCGGCCCGTCGGACATGATGGGTCAGATCGAAGCTCGGGTCGTCCACCCATACCGGTGCGCTGAGGTCAAGCGGCTGGACACGCAGTACCTGCTGGAGGCGCGGAACCTCGGTTAACCGGGGCCGCAAACGATCGACAAACGAGCCATGTTCAGGCATCGGACCTTCAACGACCGCCAGCGCGCCCACAGCGAGACTCACATGCGGATCCGAGTCCTCGGCTTTCAGGAAAGCCGCGTCAAAGCCCGGCAAGTACTCCATGCGTGTCAATGTCCTCCGCGTATAGGCGCTGCGTCAGGGCCAGAAGTCACAACTGGGAAGGTCGAGGGCCACCTGAATGTCGGCAGGTCTTGCAGTGCGAATCCGCTGTGCCGCCGAGCCGTGGCGAGTTAAATACCCAACAATTCCTCCACCGTCGAGAGGACGATCGGTATGACGACTGAACCGGCGCAATCACGGTCTCTCAGAGATGCAAACCCAGAGCCGCTGATCGGCAAGGGCTGGGTTCAGGGTGTGGCTCTGGTGCTGATCTTCGGCTTCCTGGTATTGGGCATCCTCGTCTTCCGCACGTATAGCGCGTCGATGCCACTGCCAAACAAAGTGATCACCGAGTCCGGCCAGGCCTTGTTCACCAAGGAGGATGTCACCCGCGGTCAGGAGCTCTATCAAGGGCGCGGACTAATGGAGTATGGGTCGGTGCTCGGTCATGGCGCTTACCTGGGACCGGACTACACGGCCGAATACCTGCGGATGGCCACTGACAACGTCGCCGAGCAGTTCCGTGCCCAAGGCGTGGCACATCCGCACGAGCGGGTGGCGAATGAGTTTCGCACCAACCGCTATAACGCCGAGACCAAGACCCTGGTGTTGACCGACCGGCAAGCGCGGGCGTTCCGCGACATCGAGCGGTATTACGCGAACTACTTCGGGGAGGACACCACCAAATACGGGCTGCGGCCCAAAATGATCACCGACAAGGCGGAGATCCACGACCTCACCGCGTTCTTCGCCTGGACCGCGTGGGCTTCGGCGGCGCAGCGGCCCGGTCACATCTACAGCTACACCAACAACTGGCCACCCGAGCAACGCGTCGACAACCACCCGACCGCGTCAGTGGTCGTGTGGTCGGCGTTGTCGCTCGTCGCACTTCTGGGCGGCATCGGGGTCATGTTCGCCATTTACGGTCGCTGGAGCCAGAAGGTCGGCTGGCACGGCGAGCAGGCCTCGACACTGTCGTTCCGCGAACCGGGCGAGGTGAGCCTGACACCGGCGCAGCGAGCCACGATCTGGTTCTTCGCGATCGTGTCGGTGCTGTTCTTGGCACAGACGATGGTGGGCGCGGCAGCCGAACACTACCGCGCTGACCTGTCGAGTTTCTTCGGGCTGGACCTGGCGCGGTTGCTGCCGTACAACTTGGCCCGCACCTGGCATGTGCAGTTGGCTTTGTTCTGGACGGCCGCGGCCTTCCTGGCCGGAGGCATTTTCCTGGTGCCATTCATCGCGCGCAAAGAGCCGCGGCGGCAAAGTTGGCTCGCCTACGGCTTGCTGGGCGCGGTCGCGTTGGTGGTGTTCGGCTCGCTGATCACCGAGGCACTATCGATTTACGGAGTTATCCCGCACGGCAGCCTGCTCTCCCAGCAGTGGGAATACCTTGACCTGCCGCGGTTGTGGCAGATTCTGCTGATCATCGGGATGTTCCTGTGGATCGCGATCATCTGGCGTGGCATGCGCGTCCGGTTACGAGGCGAATCGAAACTCAACATGCCATGGCTGTTTTTGTTCGCAGGCTTGGCCATTCCGGTGTTCTATGCCATCGGTCTGCTGGCCAGCAGCGGCACCCACTACACCGTGGCCGACTTCTGGCGGTTCTGGGTGGTGCATCTGTGGGTGGAGGACTTCCTCGAGCTGTTCACCACTGTCATGGTGGCCTACATCTTCGTGCTGCTCGGTGTGGTGCGTGAGCGGATCGCGCTCGGCGTGATCTACCTCGACATCATCTTGTATTCCGCCGGCGGCGTGATCGGCACGATGCACCACCTGTACTTCTCCGGCACCCCGGTCGAGCACATGGCGCTTGGTGCGTTCTTCTCGGCCGCCGAGGTCATTCCACTGACCTTCTTGACCGTCGAGGCATGGGCGTTCTTGCAGCTGGGCTCCCGCCAGCAATCCGGTGACGACAAGCCGTTCCCGCACCGCTGGGCAGTGATGTTCCTGGTCGCGGTTGGATTCTGGAACTTCTTGGGCGCGGGCATCTTTGGGTTCTTGATCAACCTCCCGATCGTGTCGTACTACCAGATCGGGACCGCGTTGACGGCCAACCACGGTCACGCCGCGCTGATGGGTGTCTACGGCATGCTCGCGGTCGGCCTGGCGATGTTCGCCTTCCGCTACGTAATTCCGGCCGACAAGTGGCCGGAGAAGTGGGCCCGGTTGTCCTTCTGGGGAATGAACCTCGGGCTGGCGTGGATGGTGTTCGCCACGCTGCTCCCATTGGGTGTGTTGCAGCTGTTCCACTCGGTCAACGACGGCTACTTCGAAGCACGGTCGCTTGGCTATATCACCAAGCCGGGCAACGCGTTGATCGAGTGGTTGCGAATGCCCGGTGACATCATCCTCATCGTCGGTGGCGTGTTGCCGTTCGTCTACATCGCCTGGACGGCGCTGCGATACTTCCGGTCCGGCTCGTCAGCCGAGGAGTTGCCGGAGCACCCGCTCTACACCGAGACCACCCCGGCTGGCGAGTCGCCGTCGCCGGCCAGGGAGTGAGCATGGCAACACCCGCCACCTCGGTGTGGTTGGTCGCCGGATACGCGGTGGTGTTGGCCGCGGTCGCCTGGGGTTTCGATGCGATGGCCCGGCGGGTCTCGCAGATGGCCGGCCGCTGGCGGACAGGTGGATTCGTCTACCGGTCCGACCACGATGCCTGGATATGCCCACAGGATCAGTGGCTGTGGCCGACCTCGTTCGATCCCGGGCACCGGGTTATGCGCTACCGCGCGCTGCCGGTGGTGTGCAACAGTTGCCCGGTGAAGTCGACGTGTACGACGTCGGATCACGGCCGGGAGGTCGTTCGGGAGATCGACCCCTGGCCCTACTCGGACGCCGGTCGCTTTCATCGTGGCATCGCCTGCTTTGTTGCCGGGCTGGGAATCGTCATGCCACTGGCGATGCTCGTCGAGCAGCACAGCGCCCTTGATGTGCTGATACTGGGCGGCACCGCTGTGCTGGTACTCGCGGCCAGTCTGCCCTTGGCACACCACTTGTGGAATACCCCGTCGAACTTCCCGGAGTATGTGCCGCACCGCACCGGCCTTCAGGAGCAGGCGGCTGCCGCGACAGACAGATATTCCACCCAGTGGGGAGGCGGCTGGACTCGGAAAAGGGACGTGCGATGAGCGCTGCGTTGATTGTGCTCGTAGTGGTTGCAGTCGCAGTAATCGCTGCTCTGGCCTTCGTTTCGCTGGTGGTGCTACGGGAATACGAACGCGGCGTGGTGTTTCGGCTGGGACATGTTCGCCCGCTTTACCGACCGGGACTGCGATTCTTGATTCCGCTGGTGGACAAGATGATTCGAGTGGACCAGCGGCTCGTGACTCTGACGATCCCGCCCCAGGAGGTAATCACCCGCGACAACGTGCCCGCCCGGGTCAACGCCGTCGTCATGTTTCAGGTCATAGACCCGATGAAGGCGATCCTGGAAGTGGAAAACTACGCGGTGGCGACCTCCCAGATCGCCCAGACCACCCTGCGGTCGCTGCTCGGCCGCGCCGACCTGGATACCCTGCTGGCCCACCGCGAAGATCTGAACAACGACCTGCGCGCGATCATCGAAAAGCAAACCCAGCCGTGGGGCGTCGAAGTGCGGGTCGTCGAAATCAAGGACGTCGAGATCCCTGAGTCCATGCAGCGGGCGATGGCCCGAGAGGCCGAGGCCGAGCGTGAGCGACGCGCCAAAGTCATCAACGCACGCGGCGAACTGCAGGCGTCGGAAGAGTTGCGCGCGGCCGCCGAGACGCTGTCCAAGAACCCCGCGTCACTGCAGTTGCGTTACCTTCAAACGCTGCTGGAGCTTGGCGCCGACCAGAATTCGACGGTGGTGTTCCCGCTGCCGGTCGACATCATCACCCCGTTCCTCAAACACCCAGAAGTGTTGGAAGACATCGCGAGCTCGCTGACCGAGCGGCGCTGACCACCCATTTCGGGTCCAATGGCCCGACGTTGAGGACCAATGGCCCTGCCGTCCGGCCGGGGGTCGTAGAAGCCTTGTTGGCAGGTAAAGATCGGAGGACAGGATGCCTGCCACCACGGTGGACACCGAAATCATCAAGGATGCGGTGCGCTCGGCGTGTCGAGCGCCTTCGCTGCACAACAGCCAACCGTGGCAGTGGGTGATCAATCGGGACGAGTTGCGGTTGTTTCTCGACCCGAGTCGGGTGATGCCGTCCGACCGATCAGCTCGTGAAGCGGTGATCAGCTGCGGCGCGGCACTGGATCACCTTCAAGTGGCGATGGCGGCCGCCGGCTGGCGAGCCATCATCGAGCGCTTCCCCAACCCCAACGATGCCAATCATCTGGCGTCAATCACCTTCGCCCCGATGGCCTTCGTGACCGACGGCCACCACCGTCGCGCCAACGCGATCTGGGTACGCCACAGTGACCGGCTACCGTTCGAACCGCCGGCGAACTGGGAATCGTTCGAGCCGGTGTTGCGCAACGCTATTGGCTCAATCGGCCGCTACGACGTGCACTTGGACGTCTTGGGTGATGACGCGCGCCCACGACTGGCGGAGGCCTCGCAGCTCGCCGAGTCGCTGCGGCTCTACAACTCCACCTACCACGCCGACCTAAGCCAGTGGACAGCACCTTTCGAAGCGTCGGAGGGCATTCCCTACAGCTCGTTGGTTTCGGCGGCCGAGGGTGACCGGGTCGGTGTCAATCGCGTGTTCCCCGCACCCGATCACAGCGAACGTCGCACCGAAATTCCAGACGACCACTCGATGATCGTGGTCCTGTCCACCGACACCGACACCCGTGCCGACGCGCTGGCAACAGGCGAAGTGCTTTCCACCGTCTTGCTGGAGGCCACGATGGCCGGCCTGGCCACCTGCCCCTTGACGCACCTCACCGAGCTGCACGTCACTCGCGAGATCGTCCAGACACTCCTGGAACACGACGCCGTGCCCCAAATCCTGATCCGCCTGGGCGAGGCCCCGGCCTCCGACGAGACGCCACCGCCCACGCCGCGGCGCCTTCTCGAAGATGTCCTCTACGTGGAGAGCTGAGGGGGTCTGTCATGCGTGATCCAAGCTCCCCCTGCGTGGTCGTCGGCGTGGACGGTTCACGTTCCGGGACCCAAGCCGCGCTGTGGGCCGTCGACGAGGCGATCGGCAACGACGTGCCACTGCAGCTGCTCTATGCGATCGAATTCACCAGTAACGATCCCGACGACGATGCTGCCGAGGTCGCCGCCGCCGAGAGGCTGGTCCACAGCGTTTTCAGCACGATCGAGGCGACGGGCAAGCCGGTCAAGATGGAATCCGAAATCGTGCATGCACGTGCGACCACCGCGTTGCTGGAAGCGTCACGGTCGGCGGCCATGGTTTGCGTCGGCTCCGTCGGTGCCCGCCATGCCATCCAGGGCAACATGGGATCTACCGCGTCGGCGCTGGCGGCTTCTGCACATTGCCCGGTGGCAATCGTGCCCAGGACCGCCCACGGATCCGGAATGATCCTCGCGGTCGTGGACGGATCACCGGCGAGCAACAGCGTGCTCGAGCGAGGCGTCGCAGAAGCCCTACTGCGTGACGTGCCGTTGCGGGTATTCCCGATGCGCCCGCCTTCCCACACCGGAAAGGGTCGCGTCGGCGGATTGGCCGATCGCCGCCAGCGGGTCAACACCGAACTCGAGCACCGTTTCACCCATTGGCGACGCAATCATCCGGATCTCGACATCGGGATGGTGTCCGACCACAGCAGCCTGCTCAACTTTCTGGAGCATCTGGTCAGGACCGGCACGCCCATCCAGATGGTCGTGGTAGATCCGTTGCGGCCCGGCCCCGCAGACATCCTCTTGAGCCCATCGGGTCGTGCCGCGCTGGAAGCCGCAGGTTGCACCCTGATGATTTGCGACAGACAGTGGTGGTTATGAATCTCGCCGACAGCGACACTACGAAGGTCACCGTCTTCCTCGTCGACGACCACGAAGTGGTGCGGCGCGGGCTGATCGATTTGCTCGGCTCCGACCCCGACCTCGAGGTGGTCGGCGAAGCCGGTTCGGTCCGCGAGGCTCTCGCACGGATCCCGGCGGCGCACCCCGACGTCGCTGTGCTCGATGTGCGGTTGCCCGACGGCAACGGAATCGAATTGTGCCGCGAGCTGCTGTCCACGATGGCCGATCTGCGCTGTCTGATGTTGACCTCGTACAGCTCCGACGAGGCCATGCTGGACGCTATCCTGGCCGGCGCCAGCGGATATGTCGTCAAGGACATCAAGGGCATGGAGTTGGCTCAGGCGATCAAGGACGTCGGGGCCGGACATTCGCTTCTCGACAATCGTGCCGCCGCGGCGCTGATGGCTAAACTTCGCGGCGAAGCCGAGAAGCCCGACCCGCTGTCGGGACTCACCCAACAGGAACGGATTCTGCTCGACCTGCTGGCCGAGGGGTTGACGAACAAACAGATCGCCGACCGGATGTTCCTGGCCGAAAAGACCGTCAAGAACTACGTTTCCAGGTTGCTGGCCAAACTGGGTATGCAACGGCGGACCCAGGCGGCGGTGTTCGCCTCGAAGCTCGACCGCCCCCGCCCGGCCGATGGATGACACCACCGCGCTGCGCCACACCCTGTCCCAACTGCGCCTGCGCGAACTCCTGGCCGAGGTGCAAGACCGGATCGAGCAGATCGTTGAAAGGCGCGATCGCCTCGACGGTCTGGTCGAGGCGATGCTGGTGGTCACCTCCGGGCTTGACCTGGATGCCACCCTGCGATCGATCGTGCATATGGCCGCCGAGCTCGTCGACGCTAAGTACGGTGCACTCGAAGTACATGACGAGAACAAACATGTGCTGAAGTTCGTCTTCGAGGGCATCGACGACGCCACAGTCGAACGCATCGGCCAGTTCCCGCAGGGTCGCGGCGTCGTAGGCCTGCTCATCGACGACCCCCGGCCCCTGCGGCTGGAAAACATCGCCGACCACCCCGCGTCGGTGGGCTTTCCGCCCCATCACCCGCCGATGCGGACCTTCCTGGGTGTGCCGATCCGGATCCGCGACGAGGTCTACGGGAACCTCTACCTGTCGGAGAAGGCCAACGGCCTGCTGTTCAGCGAGGACGACGAGGTGTTGGTGCGGGCGCTCGCGGCCGCGGCCGGCACCGCGATTGCCAACGCGCGGTTGTATCAGCAAGCGAAAGCGCGCCAGTCGTGGATCGAATCCACTCGCGACATCGCCACCGAATTGTTGTCGGGCGCCGAACCGGCAACCGTGTTCCGCCGCGTCGCGCAACGCGCGCTCATGCTGACCGATGCGGCGGCGGCTTTGGTCGCCATCCCCGTTGGCGATGACCTGCCCAACGAGGACGTCACCGAACTGCTGGTGGCCGAAACGGTCGGTGACACGGTCGCATCCGCCGCTGGTCAGACCATTGCAGTGGCCGACACACCGATTGGCAACGCCTTCACCAAGCGACTCCCGCAACGGATCGAACAAGTCGAGCTCGACGGCCTGGTCGAGGCCGGGCCCACGCTGTTGTTGCCGCTGCGCGCCGCCGACATCGTCGCCGGCGTGGTGGTCGTGCTTCGCGACCGCGGTTCGCCCGCGTTCACCGATGAGCAACTCGACACGATGGCCGCGTTCGCCGACCAGGCCGCGTTGGCATGGCAACTGGCCACCACTCAAAGGCGAATGCGCGAACTCGACGTGCTGACCGATCGGGACCGTATCGCGCGAGACCTGCATGACCATGTCATCCAACGGATTTTCGCCGTCGGACTGTCATTGCAGGGCACCATACCGCTCGCGCGCTATCCCGAGGTACGACAACGGGTTTCAGCTGCCGTCGACGACCTTCAGGCGATCATCCAGGAAATTCGCGTCGCCATCTTCGACCTGCACGGCGCGCCCTCAGACGCCATTCACTTGCGGCAGCGTCTCGACACAGCGATCGCTCAATTTGCTGATTCGGGCGTGCGCACCACGGTTCAGTTCATCGGGCCGCTGTCGGTTGTGGACGCCGCATTGGCTGACGATGCCGAAGCTGTTGTACGCGAAGCAGTTAGCAACGCGGTCAGACATGCCAACGCAACTGAAGTATCCGTTGAGGTCAGGGTGGAAGACGACCTGTGTATCGATGTCGTGGACAATGGCCGCGGGATCACCGGTCCGGTCACCGAGAGCGGCTTGGCCAATCTGCGTCATCGAGCCGAGAAGGCCCGCGGCGAATTCAGTGTCACCGCGGCACCCGGTGGCGGCACGGCCGTGCACTGGTCGGCACCACTGTCATGACACTATGTGAAGCGGCTGCCGTCGCACCGCACGACCATGTCCGAGAGTGGACGGCGCGGGGTGGACGGTAACGGCTCGGCGTAAGCCGGCACCCACCCGATTCTGAGCAGCATCTGCGGGTACCCGCTGTTGCCGAATACGTCTGCGCGGACCCGTTCGCGGATCTCTGCGATTTCCAGTGGTTCGGTGATCGGGCAGCTGGCCAGACCTAACACGGTGGCCGTGAGCAACACCAAGCTGGTGGCCTCACCGGCGCGAAGCCGAGCTACGTCGTCGTCGGCGCTGGTGCCCAGCGCCAGCACGATCGCATTGTCGAAGGCCGCTGGGGCTCCGGATGATTCGCCTAGCGCCGGGCCGGCGAACGCTCGTCGCGGAATCGACGCTGCCGAATCGAGCCTTGGCGTGTTGTGCGCCGGCACGCCGGCTTGTGAGCCGTATCGCCCGGTCCAGGTGCTCAATTCGTCGAGATATTCATAACTGGCGGCATGCTCCTTGGCGGCCTGCGACACCAACAGACTCAAATGAGTGAGCTTTTCGACTTTGCGCAGCATCACACCCACGCGTGCGGCGCGCGCACCCATCAGCACGATGTCATTGATCGAAACGGGCCGCGAACCGTAGTGGCGGCGATCGGTGCGCCGCTGCGGAATCGCTGCCGCCAGCTCGATATCGACTTCGGCCGCCGGATAGCGCGTGAACGCGATTGATGCGAGGTGGTTCCGGTCGACCCGGCTGGGAAACCGGTGCACCTTGGCCTGCCAGCCCAATGCGGCGAATGCAACCACAGCGTGATGCAGCGTTACGCCGCAGCTGATCATCAGATCCCGGCTGTCTGGATCGGTATTGCGCAGTTGCAGACTGCGGTCGGCGTGCAGGTGGAGCCTGTCCTCGTCGACACGCCACCACCAAGGCTGGGTGTTGTGTACCGAAGGCGCCCGGGTCGCAAGCGTCAGACCCGCACGGATGGTCTCGTCATCCGGGAAAATCTCAGTCACGTCTGACTCCTGTTCGCGACACGTCGTCTTGCTTCACGATGCCGCCGCGAAAGGGAAGTGGCCTAGAGACCGAAGACCCTATGTTTGAAGGACTTGAGGCTTGGCGCTCGGGTAATAGCCGCAAATAGCTAGGCACCGGCCACAAGCGACAGACCGTGACGGTCCCGGATCCGTGTGCGGCGCCTGCTGACTTTGCGCAGACGGGCCACCGCCGTCTCCACGCCGCGAGCGAGTTCGTCGACGTCGGGCATAGCATCGAAGTCGGCCAGGATTCCGAAGAACAGGTCATCGGCGTAACTCAGAATCGCGACACCCGTGCGGAGCCGCAACGCGATCGGCGGGACCGGCATCACTGCTGTCACCGTGCGTCCCATGATCTTTAGCGGCTCGGAGGGACCCGGAACATTCGTTGCGAGGGCTGCCACGCCGCGCTGAGGCAACCGCGTCAACAGCCGCACCAGCGGTGCCGTCAGAGCGAACGGAATGGCGTTGGCCATTGCGATGAATGCGGTTCCGGCTTGGCGCTGCCCGGCTGCCTTGGTCTTGGTCAGTCGCGAATGCACCGTCCGCAGCCGACGAATCGGGCTCTTCTCTTCGATCGGTAGGTAGGGCAGCATCACCGAGACGCGGTTGTCGGGGTCTCCCGCAGCGTCGGCAGAGCGAATCGACACCGGCACCAAGGTGCGCAGCGAATCGGGTAGTGGCTGCTCGCCTCGGCGGGTCAACAAAGCGCGGTAGCTCTCGGTCAGTGCCGCCAGCGCAACGTCATTGACCGTGACGTCGAACGCCTGGCATACCTCCTTGATGTCGCTGAACGCGACTCGGGCAGCGCTATACCGCCGCAGGCTGCTGATCGGTCCGTTCAGCGACGAGTCCGCCGACCCGCGCATCAGGCCGACGGCGAGTTCCGCGGTACCGCGGGCCCCGCGGATGACGTCGGCCGCCATGGCGGCCGACGTGCTCCACACCGAGCTGATCCAGGTGAGCGGATTGAAGCTGGGCGTGGGCAGCTGCAGCCATGACTTCTTTGGCTCTCGGGCCGCGCGAATGTGCCCGGCGAAGCTGTTGGCGATCCCGGCGTCGGAGAGGCCGGCGAGCATGTGGGCCATCGCGATTCCGTCGGCGATAGCGTGGTGAACTTTCATCAGCATCGCCCACCGGCCGTCGGTCAGGCCGTCGATCACCCAAATCTCCCAGAGCGGGCGGCTGCGGTCCAATCGCCATGACATCACGTCGGCAACCGAGGAAAACAGCTCGCGGTCGGTTCCAGGCTGCGGCAACCCGATGCGTCGCAGATGGTGAGCGAGGTCGAACTCGGGATCGTCGACCCATTCGGGTGGACTCAGGTCGAAGGGGCGCAGCCGGACCCGCTGGGCGAACCTGGGGCAACTCCCGATCCGCCGCGCCAGTGTCGAGGTCAGCGCGTCGTAATCGGGCATCGGCCCTTCGAGGATCGCCAAGCCGCCGACGGCCATGTTCGTCCGTGGGTCAGAGTCCTCGGCGTGCAGAAATCCCGCGTCTAGCGTGGATAGCCGCTCCATGACGACCTCCCGGGGTAAGTGATACGCACAGTTACATCATTCGGCGTGCGGCGGCGTCCCCAGTAGGGCCGGAAGTCCCGAAGTTGCCAAGGGCAAGACCTCAGCGGTCTCAGCGCTGACGAGCCACGATGACGGGGATGCGGGCCGCGTGCACCACCGCGGTGCTGACGGAGCCCAACAACATGCCGGCGAATCCGCCGCGGCCGCGGCTGCCGACGACAACCAGCTGAGAGCGCTCAGACTCATCGAGCAAATGCCGGGCGGGCTTACCCCACACGATCCGCGGATGCACGGCGACATCGGGGTAGCGTTCCCGCCAGCCGGCCAGCCGCTCGGCAAGTGTCTCCTCCGGGATAGCCTGCCGGGCTGTCCATTCCATGCTCGGGACGTCCTCGACGTCTGCATCACTGAATGCGTGCAGGGCAGTCAAGTCCACACCGCGCCGCGATGCTTCGTCGAACGCGATCGCGGTGGCCAGTTCCGATGCCGGTGATCCGTCGATGCCGACGAGGACCGGCAGCTCGGAGGGTTTCAGCGCGGACGGGTCTTCGTCGTGGATCACCGCAACCGGGCAGTGCGCATGGTGAACCAACCCGGTGCTGACCGAGCCGAGCAGGATCCGGCGCGCCGGGTGCCGCCCGCGACACCCCACCACCACCAGGTGCGCATCCTTGGACAGGTTGATGAGCGTGGACACCGGCACCGAGAAGAACAGTTCACTGATGACTTCGGGTGGGCCGCCGTTCTGACTGGTGTCCTCGACGACCTCGATCGCATCGGCGATGATCGCCTGACCGGCTTCTTCCAGCGCCGGGTCCTCGTCGGCGGGAACCGGAAGTGGGGCATTGGGCAACAGCCACGGTGCCGGGCCGAACGCCGGCGTGACGATCACGTGGACCAAGGTGAGCGGGACATTGCGCATCGTCGCTTCCCGCGTAGCCCACCGAACAGCCTTCTGGGAGTACGACGATCCGTCGACACCGACGAGGACACCGAAATCCTTGATCTGAGTCGACATTTCGTCACCCTCCTGTCCACTGTCGTGCACTGCTGTTCGGCCCGATCGTGATCGAGGGCCGATGTTGACGCTAGCGATCGGGCAGCCGTTGGTCTGGAGGAATTAGTCCTCGCGCAGTGGGCCATCTGGCCCTGGGTGACCAGTCGGTGGGTTACAGTTGAATTTATCCAAGTTAGGGTTGTAGAAATATGTAGGTTGCCCGGAGCCGTTCCGGTGACCCAGGCACTGAGACTTCAGGTAAGGAGGCACCGTGCCCGACAACACCCTTTCGGCAGCCCTGGAACGTGAGCACCGCGAAATAGACCGCAGCATCGAGTCTTTCATCGAAGCGCTCAATAGCCGCGACGGTGGTGCGGTGCAGCCGGAATTGTTGACGGCGGCGTTGGACGCACTGCGTCGACACATCTACCTAGAGGAGGCAATCCTGTTTCCTCCCCTTCGCGAAGCCGGCATGGTGATGCCGATATTCGTCATGACACGCGAGCACGGCGAGCTGTGGCGCACGGTCGACACCCTGACCGAAATGCTCGCCGACGGTTCGGCAAACGGACAACTCGCTGACACCTGCCACCAGTTGCTGGGCCAACTCGAGCAGCACAACTCCAAAGAGGAACCGGTCATCTACCCGCATGCCGATGCCGACCTGCCACCACAGGTGCGCGATGAACTGGCGCGATTCATCGACACCGGCCGCATCCCGGTTGGATGGATCTGCCAACAAGCGGCTACATGACACCGTTACAGGTGGTTGTGACCTACGGTCAGCACCGGACATCCTAGGCGGCTCAGGGCCTCCGAGTCGCAGCGACTGCGCTGCGCGCCGACGACGAACAACTGAACCGAATCGATCTTGTCGGCCAGATATTGGCAGACATCACCGAGCACGGCCACCGGCTCGACCTGCACGCCGGGGAAAAGCCGCGTCCAGCGCTCGATCCGGCGACTAAGGCGTGCCAGCGCCCTGCGGTTCCCGTCCGCGGTGTCATCTGGTGTCTCTGCGTGCCACGCGGAGACCACACGCAGGGGCGCGTGCCGTAGCCTGGCCTCTTCGAAGGCATGTTGCAGCACTGTCCCGTTCTCCGCCTCGACGACGATGCCGCTCACCTCGCGAGCACGGCGCGTGCATTTCGGCCGAGGGATCACCGCCACGGGTGATTGGGCCACCGTGGGCAGAACCGACGCGACTGAGCCACCGCCGCGACAGGCGCGCTTGGCCCCGATCGAGCCAATACAGACCATCACCGCCGACCGTGACTGGGCGGCCAGCTTGGCAACCGGCTTGCCCACCAAGATCTCGGTTTCGATCTTGACGGGCTCCCCGGTGGCCTCTACGGCCTGGCGCGCGGCGTACAACGCCGCACGAGCAGAGGCGAATTGGATGCGATCGGATTCGTCGCTGCAAAGATCCTTCGGATCGATCACGTAGAGCAGGCGAAGTGGAATATCCCGGCTGACGGCTTCGTCGATCGCCCAAATGGCGGCGTCGACCGCCGCCCTTGATCCGTCGATGCCTGCGATAACCGAGGGAGCTGACTGAAGATCGACCATCGTAAGCTCCTTCGCTCAAGCCGGCGAACTTCCTTGCTGAGATCGACATTAGGAGCCCGGACGCTGTGCCGCCCAGGGCCGTTGGTCCTGAATTCAGCGCCGTTGGTCCCGGTCAGGGTAGTTTCGCGACGGTCAACAGCACCGCCGAATCTTCCAGCGCTTCCAGGCTGTGCCGGGCATCGGGAACCTTCAGCAAATCGCCTGCGCGGCCCTCCCAGGACGCGTCTCCCGAGTCCATCCGGACACGACCTCTAAGTACGTACACGGTGGCCTCGCCGGGGTTGTTGTGTTCGCTTAGAACAGACCCCGCCAGCAAACCGACCACGGTTTGTCGCAGTACCCGTTCGTGGCCGCCTACCACGGTGTCGGCGGCGCGACCGCCATGAGAAGCCGCCAGTTCGAGCTGTTGGCGGGCCAATGCCTCCAAAGAAATCCGCTGCACGAGCTCAATTGCAGTCCGAACAGCCATACGAGTCAACCGTGGGCCGGCCGCACCTCATGACGCAAGGCCGGATTCGGCCTCCGGCTCGGGACCGAATCGGAACCGACGCCCGGTCACCGCCCTCGGCAACACCCGCACATAGTGTCGCTTGCGTGTCGCCGTCCACGGAATCAGCTGCGCTCGCTGCGCTTCGGCGAGCTCGTCGTCGGTGCGCAACATCCGCGCCACACCTCGTACGATCACGCTCCAACCCTCGCTGAGGCTGTGGTCGTCGGCCTCGAACAGCACGTTGTTGTTGATCGCGGTACTAACCAGCTTCGTGCCCTCGGCGGTGCGAAAGAGCACCGTCTTGTTCTGCACCACGAAGTTCACCGGGAAGATTTCCGGATGCCCATCGACCACCGTCACCAGTCGCCCCAATGCCACACTTGCCAGCAGGTTCCAGCTTTCGCTTTCCGAAAGAACGGTGATTGGAGCGTCGCCTGCGTCCATTAATGGCCTCCGTCCCAGTGCCGTCTCCCAGCGGGCTTGCCCGGAGCGTCTTTCAACGATGCGCCGTGAGAATTTTCAGTGGCCAGGGCAACAAGTCACAGCAGGTGTGGCCCAAAGTCACCACCGGCGTGCGCGCAGCGGCTCAGTCGTATGCCGGCAGCCACATCGCGTCGAGAATGGCTTGTACGACGTCACCATGCATTCTGCTGGCCACCCCGTCTTCGGCGGCGGCGTGATAGACGGCTTCAGCGACAACGGCCGAGACGGCCCGCAAGTTCTCAACTCCGGGAAGCAACGAAGCACCCGGAATAGCTGGATCGACCTGTCCGGCAACCGCTTTCGCCGCTGCCTGCAACATGTTCTGGGTCAGTCGTCTGGCGCCGGAGATTACCACGCCCAGTCCGATGCCGGGGAACACCAGCATGTTGTTGGCCTGACCGATGGTGTATGTGATTCCCCCGTACTCGATTGGGGGCACCGGACTGCCGCTGGCCACCAGCGCCTTGCCGTTCGACCATGCCACGATGTCCGCCGGCGCGGCTTCCATCCGGGAAGTCGGGTTGGAAAGCGGAAAAATCAGCGGTCTTTCGCAGGTCGCGGTCATCGCCGCGACGACCTCACGGGTGAACGCCCCGAACACCGTAGAACAGCCGATCAGGCTGGTGGGGGCCACCATCTTGATGGCATCGAGCAACCCGACCCGGGTCCCGGTACTCACCTGAAGCCCACCGCGATCCTTCGCGTACGGCACTTGGAAATCACGCAGATCCATGTCGTCGAACAGCACACCCTGCTTGTCGACCGCCCAGATCCGCGCCGTGGCCTCCTCGACGGCGCAACCATCGGCGACCATGGCGTCACGGATCTGATCGGCAACCCCGATACCGGCGGTCCCCGCGCCGAAGATCAGTACTTTCTGCTCGCGCATCGGGATACCGGTCACCTTCAACCCGCCGTAGAGGGCCGCCAGGACCACCGCACCCGTTCCCTGCATGTCATCGTTGAACACGCAGTAATCGGGCCCGTACCTGGTCAGGATCGCGCGTGCGTTCGCCGGCCCGAAGTCTTCGAAATGCAGCATCGCGCCGGGGAACAGCCGATGAACGGTCTCGATATAGCTATTGATGAAATCGTCGTACTCGGGGCCGCGCCGGCGTGTGTGGCGATTACCCAGGTAGAACGGATCCTGCAGTAGCTGTTCATTATCGGTGCCCACGTCGAGTGACACCGCGATACAGCGACAGGGATCGATACCTGCCCCTGCCGTATACAGTGCCAGCTTGCCCACCGCGATTTGAATCCCGCCCACACCCCAGTCACCGATGCCCAGGATCGATTCGGCATCGGTGCATACGATCAAATCGACGTCATCGGGGCCGAGCTCGAATGTCGCAAAGGAGTCCGCGATCTCGTCGGGTCGGTCGATACACAGATAGAGTCCACGCTGCCCGCGATATTCATCGGAGAAGCGCTGGATCGCCTCTCCGACCGTCGGGGTGTACACCACAGGTATCAGCTCGGGTAGATGGTCGACCAGCACCTTGAAGTACAGCAGCTCATGGCGGTAGTGAAGCTGCTCGAGAAGCAGGTTGCGGGCCAGATCGGTGGCAAGACCTTGTAATTGGTGCCATACGCGGTCGGCCTGTTGGTCAAGCGTGAGCACCGCCGACGGCAGCCGCCCGGTCAGTCCCAGGCGCCGCCGTTCCTCGTGGGTGAAGCCCACCCCGCGATTCAAGCTTGGCGTTGCCAGAGCCGGCGGAATATGCGGAACCCGGTGATGGGTCATCAGACCCCCTTGGAGCCAAAGGCCGCTTTTCTCAAGGACCAACGACTCTAACGCTGGATGGCTTGAACTTTAAAGTCAATACAACGAGGAAGTCCACGGTTGACAAGCGGGATCTGCATTCGATGAGCACGCACTGGCTGGTGATGGACGCCCCGGCCGATCAGGCGCGGGTGCCCTTTGCTGCACGGGTGGCAGGGGCAGGACGTTATCTGCCTCCGACGCATCTCACCACCGACGAGCTGATGTCCACCACACGCCATCGCACGCGCATCGACTTGCAACGGCTGACTGGCATCCGCGAGCGCCGCGTGTCGACAGGAGACCAGGATTCCTACAGTCTGGCAACCTTGGCCGCGCTGGACTGCCTCGACAAGGCGCGACAGGACGGCTCGTCGATCGATGTGGTAATCAATTGCAGCATCACGAAGTTCCGCGGCGGCCTCACTCAGTGGCTCGAGCCGTCGATGAGCAGCGCTGTCGCCCACGCGATCGGTGCGCACAACGCGATGACCTTCGACCTGTCCAACGCATGCGCGGGGATGCTGACCGGTGTCACCGTGCTGAATAACTGGATTCGACAGGGCATTGTCGACCGCGGGCTGGTGGTCAGCGGGGAGTACATCTCCCCGCTGTCAACGAACGCGGCCCGGCATGTCCGCACCATCATGAGCAAAGAACTCGCGTCATTGACACTGGGTGATGCGGGCGCGGCGCTGCTGCTCGAACGCGCCGGCGCTGCATCGGGCAGGGTCACCCTCGCGGGATTCACCACCGTTGCCGACTATTCGCGACTCTGCCTCGCCTACCCGAAGGGCCGGGAGCCGGGCGCTCGGATGTTCACCGATTCGCGTGGCATTCACCGCGCGGCGATGTCCAATACTCCCCTGCTGTTTCACGAAGTCCTTGACGCAGCCGATATTTCGATCCACGACATCGACCACGTGATAACGCATCAAACCTCCGCGCGTGCCATCCGCAAGGGCATGGCCGCGATGTCCGAGTCATTCGGTGACAGCCCACGACACGACGCCGTGATCACCGTGGATCGGTACGGAAACACTGCATCGACCACCCATACGGTGGCCCTCATCGAAGAACTGGAGGCCGGCCGCATCAAGCCTGGCGAAACGGTTGCGCTGATCGCTCTGGCATCAGGGCTGGAGATCGGCATCGTGTTGCTCACCTTGGACGAGGATCTGGTGAAGCGCTATGGGCACAGTCATTGAACAGATCGTCGTCACCCGTGGTGGATGGCGTGCCCACCACAGCGCGTTGCGTTTGGCAGTCGGCGCGGCCAAAAGGTGTCTGCGGCAAGCCGATCGACAGGGCAGCGACATCGATCTCCTCGTCAATTCCGGCATCTATCGCGACCGGAATCTGGGCGAACCGGCCCTGGCTGCGCTGATCCAACACGATATCGGCGCCAACGCGGAAGACCCCCACCCCGACGGACACGGCACGTTCTCCTTCGACATCGCCAACGGCACCTGCGGCCTGCTGACCGCCATGCAGATCGTCGACGGATTCCTGCACTCGCACGCCGTCCGGTGCGCGCTCGTTGTGACCAGCGATGCCGATCCAGGCCGTGGGCTGAGCCGACGCTTTCCCTTCTCGCCGGTCGGCGCGGCGCTGCTCTGCCGATGGCGTGACGACGGTGGCCTCGGCTCAGTCCGTTGGGTAAACGCGCCCGACGGCGGTGTGAGCTTCCGCGCCACCGTGGGACCCGGCCGCACCGGCAATGTGCTCCGATTCAGCGAATCCGAGGCGAAAGACCGCGAATTCGCCGCCGCTGGCGCAGAGGCCGCTGGTCGCTGTATCGCCGAGTCGTCTCTCGGATTCCCCGATATCGACGCCGTGGTAGCCGCGCCCGCCAGTCGCGGTTACCGCGCCGCACTCGCTGACGAGCTCGGTATACCCGTCGAACGAATCAAAGTCGCTGCAGACCCGAGAATCCACACCGCCTCGCTCGCCGCGGCACTGCACGACGACGGTACTCTTCTCCGTCCGGGCGCTCGTGTTCTGTTCATCGCTGCCGGGGCGGGAATAACGGCCGGCGCCGCCTTGTACTGCCAGCCTGACACCGGGAATAGCTGATGTTGCGCGGCACACGAAGGCGTGAGCGTCCGAGCCTTGACGAACGGCGGCAAGTAACGCGGTTGCAGGTGTATCTCGTGCTTTCGGCATTGTGGCCGCTGTTGCATCGTCGTCGACCTCATGACCGAGACCAGCGAAAGCGCAAGGGCGCTAACCGATCTGCAGTACATCCTCGAGCGGGCGCCGTGGTGTAGCCGGGGGCAGTTCCGCCATGGGCGGTGCCAGCCCCACACGGATCAGCGCCTGTGGTTCCCCCTCATCGGCTATCAGTTCGCGTACCAGCGAGCGGCTGTCGGGCAACTCGATCAGGTGAGTCAGCGTGCAGGTGGCCAAGCCGGCCTTCGTGCACTCCAGTAGCACGGCGGACAGGGCCTCGCCGCAACGCAGGGCGTCAAGTCGGGTGTCCTTGGCGGTGGACAACACCAGGATTTTCGACCAATCCACCGCGACTTCATGACGTCGGTCGGCGTGACTACGCGCCGGGAAGTCGCGTGCAACATCGACGCGGTGTCGTTCCGACGCGGATGCCAGGGCCTCTGGCGTTACACCTTCATACAGTGCGAAAGGCGATGTCCACCACTGGAGTTCGAGTTGGTAGTATCGATCTTCGCCGCGTAGCGTTTCGGTGAGCTGCGACGCCCTGGCCAGTTGGGGGCGTGCGTCGTCAGAAAGTACGTCGAGCATCACATCGCCGTCGTCGACGACGCTGCGCAGCACGGGCTCAAACGACTCCCAAAATGTCGGGTATCCGAACGGCAGCCGGTCGGTTCGTCTTTCCAATATCGCATCCGCATACTCGCGGTCAGCGTCGGTCACGCGATTACGCGGGCTGAGCTCGATCGAAGCCAGATGCTCCGGGTTCTGCGAATCCGGGAATCGCTTGATGCTCGACTGCCAACCGGCCGACGCCATCGCGACACGGAAATGATCGAGTACGGCTCCACAACTGATGATGGCCTCGCGGCCAGACGGATCAGCGCGGCGTACCCTGCGACCCGTATCCAAGAACAGTTGCATCGTTCGACTCTCGGGTATCCATCGCCACTGCCATGGTTGACTGTTGTGAATCGAGGGAGCGCGGCATGCGAGCAGCACGGCGTTTTCGACAACCCGATTGTCGGGAACCGCTCGAGGCATATCAGCTCCTGGTGACGCGACCCATCCGAAGTCCACTATTCGCAGATTGATTGCGTCGCGGCAGAGCAGAAAGTCCCGACTAAGCGTGCAACGGCCGCTCGCCGATGACGCGGTCGCGACGCAGCGCGTCGAGCTCTTCGTCGGTGACGCCGAGACCGTGCAGAACCTCGGTGTTGTGCTGGCCCAGGGTGGGCGGCGTGATGCGGTGGTGCCGGGCCGGTCCGGGCGTGATCCGGAAAGGCCAGCCCGGATAGCGGTGCCGGCCGGTGACCGGATGCTCGAAGTCCTCGTAATAGCCGCGGGCATCGAGCTGCGCGACGTCGTACATCCGGTCCGCGGTGAGAACCTCCTCGGCCGGGACGTTGCGCGCCTGAAGGGCTGAAACGATCTCGCTCGGCGCCAGCGTCCGTGTCCAGGCCGCAACGAGGTCGTCGAATGCATCGGGCGACAAGGCGAACGGGTCCGCCGTCTTTTCGGCTTCCTGGCGACCCATCGCGGCGACCAACTGCGACCAATCGGCATGGTCGCGTACCGACAGCGCCACCCAGGCCCCTTCGACCGCCGTCGGATAGACACCCTGACAATAGCCGCGCTGCCGGTTTCCCGTCCGCGGCGAGACGGTGCCGGTCATCGAGTACTCGATCACGGGCTCGGCGGTGATGGCCGCGCATACTTGGATTTGGGCAATCTCGATCAGCTGACCTTCGCCGGTGCGACGCCGATGTTCCAGCGCGGCCAGCAACGCGATCCCGGCGTGCACACCGACGATCGGATCGGCGGGACCCTGCAGGTTGCACGGCGGACCGTCGGGGTAGCCGGTGACGGCCGCCATTCCCGATGTCTGTTCGAAGTTCAGTGCCCAGCCGACGTAGTCGCGCCACGGCCCGTCCAGCCCGAAGCCGGGCATGCGAACGAAGATCACGTCGGGGCGCAGCGATACCAGCGACTGGTAATCCAGCCCGAACTGCCCCATCACCCGCGGTGAGAAGTTCTCGATGACGACGTCGGCTTCGCGGGCTAGCTTGCCGACCAGTTCACGGCCGCGCTGTGAGGTCAGATCCAGGGTGATATCGCGCTTGTTGAGGTTGGTGGCCTGCCATATAGTGCTGCGCTCGTACCAGTCGGGGCCCTCGTGCGGGTACACGCCGGAATATCGATGGCCGTCCGGACGCTGGATCGACTCGACCTTGACGACGTCGGCGCCGAACGCGCCCAGATAACAGGTCAGATATGCCCCGGACCAAAACGTAGTCAGGTCAAGGACTTTCGTCCCAGAGAATGGTGATGCCGGATCGGCCGTCCGGGCAACCGGGCGCCTCGGCGTCGGTGAGACTTTTGCGGACCGAAATGCCGGGCCGGGACAACGAAATGACCAATCCGCTCCGCCGCCGTCGACAAAGAATTCCCGCTTGACGTACTGCGGACACTGCAGCACAGCGGCGGCATCTGCGACTGGGGACGCCGGGATACGCAGCGCCTGACTGAGTTCCACGATCTCGGCAACGGTCCGTTCGGCGAGCCAGGGCCGAGCTGCGGCGAGAAATTCGGCGCGCTGGGAGCTGTCCAGCATGACCGCGATCTGCTGGTCGCCGAACTCCGGCAAGCCGAGCATCGCGCATACGTCCAGCCAGTGCTGCCCGGTCAGGCAGTTGACTCCGACCCAGCCGTCGGCCGCCGGCACAATGCCCAGCAGCGGCGAGGACCGGGTCTTACCGGACCAGCCGAGGGCACGCATCCGTTCGGCCATCAGCATCGGGTACGGCAGGGTGGACAGCAGCGACTCGAGCACCGAGACGTCGACCTCGATCACGTTGTCGGACACACTGATTCGCAGGGCAGTGAGCGCACCGAGTGCCGCATAACCTCCGGCAACGTATTCGGAGATCCGGGCGCCGGCCTGTACCGGAGGGCGATCCGGGTCTCGGCCACTGACCCACCCCGACGCCGCCTGCATGGTCAGTGTCGTAGCTGCGCGATCGCGCGACGGCCCGTGCTGGCCGAAATTCGAAATGCGCACGACCACCAGTTTCGGGTTGAGTCGGCTCAGCACGTCGGCACCCAGTCCCCAGGAGTCCAGCGTTCCCGGCGACAGTGCTTCGACCAGAACGTCGGCCTGGGTGATCAATTGATGCGCGAGCGTCGCGTCGCGCGCCAAATCCATGGTGACGATGTGCTTTCCAGTGTTGAGATACTCGAACAGCCCACAGCGGTCCGGGTCGGGCACGCCGTCGGGAAACGGCCCCCATCGGCGCAACGGGTCCCCGGCAGGGGGTTCGATCTTGGTGACGTCGGCGCCGACATCGACCAGAAGCTTGCCGCAGTACGGCCCGGAGACCTCGTTGGCGATCTCGACCACCCGAAGCCCCGCGAGGGCCTCCATCAGGTGGGCAGCCCCATGGCCTTCGGTTCCATGTACTGGCGCAGCCCGGAAATGCCGCCGCCTTCGCGGCCAATGCCGCTTTGCTTGAAGCCACCAAAGGGCGCGTCACCAGTGCCGTAGCCGTTGATGGCGATCTGACCGGTGCGAATTCGGCGCGCCACAGCGACCGCGCGGTCGGTGTCGGTGCCCCACACCGCGCCGGAGAGCCCGTATTGGGAGTTGTTGGCGATGTTCACCGCGTCGTCGTCATCGCGGTAGCGCAGCACCGACAGCACCGGTCCGAACACCTCTTCCTGCGCGACGCGGGCATCGGGCGTGACGTCGGTGAGGATGGTTGGTTCGAAGTAGAAGCCGGTGTCCAGTCCGTGCGGGCGTCCGCCGCCGGTGGCTAGTTTCGCTCCATCGTCGAGTGCCGCGGTGACGTGCGCCGAAACCCGTTGCCGTTGCGCATCACTGATCAGCGGGCCCATCTCCACATCCGGATCGGTCGGATCGCCGACGTTGATCGCGCGCGCGAGCCCCACCAGCCGGTCGACGACCTCATCGTGGATCCGCGGCGGAACCAGCAGCCTACTGTGCAGAATGCACGCCTGCCCGGCATGAAACGAGCACGAGTCGAACATGATTCGATCCAGCATGTCGTCGGTGAGTTCGACGTCGTCGAGAAGGATGCTGGCCGACTTCCCGCCGCACTCCAGCAGGATGCGCTTCATGTCCCGGCCGGCCGCGGCCATCACCTCGCGACCGACCGCTGAGCTGCCGGTGAAACTCACCATGTCGATGCGCGGATCGGTGGTCAACAAACGGCTGGCATCGATGCTGCTGGGTGTGACGACATTGACCACGCCGGGCGGGATGTCGGTGTGCTCGTCGATGATGCGGGCCAACGCCAAGCCGGCCAACGGTGTCAGCGGCGACGGCTTGAGCACGACGGTGTTGCCGGCGGCCAGTGCGGAACTGACCTTCCGGGCGTTGAGAGTGTGCGGAAAGTTCCACGGCGTCAGAATCGAGACGACACCGAGCGGCTCGTAGCGCAGCACAGTCGTCCCGGCCGTGCCGAATGCGTCGATCTGCTCCTCGACCGGCTGGCCGGCCAGATCGGCGGCGTGCTTGACCATGAAGCCCGAGCCGTCGATATGGATCAAGCGTTCGTTTGCGGTGCAACCCCATTCGACTTGGGCCAGCGCGAAGAGCTCATCGCCGTACTCCAGCAGGGCGTCGCCGAATTGGTTCAGGCAGCGGACACGCTCCTCCGGCGAAGCCGTGGGCCACGGCCCGGAATCGAATGCGGCCCGCGCGGCCGCGATCGCACTGTCGACCTGGGCGGTGCTCGAATCGGGCGCGGAGGCGATCACCGTCTCGGTGGACGGACAAATGTCGTCGTAGCGCCCGCCGTCGGGATCGACCCACTGGCCGTCGATGTAAGCGCCATAGGTGTCGGTGATGAACTTCGAGGCGGCCATGGGGTTCCTAACAGACGGTCCGGCAGCTCAACGTTCGGTGTACACCTGTCGGACCACTGTCGTCAATCCCCTTTCCAGCCCCTTCTTAGTTCGACAAGCTGCCAAGGGCATTGACATCATGTCGGCATCCGGAGTAGACAAGTGCATCGGACAGATCGGGTTTAGGTGTACGATCGTCCTCGCCGCGAGGGAGGTTTCGTGCAGACCGAAGTCCCGCTGCACTCGCCGGACTTCTACGCCGGCGACCCCTATCCGTCCTACCGGCAACTGCGCGCGACGAATCCGGTCTGCTGGAACGACGTCACAAAATTCTGGGCGCTGCTCAAATATGAGGACATCCGTTTCGTCTCGAGCAGCCCGGCGATGTTCACCTCGACCAAGGGCATCACCATCCCGGATCCGGCGATGCCCAACCCGGTGCAGGAAGGCAGCCTGATCTTCACCGATCCGCCGCGGCACCGACAGCTGCGCAAGCTGATCAACTCCGGGTTCACCCGTCGCCGTGTCGGGCTGCTCGAGCCGAAGATTCGCGACATCGTGCGGGGAATCCTCGACGGCATCGAAGCCGGATCCGTGCATGAGTTCGCCGAGGAAATCGCCGCCCCGCTGCCCACCCGGATGATCGCCGAGCTGATCGGAGCGCCGCCGGACGACTGGGAGCAGTTCCGCGCGTGGTCGGATGCGGCTACCGGCACCGCCGACCCGGAGATCGATCTTGATCCGCTGGTGGCGGCGAGTCAGCTCTACGAGTACTTCGAGAAGCTGATCGTCGCGCGGCGCGCCGAGCCGCGCGACGACCTGCTGTCGGTGCTGGCGGGCGCCGAGATCGATGGACAGCGTCTGAGCGACGAAGACCTGCTCAACTTCACCTTCTTGCTGTTGGTCGCGGGCAACGAGACCACCCGCAATCTGATCGCGCTGGGCACCTTGGCGCTCATCGAACACCCCGACCAGTGCCGCCTGCTCGTCCAGCAGCCCGCGCTGATCCCGGGCGCGGTCGAAGAGATGTTGCGCTGGAACAGCCCGGTGGTACACATGGCGCGCACCGCGACGACCGACGTCGAGATTCGCGGCCGGCTGATCGCCGAAGGTGACGTCGTCGTGATGCTCTACGGGTCGGCCAACCGCGACGAGGACATCTTCGGTAGCGACGCCGAGGAGTTCCACATCACCCGACACCCGAACCCGCATATCGCATTCGGCTGCGGTGAACATTCTTGTATCGGCGCGCAACTCGCACGCCTCGAGGCCAGCGTGTTGTTCGATGAGTTGTTGCGCCGCTTTCCCCGCCTCGAGCTGGTTGGTCCCGTCGACCGGATGCGTGCGACCATGGTGCCCGGGGTCAAGCGGATGCCGGTACGGCTGGGAGGCTGAGCGATGCATCTGGAGTACACACCCGAGCAGGAGCGCCTGCGCGCCGAGATCCGCGCCGCGCTGGAACAGGTGATGACGCCCGAACGCAGCGCAGCGGTCAGCCAGACGCTGGAAGGCGCGCCCGAAGCCCGCGAAACAATACGCGCCCTGGCTGCCGCCAACCTGCTCGGCGTTGGGTGGCCCAAAGAATATGGCGGACGAGGATTCTCGGCGATCGAGCAATTCATCTTCTCCGAGGAGGCCAGACGGGTCAACGCACCGATCCCACTGGTGACCCTCAACACCGTCGGCCCGACACTGATGCAGTGCGGCACCGAGGAGCAAAAGCGGAAATTCTTGCCGGCAATCTTGGACGGCAGCGTCGAGTTCGCGATCGGCTACTCCGAACCGGATGCGGGCAGCGACCTGGCGTCGCTACGCACCACCGCGGTCCGCGACGGCGACCACTATGTGATCAACGGTCAGAAAATGTTCACCAGCGGCGCCGCCTACGCCGACTACATCTGGCTGGCCGCGCGCACCGATCCGAACGCCAAGAAGCACAAAGGCATCTCGATCTTCATCGTGCCGACGTCGTCGCCGGGCTTTTCCTGGAAACCGCTGCACACTATGCCGGGTATCTCCACGTTCTACACGTTCTACGACGACGTGCGGGTACCGGCGTCGGCGATGGTCGGTGCCGAGAACGACGGCTGGAGCCTCATCACCACCCAGTTGAACTTCGAGCGTGCCGCAATGGGGAATCTGGGCGCACTGGAGCCGCTGTTCGAAAAGACACTGGAGTGGGCCAAAGCCACCGAGGTCGACGGCCAGCGTGTCATCGACCAGCCGTGGGTGCAGCTCGTTCTCGCCCGCGTCGAGGCGCAAGTTGCCGCATACAAACTCATCAACCTGCGGGTGAATGCCGCAATGACCAAAGGCGTGCTCGCGATGGCAGAAGCCTCGGCGGCCAAGGTTTTCGGAACCGAACTGACCCAGCAGGTGGCCCGTCAGTTGCTGGAGGTGCTCGACGGCAGCGGCGTGCGCTGTGGAACCGACGCTCCCCTGCGCGGCGCGTTGGAGTCCGCGTACCGGTTCGCCGTCATCAACACCTTCGGCGGCGGCGCCAACGAAATCCAGCGGGACATCATCGCCATGGCCGGATTGGGCATGCCCCGGGCCCCCCGTGACCTTCGCACAAGCGGAAATTAGGAGGACAGCCTGAAGTGACCGACTCAGAAACCATCGCCGCCAAGGTGCGGGCCCTCGTCGGTCAGCCGACCGGTAGCGGGAAGCCTTCGGTGGCACCAGATCCGGTCAACCAGCCGATGATCCGGCATTGGGCGTACGCGTTGGCGGACATGAACCCCGTCTACATCGACCCGGAGTTCGCCGCCAAGTCGCGGTTCGGCGGGATCGTCTCACCTCCGGTCATGCTGCAGACCTGGACGATGCCGTCGCCGATATTGGAGGGCATCGGCGAACGTGGCGGCGCACCCGTCGAAATCACGAACAACCCAACCGAATTCTTAGATGATGCGGGCTACACCGGCACGGTGGCGACCAACTCGGAGTTCGAGATCGAGCGCTACCCGCGACTGGGCGACGTCATCAGCGCGACGACGGTGTACGAATCGGTGTCCGACGAAAAGAAGACGGCTCTGGGTACCGGCTTCTTTTTGACCTGGCTGACGACCTACACCGATCAGAACGGCGAGGTTCTGGGACGCCAGCGATTCCGGGTTCTGCGATTCAGGCCGGAGCGCTGATGGCGACACGACTTGCACCGGCGATCACCGCCGACACCGAGTTCTTCTGGAACGGGCTGCGGGAGAACAAACTTCTGATCCAACGCTGCAGCGGATGTGGGCAGTTGCGCCACCCGCCGCGCCCCATGTGCCCCAACTGCCGCTCGCTGGACTGGAACACCGTCGAGTCATCGGGCCGCGGCAGGGTGTACAGCTACGTGATGCCACATGAACCCAAGTTTCCGTTCTTCGACTACCCCTACGTCGTCGTGCTGGTGGAACTCGAAGAAGGTGTACGGCTGGTGTCCAATCTGACCGACGTCGAGCCGGCCGACATCACGGTGGGGATGCCGGTGGAGGTGTACTACCAAACTTTCGACAACGACCTTGTCCTACACCAATTCCGGCCGAAGGGCTAGGCACTGCGGATGGATTTCACGTTCACCGAAGAGCAAGAGACAATCGCTAAGCTCGCGCGCGATCTCTTCGAGCACCGGGCCACACCCGAACGGTTGACGGAGCTCGAGTCCAAAGAGGTTCGCTACGACGCCGAACTGTGGCAGGAACTCGCCGAATCCGACCTGTTAGGTGTTGCACTGCCGGAGTCAGCGGGCGGCAACGGCGGTGGCTTTCTGGAGCTCGGTGTGCTGCTGGCCGAGGTCGGCTGGGCCGTCGCGCCGGTACCGGCCTATGCCACGCTGGTGCTGGGCGCGGATCCCATTGCACGGCATGGCAATCCCGACCAACAGCAACGCTTCCTGCCGGGCGTCGTCACCGGAAGCCGCATCCTGACCGCGGGGCTGGCCGAACCGGGCCGCTCCGACCCGGCCACTCCGATGACCACCGCACGACGCGACGGCGGCAATTGGCGCCTCGACGGAGTCAAAGAGCTGGTGCCGGCCGCCCAGCTCGCCGACACCGTCCTGATCCCCGCTTCGACAGCGGACGGTGAGGTCGGTCTGTTCCTGCTGGCCACCGACGCCGCGGGTGTCGAGATCCGGCCCGCGAGCACCACCAGCCGTGAACCGCATGCCGACGTCTTCTTAACCGGCGCAACAGTTTCCGATGCTGACAGACTCGCCGGCGCCGGGCCGATCGAGTCGCTGTGCACCCGGGCACTGGTCGCGTTGTGCGCACTCCAACTCGGCGTCGCGGACCGGGCGTTGCGCATCGCCGCCGCCTACACCACCGGCCGTGAGCAGTTCGGTCGCCCGATCGGCAGCTTCCAGGCGGCGCAGCAACGGATGGCCGACGCGTTCATCGATGTCGAGGCGATGCGGTGGACGACCTGGCATGCGGCCTGGCTGATCAGCGAGGGCCGGCCCGCCGAGCGGGCAGCACGCATCGCCAAGTTCTGGGCCGCCGAAGGCGGTGCTCGGGTGGTGGCGACCGCCCAGCAGGTGCACGGCGGCATTGGGATCGACACCACGTACCCTCTGCACCGCTACTTCTTGTGGGCCAAGCACAACGAACTCGCCCTCGGTCCCGCCTCTTTCCAGCTCGCCCGGCTGGGCAGCACATACCCGGAAGGACAGCCATGACGACCGCCAAAGCACGCACCACAACTCTGCAGTGGCGCGACATCGAGATGGGCGACGAGGTGACTCCCCTCGAAATCCCGGTCACCACAACAATGATCGTCGCAGGCGCGATCGCCTCGCGTGACTTCATGCCGGTGCACCACGACCGTGACTACGCGAACAAGCAGGGCTCACCCAACCTGTTCATGAACATCCTGACCACCAACGGCTACTGCGTGCGCTTCCTCACCGACTGGGCGGGACCCGAAGCGATGGTCAAGAAATTGTCGATCCGTCTCGGTGTGCCGTGCTTTCCCGACGATCCGCTGCGCTTCACCGGCAGCGTGACCGGCAAAACGGAGGGCCGTGACGGTGAAGGATTCGTCGAAGTAACCTTCAAAGGCGCCAACAGCCTTGGCGATCATGTGTCGGGCACGGCGGTGCTGAGCCTGCTGGACGGAGTCGGCGAATGAGCCGCTCGCTGCCAGGAACCACGGCCATCGTCGGGATCGGCCAGACCGAGTTTTCCAAGGAATCCGGGCGCAGCGAGCTGCAATTGGCGTGCGAGGCGGTCAGCGCCGCGCTCGACGACGCCGGCCTGGCGCCCAGCGACGTCGACGGCATGGTCACGTTCACCATGGACGCCAGCGACGAGATCGACATCGCCCGCAATGTGGGCATCGGCGACCTGAGCTTTTTCAGCCGCGTCCATCATGGCGGCGGTGCGGCAGCGGGCACCGTGCTGCATGCGGCGATGGCGGTCGCGACCGGTGTCGCCGAAGTGGTGGTGTGCTGGCGTGCCTTCAACGAACGGTCCGGGTTCCGATTCGGCGGCAGCGGACGCACCAGCGCCGAAACCCCGTTGTTCATGGCCCACTACGCGCCATTCGGATTGCTCACTCCTGCAGCGTGGGTCGCGATGCATGCGCAGCGCTACATGTCCACCTATGGAGTCACCAACGAGGACTTCGGCCGGATCGCCGTCGTGGACCGCGCGCATGCGGCCAACAATCCCGACGCCTGGTTCTACCAGCGGCCGATAACGCTGGCGGATCACCAGAATTCCCGCTGGATCATCGAACCCGTACTACGACTACTGGATTGCTGTCAGGAAAGCGACGGCGGTGTCGCGCTGGTGGTGACCAGCGCCGAACGCGCCCGCGACCTGCGCCAGCCACCGGCAATCATCACCGCCGCCGCGCAAGGCGCGGCCGCGAACGGTGAAATGATGACCAGCTACTACCGCGAGGACATCACCGGGCTCCCCGAGATGGGCGTGGTCGCCGAGCGGCTGTGGCGCGATTCAGGACTAAAGCCGCAAGACATCCAAACCGCCTTCATCTACGACCATTTCACGCCGTTCGTGTTCACCCAGCTCGAGGAACTGGGATTCTGCGGGCGCGGTGAGGCCAAGGACTTCGCCACGGTCGAGCGGCTGTCGCTGGGCGGGGAGCTGCCGATCAACACCAACGGCGGACTGCTGGGCGAGGCCTACATCCACGGCATGAACGGCATTACCGAGGGTGTGCGTCAGGTACGTGGTACCTCGTACAACCAAGTCGACAACGTTGAGCACGTACTGGTCACGTCGGGCACCGGCGTGCCGACCAGTGGATTGATTCTCGCACCGGCCAGTTAGACAGGGGACGATCATGCCCAAGCTCGCGCTGTTGACCGCGGTGGGCGGACCGATCGAACTGGCCGAGTTTCCGCTGACAACGCCGGCGCCGGGCACCGCAGCACTGAAATTGCGGATGGCCGGAATCTGTGGATCCGACCTACACATACTCCGCGGTGAGCTCCCGTTGTTCTACCCGTTCGCGATGGGCCACGAGATGGTCGGCGAGATAGCAGAACTCGGCGAGGGGTTGACCACCGATGCGACCGGCGAGCCGCTTGCGGTGGGTGATCGTGTTGTCACGCCGTATTTCTGGACGTGCGGCCAATGCCGCGCATGCGCACGTGGCAGGCCGCATGCCTGCCAGAACCTGATGGCAGGCGAGTTCCGCACTCACGACCAGGCTCCGCATTTCGTCGGCGCGCATGGCGAGTACTACTACACCACGCGCCGCCAACCGTTGTACAAGGTGCCGGAGGATCTTCCCGACGAAGCCGTGACGCCGCTCAATTGTGCGCTGGCCCAAGTGCTGTTCGCGCTGCGTGACGTGCGGCTGGGTGACACCGTGGTCATCCAGGGTGCGGGCGGACTCGGCATCAACGCCGCCGCCGTCGCGCGCACCGCGGGCGCAGCGGAGGTCATCGTGATCGACAAGATTTCCGAGCGACTTGACGTTGCGTCGGACTTCGGTGCCACGCACTGCATCAATGCCGCCGACATGTCGACCGCACAAATCACCGAGCAGATCCACAAGCGTACGGGTGGAATCGGTGCCGACTGGGTGCTGGAAGTTGTCGGTGTACCAGGCGTCATTCCCGACGGCCTCGGATTCCTCAACCACGGTGGCACGCTGCTCGAAGTCGGCAACATCGGAACCGGCCGCACGTTCGAACTCGACCCCAGCGTGCTGGTCTACGGTAACAAATCGGTGCGCGGCGTGATGCTCTACGACCCGGTGACCTTGGCCGTCGGTCTCGATTTTCTGCAGCGCACCAGCTTTCCGTTCGGCCGCTTGATGCCCAAACCGTTCCACCTGGCCGATGTCGGCGCCGCTTTCGAATCCGCCAATGCCGGCGTAGTGCCGCGAGGTGCGTTGATCCCGTGACGACCCAGGCTCGTGCGTTGACCCACGCGACCGATACCCGCGAACTCATCGTCGAATCGGCCTACGCGTGTTTCCGCCGGCAAGGACTGCAGAAGACGACGATCGTCGACATCGCCAGGCACGCGGGCGTATCCCGCAGCACGGTCTACGAATACTTCAGCGACAAGGCCGCAATCGTCGAAGCGTGCGCTGAGCATGCCTCTGCGAGCTTCTACCGGCAGATGTCGCAGGCAATGGACCGAGGCACATCTTTAGAAGAAAGATTGAGTCGCGCAGCGGTATTCGTGACGCAAGCCCGACGTGCCATCGCCTCCGAGGAGTACTTCGACGAAGTCGCGATCAGCGTGCTGCTCACCAAGGACGCTGCGGTGTTGCTGCGCGAATGCGTCGACTTCTTCGCGCCCTACCTCAACGCGGTCAAGCTGACCGGTGAGGTTCGCAAAGACCTCGACGTCGAGGCTGCGGGTGAATGGTTTGCTCGAATCTTGTTCTCGCTGTTCAGCACACCGTCATCGACGCTGAATATGGACGACCCCGACGTGGTCGCCGAGTTTGTGCGCGCGCACGCGGTCCGTGGATTCGCCACCGAACGCCCGCGGCCGCGGCGAGCGGTCGGATCCTAGCGACTCGGCTCAGCGTGAATGCGCCGCGATTTTCCCGCCCTGGGTTCACTCTGGGCGCCAAGGATTCACACTCGGAACAGGTCAGCCCGCTGTCGAGCTAGGTAACTCGGATCCAGGTTCGCGTTGGTCGGGTGGCAGATCGGGTCGCGGAAACAGCGGGCGCAGCGCGGCCGGCGGCTTAAACGGTGCCCACTCGCCGCTGGGCTGCGCCAGCCGGTCAGCGACCGCCCACACCACCGCCGGGTTGTGGCCGTAGCCGAAGTGGCTGCCCATCACCGCGATGTTCTCGGCTTGGGGGGAACGAAGATCCAGGCACGCCTGCCAGGCGACCACTCCGTCGTAGCGGGAGTAGATCGAGGTCGCCGGGACCGGCAACGGCTCGGTTTCCAGATCCAGCGGCGCGGCACCCCGGTCGACGTGCAGGTGTGAGAAGCGGTTGAAGGCCGCACTGGCACGGGTTTGGTTTCGATCCGCTAAGCGAAATGGGCTGCCCAGGGTGATCACCTGGCGCACAGACGACGGCCGGCGCCGGGCCATCCCCCGCGCGTAGATGCCGCCGAGACTCCAGCCGATCACGCTGACGGGGCTGCCGTAGCGGGTGTGCAAGTCACGTAACCGGTCACCCATCCCGGCGACCGCTTGAGGCGTCGGACCGATGTTTCGGCCGAGCCGCCAGCCGTGCACCCGGTACCCCAGACCGCGCAGAATCCGGCGCAATGCCAATGTCGAGATGTCGTCGGCCAGCAGACCCGGCAGCACCAGCACCGGGTGTCCGTCCCCGGCCGGCAAGGCGCGTCGCAGCGGCAGCGACGAGAGCAGCAGGCCGAACTCGACCGCCGCACGCGCGGGGTCGGTCAGCGCCAGGGGCAAGGACGGCGCACCGGATCGGCGCGGGCGCTCGACGGGTTGAAAGACAGCCATGAGTATCAGCCTGCCATCAAGCCGCAAACCTGTTTGGCATACCGTCGAGCCGGTGTGGGTATGTGCGGGGCACACTCACGAAAGGTTGCGATGAGCTCGGGCGTAGAAACAGCGACTATCACCACGCAGGTCCCGGCCCGCCTGGACCGGCTGCCGTGGTCGCGGTTCCACTGGCGGGTGGTCGTCGGCTTGGGCGGCGTCTGGATTCTGGACGGCCTGGAAGTCACCATGGTCGGCAATGTCGCAGCCCGGTTGGTCCAGCACGACAGCGGCATCGACATCAGTGCGGCACAGATTGGCGTCGCGGCGGCCTGCTATATCGCCGGCGCCTGCTCGGGCGCGCTGTTCTTCGGTCAGCTCACCGACCGATTCGGCCGCAAGAAGCTGTTCATCGCCACGTTGGCGATCTACCTTGCGGCCACCGCGGCGACTGCCCTGGCCTTCGCCCCCTGGTACTTCTTCGTGGCGAGGTTCTTCGCGGGCACGGGTATCGGCGGCGAGTACGCCGCAATCAACTCCGCCGTCGACGAGCTGATCCCTGCAAGGGCCCGGGGACGCGTCGATCTGGCGATCAACGGCTCCTACTGGCTCGGATCGGCCGCCGGTGCCGCCGGCGCCCTCGTCTTGCTGAACACGGCCATCTTCCCGATGAACATCGGCTGGCGGATCTCGTTCGGTATCGGAGCGGTGTTCGGGTTGGCGGTGCTGCTGGTGCGCCGCAGCGTTCCGGAAAGCCCGCGCTGGCTCTTCATTCACGGCCGGCAAGACGAAGCCGAGCGCATCGTCGACGGCATCGAGGCCGGCATCGAGGGGGAAACCCGGCAACCCTTGCCGAAGCCGGAGGGATCGTTGACGATCCGCCAGCGCAAGTCGATCCCGTTCCGGGAGATTGCCAAGGTGGCCTTCACGCTCTATCCGCGCCGCGCGATCCTTTGTCTGGCGCTGTTCATCGGGCAGGCGTTCATGTACAACGGCGTCACCTTCAACCTCGGCACCATGTTGAGCGGTTTCTACTCGGTCGCCTCCGGCACAGTCCCGGTGTTTTTCATCTTGTGGGCACTGTCCAACTTCGCGGGCCCGGTGCTGCTCGGCCCACTGTTCGACACGGTCGGACGAAAACCGATGATCTCGCTGACCTACCTTGGTTCCGCCGTGGTGGCGGTCGTGCTGGCCGGCATCTTGGTGAGCCAATTCGGCGGTGTCTGGACGTTTTTGGGTGTACTCATGGCGTGTTTCTTCCTGGCGGGTTCGGGTGCCAGTGCGGCCTACCTGACCGTCAGCGAAATCTTTCCGATGGAAACCCGTGCCCTGGCCATCGCGTTCTTCTATGCCGTTGGCACTGCCATCGGTGGCATCAGCGGACCGTTGCTGTTCGGTCAACTGATCGAATCCGGAAGCCGGCAGCTGGCCGCGCTGTCGTTTCTGATCGGCGCCGCAGTCATGGCGATCGGGGGAGTGACCGAACTGATCCTGGGCGTCAAGGCCGAAGGTCAGCGACTGGAAGATCTCGCGGTGCCGCTGACTACCGCGGACAGCTCATGACGGCCGGCCGTTGGGCATGCCGGCTGATGGGGCACCGGCTACGTTTTCACGCCGACGGCCAAACCATGCATTGGGAGTGCGCGCGTGGCTGCGGTCAAGCCGGTGGCCACAAGACCTATGACACCGCCGAACAAGCGATCCGCTACGCCGCGGCGTTCGACCGCACCGGCGACTTGGACAAGCGGGCACCAATGCTCGGACTGCTGCCACTTCGGTTGTGGCACAAGCTACGTCAGTAGTTGCGGTCCCAGCTGGCGGGCAACATCGGCACCGCCGTGCCGGTGTCGAAACAATCATCGGCCTGCGTGACCAGCCCTGCTGGGGCGTGCATTCCAGCGAGTCCCAATGAACCCGCGCCGCAATCGGAGTGCGTCGCGCCAGCTGGTTCGTCTTCGGTTGCGCCCCAGTCTGGTTCGGCGTCGACATGCATCGGCATGAACTGCTCACCGTAGCCGGGCAGGCGCTTGCGCTGACGCCGGCGGGCGCGCGCCTGCCTTCGTGTCGACGCCCGCGACGCAGCCGCGGCGCTATCCGGCTCGGGCGTCTTTCGTTTGGCGCTGGAACTGGCGGAGGAACCCAGGCCCGAGCCGAAGCCGATGCCGGGTGGCGCCACCACGTAAGGCGGGACGAAGCCGGCCCCGCTCGCCGGCATCGCCGACGGCGGTGGCGCCGGAGCGGCAACGCTGCTCACCGTCGACGCGGGTGCCGCAGCGGGCGCCGAGCCGGCCGCGGCGGACGCCGCCCCGAAAGTCGGACCTGTCCCCGCTGGAGGCCAGCCGTCGAGCGCAACGGGCTCCGGCGCCGGCGCCGGCATGCCACCCGGTTGTGGCAAGCCGGCCAGCCCGGCCAGCCCGGCGAGACCCGGTGCGGATCCGGCCGAGGCGGGCAGGGCACCGGCCATCGCCGCGGCAGCCAGCAGCTGCGGCGACTGGCTCACTGTGGTTGTCAGCTGGGCGATGTGGGTAGGCCAGTCGAACAACGCCAGCGCGGCTACATATTGCAATGCCTGTGTCGGATTCTGCGACAACTGCAGAGAGTTCTCGAACAGTTCGAGGGTTCGCGCCAGATACCAGATCGGCTGGCTGGCATCCGCATAGTAGTCGTAGACATGGCCGTTGAGCGTGCCCCCGGCCGGGTTCCAATCGATTCCGAAGTTGTGCAGGATCTGAGCGACAAAAGTAGTCAGGGCGTTGGAGACCGTCGGGTCGTGCGCGAGCGGGCCATCGGTGATACCGAGACTTTTCAGGATGGGCTCGAGCGCATCCAGCAGCCCCCGCAGCGGATTAGTGGTCACCGGGCTTTGGGCGGCGGATTTCAGGATTTGCGGCGCCGGAACCGGCTGCGGCGTCGACGCCACCGCCGCAGTGGAGACGGCCTGATAGGTAGTCATCGTGGTAGCGGCCTGAATCCACATCCGCACATAGTCGGCCTCGTTGAGCGCGATGGGGATGGTGTTTATCCCGAAGAAATTTGTCGCCACCAGCACCGCGTGGGTGGCGTGGTTGGCGGCCAGTTCGGCCAGGGTCGGCATCGTCGCCAGCGCTGCGGTGTGGGCTGCGGCCGCGATCTCGTGCTGGGCGGCCGTCGCTGCGCTGTCGGCGCCGGCCTGCAGAAGCCAGGCCACGTAGGGCTCGTGAGCGGCCAGGTAGGCGTCGGCGCCCGAGCCTTCCCAGGTGCCGGCCCGCACTGCGGCCACCAGTTCATTCAGCTCGTCGGCCGCGGCGACGTATTCGGTACTGAGCGAGGCCCACGCTGCTGCGGCCGCCAGTAGAGGTCCCGACCCCGGGCCGCTGCTCAGCAGCGCGGAATGCACCTCCGGCGGAGAGGCCATCCACACCGGCGCAGTCATGACCCACCCCTTTGGGCTGTGATTTCGGGTGGCCCAACTTTAATATTCGCCTGGCCTGATGAAAAGCGTTATCGGCTGATTCCGCGCGCCGCAGCTCGTGTGTGAGGGATTGTCCGAATCACCACGTCTACTCCGGCTCCCGGGTACGTTTCGCCTGCATGAGCGGGACGTTGTCATGTCGGGTCGAGCAACTGTCGAGCGCGAAGCCTGCGACGATATTTGACCTACTGATGGATGTCGAGCGTTGGCCAGATTTCATGCCGACTGTGTCCGCCGCGTCATGGGAGCGGCACGGAGAGCCTGACACCGGAAAGGGTGGGGTCAGGCGGATGCGCATCGGGCACAGCGTGATACGCGACACGATCGTCGGGGGAACGCGTCCACATCATCATGCCTATGTCGCATCGCTCCCGTGGTACATGTTGCTCAGGGATTACCGGGGTGACATCCGCGTCGAAGATCGCCCGGACGGGTGTCGCATCATCTGGACCGTGACGTGCGCACCGCGCATTCCCGGCTTCGCAAAATTCATGGAGTCCAGGCTCAGTGCATCCTATGCGCGTCTGGCACAGGCGCTGGCCCAACAAGCAGAGGGCGCCACACCGCTCGAGTAACACAACCTCTTACCGGTGACCTTGCCCTCAGCGCTTGGCCAGCGCGCGCACGAAGAACTTCAAGTTGGCCGGCCGTTCGGCCAGCCGGCGCATGAAATATCCGTACCAGTGTGTGCCGAACGGCACGTACACCCGCACCTGATTGCCGGCGCGCACCAGCCGCTGCTGCTCGTCGTCGCGAATGCCGTACAGCATCTGGTATTCGAAATCTCCTGGTGCCCTTCCAGATTCGTTCGCCAGGGTGGGCACCGCACTGATGATGGCCGGGTCGTGTGTGGCCACCATCGGGTAGCCCGACCCGACCATCAGTATCCGCAGGCACTGTAGATACGAGTCGGTGACCGCAGCACCGTCACGCAGGGCGACCGACGCGGGTTCGTCGTAGGCGCCCTTGCACAGCCGGACTCGGGCCCCGCTGGCCGCGAATTGTTCGCAATCGCCGCGGGTGCGTCGCAGGTAGGCCTGCAACACAACTCCCAGCCAGGGAAAGTCGGCTCGCAGCTCGGACACGATGGACAGTGTCGAATCGGTGGTGGTGTGGTCTTCGGCATCGACGGTTACCCAGGCCCCGACTTGCTCGGCAGACTCGCAAATGGCGTGCGCGTTTTCCAGCGCGACCTTTTCGCCGTCGCGGTCCAATGCCTGACCCAGCGCCGAAAGCTTGAGGGATACCTCGAGCGGACGCACACCCTCGTGAGTGGCGTCCGGCCGCTGGCCCAATGCCTTGAGAAGTTGACGGTATGTGCCTGCCCTGGCTTTGGTGTCGTCAACGTCGGTAACATCCTCACCGAGATAATCGATGCTGACGAAGCGGTGCGAATCTCGCAACATTGCAACGCTATTCAGTACCGAGTCGATGGTCTCCCCCGGTACGAACCGGCGTACCACCTTACGGGTGACCGATAGCCGCTCGGTGGTGCGCCGCAACCTGTCGGAGCGGCTCGCCGCCAGAATCGCCGGGCGTACCGTGCTGGCGAACAGCCGCGATCGCCCCGGTTCAATGGGGGCGACCCGCTTCGCCCGGCTTCGCCGCGCTCGCGATCGCCCCCGCCCCGATGACATCAGTCCGCCGACATGTGTGGATATTCGTGATGGACAGCCGGCAAGAAGGTTTCTTTGATCGTGCGCGCCGAGGTCCAGCGCAGCAGGTTCAGCGCGGAGCCGGCCTTGTCATTGGTGCCCGAGCCGCGGGACCCGCCGAATGGTTGGCGGCCCACCACTGCCCCGGTCGGCTTGTCGTTGACGTAGAAGTTCCCCGCCGCGAACCGTAGCCCGCGCTGGGCGGTCAGCACCGCGTCGCGGTCCTCGGCGATCACTGCGCCGGTGAGCGCATACCGCGACCCGGTATCGATCACGTCGAGGATCCGTTCGTATTGGTTGTCCGGGTAGACGTGCACGGCCAACAGCGGACCGAAGTACTCGGTTGCAAACGCCTCGTCACCTGGATCGTCGGACAGCAGCACCGTCGGACGCACGAAATAGCCTTCGCTGTCGTCGTATTCACCGCCGACGGCGATCGTGAGGCCGGCTGCGCTCTTGGCTCTCTCGATGGCTTTGACGTTCTTGACAAACGCCCGCTGGTCGATCAGCGCACCGCCGAAGTTGGTGAAGTCGGTGATATCACCAAACCGCAGCTCGGCGGTGGCGGCCAGGAAATCATCACCCATCTTCTGCCACACCGAATGCGCAATGAACGCGCGCGACGCCGCCGAGCACTTCTGACCCTGGTAGTCGAAGGCGCCGCGGATCAAGGCGGTGCGCAACACGTCCGGCCGGGCCGAGGCGTGGGCGAGCACAAAGTCCTTGCCGCCGGTCTCCCCCACCAGGCGCGGGTAGCTGCGGTAGCGCTCGATGTTGGTGCCGACCTCCCGCCACAGGTGCTGAAACGTTGCGGTCGATCCGGTGAAGTGGATACCGGCCAGCCGCGAATCAGCAAGTGCCACATCAGAAACCGCATAACCATCCCCGGTGACCAGGTTGATCACCCCGGGCGGCAGTCCAGCCTCCTCCAGTAGCCGCATGGTCAGATAGGCGGCCAAGGTCTGGGTGATCGACGGCTTCCAGACCACCGTATTGCCCATCAGTGCCGGAGCAGTCGGAAGGTTGCCGGCGATCGAGGAGAAGTTGAACGGCGTTATGGCATAAACGAATCCGTCCAACGGCCGGTAGTCGGTTCGGTTCCATTCGCCGTTGCCACTGATTGGCTGTTGCGCCAGGATGTGCCGGGCGAACGCCACGTTGAACCGCCAGAAGTCGATCAGCTCGCAGGGCGCGTCGATCTCGGCCTGGTACGCGCTCTTGGACTGGCCGAGCATGGTCGCGGCGGCGATTTTCTCCCGCCACGGCCCAGCCAACAGCTCAGCCGCCCGTAGAAAGATCGCAGCACGTTCGTCGAACGGCATGGCCGCCCAATGTGCCCGAGCCGCCATGGCCGCCTCGACGGCCGCGGCGGCCTCGGCGTGCCCTGCGTTGGTGAGTGTGCCCAGGCGGGCGGAGTGCCGGTGTGGCTGCACGACGTCAATCCGCTCACCGCTGCCCATGCGGTGCTCGCCGCCGATCACGTGCGGCAGGTCTATCGGATCGCCGGCCAGTGCGGCCAGTTCGGCGCTCAGCCGAGCACGCTCGGGTGAATTCGGCGCGTAGTCGTGGACCGGTTCGTTGCTGGGCAATGGAACGTCGGTGATCGCGTCCATGTTGTCAGGATGCCCCCCGACGGACCGGAATGCGAGGAAGCGCCGCGGCCTTGAAACGCCGGGTTAGGTGGAAGTTCAGCTGCTCAGGCTTTGGACGGAGCCGTCGGGTACACCTTGATAGCGGTGTCACGGCCGGAACCGGCCGAAATGCTCGCAGCCTCACCGCGGGCCAACGCCACGGTTGCGACGATCACCAGCACCACCGCGGCTGCCAGCAGAATCGACTCCGGGCCACTGGCATCGAGCGTCTCGTTGAGTACGAAGACCCCCAGCGCCACAGCGACCACGGGTTTCGCCACGGTAATCGTCGGCAGTGACGCGGTGAGCGCACCGGCCCGGAACGCGGACTGCTGAAAGATCATCCCGGCGACCCCCGCCAGTATCCACGCATACAGCTCGGGGGTAGCCAGCAAGTGGATGGCGCCCTGGTGCAGCACCTCGACGATGCCCTTGGTCAGCACCGCGAACAGCGCCAGCGACGAACCCGACACCGCCGCCAGCAGCACCGCCGAGGTCGGACGGTCCTGCCAGATCCGGGCCCCCAGCACGCAGAGCGCCAATGCCGGGCCCATCACCAGAGCCACGACGATCCACGCCGTCAGCGAGCCGCGGGAATGCCCGGCCGACGGATCGCCGACCTTGATGACCAGTGCCAGCGCCGCGGCCAACACGATCGCCCAGACCCACTCTCGACGGCTGATCGGATGGCGGGCCACTCGCGCATAGATGGGCAACGCGAACAGCAGCACCGTCACCTGCAACGCGGTAACCAACATGACCGAGCCTCTGTCCAGGGCCGCGGCCAGCAGGCAGTAACTGGCGACGTCTCCCAGGCCACCCGCCCACCACCGACCGTCGCGCACCAACATGCCGAACAGCGTCAGGTGGCCGACGCGGTCCTCGGTGATCTGCTGTGCAATCCGTTGACGAACCACGCTGCCAATCGCGGCAGCCAGCGCGGCGCACAGCGCGAACAGCCCTGCGATCTGCACATTCGCCATTAAGCGACCTCCTCGCTGACGCCAGCCGGGCAACCTTTATCACCAAAAGTTTCTTTCGCGGTAACTCTAGTGTCCACAGTGTGCGCAGCAGCGCGCACGACGAAACTGGTTGATCGCGAGGCAAATCTCACAGCGGAAACTTGACACCGGTGAGCCGCTCCGACAGATCCCACAGAGCGGTGGCGGTGCTCGCCCGTTTGGCCGGCCAGTTGCGCCACGTCGGCCCGCTGCGGCCATAAAACGCGAATTGTGGGCCGACGAAGGTGTTGCCCGGCAGATCCTGCGACGCCGCGTACAACGTCTGCCGCGCGCCGAAGTCAGCATCGGTGGATACCACACGGTCGACGCCCATCACCACGGCGTCGCTCAACTTGTGGCCGGACTGGCCCTGAAGATTGGTGTGCGACCAGCCGGGGTGGGCGGCCAGCGCGCGCAGCGAACTGCCGACGGCCCTCAAGCGGCGCTGCAGCTCGCTGGTGAACAGCAGGTTGGCCAGTTTCGACTGGCTGTACGCCAGCCACCTCGAGTATGGCCGGGACTGCCAGTGCAGGTCTTTGATGCTGATGTAGCCGAACATGTGCATGAGCGACGACACCGTCACGACCCGGTCGGTGAGCTTGGGCAGCAGCAGGTTCGTCAAAGCGAAGTGACCGAGGTGATTGGTGCCGATGTGGCGCTCGAACCCGTCGACGGTCAGCCCGAAGTCGGCGGCCATGATGCCGGCGTTGTTGATCAGGACGTCGACGTGATCGATCCCGTCGGCGAAGTCCCGGACTGAGGACAAATCTTCCAAGTCGAGTTCCCGGACCTCGACGCGGCCGGTTTCGGACCCGGGCATGCGGCGGGCCGCGGCCTCCCCTTTGTCGGTGTTGCGCACGGCCAGGATGACGTGCGCACCGACCCGAGCCAATTCGCGGGCGGTCACCTCGCCCAGTCCGCTGTTGGCGCCGGTGACAATGGCGGTGCGCCCAGCGAACGAGGGCAGATCCGCCGCGGTCCAACCAGCCATGGCAGCCACCCTAATGAACTCGTGCCGCCGCGGCCGGGTACAGGTCCGCGTCCGCGCCGGCGGGCTCGTCGCAGGTATCGTCCAGGGAATGCGCGCGGAATCTCCCCCGGTCCCCTGGGCGTCGGACCTGTCCGCCCCGCATACGCTGGGGTCCTGCGGATGTATCTAGGCGTCATCGTCAATCCCAAAGCGCGCAAGAACCTTGCTGCGCGCGGTGATCGCGCGGCGGACCTTCGGCGCGTCGTCGGCCGATGGGGCGAGGTGCACGAAACCGCGTCCATCGACGAACTCCGCAAGACCATCGAGCAACTCGCTCCACAGGTCAGCCACCTGGTGGGCGATGGCGGCGACGGTGCGCTGCACTGGTTGATCAACGAAACGGAGCAGCGCGTCGCCGATCCCGAACACTGGCCGACGTTCGTGCCCACCAACGGTGGCAGCGTCAACGCCGTCGCGCGCAAGGCGGGAATACGCGGAAGCGCCGACGCGATCGTGCGCGCGCTGACGGCTGCCGCCGAGAAAAACCGGCCTCCGCCCGAGGTGTTCCTTGACACCTTGCAACTGGACGGTGAAACGGCCGACGGCGCGGCATTTCACCGCCTCTGCTTCGGCCTGGCCGCCGGAGGTGTCGGTAACCGGTTCTACGACAAGTACTACGCCAACCCTGACCATGGCCGGGCGGCAGTCGCACGGGTGATCGGCCGCACGTTCGGCGACTACATCGGCAACAAGGTGGCCCCCAGCCGCATGCACCGGCCCAACTGGGCGACACACCTATTCGCTCCGACGCATGCCCGCGTCGTGATCGACGGCGAGGAGGTGCCCACCCGAACGCACCGGCTGCTGCACGCCGGCGCAATCGACCTACGGATCGGTGGTCCGTTTCGGCTGTTCCCGAAGGCCGCCCAAGCCGGTCTGTTGCATTTTCAAGCCGGCGAGACCCGGCCATCGAAGATCGTCGTCCAGCTTCCGGCGGCCCTCACCAGCGGCAGCGTCCGGGGTCGGGGGGTCCGCGACGTCAACGGCCGGGAGATGATCATCGAGGCCGACGACGAGCCGCTGTCGCCGATCATTGATGGCGAGCGCTTCGACGGCATCGTGAAGCTGGTGGCGCACGCCGGGCCGCGCATCCGCGTCGCGCACGTCTCTGCACCCTGGCGTATCGCAATCCCGACCTGATCGAGCGCAGGCAAGCCCACCGCACCAGAGCTTCTGTGTCCATAGCCGCGGGTCTGTCAGCAGTTCAGTATGTCCGTTTCAGTAGCTCCGTACGGCAAAGGCTGTACGGTGTCGCCATACACCATCAGGAGCCCATTCCCGCAGGCAGAGACAGAAGTTTGCTGAAAATCTCTAGCTCGGAGCCTACCAACCGGTAACCCGGCTGGATATTGATTTGCAGACCTGGCTCACCCTGTCGGGGTCACCGGGCGGGCGCCGCGGCCTATAGCCGCCTGGCGAACATCGATCATTAGTTACGGAAACCGGAACCGCGTACCTCAGTAGTCCCGTATTTCAGGCCGTTTACCTGCATAGATGCTGGTCAGAACGGTGCTGAAATACTGAACTACTGTCGTACGGAAATCATCGGAGCAGCGGGCGTCACCGACCGCGCCGGTGCGCCACCCTCCCATCGGATGCATAGATTTACTCAGTAGCTAAGTGCCAACTGTGAAATTGATGTAAACCCTTGAAAAAGCTGGACGATGCTTTGCCAGCGGCCGGTCCTCGGGGCTACGATCGGTCTAACGCGCGTGCCTTTAGCAGTTTCCGCGTGTGCCTCTAGCAGTTTCATTGATCGCAGTTCGGACGAGCCTGGAAGGGAGAGTGACTCCGTGATGGAGACGCTTATTGACTACCTGGAGAAGTGGGAAGCGGAAAAGCCGGACCAGATCCTCTACCGGTTCGTCGACGTCGATGGCCACGAGATCGAGCACTACACGTACCAAAGCTTCGCCGAGCGGACACGTGAGCTGGCTGCCTATCTGTATGCGGACGCCGGGCTGCGCAAGGGCGACCGGGCGCTGCTGGTCTACCCACCCGGGCTGGAGATGGTGGCCGCTTTGTTCGCGTGCGCGCGCATCGGCGTGATCGCCGTCCCAGTCAGCCCTCCGCTGCCGATGACGTTCGAAGCAGGGCTGTCCAAGCTCAGCTACGTCGCGCGCGATTGCCAGGCCAAGGCGGTGCTGTCCACCAAGCAGTTCGAGTACGACTTCCGCCTGCTGCTCGGCGATGGCGAAGGCGCGCAGGCCTGGCCCGGCGCCGTTCGTCCCCCCGAACTGCCCTGGCATGCAACCGATGCCGCGCAGGACTTCGGCGGCGGACCCGTGCCGGACTCCCCTAATTCGGTGCTGTTCTTGCAGTACACCTCCGGCTCCACAAACGACCCCAAGGGCGTGGTCGTCAGCCACGCCAACGTCATCGCGAACAGCGCGGGCTTCCATGACGACAACGAGGTGGCGGTGAGCTGGCTGCCGCAGCACCATGACATGGGGCTGATTTCCGCCTACTTCTTCATTCTGGTGCTCGGCGGCACCACCCACGCGATGTCGCCGGCCGACTTCCTCGTGCGGCCGGCTGCGTGGCTGCGGCTGATCAGCGACGTGCGCGCCACCCACTCGCCGGCGCCGAACTTCGCCTTGGAGTACTGCCTGCGCGAGGACAAGCTGCCCAGCTCCGAGCTCGAGGGAATCGATCTGAGCAGCCTCGAGAGCATCGTCGTGGGCGCGGAGCCGCTGCGGGCGAAGAGCTTCACCCGATTTCGTGAGCGGTTCGCGCCCTACGGCCTGGACCCGAGCGCACTGACCGGTGCGCACGGGTTGGCGGAAAACACCCTCGTCGTCTCCATGAAGGGTCGCCAGACGCTGGCCCTGAACAAGCGGGCGCTGGACAAGAACCTGGTGCGGGTGGAAAAGGCGTTACCCGAGAACAACAACCAGGCCCCGGTGGTCAGCTGCGGCAAGCCGCTGGATGGCAACATCGTGCGCATCGTCGACCCCGAATCGCGCCAGGACCTCGGCGAGGGCCGGATCGGCGAGATCTGGGTGGACGGCCCGTCCAAGGCGGGCGGCTACTGGCGTCGGCCCGAGAAATCCGCGGAGACCTTCGAAGCGCGCATCGTGGGCGATGCCGAGCACACCTATCTGCGGACCGGCGACCTCGGCTTCCTGTACGAGGGTGAGCTGTTCTGCTGCGGCCGAACCAAAGATCTGATCATCGTTCGCGGCGTCAACTCTTACCCCGGCGACATCGAAAGCGTCGTGGAACAGGCCGCCGAGATCCGCAAGGGCTGCACCGCCGCGTTCTCTGTCGAGCGCGACGACGAAGAGGTGCTGGTTGTCGTTGCCGAGGTGCGCGACGAGAACAAGCTGCCGGACGGCAAAGCGCTGGCGCGAACGATCCGCCGGCAATGCCACATCGATCCGCACACCATCGTGTTCGCGCGGCAGCGCAGCGTGCCCAAGACGACTTCCGGCAAGATCCGGCGCGCGGAGACCCGCAAGCGCTGGCTTAACGGCGAGTTGCCGGTGCTGGGCAGCTACAGCAACCCGGTCCAGGACGACCTGGATGTCGACGCTGGTCCGCTGGAGCGGTTCCGCTACCTCGTCGAGAGCTACGACCTCAGCGGGGACGAGGACTGCTCGTTCGCCGACCTCGGCATCGACTCGCTGACGCTGGCCGAGCTCCGCACCGACCTGCAGCGCCTGCTCGAAGAGAACGGGGCGGGAGAGCTGGCCGACGAGGTCAACACCCGGTTGTTGCAGCGACTCACCGTCGCCGAGCTGTTCCAACTGGTGCGACAGTTCGATGACGACTCCGGCCAGCCGCTGCAAGCCGTGCGGGAGCAATTGGATCGGATTTCCGCCGAATACGAGGCATACGAGGCCAAGCAGATGCGCGCCGACGCGCAGCTGGCGCTGCCGGATCTTCCGCCGGCGCGACCGGGCACGCCCACCGACATCCTGTTCACCGGTGCCACCGGGTTCTTGGGACCGTTCCTGCTGAGCAACCTGCTTGCGCAGACGGGCTACACCGTCCACGCGCTGGTCCGCGCCACCGATGCGGGGCACGGTCTGGATCGAATCATCGCGTCGCTACGCCGGGCTCAGCTGTGGTCGCCGGAACTCGACGCCGAGGTGCGGTCGCGGGTGAAGGTGATCTGCGGGAACCTGGCCGAACCCAACCTCGGGATCGGTGAGGCGGCGTTCGGCGAACTGGCCGAGCGCATCGACATGATCGTCCACAACGGTGCGCTGGTGGACTACGTCCGCACCTACGACGGTCTGCGGCCGGCCAACGTTCTCGGCACCAGGGACCTGTTGCGGCTGGCGATGACCACGCACCGCAAGGCCTTCCACTTGGTCTCCAGCACGTTCATCTACGGCTGGAGCACCCTGCCGGTGGTCGGCGAGTGGGACGCGAACACCGAGATGAAAGGCCTGGACTTCGGCTACTCGCAGACCAAGTGGGTCGCCGAGCAGCTGACGCTGGCCGCGCAGCAGAAGGGTCTCGACGTGCGCATCTACCGGCCGTCGCTGATCTCTCCGACCAGCGCTGGCTTCGGTAGCCAGGAGGACATCCTGGTTCGCCTGACCGCGTTCATGATCCAGCACGGCATCGCCGTCAACGCGCTCAACCAGGTCAGCCTGCTGCCGGCGGACCTGATCGGCGAACACATCGTCGCCCTGATGGGCCTACCGGCCGAGGCGGGCACGGTCTTCAACATGACCGCGGATGACTACTACAACCTGACGGACGTCACCCGGATCTTGTCGGAGCGCTACGGGTACCGATTCGACTACCACGACATCCCGTCGTTTGCCCAGGAGGCGAACCGCCGGTGCGGGCCGCGTGATCCGCTGTTCCCGCTGGTCGATTTCCTGATCCGCTCCGCGGACAAGATCTCGGCGATGCGGGACAAGCGTTACGACAACGCCCAATACCGGTACGCACGAGCGCTGGCCAAGGTTCGGTTGCGCGAACCGGCACTGACCGACACCGTCGACCACCTCGTGCGGTTCCTGCGGCAAGAGCGTCTGATCACCGAATCGGAGGCGGAGGCGCAGTGCAGCGCGTGACCGCCACGCGGGTTGGCTTTCCGCCCGTCTTCCCGTCCTCACCGGCGGGAAGGCGGCGGGAGGCCGCTCGGCAGTAGATTTGAGGGGTATGCGCATGTCTAACCAGACGACAAGCAGCAATGCCAGGGAGTTACCAATGTTCAGCGTCGATGACCAGGTAGCGGGTCCGCACGACGCGTCACTCGACCACGAGCGCCTCGTGCTGCAGCCGCGTGACGTTGAGTTCGACTGGGCGAAGCTGCCGTTCTACTACGTGCCCAATGAGCCGTTCGCCACTCACTTCTGCAATGTCTTGCACCTGCTGCTGCCAGCGGGCGAGGAGTGGATCGTCGATGTGTTCAAGAAGGCGTTGCCGCTGATCAAGGACGACCAACTGCGACTGGATGTGCAGGGATTCATCAGCCAGGAGGCGATGCATTCCCAGGCGCACGCCGGGGTGGCCGAGCACTTCGCGGCGAAGGGTATCGACCTGACACCGTTTACCGATCAAATCCGTTGGATGTTCGGCAAACTCGTCGGCGACCGGCCCCGGTGGAGCCGTCGACGCCAGCAGAGCTGGTTGGTCGAGCGGGTGTCGATCGTGGCGGCCCTCGAGCACTACACCGCGATCCTCGGTGAATGGATTCTCGACACTCCGCAGCTTGACGCCCTCGGCGCCGATCCGGTGATGCTCGACCTGCTCCGCTGGCATGGCGCCGAAGAAGTCGAGCACAAAGCGGTCGCATTCGACACCATGAAGCACCTGCGCGGTGGCTACTGGCGACAGGTGCGCACCCAGCTGCTGGTGACCCCGGCGATGCTATGGCTGTTCATTCGCGGCGTGCGGTTCATGTATTCGGTCGACCCGTACATGCCGCCCGGCAGCAAGCCACGCTGGCGGGACTACTTCGCTGCGGCGCGAAAGGGTTTGGTGCCGGGGCCGTTCGAGTTCCTGCGCGTCGTCGCCGCGTACTACACGCCGAGTTTCCATCCGTCTCAGCTGGGCGGGGTCGGGCGTGCGATCGACTACTTGGCCCGATCACCGGCTGCCCGCGCGTCGCACTGATGAGGCACACCGTAACGGCGTCGGACGGCGTCATGCTTGCGGTCCACGCTTACACCGAGTTCGATCCGCGCCGGCCGACCATCCTGGCAATTCACGGCTACCCGGACAACCACCATGTGTGGGACGGGGTTGCCGGGCAACTCACCGGCCGATACAACGTCGTGGCGTACGACGTACGCGGTATCGGTGAATCCTCAGCGCCAGCCGACCGCTCGGGATATCGCCTCCCGCAGCTGGTTTCGGATATCGGCGCGGTGATCGACAGCCTCGACGCGACCGAGGTTCACCTGTTGGCGCACGACTGGGGGTCGATCCAGGCCTGGGCGGCCGTTACTGACGACTCCGTGATGGGCAAGATCGCCTCGCTCACCTCGATCTCGGGACCGCATCTGAACTATGCGGGCAGGTTTCTGCGCTCAGCGCGCACACCGCGGGCCGCGGCGGATGTCGCCAGGCAATTCCTGGCTTCCTCGTACATCTGGTTCTTCTTGTGCCCAGGTGTTCCTGAGCTGGCGGTCCGGTCCGGGGCGACGCCGAAAGTGTTCGACGCGGTGGCACGTATCGGCCGGTCGAGCACCCGCAGCCAACGTGGTGCGGTGCCCCGATCGACCCGCGACTATCTCAATGGCCTGAACCTCTACCGCGCCAACATGCCCGGAGCGCTGTTTTCGCCCGGACAGCAGTTACCGCAAACACGTGTCCCGGTGCAAGTGCTGGTGCCGCGCCAGGATTATTTCGTGTCGCCGCCCCTGCAACGGTTCACCGGCGCGATTCCACAGCGCAGCCGGGTCGTGCCGATCGAGGGCGGTCACTGGGTGGTGGCCTCGCGGCCCGACGTCATCGCCCGGCTGACCAGCGAGTGGGTCGATCTGGTCAGCGAGGGCGCGAGCGCGGTCGGCGAGTCCGCCGTCGCCCGTCGCGGCGAGGTGAAAGGCGCGCTCGCGCTGGTAACCGGGGCCGGCGCCGGGATCGGCCGTGCCACCGCCGTGGAGTTGGCCCGTCAAGGTGCAGCGACCGTGGTGGTGGTCGACCGTGACCAGCCCGCCGCCGACGACACGGCGGAGGCGGTCCGGGCGTGTGGAGCCGAGGCCGCTGTTTATCAGGTCGACGTCAGCGACGAAGCGGCGATGAATAGCCTTGCCGCACAAGTGCGCGACAAGCATGGTGTGGTCGACATCCTGGTCAACAATGCCGGCATCGGGATGGCCGGCCGCTTCTTGGAGACGACCGCGGAGCATTGGGACACCATCATCGGGGTCAACATGCGCGGCGTCATCAACGGCAGCCGGGCGTTCGGCGCCCAGATGGTCGAACGCGGTCAGGGCGGCACGATCGTCAACATCGCGTCGGCCGCCGCTTTCCTGCCGTCGAAATCCATGGTGGCCTATGGCACCACCAAGGCGGCGGTGCTGGCATTGAGTGAAGCGATGCGTGCCGACCTCGCCGACGAGGGCATCGCGGTCACGGCGGTGTGCCCGGGTTTCGTCAACACCAATATTGCCAAAAGCACTGTGTACGCGGGCTTGTCGGATGAAGCGCAGGAGCGGGCCCGGCAGAAGGCCGACGCCGCGTATCGGCGGCGCAACTACAGGCCGGAAGCCGTCGCGGAGGCGATCGTCAAGGCCATCCGCACCGGTCCCCCGGTGCTGCCGATCGCACCCGAATCCCGGATCGGGTACGCGATGCGGCGCCTCAGTCCCGCGCTGGTCCGGCTGTTCGCGCGATTCGACATTCGACAGACATGAGGATGACTGTGAAGCACAGCATTTGGGACAGCAGGCCAGCCGATCTGTACGGTCGCCGGAAACGCGACCGAATGTTGACCGCGCTGTGGGGCGTAGGCACGCTGTTCGGCGGCTTCGCGTCGGTGTCGCGGTGGGCACCATCGCGGATACAGCCGGTGCGGCGGGCCATTACCGCGGTGGTCACCAAACGCGAGATGCTCGCACCCGACGTCGTCAGTTTGACGTTTGCCGATCCCGACGGCGGGCTGCTGCCGGCGTGGACTCCCGGCGCACATATCGACGTCCGGCTGACCTCCGATCGCCGCCGGCAGTATTCGCTGTGCGGGCCGCCCGGGCGGCGCGTCGATTACCGGATCGCCGTGCGCCGCATCGCCGATGGTGGCGGCGGTTCGATAGCGATGCACGACACCTTCGACGTGGGCGACACCCTGGTGTTCGAAGGGCCCCGCAACGCGTTTTATCTCGTCACCGACGAGCGCGAGGTGCTGTTCGTGATCGGGGGCATCGGCGTAACGCCCATCCTGCCGATGATCCAGCTGGCCCAGCAGCACGGAATCAACTGGCGCGCCGTCTATGCCGGTAGGAGCCGGATGTACATGCCGCTGCTCGATGAGGTGCTGGCGGTGGCGCCGGATCGGGTCAGGGTGTGGGCCGACGATGAGCGCGGCCGGTTCGCCACCGCCGAAGAGCTGCTCGCCGACGCCGGACCCACGACGGCTGTCTACGTGTGCGGTCCGACCGGCATGCTGGATTCGGTGCGCGCCGCGCGCGCGAAGTACCCCAATGCGCCACTGCACTATGAACGGTTCAGCCCGCCGCCGGTCGTCGACGGTGTTCCTTTCGAGTTGGAACTCGCGCGCTCCCGGCGGGTGCTGAGCATCCCGAGCAACCGGTCGGCACTCGACGTCATGCTCGACCACGACCGGTCGGCCGCGTACTCATGCCGGCAAGGTTTTTGTGGGACCTGCAAAGTGAAGGTGCTGGCCGGAGAGGTCGATCGGCGCGGGCGCACCGCCGAGGGCGACGACGAGATGCTGGTCTGCGTCTCGCGCGCCAAGGGCGATCGAGTGGTGATCGACGCCTAAACCCTTGTTTTCGTGTAGATCTCGGCCAGAAACTGCTCGACGGCCACCGCCGCGTGCCCGGCACGTGGAGATCCGAAGATGTCGAAAGCATGCTGTGCAAACGGCAATTCGGCGTACACCACCGGCTGGTTACTGACCTCGCGCAGCCGCGCGGTGAAGACGCGGGCCTGCTCGACGGGGATCAGCGAGTCATTGCGCCCGTGCAGCACGAAAAACGGTGGCGCGTCCGGGGAAACGTAGGTGATCGGCGAGGCGGCACGGAAGGCGTCGGCGGTCTCATGGCGCGACAGTTTGAACACGTACTTCGCCAGTGACGGCACCATCAGCGGATGCAACGAGGAGTCGGTTGCGCAGAAGTCGTACACGCCGTAGAACGGAACCGCTGCGCGCACGCTGGTGTCGGCATCCTCGAAACCCGGCTGAAACTGCGGGTTATTCGCCGTCAGCGCCGCCAGCGCGGACAGATGCCCGCCCGCGGAGCCGCCCGTGATGGCGATCCAGTTCGGATCTCCGCCGTATTCGGCGATGTGCTCTCTAGTCCAGGCCAGCGCACGTTTGACGTCGATGAGGTGGTCCGGCCAGGTCGAGCGTGGGCTGAGGCGATAGTTGATCGCCACACATACCCAGCCCAATTCGGCCAGATGACTCATCAGCGGGTAAGCCTGTTGGCGTTTGCTGCCCACCATCCACGCGCCGCCGGGAACCTGCAGCAGCACCGGCGCGCGCCCATCGCGGTCCAAGTCGGGACGACGCCAGATGTCGAGGTGGTTGCGGGAACCGTAGGGGCCGTAGCTGATGTCGGTGTGGTGCGCGTAGTCGCCGTAGATCCGCATCATCCGCAGCACGCTGGGCGATTTGGCGGTGCCGGCGCCCGCCGGCCGCTTCCACAGATCACCCGAACCCGTACGACGGCCGGCGCCCAGCCCGGCATCCAGCGCGGCGGTGAGCGTACCGTCTGCCTGGCGGCCGACGCGGTGAAGGCCGAACAGCCCGAGCCACGACACCGCTGACACCAGCCAGCTGACCCAGCGTAGCCGCGAGGAAAGCGAGCGGCTCAGCGCCGCCACTGTCGCCGCGTGAGCGCTGAGAACGTATAGCGAGAGTTCCGAGGCGAACACGCCGTAGGCGAAGGCGTACAGCGATGGATAGCCGCGTTTACTCAGCGGCCGATATCCGTTTGCGGTGAACACCAGCCCCGCCAGCGAGGCCAACATGACTAGCAATCGCTTCACGGTGGTCACTTAACCATCCGGGCAGATCCGCTGATGCCGGTGGTCCGAACCGCTTGATCGCTTGTGCCAACTGGCCATGCCGCAACAGATTGCGCGCTAGGGTCCGGCTCACCAGACTTCGCTGAGTTCCAGGAGCCCGATCACGGCAGTGGTTGAGGGATCTGTTCGCGCGGCTACCGGTCGCAAGGTGGCATACGCGCAGATGGGGCCGCGGGACGGAACGCCGCTGTTCTGTTTCCACGGTGACCCTGGGTCGCGGTTGGACTGGGACCACCCACTTAACCGACCGGTGGTCGACGGTTCGGGTATGCGGCTGATCGGAATCGACCGTCCCGGATTCGGTGGTTCCGCGCACCAAGCCAAACGCCGGTACGGCGATTGGCCCACCGATGTGCTCGCGGTTGCCGACGCGCTCGGGGTCGGGCGTTTCGGCATCGTTGCATACTCCGCTGGCGGTCCTTACGCGATTGCTTGTGCCCTGGCGTTTCCACAGAGGTTGACCTTCGTCGGCATCGTTAGCGGTATCGGGCCGGCCGAGAACCCTCGTCATTTCGATGGCATGCCCATAAGAATGGTGACTGCGATTCGCCTGGCCCGCATGGCCCCGTCGCTGTCTCGTTGGTATGTCGCGCGCACCTCGCCAGAGCAGTTCTCACGGGTCTTCGAACGAAACCTTCCCTCGGTAGATCGAGCACTTATGCGCGAAGCGGGCTTGGATCAGCTGCTCGGTGACGCTTTTTCCGAAGCCACCAGAAATAGCCCGCACGGGATGGTCGAAGACTGGCGACTCATGGGTGCGCCGTCGGGACTGGATTACACTGATCGCGCTCATCGAAAGTCCCCAGGTGTGCTCGTTGAAATTCCCCACCTGTGAGCGGTGGTCAGTGTAGTGGTTGGCGGGTGCCGGTGGCGGCGCGGCGCAGCGTTTCGGCGGCGTGGTGGTGGTCGCGCAGACGGTAGGACTCACCGTCGAGGTTGATGACCACTGAGCGGTGCAAGAGGCGGTCGAGCATGGCGGCGGCGACCGTGGTGTCGCCGAGGATGTCTCCCCAGGCACCGACGCCGCGGTTGGTGGTGATCACGATGCTTGTCTTCAAATACCGTTGGGAGACAACCTGAAACAATGCTGAAGCGGCCTCGGCGGGCAGCGGCAGGTAGCCCAGTTCATCGATAACCAGCAATGTGGGTCCGGCGTAGAAGCGCATGGTGGTGGCCCAGCGTCCCTCGATCGCGGCGCGGTGGCAGCGGGCGGCCAGATCGGCAGCGGTGGTGAAGTAGGTGCGATAGCCGGCATGGGCTGCGGCGCGGGCCAGGCCGACCGACAGGTGAGTCTTGCCGGTGCCTGGCGGGCCGATGAACAAGATGTTGGTGGCCGACTCGAGGTATCGACAGGTGCCCAGTTCGTCGATGAGCTTGCGGTCGATCCCGGCCGCGGCGTCGACGTCGAAATCATCGAGAGTGGCCGGCGTGGGTAGGCAGGCAAAGCGCAGCCGCCCGGCCAGGCGGCGGGCGGTGGTGGCATCGACCTCCACGGCCAGCAGCCGCTCGAGGGCCACGGTCAGCGACAGATTCTCGGCGTTGGCTTGGTCGAGCACGGCGGGCAGCGCTTCGGCGGCGGCGTGCAATTTGAGTTCGGCCAGATGCGAGCGCAGCTGCTGATAGCGCGAGGCCGCCGCCGACGGCGTGGCTGCGGCGGTGGTCGTGGTGGTGGTTTTCGGGGTACGAGGGGTAGGAGTCATTTCACGGTCCTGTTCTGGGCGGCCCGCTCATAAGCGGACAAGTCGACGACAGAGGAATCGGTTGATGGTGTTGATGTTTCGGCATCTGCTGTGTTGGCGGCTTTGAGCCGCAGCAGGTGTGCGGCCGCGGCTTTGGCCGCCGGCCCGGGCGGGATGCGTTCCTTGCGCCGATGCGGGCGGCCGGTGGCCGCGGTGGCCATCGCGGCGGCATCCAACGCGATGACATGACCGCTGTCGCGCACCATCACTCCAAGCCCGTCGGCGGCCAGGTGGTGGCGGGCGATCACGATCCCGGTCGTGGTCGCGATGTCGACAAACTCACCGCCGACCGGATGGCTGACCACGACCTGGGCGGCGGCCAGCTCCGGGGGTACTGAGTAGCGGTTGCCGCGGTAGGACACCAACGCTTGCCGCGAGGCCGTGCGCTGCTCGCAGATGATCACCGGATAGGGCATCGCTGGCACGGGCTGCAACGGTTCGCCCGCCGCGACGGTGGCCACCGACGATCTGCCGTCGGCGGTGGAACGCAGGCGGGTGTCCCCGCGCATCCGGGCGAAGCGGTCCACGCTGGCTTGGGCCGCCTCCACGGTCGTCTCGTCGGCCAGGGTGCGCCACCAGCGTTGGGCGGCGGTGTGGTTGACCTTTTCCACCACGCCCTTGCGATTGCCGCGCCGAGCCGGGCAGACCGCCACCGACACCCCGTAGTGCTTGGCCACCCCGGCAAATGACGCGGTCACCCGCCCGCTGCCGGGATCGCACACCGTGGTCATCCGATCAAAGCGCCACACCCGCGTCACCCCACCCAGGGCGCGCGTCACGCGGTCTAGGGCAGCGACCAGATGCGGCTGATCCTGCGACGGCGACAACGCCGCTCGCCACTTGCCTGAATGGGCCAGCGAGCCGACCAGCAGCTGCGCAGTTTTGCCCCACCCCCACGATCCAGGTGGATTCGGCAATTCCAGCCAATCCCATTGCGTTTCGTGGCCGGGCGGATGCGGGATCACCGTATTCGGACGTTCTGTCGCCGTGCGGCAGGCCTCACACACCGGGCGCAGATCGCGTTGGCGGATGTTGCGGGTCAGGCTCTGATACGACAGCGCGAACCCCAGCTCCTCCAGTTCGTCGAACAGGGTGCGCGCCCACAGGTGCGGATCCTCAGTCAACCTCGCAGTGACGTAGTCGACGAACGGCTCGAACGGATCCGGGCTGGGCCGCGCCCGCACTCCCGGTTCAGCGTCGCCGTTGAGGTACTTGCGGACCGTTTTGCGGTCGAACCCGGTGTGGCGGGCGATCGCCGAGATCGACCAACCACGGCGGCGCAGGGCATGTACTTCCACATCGTCCTCCCATGTGAGCATGAGAAAGCGGGCCTCCTTCGGAACGGCTGCAGGCGTCAGACACCAGCAGCTTCCAAGGAGGCCCGCCCTTCTCGGCGGAGCCACACGGGTGGGGAATTTCGATGAGCGTCAGTGGGGAATTTCAGTGAGCGCGATCAACACCGCGGTTCAGTGTCCGATCCGGCTTTGGCACGGCGAATCTGACGGCTTCGTCCCGGTTCACCACGCGAAGTATGTGGCGTCGCTTCTTCCCAAGGCCCATTTGGATGTGCTACCCAACGTTGGGCATCTGCACACACAGGCCCTGTGGCGCGACGTCCTGAATGCAGCCCGGGAAGTTAGCAGCACGGCATAGCAAAACAGTCCGCTGAACTCACGACCCCGGGCCTGAACGCGATGATCTGAATCACCATAATCACTTGCGCCACTATGGTTTCGTTGGGTCCCACGGTGGTGCGGTGTTGTCGGACCGGTTGTTTATTATTCGAACATGCGTTCGAGTAGTCGTGAGGAGATCGTGGGGGTCTTCGACGCGCTGGACGCCGCCCTCAAAGGCGCCCTGGACCTGACGTTCGAGGTGTTGACCGTCCCGGAGTCGTTGGCGATGCTGGCGCGCTGCGAGAAGCTGCGCCGTCAGTTGCCGGCGGTGGAGCATCCGTTGATCAACCAGCTCGGCGAGCACGCCGACGAGGCCGAGTTGGGTGGGCGGTTGGGTGCGGTGTTGGCCGAGCGGTTGCGCATCACCCGCGCGGAGGCCAACCGGCGCATCGGGGAGGCCGCCGACCTGGGGCCGCGGCGCGCCATGACCGGTGAACCGCTGGAGCCGGTGTTGGCGGCGAGTGCGGCTGCGCAGCGCGCCGGTGCGATCGGGGGCGGGCATGTGGCGGTGATCCGCCGGTTTTATCACCGGTGCCCGAGGCGGTCGACATTGATACCGCCGGGCACGCCGAGGCCCAGCTGGCCGCGCACGGCGAGGAGTTTCGCCCCGATGAGCTGGCCATGTTGGCCGATCGGCTCACCGATTGTTTGAACCCGGACGGGGATTTCACCGACACCGATCGGGCGCGGCGGCGCGGCCTGGTGCTGGGCCGCCAAGACGGCGAGGGGATGTCGAAGATCAGCGGGTATCTGACCCCGCAGGCGCGCGCCACCGTGGAGGCGGTGTTCGCCAAGCTGGCCGCCCCGGGCATGTGCAACCCCGACGACCAGACCCCGTGCGTGGACGCGGCCCCACCGCAAACAGCCGTGGCGGCCGACACCCGCAGCACGGCCCAGCGCCCGATTCATGACGCCCGTGTCGTTGACGATGTCGCGGCTAAGCTTGCAGCGCAATCATATTGGCATCGCAAAGAGCGGGCACTCGATAGCATCAAAGACACACCCAAGACAATCCAAGCAGTTAGGGATTTGATTTCGACGGCGGACGATACCCAGGTGGCTGTCCTGGCCGAGGAGCTGGGCGACTACCTGGCGAGCCGGAGCATGCCGACCGACTGGTTGCCGGATGCGCTCGCGGCGAAGTTGCCAGGGCTAGCTGATTCGCAGGCAGACAGGATGTCAAGGAGTGACAGCGTGACATTCTGCTTGCGAGCCATCAAAAGCTCACGCATGCAATGGAAGCCGACACCGCCGCGCCGCCGCTGCTTGATCCAGCCGATGTCACGGGTGAGCCGTATTCGGGCAGATAATAGTGATTGATGACCACTCCGACCTGATCGCGGAACGCGACAGGCTCCAAGCCGAGGTGGCGCAGCTGCGCGTGAGCCTCGACACTGGCGTTCCGGCTTCGATGCTGTCTGAGGCCACCACCGAAGACGAGGCGCGAGCGATCGCAGATAAGCATTGGCGTGGCGGGCCGAAGCACCGCAACCGCAGCCGGCGCTAGCCGCTACGGCCTATCGCGTAGGCCAGATCAGCCGGGAGCAATTGCGCGACCTCAGTCCCGAGCAGGTCAGAGCCGCCCACCGCCATGGCCGTCTGCAAAGCATCGGCGCACCACCACCGCCGCAATAGATGCAGCAATCAGCCGTTGCCCGCGCTTTTGAAGAAACCGCCCAGAAAGCCCTCTCGAAGCGGTATCACTGTGGCATGGCTAAAAAGAAGAAGGACGACGTCACCGAGGTTACCGACGTCACCGATTTCATCGAGGAGACGTTCAAATTCTCGGAGGAAGATAACGTCCTTTTTCGGGGCCAAAGGCAGACCAGCTGGGATCTTAAACCGTCGTTGGCGCGGATAAAGATACGTAATCCAGCAGATACTCCGGAGTCGGTCGAGCAGGCGCTGATGGGGGGTTTCATCGGCAATACTTGCCTCATGTGACCCGAGAGCTGAAAGACGAATGGGACGTACTGGCAGTGGCCCGGCATCATGGCCTACTCACCAGGCTGCTCGATTGGTCAACGAATCCGTTGGTTGCGCTCTGGTTCGCCGTTCGTGCACCGGCCGAGGATGAACCGGGAGCGGTGTTCATGTTTGAGCCCAAGAGCGATGACTTTGCAGCCGACCACGAGCGAAAAGGTTCTCCGTATCAAGTCACTCGAACACGCTTTTTTCAGCCAAGCCACATGACCGCACGAATAGTGGCGCAGTCTGGTTGGCACTCCGTCACTGCTTGGAGCGAAGCCGCTAACGAGTTCACCGCACTCGATCAACTTCCGCTCTACAAGGACAGGATCAAGCGGATACATATTCCCCCGGATCGCTTCCCGTGGATACGATCCGATCTGGACCGGTTAGCGATCAACGAGGTGACGCTCTTCCCGGACCTCGTCGGTCTTTGTACGCATCTGAACTGGTTCCACACCCTACTTGCGGACGAGTCCGACGAGACGACCTAGCACACCCGACCTGCGCACGTCACCACCTGTCAACTCGACCCTGGGACCGGGGAAGCCCCCAGGTCGATGGCCGCGCCGATGGCCGAAAACCATCACCGCATAGCAAGCGAACGCGACCTGTCGCGCTGGATGGACGAAAACGCCTACGTATCTTGGCTGCCCATTCCCGATCCTTGGCTTTTAGAGACTCATCTCCTGGAAACGTTGGATCTCCCGCTGAATGTCGGCTGCCAGGTGAATGGGACCACTTCAGTGCTGGTTTTGCCATGAGCATGGGACCACCTGTTTGCCATTGATGGGACCACCTGGCTGGCGTTTTGCCAGTTATGGGACCACCCCGGCGTGGCTTCGGGTCTTCCGGTTGTTGAGCCGCTGTATTGGCCAAATGAGCTACCGGGAGGTGTCGGTGATCGAGGTTGTGGAGATGCTGCGGCTGTGGTTGCAGGGGCGGGGATTGCGGGAGGTGGCCCGGCTATCGGGAACCGACCGTAAGACGGTGCGCCGGTATGTCGATCGGGCGCGGGCGTGTGGGCTCGACCGTGACGGCGGTGAGTGTCAGCTGTCTGATGAGTTGATCGCGGCGGTGATCGCCGAGGTTCGCCCGCATCGGCCGGCCGGCAAGAGCCTGGCATGGGAAGCTATCGCCGCCGAGCATGAACGGATCAAGGCCTGGCTCAAAGACGGGCTGACGTTGACCAAGGTCCACACCTTGTTGGGACGTCGGGGTGTGGTGGTGTCGTATCGGACTCTGAATCGTTATGCCACAACTGAATTGGACTTCGGTCGGCGCCAGGCCACGGTGCCGGTGGCCGATTGTGAACCCGGCGCGGAGGTGCAGGTTGACTTCGGGCGGCTCGGCATGCTCACCGACGCTAGCGATGGTCGCCGTCGGGTGGTGCACGGGTTGATCTTTACCGCGGTGTACTCACGGCACATGTTCGTCTGGCCCACCTACCGCCAGACCCTAGCCGATGTGGTCGCCGGGTTTGAGGCGGCGTGGAAGTTCTTCGGTGGGGTGTTTTCGGTGGTGATACCGGACAACATGAAGGCCATCGTCATCGCCGCTGATGCCACCGAGCCCCGGCTCAATGATTCCTTCCGTGAGTACGCCCAGTCGCGTGGGTTCGCGATCGATCCGGCGCGGGTCCGCAGCCCGAAAGATAAGCCGCGGGTGGAGCGCATGGTGTCCTATGTGCGGTCGAATTTCTATGCCGGAGAAGACTTCCGGGATCTCGATGACTGTCGTAGCCGCGCCGAGCAGTGGTGTCGCGATACCGCGGGGATGCGCATCCATGGCACCACCCGGCTTCGTCCGGCCGAGGTGTTCACCGCTGACGAACTCCCGGCGCTGAAGCCGGTGCCCGACACCGTGTTCGACGTTCCGGTCTGGACGCACCCGAAGGTGGCCCCGGATCGGCATGTGCAGGTCGCCAAGGCGCTCTACAGCGTGCCCGGTGAGTTGATCGGCAAGCGCATCGCTGCCCGCGCCGATGCGCACTCGGTGAAGCTGTACTGGCGTGGTGAGCTGATCAAGGTCCACCCGCGGGTGGCGCCCGGCCGCCGTCACACCGATCCGGCTGATCTGCCCTCGGAGGTGTCGGTCTATGCCATGCGTGACATCACCACGCTGCAGCGCAAGGCCGCCGCGCACGGCGCTTATGTGGGCACGTATGCGTCCGCGGTGCTCGAGCATCCGTTGCCGTGGACCAAGATGCGCCAGGTCTACCGGTTGCTGGGGTTGGTGCGCCGCCACGGCGGCGCCGCGGTCGACGATGCCTGCCGGCGCGCTCTGGACGCCGAGGTCATCGACGTCGGGCTCATCGAACGGATCCTGACCCGCAATGGCGGGGAACAACTCCCGCTGATACCCAAACCGCCGGCACAGGCGTCGCGGTTCGTGCGCCACAGTTCGGATTTCGCGGTGCGGAGGCCCTCGTGAGCCCCACCCGCCCCGACGCCGCGCCGGCGGTCAAACCGATCGAGGTCTCCGCCGACCTCAAAGCGTTGATGCGTCGCCTCAAGCTGGGTCAGCTGCTCGACACCCTGCCCGAACGGTTGGCGTTGGCCCGCACCAACCGGCTGCCGCATCACGATTTTCTGGAGCTGCTGTTCGCCGACGAGGTCACCCGCCGCGACCGCGAATCCGCAGCCCGACGCGCCAAGGCCGCCCACCTCGATCCGGCGATGCAGTTGCAGGCCTGGGACGACTCCGCCGCGGTGGCCTTCGATCAGCAGCTGTGGGCCGAGCTGACCTCGCTGCGGTTTTTGGCCGATGCCTACAACGTGCTCATCATGGGGCCGGTCGGAGTGGGAAAGACGTTCCTGGCCAACGCATTAGGACATATCGCCGTCCGCCGCGGGCGCAGCGTGCACACCGAGCGGGCCGACAAATTGTTCAAACGCCTGCGCGGGGCACGCCTGGACGGCAGCTACGAAGACGAGATGCGCAAGCTGCATCGCGTCGAACTGCTCATCGTCGATGATCTGGCGCTGCACCGGCTGGAGGCCACCGAAACGACGGACTTCTACGAGCTGATCGTCGAGCGCCACCGCAAGGCCTCCACGATCATCACCAGCAACCGGGAACCACCCGAGATCCTGACCATGATGGCCGACCCGCTACTGGCCCAATCAGCGATGGACCGGCTGCAATCAGCGGCCTACGAACTCGTCGTCGAAGGCCAGTCCTACCGGCAACGCCAAAAGCCAAAGCCGGTCCCTCCGACTGCGTCGGATTGACCGGCAACGGCTCCGTCAGTCACCATCAACACGGCCCGTGACCGGAAGACGAACTGGTCCCATCCTCATGGCAAACCAGTGGTCCCATCACCCTGGCAGGCGACAGCTGAACTTGGACCAAAACAAGCGACACCCGTTTCATCGGACCTTGAGGGACTACCGACGTGCGGCGGCAGAGTGCGCACGCGCACTACCCGTCCTGCCAAACCCCGGTGTCGGCGGGACGCAGATCGATTAACCACTGGGGTTCGAACCTGATTGGCGTCCATCTAGGGTGCACAACTGGAGCATTCATTCAAAGACCGCGGCTGCACCCGCCCCGGCTGCCCGGTACCCGGCTATCTCACCGAAGCCCACCACTGCACCCCCTATGCCACATGCCGCAGCACCGACGTCAACAACCTGACCCTGGCCTGCGGCCCCGATCACCGGCTCACCGAACAAGGCTGGACCACCCGCAAAAACACCCACGGCGACACCGAATGGATCCCACCCCCACATCTCGACCACGGCCAACCCCGCACCAACACCTACCACCACCCCCAAAAACTCCTCCGCAAACACGAAGACCACAACGAAGACGACAACGATCCGTAGCGCCCCGCAGCGGCTCCGTATGCTGAGCGAGTGCCCAACACCGTTCGAAGGGAGCCGCCGTGGACGACGCAGTCACGTTGGCAGAAATCGAAGCGATCAAACGTTTGAAGGCACGATATTGCCGTCACCTGGATGCCAAGGACTGGCAAGCATGGCGCGAGGTCTTTGCCGACGATTTCGTCAGTGACACCAGCGAAGCGGGCGGCAAGGTGATAACCGGCGCCGAAGAGTTCATCAGCTTCATTCGCCGGACCCTGGGCAAGCCCTCGCAGCCCACCGTCCATCAGGTGCACGCCCCGGAGATCGAACTGACCTCGCCCACCACGGCGACGGGCGTCTGGGCGCTCAACGATGTGGTCAGGCTCGGTCCGGGACTCAACCTGCAAGGCTACGGGCATTATCACGAGACCTACGAGAAAGCCGCCGGGCAGTGGCGCATCAAAACCTCCAAGCTGACCCGACTGCGCGAGGACATCTTCAATCCGGTTCTCTCCGTACGTATTTCGAACCGGATGCGGACCGCTGCAGGGCGGGTGGCAAGGCGGCGGCTGCGATGAAGAAGCTGGTGATCGGCGCCAGTGGATTTCTGGGCTCTCATGTCACCCGGCAGCTGGTTGCCCGGGGCGACGACGTACGAGTCATGCTGCGGCACACGAGTTCTACCAAGGGCATCGACGACCTCGACGTCGAGCGTTGCTACGGCGACATCTTCGACGACGCGGCGTTGGCAAGCGCGATGGCGGGCTGTGACGTCGTCTTCTACTGCGTGGTAGATGCGCGGATGTGGCTGCGCGATCCCACGCCGCTGTTTCGCACCAACGTGGAGGGATTGCAGCACGTCCTCGACGCTGCCGTAGAGGCGCGGCTGCGGCGGTTCGTATTCACCAGTACCGCAGGAACAATGGCGATCAGCGACGGTACGCCGGTCACCGAAGACGCTCCGCACAACTGGGACGAGGGCGGCGCCTACATCGCTTCCCGCGTGGCTGCAGAAAACCTGGTGATGACGTACGTGCGGGAAAAGGGCCTGCCTGCGGTCGCGATGTGCATCTCCAACACCTACGGGCCCGGCGACTGGGGGCCCACGCCGCACGGGGCGCTGATCGGCCAAGTGGCGCGCGGCAAGTTTCCGTTCTACTTCGACTTCTCCATGGAAGTGGTCGGCATCGAGGACGCCGCGCGGGCGATGCTGCTGGCCGCTGAGCGTGGCCGGATCGGTGAGCGCTACATCATTTCCGACCGCTACATGAGCACCCGGGAGCTCCATGGCATCGCCGCCACCGCCGGGGGTCGACGTGCGCCGCGCATCAAACTCCCCCTGCCACTGCTATACGCGGCCGCATATCTGAACGACTTCGCCGGACGAATCCTGCGGCGCGACTTTCCGTTTGCCGTTGTCGGGCTGCGCACCGCCGAACTGATGTCACCACTCGACCACAGCAAGGCCACCCGCGAACTCGGGTGGAAGCCAGAGCCCGTCGAGGAATCCATCCGCAAAGCGGCCAGATTTCATATCGATCAGGCCCGGTAGCATCAGTACCCGTGGCGCGCGAAGCCTACGCTCATGACGCCGTTGTGACGATCGAGCCCGGGGCAGACTCCCGCGCGGTCGGTGGCGCGATAACCGTTGCGCTGTGCGGGCACTGGGACCATCAACCGCCGTGTCCGTTGGCGCCTCACCACACGACGGTTACGCCGGTCGGCGAGCGCTTCGAAGTTCGGGTCCTGTTCGCCACCGAGCCGGCCAACGAACACCGGGTCCGGGTCCTGATCGCTGGTGCGCTTGCCGGCGGCCGGCTGAGCGGGCCGGACGGGCGGATTACCACCTGGTGCCTGCAGTCCGACGCCCCGAGCGATGTTCACCGAGACGAGCAGGAGCATGCCCGCCGGCTCGTCGGCGCATAGTTGACGGGTTAACGGCAGCGCCGTCCGAAGGCAAAATTAGAGGCATGGACGCGAGGGTGATCACCCGCGGCCGGTTGGGCATGCTGATCGGCGCCGTGCTGCTGGCCGTTGGCCTGATAGCGCTGTCCTTCCCGGTCTACCTCGACTCATATGACAGGTACGGCCTGCAGGTCAAATGCGGCAATGGCTATGTCACCCAGCTGTTGCAGGCGACTGTCGACGATCATGAACAGCCTCCCGGGGCCGCCACCCACTACGTGGACGAGTGTAAGAGCGCGCTGCTCCACCGACGCGTTCTGACGCTGCCATTGACCGCTGCTGGCACCGTCATCCTGATGGCCGTGCTGATCGCGTGGATGCGGGCCAAGTCGCCGAATTCCGCTGCGCCGCCGTGTGAACAGCGGCCCGACCACACCGAGGAGGAATTCCACGAAGCCGCGGTGCTGGATCGCCGGTACCGCGCGCATCGGCCGCCACCTCACGACACCACGCTCTAGCTCGATTTGGGCGACAACGCCCTCAGTCGGTGACCAGCGCACCGCCGACGAGGTCGTCGAAACGTTCCAGTGCCTCGTCGCCCTCGATGTCGACGCCGCGCAGCGGCCCGGGATCCGCCAGGTACCGCTGCACGTACAACCGCGCCAGCAACGCCTTGCGATCCGTGCCGAATGTGGCGCGCTCCCAGGCGGCCTGCTCGGTGAGCAGGGCACCGGCGTAGACATCGCCCATGAATTGGGCCAGCGCGAAAAGCCGCGCTTCGGCCACGCTGCCGTCCAGTTTCCGCCAGGCCGTGATCGCCGCGTCGAGGTCGTCGATCCGGCGTGACACCAGCTGCGTCGTCGCGTCGTCGTCGGAAACCGACACCGCGTCGCGTAGCCGCTCCAACAGCGGCTGGTGCGCCTCGCTGCGTTCGATCCCGCGACGAACGTCCAGGCACAAGATGTTGTCGGGTCCCTCCCAGATGGTGTTGACCTGCGCGTCACGCAACAGCCGGGCTACCGGCCAATTTTCGATATAGCCGTTGCCGCCGTGGATTTCGATCGCATCCGAGGCCATGGTGATGCCGAGCCGACAGACCTTGAGTTTGGTGACCGGAACCGCGATGCGTTGGGGCACGGCTTTGGGCTGGCGGTGATTGACAGACCCGGTGCCGTCGAATGTCAACGCAAGTGCCGCTTCGACGTCGACGATCATTTCGGCGAGCTTGCGCCGGATCAACGGCTTGTCGATCAGCGCGCCGCCGAACGCCTGTCGCTGCCGGGCATAACACAGCGACTCGACCAGTGCGCGGCGTGCGTTGCCGACCGCGAACAGCGCGATGCCCAGCCGCGCGGAGTTGGTCAGCTCCATCATCCGTCCCAGCCCCTTGCCGTCGTGCGGGCCTTCACCGGACGGTTCACCGGAGAGCAAAAACGCTTCCGCGTCAACGAATTCGATTTCGCCGGAGGCGACCGACCGGGTGCCGAGCTTGTCTTTGAGACGACGAATCCGCACCCCGTTGCGGGAGCCGTCGCGGCGGGTGCGCAGCACCAGGAAGTTGGCGACGCCCCGGCTCGAGTCCGGCGCGCCCTCCGGTTTGGCCAGCACCACGAACACCTGCCCGTCGCAGTTGGACGCAAACCACTTGAATCCGTTGAGCAGCCAGGCATCACCGTGCCGGGTCGCGGTCGTCTCCAACGCACCGAGGTCTGATCCGCCGGTGCGTTCGGTCAGCAGCTGGGCGGTTTCGCCTTCCCATTCGCCGCTGGCGAATTTGGCCAGCACATGCTCACGCACGTCGGCCGGGGCGTAGGCGGCGACCAGTGATTTGACCATGCCGCCGCCAGTGCCCAGCGCGCAGCTCATCCCGATGTCGGCCTGGTTCAGCAGGTAGTTCGCCGCGAACAGTGGCAGCGTCGGGTTGAATCCGGCTTGGCGGACACCGTCTTTGAGCGCCTGGTTGGCGTCGAGCACCGCGCGTTTGGACTGCTTGAATGATGCCGGCTGTACGACTCGGCTGACGTCGTGGCCCCAGCGGTCGTAGCGCTCGAGTCGCGGCGGGTTGCGATCGGTCTCCTCGGCCCACCGCGCCACCGGGCCGCCCATCAGCTCGCCGATGCTGCTCAGATGCGGCTCGGCTACTGCCAGGGCGTCCGGCTGCAGGTAGTACGCCATGATGAACTGCAGGCTCGGGTCGCTGCGATACCAGTTGAGTCCGACAGCTCCGGTGTAGTTCTCCGTGCGGTACCGTTCGGACTTCTCCGGGGTGCAAAACGCCAGCCGGTCCACCGCTTCGCGGTCGTAGTCGCTCACACTGCGACGGTATTACACGGCGCTTTCCCCGACAGTCGCGCGACCGCCGCGGCAATGCGCTCATCGGTCGCGGTCAACGCCACCCGCACATGACGAGCCCCACCCGGGCCGTAGAACTCGCCGGGCGCAACCAGGATGCCGCGCTGCGCCAGCCACGCGACGGTGTCTCGGCACGGTTCACCGCGGGTCACCCACAGATACAGCCCGGCTTGGGAATGGTCGACGGTGAAACCGGCCGACCGGAAGGCGGTCAGCAACGCGTCACGCCGACGCCGGTAGCGGCCGCGCTGCTCGTCCTGGTGGGCGTCGTCGTCCAGTGCGGCGACCATGGCGGCCTGCACCGGGGTGGGCACCATCATCCCGGCGTGCTTGCGCACCGCCAGCAGCTCGGCGACTACCCGGGGATCGCCCGCGACGAAGCCGGCCCGATACCCGGCCAGCGACGAGCTCTTCGACAGCGAGTGCAGTGCGAGCAGGCCGGTGTGGTCGCCGTCGCACACCGACGGATGCAGCACCGACAGCGGCTCGGTATCCCACCCCAGGCCCAGGTAGCACTCGTCGGAGGCCACCAGGGCGCCGCGCTCACGGGCCCACCCGACGACTTTGCGCAGGTGGTCCACGCCAAGCACCCGGCCGGTCGGATTGCTCGGGGAATTGAGGTACACCAGCGCCGGCGTCTGCGGCCCAAGCTGGGTCAGCGAGTCGGCGTGGATCACCTGGGTACGGGCCAGCCGCGCCCCCACGTCGTAAGTGGGGTAAGCCAATTCGGGTACTACCACCTGATCCTGCGGTCCCAGACCCAGCAGCGTGGGCAGCCAGGCGATGAACTCCTTGGTGCCGATGACCGGCAGCACCGCCGCTTCGGTCACCCCGGTGATGCCGTAGCGGCGGTTCAGCGCCTTGACCGCCGCCTCCCGAAGTCGCGGCGTGCCCGCGGTGGCGGGATATCCCGAGGACGCACTGGCGGCGGCGAGCGCCTCCCGGATCCGCGGCGCGACCGGGTCGACGGGCGTGCCGACGGACAGGTCGACGACGCCGTCGGGGTGCGCAGTGGCCAGCGCCCGCGCCTCATCGAGGGTGTCCCAGGGGAACACCGGCAACGACGCCGACACCGGCGGCCGGCGAGTGCCCAAGCCGCTCAGTCGCCCTCACCCTGTGGGGGCAGATCCTTGACCACCTGCGGATCGTTCTCGGTCATGCCGACCTTTGCCGCCCCGCCCGGTGAGCCGAGCTCGGCAAAGAAGTCGGCGTTGATCTGGGTGTAGTGGCTCCATTGTTCGGGCACGTCGTCTTCGTAGTAGATCGCCTCGACGGGGCAGACCGGCTCGCATGCGCCGCAGTCCACGCACTCGTCGGGATGGATATACAGCATCCGAGCGCCCTCGTAAATGCAGTCGACCGGGCACTCCTCAATGCATGCCTTGTCTTTGATGTCGACGCAGGGTTCGGCGATCGTGTACGTCACGAAGGTCTCCTCCAGGTGCGGGTCAACGACGCGGATCCGTTGGTTACTGATACTAGACGTTGCAGACAAAAAGCAACCACGTGCCACCCCCTATGCGCCTTGGTGCAGTGCAACTAGTTGCATATGGCGCTGGATTCTCCCTATGCTGCCCCGGTGGCGCTACAGCACGCGATCCTGGTGTCACTGTGTGAACAGTCCGGTTCGGGCTACGAGTTAGCTCATCGGTTCGATCGCTCGATCGGCTACTTCTGGACCGCCTCCCATCAGCAGATCTACCGTACGTTGCGGGCAATGGAGGGTGACGGCTGGGTGCGCGTTACCCGCATCGCTCAACGGGGCCGACCGGACAAGAAGGTCTACGCGGTTTCTGATGCAGGCAGGGCCGAGCTGGCCCGCTGGATTGGCGAGCCGCTATCGGGGCGCGGCAGCGCGCTGTCAGACACCCGCACCCGCGATTTGGCAGTCAAGTTGCGGGGAGCTGCCTACGGTGACGTGTCGGTGCTACGCACCCAGGTCATGATGTTGCGTGCCGAGCATGCCGAATTGCTGGACATCTACCGCGGATTCGAGAAGAGCCAATTCCCCGATTCGTCGGCGCTGCGCGGTGCCGCGCTGCATCAGTACCTGGTGCTACGCGGCGGCATCCGCGCCCAGGAGGGCGTGATCGAGTGGCTGGACGAGGTGGCAGCGGCACTGGGGGACAAGCCATGACGTATCCGAAACTATTGTCGCCGTTGGATCTTGGCTTCACCACGCTGCGCAACCGGGTGGTGATGGGATCGATGCACACCGGGTTGGAGGACCGATCAGGCCACATCGACCGGCTGGCCGAGTATTTCGCCGAACGCGCCCGTGGCGGCGTCGGGCTGATGATCACCGGCGGTTATGCCCCCAACCGGACCGGCTGGCTGTTGCCGTTCGCCTCGCAGCTGGTCTCCCCCGCCGAGGCCCGACGGCATCGGCGGGTCACCAGTGCGGTCCATGAGGCCGGCGGCAAGATCTTGCTGCAGATCCTGCACGCAGGACGCTACGCGTACCACCCGCTGTCGGTGAGTGCCTCGTCAATCAAGGCGCCGATCAACCCATTTCGCCCACGGGCACTGTCGTCGCGCGGTGTCCTCAGCACCATCTCTGACTTCGTCCGGTGCGCTCAGCTGGCCCGCGAAGCGGGCTACGACGGCGTGGAGATCATGGGCAGCGAGGGGTACTTGATCAACCAATTCCTGGCTCCGCGCACCAACAAGCGCACCGACATCTGGGGCGGCAGCGCTGAAAACCGTCGCCGCTTTCCGGTGGAGATCGTGCGTCGCACCCGGAGCGCTGTCGGCCCGGATTTCATCATCTGCTACCGGATGTCAATGGCCGACTACGTCGAGGACGGTCAGAGTTGGGATGAAACCATCGCTCTGGCAACCGAAATCGAGGCTGCGGGCGCGACAATGATCAACTCCGGTTTCGGGTGGCACGAGGCGAGAGTGCCGACGATCGTCACCTCGGTTCCGCGCGGCGCGTTCGTCGATATCAGCCATGCCGTCGCCACCCAGGTCAGCATCCCGGTGGTGGCGTCCAACCGGATCAACATGCCGCAGGCCGCCGAACAAATCCTGACCGACACCGACGTGCAGCTGGTCTCGATGGCGCGGCCGCTGTTGAGCGATCCGGAGTGGGTGCGCAAGGCCGCCGCGGATCGAGCCCACGAGATCAACACCTGCATCGCCTGCAACCAGGCCTGTCTGGATCATGCGTTCGCGCATAAGCCGGTGTCGTGTCTGCTGAATCCGCGGGCCGGCCGTGAGACCGAGCTGGTGCTGTCGCCGACCCGGCGTGCGCGCACCGTGGCGGTGGTCGGCGCGGGCCCGGCCGGGCTGGCCGCGGCGGTCAACGCCGCCCAACGTGGCCACCGCGTGACGCTGTTCGAGGCCAACGACTACATCGGCGGCCAATTCGACCTGGCCAGGCGCATTCCCGGGAAAGAGGAATTCAGCGAAACCATCCGGTATTTCACGACAATGCTGGACAAACACGGCGTTGCGGTGCGGCTGGGAGTCCGCGTCACGGTCGACGAGCTCATCGGTTACGACGACGTCGTGCTGGCTACCGGTGTGGCGCCGCGGATACCGACGATCCCCGGCATAGACCATCCGATGGTGCTGACGTATGCCGAGGCCATCACCGGCATCAAGGCGGTAGGCAAGAGTGTGGCCGTCATCGGTGCCGGCGGCATCGGATTCGACGTCTGCGAATTGCTGGTCACCGAAACCTCGCCGACGCTGAATCTAAAAGAATGGAAGGCCGAATGGGGCGCGGCCGACCCGCAGGAAGCCCGCGGGGCGCTGGTGGCACCGATCCCGGCCCCGCCGGCCCGTGAGGTGTATCTGCTGCAGCGCACCAAGGGCCCGCAGGGCAAACGGCTGGGCAAGACCAGCGGCTGGGTACACCGTGCATCGGTGAGAGCCAAAGGTGTGCAACAGCTTTCCGGAGTCAATTACGAGCGCATCACCGACGACGGGCTGCACATCAGCTTCGGGGCGAGCCGGCAGCGACCGCGGCTGCTGGCCGTGGACAACGTCGTGGTGTGCGCCGGCCAAGAGTCAGTGCGCGACCTCGAAGACGGATTGCGTGCGCACGGCGTAACCCCGCACATCATCGGCGGTGCCGCGCTGGCCACCGAGTTGGACGCCAAGCGCGCGATCCGGCAGGGCACCCAGCTCGCCGCGCGACTTTAATTCGCGCACTGGCGGCTCGTCAGCCGCTGAATAGGCCAACCGTGCGGGTGTCGGCGATGGCCGCATTGGCGATGCTCTGGGTTGCCTCCTGTGCCGCCGTGGTCGGTGCCAACGCCAACGGTTCGCTCAGCGCGTACAGCTGGAAGCGGTAGTGGTGCACGCCCGTCCCGGCGGGTGGACACGGGCCTAGATACTCGGCTTTGCCGCCGGAGTTCAAGCTGACGCTCGCTTGCTCAGGTAGCGGACCGCCCCCTATTTCGGTGGTCGACGGCGGAATGCCGGTGACCACCCAGTGAACGTAGAGCCCGCCGACGGCGTCGGGATCATCGACGACCAGAGCCAGCGACTTGGCCGCTGCAGGCACGTTCTCCCAGCGAAGCGGCGGCGGCACATTGCGGCCCTTGCAGGTGTACTCGACCGGGATCTCGGCGTTGTCCGCGAACGCCGAACTGGACACGGCGAACTTCGGGGACTCGGTTGGCGCCGCGGACTCGGTTGGCGCCGGGGACTCTGCTACCGAAGAAGTCTGCTGCGGAGGAGTTTCTTTAGCGCCGTTGCACCCGCTAACCGCAAGAATCAGTAGCGCGACAGCGGCCAACGCCAGCCTCATGGGGCTGTGTATACCCCCCGCCGGGCATGGCGTAAAGAGCTCAGCAGCTCGACTTCGGCCCGCGCAGCGGGTTAGGCGGCCAGCGGGGCGTAGGTGGTGGTGCGCTGACGTGCCGGGCGGCCGATGCCCTCGGCGATCGCAACCAGCTCCGCCACCGTCTTGGCCGACCCGTGCTCGGATCCGGCCATCCGCGAGATGGTCTCTTCCATCAGCGTGCCGCCCAGGTCGTTAGCGCCGCCGTTGAGCATCACCTGCGTGCGCTCCACACCCAACTTCACCCAGCTGGTCTGGATGTGAGAAATCCTTCCGTGCAACATGATTCGTGCTAGTGCATGGACCGCGCGGTTATCTCGGTGGCTGGGCCCGGGCCGCGACCCGCCCGCCAGGTACAGCGGCGAATTCTGATGCACGAACGGCAGCGGCACGAATTCGGTGAAACCCCCCGTGCGGTCCTGAATGTCGCGCAACACATTCAGGTGGCCCACCCAATGCCGGGGGTTGTCGACGTGGCCGTACATCATCGTCGACGACGACCGCAGTCCAACCTCGTGCGCGGTGGTCACGATCTCGATCCACATCGACGTCGGCAGCTTGCCCTTGGTCAGCACCCACCGCACTTCGTCGTCGAGAATCTCGGCGGCGGTACCGGGGATGGTGTCCAGGCCGGCCTCGCGCAGACCGATCAACCACTCCCGGATCGACAGACCGCTCTTGGTCACCCCGTTGGCGATCTCCATCGGGGAGAACGCATGCACGTGCATCGACGGCACTCGATCTTTGATCGCGCGCACCAGATCGGCGTAGCCGGTGACCGGCAACTCCGGATCGATCCCGCCCTGCATGCAGACTTCGGTGGCACCGGCAACGTGCGCCTCCCACGCCCGGTCGGCGACCTCGGCTGTCGACAGCGAGTAGGCGTCGGCATCGCCCTTGCGCTGAGCGAACGCGCAGAACCGGCAGCCCGTGTAGCAGATGTTGGTGAAGTTGATGTTGCGGTTCACCACGAAAGTCACGTCGTCACCCACCGCGTCGCGTCGCAGCGAATCAGCCAGTGCGGCAACGGCGTCCAACGCCGGGCCGTCCGCGCAGGCCAACGCCAGGTATTGGGCGTCGCTCAGACCGGCCGGGTCGCGTTCGGCCGCGCGCAACGCGGCCAAGACGTCGGTGTCGATGCGTTCGGGCGCACGGGCGGCCAGCTCGTGCACCTGCGAGCGGATGGAATCCCAGTCGCCGAACGCACTGTCGAGGTCGCTGCGAGTCTCAGTGGCCCGGCCCTGCACGTCGATCGCGGCGTTCAGATCCACCCGGCCGGATGACCCGACGTCGTCGGGCTCCTGCCACGGCATGCCCACCGGTTTGACGTCGCGGGCCAGCCCGGTCGCCGGATCGGCCAGCGCCGCGACGTGTGCGTGAACCCGCGGGTCGATCCACGCCGCCCCGGCCTGCACATACTTGGGCTGCGCGGTCAGCCGCTCCACCAGGTCGTAGCCGGCCTCTGCGGTGATGGCGGCAAGCTCATCCAAAGCGGGCCAAGGTCTTTCGGGGTTGACGTGGTCAGGGGTCAACGGCGAGACGCCACCCCAGTCGTCGACGCCGGCAGCGATCAGCGCCAGACATTCCTTGCGCGACACCAGGTTCGGCGGCGCCTGCACGCGCATGCCCGGGCCTAGCACCAGCCGCGCGACAGCCACCGTCGCCACAAAATCGTCGATCCCGGCATCGGGCGCCGACGCCATCGCGGTGTGCGCTTTGGCTCGGAAGTTCTGCACGATCACTTCCTGAACGTGTCCGAACTCCTTGTGCGACTTGCGGATCGCATGCAAGGTCTCGGCGCGCTCGCGCAGTGTCTCACCGATGCCGACCAGCAGGCCGGTGGTAAAAGGAATCGACAGCCGGCCGGCATCGGTCAGCGTGCGCAACCGGACCGCCGGATCCTTGTCCGGACTGCCGTAATGCGCAAGTCCCTTGGTTTCGAACAGCCGCCGCGACGTGCTTTCCAGCATCATGCCCATCGACGGGGCGACCGGCTTCAGCCGCGACAGCTCCGACCAGCTCATCACCCCGGGGTTCAGGTGCGGCAACAGCCCGGTTTCTTCGAGCACCCGGATCGCCATCGCCCGCACGTAGGACAAGGTGGAGTCGTAGCCGCGTTCGTCAAGCCACTGGCGCGCTTCGGGCCAGCGGTCCTCCGGCCGGTCGCCGAGCGTGAACAACGCTTCCTTGCAACCGAGTTGGGCGCCGCGACGGGCGATGTCCACGATTTCGTCGGGCTCCAGGTACATGCCGGCGCCCTGGGCGCGCAGCTTGCCCGGCACCGTGACAAAGGTGCAGTAGTGACAGCTGTCCCGGCACAGATGGGTCACCGGGATGAACACCTTGCGCGAATAGCTGACCGGCAGCCGCCCGGTCGAGCCACGCCGCCCGGCCGATTCCAAACCCGCGTCGCGCACCCGGGCCGCGCTGCGGCACAGATCGTCGAGATCGTCGCCGCGTGCGGTCATGGCGATCGCCGCCTCGTCGACGTTGAGCGCCACCCCGTCGCGGGCGCGCCTCAGCACACGCCGCAGCGCCGACGGGCTCGGTTTTGATGGGACCACGGGGTTCGGCAACGCGACGGTCTGGTCGCCTGGGGTCAGCGGCACGTTCGTGTAACTTCCGCTCGGTCGAATTTCATCCGCGGGTTCCACCGATCTGCAGCCTCGGCGCCTGCCATAGGGGCAACAGTAGCGCCAGCCGGATTCCGACCGGCGAGCGCGCTCGACGGGAAGCTAGTGCCGGACTTTGCGTCGCCACAGCACCCATGCCGGCGGTGCCGTGCCCAGCACGATCAGCAACAGCGCGCCGTAGGCCATCACCCCCTGACCGCCGAGGATGATATCGCCCCCCGGTCCCCCCAGGGTCATCGCGGCCACCGTCAGCAACCAGGTCCACAGTGGCAAGGCCGCCACCCGCGCCGACTTCGTCCAGCGCCCGGCGGCCCAGACCAAAGCGGCGTTGAGCAGGCCGCTGAGCAACGCGCTGACGGGAAATGGGATCGAACCGATGTAGGTGGGCAGCAACAGCGCGCCGGCCAGTGCCGAGAGGATCCCGTCGACGGCCAGCAACGTCAGGACGACGATGCGGGTGGCCGGATCTGTCGCACCGGTTTCGTCAACCGGGCGGGCGCGCGGCTTGGTGTCGGTCAGGTGGGGATGCTGTCGATCTGCGAATAGATCGAGGAGATGACCCACTGGAAGCTGTCGAGCCGGTCCTGCCAGTGTTGCTGGTTGTAGTCCAGGTCGGGATCCATGGTGTTGGAGCCTACCGCGTCGTCGGCCCGGACAGGTCGAGACCGGCCAGCAGATCGGTCTCCCAACCCCGGGCGTCCCGCTCGCCGGGACTGCCGTGGGCAAGGACGTAATGCTCCTGGCCGATGATGGGCAAGGCGAGGTTGTTCGACAGCGCACACGCCCGTCCGGTCGGGCCGACGGCGACCTGGGTGGCATGCGCGGCGAGCGCCGCCGCCTTGGCGGCCACAGCGTCCTGGGCGTCGACGACGGCGTCGATCTGTTCGTCGGAGTACACCAAGCCGTCAAATTCCCCGCCCTCTTGCGGCACCACCCATTCGGGTCGCAGGTCATCGGGTGTTAGCGCGGCCAGGCCGGCGCCAATGCCGGTCCTGGCGATCACCGTCCAGTAGAACTTCGGCACCGCCCACGGTGTCCCCGGGTAGGCATCGTCGGTGGCTGCCGCCGACAGCGCCGCGGTGGTGACGACGTGAGTATGGATGTGGTCGGGATGCCCGTAGCCGCCGTTGGGGTCGTAGGTCACAACCACATGCGGACGCAGCTCGCGGATCAGCGCAACCAGTGCGCCGACGACCTCGCGCTCGTCGGCGTCGATGAAGCGCTGTCGCTGCCGCGGTGCGGTACCGGCCATGCCCGAGTCACGCCAACGACCCGGGCCGCCCAGAAAGATCGGGGGACCAATCCCCAAGGCCCGCAACGCCGCAGTGAGCTCGCCGATGCGGTAGCCGCCGAGTTGGTCGGCGTGATCGGCGGCCAGCTGTGCCCATTGGTCGCCGATGACTTCGCCCTCCTCGCCGAGGGTGCAGGTGACGACGTGCACCTGCGCGCCACGTGCGGCGTAATGGGCGATGGTCGCCCCGGTGGTCAGGCTTTCGTCGTCGGGATGGGCATGCACGAACAGCAGTCGCGGCGTCTCGGGCATGGACGAACAATACAAGGCTGCCCGCAGCGCAATAGTGCACGCGCCGCCGCAAACGCCGAGCTAGCAGCACCAAATGAAGGCCGCCGACGGCTACGATCAAGATCATGGTGCGACAAAACAGCGCGGTCCGCGGCCGCCGCCGGGGTGCGGAACTCGAGCACGCACTGTACGACGCGACGCTGGATGAGCTGGCTGCCGTTGGATATGCCGGGCTCACCATGGAGGGCATCGCGGCACGAGCGCGGACCGGTAAGGCCGCGCTGTATCGACGTTGGGCGACTAAGCGTGCGCTGGTTCAGGATGCGTTGCGCTACGCGCTGCCCCCCCTACCCGAGCCGCGAAAGGGCCGGTCGGTGCGGGAAAACCTGTTGGAAGTCTTCACCGCTCACTGCAATTTGCTGGCCGGCAAAACGGCATTTCCAAGCCTGCCGATCATCGGCCAGCTCATCCACGAACCGGAACTGCGTCTCGTCTTTGCCGACGCCGTCGTCGAACCCCGTTTGCGCATCATCGAATCCATCCTGCAGGCCGGAACGGACAACGGCGAGATCGACCCGGCGCGGCTGACCCCGCTGACGGCACGCGTGGGACCCGCATTGATCAATCAGTACCTGTTACTCAACGGCGTTCCGCCCAACAAGCGGTTCCTCAAACAGGTCGTCGACACGGTGATTCAGCAGATCACTCCCGTGTAGTCGCGCTGAGATCAGAAGGCGCCGAGCAGGGCGCCCATGCCGATGATCTGCCCGAGCTCCACGACATTGCCGAAGGCAATGACGTCTTGGAAGACGGCCGGAAGATCTTGGGCCAGGACGGCCTCGAAGGCGGCTGTGTTGATGAGGTTCTGCAGCGCCGCGACGAAGGCGGTCGTGTTGAGGTCCTGCAGCGCTTCCCCGAGAGCCTCGCTCTGAACGACGAAATTGCTGCTGAAATCCTCGCCGGCAGAAGCGAGGTCGTTGCCCAGTGTCGTCAGCGAGGCTTCCAGGTTCGCGAGATCGACAGCGAAGGCGCTCATGGCATTGGCGAGGTCAGCGGTCAAGAAGGGACCCTGCGCGCCTGCGAGCGCGGCGGCTTGGGAGCCGGCCCCATCGGTGGCACCGAGCGACGACCCGTTGACGGCCCCGTTGATGCCGGGCGTCTCGAGGTTCAGCGCAGGAGCAATGGCGCTGGCGTCAGCCGGGTCGACCACGATGCCGTTGGCGTTGAAGAGACTGGTCAGCGGGTTTTCGATGAAGTCGGTTTCGTGGACGATCGCATTTGCGCCGTTCAGACCGTCGATCGTCGGGCCTGCGAGGTCGCCCAGTGCACCGATGGTGTCCCGGTCCACCGTCAGCAGACCATCGAAATACTCTTTGTCGAAGCCAGGGTCTCCGACCGGCAACGGCAGGAAGATGCTGCTGTCTCCGGTGGCCTGCACCGCCGGCGAGCGGACCTCAAGTCGTGGCGGCGTCAACCTCGGTGTCAGCACCGGTGTCACGCCCGGTGTAACCGCGATGACACCTACCGCAGTAAGCGCAACGGTCGCGGCGAGGCTGTGACGAGCGGCGAGTTGCATGTCGGCCCCCAGGGGTAATGGCCACGTGCCGGTGTGGGCAGCCAAATCTTACCTGAGTAAAGCCTGAGAGCAAGGCTTAATGTCGGTTTTTCAGCGTTCTCGCAGCGACGGCGCGTCCAGCACCGATGGCCAGCTCACTGGGCAACTTTGATCCATTGACCGGCGTCGCCGACGATTCCGACAGGCACCGAACCTGAGAGACTCACATTGCGGACACTGGGGCCAGCGGCCACGATCGTGGTGTCCTGCAGGATCGGCAGCACCGTCGACATGTTCCACAACCGCGGCTCGACCGCATTGATGACGTCGTTGATGTTCTTCGTGCCGGCCAGCGCGGCATCGATGTTCGACTGGATGCTGTGGTCGCAGATCCCGGTGATGTTCGACGGCGCCTGCACCAGCGCTCCCGGCTCGGGCCCCCGGTTCGGCGTCGTCGGTGTCGGGGTGGTCGACGTGGTGGCGGAAGCTGACGTAGAGGTCGGGGATGCCCCCGGGGTCGGGGCGGGCGCCGCGACCGACGTCGACACCGTCGTGGCCTCCAGCGCGGGACACCCGTACCGGGAGGCCAGCAACGTCGCCAGATTCCCTCCGGCCCGGCGCCATCCGACGATGGCGTCCACCCGATTGTTGGTCAGCGCGTCACGATAGAGCGTCACCGGATCCAAAGCGAGGACCGTCGCGGCGATACCGACGTTGCGCAACTGGTCGGCGGCAGTGTTGGCCACTGCTACCGACGTCGGGTCGTTGGCCGCTACCCCGATGACCAGAGACAGCTGATTGCCGTCCTTGCTGATCCGGCCCCGGGTGATCTCCGGCGCCCCGCTGCTCGGCGTCCGATCTGTGGGTGGCGGCACCGTCGGCGAGGTGTCGTTTTCGATCTGATATCCCGCCGACTGCAATAAAGCCAGCGCTGCTGATTGGCTCATCGCCGGCGGCGCTGTCGGCACGTACCCGGGGTCGCTCGGCGAGCGGATCTGCGCCTGGTCCAGCGTCACGGTGTTGTCGCTGCCGGCGCCCACCGCGGCGAGCAGGTCGACGTCGAGCAGTCCCAGGATCGCCTTGCGCACTTGAACATCGGCCAGCTTGGGCACATTGGCACGCAACGTGAGCTGCATGACCCGCGGCGCCACGATCCGCGCGGTCCGCACCTCCGGGATCGCTGACAGCTGCGCGAAGGCCGCCGACCCTCCGTGCACCTGAGCCACCTGGGTGTCGCCGTTGCGGATCGAATCGGCCAGCGCCGCGGGCGCACCGGCACGCCGGAACAAGATCAGATCGGGTTTGGCGGGTGGGCCCCAGTAGCGGTCGTTGCGGGCCAGCAGAATCTCGTCGCGTTGTGGGTCGATGTTTTCCACCCGGAACTGCCCGCCGGTGACCGGCAACGCGCGCGCCAGCCCGGCGGGGAAGCCGCCCGGCACGTCTTTGACGATGTGGGCGGGCAGGATGTTGTTGAACAACTCTCGCCACGCCGGGTACGGCCGCGCGAAGGTGACGACGGCCTGCTTGCCGCCGTCGATCGATTGCACGCCGGTGATCAGGTCGTAGCCGGCCGGGTCGACCACACCGGGCTGGCCGACCATTTGCCGCCACAGATACCAGAAGTCGTCGGCGGCGATCGGCGCGTTGTCGGTCCATTGCGCCTCGGGTCGGATCTTGTAGGTCACCGTGAAGGGGTTGTCGTTGGTCACCTCGGCGGAGATCAACAGTGTCGGATCCATTTCCCAGCGCGATCCGGTCGGCTCGGAGGGGTCGGGCACCGGCCGGAATGTGCTGGGCAACACCAGCGAGCTGATCGCGGCGTTCACCGCCGACAGGTCCGACACCAGGTGTGGGTTGAACCCGGCTCCGATCGAGTCGATGCCCATGATGATCTGAGTGACCCGCTGCGGCGGCGGCTCCGTGCTCTTGGGCGTTTCCGTGCTCTGCGGCGCCGGCGGCGGGTTGACCGTACAACTCACCAGCATCAGGGACGACCCCAGCACACCGATGGCGAGGCGAGCTGGTTTCAGCACGCCCCACAGGGTATCGGCCGATCGCCCGGTCGCTAGCCCCATCTACGCCCGGGCCTTGGCCCGCGCACGGCTACGTGCCCGGGCCGCGGCGTTCAGCTCGACCTTGCGCACCCGCACCACCTCCGGCGTCACCTCGACGCACTCGTCGGGTCCGCAGAACTCCATGGCCTGCTCGAGGTCGAGCTCGAGCGGCTTGGGCAGCGTTTCGATGACGTCGGCAGTCGAGGAGCGCATATTGGTCAGTTTCTTTTCCCGGGTGACATTGATGTCGAGATCTTCCGGGCGCGCGTTGACGCCGACGACCATGCCTTCGTAGGTGTCCTGGCCGGGCTCGACGAAGAACTGTCCCCGGTCGGCCAGCTGGAGCAGCGCGAACGGCGTGATGGTTCCGCTGCGATCGGACACCAGCGACCCGGTGTGGCGGGCCCGGATCTCTCCCGCCCACGGCGCATAACCGTCGAAAACGGCGTGGCCGATCCCGGTGCCGCGGGTTTCGGTGAGGAAATCGGTGCGCCAGCCGATCAACCCGCGGCTGGGCACCACGAAATCCATCCGCACCCAACCGGTGGCGTGGTTGGCCATCTCGACCATGCGGCCCTTGCGGGCGGCCATCAACTGGGTGACCGCACCGACGTACTCCGCGGGGCAATCGATGGTCATCGCCTCGAACGGCTCGTGCAGTTGGGCGTCGATGATCTTGGTGACCACCTGCGGCTTGCCGACCGTCAGCTCGTAGCCCTCCCGGCGCATCTGCTCGACCAGCACCGCCAGTGCCAGCTCACCGCGGCCCTGGACCTCCCAGGCGTCGGGCCGGACGATGTCGAGCACCCGGATCGACACATTGCCGACCAACTCGGTGTCCAACCGCGCCTTCACCATTCGTGCGGTCAGCTTGTGCCCGGGCACCTTGCCTGCCAACGGCGAAGTGTTGGTGCCGATGGTCACCGAAATCGCCGGCTCGTCGACGGTGATGCGCGGCAGCGCAACGGGATTCGCAGGGTCCGCGAGGGTGTCGCCGATCATGATCTCCGGGATACCGGCGACCGCGACGATGTCGCCGGCCACGGCCTGTTCGGTCGGTGAGCGCTCGACACCTTCGGTGGCCAGTAGTTCGGTGATCTTCACGGTGGCGACGACGGGTTGCCCGTCGATCTCGCGCAGCCAGGCAACTTGCTGGCCTTTGCGCAATCGCCCGTTGTAGATGCGGACCAGCGCCAGTCGGCCCAAGAACGCCGACGCGTCGAGGTTGGTCACCAGCGCCTGCAACGGAGCGTCTGGATCGCCGCTGGGCGGTGGAATGTGTTGCAGCAGAACGTCGAACAGCGGATCGAGGTTCTCACCGTCCGGAATCTGGCCGTCCGACGGTGGCACGGTGCTGGCTACCCCGGCGCGTCCGGAGGTGTACAGGGTGGGCAGCCCGAGGGCCGCTTCGGCGGCCTTGGCCGCGTCGTCGTCGAGGTCGGCGGCCACGTCGAGCAGCAGGTCGTGACTGGCGTCGACGACCTCGGCGATGCGGGCGTCGGGCCGGTCGGTCTTGTTGATGACGAGGATCACCGGCAGATGCGCAGCCAGCGCCTTGCGCAGCACGAACCGCGTCTGCGGGAGGGGACCTTCGGAGGCGTCGACCAACAGCAGGACCCCGTCGACCATCGACAGGCCGCGTTCGACCTCACCACCGAAATCCGCGTGGCCCGGGGTGTCGATCACGTTGATGACGGTCACCGATCCGTCGGGGTGATGGCGGTGCACGGCGGTGTTCTTGGCCAGGATCGTGATGCCTTTTTCGCGCTCCAGATCACCGGTGTCGAGCACCCGCTCGGTGGCCTCGCCGCGCTCATGCAGCGCGCCGGACTGCCGCAACATGGCGTCCACCAAGGTCGTCTTGCCGTGGTCGACATGCGCGACGATGGCGACGTTGCGGAATTGCACCGGGTGATTCTGCCAGTGCGGCTTGCGTTCGCGGAAATCGAGGCGCTACCAGCCGCGTCGGCGCGGCGCCGACCCCACTATTTCCCGGTCTTCTTTCTTGACTTCCTTCTTGTCGCCCGCCGCGTCACGGGAACGGACCGCCTCGCGGCTGCGGTAGACGATGTAGGGCCGGAACAGATATCCGATCGGCGCGCTGAAGGCGTGCACCAACCTGGTGAACGGCCACAAGCAGAACAGCACCATGCCGATCGCGGCGTGCAACTGGTAGTCGAGCGGTGCGCCGACCATGTTCTCGCCGCCCGGCCGCAGATCGAAAATGCCGCGGAACCACACCCCCACCGTGTTGCGGTAGTGGTACACGTGGGCGTGGCCACCCATTCCGGTGCCGAGCAAGGTGCAGTACAAGCCCACCAGCAGCGCCAGCGCCAGCACCACATACATCACCTTGTCGGACAACGTGGTGGCCATCCGCACCGGTCCACTGGTCATCCGCCGGTAGATCAACAACCCGATACCGATCACGGTGGCGGTACCCGCGATGGTCCCGAGCAGCACCGCCTGGACGTGATAGGCCTCCTGGCTGATATGCAGTGCGTCGGTGAACCGCGGGGGAATCACCAAACCCATCACGTGCCCGGCGAACACCGTCAGGATGCCGAAGTGGAAGATGGGACTGGCGATTTGCAGCAGCCGCGACTCATAGAGCTGTGAGGAACGGGACGTCCAACCGAACTTGTCGTAGCGATAGCGCCACCAGCTGCCGACGATCAAGACCGCCAACGTGACGTACGGGGAGATGTCCCAGAAAATTGCGGCGCGATCCAATTCTAGCCGCCTCCTTTTTCCCGTCGTGGTGGCACGGTCAATGTGAACGGTTGCAGGCCAACAGCTTCCGCGGGCGGCCCGGAGTCGGCCAACCGGCGGGCGCGCTGCACATCCTGGTCGGTAACGCCGGGCAGCGTCTCGCACACGGCCGCGATGGTGTCCGCGTACGGCGACTGCGCTTCGGTCAGGGCTTGTAGCAGCACGTCGATGGGCACCCGGTGCTCGACCAACAGTTGCCGGCCCGCCTCCGGGTCGACGGTCGCCGCGAACTCGAGCACGACCGGCAGGTGGTCGGGGGCTTCATTGCGCGGCGGCTGCACTCCCGCTTGCCGGTAGACGGTGGCGAATGCCAGCATCTCCCGCCCGCGGTTGCGCGTGTCGCCGGCGGTCCAGTACGTCAGGTACATCGTCGACCGACGCCGCATGTCGAAGGTTTCGACGTAGTCGCTGGCGGCGGCCAGCGGATCGGTCGCCCGCAGCGCGGCGACCGTGCGGGCCAGCAGCTCAGCGGCGCGCCCGTCGATATGGGTCAGCAGCCTCTCGACGGTGTCGAGCCGCTCGTCGTGCTGTTCGTCGGGGTAGGCCAACAGCAACGACGCTGCCTGCCACACCAACCGGTCACTGCGCGCGGGTCCTCGCGATCTGTTCAGCAGTTTCATTGCTTCTGCTTCCCGGGGAACATCCCGGCCGGCACACCTCTGCCGTCCCAGTTCAACAGGTTCACTCGCGACCGAGGGCGGGCGTCGCCGGCCGGTCCTGGCGAGCCCGGCCGCTGCTGCATCGCGTGGAACGCCTCCACCGCAACCGGCACCGCTTCCTCGGCGGCGTTGTCGAACGGACCCGACTCATACATGCCCGGACCGCCGTCGCCCGACAACGAACACTCCATGTCGTGCGCGGCGGCCGGAATCTCGCCGGTGTAGGCGGTCGGAATGACGTAGCGATCTTCGTATTTCGCGATCGCGAGCAGACGATACATCTCGTAGATCTGCTCCTCGGTCATCCCGACAGCCGCCGGGATATGCGGCTGGGTCTCGCGGCCGAGGTTGATGTCGCGCATGTACGAGCGCATGGCCGCCAGTCGCCGCAGCACCGCGTCGACAACGGAAACGTCACCGGCGGTGAACAATTCAGCCAAGTACTGGATCGGGATGCGGAGCGCGTCGATCGCGCCGAACAGGTTGCCGACCTCCTCGCCGTCGTGCCCGTCGCGACTGATCGCGTCGACCACCGGCGAAAGCGGCGGCACATACCAGACCATCGGCATGGTCCGATACTCCGGATGCAGCGGCAGCGCCACCTTGTACGTCTTGATCAGCGCATAAATGGGCGAACGTTGCGCGGCTTCGATCCAGTCGTCGGATATGCCACCGGCCCGCGCGGCGGCGATCACCTCGGGATCGTTGGGGTCCAGCAAGATGTCGCATTGCGCCTCATACAGGTCGGTGTCCTTTTCCACCGTCGCCGCTTGCAGCACCCGGTCCGCGTCGTAGAGCACCAGCCCCAGATAGCGCAGCCGCCCGACGCACGTTTCCGAACAGATCGTCGGCAGGCCGACCTCCATGCGGGGGTAGCACAACGTGCACTTCTCGGCCTTGCCCGTCTTGTGGTTGAAATACACCTTCTTGTAAGGGCATCCGGACACGCACATCCGCCAACCACGGCAGCGGTCCTGGTCGACGAGCACGATGCCGTCCTCGCTGCGCTTGTACATCGCGCCGGACGGGCAGGAGGCGACGCAAGACGGGTTGAGGCAGTGCTCGCAGATACGCGGCAGGTAGAACATGAAGGTCTCTTCGAGCGCAAGCTTGACCTCTTGGGAAACTTGGCTGACCTTCTTCAGGATCGGGTCCTCGGCCAGGATCTCCGGCGATCCGGCGAGGTTGTCGTCCCAGTTCGGTCCCCAGGTGATCTTCATCGGTTCGCCGGTGATCTGGCTGCGCGGCGCGGCGACCGGGAACGTGTCGCCCAGTGGTGCCGAGGTCAGGTTCTCGTAGTCGTAGGTCCACGGCTCGTAGTAGTCGTTGATCTCCGGCAACTTGGGGTTGGCGAAGATCCGCAACAGCTTGTGGATCCGGCCGCCGTCGCGCAATCTCAGCCGGCCCTTCTTGTCGCGGATCCAACCCCCGCGCCAACGATCCTGATCCTCGTAGGTGCGTGGATAACCTTGACCCGGGCGGGTTTCGACGTTGTTGAACCAGACGTACTCGGTGCCGGTGCGGTTGGTCCAGGCCTGCTTGCAGGTCACCGAGCAGGTGTGGCAGCCGATGCACTTGTCGAGGTTCATCACCATCGCAAGCTGGCCCATAACTTTCATCGTTGATCTCGCTCCGCAAGCGTCGCTCGGGCTATCAATATTCGACCTTCTGGCTGCGGCGGCGCACGACGGTCACCTCGTCGCGTTGGTTGCCGGTCGGACCCATGTAGTTGAACGCGAACGCATGCTGACCGTAGCCGCCTGCCAAATGGCTGGGCTTGATCCGCACCCGCGTCAGCGCGTTGTGGTTGCCGCCGCGCCTGCCCGTGGTCTCACTGCGTGGGGTGTCGACAGTGCGTTCCTGGACGTGGTAGACGAATACCACACCCTCGGGCATCCGGTGGCTGACGATCGCCCGACACACGAAAACGCCGTTGGTGTTCACCGCTTCGACCCAATCGTTGTCGCGCACCTTGATTTTCGCGGCATCGCCGGGACTCATCCACATCGTGGGACCACCCCGAGACAACGACAGCATGTACAGGTTGTCCTGGTAGGTGGAGTGGAACGACCACTTGGAGTGCGGGGTCAAATACCGCACGGTTAGGCCGATTCCGTCCTCGGTCGCACCGAGCTCCGGCTGGCCGAACAACCGCGACATGTCCAGCGGCGGGCGGAACACCGGCAGATGCTCGCCGAGCTCCTCGACCCAGTCGTGGGCCAGATAGAAGTGCATGCGTCCGGTGAGCGTGTGGAACGGCTTGAGGTTTTCGATGTTCACCGTGAACGGCGCGTAGCGGCGACCGCCGGTTTCGCTGCCGGACCACTCGGGGCTGGTGATCACAGGTTGCGGACGCGACTGGGTGTCCGCGTAGGTGATCCGCCTTTCTTCGCTGCCCTCAGCCAGATGAGCCAGCCGCTGACCGGTGCGCTTCTCCAGCTCCCGGAAACCTTCGACGGCGAGCCGGCCGTTGGTCGTCCCGGATAGCAGCAGAATCGCGTCAGCCATCTGCTGTGCGGTGGTAATCGCCGGACGGCCTTGGCCGACGCCGGAATTCAGCACCCCGAACCTGGCGGCCAGCTGTTCGACCTCGGGGAAGGGGTGCACGGTGAAGCCCTTGGTGGTCAACCCGAATTTGTCGACCAGCGGACCGAGCGTCCGCCATTTGTCATAGGTCGCGGCGTAATCGCGTTCCACCACCGTGAGCTTGGCCATCGTCCGGCCAGGCACCGGCGTCTCACCGGTGTGCAGCCAATCGCGTTCGGTGCCGTCCGGGTAGGCCATCGCGTCCGGAGTGTCGTGCTGCAGCGCGGTGAGCACCACATCCGTGCGCGTGCCCAGATGACGTTTCGCCATCGCGCTGAAGGCGCGCGCGATGGCGCCGAATGCGTCGTAATCGCTGCGGGTTTCCCACGGCGGATCAGTCGCGGCAGAAAACGAATGCACATAGGGGTGCATGTCGGTGCTGGACAGGTCGGCCTTCTCGTACCAGGTCGCCGCCGGCAGGACCACGTCGGACACCAACGTCGTCGAGGTCATCCGGAAGTCGATCGACATCATCAAGTCGAGCTTGCCTTCCGGAATTTCGCGATGCGAAGCCACGTCGGTCGGCCGCACCCCGTCGGCCGGGGGCTCGGCCAGCACATCAGAGTCGGTGCCCAACAGGTGCCGCAGGAAATACTCGCCGCCTTTACCGGACGACCCGATCAGGTTGGCCCGCCACACTGTGAGCACCCGCGGCCAGTTGGCGGGGTCGTCGGGGTCGGTGACGGCGAGCTTGAGCCTGCGCTCGCCGAGTTGCTCGGCGACGTAGTCGGCGATGTCGCGACCCGCGGCGACTGCCTCGTCGGCGACATCGAGGCTGGACCGGTCGAATTGCGGGTAGAACGGGCTCCAGCCCATCGCGACCGACGAGGCCAGTACGTCCATCGTGTGCTTGCCGGCGAAGCGGCCCCGGCCGATCGGGCTGGCCAGCTTGTCCGCCGCGTAGCCGTCGTAGCGCCACTGGTCGGTGTGGGCGTACCAGTACGAGGCGCCGGGCACCTGCCGCGGCGGCCGGGACCAGTCGGTGGCCATCGCCATCGTCGTCCACCCGGTGAGCGGACGCACTTTTTCCTGACCGACGTAGTGCGCCCATCCGCCACCGTTGCGCCCCATCGATCCGGTCAACATCAGCAGCGCCAGCACCGCACGGTAAATGGTGTCGCCGTGGAACCATTGGCAGATTCCGCTGCCCATGATGATCATCGACCGTCCGCCGGATTCCTCAGCGCTGCGGGCGAATTCCTTGGCGACGCGGATGGCCTGGGTAGCTGACACGCCGGTGATCGGCTCCTGCCAGGCCGGGGTGTTGGGTGAACTGGGGTCGTCGTAGCCGGTGGGCCAGTCGCCGGGCAGCCCCGGACGCGCGACTCCATACTGGGCCAGCATCAGGTCGAAGACCGTGCACACCAAGTGCTTTCCGACTTGGCGCACCGGCACACCGCGAGCAAGGGTGGTGCCTTCACCGGTGATGGTGTCGAAGTTGGGCAGCTGGACCAGCGCGGTCCGGCGCTCGCCGGTGGTGGGCTGCGAATCGTCCACGCTGAGCGCCGGTGTCAGGGTCCCGAGGTCGAGGTTCCACTTGCCCATACCGTCTTCGCCGTAACGGAATCCCAGCGACCCGTGCGGTATCACAACTGCGCCGGTGACCTCGTCCAGCACCGCCGGCTTGAGGGCGGCGTTTTCTACCGCGTCGCCGATGTCTGCGGCGGTGAGGTTCTTGCCGGGCACCAATGTGTCGCCGCGTTCCTCCAGCTTGATCAGGAACGGCAAGTCGGTGTAGCGGCGCGCATAGTCGATGAAGAACGGAACCTGTTGCTGCACATAGTATTCCGAAAGGATCACGTGGCCCATCGCCATGGCCAGCGCGCCGTCGGTACCTGCCGCGCACGGCATCCACTCGTCGGCGAACTTGGTGTTGTCGGCGTAATCGGGGCTGACGGTCACCACTTTGGTGCCGCGGTAGCGGGCTTCGGCCATCCAGTGCGCGTCGGGGGTGCGGGTGATGGGAACGTTCGAGCCCCACATCATCAGATAGGCGGCGTCCCACCAGTCGCCCGACTCGGGCACGTCGGTCTGGTCGCCGAACACCTGCGGTGAGGCCACCGGCAAGTCGGCATACCAGTCGTAGAACGACGTCATCGGGGCGCCGATCAGCTCGAAGAACCGCGACCCGGCCGCGTACGACACCATCGACATCGCCGGAATCGGTGAGAAGCCGGCGATCCGGTCGGGCCCGTAGGTCTTGATGGTGTGCACGTGGGCAGCGGCGATCATTTCGGTGGCTTCGGCCCAGGTCACCCGGACCAAGCCGCCTTTGCCGCGGGCCCGCTGGTAGCGGCGACGACGTTCGGGGTCGGCTTGGATGTCCGCCCAGGCCAGCACCGGGTCGCCGAGCCGCGCCTTGGCCTCCCGGAACATCTCGACCAGCACACCGCGCGCGTAGGGATACCGCACCCGGGTCGGTGAATAGCTGTACCAGGAGAACGATGCGCCGCGGGGGCAGCCGCGCGGCTCGTACTCCGGACGGTCCGGACCCACCGACGGGTAGTCGGTCTGCTGGGTTTCCCAGGTGATGATTCCGTCTTTGACGTAGATCTTCCACGAGCACGAGCCGGTGCAGTTGACCCCGTGCGTCGAGCGCACCACCTTGTCGTGGCTCCACCGATCGCGATAGAACACGTCAGCCTCCCGGCCGCCACGGCGGGTAACCGTGCGCAGATCGGCGGAAATCTCGCCGGGGGTGAAAAAGCGCCCACTGCGCTCCAACAACTCCTCGAGAGGACCTCCGACGTGGGGGGTGACGGTCAAGGCGAAGACCTCCTTTGTAAGTGCGGCGCGCCTCGTTGCTGTGGCGGGGCCGAGAGCCCCGCTGTCGTGGATCCGGGAGTGGTCAGCGACTCGACGGCGAACTCGCTGACCCGTCTGACCAGATTCGGCGTGGCCATCGCCATCGGCGGCCCCCGCGCTGGTCAGCAATCGGTCCCAGCATAGGTGTTGGTAACTCGGCCAACCAGACAGCGGCGTGACAGGGTGTTGACAGCAACCCCGAAACCCCCTCCTCGGCGTCCGTTGCCATTTGCCGAGGTGGCCGCATCCACGCGTTACAGGAAACCATCTGGGCTGCTACGAACATGACAACTAGAGGTTAATATTTCGTGCCGATTTGTATTAACAGAATGAGCCGCATTAGCTTCGACAATTCTGTAACTTTTCTGCAAATTCGCTGTGAATTCCGGCATTTCCATGCGCAGGACCGCCGCTCTTCGTAGTGGCATAGTGCCCGTCCCGAGCTTGCAGCCATGCGGGGTGAGTTGTCATCACCCCAACCAGCTATTCACCCGGATGACTGGCGCGTCACAGGGCGAGCGCCAGGTCGGCGAGCCAAGCGCGGTCGGAGGGCACCCAGTCGACGTCGTGCAGCTGCGCCGCGGTCACCCAGCGCAGTGCACGGTGATCATGCGGGCGGGGTTCACCGCGCACCAAGCGCACGCGATATGCCCGCAGCGTCGTCGTCGCATCGAGGGCGACGTCCTCACCCAGACGTTCCCCGACTTCGACGTCGACACCCAATTCCTCGGCGAGCTCGCGCACCAGCGCGGCGGGTTCGGATTCACCTGGCATCACCTTGCCGCCCGGCAGCTCCCAGCGGCCCGCCAACTCCGGTGGCCGGCGACGCTGGGCCACCAACAGCGACGACTTTGCGATGAGGGCCCCGGCGACGACGATCTGGTTCGGCACGCCGAGACGCTATACCGTCGGACTATGGCTGTGTTAACGGATGAACAAGTAGACGCCGCACTGCCCGAACTCGCCGGTTGGGAGCGTGCCGGCGGCGCACTGCGACGTTCGATCAAGTTCCCGTCGTTTATGGCCGGGATCGACGCCGTGCGCCGGGTGGCCGAACACGCCGAAGCCAAGGACCATCATCCGGACATCGATATTCGTTGGCGGACAGTGACTTTCGCTTTGGTAACACATTCCGAAGGTGGTATCACGAAAAACGACATCGACATGGCGCGCGACATCAACGGGATTGTCGGCGAGTAATCGCGCGCGCTCGAGGCGCTGCGATCCATGCCAACGTCGCCAGTGCGGCCACCAGGTACGCCAGCCCGCCCCAGGCCAGATACCACGCTCGCCCGCCCTGCCAGATGGTCGGTTGCGCGAAGCTGAGTAGCCACGGCACGCCGACGATGACCAGCGCGAGCCAGCCCCAGCCGAGGATTCGCGCGCCGCGCCGCGCCGACAGCGGCCCGTGGATCAACCAGATCATCAGCGGCACCAGCCACACCCAGTGATGGGTCCAGGAAATCGGCGACAGCAAAAGTCCGAACAGCTCGACAACCAGCAGTCGGCCGAGCCGGTCGTCGTCGGTCAATGCACGCCAGGCCGCGACGGCGAGCACGGCGGTCACGGCGATACCGGCCAGCACCACCGGGCCATAACCGGTGTCGTGGCCGAAGATTCGACACATACCGCCGCGCCAAGACTGGTTGAAGGCCGTGCACATCGGTCCGACCCGATCCGGGTCGCGGATCAAATCGGTGAAGTAATAACGGGTTTCGTCGGCGACGATCAGCCATGACACCGCGACCGTCGCGAAAAAGACGACCGCCGAGAATGCGGCCGCGCCCCAGCGCCGGACAGCGACGAAATACAGGCCGGTGATCGCGGGCGTGAGCTTCACCCCGGCGGCCACGCCGACCAGCAGCCCCGACAGCCACCAGCGCATCGTGAAAACGGCGTAGAGCCCGGCCAACACGAGCAGCACGTTGACCTGTCCGTAGTCGAAGGTGCTGCGCAGCGGCTCGATCCAGATCGCAATCGCGGTCCATAGCATCGCAACACGGTGGCCTGCGCCGGCCGCCACCCCGAGCAGCCGTTGGCTGACGCGGACCACGCCGTAAAGGGCGACGATGGTGCCGATCTGCCAGCAGAACGCGACGACGGCAAAAGGCAACAGGTGCAGCGGATAGAACACGATGGCCGCGAACGGCGGGTAGGTGAACGGCAGCGGGAAGTCCGGCGTCTGGTCGCCATAGACGTAGCTGTACAGGGTGCCGGGATGATCCAGGGCCGCCGCGCCACCGATGTAGACGTGCAGGTCGACGAAGTTAGCGCCGTTGGGGATCAGGTAAGTCCATGCCAGCCGCGCGGCGACGCTCAACGACAGCAGCACCGGCGCGGCGGTGGTCAGTGATAGCGCCCGCCGCCGGCCGGTAGTTGCCGCCGGAGCGGCCGAGGTGGTGTCTATTCGGCCGACTTTAGCGGCGTCCGGGCCGTGGGGCAGCCGGCGGCAGAACCGTTGGGTCACCGCGGCCCTTCGGGTGCGTAACGATCGAATAAATGCCACACGTGTCACTTGAGTCACTCTGACATCACGCGAACTATCGGGCGCGGGTCCTAACCACCGATCACCACGGGAGAGTCATGCCATCCATCTGGACTTTGTTACGTGCCACTGCCATCCTCGGCGGGTCGGCCGCCGCACTGCTCGCCGGCGGCATCGCCCACGCCGACCCGGCGCCCACGGTTCCGGTTCCCGACATTGCGGGGCAAGTCGCCGGCACAGCGGCCAATGCGCCGCAGATGTTGCAGGGCCTCGCCACGGCGCTGGGCGCGACGCCGCCGTCGCCGCCGTTGGCCAGCGCCGGTATTCAGGTACCCAAGCCCGCGACGACAGCATTACCCGGCGCAACCTCGCTGGTTCCCGGCGCGACGACTCCGGGGATGACGCCCGTCGTACCAGGTGCAACGTCCGCCGTGCCGGGGCTCCCGCCGGCCGCTGCGACGGCGACGCCGGCGGGCGGACCGTCGCAGTTGTTGCCGCAGGCGCAGGTCAGCCTGCCGCAGCTGCCGTTCTCTCCGGTGCCACTGCCCCAACAACTCTCGCTGCCCGGCGACCTGATGGCGCTGGCCAACGGCGGGGTGCCGGTCACGCGCAGCGTGCCGACCATAACGCCGGCGGCGTCCGGCAGCAGCCCGCTGCTGTTCCCGCTTTCCGCACTGCCCTGACACCCGCGGTTGGCCGGCCAATCATGCGTTGGCCGGCCAACTCATTACCGAGGATCGGGAGAAACCGTGAAACGCACCTGGAAACTGGCTAGTGGCATTGGCGCCGCGGCCGTCGTGTCGACCACCGCATTTGTGCTGTGCCCCAACGCCGTTGCCGACCCGACCCCTCCCCAGCCGTTACCCGCCCAACAACTGCCGGGCCTGCCGGCGCTCACGCAGCTGAGCCCCATCATTCAGCAGGCGGCCGCCGACCCGCAGCAGGCCCAGCAGTTGCTGATGGCCGCCGCGGCGGCGTTCACGCACAGCCCGACAGCGCCGGATGCATCGAAAAACGTTGCCGCGTCGGTCAACCAGCTGGTGCAAGAGCCCACGGCGCACATCCCACCGGTCGGCGTCGAGCCGGGTGCTCAGGCCCATCTGCCGACGGGCATTGACCCCGCACATGCTGCCGGCCCGTCGCCGGAACCCGCTGCCGGCCCGAACGTCACACCGGTTGCGGCCCCGGTGCCGCCCCCGCCCGCGCCGGCCGCGCCGCGCGCCAGGTGGGCCCGCCGGCCCTCTCGCCCGTCCCCGCTTTGCCCCCCCCCCCGGGCACGGGGGGGCCGGCCGCCGCCCGCGGCGCGCCCGCCACTGCCAAGCCGATGCTCATCACCACTGCAGCCACTCGCACGGTCAGGCCTCGGCGAAGACGTCGATGGTCATGGTTTCGATCATGCCAACACCCGCACCCNACTCCCCGCCCACCCAGGACTTCATGTACCCGTCGATCGGCACCGGCTGCGCGGCCGACGGCGGTAACGTCATCGCCACCGCGCTTTCGGTGGCGGGCCCGGCCAAGATCCCGGCACCCGGCCCCCAATCCGGTCAGACCGCCTACGTGTTCACCGCCGTCGGCACACCCGGGCCGGCGGAGGAGCAGAAGCTTCCGCTGAACGTCACCTGGGTGAACCTGACCACCGGCAAGTCGGGCAGCGCCACGCTCAAGCCGCAACCTGACATCAACCCGGACGGGCCCACCACGTTGACCGCGATCGCCGACACCGGTTCGGGCAGCATCCTGTCGACGATCTTCGGCCAGGTGACCACCAAAGAAAAGCAGTGCCAGTTCATGCCCACCATCGGGTCGACGGTGGTGCCCTAACGGTCCTTATCTAGCGCGAGGGGGCGCCGTTGTACGCCGCGCGCGGCGTGTCTGTGTACAGACACGCCCGCCCGCTCAGAAAGCTCAGCCGCTAGTAGGCCATGAACAGGATCGCGTCCCGGTCGTACTCCAGGCCGGGATGAACGCTGGCAAGGTGGGCCTGGGTCAGTTCGACCAGCTCGTCTTCGTCCTTGCCGACGATGGCCTCACCGCATGGACACGTCAGGTGTGTCTTCACGTTGCCGCCTTTCCCTTCGACTTCTGGGCCGCTTTCAGCTGTTTCTTGTGTGATCGCACCTGCTCGAGCGAACGGGTGTCGACGATATCGGCAACCGACATGTGGGTGCCGGCCTTGCCATAGTCGCCCGCCGCCGCCCGCCACCCGGTCGGGGTGACGCCGTATTGCTTGCCGAGCAGCGCAAGGAAGATGCGTGCCTTCTGCTCACCGAAACCGGGCAGCACCTTGAGCCGGCGCAGCACCTCGGCTCCGTCCGGGTCACCGGCGGTCCACAGTGCCGCCGCGTCGCCGTCGTAGCGGTCCACGATGATTCGCGCCAGGGCCTGGATGCGCTTGGCCATCGCGCCCGGAAAGCGGTGCACCGCAGGCCTTTCCGAGCACAGTGCGGCGAACTTGTCCGGGTCGTAGTCGGCGATTTCGGCGGCGTCGAGGCCGCCCATCCGGTCGGCGATTTTCTTCGGACCCGCGAACGCGGTCTCCATCGGCACCTGCTGGTCGAGCAGCATCCCGACTATCAGCGCGAAAGGATCGGAGTCCAGCAGAGCGTCGGCCGCCGGATCGCCGGCAAGCTGTAGGTTCGGCACCCGGCCAGTTTAGGACTGCGCGCTGGCTCGTTGCCGCCGAGCTTAGATAGGGGTAAATACCTAGACTCCCCGCACCCCTTCCGCGGTTAGGTTTGCGGCATGAACCAACTACTCGGGTTTCCCTCCCCTGCCGACGTGGCCGCGCAAACGCCCACCGGTCGCGACCGGGCTATCGACGTCATCCGCATTGCCTCGCTGCTCGGAGTCGTCGGCGGCCACACCATCATGGCGACGAGCATGATCGCCGACGGCGTCCTGGTCTGGGACAACCTGCTCACCACGTCGACGTTCTTTCAGGCGCTGACCTGGATCTTCCAGATCATGCCGCTGTTCTTCTTCGCGGGAGCGGCCGCCTGTGTTCAGTCTTGGCGGCCCGGCGGGAGCTGGGGCGGCTGGCTGATGAAACGCTGCACCCGGCTGTACCGACCGGTGTTCTACTACTTGGCCTTCTGGGCAGTCGCCTTGATCGCGCTGCGCCAGATCCTCCCGTCGCACGTCTACGACCCGGTGGCGGGCGTCAGCGTCCAATTGCTGTGGTTCCTCGGCGCGTACGTGCTGGTACTGGCGACCATGCCGCTGCTGTACCGGATCACCACCACACGCCGGCTTGTCTTCAGCGTGGCCGGGTTGTACGCGTTCGTGGCGATCATCGACATCGTTCGGCTGCACACGCCGGGCGCCGGCCTGCTCGGTTATCTGAATATGGCGGCGTGGGTGATCCCGGGGATGTTCGGCGTCGCCTACCGGCGCAGCTTGGTCTCGACGCGCGCTGCGCTCACCATCGGACTGCTGATGCTGGGCGTCAACCTGGCACTGGTGTGGATCGGTCCCTACGACGTAAGCCTGGTCGGGATCCAGGGTCAGCGGTTGGCGAACATGGCGCCGCCGTCGCTGCTGCTGGCCGGCCACGCAATCATGATGTGCGCGTTGATAAGTGCGGCCGCACCCGCGATAGCCCGCTGGGCCCAGCGGCCACGGGTGTGGTGGCTGACGGCGATCGGCAACTCCGGTGCGATGACGCTGTATCTCTGGCACATGCCCGCGCTGCTCGGGGTACACCTGCTGTTCGACTACCTCGGTTTCTACCGTTACCCCGGCCAGCCGCATTTGGTGCTGCTGAGCATCGTGCAAACCGCCGTGATGGTCGGCCTGGTCGGGGTCTTGTTCGTGGCACTGCGGCCGCTGGAGAACTCGGTCCTGCCCGGTTGGGATGGCGGCGTCGTGGCGACGCCCGGATCACGCAGCGTGGCCGTCGGCATCTTGCTGTGTCTGGCCGCGGCGGCGACGCTGGCGTCGGTCAAATGGGGTTTGAAGGACGACGGGCTCTCCTGCATGGCGGTTATGCTGTCGGCTCTTCTCGGCGCTCGAATGCTGGCCACTTTTAGCCACGAAGCGACAAGACGCCTTGCGCTGAAGTAAGTTAGCCGCTCTTGCGGCGAAATTCTCGACGGCTCTCCACGGGCCCATGAGCACGTGGCTGCTTGGCGCCGCCGTCCTTGTGCGCCGATCCGCCACCCGACTTCGCCTTCTTACGGTCAAGGGCTTCGCGGAATTTGCGCTTGGTCTCGTCCTCCGCCATGACGGCAGCGTACCCCGTCAGTGCATACCCGGAGGCATGCCGTAGACGTGACTGATCGGCATCGTCAACAGCACTCGGCGTTCGGTGACCATCGCCTGGCGGAACTCATCCCAGTCGGGGTGTTCACCGGCCATGTTGCGGTACAAGGTGATCAGCGCCTCGACCGTGTCGTCGTCGGTCTTGGCCGCCGGAGGAGTCAGCTCCGCGGTGCCTTCGGCAACCGCATAAGACCATCCGTCGTCGGAACTGACCAGAAGTGACGCCCGCGGGTCACGCCGTAGATTGCGGGTCTTGGCGCGCGGCTCGGCGATCGACACCTGCACGGCGCCCACCCGGGCGTCGAAGTAATACCCCACATTGGACAGCTGGGGACGCCCGTCGCGCTTGATGGTCGCAAGGACCCCGAGAGAGTTCCCGCTGATCATGGCCAGCAGCTTGTCGTCGAACACTTGGCGTCCCATGGGAGAAAGCCTACGTCGCAGAACTGGCTGTGGCCGCAATTCGATTACCATCACGGCCATGAGCACCGTCCACCCTTGGGACGTTGGGCTTTTCGCGGCGGGAACATGACCCGGTACGCGGCGTTTCTGCGCGGCGTCAATGTCGGTGGCGTCAATCTCAAGATGGCCGAAGTTGCCAGGGTGTTGACCGCGGCCGGCTTCGGCGACGTCCGCACCATCCTGGCCAGTGGCAACGTGCTGCTGGACTCGTCCGCCGACCCCGACCGGGTGCGTAAGAATGCCGAGACCGCGCTGCGCAACGAGTTCGGCTATGACGCGTGGGTGCTCGTCTACGACGTCGACACGGTCCGGGCCATCGTCGACAACTATCCGTTCGAGCCCGAGGTTCACGGCTACCAGTCTTACGTCACGTTGGTCAGCGATCCCGCGGTGCTTGACGAGCTCGCCGCGCTGAAACCCGGGCCCGACGAGAAGACCGCCCGCGGCGACGGCGTCATCTATTGGCAGGTGGCCAAGGGCGCCACCCTCAACAGCGCCGTCGGAAAAACAATGGGCAAGTCGCGGTACAAGTCGTCGACCACCACCCGCAACCTGCGCACGCTGGTCAAAGTCGCCGCTGGGTAGGGTTTCCTCGATGAGCTCCGCCCCGCAAAGCCCCACCCTCACCGGGGTTTCCGAAACCGCCCTGCTGACACTGCGGGCGCGGGCCCGAGAAGCCGCCCGCGGCGACGGCATCATCGAAGACCCGATGGCGATTACCCTGATCAACTCCATCGACTTCGACTTTGCCAAGTTCGGCCCCACCCGCCAGGACATCGCGCTGCGTGCGCTGGCGTTCGACACCCACACCCGGCGCTACCTGGATCGGCATCCGGCCGCAACAGTGGTCGCGTTGGCCGAAGGCCTGCAAACCAGCTTCTGGCGGTTGGACCGCGCGATCCCAGATGCCCAATTCCATTGGCTGACAGTTGACCTGCCACCCATCATCGATCTTCGCGCACGGCTGTTGCCGGAATCGCCGCGGATATCGGTGTGCGCGCAGTCGGTCCTGGATTACAGCTGGACCGAACGAGTCGATCCGTCGCATGGCGTGTTCATCACCGCCGAAGGTCTGCTGATGTACTTGCAGCCCGAAGAAGCGCTCGGGCTGATCGCCGAGTGCGCCGGCAAGTTTCCCGGCGGTCAGATGCTGTTCGATCTGCCACCGGTTCTGCTCGCGCGGCTGGTCCGGCGCGGGCATCCGACGTCGTTTCGCTACCGGGTTCCGCCGATGCCCTTCAGCATGTCGGTCAGACAAGCCGCGAACCTGGTGAACACCGTGCCGGGGGTCCGCGCTGTCCACGATTTGCCGCTGCCACCGGGCCGTGGCCTGATTTTCAACCGGCTGCTGTCGACCGCGTACCGGATACGCGCGCTGAATGCACTGCGCCCGACGCTGACGCTGCTGGAGTTCGGCTAGTCGTCGGGCGCGTCATCCAGGTAGCGTCGCGCCTCCGCTTTTCCCAATCCCAACCCGCGGGCGACATCGAGGTACGCCCGGGCCGCGGCGGCCATCGCGCTGTCCGACGGGTCGACGCGGGCGACGAATGTTCCGAAACGCCCACGGGTTTCGACGATGCCGGCCGTCTCGAGCTCGCGGTAGGTGCGCGCCACCGTGTTGACGGCCAGCCCGAGTTCGGCGGCCAATTCGCGCACGGTGGGCAGTCGGGTCCCCGGCGGCAATGTCCCGGCTCGCACCGCGTCGATGATCTGAGTCCTCAGCTGGTCGAACAGCGGACGGCTCGCCTGTCCGTCGATCTGTAGCAAGGCACCCAGCCGCACCCACCCAGTATCGCGCAGAGCCTCGCTATGTTGGAGGTGTGCGAGTAACGGTGCTCAGCGGTGCGGGAATCTCCGCCGAAAGCGGTGTGCCGACGTTTCGGGACGACAAGAACGGCCTGTGGGCCAAGTTCGATCCCTACGAGCTATCCAGCGTGCAGGGTTGGCTGCGGAACCCCGAACGGGTGTGGGGGTGGTATCTGTGGCGTCACTATCTGGTCAGTCGCGTCGAACCCAACGAAGGGCATCTAGCGGTCGCGGCGTGGGAGGATTACGCCGACGTCGTCGTGGTCACCCAGAATGTCGACAATCTGCATGAGCGCGCCGGCAGCACGACGGTGCATCACGTACACGGCAGCCTTTTCGACTTTCGTTGTGCCACTTGCAATAAGCCGTATACGGGTGAACTACCGGAGATGCCCGAACCAGCACTGGAAGTCGAGCCGCCGGTGTGCGTCTGCGGCGGGCTGATTCGGCCCGACATCGTGTGGTTCGGTGAGCCGCTGCCCGACAAAACGTGGGAGCTCTCGGTCGAGGCGACGAAGGCTGCCGACGTCCTTGTCGTCGTCGGTACCTCCAGCATCGTCTACCCGGCCGCCGGACTACCGGAGCTGGCGCTGGACCGCGGCACCGTCGTCGTCGAGGTCAACCCGGAGCCGACTCCGCTGTCGTCCAGCGCCACGCTGAGCGTGCGCGAAAGCGCCAGCAAGGCGCTGCCGACGCTGCTGCAGCGCCTTGGCTGAGTGGAGCTAAGCCGGTTCTAAGCCGGTCTGCGGGCACGCCCCAGTGCAAACTCCGAAACCGGCAACGGCAACCACACCGGCATCGTCAGCTCCCGTCGAGCATTGTCGACGGTGAACCCGGCGCCAGTGATCGTCCGTTCGGTGTCGCGGTGAGTGTGGCAATTGCCCAGCAGGCGCGGCCACAGCGTCGCGTCGGCCAGCCGTTGCAGCCGGCCGCGAAAGCCGACGCTGGCCACATGCTCGAGGTATCGCAGCTGCCCGCCTGGGCGAAGCCGCGAATACAGTTGGCGCAGCACGGCATCGGGGTCGCCCACCGAGCACAGCACCAGCGAGCAGACCACCGCGTCGAACGGTTCCTCGGCGGCGAAGTGCTCGACCGTCGAATCGGTGACCTGAACCGATACCGGCGCCTCGGCCGCGGCCGCCCGGGCCCGCGCCGCGAGCCGGAGCTCGGGTTCGACTGCCACCACATGCTCGACGGGATCCGGGTAGAAGGCGAAGTTGGTTCCGACACCGGCCCCGACTTCCAGCACTCTGCCCGACAGCCCGGCCAGATTCTCCCGGCGCAGGGCGCGAATCTGGTCCGTTTCATGCGCGGCGATCGTGGGCCAGATGCGGGCAAAGAACGGGTGGTCGACCGTTGTCGCCGGCGACGATGTCACGCGGGTTTGCCTCCCGACGATGTGTCCACCGGGCCCGCGGCCAGCAGCAAGTCCACCGCCTGCTGCGAGGCGCCATCGGAACCGGCCAGCCCGGCCACCATATGCCCGCAGCAAACCGCTCCCAGCACCCGCTCGGCGAACTCTTCGGTGTCCCCGAATGGCAGATAGGGCTTGGCAATCAGCAGCGACGCCACCCCGTGCGCGGCACTCCACATCTCCAGGGCGAGGCTCGCCGGGTCACCGGGAGGGTAGACACCCTCGTTGATCAACGCCTGCACGGTGACCCGCATGTGCTCGAATGCCGAGCTGGCCAAGGTGGCGTCCACACCGTTACCGGGGCGCCACTCGCCCATCGTCGCGATCCGATACAGCTCCGGACTCTCGGTGGCGAACCGAACATAGGCCAGCCCCTGTGCACGCAGCACCGCCAGCGTCGACGGCTGTCCTGTTCGCGCCCGCTGCATTTCCCAGTCGAGCTTGCTCAGGTAGCGTGCGCACACCGCATCCAGCAACGCGTCCTTGTCCTCGAAATGCAGATAGATCGATGGCGGCGTCACACCGACGCGCCGGGCCACCGATCGAATCGAGACGGCCTTGGCATGCCCGGTTTCCAGCAGCAATTCGGTTGCGGCGTCCAAGATCTCGTCGTGGAGCAGGTCTCCGGATCCACGAGGTGCGCGGTGACGGCGGAACTCGGCCATGCTAGGCCCCGTCCGTCGTGACCGATGCCGGCTCCTGATCGGCCGGCTCCACCGGCTGGCCCGTCGGTGTTACGGCCGCGACCTCATGGATACCGAACCGCTCGTGAAGCCAGGCCAGCGGTTGAGGCGCCCACCAGCTCCACCGACCCAGCACGTGCATGAATGCCGGAACCAGCACCATCCGCACCAGGGTGGAGTCGACCAACACCGCCAGCGTGAGTCCGATGCCCAGCATCCGCATGAACGACACGTGCGCGGGAATCAGCGCGGCAAACGATATCGACATGATCAGCGCGGCGGCGGTGATCACCCGGCCGGTGCGCGCCAGCCCGAGTGCGACGCTGTCGTCGTTGGCCGCGCGCGTCCGTGGTGAAGCCAGCCAGTACTCACGGATGCGGGAGACCAGGAATACCTCGTAGTCCATCGAGAGCCCAAATGCGATGCAGAACAACAACACCGGCATGTTGGCTTCCAGCGTTCCGGTGGGTGTGGTGCCCGCAGCGCCGAGATGCCCGTCCTGGAAGATCCATACCAGCGCGCCGAACGCCGCCGACAGCGACAGCACGTTGAGCACAAGCGCCTTCAGCGGCAACACCACGCTGCCGGTGAGCAGGAACAGCAGCACGAACGTGATCGTGGCGATCAACCCCAGCACCAGTGGCAGCCGGGTCATGATCGCGCTGACGCTGTCACGGTTGATCTGCACCAGCCCGGCGAATTCCACCGAGCGCCCGGCCGGGCCGGGCACATCGTGCAACCGGTCCAGTTGGGCGGCGGAGGCTTGCGAGAAGAGCGGCGCCGTACTCGCGACGGTCAAAAACGCGCTGCCGTCGGCGATTCCGGTGGGCGCCGCCGGCGGACCGACCAGCCTTCCGCCGGCGAACGTCCCGGTCGGGGCGGTCACCGCCGAGACGTCGGGAACCCGGGACAGCGCGGCGGCATACTCTTCCAGATCGGCCGGGGTCAGACCGCGGGCGTCGGGGACGACGACGGGCACCGCCGTCGCCGAATCGTCGGCGAAATCATTGCGCAACTGGTCACCGACCTGATGCGCCGACTCCGAGTTGGGCAGCACCCGGTCGTCGGGGAAGCCCCACTTCACCCCGAGGAATGGGGCCCCGAGCATCAGCAGCAACGCGACGACGGCCAACCCCACCGGCACCGCACGTCGCATCGCGAACTTGGTTGAGCGGTACCAGAACAACTGTTCCACCGGTTTGTGTGCCGGATCCGGGCGCCGCAGTACCCGGCGCGCCAGGCGGCGCATGTCGAACGAGTCGAGCCGCGGCCCGAGTAAGGCGATGGCCGCCGGAGTCACCAAGATGGCCGCGCCCGCGACGAAGGCAACGGTGGCCACGCCGCCGTAGGCAAACGATTTCAAAAAGTACGACGGGAACAGCACCATCACGGCCATCGACAAGGCGACGGTGGTCGCCGAGAACAACACTGTGCGTCCGGCGGTCGCCATGGTCCGGATCAGCGCCTCGTCACGAGGGGTGCCCTCGGCCAACTCGTCGCGGTAGCGGTTGATGATCAACAGCGTGTAGTCGATCGCCAGGGCCAAGCCCATGGCCGTGCTCAGGTTGAGCGCGAAGATCGAGACGTCGGTACGCAACGCGATCAACCGCAGTACCGACATCGAGCCCACGATGGCCAGTGCGCCCAGTGTCATCGGCAATGCCGCCGCCAACAGTCCACCGAACACCCACACCAACACCAAGAAACTCAACGGAATCGCGATCGACTCCATCAGCAGAAGGTCACGTTCGTTCAGGTGGGTGATCGCGGCGTAGACCATCGCCACCCCGCCCGCGCGCACGGTGACGCCGTCGCGGTCATGAACAATTTCCGCGCATAGTTTCTCGGCATATTTTTGAGCGTTGTTTTCGCCGCCCTTGAGATTGACCACGATCAGTCCGGACTTGCCGTCGGTGCTGACCAGACCGGCTCCGACCTGCGGCGGGGATGTCCACGCCGAGGAGACGTTGTAGACCCACGGTGAGCGTTGCAGGTGCGTGACGATATCGGTGCCGACCTGGCGCGCGGGCTGGCTGTTTGCGCCGCCGGGAGCGGTCACCACGATCAGCAGCTTCTGGTCGCTCTGGCCGAAATCGTCGGACAGCCGGGCGATGGCGCGCGCCGACTCCGACGTCGGATCCTGAAAACCGCCCGCGGACAAGCTTTTCGCCACTGGGATCCCGAAAATCGCCGCGGCCACCAGCACCAGGGCCGCAATCGACAGGATCTTTTTGGGCGCGGCGAGGGCCAGTCGGGCAATTCGCTGCAGCATGCGCGTCCTTCCGCCGCGATACCTGCGGTAACTTATCGGCGATAAGCTACGAGCAGTCGTCCCGCTCGGTCCCTTATGCCTCTACGGAGGACATGGCGTTGCACTCGGGTTGGTTCAACCAGTGGAGACGATTCACAGAGCTTATCGTCTGCACATATTAGACGCTTGCGTAACTGACGCCACCACTTTCCAACCTACCCGGCGGTAGGATTGCCACCGTTTTCCGAATCGTGACTCAACGATTCCTTAATGCTGACCCATACGCTCATAAGCATGTGGATCGACGACTCGAGTGCCGACGTCATCAAGGCTGACTTCGAGGCTCTCTACCACGGCGACGTCCTGGTAGAAGGCGAAACCTCGGAGCAGCTCGACGACGAGCACCCGCTGCCCACCGCCAGCTGACGGCGGGGCGGCCAGGTAGGCCGCGCCGTGATGAGATGAGCTTGGTCTCAATCCGGCAGTTGTCGTTTCCGTTTCCAAAACCCGGCTAAAAACCCCGCCAAGCGGGGTTTTTTCATGGCTCAGGCGTTATCTGGGCGTCATCTGGGCGCCATTCGGATGGCGCCGTCGAGCCGGATGACCTCTCCGTTGAGCATGGGGTTCTCGATGATGTGCACGGCCAGCGCGCCGTACTCGTCCGGTTTGCCCAGCCGGCTGGGATGCGGCACCTGCTTGCCCAGCGACTCCTTGGCAGGCTCGGGCAGCCCGGCCAGCAGCGGAGTATCGAACAGACCCGGCGCGATGGTCACCACCCGGATGGCCTTGCCGGCCAGATCCCGGGCGATCGGCAGGGTCATGCCGACCACGCCGCCCTTCGACGCCGAATACGCGGCCTGTCCGATCTGCCCGTCGAAGGCCGCCACCGACGCGGTGTTGATGATCACCCCGCGCTCCTCGCCGATCAGGTCGGTGTTGGCGATCCGCTCCGCGCCGAGCCGCAACACGTTGAACGTTCCGATCAGGTTGACCTCCACGACCTTGCGGAATGCGTTCAGCGGAAAGACGCCGTCCTTGCCCAGTACCCGGATGGCGTTGCCGGTGCCCGCGCAATTCACCACGATGCGCAGCGGGCCCAGCGACTCAGCGATGTCCAGCGCCGCGGTCACCGCCTTTTCGTCGGTGACGTCGGCCGGCGCGAAACGCGCGCGCTCGCCGAGTTCGCGAACCACCCCCTCCCCCTTGAGGTCGAGCACGACTACCTGGGCACCGACGTCGAGTAGACGCTTGGTGGTGGCCAGGCCCAGGCCCGACGCACCACCGGTGACGAGCGCTACGGCGTCTTGGATCTGCACTGAGACGTTCCTTTCGTCTGGGTCGGTCGGCGACTATACCCAGTCGCGCAAAACGGCTTCGGTGTCGGCTCCGGGCTCTTTCGGTGGTCGTGGGGTGTCGGGGACGGTGCGCGAGAACCGCGGCGCCGGTCGCGGTTGCAGCCCGGCGCCGGTGTCATAGAAGGTTCCGCGCTCGGTGACATGCGGCTCGGTCTCCACCTCGCCGAACGCCAGGACCGGCGTCACGCACGCGTCGGAGTCGGCGAACACCTTGGCCCAGTGGTCCCGGTCCCGGCTGGCGAACACCTCGGTGAACCGGGCGCGCAGCTCGGGCCAGCGGGCACGGTCGTTCTGAGCGGGCAGGTCGGCGGGGTCGAGCCCGAGACCGGCCAGCATCGCCGCATAGAACTGCGGCTCGATCGCGCCCACCGCGACGTAGCGGCCGTCGGCGCATTCGTAGGTGTCGTAGTAGGGCGCACCGCCGTCGAGCATGTTGGTGCCCCGCTCGTCGGTCCACATGCCCATGCCGCGCATCGCCCACATCATCTGCACCAGCATCGAGGACCCGTCGATCATCGCCGCGTCGACAACCTGCCCTTTGCCGGAAGTCTGTCGTTCCCACAACGCGGCCAAGACGCCGACCAGCAGGAACATTGATCCGCCGCCGAAGTCGCCGACCAGGTTCAGTGGCGGCACGGGGCGTTCGCCCTTCCGCCCGATCGAGTGCAGCACGCCGTTCAGCGAGATGTAGTTGATGTCGTGGCCGGCCTGCTGGCTGCGCGGGCCTGTTTGACCCCAGCCCGTCATGCGGGCGTACACCAGCCGCTCGTTGACTCGCGCGCAGTCCTCGGGGCCCAGGCCGAGCCGCTCGGTAACGCCCGGCCGGAATCCCTCGATCAGCACGTCGGCTTTGGCGACGAGCTTGAGCACAAGTTCTCTGCCCTCGGCCGCCTTCAGGTCGGCGACGACGAACCGGCGGTTGCGCAACATCGGATCGGTGCCGCTCGCTGCGGTTTTCGGCGGCCGGTCGACGCGCACGACATCGGCGCCGAGATCGCCGAGGATCGTCGCGGCATGTGGGCCGGGCCCGATACCGGCCAGCTCGATCACCCGCAGCCCTGCCAGCGGTCCCGCCATCTATGACCTCCTTGCCCGACGACTACTTCTCAGGCATCCTCGCAGCCGCACCAAAGGCCGCTGCATCCCGGTCACTTAAGGTGTCCCCCATGACCGCCATCGATACGCCGATCGACGCCCTGACGCCCATCGCCGGCCTGTCTGTCACGCTCTGTAACGGCGTGCTGTCGGTGACCATCGACCGCCCGGACAGCCTCAACTCGCTGACGACGCCGGTGTTGTCCGGCATCGCCGAGGCGATGGAGCATGCGGCTACCGACCCGCGGGTGCAGGTGGTACGGCTCGGCGGCGCAGGCCGCGGCTTTTCCTCCGGCGCGGGGATGAGCGCCGACGACGTTTCCGGTCGCGGACCGGCGACCGACATCATCGTCGAGGCCAACCGTGCGGTGCGGGCGATCACCGCGCTGCCGCGGCCCGTCGTGGCCGTCGTCCAGGGACCCGCGGCCGGGGTCGGCGTGTCACTGGCTCTGGCGTGTGACCTTGTATTGGCTTCGGACACAGCGTTTTTCATGCTCGCCTTCACCAAGGTCGGGCTGATGCCCGATGGCGGCGCTTCGGCGCTGGTCGCCGCGGCCGTCGGCCGTGCGCGCGCTATGCGGATGGCACTGCTGGCCGAACGGCTGCCGGCCGCCGATGCGCTGGCCGCCGGTCTGATCAGCGCGGTGTACCCGGCCAACGACTTCGACAGCGAGGTCGACAAGGTCATCGAGGCGTTGCTGGCCGGTCCCGCGGTGGCGTTCGCCAAGACCAAGCAGGCCATCAACGCGGCTACTCTCAGCGAACTCGAGGCCGCCCTGCACCGGGAGTTACAGGGTCAGGCGGTGCTGCTGCGCTCGCATGACTTCATCGAGGGCGCAACGGCTTTCCAGCAGCGCCGGCCACCCAACTTCACCGACCGCTGAGGGCCACCCCCTTTTCTCGGCGCGAGCGGGTCCTCGGCGCGAGCGGGCGTGTTTGTACGCCGACACGCCGTAAAGTCCGTACAACTGCGCCCGCTCGCGCAAGGGGGGCGCAAAGACGTTAAAGCCCGAACAGCGGCGGTAGCGCCAACACCACGACCAGACTCCACATGAAGTGCGTCAGGATCGGGGCGAGCACTCCCCCGGTCGCGCGACGTTCCCACGCGCACACGGTGCCGAGGATGATCGCGGCGAATCCGAGCATCAGGTTCTGGCTGGCCATGGTGGCGCATACATACAACGCAGTTGAGATGAGCAACGGGTGATAGCGACCCAGCGCGGTGTAGAGCGCGCCGCGGTAGAACATCTCTTCGGCGACGGCGCCCACCAACGCGATCGCCAGCGCCAACCGCCACGAATCCTGACCAGCGAATTGCAGTACGCGGGTGACCAATTCGGCGGCGGCCGGGATTTCCCGGGCAATCAGCCCACCCAGCACGAACACTCCGCCCAGCAGCAGGCCGACGGCGCTGCCGGTGATGATGGGGCGCTGGTTGCGGCCCCGCCAGCAGATACCACCCAGATGCAGCGGCCCGGAGACCAACGCTCCGATCGCCCACAGCACGCTCAGCGCCAGGGTCAGCCAGTAGAAGCTTGGCTCACCGGCGCGTCGTGTCATCGAGAACCCCAGCACCACCGCGCCGCCCACCAATACGACGGCGACCACGATGCGCCGCCGGCGCACGACCGCCGGTGGTTCATGGTGCGGCACAGCGACATTGGTGATCGCACGGCGGATCTCCGCTATTGCGCTGGTTTCGGTCATGCGAAGAGCACCTTCGGGGTCGCACTGATCAGCATGTCGAGGCCGGTTCGCACGACACCGGCGATTGGACCCGGGACGGTGTTCACCAGGCCCAGACCGGGCCGCACGATGCGCGGGGTCACCGCCTGGGCGAGCCGGCGAAGGCGCAGCGCGTCGCCGCCGGCCCACTCCGGATCGCTGTCGGCGAGGTGATGCGGGTCGGCCAGCGCGTTGACCGGTTTGGGCCGGCGGCTCGACAACGCCCGCACGATGGCTTCCTCGACGCCGAGCAGGCCGCCGGGCGGGTCGGGCACCCGGTCACGCAGCCCCGGGCCGGCGGCACGCATCGGATGATCCAGCGACTCGACCAGGTCTGCGGCCAGCCCGTCGGGCACCGGCAGGGCGATCGCCGTGACCCGCGAGGCCACCGCGGTGCCCAGCCCGCGCACCGGCAGACCCGTGTGCCACTGACCGGAGATCCGGGCGTAGGTCTGCAGCAGTTCGCGGTAGGACGTGGTTTCGGGGCCACAGATGTCGTAGGCGCCCGCCGGCACCCGCTCGCCGTCGGCGGCCGCGATCAGGTAGTGCAGCACGTCGCGAATGGAGATCGGGTCGACCGGGTTTTCCATCCACTCCGGTATCGGCATGAGCGGAAATCGATCGCCCACATAGCGCAGCATTTCGAACGACGTCGAACCGCTTCCGAGGATCAGCGCCGCGCCCAGCCACACCACCTCCGGGCCATCGTCGACGGAGAGCGCTGCGGCCACCTCCGCCCTGCTGGTCAGGTGCTCGGACAGGCTGTCGCCGTCGGGCACGAAGCCGCCCAGGTAAACGATGCGCCGCACGCCGGTATCGCGGGCAGCCACCGCGACGTTTGTCGCCGCAACCTGGTCGGCGTCCCGGAAGCCGGGCTGACCGATCGCGTGCACCAGGTAGTAGACGACGTCGACGGGCCCGGCCACGGTCAATGCCGCGCGCGCCGAGGCCTCTTCGGAGGCGTCGAGATGAACGGCTGACACGTCGTCGCACCAGCCGAATTCGCCCAACCGCTGAGGGTTGCGGCTGGCGACCACGACCTGGTGACCCTCCGCGAGTAACGCTGTGACGAGGCGAGATCCGATATAGCCTGTTGCGCCGGTCACAAGAATCCGCACACACCCAACCTAGCGATCGCAACGACCGTCGGCAGGAGAACCCCCGCAGCGACGTTTACCGAAGTCATACGTCAGTTGGGCAGGTGTTGAATTCGCCGTAGTTGCACCGATATTGAACTCCCGGGCGGTGTACGACGTGTCATTGACGTGAATAGCCAGCTGCCCAGCGCGCCTTTGGCGACACCCGTAATTGATGCGATGACGTCCAATACGGGATCGCCGTCCATCGCGGGGGTCGCCGTCGAATTTCCGCCCCACCGGCACAGCCAAGGCGAGGTGATCGCAGCCCTGGCCGACTTCGCGGGCCCGGAATTCGAGCGTTTCGCCGCCACCAGCGGGGTTGCCGCCCGGCAGCTCGCGCTGCCGTTGTCGCAATACTCCACGCTGAACGGCTTCACAGAGGCCAACGACGCATACCTGGATATTGCCCTCGAGCTGGCTGAGCAGGCCCTGTTGTCCGCATTGGACGCCGCCAAGGTCAAACCATCCGAAGTCGACATCGTATTTTCGACGACGGTTACCGGGCTGACGGTGCCCTCGTTGGAGGGGCGGCTGATGGCGCGAACAGGTCTTCGGCCCGACGTCAAGCGCGTCCCGTTGTTCGGACTCGGCTGTGTCGCCGGCGCGGCCGGCCTGGCGCGGGTGCATGACTACCTGCGCGGCTATCCCGATCACGTCGCGGCTCTGCTCGCGGTCGAACTGTGTTCTCTGACCGTGCAACGCGAGGACCGTTCGATCGCAAATCTCGTTGCGGCCAGTCTGTTCGGTGACGGCGCCGGAGCTCTCATCGCGACCGGGGCCACCCGGTCACCGACTGGGCCGAGAGTGCTCGCCTCCCGCAGCCGCACTTACCCTGACACCGAAGACGTGTTGGGCTGGAACATCGGAAGCTATGGATTCCAGATCGTCTTGTCGGTGGAGATCGCAACCGTCGTCGAGAAATACCTCGGCGAGGAGGTTCGGGATTTTCTCAGCGACTATGGGCTGAGTGTCGCGGACATCTCGGCGTGGGTAGTCCACGCCGCCGGTCCCAAGGTAATCGACGCGGTCGAAAACGCGCTAGAGCTTCCCGGCGATGCTCTTACCATCACACGGAATTCGCTGCGCGACAACGGAAATCTTTCGTCAGTGTCGGTGCTGGACGTACTTCGGCCTATCATGGACGACCCACCGGCGCCCGGTTCGTTCGGCTTGATGATCGCCATGGGTCCGGGTTTCAGCTCCGAAATCGTACTGCTGGGCTGGTAAATCGGTGGCTTGGAGGGCCAGTTCGCTACGCGCAGCGCCTATTTGACTAGTGTTTAATACCACATTCTGCCTGAGGCTGAACCAACAAACTGTCAACAACGTGACTACTTACATGGATACGATCAGAGCATGCCACCGGTGACTCCGCGGGCTTCGGTACCCGACGCGACGACAAGCCCTTCGCTCGCGTCGGCGAAGGTTGTGTTCCCGCCGCACTACAGCAGCCAGCAGAACATCTCGTCGGCGGTGACCGGGTTCGGTGGGGCCGACTTCGAGCGATTCAGCGCCAGCAGTGGAGTCAAGTTTCGGCACCACTCCGTGCCGCTGGAGCGTTACGGCGAGTTGAGCGGCTTCACCGAGGCCAACGAAATTTTCCTCGACGTCGCGCTGGACCTCGGCGAACAAGCGTTGCTGGCAGCATTCGACGCCGCCAAGGTCAAACCGTCCGAAATCGACATGATCTTTTCCACGACGGTGACCGGCCTCGCGGTTCCGACACTGGAGGCACGACTGGCCACCCGGGTCGGGCTGCGGCCCGACGTCAAGCGCCTGCCGCTGTTCGGGCTGGGCTGTGTCGCCGGTGCTGCCGGGGTCGCCCGGATGTATGACTACTTGCGCGCTTACCCAGACCAGGTCGCGGCGCTGCTGGCGGTCGAGCTGTGCTCGCTGACCATCCAGCGAAGCGACCATTCGGTGGCGAACATGGTGGCCTCGAGCCTGTTCGGCGACGCGGCCGGCGTCGTCGTCGCCAAAGGCGCCAACCGGGAGTCGACAGGACCACGGGTGCTGGCAACCCGCAGCCGGATCTACCCCGACACCGAAGACGTGATGGGCTGGCGGATCGGCACCGAGGGTTTCAAGATCGTCTTGTCGGTCGAAGTCACCACGGTGGCCGAGAAGTTCCTCGGCGAAGACGTCCGCAAATTCCTCGCCGATTACGGGCTGACCACAGACGACATCACGACCTGGGTCTGCCACCCGGGCGGCCCGAAAGTCATCGAATCAATCGAGAACGTCTTGGATTTGCCTGTCAACGCGCTCGATCACACCCGGAATTCGTTGCGGGACAACGGCAATCTGTCGTCGGTGTCGGTTCTCGACGTGCTGCGGGCCAACCTGGCTGATCCACCGCCGCCCGGCTCGTACGGATTGATGGTCGCCATGGGCCCGGCGTTCTGCTCGGAACTCGTGCTACTCGGCTGGTAGCGATGTATTACCTGCTGATCCTGGCGGTCGGCATCGAACGGCTGATTGAGCTGGTCATCTCCAGACGCAACGCCCAGTGGGCATTTGCCCATGGGGGCAGGGAATTCGGGCGTGGTCACTACCCGGTGATGGTTGTCGTGCACGCCGGGTTGCTGATCGGCTGTGTCGCCGAGGTGTGGGCGTTGCACCGGCCGTTCATAGCGTTGCTCGGCTGGCCGATGCTGGCCCTGGCGGCGCTGAGCCAGGCGCTGCGTTGGTGGTGCGTGACGACGTTGGGCCGCCGATGGAACACCTTGGTCATCGTTCTGCCCGAAACGCCGTTGGTGCGACGTGGTCCGTACCGCTGGTTGCACCATCCGAACTACGTCGCGGTGGTGCTCGAGGGTGTGGCGCTGCCATTGGTGCATACCGCATGGCTGACGGCGGCCACCTTCACCGTCGTCAACGCCCTGCTGCTCACCGTGCGGCTCCGGGTGGAAAACCAAGCGCTGGGTTACACGTGAGCGCCCGCGCCAGCGGCCATGCAGAGCCGAGCGATGAGGAGCGGCGCGTTGACCTATGATGCCGACCTGCTGATCGTCGGCGGCGGTCCGGGCGGGCTGGCCACCGCGTTACATGCTCGCCGGCACGGACTTTCGGTGATCGTGGCCGAGCCCCGGCCGGATCCGATCGACAAGGCTTGCGGTGAGGGGTTGATGCCCGGCGGGCTGGCCGAACTGGCATCGCTCGGCGTCGACCCGGCCGGTGTGCCGTTTCAGGGGATCGCGTATCTGAGTGGGCATCACCGCGTCGAGGCGCGGTTTCGCCGGGGTCCGGGCCGCGGGGTGCGGCGCACCACCCTGCACGCAGCGTTGGCTGCACGTGCCAAACAGGAAGACACCGAATGGGTTTCGACGAGAGTTACCGATGTCGCGCAGGACGCGGCCGGCGTGAGCGCAGCCGGTGTGCGCGCGAAGTGGTTGGTGGCGGCCGACGGGCTGCATTCGGCGGTGCGTCGTGCCGTCGGCATCAAGGCGGTGGCCGGTAGACCGCGACGCTACGGCGTACGGTGGCACTTTTCGGTGCCCGTCTGGTCGGAATTCGTCGAGGTGTACTGGTCGCCCTGGGGCGAGGCGTACGTGACGCCGGTGGAGCCGGATCTGGTCGGCGTGGCGATCTTGTCGTCGCACCCGCCCGACCTGGGCTGGTTCCCCGAGTTGGCACACCGCCTGCACGGGGCCGATCGCGGCCGGGCCCGTGGCTGCGGGCCGCTGCGGCAAGTGGTCTCCCGGCGGGTCGCCGGACGGGTGCTACTGGTCGGCGACGCTGCGGGATACGAAGATGCGCTGACCGGCGAGGGCATCAGCCTGGCGGTCAAGCAGGCCGGCGCGGCGGTGAGCGCAATTGTGCAGGACGATCCGCTGTCCTACCAGAAGCAGTGGCACCGCATCACCCGCGACTACCGCCTGCTGACCCGCACGCTGGTGCTGAGCACCACGCTGCGGCCGGCCCGCCACGCCATCGTGCCGGCGGCCAGCGCCCTTCCCGGGGTGTTCCGCGGGGCAGTGAACATGCTGGCGCGGTGATCAGCGGCGACCCGCTGCGCCCGGCTTCGCCGCGCTTGCGATCGCCGCGGTGATTAACGGCGACCCGCTGCGCCCGGCTTCGCCGCGCTTGCGATCGCCGCGGTGAGCTGACTCAGCGCGCCTTCCAGACCGGCGGACGCTTCTCGGCGAAGGCCAGCGGGCCTTCTTTGGCGTCTTCGGATCGCAGCAACGTGCCGAACTCCCGGGTGGTGCGCGCCCACGCCGCCTCTTCGTCGGGGATGATGCCGTCGTCGGCGCCGTAGGCGATTCGCTTGCTGGCCTGGACCGACAGGGGTGCGTTCACCGTGACGCGCTGCGCCAGCGCCAGCGCGGCGTCCAGCACGGTGCCGTCGGGAACGACCTGGTTGATCAGACCCCACTTGAGCGCATCGGCCGCGCTGATCGGCTCGCCGGTGTACAGCATTTCGAGCCCCACCTTGCGTGGCAGCTGCTGGACGATCCGGAACACCCCGCCAGCGCCCGCGATCAGCCCGACCTTCACTTCCGGCAGCCCGAACTGCGCCCGCTCCTCGGCTACCACCAGGTCGCTGGCCAACGCCAGCTCGGTACCACCGCCCAGCGCGGTCCCGTTGACCGCGGCAATCGTGGGCTTGTCGATGAAGTGGCGCACGTAGCCGGCGAATCCCCACTCCGCGTGGTCGGGATGGTAAATGTTCTCCCGACGCGAGATTGCCTTGAGATCGGCTCCGGCGCAAAAGGATTTGTCGCCGGCACCGGTGATCACCACCGCCCTCACGTCGGCGTCGTGCTGCGCTTGTTCAAGCGCGTCGCCGACGGCGATGCTGACGGCACCGTTGACGCAGTTGCGCGCCTCCGGCCGGTTGATGGTGATGATCAAGACGTTGCCGCGGCGCTCGGTGAGCGCCGCGGCTTCGGTCTGTGTCACAGCAATTCCAGGATGGTGGCGTTGGCCTGGCCGCCACCCTCGCACATGGTCTGCAGCCCGTAGCGAATTCCCTTGTCGCGCATGTGGTAGAGCATCGTCGTCATGATCCGGGCACCCGACCCGCCGAGCGGGTGGCCGAGCGCGATCGCGCCGCCGTTGGGGTTGAGCTTCTTCTCGTCGGCGCCGATGTCCTTCAGCCAGGCCAGCGGCACCGGCGCGAACGCCTCGTTGACTTCGAACACCCCGATGTCCTCGAGCTTCAAACCGGAGCGCTTGAGCGCCTTCTGGGTGGCCGGGATCGGTGCGGTGAGCATGATCACCGGGTTGGCGCCGGCGAGCGTCGCGGTGTGCACCCTGGCAATCGGGTTGAGTTTCAACGACTTCGCCTTCTCCGCCGACATGAACAGCAGCGCGGCCGAGCCGTCGGAGATCTGGCTGGAGTTGCCCGCGTGGATGACGCCGTCTTCCTTGAACGCCGGCTTCAACTGAGCCATCTTTTCCATCGTCGTGCCGCGCCGGATGCCCTCGTCCTTGAGCACCACGTTGCCGTCCTGATCTTTGATGCCCACGATCTGGTCGTCGAACGCACCGGAATCCTGTGCCGCCGCGGCTTTTTCATGGGAGCCCAGCGAGAACTCGTCGAGTGCGGTGCGGTCGAATCCCCACTGCTCGGCGATCATCTCCGCGCCGATGCCCTGGTTGGGGATCGCGCCGTCGTAGCGGTCCAAGAACGCCTGCGAGTAGGGCCGTCCGCCGTTGGCCAGCGACGCCCCCATCGGGGTCCGCGACATCGACTCCACACCGCCGGCGACGACGACGTCGTAGTGACCGGCGATCACACCGGCCGCGGCGAAGTGCACCGACTGCTGGCTAGACCCGCACTGGCGGTCGACGGTGACACCGGGCACGGTCTCGGGCCAGCCGGCGGTCAGCAGCGCGGTGCGGGCGATGTCGAGCGCCTGCTCGCCGGCCTGCATGACGCATCCCCAGATCACGTCCTCGACCAGCCCGGGGTCGATGCCGGCCCGCTCCACCAGCCCGTTGAGTACCTGCGCGGACAGGTCCGCGGGGTGCACCCCGGACAGGGCACCGTTGCGTTTCCCGACCGGTGACCGGACTGCCTCGACGATGACGGCTTCAGCCATGAGTTCTCCTTACGAAAGAGGTTGTGCCTCGATTGTTGACCAACCCGTTAGTCGACTCGCGGCGGGGGGCTGAAACCGCGGGTAGCGTCGCAACCATGGCGCGCATCGTCATTGTCGGCGGCCACGGCAAGGTGGCGCTACACCTGGCCCGGATCCTGACCGAACGGGGCGACGAGGTGACATCGGTGTTCCGCAACCCCGACCACACCGACGACGTGGGGGCGAGCGGTGCTCGTGCGGTCCGCGCCGATATCGAGCAGCTGGACACCGATGCGCTGGCCGGTCTGTTGGCCGGCCAGGATGCCGTGGTGTTCTCCGCCGGCGCCGGCGGCGGTAACCCGGCCCGCACCTATGCCGTCGACCGCGACGCCGCCATGCGTGTCATCGACGCGGCCGGCCGGGCGGGCGCGCGCCGGTTCGTGATGGTGTCTTACTTCGGCGCCGGACCGGACCACGGTGTGTCGCAAGACAATCCGTTTTTCCCGTACGCACAGGCCAAGGCCGCCGCCGATGCCCACCTGCGGGCCAGCGACCTGGACTGGACGATTCTCGGGCCGGGCCGTCTCACGCTGGAGCCGGCCAGCGGGCGCATCGCCGTCGGGGCGGCGGGCGGGGAGGTTTCCCGGGAAGACGTCGCATTGGTCGCGGCTGCGGCGCTGGCCGACGGGTCGACGATTGGTCGGACGATCGACTTCAACGCCGGCGGGGTGCCGATCGCCGAGGCGCTGGCGGGCCGCTGACCGCGGAAAGGTAATCTTTGCTGCACAGCTGGTCTGCCGGCACGCGTGTCGGCATCGAGCAAGACAGGTCATTGGTGTCTTGCGAGAGGGAACTCCGGTGAGAATCCGGGACTGTCCCGCAGCGGTATGCAGGAACGACCGCCGTCATCAGCACTGGTCCAAGCACGAACCGGGACTGGGAAGCGACGGCCAGTAGGAGCACCACCGCGGTGCGCGCCTGCGAGTCCGAAGACCTGCCGGCTGGGCCGGACGCGCCGCGTCCGGCGGGCTCATCGCCTCGTGGAATGGGCGTCCGGCCGCAACGGTTGTATGTGCCGTGCGTCCAACTGGCGATGACCCTCACGTCGAGTGAAGGACATACACGTGATCGCTAGACCCTTTACCGCCACCATCACCGGCTCTCCGCGCATCGGCCCCCGCCGCGAGCTCAAACGCGCGACGGAAGGTTATTGGGCCGGACGAACCAGCCGCGCTGAGTTGGAGTCCGTCGCCGCACAGCTGCGTCGCGATACCTGGGCGCAACTGGCCGAGGCCGGGCTGGACTCGGTGCCGGTGAACACGTTCTCCTACTACGACCAGATGCTCGACACCGCGGTACTGCTCGGCGCGCTGCCGGCCCGGGTCGAGTCGGTGTCCGACGAGTTGGACCGCTACTTCGCGGCGGCTCGCGGCACCGACGAGATAGCGCCGCTGGAGATGACCAAGTGGTTTGACACCAACTACCACTACATCGTGCCGGAAATCGGGCCGGACACCACGTTCACCCTGAACGCGGGTAAGGTGCTTGCCGAGCTCAAAGAAGCGCTATCGCAAGGGATTCCGGCTCGTCCGGTGATCATCGGGCCGATCACATTCCTGCTGCTGAGTAAGGCCGTCGACGGCGCCGGCGCACCGATCGAGCGGGTCGACGAGCTGGTCCCGCTCTACGCCGAGCTGCTCGGGCAGCTCGCCGCGGGCGGTGCCGGCTGGGTGCAGCTCGACGAGCCGGTACTGGTCACCGACATCCACGCCGACGCGCCCGCGCTGGCCGAGAAGGTGTACACGGCGCTGGGATCACTCGACAACCGGCCGGCGATCCACGTGGCCACCTACTTCGGCGATCCGGGCGCTGCACTGCCCGCACTGGCCCGCACCCCCGTCGAGGCGATCGGCGTAGACCTGGTGCGCGGCTCGGACTCCTCGATCGCGTCGGTGCCCGAACTCGCCGACAAGGTGCTGGTGGCCGGAATCGTCAACGGGCGCAACGTCTGGCGCACCGACCTGGAGGCGGCGCTGGGCCGACTCGCCAGCCTGCTCGGGTCGGTCAAAGCGCTCGCCGTCTCGACCTCGTGCTCAACGCTGCATGTGCCGTACTCGCTGGAGCCCGAAACCGACATGGACGCCGCGCTGCGCAGCTGGCTGGCCTTCGGGGCCGAGAAGGTGCACGAAGTGGCCGTGCTGGCACGTGCGCTGCGCGACGGCCGCGACGCGGTGGCCGATGAGATCGCCGCGTCCAATGCGGCGCTGGAATCACGCCGTTCGGATCCGCGACTGCACAACAACCAGGTGCGCGCCCGCATCGAGTCGATCGCCAAGTCGGGCGGCACCGAGCGCGGCCCGGCCGCTCAGCGCCGCGAGGCCCAGAACGCGCGCCTGCACCTGCCTCCGCTGCCGACCACCACGATCGGCTCGTATCCGCAGACCTCGGCGATCCGCAAGGCGCGCGCGGCGCTGCGTTCCGGCGAAATCGACCGCGAGGAATACGAGAAGCGGATGAAGCGCGAGATCGCCGAGGTCATCAAGCTGCAGGAGGATCTCGGCCTCGACGTGCTGGTGCACGGCGAACCGGAGCGCAACGACATGGTGCAGTACTTCGCCGAGCAACTCGACGGGTTCTTCGCCACCCAAAACGGCTGGGTACAGTCCTACGGCAGCCGCTGTGTGCGCCCGCCGATCCTCTACGGCGACGTCGCCCGCACCCACCCGATGACGGTCGAGTGGATCACCTATGCGCAGTCGCTGACCGACAAGCCCGTCAAGGGCATGCTCACCGGTCCGGTGACGATCCTGGCTTGGTCGTTCGTGCGCGACGACCAGCCGCTGGCCGACACCGCCAATCAGGTTGCGCTGGCCATCCGCGACGAAACGGTCGACCTTCAGTCGGCCGGCATCGGGATCATCCAGGTCGACGAGCCCGCGCTGCGCGAACTCTTGCCGCTCCGCGACGCCGACAAGCAGGAGTACCTGCGGTGGGCGGTGGGCGCGTTCCGGCTGGCGACATCGGGGGTCTCGGATTCCACCCAGATCCACACCCACCTGTGCTACTCGGAGTTCGGCGAGGTGATCGGGGCCATTGCGGACTTGGACGCCGACGTCACCTCGATCGAAGCCGCCCGCTCGCACATGGAAGTGCTCGACGACCTGAACTCGGTCGGCTTCGCCAACAGCGTGGGGCCCGGCGTCTACGACATCCACTCCCCGCGGGTGCCGAGCACCGACGAGATCATCAAGTCGTTGCGTGCGGCGCTGAAAGCCGTGCCGGCTGAGCGACTCTGGGTCAACCCGGACTGCGGTCTGAAGACCCGCAACCCCGACGAGGTGCGCGCGTCGCTGAAGAACCTGGTTGCCGCTGCCAGGGAGCTGCGAGCGTCGGCCTAGTGTCCCGACACTCGACGGGCCCGGTACTCCTGGCGTAGTTGCCAGTCCCGTCCGTCACGGCTGCGTTCATCGCACCAGCGAAACGAGTCCGCGGCGACGTCACGGAAGCTCCACCGAATGTCGGTGCCGTCGGGCAGCGTGCCGTCCTGCACGATGCCGGCGGCATCGGCGCGGCCCAGCTGGGTGAGCCGGACTCCTAACTGCGGTTCGGTCCACTGGATGTGCCAGGCGTCGATGGCCGGGTCATACACCCGCAGCGTGGTCCCGTGGAACATGTTTTCGGCGTGCCAGACGTCTTGGATGGCCCGGCCGTCGAGCACCCAGTCCGCGACCATCCAGCCGGTGACGCGGCGCGCGCCGTCATCGCCATAGGCCGTGACATCCACGTCCCAGCACCCGACCAGCCATCCGTAAAGCGCCATTGCGTCGGCCCGGTCGGCGGGCGGGCCAGTACTGATCAGCGCCTGCACAAGCGTTGACATGTCAGGCCGCCACGATGTCGAACTCGTTGCCCTCGGGATCAGCCAGCGTGCTCCAGCGGTAGCTGTCGTCGGCTCGGTCAGCGAGCCGGGTCGCGCCGAGTTCCACGGCGCGGTCGACGGCGGCAGCCAGGTCGTCCGCGACGAGGTCGACGTGAACCCGATTTTTGACCTGTTTGTCCTCGGGCACCCGCACGAACGCCAGGTGCGGAGGAGACCCGCGGTCGGCCGACATGCCGATTGACGCGAAATCGGCGGTCGCGCCGTCGTCAAGCGGACTATGCAGCAGCTCGGACCAGAAGCGGCCGAGTGCGGCGGCGTCGGCGCAGTCGAAAGTCACTGTGTACAGCGTGACGTCCATCGATAACTCCTCGGGTGCGATGGTCAGGATCTGGTGCGGAAAATCGGCCAGCACACCTCGGTGCGGTGCGCCGCCTCGTTGTCGGTGTCGAACTCGGACACCAAGTAGTACTCCCGGATGGGACCGTCGACGCCCAGTTCCCGTTCGGCAACATGGGTCCCCAACGCTGCATAGGTCCGGTCGATTTCGTCAAACGAGCCGCGGTGCAGCGCGACCGCCAGTTCGGCGGCGGGCACGTCGAGCGGCTGCACTCGGCCGCGGCGGGCGGGCGATCGACGAACCGGCCGGAATGCCACGACTTCGCCGCGCCCGGCCTCGAAGAACTCTGCCGAGTACAGGGCCCCGCGAACCCCGGCGGCCGCGGCGTTGTTGACCGCAGAGTCGAGCTCAGCGAATGCGTCCGACCACCAGTTTCCGACGTCGGTCATCGCGACGTGATCGATAACCGCCACTACCGGCGTCGCGGGCACCGATCGATAGCCGATTTCCTGTGTGCCTCGGGGTTTTTCGAGCAGTGCCTGTAGCGAGGCGACGCTGGCCTGGGTCTGCGCCAGCCGATCGTGCAGCCGTTGCAGATGAGCCAGAATGGCGCGGTTGCGGTCGGTGACCCGCTCGGCGTGGACTACCTCGGCGAGCTCCTCCAGCGGCATGCCCAGGTCCCGCAGCCTGCGGATGACCTGGGCGATCGGCACCTGATCCGTGCTGTAGTAGCGGTATCCAGAAGACGGGTCGACCTGGACCGGTGCCAGCAGGCCGCGTTCGTGATATAGCCGCAACGCCTTGACGGTGAGATAGGTCATTCGGGAGAAGTCCCCGATGGACAGCAGTGTCGGCACAGCGTCGAGTGTGGAATCTCCCCCGGGGGCAGAGTCAATACATCACTCAAGCGGGGCGGTCACGTCGGCGTCAACGTGCACCGGAACGTCGTCGTCCCACGGCTGCCGGGTGACCATGTCCGCGACACACACATAGCCGCGCTCGAATTCGCCGGTAGCGGCGTCGACGAGCCGATACCGCTGGGTTTGGCGGTGGATCGGCTGCGCGTCGAGCATCACGATGCGCACCTCGCCTGGTTCGAACCGGCACCGCTTGTGCAACGCTGCGACCAATTGCTCGTTGCTGAAGTGCCCGTCGCCGAAATTCCAGCCGACGGCGGTGCTGCACAGCCGCTCGCCGTCGGTGAGGACGTAGTCGTCCTCGTTCTCGCCGGCCATCGCGCGGTGCGCCAAGGTGAACAGGGCACGACCGTGAGTGTTGAAGGCGCGGAACGCATATCCCATATACATCGGGATCTGGGCGGCCTCCTTGCTGCCGTAGAACCGCTCCAGCTGTGCAGCGGGCATGCTGGCGATCGCCACGATGCCGGTACTGATCTTCGCGTCGGCGGACGGCTTGATGCACCACAGCGTGGTGTCCCAATTGCCTGCGTAGTAACGCATGGCCGGCAGGAAAGACACCTTGCGGGGGAACAGGTTTCCGAGCACGACGGTCCCCGCGACGACGGCGAAAAGCAGGAGCGGCAGCGGTGTGGTCAGATCCCCCAGCCCGACCGAGGCATGGCCGACGAACAGCGACAGCACCGAGAACATCATGAAGACGTTCCACTCCAGCGGCACCCCCATCGGGATCGCCGACAGGATGCCGAAGTGGAAGCACAGCATGACGAACGCGGCGATCGCGGTGGGCCAGCCGCCGTGGCTGAAGAACAGCACCAGCGGAACCAAACCCTCGATCGCCGTGGACAAATGCGCGAGCCACCGCGACAGCCGACCCGGGCGCAGGTCGTCGGGGAAGCGTTCGAAGAACTTCTGTTTGATGATTTTCGGCCGAAACACCGGATTGTTGCTCATCATCGTCGAGATGACGAACGGAAAGTGCTTGTTGAGTTTCGATACTGCCGCGCCCAACCAGATGACCAGGAACACCAGTTTGGCGCCCAGGATCATGTCCACGCCGTAGCCGGCGAATAGGAAGGCCACGGTGAGCGAGGCGTACACCTCGCCGCGGGCGGCCAAGAAGATCACCTTGTCCCGCAGGCCCAGCACCGCGAGCACGCCAAGCACCGCCCAGATCTGCCAGGCCGGCAGCACCCCCACCGTCGTGCCGAGTGCGGGTATCGGCCCGGTCCCGTCGGAAAAGAGCGCGATCCCCAGCAGCACCAGCAGCGCGCCGTACAGCAGCGCGTCGACGGCGGTGCGCTCGTCTCCTTTGGTCAGCGGTATCCGACCCGGCCACGGCGGCAGGCGGATGGTGCCGGGACGCAGCCAGTACAGGATCGAGCCCATGGGCGGGAAGAACCGATTGTTGAGCGGCCCGAAGCCGCAACCCAGGCCGACCACTTCGAACAGCATGGTGTAGAGCACCATCTTCTCGAACACGATCGGCTCGGCGTACCAGTGCGCGACATTGGTGAAACCGGTTATGCCGTTGGTGCTCAGCGCGATCAGCCACCCCGTCAAGATGTAGAGGCCGACCTTGACGACATAAAACAGATGCAGCAGTACCGGGGTGCCGAAACCGACCTCGGCCCAGTGCCGGGCCATCGGGATGATCTTCTCAGCGCGGGTGCCCTTGCTCCATTCCTCGAAGTCGATCTGTGGGGTGTCCTGTTTGAGAAATCCCATGGCGCCTAAGACTAGAACGTGTTCTAGGCGGACGGGGCCCGGTTCTTGACTACTACTTGCTGTAGTAGTAAAACTGGTCGCGGGTGGTGATCATGATGATCGAACAGATCGAGCAACGCCAGAGCGATTCGATTTGGTTCCTACCTTGGGCCGCAATGGCATTCGCAATCGGCTATACGGTGCACGGCCTGGACCATCTGCGCCGCGGCATGTCGGCTTCGCCCCCGTTCATCATGGGCGCCGGCATGGTGCAGGGGTTGGTCGTCGTGACGGCAATCGCGCTGGTGGCGATGAATCACCGCCGTGCGCCGCAGGCGGCGATCGTGGTCGGCTTCGGCAGCGCGCTGGGTTTCACGTACGCGCACTTGTTGCCGACCTTCCTGCCCGGTTATCAGGACAGCTACATCTCGCCGCCACACATCAACGTAACCTGGTTCTCGTGGCTGAGCGCCCTCACCGAGATCGGCACGGGCGTTATCTTCGGAGTCGTCGGGATCGCCCGCCTGCGGGAGGTGAACAATGCCAGGGACTCTGTTCTTCGACGGCGCGTGCGGAATATGCACCAGGGCGGTGGATTCGATCCTGAAACTCGATCGGACCGCAGCGCTGCGGACCGAACCGCTGCAGGGCCCGGGAGTCGCTGAGCGACTGGGTGTTTCACCGTCACACCTGCTCGACTCTGCGCGTTGGTTGGATGAATCCGGCGCGGTGTACGACGGCGCGGAGGCCATGAACGCCGCCATATCGGCCGCGATCGGCACCAAAGTGCCGTTGATCCTGTACCGCCTCCGTGGTGTCCGGTTCGTCGAAGACACGATTTACCGGTGGGTGGTCGATCATCGCTACCGGTTTCGCGGCACGACGCCGTACTGTGAGTCGCATCCCGCGGCTTGCTGACCGGGATTGCGCGAATGAGCAACGCGACCACGAGCCGACCGGCCACGCTGTGTGAAGCCTTCCAGGCCACAGCCGACAAGCACCCGGACGCCGTGGCGCTGCGGACACTCGGCGACACGGTGACCATCACCTGGCGCCAATACCGCGATCGGGTGCGGGCGATCGCGACAGGGCTGGCCGGGCTGGGCATCGGTGCGGGCGGCACTGTTGCGCTGATGATGACCAACCGGCCGGAATTCCATCTGTGCGACACCGCGGTCCTGCACGCCGGGGCCACGCCGTTTTCGGTGTACAACACCAATCCGCCCGAGCTGCTGGCGTATCAGTTCGACAACGCCGACAACCGAGTGGTGATCTGCGAGCGCCGGTTTTTGCCGCAGGTTCTCGCCGCGACACGGCAGGGTGGCAAGGTCGAGCATGTCGTGTGTGTCGACGGGTCGGCGGACGGCGTTATCACGCTCGAGCAACTCGAGAAATCACCGGCCTTTGACTTCGACTTCGAAAAGTCCTGGCAACTGGTCAAACCCGACGACGTACTGACCATCGTCTACACCTCGGGGACCACCGGGCCACCCAAGGGCGTAGAGCTGACACACACCAACTTCATCGAAAACGCCCGGATCACCGAAGAACTCGGCGGAATCACCCACGACGATCGCAGCGTTTCGTACCTGCCCGACGCGCACGCCGCCAACCGCTGGATCACCCACTACCAGAACCTGCTCTACGGTCTGCAGATCACCACCGTCGACGACCCTAAGAACATCCTCCCGGCATTGACCGAGGTCCGGCCGACAATCTTCCTCGGCGTTCCGCGGGTATGGATCAAAGCGAAAGCCGGGCTGGAAGGCGCCGTCGCCGCCGAATCGCCCGTCAAGCGGGCACTTGCCACCTGGGCATTTCGGGCAGGCGTGAATCGGGCTCGCGCCGCTTCAGCGCAACGCGCCCTCGGCCTCGCCGCGACGTTGCGCCACAGCGTCGCCGACCGGCTGGTGCTGTCGAAGGTGCGGGCACAGCTCGGCATGGACCAGTTGCGTCTCGGCGTCACCGGCGCGGCCCCGATCCCACCGGAGGTCCACGAGTTCATCCTCGGTTTGGGCATCCCGGTGTGCGAGGCGTACGGCATGACCGAATGCACCGCGGGGGCAACCCTGAACCGGCCCGACGCGATCAAGATCGGCACGGTGGGGACACCCGTGCCCGGAACAGAGGTCGCCGTCGCGCCCGACGGGGAGATCCTGGTGCGCGGCAAAAACGTCATGCGCGGTTACCGCAAGGCACCCGAGAAGACAGCGGCGGCAATTGATTCGGACGGCTGGCTGCATACCGGCGACATCGGCGAGATCGACGACGACGGCTACCTCAAGGTCATCGACCGCAAGAAGGAACTCATCATCAACTCTGCCGGCAAGAACATGTCCCCGACCAACATCGAAAACACCATCGCGGCCCACTGCCCGCTGGCCGGGCCTGTCGCAGTCATCGGTGACGCCCGCCCCTACAACACCGCGCTGATCACGCTCGATCCCGACGCACTCACGAATTACGCGACAGCGCATAACCTTTCCGGCTCGATCACTGAACTAATGACCGACCCGGCAGTGCGTGCGGAGATCGACGCCGGCATCGCCGCCGCCAACGACAAATTGTCGCGGGTCGAGCAGATCAAGCGATACACCCTGTTACCCGACATCTGGGAGCCGGGCAGCCAGTACCTCACGCCCACGGCCAAGCTCAAACGAAAGCCGATCGCCGCCGGGTACGCCGCCCAGATCGAGGCGATGTACCAGTCGACTTGACGTGCCGGTGCCCCGCGGGCAGAATACTACACAGTGTAGGAAATTGTGGAAGGGGACCGCGTGAGCACGCTGCGTGAATGGCTGTCGCTGCCCGACGTCGAGCCGGCCGAGGATTACGGGTTCTTCGGTCCCGACTCGGTGACTTGGAAGGTGTGGAGCTACCCCACCTCGCTGTCGATCGGGTTTCAGCGCGCGGTCGTCATCGAGGAGCTCGACCCGGCGCTGGTGGCGTCGGTCGACAAGACTCATCAGATCTACGACCGGCCGCGCACGCGCTACGACCGGACGCTGCGCTACTTCGCGATGGTGGCCTTCGGTGACAGCCGATCGACCGCTGAAGCCGCCGATGTGCTGGTCAAGGTGCACTCCAAAGCCATCGGCACCGACGACGTCACCGGCAAGCCCTACGACGCCAACGACCCGGCATCGCAGCTGTGGATCCACCTGACCGCCTGGCATTCCATCCTGGTCGCCTACGAGAAGTACGGTCCCGGCAAGCTCTCCGCCGAACAAGAGGCGCAGTACTGGGCGGAGTGTGCCCGCGCCGCCGAGCTGCAGACCTGCTCGCCCGCCGACGTCCCGCGCACCCGCGAGGGCATCCGGGGATATTTCGAGCAGATGCGCCCGCAGCTGATCGGCTCGGATATCGCCCGCCAGGCCATGCGCCATCTGCTGCAGGCCGAGGTGATGCTGCCGCCGATGCCGCCGCTGCTGCGCCCGTTCACGCAGATCATCACCGGCTTCCTGCGCCGGGGCACGCTGGCGACGATGCCGCGCTGGATGCGGGAGATGGCCGGCCTGTCCACTTCCCGGGCACTGGACGCGCTGGTGGTGCTGCCGCTGCGCGCGGGGTTCACCGTGATCAGCCGCAGCACCCGCTTGCAGCTGATGTTGCTGCGGCTGCTCTCCCCGACCACGCTGCCCATCGGCGCGAGGGTGCTGCGGGCCATCCCGCCGGTCAATCCGGTCACCACCACGCCACGCGAGGCCCAGGCGCGCTACGGCTACGCCAACCCCGCGCAGGCCCATCTCGAGTTCCGCGAAAAGCAGCGGACCAGGGTGTTCGGCGAAGGCCGTGCACCCAGTGACGAGGGCATTGTGGAGTCCGAGCGAATTCTCGGCAGGGTGGGCTGACCGCTGGGCAATACGCTGGTCGTCATGACCCCGTCGAAAACCGAGACGACCACTCGCGTCCGGGCCGAGCATTTGGGTCCCGAGCGGCGCCGGCCCCAGGTGCTCGACACCGCGCTGGAGATCGCCGCCGAGCAGGGCGTGGCCAATGTGACGATGGCCGCGGTCGCCGAGCGGATGGAGGTCACCCGACCGGTCGTCTACGCCTGCTATGCGGGACGCGGCGAGCTGCTTTCGGCGCTGCTCGAGCGCGAGCGATCCTGGGCGCTGTCCAACATGCTCGCGATGCTTCCCCCGCAGCGGACCGGCTCGATCCAGCAGATGTTCGTCGACGGGTTTTCCACACTGCTGTCCAGCGTGCGCGAGCGCCCTGCGTCGTGGCGGATCATCGTGGCGGCCGACCCGGATCCCGCCCTCACCGCCGACATTGCGCGGGGCCGCGCACAGATCGCCGAGCGGGTCAGCACGGTGATGCGCCCGCTGATGGAACGATGGCAGGTTCGCGATATCGACCGCGCCCTGCCGGTGCTCACCGAGGTGTTCCTGACGATCTGCGAAACAGCCGTGCGCATGATGCTCGACGCTCAACAGAATTGGGCGCCCGACGACCTCGCTGACATTGTCGGCCGTGCAGCCTACCGAGCCCTGCGGGCCACCACCTGACCGGAAAGAAGTAAACCACAGTGTATTTCACCCTTCGTCGTCTCGGCCTGGTAGCGGCGAGCGTCGCCGTCAGCCTGGTCACCGGCTGCTCGGGCGACACCGGTACCGCACCGATCACCAGTGCCACCGAGACCACCGCGCGGATTGCCACCGCGGCGGGCATGGTGATGGTGCAAGGTGAAATCCTGGCGAAATACCGGTCCGTCGGCGGCACTGACGGCCCGCTGGGCTTGCCCATCGGCGACGAACAACCGGCCGCGAACGGCGGCCGGTGCACGATCTTTCAGAACGGCGCAATCTACTGGTCACCGCAGACCGGTGCGCACATCGTCCGCGGCCCGATCCGTCAGGCTTGGGAACACGAATATGGTGGCGCCGGTGGGCCGTTGGGCTACCCGATCGCCGACGAACAAACCATTCCCGGTGGTTGGCGGTCAGAGTTCCAACACGGCGTCATCACCTACACCGGTGATCAAGCACACGTCGAGATCCCAGCGCGCGCTGCGGATGGCCCGAGTACTCAGACAGGGGCCGGATGAGCGCATTGGATGCGGTCTGCTCCATGACGTGCGCCGTCCACCCGGTGATGCGACTCATCACGAACAGCGGTGTGAAACAAGGGATGTCGAAGCCCATCAGGTAGTAGGCCGGGCCGGTCGGGAAATCCAGGTTCGGTTTGATCCCGGTCGCTGCGAACATCTCAGTTTCCAGCACCTGGTAGATGTCCAACCAGCGCCGCCCGTCGCAGGCGGCCGCAACCTCGGCCAGCGCGGCTTTCATGGTCGGCACCCGCGAGTCGCCGTTCTTGTAGACGCGATGCCCGAAGCCCATGATCTTCTCCTTGCGAGACAGCTTGGCGTGCAACCACGCCGACGCCCTGGCTGGATCTGCGATCTCGATCATGTCGCGCATGACGGCCTCGTTGGCGCCCCCGTGCAGCCGACCTTTCAACGCGCCGATCGCGGCGGTGACGGCGCTGTAGATGTCGGACTGCGTCGAGGTCACCACCCGGGCGGCGAAGGTGGAGGCATTGAAACCGTGCTCGGCGTACAGAATCATCGACTGCTCGAACGCCGAAACCATTGTGGTTTTCAAGGGTTCGGGGACCTCACCGAAGCACATTCGCAGGAAGTTCTCCGCGTAACCGAGCTGACTGTGCGGCGCAATCGGTTCCAGGCCACGCCGACGGCGCATGTCGGCGGCAATGATCGTCGGCAACACCGCGAGCATTCGCAGCGCTTTGGCGTGATTCGCCGATTCGGCGCTGTCGTCCTCGTCGGGATCCTCCGCGCCCAGGTAACTGATCGCGGTGCGTACCACGTCCATCGGATGGCAGTTGTCGGGCAGCTTGGCCAACAGTGACAGCATTGAGCGGTTCAGCCGGCGGTTGGCGCGTTCCCGCTGACAGAACAGCCCCAGCTGGCCGTCGGTAGGGAGCTCGCCGTGCCACAGCAGATAGGCGACCTGCTCGAAGCTGCAGTGCGCGGCCAGGTCCTGGACCGGATAACCGCGGTAGGTCAGCGAGTTGGTTTCGGGCACAACCTTGGAGATCGCGGTGGTGTCGACCACCACGCCGGCTAACCCTTTGTGAATCATTGGTTGCCTCCGCTCGCGAGGTCGTTGTCGAAATCGGTGTAATCGGCGTAGCGCAGCAACTCATAGAGCCGGCTGCGCGACTGCATGCGGTCCAGTAGCCCGGATTGCGTTCCGGCCTCGTCGATCTCACGCAGGCCACCCTCGACGGCGAACATCGCCAGCCGCAGTGTGGTCACCGGATAGATGACGGCGTTGTAGCCGATGTCGGCAAGCTGTCGGACAGTGAGCAGCGGCGACTTCCCGAACTCGGTCATGTTGGCCAGCAGCGGGATGTCGACGGCTCCTCGAAACCGTTCGAAATCTGCTGGGCCGGTGAGCGCCTCGGTGAAGATCAGGTCGGCGCCGGCATCGGCGTAGGCGCGGGCCCGGTCGATCGCGTCAGACAGGCCCTCGATCCCAGCGGCGTCGGTGCGCGCGCAGACGACGAAGTTGGGATCGCGGCGCGCGGCCACCGCCGCGCGTAGCCGCTTGACCATCTCGGCGGTCGAGACGACCGCCTTGCCGTCGAGATGCCCACAGCGCTTGGGGTTGACCTGGTCTTCGAGATGACATCCGGCCACTCCGGCGTCCTCCAGCATCGTCACGGTTCGCGCGGCGTTCACCGGCTCACCGAATCCGGTGTCGGCGTCGACCAGCGTGGGCAGCTCGGTGACCGCGGCGATCTGCGCGCCGCGCGAGCTGACCTCCGTGAGCGTGGTCAGCCCGATGTCGGGTAATCCCAGGTCGGCCGAGAGTGCGGCACCGGAAACATAGACGCCCTCGAAACCGATCTCCGCGACAAGCTTGGCCACCAGCGGCGAGAACGCCCCTGGGAAACGTTGCAGCCGACCGGAATTCAGCCCAGACCGAAAGGCCGCGCGTTTGTCGGCGGGACTGGCGTGCGCCGTCGGCAATCCCGTCACCGGAAGATCCCGGACGGTATCGTCGGCGCCTTGTCCAGCGCCTCGGAGCGCACCCGTACGTTCAGCGCGCCCAGGTCGCCACCCTTCAGGTCGCTGACGCGCTGCACCGCGTCGAGAAAGCGACGTCGCTCGGCGGCGTCTACCACACTCTCGGCCAGGCCGTTGAACTTGGCCACATACTGCTCGCGCCCAAACGGCCGCGCACCCAATGGATGTGCATCGGCCACGGCAAGCTCATCGGTGATCACCTCGCCGCTTTTCAGCGTCACCTCCGCGCGCGCGCCGAACGCCTTCTCGGCCGGATCAATCGAGTGATACCGCCGGGTCCACTCCGGATCTTCGACGGTGGAGACCTTTTGCCATAACTCGACGGTGTCGGGCCGGTGCGCGCGCTCGGGAGCATACGAGTGTTCGTGGTGCCAGGTGCCATCCTGCAGCGCGACCGCGAAAATGTAAGGCAGCGAGTGATCCAGCGTTTCACGAGATGCGTCGGGGTCGAATTTCTGCGGGTCCCCGGAGCCGGTGCCGATCACCACATGGGTGTGGTGGCTGGTGTGCAACACGATCGACGCGACCTGATCGAGATCGCCGATGCGCTCACGCAGCCGGCGGGCCAAGTCGATCGGAGCCTGGCTCTGGTACTCCGCGGAATGTTCTTTGGTGTAGCTGTCAAGGATGGCGCGCTTGGGCTCGCCGGGGGCGGGCAACGGTACCTGATAGACGTGTTCAGGTCCCGCCAGCAGCCAGGCGATGACACCGTCCTCGCCCTCCCAGATCGGCGCGGGCGAATTCTCGCCGCGCATCGCCCGGTCGACGGCCTCGATGGCCACCTTGGCGGCGTGTGCCGGCGCGAACGCCTTCCAGCTCGAGATCGAGCCCTTGCGGGACTGGCGGGTGGCCGTGGTCAGGTGCAGCGCCTGCCCGATAGCCTGGTAGATGGTGTCGACGTCCAGGCGCAGCATGGTGCCCAGCCCGGCAGCCACCGAGGGGCCCAGATGCGCGACGTGGTCGATCTTGTGTTCGTGCAGGCAGATTCCACGGGCCAAGTCGATCTGGATCTCGTAGGCGGTGGCCACCCCGCGGATCAGATCGGACCCGCGCGCGCCAAGCTGTTGGGCGACCGCCACCAGCGGCGGGATGTTGTCGCCGGGATGGGAGTACTCGGCGGCCAGAAACGTGTCGTGGAAGTCGAGTTCGCGGACGGCGACCCCGTTGGCCCACGCCGCCCACTCCGCGGAATACGACCCGTCCACACCGAAGACGGTGGCGCCGGGCCGAGCTCGATGAGCGAGGGCCTGATGACGCGCGGTGGCGACCGGCCGGCGCAGCACCGCGGCGGCACTGACCGCGGCGTTGTCGATCATCCGGTTGATCACCATCGCCTCGGTTTCGGCAGGCACCGGCACCGGATCGACCGCTACCTGTGCGATCTTGTAGGCCAGCTGCTCGGTGCGCGGGAGCTGGTCGGCGCTGCGGTGGGTCCGGACCGAGTGGATCAACATAATTCGCACACTATGCAACTGAATGGACCAGCGAAAGTCCCTGTATCTGCGTAATTTTGTGTCCTTCAGCGATGCATATTGCGAATATTGTGAAAGCTGACGGTAGTAGCATCGGCACCCGTGGCGAAGATGTTCTCCGGAGCGCGGCTGCGGCGGCTGCGCGAAGAGCGCGGGCTCACCCAGGTTGCCTTGGCCCGGGCGCTGGATCTGTCGACGAGCTATGTCAACCAACTCGAGAACGACCAGCGGCCCATCACCGTGCCGGTGCTGCTTGCGCTCACCGAGCGGTTCGATCTGCCGCCGCACTACTTCTCGTCCGATTCCGACGCCCGGTTGGTCGCCGATCTGTCCGACGTCTTCACGGCCACCGGTGCCGACGAGGTCAGCCACGCCCAGATCGAAAAACTGGTAGCCCGAATGCCCGAGGTCGGCCGGAGCCTGGTCGCCGTGCATCGCCGGCTGGCCGACGCCACCGAGGAGTTGGAGGGCTACCGCTCGCATGCGATCACCGAAACGGCGTCGCCGACGGAGCACCCGATGCCGTTCGAGGAAGTCCGCGATTTCTTCTACGACCGCAACAATTACATCGGCGAACTCGACGTCGCGGCCGAGCAGATGTTCATCGAGAACAAGATGACGATCGGCGGGCTGGATATCCAACTGGCCGAGCTGATGCGGGATAGGTTCGGCGTCACCGTCGTCGTGGACAGTCAACTCGGCGAACACGCCAAGCGCCGCTACGATCCCGATACCCGTGTGCTGCGGATCGCGCACTGGCTGCAGCCCGGCCAGCGCGCCTTCCAGATCGCCACCCAGCTCGCGCTGGTCAGCCAACCCGACCTGTTGTCGGCGATCGTCGCCACTGACGATCAGCTCAGCCCGGAATCGGCCGGCGTCGCCCGAGTCGGACTGGCCAACTATTTCGCCGGTGCATTTCTGTTGCCATACGAAGAGTTTCACCGTGCCGCAAACGAATTGCGCTTCGACATCGATTTACTTGCCCGCCGGTTCGAGGTCGGCTTCGAGACGGTGTGCCACCGACTCTCCACCCTGCAGCGCCCGCAGCTGCGCGGGGTGCCCTTCATCTTCGTCAGGACCGACAAAGCCGGAAACATCTCAAAACGGCAGTCCGCCACCGCATTTCATTTCAGCCGGGTCGGCGGCAGCTGCCCACTGTGGGTGGTGCACGATGCGTTCGCGCAGCCGGGACGCATCATCACCCAAGTTGCGCAGATGCCCGACGGGCGTTCGTATTTCTGGATCGCCAAGACCACCACGCCGGAAGGGGCGGGTTATCTGGGACAGCACAAGAGTTTCGCGATCGGTTTGGGATGCGATTTGGTACATGCCGACAAACTGGTGTACTCGACCGGGATCGCCCTCGACGACCCGGCCACCGCGGTACCCATCGGCGCCGGATGCAAGATCTGCAACCGGCCGGCCTGCCCGCAGCGGGCCTTCCCCTATCTGGGCGCACGCGTCGTCGTCGACGAGAACACCGGCAGCACTTTGCCGTATTCGGCTGGGTCAGAACAACATTGGGAAGTCGGTCAGAAGCTCGCTCGAGGTCAACTGAATCAGCTCTGACATGTTCTCCCACTCCCACGTGGCCACCTGACCCAGTTCGGTCGGGAAGTCGTCGTTGGCTGCCAGGACCGCGGTGGCAAAATCGTCACGGGCATTGAGCAGCCCGGCGATGATGCCGGTGTTCGGGTCGGTCACCACGTCGTTGAAAAGCGTGTCGAGCTGTCCGGGCAGCAACAGCGACAGGATGGTCTCGCCGACCGCGAACTGGACGGGCAAGTTGATGTCGCTGGCCAGCAGCGGCAGATTGTTGATGATCGCTGACAAGCTGCCGACCGGGTTGGTGAAGATGTCATGTGTGACGCTGCCCCAATCCGGGGTGAGCGCCGGAGTGAACCGCAGCGCCAGCGGCGTGAATGGCTCGCTGCCGAACACGTCCTCGAAATTGTCCCGACCCATCAGGCCTTGCAGCCCGTGCAGTATCAACTCCTGTGTCACCCAGTCGGGTTGGGCGTTCATCCTGGACACGTCCAGGGCGTAGTCGTAGGAGAACACCCGTTGTGACATGTCCGCGGCGAATTCCGCGGGGCTGACGGTCGGTGTGTCGGCGGGCAGGTAGTTGGCCACCTCGTCCACCGGCACCACCTGGGTGCTCACCTGCAGGCCCGTCGGGTCCGTGCCGTCGGGGATGTTCTCGAATCGGGCGAAAATCTCGCCGCGGGTCAGGCCGGTGGTGTCCAGCCAATTCGCCACACCCGGGTTGGTGTCGCTGACCACGTAGTAGGTGTAGCCGTCGGAGGCGTGGTAGGCCGTGGTGTTGTTGAGGGTGGTCTGCGCCAAGACGTAGGGCAGCGCCGCACCGAACACGTTCATCAGTTCGATCCCGCTGTAGCCGGAGTCCACGTCCGGCACTTTCACGATCAGCGCCTCGCCGGCGTCCAAGTCGAAATTCCCGGCGGAGACGTCCGCGCTCGGCAGGCCGGTGGCGAACAACTCCGTTTCCGGGGTCAGCAGGCTCATGGTGTTGGCCGGAAGCCCGATCCCGGCGATCTCGGCCAACCCCATGTTCTGTTGGTTGAACGGTCCGACGATATTGGCGAACGCGGTGAACAACGTGGTCAACAAGGAGTCGACCGAGGTGATCGGCGGAGTCTCCACCGGCGCGTCGGACTCGTCGGCGCTGGGAAACAATCCGGTGTCGGGTATGGAGAAAAACGCCGGGCAGTCGGCAACACAGCGGATGCTGACGCTGCCGGGGCCCAGCGCCCAGTTGCCGAGCATGTCGCGAATCAGCAGGGAAGCAGCGCCATTGGCGGTGGCGTCGGTGTCATCGAGGAAGTTGACTGCGCCCGCCGGGTCGTCCGGGCCGATGAAGACGGTGTACGTGCCGTCGGAATTGACCACCAGATTGTGATCGAGCTCCAGAACGCTCTTGTTCACCGCGCTCGAACCGGTGATCAGCTCGGTGGCGATAGCCAACCCTTCGGTGCCTCCGCCAATGGTGCCGGTGAGCTCATACGTGGCGCCGGGCGCAAGGCCGGCGGTCGCGTGGTAGTAGATGTCGGGGGTGAAAAACTGGAAGTACTGGCGGGGATTTGCGGCATCCCCGGCCACCGCCTCGGGCGATTGGAAGAACACCCCGCCGAAAAGCTCGGTGACTCGGGAGAGCCCGGCCGACAGCAGTTCGTAGTTGGTGTTCTGCAGGCTTGTGAGCAGCGTGGCGTTGCTCTCGGGGGTGGCAAACGGTAACGCGGAGTCGTAGGCCACCGCCTGGTCCATGACGCTCAGCAGGTGGTCGAGCGCCGGCTGATACGAACTCGATCCGTCGTCTGCCGTGGCCGGGGCCGCTGCGACGGTCATCGCCAGCGCACCGGCCAGCGCAGTGGTGGCAATACCGGCCGCTTGCAGCACGCGCCTGGTCATACGTTGCCTTCCGGACGGTTGTGACGGATAGTCGTCACATCGGGCCGCCAAATTAAGCTGATTCTCAGGAAGGGTACACCGCGCTCTCAGCCAGCAAGTGCGTATAGGGATCACCCATGCCAGACGTTGACTTCTGTGTCGTAGGGGCGGGATTTGCGGGATTGACCGCCGCGCTGCGGTTGCAGCAGGCGGGCCGTTCGGTGGTCCTCATGGAAGCCCGCGACCGTGTCGGCGGGCGCACCTACACCGAAAACTTGCCGGACGGATCCTGGATCGATCGCGGCGCCGCCTGGATCGGACCGGGTCAGGACCGAATCTATGGGCTGCTCAACGAATTCGACGTGCCGACCTACAAGCAGTACGTCGACGGCGAGTCGATGATGATCATCGACGGCAAACAACACCGCTATGCCGGCACCATCCCATGGACGATCAGCCCGTGGGCGACCACCAACCTCGGGGTCGGCTTGCTCAAAGTCCGGCAGATGTGCCGGTCGATTCCGCTGGAGGCGCCCTGGACGGCGCGCAAGGCCGTCGAATGGGATCAGATCAGTTTGGCGGCGTGGATCGACCAGAACCTGTGGTCCCAGCAGGCACGCGACATGCTCGACATGGCTTTGGCGGGGCCGTATACGTCGGCGGCGTCCGAGGTGTCGTTGCTGTGGGTGCTTTACCAGATGGCCTCGGGCGGTGGACCGGACTTCGTGGTGTCGAACAAGGACGGTTCGCAGGATGCCCGTCCGGTAGGCGGGATGGGTGCGATCTACCGTCCGATGGCCGCGGAGCTCGGCGATGCGCTGCAGCTGTCGCAGCCGGTGCGGCGAATCGCGCACGACGACGATGCCGTCACGGTCTGCTCCGATGAACTGCGGGTGCGGGCCCGCCGGGTGATCGTCGCCGTTCCATTGGCGATCGCAAGCCAGATCAGCTACGAGCCGATGCTGCCGGTGGATCGTTCGTTTTTGCAGCAGCGCATGCCGGGCGGCGCAATCGTCAAGATCTCGGTTGTCTACGACGAACCGTTTTGGCGTGCCGACGGCCTTTCCGGCCAGTCCGCCGCGCCGGGCTCGTTGGCCACCTTGACCATTGATGCCTGCACCGATACCGGCGCGCCCGGAGTGCTGTGCGTGATCACCGAAGGCCCGACCGCACGACGGCTGGGACAACTCGAGGAATCCGCGCGCAAAGCGGCCGTCGTCGGCGAACTCGTCGACCGGTTCGGCGAACGCGCCGGCTCACCGGTGAGCTACCACGAGCAGAACTGGGCTCTTGAGCGCTATTCGGGCGGCGGCATGATCAGCCACGCGCCCACCGGGGTATTGACACAATTCGGCCCCGCCCTTCGCCAACCCTGCGGTCGCATCCACTGGGCCGGCACCGAGAGCTCGGCTGTCATGTGCGGCTGGGTCGACGGCGCCGTTCGGTCCGGCGAGCGGGCCGCGGCCGAAGTGCTGGCGTGCGAGACCGCTAGTTCTGCGCCTGCTTGACCGGCTTGCGGTAGAAGAGCAGCAACTGGCCGATGCCGCCGCCCAGACCCAGCAACACCGCGATCAGCAGGCCTTTCCACCCGTAGTAGTTCCAGCCGAAGATCAGCTGATCCAGGCTGTACTGACCGGGGCCGATGGTGGCCACCACGACGGCGCTCACAGCGAGCACCATGCAGTACTCCCAGCCCTCGTTGATGATGAAGAATCCGTTCGGCCGGTGCACGGTCCAGATGGCGACGAACATGAGCGCGACGAAGCCGGCGGCGGTGACCGGGGTGAGCAGGCCGGCGGCCAGCCCCAGGCCGGCGCTCATTTCCGTGCTGGCCGCGACCACGGCCTGGAACGTGCCGGCCTTCATGCCGATGCTGGAAAACCAGCGCGCGGTGCCCGGAATGCGTCCGCCGCCGAAGAATTTGTTGTATCCGTGCGCGGCCAGGGTCAGGCCGAGCACCACCCGCAAGATCAGTAAACCGACGTCGTAGGCAGTCATATCCGCAAACCTAGCAAGTGTGAGCTCGGCGCAGGTGGCCTCCGGGTTCCTGGCGAGGGCGCCGCTGACGGGGTTTGCCGGAAGGTAACCTCGGGGCGTGTCACGACGCGCCCCCGCCCAGCCTTGGCCGGCACAACCTGTGCTGCCACTGGACGGTGAGGGCGAGTATCCACCGGAGATCCTGGGCCACAAGGGCTACAGCATTCACACGATGCGTCGGCACGGCCTGCCCGTCCCGCCCGCGTTCTGTATCACCACACAGATAGGCGCCCGATACCTCACCGAGCCCGAGTCGACGATCGACGCGATCTGGGACGACGTGCTCGCGGGAGTACGCCGGCTCGAGGCCGCGACTTCGCGCACGTTCGGGCGTGGCCCGCGCCCACTGCTGGTCAGCGTCCGCTCCGGTGCGGCGGTGTCGATGCCCGGGATGATGGACTCGGTGCTGGACCTGGGCATGACCGACGCCGTCGAGCAGGCCTTGGGTACCGCCGCGTTCGGCCGCGACACCCGGCAACGCTTCACTCGCCGGTATCGGCACGTTGTCGCCGACCCGGTACCCGACGATCCTTATCTGCAGTTGCGGGCAGCCATCGAGGCGGTGTTCACGTCGTGGAATTCGCCGCGCGCCGTCGCCTACCGAGCGCACCGCGGAATCGGAGACCAGGGCGGTACTGCCGCAATTGTGCAGGCGATGGTCTTCGGCAACCTAGGCCCTAATTCCGGTGCCGGCGTGATGTTCTCCCGCAATCCGATGACCGGGGCGAGCGAAGTATTCGGTGAATGGCTGCCCGGCGCTCAGGGTGACGACGTGGTCTCGGGCACCGTTGACGTCCAGCCGATCACTGCGCTGCGGGATCAGCAACCGCGCACCTACGACGAACTGAGCGCCGCGGCCCAGATGTTGGAGTCGTTGAGCTCCGATGTACAGGAGGTCGAGTTCACCGTCGAGGAGGGCACACTGTGGCTGCTGCAGACCCGGGCGGCCAAACGCTCGGCGCAGGCCACCGTGCGACTGGCCCTACGCCTGCGGCGTGACGGGTTGATCGATGACGCCGAGGTGCTGCGGCGGGTAACGCCGGCGCACGTCGACGCGCTGCTGCGTCCCGCGCTGCAGCCCGAAACCCGTTTGACTGCAGAAGTTTTAGCTAAAGGGCTTCCGGCGAGCCCAGGAGTCGCATCGGGCCGGGTCTACACCGACGTGCAGGCCGCGGTGGACGCCGCCGAACGCGGCGAGGACGTCATCCTGGTCCGCGGCCACACCAGCCCCGACGATATTCACGGCATGCTGGTGGCCCGCGGTGTCGTCACCGAAACCGGTGGCACCACCAGTCACGCCGCTGTCGTCAGCCGCGAACTGGGCCGGGTGGCCGTGGTGGGATGCGGCAGCGGGGTGGCCGAATCGTTGGCGGGCAGGCTGGTCACCGTCGACGGCAATACCGGCGAAGTACTCGACGGCACACTGGAATTGACCGCCTGGTCAGAAGACGAGAGCCCCGAGTTGCGCGAGTTGGCCGAGATCACCCGACGGGTCGAGCGTCAGGACGACCAAGCGCGCGCATGAGCGAATTAGCTGTGCTGCAAGCGGTTCGGCTGAAGGGTCGGGTATCGACGGCTGACCTGACGGCGACGTTGGGCGAGGACGAGTCCTCGGTCGCGGTCACCGTCGAGCAACTGACGGCATCGGGTCTGCTGATCGGCGGCGCGACCCTACGGATCACCCCCGAGGGCCGTGCCCGCCTTGGTGAGCTGCTGGCTGATGAGCGCAACGGGATCGATGCGGCGGCCTTTGCCGTCGTCTACGACGACTTCCGTTCTGTCAACGGCGAATTCAAGGCCCTCATCACCGACTGGCAAGTCAGGGACGGAGAGGCTAACACCCACGAGGACACCGATTATGACGCCGGTGTCCTGGCTCGTCTCGACAGCGTGCACCAGCGGGTACTGCCGATCGTCGCTGCCGCCGCCGGCCAGCTGCCCCGGCTGAATCGGTATGCGGCCAAGCTGCAGGCGGCGTTCGAGCGGATCAAAGCCGGCGAAACCATGTGGCTGTCGCGACCTTTGATCGACTCCTACCACACCGTGTGGTTCGAACTGCACGAAGAGCTAATTCTCGCCGCAGGCCGCAGCCGGGATGTGGAAGCGAAAGCCGGTGGCGCCGGCTAGAGTTCGTCATCAAGGCGTCGCGCATAGGCGTCGATGTCGGTGATGGCCGATTCGGCGGCGTGAATGCTGATCGCGACAGTATCGCCGAGACCGTGTACGCCGTGGGTCAGCCCCATCGCCGGCGACAGCGCCGGGTAGCCCGCGGTCAGCAGCACGGGCGCGTCACCGAAATGCAAGTCCGCGGGGCCGCGGTCGACGCTGGACACCACGGTGTTGCCCGACACCATGATTGGCCGAGCATCGGGGTCGAACTGCGCCACACCCCAACGCAGTAACGCGGCCGGCACCGCGGCGAACGCCCGGTCGGCCGAGAGCGCGGCGGGGTGCTCGGTACGTCGGCGGGCAGCGGCCAAATCCGCCATGATCCGCTCCGTTCGAGCCTTCCACGACAATTCCGGGTACAACCCGACGGCCACATTGCGGAAATGGTTATGGGCGCGTCGAGCACCGGGTTTGGCCATCGGCACCTCCGCGTTGAGCGAGCCGCCCGCATCACCCAGATGCCGCCAGAGCGCCGTCGACACCGCGGCCAGCACCGCGACGGAAACGGTCGGCCCGGCCAGCTGCGAGCGGTGGCGCACCAGGGTACGCACGGCGCGCACACCGGCCGGGCGCGCGTTGGTCATCTTCACCGGCTGCGGTCGCACCGGCCGGTCGAGTAGCCCGGCTTCGGTGTCGGCCCGCAGCTGGCGGTGGGTGCGTGCGGCCTGCAGCGCACGCCACGGCAGAAAGCCTGGTCTGGGTGCGTCGACATCGGGCACGGGCACCGCGCGGCCGAACAGCCAGGCGGCCATCGCCGACGCGCGCGAGCCGTCGGCCAACGCGTGGGCGACCTGCAAGACCGCGACGGTACCGACCCCGGTGCTGCCCGGCATGTCGTGGACATCGCTGAACACGTGCAGCCGCCACGGCGTCCGGCGGACGTCGAGCTGGTGTTCGGCGAGCCGGACCACGGCATCCAGACAGCCGCGCCAGCTCCGGTCGCTCAGGCGGTGTCGTTGGACATGCTCGGGCCCGACGGCCATCGGGACCCAGCGCGGGTAGGTCAGCGCGCACCCGTCCTCGACCCGGATCGTCAGCGAGCGGCACGCTTGCGCTCTTAAGCAGATCTGCTCGACGGCGTGCTCCGAGTCCGCCGGCACGCCGTCGAATGCATACAGCAGGAACTGGTCATTGGGGATTTTGGCCGACATCCAGTAGAACTGCGCGTCGACTGCCGCCATCGGGGTCGACATGCGTCGACACTAACGCCGTAGCGTTAGCCGGCCGAGCCGATGAACCTCAACACCGCTGCGGCAACGGCATCCGGGGCGTCGAGCTGCAAGAAATGTCCGGCATGCTCGACCACGACGACGTCGCTGCCGGCCGGCAGCACCTTTTCCGTCCAGTGCGCGAACGCCGATGTCATGCAGCCGTCGTCGCTGCCGTGCAGGTACAGGCTCGGCAGCCTCGGCGTCGACCGCCAGTGCCTGTGCAGCTCGGCATACTGCGCCGGTGGCCGGGTGTTGCGGATGAGGGCCCGGTACGGCCCCAGCGCGGCGTGCCAACTCTCCGGTGTTCCGATCGCGGCGTCGACGTGGCGCAGATCCTCTTCGGCGTCGTAGTGCGGCGACCAGCGCCGCCACAGTCGGGGCAATACCCATGACGCTGAACGCTCTGGCAGCCAAGGCAATTGAAAGTAGAAGATGTACCAGCTGCGCAGCAGCTGCGGGGGCAGTTGGCGAAGCAGTCGGACCCCGTCGGCGACCCCGGACGGGCGGAACCCGGCAGCAACCGGCACCGACATGATGACCGCCTTGGCGAACGGACTGTCGGGCATGGCGGCCAGACCCGCCGCCGCGATGGCACCCCAGTCGTGGCCGATGATCACGTCGCGATCGGTGCCGCCGGCCGCGGACCGCACCCGCAGCGCGTCGTGCATCAACGCCCCGACGTGATAGCTGCCGTCGGACGGAATCGACGATGGCACATAGCCTCGCATGAACGGTGCGACCACCCGCCAGCCCGACTCGGCCAGCCGCGGCGCGAGCTTGCGCCAGCTGTAGGCAGTGTCGGGAAAGCCGTGGAGGCACAACGCAATCGGGCCATCGTCCGGCCCCCAGGTCAGCGCTTTCAGCTCAACCGCAGGGGCGTGCGCATCGATCCAACGCGGTCCGGTCATCACTCGATCCTTGCACGCTCGCCAGCGATATCCGCCCGTGACCGGTGGATTACAGTCGCGCCACTGCGTCTTCCAAGTCCGCGATGACGATCTTGCGCATCCCGAGCATCGCCGTCGTCGCGGCTGCGGCGCGCCTGGGATCGGGATCGCTCAGCAGCTCGAAAAGCCGCTGCGGGACAATCTGCCAACTCAACCCATAACGGTCTTTGCACCAGCCGCATTGCGATTCCGCGCCGCCGTCGGTCAGCCGGCTCCAAAAGTAGTCGACCTCGTCCTGGTCTGCGCAGGTGACGGTGAACGACACCGCTTCGGTGAACGGGAACTGCGGACCGCCGTTGATGCCGATGAACCGGACACCGTCGAGCACAAAGCTGCCCGACACCACCTCACCCGGCACGCCCGGGCCGGCATCCGTGTAACGGTTGAGCGCCTCGATGCGCGAGTTGGGAAAGACCGAGGTGTAGAACTCGGCAGCCTCCTCCAGGTTGTTGTCGAACCACAGCGATGGCGTGATCGGTGGCATGGCCCTCCTTGTCGTCGATTTACTGTTGATCGACCTCGGCGGCACCCAAAAATCATCGCGCCGCTAACGTCAGAGCCGTGAACAGCAGACCGCAGACCGTCAAGTACTCCGGCGTCGACGACATCACCTTGATCGCAGACGAGTGGAATCGAGGCACCGGAGACGGACGGCCTTCGATCCTGATGTTGCACGGCGGCGGCCAGAACCGGTTCTCCTGGAAGAACACCGGCCAGATCCTCGCCGACGAGGGATTTCACGTGGTCGCGCTCGACAGCCGAGGTCACGGTGACAGCGATCGGGCGCCCAACGCCGACTACAACGTCGAGACGTTGACCAGCGACGTCATGCATGTGCTCGATGCCATCGGCCGGCCGGTGATACTGATCGGCGCCAGCATGGGCGGGTTGACCGGCATCCTCGTGGCGGATCGAGCCGGAGCGGACCGGGTCACACGATTGGTCCTGGTCGACGTGGTGCCACGGTTCGAGAAAAACGGCAGTGCCCGCATTCGGGACTTCATGTTCAGCGGTCTGAAGGGCTTCGACACGCTTGAACAGGCCGCGGACGCCGTCGCCGCGTACCTGCCCCATCGGCCCAAACCACGCAGTCCGGAAGGCTTGAAGAAGAACCTGAGGCTGCGCGACGGCCGCTGGTACTGGCACTGGGATCCGGCGTTCATGACCAAACCCGGTGATGACCCGCAGCTGCGTACCGAGAAGTTCGAGCGCGCCGCGGCATCTCTGCGTATCCCGGTGTTGCTGATCCGCGGAAAGCTGTCCGACGTGGTGAGTCCCGAGGGAGTGCGGCACTTCCTGGACACCGTCCCCAACGCGGAATTCGTCGAACTGTCCGGGGCGGGTCATACCGCAGCCGGCGACGACAACGACGCGTTCAGCGACGTCGTGGTGGAATTTGCGAAGCGCTGAGCGCTAGCGAGGTTAGTTCGCCGGTTTCTCGGCGTGCCCGCCGAACTGCTTACGCATCGCGGACAATGCCTTGTTCGCGAAGTCATCGAGGGACCGCGAGGCGAACCGGGACTGCAGCGCCGTCGTCAGCACCGGGGTGGGGACCCCCTCGTCGATCGCCGCGATGGCAGTCCACCGGCCCTCGCCGGAGTCGGAGACTCGCCCGGAGAACTCCGCCAGCTCCGGCGACTCGTGCAACGCGATCGCGGTCAGATCCAGCAGCCAGGAGCCGATCACGCTGCCCCGCCGCCAGACTTCGGCAATCTCCGGGATGTCGAAGGTGTACTGATAGAACTCGGGGTAGGTCAACGGCGCCGTTTCGGCATCACCTTGTTGCACGTGCTTGCCCACGTCGGCATTACGCAGGACGTTCAGGCCCTCCGCCAGCGAGGCCATCATCCCGTACTCGATGCCGTTGTGCACCATCTTGACGAAGTGCCCCGCCCCGGGCGGCCCGCAATACAGATAGCCCTTCTCCGACTGGGCCACCTCGCCGTCGCGTCCCCGGGTGCGCGGCGCCGCGTCCACGCCGGGCGCGACGGACGCAAAGATCGGTTCGGCGTGAGCGAAAGCCTCCTTGTGGCCGCCGATCATCAAACAGTAGCCGCGTTCGCGGCCCCACACACCGCCGCTGGTTCCGCAGTCCAGCAGGTGGATGCCTCTGTCGGACAAAGTCTTTGAGTGTTTGATGTCGTCGCGGTAGTACGAGTTGCCGCCGTCGATCACAATGTCGTCTTTGTCGAGCGTCGTGGCCAGCTCTTTGATCACACCGCTGGTGATATCGCCGGCCGGCACCATCACCCACACCACCCGCGGCTTACTCAGCCTCTCGGCCAGCTCGGCCAGTGATGACACCCCGGTGGTGTTGTCCTCCCCGGCCATCGCCTTGACCGCGTCGGGGTTGTGGTCGTACACCACGCATTGGTGTCCGTCTTTGGCCACGCGGCGCACGATGTTCGCGCCCATCCGGCCAAGTCCGATCATCCCTAGCTGCATGCGCCTGTCTCCTTACTTTTCGGCGGCATCCATGGTTCTTGCCAGCTCCGGTGACCGCGCATCAAGGCCTGCGCCGCCTCGGGTCCCCACGAGCCAGGCTCGTACAGCTCTACCTTGCCTGGATCGTCGAGCAGCGGCTGCACAATTCGCCACGTCTCTTCGATGCTGTCTTCGCGGGCGAAAAGCTGACGATCGCCGGTCAATCCCGCATGCAGCAGACGTTCGTAGGGGCGTATCGGTTCTCCCAAATCCTCGGCGAACGACGAATCCAAGTGGATGTCGCGCCATGAGTCGCCGTCCTGAGCGGCCAACTGTATGCGCATCCCCGGATCGGGGTCGATGCGCAGCACGATCTGGTTCGGCTCGGCCCGTCTGCGCTTGGGCAAGAACGCCAGCGCGGGCACCCGGCGGGTGAACAGCCGCACCTCGGTTATTTTCTCGGGCAACGATTTACCGGCCCGCAGGAAGATCGGCACGCCGGCCCAGCGCCAGTTGTCGATCTCCATGCGGATCGCGACGAATGTCTCGGTCTGCGAGCCTTTCTTCACCCCGTCGATATCGGTGTACCCGCGGTATTGACCCCGCACATAGTGGCTGGGGTCGAGCGCCGGCATGGCGCGAAACACCTCGGCCTTTTTGTCGTTGAGATCATCGGCGCTCGGTCCGACCGGTGGGTCCATCGCAACCAACGCGAGCACTTGCAGCAGATGGTTCTGCACAACGTCACGCAACGTGCCCACCGCGTCGTAAAACTCGCCGCGATCCTCGACGCCGAAATTCTCTGCCATGGTGATGTGGATCTCAGCGATGCTTCGCCGGTCCCACAGCTCGGCCAACATTGTATTGGCGAACCGCAGGTATTCCAGTTCGACAACCGGTTGCTTGCCCAAGAAGTGGTCAACACGCAGAATCTGGTCCTCGCGCAACATCTTGCGCAGCCGGGCGTTGAGCTCGATCGCCGAAGCCAGGTCGTGTCCGAACGGCTTTTCCACCGCAACCCGAGAGCGGTCCAGTAACCCGGCTTTACCTAGGTTTTCGACGATCGGCGCGAACAGCGACGGCGGCATTTCCAGGTAGTACAGGCTTTTGCGGCCCGAACCGATCTGATCGGCGAGCTGTTGATACAGCCCCTCATCGGTGACGTCACCACTTTGGTAGGACAATCGGTCGGCCAACCGGGCGAACACCTTGTCGTCCAACTTCTCGCCGCTGTCTTCGATGGCTTGGCGGGCCCGCTTGACCAAGTCGTCTTTTGAGATGTCGTCGCTGGCCACCCCCAATATCGGGCACTGCAGCAGTTTGCGCCGTTCCAGGCGGTACAGGGCTCGGAAGGTCATCTTGCGGGCCAGATCTCCGGTGATCCCGAAGATCACCAGCAGATCCGTGGAGCTACCACCGGACAATCCAAGACCTCCACGACACATCGAGCAACTCGCTAACCAGGCGAACCGGAGGCCTTCGAGGCAGGTCAGGCCACATCAGGAAAAATGCCTGGAATGGGTTGGCCCATGATAGCCATCTACGTGCTGGCCGCCGTCGCCGCGGGCGAGGCCGTCGCACTGGTGACGATGTGGGTGGTGCTGACTCGCAGCCGACGAGAGACCGATGCGCTGCGCCAGCGGGTCGACAACCGCAGTTGGCTGCTCTCCGGTGGCCGTGAGGCGGTCAAGACGGTATGGCAGACCGCGAACCTGGTGCGCAAAGAAGGGTTCGGCGCGGCGGTGCGCAGTTCGATCGAGGACCTGGCCGACTGGGCCGAGGTGGAGCGACCTGACCTGGCCCGGGTCACTCCCGACGGCCGGGTGGTGATCCTGTTCTCCGACATCGAGGAGTCCACCGCGCTGAACGAACGGATCGGCGACCGCGCCTGGGTCAGGCTGATCGACGCACACGACAAGCTGGTCCGGCGGCTGGTCAAGAACTACTCCGGGCACGTCGTCAAGAGCCAGGGCGACGGTTTCATGATCGCCTTCTCGCACGCCGAGGATGCCGTGCGCTGTGCTGTCGAGCTTCAGCAGAAGTTGCACGGAGATGCTAAGCACAAGCGGCGCAATGGTTTTCGAGTGCGAATCGGGATCCATATGGGCCGCTCGGTGCGCCGCGGCGACGACCTGTTCGGCCGCAACGTTGCGATGGCGGCGCGGGTGGCCGGACAGGCCGGTGGCGGACAGATTCTGGTCAGCCAAGCGGTGCGCGACGCGGTCAGCGACTGCGAGGACATTTCGTTCGACGACGGGCGCGACGCCGAGCTCAAAGGCTTCAGCGGTGCCCAGCGGCTGTACGCGGTTACTGGCTAGGTTCGGCTTCGGCTTCGGCCAGCCGCTGATGGAGCCGTGCCCGGACCTCGTCGGGCGTGTATGCCTTGCGTCGGCGCTGATCGCGCGCCACCAGCACTCCCCCGGCAGCCACCCCGACCAGACCGGCTAACCCGAGCCACTTCCATACGTTGCGCATGACCACAGTCTGCCTATGGTGCTGTGGTGGACACCACTACCGTGACGCTCGACCAGGCGCTGGACGAGACCCGCACCGGCGACATCTGGCTCTTCCGCGGCCGCTCCCGGCCGGACCGCACCATCCAAACCTTGTCGAACAGCCCGGTCAACCACGTCGGCATGACGGTGGCCATCGACGATCTTCCACCGTTGATCTGGCACGCCGAACTCGGCGACAAGCTCGTCGACGTGTGGTCGGGCACCCATCAACGCGGAGTGCAGCTCCATGACGCCCGCCAGGCCGTCGAGCGCTGGGTGCTGCACTACCACCAGCGCTGCTGGCTGCGCCAGCTGACGCCGTATGCCACCCGGGAGCAGGAAGACCGGCTGCTGCGGGTCATCGCCCGGCTGGACGGCACTCCGTTTCCGAGCGTGGCACGACTCACCGGCCGTTGGTTCCTTGGGCGAGTCCCAAAGCTCTACGACTGGACGAGGGGAATTCCGTTCGTGGATAAGAAGTCTCGCGAGGTGACGCAGCGGCGCAAGGCGCAAAGGCTGCAGGCCGGCCTGGAGACGAGCTACTGCGCCGAGACGGTGGCGATCACTTACGAAGAGATGGGGCTGCTGGACACTCACAAGGATCCGAATTGGTTCGATCCCGGCTCATTCTGGAGCGGAGACAACTTGCCGCTGGCGCCCGGTTACCGGTTGGGCGAGGAGATCGCCGTCACAGTGCCATCGGCCGACGAAGCCTAGACTTGTCAGCAGTATGTCATCCACCAAGCCGGGCATCTTTGCCTACATCGCGTACTGCTACACCCAGCGGCGTCTTCCCGACTCGATGCGCGAGTGGGTCGCCCACGACCTGGCCGGTGCGGGCGCGATCCGCCGGTTCATGGTCCGCGCAGCGATACCGCCGCTGCTTTTACTCGCCCCGTTGTGGCTGCTGCCCGTTGCCCAAAACGCGCTGTATGTGCATGTCGAGATGACGGTGCCGATCTACGCCTGGGCGTTGGTGGTTTCGTTCGCGCTGAACAAGGTGTGGCGTCGTCATCGGCTGGCCCAGCATGGACTGGATCCGAATCTGGTCGATGTGATCAAACGGAAGAAAAACGCGAAAATGCACGAGGATTACATCCGCCGCTACGGCCCGCGTTCGGATCCGGCCGACGTCAACACCAACCCGTTCTTCTGAGCCCTCGACTGACCCTCGACTGACCCTCGACGCATTTCGTCCGTTGCACCAGGTCCCGCCCCTTTGTTGTGGCATTCTGCGGGCATGTCCGCTCTGTCGGCGGCTGCTGTTTCGGGAGTTGTGAGCTTTCTGTTCACCGAGCTCCATGAAGCGCGGGCACGCTGGTGACCGCGACGGCCGGGTGCCGCGCCTGTGGGACACAGCCGCGGGAAGGCGCGCGGTTCTGCGACACCTGCGGTTCGCCGATCACGCCCGTCACTGAGCACGCCGAGTACAAGCAGGCGACGGTGTTGTTCGCCGATGTTGTTCATTCGATGGACATCGCTGCGTCGGTTGGTGCTGAACGGCTACGCGAGATCATGTCAGAGCTGTTGGATCGTTCGACGACTGTCGTCGAGCGGTACGGCGGCAAGGTGGACAAGTTCACCGGTGATGGACTGATGGCGATCTTCGGCGCCCCCGTTACGTTGGAGGACCATGCCCTTCGCGCATGCCTTGCAGCACTCGACATCCAACGCCAATTGGCGGCCCTCTCCGAAGAGGTCGATCGCCGCGACGGCGTCGCGCTGCAGCTGCGGATCGGACTGAACTCCGGTCAGGTAATCGCCGGTGAAATCGGTTCTACCACCGCAAGCTATACCGCCATCGGCGAACAGGTCGGGATGGCGCAGCGGATGGAATCGGTCGCTCCACCCGGTGGTGTGATGCTGAGCGACTCGACGGCCAGGCTGGTAGGGAATGGTGTCGTGCTTGGTGAACCCGAACTGGTCCACATCAAAGGCGGAAGCACGGTGACCGCCAGGCGCTTACTGACCATCGGCGAGCGTCAACCAGCGCGTCACACCGAATCGAAACTCGTCGGACGCAATTGGGAGCTCGCGACGATCGAAGAGATCCTCGGTGAGGCCACCGACGGGTCGGGGTGCATCGTAAACATCGTCGGACCACCAGGTATCGGCAAGAGCAGACTGGTTCGTGAGACCGCCGCACTCGCAAGCGGTCTCGCCGTACCGGTGTTCAGCACCTACTGCGAGTCTCATGCCACCGACATCCCGTTCCACGTGGTAGCCAGAATGTTGCGTGCCGGAATCGGTATCGACCAACTCGAGGCCGACACCGCGCGCACACAGGTACGTGACCGTTTCCCCGGTGCCGACTCCGAGGATCTACTGCTGCTGGACGACTTGCTGGGAATCCGCGATCCGGCGACACCACTGCCCGATATCGCCGCCGACGCCCGGCGCCGCCGATTGACCACGCTCGTCAATGCCGGCGCATTGGACCGCCGGGAAGCGGCGGTGTACGTCATCGAGGATGCGCACTGGATCGACGAAATCAGCGAGTCGATGCTGGCCGATTTCCTGACCGTCGTCCCGCAGATTCCGTCGCTGGTGTTGATCACCTACCGCCCGGAATATCAAGGCGCGCTCAGCCGCGTCCCCGGCTCGCAGGCAATCGCCTTACGGCCGTTGAACGATGCGCACACAGTGGAGTTAACGGCCGAGCTGCTCGGCGCCGACTTGTTGACAGCCGACCTGGCGGCGCAGATCGCAGACCGCGCGGCCGGAAACCCCTTCTTCGTTGAGGAGATCGTGCGCGACCTGGTCGAACGAGGCGTGCTGCAAGGCCAGCCGGGCTCCTATCAACCGCAGGGCGAGGTTGCAGACGTCGAAGTGCCGGCCACACTGCAAGCCACCATCGGCGCACGCATAGATCGCCTCGCGGCATCGGCCAAACAGACCCTGAATGCCGCGGCGGTCATCGGCGCACGATTCGACGGCGAGCTACTCGACACTCTGATTCCCGACGTGGACGTGGCGCCGCTGATCGAAGCCGAACTCATCGGCCAGGTGAGCTTCGCGCCGAACGCCGAGTATGCGTTTCGTCATCCGCTGATCCGCACCGTCGCCTACGAGTCACAACTGAAATCCACTCGCGCGCAATTGCACCGAGATCTCGCGGCGGCAATCGAAGCGCGCGCATCGGCGGACGAGAACGCGGCGCTGATCGCCGAACACCTCGAGGCGGCCGGGAATCTGCACGCCGCCTTCGACTGGCACATGCGCGCCGGGACATGGTCGACATTCCGCGACATGGCCGCAGCGCAGACGAGTTGGCGGCGGGCCCGTCAGGTCGCTGATCGGTTACCTGACGACGACCCTGATAGCTTGGCAACGCGTATCGCACCGCGGACGTTGTTGTGCGCGACGGCGTATCGGATGGGCGGCAGTGGCGCCGACACCGGCTTCGAGGAGCTGCAAGAGTTGTGCACCGCCGCCGGTGATCAGCGATCGCTCGCAATCGGACTGTCAGGGTTTTTGACGTTGCAGGACATGAAAGGGCACCGCCGCGAGGCATCGCAGCTCGCCGACAAACTCGTAGGAGTACTGGAGGAGATCGGCGACCCAACGTTGACGGTCGCACTGGCTTTTCCCGCGATGATCGCCAAGCACGAGACCGGTGAAATGACCGCCGTGCTGCGGTTGGCCCAACTCGTCATCGACCTTGCCGAGGGCGATCCCGACAAAGGCAAACTGGTCACCGAATCTCCATTGACGATCGCCACTACCTGCCGCGGCTTGGCCCGGTGGTGCCTGGGCATTGCCGGCTGGCGAGATGACTTCGACCAAGCCATCGTGACGATGCGTGCGCTGTTGGCTGACCCGGGGACGCTGGGCGGCGTTATCTGGTTTACCTATGTCTACGCGATCTCATACGGGGTGCTGTTGCCCGGTGCGGAGGCCTTGCGCGACACCGCCGAATTCCTGTCAATAGCAGAGCAATCGGGAGACGATCTCGCTCTCGATCTGGCTCGGGGAGTTCACGGCCTCGCTCTGGCATACCAGGACGGTTCCGAGCGCCGGCGTGGCTTCGAGCTGCTCGCCAAGGTGCGCGAGCGGTGCGAGAACAACCAGTTCGCCCTGACCAATCTGCCGATTGTCGACAGCCACATCGCCCGGGAAAGGGCACGGATCGGCGATGTCGCAGGTGCCATCCAATTGGCTCGCGCCGTGGTCGACGACTTGCTGAACTCCGGTGGCTGTTTCTGGACCGCGTTGGCCGCCAGTGTCCTGGTGGAGGCATTGCTGCAGCGCGGCGGTGAAGGCGATCTCGGTGAGGCCGAGCGTGTGATTACTCAGTTGGCCGCTGTGCCAACCGATCCCGGCTTCGTCGTGAATGAGATCTCATTGCTGCGGCTGCGGGCGCTGCTGGCCCGCGCCCGCGCCGATGAGGCTGCCTATTGCGACTACCGCGACCGCTACCGGGCGATGGCGACGTCGCTTGGTTTCGAGGGGCACATGCAGTGGGCCGCGGCGCTGCCGTGACAGCGAGCGTCTACCGCGCCGGCAGGGTCCGCCTCGCTTGCAGGGTGACGCCGGGCACCGTGTTCGCCAGGTCCGGTCGGCTCTCGGCAAACCCACGAATCGCACGGTAGAACGACCAAACTTGGCGCGGCGACGGGACTTTGGGCAGCCACGCCAGCTCCCAATGAATGCCGTTGATTGGGTCGTCGAAGAACACGGCGTAATAGCCGGGCCAGTACTGCGGATACTCCTTGGGTTCGTCGGTCACGGGGATGTTCCGGCTGACCAAGAATTCGCGATGAAAGCGATCGACCTCTTTTCGGCTGCGGGCCCACAGTGCAACGTGATTGATGCCGACCGCCTGGTCGCTGTGCGTCAACTTCCCCCCGGTGCGGGCGGGCTGAATGCCGATGTAGCTGTGTGGGTTGAGATACCGCGTCATGTAATAGATCGACTGGTATTCCATGTTCAACGACGAGAAGCTGCTGTACCCGAGCCAGCCGAATAGTTCGTCATAGAAGGCGATGGAGTCGTCGTAGTCCAGCACCGCGAATTCGACATGACTGACTCCACGCCACCGCATTACGCCTCCTTGTATCTAGATGGGAGTCCAGATTCCGTTGTTCCAGAATCCCCAAGCATTGTCAGTGGTCTTCCACATGACATGCGCTCCGGGCGCCCACGGTGGTGGAGGTGGCTGCGGCGGCGCCCATATCGGCGGAGGTCCCCACTGGCCGAAGCCCGCCGGACCCGCCGCGCCTTCCCAGTCGTGGCACTGGTGCCAGTCCCAGTCATAGGCCGTACCCCAGCTCGGGTCCCATGGATCACCTGGACACCAGTGATGGCCAGGGGCCGCCTGAGCCATGCCGCCAACCAGTCCGAACGCGGACAAAACCAACCCGACAGCCGCCAACACGCTCATCGACCGCTTCACAATCGCCATCTTCCAGGCTCCTTTCGACAAGCCGTCTTAGTTGGGTGTTGGTGGCGGTTGGGGCTGGAAGGGTTCGTACACCACCACCACTCGGCGCGCTCGCCTAGGGGCCCCGGACCCGGCGGGGCTGTCTACTTCCCAGCGGTATCGCGGGTGGCGAGACCCCAAAGCGGGGCATTGTCGTGTGCGGCGAAGTGTCGCGTCTATGGAGAGATTTGTCGGTAGCCAGACTTTACTCGCGAGTGATGATTGACCGCTAGCTGAGGTTGACGGCTTCGGTCGATCCTCTGGTTTGTTTCGTAGTGGTTACATCCCGGCACTCGCCGAGCAGGTCGACGGCCGGGTATTTGTCGGCGGTCCCTGGGTAGAACGTCGCGACGACATTGTTCTTCTTCAGCACACTGCCGTGGCTATGAAGGTCCGGGTCTCCAGCCCAGCCAAGGCTCTGAAGGCGTTGAACCATGTCGGCGATCTCGGCCTCTGACGCTTCGAAACTCGACGCGGGCGGGTAACTGATGGTCAATCTTCCACGGAAAGGCGGGTCACCCTGATCGTTGCACGACGAGTGCCAGAAGAAGGCGTCGGTGACGTGTAGCCCAAGGGCGTGGACGATCTCGCGGGCGGCGTCGACGACTTGAGCTTTGGATTGCTCGGGCGTCATTGGATTCGTGACGCTGGCGGCTTGCATCTTGTTCATCACTCCGCATCCTGACGTTACGACTGCGACCATGGCTATGACTGTTTTGATGGCAATTTTGAGCATCTGACTGCTCTGCGTTCTCGTATGCAAGTTGCACCTTTTGCTATCGGTGGTAGTGCCCGCTGGTGCCCGGGCGGTACAGTTCGGGATCGCTGGCGCCCGGAGCGCCGAAAGCCTCGATGATTTGACCTAGGAGAGTGTCGCGGTGCGGGGCGGTCATGCCGTGACGCTCTAAGGCGTCGCCGTGGCCGGATGCGATGTCGGCCATGCTGAACAAGGATTCGCTGCCGGGATCGTAATAGTGACTATGGTCGTTGAACGTAAGTCCGGGGACCTCGGCTTTGAACCGGGTTGACCCGAAGCCATCCACTGCTGGGTCCGGGCCCAGCGCGACGGTGACGTCGGTTCCCGGCACGTGCACCTGTGGTATATCGCCCAATTGGGTGATCGGGTCGGTCGAGGCGGAGCCCACATAAACGTGGCCCCCTTGCGCTAGATGAAAATCGGCGGCGCTGTGGGCCATGTCGGTGCCCGGGCATCCGATTAGAACCACGTCGTTGGCGTGCATCCCGTAACCGGCCGCGGCGTCGGCCACCGTGGTTGAGCCATACGAGTGTCCGATCACCGTGACATCGGAGGCACCCTGATGAGTGACATTGAGCGCGTTGACATCCGACGCCAACAAGGCACCCCCTTGATGCGCGAGCCCGGTCTGGCCCACCTGAGGATCGGCGAGGCTGTCGGGTGCGTTGTAGCCCATCCACGCCACAACCGAGGTGGCCTTGCCATGGTTAGCGGCCCAGGTCTCGTTGTACAGATTCGCCGCATCGTCGCTGGAAAGCCAGCCTTCGGTGACGCTGTGACTGGTGCCGGGCACCACCACAGCGGTATTTGCTGCGGTGTCCGGGTTGCCGATCGCGATCGCCGCACGACCTTGACCACCGAACTTGTCCGGCTCGTACACCTGGAGAAACGTAGGAGCATGGGTCTTCCTGCTGTTTTCCTCTAGCCCATTTTTAACTTGGACCGCGTTGGTGTAGCGGGCGACATCGGTAGCGGTGAGGCCATAGTTCTGCGGATGAGCGGTCACCTCCTGGACTGAGACATGGTGACGTGACGCTGCGTTGGTGACCCTGTCCAAATCGTGTTGCATGACGGTCTTGTTGGCGGTGCTGCGGTCGGCAACGTAGATGCCGTCGAGGTTGCCCAACGCGTCCGGGTGCTCGCGCAGTAGTTGATCTTTCTGCTGCTGGTTCAGTGAGTCCCACCACCGTTTGACGTCGTTGGAGTTGGTGCCAGCTTTCGGTATCTGCGGGCCGGGGTCCTGGGGCGGTGTGAGCGGTGCTTCACGTCCGGTGGATGCTGGCCGCACGGTAAGCGGAGTTGCTGGTAACTTGCCCAGCCTGGCCGCGCCGGTTTGGACAAGTTGAACGTTTTCAGCGTGCGTCGCTCTGACCAGTCCTTTGATGAAGTAGTCTTTCTGCTCGGCTGTTGCCTGTGAGTCGTCGGCGACCTGGTTAATCAGCTTCTGGGCGTTCTCGACGTTTTCGATGATCTGCTGCTTGGTGGTGAGCACCACGCCTGCCGAATCGCGATACAGCTTGGCGGCCGCAGCCGATCCGTTCACGTGGGCTTGTAGCGTGCTGATCTGCTGCTGGTGTTTGGCGTTCGCGGCGTTGGCGGCTGTACCCGACCACACATCGTCGTCGAAGAGTCTGGTCCGTGCTTGCTGGAAGGCCCACAATTGCTCGTCGACAGCCTTCTTGTCGGCATCGAACGCGTCGGCGGCATCTAACAGGGCCGTTTCGTCAGCCTCGGGCCAGGCTGGCGGCGCGGTCATCTCCGGGCCGTAAGGTCCGCCGGGTCGTTCAATGCCCATTGGCTAATCCGATGCGGGCAGGCCGGCCATCTGCCGGTCAATCTCCTCGCCCAGCGGTTCGTCGGTGCCGACATAGGCACGAGCGGCGGCGCCCAAAGCCTGCGCGTAGCCACTAGCTTCAGCTTTGGCTGCTGGGCGGTCCGCAACCAGCGGAGCCACAGAGCTGGTTACGTGGGCTGCGATGGCCGTCGACAGCGGATCGGTACCAGCCGGAGAGACTGGTTGGGGCGCGTCGGGGATCGCGCTGGCAGCGCTCAGCAACTCTTGTCCCACACAGGAAAGAGCCCTGGCCTTGACTCGCAAATTAAGCACCGCCACCAGCACCTCGCATCGCATACTTCGTGTGGCAAATATACCCAACCGTCAGCCACCTCCGGCGCACCAAATTGTCGCCACAACCGAGGTGGGACGGTCACCTTGGCCCGTGGTTTGTCTATGTCCCCAGCGTCGGCGCAATCAGATCGCGCACCCGTTGGGCGTATCCGTATTCGATCCGTTCGATCTCGGCAACCATCCGCTTGACGCGATCCTCATAGACGACGGCCTGTTCGACGCGCGATGTTTTCGGCTACTAGTTGCACTCGGATATCGGGGTCGCCAGTGCTGTACAGGGTTAGCCAGTCCGTGATTGCGGTGGCGGTGAATCGTTGGCCACCTGGTAGCTTTCGGATTGCAGCCGGGCCAGATCGGCCGGGCGCACCTACCGCCCACCCCCGCCAGCGGTAGCAAAGCCCGCTGCCCACACGGAAAACCCTTATGGTGCAACACAGTTCACCACGCCGATTATCCGGTTCGGGCAGCCGCTGTGCGCCGACTGTTATGACTACACCGGGCATGTGCTGTTCAATTGGCACGCCCCGGAACTGTGGCGCGCTCTGTTCCACCCGGCGCTTCACCGTAACCATGGTGTGGGCATTGGCCGATGACCAGCCAAGCTTCCAGGTCACCACCGCCGCCAGCGAGCGCGCACCGGTTATCCCCCACAGCCCGTCGCGATACAACTCCGCGGCAATCTGCACAATGCGCCCATCAATCGCATTGCGCTGACCAGCCAACTCCGCTAACTCCTCTGACAACACCTCCAACCGCTCAGCCGGGCGAACCCCCGCAGCAGGCGATGCAATCGAGGACAAAACCGCATCATCACACCCGGGTACGACAATTACCCCCGCCGATCCACTGCGAGCTCCGAATCCGCGACTTTGCCGCTGGGCGTTGAGCCGAAATTCCACGACGCCAGTACACGTATTCGATACACGTCGTATGCCTGTAGCTGGTCGGCGATGACCGAATTATCTCCAGTCGTTGTTGCGCACCGCTGCGCGGCGTTAGTCTTTGCCGATGATCGCGGGCGATAAGGCGCCTGACTTCACGCTGTTCGATCACACCGGTCGGCCTCGGACGCTGTCCACGTTCCTTTCTGACGGGCCGGTGGTGCTGTTCTTCTTCCCATTAGCCTCTTCACCGATCTGTACAGCGCAGGCGTGTCATTTCCGGGACCTGAGCGACGAATTTGCCAAGGTGGGCGCACATCGGGTGGGGATCAGCACGGATGCCGTCGACAAACAGGCCCACTTCGCCCAGCAGCGCTCGTTCGACTATCCGCTGCTCTCCGACGCGGACGGCGTGGTGTCCGAGCTGTTCGGAGTACGCCGAGGCAGGCTCGCCAAGCTGCATAGATCCGTCGTGGCGCGTGATGAAGCCCGGCGTGGCCAGCACAGCCGACGCCGCGGCCTGCTGGCCCGGCTGCTGCCGGTCCGACGGACCACATTCATCATCGACACCGACCGCACCATCCTGAAGGTCGTTTCCAGCGAGCTGCGCGCATCGGTGCACGCCGACCAGGCCTTATGGTTCCTGCAGAACCGCAACGCGGCGCATGGTTCGTCGCAGTCGGAGGGCACGGTCGAACCGATCGGCGAATGGTTCACAAAGCCGGAAGCCGTGGACGAGCCGAGCCTGGTCCGGCCGTACGCGCTGAAGGCAGGCGGTACCGACTGTGGGGCCGAACTGGCACTCGAAACTCCGGTCGAAGCGCTCAACACCACAGCAAAGCCGCCACGCTGGTCGAGGAACGATGTACGAGGCCAGATCCTGACGTGTTGCCGGCAGAGCCCCTCGGTCGCAGAGATCGCTGCTCGTCTGTCCTTGCCGGTCGGTGCGACGCGGTTCCTGGTCGACGATCTGGTGACCCAGGGTTACCTGCGGGTGCACGCTCCCCTCAATGACTCGATGACCATCGACGAAAGACGTGAGCTGATACGAAGGACCCTGCGCGGCCTACGAGCACTCGAGCGGTCAGCCGATTAGCCAACGACCAAGTCGACATCGCTCGACCGTGGGCCGTATGTACGAAAATCCCGACGATTGCGTACATATGCCCCACGCTCGGCGCATCACTGTCGACCTTGCGCACAGCAGTTGCTAGACGTTGAACCGGAATTCCACCACGTCGCCATCGGCCATCACGTAGTCCTTGCCTTCCATCCGGACCTTGCCGGCCGCCTTGGCCGCGGCCATCGAGCCGGCGGCGATCAGGTCGTCATAGGACACGATCTCGGCTTTGATGAAGCCCTTTTCGAAGTCGCTGTGTATCACCCCGGCCGCCTTCGGCGCGGTGTCGCCTTGGTGAATGACCCACGCGCGCGCTTCTTTTGGGCCGGCCGTCAAGAACGTCTGCAACTTCAAGGTGTGAAAGCCGGCGCGGGCCAGCGCGTCGAGGCCGCGCTCGGTCTGCCCGATCGACTCCAGCAGCTCGGCGGCCGACTCGTCATCGAGTTCGGCCAGCTCGGCTTCGATCTTGGCGTCGAGGAACACCGCGTCGGCCGGCGCGACGAGCTCGCGTAACTCGGCCTTGCGGGCTTCGTCGGTCAGCACCGCCTCGTCGGCGTTGAAGACGTACAGGAACGGTTTGGTGGTCAGCAGATTCAGCTCCCGCAACGGCGCTGTGTCCAGCCCGGCCGCGAAAAGGGTTTTGCCGCCGTTCAGCACCTCTTGAGCGGCGAGGGCGGCCTCGTAGACCGGTTTGCGGTCCTTGTTGTTGCGGGCCTCTTTCTCCAGCCGCGGTACTGCACGTTCGAGTGTTTGCAAATCGGCGAGTATCAACTCGGTCTCGACGACCTCGATGTCGGATTTGGGGTCGACCTTCCCGGCGACATGGGCTACATCGTCGTCCGAAAACACCCGCACCACTTGGCAAATCGCATCGCACTCGCGGATATTGGCCAGGAACTTGTTACCCAGTCCGGCCCCCTCGGAAGCGCCTGCCACCAGCCCGGCGATGTCAACGAAGGTCACCGGCGCCGGCACGATCCGCTCCGAACCGAACATCTCGGCCAGCTTCTCAAGCCGGGGATCAGGCAGCGGGACGACGCCCTCGTTGGGTTCGATCGTGGCAAATGGGTAGTTGGCGGCCACCACGTCGTTCTTGGTCAACGCGTTGAACAGCGTCGACTTGCCGACGTTCGGCAAACCCACGATCCCCAGGCTCAAGCTCACAGGGAGCTCAGTCTACGGAGCAAGACCGGGCAGGTCTTTACGGGTCTTTCGCTGCCCAGCCGGTACGGTCGACGTGTGTCAGCACAGCGGGGAAGACCGGCGGTGACCGCGAGTCGCCGCTCGATTTACCCGAACCTTCCGGGTGTGCCGTGGTGGGCCGCCGTGGTTGTTGCCGTGACCGCGACCGCCGCCGGTTTCGCGTTCGACGCCGGGTCGGGCAACAAGGAACTGACCAATGTCTTCTCCGCTCTCTATGTCGTTGGCTGCGTGGTCGCGGTGCTGGCAGTGCAGCAGGCCGGGGTGTTCACCGCGGTCATCCAGCCGCCGCTGATCCTGTTCTGCGCGGTTCCCGGCGCGTACTGGTTATTCCACGGCGCCAAAATCACCGGGTTGAAGGATCTGCTGATCAATTGCGGTTATCCGCTGATCGAGCGGTTCCCGCTGATGCTGTTCACCTCGGCCGGTGTGCTGCTGATCGGCATGATCCGCTGGTATCTCGGCATGTCGGTGCGCTCGACTGCGTCCGCGGAGGAAGCGAAGACCACCGACACGCCCAAGCCGGGCATCATCGCGAAGTTCGTGACGTTGTTCGGCCGCGACCCCGCCGTACCCGAGCACACCCGCAAGTCGACCAGAACGCGGCGCACCGAGGCGGCGGGGCGTCCGACGAAGAGCTCCGCGACTCGCGCCGCCAAACGGCCGGCCACTACCCGCACACGTCGGCCGGCTCTGGATGAGATGGCAGAGCCCACCCGGCGCCGACGGTCAACGCGCTCCCGCGACGTGGAACCGCCCGAAGCGCCGCGGCGTTCCAGGGTGCCGCGCGATCCGGATCTGCGGGGCCGACCGCCGCGAGAGATCCGCCGCGAGCCGCATGTGCGTCGCACCCGCGGAACGGGCAGTCCATTCGACCCGCACGAACCAGACGGTTACGAGCGCGTCAGGCCTGCCGAGCCGCGCCGTCGTTCCCCATCCACCCCATCCAGTGGAAGCGCCACCCACCACCCGATATCGCGGGTGCGCTATCGCGGAGCCGCCCGCACGGACGACCCGCGCAAGCCATGGGACTACGAGGACTAGCCGGATCGAGCCGGCCGAATCTCCCGGGGTAGGGCGAACACCAGCGTCTCGTTGGCGGTCGTGACCGGCTGGACGACGTCATATCCGTGCTCGGCCAGCCGCTCGAGCACGCCTCGTACCAGTATTTCGGGCACCGACGCTCCGGAGGTGACGCCGACGGTGGTGACGCCGTCCAACCAGGCCGGGTCGATGTCGTCGGCGCAGTCGACCAAGTGCGCGGCCGCCGAACCGGCGCCCAGCGCCACCTCGACGAGCCGCACTGAATTCGACGAGTTCGCCGACCCGACGACGATCACCAGCTCACACTCGGGTGCCATCGCCTTGACCGCGACCTGGCGGTTCTGGGTCGCGTAGCAGATGTCGTCGCTGGGCGGGTCCTGCAGATTCGGGAAGCGTTTGCGCAGCCGCTGTACGGTTTCCATCGTCTCGTCGACGCTCAGGGTGGTCTGCGAGAGCCAGATGACCTTGTTCTCGTCGCGGACCCTGACGTTGTCAACGGCCTCGGGTCCGTCCACCAACTGCACGTGGTCGGGAGCCTCGCCGGCGGTGCCGACGACTTCCTCGTGGCCCTCGTGCCCGATGAGCAGGATGTCGTAGTCGTCACGGGCGAAGCGCTTGGCCTCGTTGTGCACCTTGGTGACCAGCGGGCAGGTGGCGTCGATCACTCGCAGACCGCGTTCGGCGGCCGAGGTGTGCACGGTCGGCGCCACACCGTGTGCGGAGAACACCACGATGGCACCCTCGGGCACCTCGTCGGTTTCGTCGACGAAGATCGCTCCCGCTTTGGCGAGGGTGTCCACCACGTGCCGGTTGTGCACGATTTCATGGCGCACATACACCGGTGGGCCGTGCTTTTCCAGCGCGCGTTCGACCGTCTCGACGGCGCGGTCCACGCCCGCGCAGTATCCGCGGGGTTCGGCAAGCAGCACCCGTTTGCCGGTCGCGGGCTCGACCACCGAACTGGACGCGCCCGGAATCCCCATGTTGACGGTCGGCGGCATGACAACCAGGGTACTTTCCGACCACACCGCGCAGCCAGCTTGGAGTTGACCGCAGGTTTAAGGCAGGCTGGGACACATGGCTACTGCACCGTATGGGGTTCGGTTGCTGGTGGGAGCGGCGACCGTCGCCGTCGAGGAGACCATAAAGCTGCCGAAGACGATTCTGATGTACCCGATGACACTGGCCAGTCAAGCGGCGCACATCGTCATGAAATTCCAGCAGAACATGGCCGAACTGGTGATCAAGGGCGACGCCACCCTGGAGACGATCTTTCCGCCCAAGGACGAGCAGCCGGAGTGGGCGACGTTCGACGAGGACTTGGAAGAGGACCAGCCGACGGACGCCGCCGACACGGATCGGCGTGCCGAGGGACGGTTTGCGTTGTACTCGACGTCGGACGCCCCCGCCGATCCGCCGACGAAACCAGTGCGCACCCACGACAAGAAATCGGCGTCGAACGTGCCGGTGCCGGCCGTGGCGACCGAACTCGACTACGAGTCGCTGACGCTGGCCCAGTTGCGGGCCCGGCTGGCCACGCTGGACGTCGACGAGCTCGAAGCGCTGCTGGCCTACGAGGAGGCCACCAAGGCGCGCGCGCCGTTCCAGACGTTGCTGGCCAACAGGATTACCCGCGCGACCGCCAAGTGACCCAGCCCGCACCGCCGAACTCGGCCGAAAACCCGTTCCCGGTTCGCGCGGTGGCCATCCGGGTCGCGGGCTGGATCGACAAGCTGGGCACGGTCTGGGTGGAAGGCCAGCTGACTCAGATCAACCTGCGGCCGGACTCCAAGACCGTGTTCATGGTGCTGCGCGATCCGGCGGCCGACATGTCGCTGACGGTGACCGCGCCGCGTGACTTGATCCTGGGCGCGCCGGTGAAACTGACCGAAGGTGTGCAGGTGGTGGTCTGCGGTAAGCCCACGTTCTACACCGGACGGGGCACTTTCTCGTTGCGGCTCAACGAGATTCGTGCGGTCGGCATCGGAGAACTGCTGGCTCGTATTGAGCGGCTGCGCCGGCTGCTCGACGCAGAAGGGCTTTTCGACGCCCGGCTCAAGCGGCCAATCCCGTTCCTGCCCAGCACAGTTGGGCTGATCACCGGTCGCGCCAGCGCCGCCGAGCACGATGTCACCACCGTGGCGACAGGACGCTGGCCGGCGGTGCGCTTCGCGGTTCGCAACACCGCCGTGCAGGGGCCCAACGCGGTTCCGCAGATCGTCGAGGCGCTGTCCGACCTGGACGGCGACCCCGATGTGGACGTCATCGTGCTGGCCCGCGGCGGCGGCAGCGTCGAGGACCTGTTGCCGTTTTCTGACGAGACGCTGTGTCGGGCGATCGCGGCGTGCCGCACCCCGGTGGTGAGTGCGGTTGGTCACGAACCCGACAATCCGTTGTGCGATCTGGTCGCCGATGTGCGCGCCGCGACCCCGACCGATGCCGCGAAGAAGATCGTGCCGGACACCGCCGCAGAGCAGCAGCTGATCGCCGACCTGCGCCGACGCAGCGCCCAGGCGCTGCGTAACTGGGTGTCCCGTGAGGAACGCGCGCTGGCGTCGTTGCGCAGCCGCCCGGTGCTGGCGCAGCCGTTGGCCGCGTTGCAAGCCCGCGGCGATGAGATCCACCGCGCCCGCTCGGCGGTACGCCGGGATATCACCCGGCTCATCGATGTAGAGACCGATCGCGTCGGGCATCTGGCCGCCCGGCTGGCGACGCTGGGGCCTGCCGCCACGCTGGCCCGCGGCTATGCCGTGGTGCAGACCGTTCCGCCGTCCGGGCCCGCGATGGTCTTGCGCTCGGTCGACGACGCTCCGGCGGGCACCAGGTTGCGGGTGCGGGTGAGCGACGGAGCCGTCGCGGCGGTGAGCGAGGGACTGACAGATGGCGAGTGATGAGATTAGGGACATTAGTCAGCTGGGGTACGAAGAGTGCCGCGACGAGCTGATCGAGGTGGTGCGCCAGCTGGAACAGGGCGGGCTGGACCTCGATACGTCGCTGAAATTGTGGGAAAGAGGCGAACAGCTGGCTAAACGATGTGAGGACTACTTAGCTGGAGCGCGCAAGCAGGTGGCCGATGCGTTGGCCGCCACCGAGAACGAAGACGCCGATAAATAGTTGAATCCTCAAGCAGTTTGAGCATCCGTGCTCGAAACTGAAACACGTTTCAGTTATCCTCTGCGGCATGGGTGATGCATCGTTGACCACCGAACTCGGCCGCGTCCTGGTCACCGGCGGATCCGGCTTCGTCGGCGCGAACCTGGTGACCACGCTGCTCGACCGCGGCTATCGGGTGCGCTCCTTCGACCGCGCACCATCACCGTTGCCTGACCGGGCGGGGCTCGAGGTGTTGCAAGGCGACATCTGCGACCCCGCGGTCGTCGACACTGCGGTGGACGGTATCGACACGGTGTTCCACACCGCCGCGATCATCGAGCTGCTGGGCGGCAAGTCGGTGACCGACGAGTACCGCCGACGTAGCTTCGCGGTGAACGTCGACGGCACCAAGAACCTCGTGCACGCGGCGCAAAAAGCCGGAGTCAAGCGGTTCGTCTACACCGCGTCGAACAGCGTGGTGATGGGTGGTCAGCGCATCTGCGGTGGCGACGAAACGCTTCCCTACACGAAGCGATTCAACGACCTCTACACCGAGACGAAGGTAGTCGCGGAAAAATTTGTATTGTCCCAGAACGGGATTGAAGGGTTACTGACCTGTTCGATCCGCCCCAGCGGTATCTGGGGCCGCGGTGACAAGACGATGTTCCGCAGGCTGTTCGAAAGTGTCGTGGCCGGCCATGTCAAGGTACTGATCGGCAGCAAGAACGCTAAACTCGATAACTCCTACATACACAACCTGATTCACGGCTTCATCTTGGCCGCTGAACATTTGGTGCCCGGCGGCACCGCGCCCGGCCAGGCGTACTTCATCAACGATGCCGAACCGATCAATATGTTCGAGTTCGCACGGCCGATCGTCGAAAAGTGCGGGGTGCCATGGCCGCGCGCACGGGTATCGGGCCGGCTGGTGCGTGACCTCATGTCGGTGTGGCAGCGACTGCACTTCCGGTTCGGCCTGCCGCAACCGCCGCTGGAACCCCTTGCGGTGGAACGGCTCTACTTGGACAACTACTTCTCGGTCGCCAAGGCGCAGCGGGATCTGGGTTATCAGCCGCTGTTCACCACCGAGCAGGCGATGGCCGAGTGTCTGCCGTACTACTGCGAGTTGTTCGAGGAGGTCAAGGCCGCTGCCCATCCCCACCTGGCGGCGGTTGTCGCCGCGGCGCCACCCGAATAACGGTCACATCGCTTCGGCGAGCGCGATATGTCCTTTGTATCCAACTTCGTTCGCTCTTGTGCGGTAGCGGTCCACGAAGGAGCGGTAACCGGTTTCGTCACCATTCGCGCGGGCCAACAACGCTCTGAGCCGAAGCAACGGAATTTCGAACAATACAAAGCCCGGTTCGGTCGGCACCGCCGCGAGCCGGTCGATAGCCGACTGCGCGTCCTCGATGTCGGACTTTTTGCCGCGCATTAGTAGTGACTCCACCAGCACGGCGGTGGCCTCGCCACGCCAATTCATCGCGCCGGCATCGAAGCAGCGGTCGACGGCTTTCCTGGACAGCCCGATGGCAGTGTCCAGATCGCCGGTTTCCTGCATCACTCTGGCGGTTCCGATGTCGGCAATTGCAGCGCCAATGATCGGGGAGCGCTGTTGCAGTGCGTCTTCCCGCATTTGCGTGAGCAGGGCGAGAGCGGCCTCGCGATCGGACCTTTTTTGGTGTGCGAACGCGATGGCGTGAGCCATCCCGGCTAGCGCAACCGCCAGGTCATCGCCGGACCGCTCGGCGATTGACACTGCGGCGGCGGTTTCTCGCAGCATTTCTTGGTCGGGTCGCCAAGGTTCGAGCGCAATGCAGAAGGACTTGTAGCAGACTGCGACGACAAATCCGAGCGGGTCGATATCCCGCCCCATCGACATGGCGAGGTCAAGATCTTCTGCCCAACCACCGAGACCATGGCAGAACCGCGCCAGACCGCGCCAAGCGAGCGCGCTTGTCAATGGTGACGCGAGAATCAAACTGCCCTTGGTGGGATCACCTTCTGACCAGTCGATGATGCGCTGCGTCCAACTGAGCACTTCCGACATCTCGCCGGCCTCTGATTTGGCGTAGATCGGTCCGGTGAGGAGCGCGACGGCGTCGGGGTCTTCGCTCGACTCGATCAGCTCGGCGGCCTCCGTAGCGAGCTGGGCCGCCTCGCGGTCGCGTCCGTGAAAGGCCAGCGTGACCAGCAGGCCACTCATACCGATGGCGAGCGAGAGCTTGTCGCCCGCGGCAGCGCATAGTTCGCGCAGTTCCTCGAATCTGATTTCAGCGACACTCTTACCGACCCGCCACGCGCTACCACACACGCAAGTCCGCGATGCGATGCGCATCGCGAGACGGGTGGGCTCGTTGACCGGCAGCCGGTCTGCGATGTCACATGCTCGTCGCCAGCTCATATATGCGGCGCGGATATTACGGTGCTGCGCCCAATTCCCCGCCCGCATGCGAAATTCGAAGGCCGCGGTTAACTCATCGGCGGCCTCGAGATGCTCGGCGATCAGCGCTGCGTTCTCGTCAAGCTCATCAGGGTGGCGTTGTTCGATCGCGATGGCCAACCGCCGGTGCAGTTCGGCTCGGCTTGACTTCAGTTGCGATTCATATGCCACAGTGCGGATCAGCGGATGACGAAACGCGTATTCGGCGTGTGGGGTGAACCGCACCTGGTCGACCAGTTCGGCTTCTATCAGAGTTCCTATCTCGGCATCGCCGTCGAGCAACGCCAGTTCGTCTGCACTGAACCGCAATCCGATCACCGCCGCCGCGTTCAGCGTCCGTTTGGCGTCGCTGTTGAGCCGGTCGATGCGCGCGGCGATGGTGGCCTGCAAGGTTGCTGGTACGGCGGTGTCGGCGTGCTCGACGTGGCAGACATACTGGCCGCGGCCACCGGTCAGCACACCACGTTCGGCAAGGTCGCGCACTATCTCCTCGGCGAAGAACGGGTTTCCCGCGGCCCGCTGTGCGACCTCGTCGCAAAGTGCCGCCACGGACGGGTCCGAACCGATCAATTCGGTTGCGAGCGTGGCCGACTGGGCAGCATTCAGCGGTGCAAGGGTGATGGTTTGCGAATTCGGTGTCCGGGTCAGTGCGCCGCGGTATTCAGGGCGGTACGTGATCAATACCAGGGATGGTGTTTGCGGCGCAACGACCAAGAACTGCGCCAGCAGGGACTCACTGACGTCGTCTATCCAATGGACGTCCTCGACAACGTAGACGGCGGGTGTGGTGCGTGCCAGCGAGATAGTGTTGACCAATTTCGTGAGCCGTCGACGTCGGGCATCCGGATCGATCGCGGGTAGTTCGACGTTGCCATCTCGGATACCGAGTAGGTCATCCAGGAGTACCAGGTCTTCGGGATCGCCGTCAGGGACACGCTCGCGAATCCGCGCTCGGGCTGATTCGTCGTCGAAACGGGTTACGCCGAGGGCTGTGCGGAGGAGCGATGTCACTGTGTGGAACGGGATCTCGTTGGCGTGCGATTCACAGTATGCGGCGAACACCTCCACGCCACGCTTCTGTGCCAGGGCGGTGACCTCGCGGACGATGCGGCTCTTACCAATCCCGGGCGGGCCAACGACACCGACCACGCAACCTGCCCCATCGATCGCCTGATCGAGGATGCCGCTCAGTGCGCCCATTTCCCAAGTGCGGCCCACCAACGAGGGATCTTGGCGCCCCACACCAAGATGCGCCGATGCTGCCGCAAGTAACCGACGTGCTCGCACCGGCTCGGTAACACCCTTGATCTGTACCAGCTCCGGTTCGCCCAACGTCGCAAGGTGTTCGACCAGCCGGGCGGTTGACTCGCTGAGCATTACCCCGCCGGGTGGCGCGACAGACTCCATTCGTTGCGCCAAACCGACCTGTTCACCGATCGCCGTATAGGTCAGCGGGTTCGCATCAATTTCACCGGCGATCACTTTTCCGGAGTTCAACCCAATCCGAAGCTCTAGCAAGACGCCGTCATGACGCTGCACTTCATCAGCCAGGCCGTGGTTTTCCGCCTGTATCTCCAATGCTGCCCGGCATGCGCGAAAAGCATGGTCCTCCAATGACACTGGAGCACCGAACAATGCCATGATGCCGTCGCCGGTGAACTTGTCGACGGTGCCGCCGTAGCGCTGCACGACTGCTGCACAACGGTGGAACAGCTCGGTCATGATGCCGTGCAGCCGCTCGGTACCCACAGTGACCGCGATGTCCATCGAACGCACCACATCGACGAACAGAACCGTCACCTGCTTGTACTCGGCGGGCACCGTCACCGTGCTGATCGGCGAACCGCAGGAGTGACAAAACCGCGCACTCTGAAGTGGCTCGGTGCCGCATGTTTGGCATGTGCCGGTCGCCGTCATCCGCTGCCCCGCCGATCATGAGCCGGGTTTCAACGGGCTCAGGATACGGCTTTTCGCCAATTACCAGGGCGTTTATCACTTAGTCGTGTGCCCAATACGCGAGCGCGACGACAACCCCCGCAATTACACGTCGGCGTGTAGCGTAATGCGCCATGCGCGCCGACGATGATGCGGTGAACGAAGCGATGAGGAGGAGCGGCGCCGGATGACCGAGACAGTGCTAGTCACCGGGGCCCTCGGACTGGTCGGATCGGCGACCGTGCGGCAGTTGGCCGCCGACGGCCATCGCGTGGTGGCCACCGACCTCGACGTACCGGCCAACCGCAAGAAGGCAGCAACGTTGCCCGCGTCGGTCGAGGTCCGTTGGGCCGATCTGACCGACCCCAACGCCGTGGAGGCACTGCTGCAGGCGGTGCGCCCGGCGGCGATCATCCATCTCGCCGCGATCATCCCGCCGCTATGTTATGCGCGCCCGGCGTTGGCCCGCGCCGTCAACGTCGACGCCACCGCGACATTGCTCAACTGCGCCAAGGCATTACCCGAGCCACCGCGATTCGTGCAAGCGTCGAGCGTCGCCACCTACGGTGCCCGCAACCCACACCGCGTCACCAATCTGCTCACCGCCGACACCCCGCTGCGGCCCTCAGACATCTACGGCGTCCACAAGGTGCAAGCCGAGCAGCTGGTACGCGACTCGGGGCTGGACTTCGTGGTACTGCGGCTCGGTGCGGTGCTCACCGCCGACCCACGCTTCGATATCGACTTGGACACCATCTACTTCGAGGCCGCACTGCCGATCGACGGTCGCATTCAGTCCGTCGATGTGCGCGACGCGGCGCGCGCCTTCGCCGCCGCCGCCACCGCACCCGCGGTCGGTGAGACGCTGTTGATCGGCGGCGACGAGTCGCACCGCCTGCTCCACGGCGAGCTGGCGCCGGCCACCGCCGCGGCGATGGGACTGGTCGGAGGAGTTCCCATCGGCCGCAAGGGCAACCCCGACAGCGACGACGACTGGTTTTCCACCGACTGGATGGACACCACCCGATCGCAGCAACTTCTTGATTTCCAACGGATTTCGTGGCCACAACTGCTCGTCGACGCCGCCGAGCGGATGAGCTGGCGACGGTACCCGGCGCGGTTGGTGGCACCGCTGGCGAACGCGATGCTGCGGCGCCGCTCACCGTACTACCGTTACCCCGGTCAGCACGCCGATCCGTGGGGCGTGATCGGCGCCAAGTGGGGTGGCTTCCGGCCGGATTGGGGGCCAGCGTGACTCGTGGGGCCGTTGTGGTGGGCGGAGCGTCCGGCATCGGCCGGGCGGTGGCGCACGCGCTGGCCGCCGAGAACTATCGCGTCACAGTCGCCGACCGCAACGCCGACGGCGCCCAGGCCGTCGCCGCCGAGCTCGGCGACCCGCACACCTCGGCGGTCGTCGAGGTCACCGACGAGGCTTCGGTGCAGCGGCTGTTCGCGCAAGCCGGACCGCTCCAGATCGTCGTCAACACCGCCGGGTTCGGCGGGTTCGGACTGATCACCGAGCTTGCGGTCGAGGAGTTCCGCGCGGTGGTCGACGTCTGCCTCACCGGCGCTTTCCTGGTGATCAAGCATGCCGCGCCGCAACTGCGCGACGGCGGAGTGCTGGTGTCGTTGAGTTCGCTGAATGCCCGCCAACCCGCGGCGGCGATGAGCGCCTACTGCGCGGCCAAGGCGGGGCTGTCGATGCTGACCCAGGTCGCCGCGCTGGAACTGGGGCCGCGCGGTATCCGGGTCAACGCCGTCGCGCCCGGAATCGTGCACACCCCGCTCACCGAGCCGCTCACCCAAATTCCCGGTGTACTCGACGACTACCTGGAGAACACCGCGCTGGGCCGCGGCGGTACCGCCGAGGACGTCGCCGAAGCCGTGCTGTTCATGTGCAAGGCCCCGTGGCTGACCGGTGAGGTGCTCGACCTCAACGGTGGAGCTCATCTCAAACGCTATCCCGACGTGTACGGACATGTGATGAAATCGGCAGGCCCGCAGTGAGTTTCACCGGCAAGCAGGCGATCGTCACCGGGGCCGGCTCGGGTATCGGCGCGGCGCTGTGCCGCGCGCTGGTCGCGGCCGGCGCCGACGTGGTCTGCACCGACATCGACGCTGCCGCCGCCACCAGAACGGCTGATTCACTGAAGGGTCCGGGCAGCGCACGGTCGGCCCGTCTCGACGTCACCGACCCGGCGGCCGTGCAGGCCGCTGTCGACGACGTCGTCGCCCGCACCGGCCGGCTCGACCTGATGTTCAATAACGCCGGGATCGCCTGGGGTGGCGACACCGAACTGCTCACGCTGGAGCAGTGGAACGCCATCATCGACGTCAACATCCGCGGCGTCGTACACGGGGTGACCGCCGCCTACCCGGTGATGCTGGCCCAAGGGCACGGCCACATCGTCAACACCGCGTCGATGGCGGGGCTGACCGCGGCCGGACAGATCACCAGCTACGTGATGACCAAACACGCCGTCGTCGGGTTGTCGCTGGCCCTGCGATCGGAAGCCGTTTCGCGCGGGGTGGGGGTGTTGGCGGTGTGCCCGGCCGCGGTCGAGACGCCGATCCTGGACAAGGGCGCGGTCGGTGGGTTCGTCGGCCGCGACTACTACCTGCGCGGACAGGGCATGAAAACCGCCTACGACCCCGACCGGCTGGCCCGCGACACCCTGCGGGCAATCGAACGCAACAGGGCTTTGTTGGTGGTACCCAAACGTGCGCACGCGTCGTGGTTGTTCGCCCGGCTGGCACCGGGTCTGTTGCAGCGGTTGTCGATCCGATTCATTGCCCAGCAGCGCGCCCGGCAAGCTGCGCAGGCACCTGCCCGACAATGAACACCGAGTTCACGCCCACCCAAAAGCGTGCGCTTGCGGTTGTCACGCTGATCGCCCTGCTGTTCGCCGCGTACTTCCTGCGCAGCTATTTCGTGCTGATCGTGGTTGCGGCCGTCGGGGCATATTTGTTCACACCGGTTTTCAACTGGTTTGACCGGCGACTGTCCACCGGGCTGGCCGCCGCCTGCACGTTGCTGTCGGCGCTGGTTGCCGTGATCGTGCCGATCAGCCTGCTGGTGTTGCTCGCGGTCGTGCAGATTTCCCGAATGGTCGGCCAGATCGCCGACTGGGTGCAGCGGACCGATCTGAGCAAACTCGGGGACCAGGGTTTGCGTCTTGCCAACGAGCTGCTCGCCCGGGTGCCGTTCGTACACACCACGGTCACTGCCGAGTCGCTGCGAAAAGCGATGGTGACCGTCGCGCAGAAAGCCGGCCAGTGGTTCCTGGGCGTCCTGCAGGACGCGGTCGGCAGCGCATTCGGTGCCGTCACCTCGGCGATCATCTTCTTGTACGTGTTCGTCGCGCTGCTAACCCATCGCGAGAAGCTGCTCACGCTGATCCGCCGGCTCAATCCGCTCGGTGAGGAAGTCACCGACTTGTACCTGCGCAAGATGGGTTCGATGGTCCGTGGCACCGTGAGCGGGCAGTTCGTTATTGCGCTGTGCCAGGGCGTGGCCGGCGCCGCGTCCATCTACATCGCCGGATTTCACCATGGGTTCTTCATTTTCGCGATCTTGCTGACCGCGCTGTCGATCATCCCGCTGGGCGGCGGAATCGTCACCATTCCGTTCGGGATCGGAATGATCTTCTTCGGCAACGTCTTTGGTGGCGTGTTCGTGGTGCTTTGGCACCTCATTGTGGTTACCAACCTGGACAATTTTCTGCGGCCGGTGTTGGTCCCGCGCGACGCCCGGCTCAATCCCGCGCTGATGCTGCTCTCGGTGTTCGCCGGTATCGCGATGTTCGGACCGTGGGGCATCGTCATCGGCCCGGTGCTGATGATCGTCATCGTCACCACGATCGACGTCTACCTCGCGGTGTACAAGGGTGTCGAGCGACAGAACGAGGACGAAAAGCCGGCTACCTCAGCCGCTGAGTGAGGAATTCGACCACGCGCTTGCGGGCCTCATAGGCCGGGTGTCCGTCGACCTCGCGGACCTCGTCGGTGAGCACCGAATGAGCCATCCGGCTGAAGCCGTGCTCGTTGCCTGGGCCGGAAGGGATTTCGATCACCTCGAACGCGTCGCCGAGTCGCTCTTTGAGCGTGGTAAAGCGTTCGCGCGGCGACGTCTTGTCCTCGCTGAACCGCAAACCCATTGCGCACAGGCCTTCATCGGCGGCGCGCTCGGCGACGCGGTTCAGCTCCGGTTCGCTGAGCCCGGGATCGCGTCGGTGGCGCAGGGTCAGCGGTAGCGGCACCGACGGTTGACTGAGCACCGGCGCCAGCACGCTGTCGTCGACGGCGGCGGCCAGCGCGAAGCCGCCGGTGAAGCATTGGCCGATCACCCCGACTCCCTTGCCCGGTGTCGAGGCGTTGAGGTCACGGGCAAGCGCACGCAGGAACTGCGACACCGGTCGATTCTTGTTGGTCGCGAACGCCGCGAATTCCCTTGCCACACAAGCACGCGCGATGGTCGGAAGCACATAGCCGAGCGACACCGCCCGGCCCGGCTCGCCGAACAACGACGGGATGGCGACCGTGAACCCGTTGTCCACCAGGTGATTCCCCAACGCCAGCACCCCGGGATGGATGCCGGGCATCTCGGGAATCAACACCACACCGGGGCCCTCACCTTTGCGGTAGACGTCATGGGTGTAGCCGCCGCCGGTGAACGGCGCCGACGACCAACCGGTCAAGTCTGCTTCGGGTGCTGTCACTGGATGTCCTAATCGTTTAGTAGGGATGGATTGCTGGTCGTGGTGGCGACCAGGGTCTGTTTCCTGGTTGGTCTGCTGTCAGGTGATGCCTGGTTTGTCCCGACGCTCGACGTCTAGAGAAAGAACGGCGCGCCTGACGGCAGATCACCTCCGGTGGTGGTGGGATGCCGTTGCCCGAGCCCACCGCAGGGTTGACCTCCCGACTGTGTTTCCCGAGCCTTGAGCTCTTCGATAGAACGAGGTCCTGCGGTGAGCTGGAGTCACGGACGGCTAGTGAGATGACGGACCTAAGAGTCCCGCGATTAGGGCGCCGCGTGAGTCCACCGGTGACGGCATAACCATCGATCGAAGGAGTGATGACACCTTGGGCTTGTTTTGTGGAATTGATTGGGCCACTGAACATCACGATGTCGCCGTCATCGACGACGACGGGCGTGTGGTGGCCCGCGGACGGGTCAGCAATGATGCGGCCGGGTTCGCGGCTCTGTTGACGCTGCTGGCTGAGGCCGGTGACAGCGCCGCGCATCCAATCCCGGTGGGGATCGAAACCGATCGCGGACTGTGGGTGGCCGCGCTGCGCGAAACCGGCCGGGTGATCTACCCGATCAACCCACTGGCGGCCTCGCGGTACCGGGCACGGCATGCAGTGTCGGGGGCCAAATCCGATGCCACCGATGCGGTGCTGCTGGCCAATATCGTGCGCACCGATGCCGCCGCGCACCGACCGCTGCCCGCCGACACCGAGCTGGCCCAAGCCATCCGGGTGCTCGCCCGCGCCCAGCAAGATGCGGTTTGGGCGCGTCAGCAGATCGGCAACCAGATCCGCGACCTGCTCAAAGACTTCTACCCGGCCGCCATCGCCGCGTTCGCCGGGCTGCCCGAGGGTGGACTGGCCCGCGCCGACGCCCGCACCATCTTGGCCGCTGCGCCGACCCCAACGCAGGCGGCGACGCTGACTCCCGCCCGGCTGCGCCGACTGCTGACCAAAGCTGGCCGCCGACGCCATCTCGACCGCGATATCGAGCGGTTGCGCGCCGTGTTCACCGACACCTACCTGCACCAACCGCCGGCCGTGGAAAACGCGATGGGCATCCAACTGGCGGCGTTGTTGCGCCAACTCGAGGCCGCCTGCACCGCGGCCGACGAGCTGGCCGAGGCGGCGATCGCCCATTTTGAGCAACACCCGGACGCCAAGATCATCACCAGCTTCCCCGGCCTGGGGATGTTGGCCGGCGCCCGGGTGCTCGCCGAGATCGGCGATGACCGAACCCGCTTCGCTGATGCCCGCGGACTCAAAGCCTTCGCCGGATCCGCCCCCATCACCCGCGCCAGCGGCAAGAAAACCGTTGTCCTGCATCGCCACATCAAGAACCGGCGACTGGCCGCCGTCGGCCCGATCTGGGCACTGGGATCGCTGCGCGCCTCGCCGGGCGCGCGCCGCCACTACGATGCCCGCCGCGCCGCCGGAGACTGGAACCACCAAGCCCAACGGCACCTGTTCAACAAGTTCCTCGGCCAACTCCACCACTGCCTGCAGACCGGCCGGCTCTACAACGAACACCTGGCGTTTCCACCTCCTCTCTCGCTCGCGGCTTGACTCTTAACTTCGTGAGATGTCTTTCTACCGGCCGACCGGCAACGGTGGTTGTAACTGGGTGGCCCACGCCAGCGTGCGGAACTGGTCGCTACTTCCCGCGCCGGTGACGGTGATCTGCGCGGGGCCGGCCGCACTGTCCAGCCGGGTGGTCCATACCGGCTCGACACCGTCGCCTTCATAGGTGACCCAGGTGGTGCCGTCGACGTCGACCTTGCCGGTGGGGTACATGGCGGGGTGGATCCAGCCGACGAGCTTTTCCTCGTCGGCGTTGCTCTGGTTCAGGCTCAGATACATGCCGGTCGGGCTGATGTATCCGACCGTGGAGACCACCGCCCGCACCCGCTGACCGGTCGAGGGATCGGTGCGGCCGTCCTCGATGCCGCCGCGGCTGCCGGAGTTGGGCTGCCAGCCTTGCGGCAGCCGGGGCAGCCGGACCGGGAAGCCGAGCGTCTCGGCGTCGGCGTGCAGGGCGGCGTCGGCGTCGTAGGACGGCACCCGTCCGCGGTTGGACGCCCCGGGCGCAAACGCACACATCCCCAACAGGCCCGCCAGCACGATACAGGCCACCACCAGCGGCGCCAGCGACCAGAACATGTCGCGCCCGTCCTGCAGCAACCGCGACTTTGCCGGCTTGGCCGACGGCTGTGGCTGCGAGCTCACACGACGAGTATCCCAGCTCGGTACGGCCAGCCTGTTTCTGGGACAATCGGGCACATGACCGCCACTCCCAACTCCGCCGCTACCTCCTCGTCGGAACCTGGCTCGTCGTCGCGGACGTCTTCACGTCGCGAAGCCCCGGACCGCAACCTGGCCTTAGAGCTGGTACGGGTGACCGAAGCGGGTGCCATGGCCGCGGGCCGCTGGGTGGGTCGCGGCGACAAAGAAGGCGGTGACGGCGCCGCCGTCGACGCGATGCGTGAACTGGTCAACTCCGTGTCGATGCGCGGCGTGGTGGTCATCGGCGAGGGCGAGAAGGACCACGCGCCGATGCTCTACAACGGTGAGGAAGTCGGTAACGGCGACGGACCGGACTGCGATTTCGCCGTCGACCCCATCGACGGCACCACGCTGATGAGCAAGGGCATGCCCAACGCCATCTCGGTGCTGGCCGTCGCCGACCGGGGCGCGATGTTCGACCCGTCGGCGGTGTTTTACATGAACAAGATCGCCGTCGGGCCCGAAGCCGCCCACGTGCTGGACATCACCGCGCCGATCGCCGAGAACATCAAAGCGGTCGCCAAGGTCAAGGACCTGTCGGTGCGGGACATGACGGTGTGCATATTGGACCGGCCCCGGCACGCCCAGCTGATCGACGACGTCCGGGCCACCGGGGCGCGCATCCGGCTGATCACCGACGGCGACGTGGCCGGTGCCATCTCGGCGTGCCGGCCGAACTCCGGCACCGACATGCTGGCCGGGATCGGGGGCACCCCGGAGGGCATCATCGCGGCCGCCGCCATCCGCTGCATGGGCGGCGCGATCCAGGCGCAGCTGGCTCCCAAGGACGACGAAGAACGGCAGAAGGCGATCGACGCCGGCTACGACCTCGAACAGGTGCTGACCACCGAAGACCTGGTGTCCGGTGACAACGTGTTCTTCTGCGCGACCGGCGTCACCGACGGCGACCTGCTCAAGGGTGTGCGCTATTACCCCGGCGGCTGCACCACCCAGTCGATCGTGATGCGCTCGAAGTCGGGCACGGTACGGATGATCGAGGCCTACCACCGGCTGTCGAAACTCAACGAATACTCGGCGATCGATTTCACCGGCGACTCCAACGCCCAGTACCCCCTGCCCTGACCACAAGCTGTCCACAAGCTGACAACAAGCGAGGAATACAACCGATGGCCTCTGATGCCGAATACCGCATTGAACACGACACCATGGGCGAGGTCCGGGTGCCGGCAAAAGCGTTATGGCGTGCGCAGACTCAACGTGCGGTGGAGAACTTCCCGATCTCGGGCAGGGGGCTGGAGCGCACCCAGATCCGTGCGCTGGGCCTGTTGAAGGGTGCCTGCGCCCAGGTCAACAAGGATCTCGGGCTGTTGAGCCCGCAGAAGGCGGACGCGATCATCGCCGCCGCCAACGAGATTGCCGACGGCCGCCACGACGACCAGTTCCCCATCGACGTGTTCCAGACCGGGTCGGGCACCAGTTCGAATATGAACGCCAACGAGGTGATCGCCAGCATCGCCGCAGCCAACGGTGTCACGGTGCACCCCAACGACGACGTGAACATGTCCCAGTCGTCCAACGACACCTTCCCGACCGCCACACACATTGCAGCCACCGAAGCCGCAGTGCGCCACCTCATTCCGGCGCTGGAGATACTCCACGACGCGCTGGCCGGCAAGGCCCGCGAGTGGCGCACGGTGGTGAAGTCGGGCCGCACCCACTTGATGGACGCGGTTCCGGTGACACTCGGCCAGGAGTTTTCCGGATACGCCCGCCAGATCGAAGCCGGTATCGAGCGGGTGCAGGCGTGTCTTCCCCGCCTCGGCGAGCTGGCGATCGGGGGCACCGCGGTGGGAACCGGGCTCAACGCGCCCGATGGTTTCGGCGCCAAGGTTGTCGAGGTTCTGGTGGCCAAAACCGGGTTGACAGAATTGCGCACGGCCACCAACTCTTTCGAAGCCCAAGCGGCCCGCGACGGATTGGTCGAGGCGTCCGGCGCGCTGCGCACGATCGCGGTGTCACTGACCAAGATCGCCAATGACATTCGCTGGATGGGATCGGGTCCGCTGACCGGGCTGGCCGAGATTCAACTTCCCGACCTGCAGCCGGGCAGCTCGATCATGCCGGGTAAGGTGAATCCTGTTCTGCCGGAAGCAGTTACACAGGTTGCAGCGCAGGTCATCGGTAACGACGCCGCGATCGCCTGGGGTGGTGCGAACGGCGCCTTCGAGCTCAACGTCTACATCCCGATGATGGCGCGCAACATGCTGGAGTCGTTCAAGCTGCTGACCAACGTGTCGAAGCTGTTCGCCGAGCGGTGCATTACCGGGCTGGCCGCCAACGTCGAGCACCTCCGTGAATTGGCCGAGTCGTCACCGTCGATCGTCACGCCGCTGAACTCGGCGATCGGCTACGAGGAAGCGGCTGCGGTGGCCAAGGAAGCGCTCAAGGAGCGCAAGACGATCCGCCAAGCCGTGATCGACCGCGGACTGATCGGTGACAAGCTGTCCGAGGAGGAACTCGACCGTCGACTCGACGTGCTGGCAATGACCAAAGTCGACGAGTAAGGGTCCGCTACCAGACCAGCGGAGCCAGGTGCTTGCGCGCGTACTCGCGCACCGCCGCGTCGTCGCGGGTATCGAGCCGCCGACTCGGCACCTGAGCCAGCGAACAGGCCAGCCGGATATGCAATTCCGAGACGGCCGACAGCTCAGCGTCAGGCATGGCGGCACCGGCGGCACGCAGTGCCTTGGCCATCGCCGCGGACGCACTGTCCAGGAAAGCCTTGGCCTGTTGACACATTCCGGCCACCGTACTCAAGTCGGCGTCGAGCTGCAGGAACTGACGCATCACCGGTTCAGTGGTCAACAACCGCAGTCCCTCGCAGAAGGCCGCCACCGCAGCGTCTTTGGGACCGGAGTCGATGGCGACCGTGCGCAGCCGCGCCATCGCGAAGTCGAAGGTGCGGCGCCCCAATTCGGTGATCAGCGTGTCGCGGTTCGGAAAGCGGCGATACAGCGTGCTGCGGCTGACCCCCGCCGAACGGGCGATCACGGCGAGGCTGGTGCGGCTTACTCCGACCAGGGCGACTTCTTCCGCCGCCGCCTTGAGGATGGCGTCTTCCTGCTCGGTGCGGCTGGCGGTGTTGCGTGGGCGTGGCATCGGAAACAGTGTGTCAGCCCGCCGGTGGTTACGTGCCGTTGTTGGGGCCCCCCGGATTGGCGCCCGGGATGTCGGTAATCGGGAAATTGGGCATCGGAGCCGGCGACGGCGTGTTCGGCAATGTCGGGATCTCGCCGGCCGGGATGTCGTGCAGGTCGTCAGCAGGCGGACCGTTTTCACGGCCGCCGTAGCTGCTGCCCGGCGCGCGCGGGCCGAGCAGTTGGCTCACCGTCACCAGGTGATACCCGTTGGCCTTGAGCACCGGGATGAACTGGTAGGCCAAATCGACAGTCGACGAGTACGTGTCGTGCAGCAACACCACCGAGCCCGGTTTGATCTGCGACATCAGCACGGCCCGGCTGGCCGCAATGTTGGAGTCATTGATCCAGTCGAAAGGGATGACATCCCAGAGGATTTCAGCTTGCCCAAGCTTCGCGGCCGCTTGACGCACCGCCGCATTGGACAGGCCGCCGGCGGGGCGGTACAGCGTCGGCGTCCGCCCGGTGGCGGCGGCGATCGCGTCGTTGGCCTTCGACAGCTGGGCCGGGATTTCCGCGGGCGGGATCGCCGTCAGGTCGGGATGTTCCCAAGTGTGGCTGCCGATCTCCATACCTGCGTCGGCGATGCGTTTGGCGCCGGAGGGATTGGCCGCCACCTTGTTGCCGATCAGGAAGAAGGTGGCCTTGGCGTCGTTGTCCGCCAGGATGCGCAATAGCCGGTCAGTGTAGGGGGTGGGCCCGTCGTCGAACGTCAGAGCCACGCACTTGACCCGTGCGCAATCCACATCGTCGGCGTCAGCACGGCGCACATGACCGGTCAGCACGCCGATAGCCACCACTATCGCGGCCACGACGACGCCGACGACGGTCAGCCCGTATCGCCAACCCTGGCTATCGCGGATTTTCCGCACCCTGGCAGCTTACCGTCGCGCCCACGGGCTCCGGCTAAGGCAGCGGCCCGCTGCTGATCTCCTCGAGCATGTCGGTGACCAGCGCGGCGACCGGGGAGCGTTCACTGCGCAGCAAGGTGATGTGGGCAAACAGTGGGTGGCCCTTGAGCTTCTCGATCACGGCGACCACCCCGTCGTGGCGGCCCACTCGCAGGTTGTCGCGCTGCGCGACGTCGTGGGTCAACACCACCCGCGATCCGGTGCCCAACCGCGACAGCACGGTCAGCAGCACGTTGCGCTCCAGCGACTGCGCCTCATCGACGATGACGAACGAGTCATGCAGTGAGCGCCCGCGGATGTGCGTGAGCGGCAACACCTCGAGCATGCCGCGGGAGAGCACCTCGTCGAGCACCGCCGGACTGGCCAGCCCCTCGAGGGTGTCGAAAACCGCTTGGGCCCAAGGGCCCATCTTGTCGCTCTCGCTGCCGGGCAGATAACCCAGCTCTTGCCCACCCACGGCATACAGCGGACGGAACACCACCACCTTGCGATGGGTTCGCCGCTCCAGCACCGCCTCCAGGCCCGCGCACAATGCCAGCGCCGACTTGCCGGTGCCCGCCTTGCCGCCCAGCGACACGATACCCACCGACTCGTCGAGCAGTAGATCCAACGCCACCCGCTGCTCGGCCGAGCGCCCGCGCAGCCCGAACACCTCGCGGTCACCGCGGACCAATTGCACATGTTTGGCTGCGTTGACCCTGCCCAATGCATACGAGCTGCCACCCAGCAACCGAATCCCGGTGTGGCAAGGCAAGTCTCGAGCACCGGGTAAATCAACCTCGCCGTCGGCGAACAACACGTCGATGTCCGCGGCGGAGGCTTCGATCTCAGCCATACCGGTCCACCCGGACGTGACGACGTCCTGCGCGTGGTATTCGTCGGCGGTCAACCCGACCGCGCCGGCTTTCACCCGCAGCGGAATGTCCTTGCTCACCAAGGTAACCTGCTTGCCCTCAGCAGCGAGGTTCGCTGCGCAGCACAGGATCCGGGAGTCGTTGTCCTCGGTTCGGAAACCCGCCGGCAACACGGCGGGGTCGCTGTGATTGAGTTCGACGTGCAGCGTACCGCCCTGCGTACCAACAGGAATCGGCTGATCAAGGCGCCCGTGTTCGAGCCGCAGATCGTCGAACAAGCGCAACGCCTGACGGGCGAACCAACCCAGTTCATGGTGGTAGCGCTTGGCTTCCAGTTCGCTGATCACCACCAGCGGCACCACCACTTCGTGCTCGGCAAACCGGGTGCAAGCCCAGGGATCGGACAACAGCACCGAGGTGTCAAGCACGTAGGTCCGGATATCAGTCACGGAGCGCTCCTGAGTTGACGGCCGCGCGACCCCGCGCGGTTGGACGGGGCTGCGGCACCAGGACCGGGGCCGGTCCTGCGATCGTCGTGACATAAGGGTGCCGTCTGGACAGCAGAGCATGTCGCTAGCCATCGAGATCGACGCTACTCCGCTCAACGGGTACCGGCCGTGCAGGCGCGCCGGATACCACCGCGAGCGTGCATGTTTGTACGCGACACGCCGGTCCTCAGCGTGCAACTGCGCACGCTCGGCAGAAGGCGGTCAGCTGACGAACTGCTGCACCTCAGGCTCGTCGGCCAGCCCCCAGGCGGTGATGCGATCCGAGATCACCTGGCGCAGCTGTGGTTCGCCGAAAATCCCGGCCTCGGCCATCTTCTGCACCTTGTCCTGGTAGGCGTCGATGTCGGCACCGACGACGTCGAATTCCGCCGCGCGGGCAGCGATCGCGGCCACCGTCTCCTCACGGGTGTAGTCCAGGCAGTGCGCGACGAGCTTGGCGAAGAAGTCCTCGTGGCGTTCTTCGTCCTTGGCGATCCGGCCGATCAGCCCGGCCAGGACCGGCTCCTCGATCTGAGCGGCCAGATTGCGGCAGAACACCGCGTGGGCGCGCTCGAAGAAGGCCATGTACACCAGCGTTTCGATCTGGCTGTAGTGGTCGGCCCGGTAGCCCTTCATCACGTGCTCGACACGGACCTCCTCGTTGGCGACCGGGTCCACTTCGCGGGTCACCACGAGGTAGTTGCGCAGTGCGACGGCGTGCAGGTGCTCCTCGGCGGTCCACCGGCCCAGCCAGCGGCCCCACCAGTCCTCCAGGATGAAGTGCTCGACGAGCTCGCGGTGACGCCCGGCCAGGTTGTCCTTGGTGATCAGCAGGATCTCGCAGGCATCGGTCACCACGCGGGGCAGCGTCGCCTGCGAGGGATCCCAGTCCCGCCCGCCGAGTAGGGCAAAGTTCTCGCCTCGGTCGAACGGCACGTAATCGTGCGCGAACCAGAGCTCTTCGGTGTTCAGGTGGTGGTCCATGAGCTGCTCGACCACCGGCTCCAGTTCCAGGATCAGCGCGTTAGGTACAGGTTTCACGGCCATGAAAGTAACTGTAACCCGTGTACACAGGTTTCGTGAAACCGTCTTGGGTCTAGGAGTCGACCAGCTTCCAGTCTTCTAGGCCCTCATACAGTGGAAACGCCCTGGCCAACCGCGTGACCCGGTCCCGCAGCGCCGTCACGTCAGCCGACACGCCGGCGGCCAGTGCGGTGGCGATGATGTCGGCGACCTCGCTGAATTCGGCGTCGCCGAAGCCGCGGGTGGCCAGTGCGGGAGTACCGACCCGCAGGCCCGACGTCACCATCGGCGGGCGGGGATCATTGGGCACCGCGTTGCGGTTGACGGTGATGCCGATCTCGTGCAGCAGGTCCTCGGCGACCTTGCCGTCCAGCGGGGAATCACGCAGGTCGACCAGCACCAGATGCACGTCGGTGCCGCCGCTGACCACCGACACCCCGGCGTTGGCGACGTCGGGGGCCAGCAGCCGCTCGGCGATGATCCGCGCCCCGGAGACGGTGCGCTGTTGACGGTCGGCGAATTCGGCCGTGGTGGCGATCTTCAGCGCCACGGCCTTGCCGGCGATGACGTGCATCAGCGGGCCGCCCTGCTGGCCCGGGAACACCGCCGAGTTGATCGCCTTGGCGTATTCCTGCTTGCCCAGGATCATGCCGGAGCGGGCGCCGCCGAGTGTCTTATGCACGGTGGTGGACACCACGTCGGCGTGCGGCACCGGCGAGGGGTGCAGCCCGGTGGCGACCAGGCCGGCGAAGTGCGCCATGTCCACCCACAGCTTGGCGTCGACCTCGTCGGCGATCGAGGCGAACGCCGGGAAGTCGAGGATGCGGGGGTAGGCCGACCAGCCGGCGATGATCACCTTGGGTTTGAAGGCCCGCGCCTGATCTCGAACCCGGTCCATGTCGATCAGGTGCGTGGTGGGGTCGACACCGTAGAAGCCGACGTCGTAGAGCTTGCCGGAGAAGTTCAGCTTCATGCCGTGCGTCAGGTGTCCGCCGTTGGCCAGGTCCAGCCCCAGCAGCCGCTCCCCCGGGGTCATCAGTGCGGCCAGCACCGCCGCGTTGGCCTGGGCGCCCGAATGCGGCTGCACGTTGGCGAACTCGGCGCCGAACAGCGCTTTGGCCCGGTCCCGGGCGATGTTCTCCACGGCGTCGACGTATTCGCAGCCGCCGTAGTAGCGCCGGCCGGGCAGGCCCTCCGCGTACTTGTTGGTCAACACGCTGCCCTGCGCCTGCAGGACCGAGCGCGGCACGAAGTTCTCCGAAGCGATCATTTCCAGCGTGTCGCGCTGACGGCCCAACTCCTTGCCCACCAGTTCGGCGATGTCGGGATCGACGTCGGCGAGCGAAGCCGACATCACGGACGAGGTGGTGTGGGGTGCGGCAGTCACGCGGGTCAGTCTATCCAGCGGCGCTGACGCTAGGTGGGCTCCTCAACCCAACGACGACGGGATCAGTGGCTCGTCCAGCAGCCGGCCGAACCGTTCGGTCAGGCTGACACCCGCGGGTCGGTCGTCCAACCAGCGTCGCAGCAGGCGGTATCCCTCGACGTAGGTGCTGGTGTAGGCACGCCACAGCGGCGACGACAGGAACCGCAGCATTTGCCGGGCGCGGGCGTCGTCGACCAACAACCAGCGGCGCAGGAACTGCGCCACTTCGTCGATGTCGCGGTGCTCGTCGTGCAGCATCAGCGCCGCGTCCTGCCGGACCCCGGCCAGCGCAGCGGATGCCTCCGACACCGCCTCCGCGCGCTCGCCGTCGAACCGCAGCCCGAGATCGGCGTAGATCTCGGCGGCCCAGCGGCCCCAACCCGGGCCGATCGCGGCGTAGAGCGCCAGGTCCGCCAAGCCTTCGGCCATCAGGCACTGCGGGGTGTTGACCAAAAAGATGGTCTGCTCGGCTTGTCCGTGCCGTTTGACCAGACCGGCCTCCTTGCGGCAGTGCTCGGTGTGATGCCCGGGATAGGACTCGTGGGCAACCAGCCGGGGCAGGTTCGACATCAGCTGCTTGAGGTCGGCGTTGACGGCCACTGTGGAGCGGAAGTCGCCCAGGTAGTAGTTGAATCCCGACCATGGTTTGTCGGTGACGACGTGATACTCGACGGTCTCGGTGTCCGGCAGCGGGTATTCCGCACGCACCCGGTCGCGCAGCGCGCTGGAGAACGCATCGATGCATTCGGCCAGCCGGTCCGGCGGGATCTCGTCGGCCGCCCGGTACGCGATCATCCGCTCGACCAGCGGACCGGTTCCGCCGAGCAGCTCGTCGAGGCGGGCATGAGCCTGCCGGTAGGTGTCGACGTCGCCCTTACCGATGTCGACGTCGAAGTACTCGCGCACCTCCTCGACGAAGCCGACGTCGGCTCCAGCGAACTTGCGCCCGGCGCATGCCAGGGCACGCAGGTGGACGCCAAGATAGTCGGCGCGGGCTTGGTCAAACCCGTTGCGCCGCGGCGTATCCGGCAGCGCGGCGAGCAGCCGCTCGGCCTGCCGGGCCAGGTCGGCGGGGTCGGGCGCCGGTTCGTCGGCGACGGCGCGCCGCAACGCGGGATCGCCGGTGAATGCGTCGACATAGCCGGACTCCACCCGGTCGAAGCGCAAACCCAGCAGCAGATACTCGCGGATCAACGCAGCCGGCTCCATAGCTGGTAACGCTATCGGGGTCGCCGAGTGGCGGCGCGGCCGCGGCTGCAAGACTGACACTTATGCCGCGGCCGAGCGAGCCGAGCCCCTATGTGGAGTTCGACCGACGTCAGTGGCGGGCGTTGCGCATGTCGACGCCGCTGTCACTGACCGAAGACGAAGTGGTAGCCCTGCGAGGTTTGGGCGAGCAGGTCGACCTGCTCGAAGTCGAAGAGGTGTACCTGCCGCTGGCCCGTCTGCTGCACCTGCAGGTCGCCGCCCGCCAGCGACTGTTCGCCGCCACCGCCGAATTCCTCGGTGAACCACAACAGAACCCCGACCGGCCGGTGCCGTTCATCATCGGGGTGGCCGGCAGCGTCGCGGTCGGCAAGTCGACCACGGCCCGTCTGCTTCAGGCGCTGCTGGCCCGCTGGGACCACCACCCGCGCGTCGACCTGGTGACCACCGACGGCTTCCTTTACCCGAACGCCGAACTCGAACGGCGAAACCTGATGCACCGCAAGGGCTTCCCGGAAAGCTACGACCGGCGGGCACTGATGCGATTCGTCACCTCGGTGAAGTCGGGTGCGCCCTACGCGTGCGCGCCGGTGTACTCGCACCTGCACTACGACATCGTGCCCGGCGCCAAGCAGGTGGTCCGTCACCCCGACATCCTGATCCTCGAGGGACTCAACGTGCTGCAAACCGGGCCGACGCTCATGGTGTCGGACCTGTTCGATTTCTCGCTGTACGTGGATGCGCGAATCGAGGACATCGAGCAGTGGTACGTGTCGCGATTCCTGGCGATGCGCTCCACCGCATTCGCCAACCCGGAGTCACACTTCCACCACTACGCCGGGCTCAACGATGCGGAGGCCGTCGTCGCCGCGCGCGACATCTGGCGCTCGATCAACCGGCCCAACCTCGTCGAGAACATCCTGCCCACCCGGCCGCGGGCCACCCTGGTGCTGCGCAAAGACGCCGACCATTCCATTAACCGGCTGCGGCTGCGCAAGTTGTGAACTTCCGATCGCCCGAAATCCCTTGCTGCCTTTGGCACAGCGCCGGTGCGGGGCCGCACACCGCAAACCTCCTACGGCGGCGCCCCGCACCGACCCGGAAGGGAGTCACGCCGGTAGTCGGCGCACTCCGAGGTACTGCAGGTAGCCGAACACCGCGGTGTACACGCCGCCGGCCAGGGTGGTGGCGATGCCGGCTGTGCTCAGCGGCAACACGTCGGCGGCCACGACGGCCACGGTCGCCACGGCGAAGGCGAAGTTCGCGATGGCGACACCGATCCCGGTCCGGCGCAGATCGGGCAGCGCGGCGAGACAGAACACCGCCAGGCCGGCGAAGATGAAGAACGCGCCGACGGCGTACTCCTGCAAAGAGGTCAGCCCAGTCAGCGACGAGATCGGGTCGGCGGCCGCGGCGATGAGCAGTCCGCCAAGCCCGGTGAGCGTCGCGTCGACGCGCATCGCGAACCGCAGCATCGAGTCGGTGGAGTCGGTGAAGGGGCCGGTGGGCAATCCGGTTACGGCGGTCATCTGAGAACTCCTTGCGATCGGGGTGATCGAACACCCTCGAGCGTGCCGTTGTGGCGCTGCCAGATCGACGCGTGGCGCTGCCAAGCACTGCCAAGCGCTGGTCACCGTGATCGGAGCCGGCGTTCTAGCTGCTGGAGACGGCCACCCTGCCCCGCAGATCGGCGGCGATGAGCCGGGCCGCGGCGTTTTGCCAGTTATGCAGCGAGCGCTGCGGTACCTCGGTGACGAACCACTGCCAGGCCCGCCGAGCCGTTGGGTCCAGGCCGGCGGCGGTGGCGTTTTGCGCATAAGCGCGCACACCGGCGACGTAGGGGAAGTACAGGGCGTTGTAGTAGCGCCACTCCTCGCTGGTGCCGAAATCGCCGCCATCTTGCGGCTTGAGCCGCTCGATGCGATCGGCCAGCAGCGCCTTGAGTTCGATGGCCCGCTCCAGCGGCTGATCGGGTGCCCCGCGCGCAGCCAGCCGCTCGTCGATAATGGGCAACCCGGTCAGCGGGCTGGCGACCAGCTTGGACAGGTCGCCGTAGTGGCCAAGGGCGCGACGGGTGAGGCGCGTGAACGTCTCGTCGTCGACGTCGTCGAGCGGGTCGGTGGACCGCAGCGGCAGCGCGGATTGCGTGCGCCGCAACGTTTCCAAGTCCGCGCGCAACGCCGGCGAGCGGGAGAACGCCACCCCGTCCAGCATGCCCGCCAGCGGGTCGGCCAGCACCTGCACGGCGATGGCGATCGCCAAGCTGGTGAACAGCAATACGACCAGCGCAGTCTGTTGGCTGGTAACTGCGATGCCGACCAGGACCTGACCGCCGAACAGCACCGCCACCAGGGTGGTGCCCCAAAACGAGCGCATCATGTCGGCGCGCAACGCCTGACCCTCGTCGAAGGCATCCCAGAGGGCCACCGCGATGCCGAGCGCCAGCACGTCGCAACCGGTCGAGGCCAGCGCGAGCCAGCTGGGCAGCAGACCCAGCGGGATGACCAGGATCGCGTTGCTCAGTGCGAAGAACAGCGTCGCGACGATGACCAGCCCGGCGACTGAGACGGGCTGGGCGGGCCGGCGCACCAGGGCGGCGACCATCGCGCCCAGCGTCGACGTCGAGAGCACCGCGAACATCACCAGATGACCGGCCCGCAGCGGGCCGCCGACGCTGCCGGCCATTGCCGCACCCGCCACGGCCAGGGCGGCCACGACGCCTGTCAGCAGCAACTCACCGGTGCGGGCCCGCCAGCGCTCGCAGGGCCGGGACAACTCGAGGAGCACCGCGAACCAGGCCACACCCGGGATGACCACCAGGTAGACCTCGACCTGGCTGAGCAGATCGCTGTGCGCCACCAGCCGTACCGCATCCAAGGCGACCACCGTGGCAAACGCACACAACCCGATGGCCGCCAATACGAGGACCGGCTTGCGCGGGTCACGGACCAGCAGGTACAACCCCAGCCACCAGCTCAGCGCAAAAACCACTGCGGACAGCGCGGCCATCCCTCAAGTGTTACATGCCGTAGCGACGGTGGCGCAGGCTGTAATCGCGCAGCGCGCGCAGGAAGTCGACCCGGCGGAACGCCGGCCAATGCGCCTCGGTGAACCACATCTCCGAATACGCGCTCTGCCACAGCAGAAACCCGGACAACCGCTGCTCCCCCGACGTCCGGATCACCAGGTCGGGGTCGGGCTGTCCGGAGGTGTACAGGTTTTCCGAGATCGCGTCGACGGTGACCGCGTCGACGAGTTCCTCGGCGCTGGCCCCGTTGGCGAGTTCCTTGCTGAGCAGCGCGCGGACCGCGTCGACGATCTCCTGACGTCCGCCGTAGGCGACCGCGACATTGACGTGGAAGCCGGCATCCGATGGGGTTTTCTCCACCGCCTCACGCAGTCGCCGGGCGGGCTCGTCACCGATGAGCTCCAGGTCACCCACCGTGCGCACGCTCCACTTGTTGACCGGGGCGCAGATCTCCTCGACGACGTCGGTGATGATCTCGATCAGCGCGGCAAGTTCGTCGGGATCGCGACGCAGGTTTTCGGTGGAAAGCAAGTAGACCGTGGCCATTTCGATGCCGGCTTCGGCGCACCAGCGCAGCATCTCGGCGATCTTCGCCGCGCCCATCCGGTAGCCATAGCTGACGTCGTCGTAGCCGGCGTCACGCGCCCAACGCCGGTTCCCGTCGCAGAGCACTGCGATATGGCGCGGCAGCGCGGATCTGGACGCGGCCAAGCCCTGCCGCAGCCGCAGCTCGTAGATCCGATACAGCGGTTCCTTGAGCCGTGGCGGAATAATCTCCACGGGGATCCAGACTACTGTGGGAACGAAGCCCCGCCGGGGATCCCCACATAACGCAGGGCGCAAATTTTGGAGAGCGAGTTGAGCCACACCGACGCCGATTCGCGACCTGAGCAGTCCGGACCGCTGCACGTTGTCGAGGACGTAGTCGAGGGTGCCACCGACGTCTTGACCAAGCCGCGCATGCGCGGCTGGATCCACTTCTACGCCGCATGGTTGGCGATCATCTGCGGCGCCACCCTGGTGTCGGTGTCGTGGGCGTTCGAGTCGCCGAGTGCCGGTCTCGCGACATTCATCTATGCGGCCGCCACCGTGGCGATGTTCGCCGTCAGCGCCACCTATCACCGAGTGCAGTGGAAGTCTGACGTCGCCCGGATATCCATGAAGCGGCTCGACCATTCGATGATCTTCGTGTTCATCGCGGGCAGCTACACACCGTTCGCGCGGCTGGCCATGCCGCACAACGTCGGAACGCTGGTGCTGTGGATCGTCTGGGTCGGCGCGGCAGCCGGGATCTTGTTGAAGGTGCTGTGGCCGACCGCGCCCCGCTGGGTGGGTGTGCCGCTCTATCTGGTGTTGGGCTGGGTGGCGGTGTGGTATGCGCCGACGATCATTCACAGTGCCGGGGTGGCCGCGATGGTGCTGTTGGTAGTCGGCGGCGTGTTCTACAGCGTTGGTGGGGTGCTCTACGGTCTACGCTGGCCGGATCCGTGGCCGAACACCTTTGGCTATCACGAGTTTTTCCACGCCTGCACGGCGATCGCGGCAATCTTGCACTACATCGCGATGTGGCTGGCGGTCTTCTATGTCGACCACCCGCAGCTATAGCGACGCTAAAGCGAACTGACGTTCTCTGCCGACCAGTACGCCTTCATGGCGGCGACCTTGCCGTCCTCGTCGAACGCCATCACGTCGATCGGCTCGATGACCATCCCGCCGTCACCGGACTTGACGGTGAGCCGGAACTGAAATGCGGCCTCGTTGCCGGCCACCCGCAACGTGACCAGCTCGCAGTCTTTCTCGGCGTTCTCCACCGCGGAGTAGAAGCCGCGGATGGCCTGCCGACCGATGTGCACCTCGCCGCCGACCGGATCCTCAACGGTGGCGTCGTCGGCGTACAGGGCGGCGATGTCGTCGGCGCTGCCCTTGGCGAGCAAACCGATGTAGCGGTGGACGGTGTCGGCGATCTGTTCAGCAGTCGGCATGAGACGTGAGGCTACCGGGCGAGCGCGGCAGCCAGATCCTCAACGCTGGTAACCGGGAGGTCGCAAACCCGCCCGCGGCACACGTAGGCCGCGTCGGCGCCGCCCACTCGGTCCCGGCCGGCCAGCAAGTGCAGGGAATCCACCTGGCCGCCGACGACGATCGCCCCGCCGGGCGCCAGCCGGCGCGCAGCGGCCAGTAGCGCCGACTCGGACGGTTCGCAGGCGACCGCGATCTGCAGCGGCCCGCGCACGGCGGCTTCGGCGACGGCCAGCCAATGCCCGGCCGAACGCGGGGCGCGGGCCAGCAGCGGCGAGTGGGCCAGCAGTGCGTCGGCCGCCGCCTGCCGATACCGGTCGGCGTGCGGCTCGTCGGCGAGATACCCGGCCAGCAGCAGCGCCTCGGCGACCGACGACGCGCCGGACGGCGTCGCCCCGTCGAGCGGGTCGGCGGGCCGCAGCATCAGCTGCTCGGCGTCGTCGGCGGTGTCGAACCAACGGCCGGGCCGGTCGGGATCAGCGAAATGGTCCAGCGCCGTGTCAAGCAGTGCCGTGGCCGCCGTCAGCCAGCTGTCCTCGGCGGTGAGCTCATGAAGCGTCAGCAGACCGGTGGCCAGCATTGCGTGGTCTTCCAGCAGGGCCGCGTTGTCGCCGACGTGTCCGCCCAGGCTGGCCCGCCGCAGCCGGCCGTCGACGATATGCAGCTCGATCAGCGCCGTCGCGCACCGCCGCGCGGCGTCGAGCAGCTCCGGATCGTCCAGCGCCACACTGGCTTCGGCCAGCGCGGTGATCGCCAGGCCGTTCCAGGCGCTGACAACCTTGTCGTCGCGGTCGGGCTGCACCCGGGTCAACCGTGCGGCCAGCAGCACGGTGCGGACTCGATCGAAGCGATCGGGGTCGTCCGGATCGGCCGGCAGCTGCAACACCGAGGTGCCGTGCTCGAACGTTCCGTCCTCGGTGACACCGAAAACTGAGGCGGCCCAACGTCCGTCGTCGGCTCCGAGGACTTCGGTCAGCTGTGCGGGCGTCCACACATAGGTCGCCCCTTCACGACCCCCGGCGTCGGCGTCCAGCGATGAGGTGAACATGTCGCCGTCAGCGAGATCGTGCAGCAGGAACGCGGCGGTCTGGCCGGCGACCCGGCGCGCCAATTGGTCGCCGGTCCGGCGGGCCCAGTGCGCATAACTGCGCAACAGCAGCGCGTTGTCGTACAGCATCTTCTCGAAATGCGGTACCACCCAGGCGTTGTCGACGCTATAGCGGGCGAAGCCGCCGGCCAGCTGGTCGTAGATGCCACCGCGGGCCATCGCGGTTCCGGTGCGCTGCACAGCCTGCAACGCTCGAGCAGACCCGGTGCGTTCGTAATGCCGCAGTAGCGCCTCCAACAGCGCCGACGGCGGAAACTTCGGTGCTCCACCGAATCCGCCGTGCACGGTGTCCTCGTCGTCGAGCACGGTCGACACCGCGTGGTCGCAAAGCGACGGCTCTACCTCCGGACCGCCGGTCAGGCCCTGCAGAGACTGGGCCATCGACTGCAGCTCGCCCGCGATGTGGTCGGACGCCTGCTCGACCTCCTCGCGGCGATTACGCCAGGTGCTGATGACGGCCGAAAGTAGTTCGAGGAATGCGGCTTTCGGGTAGTAGGTGCCGCAGAAGAACGGTCGCCCGTCCGGGGTGAGGAAGCATGTCATCGGCCACCCGCCTTGCCCGGTGAGCGCAACAGTGGCATTCATGTAGACGGCGTCGATGTCGGGCCGTTCCTCGCGGTCGACCTTGATGCACACGAAGTCGGCGTTCATCGCTGCGGCCACCTGCTCGTCCTCGAACGACTCGTGGGCCATGACGTGGCACCAGTGGCAGGCGGCGTAGCCGACCGACAGCAGGATCGGCACATCGCGCTCGGCGGCCTCGGCCAGCGCCTGCGGCGTCCACTCCTGCCAGTGCACCGGGTTGTCGGCGTGCTGGCGCAGATAGGGGCTGGCGGCGTCGGCGAGTTTGTTTTGCCCGCGATGTTCAGTCGGGTTCACGCGGCGATCCGTCGGTTTCACCGACCGTGCCCTCGTCGGCGGCCTGATCCGGCTCCGGATGCGTCGGGTCGAAAGACTCGGGCACCTTCTTCAGCTGTTTGTTCATCGACCGCACCAGCAGGAACGTCCCCAGCAGCAGCAACACGATGACCAGCAGCCCGAACGGGCTGGCCTTGCCGAAGTCGGGTCCGCTGTTGCGTGGCGCGTCATCGGCCAGCAGGACGAGTGCACTCACTGCACCGGCTGCACCGGCAAGAATCATTCTTCGGCCTCGATTCCGGCGAACAGATCGGTCTCGGGCAGCCGCACCGGCACCCGGGAGCGGGCCAGCTCGAATTCTTCGGTCGGCCACAGCCGCTGCTGCCATTCGATGGGAGCGGCGAAGAAATCGCCTTTGGGGTCGATCTGGGTGGCATGAGCGCGCAGCGCGTCGTCGCGTTGCGAAAAGTACGCCGAGCACTCCACCCGGGTGGTTACCCGGTCGGCGAAAACGTCGTGCTTGGGGTCCCAGTGCGCCAGCCACTTCTCGAACGGGCCCTGCTGGCCGTGTTTGGCGAACTCGTCCTGCAGCAACTGCATTCGCTGCCGCAAAAAGCCGTGGTTGTAGTACAGCTTGGCCACCGACCAGGCTTCGCCGGCGTCCGGGAAGCGGCGGTAGTCGCCGGCCGCCTCGTAGGCGGCGACCGCAACCTGGTGGCAGCGGATGTGGTCGGGATGCGGGTAGCCACCGTTCTCGTCGTAGGTGGTCATCACGTGCGGCCGGAACTCGCGCACGACCCTTACCAGCGCCTCGGTGGCCACCTCGAGCGGGACCCGCGCGAAGCAATCGTCGGGCAGCGGTGGCGGCGGGTCGCCTTTCGGCAGGCCCGAGTCGACGAAGCCCAGCCAAGTGTGTTCGACGCCCAGAATCTCCGCCGCCTTGGCCATCTCGTCGCGGCGGATCTCCGCCAAGCGTCCGTGCACGTCGGGCAGGTCCATGGCGGGATTGAGGATGTCGCCGCGCTCGCCGCCGGTCAACGTCACTACCAGCACGCGATGCCCTTCGTCGGCATAGCGGGCAAGCGTGGCGGCTCCCTTGCTGGACTCGTCGTCCGGATGGGCGTGCACCGCCATCAACCGCAATTCGCTCACGTACTCCCTGTCTCGCCGCACTATCGGCCCCTTAACCTAATAGTTCCATCCTGGTGGCCCGAATCCGAACCGACGTACCAGCCCATGAGCGAAGCGCCCATCCTTCCCCCGGAAAGCCGCTACGGCCGATCCCGGCGGTGGCGGCGCGGCGCTGTCATCGTGTTGGGGTTGCTGGTAGTCGTCGCGGGCGTGATCGTCGCCGTCGTCGGCTACCAGCGGCTGGGCCGCAGCGACGTGGACGGCAGGCTGGCCGCCTACCGGGTGATCGACGACGAGACGGTGTCGGTGACGATCAGCGTCACGCGCGCCGACCCGTCGCGTCCGGTCGACTGCATCGTGCGGGTGCGGGCCAAAGACGGCAGCGAGACGGGCCGGCGCGAAGTGCTGGTCCCCCCGTCGCCGGAATCCACGATCCAGATCACCACGATCGTGAAGTCCAGCCGTCCGCCGGTGATGGGTGACATCTACGGGTGCGGCACCGATGTGCCCGGCTACCTGCGTGCTTCGTGACCCGGTATCGGCGGCGACGACGTCGAACTGCGAAAACATTCTCAAGTGACCTGCCTCAGCGGTGCTAAAATGTCGTGGTGCACGGTTCCAGCTGGGGCCGTGTATTGCTGCTTTAGCGGGTATACGCACGCGTGAGCGGCAGTAACGCGATTAAGCCGCCGGCAGCCGCAATTCAGCGCACGCGAATCCGTAACGGAATACATACAAGGGAGCACGACGAGATGACGGACACTCAGGTGACCTGGTTGACCCAGGAGTCACATGACCGACTGAAGGCTGAGCTCGATCAGTTGATCGCGAACCGTCCGATCATCGCCGCGGAAATCAACGACCGCCGCGAGGAAGGCGACCTGCGCGAGAACGGCGGATACCACGCCGCGCGTGAGGAGCAGGGCCAGCAAGAGGCTCGCATCCGGCAACTGCAGGACTTGCTCAACAACGCGAAGGTCGGTGAGGCTCCGAAGCAGTCCGGGGTTGCGCTTCCCGGCTCGGTGGTCACTGTCTACTACGGCGATGACGAGTCGGACAAGGAGACCTTCTTGATCGCCACCCGCGGGGAGGGCATCAACGACGGGGACCTGGAGGTCTACTCGCCGAACTCGCCGCTCGGCGGTGCGCTGATCGGCGCCAAGGTCGGCGAGTCGCGCAGCTACACCGTTCCCAACGGCAACACCGTCAAGGTGACGTTGGTCAGCGCGGAGCCGTACCAGGGCTAGGCACCCGGCGTTAGTCGGCTAGCGCCTGGTCCAGGTCGGCCAGCAGGTCGGCGATGTCCTCGATGCCCACCGACAGGCGCACCAGGTCGTCGGGAACCTCCAACTGCGAACCGGCGGTCGACGCATGCGTCATCGCAGCGGGATGCTCGATCAGCGACTCCACCCCGCCCAGCGACTCGGCGAGGATGAACACTTCGGTTCGGGCGCAAAGCCTTTCGGCTGCCGAGCGTCCACCACGCATCCGCACCGACACCATGCCACCGAATCCGCGCATCTGCCGGGCAGCGACGGCGTGGCCGGGGTGGCCGGACAGCCCCGGGTACAGGACTGTGCCGACAGCGGGTTGCTCGGCGAGGAAACCGGCGACCGCGGCGGCGTTTTCGCTGTGCCGCTGCATGCGCAACACCAGCGTCTTGAGACCGCGGATGGTCAAGTAGACGTCGAACGGGCCGGGCACGGCCCCGGCCCCGTTCTGCAGGAAACCGAACGCGGCGTCCAATTCCTCGTCGCTGGTGACCAGCGCCCCGCCCACGACGTCGGAGTGGCCGCCGATGTACTTGGTCGTCGAATGGAGTACGACGTCGGCGCCGAGCGTCAGCGGCTGCTGCAACGCGGGGGACGCAAACGTGTTGTCCACCAACACTTTCACGGAGCGCTCGTGGCCGAGTTGGGCGATCGCAGCGATGTCGGCGATCGACAGCAGCGGATTGGTCGGCGTCTCCACCCAGATCAACCGGGTGTGCGGGGTGATCGCGCCCTGCACCGCGTCGAGGTCGGACAGTGCGACCGGGGTATATGCCACACCCCACTCGGTGAAGACCTTGTCGATCAATCGGAATGTGCCGCCGTAGGCGTCGTCGGGAATGACCACGTGGTCGCCCGGACGCAGCATCGCGCGCAGCGCGCAGTCGGCGGCGGCCATGCCGGAGCCGAACGCCCGGCCGAACCTGCCCTCTTCGACCGCGGCCAGCGCCGCTTCCAGCGCGGCGCGAGTGGGGTTGGCCGAGCGGGAGTATTCGAATCCGGCGCGCAACTTACCCACGCCGTCTTGGGCGAATGTGCTGCTGGTGTGGATCGGCGGATTGACCGCACCGGTCGACGGGTCGGTGTGGAAGCCGGCGTGGATGGCCTTGGTGGCAAGCCCGTGCTGTCGCGTCATGAGGGCAGGCACACCGTGGCCATGATCTTGTCGGCCAACGTCTGCCGCTTGGCGTCCCACAGCGGGAAGAGGTACCCGACGTAGAACACCATCGTGTCGACGAGGTGTGCGAGCTGGCGCAGCACCGACATCCCGAAACCGATTGGCTGACCGGTGTTTTCGCTGACGACTTTGAACTTCATCACCGACTTACCGATGCTCGACCCGGTGGTGCCCTGGCGGTAGCCGTAGTTCCAGACCAAGTAGGCCAGCCCCAGCAGGATCGACAGCCAGAAGACCGTCAGCCCCATCGGAGAGAACCCGGTGGCGCACAGCTCGTCAACACCGTAACGGCTGATGTCGGCGACACACGCCTGCCGTTGAGTGCTCACCAGCACGAGCCAGCCGGTACCGACGATGACCAGATACGGGAAGTAGTCGATGAAAAACGCCAGCACGCGGGTGAACCACGAGGTGTAGGCCTGCGTGGGCAAGCCGCGGATCGCCGGCCCGGGCGGCACCAGGCTTGCTCGTCGTCGCGCTACCTACGGCGCGGACCCTCAGACAAGAATCCCAGCAGATCGTGCCGGGTGACCACACCCACCGGTTTGCCTTCCTCGACCACCATCACCGCGTCCCAATCGCGCAGCGTCTTGGCCAGCGCGCTCACCAGCTCGCCGGCGCCGATCATCGGCAACGCGGGACTCATGTGCAGCGCGACCGCATCGGCCAGGTTGGCGCGGCCTTCGAAGACGGCCGAGAGCAGTTCGCGTTCCGACACGCTACCGGCCACTTCGCCGGCCATCACCGGCGGCTCGGCACCGACGACGGGCATCTGCGACACCCCGTACTCGCGCAAGATGCCGATGGCGTCGCGCACGGTCTCCGACGGGTGGGTGTGCACCAGGTCGGGCAGCTTTCCGGATTTGCCCCGCAGCACGTCCCCGACGGTGGGTTGTTCCAGCGAGCCGTCGAGCGGGGTGCGCAAGAACCCGTACGACGACATCCATGCGTCGTTGAAGATCTTCGACATATAGCCGCGGCCGCCGTCGGGCAGCAACACGACCACCAGCGCGTCCGGCCCGGCCGCCTTGGCCACCTTCAGCGCGGCCACCACCGCCATCCCGCAGGATCCGCCGACCAACATCGCCTCCTCGCGGGCCAGTCGCCTGGTCATGTCGAACGAGTCGGCGTCGGAGACCGCGATGATCTCGTCGGGGACGGAACGGTCGTAGGCGGCCGGCCAGAAATCCTCGCCGACCCCCTCGACCAGGTAGGGGCGGCCGGTCCCACCGGAGTAGACCGATCCTTCCGGGTCGGCGCCGATGACGCGCACTCGGCCGTCGGAGACCTCTTTGAGATAGCGTCCGGCGCCGGTGATCGTTCCGCCGGTACCGATGCCGGCGACGAAATGGGTGACCTGGCCGTCGGTGTCGGCCCAAATCTCCGGGCCGGTGGTCTCGTAGTGGCTGGCCGGACCCTCTGGATTCGAGTACTGGTCGGGCTTCCAGGCGCCCTCGATCTCCTCGACCAGCCGATCGGAGACGCTGTAGTAGCTGTCCGGGTGCTCGGGCGGCACCGCTGTCGGGCACACCACCACCTCGGCGCCGTAGGCGCGCAACACATTTTGCTTGTCCTCGCTGACCTTGTCCGGGCAGACGAAGATGCACTTGTAACCGCGTGGCTGGGCGACCAGGGCCAGCCCGACGCCGGTGTTACCCGAGGTGGGTTCGATGATGGTGCCGCCCGGCTTCAGCTGACCGCTGGCCTCCGCGGCGTCGATCATCTTCGCGGCGATGCGGTCCTTGCTGCTCAGTCCGGGGTTGAAATATTCGACCTTGGCGACGACGCGGCCGGCGCCCGCCGGCACCACCGAGTTCAGCTGAACCAGCGGGGTATTGCCGATGAGTTCACTGATGTGCCGCGCGATCCGCATACCTTCATAGTCTCAGGTGCGCAAGTGACCGTTAGCCGGTGGCCTCGCGGATGTATTCGCCGATCTGCCGCAATGAGCGTGTCGCCTCCGGCACCACCGGCGCCGCGAGCTGGAAATCGTGAATTTGACCGGGCCACACCCGGACCTCGGCGGGCACGCCGGCGGCCGCCAGGCGGCGCGACGCCAGCCGGGCGTCGTGCAGCAGCACCTCGGAGCCCGACACGTGAATCAGTGTGCGCGGCAAGCCCGCTGCGACATGGTCGAGCGGCTCGTAGATCGCCTCCGGCTTGCCGTCGACGATGTTCTTGGCAGCGGCACGGGCGACCAGCGCGGCCAGGGCGTCGAACGCCTTGGACGGGAACATCGCGTCGATCCTGACGTTGGGATGGGCCTGCTTGGGACCCTTGGCCAGTTGCAGCAGCGGCGAGATAGCCACCAGCGCCGCCGGCTCCTCGTTCTCATCCTGCAGCCGCTGCGCCAGCGCGAGCGCCAGGTAACCTCCCGCGGAGTCGCCGGCCAGCACGATCTGCTCGGGGGAGTATCCGCGCAGCCGCAGCCAGCGGTAGGCGTCCATACAGTCGTCCAAGGCCATGCCCACCGAGTGCTTGGGGATCAGCCGGTAGTTCACCACCAGCACGGGCGAGTCGGCGTAGTGCGACAGGGCGTTGACCAGCCTGCTGTGGGAATTCGCTCCACACGTCAAAAAAGCGCCGCCGTGCAGATAGAGCACTATGCGGCGCCTGCCATCGGCGGGTAACACCCCGGGAGCGCGCACCAACTGTGCTGTCGCGTTCGGTAGGCCCACCGTCGCACGCACGGTGCCGGGGGTGGGCAGCAGCGCGCGGGAAACGAAGTCGATCAGACCCCACGGCCAGGGCAGATGCGGAAGATAGCTGCCGATTGCCAGCGTCGGGCGGATCGTCAAGTGGCTTGCCAGGGACAGCAACCTGCCGGGGATGCTGGGCCCGCTTTCGACAACCTCGACCGGGGCACCGTCGCTGAACGGAAGCTTGCGCGCCGGCGACGTGTTGCGAGCGCGCAGCAAAGTATGTGATGGATCGGGAACCTTGGTCGCTGCGGTCATGCTCAACTCCTACGCCGTTGTAGCCAGTCGACGAAGTAGCAGAGCATCGGGTTCAACTCTTGCCTCTTGCCTAAGCGAGGGCATACCCGCACCGACACCCAGCCAACCTCGCAAACCTAGCTTGACACCTGTAAAAATTTCAACAATCAAAGAGTCTTAATCGATACCACATTTGTTTCGCTCTGTGATTCCAGCCGCGCCGGCGTTGCGAGAACCTCCGCCAGAGCCGACATAAACTGACGCCGTGGACATTCGCGTGCCGCGGCGATCGATGGTTGCTTTGGCCGCAGCAGGGGCGTTGGCCTCAACGGGCACCGCTTTTGTAGGTGCCCGCAACCTGCTGATCGGCCAGGCTCAGCATGCCCGCAAGGTCATCCCGAGGGCCACGAAAGCCCCGCCCCGCGCGGACGGCATCTACACGCCCGGGGGCGGGCCCGTGCAACGCTGGGAGCGCGGCACCCCCGTCGACTTGCACCTGATGATCTTCGGCGACTCCACCGCCACCGGCTACGGCTGCCGCGACGCCGACGAGGTGCCCGGCGTGCGAATTGCCCGCGGTCTCGCCGAGCAGACCGGCAAACGTGTCCGGCTGAGCACCAAGGCCATCGTCGGGGCCACGTCGAAGGGGTTGTCCGGGCAAGTCGATGCCATGTTCGTGGCAGGCCCCCCACCGGATGCGGCAGTGATCATGATCGGCGCCAACGACGTCACCGCGTTGAACGGCATCAGGCCGTCGGCGCGCCGGCTCGGCGCGGCAGTGCAGCGGCTGTGCGCCAGCGGGGCCGCGGTCGTGGTCGCGACCTGTCCGGATTTCGGTGTGATCACCGCGATTCCCCAGCCGCTGCGCTGGGTGGCGCGCACTCGGGGGTTGCAACTGGCCCGGGCCCAGGCCGCTGCGGTCAAGGCGGCCGGCGGGGTGCCGGTTCCGCTGGCCAACCTGCTGTCCTCGAGCTTCCGCCATTCGCCGGCGCTGTTGCTGTCCGACGACCGGTACCACCCGTCGGCGGCGGGTTATGCGTTAGTGGCCGATCAGCTGCTGCCGGCGTTGTGCCGGGCGCTGGGTATCTCGACCGGCGACCTGACGCCGGCCCTGGAGGCGGCGGGCACACATACCGGTGACGCCGATCGCCGCGACATCGTGTCGCGACTGCTGCGACGGCACACCACCGGAGTGCCGGCACCCGTCTTCGTGCGGGGCGGCGACCCCGGGCTAGATTCGGTGTAACCCGTCCAGCAGTAGGGAGCCGATCGTGCCTGAAGCCGTCATCGTTTCGACCGCCCGTTCGCCGATCGGTCGTGCCGGCAAGGGATCGCTGGTCAACATGCGGCCCGATGACCTGGCCGCGCAGATGGTGCGCGCGGCGCTCGACAAGGTGCCCGCGCTCAACCCGCATCAGATCGAAGACCTGATCATGGGCTGCGGCCAGCCGGGCGGGGAGTCCGGCTACAACATCGCCCGGGTGGTCGCTGTGCAACTCGGCTACGACTTCCTGCCGGGCACCACGGTGAACCGGTACTGTTCGTCGTCGCTGCAGACCACCCGAATGGCGTTCCACGCCATCAAAGCCGGCGAGGGCGACGCGTTCATCTCCGCCGGCGTGGAGACGGTGTCGCGCTTCGCCAAAGGCAGCGCCGACGGCATGCCGGACACCAAGAACCCGCTGTTCGATGAGGCTCAGCAACGCACGGAAGCGGCCTCGGCCGGCGCCGACGAATGGCACGACCCGCGCAAGGACGGCAAGCTGCCCGACATCTACATCGCGATGGGTCAGACCGCGGAGAACGTGGCGCTGCTGACCGGGATCAGCCGCGAAGAACAAGATCACTGGGGGGTGCGCAGCCAGAACCGCGCCGAGGAGGCGATCAAGAGCGGTCACTTCGCGCGTGAGATCGAGCCGGTCACGTTGCCGGATGGCACCACGGTCAGCGTCGACGACGGCCCGCGACCCGGTACGACCTACGAAAAGGTCAGCCAGCTTAAACCGGTGTTTCGGCCCAACGGCACGGTGACCGCGGGCAACGCCTGCCCGCTCAACGATGGCGCGGCGGCGGTGGTGATCACCAGCGACACCAAGGCCAAAGAGCTCGGGCTGACCCCGTTGGCGCGGATCGTGTCCACCGGGGTGACCGGCCTGTCCCCGGAGATCATGGGCCTCGGGCCGATCGAGGCGACCAAGAAAGCGCTGGCCAACGCCGGCATGTCGATCCGCGACATCGACCTGTTCGAGATCAACGAGGCCTTCGCGGTGCAGGTGCTGGGCTCGGCCCGCGAACTCGGCATCGATGAGAACAAACTCAACGTCTCCGGTGGCGCGATCGCCCTTGGCCACCCGTTCGGGATGACCGGTGCCCGCATCACCGCCACGCTGCTGAACAACCTGCAGGCCTACGACAAGACGCTAGGCCTGGAGACCATGTGCGTCGGCGGCGGCCAGGGCATGGCGATGGTGATCGAGCGGCTGTCGTAATTTCGCGTTGAGTCTGCGGCTACCAGGCAAAAGTGCGAGTAGCCCCCTTGGTCAGCGCAGAGTCAATCCGTCCCAGGCGCGCTTAACCCGGCGGATGACGTCACAGCCACGGTGCTCGGATAGCACCCGGATATGAGTCCAACCGATTCCGATCAAGTACTCGAGCCGCGTGGCGTCCCAGACGTACTGTGACCTGCTCGTCCGATGTTGATCACCGTCGTACTCGACCGCCAGCATGAGGTCTTCCCAACCCATGTCGAGGAAGTACGTAGAGCCATTGGGACCGGGAACGGGAATCTGAGTGCGTGGCCTGGGGAAGCCAGCGTCTATCAGTAATAGCCGCAACCACGTTTCCTTCGGCGACTGTGCTCCTGCGTCGACGAGATCGAGCACGACTTCCAGCTGACGAAGGCCGCGGGTATGCCGATGGTTAGCCGCGAGCTCTTGGACATCGCTCACCTTGAAGTCGGTCGCGGCGGCAAGCGCGTCGAGCCTGGCGACGGCCTGCCTGATGGTTCCTCGCCTGGCCAGATCGAACGCGGTGCGCTCCGGCGTCGTCACATAGAGGCCGCCCAGCTGCTGGGTTTCACCATCCAACAACAGCTCATTGCGGGTTTTCACGCCCTTGGGGGCTCTGGCATTGCGCCAAATCAACTCCACGACGGTGTCGGCATCCACCCACTTCGCCCCATGCAGCGCCGACGCGGCGGCGCCGGCGATGACGCCTTTACGCCCAGACCACAGCCAGGCCGCGACTATGCGTTGGCGCAACGAGGGCTGCAGCCGGCTTTCCACATAGACGTTCGGCATGATCGCCTGGTAGTACCTGCCCAGCTCATGCCAGCTGACGATGCCCGCAGCAAGCGCCTCGGAGCCAACAAACGGCTGTTTCCCCAATTCCCCCATGCGGGCATGGTGGCCGTCGGCACCGACAAACTGCGTTGACTCTGCGGCTACCAGGCAAAAGTGCGAGTAGCCACCTTGGTCAGCGCAGAGTCAACGCAAAGCAAAACCGGCACGCCGTGTGGCGTGCCGGTTTGCGACCCCCGATGGCGTTACTCGCTTTGTAGATAGCTGAGCAGACGCAGGATCTCGATGTAGAGCCAGACCAGGGTCACGGTCAGACCCAGTGCGATGCCCCAGGCGGCCTTCTCCGGCGCGCCGGCGCGAATCATCTGGTCAGCCGCGTCGAAGTCGATGAGGAAGCTGAACGCGGCCAGGCCGATGCAGACCAGCGAGAAGATGATCGCCAACGGGCCGCCGCTGCGCAGGCCGAGGCCCTCACCGTGGCCCACGCCGAACATCGCCAACACCAGGTTGCCGATCATGAGAGCCAACACCCCGAACAGCCCGGCGACGATCATCCGGGAGAACTTCGGAGTGACGCGGATGGCGCCGGTCTTGTACACGACGAGCATCCCGGCGAATACCCCGAGGGTGCCCAGAATCGCCTGGCCGATCAGGGCCCCGGCGTTGGTGGTGGACACCGCGAAGTTCGCCAGCACGAAGGAGATGGCGCCGAGGAACAATCCCTCCAGCGCGGCGTAGGCCAGCACGATCGGCGGATTGTCCTGCTTGCGGCCGAAGGTGGCGATCAGCACCAACGCCAGGCCGCCGAAAGCGCCGACGAACGTGAACGGCGCGGCCAGCGCCTCGTTGGCCCGCACCATGAAATACGAGACCACGGCGACAGCCGAGAGCACCGCCAAAGTGATACCGGTCTTAGTGACGACGTCGTCGATGGTCAGCGGGCGCGCGACACCGGCCCGCTGGTCGACATACGGAGTCGCATAGGGGTCCGCATGCCCATACTGGGTCGCGGCGGCAGCCGTGCCCGTACCGAACTGCGCGTATCCGCCACGCTGCTTGGGCAGCGATCGGAATACCGGGTTGCTAGTCTCCCGCACCGTCGGATCCTCTCTTGTGGTGTGACTCGAGCTGTGCGAACACCTGCTCAACGAACCGCGGTCCTGCCGGGTTCCCGGCGCATGACCATCTCGACGTAAACCTTACCCGCGGGCAAGGCAAACCGGGTAGCGATCTAGATTGCTCGTCGTGACGCACGAATCCGACGAGGTCTTGACCCGCATCGACGACGGCATCGGCTTTTTGACCCTCAACCGCCCTAAGGCGATCAATTCGCTGAACCAAAACATGGTCAACGTGTTGAGTGCGGTGCTCACCGAGTGGGAAGCCGACGACGCGGTGCGTGCCGTGGTGCTTACCGGCGCCGGGGAACGTGGACTGTGCGCAGGTGGCGACGTCGTGGCGATCTACCACAGCGCCCGTGCCGACGGTGTTGCGGCACGGCGATTCTGGTACGACGAATACCTGCTCAATGCGCAGATCGGCCGCTTCGCCAAGCCGTACGTGTCGCTGATGGACGGCATCGTGATGGGCGGCGGAGTGGGCGTCGGCTCACACGCGAACGTTCGGGTGGTCACCGATACCACCAAGATGGCGATGCCCGAGGTGGGCATCGGGTTCATTCCCGACGTCGGCGGCACCTACCTGCTCTCACGTGCGCCGGGGTCGCTGGGTCTGCACGTAGCCCTTACCGGGGAACCGTTTTCCGGCGCCGACGCGATCGCGCTGGGATTCGCCGACCACTACGTGCCGCACGACGAGCTCGACAAGTTCTGCCGGGCGATCGTCGCCGATGGCGTGGAGCGGGCGCTTGCCGCTCACGCCGTCGACCCACCACCCAGCGATATTGTGGCGCAACGTGATTGGATCGACGAGTGCTATACCGGCAACACCGTCGCCGACATCGTGGCCGCGCTGCGCGCTCACGACGCCAAACCCGCCAATGATGCCGCTGACGTCATCGCCACCCGCTCCCCCATCGCGCTGTCGGTGACGTTGGAGGCGGTGCGCCGCGCCGCCAAGCTGGCCACGCTGGAAGACGTTCTGACACAGGAATACCGGGTGTCCTGCGGATCGCTGCGCTCACATGACCTGGTCGAGGGCATCCGTGCTCAACTGATCGACAAGGACCGCAATCCGAAATGGTCGCCGGCCACCCTGGAGGAAGTCACCGCGGCCGACGTCGAAGCGTATTTCGCTCCCGCAGAACCCGATCTGAGCTTCGAGGAGAAGGCATGAGTTACGAAACGATTCTGGTGGACCGCGACGGGCGGGTCGGCACGATCACGCTGAACCGGCCGCAGGCGCTCAACGCGCTCAACAGCCAGATGATGAACGAAGTCGTCACGGCTGCAGCTGATTTCGATGACGACCCGGATATCGGGGCGATCATCGTCACCGGTTCGGCGAAGGCCTTCGCCGCCGGTGCCGACATCAAGGAGATGTCAGCGCTGTCGTTCGCCGACGTCTTCGGCGCCGACTTCTTCGCGCCCTGGGCCAAATTCGCGGCGGTGCGGACCCCGACAATCGCCGCGGTGGCCGGGCATGCCCTCGGCGGCGGCTGTGAGCTGGCGATGATGTGCGACCTGCTGATCGCCGCTGACACAGCCAAATTCGGCCAACCCGAGATCAAGCTGGGTGTGCTGCCCGGGATGGGCGGCACACAGCGGCTGACGCGGGCCATCGGCAAAGCCAAAGCGATGGACTTGATCCTGACCGGCCGCACCATCGACGCCGCCGAGGCCGAACGCAGCGGCCTGGTTTCCCGGGTAGTTCCGGCAGACGATCTGCTCACCGAAGCGAAAGCCGCCGCGACCACTATTGCGAATATGTCGCTGTCAGCGACACGAATGGCCAAGGAAGCGGTGAACCGCGCCTTCGAAACGACGTTGGCCGAAGGGTTGCTGTACGAACGCCGGCTGTTTCACTCCACCTTCGCCACCCACGATCAGTCGGAGGGAATGGCGGCGTTCGTCGAGAAACGGCCGGCAAACTTCACTCACCGCTGAATCTGATCGAACACACCGGCGTTAACCAGCGCGTGATAACCGCCGACGACGTCGGTGGCCCGGTGCAGGCCCAGATCCTGTAGCGCCGCGGCGGCGAGGCTCGACGTGTAGCCCTCCGAGCAGAGGATCACCCACTCGACCTCATCGTTGACCGCTTGCGGCAGCCGGGCGTCGCTGGTGGGGTCGCAGCGCCACTCGAGCACGTTGCGCTCGATCACCAGCGCTCCCGGCACCTCTCCTTCCCGGGCGCGCTGGGCCGCCGGCCGGATGTCTACTAAGACCGCACCGCGACGCAGCGCTTCGGGCACCTGGTCGGCGGACAACCGGACCAGCCGGCCGCGGGCCCGTTCGAGGACTTGGTCAATGCGACTCTCTGTCTTGATTGTCCGGCTCCTCCTCATCGCGCTGCTTCGGGCTGGTCGGTCAACTCGGTGCGCCGCTTACGCAGTGTGTTGCCGGCGGTGACCTCGTAGTACGACATCACGGTCAGCGGCGGCGAATACGCGTGCACGCTGATCGTCGGACCTGTCGGGGCCACGCCCGGCGCCCACACCACGTCGTGGACCCAGCCCAACGGAAAGCCCGCCTGGTCGCCGGCCTTGAGGCGACGGCGGCGTAGCTGCTCACCGTCCCAACGGAACTCGTCGAGCGAGCCGGACAGCACAGTCAGCGCGCCCAACGATCCGCCATGGTCATGTAGTTCGGTGGCGTGTCCGGGCACCCAGCTGATCAGCCAGATATCGAGCTCGTCGTCGCTGTGGAGCCGTGTGAACCACCGGTGGTCGGTCGGCACTCCCCGGGCCGGCAAGAGGTGGTCGTAGCGACCGCTGAGCACGTCGTCTGCGGCCCGGTCGGTGGCATGAAAAAGGTCGGGCAGCCGCAACCGGGTGGGCGCCGCCAAGGACAGGCGGGGCAGTACAGGATGGGCGAGCGCGTTTGCCGAAAGCATGGAACGACTCCAAATGGGATGGACGGGTCGGGGCTGCTGGGCCTGTCGCCCGGCTTCTCCTCGGGCCGTTTCGACCCGGATCGTCGCTCGGGCTAGGCCCGACGACACTCCCAAAATCCGGTTCGTTCCATCACGAGCGCCAGTGTTGCATAGATTGACCGCGTGCACCGGTGTCGTTGTCCCCGCACGCTGTGCGGCGCCGTCGTCGTGGCGATCGCAGGGTGCTCGGCAGGCGGCGGCAACCAGACCGCGCCGCCACCCGCATCGCCCGGCGCTGCGGCGCCGCCGGAGCGGGTCGCGGTGTCGCCCGCGGGAGTGACGACCCGGGTCGACGTCCCGGCGGCGTCGACCGAAGAGGAGTATTTCCAGGCCTGTCACGCTGCGAAAACGTGGATGCAGGAGCGGTCCGGCGACCCGCATTTGTTGATCGAGCCGTATCTGGCGAGCATTCAGGCTCCCGGCGTCAGCGGCGCGGGCACCTGGAACACGACCTGGGCCAAGCTGACGCCGGCTCGGCAGGCGGCGGTGATCCTGGCCGTCCACGCGGCCGCCAACGACGAGTGCGGTTGATTCGGATCACGGTGTAAAAAATGGGGGAATGCCCCAGAGCGATCCAGTGAACACACCCGGTTCCGCGCCCGCCGATGCGCACCGCGGTAGTGGATCGTCGCCGACGAGGGTCGCGCTGGCTTTGGGCAGCGGCGGTGCGCGCGGATACGCCCACATCGGGGTGATCGACGAGCTGCGGGCCCGCGGCTACCAGATCGTCGGGATCGCCGGTTCGTCGATGGGTGCACTGGTGGGCGGCGTGCAGGCGGCGGGACGGCTCGACGACTTCGCCGACTGGGCCAAGGCGCTGACGCAGCGCGCGCTCTTGCGGCTGCTCGACCCGTCCATCACCGCCGCAGGAGTGCTGCGGGCCGAAAAGATCCTGGACGTCGTGCGCGAGATCCTCGGCGCGGTCGCCATCGAGGAGTTGCCCATTCCGTATACCGCGGTGACCACTGACCTGATCGCCGGAAAGTCGGTGTGGTTGCAGCGCGGCCCCGTCCATGAAGCCATCCGGGCATCGATCGCCATCCCCGGAATGATTGCCCCGCACGTCGTCGACAGGCGGCTGCTGGCCGACGGGGGCATTCTCGATCCGCTGCCGATGGCGCCGATCGCGGCCGCCAATGCCGATCTGACCATCGCGGTCAGCTTGAGCGGCGACGAAACCGAGGGCGAGCGCGAAGCAGAACCCCGCCCGGCCGCCGAGTGGCTGAACCGCATGATGCGCAGTACCTCCGCGCTGCTGGAGCGACCGGCAGCACGGGCGGTCCTCAACAGGTTCGGCGCATCGACCACCGAAAGCGAGGCCGAGGCCGTCGCGCAGCCGGAAGACTACTCCGAGGAGGTGCCCGAAGCCCCCCGACTCGGCGGCCGTTTCGAGGTGATGAATCGGACGATCGACATCGCCCAGGCCGCACTGGCCCGCCACATCCTCGCCGCATATCCCCCCGATCTACTGATCGAGGTGCCCCGTTCGGCCTGTCGCAGCCTGGAATTCCACCGCGCCGCCGAGGTGATCGAAATCGGTCGCGAGCTGACCAGCCGCGCCCTGGACACACTGGACGCCGGCCCCTCACCTCCTACACATACGCCTACCGCGCCCTGATGCACCCGGCTGAAATACGTTGTGCGCCGTAGGGATACCGGATCGCACCTGCCTTTGATCAATTCACAGGCCCCGCAACGCTGTTGACACATTTAACGACCAAATTCCTGTAGTACCATCGGTGCCCATGCCAATCCCTGATCTCGTTCTCATCCACGGCGGCTCTCATGCCGCAGATTGCTGGGATCCAGTGATTGGAACGTTAAGTCGCGCTGCGCCTGGATTGCGGGTACTTGCGGTCGATTTGCCCGGTCATCGAGCCAAGCCGGGTGACCTGCGCACAGCAACCATCCGCGACTGGGTCGATTCGGTTGTGAGCGATGTCGATCGGGCCGGCCTACGCAGGGTGGTTGTGGCTGGGCACTCAATGGCAGGTCTGATCATGCCGGGGGTAGTGAGCAAGCTGGGCGCGACTCGCGTCGCTGAGGCTGTTTTCGTGACGACATGCGTGCCACCGCAAGGAAGTGATATGGCACATGTCTTGGGTCCCCCGATAACCCAGTTCGTTCGAATGGGCGCCAGGTTCGGCATGTCCCTCAAATTGCCTGCGGTGGCAACGTTCATGTGCTGCAACGGAATGACCCGCGCCCAGCGCCAATTCGTAAAGTCCAGGCTCTATCCGGAGTCGACAGCGATCATCGCGGAAACGGTTAGCCGCCGGGACATGCCAGAGGGGATCTCCCGGACATGGGTTATGACATTGCGCGATCGAGTGTTCTCCGAAGCCAAGCAGCGGTCCAGCATCGACGCGCTCGGCGGTGTGGACAGGATTTATTCGATCGACACCTGCCACGACGCAATGGTCAGTGAACCCGAACGGCTCGCCGAGATCCTGCTCGAACGTTGTGCGACTCATTCGACGAGGGCCAGTTGTTGCCTCAGGAAGTTGGATTCTTCTTCGTCCCTGTGTCGCGCGCTAACCTTCCGCCGCTGCAACTTTGAGTCGCTGTGCGCGCCAAGGTCACCCGCGGCTAATGGATCGACTCGATGCGGGCGGGAACATGCTTGTGCCACGGCGTGCCCGCGTACTCGTCACGCCATTGCGTCGACGTCAATGAATTGGGGGCCACCCCGGGAATCCGCACCGCGCCGGCCTCGTCGGTGAAGTCAAGGCCGTACCCGTTGGGCAGCGACGCGTGCCCTGGCAGCATGGTTTCACTGATCTCCACCGTCGCCATGGCACCGCCGGCCGGAGTCGTAATCCGGGCCTGAGCGCCGTCGACCAATCCCAGCTCCTGAGCATCTTCGACGCTGACGCGCAGCGCTCCCTCGACATCACGCTTGCGCCAAGACGGATCACGAAGGATGTCGTTGGCGGTGAACGGCCGACGCTCGCCCGCCGAGAGCACGATCGGAAACTCGGCCGTCGTGTATTGGGTAGGAACGTCGGGCAATCTGCGGATCTCCTCCAGCAGCTCCGGCATGGTGTCGAGGTGAATCTTGCGATCCGCGTGCCGGATCAGGGCGAAGTCGTCGGCGTATTCATGCAGGGTGAACGTCACCCCGGAGCGGTTCGTCAGGATCGCTTCGAACAGCGCGTTGCCGTCGCGGTGCCCGGCGCGGCGAATCGCGTCCGGGTACGCCTGCGCAACGTTTTGCGCCAGACCCCACAATGCGGCCGCACCCGCTAACCCGTCGGGCAAGGTGGGCCCGAGGGTTTCATACAACACGTAGGGAAGAACTTTTCCGAACATCGGGTTTGCGCTGACCGCTTGCATGAACGCGACCGCATAAGCGTCGAGACCTGCTTCGGCCGCGGCCCGTAGCGGTCGTAGCTCGGCATCGTCGACGACCCCGAGTGCGCGCACCAAGCGCGCCCAGATCTCGGGTTCGGACAGTGTCCCGGGCAACGGGTCAAGCAGCGGGTGACGAAGGTGAAAAGTGTTGCGCGGAAACTCGAAATTGAAAAACGTCGCTTCCGGTTTTTCGAACTGGCTGGCCGCCGGCAGCACGTAGTGGGCCAACCGAGCCGTCTCGGTCATGGCCACGTCGATGACGACCATCAGTTCCAGCGATTCGAATGCCACCCGGCAGGCGCCGGAGTCGGCCAGCGAGTGAGCCGGGTTGCTGCTCTCCACGATCAGAGCACGGAACCGGTCAGGGTGATCCGACAGAATCTCCTGCGGCACAACGTTGCTGGGCACCAATCCACCGAGCACGGGCGCGCCGGTCACCGGTGTTCGACCGACGTCGGTGCTGTGCCGCAGGAGCGGACCGAACGACGAATGCAAATGCTGCCCACCGCGTTTGGCGAAGCTGCCGGTAAGAATCCACAGCAACTTGTTCAAATACGAGCACACGGTGCTGTTGGGCGCCTGCTGTATGCCGAGATCTTCGAAAACCGCGACGCTGTCCGCACCCGCGATACGCCGCGTCGCGGCGCGTATCAATTCCGGATCTACGCCGCAGCGATGCGCGTAGTCGTCGATATCGATGTCGCGCAATACCTCTCGAACCACATCTGCGCCGCTGACATGGCTCGCCAGAAACTCTTCGTTGCACAGATCTTCCTGGACCAACACGGCGGCCATCGCCGCCAGACACCACACGTCGGTTCCCGGCCGGACCCGTAGATGAAGGTCGGCCATCTTGGCGGTGTCGGTGAGTACCGGATCGATGACGATCATCGAGCGGCGTGGATTCTTGGCGATGTCGTTGAGCACGGTGCGTGCACGCGGGAAGCTTTGTGACATCCACGGGTTCTTGCCGACGAATACCGAGACCTCGGCATGCTCGAACTCGCCGCGGGTGTGGCCACCGTAAAAGTGAGCATCGACCCAGGCCTCACCCGTCTTTTCTTGGGCCAGCGCGTTTGAGCGGTAGCGAGCGCCGATGGCCTTGAGGAACGCTCCGCTGTAGGCGCCGCCGAGATGGTTACCCTGCCCGCCCCCGCCGTAGTACAAGATCTTGTCGCCGCCGTAGGTGTCGCGGATGTGGGTAAACCCGGCCGCGATCTCGGCAATCGCGGTGTCCCAGTCGATCTCCTCGTAGCCGCCGTCCGGACGCCGGCGCATCGGCGAGGTCAAGCGGTTGCGGTTGTTCTGGTAATGATCCAGGCGCAGGGCCTTGTTACAGGTGTAGCCCTTGGAGGCGGGATGTTTTTTGTCGCCGCGGATCTTGGCCAGTGTCCGGCCGTCCAGTTGCACGACGATGCCGCAGTTGCATTCACACAGGATGCATGCGGTCTGTTGCCAGTCGTTTGTCATGAGCGCCGGTCCCGTCCGGTAGATGCTATGCTATGCACCATAGCATAGTGGAGGTGAAATGGGAGTCCGGACCGACACCAAGCGCAGAATGCTGCTCAGCTCGATCGAGCTGCTGCGGGAACGTGGTGCCGGTGGGGTGACGGTTGAGGCGGTCCTTTCCCGTAGCCAGTCACCGAGGGGCTCGGTCTACCATCACTTCCCGGGTGGCCGCAGCGAGATCCTTTCCGAGGCACTGACTCTCGCCGGCGACACCATCGCCGACATCGTCGAGCAATCGGCCGCTCGAGGTTCGGGTTTCGCGCTGCGCCGCATCGGCAAGTTCTGGCGCAAGGTCCTGCTCGACTCCGACTTCAGCGCCGGCTGCCCGGTGGTCTCCGTCGCCGTCGGCGCCTCACCCGACGAGCAGCACCTGCAACCCACTGTCGCCGCGACGTTCCAGCGACTGCATCAGGCGCTGGTCGGGGCGATCGTGGTGGACGGGGTGAACGAGCAACGCGCAGATCGGCTGGCGACGATGGCGTTGGCTGCCATCGAAGGCGCGATCATCCTGTGCCGCGTGCAGCGATCCACCACCCCACTCGACGATGTCATCACCGAATTCGAGGCGCTGATCACGTCAGCCGCCGGTTAGGAACGCGCCGATCCGCGCGGCCTCGCGACGCCCCTGCGCACGCCCTGCCGCTGCTGACCCCGTGCGGCAGCGCGGGTCGAGCGGATTGGAGCCGAATGCCGCCAGCGAGTCGCCGTCGGCGAACACACCCAGAGCCGCACCATCGAACTCCGCGATCTCAGCGGCCGGCCCATCGCCGAACGACGACGGCGCCGACACGCCGGTTGGCACCAGCACCACGGCCACGCCGCAGTCGCCGGCGACCTCCAGGTTGATCGTGCTGCCGATTCCGCCGTCCATGTAGCGCCGCTCGCCGATCGTCACCGGCGGCCAGGCTCCCGGCACCGCGCAACTGGCCGCCACCGCGTCGACCAGTCCGGCACCCGAGTCACGGTCGAGGACAACGAGTTCGCCGGTGGCGGTGTCGATGGCGGTGATCCGCAGGATCACCTCTGGCCAGTCGTGCGACGGTAGCCGGTGGGCGATCACCTCGCGGCGCACCGGCTCGGCCACGGTTCTTGCTGCCAGCGCCACCGCCCCGATGCGTTGCCGCTTGCGTTGCATGTCCGGTTCGGCCATGGCCGCCAGGAACAGCTCGGTGATGTCGTCGACACCGACGCCGGGATCGATCTCGGTGGAGGTCTCGGCGACCTGCTTGGCGAACAGCTCGTCGAGACCACAGCCGCTGCTTAGCTGGGCCGCGACCGCCGAGCCGGCGGAGGTGCCCACCAGCACGTCAAAATCCAGCAGCGCCCGCGCCGTGGTGGGTGACTCGTCGGCGATGCCCCGCAAAATGCCGATTTCCCACGCGATCCCCGCTATTCCCCCGCCGCCGAGCACCAGCGCGCGCTTCGCGCTCATACGTTTACGTTAGCGACCAGCGGCCGAAGGTCAGTCACGCACCTCCGTGACCTGATAGGCGTTCTCGGCGTAGCGGGAGCGGATGGCCTTCTTGTCGTACTTTCCCACACTGGTACGCGGGATTTCGTCGACGAAGGTCCAGCGTTCCGGCAACCACCAGCGGGCAACCTTGTCCGAGAGGTACTTTCGCAATTCGCTGGCGTCGACACAACCGTCTTTCTTGCCGACGACCACCGCCAGCGGCCTTTCCTGCCAGCGCTCGTCGGGCACTCCGACAACGGCGGCTTCCACCACGTCCGGGTGCGCGATCAGGCAATTTTCCAGCTCGACCGACGAAATCCATTCTCCACCGGATTTGATGACGTCCTTGGCACGGTCGGTCAGCGTGATGAAACCGCGTTCGTCGATACGGCCCACGTCCCCGGTGCGCAGCCAACCGGACTGGAATCTGGACTCGTCGGCGCCACCATAGTAGGAGCCGGTGATCCAGGGGCCGCGGACCTCCAATTCGCCCACGGCCACGCCGTCATTGGGCAACACGTTGTCATCGTCATCGACTATCCGGGCTTCCACCCCGCACACCGGCCGCCCCTGGGTCGCGCGCAGCGCCCAGTACTGATCGTCCGGCGTTCCGGGCGGCGGCCACGCCATGGTGGCCAGCGGCGAGGTCTCGGTCATCCCCCACAACTGGCGGATCTGCACGCCGTGCTTCTCCTGGAACGTACGCATCAACGATTCCGGCACGGCCGAGCCGCCAGACGCCACCAGCCGCAGCGACGAGACATCATGGTCGGGTTCGCGCTCCAGGTAGTGCAGGATGTCGTTCCAGATGGTCGGCACTGCGCCGGCCACGGTGGGCCGCTGCGTTTCGATCAGGCCGACCAGCGACTCGGCGTCCAGATGGCGGTCGGGCAACACCAGATCCGCGCCCGCCATCAACGCCGCATACGGCAGGCCCCACGCGTTGGCGTGAAACATCGGCACAATCGGCAGTACGCAATCGCTGGCACCGATGCCGATCCCGTTGCTGGTGCAGGTCGCCATCGTGTGCAGATAGCTGGAACGGTGGCTGTAGACAACCCCTTTGGGATGTCCGGTGGTGCCGCTGGTGTAGCACATCGCGGCCGCAGAGTTCTCGTCGATCTCCGGCCAGTCGAATTCGCGCGGCTCGCCGGCGACGACATCGGCGAAGCGCAGCACCGTCTTGCCTGATTCGCTTAACGGCGCCAAGTCGCCGTCACCGACGGCGATCACCGTGTGCACGCTGTCCAGACGCCCTAAAACCGGCGCCAACAGATCGGCCAACGACATGTCGACCAGCACCACCTGGTCTTCGGCCTCATTGGCCACGAAGACGATCTGGTCGGCAAACAGCCTGATGTTGAGGGTGTGCAGCACCGCGCCCATCGACGGGACCGCCAGGTAGGTGGCCAGGTGCTCGGCGTTGTTCCACATGAACGTGGCGACCCGCTGGTCGCCGATGATGCCGAGCCTTCGCAATGCGTTGGCCAGCTGCGCCGCCTGTGCGCCCAGCTCCGCGTAGCTGCACTGACGGTAGCCGCTGCCGGTCGCGGTGGTGACCCTGCGCGCGCCGTGCACAACCGTGGCATGCCGCAAGATTGCGGTGATCGTCAACGGGACGTTCTGCATCGTGGCGTACATCACGTCCAGCTTATGATTCCGGGCGCGCCCGCGGGCCGCGGCCCGTCAGCTCATGCGGACTCGAGCTGCGGCAGCTCGGGCAAAAACCACTCGTTCGCGACGGTGGGTTCGTCGTCCGCCGACCCGATCGTCGAGCCACTCGCCGACGCCGACTCCACTACCGCCAGGGCGCCGGTGTAGTCGGCGATGTAAAGGCGCGTTCCGTCCGGGCTCTCGCTCACGCACGACGGTGCACGGCCCACAGCAATGGTGCCGATGACCTCATGAGTCGGTATGCCCAGGACCGCGACGCCCTCGTCGGCGACAAGGTAGGCCCGCGCCCCGTCGCGGCTCACCACCAGTTGGGTGAGCCACCCGCTGATCTCGGGGATCTTGTGGGTGCAGATCACGGCGTTACTGCCGGTGTCGATGACGTCGAGAACCGCGCCGAAGTCGGGACCGCAACTGGCGACATACGCCGTGCCGCCGTCCGGGCTGATCGCGACGTCCCGGATCGGCGAGCCGATCTCGACGATGTCGATGACGCGCGACTGCCCGGCGTCGATCACCGCCAGATTCCCACCGGATGCGGTGTTCGTCGCGAGATAGATCCGACGCCCATTCGGGCTGACGCGCACACACTGGGCGACGGTCCCCGGGGTCTCGGCGGCGCCGATCGCTTCCAGCTGTCCGGTTGCGGTGTGCAGGACTGCGACGTCGGCGCCGCCCGAACCCGTCCGTGCGACGTAGAGGTGCGCGCCGTCCGGGCTGACCGCCAGGTCAGCGATGCTGTGTGCTACCGGGTGGACGTCGACAACATAGTTGGTGCCCATGTCGATGACCGCGATCGCGTCGTAGGCGGGCCACACCGTGCTGACATAGGCGCGCTCGCCGGCGATGGCCAATGCGAACGGTTCGTCGAGGCCGGTGAGCGTGCGGATGAACGGCTCGTGGCCGCGGTAATCGATCAACGAAATGCTGTCATTGCCGGAATTGGTGACCACCACCCGGCCGCCGTCAGCGCTTACCGCAATGTCACCGACAGGACCCTGGTGCACGGCGACTTCGCCGACGTACGAGAAACCCGGCGGGGTGTCGGCCCGGCCGGTTTTTTGGTTTTTCGCGCCCAAAGCGGCACCTGCCTTTGCGTGGTGGTCGTCCGATCGTCATCGGACGCTGACGACGGCGCGTGCACTCGTGAAGCACAACTCCGAAGTCGGCGGATATGACGTCTTTCGGCGTCTTTCGATGCCTTTTGACGTGACTTTCAATCAAGTCTAGTGGCGTAATTCGGCTCAAAATGCACGAGTTTCGGCGCGCCGTCGGCTCGCTGTCGGTTAGGTCACATCGCCAGCTCAGGCTTCCCTTAAAGACAGTTCAGTCACGGTGCCGGCGCAAGTCGGGACAGCGAACAAACAACCATTTTCGTCCAGCAGTTTCCCGATCGCCGCTAACTCCCGAATTTCAACGCAGCCGCCGCGACCAGTGTTAAGAGTCTCTTAACCCTCCGGTGCGAAAAGCGGTCTAAATCACACACCAAAAAGCGCCGCGATCGGCGCGGCGCTTTGGTAGCGGATGCTCAACTATGCGGATCAGAGGTGCTGAGGGCAGAAGGCCGAGGCCGCGGTCACCGCGAACCGTGCGGATTGCTCCACGGTCATCGCGGGGTTGGTGCTGCGCACCGCGTTGACGGTATCCACCGGCGAGAGGCCGCGGTCCATCAATTCACACACCGCTTGGCCGGCGAGGACGGTTTGGCCCGCCCCGGCGCTATGAGAAATGCCCTGTTGGTCCAGCGCGGCCAGAAACCCTGCGTCGTTGCCGTCAGCGTGCGCGGGCGCCGCCAGGCCGACCATGGCTGCCATGCTCATCAGCAGGAGTAGGCGTTTCATACCCTGGAGCATGCCCAGCGGTCATTACGGGTGTGTTACCACCGGTTAAGCGTCGCCCTGCACATTGTTAAATCGGCGTTACTGGTGTTCGGCCATGCCGTCGAACTGCAGGTCAACGGCGTGACCGTCGGTCATGGCGCGTTGGCGAAAGTTCCGGGCCAGCGCAACCTGGCTCATGCGGGTCACCCGACCGGTATCCCAATTGCGGACCGCGAAGCGGCGCCCCAACGGCGAGGCGGCCAGCTCCGCGACAATCTCGACGGTGCGGTATCCACGCCTGGCATCCCACACGGTGCCCACCAGGTGTTCTTTAACCCCCATTGAATCGCCCCCCAGCGAGTCGATCGGTCCTCTCCCTACCTCGGTCACGGTAGCTCAGGAATCCCGGACGAAAGCGAGAATGGCCGTAGTGGTGGCGACGTAACAAGGTGGCACTTGGTGCCCCCAGTCGGACTCGAACCGACACTGGGCGGATTTTAAGTCCGCTGCCTCTGCCAATTGGGCTATGGGGGCCTCGGCGGCGAATCTAGCGTGCCGACGCCACAGCGGGTACGACCGGTGCTGGCAGGTCGCTGCGGCCGTCTCTTGTGACATCGATGTGTCTGAGGGCGCCACCGTGTTAAGTCTTCCAGCCCAACCGTTAAGAAGCAGTTAACGAGCTATCACATCCGCGCGATTTTGGGCAACTGTGGACGCGTGCAATCGGTAGTTCGACAGCACCGTAATGGCTGGCCCGGCAACGTGGGTCGGCCTGTTTTCTGTGAGGAGAAGTATGTCCTTCGTGACCACGCAGCCTGAGGCGCTGACGGCTGCGGCCAACAGCTTGCAGGCGATCGGTTCGGCGATGGCGGCGCAGAACGCCGCGGCTTCGGTTCCGACCACCGGTGTGGTTCCGGCTGCCGCTGACGAGGTTTCGGCCTTGACGGCGACGCAGTTCGTAGCGCATGCCACCTTGTATCGGGCAGTCAGCGCACAGGCCGAGACGATTCACGAAATGTTCGTGAAAACCCTTGGTATTAGTGCTGGTTCGTATGCGGCCACCGAGGTCGCCAACGCGATCGCAGCTGGTTAGGGGCCGAACATGCTGGATTACGGAGCCTTTCCGCCGGAGTTCAACTCCGCACGCATGTATGCCGGTGCCGGTTCAGGGCCGATGATGGCCGCGGCGTCGGCGTGGAATGCGCTTGCCGCAGAACTGAGTTCGACGGCCTCCTCCTACGAGGCGGTGATCAACGGGCTGATCAGTGAGCAGTGGCTTGGCCCCGCGTCGGCGTCGATGGCGGCCGCAGCTGCGCCCTATTTAGCGTGGATGAACAACAGCGCCGCCGAGGCACAGAAGGCGGCCGAGCAGGCCGCCGCGGCGGCGTCCGCCTACGAGGCGGCGTTTTCGATGACGGTGCCCCCGCCGGTGGTCGCGGCCAACCGTGCCGAGTTGGCAATGTTGGTCGCCACCAATGTCTTAGGCCAGAACACGCCCGCGATCGCCGCCAACGAGGCCCAGTACGCCGAGATGTGGGCCCAGGATGCCGCCGCGATGTACGGGTACGCGGCGAACTCGGCGGTCGCCTCCCAGCTGACCCCGTTCGACTCGCCCGCCCAAACCACCAACGGCACCGGCGTTGCCGGCCAAGCCGCAGCCGTCGCTCAAGCCACCAGCGGCGCTGCCGGCAGCCAAACCCAAGTGGCACAACTGATGTCGAGTCTGCCTAACGTGCTGCAGAACATGTCGTCCCCACTTGCATCGACAGGGTTGAGCCTTGCTGCCGCCCTTGATCCGGTGCTTCCGGCTGACGCTGTGGATGTAGTCCTGAACGGCATCTCGTCGGGAGCGTCCACGGCCGCGATGTACATCCCGTCGACGTTGATCCCCAGCATGATCGGTTACTTCGCCGGCCCCGGTTTCAACGCCGAGGGCGGTGGCGTCGTCGGTGGCGGGTTGGGCGCGTTGCTCGCTCCGGGTGGGCCGCTGGGCAACCTCGGCGCGCTCGGCGGTGGTCTGGGAAGCGCCGGTGGCGGCGCCGCCGGGGCGGCATCGGCCGCATCGGCTGTCACCGGCGGCGTGGGCCAGGCGTCGCTGGTCGGCTCCTTGTCAGTGCCGCCGAGCTGGGCCGCAACCACACCGGCCGGCTCCGCGGCGGGGGCCTTGCAGCCCGCCGGCTGGGCCGCCGCCCCGGAAAGCAACACGGTGGCGGCCATGCCCGGTGCGATGCCCGCCGGAGCGATGGGCAGCCGCGGCGGGTTCGGCATGGGTGCGCCGCGCTACGGCTTCAAGCCCACGGTGATGGGCCGGCCGGTGGTAGCGGGATAAGCCCCAACCACCACGTGGCCCGCGCACCCAGGGTGTGCGGGCCACTTTTATGCATGGTGATGTCACGAAACCCGTAACACAGCGTTAAAAGGCTGTGCCACACCGTTAAGAAACCGTTAGCGAATCCTCACAGCAGCCATTTTGTGCGCGAACCTTAGCCGGTGCCGCCCGACAGCCTGGCTGGCTGCCGGCCCGTTCGAGTGAGGAGAAGCTATGTCTTTCGTGACCACGCATCCTGAGGCGTTGACGGCGGCTGCCGCCAACCTGCAGGCCGTCGGCTCTGCGGTAGCGGCCCAGAATGCGGCCGCCGCAGCGCCGACCACAGGTGTCATTCCCGCAGCCGCCGACGAGGTTTCAGCGCTGCAGGCGACCCAGTTCGCGGCGTACGGCAACCTCTATCAGCAGATCAGCGCCCAAGCCACGGCGATCCATGAGATGTTCGTCCACACCTTGGGTCGCAGCGCCGGCTTGTACGGCGACACCGAAGCGGCCAACTCGGTGGCTGCGGCGGCCGCATCGGATGCGCCGGTCCTCAACGGCCTTACCACTCAGATCGGGAATTTCGGCTCCGCAGCCTCTGACCTGCTGCAGCTGGGAAGCTCCGGTTTCCTTGCTCCGGGTGCACTGGCCAACGGCCAAGTGCCCGGCCTCGGGCCCATGGCGGCTGGTTTAAGCCAAGCCGGCGCGGTGAGCTCCGTCGGGCCGGCGACTCCTGCCGCCACCACGGGCGCACCGGTGTTGGCCGGCGTGGGCCGGGCGTCTTCGGTGGGCCGCCTGTCGGTGCCGCCCAGTTGGGTCGCCGAAGGCGGCCCGGTTGTCAGCTCAGGTCCCCCGACCTTGACGGGCGCGGGCTGGACTACCGCCCCGCAGAGCACGTCGGTCGCAGCGATGCCGGCCGGGATGCCGGCCGCGGCCTCGGGCGGGCGCAGCGGATTTGGCTTCGGCGTACCGCGCTACGGCGTCAAGCCCACCGTCATGCCCAAATCCGCAGTCGTCTAAAAACGCTCAACCGAATCGGTTACCAGAGAACGGGATTGAAAAGATGGACTTCGGAGCATTACCCCCGGAAATCAACTCCGCACGCATGTATGCCGGTCCGGGAGCGGGACCGATGATGGCCGCCGCGGCGGCCTGGAACAACGTGGGCGCCGAATTGGCGACGGCCGCGGCCTCGTACCAGTCGGTGATCGCAGCGCTCACCGGCGAGCAGTGGCTGGGTCCGGCCTCAGCGGCCATGGCGGCCGCCGCCGCGCCCTACGTGGCATGGATGAACGCCACCGCCGCGGCCGCTGAGCAGGCCGCCGCCCAGGCCATGGCCTCGGCGGCGGCCTATCAGGCTGCCTTCGCTATGACGGTGCCCCCGCCGGTGATTGCCGCCAACCGCGCGCAATTGGCGATGCTGGTCGCGACCAATTTTCTCGGCCAGAACACGCCCGCGATCGCGGCGAACGAGGCCCTCTACGCCGAGATGTGGGCACAGGATGCGGCCGCGATGTACGGCTACGCCGGTGCGTCGGCGACCGCCGGCGTGCTGCAGCCCCTCAACGCCCCGGCACAAATCACCAATCCGGCGGCTGCGGCCGGCCAGGCCGCCGCGGTCTCGACCGCCGGCACCCAGTCGGGACTTTCCCAATTGGTGTCCAGCCTGCCGGGCGCGGTGCAGGGGCTGGCGTCCCCGTTGGCGGCGGGTGATGCGGCAGGGGCGCTCCAAAGCGTGATCGCCCAGGCCGGAAACATCGGGGCTTGGAACATGTTCGCCGGAATCTCGAGCGGGGTGGGTCTTGCCCACGCCCACAGTGCGGAAATGGCCGCCGATGCAATGGCTGAGGCGGAATTGCCGGTCTCAGTTGCGCAGGCTGCACCCGCAGCCGCGGTGGGCGCCAGCAACATTGGCGCGGCACCGGTGGTGGCCGCCGGTATGGGCCAGGCCTCCTCGGTCGGTGGTCTGTCGGTGCCGGCCGGTTGGTCGGCAGCCACCCCGACGAGCACTGCTGGCGCGGCGTTGGCGGGCAGCGGCTGGACAGCCGCCGCAGAGGAAAGCACCGCGATGGCCACCGTTCCGGCCGGGATGCCGCTGGGCGCCGGCCGGGGCTTGGGTGTCGGCTTCGGTGCGCCGCGCTACGGATTCAAGCCCACCGTGATGCCTAAATCGGTGGTGGTTTAACGAAACAAAAGTAACGACATGTCATGTGTTAGAAGCGAGCTGTTAATCGCCCGGTCCTAGCCTGTGCGCAACAGCCTGACAGACCCTGAGGGACCCTGACAGACAAGGAGCTACCTCGATGACCACCCGTTTTATGACCGACCCGCACGCGATGCGGGACATGGCGGGCCGTTTTGACGTGCACGCTCAGACCGTCGAGGACGAGGCCCGCAAGATGTGGGCATCCTCGATGAACATCGCCGGTGCCGGCTGGAGCGGCACAGCCCAGATGACCTCGCACGACACCATGGCCCAGATGAACACCGCGTTTCGCAACATCGTCAACATGCTGCACGGGGTGCGCGACGGGCTGATCCGCGACGCCAACAACTACGAACAGCAAGAGCAGGCCAGCCAGCAGATCCTGGGCAGCTGAAAGACATTGGGAGAACAAAGATGACGATCAATTACCAGTTCGGCGATGTCGACGCTCACGGTGCGCTGATCCGCGCCCAGGCCGCCACCTTAGAAGCGGAGCACACCGCCATCATTCGTGATGTGCTGGCCGCCGGTGACTTCTGGGGTGGTGCCGGTTCGGTGGCCTGCCAGGAGTTCATCACCGCGTTGGGTCGCAACTTCCAGGTGATCTACGAGCAGGCCAACGCCCACGGCCAAAAGATACAGGCCGCCGGCAACAACATGGCCAGCACCGACTCCGCCGTCGGCTCCAGCTGGGCCTAGTCCCGGTAGGAATCCCATCGCCGGCAGGGCACCCCGCGGGGGCTCGCCTGTCCAGAGGCACCTCGGCCGAGTAGCCGGGTCGTCTCCTTCAATGGTCATGTATTCCAATATTTTTCGGGAAATGCCACACACCGAGTAAACTTATGCGATACAGGGAAACGCATATCTTGCCCGGTCCATGGCGGTCTCTTCGACCATCTACAAAATTTGAGAACGCTATGAAGTGTGTGACTGAGCGATTTGTGCCAGGGAAAATCGGGAACCATGACCGCCATGTCGAGTTACACGCGTGAACAGCGGCCGCGCCAGGCCATCTTGGGCCAGCTGCCACGGATCACCCGAGCCGACGGATCACCGATCCGGGTCCTGCTGGTCGACGACGAGCCGGCATTGACCAACCTGGTCAAGATGGCGCTGCACTATGAAGGCTGGGTCGTCGACGTCGCGCACAACGGCCGAGAGGCCGTCACGAAGTTCGACAAAGTGGGACCCGACGTGCTCGTCCTCGACATCATGCTTCCCGATATGGACGGGCTGCAGATTCTGCAACGCGTGCGCGAATCCGAGGCCTACACCCCCACGCTGTTCCTCACCGCCCGCGATTCGGTGATGGACCGCGTCACCGGTTTGACCGCCGGCGCCGACGACTACATGACCAAGCCGTTCAGCCTCGAAGAGCTGGTGGCCAGGCTACGTGGGCTGCTGCGCCGCTCCAATCAGCTGGCACCTCCGGCCGAGGAGGTTCTCACGGTCGGCGGACTAATCCTGGACGGAGCCAGCCGCGAGGTGACCCGCGACGGGACGCCGATACCGCTCACGTCGACCGAGTTCGAGCTGCTCCGCTTTTTGATGCGTAACCCCCGCCGGGCGTTGACCCGCACCGAAATTCTGGATCGGGTATGGAATTACGACTTCGCCGGCCGCACCAGCATTGTCGATCTGTACATCTCCTATCTGCGGAAGAAAATTGACGCCGGCCGCAAACCCATGATTCATACCGTGCGAGGTATCGGGTACATGCTGCGACCACCGGACTAATGCGACGCCGACTCGCACCATGGTGGCGGCCCCGTTCGCTACGGCGGCAGCTGGTGCTGGGCGTATCGGCGATCGTTTGTGTGGTGCTGGCCGTAATCGGCGTCGCCTCGGTGGTGAGCATGCGCGAATACGTCACAGCGATGGTCGACGCGGAGGTTTCCGAATCGCTGGACGCACTGAGTCATTCGTTGGCCCGGTATCGCAACGCCGTTGGTCCTGAAGCACCGATAGCGCAGGAGATGGTGAAATTCACCGGCCAAACACCGGGCAATCTCATCGCGGTGGTCCGCGACGGTACCGTGATCGGCTCGGCCGTGTTCTCCGAAGACGAGCCGCGAGCGGCGCCTGCCGACGTTGTGAAAGCGATCGAGGCCCAGTCTTGGTCAGACGGCCCGGCGCGCACCGAAGATCTGGGTAGCTTGGGACCTCATCGGGTCAACAGCAGGGCTGACGGCGATGATCGTCTTGTGGTCGGGGTTTCGATGGACCTTGCCAATCGAGCTGTTTCGCACCGGATCGCCACTACTGCAGCACTTTTCGTGGGCGCATTGGTGGTCACCGCCGGTCTCACCATCATGGCCGTCGGCTACGCGCTGCGGCCACTGCGGCGCGTCGCGGCCACCGCAGCCGAAGTCGCCGGGATGCCGCTCATCGGTGACGAAAACCGAATCACCACCCGCGTGCAACCAGATGATACCGACCCGGACAACGAAGTCGGCATCGTCGGGCACACCTTGAATCGCTTACTGGACAACGTCGATAGCGCCCTGGCACATCGCGCTGAGTCCGACCGCCGCATGCGCCAGTTCATCACCGACGCCAGCCACGAATTGCGCACTCCGCTGGCAGCGATTCAGGGCTACGCCGAACTCACCCGCCAGGACAGCTCGACACTGCCACCGACAACCGAGTACGCGCTCGCCCGTATCGAGTCTGAGGCAATGCGGATGACATCGCTCGTCGACGAATTGCTGCTGCTGTCTCGGCTGGGCGAGGGTCAGGATCTGGACACTGAGGACGTCGATCTTGCCGACGTTGTCAGCACTGCGGCCAACGACGCGGCGGTTGCGGCGCCGACGCATCACTGGGTCAACGACTTGCCTGAGGAGCCGGTCTGGGTGCGGGGAGATCGCGACCGGCTGCACCAACTCGTCAGCAATCTGCTGACCAACGCCCACGTGCACACCCCGCCGGGAGTCACGGTGACGACCGCCATTACCCGTCACGTGTCCGGTGACGACGGGGCTTACGCCGAATTGACTGTATCCGACGACGGGCCCGAGATCGAACCCGAGCTGCTACCACACTTGTTTGACCGATTCGTGCGCGGCAACGTCTCCCGGTCGAATGGGTCAGGCAACGGCTTAGGACTGCCCATCGTCGCCTCTATCGTCAAGGCCCACAACGGCTCAGTCACCGCCGAATCCGGCAACGGCCACACCGTGTTTCGGGTTCGATTGCCGATGATCAGCCGTGCGAACCAAGCGGTCGAGCCTAGACCATGAGGTACCGCAGCCACAGGTAGCCCGCGCTGACCACCAGTGACATCCCAGTGACCACCGCCCCCTTGCGGGTAAACTCCCAAAACGAGATCGGATGGCCTGCGCGCTGGGCGATTCCGATCACGATGACGTTGGCGCTCGCCCCGACCGCGGTGAGGTTGCCGCCCAGATCGGTGCCCAAGGCCAAGGCCCACCACAGCACCGCGGAGTTCAAATGAGGCTGGATCGAGGAGACCAGCTCTGCGACAACCGGTGTCATCGCGGCCGCGTACGGCACATTGTTGATCACACCACTGGCGATGAAGGACACGACGAGGATCAGCATTGTCGTCACCAGTGCATCGCCACCAGTGGCGTGGGTGGCCAGGTTGGCTAATTGGCCGATCACGCCGGTTTTCACCAAAGCGCCGACCATGATGAAAAGCCCCGCGAAGAACAGCAGCGTCTCCCACTCGACGCTTTCCAGATAGAACTCTCGCGTCAGCCCGGAAACCACGATCAGCACGCCGGCGCCGACCATCGCCACCAGCGAGGGATCGGTGTGAATCGGATTATGCGCGACGAAGCCGGCGAACACCGCCGCCAGAACCACCCCGCACTTGATCAGCAACTGGTGGTCTCTGATCGCTTCTCGTTCATTCAACGACATGACATCGTCGACCCGTTCGGCATCAACCGTGAAAGCGCCGGGAAACAGACGCGGCAGCAGCACCGCCAGGACGACGAGGAGAATGAGTACGATCGGTGTCAGGTGAGCCAGAAATGCGTTGAAGCTCAAGCCAGCTCGGTCAGCGATGACGATGTTGGGTGGGTCGCCGACCAATGTGGCAGTACCACCGATGTTGGAGGCGAACGCTTCGGCCATCAGAAACGGCACCGGGCTGATTTGCAGCCGGTCGCAAACGAGCAAGGTAACCGGTGCGATCAGCAGGACCGTCGTGACGTTGTCCAGCAACGCCGATGCAATGGCGGTGACGAGCATCAGCAGGATCATGATCCGCACCGGCGAGCCTCTGGCGCGCTTGGCAGCCCAGATCGCCACGTATTCGAATACGCCGGTCTGGCGTAGCACGCTGACGATGATCATCATGCCCAGAAGCAAAAAGATGACTTCCCAGTCGATCCCGGTCTCACGAGAGAAGAAAACCTCGTGGGAATTGACCACCGGCAGAATGACCATGCATACGGCGCCGCCCAGGGCCACCAGGGTCTTGTTGACACGCTCGCTGGCGATCAGGGCGTAAGCGACGACGAAGATCGCGGTCGCGAGAATCGCGTAGAGATTCAAGATTTGAGCACCGCAGCCAACAGCCGTGATGCCGTGATGACGCCCTGCAGCCTGCCGTCCTTGACCACTGGGATCAGCGGGCTTCGCAGCCTTGCCATCACCGCGGCCACCTCGATGATCGTGTCATCGAACTGGGCCGGCGGCACGTTGGTCAGATGCTCGGGCAACATGTCGCCGACAGTCTTCCCGTCCAGGCTCTCCGCCACGTGGTCGGCCATCGATTCGGAGAGCACACCTGCCAGCGACGGGTCGTCCAGCACATACTGCGGCACGATGAAACGGACCACCTGCGAGGCGGGCAGCACCGCGTAGGGACTGCCCGACGCGTCGACGACGAGGATCCCGGGCAGGCGTTGCCGGGCGAGCATGCGGACAGCCTCGACTGCGGCGGAGTCCGTGGTCAGGACCGGGAAGTCCTCAGCGATTTCGGCGGCGCGCATGCGGAGACGATACAGCTTGGCGAGCTGGACCAGGACTAACGGGCAGACCCGGCATTGCGCCGCCGCAGGTGGATGATGTTGGTGTGAGTGTCGTCGAGCCCCAACGCAAGCGCGGGGAGCTGCGCATCTACCTGGGTGCGGCGCCCGGTGTCGGAAAGACGTACGCGATGCTATCCGAGGCGCACCGGCGAGCCGAACGCGGCACCGACGTGGTGGCAGCAGCGGTCGAAACCCATGGGCGGCGCAAAGTCGCGGAGCTGTTTGACGGAATCGAGGTTGTCCCGCTCCGGGATATCGAGTATCGCGGCAGCCATTTCACCGAGCTCGACGTTCCGGCAGTTCTGGCACGCAACCCGCAAGTGGTGCTGGTCGATGACCTGGCCCATACCAACGCTCCGGGAAGCAAGAACCGCAAGCGCTGGCAGGACGTCGAGGAGCTGCTCGATGCGGGCATGACGGTGATCTCCACGGTCAACATCGCACATCTGGAGAGTCTCAACGACGTCGTGGCCCAGATCACCGGCATCGTCCAGCAGGAAACGGTGCCGGACTCGATCGTGCGACAGGCCGAGCAGATCGAACTCATCGATATCACGCCGGAAGCGCTGCGGCGCAGGCTGTCCCATGGAAACGTCTACGCACCGGACAGAGTCGACGCGGCGCTGTCCAACTACTTTCGCAGCGGAAACCTCACTGCGTTGCGGGAACTCGCGCTGCTGTGGCTGGCCGACCAGGTCGACGCTGCCCTGTCGAAATACCGGGCTGACAAGAACATCACCGATACCTGGGAAGCGCGTGAACGCGTCGCGGTGGCCGTGACCGGGGGGCCGGAATCGGAGACCTTGGTCCGGCGGGCGTCCCGGATCGCTACCAAGTCAAGCGCTGAGCTGGTCGTGGTGCATGTGCTGCGTGGCGACGGGCTGGCCGACATGTCGGAGACGCGAATCAGCGCGATCCGTGAGCTGGCGACCAGCCTTGACGCTTCCATGCACATCGTGGCCGGCAACGACGTGGCGGCGGCGCTACTCGATTTCGCCCGCGAAATCAACGCCACTCAGCTGGTGATCGGGACCTCGCGACGCTCACGGTGGGCCCGCATCCTGGACGAAGGCATTGGCGCGCGAATTGTGCAACAGTCCGGCAAGATCGACGTGCACATCGTCAACCACGGCGAATCCCCACGCGGCTTTCGCGCAGCGGCGGTCTCGCGCCGCAACCGTCGCGCCGCTGCATGGCTGGCCGCGGTCGTTGTCCCATCGGTGATCTGTGCAATCGCAGTCAACTGGCTTGATCCACATCTGCGAACCAGCGGACAAAGCGCCATCTTCTTCGTCGGTGTGCTGGCCGTGGCATTGCTGGGAGGTGTAGGCCCGGCAGTGCTTTCGGCAGTGGTGTCCAGTCTGCTGTTGAACTACTACCTGACTACTCCGCGGCACAGCTTCACCATCGCCCATCTCGACGCGGCCATCACCGAGCTGGTGCTGCTGGTCGTAGCCGTAGCGAGCGCGGTTCTGGTCGACGGCGCGGCTAAACGGGCCCGGGAAGCCGGCCGGGCATCAAGGGAAGCGGAGTTGTTGACCCTGTTCGCGGGATCGGTGCTGGGCGGCGCCGATCTCGAGACGCTGCTCGAAAGGGTGCGCGAGACCTATTCGCAGCGGGCGGTCAGTATGTTGCGGGCAACCGACGACGTCGGCCAGGTCGTCGCCTCGGTGGGCAGTGACCCCTGCGCCACAATCGATTCCGCTGACACCGCAATCGAGGTCGGCGACGACGAGTTTTGGATGCTGTTGGCCGGCAAAAATCTCGCCGCGCGCGACCGCAGGGTGCTTTCCGCGGTAGCCAAGCAGGCCGCGGGTCTGATCAGGCAACGCGAACTGGCCGCAGAGGCCAGCCGGGCGGAGGCGATCAGCCAGGCTGACCAACTGCGGCGGTCGTTGTTGTCGGCGGTCAGCCACGACCTGCGCACTCCGCTGGCCGCGGCCAAGGTCGCGGTGTCAAGCCTGCGGGCCGAGGACATCGACTTTTCGCCCGACGACACCGCTGAGCTGCTGACCACCATCGAGGAGTCCATCGATCAACTGACGGCACTGGTCGGCAATCTGCTGGATTCGTCGCGGTTGGCCGCCGGCGTCATCCGGCCCGAGCTGCGACGGGTGTATTTGGAGGAAACGGTCCAGCGCGCGCTGGTGAGTATCGGCCAGGGCGCCACCGGGTTCTTCCGTTCCGGGATCGACCGGGTCAAGGTCGACGTCGGCGCCACGGTGGTACTGGCCGACGCCGGCCTGCTCGAACGGGTGCTGGCCAACCTGATCGACAACGCGTTGCGCTATGCCCCCAACTGCGTGGTCCGCGTGAACTCTGGACAGGTGGGCGACCGGGTCCTGATCAACGTGATCGACGAAGGGCCCGGGCTGCCGCACGGCAGCGAGAATCATCTTTTCGGGGCATTCCAGCGGATGGGCGACCACGACAACACCACCGGCGTGGGTCTGGGACTGTCGGTGGCGCAAGGTTTCGTCGAGGCGATGGGCGGCACGATCCAAGCCACCGATACCCCCGGCGGCGGACTCACCATCGTTGTCGATCTTGCTGCGGCGGAGGACCAGCACAGATGACTCGTGTCCTGGTGATCGACGACGAGCCGCATATCCTGCGCGCACTGCGGATCAACCTGACCGTGCGTGGCTACGAGGTCATAACGGCCTCAACGGGCACCGGGGCATTGCGGGCTGCCGCCGAACACCCACCTGACGTGGTGATCCTCGACCTGGGGTTGCCGGACATCTCTGGTATCGACGTGCTGGCTGGGCTGCGCGGCTGGTTGAGCGCACCGGTGATCGTGCTCTCGGCGCGCACCGATTCGATTGACAAGGTCGAAGCGCTGGATGCCGGCGCCGACGACTACGTGACGAAGCCATTCGGCATGGACGAGTTCCTGGCCCGGCTGCGCGCCGCGGTACGGCGCAACACCGCAGCGGAGACCGACCAACCTGTCATCGAAACCGCCTCGTTCACCGTGGATTTGGCTGCGAAAAAGGTGACGAAGAATGGTACCGAGGTCCACTTGACGCCGACCGAATGGGGCATGCTCGAGGTCCTCGCCCGCAACCGCGGGAAGCTGGTGGGCCGCGAAGAACTCCTCAAAGAGGTCTGGGGGCCGGCTTACGCCAAAGAAACACATTACCTCCGTGTCTATCTGGCGCAGCTGCGCCGGAAACTCGAGAATGACCCGTCACACCCCCGGCATCTGTTGACCGAGGCGGGTATGGGGTATCGCTTCGAGACGTGACAGACTCAGACGATCGACAGCGCGATACCGTCGAGGATGTCGTGCTCACTGACGATCAACTCTTCGATGCCGGCCCGCTCGGCCAAAGCAAAAGCCAGCTCCTCCACCACGATTGCGCCCGCGCCGATCACGTCGGCACGGCCCTCGTGCATCGGTCCGAGCCCGGCGCGTTGCGCCCGTGTCATGCCGATCAACTCATCGCACACCTGCAGTAGTCGCTCGATGCCCACCCGGGAAAGGTGAATGGCCGCAGAGTCATACACCGTCAGGCCCGCAGCGAGCGCCGCAAGTGTGGTCATGGTCCCGGCGACGCCGACCCAAGTGCGGGCGCGCTGTACCGGTACGACCCGCAGCGCCTCATCGAGGCGCTCGCGGATCATCTCGCGGGCCGCGGCCATCTCCCGCGGTGTCGGTGGATCGGTGTGCAGACAGCGTTCCGTGACCCGCACGCAGCCGACATCGGCGGAAAAGCTCGCAATGACATCCGAATCGCCGAGCACGATCTCTGTCGACCCGCCGCCCAGATCAACCACTACGAAAGGTGCTTGGGCCGAGTCTAATTCATTTACCGCACCGCGAAACGAAAGCTGGGCCTCCTCGGTGCCGCTGATCATGTCGGCGGTTATCCCCAGCACGTCGGCCGTCATGGCGAAGAAAACATCGCGATTGCTCGCGTCGCGGGCAGCCGACGTCGCCACCATCCGCACCCGGTCCACGCCATGCGCGGTGCACAGCGCGGCGTAGTCGACGAGCGCCGCGCGGGTCCGGTCCAGCGCGTCGGCCGCGAACTTACCCGTTGCGTCCACGCCTTGCCCTAGCCGTACGATGCGCATCTCGCGGTGCACGTCGCGCAGCTGCCCGTCGACCGAGTCGGCGATCAAGAGCCGAATCGAGTTGGTACCACAGTCAATTGCGGCGACTCGGCTCATTCGCGCCGCTCCTCCTCATCGCTGCGCTCTGCATCGTCGCCGGCGCGCGTCACGTCCACTCCCCCGGCACCAAAATCCCCGCCATGGACGGCTGGCCGGCCAACACCGCCAGCGCTTCGTCGCCCAGCGGATTCACCCCGGGTCCTTTGGCCAGTGAGTGCGCGATCAGCACATGCAGGCACTTGACCCGGTCCGGCATACCGCCGGCGGACGTCGTGGTACCCAACGGCTCGATCGCGTCACGCTCGGCGAGATACGACTCATGGGCCCGCCGGTATGCGGCGGCCAGATCGGGGTCGCGGCGTAGTCGCTCGGTCATCTCCCGCATCATCCCCGACGACTCCAAGCGACCCGCCGCCGCGGTGAGCACCGGATGAGTCAGGTAGTACAACGTCGGAAACGGTGTTCCGTCAGGTAATCTCGGCGCGGTCTTCACCACACCAGGTTCACCGTTGGGACAGCGATAGGCAATTTCGAGCACCCCACGCGGTTCGCGCCCGAGCTGGCGGGCAACCGCGTCGAGATCGGCGGGATCAACCACCGGGCGGCGCAGGATTGGGGGCCGCGGGCTCTGGCGGCGGCGCGGGCGGTGGCGGTCCGTGCGGGGTGTCGGCGATGGTGTGCCACAGCGAGGTGTACCAGGGACCGGTGTTCGCCGCCGTGGGCCCGCCCTCGTGCTCCTCCCCGGGAACGGCCGCCGATGGCGGAAGCTGCACCTGATAGGGGACCTCACCGGGCATCACAAAGCCGAGCCGCTCGCGCGCCTGCGCCGCGATGTAAGCCGGATCACCGAGCTTGACTTTCTGTTGTTCGAGCTCGGCGATTTGGCGGCGCAACGCGGCTTCAGAGGCGGCCAACTGCTTCATCTCGGTGCGCTGCGCGAAATACGTGCGGACCGGCCCGGCGATGGTCAGCGTCAGTACGCAGACAACGGCGGCAAGTATCGCCGCGCGTCGCGCGGTCAGGCCCAAGCGCTGCTCGGAGCGTTGTTCGGCCGACTCGACAATCGCGCGTTTGATGGGCTCGATGACCTCGGGCACCGCACGTGCCCGTGCTTGTGCTGTTGACTTGCGCGGCCCGGCCCTACCCGGCTTCCCCCGGCTGGGCGCCGGCGAGCGCCGCTTGGGATCGGGCCGTTTCGCTTCGGGCATGGACCTTGCTACTTGGCTTCCAGTCCAAATCTGGGGAACGCGAGATCACCGGCGTATCGCGCGGCGTCGCCCAACGCCTCCTCGATTCGCAGCAATTGGTTGTATTTGGCCACGCGTTCGCTGCGCGCCGGGGCCCCGGTCTTGATCTGCCCACATCCGGCGGCGACGGCCAGATCGGCGATCGTGGTGTCCTCGGTTTCACCGCTGCGGTGGCTCATCATGGTGCGATACCCGCTGTGGTGCGCCAATACCACGGCGTCGAGCGTCTCGGTCAGGGTTCCGATTTGATTCACCTTGACCAGCAACGCATTTGCCGCACCCTTGTCGATACCTTCCTCCAGCCGTTCGGGATTGGTGACGAAAAGGTCGTCGCCGACGATTTGCACGCGGTCTCCGATCGCGGCCGTCAGCGCCACCCAGCCGTCCCAGTCGTCCTCGGACAGCGGATCTTCAATGGAGACAAGCGGATAGGAGTCGAGCAGCTCGCCGTAAAACCTAGTCATGTCATCGGCGCTGCGGGTGTCACTCTCGAAGGCGTAACCGGTGCCGTCGGTGTAGAACTCGGTGGCGGCCGCGTCCAGCGCCAACGCGACGTCGGCGCCGAGTTTGAAACCCGCCGATTCGATGGCCAAACCGATGACGTCCAGCGCGGCCTTGGTGCCGGGCACGTCAGGCGCAAAACCCCCTTCATCGCCCAACCCGGTGCTCAGGCCCTGCTTCTTCAGCTGTGCCTTGAGGGCGTGGTAAACCTCAGCGCCCCAACGCAACGCCTCGGAGAAGCTCGGCGCGCCGATCGGAGCCACCATGAACTCCTGGATGTCCACGCCTGTGTCGGCGTGCGCCCCACCGTTGAGAATATTCATCATCGGCACCGGAAGGATGTGCGCATTGGGCCCACCGATGTAGCGGAACAGCGGTAATTCGGCGGAGTCGGCAGCGGCTTTGGCGACTGCCAACGACACGCCCAGAATCGCGTTAGCGCCCAAGCGGGATTTGTCCGGGGTGCCGTCGAGGTCCACCAGCGCCTGGTCGACCAGGCGCTGATCGTCGGCGTTGAGTCCGATGACGGCCGGCGCGATCTCGTCGAGAACGGCCTGGACTGCCTTTTTCACGCCCTTGCCGCCGTAACGGTCGCCGCCGTCACGCAGTTCGACAGCCTCGTGCTCGCCAGTCGACGCACCGGAGGGCACCGCTGCCCGCGCGAACGTCCCGTCGATGAGCGCGACCTCGACCTCGACAGTCGGGTTGCCGCGGGAATCCAGGATCTCGCGGGCCCCGACCTGCTCGATTATGGGCACTGGGATCTCCTTGCCTCGTTGCCTGCCCTCAGTAGCCTAGAGCCTGCATCACAACGGGTGACCGGCCGCATAGGCGGTGGCCCAATCCCGCACCGAGCGCGCATAGGGATCCGAGTCGTTATAGGCCCGCAGCGCGGTGATCCACCCTCTCGGTGTGCTGAGATCCTTTCCGCGCCAACACAAGTAACCGGCAGCTGACAGCGCGGCATCGTCGATGTTGTCGACGCTGACAATTCCGTCGTTGTTGGCGTCCACCCCGTACAGCCGCCAAGTCTCCGGAATGAACTGCATCGGGCCCATTGCCCGCACCGTGCCGTCGTCGTCGGCGAGGTCGCCCGCTTCACTGTCGACGATGTGCATGGTCCCGCCGCTGCCGTCGAGGCGCACCCCCCGAATGGGCGGACGTACGTCGCCGTTGGGCGCCACGGTGGCGCGATGGTAGGTGCCGTGATGACTCTCGATTGCGCCGATGCCGGCCAGCGTCGTCCACGCGATATGGCAGTTGGGGTTCTCGACTTCAGCCACCCGCGCGGCATAGGCGTACGCCTCGAGCGCGATGACCGGAATTTTCAGCTTCGGCGCGCGGGCGGCCGCCCACTCATGGAGCTGGTCGGCGGGCCGGCCCTTGGCGTGAGTGTCGACTGGCGGTACGGGGTCGCCCGGGGGCGGCGGCACGCCCTTGGGGATGGGTGTGCCCAGCTGCCAGGTACAACTCGATGCCAACAGCAGCGCCGTCGCCCCCACGACAGCGAACGCGCGCAGCCAACGCACCGGCGACACGAAACTCCCCTGCTGCTCCCCGGAACCAGATTTCCCTCGACCATGGTCCCACGGGACAGGTTGCGTCGCCGCGTTCGCGTCGCGGTGTAGCCGATGGAATCTCCGTGTTGCGCTATTGCTCGGCGCGCACGACGCGCCAAGCAATGACGTGGAGAAGGTGGCGCTGTGCGAGTTCGTAGTCGGCGTCGGCGTGCAGGACCAGGAGGCGCCTGGCCGCCGCGGCGCCGCAGATCAGCAGTTCAACAACTCGACAGGGCGCGCACCGCATCCGCGCCGCCCAGCCGTCGCGCGCTGAATCGATCCACTGCTACACCGATTTCGGCACTCGCGCATCCGGGTAGACGTCACGGAAAATCTGATTCATCTGATCGAACTCGTTTCGCTGTGGTTCGCACGGTCCGACACCTCCGCTAAGAAGCGAAGAACTCCAGGCTCGCTGAGTTCCGGTTGTCGTTGACTCCGCCAGACCGCCGAGGAGTCCGACCGGGAAAGAGATCAAATCCCGAGGGTCTTCTCGTCAGCCCGCGCGGCGAGCCAGCCCCCTAGTCCCAGCCCTTCGCCTGCTCGCGGGACCGACGAATCGACGGGTAATACTGACAGCTCGTCAGTTGTGGAGTAGCTTAACGTTTGCTGAGAGAAAGCATACGACGCCGTTACCTTAATTCTCACCGGGCGGCTCGATGACTGGCCAGAGCAGCAATAAACGTAATCAGCGGTCGCGCAACGCCAAGGCGCGCAGTCATCGTCGGGTAGTCGGTCTGGGGGCCAGCGCCGGCGCCTTTCTGGCATTCGGGCACCGACATTTGTTGTCGATCGATGCTGCTCAGACAACGGACATCCTCATCGCCGCCACCGCCCTCCGCCCGATGCAGTGGTTATACACAGCAGTGCCGCGGAGGCTTGCTTAATGGTAAATTCCGTACCATGCGGACAACCATCGATTCAGCAGGGCGTCTGGTGATTCCCAAGCGGATTCGCGACCGCCTCGGATTGCATGGGAATGAGGAGGTGGAGATCACCGAGCGCGACGGGCGCATCGAGATTGAACCGGCACCGACCCATGTCGAACTCGCTCGGGAAGGGTCAGTCCTCGTTGCGCGACCGGACCGGCCGCTACCCGTTTTGACCGACGAGATCGTGCGCGAGACCCTCGATCGCGTGCGACGGTGATCGCACCCGATACCAGTGTGCTGGTTGCCGGTTTCGCGACATGGCACGAAGGGCACGAGTCCGCGGTGCGTGCGCTTGATCGTGGCGGCCGTCTGATTGCACACGCGGCGGTGGAAACCTACTCCGTTCTGACGCGGCTGCCACCACCCCATCGTGTTGCCCCCGTCGCCGTTCATGCCTACTTGGCGGACGTCACTTCCCGTGACTACCTGACGCTGGATGCACGCTCTTATCGTGTGTTGATCGACCGTCTCGCCGAGAACGGCATCACCGGTGGCGCAACCTACGACGCGCTGGTCGGGTTGACGTCGAAAGCTGCCGGAGCAACGCTATTGACTCGCGACCAGCGAGCGGTCGGAACCTACGAGCGGCTGCACGTCGAGTACGAACTGGTGACCTAAGGCCAGCAAGCCCGCCACTCCGCCTCGGTGATCGCCCCGAGCGGCGTCGCATCCAGCTCCTCGGGGACATCGGGCCCGCGCCGCTCGGCTGCAATCACCTGCTCGGTGGCGCGCACAGCATCTATGAACTCCAAAACCGCGGTGCGCAGGGCATTTTCGGCATCAACATCCGGACTCACCGTAATCGACGTGATCTCGGACGGAATCAGGTCGGCGGGCAGTCCCGCCGCACAAGCTCGCTGGACCGCCTTCTGCGCTAACGCCAAAGCCGGCTGTGCTGTCGGAACTCCGTCCATCACCGAACTACGTGGCCTCTCCAGGGCCTTGCGCTCCTCCCATTGAGCCAATTGCTCATCGAGCGAAATCGATTCCCCGGCAAGGACTCCCGGCACCCGGTTACCCAGCTTTCGCAACAGCGTGTCGGCCACGTCGTCGATGGTGAACGGGTGTTCCGGCGCGTCCTCGGCGATACGGGCGTGGAAGAGCACCTGCAGCAGTATGTCGCCGAGCTCTTCGCGTAGCTCGTCGGCGTTGCCGCTGCGCACCGCGTCGAAAAGCTCGTAGGTTTCCTCCAGCAGGAAACGCCGCAGCGAGTCGTGCGTCTGCTCGCTTTCCCACGGGCCGGCGGTGCGCAACTTGTCCATCATCGCCACCGCGTCGATCAGCCGTTCGCCGCGCGGGGAGTCCGGCGCCGAGATCAGCCGGTCGCCGGCGGCTAATCGCTCGACGACAGCCGGATGCTCGGGGTCGGACGACAACAGCACCGGGGCGTCGTCGCCGACATGCACCGGACGCGCGGCCGGCAGCGTCCAGGGCACCGCGACGGGTATCTCCTCGGTGTAGGCCACCTCACCGGTGAGCAACTCGATCGCTTCCACCGGAATCAACGACGGGCGGCGGGGGTCGACCAAAACGACTGTCATCGCGCTGATCGTCCCTGTCCGGCTGCGGTCACGGATTCGGCTATACCAAGCCCTGCCTGCGGTTTCCCGTCGAGCGCCGTGACCAAATCCGCCACCATGGCGACCAGTTCGAGGTCGCGGATCCGCGGTGCGCCGACCCCGCCCGCGCGGGGAATCGGCACCTGGACGGTCGCCGTCGTGGCGCGGTAATGCGCGCCCGGGTAGAGCCGCTTGAGTCGGACCTGGGCGGAGTCCGGCAGCGTCAGCGGCGACAGCCGCACCGTCGCCGCTGACGCAGCGCTCACCTCGGTGATCCCGGCCGCTCGGCACAGCAGCCGCAATCGCGCCACCGCCACCAACCGCTGCGCGGGTTCGGGCAGCGCGCCGTAGCGGTCGGTCAGTTCTTCGACGACGGCATCGATCGCGGCGTCGTCGGTGGCTGCGGCCAGCCGTCGGTAACCTTCCAGCCGCAGCCGGTCGCTGGGAATGTAGTCGGGCGGCAGGTGGGCATCGACCGGCAGATCGATTCGAACCTCCTTGGGTTCCTCGGCGCTGGTGACGGTTTCGCCGTCGGCGGCCGCCCGATACGCCTCGACGGCCTCGCCGACCAATCGGACGTACAGGTCGAAGCCCACCCCGGCGACATGTCCGGATTGCTCGACACCGAGCACGTTGCCGGCGCCGCGGATCTCCAGGTCTTTCATCGCGACCGCCATGCCGGCGCCCAGCTCGTTGTTCTGCGCGATGGTGGCCAGCCGGTCGTAGGCGGTTTCGGTCAGCGGGGCGTGCTGCGGATACAGGAAATAGGCGTAGCCGCGCTCACGGCTGCGCCCGACCCTGCCGCGCAGCTGGTGCAGCTGGGCGAGCCCGAAAGTGTCGGCGCGCTCGACGATCAGCGTGTTGGCGTTGGAGATGTCCAGGCCGGTCTCCACGATGGTGGTGCACACCAAGATGTCGTAGTCGCGGTTCCAGAACCCCTGCACGGTGCGCTCGAGCACGTCCTCGTTCATCTGCCCGTGCGCGACGGCGACGCGGGCCTCGGGCACCAGCGCCCGCACCCGCGCGGCGGCCGCGTCGATGGAGCTGACCCGGTTGTGTACGTAGAAGGCCTGCCCGTCGCGCAACAGCTCGCGCCGCAGTGCGGCGGCGATCTGTTTGTCGTCGTGCGGGCCGACGTAGGTCAGCACCGGGTAGCGCTCCTCCGGCGGGGTCAGGATCGTCGACATTTCCCGGATGCCGGCCAGGCTCATCTCCAGGGTGCGCGGGATCGGCGTGGCGCTCATGGTGAGCACGTCGACGTGGGTGCGCAGGCTCTTGATGTGCTCTTTGTGTTCGACACCGAAGCGTTGTTCCTCGTCGACGACCACCAGGCCGAGGTCCTTCCAGCGCACCCCGGTCTGCAGCAGCCGGTGGGTGCCGATCACGATGTCCACCGACCCGTCGGCCATGCCGTCGAGCACAGCCCGTGACTCGGTCGGGCCGGTGAACCTCGACAGGCCCTTGATGGTGACGGGGAACCCGGCCATCCGCTCGCGGAACGTCTCCAGGTGCTGGTCGGCCAGCAGCGTGGTGGGCACCAGGATGGCGACCTGCTTGCCGTCCTGGACCGCCTTGAACGCCGCGCGCACCGCGATCTCGGTCTTGCCGTAGCCGACGTCGCCGCAGATCACTCGGTCCATCGGTACCGGCTTTTCCATGTCGGCCTTCACCTCGGTGATGGCGGTGAGCTGGTCGACGGTTTCGGTGAACCCGAACGCGTCCTCCATCTCGGCCTGCCAAGGCGTGTCGGGGCCGAAAGCGTAGCCGGGCGCGGCCTGCCGCTTGGCGTAGAGCGAGACCAGCTCGCCGGCGATTTCGCGGACCGCTTTGCGGGCCTTGGTTTTGGTATTGGCCCAGTCGCTGCCGCCGAGACGGGAAAGCGCCGGCGCCTGCCCGCCGACATACCGGGACAGCTGGTCGAGTGCATCCATCGGCACGTAAAGCTTGTCGGTGTTGTCCGGGCCGCCGCGCCTGCCCGACGCGTACTCCAGCACCAGATATTCGCGGCGGGCGCCGCCCACGGTGCGTTCGGTCATCTCGACGAACCGCCCGATGCCGTGCTGGTCGTGCACCACCAGGTCGCCGGGGGTCAGCGCCAGCGGGTCGACGACATTGCGGCGCTTGGCGGCCAGGCGCTTGCCCTCGGGGGCGGTGACCCGGTTGCCGGTCAGATCGGTCTCGGTGACAACGACGAGGTTGGCCCCCGGTATCACCAGGCCGTCGTGCAGCGGACCTTTGAGCACCCCGACCACACCTTGCTTGGGCGGTGCGCCCGGCTCCAACATCGTTGCGGGCGTGTCGGATTCGGCCAGCTGCTCGACGACGCGGTGCGCGGTTCCGGTTCCGGGTGCGACGACGACCGCGAACCCGCCGGTGGCGACGTGCGCGCGCAGCATCGCGAAAATCTCGTCGATGTCGCGTTGATGGCCGCGGGCCGACGGCGCGGCACGCACGTCCAGTTCGATCGCCGACTCGTCGGAGAGCTGGCTCAGCGTCCACCACGGGTGGCCCGATTCGCAGGCGGCGCGGCGCACCTCGTCGAGTTCGCGAAAGCCCGATCCGCCCAGCTGCTCGACGTCCACCGGCGCGTCGCCACCGACCGCTGCCACCGACCAGGACGCCTCCAGGAACTCCCGCCCCGTCTTGATCAGATCCGCGGCGCGGGTCCGGACCTTTTCCGGGTCGCACACCAGCACCGGCGTGCCGTCGGCCAGCTGATCGGTGAGCAACGACAACTCGTCGGGGCGCAGCACCGGCAGCAGCGCTTCCATGCCGTCGACCGGGATGCCCTCGGCGAGCTTGGCCAACATGTCGGCGACACTGCCGACGACGGTGTTGTCGGTCGGCGGGTGTTGTTGGGCCAACGCCACGGCCCGGGCCCGCACGTCCTCGGTCAGCAGCAGCTCCCGACAGGCCACGGCGACCAGGCCGTCGACGTCGAGCTCGGGGATGGACCGCTGGTCGGCCACCGCGAACATCCTCATCTCGCTGACCTCGTCACCCCAGAACTCCACCCGCATCGGGTGCTCGGCGGTCGGGGGGAAGACGTCGAGGATGCCGCCGCGCACGGCGAATTCGCCGCGCCGGCCGACCATGTCCACGCGGGTGTAGGCCAGTTCGACCAGCCGGGCGATCACCGCTTCGAAGTCGATTTCGTCGCCCACCGCAAGGGTCAGTGGTTCCAGCTCACCGAGCTGCGGTGTCATCGGCTGCAACAGCGAGCGCACCGCGGTGACCACCACCTGCAACGGCGGTCCCAGCCGCGTGTCCTCGGGATGGGCCAGCCGGCGCAGCACCAGCAGTCGTCGGCCCACGGTATCGACGCCCGGCGACAGCCGTTCGTGCGGCAGCGTCTCCCAGGACGGGAACATCGCCACCGTGTCGCCGAAAGCACCCTGTAGTTCGGCGGTCAGGTCCTCGGCCTCGCGGCCGGTGGCGGTGACTACCAGTAGCGGGCCCTGCCGCGCCAAGGCACTGGCAACGAACAGCCTCGCGCTGGCCGGCCCGACGAGACTCAATTCGGCGGGTCGATCGGCGGCCTGCTCGATCAGTTGCGCAAAGGTGGGCGCACGAAGCGCCGACTCAACTAGCCCCGCGATCGGGGTTTCGGTCATGATCGCGCCACGACGATGCGGAGCTTAGCGATGAGGAGTGGTGCCATAATTTCCGTCATTCTATTCTTCGATCGATTCTTGTTGCGGCGCTGGGCAACCCGACGTGAGCGCCGCCACAGCGGGCGGTAGCGCAGCGAAAAACGGCAATATTGACGGCTACTCGTCCTGCAGGTGTGGATCGGCTTCCAGATGCGTCAACCCGTTCCACATCAGGTTGACCAGATGCGCGGCGACAACTTCTTTCTTGGGTTCACGCGTATCGAGCCACCACTGGGCGGTCATCGACACCGAGCCGACGAGCGCCTGGGCGTACAGCGGCGCCAACTCCGGGTCCAGGCCGCGACGGGCGAAGTCGCCGGCCAGGATCGAGCTGACCTGGCCGACCGCGTCGTTGAGCAGGCTGGAGTAGGTGCCCGAGCTGATTGCCGCCGGCGAGTCGCGGATCATGATCCGGAAGCCGTCGGTGCGTTCTTCGACGTAGGTCAGCAGCGCCAGCGCCACCCGCTCGACGCGCACCCGGGACCGGTTGTTGGTCAGCGACGAGGTGATGCCGTCCAGCAACGCCGACATTTCCCGGTCTACGACCACCGCGTACAATCCCTCCTTGCCGCCGAAATGCTCGTAGACCACTGGTTTTGAGACGTTGGCGCGCAGCGCGATCTCCTCGATCGAGGTGCCGTCGTAGCCGCGTTCGGCAAACAACGATCGAGCGATGTCGATGAGCTGATGACGCCGCTCGCTGCCGGTCATCCTGGCGCGCGGCGCACGCACTTCCTTGTCCGGCGCTGCCACGCCCTTCAGCGTATCGGGTTGCACTGGCCAAATTCCCGGCTCTCCACCTCAGACCGTGCCACGGTCTGCGTCACCGGGCAGCTAGAGTCGTCGCTGGTACTGATCCGTCGTGGTGTAATCGGCAGCACATCAGATTTTGGTTCTGAGAGTTCAGGTTCGAGTCCTGGCGACGGAGCTTGCATTTTCGCGTCCCCTTTGCCCTGAGCGTGCATGAAATGACACGCTTGACGGCGTGTCGGCGGACAAACACGCACACTCGCGGCAGGAGCCCTCATGACAGCTCACGGTGACACCGCCGTCCTCGTGCTGGCGGCGGGAGCCGGCACCCGGATGCGCTCGGACATTCCCAAGGTGCTGCACCCGATCGCCGGCCGCAGCATGCTGGCGCACTGCCTGCACTCCATCGCCAAGCTGGCCCCGCAGCATCTGGTGGTGGTGCTCGGCCAGAACCACGAGCGCATCACCCCCGTCGTCGGCGAGCTGGCCTGCACGCTCGGACGGCCCATCGACGTCGCGATGCAGGACAAGCAGCTCGGGACCGGGCATGCGGTGCTGTGCGGTCTGACCGGGCTGCCCGACGACTTCGGCGGCGTCGTCGTCGTCACCTCCGGAGACATTCCGTTGCTCGACGCCGACACCCTGGCCGACTTGATCGCCGCGCACGGCTCGCATTCGGCCGCGGTCACCGTGCTGACCACCACGCTGCACGATCCCACCGGCTACGGCCGTATCCTGCGCACCCAGGACCACGAGGTGATCGCGATCGTCGAGCAAGCCGACGCGACCCCCTCGCAACAGCAGATCCGCGAGGTCAACGCCGGCGTCTATGCGTTCGACATCGGCCCGTTGCGCTCCGCGTTGAGCCGGCTATCGGCCGACAACGCCCAACACGAGCTCTACCTGACCGATGTGATCTCCATCCTTCGCCAGGACGGACAACTGGTTGCTGCTCGGCATGTCGCCGACAGCATGCTGGTGGCCGGCGTCAACAACCGGGTCCAGCTCGCCGAGCTCGGCGCCGATCTGAACCGCAGGATCGTCGCCAACCACCAGCTGGCCGGGGTCACCGTCGTCGACCCGGCGACCACCTGGATTGACATCGACGTCAGCATCGGCCGAGACACCGTGATCCAGCCCGGCACCCAGCTGCTGGGCGGTACCCGCATCGGCCGCAACTGCACGATCGGCCCGGACACCACCTTGACCGACGTCACCGTCGGCGACGACGCATCGGTGATCCGCACCCACGGCACGGAGGCGGTCATCGGCGACGGAGCCCACGTCGGGCCGTTCACCTACCTGCGCCCGGGCAGCGTGCTGGGCGCCGAGGGCAAGCTGGGCGCGTTCGTCGAGATCAAAAACTCCACCGTCGGCACCGGCACCAAGGTGCCGCACCTGACTTACGTCGGCGACGCCGATATCGGCGAGCACAGCAACATCGGCGCGTCCAGCGTGTTCGTCAACTACGACGGCGAATCCAAGCAGCGCACCAAGATCGGCTCGCATGTGCGTACCGGCTCGGACACCATGTTCGTCGCTCCGGTCACCGTCGGCGACGGCGCCTACACCGGGGCCGGAACGGTGGTGCGCGAGGACGTTCCGCCGGGGGCACTCGCGGTATCGGCCGGCCCGCAGCGCAACATCGAGAACTGGGTGCAGCGCAAGCGGCCGGGCAGCGCCGCCGCGCGGGCCGCGGAGAAAGCGCAGTCCGATGAAACCCAGTGACGTTTCTGTCCCTATTATTTGGTCGGGCCAGTAGGCTCAACCATCTCGATCCGAACGGCGGGACATCACGTGAGCCACGACTGGACCGACAACCGCAAGAACCTGATGCTCTTCTCGGGGCGGGCGCACCCCGAGTTGGCCGAGCAGGTTGCCAAAGAGCTCGACGTGCATGTCACGGCCCAGACGGCGCGCGACTTCGCCAACGGGGAGATCTTCGTCCGATACCAAGAATCGGTACGTGGCTGCGACGCGTTCGTCCTGCAGTCCTACCCGGCCCCGGTCAATCAATGGCTGGTCGAACAGCTGATCATGATCGACGCGCTCAAGCGCGGCAGCGCCAAGCGCATTACTGCGGTCATGCCGTTCTATCCCTACGCCCGCCAGGACAAGAAGCATCGCGGACGCGAACCGATCTCGGCGCGTCTGGTCGCTGATCTGCTCAAGACCGCCGGCGCCGACCGGATCGTGACGGTCGACCTGCACACCGATCAGATCCAGGGCTTCTTCGACGGGCCGGTCGACCACATGCGCGCCCAAAACCTGCTCACCGGCTACATCAAGGACAACTACGCCGACGGCAACATGGTGGTGGTCTCCCCCGACTCCGGCCGGGTGCGCATCGCCGAGAAATGGGCTGACGCGTTGGGCGGTGTCCCACTGGCCTTCATCCACAAGACACGCGATCCGCGGGTGCCCAACCAGGTGGTGTCCAACCGAGTGGTCGGCGAGGTGGAGGGCCGCACCTGCGTGCTGATCGACGACATGATCGACACCGGCGGCACCATCGCCGGAGCCGTCAAGTTGCTGCACGACGAGGGCGCCAGTGACGTGATCATCGCGGCCAGCCACGGTGTGCTGTCGGAACCGGCGTCGCAGCGGCTGGCCGAATGCGGCGCGCGCGAGGTGATCGTCACCAACACACTGCCGATTGGGGAGGACAAGCGCTTCGGCCAGCTCACGGTGCTGTCCATCGCACCGCTGCTGGCCAGCACGATTCGTGCGGTATTCGAAAACGGTTCAGTCACAGGCCTTTTCGATGGGGACGCATAGATGTCAGACAACGTTATCTACCACAACCCTCGTTGCTCGACCTCTCGCAAAACATTGGAACTGTTACGCGACAACGGGATTGAGCCAACAATAATCGAATATCTCAAGACGCCGCCCACTCGCGAGCAGCTCGCCCAGATGATCCGCGACGCCGGCATCAACGTACGCGACGCGGTGCGCAAAAACGAAGACGTTTACCGCGAGCTGGGCCTTGACGGTGCCAGTGACGACGAGCTACTGGACGCGATGATCGCGAACCCCATCCTGATCCAGCGGCCATTCGTGGTCACCGCCAAAGGGACTCGATTAGGACGGCCGGTCGACGCCGTCCGCGAAATTCTGTGAGGCGCCTGCTTTTGGCAGCCGCGCTGATACTCACCGCCGGCTGCGGGGCGCAAACGCCTGACTATCAGTCGATCTGGACGACGACCACCACAACGACCACTCCCACGACGACCGAGGAGCAGGTCCCGTTTGCGCAGTACCTGCGCACCAACAGCATTGGCGAAGAGCAAGTTGCGCCCGACTCGCTGCCCGACCTGACCGTGTCGATGCCCATACCACCGGGGTGGTCGAAGCACACGCCACCCAACATGCCACCGGCAACCGTGGTGATCACCAAGGGCGACGATTTGTACCCGAACGCGATGCTGAACGTCTTCCAACTCCACGGAGACTTTGATCCACGCGAAGTGGTCAAACACGCCGACGCCGATGTCTTGATGTCGTCGAACTTCAAAAAGCTGGACGGCTCCGACGCCGACTTCCACGGTTTCCCGTCCTCGATGATCCAGGGCACCTTCGACCTCACCGGCAAGCGGTTGCACACCTTCAACCGGGCCGTCATCGCCACCGGGTCGCCACCCGCCAACCAGCGTTATCTGGTCGAGTTCTCCGTCACCAGCCTCGCCGAGCAGGCGGTAGAGGAATCGGGCGACATCGAAGCGATCATCAACGGGTTCACTGTCGCGGCCAAGTAATCTCGGGTGCTATGAGCGCCTGGACTGCCGCCGACCTGCCGTCGTTCGCGGGGCGCACCGTGATCATCACCGGCGCCAACAGCGGGCTGGGCGCGGTGACCGCCCGCGAATTGGCGCGCGTAGGCGCCCAAGTCATCATGGCGGTGCGCGACACCGGCAAGGGCGAAGCCGCCGCCGCACAGATGACCGGTGATCTCGAAGTGCGCAGACTCGATCTGATGGATCTGGCCTCGGTGCGCCAGTTCGCCGACGGCGTGGACGCTGTAGATGTGTTGATCAACAACGCCGGGATCATGGCCGTCCCGCACACAGTCACCGCCGACGGCTTCGAAAGCCAGATCGGCACCAACCACCTCGGTCACTTCGCGCTGACCAATCTGCTGCTGCCCAAACTCACCGACCGCGTGGTCACGGTGTCATCGATAGCGCACGTGGTGGGCCGCATCAGCCTCAAAGACCTCAACTGGACGTCGCGGCCGTACTCGGCGTGGCTGGCCTACGGGCAGTCCAAGCTGGCCAATCTGCTGTTCACCAGTGAGCTGCAGCGACGCCTGACGGCGGTCGGCTCGCCGCTGCGGGCGCTGGCCGCCCACCCGGGGTACTCGCGTACCAACCTGCAGGGCCACTCCGGGCGCCGGTTGGCGGACGCATTGATGGCCATCGGAAATCGGCTGGCCACCGACGCCGACTTCGGCGCGCGGCAAATCCTGTATGCCGCCTCGGCCGATCTGCCCGGCGACACGTTCATCGGGCCCCGCTTCGGGATGCTGGGCCGCAGCAAGCCGGTTTGGCGCAGTCCACTGGCCCGCCGCGCCGACACCGCCCGGGAACTATGGGAGCTTTCCGAGCGGCTGACAGACACCAAATTTCCGCTGTGACGCGCTGATGCGCTAACCTGACCGGGCGTCACGGCGAGGGCGGCTGACCTTTCCAGCCGCCGTTATCGACGGGGACCGTCTTACGGTTGTCGCGATGCTGGCCGTGCCCCGACCAACAGGAGCGACACCATGGCCAAAGCCTCTTCCGCTAACCAGCTGACCGTCTCGGTACGCACCGAGACCGGTAAGGGCGCGTCCCGCCGGGCCCGCCGCGCGGGCAAGATCCCCGCGGTTCTCTACGGTCACGGTGCCGATCCGCAGCACCTGGAGCTGCCCGGACACGACTTCGCCGCGGTGCTGCGGCATTCCGGCACCAACGCGCTGCTGGCGCTCAAAATCGACGGCAAAGAGCAGCTGGCGCTGACCAAAGCGCTGGACATCCACCCGATCCGGCACACCATCCAGCACGCCGACCTGTTGCTGGTGCGCCGCGGCGAGAAGGTGGTGGTCGAGGTCACCGTCGAAGTCCAGGGTGAACCGGCCCCGGGCACCCTGGTCACGCAGGAGACCAACACCATCGAGATCGAGGCCGACGCGGTGGCCATTCCCGAGCAGTTGACGGTTTCGATCGAAGGCGCCGAACCGGGCACCCAGTTCACCGCCGGGCAGATCACCCTGCCGTCAGGGGTGACGCTGGTGTCCGACCCCGACCGCCTGGTTGTCAACGTGGTGAACGCGCCGACCGCCGAAGACCTCGAGGCCGAGGGTGCCGGCGAGGTGCCCGAGGCCGAGGCTGAGGCTGAGGCTGAGGCCGAGGCGCCGGCCGAGGAGGCCGCCGAAGCCGAGGAAACCCCGGCGTCCGAGTCCGAGTAGCGCATGGCCGAGCCACTCTTGGTGGTCGGCCTGGGCAACCCGGGACCAAACTACGCGGCGACCCGCCACAATCTCGGGTTCATGGTCGCCGACTTGCTCGCCGCGCGGCTGGGGTCGAAGTTCAAGGCGCACAAGAAGTCCGGCTGCGAGATTGTCACCGGTCGGCTCGGGGGGCGTTCGGTGGTGCTGGCCAAGCCGCGCAGCTATATGAACGAATCCGGGCGCCAAGTGGCGCCATTGGCCAAGTTCTACTCGGTGCCACCCGCGGACATCATCGTCATCCACGACGACCTCGACCTCGATTTCGGTCGGATCAGGCTCAAGCTCGGGGGCGGCGAGGGCGGCCACAACGGGCTGCGATCAGTGGCGGCCGCATTGGGCACCAAGGACTTTCAGCGGGTGCGCATCGGCATCGGACGTCCGCCGGGCCGCAAGGACCCGGCAGCGTTCGTGTTGGAGAACTTCACCGCGGCCGAACGTGTGGAAGTCCCGACGATCTGCGAGCAGGCCGCCGACGCCGCCGAGCTGTTGCTGCAACTGGGCCTCGAGCCGGCCCAAAACGTCGTGCACGCCTGGTAAGTACGCCCGAGATCTAGGTGACCAGCTGAACGGAGGTGGACCGCCGCAGCTTGCCCGACGGGGTCTTGGGAATCGTGCCCGGGCCGAGCACCACGACATTGCGCGGCCGCACATCCACTTCTTTGACGACCTCGTGGGCGACCTGGTGCTCGATGCGACGCACCTCGGCGGGATCCTCGAACGCGTTGGACTCCACCGCCACGGCGAACGTCTCGCGGGAATGCCCGGCGTCGAGCCGTACGGCCACCGCGCAGCCCGGACGGACCCCCTCGACCCGGCAGGCGGCCCGCTCGATGTCGGTCGGGTAGATGTTGCGGCCGGCCATGATGATGACGTCTTTGACCCGGCCGCATACCACGATGTGGCCCTCCTCGGTCAGGTAACCGAGGTCGCCGGTGTCATACCAGCCGTGTTCGTCCTGCGCCGGGATGAATCCACCCATGGTGATGTAGCCCGGCGTCACCGGCTCCCCGCGCAGTTCGATGACGCCGACGCCGCGGGGCGGCAACACATTGCCGTCCTCGTCGACGATGCGGACCTCGATGCCGTCGAGCACTGGCCCCAGGGACGCCAGCCGGCGGGTGTTTCCCTTGGTGGCCGGCACCGCGCGGCGCAGGGCAGCCAACAGATCGGCATCCACCTCGTCGACGTGCAGCCCCGTCTCCACCGGCGAGAACGACACCGCCAGCGTGGTTTCGGCCATCCCGTAGGCCGGCAGAATGGCCTCCGGCCGCAACCCGAACGGCCGGCCCGCGTCGATCAGGTCTTCGACGTCGGCCGGGTCGACGGGTTCAGCGCCTGACATCGCGATCCGCAGGCTCGACAGGTCGAACTGGCCGGGTTTGGCCTGCTTGCGCAGGCGCTTGGCGAACAGCGAGTAGGCGAAGTTGGGGCCGCAGATGAAGGTGCCCTTGTACTTGTCGATCAGCTTGGCCCACAGCAGCGTGTCGCGCAGGAAGTCCATCGGGGTGACCTTGACCAGCTCGGCGCCGAAGTACATCGGCACCGTCAAGAAACCGATCATGCCCATGTCGTGGAAGCAGGGCAGCCAGCTGATCATCACGTCGGTGTCGATGTTGTACTTCACGCCCACGAACATCGCCTCGACGTTCGAGTACACGTTGCGGTGAGTGATCTGGACGGCTTTGGGAGATCCCGTCGAACCGGACGTCAGCTGCATCAGCGCCAGATCGTCTTCCCCGGTCTCGATCGGGTCGGTCGGCTCGGCGGCCAACAGCTGCTCGACGGTCAGCACCTTGACGCCGCGCTCCTCCAGCACCGGTATGGCGGCCATGAAGGGCTCCGAGACGATGACGGCCTTCGCCTCGATCATGTCGATGACGGTGGTGGTGTCCTTCGCCCACGCGGCCAGGTCGGTACGTGGCGTGGGCTGGTGCAGCATCGTCAGGCTGGCGCCGCGCATCCACAGCCCCTGCGCCGTCGGCGCGATCTCCACCGGCGCTCCAACCAGGACCCCGATCGCGTCGCCGTGGCCGATTCCGGCCGCGAGCAGCCCACCGGCCACCCGGCGTGCGCGCTGATGAACCTCCAGCCAGGTGTGCCGGACCGGCTCGTGTGGTTCGCCGGTCACCATGCCGTTCTTGCTCTCGTGAGCGTTGCGGAACATGTTCTCGGTAAACCTGCTCACGAAAACCTCCTCGGTTTCAACGCAACGCCGCTGAATATCAGGCTGCCCCTGCCCAGGGGCGTTGCACAGTAGGCGCGCGCACACAATTGGGGAGCGGTTGTGTCTCGAATCGGTAGTGGATCAGTAACCTCGTGCAACGTCGCGACGTCGGTGGGGACACGGCCGCAGCCGCGACCCATCGGGTTCACCGAGCACCCATCGGCCTGCTCGGCAGGCGATGGGATTGGACGCAGGCTCTGACCACTACTCGTCACCGCCGAACATCTTAAACTCCTCTTAAGGAACTGCCAAACTCTGCAGTCAGATCGCCTCATACCCCGGTGACGGGCGCCGGTACCACCCGGGCGCCGTGCACCGGGCCACTGGCAACCCGCACCGTGCGGCATACCCCGGCACCGGATAACTGAATGCCGATGTCGACCGCCGCCGACGCCGACGAGCACAGGAACGCGCACGTTGGACCGGAGCCGGACACGATACCCGCCAGCGCGCCGGCCTCCTCGCCGGCCCTCAGCACGCGGCGCAAGTCCGGATGTGCGCTCACCGCGGCGGCTTGCAGCTCATTGCCCAGCAGCGGCGCCAGCTGCTCCGGGTCGCCGGCGGCCAGCGCCGCCAGCACCGGCCCGGGTCCTTCCAGCCGCGGCGGCGCCCCGGTCTTGCGCAGCCGGTCGAGTTCGCGGAAAACGGCCGGCGTCGCCAGTCCGCCCTCGGCAAACGCCAGCACCCAATGGAAGGTGTTGCGTGCCAGCACCGTGGCCAGTTCCTCCCCCCGGCCGGTCCCCAACGCGGTGCCACCGTGCAGTGCGAACGGCACATCGCTGCCCAGCCGCGCGGCCAGCGCGTGCAGGTCGCGGCGCGGCACGCCGAGCTCCCAGAGCGCGTTCATCGCGACCAGCACCGCGGCGGCATCCGCGCTGCCGCCGCCCATGCCGCCGGCCACCGGAATGGACTTCTCGACGGAGATCGCCACATCCGGGGCCCGGCCGACGTGGTCGGCCATCAGTTCGGCGGCCTGCCAGGCCAGGTTGCTGGCGTCGGTGGGCAGCTCGTCGGCGCCCTCTCCGGTCAGCTCCAGCGACAGCACGTCGGCGTTGCGGACCGTCACCTCGTCGACCAGGGAAACCGCGTGAAAGACCGTCGTCAGCTCGTGGTAGCCGTCGTCACGCCGGTCGCCCACGGCCAGATAGAGGTTGATCTTGCCGGGCGCCCGCACGGTGACCGACCCGGTGGGCACCCATTGAGCAGCGGTACTTCCGTCCAACGGCACCGCACGAGACTATCGCCGGAACCTACTGTGGGGGCATGGTTGACGCCGGCGAGATTCTCGACGGCTACGTCATCGATCGAGAAGTCGGTCGCGGCGGCCACGCCACCGTGTATCGAGCGCATGCGCTGCGACGGCCCGGCCGGCCGGTCGCCCTCAAGGTGCTCGATGCCGACCGGCGTAACCCGGCTCAGCAGGCCCGCCTGAACCGTGAATTCCGGTTGGTCCATCGGCTGCACCACCCCCACATCGTCGCGATGTATGAGCAGGGGGATTTCTGGCTGGCGATGCAATTCCTCGACGGCGGCAAATCCACCGGGCTGCAGAGCCGACCGGAGCGGCTGGCGACGCTGGCGCAGATCGCCGACGCGCTCGATTACCTGCACGGCGAGGGTATCGTGCATAGCGACGTCAAGCCAGCCAATATCCTTGTCGCCAAGGATTTTTCGCGTGGTGGAGCCTGTCTGATCGACTTCAGCGTGGCCCATGCGGTCGTCGACAACGTCTTTCGCCGCCCAACAGACCTTCAGGCGTCGCTGTCGTATGCCGCGCCGGAGCTGCTGCGCGGACGTGCACCAACGGCCGCCACCGACGAATACGCGCTGGCCTGCACCGCAGTCGAATTACTCACCGGCGCACCACCATACGAAGCCGACACCTCCACCGAACTGGTGCGGGCACACCTGCGCGGGATCGCGCCGCGACTCTCACCGAGGATGTCGTGGGCGTCGCGTTCGCTCGACACGGTCATCGCCCGAGCCATGGCCCGAGACCCCGAAATGCGCTACCAGTGCTGCTCGGAATTCGTCGAACACCTCAGCCGGGCGCTGAAGTCGTAGCGCTTTGCTCGGAGCGCTGCAGCAGCCGGACGAAATCCTCGACGGCCAGCGTCTCGCCGCGGCGTGACGGGTCGATGCTCGCGGCCAGCAGCCGGGTCGCCGACTCGTTGCCGGAGCCCGCCCACTCGGCGAAGGCATTGCGAGAAGTCTTGCGCCGCTGGGCGAATGCGATGTCGATCAGCTCGAACACTTGCCGGCGGAACGAGTCGTCGGTGGGCCAGGGTGAGCGCTCGTAGCGGTCGATGCGCACCAGCCCGGAGTAGACCCTTGGGATGGGCCAGAACACTGTCGGGGACACCGTGCCGTGCCGGCGCACCTGTCCGAAGAAGCGGCCTTTGACACTGGGCGCGCCGTACTCCTTGCCGCCGGGCTCGGCGGCGAGCCGTTCGGCGACCTCGGCCTGCACCATCACCGTCGCCGTGCGGACGGACGGAAACTCGGCCAGCAGGTGCAACAACGCGGGAACAGCGACGTTGTACGGCAAGTTCGCCACCACCGCTGAGGGCTCGTCGCCCACGTCCGCGGGGCCGACGGACAGCACGTCGCGGTTGAGCACCCGCAGTCGGTTGACCTCGCTGTGCGAATGCTCGGCCACGGTCTCCGGCAGCCGGTCGGCCAGCACCGGATCGATCTCGACCGCGCTGACTTTCGCGCCGCGGTCCAGCAGCGCAAGGGTCAGCGATCCCATCCCGGGGCCGACCTCCAGCACATGGTCGTGGCGGTGCACCCCGGCCGACGACACCACCCGCCGAACGGTATTGGCGTCATGGACGAAATTTTGGCCCAGCGATTTGCGGGGCCGGAAGTCGAGTTCTCTGGCCAACCGCCTGATCTCGGTTCGTCCGAGCAGTCGCACGGTCAGTGCGCCCCCGCCCTTCCGCTGCACACCGGCCACGCGCCCCAGCCCTGACGGGCCCGTGTCACCTCAGCGATGGTGATCTGCTCCTCACGCGTGGCGAGGTCTGCGCGCGGGGCATATCGCAGCCCCCCGTTGCGCTCCCAGGTTCCCTGATCGAATTGCACTCCCCCGTAATACCCGTTTCCGGTGTTGATCGCCCAGTTGCCGCCGGCCTCGCAGCGCGAGATGGCATCCCAGATGTCACCGTCGACGACCTCGGGAACCTCGGTGCCGGGTTTGGTGCCAACACGGACCACGGCCTCGCGGGCCGGTGTCACCACTGTGTTGGCGACCGGCAGTCGGCCGGTTTCCACGCCATTGACCTTGGCCACCGCAAACGTGACGTCCTGCGTGCCCGGGGTGCCCGGGTCCTCGATGACCTGTCGGCTGATGTTCATTTCCGGGTCCTCGACGCGACGCCGGGGTGGGGCCAGCGGCACCCGCTCGGTGACTTTCTCGATGCGATTGCGGGTCACCTGAATGTGCATGCCGTCGACCACCGGCGCCGACGCGGCCGGGGTGACTTGGTCGCTCTGCTCCAGCGGCGCGCCTGCCGCGGCGAGCAGCGCGCCGACGTTGGGTGCGGCCACATGCACGTTGTGAACGTTGCCGCCGTCGTCGACTTCGACGGTCTTGGCGCTCACGACCGGCAGGGCCATCCCGGCCAGCGGTACTCGGCTACCTCGAGAGGCCGCGGCGGGTGCGGTGTCGGTCATCGCGAGTTGGGCCAGCGCCTCGTCGACGGTGGAGGCCGTCGTCCAGACCTGCTTGACGTCGTGGCCGTCCAACGAGATCTGCAACGGCCGGCTGCGGCGCAACACGATGTTGTCGGCGTCGTGCACTCGGCTGTCACGGGCGGGGTAAAGGTCGTCGCGGTCGTCGACGTGGAAGCCGTTCTCCCTGATGATGTCGATGACCCGGGACTTCATCGTCGTCACCGTCATCGCGGTCCCGTCGACATTCAACGTCACGGTTTTGTACGTGGCGACCGCCATGGCCCCGGCGACGCTCAGCACCAGTAGCAGCGCGGCGACCAGAAGCCGCAGAATCGGCGATGAATTTTGGTGCAGTCTCGTTAGTACGTTCAACGCGCGTCTATACCCCGACCTCAGCAACCACTTCAGCAACAACCCTTGGACACACCAAAAGGGCCCTTGCGGGCCCCCGTTCGATCACAAGACGGTAACGAACCGGCCTACGCAGAGCAACACCCGACTCGCGCTCTTACTGGACTCTTAATTACCGCGTTCAAGCCCGTACACGCGGCGGGCGTTGGCGGTGGTCACCGTGGCCAAATCTTCGGCGCTGCGGTCGATGAGCTCCGCCAACGCCCGCACGGTGTAGGGCAGGCAGTAGGGCTCGTTGGGCGCGCCACGGTAGGGATGCGGAGCCAGAAACGGCGCGTCGGTCTCCACCAGCAGCTGCTCGGTGGGTATCAAACCAACCGCCTCCCGCAGCTCGCGCGCGTTGCGGAAGCTCACCGTTCCGGACAAGCTGATCAGCCAGCCCGCGTCCACGCACGCCCGCGCCATGGCACCGCCCGACGAGAAGCAATGAAAGATCACCGTCTCGGGCGCGCCCTCGGCGCGCAACACGTCGAGCACCTCGGCGTCGGCGTCACGGTTGTGGATCATCAGCGGCTTGCCGGTCCGCTTGGACAAGTCGATGTGCCAGGCGAACGCCTCCCGCTGCGCCGCGGGCTCCGCACACCCCTCGAGCCGCCCGGGCCAGTACATATCCATGCCGGTTTCGCCGACCGCCACCACCCGCGGGTGGGTGACCAGCTGCTCGATCTCGGCTCGAGCGGCGTCGGTGAGCGCGTTTGCCCGGGTCGGGTGCAGGGCGACCGCGGCATAGACCCGTGGATCCCAGTCGGCGGCCCGGGTCACCCAACGCGCCGACGCCAGGTCATCGGCGATGGTGACGACGGCCTCGACGCCCACTGCCGCGGCCCGGTCGACGATGGCGCGCACTGTGTGCGCATCGGTGGCACCGCACGCGTCCAGATGGGTGTGGGCGTCGACGAGCGGGGCCAGCGGCTCCGGAGCCGGCGGCGGTTGGCGTTTACCGGGCCGTTTCGAACTCACTTGCACACCATAAGGTGGTGTCTCGATGAAGCCCTTTTACGTGACCACGGCGATCACCTATCCCAACGGTGAGCCGCACATCGGGCATGCCTACGAATACATCGCCACCGACGCGATCGCCCGCTTCAAGCGCCTCGACGGTTTCGACGTGCGCTACCTGACCGGAACCGACGAACACGGCCTCAAGATGGTGGAGACAGCCGCGGCGGAAGGGATTCCGACCGCGCAGCTGGCCCGTCGCAACTCCGATGTGTTCCAACGGTTGCAGGAAAAGCTCAACATCTCCTTCGACCGGTTCATCCGCACCACCGATCCCGACCATCTGGCCGCATCCAAGGCGATCTGGCAGCGGATGGCCGACGCCGGCGATATCTACCTGGACTCCTATGCCGGCTGGTACTCGGTGCGCGACGAGCGGTTCCTGGTCGAGTCGGAGACCGTTGTCGCCGACGACGGCACCCGGGTCGCGGCCGAAACCGGCGCGCCGGTGACCTGGACCGAGGAGCAGACGTATTTCTTCCGGCTTTCGGCATACGCCGACAAGCTGCTCGCCCACTACCAGGCGCACCCGGAGTTCATCGCACCGGAGGTGCGCCGCAACGAGGTGATCAGCTTTGTCTCCGGCGGGCTGCGCGACCTGTCGATCTCGCGCACCTCGTTCGACTGGGGTGTGCCGGTACCCGGGCATCCCGACCACGTCATGTACGTCTGGGTCGACGCGCTGACGAACTACTTGACCGGCGTCGGCTATCCCGACACCGACTCGGAGCTGTTTCGCCGCTACTGGCCGGCGGATCTGCACATGATCGGCAAGGACATCATCCGGTTTCACACCGTCTACTGGCCGGCGTTTCTGATGTCAGCCGGAATCGAGCTTCCGCGAAGGGTTTTCGCGCATGGCTTCCTGCTCAATCGCGGCGAGAAAATGAGCAAGTCGGTGGGCAACGTCATCGACCCGAACACGCTGGTCGATACGTTCGGCCTGGATCAGGTGCGCTACTTTTTGCTGCGCGAGGTCCCGTTCGGCCAGGACGGCAGTTACAGCGACGAGGCGATCATCACCCGGACCAACACCGACCTGGCCAACGAACTGGGCAATCTGGCACAGCGATCACTGTCGATGATCGCCAAGAACCTGGACGGAATCGTGCCGGAGCCGGGCGAATTCACTGCCGACGACACCGAGTTGCTGACGATGGCTGACGGGCTGCTGGAACGAGTTCGGGCCGAATTCGATGCCCAGGCAATGCATTTAGGGTTGGAAGCGATCTGGTTGGTGCTCGGCGCCGCCAACCGTTATTTCTCCGCGCAGCAGCCGTGGGTGTTGCGCAAGAGCGAGTCGCCGGCCGATCAGACCCGGTTCGCCACCGTGCTCTACGTGACGTGCGAGGTGGTGCGCATCGCCGCGCTGCTGATTCAGCCCGTCATGCCCGATTCGGCGGCTCGACTGCTCGACCTGTTGGGACAGCCGCCCGAACAGCGGATGTTCAGCGCGATCGGCACCAGGTTGGCTCCCGGGACGCAGCTGCCGGCGCCGACAGCGGTGTTCCCGCGTTATCAGCCTGGCGAGTGATCTCGGTCACGCCATGTCACACCTGAGGACTCGGCGGTGTCTGGAGGGCACACCCCCCGAGAACAGGAGACAACAATGACCGACCAACACCCCCACGTCGTCGTCATCGGCGGCGGATACGCCGGAACCCTGGCCGCCAACCATCTGCGGCTGCGGCCCGACATGGACATCACCCTGGTGAATCCCCGCGCGATGTTCGTCGAGCGCATCCGGCTGCACCAACTCGCCGCCGGCACCCACACCGCGACCGTCGACTACGGCACCATGCTCGGAGAAGGCATTCAGCTCGCCGTCGGCACCGCCGAGCGCATCGACGCCGCCGACCGTAAGGTCGTGCTGGACTCCGGCGCGGTACTCGATTACGACTACCTCATCTATGCCGTGGGCAGCAACGCGTCTGCACCCGAATTCGCCTATCCCGTCGGGGAATTCGAGCACGCACAGCGGTTGCGCGCTGCGCTTGACGAGCTGCACCCCGCCTCCCCCGTCACGGTGGTCGGTGGCGGCTTGACCGGTATCGAAACGGCATCCGAGCTTGGCGAGCAGGGCCGGCGGGTCACGCTGGTCTGCGGCGGGGTGCTGGGGCCGTCACTGGCCGACATCGGCCGGCGTTCGGTGGCCAAGGCCCTGGCGCGCCTCGGCGTCGAGGTGCTCGAGACCGCCACAGTGACCGAGGTGCGGCCCGACGCGGTGGTGCTCGGCGACGGCACCGTGTTGCCCAGCGCGGTGACGGTGTGGACGGCAGGCTTCGGCGTGCCGGTGCTGGCCGCGCGCAGCGGACTGCGCACCGACACCCTGGGCCGTCTGCTCACCGACGAGACGCTGACCAGCGTCGACGACCCGCACATCGTGGCCGCCGGCGATGCCGCCGCGCCGTCGGGTGAGCCGCTGCGGATGAGTTGCCAGGCCGCGATCCCGCTCGGCGCCCAGGCCGCCAACACCGTGCTGAGTCGTCTCGCCGGCACCGAGCCGGTGCCGCTCGACCAGGCGTTCACCGGGCAGTGCATCAGCCTGGGCCGCAGCTACGCCACCGTCCAGCTCGCCCGCCGGGACGACACCCCGATCAGCGTGGCGATCGGCGGGCGGTTCGGTGCCCCGATCAAGGAGGCGGTGTGCAAGGGCACCGTCTGGGGTATCCGGCGCGAGGCGGCCAAGCCCGGCTGGTACCGGTGGCTCAAGGGCGGCAAGCGGCCGCAGCAGATCGCGGAGACGGCGGACACGGCGGTCACGGTATCGTGACCGCCCCGCCCAACGAACACGCCGAACGGTTCACTTTACTGAGGCCGTTGCTGTTCACCATCGCCTACGAAATCCTCGGCAGCGCAAGCGAAGCCGACGACGTCCTGCAAGACAGCTATCTACGGTGGGCCGAGGTGGACCTGGCGGACGTGCGCGACACCAAGTCGTACCTGGCCCGGCTGGTCACCCGTCAGTCGCTCAATGCGCTGCGGGCCGGCGCCCGCCGCCGCGAGGACTACGTCGGGCCGTGGCTGCCCGAGCCGCTGCTGCTCGACGAGCAGGATCCGTCCGCGGACGTGGTGCTGGCCGAATCGGTGTCGATGGCGATGCTGGTGCTGCTCGAGACGCTCACTCCCGACGAGCGTGCGGTGTTCGTGCTGCGCGAGGTCTTCGGGTTCGACTATGACGAAATCGCGGACGCCGTAGGCAAATCCGCGCCGACCGTGCGACAGATAGCGCACCGGGCCCGCGAACATGTCCAGGCGCGACGAAGGCGCTTCACCCCGGTCGACCCGGAGCAGCCTGCGCGTATCACCGCCGAATTCATGGCCGCGGCGTCGAGCGGCGATGTCGAGGGCGTGCTGGCACTGCTGGCGCCCGACGTGACGTGGACGGCCGACAGCGGCGGCAAGGTCAGCGCGGCGCGCCGGCCGGTGGTCGGAGCCGACAAGGTCGCCCGTGCGGTCGTCGGCCTGATCAGCCGGGCCATGCAGCTTCCCGACGTCCGGGTGGAAACGGTGGTATGCAACGCCGCGCCCGCGGTGGTGCTCTACCGCGGGGACCATCTCGAAGGCGTGTTCACCGTCGAAATCATCGACGGCAAGATCACCAACTTCTACGTGATGCGCAACCCGGACAAGCTGACGATGGTGACCACCCCACACGAGATCAGCCGGGTCTGAGCGTCTGCAAAGCTGGGACGGTGCGAACCGACCGGCTCGGCGATCTTGGCGATGCACCACAGGTGCTGCGCGGGGTCGGCGACGCCACGTCTCGACTCGGTCTGCCACCACCCGCCGCGCTGACCGGCGACTGGTTCAGCGCGCGGGCGGTGATCGCGCCCAGCGTGTCGGTGCAACCGGTCGACGCGGCCGACGTGTTCGCCGTGCGCCCGGGCTGCGATGACACGGTGGTGGGCGGTGGCTGGATCGGCTATCTGTCCTATCCCGATGCCGGTGCCGACAACCGTGTGCCCCGAATTCCCGAAGCCGCCGGCGGCTGGACGGATTGCGTATTGCGCTGCGATCGCGACGGTCAATGGTGGTACGAGAGCCTGTCGGGGGCGCCGATGCCGCAGTGGCTGGCCGATGCGCTGGCCGGACCGGCGCCGGCGCGGTCGTGCCGGATCGACTGGGACGCGGCCGACCGGCCGACGCATCGCGACGGAGTGCTGGCCTGCCTAGAGGCGATCAGCGCCGGCGAGATCTACCAGGCCTGTGTGTGCACTCAATTCAGTGGAACGGTCGAGGGCGCTCCGCTGGATTTCTTCGCCGACGCCGTGGAGCGCACCGCCCCGGCCCGCGCCGCCTACCTTGCCGGTCCCTGGGGGGCGGTGGCGTCGCTGTCACCGGAGCTGTTCTTGTGCCGCCGCGGCGACGTCGTCACGTCCAGCCCGATCAAAGGCACATTGCCGTTGGACGCCCGCCCTTCCGCGTTGCGCGCTTCGGTCAAAGACGTCGCCGAGAACATCATGATCGTCGACTTGGTCCGCAACGACTTGAGCCGGGTGGCGCTCACCGGAACGGTCACGGTGCCCGAGCTGCTCGTGGTCCGGCCCGCGCCCGGTGTGTGGCATTTGGTGTCGACGGTGTCGGCGCAAGTGCCCGCCGAGCTGCCGACATCTGAACTCCTAGACGCCGCATTCCCGCCCGCTTCGGTCACCGGAACACCGAAATTGCGTGCGCGGCAGCTGATCTCCCAATGGGAGGGCTTCAGACGTGGAGTCTATTGCGGCACAGTCGGTTTAGCATCACCGGTGGCAGGTTGCGAGCTCAACGTCGCTATCCGCACCGTCGAGTTCGACAGTGCAGGCAACGTTGTGTTGGGCGCCGGTGGAGGCATCACCGCAGACTCCGACGTGGACGCCGAATGGGATGAATGCCTGCACAAAGCGGCGCCGATCCTGTCAGCTTCTCGACCGCAATACCGCGTCGTAGAGCTCACGCCGTGACACCGGCGTACCGGATACCACCTGCGCGCACGCATCCTTAACCCGAATTCCTTGCCGGGTAAGCTCTTCCACCTCGGCCACCAATGCCGGCACGTCGGCGCACGGAATGGCACCGGCCAGCACCACGGTGATCTCACCCAGCATGTCGTCAGCCGCCCAGGACGCCAGCTCGTCGAGTGTTCCCCGGACGATTTCCTCGTGCACCTTGGTGAGCTCTCGGCACACCACCGCGCGCCGCTCACCGCCCAACTGCTCGACGGCATCGGCCAGGCACGCAGCCAGCCGGCGTGGCGATTCGAAGAACACACAGGTGCGACGCTCGTCGGCCAGCGACGCCAACCAGCTTCGGCGGGCCGAGGACTTACGCGGGGCGAACCCCTCGAAACAGAACCTGTCCGACGGCAGCCCGGACACCGCCAAGGCGGTGATCACCGCCGACGGACCCGGCAGGCACCCCACCGGCAGACCGGCGTCGACGCACGCGACGACCAGCCGGTACCCCGGGTCGTTGATCACCGGCATCCCGCCGTCGCTGACCACCAGCACCGTCGCTCCGGCTTTCACCGCGTCGACCAGTGCGGGCGCCCGGGTTGCCTCGTTGTGGTCGTGGAGGCTGACCACCCTGCCGCCAATGTGCACACCGAGGGCCTTGGCCAGCGTCCGGATCCGCCGGGTGTCCTCGGCGGCAATGACATCGGCAGAACCCAATGCGGCAATCAGCCGCGGTGACGCGTCTGACGGCTGACCCAGCGGCGTGGCCCCCAGTAATAGTCGACCAGCGCTCACCCGTCACAGCTTACGATCGATGTGATGACCGCCCCGCCCGTCGACATCGCCGCCGCCGAGCGGGCGGTGCCCGTCATCAGCCCCGGACCGCTGGCGCCGGTCGCGGACTTCGGTCCAACTGACCGGTTGCGAGGTTGGGCGGTGACCGCGGTGATCACCGCGTTGGCGGCACTGAGCCGGCTGGTGAACCTGGGCTCGCCCACCGATGCGGGCACACCGATCTTCGACGAGAAGCATTACGCGCCGCAGGCCTGGCAGATGCTGCACAACCACGGCGTCGAGGACAACCCCGGCTACGGCCTCGTCGTGCACCCACCGGTGGGCAAGCAGCTGATCGCCCTCGGCGAGGCGATTTTCGGCTACAACGGCGTGGGTTGGCGGTTCACCGGTGCGGTGCTCGGTGTGTTGATGGTCGCGCTGGTGGTACGCATCGTTCGGCGGATCAGCCGCTCGACGTTGGTCGGCGGCATCGCCGGTCTGCTGCTGATCGGCGACGGCGTCAGCTTTGTGGCGTCGCGCACCGCGCTGCTCGACGGGTTTCTGGCGTTCTTCGTCGTCGCGACGTTCGGGGCGCTGATCGTCGACCGTGATCAGGTCCGCCAGCGAATGCATGTCGCGCTGATGCAGAACCGCATTGCGGAAACGCCGTGGGGGCCGCGGTTGGGGGTGCGCTGGTGGCGATTCGGAGCCGGGGTGCTACTCGGATTAGCCTGTGCCACAAAATGGTCCGGCTTGTACTTCGTCCTGTTTTTCGGGCTGATGTCGTTGGCCTTCGACGTGTCCGCGCGCCGCGCTTATCGGGTGCCCAGACCGTGGCTGGGAACGCTGTGGCGCGACGCGGTTCCGACGGGCTATGCGATGGGGCTCATTCCGTTCGCGGTGTACCTGGCAAGCTATGCGCCGTGGTTTGCCTCCGAGACGGCGATCAACCGGCACGAAGTCGGCCAGTCGATCGGGGTGCAACCAAGCTTCCCGATGCCGGACGCCCTTCGATCGCTGTGGCATTACACCTATAAAGCATACGAATTCCATTCCGGGCTAACGAATTCCGCGGGTAACCATCATCCCTGGGAGTCCAAGCCGTGGACTTGGCCGATGTCATTGCGGCCGGTGCTCTACGCCATCGACCAGCACGACGTTCCCGGTTGCGGCGCGCAGTCGTGCGTGAAAGCGGTGATGCTGGTCGGCACACCCGCGATGTGGTGGCTTTCAGTCCCCGTGCTCGGCTATGCGCTGTGGCGGGCGTTCGTGCGGCGCGACTGGCGCTATGCGGTGGTATTGGTCGGCTATTGCGCGGGCTGGCTGCCCTGGTTCGCCGACATCGACCGACAGATGTACTTCTTCTACGCGGCCACCATGGCGCCGTTTTTGGTCATGGCGATCGCGTTGATACTCGGGGACATCCTGTACCAGCCTGGTCAAAGCCAGGAGCGGCGCACACTCGGGTTGATCGTCGTATCCTGTTACGTCGCTTTGGTGTTGACCAATTTCGCGTGGCTGTATCCGGTTCTCAGCGGCCAGCCGATATCGCAGTCCACCTGGAACATGGAAATCTGGCTGCCCAGCTGGCGCTAGTGCCGCGCACCAGCCTCCTTACGCGTTGAGATTGCGCTCAGGGTCGTTGTTTTGCGTTATCCACAGCCCTGGGCGCAATCTGAACGCGGGCGACGTCGCCGCCGGCCCAATATTGGCGGATGCCTGAAGTGTTCGTCGGCACAGAGATGCTCGCCAGCGGCACGCTAACCAGGGGACAGCTGCGCTGGAACTACAACGCGATCTTCCCGGGCATCTATGTGGCGAACACGGCGACCCCATCGCTGCGGCGCAACACCATCGGCGCGTGGCTCTGGTCGGGGCGCAACGGCGTCATCGCCGGGCGCGCTGCGGCAGCGCTGCACGGCGCCCTCTGGGTTAATGCAGATACACCGATCGAGATGATCTGGCGCAGCGGGCGTCCACCGTTGGGCATTGTGGTGCGCAACGAGCGGATTGAGGCTGACGAGGTCGTCGAAGTCGACGGGATACCGGTGACCAGTCCGGCAAGGACTGCGCTGGATATCGCCCGGCACCTGCCGCGTGACCTCGCCGTGCAGCACCTCGATGCGTTGGCCTGCGCCGCGGGTGTAACAGCATGCGATGCGCTTTCACTGGCGCAGCGCTACCCCAGGGGTCGGGGCCTGCGTCGCTGCCAGGTCGCCCTCTCGCTAATGGACTCGGGCGCTCAATCGCCGAAGGAAACATGGTTGCGGCTACTACTCATCGACGCCGGACTGCCCGCGCCGCGAACGCAAATCAGGGTCAGCGACGGTGTCAATGAGGCATTCATCGACATGGACTACGACGAACCGATGGTGGGCCTTGACTATGACGGCCAGCAACACAGCACCGATCGCCAGCGGTATGTACACGACATCGGGCGTGCAGAACTGATCGAGCGCCAAGGTTGGATCGACATTCGCGTGGTCGCCGAACACAGCCGGCGATTCATCCTGCATCGGGTGTCGGAACCCTTCGCCCGTCGGGGATATCCGATTGCGCCGACTAACCACGCGCGCTAGAGCATCCCGAGCTGCTTCATCAGCGACAACACGTCGACGACCCCCCAGGTCTCGACGACTCGACCGTTGACGAAGCGGAAGATGAAGATCTCGTTGTACGTCACGGATTTGCCGGTAGGTGCCAAGCCCATGTATTCGCCCCGGTGCGTCCCGGTAACGGTATTGCGGACCACGACCTTGTCCCCCTCGGCGATCATGTCCTCGACCGCGAGATGCAAGTCGGGGAAGGCCCGCAGGAGCATCGCCCATACCTGCTTGAGCGCCGCCGCCCCCGTGCCGTCAACCGGCGCCGGCGTGCGGATCAGCGCATCGGGCTCGACCAGCTCGTCGATCACCTTCGAGATGACTTGCAGATCACCCGTATTCACCGCGTCGTGGAAACGGCTGAACGAGACTTTGTTGATGGTTTCCGGTGCGGTCGGCATTGAGCTCCTCACGGGCTAGATCACAGCGGGTCACGGGTGGCCGGACACGCCATGCAGCGCGGCCCGCCGCGGCCGGTGCCCAACTCGGACGCGGCGATGGTGAGCACCTCGATGCCGGCCTCCTGCAAGCGTGCGTTGGTCTGGGTGTTGCGCTCGTAGGCGACGACGACGCCGGGCGCCAACGCCAGGGTGTTGTTGCCGTCGTCCCATTGTTCGCGTTCGGCGACGACGGGATCCAAACCGGTGCTGATGATGCGCAGCTTGTCCACCCCGATCGCCGCGGCGGCGGCCTCGACGAACCGCGCCTCGTCGGAGATCTTCACGCCGTCGGGCGTGCGTGCAATGGTGAACGCCGACAACGTCTCGACGACATTGGCGAACATCACCATCGCGTCGGTGTCGACCATGGTGCACACCGTGTCCAGATGCATCTGCGCGCGTTTCTGCTCGATCGGCACGGCCAACACCGTTTCCGCGAGATCGTCGTCAAACAAGCTGCGCGCCAACGCTTCCGCTCCGGCCGGAGTGGTCCGCTCCCCCACGCCGACCGCGATCACACCCGGCGCGAGCAGCAACACGTCACCGCCTTCCACCGGCGCGGTGTGCGATTCGTAGGCGCGACGCACCCCGGTGAACCGCGGATGGTGGGCGTAGATCAGGTCCGTCAACGATGCCTCTCGGGCCCGCGCCGGCAGCGCCAGCGACGGGATGATCACCCGCGGCCCGACCCAGATCGACGAGTCGCGGGTGAACACCAGATTGGGCAACGGCTCGATGACGTAGTCGCGGCCATGATGCATCAGCCGCACCAACGACACGTCGGTTTGGGTGTCCGACGGCAGCTCGGCAAAAGTCATGCCCGCGGTCAGCACGTGCGCCAACTCCGCCGGCGGCAGGCCGCGCAGGTAGGCCGAAAGTTCCTGGGCCAGAGGTAATCCCAACCGACGGGCATCGACCGCGGCGGCGATCCCCTGCATGCGGGCGGCGCCGCTTTCCAGCGCTTCGGTCAGCAGCTCGGAAAGCAGCAGCACCTCGACGCCGTGCGAGCGCAACAGCTCGGCGAATGCGTCGTGTTCCTCCTGCGCGCGGGCGACCCAGGGCAATCCGTCGAACAGCAGCGAGTCGGTGTTGTCCGGTGTGAGCCGGCGCAGCTCAGCGCCCGGTCGGTGCAGGATGGCGACCCGCAGCGTCCCCACCTCGGAATCGAGGCCCAACTCACTCACACTTAGCACGGTAATGCCAACCGCCACCCTCAAGTATGGTTCAGGTATATGGACAACCCCGAGCTGTCGCCGGGCGAGCTGGCCACCCGGGCGGGCGTCGCGATCTCGACGCTGCATTTCTACGAGCGGAAGGGGCTGATCAGCAGCCGGCGCACGTCAGGCAATCAGCGCCGGTACTCGCGCGACACGCTTCGGCGGGTGGCATTCATCCGGATGTCGCAGCGGCTGGGGATCCCGCTGGCCCGCGTCCGAAACGCGTTGGCCACCCTGCCCACCGACCGGGTGCCCACCAGCAGGGACTGGGCACGGCTGTCCGCCGGCTGGCGCGCCGACCTCGACCACCGGATCGTGCACCTGCAGCGGCTGCGCGACAACCTCGCCGACTGCATCGGCTGCGGTTGCCTGAGCCTGCGCAGTTGTGCCCTGTTCAATCCCGGCGACGTCCTGGCCGAACAGGGACCCGGCGCGGTCCGGCTCGAATAGGATTCGAACGTCCGTGCGATAAGCTGGGCGGTGTGGCGTTGCCGGTCCAGGAGTCGTTGTTCGACTGCAACGAGCGCAGAGCGCTCGGCGCCGGCGCCTGGATCGACATCCGCTCCGGCTGGTTGACCGGCGCCGACGAGCTGTTCGACGAATTGCTCAGCGTCGTGCCGTGGCGCGCCGAGCGGCGCCCGATGTATGACCGGGTGGTCGACGTGCCGCGGCTGGTGAGCTTTCACGACCTGGTCGCCGATGACCCGCCACACCCGCGGCTGGCGCAACTGCGGCGCCGGCTCAACGACATCTACGCGGGCGAGCTGGGCGAGCCGTTCACCACGGCCGGGCTGTGCTTGTACCGAGACGGCTCCGATAGCGTCGCCTGGCACGGCGACACCATCGGCCGCAGCAGCACCGAAGACACCATGGTGGCCATCGTCGGCCTCGGCGCCACCCGTACCTTCGCGATGCGGCCACGCGGCGGGGGACCGTCGCTGCGGCTGCCGCAGGCGCACGGCGATCTGTTGGTGATGGGCGGATCATGCCAGCGGACCTGGGAGCACTCGGTCCCCAAGACGTCGGGATGCGCCGGCCCGCGGATCAGTATCCAGTTCCGCCCGAGGGACGTTCGCTAGCTGCGGATCGCGGCGACGGCCTTCACGAGCAATTCACGCGCCCGGTTGATGTCGACGGGGGGCACGGGCTGGTCGGGTGCCAGCACGGGATTGGCGGTGACGATCACCTGGTAGTCGCCGAAGTGAGCGGAGTAGTTGTACAGCTCGCCGGTGCGGGGTTTGCCTTGGACCACCGTTTGCAGCACCCGGTGCACACCGAGGGTCTGTGCCCCCGCGATTTTCGGTGCGTCGACGACCTCGACAACCCCGCGCACCCGGCCTCCGACGAATCCGACTTGCTTGCAGTTCTTTCCGGGCTCGTTGACGGGCACCGGCTGATTGGTCTGCACCGCGATGGCGATGAAGCGGTTACCGTCACCCTCGGCCGCCACCGCGGCCATGTTGCCCTGCAGGCCTGGCGGCATGTCCTCGCCGGTGACGAACTTCGCGCAGTCGGGTGGTTGAAACTTGACTCCCTCTGGAAGCTTGTGCGGCGCCAGGACCTTCGGATCGATACCGGTCTTGGGAGTGTCTTTGACCTTGAACTCGGGACCGAAGCTGGACTTCACCGTGGAGATCTTGGTGATGTCGGCAGAGGTCGAGGCGGAGTCGGAGGATCCGCATGCGGCCAGGCAAAGCACGCATCCGATCACGAGGGCAGCCCTAATCATCGTGGTCAATGTACGCTAGCGCCGCCGTCAACGACGTAACTCGGTCACTGTTTTCACCAGCAGGTCGGCGGCCAGTTGAGGCGGTAGCGGTGGTTGCGCCGACCCGGGGTCGGTGACCAGCGTGGTGAATGCGTAATAGCTTCCTAAATATGCAGTGAAAGTTGTTGCCTGAGAGACGATTTGACCACCACCTTCAACCGGGGCGATGGTTTCGCTGGCCATCCCGAGGGTTTCGACGCCGTCGAGTTGAGGGGGTGCGACGAGGTGCACGCGGACGTTAGCGCTGCCGTTGGTCATTGTCCATTGCGGGCAATCGAGGACCAGCACGGGATCCAAATGCACCTGCGCCGCCGCGACGACCGCGAAGATGGTCCCGCCGCTGCCCGATCCTGAGACCCCTTGCGGAGATTCGCCATGACCGCCGCCGAGGTCGGCAAGCGCCCCGCAGTGCGCGGGATCCGCGGTCCAGTTCGGGCCCAGTCCCCAGACTGCCGGCGGCGCCGCGACGCCGTAAACGTTGGTCACCTCGTAGCCGGGCGGCATATCGTGGCCGACCCGTTTGATGTTCACGGGCTTGACGGGGTGAATCGTGAGGCTCTGCACGGATGCCGTTTCGGCGCCCGGCGCATGGGCGCAGCCGGCGGTCAGCAGAACTGCCATCGCGCCGATCAACCCGGGCCGCATCCGATGCCGTTCTAACCGACAGCCCGGATCACTTGCCGCGCAACGCGTTCGACCTGGCCGATCAGATCGCCATCGAGAGGCAGATCGCGCGGGTCAGGAACGTCAATGACCGTGGTGACGACCCCGGGGTCGTCGCGTTTCCAGAACGCCCCGTAACGGTCGAGGATGGTCCGCATCGCCAGGTTGTCGGAAAGCACCCGCGCGGAAAACCTTTGGACGCCGTCAACTCGGGCGGCGACGGACAGGACCGCGATCAAAAGGGTGCCGACTCCCCGACCCTGGTAGACATCGGCGACGGTGAACGCCACCTCGGCCACGGCCCGGTCGTCGTCGTCGCGAACGAAGCGGGCATCCGCGACCACGCTGCCGTCCGCCTCGGTGATCACCCACACAAAGTGGTCGACGTAGTCGACCTCGGCCAGGTAGTCCATCAGGGCCGGACTGGGAACTCGCGGGGACATGAACCGTCGGTACAGGGTCTCACTGGAGAACTGAATGTGCCCGTGCAACGTCCGTTCACTGTCGCCGGGCAACACCGGGCGAAGCTGCAATTCGGCGCCGTCGCGGGTCTGGATCGGGATCGGGGTGATGAACGCGGCCAGCCGCTGACGGACCGTCCGCACCAGCCGCTGCATGATGCCCGGGATGTGCACCATCCGGGCGAACGCGTCGTTGTCGCCGATCCAGCCGGTCAACGGTTCGGTGGTGGTGACGGTCGCGGTGCGCGGGATGTCACGTAGCAGGGCGATTTCGCCGACGATGGTGCCCGCGGCGACGTGCTCGACGATGACGACACCGTCATCGCCCACGTGCTTGATCTCCGCACCGCCGGAGGAGATGAGTAGGAAGGAAACCGCCTGCTCACCCTGCTGCATGAGCACCTGGCCGGCACCGGCCTGCAGTGCCTGCAGGCTGGCGGCCAGCGGCATCAAGTCCTCCGGCGGACATCCCTTGAAGATGTCCATCGCGGCGAGTTCATCGGCTCGCAAACTGGCCAGTTCGGTCACCGTGATAGCCGCTCCCCATCCGTCAGATGCTGCCCAGGCTATGGCCTTCGCTTCGGCCACGGCAAGGATGCGCCGGGTGGGTGCGACAGACTACGGGGATGCATACCAGCGACCCACTCGAGGCTGCCCGCGCTCTGCTCAACCGCCCGGCGTCGGTGCGGCACGGCTACCTCGACGTGTTGGGCGAGTCGACGGCCGCGCCCGTGCCGACGTTCGCGCAGCGGGCGATGAACAGCCCGCTCGTGGCGTCCGTGTACGAACGGCTGTGGCGCCCGATTTCGTTCTACATCGCCAGCGGCGTCACCACCGGCGCCGAACAGCGCCGCGCGGCTGATGCGCTGCACCTGGCGACGGCGAGCCGGCTCCTCGATGTCGCTTGCGGGCCAGGGAATTTCACCGGCAAGTTGGCACGGCGACTTCCCGCCGGCGGCCTGGCCGTCGGGTTCGACATCTCTGAGCCGATGCTGACCCGGGCCGTGCACGACAACAGCGGACCGGGCATCTGCTACGTCCGCGGCGACGCGCGAGCGCTGCCGTTCGGCGACGAGACATTCGACGCGGTGTGCTGTTTTGGTGCGCTGTATCTGATGCCGGAGCCGTTCCGGGTCGTCCACGAGATGGTGCGCGTGCTCAAACCCGGCGGGCGGATCGCGATTCTCACCAGTTATGCGGGCCAACAGCCGCCGGTCCGGCTGGCCCTGTCCGCTACCGCCCGGGTGATCGGGTTGCGGATGTTCGGCCGTGACGAGTTCGTCAACTTGTTCACCGAGGCGGGGCTGGTCGACGTCGAACAGCAGGCCCAGCGGGCGTTGCAGTTCCTGAGCGCGGCCAAGCCGCACCCGGTGGCGGGCTGAGAACCCGCGCTATCCAAGCGGGGATCGTAAGCGTATGCTTACCGTTAGTGACTACTTACGAAAGCACGGATGCATGGGCCGCGCTTGCTGATCGCACCCGACGAGCGATTTTCAAGCGTCTTGCGGGTGGACCGATGGCCGTCGGCGAGTTGGCCCACGGGCTGCCGGTGAGCAGACCAGCCGTGTCTCAACACCTGAAAGTGCTCAAGCGCGCCGGCCTGGTCGGGGACCGCGCAGTCGGAACGCGGAGGGTCTATCACGTCGATCCGGAGGGCCTGAAGGCCTTGAGGTCGGAGCTAGACGTGTTCTGGGCCAGGGCATTAGACGCCTACAAGCTCATCGCAGATGAAGGGATACCGGATCAATGAATCCATCGGCAGTCCCGCCGGTTCGCAAAGAAATCGTCGTCAACACCGGGGTCGAGCGAGCGTTCAGAATATTCGTCGACCAGTTCGATGCGATCAAGCCGCGGGAGCACAATCTATTGCCAGTCCCGGTGGCCGAAACCGTCTTTGAGCCGCGTGTTGGCGGACACATCTACGACGTGGGAATCGACGGCAGCCGGTGCGAGTGGTCTCGCGTTCTCGCGTATGAGCCACCAAACCGGGTGGTGTTTTCCTGGGACATCGGACCGACATGGCAATTGGAAACAGATCCGGCCAAGACAAGCGAAGTCGAGGTGCGGTTCATCGCTGAAGCCGAGGATCGCACTCGGGTGGAGTTGGAGCACCGCCACCTTGAACGCCACGGCGCGGGCTGGCAGGCGGTAGCCGACGGGATCGGCGGTGATGCGGGATGGCCGTTATACCTGTGCCGCTACGCCGAGATAGCGACGGCGGGGATCACGCGATGATCGTGGGTGAAAAGTCCTTGATGGACTTGGCATACGACGAGCGAGTTGACCTCGCCGATTTCCTTGAATCCTTGGAGCCGCGCGAGTGGCATGCGCCGACGCTCTGCGAAAAATGGACGGTGAAAGACGTTGTCGCGCACGTCGTGAGCTATGAAGAGTTGTCGCGGTTTGCGTTGATCGGGCGCTTCGCGAAAGGTCTGGTGGTCCACGCCAACCAAGTAGGCGTTCGGAAGTTCGCGCAAAGATCTCCCGACGAGTTGCTGGAGTTCCTTCGCAACCACCTTCATCCGAAAGGGCTTACCGCCGCTTTCGGCGGCATGATCGCGCTCGTCGACGCGACTGTCCATCACCAAGACATCAGGCGGGCACTCGGCTATCCGCGCATCGCGCCGGCCGAGCGCCTGGAACGTATTCTGCCTCTGGTGCCTAGGAATCCGCGGCTGGGTGCGGGGCGACGTATCAGGGGGTTACGCCTTCGTGCCACCGATGTCGATTGGCAACATGGAGACGGCCCCGAGGTGGTTGGCACCGGAGAGGCACTCTTGATGGCGATGACCGGCAGGGGCGCAGCGCTGCGCGACTTGTCCGGGCCGGGGACACAAAAGTTGGCTAGTCGCTTATAGCCGCCGCCCTGACCTGCTCAAACTCTGTGGAGCTAAGGGGATTCGAACCCCTGACCTACTCGATGCGAACGAGTCGCGCTACCAACTGCGCCATAGCCCCTTAATTTGATGGTGGCGACCCGCTGCGCCCGGCTTCGCCGCGCTTGCTATCGCCACTTATCGCTAGCAGGTTACCAGCCGTGCTCAGCGAAGCCGAACCCGTTACTGGCCGACCGCCCTGGGCAGGTCGCGGTGCCAGCCGTATTGCTCCGCGTACGGCGCATAGTCGAGATGCTCGAAAATCGGGTCCTCGTCATCGATCTCCAGCACGACCGCTCCCGGGCGGCGCAACCGCGCGGGGACCACGTCGAACTCGCGGTCGAGGGTGCTCTCCACACCGAGCCGCGCGCGGGCCATCCGCTGCATGCGGCGCCGGCGCACCCGCGCCTCGATCCGGGTCTGCCGACGCAGGTAGCCCAGGTACAGCACCGTGAGGGCGCCGGTGGCTCCGCAGACCCACCAGGCCGATGGCGACAATACGAACGCCGCCGCGGCCGAGCCTGCCAGCACCAGTGCCATCGCCATCAGCACCCGCTTACGGAATGCGTATTTGCGGGCGCTGACCGCGGCGGCCGTCCTGGCGCTGTAGCCGCGCCGTCGCATAACGGCCGGCGCTGGATCTTCTTCGGCGATCGGTATGCCGGAAGTGTCCTCGACGTACTCGTATTCGTCGTCTTCGGCAGTGGGTTGGTCCTCGTCTTCAGAGTCTTCAGGGTCTTCAGGGTCTTCGGGGTTCGCTTCCTCACCCGGCGGAAGCGCAGCGGCGTTCTCCTCGATCACATCGACATCCAGGTACTGCGGCTCGGGTTCGGCGTCCTCGGCCGCCGCAACCGCCACGTCCGCCCCGGGCGTCGGCAGCGCCTCGGTGTCCTCGTCGAGGTCCTCACGAAGGTCTTCGAACTCGTTTTCCTCGGGCTGCCAGTTCGGATCGCTGCGATGGCCCGCCGCCGGACCGCCGCGGCGGAGCAGCCGGGCCGCGGCGCCGCTGTTGAGCACGCGGGTCGCCAACGCCACGTCGCTGGTCCGGCGCACCGCATCACGCTTGCTGACCAGCATCGGCACCAGCACGAATAGCCAGAGCACCACGAGGGAGATCCACAGTATCGATTGCGGGATGCTTGGCATGGTGGGCCGCTCCTTTCCCCGCCGCACAAACACGCCCTGGTGAAGGCGTACCGATGACAATTACACACCTGTAATTCGCTGGTTACAAGCACCAACAGTCACAAATGCCACATCAGTAACAAACGACGGCAAAGATTTTCCGCGTTATCCCGGGTGATTCACGGGCGGCTACACCCAGCTGGCGTGCCCGTCGCGCACCAGGGCCGACGCCGCCGACCCGTACACCTCTTCAACGGTGACCGCGAGCAGCAGATGATCGCGCCAGGCCCCGTCGACCTGCAGGTAGCGCCGCAGCAGCCCTTCCTCGCGGAAGCCCACCTTTGCCAGCACGGCCCGGCTCGCCGCGTTCTCCGGACGCACGGTGGCCTCCACCCGGTGCAGCATGACCGGGCCGAAGCAATGGTCGAGGCCGAGCGCCAACGCCGCGGTGGCCACCCCGCCCCCGGTCACCGAGCTGGACACCCAGTACCCGATCCAGGCCGATCGCAGCGCGCCGTGGGTCACGTTGCCGATTGTCAGCTGCCCGCAGAACTGTCCGTCCAGCTCGATGACATACGGCAGCATGCGTCCCTTGCGCGCTTCGGACCGCAGGCTCGAGCACACCGCCGGCCACGCCGAAACGGTATGACGCACAGTCCAATCCGAGTCTGTGCTGGGCTCCCATGGCTCCAGATGACGCCGATCGGCCAAGCGGATGCGGCTCCACTGCGCCGCGTCGCGCATCCGTACCGGGCGCAACCGGACCACCCCGGCCGGCACCCGCAACGGGCCGACCTTCAGCGGCCATCCCGGATGCTGAGAGCTGGACCGCCACAGGTTCACGAGATTGCGCCGCCGGGATCGTTCAACCACGCTGGGCCAGGAACGCGACATCGACGATCTCGCCGGTGCGGATCTGCTCTGCCTCGCTGGGAACCATAATCAGACAGTTTGCCTCCGCCAGCGTCGCCAGCAAGTGCGAGGACGCGCCGGGAGCACCGCCGAGCGCCTGCACCAGGTACTCGCCGGTCTCCTGATCGCGCATCAGCTGACCGCGCAGGTATCCCCGGCGCCCGGGCACCGAGGTGATCGGCGACAGCGTGCGTGCTTGCACCACCCGTCGCATCGGCTGCCGCTTGCCCAGCGATAACCTGATCAGCGGTCGCACCATCACCTCGAAGACGACCAGCGCGCTGACCGGGTTGGCGGGCAGCAGAAATGTCGGGACTCCCTCGCGGCCCAGCTGGCCGAAACCCTGCACCGACCCCGGATGCATGGCGACCCGGGTGACCTCCATCTCGCCGAGCTCGGCGAGCACTGCGCGCACCGCCTCGGCGGCCGCACCCCCGACCGCGCCGGCGATGACCACAATTTCGGCCCGATTGATTTGGCCCTCAACGATTTCGCCCAGCTCTTTGGGATCGTTGCTGACGATCCCGACGCGGTTCACCTCCGCGCCGGCATCCCGGCCGGCCGCCGCCAGCGCGTAGGAATTGACGTCGTAGACCTGTCCGTTGCCGGGTGTGCGCGAAATGTCAACCAGCTCACCGCCGACGGCCATCACCGACAGCCGTGGCCGCGGGTGTACCAGCACTCGTTCCCGGCCGACGGCTGCCAGCAACCCGACCTGGGCGGGGCCGATGATCGTGCCGGCGCGTACCGCCACGTCGCCGGGTTGCACGTCGTCGCCGGTGCGTCGCACATACGCGCCCGAGCGCACGCCACGCAGCACCCGAACCCGGGATTGTCCGCCGTCGGTCCACCGCAACGGCAAAACGGCGTCGGCCAGTGTCGGCAAGGGTGCGCCGGTCTGCACCCGGGCGGCCTGGCGCGGCTGCAACCGGCTGGGCGTGCGCGTCCCGGCTTCGATGGTTCCCATCACCGGCAGCACCACGCCGTCGCCGCCGTCGCCGTGATCCTCGGAGTCGTCGGAATCGCCGACGCCGAGCACGTCGACACTGCGCACCGCATAGCCGTCGATGGCGGCCTGGTCGAATCCGGGCAGCGGACGCTCGGTGACTACTTCTTCGGCGCACATCAGCCCCTGCGCTTCGGCGATCGCGACACGCACCGGCCGCGGCGCCACCGCGGCGGCCGTCACCCGAGCTTGCTGCTCCTCCACCGATCGCACGACGCGCCTTTCTGCTCTTCAGTGGTGCCGGGCGCGCGCTTGCTAGTTCTTTGCGCCCCGACCCGCCGCGTTCTCGCTGAGGCCCAATCGCGCCACCAACCATTGCCGCAACTCCGGGCCGTAGTCGTCCCGGTTCAAGGCAAAGTCAACCGCAGCTTTGAGGTATCCCCCGGGATTTCCCAGGTCGTGTCGAGAGCCTCGATGCACGACAACATGCACCGGATGTCCTTCGGCGATCAACAGCGCGATCGCGTCGGTGAGCTGGACTTCACCACCGGCGCCGCGGTCGATGCGGCGCAACGCGTCGAAGATCGCGCGGTCGAGCACGTAGCGCCCGGCCGCCGCATACCGCGACGGAGCATCGGCCGGCTTGGGCTTTTCGACCATGCCCTTGACCTTCAGCACGTCCGGGCTGTCCGCGTCGGGAACGGGCTCGACGTCGAAAACGCCGTAGGCGCTGATCTCTTCGGGACTGACCTCGATGGCACACAGCACGCTGCCGCCGAGCTGCGCCCGCACCGCCGACATGGTTTCCAGCACCCCGGTGGGCAACACGAGGTCGTCGGGCAACAGCACCGACACCGCATCCTCGTCCTCGGACAGCACCGGCTCGACGCACCCGATCGCGTGGCCCAGCCCGAGCGGCTCGGCCTGCACCACGGACTCGACCTTGATCAGTTGCGGCGCCCGGCGCACCTTGGCCAGCATCGCTTTCTTGCCGCGCGCCTCCAGCGTGCCCTCGAGGACCAGGTCTTCGACGAAATGCGCGACGACGCCGTCCTTACCCTCCGAAGTGACGATCACCAGCCGCTCCGCGCCGGCGTCGGCGGCCTCTTCGGCCACCAGCTCGATGCCCGGGGTGTCGACGACCGGTAGCAGCTCTTTGGGCACTGTCTTGGTGGCGGGCAGGAAGCGAGTGCCCAGGCCCGCGGCGGGAACAATGGCCGTACGCGGAACTCGAGACGGTGCACGTGACATCGTTCACACGATAACCGTGCGTCGAAGTGGCGGCGCGCGTGGCCTTGCTGTCATCGTTGAGCTCGTGGCGACCGCGGGCAAAGCCGCTTTGCGAGATCAACTGCTGGCAGCCCGGCGTTCGGTCGCCGACGACATCCGCGCGGCCGATGCCCGCGCACTGGCCGGTCATGTCGCCGGCATTGTCGAGGCCGGCGGCACGGTCTGCGCCTTCGTTCCGGTGGGCGCCGAACCGGGGTCGATCGAAATGCTGGACGCGCTGCTGGGGCGGGCGGCACGGGTGCTGCTGCCGGTCGCGCGAACCCGCGGCGACGACACCCCGCTGCCGTTGCAGTGGGGCGAATACCGGCCCGGCCGGCTGGTGACCGCGCGGTTCGGCCTGCTCGAGCCCGCCGAGCCTTGGCTGCCGCCCACGGCGCTGGCCGAAGCTCACCTGGTGCTGGTGCCCGCGTTGGCCGTCGACCGGTTCGGCGTGCGGCTGGGCCGTGGCCGCGGGTTCTATGACCGGTCTCTGGTATATCGCGACGCACAGGCCCGTCTGGTCGCGGTGGTCCGCGACGCGGAAGTCCTCGATGAGCTGCCCTGCGAGCCGCATGACGTGCGGATGAGCCACGCGCTCACCCCGAAAGCCGGGCTCATCGCCCTCGACGCCACCCGGGAATCGGGCGACGGAAATGGCGGTTCTAGCACTTAACACGGTAGAGTGCTAACGAACGCGACATCCGGAGGTTTCTGTGCCGACCTACAGCTATGCGTGCACTGCGTGCGGCAACCGCTTCGACGTGGTCCAGGCCTTCACCGACGACGCTTTGACCACCTGCGAGCGCTGCGCGGGCCGATTGCGCAAACTGTTCGGCTCCGTGGGCGTGGTCTTCAAAGGCAGCGGCTTCTACCGCACCGACAGCCGCGAATCCAGCAAGAGCTCGACGAACGGCTCCGCCAAGAGTGAGTCGTCGACCGGTGAAAAGTCCAGCTCGTCGGATACATCCGGCTCTTCGGAGAAGGCCTCGTCGACATCGGAGTCCGCGAAATCAGCCGCAGCTAGCTAGCGGGTTATCCACAAGCGGTCGTCCTGGACGATCGCGCCCGGCATTGCCCACGCTTAGCGTTGCCGCGTGGGCGATTCGCTGAATCCGTCGGCGCTGACCCGGATCTCGCAGTGGCTGCGCCCGGACTGGACCCGAACGGTGCTGGCCCGACGAGTTGCCGCCGCCACACTGGTGGTGCTCGCCGGCGTTGCGGCGTTTCGGTCCGATCCCGGCGGTGATCACGCCGAGGTGGTTGTCGCCACCCGCGACCTACACCCGGGCGCCGCGTTGACGGCCGACGATGTTCGACTCGAAAGACGTTTGGCAGCAAGCATTCCCGACGGCTCCCAAGCCGACCTCGACAGCGTGGTCGGCGCGACGCTGACCGGCCCGGCGCGGCGGGGCGAAATACTCACCGACGTGCGCCTGCTGAGCAGCCGGCTGGCCGAGTCGAGCGCCGGGCCCGGCGCGCGGATCGTGCCGCTGCACCCGGTCGACAGCGCGCTGATCGACATGGTGCGCGCCGGGGATGTCGTCGACGTGATCGCCGCTCCGGAGGCCGACAGCCATGCCGATCCCCGGATCGTCGCGAGCAATGCCGTCGTCGTGCTGGTCTCGGCGAAGCCGAAAATGCAAGCCGACGACCGGGTGGTGCTGGTAGCCCTACCGTCGGCCGCGGCGACCGCCCTGGCCGGCGCGGCGCTGGCTCAGCGCATCACCCTCACCTTGCACTAGGTTGTCAGGCGGCTGCCGGCTGCTCGCTGGCGCAGTACTTGCACTTCTGCGCGGCCTCAGGGATGTCGGACATGCATTGCGGGCAGGCCTTTGTCGCCGGCTCCTCACCGAAAACGGTGACGCCGCGGCGTTTCTGAATGTGCCGGTAGGGCACCACAATCGCGACGTAGACGGTGGCCATGAAGACCAAGAAGTAGATGATGGCCCCGATAAACGACCCGATGTCCAAAAAGGTCGCCTTGTTGCCTGCGTCGCCGAGCTGCCAGCCCAAACCCAACTTCGTACCCGGCTGTGCGGCCGCGACAAGCGGGTTGATCACATTGTTGGTGAATGCCTCGACCAGATTCGAGAATGCCAAGGCCACAACCAGGCCGACGGCCACGGTGATCACGTCACCGCGCATGACGAAATCTCTGAACCCCTTTATCACGCGAGCCAACCTCCCGTCACAGGAATCGTGCGAGCGACGCGGCGCCGCCCGAAAAAGACGCTATGCCGGTTGGGAACCCTGCGCGGGTTTTAAGAGCAATTAGTCACCGAGGTTTGACCGCATCGTGACTGACGGCCGCAGAGCGCGCTCACAAGTGATGCGGTGGCTGGTTCTCCCGGAGCCATCGCTCATGCTCGTCGAGGTCGCGTTCGACCTCGCGATCGTCTTCGCGGTCGGTCAAATTTCCAGACTCGAAAGCTGTCCGATGATGTGGGCCGCCAGCGGATTCAGCGTCGCCATGCCGTCGCGCACCGCATAGCGTGACCCGGCGAGGTTGACCACCAGCGTGCTGCCGGAGATTCCGGCCAGACCACGCGACAATCCGGCGTCGACAATGCCGGCAGACAACGCCGATGCGCGCAATGCCTCAGCGATACCGAGGATTTCGCGATCGAGAATGTCTCGGGTGGCTTCCGGCGTGACATCGCGAGGCGTCACGCCCGTGCCGCCCACCGACACCACCAGATCCACCCCGCCGATCACCGCGGTGTTCAGCGCATTGCGGATCTCCACCTCGTCGGCGGCGACGACCACGACCCCGTCGACGAGGAAACCCGCCTCGGTGAGCAGCTCGGTGACCAGAGGCCCGCTGTGGTCCTCTTCGTCACCGTGAGCGGTGCGATCGTCGACAACCACGACCAGTGCCCTGCCGACCAAGTCCGCACGCTGTTCCATGGTTGCAACGGTATATCTGCGGTCCGACGCGGATCCGGCGTCTCTCATCACTGTTCCGCCTTTCCGAGCGTGACCTGAATCGTGCGGCTCTCGCCTGACGGCTCAAGGTAGGTCAGCGTGATCTTCTCCCCGGGTGCCTTGGACCGCACCGCCGCGACCAGACCATCGGCGCTGTTGATCGTGCGATCGTTGACCTTGGTGACCACCACACCGCTGGGCAATCCGGCGCCGGCCGCCGCGCCGCCCGGAACGACGTCGACGACCTTGGCCCCGTGCGCTGCCTTGTCGCTGGTGACCTGGACGCCCAGCGAGGCATGTGAGGCCGTCCCATTGCTGATCAGTTCGTCGGCGATGCGCTTGGCCTGGTCGATGGGGATTGCGAAGCCGAGCCCGATCGAGCCGCTCTGGCTGTCGGTGGAATCACCGCCGAGCGTGGCGATGGCCGAGTTGACGCCGATCAAATCGCCGTTCATGTTGACCAGCGCGCCGCCGGAGTTACCCGGGTTGATCGCGGCGTCGGTCTGGATGGCGTCGAGCACGGTGTTCTGGTTGCCGGTATCCCCGGTCGTGGACACCGGGCGGTTGAGCGCACTGACAATGCCAGTGGTCACGGTTCCCTGCAGGCCCAGCGGCGATCCGACTGCGACCACCGGCTGGCCGACGACCAGATTCGCCGAGGAGCCCAGGCTGATCGGGGTCAGTCCGGACACCCCCTCGGCCCGCACCACCGCAATGTCGGTGGTGGGGTCGGTTCCGACCACGGTGAACGACGCGGTACGCCCGTCGGAAAAGGTCACGGTGGTCTTCGGCTCCCCGCCGGCCCCGGGGAACAGACCGGGCGGCGGACCACCACGGTCCCCGCCGGCGGCGGCCGCGACAACGTGGTTGTTGGTCAGGATCAGCCCGTCAGACGACAAGACGATGCCCGAACCCTCCTCGGACTGCCTGCCCAAATCCGTCTCGAGCATCACGACGCTGGGCACCACCTTGGCGGCCACCTGCTCGACGGTTCCGCCGGGCACATTGGCGGCCGGGATGCTCGGCGCCGGCCCGTTGGCGGTCCTGGTGGGCAAATGACTGACGGGCTGGGCGCTGTGCTGAACCACCGACGCCGCGGCCCCGCCGATACCGGCCGAGACGACGGCAATCGCCAGCGCGCCTGCCGTCAATAAGCCTGCTCGAGAACGCTTTTGGGGCGCAGCAAGCGCACCTGAACCGGCCGGGGTGGGCTGGCCGCTACCGTACGGGGCGAACGGCTGCCGGTATCCCGGCTGCTGCGCGTAGCGCCAGTCGAACTGCTGGGCATACGCGGGCTGGCTGCCCTGCTCGGAATAGCCCGGCGCGCCAGGCTGATCAGACCCCGGACGGTATCCGGCCTGCTGCGGCGGTGGCGAATACCGCGGGTGATTCGTCATACGCTAAATCGCTCTTCCTGTGCAACGTGCTGGCGGGGCAGTGATCGCAAACTACCTTGCCTGCGTGGACTGAGATTCCTCTGAGATAACGTTCGTCGCTGCTGAGGAGTTTCCCGGTTTTTCCGCATCGCTAACATCGGCCTGCGGCGCAAGCTGTCCGGGCAGCAATACGTACATCGACGTGCCCGGCGGCTGGCCTCCGGGCACGGTGTCTTCAACGCGAAGGGCACCACCGTGATTGAGCACCACCTGTTTGACGATCGCGAGCCCTAGTCCCGACCCGGGCATCGCCCGCGCCGCCGTCGAGCGGAAGAAGCGTTCGAACACCAGCTCACGCTCATGCGGGGAGATGCCGGGCCCATAATCGGAGACCACCAGTTCGGTGTGGGCCGGATCGAGCTGGGTCATGCGGACCCGGACAGTCTCGCCCGACGGGCTCCACTTGGCCGCGTTGTCCAGCAGGTTCAGCACCGCTCGCGACAAGCCGGCGGCGTCGCCGTAGACCATCCACGGAATCACCTGAACGTCGAACTCCACGTCGTTGCGGCGGCGGCGGACCCGCTCCAGGCAGCGATCGATCACCTCGGACATGTCGACCGGCTCGTGCACTACCTCGGCGGCGTCCTCTCGGGTGAGGTCCACCAGATCACCCACCAGCGTGGACAATTCTTCGATCTGCCCGATCACGTCGGCGCGCAGATCATTCATTTCCTGCTCGGGTATCGGCGGCGCCCCCGGGGCCGACGAGGCCATCAGCAGTTCGACATTGGTGCGCAGCGATGTCAGCGGGGTTTTAAGTTCGTGCCCGGCGTCGGCGACCAACCGGGCCTGCCGCTCCCGTGAGTCGGCCAGTGCGCGCAGCATCAAATTGAAGGCCTCGGTGAGGCGGGCCAGCTCGTCGCTGCCGGTCACCGGGATGGGCCGAAGGTCGTCGGTGCGCGCCACGTGCTCGGCCGCTTCGGTGAGTTTGGCCACCGGGCGCAGCCCGGCTCGGGTGACCATCCCGCCGGCCACTGCGGCCACCACCACACCGACCCCGCCGACGGCCAAAAGCACCCAGCGCAGTTTCGTCATCACCGCGTCGGTGGGCTCCAGGCTCTTGGAGAGCAGCAGCGAGCTGCCGTTGGGCAAATGAATGGCCAGCACGCGCTGGCCGTTGGCGGTACGCCGCGACATGAACAACTCTCCGCGGATGACCGCCTTTTCCTGCTGGCCGACCGGCAACCGCTGTCCGGTCTGGTTGGCGGTGTAAACGAACCGGCCGGGGTTGATCAGCATCGCGTTGACGTCCGAATACGCGGTGCCCTCGATGGCTTTGCCGGGATCGGCCGCCAACGATCCGCTCGCGATCAGCAGCTGTGCCCTGCTTTGCAGCTGGTTGTCGATGTCCTTGTACAGCGCCGCCGAAACCACCGCGTACACAGCGACGGACATCAGCACGACGACCATCGCGACCATGGACATCGCCAGCAGCATCACCCGCCACCGCAGCGACAACGACGTGGTCGCCCGCAGTGGAGCTCGACGCCGCATGCGCAGCCAGGACATTAGGGAGGAGTTTCGCGGAGCACGTAACCCACTCCGCGCACGGTGTGGATCAGCCGCGGCTCTCCTTCGGCTTCGGTCTTGCGGCGCAGATACCCGACGTACACCTCAAGCGCATTGCCCGAGGTGGGGAAATCGAATCCCCACACCTCTTCGAGGATGCGGCTGCGGGACAGCACTCGCCGTGGGTTGGCGATCAGCATTTCCAGCAGCGCGAATTCGGTGCGCGTCAGGCTGATCTGACGTTGGCCACGGGTGACTTCCCGGGTCAACGGGTCCAAGGTGAGGTCGGCGAAAGTCATGGCCACCGACTCGCCGTTGTCTTCGGGCTGGGTGCGGCGCAACAACGCCCGCAGCCGGGCCAACAGCTCTTCAAGCGCGAACGGCTTGGGCAGATAGTCGTCGGCGCCGGCGTCCAGGCCGGCCACCCGCTCGGAGATCGCATCGCGCGCAGTCAACACCAGAATCGGCAGGTCATCGCCGGTGCTGCGCAGCTGGCGGCACACTTCCAGACCGTCCAGCTTGGGCATCATGACGTCCAGGACCAGGGCGTCGGGCCGGTCGATGCTGATCATCTCCAGCGCCTCGACGCCGTCCTGGGCCAACGCCACCGAGTACCCATTGAAAGACAGCGAGCGGCGCAGCGAGTCCCGCACCGCACGATCGTCGTCAACGACAAGAATTCGCACGAGTACAGTCTCGTCTAATCGCCTGAGAGTTACCTAAGAAATACCCAGTAGAGCCTTGGTGACCAGCCACGATGCCCACGCTCGGGCGGGCGGGTCGGCTCAGCGTCGGTCGAAGTCGATGAGACCCAGCCGGGCCGCTTTGAGCAACCGGCGCGGCACCTTGTGCCGCTGCCCGGCCACCGTCACGCCCACCAGTTCGGGCTTGGCGGCCTTCCACTGCGCGCGCCGACTGCGGGTGTTCGCGCGCGACATCCTGCGCTTGGGCACAGCCATAATCGAGCCTTACTCCTGGTAGGGGGGCCGCCGCGGTAGAGGTCGACGGCGACAAGTTGGTTCACAGAATAGTCGGTGATCTGCCGGCTCCAAAATCGGGCAGCCCAGCCCGCGCGATGGCCGCTCACCTGCCCGAGGGGGCATCCTTGACGTGGCACCGGCGGCACCCGCTAACCTACCGGTTGGTTGGGGCGCTGAGGGTGCGCCTAGATGGAGGACGCGTATGAAACCCCCAGTTCGCATTGGGAACTGCTCGGGGTTCTATGGCGACCGACTCTCGGCGATGCGCGAGATGCTCACCGGCGGCGAGCTGGACTACCTCACCGGCGATTACCTCGCCGAGCTGACCATGCTCATCTTGGGCCGCGACCGGATGAAGCATCCCGAGCGCGGCTACGCCAAGACGTTCCTCACCCAGCTCGAGGAGTGCCTGGGACTGGCCCACGACCACGGCGTGCGCATCGTCGCCAACGCGGGCGGGCTCAACCCTGCCGGTCTGGCCGACGCGGTGCGCTCGCTGGCCGAGCGGCTGGGCGTCCCGACGCGGGTGGCACACGTCGAAGGCGACGACCTCACATCTCGCGCCCAGGAGTTGGGGCTGGGCACCCCGTTGACGGCCAACGCCTACCTGGGCGCCTGGGGCATCGTCGACTGCCTTGCTGCCGGCGCCGACGTCGTCGTCACCGGACGGGTGACGGACGCGTCGGTGATTGTCGGTCCGGCGGCCGCGCACTTCGGCTGGGGGCGCACCGATTACGACCAACTTGCCGGCGCCGTCGTCGCCGGCCACGTCATCGAATGCGGCGTGCAGGCCACCGGCGGCAACTACGCCTTCTTCACCGAGGTGCCCGATCTGACCTACGCCGGGTTCCCGCTCGCCGAAATCCACCCCGACGGTTCGTCGGTGATCACCAAACACCCCGGGACGGGAGGTCTGGTCAGCATCGGCACGGTCACCGCGCAGCTGCTCTACGAGGTCACCGGGGCCCGCTACGCCAACCCCGACGTCACCGCCCGGATGGACACCATCGAGCTGTCTGATGATGGCCCGGACCGGGTGCGAATCAGCGGCGTGGTCGGCGAACCGCCACCGCCGACGCTGAAAGTTTCGTTGAACAGCATCGGTGGTTTCCGCAACACGATGACGTTCGTGTTGACCGGCTTGGACATCGAAGCGAAAGCCGAGTTGGTGCGCCGGCAACTGGAATCGAGCCTGACCGCCAAGCCAGCCGAAATGCAGTGGACGCTGGCTCGTACCGACCATCCCGACGCCGACACCGAAGAAGCGGCCAGCGCGCTGCTGCGCTGCGTGGTCCGCGACCCGGACCCCGCCAACGTCGGCCGCCAATTCTCCTCGGCAGCAGTCGAACTCGCGCTGGCCAGCTATCCCGGATTCACTGTCACCGCCCCGCCCGGCGAGGGCCAGGTCTACGGAGTGTTCACTCCCGCATACGTCGACGCGGACAAGGTGGCCCACATTGCCGTACACGACGATGGGACCCGCACCGAGATTCCCTGTGCCAGTGACACTTTAGAGCTCGCGCCGGCTGACCCTCCTGAGCTGCCCGAGCCGCTGCCGGCCGGACCGACCCGGCGCGCACCGCTGGGCCTGGTGGCGGGCGCCCGCAGCGGCGACAAAGGCGGTTCGGCCAACGTCGGCGTCTGGGTGCGCACCGACGAACAGTGGCGCTGGCTGGTCCACACCTTGACCGTCGACGCGCTCAAGACGCTGCTGCCCGAGACCGCGGACCTGCCCGTCACCCGTCATGTGCTGCCCAACCTGCGCGCGGTCAACTTCGTCATCGATGACATCCTGGGCCAGGGGGTGGCCTACCAAGCCCGCTTCGATCCGCAGGCCAAGGGGCTGGGCGAATGGCTGCGCAGCCGTCATGTCGATATCCCGGAAAGGCTGCTGCCGTGAGTATTTGGACCACGCCCGAGCGCGACCAGCTCCGCAAGACGGTGCGCTCGTTCGCCGAGCGGGAAATCCTCCCCCACGTCGATGAGTGGGAACGGGCCGGCGAGCTGCCGCGCGAGCTGCACCGGCGCGCGGGCGAGGCCGGGCTGTTGGGAGCGAGCTTTCCCGAAGCGGTCGGTGGCGGCGGCGGCGACGGCGCCGACGCGGTGATCATCTGCGAGGAGTTGCACGAAGCCGGTGTGCCCGGCGGGGTGTTCGCGTCACTGTTCACCTCCGGCATCGCGGTGCCGCACATGGCGGCGTCCGGCGACCAGCGGCTCATCGACACGTTCGTGCGTCCGACGCTGGCCGGTGAGAAGATCGGCGCGCTGGCCATCACCGAACCCGGCGGCGGATCGGACGTCGGTCATCTTCGCACCACGGCGGGCCGCGACGGCGACCACTACGTGGTCAACGGCGCCAAGACCTACATCACCTCCGGGGTGCGCGCCGACTACGTCGTGACCGCGGTGCGCACCGGCGGCCCCGGTGCGGCCGGGGTGTCCTTGCTGGTGGTGGAGAAAGGCACGCCCGGTTTCGAAGTCACCCGCAAACTGGACAAGATGGGTTGGCGGTCTTCGGATACCGCCGAGCTGGCCTATACCGACGCCCGGGTGCCGGTGGCCAATCTGGTCGGCGTCGAGAACACAGGTTTCGCGCAGATCGCTGCCGCTTTTGTTTCTGAACGCATCGGGCTTGCCGCGCAGGCATATTCGAGTGCACAGCGTTGCCTGGACCTGACGGTTCAGTGGTGTCGCGACCGCGAAACGTTCGGCCAGCCGCTCATCAGGCGCCAGGCCGTGCAGAACACCCTGGCCGAGATGGCCCGGCGGATCGACGTCGCCCGGGTGTATTCGCGCAACGTAGTGGAACGCCAGCTCGCCGGGGAGACCAACCTCATCGCGCAGGTGTGCTTCGCCAAGAACACCGCGGTAAAGGCCGGCGAATGGGTTGCCCACCAAGCCGTTCAGCTGTTCGGCGGCATGGGTTACATGACTGAGTCCGAAGTCGAGCGCCAGTACCGCGATATGCGCATCCTGGGCATCGGCGGTGGAACGACCGAAATCCTGACGTCATTGGCCGCCAAAACCCTGGGATACCAAGCATGATTACACCGCCTCCTCCTCATCGCTCCGCTCTGCATCGTCGGCGGTGGCCGTGACCGTACTGCAGTCCGTACTGGATCCTTCCTCCTCCAGCTACACCGAAGCCGCATCGGCAATGTCGGACAAGCTCGACGAGATCAACGGCGAACTCGCCAAAGCCCTCGCCGGTGGTGGCGCCAAGTACGTCGAACGCCACCATGCCCGTGGCAAGCTCACCGCGCGGGAACGCATCGAGTTGCTGGTCGACCCCGATTCCCCGTTTTTGGAGCTGAGCCCGCTGGCCGCCTACGGCAGCGCATTCACCGTCGGCGCCAGCCTGGTGGTCGGGATCGGGGCGGTGTCGGGGGTGGAATGCATGATCGTCGCCAACGACCCGACGGTCAAAGGCGGCACCAGCAATCCGTGGACGCTTCGAAAGATCCTGCGCGCCAACCAGATCGCTTTCCAGAACCGGCTTCCGGTGATTTCGTTGGTGGAATCCGGCGGCGCGGACCTGCCCACCCAGAAGGAGATCTTCATTCCGGGCGGGCAGATGTTCCGCGACCTGACCCGGCTCTCAGCCGCCGGCATACCCACGATCGCCCTGGTATTCGGCAACTCCACCGCGGGCGGGGCCTACATCCCCGGCATGTCCGACCACGTCGTGATGATCAAAGAGCGCTCGAAGGTCTTTTTGGCCGGCCCACCGCTGGTGAAGATGGCCACCGGCGAGGAGTCCGACGACGAATCGTTGGGCGGTGCCGAAATGCATGCCCGGGTCTCGGGATTGGCGGACTACTTCGCAGTCGACGAACTGGACGCGATCAGGATCGGCCGGCGCATCGTGGCGCGGTTGAACTGGAAGAAACTAGGGCCCTCGCCCAGGCCCGTGACCGAGCCGCTGTTCGACCCCGAGGAGCTGATCGGTATCGTGCCCCCGGACCTGCGCATCCCGTTCGACCCCCGGGAGGTGATCGCCCGCATTGTCGACGGCTCCGAATTCGACGAATTCAAGCCCATGTACGGCTCGTCGCTGGTGACCGGCTGGGCACAGCTGCACGGCTACCCGCTCGGCATCTTGGCCAATGCCCGCGGGATTTTGTTCAGTGAGGAATCGCAGAAAGCCACTCAGTTCATTCAGCTGGCCAATCGCAGCGACACACCATTGTTGTTCTTGCACAACACCACTGGGTACATGGTCGGCAAAGACTACGAAGAGGGCGGGATGATCAAGCACGGCTCGATGATGATCAACGCCGTGTCGAACTCGACCGTGCCGCACATCTCGCTGCTGATCGGCGCGTCCTACGGCGCCGGCCACTACGGGATGTGCGGACGTGCCTATGACCCGAGGTTCTTGTTCGCCTGGCCCAGCGCCAAGTCAGCGGTGATGGGCGGCGCCCAGCTTGCCGGCGTGCTGTCGATCGTGAGCCGCGCCGCCGCCCAAGCCCGCGGCCAGCAGGTCGACGAGGAAGCCGACGCCGCGATGCGCGCGGCCGTGGAGGGCCAGATCGAAGCCGAGTCGCTGCCGTTGATTTTGTCCGGGATGCTCTACGACGACGGCGTGATCGACCCGCGTGATACCCGCACGGTGCTGGGAATGTGCTTGTCCGCCATCGCCAATGCCCCGATCGAGGGGACGTCGAACTTCGGCGTCTTCCGGATGTGACGCTCATGATCAGTCGAGTCCTGGTAGCTAACCGCGGCGAGATCGCCCGGCGGGTGTTCGCCACCTGCCGACGACTCGGTCTGGGCACCGTCGCCGTCTACACCGAGCCGGATGCCGCCGCCCCACATGTCGCCGAGGCCGACGCCCGGGTGCGGCTGGCCAACACCACCGACTACCTCAACGCTGACGCGATCATCGCCGCCGCCCGCGCCGCCGGCGCCGACGCGATTCATCCGGGCTACGGATTCCTTTCGGAGAACCCCGATTTCGCCGCCGCGGTGGCCGATGCCGGGCTCATCTGGATCGGGCCTCCGGCGGCGGCGGTGCGGGCGATGGGCTCCAAGATCGAAGCCAAGAAGATGATGTCCGCCGCCGGGGTCCCGGTGCTCGACGAGCTCGACCCGCGAGCCGTCACAGCAGAGCAGCTGCCGGTGCTGGTCAAGGCGTCGGCGGGCGGCGGCGGGCGCGGGATGCGAGTGGTCACCGAATTGTCCGCTCTGGCGGGCGAAGTCGAGGCCGCCCGTCGCGAGGCGCAGTCGGCGTTCGGCGATCCCACGGTGTTCTGCGAGCGTTATCTGCCCACCGGCCACCACGTCGAGGTCCAAGTGATCGCCGACACGCACGGCACCGTGTGGGCCGTCGGTGAACGCGAATGCTCGATTCAGCGTCGGCACCAGAAGATCATCGAAGAAGCGCCCTCACCGTTGGTCGAGCGCACTCCCGGGATGCGGGCCAAGCTGTTCGACGCCGCCCGGCTGGCCGCCGAGGCGATCGGCTACACCGGCGCCGGGACGGTGGAATTCCTCGCCGACGACGACGGCGATTTCTACTTTTTGGAGATGAACACCAGGCTGCAGGTCGAGCACCCGGTTACCGAGGAGACCACCGGACTCGACCTGGTCGAGCTGCAGCTCGTGGTGGCCGATGGTGCCCGGCTCGATGCCGAACCGCCGCTGGCGCAGGGCCATTCGATTGAGGCGCGCATCTATGCCGAGGACCCGGCACACGGCTGGCAACCGCAGGCCGGCCAAATGCACCGCATCGACGTGCCGGGCGTACGCGCCGAGTTCGATTCGCTCGGTGCGCGGACCGGAATCCGGCTGGACTCCGGGGTCGTCGCCGGCTCGGTGGTGTCCATCCACTACGACCCGATGCTGGCCAAGGTCATCTCCTATGCCCCCAACCGCCGAGCGTCGGCGATGGTGCTGGCCGATGCGCTGGCGCGCACCCGGATGCACGGCGTGCGCACCAACCGCGATCTGCTGGTCAACGTGTTGCGCCATCCCGCATTTCTCGACGGCGCCACCGACACCGCGTTCTTCGACACCCACGGGGTGACGCAGCTGTCGGCACCGCTGGCCGGCCCGACGGCGATCAGGCTGTCGGCCGTCGCGGCCGCACTCGCCGATGCCGCGCACAATCGTGCGACGGCGCCGGTTTTCGCCTCCATCCCCAGCGGTTGGCGCAACTTGGCGTCGGGATATCAGGTCAAGAGCTATCTCGACGACAACGGCAACGAGTACCGCATCGAATACCGGTTCACCAGAAGCGGTTTGGAGATCACCGACGATGTTGAGCTGGTTGCCGCGACTCCGGACGAGGTTGTGCTGGCCGGCGGCGACGGGGTGGCGCACAGCTTCGCCATTGCCCGCTACGGTGACAATCTCGAAGACGTCTACGTCGACTCCCCGCACGGCCCCGTCCACCTGATTGCTCAGCCGCGATTCCCGGAACCCGGCTCGGCCGTCGAGCAGGGCTCACTGGTGGCGCCGATGCCGGGCAATGTCATCCGCGTCGGCGCCGATGTCGGTGACACCGTCGTCGCCGGCCAGCCGTTGGTGTGGCTGGAAGCGATGAAGATGGAGCACACCATCACCGCACCTACCGACGGCGTCCTGGCGCAACTCAACGTCACCACCGGACAGCAAGTCGAGCTCGGCGCCATCCTGGCCCGCGTCGACCCATCCGAGAACCCAGAAGGAGACTCCCAGGCATGACCGACAGCAGTTTCATCGAGAACGAGGAACGTCAGGCGCTGCGAAAGGCGGTCGCCGCCCTGGTATCCAACTGCGGCCAGGACTACTACCTGGAGAAAGCCCGGGCCCACCAGCACACCGACGAATTGTGGAACGAGGCAGGCAAACTCGGCTTCCTCGGGGTGAACCTGCCCGAACAGTACGGCGGCGGCGGCGCCGGCATGTACGAACTGTCGCTGGTGATGGAGGAGATGGCTGCGCATGGCTGCGCGCTGCTGATGATGGTGGTGTCACCGGCCATCAACGGCACGATCATCTCCAAGTTCGGCACCGACGAACAAAAACAGCGCTGGCTGCCCGGTATCGCCGACGGGTCGATCACGATGGCGTTCGCGATCACCGAGCCCGACGCCGGCTCGAACTCACACCGGATCACCACCACGGCCCGCCGCGACGGCAGCGACTGGATCCTTTCCGGCCAAAAAGTTTTCATCTCCGGCGTCGACCAGGCGCAGATGGTGCTGGTAGTCGGACGCACCGAGGAAGCCAAAACCGGCAAGCTGCGTCCGGCGCTGTTCGTGGTGCCCACCGACGCGCCCGGGTTCACCTACACCCCGATCGAGATGGAGCTGATCAGCCCCGAGCGCCAGTTCCAGGTCTTCATCGACGACGTGCGGTTACCGGCGGATGCGCTGGTGGGCTCGGAGGACGCCGCGATCGCGCAACTGTTCGCCGGCCTGAACCCGGAGCGGATCATGGGCGCGGCCAGCGCGGTGGGCATGGGCCGGTTCGCGATCGGCAAGGCCACCGAGTATGTCAAGACCCGCCAGGTGTGGGGCACTCCGATCGGCGCGCATCAGGGGCTCTCGCACCCGTTGGCGCAGAACCACATTGAGGTCGAGCTGGCCAAGCTGATGATGCAGAAGGCCGCGATCCTCTACGACACCGGCGACGACGCCGGCGCTGCCGAGGCGGCCAACATGGCTAAATACGCCGCCGGCGAGGCGTCCGCGCGGGCGGTCGACCAGGCCGTGCAGTCGCTGGGCGGCAACGGGCTGACCCAGGAGTACGGCATCGCGGCGGCGTTGACCGCATCGCGGTTGTCGCGGATCGCGCCGGTCAGCCGTGAGATGGTGCTCAACTTCGTCGCGCAGACGTCGCTGGGCCTGCCCCGTTCCTACTGATGGAACGGCTCGTTCAATACGCCGTCGACGGGCACGCCGCCCGGCTGACACTGGACTCCCCGCACAACCGCAACGCGTTGTCGTCGCGACTGGTTGAACAACTGCACCAAGGGCTGCGCGACGCGGTCGCCGACCCGGCCGTGCGGGTACTGGTGCTCGGCCACACCGGGGGCACGTTCTGCGCCGGAGCCGATCTGTCCGAAGCCTCCGGTGGTGACCCCTCCGAGTTGGCCGCCGACCGGGCGCGCGAACTCACCGCGCTGCTGCGCGCGATCGTGGAGTCCCCGCTGCCGGTGATCGGAGCCATCGACGGGCACGTGCGCGCGGGCGGTTTCGGATTGGTCGGCGCGTGCGACATCGTGGTCGCCGGCCCGCGCAGCACGTTCGCGCTGACCGAGGCCCGGATCGGCGTCGCGCCCGCGATCATCTCGCTGACCCTGCTGCCGAAGATGTCCCCGCGGGCGGCGGCCCGCTATTACCTGACCGGCGAGAAGTTCGGCGCCGACGAGGCCGCCGCGATCGGGCTGATCACGATGGCCGCCGACGACGTCGACGCGGCGGTGACGTCGCTGGTCGCCGAGCTGCGGCACGCTTCGCCGCAGGGCCTGGCGGCATCAAAGGCGCTCACCACCGCGGCGGTCTTGGCGGGCTTCGACCGTGATGCCGAGCGCCTGGCCACCGAGTCGGCAAGGTTGTTCGTCTCCGACGAGGCCCGCGAAGGAATGCTGGCCTTCCTGCAGAAACGTCCGCCGCGGTGGAGCGATCCAGACAGCGGTGCGCGAGTTTAGCGAACTTGGTTTGCAGCGAAATCTGTTCGTCGTAGGCTCGTAATCGATGGGTAACTCAGCGCAGCAAAACGCATCGCACGCGTCGTCGCGGGCCGCGGATACCGACCGGATCCAGGTGGCGCAACTGCTGACCGACGCCGCGGCGCAGGGACGGCTGCAGCTGAGCGACTACGAGGAGCGGCTCGCCAAGGCCTACGCTGCGCAAACCTACGACGAACTGGACCGGCTACGGTCCGACCTTCCCGGTTATCCGGTGAGCATGCGGCGCGGCGGCACCTGCAAACCCGCGCCGTCCACGCTGCTGCTGGCCGTCATGAGCGCGTTCGAGCGGCGTGGCCGTTGGAACGTACCCAAGAAGCTGACGACGTTCGCGCTGTGGGGCGGCGGGGTTGTCGATCTGCGCTACGCCGACTTCACCTCCACCGACGTAGAGATTTACGCATGCTCGATCATGGGCGCGCAAACCATCCTGCTGCCGCCGGAAGTCAACGTCGAAATCCATGGCCACGGCGTGATGGGCAGCTTCGACCATCACGTTGACGGCGACGGCACACCCGGCGCGCCGACGGTGAAGATCCGCGGTTTCGCGCTGTGGGGAGGCGTCGCCGTCAAGCGCAAGAAGCGCAAAGCCAGAACTGCCAACTAGCGGCGCCGTCGCGACCGTAGATAGTCGCCGACCACTGCTGCGCCCAGCCCGTCGAGATCGGGCACCACAACCCGTCCCTCGACCCGTCGCGCAACCTGGTCGATGAACCGCGCCAACCCCGGGTCGCTGCCCAGCCGGAAGATGGTGATCTGCGCACCCAATCGGGCCATGTCGTCGAAGCCCCGCACGGTGTGGGCGATGGTCCGCGGATGCGGCGGGTAATCAAAGAACACCACCGACCCTTCGCCGTCCAGGCTTTCCAGGTGCGCGGTCGGTTCGCCGTCGGTGACAACCAGCACGACGGGCTGTGCGTTGGGGTGTTTCCGCAGATGCCGACCGGCCAACGCCAGCGCATGGTGCAAGTTGGTGCCCTGCTCGTACACACCTTCCAGGCCCATCAGCTCTGCGGGCGTCATCGTCCGCGCATAGCGCCCAAAAGCGATGATCTGCAACGCATCCGAGCGGAACCTGGTGCTCACCAGGTGGTTGAGCGCCAGCGCCGTCCGCTTCATCGGCAGCCACCGGTTTTCCATCACCATCGAGAACGAGGTGTCCACCAACAAGGCGACCGCAGCCTGGGTGCGGGTCTCGGTCTCGGAGACCTCCACGTCGTCGACGGTGATATGAATCGGGCGGTTGACCGTCCCGGTCCCGGCTTGCCGCAGCACCGCGTTGGTCAACGTCCGGGTGACGTTCCACGGCTCGGTGTCACCGAACTGCCAGGGCCGAGTTGCCCCGGTCAGTTCGCCGGCCGCCCCGGCGCGCCGATGGTCACGCTCACCGCGGCGCCCGGAAAGCTGTTGGGCCACATCACGTAACGCCGTCTCGCCGAGCCGGCGCATCGCCTTGGGCGACAGCCGCCACTGGCCGTCGGAGCCGCGGTCCAAAAAGCCCTGGTTGACCAGCGCCCGCTCCAACTCGGCGAGTGTTCGCGCATCCACGGCTGCCTCGTCGCCGAGCTGGCGGGCCAGCGCATCGAGGTCGACGTCGTCCATCGTCGCCCCCGGGTAGCTCTGCGACAGCTGCTCGGCCAGTTGTTCCAGCTCGGCGATGTCGGCCAGCGCCTGCGCCCCCTCACCCATGCCCAACGGGTTGTCGCCGGAGAACTCCGATGACCCCGTCCAATCCTCGCCCGGACGCATCGCTTGTAAGTGCGCATCCAGCCGGCTCAAAGCCTGCTGTAATGCCGGCGACCCAAATGCCTGCTGCGCCAACGCCTCCAGCTCGGCACGCTGGTCGGGACTCAGGCTGTTGAGGAAGCGCTGCGCGGCGGCGGCGCGCTTGGCCAGCGAGTCGATCAGCTCCTCGACGTTGCGCGGGTTCTCCGGAAAGAAGTCACCGTGCTTGTCCATGAAGTTCTGGAAATCCGCACTGGTGTCCTCGCCTCTCGCGTGCTTGTCGAGCAGATCGTTGAGGTCGTCGAGCATCTCGGTGACGCGTTGGCGATCCTCGTCGGTGGCCCCCTCCAACGCCTGCTTCATCCCGGCGAATCGCTGGTCGAGCATCTCACGGCCGAGCAAATCCTTGATCTGCTCGTACTTTTCGCGAGCCTCGGTGCTGCGCCAGTTGTACTCGGAAAGCTCTTGGATGGCCTTGGCCGGCGACGGCGACAACGCGTCGAGCTGCAGCTCCCCGAACCGGGCGTCGTCGTCGAGGGCACGGGCCAGCTCTTTACGCTCGGCCAGCACCGCCTCATCGAGCAGCTTCTTGATTTCCGCTAAGGTGCCATCTAAGTTGTTGTGACGCAATAGATCCCGTCGGCGCCGGTTAACCTCGGCAGCCAGCCGGTCCGCGCCGCGCATATTCTTACTGCCCCGGCGCAGCAATTCCGACAACGCCCGCCGCGGCGAGGTGCCCGCCATGACGTCCTGACCGATCTGCTCGAGCGCCTCGCGCAGGTCCACCGGCGGTGCCAGCGGGTCGGGCCCACCGGTGTAAGCCGAGTATCGTGACGAGTGGCCTCTAGCCATAGACGGTTTCGCCCTCTCCGGACACCTTGTCGATCCGTTTGGCCAAATACAGTGCCTCGAGGGCTAATTCGAGTGCTGCGGCACGCTCACCCTCGGATTTCGCGCCAAGACGGTCGGCGACCTTCTCGACGACGGGGAGGTCCGGCAACGCGCCCAGCACGTCTTTGGCCGACACCCGCTCGCCCGTCGTCACCGCGGAACCGCCTTCCACCGCGGCCACCAGTGAACCGACATCCAGACCGCCCAACACTTTCGACGCGGTGTCGGCGGTGGCACGGCGCAGCAGGTGTTCGAGGACGGCCTGTTCGCGGCCTTCTTCACCGGATTCGAATTCCAGCTTGCCGCGCAGCACGTCGATCACGGTGCCCAGGTCGACCACCCGGGCCACCGGGTCGGTCTCGCCGAGCACCGCGCCGCGGTGGCGTGCCGCGGCCGCCACCGTCTCGGCCGCCGCGATCGCGAACCGCGCCGACACCCCGGAACGCTGATCGACCGAGTTGGACTCCCGCAGATAGCGGGCGAACCGCGCGATCACCTGGATCAGGTGCTCGGGCACTTGCGCGCTCAGGCGTGCCTCCTGGCGGATCACACCCATCTCGGCCTCGAGCTCCAGCGGGTAGTGCGTGCGGATCTCGGCGCCGAAGCGGTCCTTGAGCGGGGTGATGATGCGACCGCGGTTGGTGTAGTCCTCGGGGTTGGCGCTGGCGACCACCAGCACATCCAGCGGAAGCCGCAGGGTGTAGCCGCGGACCTGGATGTCGCGCTCCTCCATGACGTTGAGCATCGACACCTGGATGCGTTCGGCCAGGTCGGGCAGCTCGTTGACCGCGACGATGCCGCGGTGCGCCCGCGGGATCAGCCCGTAGGCGATGGTCTCGGGATCACCGAGGGTGCGACCCTCGGCGACCTTGATCGGGTCGATGTCGCCGACCAGGTCGGCGACGCTGGTGTCGGGCGTGGCCAGTTTCTCGGTGTAGCGCTCGCTGCGGTGTTTCCACTCCACCGGCAGGTCGTCGCCGAGGGTTGCGGCGCGGCGGATCGACGCCGGCGTGATCGGCGAGTAGGGATGCTCGCCGAGCTCGGCACCGCCGATCACCGGCGTCCACTCGTCGAGCAGACCGACCAGCGCCCGCAACAGCCGCGTCTTGCCCTGGCCGCGTTCACCGAGCAGCACGAAGTCATGACCTGCGATGAGCGCCCGCTCCAGCTGCGGAATCACTGTGTCGTCGAAGCCCAGGATGCCCGGCCAGACCTCGTCGCCCTCGGCCAGCGCGGTCAGCAAATTCTCCCGGATTTCCTGCTTGACTCCCCGTTCGCGGTGCCCGGCGGCGCGCAATTCGCCGAGGGTGCGGGGCAGATGGCTAGGTGCAGTCACTACTCCACGCTACCGCGCACACCCACCCGGCCCGCCAGCTGCGCCGACTATGTGCTCAGTGGGCGAAGTGCCTTGCGCCGGTCAGGTACAGGGTCACGCCGGCTTCCTTGGCCGCCGCGGTGACCTCTTCGTCGCGCACCGAACCGCCCGGATGCACAATTGCCCGCACACCGGCGGCGGCCAGTGTCTGCAATCCGTCCGGGAACGGGAAGAACGCATCCGAGGCCGCCACCGCGCCGCGCACCCGCTCGCCGCCGCGCTCGACGGCGAGCCGCGCCGCGTCGACACGATTCACCTGACCCATGCCCACCCCGACGGTGGCACCGTCGGCGGCGATGACGATCGCGTTGGACTTCACCGCGCGACACGCCCGCCAGGCAAATACCAAGTCCGCCAACGTCGCCGGGTCGGCCGCTGTGCCGGTGGCCAGCGTCCAGTTGGCCGGATCGTCGCCGGGGGCGTCGAGGCGATCGCGCTGCTGCATCAGCAGTCCGCCGCTGACCTGACGCACCTCGATGCCCCCGCCCATCGGCTCGGAAGCCACCAGCACCCGAATGTTCTTCTTACGGGCCAGCACGTCGACGGCGCCCGGCGCGTAGGCGGGCGCGACGATCACCTCGGTGAAGATCGTGTTGACGTACTCGGCCATCTCGACGCTCACCTCGGTGTTGGCCGCGATCACCCCGCCGAACGCGCTGAGCGGGTCGCAGGCGTGCGCCTTGCGGTGCGCGTCGGCGACAGAGACCGACGAGACGGCGATCCCACATGGATTGGCATGCTTGATGATCGCCACGCAGGTCTCGTCGTGGTCGAAGGCCGCCCGCCAGGCCGCGTCGGCGTCGGTGAAGTTGTTGTACGACATCTCTTTTCCGTGCAGCTGCTCGGCCTGAGCCAGGCCCGGCCACGCGGCCGGATCATGAAAGAGCGCCGCCTGCTGATGCGGGTTCTCCCCGTAACGCAGCAACGCCGAACGCCGCCACGACCGGGCGAACCACTCCGGGAACACCGTGGGTGGCTGCTCGGGCGCAAGCGTCGACGACATCCAACCGGCGACCGCGATGTCGTAGTCGGCGGTGTGCCGAAACGCCAACGACGCCAACCGTTTCCGCTCAGCGAGCGTGAAACCCCCGTCGGCCACTGCGGCCAGCACCCCGTCGTAGCCGCGCGGATCGACTACCACCGCCACGCTGGGATGGTTCTTGGCCGCGGCCCGCACCATCGACGGCCCGCCGATGTCGATCTGCTCGACACACTCGTCGACACTTGCGCCCGAGTCCACGGTTTCGCTGAACGGATACAGGTTGACCACCACCAGCTCGAACGCCGCGATGCCGAGCTGTTCGAGCGCCGTAGCGTGTTCGGGCTTGCGCAGGTCCGCCAGAATCCCGGCATGAACATGCGGATGCAAGGTCTTGACCCGCCCGTCGAGAACCTCCGGAAACCCGGTGACCTTTTCCACGGGTGTGACGGGAATGCCGTCGGCGGCAATGGTTTTCGCCGTGGAGCCGGTAGAGACGATGTCGACGCCTGCTGCGTGAAGCCCGCGGGCCAACTCGATCAGCCCAGTCTTGTCATAGACGCTGATCAATGCGCGACGAATTGGCCGCTTTCCGTCAGCATCATTTTCTAGGTTCACCCGATGTACGCCTTTCGTCCGGTCCACGTCACACCGCCGGTCACCACCGCGGCCACCACGTCCACCAGCAGCCGTCGTTCAGCGACCTTGATGCGCTCATGCAAGGTCTGTTCGTCGTCATCGTCGTGCACTCGGATGGATTCTTGCGCCAGTATCGGCCCGGTGTCGGTACCGGCGTCCACCAGGTGCACCGTGCACCCGGTGACTTTCACGCCGTACGCCAACGCATCGGCCACTCCGTGCGCACCGGGAAACGCCGGCAGCAGCGCCGGATGGGTGTTGAGGATGCGGCCACCGAAACGCGACAAGAATTGCGGGCCGAGAATTTTCATGAATCCCGCTGACACGATGAGGTCGGGTGCATGCGTCGCGACGGCGTCGGTGAGCGCAATGTCCCAGGCGTCGCGGTCCGGGTAGTCGCTCAACCGGGTGGTGAAGGTCGGCAATGATGCGGCGGCCGCGATCTCGGCGGCCGGGCACTCGCGGTCCACGCCGACGGCGACCACCCGCGCGGGGTAATCGCCGACGGCCGCGTCCAGCAGCGCGGCGAGCAATGAGCCTTTTCCAGAAGCCAGTACCACCAGCCGTGCCGGCGCGCTCGGAGGCACACGGAGCGGTTGCTGCACAGGGCGAGCTTAATCGTCTTCGGGTGGCGCTTCGCTTGCACCGGCCGGCCCGGCGGTGTCGTCAGCTGGCGGCTCGACCACCGGTGCCGCCGGTTCGGCGGCGGCCTTCGATGCTTTGGGCCGGCGGCGGATTCCGCCGGCCATCGCGACCGTGAGCGCACCGATGATCGCGAACCATCCGAACGAGGCGATCACGAAGCTGCCCTGGTCGATGCCGACCTCGCCGAAGTTGCCCAGCTGTCCGCCCGCGGCGTAGCCGAGCAGCCCCATCGTCAGCGTCGCGATCACCGCAGCCACCAGCAGCTTGGCCATCGCCGCACCCAGCGGCAGCGCGCGGCGCGCGCATTGCTGCCCGACAGCCACACCGGATGACGCGCCGACGATGAGCAGCGCGACCCACACCGGACCCAGCGGCGGGTGCGGGGCCGCGGCCAGCACCGGCAGCGCCGGAATGTCGCCGCCGAACACCGTGAACGAGCTGAACGTGGCGAAACCCAGGTGGGCGCTGGACCCGACGGCGACCGCCGCGGTGGCGACGATGACGTTGGGCGCGTACAGAATCGACAGCACGGTGAGGCTGAGTTGGCCGAACAGCGAATCGGTGATCGCGTACAGCTCGTGCATGGTTCCCCAATGCACGACCAGCGAGCCGGCCGTGACCGCACCGGACAGCCCCAGCAGCGCCAATACTCCCGCCGCCGCACCACGCAGCGCATCGGCGAGCCAATCGGGCAGCGACGACGCCGACAGCGCGCGCCGACCGACCCGGGAACCCACGCCCAGCGCCGCGCCGATGCCATGGACGACCAGCACGCTGAGGAAGGCGCGCAGCGCGTTGGGCGTCTGCAGTTCGGTGAGCACCGAAGCCGCGTCGTGGATGACCGCCAGTGAGATCGCGGCGAACAACAGTGGGCCGCCCAGCGCCGAGGCCACCACCCAGCGGATGACGAACCAGGACGCCGTGTTGGCGGTGGCCTGCGCGGTGGTGCGCGCCGTCGCCCACACCATCAGCAGTAGCGGCAACAACGGCATCACGCCAAGCTCGCGGCCGCTGATCGAGATCGGCACCCGGTGCACGCCGAGCCACATGCTGGCGATGGCTCCCAGCGCACCGGTCATGTCGCTGTTGGCGATCAGCAGCTGCAGCAGCGTGACCGCAGCGATGATCACCAGCGCGACAACAGCCGGCCCGAACGCCACCCGAAGCAGCTCGCGGGCCTGACGCGGACCCGCGGTCGGACTGCCCGCCACCTACGTCACTCTCGGCGGCACCCGGTCAGGACTGTGACTGCCCCGAGGACGGCTGCTGTTGCTGCTGTTGCTGCTGCCCCTGGCCGTAGGACTGTTGACCCTGCGCTTGCCCCTGCGCAGAACCCCCTTGGTTCGCGGAGTTGTGCTGACCCGAGCTCTGGCTACCCGAACCGGCCGAGGTGGGCTGGCCGTAGCCCGGGAAACCGGTGGGCGGGGTGGGCGGACCCTGTTGCGGTGTCTGCTGCGGCCCGGATTGCGACGCCTGCTGCTGCGGGCCGGTCTGGCTGCCAACAGCGCTGAACCCGCCGGTGGACGGGTAGCTTCCGTACTGCGAGCCGTAGCCGGACTGTTGGTGCGATTGCTGCGGGGCGTGCTGCTGGTAAGGGCTCTGCTGGCCGTAGTAGCCGCCGTACTGGCCGTAATGCCCGTATTGGTCGTAGCGGGGTCGCGGCGCCGGTGCCGTGATGACGCCGGCGTCCAACAGCAGCGCGCTGACCGCGATGATGGCCTGCACCACCACACATGCGAGGGCGAACCATAACGCCCAGGCGACAGACAGGCCGTTGGGCGCGCTGAGCGCCTCCTTGATCAGGGTCAGCGCGCCCAGCACCGCGATCGCCGCGATAACTCCCTCGTAGCTTTTGGCCTTCGGCAGCAGGCTTACCGCGGCCAGCAGCCCCGCCAGCAGGGCGGCGACGATGCCGATCCCGACATCACCGGAAATCTCGCCAACCGGGCCGAGCTCGGCGCTGACGTTGAACATGGGACCGAAGCTCGCCAGATACGCCGCGAAGCCGAGCGCGACTACCGCGATGGTCAAATACAGCGGCAAACTGCTCTTGCCGTCATCGGATTTCGCGAACGACGGGTTAGCGCCGCCGTAGGAACCAGTGGACTGTGCGGGCGGATATCCGGGGCTGCCGGGCGAGTAGGTCATGACTTCTCCTGTGCTTGCAATGCCGATTCTGTACTCGCAGGCGCCGCTCCCGCGACGCTACGCCGGACCGCTCGATGAACGCCACCGCGGCGAGCGCGAACGTTACGAGGCGATTCGGCCATCCACGCTAGCGCACTGTCGACAACCCGGCTCGCGGCAGTTCCTGTGTCGCGCCACCCCCCGCGTTTGCCCACCGGATTGCAACACGTTCTAATTCAGGGATGGACTACGGGCTTGTGCTGTTCACCAGCGACCGCGGCATCGCCCCTGCGACGGCTGCAACGCTCGCCGAAAGTCATGGCTTTCACACGTTCTACGTGCCCGAACACACCCATATCCCGGTCAAACGGGAGGCCGCTCACCCGACCACCGGCGACTCCTCGCTGCCCGACGACCGCTACATGCGCACGCTGGACCCTTGGGTCAGTCTGGGTACGGCCTGTGCGGTGACCTCGCGGATCCGGCTGTCCACCGCTGTCGCGTTGCCGGTCGAGCATGATCCGATCACGCTGGCCAAGTCGATTGCCACGCTCGACCACCTGTCCGGCGGCCGGGTGAGTCTGGGCGTCGGATTTGGTTGGAACACCGACGAACTCGTTGACCACAAGGTGCCGCCGGCGCGGCGGCGCACCATGTTGCGCGAATACCTCGAGGCGATGCGCGCATTGTGGACGCAGGAGGAAGCCGCCTACGACGGGGAATTCGTCAGCTTCGGGCCCAGCTGGGCCTGGCCCAAGCCGGTGCAGTCACATATCCCGGTGCTGGTCGGTGCGGCCGGGACCGAGAAGAATTTCAAGTGGATTGCGCGCAGCGCCGACGGTTGGATCACCACCCCGCGCGACCTCGACATCGACGAACCGGTGAAGTTGCTGCAGGACACCTGGGCCGCGGCGGGACGCGACGGGGCCCCGCAAATCGTGGCGCTGGATTTCAAGCCGGTGCCCGAGAAGCTGGCGCATTGGGCCGAGTTGGGAGTAACCGAAGTGCTGTTCGGGTTGCCCGACCGATCCGAGGACGAGGTGGCCGCCTACGTGGAGCGGCTGGCCGGCAAGCTCGCGGCAATCGTGTAACGAGCGCTCAGGCTGCGGCGGCCTACAGGCTTTCCAGGATCTTGCGCGCCAACGCCGCAGTCCCCGATGGGGTTTTACCGACTTTGACGCCGGCCGCCTCCAGGGCTTCCTTCTTGGCGGCCGCGGTGCCCGACGAACCGGACACGATCGCACCGGCGTGCCCCATCGTCTTGCCTTCCGGGGCAGTGAATCCGGCGACGTAGCCGACGACGGGCTTGGAGACGTTGGCCTTGATGTAATCGGCGGCACGCTCTTCGGCGTCACCGCCGATCTCGCCGATCATCACGATGACCTTGGTCTCGGGATCCTTTTCGAACGCCTCGATGGCGTCGATGTGGGTGGTACCGATCACCGGGTCGCCGCCGATGCCGATGCAGGTGGAAAACCCGAAATCGCGGAGTTCGTACATCATCTGGTAGGTCAGGGTGCCCGACTTCGACACCAGGCCAAGCGGGCCTTTGCCGGTGATGTTGGCCGGGGTGATGCCGACCAGCGCTTCACCCGGAGTGATGATGCCGGGACAGTTCGGGCCGATGATGCGCGTCTTGGTGCCCTTGTCGACGTTGTAGGCCCACGCGTACGCGGTGTCCTGCACCGGGATTCCCTCGGTGATGACGACCAGCAGCGCAATCTCGGCGTCGATCGCCTCGATGATCGCGTCCTTGGCGAACTTCGGCGGCACGAAGATAACCGACACGTCGGCGCCGGTCTCCTTCATCGCCTCTGCCACGCTGCCAAAGACCGGCAGCTTGATCATCCGCCCGCCCTTGTCCTCATGAGTCACCGTGGTGCCGGCCTTGCGGGCGTTCACGCCGCCGACGATCTGGGTGCCGGCTTTGAGCATGCGGGCCGTGTGGACGGTGGCTTCGCTGCCGGTGATGCCCTGGACGATGACCTTGTTGTCCTTGTTCAAGTAGATCGACATCGCCTTACGCGTCCTTTCCGGAGCTCGCCAGCTCGGCGGCTTTGTCAGCGGCCTCGTCCATCGTGTCCACCAGGGTCACCAGCGGATGGTTGGCTTCCGCCAGGATCCGCCGGCCCTCCTCGACGTTGTTGCCGTCCAACCGAACCACCAATGGCTTGGTGGCGGTGTCGCCGAGCATCTGCAACGCCTTGACGATGCCGCTCGCCACCGCATCGCACGAGGTGATGCCACCGAAGACGTTGACGAACACGCTCTTGACCTGGTCGTCGCCCAAGATTACGTCCAGCCCCGCGGCCATCACCTCCGCCGAGGCGCCGCCACCGATGTCCAGAAAGTTCGCCGGCTTGACTCCGCCGTGGTTTTCACCGGCATAAGCGACGACGTCGAGGGTGGACATCACCAGGCCCGCGCCATTGCCGATGATGCCGACCGCGCCGTCGAGCTTGACGTAGTTGAGGTCGTGCTCCTTGGCCTTCAACTCCAGCGGGTCGGTGGCGTCGCGGTCCTCGAACGCTGCGTGGCCGGGCTGGCGGAAGTAGGCGTTACCGTCGAGGGTGATCTTGGCGTCCAGCGCCAGGATCTGGTCGTCGGGGGTGCGCACCAAGGGGTTGACCTCGACGAGGGTGGCGTCCTCGGCGACAAACAACTCCCAGAGCTTGCCGATGGTGACCGCCGCGGCGTCGAGCACCTCGGCGGGCAGGTGCCCCTGCTCGGCGATGGACCGCGCGAAAGCGAGGTCGACGCCTTTGACGGCGTTGACGGGAACCTTGGCCAGCCGTTCGGGCTTGGTGGCGGCGACCTCTTCGATCTCCATGCCACCCTCGACGGAGCACATGGCCAGGTAGGTGCGGTTGGACCGGTCGAGCAAAAAGGAGATGTAGTACTCCTCGGCGATGTCGCTGGCCTCGGACACCAGCAGTTTCTTGACGATGTGTCCCTTGATGTTCAGCCCGAGGATGTTGTTCGCGTGGGTGTAGGCGTCGTCGGGCGTGGCCGCGTACTGCACGCCGCCGGCTTTACCCCGTCCGCCGGTCTTGACCTGGGCTTTGACCATCACCGGACGGCCGATTTCCTGGGCTATCGCCTTCGCCTCGTCGGCGCTGTCAGTCACCCGTCCGGGCGTGGTGGGCACGCTGTGCTTGGCGAACAACTCCTTCGCCTGGTACTCGAAAAGATCCATGAGCTCGCTGTCTATTGAGTCGGCGTGATCGCTATCCTGCGGCTGCGGTTGCGTTTCGCCAACCGCGCCCGGGGGAACTGTATCCGCACGCGGTCAGGGCGCCGTCGTCGCATCCGCTGTTGTGGCGCAGGTCACGACCGATACAGGACAGATAGGGGTTGCGCGCAGCGTGATCCAGGTCACATTCTCGGCCGGGTTTCTCCCCTTAGCTTGCGAGCCTCATCTGCTAGTGGTTAACGTCTCAGGGTCTTCAGATAACGTTATGGTCACGACGCGAGGGACGTTTCAGGTTGACCCAGCATCTGTCTGCCCGGTCTCCTGGTTCAGGGACCTTTCGCGGACCGTCCGACCGTTGGTTTGACCGCAACGAGATCACCGACATCATCCCGTTCAACGAGTTCGGCAGCCTTGATGACCTGGAATTCAGCGAAAACTCGGTCTTCGGCGCCGCCGGGGTCCTGGACGCTCCTGAGCTCGACGACCTGAACGACGCGGACGAGCCCATCGCGCTGGAGTTGGCCAGTCCCAGTGAGCACCAGCTCAACGCGGACATCGATCAGCCCACCGATGCTTACCGCTTCGACTTGCCCGGTGACCCAGCCTGGCGTCGTGGACAGCATCGCAAGCAGATGAGTGGCGCGGTGCGGGGCCGGGTGTTGATCGGTGCCATGGCCGCCGGGGCGGCAGCCGCCGCTGCGCACTCCGCCACCCACCCGTCGGATACCTCCAAATCCGCGACCGTGCTGGCTTCGGACACCACGGCGGCCAGCAGCGGGCCGATCACCACCTCGCCGCGGGGCATGCAGGTGGTGACGGTGAAGCCCGCCGCCAACGCCGCGGTACACAACGCCGAACTCGCCAAGGGTGTGGCATTCGCCCAGGAACGCGCGCAACGTGAGGCCCGGCTGCAGCAGCCGCTCTACGTCATGCCGACCAAGGGCATATTCACGTCGAATTTCGGGTACCGCTGGGGTGTGTTGCACGCCGGGATCGATATCGCCAACTCGATTGGAACTCCGATCCTGGCGGTGTCCGACGGGGTTGTCATCGATGCCGGCCCGACCGCCGGCTACGGAATGTGGGTCAAGCTGCGCCACGCGGACGGAACGGTGACCCTGTACGGGCATGTCAACACCACGACGGTCAGCGTCGGACAGCGCGTGATGGCCGGTGACCAGATCGCCACCATGGGCAACCGCGGCAACTCCACCGGTCCACACCTGCATTTCGAGGTGCTGCTGAACGGCACCAGCCGGGTAGACCCGGTACCGTGGCTGGCAAAGCGGGGCTTGAGCGTCGGAAGTTTCGCCGGCTGACCGGTGACCTCATCGATCTACCTCACGCCTGACGACATTCCGCCCAACACACCACATGGTTCTGTCGGTGCGGGCAATCTTCCACCGGCCCGGCGGCCACAGGGCCATACCACAGGAGGGCCGAAATGAGTGCACCCCACGACGACGCACCGCGTACTCGCATCATCCGGCGGGCGCCGACCGGGCCGCTCCCCCGGATCGCCGATGACCCGCGCACCACCCATATCCCCCGCCAATCGCCTTACCCGACCGGCTATCCCGCCCAGCGCCCCGCAATGCCCGTCCCGCCGGCCCCCCAGCTGGACGAGCCCGCCAGCCGAACCGCCGTGGCCGGCGCCGCAGTCAGCATCGTCAGCGGGTGGGCCACCGCGGTGGTGGCCACCGATCTGATTGCGGGCTGGTGGGGCTCCGACCGGCTGTTCTGCGTCGCGGTCGCATTCCTGGCGCTGGTGTTTGCGTCGGCCACGGTGTCGGGAGTGATTCTGCTGCTTCGCCGGCGGGCGCTGGGCCGCTACCTCATCGTGGCCGGCGCCGTCATCGCGCTGCTGACCTACGGTGGTGTGTTCATCGCCGGCGCGCGGGTCGCCTGGATCGTGCACATACTGCCGCTACTGCCGATTGCCAGCGCAGTGTTGGTGCTGCACCCGAAAACCAAAGTCTGGTTGCCCGACGCCTAGAGCGCCTAGCGCGCCTAGCGCCCTAGAGCTTCGTGAGCGGGGCGTGGTTGTGCATCAGCTTGACCCGCCCGGAACTGCCGAAGTCGATCAGCGACATCGCCGACTCTCCCACGCCGGAGACTTCTTCGACCCGACCCAGCCCGTACTTGTCGTGGGAAACCCGGTCGCCGGGCTCGAGCACCAGCAGCGGCCGCTTGCTTGCCGACGTACGAGCCGGTGACGGCCGCGCAGGGCCGAACCGGCCGGCACCGCTCACCGGTGCGCTGAACGACGGCGTTGAGTCGGTTCGCCGCCAGTCGATGAGCTCCTGCGGAATCTCTTGCAAGAAGCGCGATTCGGGGTTCAGCATCGGCTGGCCCCACGACGAGCGGACCTTGGCCCTGCTGACGTAGAGGCGTTGACGCGCCCGGGTGATCCCGACGTAGGCCAGCCGGCGTTCCTCACTCAACTCGGTCGGGTCGGCCAATGCCCGCATGTGCGGGAACATTCCGTCCTCCATCCCGGTCACGAACACCACCGGGAACTCCAGACCCTTTGCGGTGTGCAAGGTCATCAGGGTGACCACTCCGGCATCGTGTTCGGGGAGTTCGTCGGCGTCGGCGACGAGCGACACCCGCTCGAGGAACTGCGCCAGCACACCGGTGTCCGGTACATCCTCGTCCTCGCCAGCGTCCTCGAGTGCTGCCGCGTTGGCCATGTCGGTTGCGAATTCGTGTGCGACGCTGACGAGCTCGTTGAGGTTGTCCAGCCGCGCCAGGTCCTGTGGGTCGTTGGAGGACTCCAGTTCGGCGCGGTAGCCGGTGCGGTTCAGCACCGCCTCGACCAGCTCACCGAGATCGCCGTCGAGGTGACCGCGCAGCTCGTCGAGCATCTCGACGAATCCCGAAATCGCTTTCACCGAACGGGAGTTGAGCATCGGCACTTTGCCTTCGGCTGCAGCGTCGAGCGCGTCGGCGAAACTGCTGCCGGTGTTCTCGGCGTAAACGGCCACGCAGGCTTCGGCGCGGTCGCCGATTCCGCGCCGCGGGGTGTTGAGGATGCGCCGCAGGCTCACCGCGTCGCCGGGGTTGTCCAGCACCCGCAGGTAGGCAACCACGTCGCGGATCTCTTTGCGCTCGTAAAACCGCACGCCGCCAACGACTTTGTACGGAATACCGGCTCGGATGAAAACTTCTTCCAACGACCGCGACGAATTGTTGGTGCGGTAGAACACTGCCACGTCGTTGTAGGTGATCTCGCCGCGCTGCGCCAGCGCCTCGATCTCTTCGGCGACGAACCGCGCCTCGTCGTGCTCGTTGTCGGCGACGTAACCGACGATCAGCTCGCCCTCCCCCGCGTCGGTCCACAGTCGCTTTTCACGGCGTCCGGAGTTGCGCGATATCACCGAGTTGGCCGCGGACAGAATGTTTTGCGTCGAGCGGTAGTTCTGTTCCAGCAGGATCGTGGTGGCGTTCGGGTAGTCGCGTTCGAAGTCTTCGATGTTGCGGATGGTGGCCCCGCGGAACGCATAGATCGATTGGTCGGCGTCGCCGACCACGCACAGTTCCGCGGGCGGCAGACCGTCGTCGCTGCCGTCCACAGGATGCCCGGCCAGCTCGCGCACCAGCACGTACTGCGCGTGGTTGGTGTCCTGGTATTCGTCGACCAGGATGTGCCGGAACCGCCGCCGGTAGTGCTGGGCGATCTGCGGGAAGGCCTGCAGCACCGCGACGGTCTCCCCGATGAGGTCGTCGAAGTCCAGCGCGTTGGCCGCGCGCAGCCGGTGCTGGTATTCGGAGTAGACCGCGGCCACGGTGCGGGCCAGGTCGTCGGAATCGTCGGACAGCGCGGCCAGCGCCGCCGGCGGGTCGATCAACTCGTTTTTCAAGTTGGAGATGGCGTTGGCCAGCAGCCGCGGCGAATACCGCTTGATGTCCAGGCCCATGTCCCGGCCGATCATCTGCAGCAGCCGTCGCGAGTCGTCGGCGTCGTAGATCGAGAAGTTGGAGTTCAGGCCGGCGATCAACGAGGCCTGGTTGCGCAGGATCCGCACACAGGTCGAGTGGAACGTCGACACCCACATCGACCGCGCCCGGGGCCCGACGAGCCGCACCACCCGCTCGCGCATCTCGGCAGCGGCCTTGTTGGTGAACGTGATCGCCAGGATCTGACCGGCGCCGACCTCGCGTGCGGCCATCAGATAGGCGATGCGCCGGGTCAGCACCGCCGTTTTGCCCGAGCCGGCGCCCGCGACAATCAGCAGCGGCGAGCCCTCGTGCAGGACAGCCTGGCGTTGTTGCGGGTTGAGCCCGTCGAGCAACTGATCTGCCCCGGCGTCGGTAATGTGCAACGTCATGTCCGTCCAAACTTACCGCTGTTTTGCGACACCTTTGCGCTGGCGGGCCTCCAAGTGGCACACTCAAATCGTGCTCAACATGCAGCGCCGATTTTTCTACGGGTACCGGCCAGCGGTGCCCGTGGTGTAGCTGCTCTGCAGAGCCCCGTGGTCCGCTACCGGATCCGGGGCTCGTTTCTTGTGTGAGGCCCGAAACCGGATGAGACCACAACCCCCCACATCCCCTGCACACAACGAGATTGCGGAGCCTTCCAATGACTATCGAAGCCGAACAATTGCCTGACATCGACGAACTGCGCCTCGAGATCGATCGGCTGGATGCCGAGATCCTGGCCGCGGTCAAACGCCGCACCGAGGTTTCCCAACAGATCGGCAAAGCCCGGATGGCCTCCGGCGGCACCCGCCTGGTGCACAGCCGCGAAATGAAGGTCATCGAGCGCTACAGCGAACTGGGACCCGACGGCAAGGACCTGGCCATGCTGCTGCTGCGGATGGGGCGAGGCCGCCTGGGTCACTAGGGACTTTCGTCACTGCCTTCTTGTGGGTCATGTCACGGGGTTGGCCCCTAAGAATTAATGCCGCCAAAGCCTAGGCTTTTCGGTGCGCTCCGCCGGGCTGTTGGAATCGGCGGGGCTCTGCGACGAGCGAAGGAAATTCCGATGGCCAGCTACACGTCCGATACCATTCTTGGCGATATCGTTACCGCGGATCCCTCCCGCGCCCGGATTCTGGAACGCTTCGGCATCGATTACTGCTGCAATGGCCAACGGCCGCTCGGTGACGCGTGTACAGCGGCACAGATCGATGCAGGCGAACTCCTCGCCGCATTGAACGCCGAAGAGCCCGGGCAGCGGGCCGGTTGGGCGGATCTCGATGATCCGGCATTGATCGAGCACATTCTCACCACCCACCATCGGTTCCTCTGGGAGGAATTTCCGCGGATGTCGGCACTGGTGGACAAGGTGGCAAGGGTTCACGGCCCGAATCACGCCGAGTTGACCCGGGTGCGTGAAGCATTCGACGAGCTACGCCATAAGGTCGAGCCGCATCTGCGCAACGAAGAGACGGCATTGTTCCCAGAAATCCTTGCGCGCAGCGGGGCCGACGGTCCTATCTCCGAAGAGCTGCACGCCGCATTGGACGAGAATATGACGCAACACGACCGAGCCGGCCAACTGCTGGCCGAGTTGCGGCAACTCACCAGCGGTTATGCTGTTCCCCCTGACGCCTGTCCCACCTACACGGCAATGTTGGCGGGCCTGGAAGAGATCGAATCCGACTTGCACATGCACGTTCACAAGGAGAACAACGTGCTGTTTGCACGCATGCTCGCCAACAACTGACCGAGTCAGGCTTTGGCCGGCCCGACTAGGGTCGAAAACATGATTGCCGCTATCCCTGATATCACCGCCACTGGCACCTGGAGCGCGCTGCGCGGACATCACGACCAGATCAAAGACCGCCATTTGCGCCAGCTCTTCACCGACGACCCCGACCGTGGCCGCGAATTGACGGTCACCGTCGGCGATCTCTACATCGACTACAGCAAGCACCGCATCAACCGCGAAACGCTCAAATTGCTGGTCGAGTTGGCCCGCGCGGCCAGGCTCGAAGAGCGTCGCGACGCGATGTTCGCCGGCGAGCACATCAACACCTCGGAGAACCGCGCGGTGCTGCACACCGCGCTGCGGCTGCCGCGCGACTCCACGCTGATCGTCGACGGACAGAATGTCGTCGAAGACGTGCACAAAGTGCTCGACGCGATGGGCGATTTCACCGACCGGCTGCGCAGCGGCGAGTGGACCGGTGCGACAGGCAAGCCCATCAGGACCGTGGTCAACATCGGCATCGGCGGATCGGATCTGGGCCCGGTGATGGTGTACCAGGCGCTGCGCCACTACGCCGACGCCGGCATCTCGGCGCGGTTTGTCTCCAATGTCGACCCGGCTGACCTTGTTGCGAAGCTGGCTGACTTAGACCCCGCCACAACGCTTTTCATCGTCGCGTCCAAAACGTTCTCCACACTGGAGACGCTGACCAACGCGACCGCCGCGCGGCGTTGGCTAACCGACGCGCTCGGCGAGGACGCGGTGGCCAAGCATTTCGTTGCGGTGTCCACCAACGAAAAACTGGTCGACGAGTTCGGCATCGACACCGCGAACATGTTCGGCTTCTGGGACTGGGTCGGCGGACGCTACTCGGTAGACTCGGCCATCGGGCTGTCGGTGATGGCCGCAATCGGACGAGAGGCGTTCGGCGACTTCCTGTCCGGATTCCATGTCGTCGACGAGCATTTCAGGACCGCCCCGCTAGAGGCCAACGCGCCGGTGCTACTCGGGCTGATCGGGTTGTGGTACTCCACTTTTTTTGGTGCGCAATCGCGCGCGGTGCTGCCGTATTCCAACGATCTGGCGCGGTTTCCGGCCTACCTGCAGCAACTGACCATGGAATCCAACGGCAAGTCGACTCGCGCCGACGGCACGCCCGTCGTCACCGATACCGGCGAAATCTTTTGGGGCGAACCGGGAACCAACGGCCAACACGCCTTCTACCAGTTGCTGCATCAGGGCACCCGGCTGGTACCGGCCGATTTCATCGGTTTCTCTCAACCCCTGGACGATCTGCCGGACGCCGACGGCACCGGCAGCATGCACGATTTGTTGATGAGCAACTTCTTCGCCCAAACCCAGGTGCTGGCATTTGGCAAGACCGCCGAAGAGATTGCCGCCGAAGGCACTCCGGCCGATGTGGTGCCGCACAAAGTGATGCCCGGTAACCGGCCGACCACGTCGATCCTGGCGACCCGGCTCACCCCGTCTGTGCTCGGCCAGCTGATCGCCCTCTACGAGCATCAAGTGTTCACCGAGGGCGTGGTGTGGGGCATCGACTCGTTTGACCAGTGGGGCGTGGAACTGGGCAAGACTCAGGCCAAGGCGCTGCTGCCGGTGATCGCCGACGACGGTTCACCCGCACCGCAGTCGGACAGCTCGACCGACACACTGGTTCGGCGCTACCGCAGCGAACGAGGGCGGGCGGGCTAGGTCCTAAGGCGCCCCGACGACAAGCTCGGATCCGAATCGCCGCACAAACGTACGCAAGCGTTCCACCGTCGCGGTCTGCGGCTCAACCAGGTGCAGCTGCAGCAGTTCGCGGCCGGCGGCATGCAGGACCCGAGCGGTGTATTCCGGATCATGCAGATGGGGATTGATGCGCAGCAGTTCCCTGACGAAGAAGTCGAGGACGACGGCCTGAGATTGAGCCAGCCGCGCATACAACTGCGGGGGCGCGCCCTGCGGCGGGAACAAGAACAGCCGCCACGTTGCCGGGTGCGCGTCGACAGCAGCCAGCACACCGTCGAATGCGAGCACCAGCGACTGATCGTCTACTACCGCATCCAACCCGGCGATCGCCTCGGCGAACTGCGCGCCGGCCCGCGCCGCCTCGCGGTCGATCAACGCGACGAACAGCCCCGCCGGGTCGCCGAATAGCTGATATATCAGCGATCGATTGATACCGGCTTGGCCGGCGATGCGGTTGGGGGTCGCCGCGTGAAATCCTTCGGCGTCCACGATCGCGTGTGTGACATCGAGGATCTGCTCGCGCCGGCGCTCGGCGGTCATGCGCCGCTTCGGGCTCTCCCGTAACGATGTGGTCATCCTTGACAGGATAACTAACAACTTGTGAGTATTACTCACTAACTGTTAGTTATCCGGAGGTCGTGATGGTCACCTACTACCCTGAGCTCGCGCAGCGGGTCCGGAGCCAGCGCGATTTGCAGCCCGACCTCTACGGAGACTTCGACTTCGACCAGCGGCCGGATCGGCTGGTTACCGAGCCCGACGCCGACTCGGCCCTGCCCACCTGGGTGGCCGACCGCGCACCGATCCTGGAAGACGAGCGCGTCCTCGAATTGATCAGCACCGCCACCCTGCTCGGCGACGTCGTCGCCGATCCCTATGCGGCGCTAATGGCCACGCACAGCGTCACGCAGCTGATCGACATGCTCAAGAGGGCCTGCCGAGAGGGACTCGAGGCGGTGCCCGAGGCGCCGCCCGAGCTCGTGTCGTTCATCGGCGCCATGGAGGCCACCCCGGAGTGGATCGACTTCGACCTGGTACGCGAAGGCGCGCGCCAAGAGCGCATCCCGGCGGCCCTGCTGGCCCCCTTCATCACGCGCGGAGCCTTTCTCGCGACCTTCACCAATACCTACGCCGCACTGCCGATGGCTCTGACCGGCGCACTGTCGGGCAAGCGGGCCGCCCGGCGGGTCAACGAGACGGCCAGTTTCTTCGCCGTCACTACCCTGCCCGGCGCGCTGGACCGGTACGGCCCCGGCTTCGAGGCCGCGGCCATGGTCCGGTTGATGCACTCGATGGTCCGCTACAACGCGCTGAAGAAATCCGACAAGTGGGACGTCGGTGTCTACGGCATGCCGGTGCCGCAAGTCGACCAGATGCCCGCCGGAATGATCGGCCAGTACCTGTTGGCGCGCAAGGCACGTCAACAGGGCCGGTCCCGGTTCACCAAGCAAGAGCGCGCCGTCGTCGAATTCGCCAGATACCGGTGCTTTCTGCTGGGTCTGCCCGAGGAATTGCTGCCCGCCGAACCAGCCGACATCATGCACGTCATGCACGCGCGCTCTGCGCTGCTGCGCGACGGATTCGACGACATCTGCCGCGAGCTCGTCAGCGGCACGATGGCGGCCTATCTGCGCCCCGACACGACCTTGTTCGACCGTTGCGCCGAGGCGGTCGAGAAAAGCTTCTCCAAGCTCACCTTCGTCCGCACGTTCTGCGGTGGTGATCGCAACATCGCCGAGGCCATGGGCGTCTCAATGGGGACTACGGATCTCGTGCGCGTCGCCCTCACCGCGCCGTTCATCATCGGGCGTTTCACCGCGGTGAGCCAGGCCAGCCGCGTCCCTGTGCTTCGAGACATCACCGACGCATACGTCATCGGGCTGCTCAAGCTTCGGCTGGCGACCTACGGCAAGCCCGAATTCACCACCGACGCAGCGCATTACACGCCAGTCGCGAGCTAGGCGAAGTACTTGGTCAGCCGAAGCGGCAATACCCGCAGCACCCGAACCAGCGGCCCCCACGGCCAGGCCGGCACGACGGCGCGGCCGGATTCGCGTTCGATCGCGGTGACCATCGCCTTGACGCCGGTCGCGTTGTCCACCATCAGCATGGTGCTGGCCGACTTCGCGGTCATCTCCGACTCGATGTAGCCCGGCTCCAGCACGGTGATTTTGATCGGGCCGCTCGCATACTCCGCGCGCAGCGATTCGCCCAGCGATGACAAGCCGGCCTTGCTGGCGCCGTAGGCGGCCTTGACGCCGGGCACCCCTCTGTTGGCCAGCACCGAGGAGATCAGCACCAGGTGCCCCGACCCGGTCTGCTTGAACATCTCCAGCGCGGTTTCGATCTGCACCAGCGCCGCCACCAGGTTGGTCTCGATGGTGGCCTTGTTGGCCCACAGCTTGCCCGAGCCCAGCGGGGCGCCCTTGCCGAGGCCGGCGTTGACGATGATGCGGTCAATCCCGCCGAGCGCGTCGGCAAACTCGGAGAACACCTTCGGCACCTGCTCGTGGTCGTTGACGTCGAGCGCGGAGGTGGCCACCGTGATTCCCGGATATTGCGAAGTCAGTTCGGCTTTGAGCTCGTCGAGCCGGTCGGTGCGACGGGCGCACAGCGCCAGATCGCGGCCCTTGGCGGCGAACGCGCGGGCCATCCCCGCGCCCAGCCCGGAGCTTGCGCCGGTGATGAGGATCTTTTGTCGAGTCACCCGGGCAGGTTACTTCAACAACCGCGACATCCGCCGGTCGGCCAGGACCTTGCCGCCGGTCTGACAGGTCGGGCAGTACTGAAACGACTTGTCGGCAAACGACACTTCACGCACGGTGTCCCCGCACACCGGGCACGGCAGTCCGGTGCGGGCATGCACCCGCAGGCCGGAGCGTTTTTCGCCCTTCAACGTGGCGGCTTGCTGGCCGACCGAGCGGGTCACGGCGTCGGTCAGCACCGACACCATCGCCTCATGCAGCGCGGCGAGCTGCCCGTCGGACAGTTTCCCTGCGGTCGCGAACGGCGAGATCTTGGCGACGTGCAAAATCTCGTCGCTGTAGGCGTTGCCGATGCCGGCGATCACCTTCTGGTCGGTGATGACGGTTTTGATCCGGCCACTGTTTCCGGCCAGCAGCCCGGCCAGCTCCTCGGCGCTGACCTGCAGGGCATCCGGGCCGAGCGCCGCGATGCCCGGCACCTGCATCGGATCGCCGACCAGCCAGACCGCCAGCCGTTTCTGGGTGCCGGCCTCGGTGAGATCGAATCCGGGTGCCTGCCCGGGGACGCCGAGGTGAACCCGCAGCGCGATCGGGCCCTTACCGGGCCGCAGCGGCGCGCCGGCCAGCTTGTCGGACCACTTCAGCCAACCCGCCCGGGACAGGTGGGTGATCAAATACAGCTGCCCGACCTGCAGCCCCAGATACTTGCCCCACCGTTGGGCCCCGGTGACGGCCTGGCCGTGCAAGGCATCCACGGGCGGGTCGAAGGTCTTGAGCACCGAGAACGCGGCGACGTCGACGCGCCCGATCGTGAGCCCGAGGGCGTGGCGGCGCAGGTGGTCGGCGAGTGCTTCGACTTCGGGCAGTTCGGGCATGTGTCCAGTGTGCCGTCAGCGGCGAGCGCTGCGGCTCACGTCGCGCGCCACCAGCGACAGCACCCAGCTGACGATCGACAGCACGATGGCAGCCCAGATCGCCGTCCACCAGAAGTGGTCGATGTGCAGCCCCCAGTGTGTGGTGTGGCGGGTGATCCACGCCGTGAGCCACAACATGAACGCGTTGATGACGATGTGGAACAGGCCGAGGGTCAGGATGTACAGCGGGATCGACAGAATCTGCACGACCGGCTTGATGAACGCGTTGACCAGGCCGAAGATCACCGCGACCACGAAGACGATGCCGGCGCGCTCCAGCTTGGAGTCGCCACCGACAAAGCTCAGCCCCGGCACGATCAACGTGACCACCCATAACGCGAATCCGGTTAATGCGGCGCGCAGCAGGAATTGACCCATGGCGCGAAAATACTCCGCGGCCGCGAGAAATAGCCAGAACCGGAGGTATCCGGTACCAAAGGTATTGACTACCCCGCAGGGGCTTCCTACCGTTTGAAAGATGACTACTGCGGTGCAGCCAGCCGGTCCAAGTCGCGAAGAGTTCTCCGAACGCTTGCTCAAAGGCTCGGTCAAAAAGTCGTACGCGCCGGTCGTCGACATTGACTGGGACGCCCCGCTTGACCCGGACAAGTTCTACCTGCCCCCCAAGCTCGTGTCGCTGTACGGCACGCCGATGTGGGACCAGATGACGCGCGCCCAGCAGATCGAGCTTTCCCGCCAAGAGCTGGTCAACACGCTGTCGGCGGGCATCTGGTTCGAGAACATGCTCAATCAGGCGCTGCTGCGCAAGCTGATCCACAAGGACCCGACCACCCGCTCGTCGCACTACGCGCTGACCGAACTGGGCGACGAAACCCGCCACATGGTGATGTTCGGCAAAGCCATCGAACGGGTTGGCGCCAAGCCGGTGCGTCCGCGGCTGTATCACCGGATGATCATCAACACGCTGCCGTTCTTTTTCCGCGGCTCGGTGCTGTGGGTGGCCGCGCTGATCGGCGAGGAGATCTTCGACTCGTTACAACGCCAGATGATGGACGACCCCGAGCTGCAGCCAATGATCCAGCGGCTGATGCGGATTCACGTCACCGAAGAGGCCCGCCATATCCAGTTCGCCCGCGACGGACTGCGCAAACGGGCGGCGCACATGCGGCGGCTGGAGCGGTGGTTCGTGGCGAACATCAACGGGCTGGGCGGCTGGTTCTTCCGCTACCTGTTCACCAACCCGATCCCGTATGCCCGCGCAGGTCTCGACGCGCACCACGCCCGGCTGACCGCGCGCACCAGCCCGCACCGCCATGCCGTGCAGGTGGCCGGCTTTGCGCCGCTGGCGGCATTTCTCGATGAGGTGGGGTTGATGGGACCCCTCGCGCGTCGGGGATGGGCGCGCACCAAGTTCCTGTGATCACCGCCGACGTCGTTGTCGTCGGCGCGCACATCGCGGGCTTCCCGACCCTCGATGGTGAGCTGACCAGCGCGGTGTTCGACGATGACGCCGATGCCTGGACGCTGACCACGCGCGGCGGCGACGAGTGCCGCAGCCAGATCGTCATCGCACGTTCACCGCTAGTGCCGTGGATTCCGGATCTGCCTGGGCGCAATGAGTTTCGCGGTCTGGCGTTTCATGCAGCCGCGCCCGGGCCGGGCTTCGACCCGACCGGCAAACGCATCGCGGTGATCGGCGCCGACGCCGAGGCCGGCCGGCTCATCGAGCGCATCACCGGCCGCGCGGCCAAGCTCGAGGTGTTCGCCTACGCGCCCCGGCGGGTCGTCGGCACGACCCGCCGACGCCGGCGCCGTCGACCACGGATCTCGGTGACATCGGAGCCCATCGACAGCCTGACAGCGTCGGGCATCCGGACTCGCAGCGGCGTCCACCATGAGGTCGACGTGATCATCTACGGCACCGGATTCGCCGTCCCCGATCAGCTCCCCGCGCTGGTCGGAGCCGGCGGAATAACCCTGCCGCAAGCCTGGCGGGACGGGATGGAGCCCTACCTCGGCGTCGCGGTGCACGGCTTCCCCAACTACTTCTTCGTCAGCGGGCCCGATTCCGAGCGCTACGTCGCCGCCTGCCTGCAGCTCATGGACGGGCAGTCGCGAATCGAAGTTCGGCGCAGCAGCCAACAGACCTTCAACGAGCGCGTCTACCTGCACAGCCCGAAGCCCGGTGCGATTGCGTCGGCATTCGACGTGTCGAACCCAAGACCCGACGGGACGTACCGGGGTGCGGCCACGCTGACGGTCGCGGACACCAGCCGGGCGGTTCGTGTCCACTTGATCGGCCACGTCGACCCCATCGATGGCCAATACCATTGGCAAGGAACAGTTTTCGATCCACCGGACCTGCTCAAGCCTGGCCGGGCGGTGACGCTTGCAATCGGCAACTGCAGCGCCTCGGCGCGCATCACCGAGGAAACGCCGCAGGGCACCCACTCCATCGCCGGTGTCGGCGCTCCGCCGTTCGCGTCGCAGTAGCCAAGCCGCGTCGTCAGGATTTCGATTCGACAAGCTGTCTGGCGACGGCGATCAGCGGAGTGTTCGAGCGCTGGGACAGCCGCTTGAGCAGCTCGAAGGCGTGCACGGCGTCGATCCCGAACCGCTCCATGAGGATCCCCTTGGCTTGGCCGATGACGTCGCGGGAAGCCAGTGCGCTGCGGAACTGCTCATCGCGGCGCACCAAATTCCACGCCAGTGCCGCGTGGGTTGCCAGGATCAGGCCGAGTTCAGCCGCATCATCGTCGAACGCCTCCCGCTGCTCGGCGTAGAAGTTCAGCGCACCCATGGTCTGGCGGTTGGTGTACAGCTGAAACAACATGGCCGACCGGATCGGCGTCTCTTCGGCGGCGTCCCGACTGTACGACGGCCAACGAGTGTCACATGCCATGTCGCCGATGCGGATGATGTGATGCTCCCAGGCCGCTGACAGACAGGGCCCCTCGCAGTGGCGTTGCTGGATGTCGTCGAGAATCTCCGGATAGGGGCCGGTAGCCGTCGTCGTTTGAACTGTGCCGTCGCGGAACACGGTCGTGATGCCGGCATATTGTGCGGCGGGTACGGACTGGACGGCGTTCTCGATGAGTTCGGCGAGGACGAAGTCGACATCCATCGACTGCTGTTGCAGTGCTTGGGCCAACTCCGCGACTTCCAGGAGGTGGCCGCTAGGGCCCTGGGGCGCCATGCTTGCTCGCTTCGATCGCCTCCGGCTTATTGTCCTCGTGGCGGACATACTCAGCAACAGGAGGCGTTGTGCGGTTCAGCTACGCGGAGGCGATGACCAACCCGGCGTTCTACATTCCGCTGGCCAAAGCCGCGGAGGCGGCCGGGTATGCCAGCATGACGATCGCCGACAGCATCGCCTACCCCTTCGAGTCGGACTCGAAGTACCCGTACACGCCCGACGGCAGCCGCGAGTTCCTCGACGGCAAGCCGTTCATCGAGACGTTTGTGTTGACCGCCGCGCTGGGTGCGGTGACGACGACGCTGCGGTTCAATTTCTTCGTCCTCAAGCTGCCCATCCGGCCGCCGGTCCTGGTGGCCAAGCAGGTCGGTTCGCTGGCCGCACTGATCGGCAACCGTGTGGGCCTCGGTGTCGGTACCAGCCCCTGGCCGGAAGACTACGAGTTGCTCGGCGTCCCATTCGCCAAGCGCGGCAAGCGAATGGACGAGTGCATCGAGATCATCCGGGGACTCACCACCGGCGAGTACTTCGAGTTCCACGGCGAGTTCTACGACATCCCCAAAACGAAAATGACCCCGGCCCCCACTGCGCCGATCCCGATCCTGGTGGGCGGGCACGCCGACGCCGCATTGCGGCGTGCCGCGCGGGCCGACGGCTGGATGCACGGCGGCGGCGACCCGGCCGAGCTGGACCGACTGATCGCACGGCTCAAAGGCTTTCGCGCGGAGGAAGGCAAGACCGGCCCATTCGAAATCCATGTCATCTCGGCCGACGCATTCACCGTCGACGGCGTCAAGCGACTGGAGGACAAGGGCGTCACCGACGTGATCGTGGGTTTCCGGATGCCCTACACCAAAGGCCCTGACACCGAGCCGCTGGACACCAAGATCCGCAACCTGGAAACGTTCGCCGAGAAAGTGATCGCGAAAGTCTAGACGTTACAACCTATCCCACACCGGAGCCCGCTTCTGTTGGTGCGCCAACGCGGCCTCGATCGGGTTGTTGGTGAACCCGCTGATGATCTGGGTGCGATTCTCGATCTCCTTGGCATGCCGCAAGCTGGGCGCATCCAGCGCGGCATTGAGCCCAATCTTGGTCTGCCACACACCGTATGCGTTGTTCTCCACGATCGAACGCGCCATTGCCAACGCCGCATCGGTCAGCCTGTCGAGCGCCACTACTTCGTGGACCAGGTTGATGCGGTATGCCTCGGCCGCATCGATGATCCGTCCGGTCAACATCAGTTCGCGCGCCACTCCGGCACCGACGATTCTGGGCAACAGGTAGCTGGTGCCCATATCCATCGAGGAGAATCCCGCCTTGATGAACACCGAACCGAACCGGGCCGCCTCGGCGGCGATCCGGACATCGCAATGCAGCGCGTAAGCCAGGCCGCCGCCGACAGCGACGCCGTTGACCGCAGCGATCACCGGTATCGGCAACTCGTAGAGCCGGGTCAGCTGATCGGCCAGGCGAACCTGGGCGTCGTAGTTGACCTTGAACGCCGGGGTGTCCGGCGCCGGCTTGGTCCACGGCTCACCGGTGCCGGACAGGTCGGCCCCGGCGCAAAACCCGCGTCCGGCGCCGGTCAAGATGGCCGCCCGATACTGTCCGCTGCTGAGCGTGTCCAAGGCGGCATCCATCGCGTCCAGCAGCGACCCGTCGATGGCGTTCAACCGCTCGGGCCGGTTCATCGTGACAACGGCGATCTGGTCTTCGAGAGTTTGCAATTGCACAGCAGTCATATCCGCACGGTAGGCGAGCACCGCTTACGGTGGAAGCGATGACCGAGAACATCCTCTCTGATTCCACGATCGCCGCGATGTCCCCGGCGGAACGCCGCGACTTGATCGCCCGCCTGGAACGCCCAGTTGACGAGCTGTTTTCCCGGTCGGGGGCGTTCGAGCGAATTCGACGTGTCCGTATCGGGTTGATGGTCGCCGGATCCGTGCTGCTGATCCCGTGGATCGTCTATCTGGCGTTCACGCTGCCGGACACCTATGTCGCCCACAACTGGACCGCAACATGGGTCGGATTCGACTGTCTGCTCGTTGTTTTCATGGCCGCCACGGCTGTGCTCGGATACCTGCGCCGTCAGATGCTGGTTCTCACCGCATTCGCCACCGGGGTACTGCTGATCTGCGACGCCTGGTTCGACATCATGACCGCGGGCCCAGACGACATGTGGTTAGCCATCGCGACTGCCGTGTTCGGCGCGTTGCCGCTGGCGATCATCCTCATCGGCGGTCCGCTGCGGATCATTCGCGTCACCGCCACCCGGTTGTGGCTGCTGGAGCCCGGGGCCCGGCTGTGGCGACTGCCGCTGTTGCCCTAGCCGTTTGCGCTGTGCTTGGCGAACCAGTCGGCCTGCATCGCCAACAGCGCCATCGGCGGCAATTGCGGTGTGGTGGGATCGAGTTCGCGATACCGCTGATAAACATTGACGACGACGCGCTCGGCATCCAACCACGCCGCGTACTCGCCGAGGTCAATGGTGGCGGCGGCCTCGGCGAACGATAGGCCCTTGCGATAAGCCGCCTCGGCCTGCTCGTTGATGTGAGCCAGATACCCACGCACTGCGCGGATTCCGTCGGGATCGGTGACCGGACCATGGCCGGGCACCACGATCGGCGCGTCCAGGGCGATCATCGCATCACAGGCCGCCACCCAATTGGCGATCGGGCCGGCCCACACGATCGGCGTGCAGCCGATGAACAGCAGGTCGCCGCCGAACAGCACCCCCGCGTCGGGCACGTGAACGACGGAGTCGGCCGCGGTATGCGCAGGCCCCAGGTTCAGCAGCCGCACCACACGGCCGCCGATCTCGACCTGAAGTTCGTCGTCGAACGTCTGGTCGGCATTGCGCAACGTGATGCCACTGAAGTCGAAGGGCCCGAAGCGATCTCGCAGATACCGCGTCGCCACCGGTCCCAGGTCGGCGGTCTGGGTCATCGCCAGCATCTCGGGAGCCATGCCGTGTGCAAGCTCCTCGGCGGTGCCCTTGGCGGCGATGATCCGCACCGAGCGGTCCAGCAGCTGATTGCCGTGCGTGTGGTCGCCGTTGGAGTGGGTGATCAGCGCGTGGGTGATCGGGGCACCGTCAGTGACCGGCCGCATCGCATCCAGCATTTCGCGGGTCAATGCCAGATCGAACAGCGTGTCGACCAACAGCGACGCGCCGTCGCCGGCGACCAGCCCGGCGTTGCTCCAGCCATACCCGCCGTCGGGCAACGTCCACGCCCACACCCGGTCGGCCACCTGGTGCAGCCCGCGGGTGTAGGGAACTTTCGCCGGAGCCCGATTGACTCGCGGCTTGTCAGCCGCGGCGTCCGGATTCGGCCGCGGCGGCAGGCGGTGCGGCGCCGGACTGTGGCGGACCGTTTGACGGATCTCGCCCAAACCTTGGACTCGCAGCGTGACCACGTCGCCGTCGCGCAGCCAACCGCGGAACGATTCCGGCTTGCTGGGGTCGAGGTGCTCGACGAGCGTGCAGGTGGGCACCGTCCCTGAGCCGAAAACATCGCCGGGAGTGAGCATTACGCCCCGCGAGGCATAGGAGATGACCTCACCGAAGCTCCAGTCCATTGTTCCCGTCGACCCCGATCCGATCACCGCGTCGTTGACCAATGCGGTCACTTCGAGGCTCAGTTTGCCGTCGCGGCGATACGGTTCCAGTTCGTCGGGCGTGACCAGGTAGGGACCCAGCGTGACCCCGCTGTCTTTACCCTTGGCCTGGCCGATCGCCAGTTGGCCCTCCAGTTGCTGCAGGTCACGCGCGGACCAGTCATTGAAAATGGTGTAGCCGACGATCGCCTGCTCGGCTTCCTCGACCGACAGATCCTTGCCCGAGACGCCGATCACCGCAGCGATCTCCAATTCGAAGTCCTGCCAGGCACTTCCGGGAGCCGTGGGCGCATCATCGTAGGGACCGAGCACGGTCGACGGGCAGGCAAAGTAGAACGCCGGAATCCGATACCAGGTGTCTTTGAGCACCCGCCCGCCGCCCATCGCCGCCTGGCAGTTGCGCATGTGGTCCAAAAAGCACAACGAGTCGCGGATCGACGGCGGGCGCGGAATCGGCGGCCTCAACGTCACCTGGCGCAGAGCAACGGTCTGCGGCGAACTCAACGCATCTTCAGCGGCTTCCCGCAGTCCGGCGCTGCCCCGCGCGATGAGCTCGAGCAGCGTCACGCCGGGCGGCATCGGATGGATCGCATCGCCTACCAGCACTCCCGTGCGTTCACCGTCATCAGCTCTAAATGTCACCCACCGCATGAGCAACAACATACTTACCGCGGTGTGGCGAACGTCACCATGTCGACTCTTCGCCTGCTTACGACAACCGCGTCGGGGGGCGGCGATGGTTCGGTTGGTTGCCGCCCGTCCGCGACGAAGCTAAGTTCGGCGCGCGATGGGATACCGAAAAAGCATCAGCAACGTCGTCCCTTTGCGCCGCACCGTCGGCGTCCCGCTCAGTAACGCCACATTGCCACTGCATTCCCAACGAATCGATGTGCCGACGTATGACCGCTCGGCCCTGCGGCCCAGTGTCGTCCACATCGGCCCAGGCAACTTCCACCGCGCTCATCAGGCCGTCTACTTCGACGACCTTGCCCGCTCGGGTGTTTCCCGCCAGTGGGGAGTCACCAACGTCAGTTTGCGCACGCCCAGAGTCAAAGATCTGCTGTCGGCACAGGATGGGCTCTACACCGTGGTTCAACGCGGGGAGCGCCAAACGGCTCGCGTGGTCGGCTCCATCGGCGGCTACCACTACGCACCGCACGACAGCGTGGCTGTCCGCACCGCCCTGGCTGACCCCCAAACCCGCGTCGTCAGCCTGACGATTACCGGCAACGGGTATTACCTGGACCCGCGCACCGGGGAATTCGACGCTACCCACCCCGACGTGCGTGCCGATCTCGCGGCACCGAAATCCGCGAAGTGCTACGCCACCGCGTGGGCTTATCTGACCGAGGCCCTCGACCGGCGCCGCCGCGCCGGTATTGCCCCGTTCACGGTGCTGTGTTGTGACAACATCCCCGACAACACACCGACAGCGCGAACCGCGCTGGTGTCGTTCGCCACGTTGCGTGATCCGCGCCTCGGCCGCTGGATCGAGCGCAATGTCGCGTTCCCGTCGACCATGGTCGACCGGATCACCCCACAGACCTCCGAGGAGGACTGCGAGTTCGTCGAACGCACCTTCGGCATCGCCGACATGCTGCCGGTCGTGACCGAACCGCATTGTCAATGGATCATCGAGGACAGCTTTTCCCACGGCCGCCCGCCGCTGGACGAGGTCGGTGTCGAGTTCGTGGCCGACGTCAGTGACTACAAGCTGGTTAAAACCCGCCTGCTCAACGCAACTCATATGGCACTCGGGTGTCTGGCCACGCTGGCCGGCTATCAGCGCACCGGCGAAGCGATGAGCGACCCGGTGATCTTCGGTTACGTCGAGCAGCTGATGCGCGACGAGATTCAGCCGCTGCTGCCGGCCAGGCATCCGATGAACACCCGCGGCTATCGGAACACACTGCTCACCCGACTGTCCAATCGCCGCATTCCCGACCAGTTGTCACGGTTGGCGCGCAGGGGGTCGGAAAAGATGCCGTCGTTCGTGCTGCCGTCCCTGCACGAGGCGATCAGGCAGGGCCGACCGCACACGCTGCTGATGCTGGCAGTAGCCGGGTGGGCCCGATACCTGCGGGGCACCGACCTCTACGGCCGCAAAATCCGCATCGACGATCCGCAGGCGGACGTGCTGACGGACCTGGCGACGCGCGCAGGAAACGGTGCCTATCCGCTGCTGGAACATGAGATCTTCACCGAATTCCGCGGTACCCCCGGCTTTGCGGAACAGCTCGGTGATCTGATCGCCGACATCGACGAGCGCGGTGTGCGGGCCGCGCTGCGCCAGGCATTGCAGGACACTGCCCGGGAGCTGGCATGAAGCGCAATCAGCAGAGGCTCGCGGTGATCCGCGAATTCGACCCAGCGTCGATCACCACGCTGCTTTGCGACGCCGACGACAACCTCTTCGCCTCCGAAGCGCCGGCGTTCGACGCCTCGGTCGAAGTGACCAACCGGTTTTTGGCCAGGTTCGGCGTGTCGGTGCCGCTGAGCGCCGACGAGCTGCGAAAGAAAGCCGTCGGCAAGAACTTCCGCAGCACCGCACTCGATCTGGCTGTGCTATGCGAAGTGCCGCTCGAGCAGACGCTGGCAAAGGACCACCCCGCCGCCGTCGTCGCGTCAGACAATGACGTGGCAGCAGGCCGGGCGCTGTGCGCCGACGAACTCGAGCAATGGGTGCGCCAGGAACGCGAGCACGTCACCGCTCATCTGGCCGCCACCTTGAGTCCGGACCCACAGGTCGCCGCCGCACTGCGGAGCCTCGCTTCGCGGTATAGGTTGGCCGCGGTCAGCTCGAGTGCGCTTGCGCGCCTGGACGCCTGCTTCGCCGCCACCGGCCTGGATCAACTCATTCCGGCGAATATGCGCTTCAGCGCAGAAGATTCGCTTCAGGTACCGACGAGTAAGCCTGACCCGGCGGTGTATCTGCATGCCGGTGAGGTTATGGATATCGGCCCGCGTCAAGGGCTGGCCATCGAAGACTCGGTGGCCGGGGTGACCTCCGCGGTGGCGGCCGGCTACCTCACCGTCGGCAACCTGTTCTTCGTGCCCGACCACGAACGTGCTTGCCGCAGGGCCGAACTTGCCGATGCGGGTGCACACGCGATAGCCGAGTCGTGGTCTGCGCTCACCGATGCCCTGCTGGCGCCGGCCGTCAAGTAACTATTCCCGGTGCACCTCGTCGGGTGTCTTGTCCGGCCGCAGGCCCCGCCAGCTGGCTTGGCGCAGCCGACCGTCCGACGTCCATTCGCTGTAGCGGACCTCGCCGACCAGCGACGGCTCGACGAACGTCACACCCTTGGCGTCTTTGTTGGGAAGCCTGGTGTTAAACGGTGATTCGTCGGTGTGTAGCGGCTCCAGAGTCTTCTTCAGGTTGGCGAGATCGCGTTCGGTGAAACCGGTGCCGACCCGGCCGGCGAAATGCAACCCGCCGTCATCGGGAATGCCCATCAACAGCGAGCCGATGCCGCTGGTGCGTCCGCCCTCGCCGGCGCGCCACCCGCCGATCACGACTTCCTGGGTCTTCCAGTGCTTGTCCTTGATCCACGACGACGAGCGGCGCCCCGGCTGGTAGGTCGAGTCGCGCCTTTTGGCGATCACACCCTCCCATCCGCGGGTGCGCGAGTGCTCCAACGCTTCGGCACCGTCACCGGGCAACAAGTCCGGAACAATCAAATCGGTTCCCCTGGCCAGTGTTTCCAGCAGACGGCGACGGTCACGGTATGGGACACGCAGCAGCGAGCGGCCGTCCAGATACAGCAGGTCGAACGCCCAGTACTCGATGCGGGTGGCACGGACCCGATTCTGCATCTCGGAGAAACTCGGCACCCCCGATTTGTCGAGTGCCACTACCTCGCCATCGAGCACGAAGTGATGATCTTCCAGATCGCTTGCCAGTGACTGCAATTGGGGGTAGTCCTTGGTCACGTCACGACCGCGGCGCGATCGAAGCCGAACAGCGCCCCGGTCCGCCTCGAGGATAAGCCGGTAGCCGTCCCACTTGCCCTCGAATGCCCACACCGACGCCTTGAGGTTTTCTACCGAGCCCTCCTTGGCGAGCATCGGAGCGATGTCGTCGAGGTCGAAGACCCTCTGGTCCTTCATCCGGTGTGCTAACCACTGGTCGCCGCTGGTCTGGATCAGCGCGTAACGCCCGGAGATTCGGTCGCCGTGCAGCGTGACGATGACCTCTCCTTTTTCGCCGGAGTCGCGGAACTTCTCGGTCTCATAAGTGCCGGAGTCCCAGATGACGACCTTGCCCGCGCCATACTCACCCTTGGGGATGGTGCCCTCGAAAGTGCCGTACTCCAACGGGTGGTCCTCGGTGCGCACCGCCAGATGGTTGGCCGACGGGGTGTGCGGCAGATTCTTGGGAATCGCCCAGGACACCAGCACACCGTTGCGCTCCAACCGGAAGTCGTAGTGCAGCCGACGAGCGCGGTGCTCCTGAATGACGAACGTGTTGTCGTGGCCGGTCGCGGGTGTCGCCGCGGGAACCGGCTCGGGGGTCTTCGACGCGTCCCGCATGCTGCGGTACTTCGTCAGTCGGTCCGCAAGCCGCACCTCGGCGTCGAGCGGGGCGAGCAGATCGCCATCGCGTTCGACCCGGGCCAGCACTTCGTCGTATCTGAGGTGACGAAGCTTCTTGTCGTCGAGTTCCTCCCAGGTGCGCGGCGCGGCGACGGTCGGCTGCTCGCGGCCACGCAGTGAATACGGCGCGATGGTGGTCTTCGACCCGTTGTTCTGACTCCAGTCCACAAACACCTTCCCGGCCCGCAGACTCTTGGTCATGGTCGAGGTCACCAGCTTGGGCATCGCCTTTTCCAGTTGCTGCGCAACACGTTTGGCCAACACAACCGCACCCCGGCTGCTGACCGGCTTGTCCAGCGGAGCGTAAAGGTGCAATCCTTTGCTGCCGCTGGTGAGCGGAAAAGTGGTTAGCCCGATGTCGGCAATCAAGTCCCGGACCGCGCGGGCCACCTCGGTGAGCTGGGCCATCGTCACGCCTTCACCGGGGTCGAGGTCGAACACCAATCGCGTTGCCGGGCCTGGCTTTAGCTTTTCCCCACTGCGGGTCCATTCGGCGACGAACCGCCACTGCGGTACATGCACCTCCAGCGCGGCCTGCTGCGCGATCCAGGCCAGCCCGAGCTCGCTGTCGATGATCGGATACGTCGTCGTTCCCGATTTGTGCACCACACTGGCGCGCGGTAGCCAGTTGGGTGCGGAGTCGGCGAGCTGCTTTTCGAAAAACGACGGCTCATCGACGCCGTTGGGCCAGCGTTTGCGGGTTGCCGGGCGCCCGGCGATATGGGGCACCATCACTTCGGCGATGCTGGTGTAGTAGTCGAACACCTCGGCCTTGGTGGTGCCCGTCGCGGGATACAGCACTTTGTCTGCATTGGTCAGCTTCACCCGCGGCGCCATACCGCCAACCTACGCGTCATCGATTATCGTCCTCGCCGTAAATAAGCCGGGGCTTCAGGCACGAAAAACGTTAGACCGACGGCCGCATCGGGCACGCGGTTATATGCCCGCAACATCGCCGCCGTGCTCAGGAGTGTGCAATCGTGCCTAACGCGATGAACTTGAACAATGCAGCGCTGAGAACGCTGCTCATCCCGGGACCAAACTATGACCGCGGCCAGGTCGGCGTCGGTATCGCCCATATCGGGACCGGTCACTTTCACCGGGCGCACCAGGCCATGTACATCGACCGGTTGCTGCAGCGGGGCCTGGCCAACGAGTGGGGCATCTGCGGGGTCGGGGTGTTGCCCACCGACTGGCCGATGCGCGACGTGCTGCGGGATCAGGACGGCCTCTACACGCTGATCGCGGAGAACCCCGACGGCAGCCGCGACCCACGGGTGATCGGCTCGATCATCGACTACCGCTACGCCCCCGACGATCCGGAGGCGGCCCTCGAGGTGCTGGCCGCACCAACCACCCGGATCATTTCGATGACCATCACCGAAGGCGGCTACCGCGATCCGGACGGGCCCGCATTCGCATTGATCACCGAGGCTCTGGCCACACGCCGCGACCGGAAAATCGCCGCACCGACAATCGTGTCGTGCGACAACATCGAAGCCAACGGTGAGGTCGCGCGGCGAGCGGTCCTCGCACATGCCGAACGCCGGGATCCCGCGCTCGGCGAATGGGTGGCCGAACACGTCCGGTTCCCCAGTTCGATGGTGGACCGGATCACCCCGGCCACGACACTGGATGTGGCCGAGGCGGTGCGACGCGAGATCGGGGTCAACGACCGGTGGCCGGTGGTGGCCGAACAATTCAGCGCCTGGGTGCTCGAAGACGACTTCGCCGATGGCAGGCCACCGTTGGAAGAAGCGGGCGTGCTGATGGTCGACGATGTAAGACCGTACGAGTTGATGAAGCTGCGACTGCTCAATGCGGGCCATCAGTGCCTGTGCTATTTCGCGCATCTATGCGGCTTCGAGTTGGTTCACGACGCCGCCCGCGACCCGCTGATCGCCGAATTCCTACTCGCCTACTTCGAATTCGAGGCCATCCCGACGCTGCCGTCAGTGCCCGGGGTGGACCTACACGACTACAGCCGCACGCTGCTCGAACGGTTCGCCAATCCGGGCGTGCGCGACACGGTTTCGCGGCTGTGCGCCTACTCGTCGGATCGCATTCCGAAGTGGCTGCTTCCGGTGATCCAGGACAACCTGGCCAGCGGTGGGTCGGTTCGACTGGCGGCGGCGACCGTGGCCAGCTGGGCCCGCTACGCCGAAGGCACCGACGAATGGGGTAAGCCGTTCGAGGTGGTGGACCAGCTGGCGGATTCGCTGGTGCCGATCGCCCGGTCGCAAAAGGAGAATCCCACCGCGTTCATCGAGATCACTGCGGTGTTCGGGGATCTGGCGCAGCAGCCGCGTTTCGTCCAGGCATATCGCTGGGCGCTGGATTCGTTGCACCGCAAAGGAGCTCGCGCCACGCTGGAAGAACTGCTGCGATGAACCGCGCACTGGTGATCGGCGAATCGCTGATCGACATCATCGACGGCAACGAGTACGTCGGCGGCAGCCCGCTCAATGTCGCAGTGGGCCTGGGCCGGCTGGGCCGCGGCGTCGACCTGTTGACCCACGTCGGCGACGACCCGTACGGCCGGTTGATCGCCGAGTACGCCACTGCGTCCGGGGTGCAATTGGTTTCAGGTGGTGCCGGCCCAGGCCGGACATCCACCGCGCGAGCCAGCGTGGGCGTAGACGGGTCGGCCGACTACGTGTTCGATCTGACCTGGCAGCTTTCCGGCACTCCGGCGGTGGCTCCACCGCGGGTGGTACACACCGGATCGATCGCGTCCGTGCATGAGCCCGGATGTCTGGCGGTCGCGGCGCTGATCGACACCTATCGAGTCTCGGCGACGGTGACGTTCGATCCCAATGTGCGCCCCGCGCTGATCGGCGACCCCGACCTGGCCCGCGAACGTATCGGGCATTTAGTCGAACGCAGTGACATCGTCAAAGTCAGCGAAGAGGACCTGCGCTGGATCTCACCCGACCATCCGCCCGAAGCGACCGCGCGGGGATGGCTGGCTTGCGGTGCCTCGATCGTTGCCGTGACGCTGGGTGACCGCGGCGCGACGGCGCTCTGCCGCGGTGGCGAGATCCGGGTTTCGGCCGCTAGAGCGCAGGTGGTCGACACCGTCGGCGGCGGAGACGCCTTCATGGTCGGTCTCATCGACGCGCTGTGGACGATGAACCTGTTGGGCGCGGATCGTCGCGACGAATTGCGTCGAATCGGACCGGAAGCCCTGACCGGCGCGCTGCGAAGGGCGACGTTGCTATCGGCGTTAACGGTTGCCCGGGCGGGCGCCGACCTGCCGGATCGGGCCGCCGTCGATGCCGCGGCGGACGCTGTTTAGACGCGTAACACGGTTGCAGTACGGGCATACTCTTCGTTATGCGTTCCATCTGGAAGGGTTCCATCGCCTTTGGGCTGGTCAACGTCCCGGTCAAGCTGTACACCGCGACCGAGGACCACGACATCAAGTTCCACCAGGTGCACGCCAAGGACAACGGCCGCATCCGGTACAAGCGGGTCTGCGAGGTCTGCGGCGAGGTAGTCGAGTACCGCGATCTGGCCAGAGCCTACGAATCCGACGACGGTCAGATGGTGGTGATCACCGACGACGACATTGCGACGCTGCCCGAAGAGCGCAGCCGCGAAATCGAGGTGTTGGAGTTCGTCCCGGCCAGCGATCTCGACCCGATGATGTATGACCGGAGCTATTTCCTCGAGCCGGATTCGAAATCATCGAAATCTTATGTGCTGCTGGCCAAAACGCTTGCCGACACCGACCGCGTGGCGATCGTGCATTTCGCGCTGCGCAACAAGACACGGCTTGCCGCGTTGCGCGTCAAGGACTTCAGTAAGCGCGAGGTGATGGTGATCCACACGCTGTTGTGGCCTGATGAGATCCGCGACCCAGACTTCCCGGTGCTCGACAAGAAGGTCGACATCAAACCAGCCGAGCTCAAGATGGCCGGGCAGGTGGTGGAGTCGATGGCGGCCGACTTCAACCCCGACCGCTACCACGACGACTACCAGGAACAGCTCCACGAGTTGGTGCAAGCCAAACTCGAAGGCGGTGAAGCGTTTACCACTGAGGAGCAGCCGAAAGAACTTGACGAGACCGAGGACGTCTCTGACCTGCTGGCCAAGCTGGAGGCCAGCGTGAAGGCCCGTTCCGGCGACGGCAAGGCGCCGGCCAAAAAGTCACCGGCGAAGAAGTCATCGGCCAAGAAGACACCCGCCAAGAAGACAGCGGCAAAGAAAACGGCCAAAAAGACGGCCAAGAAAGCCAACGCCTAAAAAGGCGGCGGTTCGTCGGGATCGCCGTGAAGTGTGGTGCTGATGAATCGATACACCCGTTGTCGGGTGATGCGGTCGTAGCGATTCTGGTTGCGCTCGGCGGTAATCCGTCGTGAGCGTTCCTGGGCGCGGGTCCGCCGCCGGCTCGGCATAAAGGCGGTGCGCTCACCGCAGCGGTCGTCTGGCCTACTAGGCCGTTCCGGCAGTTCGCCGGTGGGCGCGGCGAGCGTCGGAAACAGGATTGCGCTGCCTGGGCTGGTGATGTAGGTCTGGCCGGATGGCAGGGTCCAGATGACCGTGCCGTCGGGCAGCTGCTTGTCACGCCATCCCCAAAATGTCTTGAGCAGGTGATGTTTTCGGCATAGGCACTTCAAGTTTGACGGATGGGTGGGGCCACCTTCCGCATATGGGATGGTGTGGTCGACGTCGCAGTACACCGCTGGGCAGTCACACCCGGGCGCCCGGCACGTCAGGTCCCGGCACCGCACGAACTCGGCCAGTTTGGCCGACGGGATGTAGCGCGGCTCGGCGGCTGACGGAATCACCAGCGGTTGCAGTTTGGCGGTCTTCGCCAATTGCGCGACCACCTCGGCCGGGATCAGCTTGTCCGCACCGGCCATGTAGCCCGGCGAGGTTCCAGTGCCGTCGACGCTGGCCTGCTCGGCGATGATCTGGATCACGAGATTGGGGTTCCGCGGGCGACCTCGTTGCTGGCAGCACTCGGAATCGCCACAGGTGCACGCCAGCCGCTCGGCGCCGCAGACCAGGGCGTCCAAGGCGTCGGCGCGTCGCTGCGCCTTGGTCCGCGGATCAGCATCACACACCGTCGCTGCCAGCTCATCTAACCGGCGATCCAATGCCCAGCCGGTGCTGGCGAATACATTCCCGTACACCTCCGCGATGCCCGGGATCGATTCCGACACATTCAGATAGCGGTCTTTGACCTCTTTGTTGGTTCGACGGATCGCATCGGGGTCGATTTGGGCGACGATGGCGTCGACTCGCCTGGCCAGGTTGCCGCGAGTCAGCGACGGCCAGCGCGGCGCGCGCAGCGCCAATTGCGCATCGATCGTGGCCAGGGCCGTGTCGTCGGTGACGAGCGCGGTGCGATAGGCGATCACTCGAAACATCGGGTAATTGATGTCGCCGGCGGCCAGGCACCCGCCCAGCTTCGGCAGCCGCTCGCACATCACCTGGGCATCGGTCATGTAGCTCGACGCCAGCGCGCGGCTGACCCGCAGCGCCGCGGCCAACTCGGCGGCCACCGCGTCCCACAAGTCGACGGCCCAGTCCTCATGACCTTCGTATTGGCGATCCCGCAGTTGCATCAGATCGGCGATCGCATTGAGCCGCCGCGCGATAGCCTGCGTTTCACTGCGCGCCGCGGCCGATACCTGCTCGAGCAGACCGATCGACTCTTCGGTGGTCGACAACTCGGTGGACTCGAACATATGTTCGATACTACCACGAGTCCCGACAACCAGAAGAACTAGAACGTGTTACAGACACGGTGTTACGGTGGCGGCCGTGATACTCGACAAATTCCGACTTGACGACAAAATTGCGGTAATCACCGGTGGTGGCCGCGGTCTCGGCGCGGCGATTGCACTCGCCTTCGCCGACGTCGGCGCCGACGTCGTCATCGCCTCGCGAACCCAATCCGAACTAGAGGCCGTCGCCGAACAAGTCCACGCCAAGGGCCGTCGCGCCCACGTTGTGCCGGGCGATCTCGCCCACCCCGAAGTGACCGCAAAACTGGCCGATCAGGCGATCGAGGCCTTCGGGCGGCTGGACATCGTCGTCAACAATGTCGGCGGCACGATGCCCAACGCGCTGCTGAGCACCTCGACCAAAGACCTCAAGGACGCATTCACGTTCAACGTCGCCACCGCCCACGCGCTGACCACGGCCGCGGCCCCGCTGATGCTCGAGCACTCCGGCGGCGGCAACATCATCAACATCACCTCGACGATGGGTCGGGTGGCTGGGCGTGGCTTCGCCGCCTACGGCACCGCCAAAGCCGCACTTGCGCACTACACCCGGCTGGCCGCCTTGGACCTGTGCCCGCGGATACGGGTGAACGCGATCGCGCCGGGGTCGATCGCTACCTCAGCGCTGGACATCGTGGCTTCCAACGACGAACTGCGAGCGCCGATGGAAAAGGCGACGCCCATGCGCAGACTCGGCCAGCCTGATGAGATCGCCGCTGCCGCAGTATATTTGGCTTCACCTGCAGGCGCTTACCTGACCGGCAAGGTGCTCGAAGTCGACGGCGGCATCACCTTCCCGAACCTCGACCTCCCGATCCCGGACCTGTGAGGGGACTATGAGCGAAACCATTCGCGTGGCCCAAATCGGCACCGGCAACGTCGGCGTCCACGCACTGCGGGCGCTCATCACCAACCCCGGTTTCGAGCTGACCGGGGTATGGGTGTCATCGGAGGCCAAGTCCGGCAAAGACGCCGGAGAGCTTGCCGGACTTGATGTCTCGACCGGCATCGCAGCCACCACCGACCTTGAAGCGGTGCTGGCCACCAAGCCGCAATGCGCCGTCTACACCGCAATGGCCGACAATAGGCTGGCCGACGCGCTCCACGACTACCGGCGCATCCTGGCCGCCGGGATCAACGTCGTCGGCAGCAGTGCGGTGTTTTTGCAATATCCCTGGCAGGTGATCCCGCAAGAGATGCTGGCTCCACTGGAAGATGCTGCGCGGGACGGTAATTCGAGTCTGTTCGTGAACGGCATCGACCCGGGTTTCGCCAACGATCTGCTGCCGCTCGCCTTGGCCGGTACCTGTCAGAACATCCAGCAGATCCGGTGCATGGAGATCGTCGACTACGCCACCTATGACAGCGCGACCGTCATGTTCGACGTCATGGGCTTCGGCAAGCCACTCGATGAAACCCCCATGCTGCTGCAGCCCGGCGTGCTGAGCCTGGCTTGGGGCTCGGTGGTGCGCCAGCTGGCCGCCGGTCTGGGCATCGAGCTCGACGAGGTCACTGAGCGTCACGAAAGGCACCCTGCCCCAGATGATTTCGACATCGCAGCCGGGCACATCCCGAAGGGCGGCGCGGCCGCACTGCGCTTCGAGGTGCTGGGAATGGTGAACGGCAAACCTGCCGTCGTCCTCGAACACGTCACCCGGTTGCGCGAGGACCTGCAGCCGGACTGGCCGCAACCCGCCCAACCCGGTGGCTCGTATCGCGTCGAGATCACCGGCGAGCCGTCGTATGCCGTGGACATCTGCCTGAGCAGTCCCAACGGCGACCACAACCATGCCGGGCTGGTGGCCACCGCGATGCGGGTGGTCAACGCCATCCCCGCCGTGGTGGCCGCCCCGCCGGGCATCCGCACAACCCTGGACCTGCCGTTGGTCACCGGACGGGGGCTATACGCTCCGACCTGATGACTCAGGCCGCCCAGACCAGGCATAAAACCGGCTGGTATCTACTCGGACCGGCATTCGTCGCCGCGATCGCCTACGTCGACCCGGGCAATGTGGCCGCCAACGTCAGCGCCGGCGCGCAGTTCGGGTTTCTGCTGCTGTGGGTCATCGTCGCGGCGAACGTGATGGCCGGCCTGGTGCAGTACCTGTCGGCCAAGCTGGGCCTGGTCAGCGGGCGCACACTGCCGGAGGCGGTCGGGGCGGCGCTGAGTCGTCCGGCGCGCCTGGCCTACTGGGCGCAGGCCGAGATCGTCGCGATGGCCACCGACGTCGCCGAAGTCATCGGTGGGGCGGTGGCACTGCGCATCCTGTTCGGTCTGCCGTTGCTGGTCGGCGGGGTGATCACGGGGCTGGTGTCATTGCTGCTGCTGGGAATTCAGGACCGCCGCGGCCAGCAGCTGTTCGAACGGGTCATCACCGGGATGCTGCTCATCATCGCCGTCGGGTTCACGGCCAGCTTTTTTGTCGCCACCCCGCCGCCGGGCAGCGTGATCGGCGGGCTGACACCGCGATTTCGCGGCAGCGAAAGCGTGCTGCTGGCGGCCGCGATGCTCGGTGCCACGGTCATGCCGCACGCCGTCTACCTGCACTCCGGGCTGGCCCGCGACCGGCACGGTCACCCCGCTGCCGGACCACAACGGCGCAGGCTGCTGCGGGTGACCCGGGTCGACGTCGGGCTGGCCATGGTCGTTGCCGGAGGTGTGAACGGCGCGATGCTGCTGGTCGCGGCCCTCAACATGGCCGGTCGCGGCGGTACCGGTTCCATCGACGGCGCCTACGCCGCGGTGCGCGACACGGTGAACCCCACGATCGCGGTGTTTTTCGCGATCGGGTTGCTGACCTCGGGGCTGGCCTCGTCGTCGGTGGGCGCGTATGCCGGCGCGATGATCATGCAGGGATTGCTGTACCGGGCGGTGCCGCTGCTGATGCGCCGGCTGGTCACGCTGGCCCCGTCGCTGCTGATCCTGGCGGTCGGCCTCGACCCGACCCGCACCCTGGTGTTATCGCAGGTCGTGCTGTCGTTCGGTATCCCGATGGCGCTGCTGCCGTTGGTCCGACTGACCAGCGACCGGCGCCTGATGGGTCCCGACGTCAATCATCGGCTCACCACGGTCGTTGGCTGGGTGGTCGGGGTGCTGATTAGTGTGCTCAATGTGATGCTGATCGTCCTGACGGTGAAGGGCTGAATGCCGCATCGCCGTCACGCCTACTTCGCGTATGGGTCGAACCTGTGCGTAGAGCAGATGGCGCGACGATGCCCCGACGCGGCGGAGCCACTTCCGGCGGTCCTGGGCAACCACGACTGGCTGATCAACCAGCGCGGGGTGGCTACGGTCGAGCCGTTCACCGGCACCGAAGTGCACGGGGTGCTGTGGCGACTGTCCGATCACGACCTGGCCACCCTGGACAGCGCTGAGGGTGTGCCGCACCGCTACCGGCGCGACCAGCTGATCGTGCACACCGACCACGGGTCGTCGCCCGCGTGGGTCTACATCGACCACCGGGTCGATCCCGGGCCGCCGCGGCCGGGCTACCTCGAGCGCATCATCGGCGGCGCAATTCATCACGGGCTGCCGCAACGCTGGATCGACTTTTTGCGCCGATGGGATCCCGCTACCTGGCGACGGCCCGCAGCGTCGTCGACATCGCCTGCGCCGCAGTCGCTTTCAGAACTGCTGGCCGACGGTGGGGTGCTCGAGGCGAGCCGGCTGCGGTCGCGTTTCGGGTTCCTCGCGATCCACGGCGGCGGACTGGAAGAGATGACCGACGTGATCGCCGAACGCGCCGCGGACGCCGCCGACGCATCGGTGTATCTGGTGCGCCACCCCGACCGCTACCCGCACCACCTGTGGTCGGCGCGCTTTTGTCCCGAGGAGTCCGCCCGGCTCGCGGAATTCCTCGACCACGTCGACGTGACGGTGTCGCTGCACGGCTACGGCCGGATCGGGCGCGGCACCCAGCTGCTGGCCGGTGGCCGCAACCGCGCGCTGGCCGCCCATGTCGCCGAGCACCTGGACTTGCCGGGCTATCAGGTGGTGACCGACCTGGACCAGATCCCGGTCGAGCTGCGCGGCCTGCACCCGAATAACCCGGTCAACCGGACACGGAGCGGCGGCACGCAGCTGGAACTTCCGACTCGGGTGCGGGGCATCAGCCCGCGCAGCCCGCTGCCCGGAGACGACGGGCTCCCACCGGTGACGTCCGCTCTGGTGCAGGGCTTGGTGGCCGCGGCGAGATCGTGGCGCAAGAAGCCGAATGTACGCTGACGATCGCGCCGAAACTGTAGTTAGGGCGGTCGCTTCTCGCAGTTTTCCGCCCTGGCTACAGGCTCGGGAGCGGTCCGACTCCCTCGGAGGTGACTGATTAGCAAGGACTTTCGGTTTTCGATCGGCATCCACGGGTTCAGGTCACGCGCCGCACTGGTGGACAAGGCACGCCGGTTGGAGGACTTCGGGTTCGACGCGCTGCATCTGCCCGATCACCTCGGTGCGCCGGCGCCGTTTCCCGCGCTGACCGCGATCGCCCAGGCCACCACCACGGTCCGGGTGGGCACCTATGTGCTCAACGCGTGCTTTTACAAGCCGGCCCTGTTGGCGCGCGACGCCGGCGCGGTCGATCTACTCAGCGACGGCCGTCTCGAGCTCGGCCTCGGCGCGGGCTACGTGAAGGAAGAATTCGAGGCCGCTGAGCTGCCGTACCCGGCCGCACGCCAGCGCGTCGACTATCTGGAGCACGTCACCACCTATATGAAAAAGCACCTGCCGAGCGTGCCAATCCTGATCGCCGGCAACGGTGATCGGTTGCTGACGGTGGCGGCCCGCTACGCCGACATCATCGGATTGACCGGCGCCAACCCGGGCGCGGTTGCCGATCCGCTGGCCGAACGCATCGACTTCGTTCGCGCCGCTGCCGGTGACCGCTTCGAGCGGCTCGAGCTGAACCTGGCGATCACCGCGGTGCCGACCGACAACTCGGGTATGCCCGATCTGTCGTTGACCCGCAGGTATGTGCCGACGCTGTCCGATGAACAGATATTGGCCTTGCCCGCGGTGTTGAGCGGGTCGCCACCAGACATCGCCGAGCGGCTGCGCGGATACCGCGACACGTACGGGCTGACGTCGTTCACCGTGCAGGAAAATCACGCCGAGGGGTTCGCCAAGGTGATTGCGGAGCTGCGATGAGGCACTGCCGGTAAGCTGCCAGCGCACGGCCCTCGTAGCTCAGGGGATAGAGCACGGCTCTCCTAAAGCCGGTGTCGCAGGTTCGAATCCTGCCGGGGGCACTGTGTGATGTGTGTTACCTCGGGTGATACTTGACTTTGCGTCTTCGGCTGATGCCTGACAGTGTTTCGGCTGATTGTTGACAGTTACTTCGGCTGATCCTTGACACTCCCTGGATGAGGGAGTTAAGCGTGGCTGAGCAGAGGTATCACGCCGTGTTGGCGGTCATCGGCGACGGGTTGGAGGTGTCGCTGGTCGCCGAGAAGGTGTCAACTATGTCCCGGGACAGCTGTCAACTATGTCGTGAAATCAGACACTGCCGGGGGCACTTCTGTTGTGTTCTTCGATGTCGCGGTTGGGTACGTGGATGTCGCTGTCGTTGATGAGGACGTGACTTTCGTGCCGGCGGAAGGTCGGCGTGCAGGGACGCGGATGCCCGACGCTTCCGGACCGAAACTCCGGGGGTCGGCGACGTCTGGTCAGCATGATGTCTGACGGCTAGAGTTTACCCAGTCAATAATTGTAAAAATTCAAGGGTTTGGTGCTACATGTCGGCGTCGGGGCAGGCCCAAACCGTTCCAGGAAGGAGTCGGTGCAGATGAGCATTGCGGAGCGGACCACGCAGACCGTTTGGGACGGCTCTCTCGCCTCGGGTGCAGGCAAGTTGTCGAACGGGAGCAGTGGCGCCTTGGATGGCTTGGACGTGACTTGGGCTGCCAGAACTGAGCGACCCGACGGCAAAACCAGCCCCGAGGAGTTGGCCGCGGCGGCGCATTCGTCCTGTTTCGCAATGGCGTTGGCGTTGAAGTTGGATGAGAACAAGACGCCCCCGCAACAACTTGCGGTCGAATCCACCGTGACTCTGGATGAGGTCGACGGGCTTCCGACGATCACAACGTCCCGGTTGAAGGTTAGAGCTCGGGTGGCGGGGTTAGGTGCCGATGCATTCGCGGCCGTGGTGGATGACGCGGCCGCCCTGTGTCCGGTGTCGCGATTGTTCGCCGGAGCGCAGATCAGCGTCGACGCTCAACTTGCCTAGAACGCAGAATCGCATCGTGTTCTGGCTCTTGATATCCCGATCGGAATCAAAAATGACAACAGAGTCGAGCGATCGTGCTCCGGCGCAACGAATCGGTCAGGGACATCTATCGCTCTGAACACTCATGATCTCCGCACGTGACTGCAGCGGTGCCGGTGTCAACCCCCCGGATCGGAGTATTTGCGATGCACGAGTGAACCGGGGTTGAGTAGGTGACAGCAATCAGCTCTCGACCGTCACAAGGGAGAGACCGCATCGACGCCAACGCCGAAGGACGACAATCGCGGGACTTGCTGGCGCCGTTGTTACCCGGTGGTCGGCCGGTCGAATCGCCCACGGGGTACGTCGTTTTCCTGGTACACATATTCGCCAGCGCGGGTGCGCTATCCCTATATTCGCCAGCCGCTGCTCGAGATGTGGCCGAAACGGAACCTCATTGCGCCGTCTTTGGATCTTTGGAGCCACCGACGCGCATCAAATCAGACCGAGGGCCAGCATCGCGTCAGCGACGTGGATGAAGCCGGCGATATTGGCGCCGGCGACGTAATCGCCGGGGACTCCGTACTCGTCGGCGGTAGCCAGACAGCTGTCGTGGATGCGGCGCATGATGCCGGCCAGGCGTTGCTCGGTGTACTCGAAAGACCAGGAATCCCGGGAAGCGTTCTGCTGCATCTCCAAGGCGCTGGTGGCCACCCCGCCGGCATTTACGGCCTTTCCCGGCGCGAAGACAACACCGGCTTCTGTGAAACGTCGGACCGCGTCGGGTGTGCATGGCATGTTGGCGCCTTCGGCGACAATGCGGCAACCGCCGTCGATTAGCGTGGCGGCGTCAGCACCGTTGAGCTCGTTTTGGGTGGCGCTGGGTATTGCAATATCACAAGGAACTTCCCACACGGATCGGTCGCTGATAAATCGCGCCTCGCCACCACGCGCCTCGGCATAAGCGGCGATGCGTGCGCGGCGCACTTCCTTGATGTCTTTGAGTAACTCGATTTCAATGCCCTTCGGATCGAGCACGTAGCCGGTTGAGTCCGAGCACGCAATGACGATACCGCCGAGCTGGTGGATCTTCTCGATGGCATAAATCGCCACGTTACCCGAGCCGGACACCACAACCTTTTTGCCTTCGAAGGATTGGTTAGCGGACTTGAGGATCTCGTCGATGAAGAAAACCGTGCCGTAGCCGGTAGCTTCGGTACGTACCTGCGAACCGCCCCAGGTCGGACGCTTGCCGGTGATTACGCCTGATTCGTACCGGTTAGTAATCCGTTTGTATTGACCAAACAGATAACCGATTTCGCGGCTGCCGACACCGATGTCCCCTGCTGGGACATCGGTATATTCACCGATGTGGCGGTAGAGCTCGGTCATGAACGATTGGCAGAAGCGCATGACTTCGGCGTCCGAGCGACCTTTGGGGTCGAAGTCAGACCCGCCTTTGCCGCCGCCGATGGGCATCCCGGTGAGCGCGTTCTTGAAAGTCTGTTCGAAACCGAGGAACTTGACAATCCCCAGGTTCACCGACGGATGGAAGCGCAAGCCGCCCTTGTGGGGCCCGAGTGCGGAATTGAACTCGACCCGGAAGCCGCGGTTGATGTGCACCGCACCGGTATCGTCGACCCACGGAACGCGGAAGATGATCTGCCGTTCCGGCTCGCACATCCGTCGGATGACCTCTGTGTCGGTGTATCGCGGATGCTTGGCGACCACAGGTCCGAGGCTGCTGAGGACCTCGTACACCGCTTGGTGGAACTCGGTCTCGGCAGGGTCACGCCGCAGCACCGCATCGTAGATGTCATGCAGTTTCTCATCTAGCACTGTCATCGTCTGGGCTTTCTCTTTGCTGCGTGGCGAGATGGGCGGCACTGTAGTGCAACATTAATCCACCGTCAGGTTAACCGTCGGCGATGCTCATGACGGACGCAAGGCCACCGCCCGACCCGACGATGCAAGCCACCGGAGGCGGTGCTGCGTAGCGCGTTGGCGATCAAGTTGCTGGTGTTCGCACCCCACGGCGATCACCGTTGCGGCCACTCCTTCGCTGCCGAATGCATAGGTGGCGAAGGCAATTGGGACTATCGCTTTTCGTGTCCGGGACTCGGTATTCACCCCGGGCGCGTCTTGCAGCTCAGCCGCCCCCATTACTGCGCGGTGAGTTCGCCGCTCGCGCCGCGGTTTGCGTCGACCATGAGGTGGCTGAGGAAGGGGTAATGACCGGGTTCGGGGAGGGTGAACTCGACGAATCCGCCTTGTCCGGGTTGCAGGGCAAGGGCCTGGGCGGCACTGCGGCTCGGATTGTCCGGGCGGACCAGGTAAGCGCCGTCGCTGTACGCGGTGTCGAACTGGGTGCCGACGATGTGGAAGGCACTTGACCGAGTGAGGCCGGCGTCAACCACCCAGATGCGCACCCGCTCGCCCGCGCGGGCTGCCAGCGGCCGGTGGCGGTACTGGTCGTAGTAGCCGTTGAACACCACGGCATCAGGCGTGCCGCAGGTCATCTTGGTGACGTCGCCGGTCTGGGCGTTGGGCCCCAGATAGAGCTCGGATTGGACGAGTACGTACTCGGTGGACACCGGGGCGAGGTCGGGTGGGTCGATGATGACGGCGCCGTACATCCCGTTGCCGATGTGCTGGATCATCGGCGCGGTGGCGCAGTGATACATCCATGCGCCGGCATGGCGGGCGGTGAATCGGTAGACCAGACGTTGGCCGGGTCCGATCGTGCGCATGTCGCGGTCGGGGGCGACCATGCTGGCGTGGAAGTCGATGGAGTGGCCCATCGGGGTGTTGTTGATCACGGTGACCACGAAGGTGTCCCCCACCCGCCCATGCAGGGTCGGACCGGGGACGGCACCACCGAATGTCCACATCCGCTGGGTCACGCCGGGCGCCACCGAAAGCGTCTGGTCGTTGATTCCCAGTGTCACGTGATGCACCGGTGGTCCGGCTGGCGCCAAGTCAGCGGGGTATGGGCGGAAACCGGGTTCGGGGGTGGCATTCGGGTCGATCGTTGCGTCGCCGCCGGTGCTCGCGGTGGCTTCGGCAGCGAGCTGGATGGTGAGGGTCATGCCGGCCTGCTTGTGCCCGGGCACTGTGCACCATCCGGTGCGAGAGGCGTTGACGACGCCGAGGTCGAGGCGCTGACGGCCGCCCGGGTCGAGCATGCGGGTGGCCGGCCCCTCCGGGAAGGCGAGATCGTGGGGCATCTCGCCGTCGTTGGTCACGTCCAGGATCACCCGGGCGCCCCTGGGCACGGTGATCTTGCCGGGCACGATGTCGAGGTCGACCAGCTTCACCGCGATCGTTTGCACGCCGTCGCCCGTGACGTTGACGACGGCGCGGTCGTCGGCCGAGCGATGCCCGCTGACCGCGGTCAACACCACGATCAGCAACATGGCGGCGCCGACGGCGAGACCGACCAGCAGCGGACGGCGGCCGGCCCGGGCCGGTGGCGCGGCGTCGTCGGCGAGTGGCCCCGCATCGGCTGTGCCGGTGCTCATCGACGAGTTCTCCTCCTGGTGCTAACGACGCCGGCGAGGATGATGAAGCCGGCCAACGCGGCCGCGACCGGCCCCCAGCCGACGCCCGTGGCGGGCGCGGGTTGCGAAGAGGCGAAAGCGGTTACGGGCGACCGGACGTACAGACGTCCAGGCCGCTGCCGCGCCCTTTGGCCGCGGTCATAGCCCGGCGCCGCCGACTTGCCGGCAAGCCCTCCACCCCCACGCCCACACGAGGTCCGTTGACCGAATCCATCGCCACCGTGCAACAAGCTGCTGCCTGCGACGCCGACCTGCCAATCGCGGAGGACCTGCGGTGTCATGGCTGCGCCACCTCATCAAGGCGCGGATGGGATGCAACCAGCTCAGTGTCGACCCCGAGCGGTCCCACCTTGCCCGCGCCGCCGGGGGAGCCGAGTGGCTCGTCGCGGCCGGGCAGGGTGTCGGTGAAGAACCGGGCGTTGTCCTCTTGGTGGATCGACCACTTCGCGGGCAGGTCTTCCTCGTAGTAGATGGCATCCACCGGGCAGACCGGCTCGCAAGCACCGCAGTCGACGCATTCGTCTGGGTGGATGTACAGCGATCTGCCGCCTTCGTAGATGCAGTCCACAGGACACTCGTCAACACAGGCCCGGTCCATCACGTCAATGCACGGCTCACCGATCACGTAGGTCATTGCGTCTCCCTCCCGGTGCTTGCGCTAGTGACATTTTGTACTAATGTACTCGTTTAAACAAACGCAGGAGAGAGGTGACTATCGACGCGACAAAGGAGCTAACCCGGGTCCTGAGCCGGGCGCTGCGGGCTCTTGGAGAGGCCGGTCAGCCTGCGCACGCCAGCAGCCTTGCCGCGGCCGCTTGGGCAGTGCTGCGCAGGGAACGTCCGGCCGATGCGGAACGGCTCAACGGCATCCTGCACTACCTGGCGCGCCTGCCAGACCACCCCGATGCGGCACCACATAACACGAAGGAGACCACGATGACCACCGAAGATCGACAACTCGACGTCCGCAGCGAGCCACCCGCCCGCAGACACGAGCTCATCTTCGAGACCTATACGGCCCTCAGCCCGGGCGAGGGGTTCGTTCTTGTCAACGACCATGACCCCAAACCGCTGTACTACCAATTGGCCGCCGAGCACGCCGGGGCGTTCAGCTGGGAATACAAAGAGCAAGGCCCGCAAACCTGGCGGGTCCGAATCGGCCGCACCGCGCCCGATGCCGGGGCCTGACGGCGATGGCTCGTACGACCTGGCGTCAGCCGCCGGTGTCCAACGCACTGAGTCGCGCGAGCATGACGGCATGATCCGTAGGCGATCACCCTACTCGTGAATCGCCGCCCGTGGCGTCGGCCGGCCACGGGCGGCGCGCGACCTCGTGATCCGCCGCCGTCGGCGGCGGCGACACCACGAACAGCAGGATCAGCCGGCCGCCGCGGGACCGAACCCCCCGGGTGGTGCCGGCAGAGATGACAGCGATGTCACCTTGGGCAATCGGATGCGGAGCATCGTCGACCCAGAGATCTCCGACCCCCTCCAACACGGCCACTGCCAAATCCACACGCGGTGCATGCAGCGGGATTTCCTGTCCCGCCTCCAACCCGGCGAGCATCACCTTGGCCCGTTCGCTCTCGAACAGCACCTTTGGAACAAACGACTCGGCGTCGAATTCCGCGAGTTCCGCCGCGCTGCCGAACATCGCCTTCATCTCCGTCTCCGTTCGCAAAGCGTTACGTCTCACAACGGCTCACCTCGCCAGTAGGACGCCGAGTGCCGATCAGGGCCCGCAGGCGGTGGCCAGGGAAGCGATCGCCATTTCCGCTTACCTCGCAGCCCGGGTCATCGGGGTTCTGCTGGGTTGATAATAAATATGACAGATATATTAACAAAATGGGGCCGCGGTTTGTTAGCCTGTTGTCCGAACACCTGTCATTGGCTGGAATCTCGTCGGTTGTTTCTACAAGGCGTTTTGTGTGAAAATGATCGTATGCCTGTTCGAGAGTTGCTGCACGCCGACGAGAGCGCGCCGCCCGCTTTGGGTGAGAGTCGGGCCCGGGTGCTCGCCGTGCTGCAGGACGCCGGCAGACCGCTCGGCGTGAGCGAGGTGGCCACGCGCGTCGAGCTGCACAAGAACACCACCCGCTTTCACCTCGAAGCACTGGTTGAGGCTGGAATCGTCGACCGGGCCAGCGAGGAGCGCGAGCACCCAGGGCGCCCGCGCATGCTTTACACGGCCCGATCCGGCGCCGCGCGAGCCGGTAAGCGCAGCTATCGGCTACTAGCCGAGATCCTCACCAGCTATGTCGCCGCCGAGACCCCGGAGCCTGCCCAGGCCGCCGTGCAGGCCGGGCAGGCGTGGGGCCGCTACCTCGCCGACCGCCCACCCCCATTCCGCCGCATCGACGCCGATACGGCGACCAAGCAGCTCGTCGACAGCTTCGACGAGATCGGGTTCATGCCTGAAGCCATCACCACCGGACGCCGACGGCAGATCCTGCTCCACCACTGCCCGTTCCGAGAAACCGCCGAAGAACACCGCGAGGTCGTCTGCTCCATACATCTCGGTCTGACACAGGGCATCCTCGCCGCCATCGATGCGCCCATCGAAGCCGAACGCCTCGAGCCCTTCGTCGAACCCGACCTCTGCGTCGCTGACCTCACCGAACGCAAGATCGCCAAGCCAGCCAAACGCAGCCACCGTAGCTGATTCGCGCTCAGGTATGTGAGCGCGCAGGCTCCTCGCTTCCTTCGAAGCTCGTGTTCTATCTACAACTGCTTGTTTGTACTATAGATTTCGGTAAAATTATCGGGGTGACGAGTTGGTCGCTGGACGAACAAGCCCACACCCGCAGTAGAGCGGACGCAGACGAGTCCCGGCGAACGGTGCTGCATGGGACCAGCCGAATCCACGTGCTCGAGACCCTGCGCGCCGCAGGCGGGCCGTTGCCAATTACCGACCTGGCCACTCGGGTGGGACTACACCCCAACACCGTCCGCTGGCACCTCGACCAACTCGTCCAGGCGGGCTGGGTCACTCATAGGACCGAGTCCACGTCGAACCCGGGCCGGCCCCACATGCTGTACACGGCCCGATCGGACACACCCTGCTGCGGCGGCGAGAATGCGGGCTACCGACTGCTCGCCGACATCCTCGTCAGCTACCTCGCCAGAACCGATCCCAACCCGGCGTCTTGGGCCGCCGACGCGGGGCGAGCTTGGGGCCGCTATCTGACCGAGAAGCCCGCCCCGTTCGCCCGGCTCAGCCCGGCGGAAGTGACCGCGCGAGTGGTCGAGTTGCTCGAGAACCTCGGCTTCGCCCCTGAGCCGGACCAAGGCGCAGGGTTGGTCACTTTGCACGCCTGCCCGTTTCGAGAGGTTGCAGAAGCCCACCCCGAGGTTGCATGCGCGGTACACCTGGGACTGATGCAGGGCGCCCTGGCCGAGTTGGGCGCACCAGCGGAAGCGACCTGGCTCGAACCGTTTGTCACGCCCCGGCGATGCCACGCTCACCTCGATACCCGAGCCGAAGAGGTATCGACTCATGGCTGACGAACAGCACGCGGAGACAGGGCCGGTCGGCGGTCCGCTGCGGGTGACGGAGTGGCTCACCGGCAACGGCAAAATGCCAGTGCCGTGGCAGCCTCCTGACGGGTGTCTGTATCGCGATCCGCTACGCGAGGTCATCGATCCCGAGTTGGGTGTCAACATCATCGACCTCGGCCTGGTCTATGACGTCCGTGTCAGCGACGGCGTGGCCACGGTACAGATGACGATGACCACCCCGGGTTGCCCGCTCGGCGCCTATTTCGACGACGCCGTCCACGACTGCCTGTGGGGCGCGCCGGGGGTGGAGCAAGTGGACTTGCAGATCGTGTGGGATCCGCCCTGGCGGCCAGAGATGATGAGTCACGCGGCCAAAAAACAGCTCGGGTGGGCGTGATGACCCGGCCCGCCATCACGCTGACCACGCCACGGCATCGCCGACCGCTATGGGTGCCGCCACTGATGGCGGCTGCAGTCGTCAGCCTGCTCACCGGGCTGTGGGCCGGCCTGCTGCGTCTCGGTCTGGCCATCCCCACCGGCCAGCCCGGTCTCGTCGGAGCGCACGGCCCACTCATGGTGCTCGGCTTCCTCGGCACGTTGATCGCACTGGAACGGGCCGTGGCCCTCGGCGCCGCTTGGGCTTACGCGGCCCCTGCCGCGGCCGGTGCCGGCGGCTTCGCGGTCGTCCTCGGTGTACCGGGCGGTCTCGGTCAGCTGCTGCTCACCGCAGGTGGTCTGGTGTTGATCGGTGTTTTCGTCGCAGTGCACCGGATCCAGGCCTCGCTGCACAACGTGGTGCTCGCCTCGGGCGCTGCCTGTTGGGTCGTCTCAGGAGTGCTGTGGCTGGCTGGTTGGGCCATCCCGCAATTCGCGCCCTGGCTGGTCGCCTTTCTCGTCCTCACGATCGCCGGAGAACGCTTGGAGTTGTCCCGCCTCGTCGGTGCGAAAGGGGTGGCGCGCTGGCTGTTCGTCGCTGCCGCAGGCCTATTCGCCGCCGGATTGGTCGTCTCGCTTTTCCTTGAGACAACCGGGGTGCGAATCGCCGGGGGCGGTTTGCTCGCGCTGGCCGCCTGGCTCGTCCGCTACGACGTGGCCCGCCGAACGATCCGTACCCGCGGTCTCACCCGGTACATGGCCGTTGCGCTGCTCACCGGCTACGGCTGGCTCGCTGTCACGGGGGGGCTGTGGATAACGGTCGGCCGCATGGTCACGGGCCTCGCATACGACGCCATGCTGCACGCGGTCTTCATCGGGTTCGTCATCTCGATGGTCTTCGCGCACGCACCGGTCATCATCCCAGCGGTGCTGGGCCGCCCGCTCCCCTACCGTCCCATCTTCTACGTCCCGCTCGCCTTGCTGCACGCCTCCCTCATCCTGCGGTTGGTCGGTGGCGATTTCGCCGGCAACGTCACCGCTCGGCAGTGGGGCGGATCGCTCAACGAGGTCGCCCTGCTGCTGTTTTTCGGCCTGGCAGCGACCACGGTCATCATCACGCGCGGCACCCGCAGATCAACCCGCCCGCTTCGCAGACCAACTCGAACGGCCATGCCGACCAGCAGGATCCGACCAGGAGGCCAGTAGCTGTGACGCAGACCATTCTGACTATGTCTGCCATGCCCGCCCTCCCGCCGGTCGAAGCTCAAGGCCAACGGTCACGACCACCCCGACGGAAAGGTAAGGCACGCAATGAGTTTTCGCGACGACGGCAAGGTGTATCTCGAAGTCGGGATCAACGAGGCGGCCAGCAAGGAAGAAAACCCGAATGTGCCCTACGGGGCTGAGGAAACCGCTCGCGACGTGGTGGAGTGCATTCGGCACGGCGCGAGCGTGGTTCATTACCATGCCCGCTACAACGATGGCCGGCAAGCCTGGACCGATGATGAGGTCTCCCGGACCATCTTGGCTACGGCGGCCAGTGAAGTCGATCCGTTGGCCTACCCGAGCTACTCCGAAAGCCTCGAACACATCTGGGCGCTGTCCGATCGCCCGCCGACCGGTACCGGGTTGCTGTTGGCACCGTTCGACCCGGCCCAACATGTCAAGCGCGTCCTGTGGCTGGAAGATGAGAATCGATTCGGCGTGATCGGTTGTGGCCCCGACGATCCGAACAACTCACGTCCGACCTACCCACCGGAGCTGGATCGGTTCGTCGAGCTGGGGCTGGTGCCGAGCATCGCTGTGTTCAACGCGGCCGACTTGCGCTGGGTGATGCTGGCCGCTCGCATGGGGATCCTGCGACAACCGTTGAACATCAAGCTGTTCTTTTCCGATCGCTGGGTGGGCTGCAATGATCCCGACCCCGACGTCCTCGACTTCCTGATTTCACGCATCCCAAAAGGGATCGACCACGAAACCGTCGCCGTACCATATGCGATGAGCTCCGCCGAACAGTGCCAGCAACTTTGGAAGCATGCACTGGACCGTGGGCTGGGTATTCGGGTAGGAATCGGGGACTGCCCGTTGGCGTTTCCGACTATGACCAATGCCGAGATGGTCGACCACGCCGTCGGTCTCATCACCAAACGCGGACTCACCCCGGTGACACAGGACGACCTGCGCGCCAATATCGCTGCGGCTGCGGTGGACGAAGCCGAGGTTGTAAGAGTTGTCGTTGACCGAAACCGCTGCCTGGGATGTGGGGTGTGCTACTTCCATGTTCCCGAGGTCTACCAACCGGATGTCGAGGGCTTCTGCATCGTGGTCAAGCCCTACGTCCACGGCCACCTGCTGGAGAAGGCTATTGACGGGGCGGCGGGTTGCCCGGAACGGGCAATCAGGCTCGAGTTTTGGGACAACCCATCAGCTTCCGAAGGTGATCGGCCAGCGTCGAGAGGGATAACCCATGTCTGAGCCGAACTCCGACACTACGGCGGTGATGTCCGAGCAACCTGAAACCACTGATCTCACTGCTGCTATCCGGGGCGCCCTGGCCAAGGTGATCGACCCTGAATTGCGGCGTCCCATCACCGAACTCGGGATGGTCAAAAGCATCGATGTCGGATCCGACGGCAGCGTGCATGTGGGGATATATCTGACCATCGCAGGCTGTCCGAAGAAAACCGAGATCAGTGAGCGCGTCGCCCAGGCCGTCGCCGACGTGCCCGGCACCGGCGCCGTCAAGGTCAGCCTGGACGTCATGAGCGACGAGCAGCGTACGGAGCTGCGCAAGCAGTTGCGCGGCGACGCCCGAGAGCCCGTCATCCCGTTCGCCCAGCCCGGTTCGCTGACCCGCGTCTACGCGGTCGCTTCCGGAAAGGGCGGGGTCGGGAAGTCGACCGTCACCGTCAACCTTGCCGCGGCCATGGCCGCACGCGGCCTGTCAGTCGGGGTGCTCGACGCCGACATCCACGGCCACTCCATCCCACGGATGATGGGCACCACCGACCGGCCAACCCAGGTCGAGTCGATGATCTTGCCGCCGATCGCCCACGAGGTGCGGGTCATTTCGATTGCCCAGTTCACGCAGGGCAACACCCCGGTGGTGTGGCGCGGCCCGATGCTGCACCGGGCATTGCAGCAGTTCCTGGCCGACGTCTACTGGGGCGATCTGGACGTGCTGCTGCTCGACCTGCCGCCCGGGACCGGCGATATCGCCATCTCGGTGGCCCAGCTCATTCCGAACGCGGAGATCCTGGTGGTGACCACACCGCAGCTCGCCGCCGCCGAAGTGGCCGAACGCGCGGGCAGCATCGCGTTGCAGACCCGCCAGCGCATCGTCGGCGTGGTGGAGAACATGTCCGGGCTGAAGCTGCCCGACGGGTCGACGCTGCAGGTGTTCGGTGAGGGCGGCGGCCAGCAGGTCGCCGAACGGCTGTCCCGCGCTGTCGGTGCGGACGTGCCGCTGCTGGGCCAGGTTCCGCTCGATCCGGCGTTGGTCGCCTCCGGCGACTCCGGCGTGCCGATCGTGCTCAGCGCTCCCGACTCGGCGGTGGGCAAAGAGCTGCGCAATGTCGCCGACGCGTTGTCGTCACGGCGCCGTGGCCTGGCCGGCAGGTCTTTGAACCTGAACACCGTCCGCCACTAATCTCACGACCCGACCCGCTCACTTCGCGGCGGAGTCAGACGGCGCGGGGAAACGGCAGCCCGTATTGGCAACCAGCATCGTGCCCTCCACCGCGCACTGGCTCGCACGTCTACCCAACCGCGTCGCGGTGCAGTATGGTTTATACAAGAGCGATTTGGAAAATTCGTGCGCACGGAGATACCCGATGGCGGCGAGCTGATGACATCCCAAGCACCTCCCATAACGGGGCTCCAACCGCGGCGTCCCTTCCCGCCGCGGATGGGCCCCAAGGGCAACCTCGTCTACCGGCTGGTGACCACCACCGATCACAAGATGATCGGCATCATGTATGTCGTCACCTGCTTCGGCTTCTTTTTCATCGGCGGGCTGATGGCGCTGTTGATGCGCACCGAACTCGCTGCACCGGGTTTGCAGTTTCTGTCCAACGAGCAGTTCAACCAGCTGTTCACCATGCACGGCACGATCATGCTGCTGTTTTATGCCACCCCGATCGTGTTCGGCTTCGCCAACCTGGTGCTGCCGCTGCAGATCGGCGCACCGGATGTGGCGTTCCCGCGGCTCAACGCGTTCTCCTACTGGTTGTTCTTGTTCGGCGGGTTGATCGCGACGGCCGGGTTCATCACACCTGGCGGCGCCGCCGACTTCGGCTGGACCGCCTACACCCCGCTGTCGGATGCCGTTCACGCACCCGGCGCCGGGGCCGACTTGTGGATCATGGGCCTTGCGGTCGCCGGTCTGGGCACGATCCTGGGTGCGGTCAACATGATCACCACGGTGGTGTGCATGCGGGCGCCCGGCATGACGATGTTCCGGATGCCGATCCTGACCTGGAACATCCTGATCACGTCGATTTTGGTGTTGCTGATCTTCCCGCTGCTGACCGCGGCACTTTTGGGTTTGGCTGCCGACCGGCATCTCGGCGCTCACGTCTACGACGCCGCCAACGGCGGAGTCTTGTTGTGGCAGCACCTGTTCTGGTTCTTCGGTCACCCCGAGGTGTACGTCGTGGCGCTGCCGTTCTTCGGCATTGTCAGCGAGATCTTTCCGGTGTTCTCGCGCAAACCGATCTTCGGCTACACCACGCTGGTCTACGCGACGATGTCGATCGCGGTGTTGTCGGTCGCGGTGTGGGCGCACCACATGTTCGCCACCGGCGCCGTCCTGCTGCCGTTCTTCAGTTTCATGACATATCTGATCGCGGTGCCGACCGGGATCAAGTTCTTCAACTGGATCGGCACAATGTGGAAGGGCCAGTTGACATTTGAGACACCGATGCTGTTTTCGGTGGGGTTCGCGGTCACCTTCTTGGCGGGTGGCTTGACCGGTGTGCTGCTGGCCAGCCCGCCGCTGGATTTCCACGTCACCGACACCTACTTCGTGGTCGCGCACTTCCACTACGTGCTGTTCGGCACCATCGTGTTCTCGACGTTCGCCGGGGTGTACTTCTGGTTCCCGAAGATGACGGGCAGACTGCTCGACGAGCGGCTGGGCAAGCTGCATTTCTGGTTGACGTTCATCGGTTTTCACACCACGTTTTTGATCCAGCACTGGCTGGGTGACGCGGGAATGCCGCGCCGCTACGCCGATTACCTGCCCACCGACGGCTTCCAGACGTACAACGTCATCTCGACGATCGGCTCGTTCATTCTCGGTGCATCGATGCTGGTGTTCGCGTGGAACGTGTTCCGCAGCTGGCGTTACGGCGAGCCGGTCACCGTCGATGACCCGTGGGGCTACGGCAACTCGCTGGAGTGGGCGACCAGTTGCCCGCCGCCGCGGCACAACTTCCACGAGCTGCCCCGTATCCGCTCCGAGCGACCGGCCTTCGAGTTGCACTATCCGCACATGGTGGAACGAATGCGGGCGGAGGCTCACATCGGCCGCAGGCACGGACCGGTGTCCACCGTGCCATGACCACAACGCCGAGGATCTGTTAGCAAGACCTCGTTGCCCAATCGTGCCAATCGACGCGAGTAGGGTTCACCAAGGTCGGCCTCGTGTCGTTCGGGCGGGCCCAGCCGAGTTCAGTGATGAACTGGGAGACGTTCGCGCGGAGGCAGAGGTCGAACGAAACACCCTGAGGGCCAGGCCAATACTCGATGACCTACCCATCAGCGCAAGGCCCCTGCCGGCCTCTTGCCATCGTCGTTCGGCTACGAGCAAGGCTAATCCGAGAACCAATCCAAGTATGTCCTTCTAGGACAAGCACATGTGTTGGCGGCAGCGTTGGCATCGACTTGTACTCGATGCAGGGCATCCGTCGACTTCCCTCGCGCTCGCGATGTCCAGCAGCCGCGGTGGTCGATGAAGCGTCGTTCGCCGGCCAGCCAGCCCTCGGTGCCGACCCTGGCTTAAACGTAAACTTCGCAGCATGACGCAGACGTCTGGTCCACGTACCCGGTTTGCCAGCGCACAGACGGCAGCTTGCGGATCAGGCGTCATGGTCGTCCAGCCATTCCGCTACCCTTTCGCCGTGCCTCATCCGTGCCCCCGCGTGTTGGAACAGAATGAAGACGCATGCACACGCTTTGTTCCCCGTGGCCGAGCAGATAGGCAGTAAATCCACATGAGCACGCACGCACCGACCGACGTCTTGCCGGCGCCGGTGGAGGTGGTGCGCGAACGCCTGCCGTTGTGGATCCACCGGATGGCGGTGCCGATCATCCTCGCCTGGGTGGCCGTCACGGTGCTGCTGAACGTCGTCGTCCCCCAGCTGGACACCGTAGGCAAGATGCGGACGGTTTCGATGAATCCGCACGATGCGCCGTCGATGATCGCCATCAAGCGCGTCGGGGAGGTTTTCCACGAATTCGATTCCGACAGCTCGGCGATGATCGTGCTCGAAGGCCAACAGCCACTGGGCGATGCGGCACACGAGTACTACAACGAACTGGTCGCCAAGCTGCGCGCGGACAAGAAACACGTCGAGAATGTCCAGGACTTCTGGAGCGACCCGCTGACCGCGGCGGGTTCGCAGAGTCCCGACGGCAAAGCCGCCTACGTCCAGGTCTACCTGGCCGGCAACCAGGGCGAGAGCCTGGCCAACGAGTCCGTCGAGGCGGTCCAGCACATCATTAAAACGATCCCGCCGCCGCCCGGGGTCAGCGCCTATGTGACCGGGGATGCGCCACTGCAGGCCGATCAAATGATTGCCGGCGACCGCAGCCTCGCCCTGATCACCGGGCTGACCTTCTTGGTGATCACGGTGATGCTGCTGTTCGTCTACCGCGCGATCAGCACCGTGTTGCTGGTCATGACAATGGTCTTTTTGGAGTTGGCGGCCGCGCGCGGTGTGGTGGCGTTTTTGGGCTACCACAACCTCATCGGGCTCTCCACGTTCGCGACCAACCTGCTGGTGATGCTGGCGATCGCCGCTGCCACGGACTACGCCATCTTTCTGATCGGCCGCTACCAGGAGGCGCGCGGCGCCGGTCAAGATCGTGAGTCGGCGTTCTACACGATGTATCGCGGCACCGGCCACGTCATCTTGGGCTCGGGGCTGACGATCGCCGGCGCCACCTTCTGCCTGCGGTTCACCCGGATGCCCTACTTTCAGACCCTGGGTGTGCCGTTGGCCATCGGCATGCTGACCATGGTCGCCGCCGCGTTGACGCTCGGTGCCGCCGTCGTCGTGGTGGCAAGTCGGTTCGGCTTGCTGGAGCCCAAGCGGGCCATGCGGATCCGCGGCTGGCGCAAGATCGGCGCCGTGGTGGCCCGCTGGCCCGGGCCTGTGCTGGTGGCGACGATCGCGGTCGCGTTGGTCGGGCTGGTCACGCTGCCCGGCTACCGACCCGGGTACAACGATCGCAAGTATCTGCCGGCCGATATCCCGGCGAACCTCGGCTACGCGGCGGCCGACCGGCATTTCTCCCAGGCCCGGATGAACCCGGATCTGCTCCTGGTCGAAACCGACCACGACATGCGCAACCCGGCGGATTTTCTGGTGATGGACAAGGTGGCCAAGGCCGTGTTCCACACCCCGGGGATCGGGCGGGTGCAGGCCATTACCCGACCGTTGGGCACCCCGATCAACCACGCGTCGATCCCGTTCGCGCTCAGCATGCAGGGCACCACCCAGCGACTCAACGAGAAATATCAACAGGACCGGATGGCCGACCTGCTGGTCCAGGCCGACCAGATGCAAAAGAACGTCGACTACTTGGAAAAGATGCTGAGCATCACCAAGCAGATGGCCGAGGTCACCCATTCGACCGTGGCCAAGACAACCAAGACGGCGGCTGACGTGGCCGAAATCCGGGACCAGATTTCGCAATTCGATGACTTCTACCGGCCGATCCGCAGCTACTTCTATTGGGAGAAGCACTGTTTCGACATCCCGGCGTGCTGGGCTTTGAAATCCCTGTTTGACACTCTCGACGGCATCGACATCACCAGCGACGATATTCAGAGCCTGGTGCCGGACTTGCAGCGGCTGGATTCGCTGTTGCCGCAGATGGTCGCGTTGATGCCGGAAATGATCGAGAGCATGAAGACCATGAAAACCATGACGCTGACGATGCATCAGAGTCAGAAGAGCATGCAGGACCAGATGCAGGCTATGACGGAGAACCAGTCGGCGATGGGGCATGCGTTCGACGAGGCCAAGAACGACGACTCGTTTTATCTGCCGCCGGAGGCCTTCGACAACGATGATTTCAAGCGCGGCCTGAAGATGTTCCTCTCACCCGATGGGCATGCGGTGCGGATGATCATCTCGCACGAAGGCGAACCCATGTCGCCGGAGGGCATCTCGCGCGTCGAGCCGGTCAAACATGCCGTGCACGAGGCCATCAAAGGTACCCCGTGGGAGGGTTCCAAGGTTTACCTCGGCGGCGCGGCGGCCATGTACCACGACCTGGCGGCGGGCACCATGTACGACTTGCTGATCGCCGGGATCGCTTCGCTGTGCCTGATTTTCATCATCATGCTGGTCATCACCCGAAGCGTCATCGCGGCAGCCGTGATCGTCGGCACCGTGGTGCTCTCGCTCGGCAGCGCATTTGGGTTGTCAGTGCTCATCTGGCAGCATCTGGTTGGACTCGGCCTGGATTGGTATGTGCTGCCGATGGCAGTCATCATCTTGTTGGCGGTCGGGTCGGACTACAACCTGCTGCTGGTGGCGCGGTTCAAAGAAGAAATTCATGCCGGGATCAATACCGGCATCATCCGGGCGATGGGCGGCAGCGGCTCGGTGGTCACGTCGGCTGGTTTGGTGTTCGCGTTCACGATGTCGGCCATGGTGGTCAGCGAGCTACGCGGCCTCGGCCAAGTGGGCACCACCATCGGGTTGGGTCTGCTGTTCGACACGCTGGTGGTGCGCTCGTTCATGACACCGTCCATCGCCGCGCTGCTGGGACGCTGGTTCTGGTGGCCGCAACGGGTGAGTACCCGACCGACGCCGCTGGTCGCCACGGGTATTGATGACGTGTCGGACGACCGTGGCCAGCCGCACGTCCATGCTCTGCGATAGCCGCGAGGTTTGCCCGTCGCCAGTAACGGCAATGCGCCTCAAGCAGGCGGGCACGTTGGTCGACCGACGTGCCTGTCCAGGTTCCGTCGGTTCAGCCGAGAGCCGGCGGGACCGTCTCCATCCGGTAGGTTCTCCTCGCGGCGCTGTCGTGTGTGTAATAGCGTGCCGACATGGACGTCGAGATCGTCGCCAAGTACCTGTCCACGCTGCCCGAGGACGACGACCACCCCTACCGCACCGGTCCCTGGCGACCGCAGACCACCGAATGGGACGCCGACGATCTGAGTGCCGTGGAGGGCGAAATTCCCCACGATTTGGACGGCGTGTATTTGCGCAATACCGAGAACCCGCTGCACCCGGCGTTGAAGACCTACCATCCGTTCGACGGCGACGGCATGCTACACGTGGTCGGTTTCCGCGACGGAAAAGCCTTCTACCGCAACCGCTTCATTCGCACCGACGGGTTCCTGGCGGAAACCGAAGCGGGCGGACCGTTGTGGGCGGGCCTGGCCGAGCCGGTGTCACTGGCCCGCCGCGACGACGGCTGGGGTGCCCGGGGGCGGATGAAGGACGCGTCGAGCACCGACGTCATCGTGCACCGCGGAATCGCGTTGACCAGCTTTTACCAGTGCGGGGACTTGTATCGGGTAGACCCGTACACGGCTGAAACCCTCGGCAAAGAACAGTGGAATGGCAAATTTCCGTTCGACTGGGGTGTGTCGGCGCATCCGAAGGTCGATCCCAGAACCGGTGAGCTGCTGTTCTTCAACTACAGCAAGCAGGCGCCGTATATGCACTACGGCGTGGTGGACGCTGCCAATCATCTTGTGCACTACACCGATGTCCCGCTGCCGGGGCCCCGGTTGCCGCACGACATGGCGTTCACTGAAAACTACGTCATCCTCAACGATTTCCCGCTGTTCTGGGAACCCGAACTGTTGAGCAGGGACCTGCATGTGGCCCGGTTCCATCCGGACATGCCGTCGCGGTTCGCGGTGCTACCGCGACGCGGAGGGACCGCCGACATCCGCTGGTTCGAGGCGGAGCCGACGTTCGTGCTGCACTTCGTCAACGCCTACGAGGACGGTGACGAGATCGTGCTCGACGGGTTCTTTCAGGCCGACCCAGAACCTGCGGACACCGGCACCGGCACCAAATGGCAACGGGTATTTCGCTTCTTGGCGCTCGACCGCATGCAGGCGCGGCTGCATCGGTGGCGGCTCAACTTGGCGACCGGTGTGGTCGAAGAAGAGCAGCGCTCAGAGACCATCACCGAATTCGGGATGATCAACACCGATTATGTGGCCCGCCCCTACCGCTACAGCTATGCCGCCACCGGAGTGCCGGGCTGGTTTTTGTTTGACGGTCTGGTCAAACACGATGTCCTGACCGGCCGCGAACAGCGCTACTCATTCGGCGAGGGCGTCTACGGAAGCGAAACCGCGATGGCACCGCGGGCCGGAGGCGGCGGCGAAGACGACGGCTACCTGATCACTCTGACCACCGATATGGCCGCCGACGCCTCCTACTGTCTGGTGTTCGATGCCGCTCACCTCGACGGCGGTCCGGTTTGCAAACTCCAACTCCCCGAACGTATTTCCAGTGGTACCCACTCGACTTGGGCGCCCGGCCCCCAGTTGCGGCGCTGGCACAGTGCCGACTCGCCGGCCAGCGCGATCGGACTGTGACCAGTTGTCAACGATGCAGCGACGACGCCACTGCCCAGCCGGAGCAGATCACCGCGCCCGCGGCGGCGACAGCTCCGATATAAAACCCGTAGCCGGCCGAGATCGGCGGGTGGGCGTTGGCATCGAAATACCACGCCGTCAGCGCGGCGATCAACAGCGAAATAAACAGTGCGGCAATCGAAGCCAGTTTCGCCGACAGGCCCCGGCCGACCATCGCGCCCGCCACCAACAGCATCGAAGACAACAACACAATCAGCTGACCTACCCCGAAGCGCGCCGGAAGATGCAGGCCGCCCGCCGTGCCCCCGATGGCACTTGCCCAGCCCCCGCCGTTGGCGGTCGTCGTCAACCATGGCAGCCAGGCGCTGACGGACATCACCGTAGCGAACAACACAACCAGCCAGCCGGGACGCAGTCGAGACATAGTGCGACATTAGCGCGGGCTTTAGGGGAGCTGTCATGACCGAGCTCCCCGATTGGGCTCGCCGGCTGGATCTGGCGCCCAACCCCGAGGGCGGTTGGTTTCGGCAGACCTGGCGCAGTGACATCACCATCGGCCAGTCCGCGCTGCCGCCGGATTACACCGGCCCGCGCAGCGCGGCAACGGCGATCCTGCTGCTGTTGATGCCCGGCCAGCAGTCGGCCTGGCACACCGTGCGCAGCGCCGAGTTGTGGATGCACCACCGCGGCAGCCCGCTGCTGCTCGACATCGGAAGCGAACGGCACAGCACCACAACCCATGTGCTCGGTAGCGACATCCTGGCCGGCGAGCAACCCCAGCTGTTGGTCCCGCCGCGATACTGGCAGCGGGCCCGCCCCCGTGACGACGAGCCCAGCCTGGTCAGTTGTGTGGTGGTACCGGGTTTCGACTACGCCGACTTCGGTCTCGGCGCGGGGACTAGCCCTGTAACGACGACAGGTTGAACACCGCGCCGGTGGGGTCGGTCGCGGCCGCCAACCGGCCGTAGGGCGTGTCCTCGGCGTCCCGAAGCACCGCACCACCGTTGTCGTTGATCACCTGCAACGTCTTGTCGACGTCTTCTGCCCCGAAGTAGATCGTCCAGTGCGATGGGACATCCGCGGGCAGTATGCGGGCACCGTCCATCACGCCCAGTAGTTGCTCATTGCCGAACCATGCTGTGGTGTAACGGAATTCGTCGGTATCTTCGACAGCCTCGGTGCGCCAGCCGAGGACTTGGCGGTAGAAGTCGACGGCCGTGCGGTAGTCCCGGGTGGTCAACTGATGCCACACCGGGGCGCCGGCTTCACCGATCAGCTCGAAACCGCGATGCTCCAGCGGCTGCCACAGACCGAAAAACGCTCCGCCCGGGTCGGTGGCCATGCTCATGAAACCCTTGGCGGGAACCTCCATTGGCGGCATGTATACCGAGCCGCCCGCCTCGGTCAGCGCCGACACCGTCGCGTCGATGTCGCCGGTGTGAAAGTAGGTGGTCCACGCGTCCGGGCCCTGCTGTTGCGGGTTGCGCGCCATCAGCCCGGCGACCGGGTGACCGCCCTTGGCGGCATTGACGTATCCGCCGTAGTCGGGCCCGGCGGATTCGAAAGTCCAGCCGAATACGGTGCCATAGAAGTCTTGGGCCTTCTCGAGGTCGGAAGACGTGAGGTCGATCCAGGTGGGGGCGCCCAACGGCGCGCGGTGACGAATGGGCACGAGAGTCTCCTTTTCATACGATGGCGGCCCAATGTCGGGCTTCATCGATATGGACTCGTGCCGGTGCGAAAACTCATCGCCCCCGGGCTCAGGCCACAGCGAACACCGTGACGAATCGTTCCAGGGATTCGCGGATGTCGCCCTTCAGCGCACCCGCGACGATCATGCCGATCGGGCCGAACAGCGCCGGACCGCCCAGGTGCACGTCGAAGTTGACCTCCGATCCGTCCTCCTTGGGCTTGATCTTGGCCAAGAGCTTCACCTTGACCCCGCCCACGCCCACGCCGTTGAGCGTCATGGCCTGCGGCGGGTTGTAGTGCACGATCGTCCATTTGATCCGGTTGGGCATGCCCTTGACCTCGACGATCGACTCGACGACGGTGCCCTTTTCCAGCTTCTCGGGTAGTTTGCTGCGCCACACCCGATGGATGGTGAGCCATTCCTTGTAGCGGGAAAGGTCGGCGGCGTGAGCCCAGGCCTCTTCAGGCGGCAACGGCACGTCGATGGATCCAGAGACTTTGGCCATGAATTCCTCCCTTCCGCTAGGCGAACCCTACCGTCTGGGTCTGCGGCGCCTCCGCCCACAGTCGGCGCCGCTCGCCCAGGATGCGGCCCTGAACCCACCACAGCGCCTCGATTGCCGCGGCCCCGAGTATGCCGAGTCCCACCGCTTCCGATGTCACAACCACATTCGACGGATCGAGCAGGAACTTCTCTCGCGCCAGCGGCAGGCTGAAGATCACCACGTAAGCCAGCGCGGACGCAATCACCAACGCCACTTTCCACCATCGGTAAGGGCGTGCGACTACGGCGAGCACCCACAGCGCGGTGATGAGCAACGTGATCAGCGCAGCGGTCGACGCCTGCGTCTGCTGCTGGGCACTGGCCACCCGACCGTGGTAGTCCGACAGGTAGGAGATGAAGGTGGCCGCGCCGACGACCAGGCCCGAGGGCAACGCGCCGGACACCACCCGTCGGGCGAAACCGGGTTGGGCACGCTCGTAGTTGGGCGCGAGGGACAAGATGAACGCCGGAATGCCGATGGTGAACCAGGCCGCGATCGTGACGTGGATGGGCTGAAAGGGATACGGCAGTGGATCGGCGCCGAACAGCTTGGAACCCAGGCCGGCCAGACCTACCAGCAGCGCCAGCAGCACCGAGTACACGGTCTTGGTCAAAAAGAGGTTGGCGACGCGTTCGATGTTGCCGATCACCCGTCGGCCCTCCGCGACCACGTATGGCAGCGTGCCGAAACTGTTGTCCAGCAAGACGATCTGAGCCACTGCCCGTGACGCGGGACTGCCCGAACCCATCGCGACGCCGATATCGGCATCCTTGAGCGCCAGCACGTCGTTGACGCCGTCGCCGGTCATCGCCACGGTATGCCCGCGCGATTGCAGCGCGTGCACCATCGCGCGCTTCTGGTCGGGTAGCACCCGGCCGAACGTGGTGTAGCGTTCCAGCGCCTCGGCCAGTTCATCGGGGTCGGCGGGCAGCCGGCGGGCGTCTATGGTCTCGCCCCGTAAGCCCAGTTTCTCGGCGACCGCGGCCACCGACACCGCATTGTCACCGGAAATCACCTTTACTGAAACATTCTGCATTGCAAAGTAATTGAGGGTTTCGGCAGCGTCGGGCCGCACCTTCTGCTCGAGCACCACCAGCGCGACGGGAGTCAAACGGCGCAACGCGTCCGGATGGTCGACGGGCAGGTCGCAGGCCGCCAACAGCATCACCCGCAGGCCGCGTCCGCCGATTTCCTCCGCCCGGGCGGCGGCCGGCGATGCCGGATCGACGAGTACGTCCGGAGCCCCGATCACCCAGTTGCCCCGATCACCATAGGAGGCGCCGCTCCACTTGGTCGCCGACTGAAACGGCGCGATCGCGGTTGCCGTCCAGCCGGGCGGCGAGGAGTACACGTCGGCGATGGCCTGCATGCTGGCGTTGGGCCGGGCGTCGGCGGCGGCGAGCGAAGCGAGTACATCGTCGATTCGTTCGCGCTGACTGTCGAGATGCTGAACCTCGGCGACTCGCATGGCGTTCTCGGTCAGCGTTCCGGTCTTGTCGGCACATACCACGTCGACCCGGGCCAGTCCCTCGATGGCGGGCAATTCCTGCACCAGACACTGGCGTGCGCCCAGGCGGATCACACCCACCGCGAACGCGATCGACGTCAGCAATACCAGTCCCTCCGGGACCATCGGCACCAATGCACCGACCATCCGCAGCACCGACTCCCGCCACTCGGCGTGGATGGTGAACAGTTGGCTGTAGATGGTCAACAAGCCGGCTGGAATCAGCAGATAGGTGACCAGCTGCAGGATCTTGTTGATGCCATTGCGCAGTTCGGATTTCACCAGGGTGAACTTGCTGGCTTCCTCGGCGAGTCTGGCGGCGTAGGCCTCTCGGCCGACCTTCGTGGCGCGGTAGGCGCCGGTGCCGGCGACGACGTAACTGCCCGACATGACCGGATCCCCGATGTTTTTCACGACGTGATCGGCCTCGCCGGTGAGCAGCGATTCGTCGACTTCCAGGCCGGCTTCCTCGACGACTTCGCCGTCGACGACGACCTGGTCGCCCGCACCGAGTTCGATGATGTCGTCGAGCACCACTTCGCCGGGCGGCAAGGCGCGCACCCCGGATTGGCGGCGCACCATCGGAGTTGTCTGCCCGATGATCGCGAGTTTGTCCAAGGTCCGCTTTGCCCTGATCTCCTGGACCATGCCCACAATGCTGTTGGCGATGATGAGCAGCCCGAACATGCCGTTGATCAGCGAACCGGTCGCCAACACGATCACCAACAGCACACCCAGAATCGCGTTGATGCGGGTGAAGACGTTGGCGCGGATGATGTCTCGGACACTGCGGGTGGCCCGCGCCGGAACGTCGTTGGTTTTGCCGTCGGCGATGCGCTGCGCGACCTCGGCGTCGGTCAACCCGGCAGTCACTGGGTGAGGCAAGTTACGACCGCCACCACGGGTCATGTGTCGCGGGGAGCGAAGGCCCGGTTCGCCCACCCGGCTTAGGCACCGACACTTCGACATCGGATGACTCGGCGGCGGCGAGGAGTCGCTCGATCGGCTCGGCCCAGGGATGCGGCGCCAGCCGGAAGGTGCACCAGTGGATCGGCACCAACAGCCGGCCGCCGACGTCGAGGTGTGCCCGGACCGCCTCCTCCGGATTCATGTGGATGTCCGGCCAGGCTTTGTTGTAGGCGCCCACCGGCATCAACGTGACGTCGAATGGCCCGTGTGCGGCGCCGATCGCGGCAAAGCTCTTGGTGTAACCGGTATCACCGGCGAAATACGCGCGATGTCTGGGCCCGATCAGCGCCCACGACGCCCACAGCGTGGTGTTGCGGCTCAAGAACCGCCCCGAGAAATGCCGGGCCGGTGTGCATACCAGACGGAGCTCGTCGACCTGCGCGACCTCGTTCCAATCGAGTTCGATGATGCGCTCACCGGGGATGCCCCAGGCGCGCAGGTGCGCTCCGACCCCCAACGGCACGACAAACGGCGCCCGCTGGGTGCGAGCCAGCGCGACGACGGTGTCGGTGTCGAGGTGGTCGTAGTGGTCGTGGCTGATCACGATTGCGTCCAGCGCCGGCAACCCTTCGACTTCTGTTGGCGGAGGATGCATTCGCTGCGGGCCGATGACGTCCGACGGGGAGCAGCGCTCACTCCAGATCGGGTCGGTGAGCACCCGGTAGCCGTCGAGTTCCACCAGCACCGTGGCGTGGCCCAACCAACAGACCGCGATGTCCTCGGCCACACCGGCGAGGCCGCGGGGCAGCTCCATCGGGATCGGGGCGGCGGGTCGCGTCGCGGCGCGCCCGCCGATGATTTCGCGCAGGATCAGCCGCTGTTGCTCACGGTCGATGCTGAACACCGAGGCCGGCTCGGGATTGACGAACACACCCTCACGCAGGTTCGGTGAGCGTTCGGCCGCCGCGCGGATGGCAGCCGGCGCTGCGCCGAGGGCCGTCGGCGCACCGTGCAGGGCACGCAGCATCCACCCGCCGCCGGCCAGCGTGGCGGTGCCGGCAGCGAGCCGCAACGCCCCCCGCAACATCGGCTCACGCCCCCTGGAACTTCGGCGGCCGCTTCTCCAGGCGGGCCACCTGTGCCTCGATCACGTCCTGGCTGGCCCACGCCTTGTCGAACAACTCCTTGTGAGCAGGCCACGGCTCTTCGATCGCGCCGTCGTCGTTGAGCACCCGCTTGGCGTGCTGCAGCGCGAGCGGCGCCAGCCCGGCGATCTCCGCCGCCCAGGCCTGTGCATCGGCCAGTGTCCCGATCCGGTTGGCCATGCCGGTCTGCAGCGCCGCCTCGGCGGTCAGCTTTTCCGCGGTCAGCAGCATCGCGCGGGCGCGGCCATGCCCGACCAACGACGACAGTCGGCGGATACTCCAGTTATCCAGTGCCAGACCGTATTTGGATGTCGGAAATTGGAAGAACGCATCGGGGGCCACTACCCGCAGATCACATTGCATCGCCAACTGCAGTCCGGCGCCGATCGCCGGGCCGTTGATCGCGCCGACCACCGGCATCGGTGCGGCGTCCATGGCTTTGTGCAGCTCGACCAGCCGGTCCGGGTAGTCGGCGGCGAATGCGTCGCCACTCAGGTCAGCGCCAGCACAGAACACCGTGCCCTGACCTGTGAGCACGATGACGCGCACATTCTCCGTGGCGGCCTTCTGGACCGCTTCCCGCAACTCCTCGACCAGCTCAGAGTTGAGCGCGTTACGCCGCTCGGGGCGTTGCAGCTCGATCGTCATGACCTGCTCGACGTGGGTGACAGCAATCATGCGCGCCACTCCTCCTCATCGCTGCGCTCTGCATCGTCGTTGGCGCAAATCATGCCGACCACCATATCCAGGCCCGTCGGCTCAGGCCGACGCCGTCACCAGCTCCCAGTCGTCGGGCAACCCGTGCGTCTTGGCCAGCTCACCCTCGGCTTCAACGTGCACGGTCACGCTGCCCAGCCGCAGATCGGTCAGCTCGACGCGACCCCACGCCGCCGGAACATGCGCCGAGATCGACAGCCTGCGGTGCGGCACGTCGGGGTCGAGTCCCATAAAAGCCCGCAGCAACAGCAGCGGGGCCGCACTCGCCCAGGCCTGCGGCGAGCACGACGTGGGGTAAGGCACCGGGGTGGCGAACTGGGAGCGCGGAAAGCCGCAGAACAGTTCGGGCAGTCTGGCACCGAACGCCTCAGCCGCATCGAGCAGGCCCGTGGCCAGGTGCTCGGCCAGCTCGACCGCGCCGGGAATGTGCCGATAGCGCAGCAGCCCGGCCACCGCGATCGCGGTGTCGTGCGGCCACACCGAGCCGTTGTGGTAGCTCATCGGGTTATAGGCGCCCATCGTGGTCGCCAGCGTGCGCAATCCGAACCCGGAATCCATCTCCTCACTGGCCAGCCGCTCGACGAGGACTTCGGCGTGTTCATCGCTCGCGATCCCGGTCCACAAACAGTGGGCCGCGTTGCTGGTCAGGGCATCGACCGGACGCTTGGAGCCGTCCAGCGCGAGCGCGTACCACCCCTTGTCCGGGAGCCAGAAGGCGTCGAGGAACTTGGCTCGCAACTCTTGCGCCCACTGACGCAGTCGCGCCGCTGTGGCCGCATCGCCGAACCCGTCAGCGAGGTCGGCGCGCCCGAGCAGCGCCGCGTACAGGTAGCCCTGGACCTCGCACAGCGCGATGGGCGGTTCGGCCCGCCGGCCCGCAGCATCGTTGATGCCGTCGAAGCTGTCCTTCCAGCCCTGGTTGATCAGCCCCCGGTCGGTGGCGCGCCGGTATTCGACGAAGCCGTCCCCGTCGCGATCGCCGTAGCGCTCCGCCCAACTCAATGCGGCGTCGGCCGCGGGCAGCAGCGCGCGCACGGCGGTCTCGTCGGCTCCCCACCGCCACGCCTCGGCCAGTAGCATCACGAAAAGCGGTGTGACGTCGACCGATCCGTAGTAGACGTTGCCGCCGAGCACATCGTCGCTGGCCGGGCCGCGCCGGATTTCGTGCATGAGCCGGCCCGGTTCTTCCTCGGTGATCGGGTCGACGCGCCGGCCCTGCAACGCGGCGAGTCGCTGCAGCGTGCCGACCGCGAGCCCAACCTCCAGCGGCAGCGCCATCCACGCGGTGAGCACGCTGTCGCGGCCGAACAGCGTCATGAACCAGGGTGCCCCGGCCGCGACGAACGATCGGCCCAGGCCGGTTTCGTCGTGCATCAGCAGCGCCCCGAGGTCGCTCTCGGTCTGACGCAACACCGCGGCGAGCCGCGGATGGTCGGTTTCGACGTTGGTCGAGCTGACCCGCCAAGCCTCGACCTTGCGGGCCGGCGCGCTGGATCCCACATCCTCGCCGGTGCGGACGCGGTGGGTGATCTTCTGGTTCGCCCAGGTCGGCAGCAACATGATTTCGGTCTGCCAGCACTCCCCCGGCGGCACCACCACCCGCCAGTTCAGCGAGCCGGGCAACACGATGGGATCACCGGTGGCGGTGATGGTCAGGCCGCGCACCTGGTCACCGCGCTCGCGCAGCACCAGCTCGCCGTCGGTCACCGCCATGTCGGCGCCGGAGACTGCCACCCGCCCCTCCTTGACCGCGAACAGGTCGGCGAAGTCAGCGTCGGCGTGCAGTTCGAGAAACACCGCCGTGCTTTCCTTGTCGAGGTTGTGCAGCGAGATGATCTCCCGCAGCCCATCGACGATCAGCCGTTCCCGGACCACCAGCAGGGTGCTGTCGGCGCGCGCGGAATGCGGAGCGCGCCGCATGATGAACCGGGCCGCGAACGCCTCCGTCGTCTCCACCGACAACGACTCGGGCACTTGACCGTCCACCCGCATTTCCCAGCGCGACAAGACGCGGGCGTCGCGGAAGAACAGCCCGTGCGGCCGGCCCACCACCATGTCGCCGTAACGGTCGGACAGGCAGAACGTCGCGCCCTCGACCAGCGTCACTGTCTCGTCGCCGGACCCGACCCGGGCAACAGGACTGCCGGTGTTGAATCCGTAGGTCACGAGGTCGCCTTGTCAGTCAGCTCGCGAACAGGTGTGATCGGTTCGGCCGTCGCCGGTGGACCGGACTGAACCAGGTGGTGGCGCAACGCCTTCCGGTAGATCTGCTCATATCCGTAACCTAACTGTGCCACCTCGAAGTGTGTTGCGACATGCCGACGGCAAACGTGCGGATCGATCGCGTCGGTCCGCGCGATTGCGGCCGCCAGTTCGTCAGGTTGCTCGCACACGAAACCGGTGGTGCCGTCGACAACCACCTCGGCGACCGCGCCGCCACGCAGCGCGACGACCGGGGTCCCGCACGCCATCGCTTCGATCATCACGATCCCGAACGGCTCCTCCCACTGCACGGGGAACAGCAGACAACGCGCGCCGGCCAACAATTTGCGCTTGCTGACCGCATCCGCTTCGCCGAACACGTGGTCGCTGTCGGTAAGCAACGGCCGCACACAGTCCTCGAAGTACTGCTTCTCCGCGGGCTCGTTGCATTTGCCCGCCAAAACGAGCGATATGCCCGCCTCGTGCGCGGCCTGCACGGCCAGGTGGGCACCCTTGTACGGCGCGAACCGCCCCAAAAACAGCGCATAGTCGCCCTTGTCGGCCTGAAACGGCCAGTCGTCGATCCGCAGCGCATTGTGCACGCGGCCAATCCAATTCAGGTCAGGCGCCAGTTGTCGCTGCCGGTCGCTGATGGCGACCAGACCGGCGTCGCGGCCGAGTTCACGGTAGTACGGGTGCAAGTCGTCGTCGATGGGCCCGTGCACGGTCACCACAGTCGGCACCTCCAGTGCCCGATACGTCGGGGTGTTCAACGCGCCGGCAAAGGTGTGGTCGTGCACGATGTCGACACCGTCGCCCGCGGCGATTCGCGCGATAGCGCTGCGGACCTTCAGCGCGTGCATCACCTCGGGATAGGGCTCGCCCAGCCGGTCCGGCAGCGTCCGATCCCACACCGGGACGAACTTGGCTGCGGTGCCCGGCTCGCCGGCGCCGATCACCGTCACGCTGTGACCACGGGCGACGAGCATGTCGGCGAGGTCGGCCACGACGGCCTCGACGCCGCCGTAACCCTTCGGTGGAATATCGAAATACGGCGGTGCCACCAAGACGATCCGCAGCGGGTGCGCGGAATCGGGACCGTCGGACCAGAAGACGAAATCAGCGCCGCGCAATGACCTTCCCTCCCTTCAGCTCGCGCATTAGCACTCTCGGTCTACGAGTGCTAATTATGGTCCGTTCGCGGCGGCTCTGCAAAGTCGCACCGCGGGCGGGCTGGTTACCCTCGTGCGGTGAGCCGGATCAGCGCCGACGAACTTCGGGATGCGGTGCTCGACAAGGGATCGTTCGTCAGCTGGGACACCGAGCCGCTCGCGGTCCCGGCAAAGGACGCGTACGCACGGGAGTTGACCGCCGCCCGGGCCGCCACCGGGCTCAGCGAGTCGGTCGTCACCGGTGAAGGTCGGGTGCACGGGCGACGGGTGGCCGTGATCGCCTGCGAGTTCGACTTCCTGGCCGGTTCGATCGGGGTCGCCGCGGCCGAACGGATCACCACGGCCATCGAACGGGCGACCCGAGAGCGGCTGCCGCTGCTGGCCTCGCCGAGTTCCGGCGGCACCCGAATGCAGGAAGGCACGGTCGCTTTCGTGCAGATGGTCAAGATCAGCGCGGCGGTCGAACTGCACAAGCGGGCGCACCTGCCCTACCTGGTTTACCTGCGCCACCCGACCACCGGCGGGGTCTTCGCGTCCTGGGGTTCGCTGGGCCATGTCACCATCGCCGAGCCGGGCGCCCTGATCGGTTTTCTGGGGCCCCGGGTGTACGAGCAGCTCTACGGTGAGCCGTTCCCGCCGGGCATCCAGGTCGCCGAGAATCTGCAGCGTCACGGGGTTATCGACGGTGTCATTCCGTTGCGGTGGCTGCGCCGCACGCTGGAGCGGGCACTGAAGGTGCTGGTGGATCCACCCGGGGCACCGCCGCCGGCCATCGCCGACGAACCGATACCCGATGTGCCGGCTTGGGATTCGGTGCTGGCCTCACGACGGCCGGACCGGCCCGGGGTCGGCACCCTGCTGCGCCACGGGGCCACCGAGCGGGTCTTGTTGTCGGGTACCGGTCAGGGCGAAGCAAAAGGCATGCTGCTGGCGCTGGCGCGCTTCGGCGGCCAGCCCGCGGTGGTGTTGGGCCAGCAGCGCGTCTTCGGCGGCGTCGTGGGCCCGGCCGCGCTGCGCGAAGCCCGGCGCGGCATGGCCCTGGCCGCCGGCTTGCGTATCCCCCTGGCGCTCATCATCGACACCGCGGGGCCGGCGCTGTCCGAAGCGGCCGAGCAGGAAGGACTCGCCGGCGAGATCGCACGCTGCCTAGCCGAACTCGTCACACTCGACACCCCGACGGTCTCGATCCTGCTGGGGCAGGGCAGCGGCGGGCCCGCGCTGGCAATGGTTCCCGCCGATCGGGTGCTGGCGGCGTTGCATGGCTGGCTGGCGCCGCTGCCGCCAGAGGGCGCCAGCGCACTGATATTCCGCGACACCGACCACGCCGCGGAACTGGCTGCATCGCAAGGTACTCGGTCCAGGGACCTGCGCGCGTCCGGAATCGTCGACGTCGTCGTGCCGGAACATCCCGATGCCGCCGACGAGCCGATCGAATTCGCCAAACGGATGTCTCGAACGATCGCTCGCGAGCTCCATTCGCTGCAGGCGACACCCGCCAATCAGCGGCTCGCCGCGCGCCTGGACCGCTATCGGCGCATCGGCTTGCCCGGCCCGAGACGATGACTCAACATTCAACCGATGACGAGGAAGGACACCGCAAGGCCGGGCGCGCTCGTCCGGGATCGGGCCGCGCTGAGCGCGGTCAACTTCTTCATGGCCGACATGGAGGCCGGGATGGGCCCGTTCCTGGGCGTGTTGCTGGCCGGTCGCGGCTTCAGCACCAGTGCCATCGGCGCGGTCATCACCCTGGGCGCCATCGTCGGCATGTGCACGGTCGCCCCGGCCGGTGCGCTGGTCGACGCCACCACCCGCAAACGGGCCTGCGTCATCATCGTCGGTCTCGCCGCAGTGGCGGCGTCGGCGGTGATTCTCACATCGCGGCAGTTCTGGGTCGTCGCCGCCGCGCAGGCGGTGATGTGCATCTCCGGGGCGACGATCGCCCCCGCGGTTATCGGCATCACGCTCGGAGTCGTCGGCCAAGCCGGATTCACCGCTCAGAACGGCCGTAACCAGGCCTACAACCACGCGGGCAACATGGTCGGTGCCGCGTTATCAGGACTGCTGGGCTGGCTTTTCGGTTACCCCGCCGTTTTCTGGCTGGCCGCCGGATTCGCAGCGGTCACCATCGGCTCGGTACTGTCCATCCCCGCCGATCACATCGACCACCACGTCGCCCGGGGCGAGGCCCCGCCCGAGACCGGGGCACCGGTCAAGCGGTTCCGGGTGTTGCTCGAGTGCAAGCCGCTGCTGGCGGTGGCCGCCGCGGTGATGCTGTTTTGGCTGGGTAACGCGGCAATGCTGCCGCTGTACGGACTGGCGGTGGTGGCCACCCACACCAACCCGTTCACCACCGTGGCCAGCACCGTCGTGGTGGCCCAGGGCGTCATGATCATCACCGCGCTGGTGGCCATGCGGATCGCCCAGACCCGCGGCTACTGGCTGGCCATCCTGATCGCGTTCAGCGCACTGCCCATCCGTGCGGTCATCGCCGCCCATGTCATCAGCGCCTGGGGCGTCATTCCGGTCCAGGTGCTCGACGGTGTCGGCTCCGGCATGCTGTCGGTCGCGGTGCCCGGCCTGGTGGCCCGGATCCTCGACGGCACCGGCCACGTCAACGTCGGGCAGGGCGCCGTCATGGCCGCTCAGGGTCTCGGCGGTGCGCTCAGCCCGCTATTGGGCGGATATGTCGCCCAACATCTCGGGTTCCCAACCGCTTTCCTGATGCTGGGCGCGCTGTCGCTCGGCTCGCTGGTCATCTGGCTTTCATGCGCGTCCAGGCTGCGCCGCGAACGCGAATACGTCGCGGCTCGTCCGGCCGTCGCGGCCAGCCCAGGGTAGCGACGGGCGGCACATCTTCCCACAGCTGCTCATCGGGATCAGGCAAGATGGGCAGCATGGACACAAGTGCGACCTCACCCCGGGTATTGGTGGTCGACGACGACTCCGACGTGCTCGCGTCGCTGGAACGCGGGCTACGGCTGTCCGGATTCGAGGTGTCGACGGCAGTCGACGGTGCTGAGGCGCTGCGCAGTGCCACCGAGACTCGGCCGGATGCCATCGTGCTCGACATCAACATGCCCGTACTGGACGGCGTCAGCGTGGTCACCGCGCTGCGCGCCATGGACAACGACGTGCCGGTCTGTGTGCTCTCGGCGCGCAGCTCGGTCGACGACCGGGTGATGGGCCTGGAGGCGGGCGCGGACGACTACCTGGTCAAACCGTTCGTGCTGGCCGAGCTGGTGGCGCGGGTCAAGGCGCTGCTGCGCCGCCGCGGGTCCACTGCGACCTCGTCGTCGGAAATCATCACGGTCGGGCCGTTGGAGGTCGACATCCCGGGCCGTCGGGCCCGGGTCAACGGTGTCGATGTCGACCTGACCAAGCGAGAGTTCGACCTGCTCGCGGTGCTGGCCGAGCACAAGACCGCGGTGCTGTCCCGTGCGCAATTGCTGGAACTGGTCTGGGGATACGACTTCGCTGCAGACACCAACGTCGTCGACGTGTTCATCGGCTACCTGCGACGCAAGCTGGAAGCAGGCGGCGGCCCGCGGCTGCTGCACACCGTTCGTGGAGTGGGGTTCGTACTGCGCGTGCAGTAACGGTGACCCATGAACGTGTTGTCCCGGATCTTGAGCCGCACCCCCTCGCTGCGGGCGCGGGTCGTGGTCGCCACCGCGATCGGAGCGGCGATTCCGGTACTGATCGTGGGTACCGTCGTCTGGTTCGGCATCACCAACAACAGCAAGGAGCGGCTTGACCGCCGCCTCGACGAAGCGGCGGGTTTCGCGATTCCGTTCCTGCCCCGCGGCCTCGAGGGGATCCCCCGCTCGCCCAACTACCAGAACACGGTCATCACCGTGCGCAGGGGGGATCAAGTCACGTCCAACACGCCGGTCGTGCTGCCCGAGTTGCCGGCCGGCTACGCCGACACCGATGTCAACGGTGTGCGCTACCGGGTGCGCACGGTCCAGATACCGGCGCTACAGCCGACGACGGTGCAAGTGGGAGCAACCTACGACGAGGCGATCGCCGAGACCAACAACTTGCATCGTCGCGTCATCTTGATCTGTGGGTTCGCGATCGGCGCGGCGGCGGTGTTCAGCTGGCTGCTGGCCGCGTTCGCGGTACGGCCGTTCAAACAACTCGCGGAGCAGACCCGCTCGATCGACGCCGGCGATCAGGCACCGCGGGTCGAAGTGCGCGGTGCCACCGAGGCCGTGGAGATTGCCGAGGCGATGCGCGGGATGCTGCAGCGTATCTGGAGTGAGCAGGAACGCACCAAGGAGGCACTCGCCTCGGCCCGCGACTTCGCTTCGGTGTCCGCCCACGAGCTGCGCACCCCGCTCACCGCGATGCGCACCAACCTCGAGGTGCTGACGACGCTGGAGTTGGCCGACGACCAGCGCAAAGAAGTGCTCAACGACGTGGTCCGCACCCAGTCACGCATCGAGGCCACGCTGAGCGCGCTGGAGCGGCTGGCGCAAGGTGAGCTGTCGACCTCCGACGACCATGTTCCGGTCGATATCACCGAGTTGCTCGACCGCGCCGCGCACGACGCCATGCGGGTGTACCCCAACCTCGAGGTGTCGCTGGCGCCGTCGCCGACCTGCATCATCGTCGGAATGCCCGCCGGGTTGCGGCTGGCCGTCGACAACGCGATCGCCAATGCCGTCAAACACGGTGGCGCCACCCGTGTTCAGCTGTCCGCGGTCAGCTCGCGCGACGGGGTGGAGATCGCCATCGACGACAACGGCAGCGGAGTGCCCGAGCACGAACGCCAGCTGGTGTTCGACCGGTTCTCCCGCGGGTCGACGGCTTCGCATTCGGGTTCGGGGTTGGGCCTGGCATTGGTGGCCCAGCAGGCCCAATTACACGGCGGCACAGCTACGTTGGAGGACAGCCCGCTGGGCGGCGCCCGGCTGGTGCTGCGGCTGCCCGCGCCGAGCTGAGTCGAGTTTCTGCTCAGCTAGCACCGGCTGTTATCCGGTTGTCGATGTGCAGGTCGGGCCAAGTGTCCTCGGCGGCTTGCAAGACGGCGTCCGCTTGCTCGGCTGTCGCAGCGGTGCCCGCCAGCGTGACAGTGTCGCCGACGGCCGAGAGCCGGAAGTCGGGAATCGCCGCGGCGGTGTTGAAAACCAGTGCGGCATCGGAGAAGTCGAGCGAGTTGACATCCGGGTTGATGCCGAGGTTGTCAACTACGTTGGCGGTCGACCCGACCGACTCGACCACCGCGTCGAGCAGGGCCGCCCTGGCTTTGGCGTCGGGAAACTCACCTTGCAGCGTTATTTCCTTGCCGGTGCGCGTGATTGAGACCGGCACCAGTGATATCGGCGAAATCGTCGCCGCGGCGGGTGCCGCACCGGTCGGCTCATGGGACCGCGTTCGATCCAGCAGGCCGTAACCGATTGCGCCCAGCAGCAGGGTAACCATCAGGCCGATCAGCCATCGGAACCGTCGTCGGTAGAACACGGCCATGGGCGGAAAGCCTAGGCCAGGGCGCCGGGCAACTCGACGACGTGCACACTGGAGTCGTGGCCGCCCGTGTCGACGCCGTCGACGTCGTCGTGGTAGGTGGCGGACACAACGCCCTTGTCGCGGCCGGATATCTGGCCCGGGCCGGGCTGCGCGTGCGGTTGCTGGAGCGGCTCGACCAGGTCGGCGGGGCTGCGGTGTCGGCGCACCTCTTCGAGGGCGTCGAGGCACGCCTGTCGCGATTTTCCTACTTGGTCAGCCTGCTGCCGGCGCGCATCGTCGAGGAGCTGGGTGCGCCAGTGCGGTTGGCCCGCCGCCGGTACTCCTCGTACACCCCTGACCCGGGCCGCGCCGGGCTGTTGATCGGAGATGCCCCCGCCGACCTGCGCGCGTTCCACCGCCGGTGCCGGCTGGTGACCGAGCGGCTCTGGCCGACCTTGCTGGAGCCACTGCCGACCCGCACGGCGGCACGCCGACTGGTCGGCGACGACGCGGCCTGGCACGCCATGGTCGTCGAGCCGATCGGGCTGGCCATCGCCGACGCGCTCGAGAGCGACTTGGTGCGCGGTCTGGTTGCCACCGATGCGTTGATCGGCACTTTCGCTCGCCTCGACGACCTGTCGCTGCGGCAGAACGTCTGCTTCTTGTATCACCTGCTCGGTGGCGGTACCGGCGACTGGCTCGTCCCGATCGGCGGCATGGGTGCGGTGACCACCGCGTTGGCATCGGCCGCATCCGGTTACGGCGCCGAAATCATCACCGGCGCGGCGGTTTACGCGGTGAATCCGGACGGCGAGGTGCGCTACCGCCACGGCGACGACGAGTGCGTGGTCCGCGGTAGGTTCGTGCTGGCCGGTGTGACGCCGACGGTGCTGGCCGGGCTGCTCGGTGAAGGGCAGCCGCCCGCGGCGCCGGGCGCGCAGGTCAAGGTGAACATGCTGGTGCGGCGGCTGCCGCGGTTGCGCGACGAGTCGGTGACCCCCGAGCAGGCGTTCAACGGCACGATGCACGTCAATGAGACCTGGACGCAACTGGATTCGGCGTATGCGCAGGCGGCGGCCGGACGTGTTCCGGACCCGCTGCCGTGCGAGGTCTACTGCCATTCGCTCACCGATCCAAGCATCCTGTCGCCCGCGCTGCGCGAGTCCGGCGCGCAGGCTTTGACGGTGTTCGGCCTGCACACGCCGCACGGGCTGCGTGGGGATTTCACCGAAGCGGTGCTCGATTCGTTGAATTCGGTTCTGGGCGAACCCATTCAGGAGCAATTGCTGGCTGATGCAAACGGGCGACCGTGCCTCGAAACCGTCACCACTGCCGATCTGGAAGACACGCTGGCCATGACCGGGGGGAACATCTTTCACGGCGGGCTGGCCTGGCCGTTCGCCGACGACGACGATCCGCTGGACACACCCGCGCGGCGGTGGGGTGTGGCCACGGCGCATGAGCGAATCCTGTTGTGCGGCTCGGGTGCTCGCCGCGGTGGAGCGGTGTCGGGGATCGGCGGACACAACGCCGCGATGGCGGTGCTGGCGTCGTCCTGACCCCCGGCCCTCCCGCCCCCAGGGCGCGAACGGGCGCAGTTGTACAGCATTTCCGGCGTGTCGGCGTACAAACACGCCCGCTCGCGGAGAAAGAAAGGGAGGGAGAGCCTACCGCGCGTCGATCGTGGTGTAGTCGCGCTCGGTGTAGCCGGTGTAGATCTGGCGCGGACGGCCGATCTTGGAATCGCCCTCGTCGTGCATCTCGCGCCAGTGCGCGATCCATCCCGGCAGCCGGCCCAGCGCGAACAGCACGGTGAACATCCGCGTCGGGAATCCCAGCGCCCGGTAAATCAGCCCGGTGTAGAAGTCGACGTTGGGGTACAGCTTGCGCTCGATGAAGTAGTCGTCGGTGAGCGCCGCCTCCTCGAGTTCCTTGGCGATCTTGAGCAGGTGGTCGTCACCGCCGAGCTTGCCGAGAATCTTGTCGGCCTGTTCTTTGACGATGCGCGCCCGCGGGTCGTAGTTCTTGTACACGCGGTGGCCGAAGCCCATCAGCTTGACGCCTTCCTCGCGGTTCTTGACCTTGCGGACGAACTCCGCGACGTCGTCGTCGCTTTGCCGGATCTTCTCGAGCATCTCCAGCACCGCCTGGTTGGCGCCGCCGTGCAGCGGGCCCCATAGCGCGTTGATGCCACCGGAGATCGACGTGAACAGGTTGGCCCGCGACGAGCCCACCAGCCGCACCGTCGACGTCGAGCAATTCTGCTCGTGGTCGGCGTGCAAGATGAACAGCATGTCCAGCGCCCGGACGATCTCCGGGTCCGGCGTGTAGGGCTCGGCCGGCAAACCGAACGTCATCCGCAAAAAGTTCTCTACCAGCGTCAGCGAGTTGTCCGGATACAGGAAGGGCTGGCCCACCGACTTCTTGAACGCGTAGGCGGCGATGGTCGGCAGCTTGGCCAGCAGCCGGATCGTGGACAGCTCGACCTGGTCGCTGTCCATCGGGTCCAGCGAATCCTGGTAGTAGGCGGAGAGCGCGTTGACGACGCTGCTCAACACCGGCATCGGGTGGGCGTTGCGCGGAAAGCCGTCGAAGAACCGCTTGAGGTCCTCATGCAGCATGGTGTGGCGCTGGATCTGCTTGGTGAAGTTGGCGAGCTGCTCTTTGGTCGGCAGCTCACCGTAAATCAGCAGGTAGCTGACCTCGAGGAACGTCGACTTCTCCGCGAGCTGCTCGATCGGGTAGCCGCGGTAGCGCAGGATGCCCGCATCGCCGTCGATGTAGGTGATGGCGCTCTTGGTGGAGGCGGTGTTCATGAAGCCGCTGTCGAAGGTCGTGTAACCCGTCTTGGCCAGCAGTGAGCCCAGCGCAATGCCGTCGGCTCCCTCGGTGGCGTGTGCGATCTTTAGTTCCAGCTCACCACCTGGGTATCGCAGCGTGGCGGTGTCGTCAGTTGCTGCCACAAGAATCCCTTTGCGCTCTGCTCATGCTGCCCAGCTTTTATAGGCGTGCTTATAGCTGAAGGTAGTCGTTATCGCGCCGGTGCGTCTGCCCGGGGTGTCGGGTCACAGTAGCCGATGATCGCCGGCGCGGTGCGTGGATCTGCACTGAGCACCGCAAAAATCGCCCGGTTGGCGCCGATTCCGGCCACCGGGCCCGGCCGCTATGGCTGCAGGCGTTCAACGACCCCGCCTGTGACGCGAATCCTGTTGTGCAGCCGGTTTTCTCGGCCCTGCCAGAACTCGACCACCTCGGGTGCGATGCGGTACCCGCCCCAGTTCGGGGGGACCGGGACCTGCTCGCTGTCAGCGAAACGGGCGGTGACCTCGGCCAGCTGGTCCAGGAGGGCCGCGCGCGACGCGATCGGCCGCGACTGCTGCGACGCCCAGGCACCCAACTGTGAGCCCCGCGGCCGTCGGGACCAGTACTCTTGCGTCTCGGCCGGGTCGACCTTGGTCACCGGGCCGCGGATGTGGACCTGCCGGCCGAGCAGATACCACGGGAACGTCGCCGACGCGTACGGCGTCGCGGCGAGCTCGGCGGCCTTGGCCGAGTCGTAGCTGGTGTAGAAAGTGATCCCCCGCTCATCGACACTCTTGCACAGCACTGAGCGGCTGACCGGCCGGCCCGAGTCGACAGTGGCCAGCACGAAGGCGTTGGGTTCGGCGACGCCGGCGTCCTCGGCGTCGCGGATCCACTTGCGCAGCAAGGCAACCCACCCATCCTGCAACCAGTCGACGTCGAGATCGGGGCTGCCGTCCTTTTCCACCGACCCGTACTCGGCACGCATTGCGGCAAGGTGCTCATTGTCCGGTCCTGCCATCGCGCCAACGGTACCTCGGCGAGCAAGCTACGGTTACCGACCGGTAGCGGCCGGTCCGGACCGGCGTGCGAGAATTCAGCTATGACCGTGATCCCGGACAAAATCCCGGAGAACTTCGTCGCCGGCCTCGACGGTGTGGTGGCCTTCACCACCGAGATCGCCGAGCCTGACAAGGACGGCGGTGCGCTGCGCTACCGCGGTGTGGACATCGAGGAACTGGTGGGCCGGCGGGTCACCTTCGGTGACACCTGGGCGTTGCTGGTCGACGGCAAATTCGGCCACGGGCTGCCGCCGGCCGAGCCGTTCCCGCTGCCGATCCACAGCGGCGATGTGCGCGTCGACGTGCAGGCCGGGCTGGCGATGTTGGCGCCGATCTGGGGGTATCAGCCGCTGCTCGACATTGACGACTCCACCGCCCGCGCCCAGCTGGCCAGGGCCTCGGTGATGGCGCTGTCCTATGTCGCCCAGTCCGCCCGCGGCATCTACCAGCCGGCGGTTCCGCAACGGGTCATCGACGAATGCCCCACGGTGACTGCACGTTTCATGACCCGATGGCAGGGCGAGCCGGACCCCAGACATATCGAGGCTGTTGACGCTTACTGGGTTTCCGCGGCCGAGCACGGCATGAACGCCTCGACCTTCACCGCCCGGGTGATCGCTTCGACCGGCGCCGACGTGGCGGCCGCATTGTCCGGGGCCATCGGGGCGATGAGCGGCCCGCTGCACGGCGGTGCGCCCGCCCGGGTGTTGCCGATGCTCGAGCAAGTCGAGCGCACCGGCGACGCGCGCGGTCTGGTCAAGGGCATCCTGGACCGCGGTGAGAAGCTGATGGGCTTCGGGCACCGGGTCTACCGCGCCGAGGATCCGCGGGCCCGGGTGCTGCGGGCCACCGCAGAGCGACTCGGGGCACCGCGCTACGAGGTCGCGATGGCACTCGAGCAGGCAGCCCTGGCGGAACTGCGGGAGCGGCGGCCGGACCGGGCCATCGAAACCAACGTCGAGTTCTGGGCGGCAGTGGTGCTGGACTTTGCCCGGGTGCCGCCGCAGATGATGCCGGCGATGTTCACCTGCGGGCGCACCGCCGGTTGGTGTGCACACATCCTCGAGCAGAAGAAACTGGGCAAGTTGGTCCGCCCGTCGGCCATCTATGTCGGCCCCGATCCGCGCAGCGCGGAGGCGGTCGAAGGCTGGGACCAGGTCCGCACACTGTCATAACCTGCGGCGATCACGGCGATGATTTTGTGTCGCCTCCGTGGTCTATACCGGTACCAGACCTATGACCATTAGGAGGCCACCATGGCGATCGCCGTCGAACCCACCGTATCCCCGCACCTCGTCGTCGACGACGCCGCGGCGGCGATCGACTTTTACGTCAAGGCCTTCGACGCTGTCGAATTGGGCCGGGTCCCCCGCCCGGACGGCAAGCTGATCCATGCGGCGCTGCGCATCAACGGCTTTGTGGTGATGCTCAACGACGACTTCCCGGAAATGTCGGGCGGCAAGTCGATGACCCCGAAGTCGCTCGGCGGGACGCCGGTCACCATTCACATGACGGTGACCGACGTCGATGCAAAGTTCCAGCGGGCGCTGGACGCCGGCGCGACCGTCGTTGCGCCGTTGGAAGACCAGTTCTGGGGCGACCGCTACGGCGTGCTGGCCGATCCGTTCGGCCACCATTGGTCGCTGGGCCAGCCGATGCGTGAGGTCAGCATGGAGGAAATCGCCGCGGCAATGGCACAGGAGTCCTAAACCAGTTCACGGATCCGGTCGAAAATCCGCCGTCGCAACGGAATTCGCGGCGCGTTCGCCGCGACGGCCAGCATGTCGGCGATCGAGGTGAACTTGTCGCGGGGGCGCTCGCGGGCCTTGCCTCGCTCACGTTCTGCCTCGTCGATCGCCCGCCAACCGGCGGCGTCGACGACGTCGGGCTGACGGGCGTGCACCAGCCGGGCCAACGCACGCGGACCGGCGACGGGATCGGTCAGCAGACCCTCGTTGAAGTCCGCTACCAGCGACTGCACCGTCTGCAGCGAGCAGGACTTGTTGGTGCCGATGAATCCGGTGGGCCCGCGCTTGATCCATCCCGCCACATACGCCCCACGAACCGGCTGCCCGCTGTCCGGGTCGACGACGCGCCCTGCGTCGTTCGGGACCACCGCGGCGCTCTCGTCGAACGGGAGCCCGGCCACAGGTGTGCCGCGGTAGCCGATCGAACTGAGCACCAGCCCGGCGTCCACTCGGCGCGTCTCGTCGGTGCCGGTGACGGCGAACTCCATAGCGGTGACACGGTCTGTGCCCACGATGCGCATCGGGGTCAGCAGGTAGGCCAGCCGGATGCGCGGTCGTCTCACCGGACTCGAGGGAAGGGCGAGCTTGCTGAGGATTTCCAGCTTCTGCTTGGTCAGGGGATCTTTGGTGGTCTCCAGGTCACGGCGCACCAGCTCGTGGTCGTGCGCGTCGAGCACCACGTCGGCCGACGTGGTGAGCCCGATCAGCTCGGGCAGCGTGAACGCCGAGTGCGCGGGGCCGCGGCGGGCGGCGATCACCACCTCCTGCACTCGTGAAGTCCGCAGCACGCCCAGCGCGTGATCGGAGATGTCGGTGCGGGCCAGCTCGTCGGGATCGGTGGTGAGCACTCGCGCCACGTCGAGGGCGACATTGCCGTTGCCGATGATCACGACCCGCTCGTGCCCCAGATCGACTGGAAGATCGGTGAAGTCGGGGTGTCCGTTGATCCACGCGACCAGCTCGGTGGCGGTCGCGCTGCCGGGCAATCCCACACCCTCGATCTCGAGCCGGCGGTCGGTCGGCGCTCCGACGGCGTAGACGACGGCGTGATGATGCGCGAGCAGGTCGGCGTGGCTCAGATGCTTACCGACCTGGACGTTGAGATAGAACTGAAAGCCCCGCCGCGCGGCGACCCTGTCGAACAGCCAGGTGACCCGCTTGGTGCTCTGGTGGTCGGGCGCGACGCCGGCCCGTACCAGGCCGTAGGGCGTCGGCAGCTTCTCGAACACGTTGACGCGCACGCCCGGCTGTGTCAGCAACTCGTCGGCGGCGTACATCGCCGCCGGTCCCGAGCCGACGATGGCCACCGTCAGCGGGTGGTCGCGGGCATGCACCTGCGCCGCCGGAATCACCGGGGCCAGTTTCGACGTCGGCGGCAGCTTCACGTCGGGCGGCCGGTACGGATAAAACGACGCGTTGATGTCGACGAACGGCAACTGGCGGACGTCCAGCCGGGTGTCGGGCGCGATCGCTCCGACCGGGCACGCACTCACACAGGCGCCGCAGTCCACACAAGCCGCCGGATCGATGTAGAGCATCTCGGAGGTGGCAAAGCCGGGCTCGTCCGGCGTGGGGTGAATGCAGTTCACCGGACACGCGAACACGCAGGACCCGTCGTTACAGCACGACTGGGTGATGACGTGCGGCATAGGCGCCCTATGCGGCCGCGACCAGGTGCTGGCGCGCTGGCTCGCTGCGGTAGCGCGAAGGCTTGCCGTTGATCTTGCAGATCCGCCAGATGATCTTCGCGACCGGATTCATCAGGCCGGTGTCGTGGCACAGCATCCGCACGTCGCCGAACATATCGCGAAGCATCTGCCGCGACTCCGGGGAACGGAAGAACGCTTCCTTGCGCACCTCACGCGGAATGTCGAACTCCTGCCAGAAGGCCTTGGGCGGCACCACGATGGCCGAGCACAGGATCCGCATTGTGATCGGCACCGACAGCGAGAGCCAGAACCGCTTGCGGCGCGGCAGATGTGGCACCCGCTTGCGCAGGTACTCATGAGCGAAGGAGATGTGGCGAGCCTCCTCGGCCACGTGGATGGCCATCACCCGCTCCATGATCGGGTGCAGCTCCTTGCCTTCGCGCAACACGTTCTTCTGGGTGTGGTCGATGGGCTCCTCGCCGGCGAGGATGCCGAACCAGAACGGGATCGGCAGCGGTCCGGCGAGCAGCGGGATCAGCGGCTGGATCCACTTGAGCAGCCGCGGCATGCCCGGCACGTCGGCGCCGATGCGGTTCACCATCTCCTGGAACATCATCGTGTGGTTGCACTCTTCGACCGCCTCGTGCAGGCAGTAGCGGTATTCCGGTGAACCGTTGGGCACCCAGAACGCGTACTCCATCAAGCCGCGGATGAGGATGGACTCGAAGTGCAGGCCGACCTTGGCGACGTTCGCCTGACGCCACATGCCGATTTCGATCTGGCGTTCCTCCGACTGCGCCTGATACCAGGGGTGGCGGCCCAGCGGATCGGTGGCCGGCAGCTTCCAGCGCGGATCGTTCTTCGTGACCGCGAATTCCGGCGAGTTCCAGTCGATGTCGGTATAGGGGTTGAAGTTGCGCCGCACCGACCCCTCGGAGAGCGTGCGCAGCATCTCCACGTACTCGGTGTCGTCGGACACGTCCATGTTGCGACGCCAGCGACGTACGAGCTTCGTCCGATCCATCTTCTGAGCCATGCCGGTCTCCTGATGAGCTTTACATTTGGACGTCGTGTGTCTAGACAGTACCGCAGGTATCGGAAACTTTCTAGGCCCGCCACGAGCACTGTGGCGTACCCGAAAACGACCACTTCGATGTGGTCTGGCTCACACGCCCGGGATCACTAGCCTGGTGATCATGGCACAGGCACTGAGGATTCCCGACGGCATCAAACCCCACGACGGCCGCTTCGGGTGCGGCCCGTCCAAGGTTCGGCCCGAGCAGCTGCAAGCGCTCGCGACCAGCGCCGCCGGGTTGTTCGGTACCTCGCACCGGCAGGCCCCGGTGAAGGACCTGGTGGGCCGGGTCCGCACCGGATTGCGCGACTTCTTCTCCGTGCCCGACGGCTATGAGGTCATCCTGGGCAACGGCGGGGCGACCGCATTCTGGGACGCCGCGGCGTTCGGATTGATCGACAAGCGGTCGTTGCACTTGAGCTACGGCGAGTTCAGTTCCAAGTTCGCCAGCGCGGTCACCAAGAATCCGTTCGTCGGCGACCCGATTGTGGTCAAAGCCGACCCCGGGAGCGCCCCCGAGCCGCAGAGCGACCCTTCGGTCGACGTGATCGCCTGGGCGCACAACGAGACCTCGACCGGGGTGGCGGTGCCGGTCGAACGGCCCGCCGGGTCGGGTGATGCGCTGGTCTTGATCGACGCCACGTCCGGAGCAGGGGGCTTGCCGGTCGACATCACCGAGGCCGACGCCTACTACTTCGCGCCGCAGAAGAACTTCGCCAGCGACGGCGGGCTGTGGGTGGCGATCCTGAGCCCGGCGGCGCTGGCCCGCATCGAGGCGATCGCCGCGGCCGGACGGTGGGTGCCCGACTTCTTGTCGCTGCCGATCGCCGTCGAGAACAGTTTGAAGAACCAGACCTACAACACCCCGGCGATCGGAACGCTGGTGTTGCTGGCCGAGCAGATCGACTGGCTGCTGGGCAACGGCGGACTGGACTGGGCGGTCAAGCGCACCGCCGATTCGTCGCAGCGGCTGTACTCGTGGGCGCAGGAGCGGCCCTACACCAGGCCATTTGTCGCCGAGCCGCGGCTGCGCTCAGCGGTGGTGGGCACGATCGATTTCAGCGACGACGTCGATGCGGGGGCCGTTGCCGCGGTTTTGCGGGCGAACGGCATCGTCGACACCGAGCCCTACCGCAAACTCGGCCGCAATCAATTGCGGGTCGGAATGTTCCCGGCGGTCGAGCCGGAGGACGTCAGCGCGCTCACCGAGTGCGTCGACTGGGTCGTCGAACGGCTCTAAGCGATCTGACCTGGGCGGCGTGTCAGCGCGGTTACGGCCGGCTGCTGCACTAGAGTGCGCAGCTGACAGGCCCCGAGGAGGTCGCCATGCGGGAACTCAAGGTCGTCGGTCTCGACGTCGAAGGCAAACACATCATCTGTGAGGGCTGCGACGAAAACGGAGTTGCCACCGACACCTTCAAGCTGCCCGCCGACGACCGGTTGCGCGCCGCGATGCGCGGTGACGGCGCACGGGTGGGACAGGGGCAGATGGACATGCAAATGCCCAGCACGTTGCGTCCCAAGGACATTCAGGCCCGTGTCCGCTCCGGCGCGTCGGTCGAGCAAGTCGCTGCCGCGGCCGGTGTCGATGTCGAGCGGGTTCAGCGCTTCGCCCACCCGGTGCTGTTGGAGCGCTCGCGTGTCGCCGAGCTGGCGACCGCCGCGCATCCGGTGCTCGCCGACGGCCCCGCGGTGCTGACCCTGCTGGAGACGGTCAACGCCACGCTGATCGCGCGCGGCCTCAACCCGGACAGCATGTCCTGGGATGCGTGGCGCAACGAAGACGGACGCTGGACGGTGCAGTTGGCTTGGAAGGCGGGTCGCTCGGACAACGTCGCGCATTTCCGCTTCACCCCCGGTGCGCACGGCGGGACGGTACTCGCGGTCGACGACGAGGCCAACGCGCTGATCGATCCCCACTTCGAGCGGCCGCTGCGGCCGGTGGCTCCGGTCGCCCAGCTCGACTTCGACGAACCCGAGCCCACGCCCGCGGCAGAACCGGCCGAGGAGCGGCGCAGCGAGCCTGCCCGCGCGCGTCGGGGACGCAAGCCGCCGGTTCCGGCCTGGGAAGACGTATTGCTCGGCGTGCGCTCGGGCGGCCAGCGCTAACCGGCGCCCGCGAGCGTCAGCAGCGCCAGCCAGGCACCCGCGACGCCTAAACCGGCACCCAGCACGAACCAGCGCAACACCGGCGTGCGTCGCCATCCCCACAAGGTGGGCGCCAATCCCCCGGCCGCAACCACGTTGAGCCCCACGGCCAGCAACGGATGCACCCGAACCAGCCCCAGGCTCAGCACCACGATCGCGACCGCGGTGACCGCCGCAACGAACCCAGCCACCGTCAAACCCGTTGCCCACGGCGTAGATTCGTCGGTCACGAGCCGAGCCTAACCCGTGTGCGTTCATAGAACGCCAGCGCCGCCGCGGTGGCGACGTTGAGCGAATCGGTGTCCCGCGACATCGGAATGCGCACCCGCAGGTCGCTTGCGCGCATCGCGGCGTGGCTCAGCCCGGGTCCTTCGGCGCCCAGCAGCACCGCGACCGGTTGGTCGCGCACTGTGGCCATGGCCATTGGCAACGGGGTGGCATCGCGATCGGGAGTCATTGCCAGCAACCGAAATCCCTTCTGCCGCATGGTTTTCAACTCGTTGGGCCAATCGGTTGCGCGGGCATACGGCACCAGCAACGCGTGCCCCATGGAGACGCGCACCGCGCGCCGGTACAGCGGGTCGGCGCAGCCGCTGCCGAACACCACCGCGTCGACGTCGAGTCCGGCGGCGTTGCGGAAAATCGAACCCAGGTTTTCGTGGTCGTTGACACCTTCGAGCACCGCGACCGTGCGGGCTCCCTCCAGTACCTGGTTGACACTGGGCTCGGGCACCCGGCGGGCCGCGGCCAACACCCCGCGGTTGAGGTGAAATCCGACCACCGCAGCCATCACTTCGGCGGACACCCGATAGTACGGGGCGCTGCTGGTAGTCAAATCGGCTTCGAGCTCAGCGAGCCTGCGATCCACGCCCAGAAGGGCCAGCGGCGTGAACCGCGACGCCAGCATGCGCTGCACCACCAGTACACCCTCGGCGATCACCAGTCCTTTGCCGGTGGGCAGATCCGGGCGGCGGTCGATGCTGTTCAGATCACGAAAGTTGTCGAGCCGTGGGTCGTCGGGATCGTCGATATCGCAGACGACCATGCCCGTCACGGACTTTCGTCAACGAGCGCCAGCATCAGATTTGCGGCCTCGCGGAGCGTGCAACGCTCCTCGCGAGCTAAACACGCCAGCCGCTGCGCAAGCCATTCCTGACTGGCGCGACGTTCGGCCTCGATCAGCTCGTTGCCGGCCTCGGAAACCGAGACCAGCACCTGCCGACCGTCGTCGGGGTGGGCCGTGCGGTCCACGAAGCCCAGATCGGCCAGTGAGGCGATCACTCGCGTCATCGACGGCGGCCGGACCCGTTCCCGGATGGCCAGCGCGCCGGGCGTCATCGGCCCCTCTTTGGCCAGTGTGGACAACGCCGACAGCTGCGACAACGACACCGGCGACGAAGGCCTGCGAAAACGCAGTTGTCTCGCCAGGCGCATCACCGCTAACGACAAGTCGCTGGCCAGCCGCGTATCGACGTCGGTCACAGCCCCGAACGTTACGACACAACCTCGGATCGTCAACGCCAAATCACCGACAGAATCACCGACAGATAACCCATCCGTTAGCGTGAACTGGATGTCTGAGCCCGATTCCACCCCGGAACTGCCCCAGCTACCGGATTCCTTGCTGGAGGTATGGCCGGTCATCGGGGTCGGCGCGCTGGGCTGGCTCGCGGCGGCGGTGGCCGCGTTCGTCGTACCGGAGCTGGAGCACTGGCGACCGGTGACGTTGGCCGGTCTGGCAGTCGGGCTGCTGGGCACCGGCATCTTCATGTGGCAGCGCGACGCGGTTCGGCGCGGCGCGCGGGGAGCCCAAACCGGGCTGAAGTATCGCGAACCACAATGACATCGCCAAGACATCGCCAAGACATCGCTAGGACATCGTTAAAACCGTTGGGCGACTAGGAGGAAGTGAATGGCAGCGCCGCTGTTGCAGGCACAGGTCGATATCAAGGCGCCACCGGCGAAGGTCTGGGCATTGGTGTCCGACCTCGGCAGGATGCCGCAATGGAGTCCGCAGTGCCGGTGGATGAAGCCGCTTGGCCCGATCCGCCAGGGCACCCGCACGCTCAACCTGAACCGTCGCAAGCAACTGTTCTGGCCCACGACGTGCACGATCGTCGAGGTGATCCCCGACCAGAAGCTCGCGTTCAGGGTCAACGCCAACGGCACGATCTGGAGCTACGAGCTGCAGCCGATCCCCGAGGGCACCCGGGTGATCGAAAGCCGGCATGCCGAAAACGGCGTCAAGCCGATCTCGACCATGACCGTGAACGCCGTGCTGGGCGGAGAAGACTCCTTCGAGCGCGAGCTCATCGAGGGAATGAATACCTCGCTGGCACGGATCAAAGCCGCGGCCGAGAGCGGCTAGTCGTTCTTGGCCGGCTCGGTGACGTCGAGCACGCCGTCGTCGTAGGGAGCGTAGGCCGGTGAGCCGCTGCCGGCGGGGGCCGGCGTGTCGGAGTGCGCGCCGCAGCCGTACTCGTGGTCGACGACGTGACCGTCGGCGGAGAACTCGTTGCCGCACACCCCGAACATCGCGCCCAGCGACCCGGCCAGTGGCAGGAAGAAACCGCAGTCGCGGCAAACCCGTTTGGTGGACCGGGCCATCGCCGAGTTCGGGCCGTAGTCGCCGTCGTGCCAGCGCTGCGCGGCCGCCGCTCGGCCGAACGCGCTCATCACCCAACGCCGCCCCAAGCCGATCTCGGCGGCGGTCTCGTCGAGAAGTGGGTCACCGCTGGCCGTGTAACCCGGCACCAGTCGCGGGTCGTCCCGCGGTGGCGCGAGCAGATCGCCGGGGCTCAGGTCGCCCGGCCTGATCCGCTGTTCCCAGGGCACCCACGGCGGCGCCAGCAATGCGGTCGGGCCCGGAACCAACACCACCTCGCTGACCGTGGCGTGGTCGGCGCCCGGGTGGGCGGCCACCACAACGGCCCACTGCCAGCCCTGGTAGCCGGGGATGTGGGCCAGGAATCGGTGGGTCGCCGCGGTCGGGTCTTCGTAGTCGACCCCAAGGTAGTCACCGACAGTGTCGGCGCCGCTGAACTCGACGATGGCCGCGCGCGCCTGCTCGACCGCGCCGGTAAGGATCGGTGCCAGCCCGTCCGCCCACTGCGTCACGCTGTCCGCTGTCTCCATATGCCTTCAATACTGCCGTAGCGCCTGCACAGCCGACTAGGCGGCATGGGTGAGAATTGATTCGTGTCCAGACAGCGGCCCGAGCACCCCGGCATGGCCAACTATCCGGCCGACGACTCGGGCGATCGGCGACCGCGCCGCCCCCCGATGCCCAGCGCCAACCGCTATCTGCCGCCATTGCAGGACCGGTCCGGACGCGACCGGGCCCGCCGGTACGGTCCGTCCCCCGGGAAAGAGCCGCCACGTCAAACCCGCAATTCCGAGCGCATCACAGTCACCCGCGCCGCGGCACTGCGCAGCCGCGAAATGGGTTCACGGATGTACGGATTGGTGCATCGGGCGGCGACCGCCGACGGCGCCGACCGATCCGGGCTCACCGCGCTGACCTGGCCGGTGGTGGCCAATTCCGCGGTCGACTCCGCGATGGCCGTCGCGCTGGCCAACACGCTGTTCTTCGCGGCGGCCACCGGGGAGAGCAAGGACAGGGTCGCGCTGTACCTGCTGATCACGATTGCGCCGTTCGCGGTGATCGCGCCGCTGATCGGTCCGGCGCTCGACCGGCTGCAGCACGGCCGGCGCGTCGCGCTGGCGGCCTCGTTCGTACTGCGCACCGCGCTGGCGATCGTGCTGATCGCCAACTACGACAGCGCGACCGGCAGCTTCCCGTCCTGGGTGCTCTACCCCAGCGCGCTGGCCATGATGGTGCTGTCGAAGTCGTTCTCCGTGTTGCGCAGCGCGGTAACTCCGCGGGTGATGCCGCCCACGATCGATTTGGTGCGGGTCAACTCCCGGCTGACCATGTTCGGGCTGTTGGGCGGCACCATCGTGGGCGGTGGCATCGCCAGCGGCATCGAGTTTGCGCTCACCCACTTGTTCGGTCTGCCGGGCGCCTTGTTCGTCATCGTCGCGGTCACCGTGGTCGGCGCGGCATTGTCGATGCGGATCCCCCGATGGGTCGAGGTGACCGCCGGCGAGGTCCCGACCACGTTGAGTTATCGCAACCAACAGCCGCGAAGCGGACCCCGTAGCTTGCTGCAACCGTTGGGCCGCAACATCATTACCGCATTGTGGGGTAATTCCACGATCAAAGTCATGGTCGGCTTTCTGTTCTTGTATCCGGCGTTCGTCGCCAAGGCGCACGACGCCAGTGGCTGGGTGCAGCTGGCCATGTTGGGGTTGATCGGGGCGGCAGCGGCGGTCGGGAATTTCGTGGGCAACTTCACCAGCGCGCGGTTGCAGCTGGGCAGGCCCGCCGTGCTGGTGGTGCGCTGCACGGTGGCGGTCACTGCATCGGCACTGGCCGCGGCCGTGGCCGGCACCCTGCCGGCGGCCGCCATCGCCACCTTGATCACCTCCGGGGCGAGTGCGATCGCCAAGGCCTCACTGGACGCTTCGTTGCAAGACGACCTGCCCGAAGAATCCCGCGCCTCGGCGTTCGGCCGTTCCGAGTCGACGCTGCAGCTGGCCTGGGTGCTCGGCGGCACGCTGGGCGTGCTGCTCTACACCGAGCTGTGGGTCGGCTTCACTGCGGTGGGCGCGCTGCTCATCCTGGGTCTGGCCCAGACTGTGGTCAGCTTCCGGGGCCACTCGTTGATACCCGGGCTGGGCGGAAACCGGCCCGTCCTGGTCGAGCACGACCCCACCAACCTGGTGACGCCGCAGTGAAACGTCCGCTCGCCGTGCTGGTGGCGGTCGTGGTGGTAATGACCGCGACCGCCGCGGGAATCGGTGCCTGGTTGCTTGTCGGTGAACGCGGCCCGGTGCGACCCGAGATCAGCGCGTATTCGCACGGTCACCTGACCCGGGTCGGGCCGTACCTGTATTGCGACGTGCTCGACGTGACCGATTGCCAGACCCCGCATACCCAGGGCGAATTACCGGTGAATGCCGTTGATCCCGTGCAGCTTTCGGTGCCGAGTTCGATCGGCCGGGCACCGTGGCGACTGCTGCGGGTATATGCCGACGAGGCGAACACCACCGCCACCATGTTTCGACCGGGCAGTCGGCTGGCGGTCACCATTCCCACCGTCGACCCGCAGCGCGGGCGCTTGGCCGGAATCGTCGTGCAACTGCTGACCTTGGTGGTCGACCCCGCCGGTCAGTTGCACGACGTCCCACACGCCGAGTGGTCGGTGCGAACGCTGTTTTAGCCGTCCGCCCCGTGGCCGGGGGGCACGCGCTCGCCGTCCACCGGTGGCCCGGGTGGTGTGCCGTCGCCAAATGGCCTACCGCCCAACGCTTCCCGACCGTGCGGGGTGAGCCAACCGGACAGATCGGGGCCGCGCGGCACGATGCGGGTGGGGTTGATGTCCGCGTGCACGATGTAGTAGTGCTGCTTGATCTGGACGAAATCTACCGTGTCGCCGAAACCGGGTGTCTGGAACAGATCACGCGCATATGCCCACAGCACCGGCATTTCGGACAACTTGGTGCGATTGCACTTGAAATGCCCGTGATAAACCGGATCGAATCGGGCCAGTGTGGTGAACAACCGCACGTCAGCCTCGGTGATGGTGTCGCCCACCAGATACCGCTGCCTCGCCAGCCGATCGCTGACCCAGTCCAGCCCGGCGAACAGCCGCTCGTAGGCCGCGTCATAGGCCTCCTGGGTACCGGCGAAGCCGCAGCGGTACACACCGTTGTTGATCTCGGTGTAGATCCGTTGCGCCACTTCGTCGATCTCAGCGCGCAGCGGTTCGGGGTAAAGGTTCGGAGCGCCGTCGCGGTGATAGGCCGTCCACTGCGTTGACAAGTCCAACGTCATCTGCGCGAAATCGTTGGTGACGACCGCGCCGGTGGGCACATCGACAATCGCCGGGACCGTGATGCCTTTCGGGTAGTCGGGGAACCGCTTGAAATAGGCGTCTTGCAACCGCGGAATTTTCAGCACCGGATCGACACCGCCGGGATCCAGATCGAATGTCCAGCTCCGCTCGTCGTGGGTTGGGCCGCAAAACCCAATGGAAATAGCATCTTCCAAGCCGAGTAGCCGCCGAACGATGATCGCCCGGTTCGCCCAGGGGCACGCACGCGCGACGATCAACCGGTAGCGGCCCGGCTCGACCGGATAGCCGTCGCGTCCGTCGGCGGTGATCCGGGTCGCGATGTAATTGGAATCGCGGTTGAACTCCCCTGATGTTGCGACGTACGACGCTGTCATGACGAGGCGGCCGTCAGGAACCGCCGCGCCACATTCTCCTCGGTGGACGGGCCGGGTTCCCAATGGGCGATCCATGGCCCGGTGCCCTCGGACTGGTCGAGGATGCCCTCCTCGAGCCAGGTATACCTGCCCGCCAGCACATTTCGCGCCAGCCGCAAGTCGGTGCCGTCGGTATTGGTCCACAACGCGTCGAAGAGCGCCTCCACCCGCAAGGTGGCCTGCTGGCAGAACGCGTCGGCCAATTCGTACGCCTGGTCACCTTCGGCGCGGTCGGCGGCCCGTTGCGCCTCGGCGCGCACGCACGATGCCGCCATGGCGAACAGCTCCGCGCCGATGTCCACGACGCGGCCGAGGAATCCCTGCTTTTGCTCCAAAGCCGCCTGCCAGCGCGCCATTCCGTAGAACGTGTTGCGGGCGAGCTTGCGTGACGAGCGTTCGACGAACCGCAGGTGGGTTGCCAGGGGGCCGAAATCGCGGTAGCTCGTCGGGAGCTGTCCTTCACCGAATACCAACTGCGGCAACCACTTCGCGTAGAACCCGCTCGCGCCGGCGGCCGCCTTGGCCTTCTGGCGCATATCGGCTTTGGGGTTCGCCAGGTCCCCGGCGGCACTCAGGTGCGCGTCGACGGCCTCACGGGCGATCAGTAACCGCATGATCTCACTGGAACCTTCGAAGATCCGGTTGATGCGCAGGTCGCGCACGACCTGCTCCACCGGTACCGCACGCTCACCGCGGGCCGCCAGCGACTCGGCGGTTTCATAGCCGCGGCCGCCGCGGATTTGCACCAGTTCGTCGGCGATCACGCAGGCCATTTCGCTCGACCACAGCTTGGCCAGCGCCGCCTCGATCCGGATGTCGTTGCGGCCTTCGTCGGCCATCTGCCCGGACAGCTCCAACGCCGATTCCAGGGCGTAGGCGGTCGCCGCGATAAACGCGATCTTGTTGGCGACGGCGGCGTGCTCGCCCACCGGCTTGCCCCATTGCACCCGTTCACACGACCACTCCCGTGCGATCTTCAACGACCATTTCGCCGAACCGGCGGCAATCGCCGGGATGGCCAGCCGCCCGGCATTCAGCGTGGTCAGCGCGATCTTCAGACCGTCGCCTTCGCGCCCGATGAGGTTTTCGCGAGGGACTCGTACCCGATGCATCCGGGTCACACCGTTTTCGATGCCGCGCAGCCCCATGAACTTGTTGCGGCGTTCGACGGTGATGCCGGGTGAATCGGCCTCGACGACAAACGCGCTGATTCCGCCCCGGTGTCCCTCGCTCTTGGGTACGCGGGCCATCACCACCAGCAGATCGGCGACGACGCCGTTGGTGGTCCACAACTTCACGCCGTCGAGCTGGTAGGCCTGCCCGTCGTCGACCGGGATCGCCGTGGACGCCAGCCGCGCCGGGTCGGAGCCCACGTCCGGTTCGGTCAGCAGGAACGCCGAGATCCCTCCGGCCGCACAGCGCGGCAGGAACTTTTGCTTCTGTTCCTCGGTGCCGGCCAGCTTGAGCGGTTCGGGCACCCCGATCGACTGGTGCGCCGACAGCAGTGCGCCCAGACTCGGATGCACCGACGACACCATCATCAGGGCGCGGTTGTAGGCTACCTGCGACATGCCCAGGCCGCCGTACTCGACGGGAATCTTCATCCCGAAGCAGCCCAGGTCAGCAAAGCCCTTCACGTATTCGTCGGGAATCTGGGCATCGCGTTCGATCACGCTGCCGTCGACCCCGCGGAGAAACTCGCCCAGCTTGGTCAGGAAAGCGTCGGTGCGGGCGGCGTCCTCGTCGGTCGGCCGGGGAAACGGGTGAATCAGATCTAGTGGAAAGCGACCGAGGAAAAGCTCTTTAGCGAAAGACGGTTTATCCCAGCCGGATTCGCGTGACTCCTCGGCTACGGCTCTCGCTTGCTCCTCGGTGACCTGTACCTGCTGCGCCATCGGACACTCCTCGCTGGACGGGCTCCCTGGGTACTCCCGGGGTGGTAGTACCCAGTGTTACTCGCCAGTACGCTTTGGCGCACGTTTTCGTCGGCCGACGGCTTTTCCTCAGGCGTCGAGCTCTCGGGCCACCGCCTTGACCACCTCCGAGACGCGCCGCGCGGTCTTGCGGTCGGGGTAGCGCCCCTTGCGTAGCTCGGGCTGCACCGTGCTTTCCAGCAGGGTGATCATGTCCTCCACCATGCCGTGCAGTTCGTCAGGGCTGTGCTTGTGCTCAGCCGGTTCCCGGCGTCGAGACAGGCTGGGCGGCGGATCGATCAGCTTGAGACTCAACGCCTGCGGCCCGCGCCGCCCGGTGGCGATACCGAACTCGACACGCTGGCCGGTCTTGAGATCCTCGACCCCCTCGGGCAGCGCCGAGGAGCGGACGTAGACGTCTTCGCCGTCCTCCTGGGACAAGAAGCCGAAGCCCTTGGCGGCGTCGTACCACTTCACCTTGCCGGTCGGCACTGGTCTCACCTGCTTGTCTGATGCATCCACTAAAGGCAACACAAGGAAGCGTCCCGCCTGCGCAGGACGCGACTGCAAATCCTACTCGGATGCCGGCTGCCCGAGCACCCCCGTTGAGTCGGTACGCTGGCCGTACCGGTGGAGGAGATATGCGCCTGATCCTGAACATCATCTGGCTGGTCTTCGGCGGCATCTGGCTGGCCGCGGGATACCTGCTCGCCGCGCTCGTCTGCTTCCTGCTGATCATCACCATCCCGTTCGGCTTCGCTTCGCTGCGCATCGCCTCATATGCCCTCTGGCCCTTCGGGCGCACCATCGTCGAGAAGCCCGGCGCGCGGCCGGGAGCGCTGATCGGCAATGTCATCTGGGTCCTGTTATTCGGCATCTCGCTGACCGTCATTCATCTGACAACCGCGCTCGCGCAGGCGGCCACCATCATCGGGATTCCGTTGGCGCTGGCCAACCTCAAGCTGATTCCGGTGTCGCTGGTGCCGCTGGGCAAAGAGATAGTTCCGGTCGGCGCGACGCCACGAGCCCAAGCGGTGCCGGCATGACGCTGATCGCGCTCGGTGTGCCGACGGTACGCCGCGACACGGACGAGCTGGTGAGCACCGGGGCGTTCCCGACCACCGGCCCGCTGGTCGACAGCTATGGGCGGGTCGCCACCGACCTGCGGGTGTCGCTGACCGACCGTTGCAACCTGCGCTGCCGTTACTGCATGCCGGCCGAAGGACTGGACTGGCTGCCCGGCGAGCACTTGTTGCGCGCCGACGAACTGGCGCGGGTGCTGCGTATCGCCGTGACCCGGCTGGGGATCACCAGTGTGCGGTTCACCGGCGGCGAGCCGTTGCTGGCCCGCCATCTCGAGGAGGTGGTGGCGACAACCGCGGCGTTACGGCCCCGCCCCGAGATTTCGTTGACCACCAACGGCCTGGGCCTGGACCGACGGGCGGCCGCGCTCGCCGAAGCCGGCCTGGACCGGGTGAACGTGTCGCTGGACACCGTGGACCGAGAGCACTTCGCGGCGATCACCCGCCGTGACCGGCTCTCCGACGTCCTAGATGGCCTGGCCGCCGCCAAACGGGCCGGCTTCGAGCCGGTCAAGGTGAACGCGGTGCTCGATCCCGCGACCGGGCGTGAAGACGTGGTGGAGCTGCTGCGGTTCTGCCTTGCGCATGACTACCAGCTGCGCGTTATCGAGCAGATGCCGCTCGACGCCGGCCACGAGTGGCGCCGCGGCGCCACACTGTCCGCCGACGATGTGCTGGCCGCCCTGCGCCCGCATTTCCGGCTACGACCCGACCCGGCACCACGCGGATCCGCGCCGGCCCAGCTGTGGCTGGTCGACGAGGGTCCCGGCGGGCGGTCCGGCAAGGTCGGGATCATCGCCTCGGTGTCCCACCCGTTCTGCGGGGACTGCGACCGCACCAGGTTGACCGCCGACGGCCAGATCCGCAGCTGCCTGTTCGCCACCAAGGAAACCGACCTGCGCGGGCTGCTGCGTTCGGGCGCCGACGACGATGCGATCGAGATGACTTGGCGGGCCGCGATGTGGGGCAAACCCGCCGGCCACGGCATCAACGACCCGAACTTCATCCAGCCGGACCGTCCGATGAGCGCGATTGGTGGGTGATCTGGTGACACACTCCGCTGGCGAACTCACTGCAATTGCCGTCAACGTCCGCTTTTTCGCGGCAGCGCGGGCGGCTGCCGGGGCCGACTCGGAAACCGTCACCGTGCAATCCGGGACCACGCTCGGCGAGCTGGTCGACACCCTGGCCGCGCGCGATGCGCAGCTGGCGAAGGTGCTCGCCCGATGCTCGTATCTGTGCGACGGGATCGCGGTCCGCGACACGTCCACCCCGCTGCGCGCGGGCGACACGATCGACGTCCTCCCACCCTTCGCCGGGGGCTGACCGCCGCGGCTTTCGGCGTGATTTACATCACATAACGGTTGGATAACAGCTCGGCAACGACGCGATTTCGCACCTCGCTGAGCTGCGCGGACGCAGTGCTTTCCTGGCAATTCGCCACGGCCGCCAAACGCGAATCGCCGGTTTCGTCATGACGTGACTCACACGTCCGAATTCGCTAGCGTCTCCCGCGGGCTTGTCGAGTCCCTATGAGCGACAAGGCCTTCCCCTCCTGTAGCGCCGAGCTCCATCCAGCAGGCGGGGAACCGACGAGAACCAATGGATGGAGGCGGGGGACCCACCGGTCCACCGAAAAGCGGACCGGAGCCTCTTGGGGCTCCTTGGGGTGAAGCCACCGTCGTCTCCGACGGCTGTGGCCGGGCGGCCTCTCTGGTTGCATCCAGCCCGAACCCGACAGCTGACCTCGCGGGCGCACACAGAGAGGACATCACTGACGCATGAGTGGACGCCATCGCAAGCCCACGAACGTCAACGTCGCCAAGATCGCCTTCACCGGGGCAGTGATCGGTGGCGGCAGCATGGCCCTCGCGGGCCACGCGTCGGCCGCGACCGACGGCGAATGGGACCAGGTAGCCCGTTGCGAGTCCGGCGGCAACTGGTCGATCAACACCGGAAACGGTTACCAGGGCGGTCTGCAGTTCAACCGAGGCACGTGGGCGGCCCACGGCGGCGGCGAATTCGCCCCGTCGGCCCACCTGGCCACCAGAGAACAGCAGATCGCGGTTGCCGAGCGGGTGTTGGCGACCCAGGGTCGCGGCGCTTGGCCGGTGTGCGGTCGCGGGTTGTCGGCCGCGACGCCCCGCAACGTGCTCGCGGACGCTCCGGTGAACGCCCCCGAAGACGACCCGGCGCCCAACGCCGAGCCCGCGGCGTTCGATGCACCGCCGGCCCCGGAGGCACCACCACCGCCCGCCCCGGAGGCGCCGCCGGCACCGGAGCCCGACGCGCCACCCCCGCCGGAGTTCGAGGCGCCACCGCCGCCGGAGGCTCCGCCTGCCGAGATGGTCGCGGCCGAGGAGGAGCCCGCGCCGCAAGCTGAGCCGGCTCCGCCGGCCGACGAGCCCGGCCCACCGGTCGAGCCCGTCGCCAACGAGGCACCGGCCGAAGAACCGGCCCAGTTACCGGCCGAAGAACCGGCACCGCCAGCCGAGGCAGTCGCGGCTGACGAGGCGCCGCCCGCGGCTGAGCCGCAGGAAGTGCACCAGGCCCAGTCGGTGTCCTATTGGGCTCCCGCGCCGAACGACACCACCCGGCGGCCCTTCACGGCGCCGCAAAACCTGGAGTCCAGCTTCATGAAAGACCTGTGGCAGGCGATCGAGGCGCAGGGCGTCAACGGCAACGGTGCGCTGGCGGCCCTCGCAGGGCAGTCCGGCCCCGTCCGGTAAGTCAGGCCGAGCCCACCCACTCGTCGGTTCCATCGGCGAAGAACTGGTGCTTCCACACCGGTAGCCGCGCCTTGATGGTGTCCACCAACAGCGCGCAGGTGTCGAATGCCTCCCGGCGGTGGTCGGCGGCGACCGCGGCCACCAGCGCCGCCTCGCCGATTTGCAGCACACCGATGCGATGGCTGGCCGCGATGGCCCGCACACCGTGCGACTGCTCGGCGACTTCGGCCAGCACCTCGGCCATGACCCGTTCGGCCGACGGGTGCGCGGAGTACTCCAGCCGCAGTACCGGCCGCTGGCCGTCGTGATCGCGGATCATTCCGACGAACCCGACGATCGCGCCGGCGGCCTGGTGGCCGACCAGCTCCTCGTGTTCGGCCAACACGATCGGCTGCTCGGTCAGCGCGGCGCGCAGAACTCGAGGGGTCATCGGCGGTGATCACCGCCGGCCAGCTGGTCCAGCGCATGGTCGAGCACGTCACCGAGCACCGCCAGCCCGTCGCGCACCCCGCCCGTGGAGCCCGGCAGGTTGACGATCAAGGTCCGGCCGGCCACCCCGCACACGCCGCGGGACAGCACCGAGGTCGGCACCTTCGGCAGCCCCGAGCGGCGGATCGCGTCGGCCAGTCCGGGGATCTCGTAGTCGAGCACCGCCGCCGTCTGCGCCGGGGTGTCGTCGCTGGGTGAGATGCCCGTGCCACCGGACGTGATGATCAGGTCGACGCCGTCGCCGACCGCATCGCGCAACGCCGCACCAACCGGGTCGCCGTCGGGGACCACCAGCGGCTGCACGGACGAAAACCCGCGTTGCTCAAGCCATTCGGCGATGATCGGGCCGGACTTATCCTCGTACACACCGGCTGCCGCACGACTGGAAGCGATGATGACCCGTGCCGACCGCTCGGCCATCAGCGCACCCAGGTTCCGGTTTTGCCACCGTCTTTGCGCAGTACCCGCACATCGTCGATGCGCGCGGCCGGATCCACTGCCTTGACCATGTCGTAGAGGGTCAGGCCCGCCACGCTCACGGCGGTCAGCGCCTCCATCTCCACCCCGGTCCGGTCGGTGCTGCGCACCGTCGCGGTGATCTCGACACCGGACTTTTTCACGGTGAAGTCGACCTCGACGCTGGTCAATGCCAGCTGGTGGCAGAGCGGGATGAGGTCGCTGGTGCGTTTGGCGGCGAGGATGCCCGCTACTCGCGCGGTGGCCAGCGCGTCACCCTTGGGCAAACCGCCGGCCGAGATCAGCGACACCACCTTCGCGGAGGTGTGGAACGTGCCGGCCGCCACGGCGGTGCGCTTGGTGGCTGTCTTTTCGGTGACGTCGACCATGTGCGCCGCGCCGCCCTCGTCGATGTGCGAGAGCGGACCGGAAGATGGCGCGCCGGACATCGGGCGCCTACCGGTTGACGACCGTGACCGGGTGGACGTAGGGCAAGTCGTCGGGCGGCAGCGGGAAGACCAAGTCGCCGAACGGCGACAGCGCACCGACGCGATCGGCCGCCAGTTCGCTCACCGCGTGATCGTCGGGGTCGGTTGTCGGCCACCCGTGGTCGACGTACTTGGTCTTTCGAGCCTTTTTCTCAACCTGCTTGTCAGCCTGCTTGTCAGCGTTGTCAGCCACGTCACCCATTCTGACAGGTCGCGAGCGAACTCGGGCCGTCGGGCAGCTGCTTTACGCTGGTCAGCAATGACCGAACACACCCCGAGCATCCCGCTGGGGCCCTGGCTGGCCGACTTACCCGACGAGCGGCTGATCCGCCTGCTGGAACTGCGACCCGACCTCGCCCAGCCGTCGCCGGGCAGCATCACCGCCCTGGCGGCGCGGGCCCAGGCCCGCCAGTCGATCCGGGCGGCCACCGACGAGCTGGACTTCCTGCGGCTGGCGATCATCGACGCGCTGCTGGTGCTGCATGCCGATGCCGCCCCGGTGCCGATCGCCAAACTGCTCGCGCTGATCGGCGATCGGGCGCCCGAAGCCGACGTGATGGCCGCGGTCGACGACCTCATGCAGCGAGCCCTGGTGTGGGGTGACACCGAGGTGCGAGTCGCACCCGACGCCGCCGCCGGGCTGCCGTGGCACCCCGGCCAAGCGATCCTGGAAGACGAATCACCCACCGGCGAGCAGATCGCCGCGCTGCTCGACGAACTCGACGACGCCGAGCTGGCCGTGCTGGACAAGTTGGTCGACGGGTCACCGATGGGGCGCACCCGCGACGCCGCGCCGGGCGCGCCGCCGGATCGCCCGGTGCCGCGGCTGCTGGCCAAAGGCCTGTTGCGCCGCATCGACGCCGACACGGTGATCCTGCCCCGCCAGGTCGGACAGGTGTTGCGCGGGGAAAATCCCGGCCCGTCGACGCTGACCGCACCCGACCCGGTGCTGACCACCACCACAGGCGCCGATGCCGATGCGGCGGCCGCGGGTGCGGCCATCGACCTGCTCCGCGAAGTCGACGTGCTGCTCGAAACCCTCAGCGCCACACCGGTTCCCGAGTTGCGCAGCGGCGGGCTGGGAGTGCGCGAAGTCAAACGGCTGGCCAAGGTCACCGCAATCGACGAGGCCCGCCTGGGCCTGATCCTCGAGCTGGCTGCCGCCGCCGGCCTGATCGCGGCGGGCCTTCCCGACCCAGCGCCCGACGACGGCGACGGCCCCTATTGGGCCCCGACGGTGGCCGCGGACCGATTCGCTGAGGCATCCACCGCCGGCCGGTGGCATCTGCTGGCCAGCACCTGGCTGGACCTGCCGGCCCGACCGGCGTTGATCGGAACGCGCGGTCCGGACGCGAAACCATATGGTGCCCTGTCGAACTCGGTGTACTCGACGGCGGCGCCGCTGGATCGCAGGCTGGTACTGGGCATGCTGGCCGAGCTGCCGGCCGGCAGCGGGGTGGACGCGGCGTCGGCATCGGCCGCACTGGTGTGGCGGCGACCGCGGTGGGCCAAACGACTGCAGCCCAAGCCCGTCGAAGATCTGCTGAACGAGGCGCATGTGTTGGGCCTGATCGGGCGCGGCGCGATCAGCACACCCGGGCGAGCGCTGTTAGCCGAGGATAAGGATGAGGCCGCCGTCGTGGCCGCCATGGAACGCAGCCTGCCTACGCCGGTCGACCATTTCCTGGTCCAGGCCGATCTGACCGTGGTGGTGCCGGGCCCGTTGGAACGCCCGTTGGCCGAAGAACTGGCCGCGGTCGCCACGGTGGAATCAGCGGGCGCGGCAATGGTGTACCGGGTCACCGAAGCCTCCATCCGGCACGCCCTGGACATCGGCAAAACCGCCGACAGCTTGCATTCGCTGTTTGCCAAACATTCCAAAACCCCGGTGCCGCAATCGCTTACCTATCTAATCGACGACGTGGCCCGTCGGCACGGACAGCTGCGGATCGGCATGGCGACCTCGTTTGTGCGGTGCGAGGACCCGACTCTGCTCGCGCAGGCGGTGAGCGCGCCCGCGGTCGAAGAGCTCGGGTTACGGGTGCTGGCGCCGACGGTGGCGATATCGCAGGCACCGATCGCCGAAGTGCTGTCGGCGTTGCGCGACGCCGGCTTCGCACCCGCCGCCGAGGACTCCACCGGCAGCGTCGTCGACATCCGGTCGCGGGGCGCCCGCGTACCTACACCGCCGCAACGCCGCAAGCATCGCCCGCTGCCGCGGCCCAGCGGCGAATCCCTGCGTGCGGTAGTTGCGGTGCTGCGCAAGGTGAGCGCCGGGCCGCTGGCCAACACGCGGATCGATCCCGCGGTCGCGATGTCGTTGCTGCAGCGCGCCGCCCGCCAAGACGAGACCGTGGTGATCGGATACGTCGACGCCGCCGGGGTGTCCACCCAGCGGATCGTGATGCCGGTCGCAGTGGTCGGCGGCCAACTCGTGGCGTTCGACTCCACCTCCGGGCAGGCCCGGGAGTTCGCCATCCACCGCATCACATCAGTCGTGTCACACGAGTCCGGATAATGGGGCGCTATGACTGACGGGCCGTTGATCGTGCAGTCCGACAAGACGGTGCTGCTCGAGGTTGACCACGAGCTGGCCGGCGCCGCGCGCGCAGCGATCGCGCCGTTCGCCGAGCTGGAACGCGCACCCGAGCATGTGCACACCTACCGGATCACGCCGCTGGCCCTGTGGAACGCCCGCGCCGCCGGCCACGACGCCGAGCAGGTAGTCGACGCGCTGGTGAGCTACTCCCGCTACGCGGTCCCGCAGCCGCTGCTGGTCGACATCGTCGACACCATGGCCCGCTACGGCCGGCTGCAGTTGGTCAAGAATCCCGCACACGGCTTGACCCTGGTCAGCCTGGACCGGGCGGTGCTCGAAGAAGTGCTGCGACACAAGAAGATCGCGCCGATGCTCGGCGCCCGGATCGACGACGACACCGTGGTCGTGCACCCCAGCGAGCGCGGCCGGGTCAAGCAGATGCTGCTCAAAATCGGCTGGCCGGCCGAGGATCTGGCCGGATACGTGGACGGCGAGGCGCACCCGATCAGCCTGCGCCAAAACGGTTGGCATCTGCGCGACTACCAGCGAATGGCCACCGAGTCGTTCTGGTCGGGCGGCTCCGGGGTGGTGGTGCTGCCGTGCGGTGCGGGCAAGACGCTGGTCGGTGCGGCTGCGATGGCGAAAGCCAGTGCGACGACGCTGATTTTGGTCACCAACACCGTCGCGGGCCGGCAGTGGAAACGCGAACTGATCGCCCGCACGTCGCTGACCGAACAGGAGATCGGCGAATATTCCGGCGAGCGTAAGGAGATCCGGCCGGTCACCATCGCCACTTATCAGGTGATCACCCGCCGCACCAAGGGCGAGTACCGCCACCTGGAGCTGTTCGACAGCCGCGACTGGGGCTTGATCATCTACGACGAGGTGCACCTGCTGCCGGCGCCGGTGTTCCGGATGACCGCCGACCTGCAGTCGCGGCGGCGGTTGGGCCTGACCGCCACCCTGATCCGTGAGGACGGCCGCGAAGGCGACGTGTTCAGCCTGATCGGGCCCAAACGCTATGACGCACCCTGGAAAGACATTGAGGCGCAAGGCTGGATCGCTCCGGCAGAATGCGTCGAGGTGCGGGTCACGCTCACCGACAGCGAGCGGATGACCTACGCCACCGCCGAACCCGACGAGCGCTACCGGGTGTGCTCGACGGCGCACTCGAAAATCGCGGTGGTCCGCTCGATCCTGAGCCGACACCCCGGTGAGCAGACCTTGGTGATCGGCGCCTACCTCGACCAGCTCGAGGAGCTGGGCGATGTGCTCGACGCTCCGGTCATCCAAGGATCCACCAAGACCAGCGAACGCGAGGACCTGTTCGACGCATTCCGCCGCGGCGAGATCAGCACGCTGGTGGTGTCCAAAGTCGCCAACTTCTCCATCGATCTGCCGGAAGCCGCGGTGGCGGTTCAGGTTTCGGGCACATTCGGATCACGCCAGGAGGAGGCGCAACGGCTGGGGCGGCTGTTGCGGCCCAAGACCGGCGGCGGCGGCGCCATCTTCTACTCGGTGGTCGCCCGCGACAGCCAGGACGCCGAGTACGCCGCGCACCGACAGCGCTTCCTCGCCGAACAGGGCTACGGCTACGTGATCCGCGACGCGGACGACCTTTTGGGTCCGGCCATCTAGCGCGGGCCGCTAGGTCGTCAGGATGCTCGCGGCCGCGGTACCGGGCGCGCCGTATACCTGAGCGAAGCCCACCCGCGGTGTGCCGCGTACTTGCCGCTCGCCTGCTTCGCCGCGCAGCTGACGCACCAGCTCGTGCACCTGCCGCAGCCCTGAGGCCCCGATCGGCTCCCCGTTGGCGATCAAACCGCCGTCGGTGTTGACCGGCATCCGGCCGGTGATCTCGGTGGCGCCCTCGGCCAGCAGCTTCTCCTGCTCGCCGTCGGCGCAGAACCCCGCTTCGGCCATATGGATCACTTCGGCGCCGGCGTCGGTGTCCTGCAGCTGAATGACGTCGACCTCCTCCGGCGCAACCCCGGCCACCTCGAACGCAGCCCGCGACGCGTAGACGGTTGGGGATACGTCCTCCTCGATCGGCGCACAGGTGGCATGTACCTCATACGCGCCGTAGCGACGGGTCCGAATCTCGGTCGCGCGCAAATAGACCGGTTTGGACGTGTAGCGGTGTGCGATGTCGGCGCGGCACATGATCACCGCGGCGGCGCCTTCGTCGGGTGCACAGAACATGTATTGGGTCAGCGGATAATTCAGCACCGCCGAGTTGAGGATCTCCTCCTCCGACAACGGCTTACGCCGGAACGCGTTGGGGTTGAGCTCACCGTTGCGGTAGTTCTTGGCGGCCACTTTGGCCAGCGTCTGGGCCGAGATTCCGTGGTCGTGCGAGTAGCGGTTGGCCTTCATCCCGAAGAACTTCGTGGTGAGGAACTGCCCGTTCTCGGCGTACCAGGCCGGCAGCGCCAACTTCGCGGGGTCGTCGGTGAAAGCACCGCGCGGGTGTTTGTCCATGCCTACGGCGATGCCGATGTCGTATTTGCCCAACCGGATCGTGTCCGCGCAGACCTGTGTGGCAGTGGCCGCCGTCGCGCAGGCATTGAACACATCGGTGAACGGAATCCCGGTCAGGCCCACCAATCTGGTCACCGCATCCGGGTTGGACACCTCATGGCTTCCGCCCACCCCGAACTGGATGTCCTTCCAGTCCAGGCAGGCGTCGGACAATGCTGCCTGGATGGCGTCGGCGCCCATTTCCATCGCGGACTTGCCCTCGAAACGACCGAACGGGTGCAAACCCACGCCGATGATGGCCACATCATTCATGTTTGACTCCAATCACACCGGCGCGAAGGCGAACGTCAGGACTTCGTTGCCCTCGTCGTCGGTGGTAAACGGCACCATGGTCAGTTCGACTTCCATGCCGAACTGCAGTTTTTCCGGATCACTTTCGGTGAGCCGTCCCTCGACGCGAATCACCGCGTCTTCACCCAGGCCGAGTTGGACCAGGCCGACGCCGAACGGAACGAACGCCTGGCCCGTCGGGCCGGCGTAGGGCGGCCCCGGCGGAAAGCCCTGCGTCGTCCAGGCCACCAACGTTCCGCGGCGAGGCAGCAGCAACTCGGACATGTTGGCGCCGCTGCACCGCGGACAATGCTGTTGCACGGGGAAGGTAGTGGCATCGCAGTCGCCGCACTGACTACCGATCAGCTGCGGATTGTCGTCCGGCCAGGTGGAAATCTCGGGCGCCAGTGCCTTCTGCATAACCGAACCGTACAACAGCGTTCGGCAGAAACGGAAACCCCATTCTCCTAGCCCAACGCCGGGATCACCTCGCGTTCGAACAGTTCGATACCGGAGCGGTCATAGGCGGCCTCCGGGAAATAGCAGATGACGTACTCGCAACCCAGATCGCGCAGCCGCGCCAGCCGCTCGGTGACCTGCTCGGTCGTGCCGACCGCCGACTCCGGCCCGGTGGTGCCCGCGATCGTCGCATCCGCCGCCGACTCGGGCACGAGGCGCGCCAGGCGGTCCCGAACCCGTTGCACCCGGTCGTTGACCTCGGGGCCGGATGTGGCGACGACGGCATTGACGTTGACAGAACGAACGATGCGGCCGAAATCGGTGCCCATGTCACGGCAGTGCCGGGCCAGGACATCAGACTTGTGGGCGAACGCTTCCGGGTCCGGCGTGAAATTGGTGTATTGGGCGTACTTGGCTGCGATCCGCAGCGTCACCTTCTCTCCCCCGCCGGCGATCCACAATGGAATACCGCCGTCCTGCAACGGTTTCGGCGCCACAATCGCGCCGTCAACCTGATAGTGCTCACCGGTGAAACTGACCTTGCCGTCACGCCAGGCGTCGCGCATGATCTGCACGCCCTCATCGAGGCGCCCGAGCCGCACCTTCACCGACGGAAAGCCGTAACCGTAGGCGCGCCATTCATGTTCGTACCAGCCACCACCGATACCCATCTGGATGCGGCCGCCGGAGATGATGTCCGCGGTGGCCGCCGCCTTGGCAAGGTAAGCCGGATTGCGATAACTCATCGCAGTGCACATCTGGCCGAGCTTGATTCGCGACGTCGTCGCCGCGTAGGCAGACATCAACGACCACGCCTCGTGGGTGGCCTCCCCGGTGGGCATCGGAACGGTGTGGAAGTGGTCGTAGACCCACAACGAATCCCACACTCCGGCATCGGCATATCCGGCCAGGTCACGCATCACCGCCCAGTGCTTGGCGGGTTCGATTCCGACGAGGTCCAGTCGCCAGCCTTGTGGAATGAAAAGTCCGAAGCGCATAGGGTGCGACTCTAATCAGATACCCAAGGCGGCGAGGGCACCTTCGACCGACGCGGCACGCAACTCATCACGCGGCACATCGCGAAATTGCAGACAGCAGTCCTGCAGACCGCCGAATGCGATGACCGCCCGAGTGGCTTGAGTCAGCGTCGGCTTGGGACCGAACACCAATTTGCCCAGCCGGGCGCGCCAAGCGAGCACCTTCTCGACCAGCCCGAGGTCTTCGAGTATGGCGAATTCGGCGAGCACGACGACGAGGTCCTGCCGGCGGTGATAGTGGAAATCGAAATAGCCCTCCAGCAACTGCCTGACGTCGACTTTGCGTTTCGCCTCCTGCTCGGCGACGAACTGCTCGCCGTCGTCGATCAGCGGCTGCACGATGCTGCGCACCAACTCTTCGCGAGAGCTGAAGTGGTAGTACAACGCCGGTTTGGTGATGCCGAGCTTGTCGGCGATGTCCTGCAGGCTGGTGCGCTGCACACCCTGCTGCGCGAACAGCTCGCGCGCGACGTCTTGAATCCGTTCCCGGGTGTCGGAACGTGGCCTGCTCACCCCGGCAGTTTATCTGACTTAACGATAGGTAAGCTCGTCATGCTAGACTTACCTATCGTTAAGTAAGGAGCGCGGCATGCGGGTATTGATCTCAGGCGCGAGCATCGCCGGACCGGTCCTGGCGTATTGGCTGGCTCGCTACCGATTCGACGTCACCGTCGTCGAACGCGCACCCGCCTTGCGCAAGACCGGTGGGCACGCCGTCGACTTGTTCCGGCCGGCAATGGAAATCACGTCCCGGATGGGCGTGCTGCCCCGCGTGGAGGACCGGGCCACCGGGACGAACCGGTTGGCCATCTACCGCAAGGGCGCGGACCGGCCCATCCGGGTCGACCTGACCAAGGTCTACAGCGCCGCCTCCGACCGGCACGTGGAGATCATGCGCGACGACCTCAGTGAGATCTACTACGACGCCGGCCGCAACGATGTCGAGTACCTCTTCGGCGATTCGATCACCGCCATCTCCCCCGACGGGGACGTGACCTTCGAACACGCCGCACCCCGGACGTTCGATGTCGTGGTCGGCGCCGACGGGCTGCACTCCAATGTTCGGCAACTGGTCTTCGGTGACGACGCCGGTGTCACCAGCTACCTCGGGGGCCATCTTGCGGTGATGTCCATGCCGAAAACGGCGGCGCCCGAAGGTGAGATGGCCGGATACGGCGAGATCGGCCGCATCGCCGCGATCTACAGTGCACGACACCTGGACGACGCGCGCGCGGTGTTTTTGTTCCACAGCCCGCAACTGGAATATCACCACCGGGATGTGCCGTGCCAGAAGGACTTACTGCGGGATGCATTCGCGAAAATGAACCCACGGGTGCACGGCTGGCTCGAGCAACTCGACACCACCCCGGCGTTCTACTTCGACTCGATCACCCAGCTGCTGCTTGACAGGTGGTCACGTGGGCGGGTGACACTTGTCGGCGATGCCGGCTACTGCCCAGGCCCCGCGGTCGGCGGCAGCACCAGCCTCGCGGTGATCGGCGCTTACATCTTGGCTTCAGAACTGGCCCGCGCCGACGGCGATCACGTAGAAGCGTTTGCCGCCTACGAACATCAGATGCGCGAACCGGTGCGACGCAGCCGCGCCTTTGCGCGGCGCGCCGCAAAGACCGTCGTACCCGGGTCCCGGGCCGCGCTGTGGGCGGTGACTCGCGGTGCGCAACTGATCTCCGTGCTGCCCGCACCACTCACTCGCGCTCTCGCCAAGCTCAACACCAACGGCGTGCGCATGCACGACTCGATACCCGTGCCCGATTACGACGCCGGCGTTTGGCAGCATTGACGCATGGATCTTTCCGGGGTCGGAATCTGGAGTAGTCAGCTTCGCTACGGTGACTCGGCCGAATCTGCCGAAGCCGCAGCCGAATTGGAAGAACTCGGTTTTACCGCATTGTGGATCCCCGATGTCGGGGGGAAGCCGGTGCTGGATCGGGTGGACCGGCTGCTGGCGGCAACCAAGCGGACCACGATCGCGACCGGGATCCTGAATCTGTGGATGCACTCGGCAGCCGAGGTCGCGGCCTCCTATGCGGCGCTGACCGCCGCTCATGGCGAGCGCTTCCTGCTCGGAATCGGGGTCAGTCACGCACCGTTGATCGACGCCGCCGAACCGGGCCGATACCGAAAACCGCTGGCAACGACGGCATCGTTTCTCGACGGCCTCGATGCCGCAGAACAACCGGTGCCCGCCGAGAATCGAGTGCTGGCCGCGCTGGGGCCCAAGATGCTGGCCTTGGCGGCCAGTCGCACCCGGGGAGCTCACCCCTACCTGACCACTCCTGACCACACCGCCACTGCCCGCGAGGCGTTAGGCGAAGGCCCGTTGCTGCTGCCGGAGCAGACGGTGATCCTGTGCGAGAGCGCCGACGAGGCCCGCGCCATAGGAACCGATTGGCTGCGCTCATATTTGGCCCTGCCCAATTACGCCAATAACCTGCTGCGCATCGGATTCTCCCCCGACGATCTGACACAAGTCAGCAACCGTCTTTTCGACGCGATCATCGCGTGGGGAGACGAACAGACCGTCATGCGCAGAGTCAACGAACACCATGCGGCCGGCGCCGATCATGTGTGCGTGCAGGTGCTGCTCGCCGATCCGAAGACATTTCCCCGCCAGCAGTGGCGTCGGCTCGCCGCGGTTCACAACCGCGTCTAACGTGAGGTCATGGCTTCTCGACATCGGTTGTTTCGGGTCTTCTACCGGCTGGGATTCACACCGTGGGACGGCCACCCGCAGTCGCCGGTGCTGCGTGAGCTCGTCGAGGGAAGCGACCCGCTGCCACCTGGCTCGGCCCTTGATCTCGGGTGCGGCACCGGAGACGCGTCGATCTACCTGGCTCAACACGGATGGCAGGTCACCGGAGTGGATTTCGTGCCGAAGGCGCTCGAGAAGGCCCGCGCGAAGGCCGACTCCGCCGGCGTAACGGTCGATTTCGTCCAGGCGGACGTCACGCATTTGCGCCAGTACGGGATCACCCCGGGTTTCGGGCTGATCGTGGACAACGGCTGCTTCCATGGCATGAGCGATCACGATCGCGATCTGTACGTGCAGGAGGTCAGCGCGGTCGCCGCCCCGGAAGCACGGCTGTTCATGGTCGCGTTCAAACCCGCTGGCCGTTTGGGACCAGCCGGCGTTGAACAAGCGGAGATCGAGCGCCGATTCAGCGCAGACTGGACGCTGCTGTCGGCCACGGACGAACCGCGGTGGACAGCGCAGAACAAGTTCGCCGCACGGTTCGTGGCCCGCAGCTACGTTTTACAGCGACGCCGGTAGTACCCAGCGCTACGAGGTGAGCGAATCCGGCGGCAGGAACCGGTCGCCGTACTTGGCGGCCAGTTCACGGGCGCGGGCGATGAAAGCCTGCTTACCCGTGCCGTGTGCACCCTGGTAGCCGACGATGAACTGCGCGGTGCCGCCGGTCCACGGTGGGAACCCGATGCCCATGATCGATCCGATGTTGGCGTCGGCCGTCGACGTAATCACACCCTCGTCGAGACATTTCTGCGTCTCCAGCGACTCGGCGAACAACATCCGGTCGATCATGTCCTGCAGCGGCAGCTGCGACGAGCCCGACTTGAACGTCTCTCGCAGGCCCGGCCACAGACCAACACGCTTGCCGTCGGCGTACTCGTAGAACCCGGCGCCCTTCAGCCGGCCGGGCCGACCGAGCTCGAGCATCTTCTCGACGACGGCTTCGGCCGGGTGCGGCTGGTAGGTGCCGCCGGCGTCTTCGACACCCTTGCGGGTGGCGACCGCGATCTTGTGCATCAGCTCCAGGTTGAGCTCGTCGGAGAGCTGCAGCGGCGGTGCGGGGTAACCGGCCTGCGAGCCGGCCTGCTCGATGCTGGCCGGCTCCACGCCTTCACCGAGCATCGCGATCGCCTCGTTGATGAACGTGCCGATCACCCGGCTGGTGTAGAAGCCGCGGCTGTCGTTGACCACGATCGGGGTCTTGCCGATGGCCTGGGTGTAGTCGAACACCCGAGCCAGCGCCTCGTCAGATGTCTTCTCGCCCTTGATGATCTCGACCAGCGGCATCTTGTCGACCGGTGAGAAGAAGTGGATCCCGATGAAATCCTCCTGGCGCTTGACACCGGTCGCCAGACCGGTGATCGGCAGCGTCGAGGTGTTGGATCCCAGGATCGCGTTGGGCTCGACGATGTCTTCGATTTCGGCGAAGACCTTGTGTTTGAGATCCTGGTTCTCGAAGACGGCCTCGATGACGAAGTCGACGCCCTTGCGGTCGGCGGCCTCACCGGTCGGGGTGATGCGGTCCAGCAACGCCTTGGATTTCTGCTCGGTGGTGCGGCCCTTCTCCAGCGCCTTGGCTTCCAGCTTCTCGGAGTAGCTTTTGCCCTTCTGGGCGGCTTCCAGGCTGACGTCTTTGAGCACGACGTCGAAGCCGGCTTTGGCCGACACGTAGGCGATGCCGGCGCCCATCATGCCGGCACCAAGCACACCGATCTTCTTGATCGGTGTCTGCTCGATGCCGTCGGGCCGTGAACCACCGGAGTTGATGTGCTGCAAGTCGAAGAAGAACGCCTGGATCATGTTCTTGGCGACCTGACCGGTGACCAGTTGCGCGAAGTAGCGGCTTTCGATGCGGCTGGCGGTGTCGAAGTCGACCTGCGCACCCTCCACCGCGGCGGCCAGGATGGCCCGCGGCGCGGGCATCGGTGCGCCCTTGAGCTGCTTGCGCAGGTTCGACGGGAACGACGGCAGGATGGCCGCCAAGCTCGGCGACGACGGAGTGCCGCCGGGCATCTTGTAGCCCTTTTGGTCCCACGGCTGCACGTGCTTGTCGGGGTTGGCCTTGATCCACGCCTTCGCCGCGGGCACCAACTCCTCGACCGTGGGCAGCACCTCGTCGATCAGGCCGATCTGTTTGGCCTTGGCCGGCTTGAACCGGGTGCCCTGCGAAAGCACTGTGACGAACGCGTTTTGGATGCCGAGCATCCGCACGGTGCGGGTGACCCCGCCGCCTCCGGGCAGCAGGCCCAGCGTCACCTCCGGCACGCCGATCTGGCTGCCCTTCACGTCGGCGGCGATCCGGTGGTGACAGGCCAGCGCGATCTCCAGGCCGCCGCCGAGCGCCGCCCCGTTGATCGCGGCGACCACCGGCTTGCCGAACGTCTCCAGGGTGCGCAGATGCTTTTTGATCCGCTCGACCGTGTCGAAAGCCTGCCCGGCGTCTTCCGGCCCCAGCTTGATCATGCTGTTGAGGTCACCGCCGGCGAAGAAGGTCTTCTTGGCGCTGGTGATCACCACTCCGGTGATCGAATCCTTCTCGGCGACAAGGCGTTCGACGGCCTTTCCCATCGACTCGATGTACGCCTCGTTCATTACGTTGGCCGACCCGGACGGGTCGTCCAGCGTCAGCGTGACGATGCCGTCGGCGTCTTTGTCCCACTTGATGGTGTTCTCTGCCATGCTTCCCTCAGACTCGCTCGATGATGGTGGCGACACCCATGCCGCCGCCGATGCACAGGGTGACCAACGCGCGCCGCGCATTACGGCGCTCCAGCTCGTCGACCATGGTGCCGAGGATCATTGCGCCGGTGGCACCCAGCGGGTGACCCATCGCGATCGCGCCGCCGTTGACGTTGAGCTTCTCGTCGGGAATGTTCAAGTCCTTCTGGAACTTCAGCACCACCGACGCGAACGCCTCGTTGAGCTCGAACAGGTCGATGTCGTCGACGGTCAGTCCCGCCCGGTCGAGCACCTTGCGGGTGGCCGGGGTTGGGCCGGTCAGCATGATCGTCGGCTCGGCGCCGCTGGTGGCGGTCGCCACGATGCGGGCGCGCGGCGTCAAACCCTGCGATTCGCCGGCCTTCTCACTGCCCACCAGCACCAGCGCGGCCCCGTCGACGATCCCGGAGCTGTTGCCGCCGGTGTGCACGTGGTTGATCTTCTCCACCCAGTGGTACTTCTGCAGCGCCACGTCGTCGAATCCGCCCAGCGCGGCGATACCTTCGAAGGCGGGCTTGAGCTGGGCCAGGCCCTCCATCGTGGTGTCGGGCCGCATGTGCTCGTCGTGGTCGAGGATCAGCAGGCCGTTTTGGTCGCGGACCGGCACCACCGACTTGGCGAAGTAGCCGCCCGACCACGCCGCCGCGGCTCTCTGCTGGCTGCGCAGCGCGTAGGCGTCGACGTCCTCACGCGAGAAGCCCTCGATGGTGGCGATGAGGTCGGCGCCGATGCCCTGCGGCACGAAGCCGAGGTCGTAGTTGGTAACCGGGTCCAGCGCCATCGCGCCGCCGTCGGAGCCCATCGGCACCCGGCTCATCGACTCCACGCCGCCGGCCAGCACCAGGTCGTCCCACCCCGAGCGCACCTTCTGCGCGGCGGTGTTGACCGCCTCCAGGCCGGACGCGCAGAACCGGTTGAGCTGTACACCGCCGGTGGTGTCGGGCAGGCCCGCGGCCAGCACCGCGGCCCGGGCGATGTCGCCGCCCTGGTCGCCGACCGGCGACACCACGCCCAAGATGACGTCGCTGATCAGGTGCTCATCGAGGTCGGGGAAGCGGTTGCGCAGTTCGTCGATCAGGCCGACGACCAGGTTGAGCGGCTTGACCTCGTGCAGCGACCCGTTGCGCTGCTTGCCCCGCGGCGTGCGGATGGCCTCGTAAACGAAGGCTTCTTCGGACATGGCAGATTCCTCTATCGATCGGATAGGTATGCCGCCACCCTAACAGCAGGCCGATCAACCTGTTGGTTGGGAGGCTGCACCCGCGCTGGGCGCTTTAGGCTCGATCAACATGACGGTGTCGCGGCTGCGCCCCTACGCCACCACGGTCTTCGCCGAGATGTCGGCGCTGGCCGCACGGATCGGTGCGGTGAACCTCGGGCAGGGCTTTCCCGACGAGGACGGGCCGCCGACAATGCTGCAGGCCGCGCAGGACGCGATCGGCGAGGGCATGAACCAATACCCGCCGGGCATCGGCATCGCACCGCTGCGGCATGCCATCGCCGCGCATCGCAAGCGCCATTACGGCATCGACTACGACCCGGACACCGAGGTGCTGGTGACGGTCGGGGCCACCGAGGCGATCGCGGCGGCGGTGCTCGGCCTGGTCGAACCGGGCTCGGAAGTGATCCTGATCCAGCCGTTCTACGACTCCTACTCGCCGGTGGTGGCGATGGCCGGCGCCCAGCGTGTCGTGGTGCCGCTGGTGCCCGACGGCCGCGGCTTCGCCCTCGACGCCGACGCTCTGCGCCGGGCGGTGACGCCGAACACCAAGGCGCTGATCGTCAACTCGCCGCACAATCCGACCGGCATGGTGCTGCGCGAGGACGAACTCGAGGCCGTCGCCGAGATCGCCGTGACGGCAGACCTGCTGGCCATCACCGACGAGGTCTACGAGCACCTGGTCTTCGACCAGCACCGGCACCTCCCGCTGGCAGCCTTCGACGGCATGGCCGAACGCACGATCACCATCTCCAGTGCGGCGAAGATGTTCAACTGCACCGGATGGAAGATCGGATGGGCTTGTGGCCCAAGCGATCTCATCGCCGGGTTGCGGGCGGCCAAGCAGTACTTGAGTTATGTCGGCGGTGCGCCGCTGCAGCCGGCGGTGGCGCGGGCATTGGACACCGAGGAGGCCTGGGTGGCCGCGCTGCGCACCTCGCTGCAGCACCGTCGCGACCGGCTCGCCGCCGGATTGACCGACATCGGCTTCGAGGTGCACGACAGTGCGGGCACCTACTTTCTGTGCGCCGATCCGCGTCCGCTGGGCTATGACGACAGCACCGCATTCTGCGCGGCGCTGCCCGAGCGCGTGGGGGTAGCCGCTATCCCGATGTCGGCCTTTTGCGATCCGGCTGCCGGTGAACTGTGGAATCACCTGGTGCGGTTCACTTTTGCCAAGCGCGACGACACCCTCGACGAGGCCATTAGGCGGTTGGCGGTGTTGCGTGACGCCCCCGCGGGGCATCGATGACGAATCCTCGAGGCGCCGCGAGAGCCACCGATTAGGCGCCGGGCCGATCGGGACCAACCACACCCATCACCCGGTTTCGCAGCCCGACGGTTGCCGCATGCAAGATCTTCCTGCGTGCCCGGCTGATCAAGAACTCCGGCAGCGGCGCCCACGGTTCCAGGGTGATGTCGAAGCGCACCCGGGTCTTGTCGTCACCTTCACGGGTAAGCGTGTACTCGGCATGCTGGGCATGTTGCTGAACCGTCCTGTCGGCGTCCCACACCAGCCAGTTGGGTCCCCAGTGGTATTCGAGCACTTCCTTGTCGACGATCCCGACCACCTTGACCGTCACTCTCACATGGTGCGGACGCCCGTCGGGATAGGTGTCGATGACTTCGGCGTGCTTGTGCACCGAGGACCGGGACGGCACAGAGCGGATGTCGGCTAACGCGTCGAGAATCTTTTCCGGCGACGCGTCGATGACAATCTCTCGCGAAGCGCGTACGGCCATTGCTACCAAGCGTATAACCGGAACGCGATCGCAGCCGAGATTACCAATCGATTTCGTGCACCGATGTCGTGCTCGTCGGCGGGGCGCCAACCGGTCCGGCCGGGGTGCGCGAAAACCGCGGCGCCGGGGCGGCCTGCTCGACACCCGCGACGGTGATCACGGTGGCGCGCGCCGTCAGATGCGCGTCGTTGGCCGCTTCGCTCCAGCTGAGCACCGGTGTCACACAAGCATCGGTGCCTGCGAAAATCTCCGCCCACTCGTCGCGGGTCTTGCTGGCGAAGCGCCGCGCGAAAAGCTCACGCATCCGCGGGTACGACTCGAAATCAAGCTGACCCGGCACGTCGTCAGCCGAGAACCCCAGGCCGCTGCACAATTCGGCGAAAAACTGTGGCTCGATCGCGCCGACCGCAACGTATTTGCCGTCGGCGGTCTCGTAGCAGCGGTAGAACGGCGCACCGCCGTCGAGCAGAAAGGACTCGCGTTCGTCGCGCAGCGCGCCGGTCGACTTCATCGTCCACATCATCTGCGCCAGCACGCTGACGCCGTCGACCATCGCGGCGTCGACGACCTGGCCCTTGCCGGAGCGCTCCCGTTCGTAGAGCGCGGCGACGATGCCCAACAGCACCAGCATCGACCCGCCGCCGAAGTCGGCGACCAGGTTCAGCGGCGGCATCGGCGGGCGGTCGCGGTAGCCCAGCGAATAGAGCGCCCCGGTCTGCGACAAGTAGTTGATGTCATGGCCGGCCGTGCTGGCGCGCGGTCCATCCTGACCCCATCCGGTGATCCGGGCGAAGATGAGCCGCGGGTTGACCGCCGCGCAATCGTCCGGGCCGATGCCGAGTCGCTCGCAGGTTCCGGGCCGAAAGCAGTCCAGCAGCACATCGGCCTTGGCGGCCAACGCCAGCAGCTGCTGCGGCTGCGTCTTGACATCGAGGTCCACGATCCGCTTGCCCCGGTGCAGCAGGTCGCGATCCTCGGCCGGCATCGCGAGGCCGCCGGGGCGGCGCACCCGTACCACATCGGCACCCAGATCGGCGAGCACCATGCCCGCGTGCGGTCCCGGCCCGATACCGCCGAGTTCGATCACCCGCACACCGGCCAGTGGTCCCGTCACTTACGGCCCTTCTTCACGTCCAGCACCCGCTTGCGCAGTCCTTCGGTCGAGGTGTCCATCACCCCTTTGACGGTGCGCTTGAGCAGAAAGCCCGGCAGCGGCACGACGGGATCGATGCTGATGTCGAACTTGACCCGGGTCGCCTCGCCCTCGGGCGTCAACGTGTACGTGGCGTCTTGGGCACGCTGCTGGCCGGCGCTGACCAACGTCCAGCTGACGGTGTTCTCGCCCCACGTGTAGGCCACCACCTGCTCGTCGGTGATCCCGGCGGCTTTGACTTTCATCTTCGCCACCGCTGGTCGACCATCGTCACCGCGCTCCACAACCTCGGAGCTCTGGTGCGCCGAGGACCACTCGGTCAGCGACTCGAGATCGGCGATGACGTCCAAGATCTCCTCCGGGGTTGCCTCGATGACTATTTCGCGCGATTCCTTGATTGCCATGGCACCGCACGATAGCGATGCCCCGCCACGCCGGAGGCGTTTTCACCCGCCCGGCGTACCGTCGGACGGGTGAGTGCTGCTTATACCGTCGGTGACTATCTGCTCGACCGGCTGGCCGAGCTGGGCGTGACGCATGTCTTCGGTGTTCCGGGCGACTACAACCTGGAATTCCTCGATCACATCGTCGCCCATCGGAACATCCGCTGGGTCGGGAACGCGAACGAACTCAACGCCGGATACGCCGCTGACGGCTACGGCCGACTGCGCGGAATGTCGGCCGTAGTCACAACATTCGGCGTCGGAGAGCTCTCGCTGGCCAATGCGATCGCCGGCAGTTACGCCGAACATGTACCGGTGGTCCATATCGTCGGCGGCCCATCGAAAGACGCGCAGGGCACTCGTCGGGCCTTGCATCATTCGCTCGGTGACGGGGATTTCGAGCATTTTTTCCGGATGAGTAGGGAAATCACTTGTGCTCAGGCAAATCTCATGCCGGCAACGGCCACCCGGGAAATTGATCGGGTGCTCAGCGAAGTGCGGGAACAGAAACGGCCCGGCTACCTATTGCTGCCGACTGATGTCGCGCGCTTCGAAGTCGAGCCGCCCGCCGCACCGCTGCCGCGCTACACCGGTGGCACCAGCCCGCGCGCGCTGGCGGCATTCACCGAGGCGGCAACGGAACTCATCGGCGATCATCAGCTGACGGTGCTTGCCGATCTTTTGGTTCATCGTCTGCAGGCAGTGGACAAGCTCGAGGCGCTGCTGGCTGCCGACGTGGTGCCGCACGCCACGCTGATGTGGGGCAAGAGCCTCGTCGACGAGAGTTCACCCAGCTTCCTGGGGATCTACGCCGGCGCGGCCAGTGACGAGTCGGTTCGTCGCGCGATCGAAGAAGCACCGGTGCTGGTCACCGCCGGAGTGGTGTTCACCGACATGGTCAGCGGTTTCTTCAGCCAGCGCATCAACCCGGCCACCACCATCGACATCGGCGCACAGCAAAGCACCGTTGCCGATCAGGTATTCGCGCCGTTGGAGATGGAGGCAGCGCTGGAAGCGCTGACGTCCATTCTCACCCGCCGGAAGGTGACGTCGCCGCCGGTCGCGTCGGCATGCGGCGACACGCCCACCGCGGAACCCGCCCGCGAAGCACCGCTGAGCCAGAAAGCGTTATGGGACAGGCTTTGTCAGGCGCTCACACCGGGTAACGTGGTGCTGGCCGATCAAGGCACGTCGTTCTACGGTATGGCGCGCCATCGACTTCCGCGCGGTGTGACCTTCATCGGCCAGCCACTGTGGGGGTCGATCGGCTACACCCTACCCGCCACGCTGGGTGCAGGTCTGGCTCATCCCGACCGCAGACCGGTCCTGTTGATCGGCGATGGTGCGGCCCAACTGACCATCCAGGAGTTGGGTGTCATTGCCCGCGAAGGGCTTTCACCGGTCATCGTGGTTGTCAACAACGATGGTTACACCGTCGAGCGCGCAATCCACGGAGAGGCGGCTCCCTACAACGACATTGTGCGCTGGAATTGGTCGCAAATCCCCGGCGCGCTCGGTGTCACCGGCCACCTGACCTACCGCGCGGAAACCTACGGGGAACTCGACGATGCTTTCGTTGCCGCCGCCGAGCATCCGGACCGAATGGTGATCGTCGAAGCCGTCGTGCCGCGGTCCGACATTCCGGACCTGCTCACCGAATTGGTCAAGCCCACGTCACCCGACGGCAAACCGCGTCGTTAGCCCTCAGTCCTCGATGCGCATCATGTCGGCGAATCGGCCCAGAAAAATCGGTGGATAGGCACCAAATCCGCGCTGCGTCATCCACTGGGCGGCCGGGTGTGGGTTCACGATCCAGCGCTGCGCCTGGTCTTCGTCGTCGAACTGCTGCAGGATCATCACTTCCTGCCCGTCGTCGAAAGCCTGGAAAAGCCACGTTTTTCGGATGCCGGCGGCGGTGAACCCGCCGAGCGCCGAACGAACCTGGGCGCTCAACATCGTCACGTCGTCGACCGACGCGATGGCGGCAACGACCACGCCCGGCGCCCTCGGGCCGGACGATGCATGCGCTGCGAAGCGATCGACGATCTCCCCCGCGAAGACGGCCGGGATGTCTTCGACGCCCACCGCGTCGAACCAGTCGAAGAAAACGCGCGAACGCAGCAGCTCGACGATCGGTTCGCGGCTGCGCACCCCGATCATCACCAACACCCGTCCGTGGTCCTGCGTCGACTTGTAGACCAGGACGTGGTGCGCCCCGATGTCTGCCAGTGCTGATTTGCGACGCTGCAGCAGCGGCCAGACCCGGTCCGGATCAGGGACCCGGTAGTCCGATGCGATCACCATCGACTGCAGGGGTTCTGCGACGCTCACCGAAGTTGGTCCTTCATCACCTTGCCGGTGGCGTTCAGCGGCAACTCGTCGAGAAACTCGACGAATCGCGGCGCCTTAAACCCGGCCATCCGTTGCCGGCACCACTGGATGAGATCATCCCCGGACACCGGAGTTTTGGCTACCACAAACGCCTTACCCACCTGGCCGAGTCGCTCATCGGGCACGCCGATGACGGCGGCCTGCGCGACTGCCGGGTGCTCCAGCAGAAATCCCTCGATTTCAGCCGGATAGGCGTTGAACCCGCCGACGATGAACATGTCTTTCTTGCGGCCGACCACGCGAAGGCGCCCAGCCTGGTCGAAGTTTCCCAGATCGCCGGTGTGCAACCACCCGTCGGCGTCGATCGCCTCTGCGGTGGCGGCCGGCTCGCCCAAGTAGCCTTGCATGACGCCGTAGCCGCGGACCAGCACCTCGCCGTCGTCGGCGATCCGCACCTCGACTCCCTCGCAGGGCAGGCCCGCGGTGGTGGCCACATCTTCGAAGGAGTCCCCGGGACGGGACAAGGTGACGTTGCCGGCCTCGGTGAGCCCGTACCCGGTCATCAGCGTCTGAAAGGGCAGTTCGCCGTGGATGCGTCGGACCAGTTCCACCGGAATGTCGGCGGCGCCGGTCACCCCGGCCCGCAGCGTCGACAGCTTGTCCTTGTCGCGCACCGTCAGCAATGAGTGGTACAGCGTGGGCGGGCCGGGCAGCATCGTGATCCGTTCGCGGGCAATGAGGTCAACCACCGCGTCGAGGTCGAACACCGCCACCGGCAGCATCGTCGCGCCACGCAGAAACGACGCGATGAGGCCCGCCTTCAAACCGAATGTGTGGAAGTACGGGTTGATCATCAAATACCGGTCGCCCTCGCGCAGGTCGGCGAGGGTGGCCCACTCTTCGTACATCCGCAGCGTCTGTTGGTGATTCATCATCGCGCCCTTCGGGCGCCCGGTTGTGCCCGAGGTGAAGATGACGTCGGCGATGTCTGTTCCGCTCACCGGCCGCTCGAACGGCGAACCGCCGGAAAGGAAGTCGGATTCGAGGTCGATGACCGGTATCCCTGCAGGGCCGGGGTAGTCCCGGTCCAGAAATCCCTTCAGCACCATAACGGCCTTGGCCTGGCTGCGCACGATGATGTCGTGCGCTTCTTGGGTCTTGAATCGGGTGTTGACCGGAACCAGCACGCCGCCCGCCGTGAGCAGCCCGAACGCCGCGATGATCCATTCGGCGCAGTTCGGCGCCCAGATGGCGATCCGATCGCCTTTACCCACCCCGAGATCAGCGAAAGCGCCTGCGGCACAGCGGATTCGATCGACTACTTCGGAATAGGTGAGCCGCAGCGGACCGTCGACGATCGCTTCGGCGTCGCCGAATCGGTCCGCCGCGCTCAAGACCATCTCGGGGATGGTCTGCCACCGCTCGGATGCGCTAGATGTCACACCGTGACGAGCCGACCGAGGTTGCCGCCCATGATCTTTGCCTGGTCCTCTACCGCCAGATGCGACAACGCGTTGATGTAGTAGGTCGGCTCCGCGAGCCCTTCCGGATGTGGCCAGTCCGAGCCGTACAGCACATGGTCCACGCCGACGAGGCTGATCAGGTCGTCGATGCCGTCCTCGAAGAATGGGCTCACGTGGATGCGGTTCTTGACCATCTCGACGGGGTCGCTCGGGAACGCTTCGGGGGCCTTGCGGAAGACCTCGGCCAAACCGTCCAGCAGCGGGACCATCCATTTCGAACCGGCCTCGACGATCGCGACCTTCAGCTTCGGGTGGCGATACAGCGCGCCGTGGATGACCCACGATCCCACCGCGTCCTGGATCGGCCGCCACTCGTTGAGGATGGCCATCGCATTGGTTTGGAAGGGCAGCATTTCCTGGTCGGCACCGTCCCATTCGGAGGTGTACCGGGAATAGCCGCTGTCGGACGAGTGCATGCCGACCAGCACGTCGTACTCGACGACGCGTTCCCAGAACGGGTCGAACTCGGGCAGCGCGAACGAGCGGGGGCCGCGGAAGCCGGGGACGGGCGCCGGGCGGACCAAGATGACGCGGGCACCGCGCTTGACCACCCATTCGAGTTCCTCGATCGCCTTCTCGACGATCGGCAAGGTGATGACCGGGGTGGTGAAGATGCGGTTTTTGTAGTTGAAGCCCCAGACTTCGTCGAGCCACTGGTTCAGCGCATGGACCAGGACGTGGATGGCGACCGGGTCGTCGCGCAGTCGCTCCTCGAGCAGGCTGGCCAGGGTGGGGAACATCAGGGTGCGGTCCAGGCCCAGCTCGTTCATCTTCTCCAGGCGCGGGCCGGGCTCGAAGAACGCCGGGATGGCGCGCATCGGCTCACCGAACAGCTCGCGCTTGCTCTTACCGTCCGGGTTGCCGAACTTGAAGTACTCCTCCCAGGCGCCCGGCCGAGCCACGACCTCGAAGGTCGGATTGGGTATGTAGTTGCTGATCTGGCCGCGGATCGCGATCTTGGTGCGGCCGTTGACCTGCACGTACTGGACGTAGTCCTTGTACTCCTTGGGAAGGAACTTGGTCAGCGCCTCCGGCGGTTCGTAGAGGTGATTATCGGCATCAAAGAGCGGGAAAGGGACGTCGACCCGATGCGACAACTGCCCCATGAGATCCTCCTTCGCAGTTCGCGAGAATATTATTCTCGTCGACAGGCTACCGCAGTGTTTCTTCGGATGTCCTCCCGGACCAGCCGCTTTTGGACCTTGCCACTGGGCGTGCGCGGGTAGTCGCTGACTTCCCGCAGGACCTCCGGCCACTTCTGCCGGGCGACGCCGCGTTGCGTGAAATGCTCGCGCACCTGTCCGAGCGTGGGCATCGCCTGGCCCGGGCGAACGCGCAGTACGGCGGCCACCCGCTCGCCGAGTCCGGCGTCCGGGACGGCGACCACCACGGCTTCGGCGATCCCCGGCATACCCAACAGCACTTCCTCGACCTCGAGCGCGCTGATGTTCTCGCCACCACGGATGATGACGTCGGCCTTGCGGTCGGTGATGGTGAGATACCCGTCGGCGTCGAGCACTCCGATGTCGCCGGTGTGGTACCAACCGTCATCGTCGAAAACCGCCGCGGTCAGCGCGTCGTCGGTGTAGCCCAGGCACAGATCCGGGCCGCGGGAAAGGATTTCGCCGTCGGGCGCCAACCGGATCTCGACGCCGGGCATCGGCTCGCCGTCGGTGAGCAGCCGCTTTTCCTCGGGTGCATCCAGCCGCGAACCGGTGATCGACGGATGTTCGGTGCTGCCGTAGGAGCGAAAAACGGTGATGCCCAGATCCGAAAGCCGCCGGGTGACCGCGGCCGGCACACTCGCGCCGCCCAGCCCGAGGCACTTGATGTGGGCCCGGTGCGCCGGCGTGCAATCGGGATGGTCGAGCAGGCTGGTGACGAAGTAGGGCGGTCCGCCGCCCAGGGTGAGGCCGTCGCGCTGCATCAAGGTCAGCACTTCGCCCGGGTCCCAGCTGTCGATCAGGTTCACCGGCCTGCCGTTGAAGACCGGAATCAGCAGGGCGCCCAGCATGCCGATGAAGTGCCCGACCGGCGCGGCGGTCAGCTGGTTGGCTCCGATCGAGCCGATCTGGCCGGCGAGTTGATGCGATTCGCAGACCAGGCTGCGATGGCTGTGCACCACACCCTTGGGATCACTGGTCGTACCGGAGGTGAAGGCGATCAGGCCCGGCCCGGCCGGGTCGGCAGCGACGGTCTCGGTCATCGGCTCGTCGGCGAGCAGCTCGTCGAAGTCACGCCCAACCAGGCCGACGATCGGTACATCGGCGCACAGGTCTGGCTGATGGGCCATCCGGCCGAACTGCTCGGTCGTGATGAACACGCGAGGTTTGGCGGTGGCCAGAATGTGCGCCAGTTCTTTGCGGCCGTAGAAGTGCACGATCGGTACCACCGCCGCGCCCAGGAAGGCCGCGGCCCAAAACGTCGCCGCGGCTTCCATCCAGTTCGGCAGCTGAAACGCGACCAGGTCGCCGGCGCCGACGCCGCGCGCACGCAGCCCGCCCGCCAGTCGACGGGCGAGTTGCTCGACGTCGCGAAAGCTGCCCGAGAAGGGCCGCACGGTCGAGTAGACCCGAAACCCCGCCTCGGGGGCGGCCCGCAGGCAGCGGGCCAGCACCAGCCCGATGGTCTCGCGGCCCCACCAGCCCGCCTGCTCGTACCGCGCGACGAGTTCTTCGGGAATGGTGCGCATCAGTGGGCTCCGACCGGCAAGATGAGTAGGTCCTGACGAGGCAACGGCGATGTTATTCTCCGGCCTGGAGAATGCCAATATCGCGACGGAGAGCGGCCAATGGTGGACTTGGAGTTCGACCAGGGCCTCGCTGTGCTCCGAATCGACCGTCCGCATGCCCGCAACGCGATCGCGCTGGACACCATGGACCAGTTGGACAAGGCGATCGACGAGGCCGAGGGCGCACGCGCGCTGGCTATCACCGGGGCGGGAGATCGGGCGTTCGTCTCGGGCGGAGACCTCAAAGAACTCAGCTCGATCCGGACCGAGGACGAAGCGGCCGCGATGGCGTGGCGGATGCGATCGATCTGCGACCGGCTCGCCGGCTTTCCGGCGCCGGTGATCGCCGCGCTCAACGGTCACGCATTGGGGGGTGGCGCCGAAGTCGCCGTCGCCGCCGACATCCGATTGGCTGCCCACGACATCAAGATCGGCTTCAACCAGGTCGCGTTGGAGATCATGCCTGCCTGGGGCGGTGCGGAGCGGCTGGCCGCGCTGGTCGGACAGAGCCGGGCACTGTTGCTGGCCGGAACCGGCACGGTACTCGATGCCGGCGAGGCCGAACGCGTCGGGCTGGTGGATCGGGTGTTTCCCCGCTCGAGCTTCGATGCCGACTGGCGCGAAATCGCGCGCCAGCTGGCCAGTCGACCGGCCGGGGAGATCAAACGCGTCCTGGGCGGGGTTTCCGCTGACGAAGCGGTGAAAGCGTTCGCACGGCTGTGGGTGAGCGACGCTCACTGGACAGCCGCGGACCGAGTCATGAAACGCGGCAACGATTCCCGGTTGGGAGGTGTGAGATGACAGTCATCGCCAGGACTCTCATGGTGCTCGCAGCGATAGGCCTTGGAGTTGCGCCGCCGTCACTCGCCGACGAAAACACAGTCATGCATCACGTCAAATATGTTGTTTCCGTGGCGAATCCGATTTACGCCGACATCTATTATCTCGACCAGGAGCCGGCGATCTTCTCCGACTACAGTCACAACCCATACCAGTTCGTCCCCAACGTCAAAGTGGATATCGCTCCCGGCCACCCGTGGAGCTATGAGCTCGACCTGGCCAAGCCCGACCAGTGGGCGCTGGTGACCGCGAGCACCGGCACGGAGCCGGGCACGCCGGAGTTCCACTGCGACTTGCTGGTTGACGGTGTCGTCGTGGTGTCGAAGGACGGCCCCAAGGGCGTGCTTTGCTCGTTGCGGCATTGGTGAGCCGGCCGCCCGCGGCAAAACTTGACAGTCACTCTCACTACGGCATACGCTCCGACGATGGGGCAACCAAACACCAAGACGCTGAAGGTAATTCAGTGGGCGACGGGCGGTGTCGGGAAGGCGGCCATTGCGGCCGTCCTCAATCACCCCGAACTCGAACTGGCCGGCTGCTGGGTGCACAGCGCGGACAAGCACGGCCGCGATGTCGGTGACATCCTGGGCCGCGGGCCGCTGGGCGTCACGGCCAGCTCGAACAAAGACGACGTGCTCGCCATCGATGCCGACTGCGTGGTGTACTCGCCGCTGATTCCCAATGACGACGAGGTGAAAGCCATTCTGCGGTCGGGGAAAAACGTTGTCACGCCGGTCGGCTGGGTATATCCCGACCGCAGCGATCCGCGGGTGAAAGACATCGAGCGGACGTGCCTGGACGCCCGCGTGACCTTACACGGCTCGGGCATTCATCCCGGGGGCATCACCGAGAAGTTCCCGCTGATGATCTCGGCGCTCTCCACGGCGATCACCCATGTGCGGGCCGAGGAATTCTCCGACATCCGCACATACAACGCGCCCGATGTGGTGCACCACATCATGGGCTTCGGGGCCACGCCCGAGCAGGCCGAAAAGAGCCCGATGGCCAGCCTGCTGGAAGGTGGGTTCAAATCCTCGGTTTGGATGGTTGCCGACTATCTGGGTTTCCGAGACCCGACCTTCTCCTCGACCCAGGAAGTTGCGGTCGCCACCGCTACCATCGACGCGGGTTACCTCACGATAGCGCCGGGCACCGTGGCAGCCCGCCGCTTTCGCTGGCAGGCACTCGTCGACGGCAAGCCGGTGATCACCGCGGCGGTTAACTGGCTGATGGGCGAGGATGATCTGGAACCGAACTGGAGCTTCGGTGAGCGCGGCGAGCGATTCGAACTCCAGGTCACCGGCGACCCCGACGTGGAAGTGATCATCAAAGGGCTGCAGCCGGATTCGATCGCCGAGGGATTGCGCAAGAATCCCGGTGTCGTCGCCACCGCCAATCACTGCGTGCACGCCATACCGCAGACGTGCGCGGCCGCGCCGGGTATCAAGACTTATCTCGATCTACCGATGATCGCCGGACGCCCGGCGCCCGGCCTCAGCAGATGACCGGCCCCGACAAGCCCTTGTCACTGCGCGAGCGCCAGCGCGCACAGGTCCGCGCCGACATCCGGCTGGCCGCGTACCGGCTGTTCAGCGCTCACGGATTCGACAACGTGACCACCGAGCAGATCGCGGCTGCAGCCGGCATTTCGCCGAGCACCTTTTTCCGGCACACGGCCACCAAAGAGGAACTGTTGCTGGACCCGGTGCGGCGCGGCTGGGGGGCGATCGCGTCGCTGCTGGAAGAGCGGCCCAGTGCGGAATCGGCCGATGTCGCGCTGGCCCGCGCGATCGAAGCTCGCACCGGCGCATTCCAAGACAGCGAATCAGAGCAGTGGCGCGCCGCGATTCTCACCGCCCCGGCCCTTCTGGAGAAGCTCACCGTTTTGACTCGTGAGGACAAAAGCCGGCTGGTCAAGCTCACCGCCGCCCGCATGGGTACCGACCCCGAACGTGACATGAGACCCGCATTGCTGCTTCACTTGGCTTTCGCGGCAGCCGATTTCGCGTTCCAGCAGTGGGTGCGCACCTCGGTGGACGATCACCGGTCGCTTCAAGTGCTGGTGTCCGAAGCGCTGCAGGCGGTACTGGGTCCGCAATGGGAACGACGCCGCAGCCGTATCACGAAACCGCCGAAACGAATCCGGTGATTGGAGGAGCAAATGGGCCAATGGTCACGCGATGAGATCGAAACGGCGTTTCGCGACTACGGGCGCGCTGTCATCGAGATCAGCGAGGGCGGGGATTGGTCGCGCTACGCGGACCTGTTCACCGAGGACGCCGTCTACATCGAGCATGCCTACGGACAAATGCGTGGCAGAGAACAGATCCGAAGCTGGATCGCGTCGACGATGAGCGCCTTCCCCGGCTCGGAGATGCCGTTCTACCCCACCGAGTGGTACGCGATCGACGAGGACCGGGGCTGGGTCATCGCGAAGATCCTCAACCGCATGAAGGATCCCGGCGACGGCAGCATTCATCAGGCCGCGGCGCTGACCGTGTTGCGATACGCCGGCGACGGGCTGTGGAGCTATGAAGAGGACGCCTACAATCCCCTCAACTTCCTGACGATGGTGCACGAGTACACCAAGCGCTGCAAAGCGTTGAACACTCTCTCCGATGACGCTCTGGCGTTCGCCAAGAACATGAACTGGCAACTGGACTAGCGCGTGGCAGGCCGCAAACGGATCGTCATCGCCGGGCTCGGCGACACCGGTGTGCTCGCGGCAATCCGGCTGGCTCGGCACGCCGACGTGGTCGGAATATCAACCAAACCAGGATTGCTGAGCGGCCAGGAACTGGGATGGCGGCTCAGCCGTCCCGAGTCGTGGGCCCACACGAATTGGATCCCGTTCGACCGGTTCCGCGGGCTGGACCGGGTGCGCACCGTGCACGCCTCGCTGACCGGGGTAAACCTGGAAACGCGAACCGTTTTCGGGCGCCGTGACGACGGGTCGCCGGTGCGCGAGCGTTACGACGCGCTGGTGATCTCAACGGGCGTCACCAACGGCTTTTGGCGACGGCCGGGCCTGCAGTCAAACGGTGCTATCGGGGCGGATCTGCTTGCCGCACACGATATTCTGGCCGGCGCCGGTTCGGTGATGGTGATCGGTGGTGGTGCCGCGGCGTTCAGTAGCGCCGCTGCGCTTGCGACCACCTGGCCCGCCAAACGGGTCGACGTGTACTTCCCCGGGCAACGCGGGCTGGTGCACCACCACCCGCGCGCCTGGGCCCGAGTCGCCCGGCGCCTGGCCGACCTGGGCGTGAGGCTGCACCCCGGTCACCGGGCCGCCATACCCGACGGCTTCGACGGCGACCGGATCACCCACGAACCGGTGCGATGGAGCACCGGACAACCACCGGCATCGGCCGACGCGGTGTTGTGGACAGTGGGGCGGGTGCGGCCCAACACCGCTTGGTTGCCCGGCGAGCTGCTCGACGAGCGCGGCTTTGTGCGCGTCACACCCGATCTACGGGTTCGGGGGTATCCCGGCGTATTTGCCGTTGGAGACGTCGCGGCCACCGACCCGCTTCGCAGCTCGGCCCGCAACAGGGGCGATGCGTTGCTCGCCCACAATATCCGCGCCTGGTTCGCCGGGCGATCGCTGCGCAGCTACCGCCCGCCGGCACGCAGATGGGGATCGGTGCTCGGTGTGCTGCCCGACGGACTCGAGGTCTACCTGCCCAACGGGAGCGCGATGCGTTTCGGAGTCTGGACCTTCCATAAGGTGCTGCTGCCATTGGTCGTGGGATGGGGCTATTACCACGGGGTGCGCAAGAACGACCCGTTTCAACTGCTGGGCGCGGGATCACCCTCCAGTCGCTGCAGATAACGCTCCACGAACTGCACGGTTTCGGCATGCCCGGCCGACATTCCCAGCGCTTGTTCCATGACCAGCACCCGAGAGACGCTGGTGATCAGCACCGACCACACCAGCGGCGGCACCTCGGCGAGGTCGATTCCGTAGCGCTCCAGCACCGCCGACACCGCCTTGCACTGCTCTTCACGGAAACGCTCTGCGTAGTAAGCGATTTCAGCTTTGAGCGCCTTGCGATGGTTGGCCAGCGCGACATATTCCATCGTCACCGCGGTGGCCGCCGGATCGAGACTGAACCGCCACAACGCCCACAGTGGTTGCGGAGAGGCCAACGCCTGCGCGTGCAGTTTGAGGCCTTCTTCACCGCGACGACGAAACGCCGCCAGGAACAGATCGTCCATCGTGCGGAAGTAATAGTGCACCAGTTGCGGCTTCAGCCCCGCCTTCTCTGCGACCCGCCGGGACGTCACCGCAGCGTAGCCTTCCTCGAGCATCAGCTGCTCGGCCGCGTCGAGCAGCACTCCGCGGTTCTTCGCGTCCGGCGCCCCGATCCTGCGCGCGGAAGTCATTCGGGCTTGGCCCTTTCGCTCATCGTCGCTGAACACGCCGATCGTAGCGGCGGCCCGGCGCTGCACCTTGACCCCGACATGAGCGTCATGCTAAGCAGATGCTCAGCACCTTGACAATCTCGTGTGCGGTCGGTGCCACGTCTCGCCGCAGACAACCCAAGCCTGAAGGAGCGGGTCCACATGACGATCGTTGATTCAGCGTTCGAATCGATCGACTTCTTCACCGACCCGTCTCTGGTCCCCGATCCATATCCGTACTTCGACTACCTGCGCGGCCAAAACCCGGTGTTCAAGCTGCCGCACCACAATGTCGTCGCCGTCACCGGCTGGGAAGAGGCGAACGCGGTCTACAAGGACACCGACAGCTTCTCGAACTGCGTGGCGCTCGGCGGGCCGTTCCCGCCGTTGCCGTTCGAAGTCGACGGCTCGGGCCTTGAGGACCTCACGCCCTTGATCGACGCCCATCGCGACCAGTTCCCGATGTTCGAGCACATGGTCACGATGGATCCGCCCGAGCACACCCGGGCCCGCTCGCTGCTGAGCCGGCTTTTGACGCCGAGCCGGCTGAAAGAGAACGAGGACTTCATGTGGCGGCTCGCCGACCGCCAGCTCGAGGAATTCCTCGGCGAGGGTAAGTGTGAGTTCATCGCCGAATACTCCAAACCCTTCGCCACCCTGGTGATCGCCGACCTGCTCGGTGTTCCGGAAGAAGACCACAAGCAATTCCGCACCGTCCTGGGTGCTGATCGTCCCGGCGCGCGGGTCGGGGCTCTCGATCACGAATCGGTCGGCATCAACCCGTTGCAGTGGCTCGACGACAAGTTCTGCGCCTACATCGAGGAGCGGCGCCAAGCTCCACGCGACGACGTGCTGACCGCGCTGGCGACGGCGAACTATCCCGATGGATCCACGCCCGAGGTCATCGAGGTGGTGCGCTCGGCCACCTTCCTGTTCGCCGCCGGCCAGGAAACCACGGCCAAGCTGTTGTCGGCGGCCCTGCAGGTGCTCGGCGACCGGCCGGACATCCAGGAGAAGCTGCGCTGCGACCGCAGCCTGATTCCCGGTTTCATCGAGGAATCGCTGCGGATGGAAAGCCCCGTCAAGACTGACTCCCGGTTGGCCCGTAAGCCGGCCACGGTGGGCGGTGTCGACATCCCGGTCGGCACCATCGTGGTGGTGTTGCCCGGTGCGGTCAACCGCGATCCGCGCCGGTTCGAAAATCCGCACGAGTTCCAGCTGGACCGCAAGAATGTCCGCGAGCACATGGCGTTCGCCCGCGGCGTGCATTCCTGTCCGGGCGCACCACTGGCGCGGGTGGAGGGCCGCGTCTCGATCGAGCGCATCCTGGACCGGATGTCCGACATCCGCATCGACGAGGCCAAGCACGGGTCGGCCGGCGACCGCCGTTACACCTACGAACCGACTTACATCCTGCGGGGGCTTTCCGAACTGCACCTCACCTTCACCGCGGCGGGGTGAAGACCGCCGGCCGGGTTGTCATACGCTGCCGGGCGTGACAGCCAGGACGATCGTCATCACCGGCGCCAGCGACGGTATTGGCGCGGCAGCAGCGCGCCGGCTGCACCGATGCGGCGAAAACGTCGTCGTGGTCGGACGGTCGCAAGACAAGACACGCGTCGTGGCAACAGAATTGGGCGCCGACTGCTTCGTCAGCGACTTCGCGCATCTGTCGCAGGTTCGAGATTTGGCGCAGCAGTTACGCTCTCGATACGACCGCATCGATGTGTTGGCCAACAACGCCGGAGTGATGACCTTTCCGCTGCAGCGCACTGACGACGGATTTGAAAAGACCTATCAGGTCAACTACCTGGCGCCGTTCCTGCTGACAACCCTGCTCCTGGATGTCTTGACGGAATCCCACGGCGCTGTCGTCAATACGACCAGCGCCTCGCACCGACTGCTCCGCAGTTTCAGCCCCGCGCAGCTGGAGAACACCGACCGGTACCGACCGAGCAAGGCATACGCACTCACCAAGCTGGGTATCATGCTGTTTACCAAGGAATTACACCGCCGCTACCACGCTTCGGGCCTGTCGGCTGCCGCATTCGACCCCGGTTACGTGAACACCAACCTGGGTAACGCCTCGGGGTCCCGGTTTCTCGCCTTCATGTATCGGACACCGGTGCGACACCTCACATCCAGCGCCGAACAGGCTGCCGACCAACTCATCTGGCTTTCCACCAGTCGTCCCGGCGTTACGTGGAAATCCGGTGAGTATTACCTGAAGCGCCGCATCACCAGATCGAATCGCCTCTCGTACGACGCCCGACTGGCCCGTGAGCTGTGGGACCGTACCCGCGCCATTCTCGGCGGCTAGCCCTGCTAGACATCGTTAGCGGGCGTTGAGATCTGCGTCTCTTCCGAACGTCCGCGCAGCACCACCGAAGCTGTCGCAACCCAACGCTTCTGCTCCGTGGGATCGGCGCGTTCTACAGCGGCGGCCGAGCAGAGAACCCGTCGATCGGTGGTCTTGGCAAGATCGGCAAGGCGCGCAGCTTCGTTGACCGCGTCGCCGATAACCGTGTATTCATACCGATTCTCGGCTCCGATGTTGCCGGCGAATACCGGCCCAGCCGATACCCCGATACCGAAGTCGACCATGGGCAGTTCCCGTAGCCGGGTGGCCAACATGCGCGCGGTGGCCAACGCGGCCGATGCGGCCCGATCGTTACGCAGCGGGACGCCGAAGACCGCCAGCGCAGCATCACCCTGGAATTTGTTGATAAGACCATGCTGTTCGTCGACGGCGACCACGACAATCCGGAAGAAGTCGTTGAGTACCTCGGCGACCTCCTCGGGTGGGCGGTTGGCCGCCAGCTGCGTCGAACCCACCAGGTCGACGAACAGGATCGCCGCCTCGCTGACCTCGCCGGACAACGTCGCGCCCTCTTGCACAGCACGACGTGCGACGTCGGTACCGACGTGGCGGCCGAACAGATCCCGCAGCCGGTCGCGCTCGCTCAATCCGGCGACCATCCGGTTGAATCCGCGTTGCAGCCGGCCGATTTCGGACCGCTCGTAAACGTCGATGACCGCGCCGATCTGGCCCTGCTCGATCTCGGCCATCGCGTCGACCACCTCGGACACCGGATCCGCAATCGATCGCGATACCAAGATCATGCCCCGCAGTCCGAGCATCACCGCGACCAGCGAGAGCACCAGCACCGGCACCTCCACCGAAGCGGTCTTGGGAATGAGCCAGCCGTTCGAACGAAGGAGAATCACCGCAACTATGGCCAGGCTGGGCAGCCCGCTGCACAGCAGCCACATATTGAGCAGCCGTGCCAGCACACCCGGGGCCGGTACGAATCCCTCGAAATCCTTTGTCGCAGCGGCGATGATGGGACGGATGGTGCGTTGAGTGAGCAACACGGCGGTGCCCGTGGCGGCTGCTCCGCCGAAGATAACCGCCAGAACGGTCGAAATTGCAACGGTGAGCCCGCCGTCGAGATTGACCACGATGAACAGGGCTCCGCTGGCCACCCAGGTTGCCGCTATCAGCAGCGCTTGATTGCGCATCAGGCTCATTGCCGCGCTGTGTTGTGCCGTGTCGGGTTCACGACCGGGGACGAACCAGCGCAGCAGCGGCCGAATGATGACGGCACCACCCACCGAAACAGCAATCGTGCCGAGAGCGATCGTCGCGGTGCCCGCGATCACATACTTTTCGTTCAGGTGTGGGCGAACGCCGCCGGAGATATTTCCGCTCAGGGCGAGCACGATGACGAGAATCTCGGCGACACTGAGCAGGTGCGCCCCTGCCAGGGCCGCCCCATAGCGGACCGACAAGCCGGTAATGGTCCTGCGCGGCGCACCCACCAGCCTGTTCACATGACGACGGTAGCGAAGTCATGGGCGGCTGCCCAAAACCACTCCCCAGCTGCGGCAACGGTGCTATCCTTTGCCGGGTCATTGTGCGTGAGGAGTGCGCGATGCGTCGAGTTGGAATGGCTGCCGCCGCAACAGTATTGGCTGCATCTGGCTGCTTGGTTGCAGGTTCTCCTGTCGCCGTTGCATCCAGGGACAACCTCGCCCTCAACGGGACCTACCGTGCCACGTCGATCGGCCAGTGGGCCAAAACCAACGACACCTACCACGACGAGGCAACCGTCGTGAGCACCTGGACGATCACCTCCACCTGCTCGAACGCGCAGCAATGTACCGGTACCGTGACCAGCGACCAGGGCTGGAGCGCGCCGCTGAACATGAGCGACGGGACGCTGTGGAAGGTCGCACACGATGTGCCTGGGTGGGAAAAGTGTCCCGACGGTAGTTCGTATCCGGGTCATCAGCTCTACTCGTTCTGGCCCGTGGACGATGCCGGTATGGTTCAGGTCGGGTCGCCGACGCTGGGCGGTTTCGACAAGACCACCGGCCCCAGTGGCGCCTGCGGAAGAAACTACTGGCTCGTCATCGAGATGCCGTTCAGGCTGGAAAAAATCGGCTGAGCAGATGCTCGCGTTCAGGCGGGCACCAGCATGTCCTGCCAGTTTTTGGGCGCCGTCGGCGTGACGAGGTCCGCCTGCTGATACAGCTGGCCGTCCGGCCCCATATAACGCCCGGTCTGTGGATCGTAGGGCACTGCAGCAATCACCGGCTTGGATCCAGCTTGCTCGCCCTGAGAGTCGCCCTGAGAATCACTGTGCGAGAACGCACTCGGCGCAGCCTGCGGCCCGCCCGCTTCGCCGGGCGCCTCGCCTGCTTCGACGGGCGGTGGCGCCGGCGGCGGCGCTCCGTCAGGAACGTCGAGTGGCGCAATGGATGGCAAATCGGCCGACATCGGTGACATGACGACACCCGGCATCGGCAACGCCGCAGGCGACGACGGCAGCGGCGGCGCAAAATACCCCGACCCCGGCGGGGCGTAGGTGCCCCGCGGTCCCGGTGGTGTCCCCCGCGGGACGGCTCCCGGCGGCAACGGCGTGCCCTCCACCGGCCCGAAAATCCTGTCGTTGACCGTGATCCGGTCATCGGGCGGTATACCCTGCGCCAGCAGATTCGGATCCAGCGGGTAGGGGCCGAGCACATGCTGGCGCATCGCCAGCGGCATGTACGGCTTGTCGCTGTTGCAGATTTCCACCGTGGGGGCGCGCTTTCCCGGGTGCCCCATGCAGGGGTAATTGCGGGCCCCGCGCACCGAGATCGGTGAGTCCTGCGGCAGCTTGCAGTACAGCCCGTCCGGCGTGTCGGCCTCAGTGAGGTCTTCCGGAGAGCGCCATTGGCTGGGTGGCAGGAATCCCACCAGGCAGGACGGCGGATCGGAGATCTTCTGCGCGAAGTCGCCCCGGGCCAAACCATCCGGCTGGTTCTTGGGTATTCCCGCCGAGTGAAAGGCAGAAACTATCGGCGGCAGCAGCACCAGCAGTTGCTCCAGTGAGGGGTGGTAGGTGATCCCGATCTGACCGATGGTGGTCAGGTTGGCCAACAGCACCGGCAGCGTCGGCTTGACTTGCTCGAGCAGCCGGGAGGCTTCGTTAGCGGCTTCGGGACCGTTTTGCAGCAAGGTGCGGAACTGCGAATCGTCGGTCACCATGACATCGGAAATCCCGGCGAGGCTGCGCGCCCACCGCCGGATCGAATCCGCGGTCTGCGCCTGCGATTCCAGTAGCGGTCCACTGTCCTCGGTCAGCGTACGGGTGCGGTCGGCAACGGCATTGGCGTCCGCGGTGATTCGTGACGACGAGTCGAACAGCGATCCGAGGTCATAGCTGGCGCCGTTGAATGCGGTGAAGGTCTCATCGAGCAGTTGGCTGAGTTTGTCTTTGGGGAAGCTGTCGACCAATGCGCTGACCCGATCGAGCATCGGACCGACCGGCTGCGGAATTATGGCGTTGCGCGCGGAGATGACGGATCCGTCGTGCAAATACGGCGGGGAGTCGGTCCGTGGTCGCAAATCCACGTACTGCTCGCCCACGGCCGAGATACTGCGCACCTCCGCTTGCAGATCCGCTGGGATTTTCGCCGAGGTGCCCAGCGACAGTGTCGCTTTGGCGCCGTGAGCCGTCGCGCGGACGGCGGTGACCTTGCCGACTTGCACGCCGCGGTAAGTCACGTTGGAAAACCGGTACAGGCCACCGGAGGCCGGCAGCTCCAAGGTGATCGTCATCCGGCCGATGCCCAGCAGAGTCGGCACCTGCATGTAGACAAAGGCCATTACCACCACACCGATGATCGACGCGACGGTGAAAATCGCCAGCTGGATCCGAACGAATCGAGTCAGCATTTAGCCACCTGCCTCGGTCGCCGGCGGTGCCGCATCGGCGAGCCCCGGTCCGGGCGGCGGACCGAATGCCGAATTAGGTGGTGGAGCCTGCGGGCCGGCCGGGGGAACACCCGGTTGTGGGGGCGGTGCCACACCCACATGCAGCGGATCGTAGGTGTATTGCAAGTAATACGGGTCGCCGGGTGCCGGGACCAATGGTGCGCCCACTTCCTCCCAGTGCGACCCCGCCAGCAGTCCGGTCTTGAGCCGGGGAACCGTGAAGTCCAAAACTTCGAACAGGTTGATGTAATCGCCGCGTATACCTCGGTCGACGAGATCCTGGGGGAAGGGGAACAGCGGCAGGTAGGCAAGCGCGGTATCCAAATCGGGTCCGACGTCGGCGAGCGCCTTGATGCTCGGTTCCAGGTTTTTCAGGTTCTTGACCAGGTCGGCCTGAGTGTCGTTGATCAGCCCGGTCGCGGTGTCGCTGAACACCCGCAGTTTGTCCAGGGCGGTCGTGATCCGCGGCCGCTCCTTGATCAGCACGTCGAGCGCGGGCGGAATCTTGCGCAGCGCTTGCGTGACGACATCACGCTGGTCGGCGAACGTGGTGGCCAACCGGTTCAATCCACGGATCGAAGCAATGATGTTGTCGTGCTGTTCATCCAGCACTCCCACAAACTTGTCCAGCCGAACCAGCAGATCACGAACTTCACCGGCACGCCCGGACAACGCGCCGTTGAAATTGTGGACGATGTCGCCGATTTGGCCCAGCCCGCCACCGTTGACGATGGCGGCCAGCGAGGACAACGTCTGCTCGGTCGACGGATAGGTCGACGAACGGCTCAACGGGATGGTGGCGCCCGGTTGCAGCCGCCCGCGAGGCGGCTCACCCAGCGGCGGGTTGAGCTCTAAGTGCATCGAACCCAGCAGACTGGTCTGTCCCACCGAGGCGACTGCGTTGGCGGGTATCACGACGTCCGGCTGTACCGAGATCTCGAGGTCGGCGTGCCAGCCGTGCACCGTCATCTCGCCGACGCTGCCGACCACGGCGTCATTGATCATCACCGGTGAATTCGACTCCAGCGTGCCGACATTGGCGACCTCGACGTGATAGACCGTGGCTCCCGGGCCACGGCCCACCGTGCCCGGCAGAGGCAGCGAGTTCAACCCATGAAAGGCGCACCCCGTCACGGTCGCCAGCACTGCACAGCTGACGGCCAGCGCTCGCGCGGCGATCATTGCTGCGGCCCTTCGGCTGGCAGCAGCAAGCCCGGCAAGCTCGGTGCCGGCGGCGCCGGAGCCGGTGTGGTGGGCGGCGGCGGGAGGGGCATCGCCGCACCCGGTATCCGCGGGGGCGGTACCGCACCCGGCGGCCCGACCGGGTCACCGGGCAGGCCGGTGTACGCCGACACCGCCGGCGGCTCCTCGGGCGGCCCCGGCTTGGGGCCCTCGCCGCCGGGCGCCAGCCGCTGCTCGGAGTAGACGATCTTGTCCGGGCTTGCCGACTTCATCAACATCGGCCACACGATCGGCGGAATAATCAAGGGATATATAGGAATCGGCGAGTCGTTGAAGTTCAGCTTGCTCAGACCAGGGCCGACAAACTCGGCACACAGCTTCCCGGTTTCGTACGCGGTGACATCCGCGATTGCTCCGAGCTGGGAGCAGACGAATGAAACCGGGTTGGCGAAGAAATTGAACGCGAACTGTCCGATGAGGCTCCGGGTGTCCGGGTTGTAGGCGTTGTAGAAGTTCGCGAACGCGTTCGGCGCCACGTGCAGCACATTTTCCAAAGCCAGGTGGTGATCGACCAGGTTTTGCGTGACGCTGGCCAATAGGGCCACCTGCTCGCTGGTTTGGTCGCGGGTACCCGCGATGAAGCGCTGCACCTCGCCGACCGCGGTGGAAAGATTGTTCAGCGCCGCGTCGAGCTCGGATCTGCTGTCGTTGACCACGCTGGTCAGCGTGGCCAGCCGATTCTGGAACTGGACGATTTGGGTGTTGCTGTCGCGCAGTGTGGTGACGAAGGTTTGCAGGTTTTTGATGATGTCGACGATGTTGCCGCTGCCGTCGGCGAGGATCCGCCCCACCCCGGACAGTTGGGTCAGGGTTTGGCGCAGCTTGTCGCCGTTGCCGTCGAGCGCGTCGGCGGCGCTGTCGATGAAACGCCCCACCGAGGTACCTGACACCCCGCTCTTGGGTCCCAGTTCCGTTGCAAGCCGCATCAATTGGGTTTTGACCTCGTCCCACTCGACGGGCACCGCGGTGCGCTCGATCGGGATCACGGCGCCGTCGCCCATCACCGGGCCGCCCTTGCTTTTGCGGTAGGCCGGTGCGAGCTGGACGTAGCGGGCGGCCACCAGGTTCGACGCGACGATGACTGCTTTCGCGTCTGCCGGCACGGGCACGTTTCGATCGACGTGCAAGGTCAGTTTGGTCTTGGTGCCCTGTGGCTGAATGGATTTGATACGGCCCACCTTGACACCGGAGACTCGTACCTCGTCGCCCGGGTAGATCGCGGTGGCGGTGGTGAAGTAGGCGGTAATCGTCTTCGGGCCGAAGAAGCTATTGCGGACGACCAGTCCCGCGCCGGCCATCACCAGCACCGCCAGGAGGATCGCGAGTCCTACCGCAAGCCTTCGTCGCGGAATCATTGCTGGCCTCCGATCCGTCCGCCGATCGTGCAGTCCGGACAGGGTGGAATTCCGTTGTACGGGAAGGGAACCAGCGACCGCGGCATCGGCGACGGGGTACCGGGACCGGTCGCGGTGTCGAAGGTGCGGAATCCCCAGAGGTAATCAAGGAACGGCTGCAATAGCTGCATGGGCACCAGGTTGGCTTCATACGCGTTGTAGTTGAATCCGCTGGACACGGATTCGCCCACGGTAATGGCATACTTGGCCAGACCCGGCAGTGCTTTGCCGATGTTGTCGCGGTTCTTCTCCAGCATCGCTGTCACCGAATTCAGCTTCTCCAGCGTGGGCGCCAATTCCTGCTCGTTGTCATGGACCAACCCCGTCAGCTGCTTTGCCACAGCTGATGTGCCGGCTAGCAAGTCAACGATCTCCTGTTTGCGCGCTACCAGAACGTCCAGCAGATCGTTGGCATTGAGGATCAGCGTGTTGACCTGTTGGCTGCGCTGGGAAAGGATGTCGGTGACGTCGCCGGCGCTTTTAAGCAGTTCGCCCAGTGATTGGTTGCGGCCGTTGATGGTTCGTGACAACCGCGTCAAGCTGTCGAACGTCGGCCCCAGCTGCGGTGCGATTTGGTCCAGGGTCGCCGCCAGGGTGTCCAGCGACTGGTTCAGGGCTTTCGTATCGGTACTCGCTGTGTTGCCGGTGAATTCGCTGACGGCGTCGGTCAGCGAGTAGGGCGACGAGGTGCGCGAGATCGGTATGACATCCATCGGGTGCAGCGTGCCGCTGCCGGCGGATTCCAAGGTCAACGCCCGCTCGCCCAGCAGCGTGCCGGTCCTGATATGCGCGGTGGTCTCCGACCCGAGCTGAACCTTGCCGGCGAGGCTGAATGTCACCAGGGCGTCGCCGTCCCGCAGGGAAATATCAGATACCGTCCCGACTTTCATCCCCGACACTGTCACGTCGTTGCCCACGGCAAGGCCACCGGCTTCAGAGAACACCGCCTGGTACCGGACCGCCGTAGCCCACGACACCAGCCGGTCTGGCGACAGGCCTATCAGGATCACCATCACAATGACGACGAGGCCGATGAATCCGGCCCGAATGAGGCCGGTCCCGCGATACTTAAGCATCGGGCTCCGCGCACCTCCCGCCTTCTTGCTTGATCCACGGGACGACCACAGTGCGTCCCGAGTTATCCGAGACACGGATCGATAGTTCGCAGATGTACGTGTTCAAGAAACTCCCGTAGGAACCCAGCCGTAGCGTCTTTCGGTAGTTGTGCGGCGCCCTTGCGATGGCGGTGTCGATTTTGTCCTTGTCCTCGTCGAGCAGCGGAGCCAATCGATTCAGTTCGTCGATGGTGCCGGCCAGTGGCGGCCTGGCCTGGTTCAGCAGACCGGCCAGTGAGGCTGTTCCTTTGTCCAGCGCGTCGATGGCCGCTCCGATGGGGTTTCGATGTTCGGACAGTTCGCTGATCAGTCGCTCGAGGCGGTCGATCGCGCCGGAGAACTTGGTGCCCTCCTTGTCGAGGGTGGCGACCACGGTGTTGAGGTTGTCGATCAGTTGCTGCACCGTCTCGTTGTTGTCGGCCAACGCGTTCGAAAACGACGACGTCTTGGAAAACAGTGATTCCAGCGTCGGGCCCTGGCCCTGGAAGACCTGGATGAGCGAGGCCGTGAGCGCATTGACGTCTCGCGGATTGAGGCCCTGAATGACCGGTTTCAGCCCGCCCAGCAGCAGGTCGAGATCGAGTGCGGGCGCGGTGTGGTCGACGGGAATCTGCCCACCGGCCGGCAGCCGTTTGGTCGAGCCGGGACCTTCTATCAGCTCCAGGTACCGATCGCCGACCAGGTTGAGGTAGCGGACAACCGCTTTGGTGCCCTCGGTGAGCACGATGTTGCGGTCGGCGTCGAATTTCACCAGCACCTTCTTGTCGGGGCGCAACGTCACGCTGTTGACGGTGCCCACCCGGATCCCGGCGACCCGCACCGTCTCCCCGGGCTTGAGCCGGGACACATCGCTGAAAACAGCCGAATATCCAGTGGTGGAACCGGTTCGGTATTGGCCGAAGATGAAGAACAGTCCCGCGGTCAGCAGTACCATCACGGCCGCGAAGACCGCGAACTTGACCAGCGTCGCGCGCCACGAGCCCGTCATCCCGGCATCCCGATCTGCGCGGAGTTACGGGGCGGACCGGCGATCGGCCCGTACAACAGCTGCTTGAGCGCGTCGGAGTTGAGCAGGAGTTGCTGGTTACCGTACTGCCAGGGGTTGGCGCCGTCATCGATGACGACGTACGGCTCGGCGGTGTTGTAGGGCGTGTCCGGAAGGTCCAGGCACTGCGGGCCCCCGGTCGCCGCGACCTTGGGCAGATTCGTCGGGTACCGATAACGCTCGGTGCCGAACAGAAAGGTGGTCGAGGTGACTTCGCCGGGCCGTTGCGACGGCGGATTCTTCGCGATCACGGCGATCCCGGCCAAACCGCAGTTCAGTGCGGGACCATATTCGTTGGTCAGGTCGGTGGTGGGCACCAGCAGGTGCAGCACATCGGTGAGCGGTCTGCGGTTGTCGCCGAGCACTTGGTTGCCGATGTCCGCCAATCCGATGGCACTGATCAACAGGGCATCGAGATTGTGTTGTTCCTCGACGATGGTCTGGCTGATCCGGGTGGCATTGGCCGTGGTTTTGAGCAGGTCCGGCGCGGCGTCGCCATAGGCGTCGACCACCGCTGGGGTGACCTCGAGGTCGTGGCTCAATGCCGGAAGGGCCGGATCCAGTTTGGCCAGAACGGCATCCAGGTCACTGGCCGTTTGACCGAGCTGATCTCCTCGGCCGTTGAACCCGGCCGCGAGCGCGCCGAGGGTTTCGTTGAGTTTGGCGGGGTCGATCTTGGCCAACACCTTCGTCAACTGCTCGAACACCGTGTTGATCTCGACCGTGACATGTTTGCCTTCCAGCGTCTGGCCGGCCTGCAGCGGTTTGGGTGACGGTTCGGCCGGGGGAACCAGTTCGACGAACTTGGCCCCAAAGACCGTCGAGGCTGCGATGTTGACCAGCACGTTACTCGGAATCAACTGCAACGCAGACGGATCCAGCGCCAAGTGCAGGGCAACCTGTCCGTTGGCCAGCGACTGGATCGAGTCCACTTTGCCGACCTGCACCCCGTGCAGCTTGACCTTCGCATCGGGGTTCATCACCAAGCCGGCCCGGGGTGAAATCACAGTCACCGGAGCGCTCTGGGCGAAACCACCTTGGAACAGACCCACGGACACAGCGACAATGGCGGCGACGATGGCGATGGTGGCCAGGCCCGCCAGTGGGCGCACATAGGATTGCACCCCGAAGTGGCGCCCCGGCGAAGCCGCGACAGGAGTTGCCGCACTGGCGGTTTCAGACCGATGAATCGGCCCGGGCCCCAGATTGCGCGTCACGTCTCCTCCACTACCCCGACAAGTTGAAGTTTCCGTTGGACCCATAAATCGACAGCGACACCAACAACGTCACCGACACCACCACCACCAGCGACGTACGCACCGCATTACCCACCGCCACCCCCACCCCCGACGGCCCCCCCGTCGCGAAATACCCGAAATACGTGTGAATCAACAAAATCGTCAACGCCATCAACACCGCCTGCAGAAACGACCACAACAAATCGATCGGATTCAAAAACGTGTCGAAGTAATGGTCATACAGGCCCGCCGACTGCCCGAACAAAAACACCGTCGTGAACTGACTCGCCAGAAACGACAAGATCACCGCGATCGAATACAACGGCGTGATCGCGATCATCCCCGCGATCAACCGAGTACTCACCAAATACGACACCGGCCGAATCGCCATGGCCTCCAACGCATCAATCTCCTCACTGATACGCATCGCCCCCAACTGCGCCGTCACCCCCGCCCCGAACGTCGCCGCCAACCCAATACCAGCCACCACCGGCGCCGAGATCCGCACATTGATAAACGCCGCCAAAAACCCCGTCAACGCCTCAATACCGATATTGCCCAACGACGAATACCCCTGCACCGCCAACGTCCCCCCAGCCGCCAACGTCAAAAACCCCACGATCACCACCGTGCCGCCGATCATCGCCAACGTCCCCGCCCCCATAGAAATCTCGGCGATCAACCGAACCACTTCCCGGCGATAATGCACCGCCGCGAACGGAGCACTAGCCAACGCACGCCCATAAAACAACGTGTGATCCCCAATACGGCCCAACGTGCCCACCGGCCGCTCCAACTGACGGAACAACCGCGGATACGCCGCCCGCAACGTCACAACAACGCCCCGCTCACTTCGCCGTCATCTTGATACCGATCGCAGTCACCACCACATTGACCACGAACAACGACATGAACGCATACACCACCGTCTCGTTGACCGCATTACCCACCGCCTTGGCGCCCCCACCAGAAATGATCAACCCCCGATAACACGCCACCAACCCCGCGATCAAACCGAAAAGCATTGCCTTCACACACGAAATGATCACCTCAGGCACCCCCGTCAACAACGTGATCCCCGCCGCGAACGCACCAGGATTCACATCCTGCACAAACACCGAAAACGTATAACCCCCCAAAATCCCCACAATCACCACCAAACTATTCAGCAACAACGCCACCAACCCCGACGCCAACATCCGCGGAGTCACCAACCGCTGCACCGGATTAATCCCCAACACCTCCATCGCATCGATCTCCTCCCGAATCGTCCGCGACCCCAAATCCGCACAAATCGCCGTCGCCCCCGCCCCCGCCACAATCAACACCGTCACAATCGGACCCACCTGCGTCACCGCACCAAACGCCGCCCCCGCCCCCGACAAATCCGCCGCCCCCAACTCCCGCAACAAAATATTCAACGTAAAACTCACCAACACCGTGAACGGGATCGCCACCAACAACGTCGGCGCCAACGACACCCGCGCAATAAACCACGACTGCTCCAAAAACTCCCGCCAAAAAAACGGCCGACGAAACGCAAACCTCACCGCATCCGCCGACATCGCAAACAACCCACCCACCGCCTGCATCGCACCCGAAAAACTCCGCGGCACAGACACACCCGACGACCACCGCTCCGCAAACCTACCCGCCATCGACAACAACCCCACCAACATTGCGGCCCAAGCCAAACGCGAGACCAGCGAACTGGGCAGCGGCCGCCCAGCGAATATGTTGCATGGCGTGGCAACAGTCACCGACGTCGACGTCGCTGACGCCGGCGTTGCAAGACGTCGATCCGGTGCTGACCACAGCCACCTCCGTCACGGCGCTCATGGGCTGGGGCTCTCGTCGGCACCAAGTGGTGGACACGCGGGTTGCCCCGACCTTCCCCACGCGCGTGGCGATTATGACCCAAGCCGCGGGCTTGCGGGGCGCAATTGCGTAATGATAGTAAAGAAAAGGACCGCACGGCGGCCCGCTTATTTTTGCTGCCCGCCTGCTGCTCAGATTGCGGTCCGTCGGCTAGGTATCGCCGCGCACCCAGCTGGTGTGACCGTCATGGGCGATACAGACCAAAAACAGGCCGTCCGGCGCCTGTGCGACGTAATTCTGAAATTGGGTGCAGTCAGCGCCCTCTTCTTTGATGCCCGCCATCGGCGGGGAGCGGAACCATCGCGGCTGGTACCGCCTCGGCGAGCCGCAGAACATCAGCCGCCCCGGCTGCGACGCGAAGGACACGTTGTAGTCAGCGGTCCCGAACACGTAGTAGGTGGTGTTGTCGCACGGTGCACCGAGGACCACGTGTGGGGTGATGCCGGGCGTGCAGCTGGGGTAGTCGCAGACAGTCGGACCGGCAGCCGCCGGCGCTGCCAGCACGCCCGTACTCAGCAACGCGGCAGCCAGTGCCACGATGAATCGCACCCGATCACTCTGCCATAGCGGATAAGAAAATTCTCCTATTTGGAGAAGATCGCCTGTGCCCGAGGGCCTCCCGGTCCCGGGTCCCGCCGCAACGACGCCGGTGAGCGTCGGCTGCCGGTGATAATGTGGTTCTCCGTGCACGATCCGGTAGCGGACGCGGAACTCGAGGCCGCCCAGGCACAGGCACGCGCCGAGGCGGCTCGGGCACGTGCGATACAGCTACGCCGGGCGGCCGGCATCGCGGATGCGCAGGACGACGGCGGCGCCGTGCCGGCACGGGCGCGACGACGTTGGCTTCGCCGCCCGCGAGCGAAAGCCGTCACGGCCGGCGTCGGGATCGTGCTCGCCGCCGCCTCGGTCGCCGCGAGCGGCTACATGGCGTGGCAGCACCGCACGCTGGTGCAGAACCGGGATCGGGCGCCTGAATTCGCTGCGGCGGCCCGGCAAGCAGTGACGACGCTGATGTCAATCGACGCAGACCATGCGAGGGAAGATTTCCAGCGCATCATCGATGCCACTACGGGCGAGCTCAAGGCCCAGGTGGAAGCCACCTCGGCGCTGCTGGCCAAGCAGGCCGAGGAGTCGAAGGTCAGCAGTAAGGTCACCGTGCAAGCTGTCGCCGTTCAGTCGCAGACCGACGACTCGGCGGTCGTACTCGTCACGGCGAAATCCGATGTCACCGAGGCCGATAACACGAACCGGCCCGCTTTGTGGCGGCTGCGGGTCAACATCAACCGGGATGCCGGCAAGCTCAAGATGTCGAAGGTGGAGTTCGTGCAATGACGGTCGAGCACGAATCGTCGCTCGCCAGCATGGAAACGCCGACCGCCGACGGTACCGAGCCATCGCCCGCCGGCGAGAAACGAGTCCATCGCAGCGTGCTTGCGGTGCTCATCCGCTGCAGCCGATGGTGTCTGGCGAGATGGCGGCCAATACTCGCCGCAATGCTGGTCGCCACCTCAGTCGGCGTGGCATCGGGCTTGTTCTTCCTGCAGTACCTTCCGGACCGCCAGATCGATGACGCCGCGGCGCACCGGGCGATACAGGCAGCTTCAGACGGTGCCGTTGCCGTGCTGTCGTACTCTCCGGAGAACCTGGACCGGGATCTCGCCACGGCGAGATCACATCTCACCGGCGAATTTCTGGACTACTACACAAAGTTCAGCGACCAGTTCATCACCCCGATGGCACGGGAGAAGCACATCACGGCCACCGCCAAAGTGGTTCAGGCTGCCGTGTCGGAGTTGCACCCGGATTCGGCCACGGTGTTGATGTTCGTCAACCAGAACACGACAACAGCCGAGAAACCGGAACCGCTGCTGACCGCCAGCAGCATCCTGGTGACGATGAAAAAGATCGAGGGTTCCTGGTTGATCGCGAAGGTGGATCCGCTCGGCTGAGCACGCGAAAAGTCTTCAGCCGATTTTGTCCAGCCGGAACGGCATTGTGATGTCCAACCACTTGTTTACCCCGCACGCGCCGCTGGGACCAACGGTCTTGTCTTTACCAGCGAAGGTCGGTGATCCGAGCTTCGGGTAGCCGTTCGAGTCCACCGCGTAGAACATATAGGTCTGCTGCCCGGTGTATGCGGTGCCGTCCGGGCACCTTTCCCAGTCCGGCACATCGCGTTTGAGGTACCAAAGCTGTCCGTCATGGGTGTAGGTCGGCGCGGTCCAGCCCTGGTCGCTGGTCACCGTGCCGGTGCATTCCTGAAATGTCGCGCACGAGGAGCTGATCGTCCAGGTGCTGATGACCGTCGGCTCGACGTGATACTGGTCGTTCGTCTTGGCCAAGTCCCCGATGAAAGTGGCGCGGTACGTCCCGTTGATCGCGACCTCTTCCTTTGTCGTTGCGCCGGCTGGCGGCGCTGTGGCCGAGCTGCCGAATACTGTGGCAGCCAGCGTGATTGCAGCGGTGATTGCTTTCATGTCGGAAGCATGTCCTGCCACTTTTTGGGTCCTGTCGATCTCGCGAGATCGGACTGCACATACAACTTCCCGTCCGGGCCGAGATACCGTCCGGTGTGCGGGTCGTACTGTGCGGTCACCACCGGCGCCTTGGGCTTGGAGTCCTTGGCGCCGAACGCGCTCGGTGCGGCCTGCGGTCCTCCGGTTTCGGCCGGTGCCGGCGCCTCCGGTGGCGCGGGTGCCGGCGCCGGCGGCGGCGCGTCGTCGGGAACATCCAGGGGCGCAATGGGCGGAAGGTCTGCCGATTGTGTCGACATACCGACCGACGAGGGCACCGGCGGTGCAGAGTATCCCTCCCCCGGCGGTCCGTAGCTGCCCCGTGGGCCCGGTGGTGTGCCCCGCGGGACGGCTCCCGGGGGCAGGGGGGTGCCCTCGACCGGGCCGAATATCCTGTCGTTGGCCGTGATCCGGTCATCGGGTGGTACACCCTGTGACAGCAGGTTCGGATCCAGGGGGTAGGGGCCGAGCACATGCTGGCGCATCGCCAGCGGCATGTACGGCTTGTCGCTTTCGCAGATCTCGACCGTGGGGGCACGCTTGCCGGGCTGCCCCATGCATGGATAGTTGCGGGCGCCGCGCACCGTGAGCGGCGAATCCTGCGGCAGTTTGCAATACAGCCCGTCCGGCGTGTCGATCACCGTGGTGTCTTCCGGCGATCGCCACTGGCTCGCCGGCATGAACCCGACCGTGCAAATGGGCGGATCGTCGACCGTGATCGCGAAGTCGCCGACGGGCATACCGTCCGGGTTACGAGTGGGGTCCCCGGATTGCAACGTCGCACCCACCACCGGCGGCAGCATCACCAGCAGTTGCTCCAGCGAGGGGTGGTAGGTGATCCCGATCTGACCGATGGTGGTCAGGTTGGCCAACAACACCGGCAGCGTCGGCTTGACTTGCTCGAGCAGCCGGGAGGCTTCGTTGGCGGCTTCGGGACCGTTTTGCAGCAAGGTGCGGATCCGCGAGTCGTCGGTCACCAGCACGTCCGAGATGCCGGCGAGACTGCGCGCCCACGTTCTGATTGCGTCGGTCGTGCTCGCCTGTGAATCCAGCAGTGGCCCCGTGTCCTCGGTGAGGGTCCGGGTGCGGTCGGCAACGGCGTTGGCGTCCGCGGCGATTCGTGACGACGAGTCGGACAGCGACCCCAGGTCGTAGCCGGACCCGTTGAAGCCGGTGAACGATTCGTCGAGCAACTGGCTGAGCTTGTTTTTGGAGATGCTGCCGGTCAACGCACTGACCTGATCCAGCATGGGGCCGACCGCCTGCGGAATCGTGGTGTCACGCATGGCGATAACCGAGCCGTTGTGCAGGTAGGGCGGCCCATTGGTCTTGGGCCGCAGGTCCACGTATTGTTCGCCGACCGCGGAGATGCTGCGCACCTCCGCGGAGAGGTCCGCTGGAATCTTCGGCGAGGTGCCCAGCGACAGGGTGGCTTTGGCGCCGTCCGGCGTCAGGGCGACGGAGGTGACCTTGCCGATCTGCACCCCGCGGTAGGTCACGTTGGAAAACCGGTACAGGCCGCCCGCGGCCGGCAGTTCCAGCGTGACGGTCATCCGGCCGATACCCAGCAGGGTCGGCGCCTGGATGTAGAAGAGGACCATCGCGACGACCCCGATGATGCCGACGATCGTGAAGATCGCCAGCTGGATCCGGACGAAGCGGGACAGCATCTATCCACCCGCCTCCGCTGCCGGTGGTGCTGCCTCGGCGAGCCCGGGACCGGGGGGCGGACCGAATTCCGGTCCGGGCGGCGGAGCTTGCGGGCCTGCCGGAGGAGTGTCCGGCGGTGGCGGCGCGACCCCGGCGTGCAGCGGATCGTACGTGTATTGCAGATAGGGCGGATCCCCGGGCGCCGGGGGCTCCGGCTCGTGTGTTTGCCCCCAGTGGGTGCCCAGCAGTAGTCCGCGCTTGAGCCGGGGAATCGTGATGTCCAGCTCGGCGAACAGGTTGAAGTAGTCGCCCCGGACAGCGCGGTCGATGAAGTATTGCGGGAACGGGAAGGTCGGCGCGCCGGCGAGCGCGATGCCGAGATCGTCTCCGACGTCGGCGAGGCCGCGGAGGGTCGGCTCGAGATTTTGTAGGTTCTTGACCAGGTCCGCCTGGGCATCGTTGATCAGCCCGGTCGCGGTGTTGCTGAAGACCCGAAGTCGCTCCAGCGCCGTGGTGAGGCGCGGTCGCTCTCTGTTCAGCACGTCCAACGCCGGCGGAATCTTGCGCAGCGCCTCGGAGATGACGTCACGCTCGGCGGCGAATGTGCCGGCAAGCCGGTTCAATTCCTGGATAGACGCCACCAGGCTGTCGCGCTGTGCGTCTAGTGTTCCGACGAACTTGTCGAGTCGGGTGATCAGGTCGCGCACCGCACCCTCACGGCCGGACAGGGCCGCGCTGAAGTTGTGCACGATGTCTTGGATCTGGCCCAGTCCCCCGCCGTTGACGATCACCGACAGCGATGACAGAGTCTGTTCGGTCGACGGGTAGGTCGACGACCTGTTCAGCGGCAGGGTGGCACCGGGTTGCAGCCGCCCGCGAGGCGGCTCACCCAGCGGCGGGTTGAGCTCTAAGTGCATCGAACCCAGCAGACTGGTCTGTCCCACCGAGGCGACTGCGTTGGCGGGAATCACCACGTCGGGCTTCACCGAGATCTCGAGGTCGGCGTGCCAGCCGTGCACTCTCATGTCACCGACGCTGCCGACCACGACGTCATCGATCATCACCGGCGAATTCGACTCCAGCGTACCGACATTGGCAATTTCGACGTGATAGATGTCCGCGCCCGCTCCGCGCCCCACCGCCCCGGGCAACGGGAGTGAGTTCAGCCCGTGGAATGCACATCCCGTGCCGGTCAGCATCACGGCAGCACCGATCGCGAATACCCGCCGCACCGTACGCATCATGATTACGGCCCTTCCGCCGGTAACGGTGCGGGTGGCGGTGGCGGTGCGGCCGGTGTCGTCGGCGGCGGCTCCGGCATCGCCGCTCCGGGGATCCGGGGCAGCGGCACCGATCCCGGCGGCCCGACCGGGTCACCGGGCAGGCCGGTGTACGCCGAGACGGCCGGCGGCTGTTCGGGCGGCCCCGGTTTGGGGCCCTCGCCGCCGGGCGCCAGCCGCTGCTCGGTATAGACGATGTTGTCCGGGGTCGCCGACGGCTGAATGAACGGCGCGATCGGGAACGGCAGATTGTTGAAGTTGAGCAGCCGTATGCCCGGGCCGAGGAACAACGAGCACAGCTTGCCCGACTCGACCGACGTCACGTTCCCGATGGCACCGATGACCGAGCAGCCGGGCCAGAGCGGTCCGAGCAACGATCCCGACTGCACGGGATTTGCTTCGTTGATAAGACCGAAACCTCCCACAATGGTTCCGGTGTTTGGGTTGTAGTCGTTGTAGAAGTTCGCCAGTGCGTTGGGCGCGACGTGCAGAATGTTCTTCAGCGCCATCTGTTTGTCAGCCAGGATCTGGGTGAGGTCGGCCAACCGCAGAATCTGCTCGCTGGTTTGGTCGCGGGTACCCGCGATGAAGCGCTGCACCTCACCGACCGCGGTCGATAGATCGCTCAGCGCCGCGTCCAGCTCGGATCTGCTGTCGTTGACCACTGCTGTGAGCGTCGCCAGCCGGTCGTTGAACTGGACGATCTGGGTGTTGCTGTCGCGCAGTGTGGTGACGAAGGTTTGCAGGTTTTTGATGATGTCGACGATGTTGCCGCTGCCGTCGGCGAGGATCCGCCCCACCCCGGACAGTTGGGTCAGGGTTTGGCGCAGCTTGTCGCCGTTGCCGTCGAGCGCGTCGGCGGCGCTGTCGATGAACCGCCCCACCGAGGTACCTGACACCCCGCTCTTGGGTCCCAGTTCCGTTGCGAGCCGCATCAATTGGGTTTTGACCTCGTCCCACTCGACGGGCACCGCGGTGCGCTCGATCGGGATCACGGCGCCGTCGCCCATCACCGGTCCGGTATCGCGGTAAGCCGGTGCGAGCTGGACGTAGCGGGCGGCCACCAGGTTCGAGGCGACGATGACCGCTTTCGCGTCTGCCGGCACGGGCACGTCCCGATCGACGTGCAAGGTCATTTTGGCGCGTGTCCCATCCGGCTGGATGGACTTGATCGTCCCGACCTTGACACCGGAGACCCGTACCTCGTCGCCCGGGTAGATCGCGGTGGCGGTGGTGAAGTAGGCGGTAATCGTCTTCGGGCCGAAGAAGCTATTGCGGACGATCAATCCCGCGCCGGCAACCACGAGCCCGGCAAGGAGGATAGCGGCGGCGGCTGTCAGCCTGTTGCGCGAAATCACGGTCCGCCTCCGATCCTTCCGCCGATCGTGCAGCCGTCGCACGGCGGAATACCGTTGTACGGGAAAGGCAGCAGCGCCCGTGGTAGCGGCGAAGGTTTGCCGGGACCGGTCGCGGTGTCGAAAGTGCGATAACCCCAGAGATAGTCGACGAACGGCTGGAAAAGCTGCCCCATGGCCAAGTTGGGGACGAAGGCTTGATAGAAGAACCCCCCTGCGACCGCCTCGCCCAAGGTGATCTGATATTTCGCAAGTGCCGGCAGTGCTTTGGAGATGTAGTCCCGGTTCTTCTCCAGCATCGCTGTCACCGAATTCAGTCTCTGCAATGCCGGCGCCAACTTGCTTTCGTTGTCGTGCACCAACCCCGTCAGCTGTTTTGCCACCGTCGACGTACTCTCCAGCAGGTCCACGATCTCCTGCCGACGCGCTGCCAGCACTTGCAGCAGGTCATCGGCGTTGAGGATGAGCGCATTCACCTGCTGACTGCGTTCGGACAGAATCCCAGTGACATCGCGGGCGCTTTTGAGCAGCTGACCGAGCTTTTCGTTGCGGCCGTTCAGGCTTCGCGACAACCGCGTCAAGTTGTCGAACGTCGGCCCCAACTGTGGTGCGATTTGGTCCAGGGTCGCCGCCAGGGTGTCCAGCGACTGGTTCAGTGCTTCGGTGTTGGTTCCGGCGGTGTTCGTGGTGAGATCGCTGACGGCGTCGGTCAGCGAGTAGGGCGACGAGGTGCGCGAGATCGGTATGACATCCATCGGGCGCAGCGTGCCGCTGCCGGCCGAGTCCACGGTCAACACGCGCTCACCCAGCAGCGTGCCGGTCTTGATATGCGCGGTGGTCTCTGAGCCCAGCCGGACGTTTCCCTTGATCATGAACGTCACCAGGGCGTCGCCTTTACGCAACGAAACATCCGACACCGTGCCAACTTTGATACCGGATACCGTCACGTCGTTACCCGCGGCCAGACCCCCGGCTTCGGAAAACAGGGCTTGGTATTTGACCGTCGTCGCCCAGGAGATCAACTGCTCGGGCGCCAGGCCGACCAGGATCACCAGCACCATCAAGACGGCACCGATGAACCCCGCCTTGATCAACCCACTTCCGCGATACTTCAGCATCAGGGCTCACTGCACCTTCCGGCATTCGACCTGAACAACGGGGCTTTGACGGTGCGGCCCTGCAGGTCCGTGCCTTTGAGGATCAAAGCGCAGACGTAGTACGGGATGGTGCTGCCCATGGAGCCGAGGCGCATCAGCTTGCGGTAGTTGTCCGGCAGTTTCTGCAGCGCCGCATCGAGCCGATCCTTGTCATCGTCGAGCAGAGGGGCCAGCCGGCTGAGCTGGTCCACACTTCCCGCCAGTGGCGGCCTTGCCTTGGTCAGCAGATCCGCCAGTGAGGCGGTTCCGTTGTCCAGCGCGTCGATGGCCGCGCCGATCGGATCGCGGTCCTCGGCAAGCCCGCTGATCAGGTGCTCGAGGCGGTCGATCGCCCCGGAGAACTTATTGCCGTCCTTGCTGATGGTGCCGACCACGGTGTTGAGGTTGTCGATCAGTTGCTGCACCGTCTCGTTGTTGTCGGCCAACGCGTTCGAAAACGACGACGTCTTGGAAAACAGCGACTCCAAGTTGTCGCCCTGACCCTGGAAAATTTGCAGCAGCGCCGATGTCAGCGCATTGACATCTTGCGGATTGAGGCCCTGGACAACAGGTTTGAGTCCACCGAGTAACAGGTCGAGGTCAAGGGCGGGCGCGGTGCGGTCGACGGGAATCTGCCCGCCGGTCGGCAACCGTTTGGTCGAGCCCGGACCGTCGACGAGCTCGAGATAGCGATCACCGACCAAGTTGAGGTAGCGGACCGCGGCCTTGGTGCCCTCGGTGAGCACGATGCTGCGGTCGGCGTCGAATTTCACCAGGACCTTTTTGTCTCCGCGCAGCTTCACGCTGTTGACGGTGCCCACCCGAACCCCGGCGACCCGCACCGAATCACCGGACTTCAACCGTGACGCGTCGGCGAACACCGCCGAATACCCCGCCGTCGCGCCGGTACGGTACTCGCCAAAGATGAAGAACAGGAAAGCGGTCAGCACCGCCATCACAGCCGCGAAGACCGTGAACTTGACCAGCGTCGCGCGCGTGCTCATCCGGGCATCCCGACCTGTGCGGAGTTACGAGGCGGACCGGCGATGGGCCCGTACAGCAACTGTTTGAGACCGTCGAAATTGAGCAACAGTTGCGGATTTCCGTACTGCCACGGGTTGGCGCCGACATCGCCGACGACGAACGGCACCCATTTGTTGGTGGGGATGTCCGGAAGGTCCAGGCACTGCGGGCCACCGGTCGCGGCGACCTTGGGCAGGTGCGTCGGATACCGGTACCGTTCCTGGGCGAACACCAGACTGGCCGATAGCCAAATGCCGGGTTCATTCAGCGAACCGAACGGCGGAAACTTGTTCTGTTTTGCGAGTGCTTGGAAACCACAAGTCAAAGCCGGGCTGTACTCGTTGGTCAGGTCGGTGGTGGGCACCAGCAGATGCATCACCGTCGTCAGCGGTGTGCGGTTGGTTCCCAGCACGTCGTTGCCGATGTCGGCCAGGCCGATCGCGCTGACCAGCAACGCATCCAGGTTGTCCTGTTCGTCGACGATCGACTGGCTGATTTCCGAGGAGTTGGCGACGGTTTTCACCAGATCCGGCGCCGCGTCGGCGTAGGCATTGAACACTTTCGACGAGACCTCGAGGTCGTGGCTCAATGCCGGAAGGGCCGGATCCAGCTTGGCCAGAAACGACTCCAGATCGCTTAGTGCTTGACCGATCTTCGCTCCCCGTCCGCTTACTGCCTTCGCCAGCGCGCCGAGGGTTTCGTTGAGTTTGGCGGGGTCGATCTTGGCCAACACCTTCGTCAACTGCTCAAACACCGTGTTGATCTCGACCATGACGTGCTGGGCGTCCAATACCTGACCGGCGCGCAAGGGTTGCGGCGAGGGATCAGCGGGCGGGACCAGTTCGACGAATTTCGCGCCGAACACCGTCGACGACGCGATGTTGACCAGCACGTTGCTCGGAATCAGGTGCAACGCAGAGGGATACATAGCAAGGTGCAGAACGGCTTGACCACCCGGGCGGGCTTCGATCGAGTCGACTTTGCCGACCTGCACGCCACGCATCTTGACCTTCGCATCGGGGTTCATCACCAAGCCGGCCCGGGGTGAAATCACAGTCACCGGAGCGCTCTGGGCGAAACCACCTTGGAACAGACCCACGGACACAGCGACAATGGCGGCGACGATGGCGATGGTGGCCAGGCCCGCCAGTGGGCGCACATAGGATTGCACCCCGAAGTGGCGCCCCGGCGAAGCCGCGACAGGAGTTGCCGCACTGGCGGTTTCAGACCGATGAATCGGCCCGGGCCCCAGATTGCGCGTCACGTCTCCTCCACTACCCCGACAAGTTGAAGTTTCCGTTGGACCCATAAATCGACAGCGACACCAACAACGTCACCGACACCACCACCACCAGCGACGTACGCACCGCATTACCCACCGCCACCCCCACCCCCGACGGCCCCCCCGGCGGGAAATCCCCGACAGGCGAGTGAATCAACAACAAGGCCAACCCCATCAACACCGCCTGCAGAAACGACCACAACAAATCGATCGGATTCAAAAACGTGTCGAAGTAATGGTCATACAGGCCCGCCGACTGCCCGAACAAAAACACCGTCGTGAACTGACTCGCCAGAAACGACAAGATCACCGCGATCGAATACAACGGCGTGATCGCGATCATCCCCGCGATCAACCGAGTACTCACCAAATACGACACCGGCCGAATCGCCATGGCCTCCAACGCATCAATCTCCTCACTGATACGCATCGCCCCCAACTGCGCCGTCACCCCCGCCCCGAACGTCGCCGCCAACCCAATACCAGCCACCACCGGCGCCGAGATCCGCACATTGATAAACGCCGCCAAAAACCCCGTCAACGCCTCAATACCGATATTGCCCAACGACGAATACCCCTGCACCGCCAACGTCCCCCCAGCCGCCAACGTCAAAAACCCCACGATCACCACCGTGCCGCCGATCATCGCCAACGTCCCCGCCCCCATAGAAATCTCGGCGATCAACCGAACCACTTCCCGGCGATAATGCACCGCCGCGAACGGAGCACTAGCCAACGCACGCCCATAAAACAACGTGTGATCCCCAATACGGCCCAACGTGCCCACCGGCCGCTCCAACTGACGGAACAACCGCGGATACGCCGCCCGCAACGTCACAACAACGCCCCGCTCACTTCGCCGTCATCTTGATACCGATCGCAGTCACCACCACATTGACCACGAACAACGACATGAACGCATACACCACCGTCTCGTTGACCGCATTACCCACCGCCTTGGCGCCCCCACCAGAAATGATCAACCCCCGATAACACGCCACCAACCCCGCGATCAAACCGAAAAGCATTGCCTTCACACACGAAATGATCACCTCAGGCACCCCCGTCAACAACGTGATCCCCGCCGCGAACGCACCAGGATTCACATCCTGCACAAACACCGAAAACGTATAACCCCCCAAAATCCCCACAATCACCACCAAACTATTCAGCAACAACGCCACCAACCCCGACGCCAACATCCGCGGAGTCACCAACCGCTGCACCGGATTAATCCCCAACACCTCCATCGCATCGATCTCCTCCCGAATCGTCCGCGACCCCAAATCCGCACAAATCGCCGTCGCCCCCGCCCCCGCCACAATCAACACCGTCACAATCGGACCCACCTGCGTCACCGCCCCAAACGCCGCCCCCGCCCCCGACAAATCCGCCGCCCCCAACTCCCGCAACAAAATATTCAACGTAAAACTCACCAACACCGTGAACGGGATCGCCACCAACAACGTCGGCGCCAACGACACCCGCGCAATAAACCACGACTGCTCCAAAAACTCCCGCCAAAAAAACGGCCGACGAAACGCAAACCTCACCGCATCCGCCGACATCGCAAACAACCCACCCACCGCCTGCATCGCACCCGAAAAACTCCGCGGCACAGACACACCCGACGACCACCGCTCCGCAAACCTACCCGCCATCGACAACAACCCCACCAACATTGCGGCCCAAGCCAACCCGCCGGACAGGCGTGCCCCAACACGGCAGATAGGTGCCAATCGCGGCGACGTGCGGCATTGGGTCCCCCGACCTACGTGACGGCGCCGGCCGTCTTCAGCTCGATAATGCGGTCCCAGTCGTATCCCAGTTCCATCAATATGTCGTCGGTCTGCTCGGCGAACCCGGGCGCCGGACCGGTCTCGGGGGCGGTGACGTCGAACTGCACTGGGTTGGCGACCAATTCGAGCTCGCCCGCCTGTACCACGTACTCGTTGGCCCGGATCTGCGGGTCCTTGGCAGCCTGCAAGGTGTCCTGCACCGGCGCCCACGGCCCGGCCAGCGTCGCGAACCGTTCGCTCCATTCGGCGAGGCTGCGGGTGGCGATCACCTCCGACAGGATCTTCACCGCCTCGGCGGTGTTGGCGGCGATCAGCTCGTCGGTGGCGAACCGCGGGTCGTCGGCAAGCTCGGGCCGATCGATGTGGCGGCAGACGTCGGCCCAGAATTTGGACGCCTGCATCATCACGAAGGAGATATAGCGCCCGTCCGATGTCGTGTAGAGCCCTACCAGTGGGTTGATCGGTGAACCGTGCACGCCGGGCGGGAACGCCTCCATCCGCTGACCGAGATGCACCGTCAAGGCCACCGTGTGTCCCAGCGACCACAGGCCGCTGCCCAGCAACGAGACGTCGACGACTGACGGTTCGCCGGTACGCTCCCGCTTGAGCAGCGCCGCCGCGATACCGCCGGCCAGATTGGTGCCCGAAATGGTGTCGCCGTAGGCCGGGCCCGGCGGCCCGATCATTCCCTCCATCGAGGGTGGGGTGATCGTCGCCGCGGTTCCGGCCCGGCACCAAAACGCGGTCATGTCGTAGCCGCCCTTTTCCGCCTCGGCACCGCGGGGGCCAAGCGCGCTGCCGCGCGCGTAGATGATCTTGGGGTTGACCGCGCGGATGTCCTCGACGTCGATGCCGAACTTCTTACGGTGCCCCGGCAGGAAGCTGGTCAAAAAGACATCCGAGCGGCGAACCAACTCATAGAGCACGTCCTTGCCTTCGGGCACCGACATGTCCAGGCCCAGACTGCGTTTGTTGCGGTTGGCGTGCTCGATGTTGGGATTGGGGTCGCCCTCCACGCGCAGCAAACCGGTCTGGCGCAGACCGCGCTGAGGGTCGCCGGTCACCGCGTGCTCGACCTTGATTACGTCGGCGCCCCACTCGGCCAGTACCGCGCCGGCCGATGGCACGAAGCCGTACATCGCGACCTCGAGAACGCGGATGCCTTCTAGGGGTTTCATCCGGCAACCTCCGCAAAGGTCTTGCCGGCGTCAGCCGAACCGCCACCCTCCGCGATCGTCGTCGTCGCGTCCTGCGGTGGCATTCGGCCTCCTCAACACGTGGATAATTTCATTCTCATCCCCGGCGAATCATACATTCCGAGTTTGAGAATTCAACCAAACAGAAGAAACGAGACTGCCATACTCATACCGCCAACCGAGATCCCGCGTCGGTGCCGTCTGCGCTGGCAGAGTGGGCTTTCGAGCTTGTCTTGCGGCACGCAACAGCGTGAGAGTAGGGTTCTCATATTCGGAAGGGAGATTCTTGGTGAATGAGACGGGCCGAGACGAGGTCCTGACGTGACAACGGCCGTCGTCACCGGCGGCGGCTCGGGCATCGGCGCGGCCGTCGTGGAGCGGCTGCGACGCGACGGCTACCGAGTCGCGAGCATCGATCTCAAGCCCGGCCAGACCGAGTACGCCTTCACCGCCGACGTCACCGACCGCTCGCAGGTGGACGCTGCGCTCGCGGGCATTCGCGAGCAACTGGGCCCGGTCACCGTTCTGGTCAATGCCGCCGGCCTCGACGGTTTCAAGCGGTTCACCCACATCGACTTCGAGGATTGGCAGCGGGTCATCGACGTCAACCTCAACGGTGTCTTCCACATGATCCAGGCGGTGCTGCCCGACATGATCGATGCCGGCTATGGCCGGATCGTCAACATTTCGTCGTCGAGCACGCATTCCGGCACGCCGTACATGGCCCACTATGTGGCGGCTAAATCCGCGGTCAACGGGCTCACCAAGTCGCTGGCCCTCGAGTACGGGCCCAACGGCATCACCGTCAATGCCATACCGCCCGGTTTCATCGACACCCCGATGCTGCGTAGCGCGCAAGAGCACGGCTTCATCGGCGACATCGACAAAAACATCGCCGCAACACCGGTGCGCCGCATCGGCAAACCGGAAGACATTGCGGCCGCATGCGCCTTTCTGGCTTCCGAAGAGGCCGGCTACATCACCGGACAGATATTGGGCGTCAACGGCGGCCGAAACACCTAAGCCGCGGCTACCTGAAGCGGTACGACTTCAGAAGGGGAAGACATGAAAGTCAGGGTCGACTCGCAACGCTGCCAAGGCCACACGCTGTGCGCCATGATCGCCCCGAATTCCTTCGTGCTCGACGACATCGAGGGACATTCCTCGGCGGTGACCGAAGATGTTCCGCCCGAATACGAATCACAAGTTCGCGAAGCCGCCCAGTCCTGCCCGGAGCAAGCCATCGACATAGAGGAAACGCCTTGAGCGATCGCAAGAAGAACCGGTATCACTTCGACCGGCACACGCCGGAGTACCGGTTGCAGTTCGAGAAGATCACCGAAGAAATGCTTGCCAACTGTCCGGTGGCGTGGACCGACACTTACGGCGGTCACTGGGTCGCCGCAGGAAGCGAGGCGGTGTTCGAGCTGGCCCGCTGCCCGCACGTTTCCAACGACCACGACGTCAACGGTGAACGGCGCGGATACCAAGGCATTTCGATTCCGAAGGCCAAGCGCGCAAGCGGTGTGCGCGGCGGCATCCTGGAGATGGACGAACCCGAGCACCGCATCTACCGCAACGTGCTCAACCCGTATCTGTCGCCGGCCGCGGTCAAGCGGTGGGTTCCGTTCATCGACGAAGTGACGCGGGCATGCCTGGACGAGAAGATCGAGGAAGGGCGTATCGACTTCGTCGACGATCTGGCCAACGTGGTGCCGGCCGTCCTCACCCTGGCGATGCTCGGTATCCCGCTGAAGAATTGGGCGCTTTACAGCGAGCCGACCCACGCCGCGGTGTACACCCCTGAACATTCCCCGGACATCGAGCGGGTGGTCGCGATGCACCGCCAGATGGGTCTGGATCTGCTCAACAACATGATCGAGATCCGCGAGAAACCGCGTCCGGGCATTGTCAATGCGCTCATCAGTATGCGGATCGACGGAAATCCCGCTCCCGATCTGGAGATCATGGGCAATCTCGGTCTGGTCATCGGTGGCGGTTTCGACACCACCACCGCGTTGACCGCGCACTCACTGGAGTGGCTGTCGCAAAATCCCGATCAACGTGAACGGCTCAGCCGCGAGCGGGACACCCTGCTCGATTCGGCGACCGAGGAGTTCCTGCGCTACTTCACCCCCGCGCCGGGCGACGGACGCACCTTCTCCGACGACGTCGAAATCGTGGGAACCCAGTTCAAAGAGGGTGAGCGGCTCTGGATCTCCTGGGCGATGGCCAACCGCGACCCGGCGCTGTTCCCTGACCCGAACAAGATCGTCATGGAACGGAAAGGCAACCGGCACTTCAGCTTCGGTCTCGGTGTGCATCGCTGCATCGGCTCCAACGTGGCGCGCACGGTGTTCAAATCCATGCTCACCGCGGTGCTCGACCGGATGCCTGACTACCAATGCGACCCCGAGGGGACCGTGCACTACGAGACCATCGGCGTCATCCAGGGCATGCGCAAGCTCCCGGCCACCTTCACCCCCGGACGCCGGCTCGGCGCGGGTCTGGATGAAACGCTGGACAAGCTGCAACGGATCTGCGACGAGCAGGAGCTCGCTCGGCCCATCACCGAACGCAAGGACGTCGCCGTCATCGACTGACATACTGGCCAGACGGAACGGAGGGCAGCCGATGAAGAAGTTGACACTGGGCGTGGCGTTGACGACAGCAGCGGTGGCGTTGGCGCCGAGTGCCCAAGCACGCATGCAGATCGGTAACTATGAGGTGCAGACCCCGCGGGATCCGGGTCACTCCTGGATATGGCAGATCCGGCCGTGCACTCCGGCTGCATCCGAAGACTGTGTCCATGTGTCGGCCGTGCCCCGGCCTAACGGGCAAGCGGCGCCGTACTGGGGAGATGCGCAACTGGTCGATGGCCGCTACACGCTGGTCGTCGATGTGCCCGACGGGGTGCGCTGCGTGGTGTATTTCCGTCCTTCGCACGACGTCTACACATGGGATCCGGTGACGCTGACCGGTTCGGTGGTGTCCACCTACGACCAGGGCTGCGCCGGACCCCCGGGCGGAACGGACACCTACCCGTTCACCCTCGTGCGGTACTGAGCGCGTCTGGGACGGCGCCTCAATGCGGCAGGCCGAGCACCCGCTGGGCGATGATGTTGCGCTGGATCTCCGAGGTGCCGCCGGCGATCGTGCCCGAGAAGCTGCGGGCATAGCGCTCGAACCAGCTGGCGAAGTAGTGGTCGAGGTTCATCGGCGCGTATGGGCCGGTCAGGGCGGGATGTGCAAGCCCGTCGGGGCCCGCGGCCGACAGCGCGTGTTCGCACGCTGCGCGCTCGGCTTCAGAACCGAGCAACTTCAGCACCGACAACGCCGGCACGTCTTCCTCGCCGCGGGCGGCGCGCGCCAGCGCCACCGAGCCGAGCAGCCGCAGCGCTTGATGGTCCATCACCAAAGTCGCGTACTGGTCGCGCTCCACCGCGGTAGCCGGATGGAAATCACTGATGAGGTTATCCAGCCGGTCGGCGAAGCCCAGCCACATCATCGTGCGTTCGTGCCCAAGCGACCCGTTGGCGACTCGCCAACCCTGGTTCAGCGGCCCGACCAGGTTTTCGGCCGGTACCCGCACGTCGGTGAAGAACACCTCGTTGAAGTCCAAGTCATCGATCGAGCAGATCGACGGAAACGGCCGTCGCACCACACCGGGGGTGTCGGTGGGGATCAGTAACGCGCTGATGCCCTTGTGTTTTGGGGCATCGGGATCGGTGCGCACAAACGTCAGCAACACGTCGGCATCGTGGGCGCCCGATGTCCACACCTTCTGTCCATTGACCACGAAGTCGTCGCCGTCTCGCACCGCGCGGGTGCGCAGCGACGCCAGGTCGGAGCCGGCGCTGGGCTCGCTCATGCCCAGCGACGCGGTGATCTCGGCCCGCAGAATCGGCACCGCCCAGCGGTGCTTTTGCTCATCGGTGCCGAACGACAACAGCGATGCCGCAATGATATTCACGCCCTGCGGATTGAAACTGTGGTAGATCCGTCTGCGGCACAACTCTTCTAGGTACACGTACTGCTGCAATACGGTGGCGTTGCGTCCGCCGAACTCCGGAGGCTGGGTGGGCAGCAGCCAGCCGTTGTCGAACAGGAGTCGCTGCCAGCGGCGTGCCCAGGCCGGCATGTGCGACACCGAGCGGGGCCGCTCCGTCGTCTCGGCTTCGTCGGGCAGATGCTCGTCGAGGAAGGCGGCGAACTCCGCGCGGAACTCCTCGACGTCGGAATCAAATGCGAGCTGCACGGTACTCCTCGGCGATCATCGCCCGATGTTCGGCGGCACCGCCGAGCATCAACTCGCCGGCTTTGGCGCGCTTGAGCGCGAACTGCAGATCGTTCTCCCACGTGAAACCCATTGCGCCGAACAGCTGTAGACCATGACGAAACACCAGGGCTTGACACTCCCCCGCTGCGGCTTTGGCCATCGCGGCCGCAAGCCGCCGGCGCGGGTCGTCTTCGGCGATGGTCAACGCCGCGAAATAGCCCAGCGCGCGGGCTCGTTCGATCGCGACGTGCATGTCGGCGGCCTTGTGCTGTACGGCCTGAAACGACCCGATCGGCACCCCGAATTGCTGGCGGCCGCGCACATGGTCGAGGACCAGATCGAGGATGCGCTGGCAGGCGCCGACCATCGTCATCGCCATCCCGGTCAGGGCGACATGGCGTGCCCGCTCGGTGTCGACGCTGACCCGGGCGGCATCGGGCAGGTGGACCCCGTCGAAGGTCACGTCGGCCACGTGCAGCACCGGGTCGAAGATCGACGAGCGCCGTACGAACACATCGCCGGCGCTGACCACGAACACCGCCGCGTCGGTCACCACCGCCAGCCGCTCGGCGCGGTCTCCGTCGAGCACATGCCGCGCCGTGCCGTCGAGCATCCAGCCTTGCGCGTCGCGGCGCACCGCGACGCCGCTGTACACGGCGGCCCCGGGGGCCTGCGGGTCGAATCGCTCGCCGACCAGCGGCGCGAATTGCGTCATCGTGGCCAAGAACGCCGTGGGATCGGTGGCGCGGCCCAGCTCTTCGGTGACGATGGCCAGTTCCACCGCGCTGGCCGGATCGTTCAGCTCGGTCCAGCCCAGATCCGCGTAGACCTTCCACAGCGCGCTGGTGTCGGCGCCTTCTTCGGCCACGCTGCGCACCAACGACGGCGGACACTGCTTGGCGACGACATCACGTACGGTTTCCTGCCACAGCCGCTGATCCGCGTCGAACTCTAGAAGCATCGTCCGAGAATAGCATTCTCGTTAACGAAAGTATGCATCTCAGACCTCGCAAGGCTGCTTGCTGACGAGGAAGCAACCGCATCTCATACCTCATGTGTCGCAATGGTTGCGACGTGGCCGAGGTGCCGGAGTGGTCATTAGAATGATATTCTCATAAGTAAAGAATTTTACTTGCAGCGGACCACGACCACTGGTCCTGTGCTTAATCGAAATGCTTACCGGAAATCCGTTGATAGGCGGTACACCAGAATGTTAGGTTATCTATCGTATAGCCGGCCGGGCCGCTTGTTGACTGCCGAAGCCGGAAGGTGGGCTTAGTGATCGAACACGCTGACGGCACCCGGACACCCGTCATCGACGCGAGCGTGCACATCTTCTTCCCGTCCACGCGCGACTTGCGCGAGTTCTTGCGCGAGCCGTTCAAAAGCCGCGGCTTCCCGGACTACGAGATGGACTGGTACGGCACACCCGGCGGCGAATACGCGCCCGGCACCCGCGGACCCAACCGCGGCTACCCGGGCTCGGACCCTGACTTCGTGGCGCAGCAATTGTTCAGCGAGCGGGGCGTCGACGTCGCGGTGCTGCACCCGATGGGCCGTGGCATCATGCCGGACCGCCACCTCGGCTCCGCACTGTGCGCGGCGCACAACGAGATGATGGTGTCGCGCTGGCTGGAGTCCAGCGAATTCGGTGACCGGTTCCGCGGCACCATCCGGGTCAATCCCGACGACATTGCCGGCGCGCTGCGCGAGCTCGACAAGTACAAGGACCACCCGCAGGTGGTGCAAATCGGCGTCCCCCTGCAATCGCGGGAGCTCTACGGCAAACCGCAGTTCTGGCCGTTGTGGGAAGCGGCCGCCGAAGCGAATCTTCCGGTGGCGGTGCACATCGAAACCGGTGAGGGCGTCGCGTTTCCGCCGACGCCGTCGGGACACACCCGCACCTACGAGCAGTACCTGGGCTTCATGTCGCTGAACTACCTCTACCACCTGATGAACATGATCGCCGAGGGTGTGTTCGAGCGGTTCCCCACGGTCAAGTTCGTATGGGCCGACGGCGCAGCGGATTTCGTCACTCCGTTCATCTGGCGGATGGATACTTTCGGTCGGCCGCATCTGGAGCAGACGCCATGGGCGCCGCGGATACCAAGTGACTATCTGCCCGGGCATGTTTACTTCGTCGCGGGTGGTCTCGACGGTCCCGGTGATGTCGAGTTCGCCGATCAGTGGTTCAGCTTCACCGGCAAAGAGAACATGGTGATGTTCGGCTCCAGCTACCCGCACTGGCACTCGTGGGATCTGTCCACGCTGCCCAGCGCGCTGACCGCCGAGCAACGCGAAAAGCTGTGCTGGCGTAACGCCGCGGAGCTTTACGGCATAGACATCCCGGCCGAGTTGGCCACACAGTAGATACAGGGAGGTCACGATGACTGTGACACAGACTCACGAACGGGTGCCCGCGGCAGAGCGCATCGCGGTGCGATGCGTCGACTCCGATGTGCACCCGGTGCCCAAGCGCGGCGAACTCGTCCAATACATCCCGGAGCCGTGGCGCAGCAAGTTCTTCGCAGAGCACAAGGTGGGCGAGCTGATCTACTACGACGCCCCCGACTATGCGCACGCCTATGCGATGCGCGTCGACACCTTCCCGCCCGATGGTGAGTTTCCGGGCAGCGACCCGGACATGGCGTTTCGCCAGCTGATCATGGAGGCAGGCTCCGACATCGCGATCCTGGAACCCGGCGCTCGCACACCTCGCCTGCCCGAAGCCCACCAGGCGATGTCGTGCGCGCTAAATGACTGGCAGGCCAATCACTGGCTGGACAGCCACAACAACTGGCATGAGCGCTGGCGCGGATCGATCTGCGTGGCGATCGAGGATCCACAGGGCGCGGCGCGTGAGATCGAGCGGTGGGCCGGCCACCCGTACATGGCGCAGATCCTGCTCAAGGCCGAACCGCGGCCGTCGTGGGGCCACCCGATGTACGACCCGGTCTGGGCGGCCGCCACCAAGCACGACATCGTGGTGAGCTGCCACCTGTCACGCAGCAACTACGAGATGCTGCCGATGCCGCCAGTTGGATTCCCCAGCTACAACCACGATTTCATGGTGACCTACTCGTTGCTGGCCGCTAACCAGGTGATGAGCCTGATTTTCGACGGGGTCTTCGACCGCTTCCCCACGCTGCGGATCGTGCTCGTCGAGCACGCATTCACCTGGGTGCTGCCGCTGATGTGGCGGATGGACGCGATCTACGAGGCCCGCAAGTCGAAGATGGACATCAAACGCAAGCCGAGCGAAATCCTCAAGGATCACATCAAGTTCACCACTCAGCCGCTCGATTATCCGGAGGACAAAACCGAGCTGACCCGGGCGCTGGAGTGGATGGAGTGCGACAAGATCCTGCTGTACTCGTCGGATTACCCGCACTGGACCTTCGACGACCCGCGCTGGCTGGTCAAGCACCTGCCCAAGGCGGCCCGCGAAGCGGTCATGTTCAAAAACGGCATCGCGACCTATCACCTGCCGGAGACGGTTCCGGTGCTCGAGGGTCAAGTACGGGTGTTCTGAGTGCGCGAAGAAATCACGCGGCCCCGGTTGGCTCAGGGTCGCGAGCACGTCGTCGCGACGGTGGACGAAATCCCGCCGGGCACCCATAAATTGGTGCCGATCGGGCGGCACGGCGTCGGGGTCTACAACGTCAACGGCACGTTCTACGCGATCGCGAACTACTGCCCGCACCAGGGTGGACCGCTGTGTTCGGGGCGGGTCCGCGGTCGCACCATCGTCGACGAGACCGCCCCCGGTGACGCGGTCATGGTCCGCGACCTGGAGTACATCTACTGCCCCTGGCATCAATGGGGTTTCGAGCTCGCAACCGGGACGACCGCGGTCAAACCGGAGTGGAGCATCCGCACCTATCCGGTCCGGGTCGTCGGCAACGACGTACTGGTGATGGCCTGAGGAGAATCCGTGTCTTCTATCGAGGTGAACGGCGGCAATGTCGTCTACGAAATCCTCGGTCAATCAGGGGATCTCATCGTCCTGACACCCGGCGGCCGGTTCAGCAAGGAGATCCCCGGCCTACGTCCACTGGCCGAGGCGCTGGTCGCCGGCGGGTACCGGGTGCTGCTGTGGGACCGGCCCAACTGCGGAGCCTCCGATGTGCAGTTCTACGGACAAAGCGAGTCGCACATGCGGGCCGAAACCCTGCACGGGCTGCTGACCAAACTCGATGCGGCGCCGTGCATCCTGGCCGGCGGCTCTGGCGGGGCGCGGGATTCGATGCTGACCACGATGCTCTATCCCGAGCTGGTCACCAAGTTGGTGGTGTGGAACATCGTCGGCGGTATCTACGGAACCTTCGTGCTGGGCTCCTACTACGTCATTCCGAGCATTCTGGCGGCGCGCGGAACCGGCATCGAAGGAGTGATGAAGCTGCCGGAGTGGCGCGAACGCATCGAGGAAAACCCGAACAACAAGCAGCGGTTCCTCGATCTGGGCCGTGACGAGTTCCTCAAGGTGATGCTGCGCTGGCTGAACGCCTTCGTGTCCAAGCCCGGGCAGACTATCCCGGGCGTCGACGACGAGATGTTCGACCGGATCACCGTCCCCACGTTGATCATTCGCGGCGGAGAAAACGACTGGGACCATCCCAAGCGAATCTCACTGGAGGTCAGCTGCCTGATCAAAGGATCCAAACTGATCGATCCGCCGTGGCCCGAGGACGCCTGGGAGCGTGCATCGGAAGCCCGGGCGACGGGCAAGGTCGACCGGTTCAATCTGTTCGACACCTGGGTGCAGGCCGCCCCGGCGATAGTGGAATTTTTGGACAGCTGATGGTTTTACCCGGTGAGAATGTGCACTTCGCAGTTCAGCGAGGCTTCCAGTGCGGTGTGGATCCGGCTTTCCGGGATGCGCTCCAGATCGGCCTGGCGCAGCGTCACGTACACGACGTCGAACCCATTGTCTCCGGGCACTCGCCTGATCTCGCCGGTCAGCCCGAATCCGGCCAACACGCCATGCGCGTCGTCGTCGGTTCCCCGGCTGACGTAAGTCACCACCCCGGCCACAGGATCAGTGCCAAAAGCCTTAGCGCACAAGTCAACCGCGCTCTGCCGGACGACGTCGGCGTCGTCGCCGTTGATCAGCAGCCGTACTTCGCGGCGGGCAGCCGGCATCCCCGCGATGCTGGTTGGCACCACATCGACACCAGCCGCCGCGGCCAGTTCCAGGAGGGTGGCCATGCCCTCGTCTAACCGCGCGGGTGTGAGCACACCCGACGGGTCGACACCGACCCGTACCACCGCAGTTCGCATGAGTCCAAGCCTAACCGTCGCCAGCTGGCCCGACGTCGAACCGCGGCTACTGTGCGGCGAACCCGGCCGTGAGGACTATGCGGCGTATCGCGAACTCGGCGGCTACCAACCGCTTACCTCTGCCGACGACTTGCTCGAGGAGGTCGATCGTAGCGGGCTGCTCGGCCGCGGCGGTGCCGCCTTTCCGCTCGCGGTCAAACTCCGCACGGTGCGCGACAACGGCCGCCTGAGCACCGGCACCGTCGTTGTCGCGAACGGCGAAGAGGGCGAACCCGCTTCGGTCAAAGATCGATGGCTGCTGCGCAACCGCCCGCATCTGGTTCTCGATGGGCTGCGCCTGGCCGCGGCGGTGGTGGCCGCCGACCGCAGCTATGTGTACGTTTCCGACCTCCAATCGGCCCACAGTGTCGAGACCGCGCTGACCGAACTCGATCCCGCCATGCTCGGCGGCGTGGCGGTCGAGGTGCGGCTGGTCGATCCCGGCTACATCGCCGGCGAAGAGACCGCGGTGGTGCGCGCGCTGGACGGCGGCCCGGTCAAGCCGACCGATAAGCCGCCCCGCCCGTTCCAGGAGGGCGTCGGCGGGCTACCCACCTTGGTCAGCAATGTCGAAACGCTGGCAAATCTGCCGTATCTGCTCCGACACGGGTCCGCAGCATTTCGCGCGCAAGGGACGTCGCACTCACCGGGCACCTTCTTGATCACCATCACCGGTGCCGGCCGTCCACCCGGTCTCTACGAGATCCCGCACGGCTTGCCGTTCACCGACCTTCTTGGCATGCACGGTGTTTCGGCAGACCAGGTGAAGGGTGTGCTGATGGGAGGCTACTTCGCCGGGCTGCTGAACCGCGCCGTCCTCGATGCCACTTTGGACCACGAAACACTACGAACTCTGGGCAGCGGCCTGGGCGCCGGTGCCATCACCGTGCTCACCGACGACTGCGCGGTGGCCGTCGCCGCGTCCGTGCTGGCGTACTTTGACCGCGAGAACGCCGGGCAGTGCGGCTCGTGTTTCAACGGCACGGCCGCGATGGCCGCCGCCGCCGGTGCGCTGCGTGACGGTGTCGCCAGCCGCGAGGATGTCACCGCGCTGCGACGCTGGTCGGTTGTGCTGCGCGGCCGGGGCGCGTGCGCGACCCTGGACGCCGCGTGCAACGTGGCGGGGAGCCTGCTCGACCAATTCCCGCATGCTGTGGATCGCCACCTCGACAATGCCTGCGAGGCATGCCATGCCGGAATGTTCCGGGCCCACCGGCCCTACGAGGTGGAGTCGCTATGACCGAACCCATGAGGATCCGCCTGGATCGCACCGTCTGCGACGGCTTCGGCTTCTGCGCCAAACATGCGCCGAAGTATTTCTCGCTCGACGACTGGGGCTACGCGTCGTTGATCGGCGATGGCGTTGTGGCCGAGGAAGACCACGATGCGGTCATGCGTGCGTTGTTGGACTGCCCCGTTCACGCCATCATGGAGATCGGTGAGCGGCGCCGCGCCGTCGATACCCGCCCATCCTCGACCCCTCCCGAAGATCCCGCCGCGGATCTGAAAACCGAGGCCAACGAAGCGGAGTGGGGGTTCACCCGTTGACCGGGCGCCCACTGCCGCTGATCACACCGGACAACGAGTTCTTCTGGAAATCGGGCGAAGACGGCACATTTCGGCTTCGGGAGTGCCGAGACTGCGCGGCGCTCATCCATCCCCCGGCCCCGGTATGCCGCTATTGCCGCTCACACAACGTCGGGATACGGGCACTGTCGGGCCGCGGGACGCTGGCCGGCTTCACCATCAATCACCGGTTCAGTCTGCCTGGCCTGCCCGCCCCGTATGTGGTGGCACAGGTGGCGATCGCGGAGGATCCCCGAGTCCGGCTGACCACGAATATCGTGGAGTGCGAACCGGATCGGCTGCAACTGGGTCAGCCGGTCGAGGTTGTTTTCGAGCACATCGAGGACGTGTGGCTGCCGCTGTTTCGCCCCGTCGCTGATAGCGAGCCGGCAGCACTGCCGGTCGACGAGATCGCGCCGGAGAGCTTCGGCGAATACGTCCGTCCCATGCTCACTCGCGAGAAGTTCGAGGACAAGGTGGCGCTCACCGGAATCGGCATGTCCGATATCGGGCGTCGGTTGATGACGCCACCGCTCACGCTGACGGTGCAGGCCTGCGAGGCTGCGGTCGCCGACGCCGGGTTGACGCTCGGTGACATCGACGGATTGTCCACCTATCCCGGGGGTGGCAACTTCGGCGGATTCGGCGAAGGCGGGGTCACCGCGCTGGAGGCGGCGTTGGGCATCCGGCCGGTGTGGCACAACGGCGGAATGGAAACGTTCGGTCCGGGCGGATCGGTGATAGCCGCCATGCTCGCAGTTGCCGGCGGCCTTGCCCGGCATGTGCTGTGCTTCCGGACATTATGGGAAGCCACCTACAACGAACTTGTGAAACAAGGCAAGATCGTCCCGCCCGGCGGGCGCACCGCCAGCTGGCTGATGCCGTTCGGCGCAACCTCGGCGGCCCACACGCTGGCACAGAATGCGCAGAGGCATTTTCATCGGTACGGGACAACCAAGGAGACGTTGGGCTGGATTGCGTTGAATCAGCGCGCCAACGCCGAGCTCAACCCGTCGGCAATCTATCGGTCTCCGATGACCATGGAGGACTACCTGAGCGCGCGGCCCATCACCACACCGTTCGGGCTTTACGACTGCGATGTGCCCTGCGACGGCGCAATTGCGGTCATCGTGTCGGCGGTCGACGCCGCCCGCGACCTGGCCAAGCCGCCGGTGCTGGTCGAGGCGGTGGGAACGCAGATTATCGAGCGGATCGATTGGGATCAAAGCACTTTGACCCATGAACCACAGGTGCTGGGCCAGTCCGCACATCTGTGGTCGCGCACGTCGCTGAAACCGGACGACGTCGACGTCGCCGAGCTCTACGACGGGTTCACCATGAACTGCCTGTCCTGGATTGAGGCGCTGGGGTTCTGCAAAATCGGCGAAGCCCGCGAGTTCTTGGAAGGCGGCAGGAACATCGCCCGCGACGGCAGGCTGCCGCTCAACACGCACGGCGGCCAGCTCTCGCATGGCCGGACCCACGGCATGGGGCTGCTGCACGAAGCCGTCACTCAGCTGCGCGGTGAGGCCGGCGAACGCCAGGTCGCTGATACCCGTGTCGGTGTGGTCAGCAGCGGCGGGCTGACACCCAGCGGTGTGCTGCTGTTGCGAGCGGATACATGAACGCCCCTCGCCCGCGGGTCGTCGTCGTCAACGGCGTGCCGATGTCTGCGTTGATCGCCGAGGCGGCCCAGCCGCGGGCCGTCATCGTTGCGCTGCACGGCGGCGGCACCACCGGGCTGTATTTCGACTGTCCGGGTCATCCGGAACTTTCGTTGCTGAGAACCGGTGCCGCCCATGGCTTTACCGTGATCGCCCTGGACCGCCCCGGCTATGGCAGCTCCGCGCCGTATCCGGAGGCGATGGCGCAGCCCGAGCAGCGGGTCGCCCTGGCCTACGGTGCAGTCGACCGCATTCTCGGTGAGCGGCCCCGCGGTGCGGGACTGTTCGTGTTCGCGCACTCCAGCGGCTGCGAACTGGCACTGCGGATGGCCGTCGACCCTCGCGGGTCGGATCTGCTCGGCATCGAAATAGCCGGCACCGGCCTGAGGTATCAGCCCGCTGCCCGCGAGGTTCTGAAAGCGGCCAGTGCGACCCACCGGCCGCCCGGGCTGCGCGAATTGCTGTGGCAGCCCACCGAGCTGTATCCGGCCGACGTGATCGGCGGCATCACGAGCGCCGCGTCGGGCGGGCTGTATGAAGCGGCAATGGTCACCGACTGGCCTCGCCGCGACTTCCCGGCGCTGGCCGCGCAGGTACGAGTTCCGGTGCAGTTCAGCGTTGCCGAACACGAAAAGGTCTGGGAGTCCGATACCGCTGCGCTGGCCGAGATTGCCGACTTGTTTTCCGCCGCACCCCGATTCACCCTCAATCACCAGCACGACGCGGCCCACAACCTCAGCCTTGGCCGCACTGCCGCCGATTATCACCAACGCGTCTTTGCGTTCATCGACGAATGTGTGCCCAGTGAAGGCGATTTGGAGGCCGGTTGATGCGGGTCGGATTCATCGGGCTGGGTAGCCAGGGCGGCCCGATGGCCAGGCGGATTGTCGACGCGGGTTATCCGACCACGTTGTGGGCGCGCAGACCCGCATCGCTCGAGCCGTTCGCGGATACCGCAGCCACGGTTGCCGGCTCTCCGGCCGACCTCGCCGCCGCCAGTGATCTGGTCTGTCTCTGCGTCCTCGGTGACGATGACGTGGAAGAAGTTGCCGGCGGCGACACCGGATTGCTGGCCGGGCTCCAGCCGGGCAGCGTGATCGCGGTACACAGCACCGTTCATCCAAGAACCTGCCATGCACTGGGTAAGAAGGCTGCCGCACAGGGCGTCTCGGTCATCGACGCTCCGGTCAGCGGTGGGGGTTTTGCCGCGGCGGAGGGTCGGCTGTTGGTGATGGTCGGCGGTGATGCCGACATCGTCGAGCGCTGCCGCCCGGTGTTCGCTACCTACGCCGACCCGATTGTGCATCTGGGCGACCTGGGATCGGGGCAGACCACCAAGCTGTTGAACAACCTGCTGTTCACGGCAAATCTCGGAACCGCGGCCTCGACATTGACTCTTGGCGAGGCTCTCGGCGTCGTACCCGACCGACTGTCCGAGGTCATCGCGCGAGGTAGCGCAAACAGCTTTGCGCTCAACACTCTTGGCGGCGACACCGGCGGACTGGATCGTCTCGCCGGGCTGGCCGGCGCTCTACTGCAGAAGGATGTGCGCTTGATCGCCGATCTGGCAAAGTCCGCCGGTGTTCCCGGCGGCGCGGTGCTCGATGCCGCCGACGCCACCCTGGCTCTGATGGAGCACCTGCGGTGAGAATCGGGTTCATCGGTGCGGGGCGCATGGGCCGGCCGATGGTAGGTCGTCTCGTCGAGGCCGGTCACGATGTCCGGGTACTCGGACGATCGGACGAGAAGCGCAGCGCGATCGCCGAATTGGGCGCGGTGGCCGTGACCGACATTCGCGAGGTCGGCCCGACCGCCGAGATTGTCGTGCTCTGCGTGTTCAACGACGAGCAGGTGCGTGAAATCTGCCTGAACACCGACCTACTCACCACGATGGCGCCCTGCTCGGCGCTGGTGGTGCATACCACGGGGAGCCCAGGCACGGTGGAGACGATCGCTGCCTCGGGGGAAATCGAGGTCGTCGACGCACCAGTCAGCGGAGGCCCGCACCAGGCGGCGACGGGCGAGCTGACCCTGTTCGTGGGCGGAACCGACGAAGCGGTGAAGCAAGTGCGGCCGGTATTGAGTTGCTACGGCGATCCGGTACTGCACGTCGGGCCGCTCGGGGTCGGGCAGAAGGTCAAGCTGGTCAACAACGCGCTGTTCGCGGCGCAGATCGGGCTGCTGTCGGGCGCCGTCGACGTGGCGATGCGGCTCGGGGTTTCGGAGTCGACGCTGCTGGCGGCGCTGCACCACGGCAGCGCAGCCAGCACGGTGTTGGACCTAGTGGCCCGAGGCGGCTCCGTCGCGTCGTTCGTCGAGCTGGCGGGCGAATTTGTCGGCAAAGACCTCGCCGTGGTGCGCGACGTCGTGGCCGAGGTCGACACCGGTCTGGGCGTGCTCGAGGACGTCATCGACGCGGCAGGACTATGAGTTGGGGTGTTTGCAGCCCGTGAGGAATGAACTACCGTTAGGTTTACAGTCAAGCATTCCGTCGTAAAGGTGACCAGCCCGCCGCTGAGGAGATGCCATGACCAAACCGAAGGTGGTCTTCGATCCGTTCTCCGAAGAATTCTTCAATAATCCCGCCGAGGTATTTCGGCGGATGCGCGAAGAGGCACCGCTGTATTACGACGAGCGAGAAGACTTCTACGCGCTGACGCGCCACGAGGATGTCGCCGCCGCATTCAAGGATTTCGAGACCTACTCGTCGGCGCGGGGCTGTGATCTCGCGATGGTGCGCAAGGGCGTGCCCATCGAGCAGAAGTCGATCATTTTCATGGACCCACCCGAGCACCGGCACATGCGCAGCCTGCTCAACAAGGCATTCACGCCACGGGCCATCCAATCGCAGCGGGACATGGTCGTCGAGGTGGTCGAGAAGTACTTGAACGCGGCCGATCCCGACAACTTCGACGTCGTGCAGGACTTCTCCGGACCGTTCCCGGTGGAGGTCATCACCACGATGATGGGGGTACCGGAGGACTTTCGCCAACAAGTGCGGCACTGGATCGACACCAGCCTGCACCGCGAACCCGGACAGATCGAGGCTAGCGAAGAAGGCATGCAGGCCAACATCGACAGCGCGATGTACTACTTCGGCCTGGTGCAGGAGCGGCGCGAGAAGCCGCAAGACGACTTCATCAGCAGGCTGATCGCCGCGGAGATCCCGGGTGAAAACGGCCAGATGCGCAAGCTCGACGACGTCGAGATCACTGGTTTTGCAGTGCTATTGGGCGGCGCGGGCGCCGAGACCGTCACCAAGCTGGTCGGCACCGCTGCGGTGATCTTCGCGCGCAACCCCGACCAGTGGCAGAAGCTGCTCGACGACCGCAGCAAGGTCCCGGGGGCCGTCGAAGAGTTGTTGCGCTACGAGGGTCCGGTCCAGTACAACGTGCGCTACACGCTCAAGGAGGCACACGTCAGCGGCGGCGTGATCCCCGCCGGCAAGCCAGTGTTCTTGTGCGGCGCGGCGGCCAACCGCGATCCGGATGCCTTCACCAACGCCGATGTGTTCGACATCGAACGCGACCAGACCGAGGCTCAGCACCTGGGTCTGGGGTATGGAATTCATAGTTGCCTGGGCGCGGCGTTGGCCCGGATGGAAAGCAGAATCGCGATTGAGCACCTGCTGGATTTCATGCCCCGCTACGAAGTGAATTGGGATGGCCTGCAACGGGTTCACATGCAGAACGTCGCGGGCTACCAGAATGTGCCGGTGAGAGTACTGCGATGACAAGAGTAGAAGTCGATTTCGGATTGTGTGAAAGCAACGGCGTGTGCATGGGCATCATCCCGGAGGTGTTTCACCTCGGCGATGACGACATGCTGACCGTTCTGCAACCGGAAGTCACCCCGGAAAACGAGGAACGCATCCGCGACGCGGTACGCCAGTGCCCGAGGCAGGCCATCTCGATCGTCGAATAGCGCCTGGAAAACAGCGGCGTCCTGCCGCATCGCGTTGGTCGGTGGATGATGGTAGTATCGAACGTATGTTCGAACAACCGACCGGTACGGCGTCGTCGCCGGAAGCGATTGCCCGCTTAGAGGAGATGTTTGAGCGGCGCCATCCGTCGGTGACGGCGGAGTCGGCGGTGTTGGTGGACCGGATTTGTTCGGCGACTCGGTTTGAGAATCGGGCCGCGGCCGCGCAGCTCGCCGCGATTGGGGAGTTGTTCAGCTATCGACTGTCGCGCTGTGCAGAGACCGAGGACTGGGCGATCGACACCGAGGCGGCGGTGGCCGCGGAAGTGGCCGCGGCGTTGCGGATCAGCCATGCCCTGGCCAGTAGCCGGCTGCGCTACGCACGGGCCATGCGCGAGCGGCTGCCCAAAATCGGCGAGGTCTTTGCCGCCGGCGATATCGACTACCGGACGTTTCAGACGATGGTGTATCGCACCGATCTGATCACCGATGCCCAGGTGCTGGCGGCCGTGGATGCGGCGTTGGCGGTCAATGTTGTGCGCTGGCCGTCGATGACCCAGGGCCGGCTGGGCGGGCAGATCGACAAGATCGTGGCCCGCGCCGATGCCGATGCGGTGCGGCGACGCAACGAGCACCAGGTTGGCCGGCAGATCTGGTTCGGGCCTTCAGAGGAAGGCGGGACCTCGGAGTTTGGCGGCAGTCTGTTCACTGTGGATGCCCACGCGCTGGACCAGGCCGTGGATGCGTTGGCGGCCACGGTGTGTGAGCATGATCCGCGTACTCGCGATCAGCGCCGCGCCGACGCTCTGGGCGCGCTGGCGGCACGCGCGGATCGGTTGGGGTGTCGCTGCGGACGCCCGGATTGCGCCGCGGGCAGGCGGCCGGCGGCCGGCCCCGCGGTGATCTATGTGATTGCCGAGCCCGCCGCCCTCGACGGCCGCACCGGCGCATCGGCGTCGGAGGTCGGTGCCGATGGGCTGATCCCCCCGGAGCTGGTGGCCGAGCTGGCCCGCTCGGCGAAGCTGACCCCGTTGATGCATCCCGGTGATGCCCCACCCGAACCCGGCTACACCCCGTCCAAAGCGCTGGCCGAGTTCGTGCGCTGCCGGGATCTGACCTGTCGCTGGGTGGGCTGCGATGTACCGGCGTGGCAGTGCGACATCGACCACACGGTCCCGTTCGTGGCGGGCGGGCCCACCCACGCCTCCAACCTCAAATGTTATTGCCGCACCCATCATCTGGTGAAAACCTTCTGGGGTTGGCGCGATCAACAACTCCCCGACGGCACCGTGATCCTCACCTCACCGTCGGGCCACACCTATGTCACCACCCCCGGCAGCGCGCTGCTGTTTCCCAGCCTGTGCCACTCCACCGGCGCAATCTCGGCCATCGAGGCCGACCCCCCGCACGACTACTGTGACCAGCGCACCGCGATGATGCCCAAACGCCGCCGCACCCGCGCCCAACACCGCGCCCAGCGCATCGCCACCGAACGGCGCGCCAACCGCACCACCCGAATAGCCCGACAAGCCCAACACCGAAGCTACTTCGACCTACCCCCACCCGGACCCGACGACGAACCACCACCATTCTAGTTGCCGGACAACGGCTTTACGCAGAGGCGACAGTGGACAGCCGCCACTGGCCGGGCACGCCCTTGAGTTCATAGACACCGCGCTCAACGAATTCCAGGCCCGAGCCGATCACCAGGTCACGCAGCGTGCTCGACACCAGCACCTCATTGGGCCCGGCCAGTGCGCTCACCCGCGCGCCGATATGCACCGCGATCCCGCCGATGTCCTCACCGCGCACCTCGCATTCGCCGGTGTGCAACCCCGCGCGCACCTGGATGCCGAGCGCCTGCACCGCGTCGCGAATGGCCATGGCGCAGCGGATCGCCCGCTGCGGCCCGTCGAACACGGCCAAAAACCCATCACCGGAGGTATTCACCTCCCGGCCACGAAAACGAGCCAGCTGCGAGCGCACCACAGCATCGTGTGCATCAAGCAAGGCATGCCAATCACGATCGCCCATCTCCGCCGCCCGGCGCGTCGAGTCGACGATGTCGGTGAACAACACCGTGGCCAGTGCCCGATCATCAGCCACGTCCGCCTGCTCGCCAGTGAGGAACTCCGCGATCTCCTGGAAAGATTCACGCCATGGTTCGACGTAGTGGAACATGTTGCGCCCGTGTAGCTCAACGTATTTCGCGCCTGGGATGTGATCGGCGACATCCCTGCCCCGCTCGGGTGGGATCAAGGGGTTCTCGGCGTGCTGGACGACGAGAGTTGGCACGCGGACGGTCGGAAGCAGCGCCCGCACATCCAATTCGGACACTATCGGCATCATGAGAGCAACGGTCCGTGGGTTCGACGCCAAGCGTTCGAACCGGGCAAACGTTGCCCGGATTTCTTCATTCCAAGGCATGTCGGGATTGATCACATGTTCGAACTCTCCCGTTCCCCACACGGCGAGCATGGCATCGAAGAACTCCTCCGGAGTGACCCCAGCAGCCATCGGATCGGCGTAGACCTCAAGCCCGACCAGCGCCGTGGTGCGAGCCGGATGGCTGGCCGCGAACAGCGCCGCAGGCGCGAATGCAGCGTTCGGTGCGACGAGAACCGCTTCGCGACTCCCGAGATCGTCCAAAACTGCGGTGATGCTGTCGGCCCACTGCTCTAACGTCGGCAACGAATTTATCGAGACCGGATCGGACGCGCCTGTGCCCGGCTGGTCGAAAGAGATTAACCGACCGAGCGATGCCATCGCCTCGATCCACCCTTGAATCGCCGGTAGCTCGGCAGTAGGTCGCAACAGTTAAACCAGTTCGGGACGAAGACGATGTCGCGAGCGCCTTCACCCGAGGCCCGGTAGGCGACGCGCAAGTCACCATTCAGCGCATAGCGCGTCTCGGAGAACACGGCGGAAGTCTAAGCCGTATCGATCACGATTTACGTCCCACCGAGAACTTGTCCCGCAGGCTCATCCCCGCCACGGTGCCGCCGTCGCAAAGGATGTCCGTGCCGGTGAGGTAGCCGGCTTTCTCGCTCGCGCAGAACGCCAGCAGTTCGGCGATCTCCTCCGGCTTTCCAAAGCGTTTCAGCGCGGCGTAGCGGACCATCGCTCCTGCGCCGCTTTGTTCTTCCAATCTGCCCATCGCGGTGTCGATGGAACCCGGCGACACCGAGAGGATGCGCGCGCCGCGCTCACCGAATCGACCGGCCTGCGAGGTGCAATACCATCGCACGAAGGTCTTGCTGATGCTGTACGCCATTCCTGGCCGCGCCCGCTCCGGAACCAGGCCGCACACCGACATCATCTTCTTCATGAACGCGTCTTCATTGCGCAGAGCGGAGGTAAATCGCTTTGTCGGAACGAAGGATTCCGGGAGCATGTGCGCGGCCATGGAAGCGACGTTGACGACCGCGGATCCCTCCCCGAGGATCTTGAAAAAGCTTTCGTTGACGTTGACCGTGCCGATCGCGTTGACCCGCATGATCAACTCGGCGCTGCCCATGCTGGGACTGATACCGGCCGTGTGTATCACCGAACCGACTGTGCCCATCGCGCTTGATGTTTCGATCAACTCCGCGACGGACTCCCGCTCGGTGATGTCGCAGACGACGGCCTTGCTGATGATCCCCAGGCTGTTCAATTCGGCTACCGCGGCATCCAGCCCTTCCCGGTTGAGGTCGCTGATGACGACCGCGTGGTCACGTCCGACGATCTTCGCGGTGGCCAAACCAATGCCGCCGGCTCCCCCCGTGATGACCGACACCTTGTCCATGGCAGCTCAAATCGCCTGTTAATTACCAAAACCGGAGAGGATCACCGCGTTGCAGTCCGCGGCGGCCTGTCGCAGCTTCGCTGCTTTCTGGTACCCCTCGGACTCGTACCAGGCGCGGGCGGCGTCCACCGATTCGAACTCCAGCACGACCGTTTGGTCGCCGTGCCAATTGCCCTCCACAACCGTGGGCGAGGGATCCGCTGCCAGTATGTTCACCCCGGCCATGGCTCCTCCGGCCGCCTGGGCATAGGCCTTCATGCCCTCCGGATCCTTGATGGCCTCAGTGAGGATGACGTAACCTTTGGGCATTCAAGCTCCTAACTTGTTTCAATGGCCTGCTCTGGACACTGCATGACGGCGTCACGGACCGCGTCTTCGAACTCGGACGGGACTTCGGGCACCGTCACCGTCGAGTAGCCGTCGTCATTCAGCTCGAACACCGATGGGCAGATCGTGGTGCAGATGCCGTGGCCACGGCACCGCTCCTCGTCAACTCTGGCTTTCACGGACCGCTGCTCCGACCGAATTCGAGGTGCAGTTCAGTGAGTCCGCGCAGGATGTAAGTCGGAACATATTGATAGCGCCGCTCGTTCGCCGGTCCGTGTTTGCGTTCGGAGATCCGGATGTCCTCGGTCCGGTCGAGTAGGCGTTCGAGCGCGACCCGGGTCTCGGCCCGGGCCAGTGGCGCGCCGGGGCAACTGTGGATCCCCCGGCCGAACGCGATGTGTTGGCGCGCGTTCTTGCGGCCGGGGTCGAATGTGTCCGGGTCTTCGAATCGGCGCGGATCCCGATTTGCGGCGCCGTTGACCACCATCACCGTAGTGCCGGCCGGGATTTCGACTCCACCGACCGCCGTGGGCACCCGGGAGAGCCGGAAGTCACCTTTGACCGGGCTCTCGATACGCAGCGCCTCTTCGATGAAGTTCGGGATCAGGCTGCGGTCATCGCGCAGCTGCTGCTGAATGTCGGGGCGCTCCCCGATCACCTGTAGCGCGGCACCGAGCAGCCGCACGGTCGTCTCCTGGCCCGCCGAAAACACGTTGGTCGCAACGCGAGCCACGTCGGTCACGTCGGGCGTCGAGCCGTCCGGGAACGTGGCGTGCGCCAATCCGGTCAACACGTCGTCGCGAGGCTGCCGGCGCCGATCCTCGATGTATTCGCTGAACGTGCCGTACAGAAACTCGAGTGGACTGTGCGACAACGACTTTTCACCGGTGCTGCCGACACCGCCACCGGCATTGCGGTGGATGCCCTTGACGAACTCCTCACGGTCGTCTTCCGGTACGCCGAGCAGGTCGGCGATGACCAGCAGCGTGAACGGGCCGGCGAAACCTTTGATGAATTCGCCCTCGCTCGGCGCCAGAAATGTGTCGAGCACCCGATCGGCGAGCACCCACATAGCGTCCTCGTTCTCCTTGAGGCGCTTCGGAGTGATCAGTCGCATCAGCAACGCACGGTGGTTGGTGTGCGTCGGCGGGTCGAGGGTCGGCAATTGGTCGCTGAACGGCAGCTCGTCGCGGTGTCGCTCGATCAGCTCGGTCACGTCGTCGCCAGTGAGCGGCACCGGAAAACCGGGGAACGGACCGGTCACCGAGATGCACGACGAGAACGTCTCGGCATTGCTGGCGACCTCCACGGCCTCCTCCCAGCCGGTCACCATCATCACCTCGTGGTGAGGTTCGCGCAGCACCGGGCACTGCCGCCGCAGGGCTTCGAAGTACGGGTACGGGTTGTCGAGGAGCCGGTCGTCCCGGAAGAAATCCATCGCGGTGACGTCGTCGGCCATCTGCTGCTCCATTCACGTCTCGACAGTGAGAACGTCGCTCTCATCAATGAGTATTACATTTCCATAGGAAATGCCACGCCGTCAACGAGGCAGCATGGCCGGCCGGAGGCTCCGGCGTGTTAACTGGCGGGGATCAGGTCGGCCGCGACGGACGGGCAGGTCATCACCCCGCTGCGGAACGTTTCGGTCTGTTCGATCTCGACTCCGGGCAGCCCCGCGGCGGCAAGGGCCTGAGCCTTGAACGCCCGGGCCGCGGCGCTGAGCTGATGGGCAACCAGGTCGACCGGCTTGTTCAGGTCGGGCGGCCAGGTCTTGCCCCACAGTGTCACTTCGGTGACACCGTGGTCGAGGGCCTGAAGCACGCCCTGGCGGACCCGCGAATCACACTCGATGAGGTCGGCGGCGGCGGCCAAGGTCTGCGGTCGCGGACGTTGCCCGACCGTGGCCAGCGCGTATTCGAGGTCGACCACTTCGGCGCCGATGATCTGCAATGGCCGTTCGTCGGGATGGTCAGCGGCCAGGACCGTGACGTCCCATCCGGCCATGGCACGGTCGAACAGCCACCCGCCGGCGAACATCACCACATCCACGACGTTCGCCGCGACCACATCAAGCTGGTATCTCACGCCGGGCTCGGCGGTGTCAGGTCGCGGGCGAGCGACTCCGCGTAGTCCTTGAACGCTTCGGTCAGGGGTATCGAAGGGTCGAGTAACCATGCGGTCTCCATTCCGGTGATGAAGGCGAGAATTTGCACAGCTTTGACGGTCGGGTCCAGATCCAGCCGGTAGCGCCCGGCCTCTTGTCCACGGCGAATGAGCCCGGTGATGATGTCGACCGCACCCCGGTATCGGGCGAGCAGGCGATCGTGCAGGGGAGCCTCGGGATCTATGTTCTCGGCCAGCAGCACGGCGAACGTGCCGATCAGTTCCGGTGATCGGTCGAACCGATCGGCGACCGCCGCGATCTCGGTGATGAGGTCGCCGGCGCGGTCCGCGTGGGCGTCGTCGTCGGCGTCGCGCACATCGAGCACCGCGTGCAGCAACTGTTCCTTGGACTCGAAATGATGCAGCAGCCCGGCCGGGCTGACGCCCGCCTCCCGGGCAATCTGCGCCAGCGTGGTGTTGCGCCACCCGTTGCGGGTCAGCAGCCGCTGCGCGACCTCGAGGATGCGCTGCTTACGGTCCTCACCCTTCGCCAGCAGGGTGTCGTACGGACGCGTCACCGGACTCCCTCGTCCCCGATCAACCTAATGAACACACAGTAGGTTGGTTTGGTGCGTGTGACAAGGGTCTCATGCCGGTCAGTTTGCGACGGCGATCACAGCCTTCCGGCTCAGGCCACCAATTCCACCAGGGTGGCGTTGGCGGTGCCGCCGCCTTCACACATGGTCTGCAATCCGAAGCGAATTCCGTTGTCGCGCATGTGATGCACCATCCGGGTCATCAGCACCGCGCCGGACGCCCCCAAGGGATGGCCTAGCGCTATGGCGCCGCCCAGCGGATTGAGCCGCTCGGGGTCGGCGCCGGTTTCGGCCAGCCACGCCAGCGGGACCGGGGCGAAGGCCTCGTTCACCTCGAACACGCCGACGTCGTCCACCGACAAGCCCACCTTGGACAGCACCTTGTCGGTGGCCGGGATCGGGCCGGTGAGCATCAGCACCGGGTCGGCGCCGGTCACCGCGCCCGCCCGGTAGCGCACCAGTGGTGTCAACCCGAGTTCGAGCGCGTGCGCCGATGTGGTGACCAGCAGCGCCGCCGCGCCGTCGGATATCTGCGACGAGTTGCCGGCATGGATCACCCCGTCCTCGGTGAACGCCGGCTTCAGCCCGGCCAGCTTCTCCACCGTGGTCCCCCGACGCACACCCTCGTCCTCGCTGACGATCGCGTCGTCGACGAACACCGGGACGATCTGTGCGGTGAAAGCTCCGCTGTCCTGAGCCGCGGCGGCCCGCTCGTGCGAGCGCACCGAGTACTCGTCGAGCTGCGTTCGGGAAAAGCCCCACTTCTTGGCGATCATCTCCGCGGAGATTCCCTGGTTGAACGAGAAATCACCGTATCGGGCAAGCACTTTCGGCCCGTACGGCATCCCGGTGGCCCGCGCCGCGCCCAACGGCACCCGGCTCATGACCTCTACTCCGCCGGCCACGACCACATCCTGCTGGCCCGACATCACCGCGTGCACCGCGAAGTCGAGCGCCTGCTGGCTGGAACCGCACGCCCGGTTGATGGTGGTGCCCGGAATGCTCTCCGGCCAGCCCGCCGCCAGCACCGCGTAGCGACCGATGTTGCTCGACTGATCGCCGACCTGGGAGACGCAACCCCACACCACGTCGTCGATGATCCCGGGGTCGATTCCGGTGCGCTGCACCAATTCGTTGAGCACAACTGCCGACAGGTCGGCAGCGTGCATGGCCGACAGCCCGCCATTGCGCTTGCCTACCGGGGTGCGCACCGCCTCGACGATGACCGTTTCACGCATCTGTCCGCTCCGATCTCGAAACCGCCCACCGACCAGTAAACGACGGCTCCCGTCGGTCGGCGAACGCGGCATAGGCCTCGGCGGCATCCGCGGTAGCGAAGTTGACGACCTGCGCACGCGCCTCGTTGGCCAGCGCATCGCGCAGGGTCCGGTCGGCGTTCTCGTTCAACAGCGCCTTGGATTGTGCCAGCGCGATCTGCGGCCCGGCGGCCAGACGGTCGGCGAGGTCATCGACGAAGCTGTCGATCTCCTCGGCCGACACGACCCACGTCACCAGGCTCAAAGCCTGCGCTTCCTCGGCGTCGATGGTCTCGGCCAGCAGTGCCAGCCGTTTGGCCTGCTGCAGCCCAACGATTTTCGGCAACAGCCAGGAGCCGCCCAGATCCAGCGAGAGTCCGCGCTTGGCGAAAATCTGGCAGAACCTCGATTCCGGGGTGGCGACCACCAAATCGCAGCCCAGGGCGAGGTTCCAGCCGGCGCCGACGGCCACCCCGGTCACCTTGGCGATGGTCGGTCGCGGCAATTCGTGCAATGCCAGCGCCACGTCGGTGAGCCGGCGCAGCTTGTTCACCGGGTGCGCGTCGTCGGACGTGGAGATGTCTGCACCGGAACAGAACGCCCCGCCGGCCCCGGTGATCACTACCGCGCGCACGCCGGGGTCGGTGCCGGCCGCGGTCAGCGCCTCGGCCAGCGCAATCCACAACTGTGGGTTGATCGCGTTCTTGCGCTTCGGGCGGTTCAGCGTCAGCGTGCGTACGCCGTTGCGGTCGCTGCACAGCAGCACGGGTTCGTCAGGCATAGGCTCATCAATAACCCTCAATAGCCCTCAATAGCTCCTCGGAAGTTTGAGGGTGTGCGATCCGAGGAAATTGAGGATCATTTCCTGGCTGATCGGCGCGATCTTCATCAGCCGGGCCTCGCGGAAATAGCGGGCGACGTTGTACTCCTCGGCGTAGCCCATGCCGCCGTGCGTTTGCAACGCCCGGTCGGCAGCGGTGAAGCCGGCGTCGGCGCACAAGTATTTGGCCGTATTGGCCTCGCGCCCACAGGGTTTGCCGTTGTCATAGAGCCAGGTGGCCTTGCGCAACATCAGCTCGGCCGCGTCGAGCCGGGTCAGCGAGTCAGCCAGCGGGAACTGGATGCCCTGGTTCATGCCGATCGGCCGGCCGAAGACCTCGCGGTCGGTGGCGTATTTGACCGCTTTGTCCAGCGCCACCCTGCCGATCCCGAGCGCTTCGGCCGCGATCAGCATCCGCTCCGGGTTCAGCCCGTCGAGGATGTAGTGAAATCCTTTGCCCTCCTCGCCGACTCGATCCTCGACCGGCACCTCGAGGTTGTCGATGAACACCTCGTTGGAACTGACCGCGTTGCGGCCCATCTTGCGGATCGGCCGGATGTCGACGTGGTCGCGGTCGAGATCGGTGAGAAACAGCGTCATCCCGTCGGTCTTCTTGGTGACCTCGTCGTAATGCTGGGTGCGGGTGAGCAACAGTATCTTCTCGGACTCCTGCGCCTTGGAGATCCACACCTTGCGGCCGTTGACGACGTAGCGATCACCTTGCCGTTTGGCGAACGTACTGATGCGGGAAGTGTCCAGGCCCGCACCGGGTTCGGTGACACCGAAACAGACGTGCAGATCCCCGGTGGCCACCCGCGGCAAGGTGCGGGCCTTGAGCTCCGCGGAGCCGTACTTGACCACCGGCTGCATACCGAAGATCGACAGGTGAATCGAGCTGGCGGCGTTCATGCCACCGCCGGATTTGGCGACCTCCTCGGCCAAAAGTGTGGCCTCGGTGATGCCGAGGCCATGGCCGCCGTACTCGACGGGGATCGTCATCCCGAGCCACCCGCCATCAGCGATGGCCCGATAGAACTCGGACGGGAACTCGTGCGCCTGGTCGCGCTCCATCCAATAGTGGTCGTCGAACTTCTGCGCCAACTCAGCGACCGACCTGCGGATCAGCTCCTGATCCTCGGTCAGCTCGAAATTCATTCCGGAGCTTGACACCTCAGTCGGTATTACCGGTCAGCGATTTCGCGCTGGCGGCAAACTCCGCTAACGACGAGCCTGAGCGCTCTTTGTGATGAGACAGGGCACGAATCGAAACATCATGCCCTTCAGCGGCTTTGCGCAACGCACCGACCGTCGCTTGCTCACGGCTGATGTGGCTGAACGGGTCGAACGAGTACCACCGCATGGCGTTCTCGTAGCCCAGCTTGTTGATTTCGTCGTCCGGCACGTTGTTGGCCGACAGCACATCCCACAGCTCCTCGGGCGCACCCGGCCACATCGAGTCGCTGTGCGGGTAGTCGGCCTCCCAACAGATGTTGTCGATGCCGATCATGTTGCGCAGCGCCACGCCCACCTTGTCGCTGATGAAGCAGGTCAGGAAGTGCTCGCGGAAGACCTCGGACGGCAGCTTGCCGCCGAAGTTCTGGTGGGTCCAGGTGGAGTGCATCTCGTAGGTGCGGTCGGCTCGCTCGAGGAAGTACGGGATCCACCCGGTGCCGCCCTCCGAGAGTGCGATCTTGAGGTCCGGGTACTTCTTGATGGGCGCCGACCACAACAGGTCCGCGGCGGCCTGCACGATGTTCATCGGCTGCAGGGTGATCATCACGTCCATCGGGGCATCGGGCGCGGTGATCGCCAGCCGGCCCGACGATCCGATGTGGATGTTCATCACAGTATTGGTGTCGCACAACGCTTTCCACAGCGGATCCCAATACTCGTCGTGGAAGCTGGGGTATCCCATGGCCGCCGGGTTCTCGGTGAACGTCAAGGCGTGCACGCCCTTCTTGGACACCCGGCGGACCTCATCGGCGCACTTCTCGGCGTCCCAGATGACCGGCAGCGCCATCGGAATGAACCGCGCGGGGTAGGCCCCGCACCATTCGTCGATGTGCCAGTCGTTGTAGGCCTGCACCAACGCCAGCGAGAATTCAGGATCCTCGGTGGCAAACAGCCGCCCCGCGAAACCCGGGAACGACGGAAAGCAGATCGAGCCCAAGATGCCGCCGGCGTTCATGTCCTTGACCCGCTCGTCGACGTTGTAGCAGCCCGGCCGGATCTCGTCGAGGCCCTGCGGTTCCAGGCCGTACTCCTCCTTGGGGCGGCCGGCCACCGCGTTGAGCGCGACGTTGGGAATCACGGTGTCGCGGAACTGCCAGGTGTCCGAGCCGTCCGGGTTGTGCACCAGCCGGGGGGCATCGTCGATGTACTTTTTGGCCAGGTGGTTCTTGAACATGTCCGGCGGCTCGACGATGTGGTCGTCGACGCTGATCAAGATCATGTCGTCCTTGTTCACTGGTCGGTCCTCTCTCTCGGCGGCCGTGAACCCTTAGTATGGAAATTAGCTTCTCAGAACCTGAGAATCAACATCTTGACAGTACCGCCGCAGCCGCCGCAGCGCTGCTCGCGCGCCGATGTCCGGCCCGTCGATATCGGCGTTTTCGCAGGTGTCACCGCTGGTATTGACCAATCGAGCCGATCGTGGAAATCTATTGGTCAAATATGAGAATATGATTCTCAAATCTGAGGAGGGCACTATGCGGCTGTCTCCGTTGCCGGCCGACGCGTGGGACGACGCTGTTCGGCATGCGGTGGCGGCAATGCTGCCCGAGGACCGGCGTAATCCGCAGGGAGCCGGCAACCTGCTGGGCACGCTGGTGCACCATCCCGAGCTGACCCGCGCGTTTTTGCGGTTCAGCCTTTATCTGCTGTCCGGTTCGACGCTGCCGGCGCGAGTGCGCGAGCAGGTCATCCTGCGGGTCGCGCACCGTCGCGGTTGTGCCTACGAATGGACCCACCACGTCAAGATCGGCAAGAAGGCCGGGCTTTCGGACTCAGACATCGCCGCCATCCAATCCGGCGACCCCGCCGACCCATTCGACCGCGCGGTGTACAACGCCGTCGACGAGCTCGACGAGAAGACGAATCTGTCGGACGCGACGTGGGACGCGCTGGCAGAGCGGCTCGACGAGCGACAGCGAATGGATCTGATTTTCACGGCCGGGGGGTACACGGCGCTCGCGATGGCGCTGAACACCTTTGGCGTCGAAGTGGAACAAGGCTAGAAAGAGAAGAGCACAACCATGCCACATTTCACCAAGCCCGCTGCCGGCAGCTGGACGCAGAACTATCCCGAACTCGGCACCGGCCCAGTCGATTACACCGACTCCATCGACCCGGCTTTCTTCGAAGCCGAGCGCGCGGCGATCTTCCGGCGGACCTGGTTGAATGTGGGCCGCGTCGAGCGGCTTCCGCGCACCGGCAGCTACTTCACCAAAGAGCTGCCGTCAGCCGGGCCGGGCATCTCGGTGATCGTCGTCAAGACCAAGGACGGGTCGATCAAGGCGTTCCACAACGTATGCCGGCACCGCGGAAACAAGTTGGTGTGGAACGACTATCCCCACGAAGAAACCTCGGGCATCTGCCGGCAGTTCACCTGCAAATACCACGCATGGCGCTACAACCTCGACGGTGAGCTGACGTTCATCCAGCAGGAGGACGAGTTCTTCGACGTCGACAAGAGCCAGTACGGGCTGGTGCCGGTGCGCTGCGAGGTGTGGGAGGGGTTCATCTTCGTCAATCTCGATGCCGATGCGCAGCCGTTGACGGAATACCTCGGTCCACTTGCCAAGGGCATCGAGGGCTACCCGTTCCACGAGATGACCGAGACCTACTCCTACCGGGCCGAGGTCGGCAGCAACTGGAAGCTGTTCATCGACGCGTTCGCCGAGTTCTACCACGCGCCGGTGCTGCATCAGGGCCAGTACACCAAGGAGGAAGCCGCCAAAATTCAGAAGTACGGCTTTGAGGCGTTGTACTACGAGCTGGCCAGTCCGCACGGAATGATCTCCACCTGGGGAGGTCAGGCACCGCCCCGGGACCTGAACATGGTGAAGCCCATCGACCGGGTGCTGCGCAGTGGGCTGTTCGGCCCGTGGGACAAGCCGGAGGTGATCGAAAAACTTGACCAGCTTCCCCCGGGCGTCAACCCGAAGAGGGCGCCGCAGTGGGGCATTGACTCGTGGCACTTCTTCCCGAACTTCATGTTGCTGATCTGGGAGCCAGGCTGGTTCTTGACCTATCACTACTGGCCCACCGCCGTGGACAAGCACATCTTCGAAACGACGCTGTATTTCGTCCCGCCGAAAAACGCGCGGGAACGATTGGCCCAGGAGTTGGCCGCGGTGACGTTCAAGGAATACGCCCTGCAGGATGCCAACACCCTCGAAGCGACCCAGACCATGATCGGCACCAAAGTTGTCAAAGACTTCTTACTGTGCGACCAGGAGATCCTGCTGCGGCATCTACACAAGGTGACCGGCGACTATGTGAAGGAGTACCACGGCAATGGCCACCGCAACTAAGCTGCCCGCCGAATTCGCCGACCTCGAGCCCTTTTTGGAGTGGGACCTGGCGACCGAGCCGGAGCGCTACGCCAAACGGCTGGCGTCGTCCATGGCACAGATGCAGGCGTTCTATGACGCCGCGTTTCCCCGCCTACCGGATGTGATCGCTTACTGCGACCAGTTCCCGCTCGACGAACTGCCGGACGACGCGCGAACGCTGATGCACATGATGCAGTCGCTGATCATGGTGTCGTTCCCGATCGAAGCGTGGAAACAGCCGCGAGTCCCAGATAGCGGCGCGGCCTGGCTGGAGCTGATCCGGGAACCGGTGATCTGAGAGGTGCTGACGCTCAAGGCAGCTGGGCTACTCGACGTCGACGTCGGGGAGATCGTCCGGCCGGGCGTTGTGCGGATTGACGACGAGCGTATCGCCGGTGTGGGCGGCGCACCGCAGGGTGATGTCATCGATCTCGGTGACCAGATTCTGTTGCCGGGGTTGATGGACATGGAAGTCAACCTGCTGATGGGCGGGCGCGGGGAGACCGGTCTGGCCTCCTCGGTGCAGGACGATCCGCCCACCCGGGTGCTGCGTGCGGTGGGCAATGCCCGCCGCACCCTGCGCGCGGGATTCACCACGGTGCGCAACCTTGGCCTGTTCGTCAAGACCGGGGGTTATCTGCTCGACGTCGCGCTGGCCAAGGCGATCGACAAGGGCTGGATCGACGGACCCCGAGTGGTGCCTGCGGGGCACGCGATCACCCCGACCGGCGGCCACCTCGATCCGACGATGTTCTCGGCGTTCGCGCCGGATCTGCTGCACTTGACCGTCGAGGAGGGCATCGCCAACGGTGTCGACGAAGTCCGCAAGGCGGTGCGCTACCAGATCAAATACGGCGCACAGCTGATCAAGGTGTGCTGTTCTGGTGGGGTGATGTCGCTCACCGGGCCGCCTGGAGCACAGCACTATTCGGACGAAGAGCTGCGGGTCATCGTCGACGAGGCGCATCGGCGCGGGCTGCGGGTGGCCGCGCACACGCACGGCGCCGAGGCGGTCAAGCATGCCGTCGCCGCCGGCATCGACTGCATCGAGCACGGCTTTCTGGTCGACGACGAGGCAATCGCGACCATGGTCACCCACGGCACCTTCCTGGTGAGCACCCGGCGCCTGACCGACGCGATGGACGTCTCCCATGCCCCACCCGAACTGCAGGCCAAGGCCGCAGAGATGTTCCCCCGGGCGCGTAAGTCCATCCTCGCCGCCTACGAGGCCGGCGTGAAGATCGCGGTCGGCACCGACGCGCCGGCGATCCCGCACGGCCGAAACGCCGACGAACTCGTCACCCTGGTGGAATTGGGTCTACCGCCGCTGGAGGTACTGCGAGCGGCGACCACCACCGCCGCGGAGCTCATCGACGCCACCGACCGCGGCAGGTTGGCGGAGGGCCTGCTGGCCGACATCATCGCAGTGCCGGGAGATCCATTGCAGGACATGACCGTGACCCAGAACGTGAGCTTTGTCATGAAGGGCGGCAAGGTGTATGCCAACAAGAACTGAAGACCTCGTCGAGATCCAACAGCTGCTGGCCCGCTACGCGGTCACCATCACTCAGGAAGACATCGACGGGCTGCTCAAGGTCTTCACGCCCGATGGCACCTACAGCGCCTTCGGAGAAACCTATTCGCTGGAGCGGTTTCCGGCGCTGGTGGACGCCGCGCCGAAAGGTTTGTTCTTGACCGCAACCCCGGTGATCGAGTTCGCCGGCGACACCGCGACCGGCACCCAGCCGCTGTGCTTCATCGACCATGCCACCCACGACATGCGCATCGGCTACTACAACGACACCTACGTCCGCACCCCCGATGGGTGGCGACTCAAAACCCGTGCGATGACGTTCATTCGGCGCAGCGGTGCACACGACTCGGGTCGCCCGCATGCGGTGGGGCGGCCATCGGGCGAAGCATGAAGGTCGAGCAGTTCCGGGCGGACTTATGTGCCTGGCTCGACGAGAACGACCTGACCCCGGGGCCGGATCACTCGCTGGAAGGCCAAATCAAGCAGCTTGCCCGAGTTCATTCCGCGCTTTATGACGCGGATTGGATGCGATATGGCTGGCCGGTCGAAGTCGGCGGGCTGGGCGGTCCGGCGATACTGCGCGCCGTCGTCGGCGAGGAGATCGTCGGGCGCGGACTCGCCGAGCCCGGCCCATACTCGATGGTCGAGGTGCTGGCGCCGACGATGATCGATTACGCGCCAACGGAACTCGCCGCGGAAATGGTGCCGCGACTCCTGTCCGGGCGCGAACAGTGGTGTCAGGGCTTCTCCGAACCCGGATCGGGCAGCGACCTCGCATCGTTGACCACCCGCGCCACGCCCCGCGGGGATGACTGGGTGGTCAACGGCCAGAAGGTGTGGACGAGCTTCGCGCAGTACTCGACACGATGTGTGCTGCTGACTCGCACCGCGCCTGGCCATGACGGCATCACGGCGTTCTTCGTCGACCTGGACACTCCCGGCATCACCATCCGGCCGCTACGCACCATGCACGGCGTCGACGAGTTCTGCGAAGTGTATTTCGACGATGTGGTGATTCCCGGCGCTCGGATGCTCGGCAAGCCAGGAGACGGTTGGCGCCTCGCGATGGATCTGCTGCCCTACGAGCGCTCCACCTGCTTTTGGCAACGAATCTCGTACCTGTATTCACGATTCGATCGACTCATCGTCGAGGCCACCGAGACAGACGATTCCAGTCTGGGCGCGGCATACCTGGCACTGCATACCCTGCGCTGCCGATCGCGCGCCACCCAGCACCGGCTGGCCGACGGCCAACGGCTCGGGCCGGAAACATCGATCGACAAGGTCCTGCTGGCCGGCGCAGAGCAACGGATGTATGACACCGCCCGCGACTTGCTGCCCGGTGTGGTCGAGCTCGACGAGTCCGATTGGCGCACCGAGTTTTTGTATTCGCGAGCGGCGACAATCTACGGCGGTACCGCCGAAATCCAGCGCAACATCATCGCGCGCAGGCTGCTGGATCTGGGCAAGGAGTGAGTGTGGACGCCGAGTCCTTGCGGATGTTGGCCGACGCGCTGCGCAAGTCCATGGCAGCGACGTCCGGTGCAGCGCTGGATGCGGCGCTGGCGGACCTGGGCTGGCGCGACATGCTCGACGAGATGCCAGAGGACGCTATTGCGTTGGTGTTTCGGCTACTCGGCGAGACCGGCACCCATGCCCCGGTGCTCAATGATGTGGTGTTGCGTGCGGCAGGACATGACGCAGGCGGCACGATCCCACTGCCCTACGTTGGCGGGTCATGGGTCGTGTGGGAACGCACCGACAAGCCAGGCACAGCACTGGGTGACGACCTGCCGATTCACCGCGTGCCCGAAGGAAATTCGGTGCCACTGGCCGCCGGGCGGCACGCGCTGGCCTGGTGGCTGCTCGGGTCCGGCCGGGCCATGCTCTCGCTGGCCCGCCGGCATGCGCTGGAACGCACCCAATTCGGCCGTCCCATCGCGTCGTTCCAAGCGATCAGGCATCGACTGGCCGAGACGCTCGTCGCGCTCGAGGGCGCTGAAGCCACCTTGCTCGCCGCCGCGGCCGAACCCGACGACCTGAGCTTTCTGCTGGCCAAAGCCGCTGCCGGTCAGGCCGCGCTGACCGCCGCGCGCCACTGCCAGCAGGTACTGGGCGGCATCGGCTTCACCGCCGAGCATCAGTTGCACCGTTACGTGAAGCGGGCGCTGGTGCTGGACGGAATGCTCGGCAGCGCCAGGGAATTGACCCGCGAAGCCGGAGCACTGCTGCGCAGCAAGGGATCGGCGCCGCGGCTGGCCCACCTTTAGGTCTTCGCGGGACGTTATCGGGGCAGCCCCAAAAGCCGCTGGGCGATGATGTTGCGCTGAATTTCTGATGTGCCACCGGCAATCGTCCCGGCGAAGGTCCGAAAGTAACGATCGAACCAGCTGCCGTAATGGGCATCCAAATTCAGCGGTGCGAACGGCCCGGTGATGCCGGGATGGATCAGCCCGTCGGTACCGGCCGCGCTCAACGCGTGCTCGTACGCAGTCTGGAGGGCTTCCGAGCCCAACAGTTTCAGCACCGACACGGTTGCCACGTCCTCTTCACCGCGGTCGGCGCGCGCCAACGCGGCGGAACCCAGCAGGTTCAACGCTTCGGCATCCATGACGAGTCTGGCGAATTGATCGCGCTCCAATGCCCCGGACGGCCGAAAGTCGATGAGCAGGTCGCGCAGCTGACTGGCGTACCCGACCCACAGCATCGTGCGTTCATGTCCCAGTGAGCCGTTCGCCACCCGCCATCCCTCGTTCAGCGGGCCGACCAGATTCTCGACCGGGACCCGCGCATCGGTGAAGAACACCTCGTTGAAATCCAGGTCGTCGCGATCCGAGGCCGAGGCGAACGGTCGGCGCGTCAGACCAGGTGTGTCGGTGGGGATGAGTAACGCACTGATGCCCTTGTGTTTTGGGGCGTCGGGATCGGTCCGTACAAAAGTCAGCAACACATCGGCGTCGTGAGCCCCCGATGTCCAGACCTTTTGCCCGTTGACGACGAAATGGTCGCCGTCGCGCACCGCGCGGGTCCGCAACGACGCGAGATCCGAGCCCGCGCCCGGCTCGCTCATTCCCAGCGAGGCGGTCATCTCGGCCCGCAGAATGGGCACCGCCCACCGGTGCTTCTGCTCGTCGGTGCCGAATGACAGGATTGACGCCGCGATGATCCCCACGCCCTGCGGGTTGAAGCTGTGATAGATCCGCCGCCGCGACAGCTCCTCCAGGTGTACGTATTGCTGCAAGACGGTCGCGTTGCGGCCGCCGAATTCCGGCGGATAGCCGGGCAGCAGCCAGCCGTGGTCGAACAACAGCCGCTGCCATCGGCGAGCCCAGTGGGGAATGTGTGACGTCGAGCGCGGCCGTTCGGTGGCCAGTGCCTCGTCGGGTAAGTGCTCGTCCAGGAACGCGATGAAGTCGGATCGGAATGCCTCGACGTCGGCGTCAAACGTTAGCTGCACGGGTGCTCCTCGGCGATGGCGCCCGCAGATGTGTGTTCTGCTTCCCAGGACACCGAAAAGAGAATACTATTCTCATGATGAGAAAGTTTCAATCTCGAACACGGCATCCGTGAGGAGGTCTGGGACACCAATGTCACGGCGTTCTCCGGTACAGTCCAATCATGTTCTCCCCTCACGGCAATCTTCCGAGTCGCCGGTGACAAGCCCCAGCGAAGAGCCGGCCTGGAAACAGCGCGCGGTCGAGCGGTCGATCAAAACGGCGAAGCTGCGGGCGGCCCAGCGCGTCCAGCGTTTCCTCGACGCCGCGCAGGCCATCATCATCGAGAAGGGCAGCACGGACTTCACCGTCCAAGAGGTTGTCGACCGCTCCAAGCAGTCCTTGCGGAGCTTCTACCTGCAGTTTGACGGCAAACATGAGCTGTTGTTGGCGCTGTTCGAAGATGCTTTGAGCCGTTCGGCCGATCAGATCCGCGCGGCCACCGACAGCCATTCCGACCCGCTTGAGCGGCTCAAAGTGGCCGTCGAGCTGCTGTTCGAAGCGTCGCGCCCCGACCCGACCGCCAAACGACCGCTGTTCACTGACTTTGCTCCAAGACTGTTGGTCTCGCATCCAGCCGAGGTCAAGATAGCTCACGCGCCACTACTGGCGTTGCTGACCGAGCTGATGGAAGAGGCCGACGCGGCCGGGCAACTGCGGCCCGGCATCGCCCCCAAGCGGATGGCCGCGATGACGATGCAGACCGTCATGTTCATCGCACAGTCCAGTGGCGGTTCGGATGAAGCGACGGTTCACCCCATCACCGCCGACGAGGTATGGGACTTCTGCTCACGCGGATTCGTCCGCGAGGGCCGCGAGAACTAGGTTACCGCCGCCCGAGAACCTCGCTTACGCGAAGGCGTCGTAAGGGTATGAGAACATAATTCTCTGTCCACGAGAATTCGAGATGGCGAAAATGAATTCCGCATTGACACCGTTGGGCGCTGATGACAGAGTTCTCCCTGGCAGCAGAAGTGAGAACGTGGTTTCTGTGAGAGGCAGATTCTGTGACCGTTAGCGCGACCAGCGAGGTCTACTACGACCCGTACAACCCGGAAATCAATGCCGATCCCTACCCCACGTTTCGCCGGCTGCGCGAGGAAGCGCCGCTGTACTACAACCCCGAGCACGACTTCTACGCGCTGAGCCGCTTCGCCGACGTCGACGACGCGCTGGTCGATTACGAGACGTTCAGCTCGGCCCGCGGGGGGATTCTCGAACTGATCAAAGCCAACATCGAAGTTCCTTCGGGCGTACTGATTTTCGAAGATCCGCCGCTCCACGACATTCATCGCAAGCTGCTGGCTCGGATGTTCACCCCCCGCAAGATCAACGAGCTGGAAAGCAAAATCCGCGAATACTGTGTGCGCTGTCTGGATCCGCTGGTCGGCGCGGACCGATTCGACTTCGTCGCCGACCTGGGTGCGCAGATGCCGATGCGGGTGATCGGCATGCTGCTGGGTATTCCCGAAGCCGACCAGGAGGCTATCCGGGACCGCTCGAACGCCACCATGCGCACCGAGGTCGGCAAACCGATGGATCACACCAAGGGATTCGACTCCGGCGAGGTCTTCGCCCAGTACATCGATTGGCGGGTGGACCACCCGTCCGACGACATCATGACCGAGCTCCTCAACATCGAGTTCGAGGACGAGACCGGCACCACCCGCCGACTGACCCGCGACGAATTGCTCATCTACGTCAACGTGGTGGCCGGGGCCGGCAACGAGACAACGACCCGGCTGATCGGTTGGACCGGGAAAGTGCTTGCCGAGCATCCGGATCAGCGTCGGCAGCTGGTCGAGGACAGGTCCCTGATACCGCGGGCGATCGAAGAATTGCTGCGCTACGAACCGCCGGCTCCGCATGTGTGCCGATACGTGACCCGCGACGTGGAACTTTATGGACAGCGGGTGCCGGCCGGCAGCGTGATGATGATGCTGATCGGTGCGGCAAACCGGGACCACCGCCAATTCCCTCCTGACGGTGACGTTTTCGACATCCACCGGGAGGTCCGCCAGCACCTGTCATTCAGCGTCGGCACACACTACTGCCTGGGTTCGGCACTGGCCCGGCTGGAGGGACGGATCGCGCTGGAAGAGATCTTGAAGCGCTTTCCGGACTGGGACGTCGACCTGACCAACGCCAGCTTGTCTCCGACGTCCACCGTGCGGGGATGGGAATCCATGCCGGCTGTTATTCGCTGATTTGTCAGCCCATTTGAAGCATTCGAAACATTTGAATCAATGTCGATCGAATCGAGGTAATGATGGCGGGACGAGTTGAAGGCAAGGTCGCCTTTATCACCGGTGCGGCGCGCGGCCAGGGTCGCAGCCACGCGGTGCGATTGGCCCAAGAGGGCGCCGACATCATTGCCGTTGACATCTGCAAGCAGATCGACAGTGTCCAGATCCCGCTTTCCACGCCTGAGGATCTGGCCGAGACCGCGGATCTCGTGAAGGGCCATGACCGCCGCATCTACACCGCCGAGGTCGACGTGCGGGACTACGGCGCGCTGAAGGCAGCCGTCGACGCCGGCGTCGAGCAGCTCGGCCGGCTCGACATCATCGTCGCCAATGCCGGGATCGGCAATGGTGGTGCAACGCTGGACAGGACCAGCGAACGCGACTGGACCGATATGATCGACGTCAACCTCGGCGGCGTGTGGAAGACGGTGAAAGCCGGTGTGCCGCATATGTTGGCGGGCGGTCGCGGCGGTTCGATCATCTTGACGAGCTCCGTCGGCGGGCTCAAAGCTTACCCGCATACCGGTCACTACGTGGCCGCCAAGCACGGCGTGGTGGGGCTGATGCGGACCTTCGCGGTCGAATTGGGCCAGCACATGATTCGGGTCAACTCCGTGCATCCGACCAACGTGAACACGCCGTTGTTCCTCAACGAAGGGACGATGAAGTTGTTCCGGCCGGATCTGGAGAACCCCGGCCCCGACGACATGAAGGTCGTCGCCCAGATGATGCACACCTTGCCGATCGGCTGGGTGGAGCCCGAGGACATCAGCAACGCGGTGCTCTTCCTGGCATCCGATGAAGCCCGATACATCACCGGCGTGACACTGCCGGTCGATGCCGGAAGCTGTCTGAAGTAGGTTAGGGTCCCGTCCCATGGACGGGTTGGACAATCGGGGCGCGGTCATCACCGGCGGCGCGAGCGGCATCGGCTTCGCCACCGCGCGCGAGCTCGCCCGCCGCGGCGCCGCCGTGGTGCTTGCAGACATCGAACAGGGCGCACTCGACGAGGCTGTGACGCGCCTGCGCGGTGACGGATTCGACGCGCACGGTGTGGTTTGCGACGTCCGGCATCTGGGGCAGGTGGCCGACCTCGCCGATGAGGCGTTCCGTCTGCTCGGCGGCGTTCACGTGGTCTTCAACAACGCGGGTGTCGCGGTGGCGGGGCCGATCGCGCAGATGACGCACGACGACTGGCGCTGGGTGATCGACGTGGACCTGTGGGGCCCGATTCACGGAGTCGAGGCGTTTCTGCCGCGGCTTGTCGAGCAAGGCCAGGGCGGGCATCTGCTGTTCACCTCGTCGTTCGCCGGCCTGGTGTCCAATGTCGGCCTCGGACCGTATTCGGTTGCCAAGTACGGTGTCGTTGCCCTGGCAGAGGCGCTGGCCCGCGAGGTCAAGCCGAACGGAATCGGGGTGTCGGTGCTGTGCCCGATGCTGGTCGCCACCAACATCGGCAACTGCGAACGCAACCGCGGCGCCGAGTATTCAGGGTCGGCGACACAACCGGTTTCGGCCCCGGTCACCGTGGGCCAAGAGGACGTGCTCGACGCCGACGACGTCGCTCGGCTGACCGTCGACGCGATCCTGGCCGAGCGGCTCTACGTGCTGCCGCATCAGGCTGCGCGCGACTCGATCCGCCGCAGGTTCGAGCGCATCGACCGCACCTTCGACGAGCAGGCCGGCCAGGGCTGGCCCTACTGACTAGGGCCCAGCTGCGGGTTCCCGGTTGTCGGATGGTGGTACCAGCCGCCGGCCGCGTGCGTTCCACCGTCTACGTGGATGGTTTGGCCCGTGATGTAGCTCGCCATATCGGAAGCGAGAAACACAGCGGCTGAGGCGATCTCGTCGACAGTGCCGGGACGGCCCATCGGGACGACATGGGAGACCTGCGCGCTGAGTGCCCCGAGGTTGGCCAGGCCTTCGGTCAAGGTGATGTCGGGTGCCAGTGCGTTGACGCGAATGCCGTGCGGTGCCAGTTCGAATGCGGCGGTCTTGGTGTAGTTGATCACGCCCGCCTTGGCCGCTGCGTAGGCGGCGTAGCCGGGCGCGGCGCGCACGCCTTCGATCGACGTCAGGTTGATGATGCTGCCCGGCCGCGCCGCGCTGACGAGTTGTCGTGCGACCTGCTGGGTGCACAGCAGCACGTGGCGCAGGTTCGCCTTGTACAAAGCATCCCAGCCGTTTTCGCTGGTCTCCAGCAGCCTGGAGAAGAACGTGCCACCGGCGTTGTTCACCAGGATGCTCACCGGTCCCAGCTCGTCGGTCGTACGCTGCAGTGCGGACTCGACCTGCTCGGTGTCACGTACGTCGGTCACGATCCCGAGCGCACCGATGGTGTCGGCTGCGGCGGCGCAACTGTCGGCGTCTCGCTCCCAGATCGCCACCGATGCGCCGAAGGCGACCATGGCGGCGGCGATGCCGCGACCGATCCCGGCTCCCCCGCCGGTCACCACCGCGACGCGGTCGGTCAGCTGGATGTCGGACGGGCCGATCGCCATGGTCGTTATCCTGCCGCAGCAGACTTTTCGATGTATTGGTCGGCGAAGGCGGCGATGCCGTCGAGGGCCTCGCGGGTACGTTGCCAGGGTGAGGTGATGAGCCGGTCGATGCCCGCGTCGGCGGCGCGCTGCACGTCATCGGGTGACGACAACGGCACCGATGTGGTGATTTGCGGTTTGCCGCTGCGCCCGTGCGCGCTCCACAGTTGGGTCAGTGTGCGCACCGACTCCGGTATGCGGTCCAGCGTGTGGTTCATCGGCAACCAGCCGTCGCCGTAGCGCGCCACCCGTCGCAGCGCAGCCTTGCCGTCGCCGCCGATGTGCAGCGGAGGACCCGCTGGTTGCACCGGTTTGGGCTCGAACATGACTTCGTCGAAATCGAAGAACCGGCCGTGGTGTTCGACGCTGGGTTGGCTCCACAACGCCCGGCACACCTCGAGTGCCTCGTCGACGCGCGCGCCGCGGGTGGCGAAGTCGAGTCCGGCGGCATCCCATTCCTCGCGCAGCCAGCTCGCCCCGACCCCGAAGTCGAAACGCCCACCCGAGACGATGTCGAGGGTGGCGGCGGCGCGGGCGCTGACGAACGGGTGGCGTAGCCCGATGTTGTAGACGTAGGTGCCCAGCCGGATGGTGCTGGTTTGCGCGGCCAGAAACGACAGGTAGTTCAGCGCGTCGAATACCGGTGTCTGCGGCGGAATCGGTGGGTGCGTGTCGCCGTGGTGGGGACTGCCGCTCATCGCGGTGGGCAACACCAGATGCTCGGGAAGCCACACCGACTCGAAGCCCAATTCCTCCGCCCGCTTGGTCAATTGCGGCCACAGGCCGGGATGTGCGCGGGCCAGCGGGATACCGAATTTCACTGTGCTTTCACCCTTCTCGTGACGGCCGGTGTCCGTCCGATGATGCCATCGGCTTCCAGCTCGGCGATTTCGGCCGCGCTCAACCCGAGTTCGGTGAGCAGCTCGTGGTTGTGCTGGCCGAGCAGCGGCGCCGGGTGCAGGTGGAACCGCTCCGGCCCGCGAAAGAACCGTACCGCCACGGTGCTGTGCGGGGCGGGGTCGTTGACCGGGTGGTCGACGTTTTCGAAGAAGGCCCGGAAGCCAAGTTGACCCAACTCGGTTTGGCGGTGCGGCTGCATGACCTTGGCCACCGGCACACCGGCGTCCCAGAGGCATTCGACGATCTCGTCGCCGCTGCGCTGTGCACACCAGGCGCTGAGCTGCTGGTCGATCAAGTCGTGTTGTTCGCTTCGTCCGCGGGCAGTTGCCAGCGCCGGATCCATCGCCCACTGCGGCCGGCCCAGCGCGCGGCGCAGGTGCGCCCACTGCTCGTCGGTGGCCACCGCGATCGCGACCCAGCTATCGAGCCGGCCGAATTCGTCGACGTCGGCGGTGCGGTACAGGTTCTGCGGCGCGGCTGTCGGTCCGCGGTTTCCGGCCCGTTCCAGCAGTGCACCGTAGGCCGAATACTCGATCACCTGTTCGGCGGTGATGTTGACCGCCGCGTCGATCATCGCGGCTTCCACCATCACCCCCTCACCGGTGCGGCGCCGATGTTCCAGCGCCAGCAGCAGCGCGTTGAGCGCGTGCACCCCCGCGTTGGGGTCACCGATCGAGTAGGGCTCGTCCGGAGTGCGGTCGGGATATCCGGTCAGCCAGCTCACCCCGGAGGCGGCCTCGATCGCGTAGGCGAAGGCCGGGTTGTCACGCCACGGCCCGTCCAGCCCGAATCCCGGCATCCGCAGCAGAATCGCGTCGGGCCGCTGGGCCTGCACCGCCGCGAAGTCCAGACCGATCTGGTCGAGCACGCGCGGGGTGAAGTTCTCGACGATCACGTCGCAGGTTGTAATGAACCGGCGCAACAAGTTTCGGCCTTCGTCGGTTTGCAGATCCATGGTCAGACCCTTTTTGTTGGTGTTCAGACTCGAAAAGATCGGCGAACGCTCCCACCACAGCTCTTCGCTCATCGGCACGCCGGCGATCAGCCGGGTGCCGTCGGGTTTGCCGGTGGACTCGACGTGGATGACCTCGGCGCCGAGCAGCGCCAGGAAATGCGTGCACGACGGACCGGCCCAGAACGTCGTCAGGTCCAGCACCCGTAGACCGGCGAACGGCAGGCGATCCGCCGTGCCCCCGTTTTCGGCCCGCCGCGTTCGAGTCATGCCGGACTGGCGATACTGCGCGGTGTGCTCGCCGAGCCGGGGAGCCGGTTGCGGCGGGCGAAGCTGGGCTGGTCGCATGCGGTAGGGGTGGCCCGGCTGAGAAAACCCGTCGCGCGGATTCATGGTGAACGTCCGACGCTGTTGAAAATGATCCAGCCCGGTGATGTTGGCGCCGTTGGCAACTGGCGCGTTGGGGATGCGAAATGCCGTGGCGAGTTCACAAATCTCCTCGACCGTCCGGCTCTCGACCCAGGCATAGATCTCGTCGGCGTGTTCGTTGGCCTGTTCGGTGATCGTCAGCGGCGAGTCTTCGGCGATCCACTCCTGGTGGCCGACCATCGCGCACAGGTCGAAGAACTGCTGGGCGGTTCCGCAGCCGACGTCGACCAAGCCGTCTTTGGCGCGGGCGATACCCGGGACGGTTACCTTGCGCGCGTCCCGCCATGGCCGGCCGAGCATTTCGAAGTAGGTCACCGGGAAATAGGTAAGACCCAGTATCTGGGTTTCCAGCATCGACAGGTCAACCAGATCGCCGGCGCCACACGTTATCTGGCGCAGCCTTGCGGTCAGCGTCGCTGCGCTGGCATACGCGCCGGCAAAGAACTCGCCGACCTGCCCGCCCACGAATACCGGCGCCCGATCCGGTGATCCCCGGCCCAGGCCGACGATTCCGCCCGACCAAGCCTGCAGGGTGAACTCGGTCGCCGGACGGTCCCGCCACGGGCCGTCGAGCCCGAACGGCGTGATCGAGGTGACGACCAGGTGCGGATGCGCGCGATGGATTTCAGCTGGGGCGAACACATCCGCGAGCGGTGAGCCGCGCGACCACACCGCGGCATCCGCGGACGCCAGCAGTGCGTCCACGAAGTCGACGTCGGAGTGCGGGTCGGCGACCACGCTGTGCTTGGAGCAGGCCAGGAAACTGAACAGGGCACCGTCGCCTTCGAGGTGGGCGCCCGAAGCGGACCACCGCCGCAGCGGATCGCCTCGTGGTGGCTCGACTTTGATCACACGCGCCCCGCCGTCAGCGAGCAGTTTGGTGCAATAGGCGCCGGCGATACCACTGGAAAGGTCGACGACCGTGTAACCCTGCAGCGGCTCCACCGGCTACTCGTCCTCTTCGCGGCTGGACTTGCTCAACCGGAACTCGGGCGGAAACTTGCGGTCGACCGTGATCGTCGCGATCTTGGTTTCCGGGTCCTTCGCGTAGCGGATGATCTCCTCCGGCGAGTGGGCCCAGTGGGCACTGTCAGGCATGGACGACGCCTTGCCAGGACGGGCTGGTCGTCAGCACCTGCGGCCCGTCTGCGCTGATCAACACTGCTTCGCGGCCGAATACTGCGCCGAGGCCCTGCTGCCACACGTACCCGGTGACCGCAAGCACCATCCCGGCCTCCAGCTGCTCCTCGGCGGCAGTGGCCGGCAGGTGCGCCGACACGACCGGCGGGTCGAAGCCCATGCCCAGTCCGCGCGCCACCGGCATCGGCGGAAGCGGTTCTTTCGCACTGTGATACGCCGAAATCAGGTCGGTGGCCGGAGCACCGGCCTGGCAGGCGTCGAAGAGCCGCTGCCACAGCAACTCCCAGCGGCGGTACAAGTCGGCGGCTTGATGTTGGGTGGCGTCGCCGACCGGCCAGGTGCGGCCGACTTCACCGGTATAGCCGCCGCCGAGCACACCCACGGAGAACGCCACCAGGTCGCCGGATCGCACTCGCCCATCGCTGCTGGCGCGCCGCCACGGATGCTCCCGCGACGTCACCCAGGCGACGTCCTGGGTCGAGGGTGTGCTCACACCGCCGGCCGTCATCGCCTCCAGCAACACTGCGGCCAACTCCTTCTCGCTGACGCCTTCGGTCAGTTCGGGTAGGGCCGTGGCGAGCGCGTTCTCGGCCACCTGGATGGCCTCGCGCAGCGCGGCCACCTCCTCGTCGGTCTTGACACGTCGAGCGGCCCGCATCGCCGGTTCGCCGTCCACCAGCTCGGCATTGGGGAACGCCATCGGCAACAACTGTCTGAAGGTCGGCGAGAGGGCGTCGGTACCAACACGTTTCACATCGTCGGCGCCCTCGATTTTCTGCAGCACCGCGATGGTGTTCATTGGGTTCCAGGCGATGCCGTAAAGATTCTCGTGCGGGATGTCGTCGGGTACACCTTCGTCCCAGGTGCTCAGCAGATGGATCGCCCCGGTCTTACGCACCACCACACACGTCGGGCCGAACGGGCGGGTGCCGGCCACCCACAGTTGCGGAGCGCCGGCGACGTAGCGGACGTTGGCTTGCCGGCCGAGCACCAGGACATCCAGGTCGTGCGCGGCCATCTGGGCCAGAGCGCGCTCCCGGCGTCCCAACCGCAGCGCGCGGTCGTCGGGCAGGACTTCAGTGCGCGCCATAGGGGTCATAGGGGTAGTCGGTCAACGAAATCCAACCTTCCTCGGTGATGACGATGATCTCTTCACTGCGGTAGCCGCCGGTGCCGTCCTCCCATACCACCGGTTCGAGAACCAGCACCATCCCCGGCTCGAATACGAAGTTCTCGTCGAACTCGTCACCGAGATCCGTTCCGATCATTGGTGTTTCGGCGGCGTTCACGCCGATGCCGTGCCCAAGGTAGAAGTGCGGCAGCCAGGGCCGGAAACCGCCGTTGGCCTTGGTCGCGGCCCGGCCCAGCTCGGCGGCCGTTGCGCCGGGACGGGTCACCTCGAGCACCGCGCTCATGATGTCGCACCATCGGCGAAATTGCGCCTGCTGGCGCGGTGTCGGGTCCTGCCCCACCAACCAGGTCCGCCCGAAGTCCGAGCAGTAGCCGGCGTAGGTGATGCTGACATCGGTCCACAGCACGTCGCCGGCGGCGAGTTCGCGCTCGGTCGTCAACAACGGCAGCGCCAGATCGCCGTGGGTGGTCCACACACCCTCCGCCTTGCTGTTCGGCATCACCTGCCAAATCGGTTCCAGCATGCTGGCCATCGCACCCAATTCGAAAGCGCGGCGCATGAAGCCGGCGGACAGGTCGATTTGGCGGATACCGGGGGCCAGCGCGGCCTGCACGTCGACCATGGCTGTGTCGGTGATCCGGCATGCGGCGCGGATACAGCTCAGCTCGTCGGGAGTCTTGATCAGCTTGGCGGCTCCGACGATTGCGGCGGCGTCGACGGCCCCGTCGGCCGGGAACAACCGGTGCCGGGCGCGCCGCATCGCCCCGGTGAACTCGTCGACGGCGACGACCGCGTCCGGGGGCACGAATTCTGCGACCAGCCGGGCGAAGTTCTCCACGCCCTCGTCGAACTCCAAATAGACCGGGCCGTGCAGGTGGTCGGCGGGCAGCCCGGATTCCGAGGATGCGCCTTCGCGAAACGGCAGGAAAAGATGTGGCCACTGATCATCTGCGCGCACCACCGCCACAGGCCGCTCGACGTAGGACAAGCCCGCGTCTCCCAGCGGCCAGCTCACCCCCGTCGCATAGACCACATTGCTGTTGTTCAGCAGGATCAACGTGTCGACGCCGCGTTCGGCCATCGCTGACCGCAGCCGCGCTCCGGTTTGTGCGCGCATGCGGTCGAGGTCGGGGGTATCCGGGATGACGAGCGCTGACGGCGGCGCCTGCATGAACGTCGTCACCAAACCGCCTCAGAGACCGAGGAAGTCGGTGATGTTGCCGCTGACGATCCGCGCTGCGGCCGTGGGTCCGACAGCGTCGACGACAGCGGCCAGCGACTTCTCCGAATAACCGTAGGTGCTTTCGTTGTGCGGGTAGTCGCTCGACCACATCACCTTGTCGACCCCGATTTTGTCGATCAACTGCAGCCCGAGCGGGTCGACCATGAACGACGCGCTCATGTGCTTGTCCCAGTAGTAGCGCACATCGTGTTCGACCGGCCGGTTGAACATGTGCCGATACGACGCCACCAGATGCTCGGCGTCCTGCAACGCCCATGGAACCCAAGCGATTCCGCCTTCGAACCAGCCGATCCGCAGTTTCGGATGGCGGTCGAGGATGCCGGCGAAGATGTACTTGGCGAACGCCTCGCGGAACCCGTCGACGTTGATCATCATTCCGACGACCACGCTGTTGAATTGGCAGGGAGTTTTCGGCGGGGTTTCGCCGATGTGATGGGTGACGGGCAGGCCTGCCTCCTCGATTTCGTCCCACACTGGGCTCATGGCATCGCTGGCATAGTCGATGATGTTGCCGTCGTCATCCTTGCCGGGGTTCAATGGCAGTAGAAATGTCTTGAGACCCAACGATTTCAGTTCCGACAAAGTCCGCCGGGTCCCCTTCGGGTCCCACCAGTTGATAAGTCCGGCGCCATAGAAATGGCCGCCCGAGCGTTCTTGCAGGTCGGCGATGTACTCGTTGTAGATGCGGAACGCAAGCTCACGGAGTTGCTTGTCGGGGAAGTGGAACAGCGCCAAAAGCGCGTTGGGGAAAGCCAACTCTTTCTCGACGCCGTCCTCGCGCAGCTCCTGGATCCGGGCTTCGATGTTCGTGGTGGCCGCCCCGGGCAGGTCGTCATATTGCATGAGCACCGCGCTGAAGTCGCCCGGCAAGAACGACTGGCCCTTGCGGCCGAGTTGATACGCGCCCTCCTCGTACCAGATCCGCGGCGCCTTGTCCTTGAGGTCCTCGGGAAATCGCTCGTAGAAGATGTCCTCGGCCAGCGAGATGTGGTTGTCCGCGGAGAAAACCACGGTGCCCTCGGGCAGGCCCACGGTGCTGATGTCGGCGTGGCCGCGTCGATTCTTCGGCGCGCCGTACCCTTCCGGTGGATACAGAGAAACGGTGGTGGTCATTGCGGACCCTCCAATTCCAGCGGGTTGGTTTCGAGACTAGCCATGTCGATTTGTCCCGGATAGGCCTTCACCAGGTCACCGGCAGCTCGTAGACGCCGTACGCCAGCCGATCGTGTTTGAACGCAATGTTCTCGATCTGCACGGCCAGCCGCATCGTCGGGATACGGCGCGCCAACGTGTGAAAGACGATTTGCAGTTCGGCGCGGGCCAGCTGCTGGCCAACGCATTGATGCCGGCCGTAACCGAATGCGACGTGCTGGCCCGCCTTCGAGCGGTGCAGGTACAACCGGTCCGGTTCGTCAAAGATGTTGGCGTCCCAGTTCGCCGGAGCCAGATCGATGATGATGCCCTCGCCGGCGCGAATGGTCTCACCGGCGATGTCGATGTCTTCGATGGCGACCCGGCGCTGGCCGTTCTGGATGATGGACAGGTAGCGCAGCAGTTCCTCGACCGCATTGGCGATGACGTTCGCGTCGTCGGTGTCTTGCAGCACCGCCAGCTGCTCGGGGTGCTCGAGCAAGGCGAGCACGCCCAGCCCGATCATGTTGGCGGTCGTCTCATGTCCGGCGATGAGCAGACCGGTGCCCAGCTGGGCGGCTTCTTTCACACTGAGCTCGCCGGCCCTGACGCGTTCGGCCAGATCGGAGATCGCGTCCGCCGGATCTTCGGACGGACACTGCACCTTGGTTTCGACCAAGTTCGCCAGGTACTTCGCCAGCCCGGCCGCGCCTTTGGCGGTGTCTTCGGCGGTGGCGTAGCGGGCCAGCCCGATGTTGGCGTGGCGCTGGAAGAACTCCGCGTCCTGGTACGGCACACCCAGCAGCTGGCTGATCACCAGCGACGGCACCGGCAGCGCCAACGCGGTGACGATGTCTGCCGGCCGGGGCCCGGCCAGCATGGCGTCGATATGGTCGTCTGTGATCTGTTGGATCACCGGGCGCAGCCCTTCAACCCGCTTGAAAGTGAACGGTTTCGACAGCATCCGCCGGAACCGGGTGTGTTCTTCGGCGTCGGAGGTGAAGACCGAGCGCGGCCGCTTGTGCACGGTCGACAACATGCCCTCGTTCCAATGCGGGAAGCCGGCGCGCCGGTCGTCGACGCTGACCCTGGAATCGGAGAACAGCGCCCGCACCTCGTCGTACCCGGTGACCAGCCATGGCGTGCTGCCGTCCCAGATCCGCACCCGCGACAGCGGTTTCGACTTCGCCAGCGCCATCACGTCGGGCGGCGGCGCGAACGGGCATCCGGCCTCGCGGGCCATCGGATAATCCGGAACGTCCTGGGCCGTGATGCTGGTGAGGGTGTCGGACACTTCTCACTCCTCGATGTGGATGGCCAGCGCTGGACAACCTGCGGCGGCACTGCGGGCGTTATCGGCCTGCTCAGCCGGTGGACTGTCGTTGAGCAGCACGACGACGCCGTCTTCGTCGCGTTGGTCGAAGATTTCCGGAGCGCGCATCACACAGTTTCCCGAGGACGCGCATTTGTCTTGGTCGACAGTCACTTTCATCTGTCGCTACTTTCGGTCACCGGGGCAAGCCACAGGCCCACGATCGCGTCGATGAGCCCCGATGCGGCGGCCTGCCACGACAGCTTGCGATCACCGCTCGCTATCGCGCGTTCGAGGTCGGCGCAGGTGTGCACCAGCAGGTTGCGCGCCATCAGGTTGCGCTCGCCGTGGACGTCGACGGGCAACTCCGGCAGGCAGCGGTTGATCCCATCGATCACCTGGACCAGCGACGGCGAGGTCAGCGCGTCTTTGACCACGATGTTGTAGTACGCCGGATCGGTCATCACCTGCGCGGCGAAGCGCGCATACCAGGTGGGGTTGCCGAGCGCGGCCAGATGCTCGGTGAGCGGACAGACCAGGCAGGCCACCCAGTCGCGCATGTCGGCCGGCTGAGCGCGCTGCGACAACTCGGTCACCATCTGCTCGCGCAACCGTTCGATCGGCACCCGGTGCTTGCGCTCGATGGCGCGCACCAGATCGGTTTTGGTGCCGAAGTGATAGCCGACCGCGGCGTTGTTGCCCTGGCCGGCGGCTTCGCTGACCTGGCGGTTGGACACCGCGAAGACGCCGTGTTCGGCGAAAAGCCGCTCGGCCGCGGCCAGGATCGCCTCCTGAGTGGTGCTGGCCCGCTCGGTGCGCGCAGTCCTCGCTGTGGTCACCCGGCCAAGTCAACGCCGTTGGACCTATTAAGTCAAGCGCTTGATTTAATCTTTGCGCCTCGTGATCGGTTTGCCCGCGGAGGTGCCCCCGTCGACCGGCAAAACCACTCCGGTGACGTACCGGGAGCGGTCGCCGGCGAAGTACAGCGCCGCCTCGGCGACGTCGTCGGGTGTGCCTTCCCGCTGTAGCGGCCGGTCGGCCCGCATCCGCGCGCGGGTCGTCTGCTCGAAACGCTCGAGTTGCTCGGGAGTCATGCCGGTCGCCGAGGACGCCAGTAGCGGAGTGGGGATGCTGCCCGGCGCGATGCAATTGACCCGGACGTCGTGGTAGGCCAACTCGATCGCCGCGGACTTGCTGAACTGGATCACCGCGGCCTTGGAGGCGCGATATGTCATCACGCCACCACCGGCCTGGATGCCGCCGATCGACGACACGTTGATGATCGAGCCGCCACCGTTGGTTGCCATGTGGCGGGCGGCATCGCGGGTACCGGCCATCACGCCGAGGACGTTGACCGCCATCACCCGGTGGAAATCCGCGAGGTCGTCCTCGAGGAAGCTGCGGTGCATCTTGCTGGACACGCCGGCGTTGTTGACCATGATGTCGAGGCGACCGAACTGCTCGACAGCAAAGCCCACCAGGCCGTTGACCTGGTCCGGGTCGCCGGTGTCGGACCGCCGAGAGATCGCCTGGCCGCGATGCTTTGCCGCGAGCGCACTGGCCCGGTCGCCATCGATATCGCCGATGACCACCTGCGCGCCCTCCGCCACAAACCTTTCGACGATCCCCGCGCCGATCCCCGATGCGCCTCCGGTGACGATCGCGACTTTGCCGGCTAGCTCGTTGCCCACACCGACGAGTTAATCGACGCCGTCGGTGTTAAGTCAAGTGATTTATTTTTTACGGCAGGCCTGCCCTGTTTGCTCGTCAGCACAAAAAGCGACGCGGATTGCTCGACTGATGGGTTGTGGTGCTGATACGTTCACGTCGGTGGGGACCTTTGTTGTTCGTGCGTCTCTACGGTTCCGGCCCGAAGGAGCCGCGGACCCACTGGCTGCCCGGCGCGACCTGACCGTCGGCGCAGCGAAAGTGGCCGTCGCGACTACCATCTCTACTGTTCGAAGGAGCTGAGTTGAAACTCAACCGATTTGGCACTGCGCTCGGTGTCATGGCCAGCGGCGCACTTGTGTTGTCGGGGTGTGGCAATGACAACAGCGCGAACCAAGGCGCGAACCAAGGCGCGCCAACGACGTCCGGTTCACCGGGTGCTACGGCGTCAGCGAATGTGAATTGCGGCGGCACCAAGACGCTGAAGGCCAGCGGGTCGACAGCCCAAGCCAATGCGATGGCCCGCTTCGTCAACGCGTTCGAGGAGGCCTGTTCAGGGCAGACTCTCAACTACACTGCCAACGGCTCCGGCGCCGGCATCAATGAATTTACGGGCAACCAAACCGATTTCGCCGGCTCGGACGTAGCGCTGAAGCCCGAGGAAGCCACGAAAGCGCAGGAGCGCTGCGGCTCACCCGCCTGGCATCTGCCGACGGTTTTCGGGCCCATCGCGGTTACCTACAACGTCAAGGGCGTGGACAAACTGGTTCTGGATGGACCGACCGCCGCCAAAATCTTCAACGGCGCTATCACCACGTGGAATGATCCCGCCATCGCGGGGCTGAACCAGGGCACCACGTTGCCGGATGAGCCGATCCATGTGGTGTTCCGCAGCGACGAGTCCGGGACGACCGCGAATTTCCAGGAATACCTCGAGGCTGCCTCCGACGGCGCTTGGGGCAAGGGTGCCGGAAAGACGTTCAACGGCGGTGTCGGTGAAGGCGCCAAGGGCAACGACGGCACGTCGGCGGCGGTCAAGGGCACCGAAGGGTCGATCACCTACAACGAGTGGTCGTTCGCCCAGGCGCAGAAGCTGAGCATGGCCCAGATCGTGACTTCGGCGGGTACCGAGCCGGTGTCGATCAGCGCCGACTCGGTTGGCAAGACCATCGCCGGGGCAACGATCAAGGGTGAGGGTAACGACCTGGTACTCGACACGAACTCGTTCTACAAGCCGACACAGGCCGGGTCCTACCCGATCGTGCTGGCGACGTATGAGATTGTCTGCTCGAAGTATCCCGACCCCCAAGTCGGCACGGCCGTAAAGGCTTTCCTGCAGGCTGCGATCGGCCCGGGTCAAGAAGGCTTGGCGGACAACGGATACATCCCGATTCCGGACTCGTTCAAGTCGAGGTTGTCGACCGCGGTCAACGCTATCTCCTGATCGCTATAGGCATTGGCTCAACAATCACCAACCACGCCTGATCGCTCCGGGGCAAGTCCCGGGTTCAAGGTGACCAGTGTGGCGGCGGCACGGCGCGGCGACCGACTGTTCAAGTCGGTCGCCGTCGCCGCCGGGATGACGGTCGTGATGGCGATCGCGCTCATCGCGATCTTCCTGCTGGTCAAAGCGGTGCCGTCGTTGCGTGCGAACCACGCCAACTTCTTCACCAGCTCGCAATTCGACACCCGCGAGGCCGACAATCTGGCGTTCGGCATCCGCGACTTGTTCATGGTCACCGTATTGAGCTCATTGTTCGCTCTGGCGTTGGCGGTGCCGGTGGCAGTGGGGATCGCGGTGTTCCTCACCCAATACGCCCCGGCCAGGTTGTCGCGGCCGTTCGCCGGGATCGTAGACCTGCTGGCCGCGGTACCTTCGATCATCTTCGGGTTGTGGGGAATCTTCGTGCTGGCGCCGCAACTCGAGCCGTTAGAACTGATGCTCAACCGGCATCTGGGATGGTTGTTTCTGTTCAAGAAGGGCAACGTGTCGTTGGTAGGTGGCGGGACCATCTTCACCGCCGGCATTGTGCTTGCGGTGATGATCCTGCCGATCATCTCGTCGGTGTCGCGAGAAGTGTTCCGGCAGACTCCAAGTACCCAAATCGAAGCAGCGCAGGCACTCGGTGCGACGAAGTGGGAAGTCATCCGGATGACCGTCTTTCCGTTCGGCCGTAGCGGTGTCATCGCGGCGTCAATGTTGGGCCTGGGCCGTGCTCTGGGTGAAACCGTGGCGGTGCTGATCATCTTGCGGGCCGCTGCCCAGCCCGGCCACTGGTCGTTGTTCGACGGTGGCTATACCTTTGCCTCCAAGATCGCCTCGGCGGCAACCGAATTCAGCGAACCGTTACCCACCGGCGCGTATATTTCAGCCGGCTTCGTGCTGTTCGTGCTGACGTTCTTGGTCAATGCCGCCGCCCGGGCGGTCGCCGGCGGAAGGGTGAATCAGTGAGCCGCAGATGAGCACCGAGACCCTCAGCCGGCCGGTCAAGACCGGGACATTTGGCCACATCAGTATCGAGCGTCGGATCAAAAACCAGGTCGCGACAGTGCTTTTCCTCGCCTCGTTCATCGTGGCGCTGGTGCCGCTGGTATGGCTGCTCTGGGTGGTCGTCGCGCGCGGGTGGTACGGGGTCACCAGGTCGGGCTGGTGGACACACTCACTGCGCGGGGTGATGCCCGAGGAGTTCGCCGGCGGGGTGTATCACGCGTTGTATGGAACGATCGCTCAGGCGGGGGTCGCAGCGCTGATTGCGGTTCCGCTGGGATTGATGGTCGCGGTGTATTTGGCGGAGTATGGCCCGGATCGGCTGACACGGCTGACCACGTTCATGGTCGACGTGCTCGCCGGGGTGCCCTCGATTGTGGCGGCGCTGTTCATCTTCGCCCTGTGGATCGCCACCCTGGGCTTCGAGCAGAGCGGCTTCGCGGTGTCACTGGCGCTGGTTCTGCTGATGCTGCCGATCGTGGTGCGGGCAGCCGAAGAGATGCTCAAGCTGGTCCCCGACGAGTTGCGAGAAGCCGGCTACGCGTTGGGGATTCCGAAATGGAAGACCATCGTGCGCATCGTCTTCCCCGTCGCCTTGCCCGGCATCATCTCCGGTGTGTTGTTGTCGATCGCGCGCATCGTCGGCGAAACGGCGCCGGTGCTGGTGCTGGTCGGCTACAGCCGTTCGATCAACTACGACATGTTCGACGGCAATATGGCCTCGCTGCCGCTGCTGATCTACACCGAACTCTCTAACCCCGAACACGCCGGCTATTTGCGGATTTGGGGTGCGGCGCTGACGCTGATCATCGTGGTGGCGGTCGTCAACTTGGTTCCCGCTGTCGTGACCCGCCTGCTGGCAGCCCGACGTCTATAACTTCCGCTAATTGGACGCTAATTGGACTTTGTCGGCGGCAGCTTCACCACTCTGTTGTTGCCCCGGTCGGCGACGTAGATGTTGTGGTCCTTGTCGATGTCCACATCCAGTGGGGTGTTGAGACCTTCGAACGGCAGCACGACGGGGGTGCTCGACCCGGCCTCCAGCTTCACCACCTTGCTGGTGTCGTGTTCGGTGACGTAAACGGTGCCGGCGTCGTCCACCGCGATGCCCCACGGCACCGATAAGGGGCCGAACGGCAGCTCGACCGGAGTGTTCGATCCCGCCTCCAGCTTCAGCACCCGGTTGTTGTCGGAGTCGGTGACGTAGATATTGCCGGCGTTGTCGAGCGCGACCGCGTCCGGGTGCTTGAGGTCGGTGAACGGCAGGTCGGTCTGGTTGTTCGACTCGTCCAACTTCACCACCCGGTTGTTGCCCCGGTCGGCGACATAGACATTGCCGGCGCTGTCCACCGCCAGTCCCTCGGGGTAGTTGAGGCCGGTGATCGGTAGCTCAGTCTGGTTGTTCGACCCGGCGGCCAGCTTCACCACCCTGTTGTTGAAGTCGGTGACGTACACCGCGCCGGCGGCATCCACCGCCAACCCCTGCGGCTCATAGAGGCCGGTGAACGGTAGCACCGACGGGGTGGTCGACCCGGGCGCCAGCTTCACCACCCGGCCGTACATGCCCTGGTTTGTGACGTAGACGTTGCCGGCGCTGTCCAGCGCCACTCCGCCCGGGGACAAACGGAAATTCAGGCCGTTGAACGGCAGCACCGTTTGACCGTTCGCCGACTTCGAGGAGGATTGCGGATGGAACAACAGGATGGCGGCGGCAACGACGACCCCGACAACTACGAGCGCGATCGCCCCGATGATCGCCCACCGTCGGCCGTGGTGCTCCGGTTCTTCAGGTGCTTTGCTGAAGTCGGGCGCGGCGACCGGGGCGGCAGAGGTCGGGATTCCTGGTTGGCTGGGCCAGCTACTGCCACCGGTATCGGTGTACGACGCCCACGCCGGCCGGGTCCAGCTGTCCGAATCCGGACCGGACCCGGTGGGCTGAGGTTGGGCTTGCTCGCGGAAACCCGCCGCGGCGCCGGCAGCGCCGGCGGCGCCGCCGGCCAACAAGGTGGCATTGTCACCCTGTCGCAGAATCGTTGCGGCCTGAACCTGCTCGGTTGCGGTCAACGCGTCGTGGGCCGCAGCGGCCAGCTCGCCGGCGCTGCGGTAGCGCTCCGCGGGGTTTTTGGCCATGCCCTTGGCGATCACGTGATCCAGCGCCGGGGGAACTTCCCCGGGTCGCGTTTCACTGGGCCGCGGAATAGGTTGCATCAGATGCGCGGCGACCAGCTGCTCGATGCTGTTGGCACGGTACGGCGGCGCGCCCGTCAAGCACTCGGCCAACACACAGGCCAGCGCGTAGACGTCCGCGGGGTAGCTGACCTCGTCGCCGGAAAAACGCTCCGGGGCCATGTACCGGTAAGTTCCGATGGCGGTGCCGGTTTGGGTCAACCCGGGATCGGTGGCGGCGCGGGCAATGCCGAAATCGACCAGGTAGGCAAAGTCGTTAGCGGTGACCAGAATGTTCTCCGGTTTGACGTCGCGATGCATGATGCCGTTGGCGTGCGCGGCGTCCAGCGCGGCCGCGATCTGGCGCACGATGGCCACCGCCCGGGCCGGCGGCAGCGGGCCGTCGCGCACCACGATGTCGCGCAGTGACGTGCCGTCGATCAGGCGCATGTCCACATAGAACTGGCCGTTGATTTCGCCGTAGTCGTGGATCGGCACCACATGCGGCTCGGTGAGCCGTCCTGCGGTATCGGCCTCGCGTTGCATACGGGCGCGGAACTCAGGGCTGTTGGAGTACTGCTCCGAGATCAGCTTCAACGCCACCACCCGGTGCTTGCGCGCATCCTCGGCCTCGTAGACCTCCCCCATGCCGCCGCGGCCCAGCAGCCGCTTCAGCTGGTACGGCCCAAACCACGTACCCACCCGCGAACCTGGGTCGGTCACCGTCGACGCTCCCTTCCGCTAATCACGAGATAGCATTCACGGCCGCTTCGAGTTTCGATTCGAAGGATTTCGGCATCGGAATGTATCCGTACTGGTCCAATCCATCCTGCCCCGAACCGATGGTGGCCTGCATGAAAGCCCTTACCGCCGGGCCGGTCGCGGGATCCGGATACTTCGAGCAGACGATCTCATAGGTCACCAGCACCAGTGGGTAGGCCCCGGCCTGCGTGGGCTTGTAGAACGACGACGTGTCCACCACCAGGTCATTGCCCTGCCCTTTGAACTTCGCCCCCTCGATCGTCTTTCCGACCGTTTCGGCCGTGATCGTCACCGGATCCGGACTCGCTGACGTGATGATCTGGGCCATGTTCAGCTGACGTCCCACCGCGAAGGACCACTCGTTGTAGGTGATGGCCCCGTCGGTGTTTCGCAGGAGCGACGACGTGCCGTTGTTGCCCGCTGCTCCCTGCCCGACACCTCCGTTGAACGTCTTTCCGGTGCCTTTGCCCCACGCGCCATCGGATGCCACCTCGAGGTAGTTCTGGAAGTTGTCGGTGGTACCGGATTCGTCGCTGCGGAACACCACCTGGATCGGCGTCGCGGGCAGCTTGGTGCCTTGGTTGAGTGCCGCGATCGCCGGATCGTTCCACGTGGTGATGGTGCCGTTGAAGATCTTCGCCGTTGTCGGCCCGTCCAGATTCAACGTGTTGACGTCTTTGACGTTGTAGGTGATCGCGATCGGGCCGAACACCGTCGGTAGGTCCCACGCCGGCGAACCGCACCGCTCCTGCGCGCTTTCGGGTTCACCCTTCGAGGGATCCAGTGCCACATCGGAGCCGGCGAGGTCGGTTTGGTTGCTGATGAACTCCGCCACCCCTTTGCCGGAGCCGTTTGCGTTGTAGTCCAGCGTGTAACCCGGGCACGCCCGGATATAGGCGTACACAAATTGCTCGATGGCGTGCGTTTGCGCGGTCGAGCCGCTCGCCTTGAGTTTCTGCTTGCCGCCGCACTGCACCGGCACCTCGGCGGTGCCCGACGACGCCGAGCTGTCCTTGCCGCCGCCACAGGCCGACAACACCAGTGCGCCGACGGTGAGCAGGATCAGAGCGGTGCTCAATCGGTTGGCCTTCACGCAGCTCCTCGAAACAGCCGGGGTGGCAGATGCCCTCCGCCACCGGATCACGTGTGAGCGTTGGTACGTCGCAGCTCAGCGACAGTGGCAACAGTACCGTGAACAGCGGGTCCTTCCGGTGCGAACAGAATATGAATGCCCGAGTCTTCGGCTCGCCCGCACTGCGGTCGGTACTGGCTGGCAAACCCTTGCAAAGCCTGCGGATACCATTAGCTGGTGTCGACGGAGGCCCTCGGCGGGCGCTTGCCCGAATTGACCGGCGACGCCAGAGTCGATCGCTGGCGCGAGCATCGAGCGGCGGTGCGAGCCGAATTGGTCGAGGCAACGCTGCGGGCCATCGAGGAACACGGCCCGGACTTGTCCATCGACGATGTGGTGCGGACCGCCGGTGTCCCGCGCCCGAAGCTGTACCGGTTCTTCGCCGATAAAGACACGCTGTTCAGCGCCGTCGGCGAACGCGTACAAGCGATGGTGCTCGAACGTGTGGTACCCCGGTTCAATGCGGCCGGCACCGCGTTGGAGCTGGTCCGCTCGGCCGTGGCCACCTACGTCGACCTCGTCGACGAGCGGCCCAACCTGTTCCGCTTCCTGGTCGGATCCCAGTTCACCGAGCGCCGCTCGACCGAGGCCCTGATCGAAGGCGGCCGGCCACTGGCCAACGCCACCTGCGAGGTTGTCGCCGACATCCTTCGGGCCCGCGGCGGAAACGGCGATGACATTCAATATGTCGTCGACGCGTTGCTGGGCGGGGTGGCGCTCGGCGTCCTGCGCTGGCTCAACGAGCCGACGATCAGCAAAGATGCTTTGGTCGAGCAACTGACGACGTTCCTGTGGGGCGCATTGTCGGCCACCGCCGCTGCCCGCGGTCTGATTCTGGATCGCCACCAGAAACTGTCGTAACCAGCGCTAGCCAGCGCGAATCTCGCCGACTCCTTGCACGTGCCATCGGGCCGCGCTACTGTGACCCAGGACACCCCGTACTTACGGTACTAGGTACTGAACGTTCGAGGAAGGGTCGTCGCGGTCATGCCGACCAGCTATCCGAACACCAGGCGGATCCGTTTCCGCTTTGATCAGGCCCGCAGGTTCGACAAGTACTTCGTCAACAACGACATCGTGCTCAGCCACTTTGTGGCGGGCCTGTCAGGTGCTTTTCCACCCGGCGAGGAAGCGTTCATTCGCTCGGTCCGGCGATTCGCCGAGTCCATCACCGATCCGGTGCTGAAGAAACGGGTCGCCGGTTTCATCGGGCAAGAATCGATGCACGGGCAAGAACACCGCCGGCTCAACCAGAAGCTCATCGAGATGGGTTATTCCATCAAGTGGTGTGACTCAGAGGCGTTGCGGCGGCGCCGGATTCAGTTCGAAGGCTGGCTGGGTGGCCGACGGCACCTTGCGTTGACGGCAGCCGCCGAACACTACACAGCAGTGGTGGCCCAACGGGTGCTGTCCAATCCGGAGATCCAAACGATCCCGGGCGATGCCGAAGTGTGGAACCTGCTGAACTGGCATGCCCTCGAAGAGCTGGAACACAAGTCGGTGGCCTTCGACGTGTATCGAGCGGTCGGCGGCTCCGAGCGGGTCCGAATCACCACCATGGCCATACTCATTGCCGTCACGCTCCCGGTGACCACCCTGTTGCTGGCGATCGCGCTGGCACGCGACCCGGTGGCGCACCGTCATCCGTTGCGAGTCGCTCGCGAGGCATACCGGCTCTACCGGGGTCCGTTCATCCGCGGGTTGATACCTGACCTCGCGCAGTATCTGCGTCCGGGCTTCCACCCCGACGATGTGGACACCACAGCGCTGGTAGAGCAATGGCGCGAGGAGCTTTTCGGCGCCGAGGGCGCGCTGGCCGATCACCTGAAATAACGAAGGGACGGTTCGTATGGGTGCTGCAGCGGCAACAACAACAACCGCGACGGCCTATCCGCCGGTCCGGCGGATTAGGTTCCGGTTCGGCGAACCGCGACCGATGAAGCGTCACTTCGTCGACGGCGACATCGTGATGAGTCACCTGACCGCCTTGTTGTCAGCCATTTTTCCGCCCGGCGAGGAGGGGTTCATCAGGTCGGTGCGCCGTTTTGCCGATCATGTCAGTGACCCCGTTTTGAAGAAACGGGTCGCCGGATTCATCGGACAGGAATCGGTGCACGGTCAAGAGCACCGGCGCCTCAATGAGCAACTGGTGGCGATGGGCTATCCGCTGGTTCGGGTGTTCATGTTCGACCACGACAGCAGGCGCCACAAATGGATCGTGCGCGCCGAGAACCGGCTGCCGGGCTATTTGCATTTGGCGGCGACGGCGGCTGCCGAGCACTACACCGCGACGCTGGCTCAGCGCGTGCTCACCGACGAGATACAAGCTATCCCAGGCGATCCCGAGGTGCGCCAGCTGCTCAATTGGCATGCCGTCGAAGAGCTGGAACACAAATCGGTGGCGTTCGACGTCTACCGCTTTGTCGGCGGACCGGAGTGGATCCGTATCGCCGTGATGGGCGTGGTGTACGTGCTCACCATCCCCGTCGTCACCGGCGGCGTCATGGTGTCGATCATGACCGATCCATCTGGGCGGCGTCCGATCACGGTGCTGCGCCAGACCATCGGCGTCTTCCGCGGACCGCTGCTCAAAGGTGTGATGGCCGACCTGCGTAAGTACATGAGACCTGGCTTTCACCCCGACGACATCGACACCACCGAGCTGTTGGACAAGTGGCGCGCCGAACTGTTCGGCACCGAGGGCGCGCTGGTCGATCACCTCAAGTAGCCGGGAACAACGGGATCAGGTGGCGTGAAATTCAATCGGTTGCGGCCCCGGGTGGTAGTGGTCACTGGCGCCGGGAGCGGCATCGGGCGGGCGATCGCGATCAGATTCGCCAAACTCGGGGCCCGGGTGGTGGTCTCCGACATCGACCTCGACGCCGCACAGCAGACGGCAGCAGTCATCCGCGGCCACGGCCGCCTTGCCTCGGCGGCGCAGCTCGACGTGACCGAGCCTGAGGCGTGGGATGCGCTGGCCCGAAACGTACTCACCGAACACGGCTACACCGACGTGCTGGTGAACAACGCCGGCATACTCGTCGCCGGCCCCTTCCTGGAGCTGCAGCCGTCGGATTGGGAACACCAACTTGCGGTCAACCTCATGGGCGTGGTGTACGGCTGCCGCGCATTCGGTGCTCAAATGGTCGAGCGCGGTGCGGGGGGTCATATCGTCAATATCGCGTCCGCGGCGGCATTCACGCCGACGCCGGTGATGTCTGCCTATTCGGTATCGAAGGCCGGCGTGAAAATGCTGACCGAATGCCTGCGCCTGGAACTGGGTCCGAAAGGCATTGGTGTCAGCGCTATCTGCCCGGGAGTCATCAACACCAGCATCATGGAAAACGCGACCACGTTGGGTGTCGACGACGATCTGATCGAGCGCGGCAAGTCGCTTGTCCGGCAGCTCCAGCAGTTCGCGGAGACACTTCCGTTCGCGCCGATGAGTCCCGATCTGGTCGCACGCGCAGCAGTGCGCGCCGTCCGATTCGACCTTGCGGTGGTGCCCGTCCGCACCGAGGCCTGGCTGGGCTACGTCATGCTGCGGGTCGCACCCGGTGTCAATCGGATCATGACACGTCCGTTCTCGATGAAGACGCTGGAGAAGGTTGGCGCTCGCCTACTCATGCCCGCGGGCCGCACATAGGGGCGCACATAGGGGTAGGACTCAACCCGCCGGCGACAGCATCTGCCGCCAGCCGTCTTCTCCGAGACCGTCGGAGCTTTCCAGGTGGTACTTGACCCCGTCAGGGCCGAGCACTTCACCGCTGGATGGGTTGTAGATCGCGGCCGGGCCGGCGGGAGTGTAGACGCACGGGTTGGGTTGCTGCCCGTTGCACTGAACGGTTCCCGAACCCGGCCGGGACAGCGGATCGCTGACCGGTGGCGGCGTACCGGGAACCCGGTCGGCCGGCGCCGGGTTCATGCCGTTGTTGACCGACGGCGCCGGGATCATCTCGCCGACATTGACCGGTTGGTCGCACCGCGCACCCGGTGCGGGGCAGTTGCGGATCTGGTTGGGATCGCCGTACCAGGGATTGGTCCCCAGCGGTACGTACGGCTTGCTGTCGCGGCACTCCCGGGGAGTGGCGGCACGCTTGCCCGGGACGTCGACACACGGCAGGTTGCGTGCGCCGCGCACGACGTTGGCCGGAACATCTTGGGGAATCTTGCAATACGTTCCGCTTGGCAGCGGCGCGGTGTTGGTGTCGGCCGGCGATCGCCACTGTGATGCCGGCAGGAATCCGGTCAGACATGGCGGTGGGTTGTTGATCGACAGATTGAGGTCCATCAGCACCGACCCGGGGGTGGAGGCAATCGTGGTTTGTGCGATAGACGCGACCTCCGGCAAGAACACCAGCAACTGCTCGAGGCCCTTGTTGTAGCGCTTGAGCATGTCGGCCACGATCTCCAGGTTCGCCAGGGTCTGCGGCAGCGACTCGCGGACACCGCTGAACACCTCGGTGACCTGGTCGGCGGTCGGCGCGGCCTTCGACAGGATGCTTTGCAGGCCTTGGTCGTTCTGGGCGATCTGCGCGGTCAGGACGTTCAAGTCATGTGACCACCGCTCGATCGAGTCGCTCGAGTCGACCTGGCTGTCCAAGATCGGTGCCGCGTTCTCGATGACATCGTCGACATCGGCGAGATTGGTCTTGAAGTCGCCGACGATCGACTGCGTCGAATCCACCAACCGTTGCAACGCCGGACCCAAACCGCCGATTGCCTGTGCCGTCTCATCGAGCAGCGAGGCGATCTTGTCCTTGGGGAGGACCGACAGGCTCCGGTTGGCGGCATCCAGCGCCGGGCCGATCTCACTGGGCACGGTGCCCTTGGTGATGGTCTGCCCGGGCGAGAAGAACTTCCCCGGTGTGCCGGTGGACACCAGGTCCAGGTACTGCTCACCGACCGCGGAGACCGAGTGCACATTGGCCGACGCGTCGATGGGGATCTTGTAGCGGCTGTCGATGCTGAGTGTGGCCCGGGCACCGGTCACCGTCGGTTCGACCTTGGTGACCTTGCCGATCTGGATCCCGCGATAGGTCACGTTCGACGTGCGATACAAACCGCCCGAAGCGGGCAACTCGGCGACCAGTGTGTATCGACCGATGCCCAGCAGGCTCGGGATGTGCAGGTAGTACCAGCCCAACGCAACCAGCGCCGCAACCGTCAGCGCGGCGAACACGATCAACTGGTTACGGATGAAACGGGTCAACATCTTTCATTCGCCTCGCTCCACCGGCGCGTCGGCCGGATTGGGCACGTATCGGATGTCGGGCACCATGGTTGCCGGATCACGGCCCCAGGACTGTTCGAGCGCGCGCAGCATTCCGGACAATCCGGTTCCGGTCAATATCGCGTTGTCGATCGTGCTCAGTGTGAGGTCGAGCGAACCGGACACGTTGATGTAATCGCCCCGCACGATTTTCGGCACGCTGTCGATGGTGAACGGCGGCGAGAGCAGCAGCCCCAGGGCATCCACCAAATATGGCGCGGCAAGGCCGAGTTGCTTGAGCGGTCGCTGCAACAGTTGCAGATTCTGATGCAGGTCGCCGCGCACCGTGGACAACGTCTGATCGGTGACGGCGCTGATGCGCCCGATGGCTTCGACAGTGTCGGCGAACAGGTCGCGCTGGTCTTCGAAATGCTCAACCAGCGGTGGGAATTCGGTAAGCACCCGATCGAGGACATCGGTGCGCTCACCGACATAGGTCAACAGCCGGTTCGTCGAGTCGATCGCGCGGGTGACATCACCACGCTGCTCATTGAGCTTGGTGGCAAAGGTATCCAGCTTGCCGAGGAAGGCCCGAATCTGCTGGGCCCGTCCGTTGAGAATCTGGTAGACCTCGTTCTGGATCACTTCGAGATTGGGAATCCCGCCGCCGCGCAACACCAACGCCAGGCTGGCCAACGTTTGCTCAATGCTGGGATAGGCCGATGAGTTCGTCAGCTTGATGGTGTCGCCGTCTTCTAACAGCTGCGGCGACGGATTCGGCGGTGCGGCAAGCTCGAGGTGCTGCGAACCCAGCAGGCTGGTCTGCCCGATCCTCGCGGTGGCGTTCTTCGGTAGCCGAACGCCTTTCTCCAGATCCACGGTCAGGGTGGCGACCCAGTCTTTCAGTTTGATTCCGCGCACCGTGCCGACAAACACATCGGCGACGAGGACCCGACTGTTTCCGTTGAGCGCTAACGTGTTTGGCATCTGGACGTAGATGGTGTAGGAGCCGCGCCCGCTGCCCGGCCCGCCGGGCAGCGGCACGTTGGAGATGCCCCGCCAGTTGCCGCACGATGTCAGTACGACCACCGCGACCAGCATCGCCAGGGCCCGTCGCACGCACCTCGTCGCTTTGCTCACGGGCCCGGCCTTTCGGCGGCGCCCAGCGGCGCTTCGGGCGGCGGCGGTGCCGCGGTCGGCGAGGGCAGCGGCTGCGGGTACCACGGCGGCGGCAACGGGTTGTTCTCGTCGTAGGCGTTCGGCGGCCCGGGCATGTTCTTGCCCGGCGGTGGAGGTGCGATGTCCGGGCCGCCCATGAGTTCGGCCAACGACTCCGGTGTCAACAGGCTCGCCGTGAACGGCCCCACGCGAACCCCCTGCATACCCGGCGCGACGATCCACCCCGGCTCGGAGTTCCGGTGCGACCACGGTGTGTCCGGTGAAAAGATCCCCGGGACGGTGGTGTCCTTGTATCCCGGCGGCGGCTGCAGCCGCGGCTCGGAGTAGGCGATGTTCTTGGGCAACGTGTCTGCGGTGCTGACCAGGTTCATGCCAAACGGGAAGTAATTGAACTTGATCGCATCCAGAATCGGAGCCAGGTACTCCGCGCACAGTTCGGCCGACTCCTGATAGCCGAGCCGGCTGCCGGCTTGGATTGCGCTGCAGATGAACTGCATTGGGTTGGCGAAGTTGACCAGCGCGGGCACGCCGGTGAGGCTGCCGTGCGCCGGCTCGTAAATCCCGAGCACGTTAGCGGCCATGGTGGGCAGGATGTGCAACCCGGTCTCCAACCCTTCCCTGGGCTCCGGCTGCATGATCGCGGTGGTCACTTCGGACAGGTTGTTGACGTCGTGGGTCAGCACATCGCGGTTCGCGGTCAAGAACTCCTGCGCGGTGGACAGCAGGCTGTCGGTCTGCCGAATCGCCTCAGCAGCCGCTTGATCCGCGCTGGTCAAGTTTTCGGTGAATTGGGCAAGGTCTTTGTTCAACGCGACGAACTGCTGATCGTCTTGACGCAAGGCGTTGACGAACAACGCCAGGCTGTGCAGCACGGCGAAGAAGTCGCCGCGGCCCTCGTCCAACGTGGTCAACGACCGAGACAGGCTATCGAGCGTGGTGTTGATCTGCTTGCCCTTGCCGGCCAGCCCATCGGCGAACGATTCGACGATGTCGCCGAACGGTCCCTTGGGCTGCTCCTTGGTGGGGCCGAGTTTGTCGATGATGTTGGTGATCTGGTTGCGCAGGTCGTCCCACTCCACCGGCACCTGGGTGCGCTCGATCGGGATGACGGCGTTGTCGGCCAGCACCGGACCGCCACGATAGGGAGGCTGCAACTGAATTGCCCGTGATGCCACCAGCGTGGGGTTGAGGACCACCGCCGAGGCATCGGCGGGAACTTTGTAGCGCCGCTGGTAGTGAAAGGTCACCTTCATCTTGTCGCCGGCCGGCTCGATCTTGTCGATCGCGCCCACCCGTGCGCCCATGATCTGCACCTTGTCCCCGGCATACAGCGCGTTGGTCTGCGGGAAGTACGCCACCACAGTGATATTGGTCAACTTGTGATAGATCTGTTGGCCCACGAAAGCGGCGAGCAGACCGATCAGCGCAACGAGTGAACCGGTGATGACCGCCGTCCGCGACAACCTCGGCAGCTGCAACTTGCGAATATCGAAGATGGTGCTCAATCCTGGCTACCTCCGGTCCCGTCCGGTGTGATGAACGGGGCGGGGAGCGCCGGCCCCGGCCCGGGTGGTGCCGGCGGTCCGGGCGGCAGCCCCGGCGCGAACGTCGACGGCGGTGGCGTCGGACCCGCGGGCCCCAGGTCCTCGGTGCGTGCTCCGCGCGGTGCGTTCGGCGGCAACGGCACCGCGGTGCCGGGAACGTCGGGAGCCGGCTCGCCCGGCCGCCCGGCGATATTGATGCCCGGCGTCGGCGGCAGCCCGTTGGGATTGGGTGGCGACGACAACACGTCGGGCAGCCCCGGATAGGGACCATTCGGCCCGAACGGTCCCTGCCCCTGGTCGATGCCGGCACACGGCAGCGGATTCCACGGCCGCGGCAACAGATCCGGCGTCGGCGTGAACGAACACGGTGAGCCGGGCGCGACCGCCGGACCCGGATGGTCCGGCGTTCCCTCCAGCACCGGGGGCGCCGGCGGCGGCGCGGCATTCGGGAACCGGGTGCCGTTGGGGTCCGGCCAGCGGAACGCCGGCAGCCCCGCGCTGCGCCAGAACTCCTCCGGGTCGATCCCACGCTTCTTGAACGCCGCATCCACCCAGGGCTGCAAAATCTGATACGGCAGCAGGTTGGCCACCATCACTTTGAAGTACGGACCGGAACCGACCGCCTCACTCAGCGCCGCGGTGTAATTGCGCAACGTGGTCAACACCGAGGCCAGCTCGTTTTTGCGCTTGGCCAGCGTGTCGGTGACAGTGCCCAACTGCTCGAGCAGATGGTGGAGGTTGGGGTTGTCATTGATCAATCCCTGCAGCTGGGTGGAGAATGCGGCGACGTTCGCCAGCAGTGCTTCGACGGCCTTGCCGCGCTGATTGAACGCCGCTAACAGCGCGCGGGCGTTGACCAGCAGTGCGTTGATCTGCCTGCTCCGGTCGCCAAGAACGCTGGCCACCTTCCTGGCTTGGGCGAGCAGGTGCCTGATCTGCTCGTCGCGCTTGCCGATCGTGTCGGAGAACTTGGCCACCCCGTCCAGGGCGCCACTCAGGTGCGGGTAGGTTTCATTGACGATCTGGGACAACACATTCAGCGACCGCTTGACGGTGTCGATGTCCCAATCGGCGGCGGCCTTGGTGACGTCGAAGAATGCGTCGTAGATCTGATACGGCGTGGTGCTCTGCCCCAGCGGCAAGACGCCGCCGGGCCGCAGCCGCTGGCTGCCCCGCGGCTCGATCTCGAGCACCTTTTTGCCCAAGATGGTCTCGGTCTTGATCGCCAGCCGGCTCTCGGTGCCGATTCGGTGCGAGCCCGCCGAGAACTTCATCACGATGTGGTCGCCGTCGATCTTGACGTCCTGCACAACGCCGACGTCCTTGCCGGCGATGCGCACCGTGTCGTTCTTGCTCAAGCCGCCGGTGTCGACGAACTGCCCGTAGTAGGTCGGTTGGGCGAACAGCATCGGGACGCTGCTGAAACTCTGCCCCACCCCGACGACAAGAATCGACACCGCGATGGCAAGCACCCCGATGCGTACCCGGTTGGCGGGTTCGAGCGTTCTCATTGCCGGGTGCACCTGCCCGTCGGTTGGGTGAACAGCTTGACCGTGCGGATCGGGCCGCCGGGCTGCAGCCCGTTCACGGTCAGAGACAGGTCGCACAGATAGAAGTTGAAGAAGTCGCCGTAGATACCACTGGCGCGGCCGATACGGTTGAATGCGTCGGGCAATCCCGCCAGCATGTCCTCGAGTTTGCCGCGTTGGTCGACAAGCGGCTGCGCGATGACTTCCAGCCGGCTTACGGTGTCGTGCAGCAGGTTTCGGTTGTCTGCCAATAGGTCGGCCACCGTTCCCGCAGCGTTGCTGATGTGCGCCGTGCCGTCGGCCAGCGGGTCAGCCCGGTTTTTCAACCCGGTGATCAGCTTCTCGAAGTTGTCGACGGTGGCATCGAAGTCTTTCCGGTGCTTGACGGTGGTGTCCAACACGGTGTTGAGATTGGTGATGACTTCGCCGATCGCGGCATCGCGCTCGGCGAGATGCTCTGTCAGCTGTGCGGTCTGGTCGAGGATGTCGTTGATGGTGCCACCCTCGCCCTGGAACACCGCGATGATCGAGGACGCAATGCTGTTGACCTTGTCCGGATTCAGCGCCCGAAACAGCGGTTTGAAGCCGCCGATCAGCGCGTCGAGGTCCAGGGCGGGCTGGGTGCGCGACAGCGGGATGAATCCACCCGGCGGCAGAATTCGGTCGGCGCCTTCGCCCTCGCCACGTTCGAGTTCGAGATAGCGGTTACCGATCAGATCCTGATAGCGGATCGAGGCGGTTGTCGACTGGTACAGCTTGACCGAGCGGTCGACGGCAAACTCGACATGTATTCGCTTGTCGTCGTCGACGAGATCGACCCGTTTGACCTTGCCGACCTCGACACCGGAGGCGCGGACGAACTGCCCGGCCCGCAGCCCGCTGGCATTGCTGAATTCCGCGGAGTAGCTGTCGGTCCGATCGAATCGGATCTGGCCGAACACCACCACGATGACAGCGGTTAACAACAGCTGCACCGATGCGATGACAGCCAGTCGGATAACTGTTCCGGTGAGTTTCATGGGTTGATCGTGTACTCCCCGTACTGCCGTCCCCAGATGTATTCGCTGGCGAGCGGCTGGCTGAGTTCGAAGTGGTTGTAAGGCGCGATGCTGTTTCCGGTGTCCATCACCAGATACGGTGCGGGCCATAGGTTCTGCGTGATCTTCGCCCAGCAGCCCGGTGCGCCGCCGGGTCCGCCCCGGGCATTGACCCGGGGCAGATTTTCCGGATACACGTACGGGTTTTCCGCTCCGGTGATCGACACGCCCAGCCGCGCGGAATAGGCGTTGCCACTTTCCAGTTCGCCGATCTTGGGGACCAGCTCGGCGAAGTTTCGGAAGGTGCAGAGCACCTCGGGACTGTAAGTGTCGAGCAGCCGGGAGGTCGGCACCAGATCGGCGACAACGCGTTCCAGGTAGGGCTTGCTGCGCGTGAAGATGTCTTCTCCGGTGCGGCCGAATCCAGTCGCAGCCAGCAGCGCGGCATCGATATCGGCTTGTTGGCGATTGAGGGTGCGCGCGGTAATCACCGCATTGTCCAGCGCGTTAAACATATTTGCTGCGTTGTCTGCATAGATGTCGCCCAGCGCCGCCAGCTGCGCAATGTCGTGGCGGATGGTCGGCATCCTTGCGTTCACGTCGTCCAGGATCGTGTTGCCGTTGACCACCGATGCTCCGAACTTGTCGCCGAGCCCACTCAACGCCTGCGCGGCTGCACTCAGCGTCAGATTCACCTTGACCGGATCGACATGCTCCGCAATGTGGACCAGCGTTTCGAACAAGGTGTTGAATTCGGTGGTGACCGATACCGCGTTGATCACATGCTGTGGTGTGATGCGTTGCTGTGACGGCTGTTTGGGCGACGTGAACGACACATACTTGTTGCCGAACACCGTTGTCGCCGCAATCTTGGCAATCACGTTCACCGGAATCAGCTGGACATACCGCGGATCGACGTCCAAGGTGAGCTTGGCGGTGGGCTTGCCGTCATAGTCGACCTCGGAGATGTCGGCAACCCGCCCGATGCTCACGCCGTTGAAGGTCACCTTCGAACCGCGATCCATCACCAAGCCCGCGCGGTCGGCCAGCATTGTCAACTGTGCCTTGGGAGTGAAATTGCCGCGGAACTGCCAGTAGGTCAACGCAAGCACCACCGCGCATGTCAAGAACAGCCCCAACCCTGCCACCGTGTCGGGCCAGGTTCGGGTTTTGCGTTGTTTCGGCACAGTTGTCGTCGCGGTTGTCATGATGGCTACACCGTGAGGTTGAAATTCGGGTCGACGCCGTAGAGCGCGAGCGATGTCAGCAACACGACGACGACCGTCGACACCAACGAGAAACGCATCGAGCGGCCGACCGCCTCCCCCACCCCGACCGGCCCGCCGCTGGCGGTGTATCCGTAGTAGCAGTGCGTGATCATCACTATCACCGCCATGACGATCACCTCTGCCCCCGACCAAAACACGTCCTCGGTGCGCAAGAAGGTCTGGAAATAGTGCTCGTAAGTCCCCACCGACTGTCCGTAGAACAGCGTCGTGACGGTCTGCCCGGAAAGAAATGACATGACGAGCGCCATCGCGTACAGGGGGACGACCACGACCAGGCCAGCCAGCAGCCGCGTCGATACCAAGAACGCGACCGATTTGATGCCCATCACCTCGAGCGCGTCGATCTCCTCGCTGATCCGCATGGCGCCCAGTTCCGCAGTGGCGCCGGCCCCGACGGTCGCCGCCAGCGCGACCCCGGTGACGACGGCCGTGACGACGCGGACGTTGGCCAGCGCGGCAAAGAATCCCGTGAATGCCTCGACGCCGATGTTGCCCAGCGAGGCGAAGCCTTGGATGGCGATCAGCGAGCCGCCGGACAGCGTCGTGAACCCGATGATCGCGGCGGTGCCGCCGACGACCGCCATGGCGCCGGTGCCCATGCCGATCTGGGCGATCAGCCGTAGCGTCTCGCGGCGATAGCGGCGCAGTGCCCACCCGATCGACCAGCCGCCCAGCAGCGCGAAGCGGGTCAGCTGCCCGGCTTGGTTGACCGCCCGCACGGTGCCACCGACGTAGTGGTTGAACGCGGCGACGGTGCGCGGATAGCGAGCGCGTAGGACAGCGGCGGTTGACATTTCAGCGTCCCGTCCCGAACCGGACGCCAATGGTGGTCAGCACCACGTTGACCGCGAACAGCGCGATCACACACAGCACCAACGTCTCGTTGACGGCGATTCCGACGCCTTTGGGCCCGCCCTTGGTGGTCAGGCCGCGATAGCAGCCCACCAAACCGGCGATGACGCCGAATACTGCCGCTTTGATCGTCGCGATGACCACTTCGGGCAACCCGGTGACCAGAGTCAGGGTAGCGAGATATGCACCGCCCGAGACGTTTTGGAGCCGGACACCGAAGAAGAATCCGCCGATGAGCCCGATCGTGATCACGGTGCCGTTCAGCAGCGTGGCAACCGCGGTCGCGGCCACGACCCGCGGCACCACCAGCCGCTGAATGGGGTCGATGCCGAGCACCTCCATGGCGTCGATCTCCTCGCGGATGGTGCGCGCCCCCAAATCGGCACAGATCGCAGTCGATCCGGCGCCGGCTATCACCAGCACCGTGGTCAACGGGCCCAGTTGGGTGACCGCGCCCAGCGCCGCGCCGGCACCCGACAGGTCTGCCGCGCCGAACGCCGCCAGCAGCGTGTTGAGGGTGAACACGATCAGCACGGTCAACGGAATCGAAACCGCGATGGTGGGCAACAGCGAGACACGCATGAGAAACCAGCACTGAAAGAGGGCCTCGCGCCAGTGAAATGGCACCCGCAACGACGCCTTGCCGGCCAATACGCACATCCGCGCGAAACCGCCCACCGACGCCAGCGGCGACTCGAGTTGGTCGCGCACGTACTCGGTGAGCCGCGTCGGCGTCGTGGTCGTCACCGTCAACGCCCGCTCCCATACGCCCTGCTCAGCCAGGGGTTAGAGCGGGTAATTCCGGGCAGGACGTGACAACGCACATTTCCCATGCGCCACACTATGTAACAGAAGTCACAACGATCGCATGAGACACGCGGGGCGATTTCGTGTCAATGACATTTCAGTGACGTCTCAGTGCGACAGAAATTCCCCTATCAGGTCATTGACGATCGCCGGTTGCTCGATCTGTGGGCAATGCCCTGCCAATTCAACGACTGCCGAACGACTGTCGGGAATCTGGTCGGCGATCTGCTTGGCCCAGCCCGCGGGCAGCAGCTTGTCGCAGGCGCCCTCGACAACCAGGGTTGGCACCGAGATGCGCCCGTAGGCACGGTTACTCGACGGAGTCGGGGGAGGTAATGCCCCGGGCCGGCGAAACCGCGCGGCGGCGACGGCTTCCCACGCGCCAGGTGCCATGCTGGATTCATAGCGCCGTCGCACGTAGTCGTCGTCGGCCGGGTAGGCGGGATCATAGAAGAGCGCTTCGACGATGCGGCGCATACCGGCCAGGGTGGCGTCGTAGTCATAAAGCGCCTCCGCGTACTGGTTGCGCTGAATCTCGCCGCCCCCGCAGATGATGGCGAGGGTACGCGCCGGCAGGATCGGCGACTCCGAAGTCGCGTCCACGAGCAGGTTGATCGCACCCATCGAATTACCGACGAAATGCGCTGATTCGACACCCATTTCGGCACAAAAGCGCGCCACATGGCGGATCCGCATACCGCGCGCGTCGTTGAAGTCGACCACCTTTGCAGATTCGCCGAAGCCGAGCATGTCCGGTGCCAGCACCCGAAAATGCGGAGCAAGCGCGGAAATAGTGCGTTCCCAGCCGATTTCGGCGCCGGCACCAAATTCTCCACCGTGCAGCAGGATCACCGGATCGCCTGCCCCGGCTTCCAGGTAGCTGGTGACCAGACCGTCGACGAGGATAGTTCTTCGTCGCCAGGCGCCAGCACTCATGATGTCGGCGCGTACGTCCGGGTGAACATCAGCACCTGCGAAGCCAGCAGTTCGAGTTGGTCCCGCACACCCGAGTCGACGAGCAGCGCTCGTTCGGTCGACGAGTTCGTCCGCAGAGTTCCGCCCACACCGACCACCAGCGGCCCGTTGGATTGCGACATATTCGTTCCTACTTGATTGCGATCGGGTTCAGTGGCGAGCCCACCGCGCCGACTACTCGCAGCGGTGGAGCGATGAGCTGGAACTCATACACCCGGTCGGCCGCGCAGTCGGCTGCCAACGCGGTCAGGTCCCAGTACTCGCCGAGCATCAGGCCCATGTCGCGCAGGCACAGCATGTGCATGGGCAAAACCGTTCCCTCGACGCCGGATACCGGATCTTCCACCATGAGGTTGTCGGCGGCCACCGCGGCGATGTCGTGGTCGTGTAACCACGAGGCGCAGCGCCAGTCCAAGCCAGAACCGGGTTCGCTGCCGTTGCCGGTCTGCGCAAACCGTGTCCACCAACCAGTTCGGATCAACACGATGTCGCCCGGTTCGATCGTGACGCCCTGCGCACGAACGACGTCGTCGAGCTCCTCGGGGGTAATGGGATTGCCGAGTTCGAGGAAGGTGTCTACACCGCGGTGACGAACCAGGTCCAGCAGCACACCGCGAGAGGTAATGCCCTTGCTGTCGACCTTGTCGATCCCGCAGTGGAATGCACCGAAGCTGGTCACTGAATCCGCCGGGAAGCCGTTGTAGAGCTGCTCGTCGTAATAGACGTGGGAAAGCGCGTCCCATTGGGTCGCGGCCTGCAGCGGCATGATGATCATGTCGTCGTTGAAGCGGAATGGGTTGTCCCGGAAGTACTTGCTCATCTCGTGGGCGGCCGGATTGCGCGGCCAGTGTGCGCCGTATTGGGCTAGCGCGGCGGTGTCGCCCCCGTCGACGGTCATGACGTGGATCGGGTTGTGGCGGAATTTGAACGCGCCCTGTGGTCCGGACGATCCGAAGTCCACGCCCAGCGGAAAGACTTTGCCGTGCTTGACCAGGCTTGCCGCGTGGGCGATCTTCTCGGCCGAGATGAGGTTCAGGGTGCCCAGCTCGTCGGTTTCTCCCCATCGGCCCCAGTTGCTGACCTCACGGGCGACCTTGCGAAATTCGGTCAGGCTGGCCACGATGCCGGTCCTTCCTGTAGTCCGTCGGCGATGGTGGTTCCCACGGTCCCACCGTCGACCCAGATCACTTGACCTGAAATGTAACTGGCCGCTTGGCTGTTCAGGAACACCAGGACGGCAGCTTGTTCGGCGGGATCGGCTGTCCGGCCCATCGGCTTGGGGATGTCGTCGAGATATTCCTGACCGTAGGCGCTGCGCAGTTGGTCGAGGATCGGGGTTTCGGTGACGCCGGGTCCGGTGCAGTTGATCCGGATGCCCCGGGCGGCAAGGGGCGCTGCACTTCTCATGGTGTAGAGAATGATCGCTTCTTTCGACAACCGGTAGCCCCCGCCGGCCAGCGCATCGGGGTGGCGGCGACACCAGTCGACTCCCTCGGCCATGGACCCGGTTTTCAGCAGCGGAGCGACCGTCTGGCGGTGGTCCAGGTAATCTGCCGCCGCCAACGATGACGTGCTGACCACCGACGAACCGGACGGCATCAGGGGGATCACCGCCTCGGTGAAGTGCCGCAGGCCCAGGAAGTTGACGGTGACGACCAGCAGTGGATCACCGATGCCGGAGGACACCCCGGCAATGTTGAACAGCGCGTCGACCCGCGTTCCCAGGCAAGCGACGGCCCGATCGATACAGGCCGCGTCGGCGAGATCTACCTGGTGAAACTCGCCGATATCGAAGGCTGGTCGACGCGTGTCCAGTCCGACGACGTCCGCGCCGAGCTCGGTCAATTGACGCGCGACGTGGGCTCCGATGCCCGACGCGCAGCCGGTGACCACCGCCCGGCGCCCGTCATATCGCCAGAGTTGCTCGATCACGAACCGTGTTCTTCGGCGTTTTGGGCTTCTTTGGCACGCTGGGCCGCCAAGACCCGGCCCTCGTTGATCTCGGCCATTGCTTCGGGGATCTCGCTGGCGGTGAACTTGCCGCCGCGACCGGTGGGCAGGCCACCGAACGAGTAGCTCTCGTCGAACTCCGGCGCCGTCGGCGCCGGTCGGCGCGACTCGATCTTCTCGATGACCGGCTCCAGTCGCTTCGCCTTGTCGGCCACCGCTTTCGCGTCGCGCTCGATGAATTCGGGCAGCACTTCGGAGCCCATGATCTCGATGGATTCCATGGTGCCTTCGTGGCTGCGCGGGTTGAGCAGCAGGATGATCTCGTCGACGCCGCTGTCCTCGTAGCCGCGCAGGAACTCCCGCACGGTGGCCGGTGAGCCGATGGCGCCGCGGCCAGGCCCGTAGGCCAGTGTCGGGTCTTTCTCGCATTCTTCGAGGTAGCGCTTCCACACGCCGGTACGCCCGGGTGTGTGTACGCCGGTCATGTAGTAGTGCATGATCCCGAACGAGAAGAATCCGCCACCCATTCCGAGACGTTCAAGGGCCTGCTCGTCGGTCTTGGCGACCATCATCGACAGGTCACCGCCGATGGCGAGGATGTTCGGGTTGATCTGCGGGGTCGCCGGGACGCCGCTTTCCTCGAGCTCCTTGTAGTAGCCGTTGACCCGCTCGGTCAGCGGGCCGGGACCGGTGTAAGCGAAACTCAAAGCGCCGATGCACTTTTGGGCTGCCATCTGAACCGATGACGGGCGGGTGCAGGCCACCCACACTGGTGGATGCGGCTTTTGCATGGGTTTGGGGATGACGTTACGTGCCGGCATCTGGATGTGCCGGCCGTTGAATCCGGAAAATGGTTCTTCGATCATGCACCGGATCGCCACCTCGAGCGCTTCTTCCCACTGCGCCCGCTTGTCGGCGGGATCGATGTTGAAACCGCCGAGCTCGCCGACCGACGACGACTCTCCGGTGCCGAACTCCACGCGTCCGTTGGAGATCAGATCGAGAGTGGCGATCCGTTCGGCGACCCGGGCCGGATGGTTCACCGCCGGCGGCATATGCATGATGCCGAACCCCAGCCGGATGTTCTTGGTGCGCTGGCTGGCCGCCGCCAAGAAGATCTCCGGCGCGGTGGAATGGCAGTACTCCTCGAGGAAGTGATGCTCGGTCAACCACACTGTCGAGAAGCCTGCCTTGTCGGCGGCCTCCACCTCGTCGAGGCAGTCCTGCAGCAGCACCCGCTCGTCGTCGGGGGCCCAGGGGCGGGGCAGGGCGAACTCGTAGAACAGTGAGATTTTCACTGGTTACCTCCAATAAGGGTTGACCGTTGGCTGACAAGGTGTTTGGCCGCGACATAGCCGAACGTCATCGCCGGCCCGATAGTGGCGCCGGCACCGGCGTAGCTGCGGCCCATCACCGGCGCTGCCGTATTGCCCACCGCATACAGGCCGCGCACCACGCGGTCGTCGGCGCGCAGCACCCGGGCATACTCGTCGGTGCGCAGCCCACCCGATGTGCCCAGATCGCCGAGAATGACTTGGAATGCGTAGTAGGGCGGTTTACCGAGCGGACGCAAGTTGGGGTTCGTACACGTGGGATCTCCGTAGTAGTTGTCGTAGACGCTGTCACCTCTGTTGAAATCGTCGTCGTGGCCGCGCTGCGCCAGTTCGTTGAAACGTGCTGCAGTGTCGCGAAGTTGACCGGCCGGCACGCCGATCTCGGCGGCCAGTTCGTCCCAGCTGGCCGCTTTTTTGACCACTCCTGATTCCAGCCACTCCTGCGGGACCTTTCGGCCGGTGGGCACCGGGGATCCCGGAATCTTCGGCAGCGGTAGATGCCCGGCGATGACGTAGCGGTTCCACGACCGATGGTCGGTGATCAGCCAGCATGGAATGTGGGTCACGCCGGTCTTCTGCCCCTCGATCATGGCGTGACCGAAGTCCATGTAGGGCGCGGCCTCGTTGATGAACCGCTTCCCGTCACCGTTGACGATGAACTGGGCCGGCATCATGCGTTCGTTGAGCATGAATTGCAGCCGCCCGTCCGGCCATTGGATGGCCGGGAACCACCAGGCTTCGTCGAGCAGATCGGTGGCAGCCCCGACCTTTTGACCGGCGCGGATGCCGTCACCGGTGGCTGCGGGATTGCCGAAGCTCCAGTCGTGGTCGACGACCGGCTGGTGCTCCTTGCGCCACGCGAGGTCGTGGTCGAACCCGCCGGTCGCCAGGATCACGCCGCAGCGCGCTTGGATCTGCTGTGTCACACCGTCTTTCACGATCATCACGCCGGTGACCGACCCGTCGCCGTCGGTGAGTAGCTCGGTCATCGGCGAGTCCAGCCACAGCGGAATGCCGCGATCTTTCATCGCCAGCCGCAGTCGCGCCGCCAGCGATTGGCCGATAGCCGCGATCCGGTCGCCGAAAACCCGTGCCCGCACCATCCGCCAGACCAGCTTCACCAGCACGGCTTTGCCCTGCCACGATTGGCGGACTTGATAAAACGACCGAAGCTCTTTGGGTCCCAGCCAGATTCCGCGCGGCGCCAATGCCAGGGGCTGCAATAGGTGCTGCTCGTCGTCCCCTAGCCTGCGCAGGTCGATCGGCGGCACATTGATGGTGCTGCCCAGTTCTGAGCCGCCCGGTAACTCCGGGTAATAGTCGGCGTAGCCCGGCTTCCACACGAACTCGAACCACGGGCTGAGCTGCTCGAGAAACTCCATCATGGCGGGCGCGGACTCGACGTACTGCCGGATGCGGGGCTCGCTGACCAGGCCCTCGGTGATGTGCCGCAGGTATTCCACGACGCCGTCGGGCGGCGGCGCGTAGCCCTCCCGGCGCTGCGCAGGCGCGCCGGGCACCCAGATCCCGCCGCCGGACAGCGCGGTGGAACCGCCGAAGTGGCTTGATTTTTCAACGACCAGGGTGTTCAGGCCACAGGCGTCGGCGGTCAGCGCCGCGGTCATGCCGCCGCCGCCTGAGCCGATTACCAGCACGTCCACTTCGTGACTCATGAGCAGGGCACCGCCGTTCGGACCGCGAACCCCGCGATCAGTTCCGGCGCGGCTTTGTAGTAACGCACCGTGGTCTCATAGGTGCCCGCCGCCGCAAGTGCACCGAATGCCGCCACCCAGGTGCGGATTTCGTGTGCCGAGTTGCCGCCCTCGTGCGCGATAAAGGAATTGGACCACCCATCGAGGTCGGTGAGCTGGCCGGCGTCGACGATCTCCAGGAAACGGTGATCGAAGGCCGGGTTGATCGGTTGCCGGTCGCTGCGGCCTTCGGCCAATTGCTGTGCTGCCTCGATCACCGCCACTTGCCGGGCCTGTCGCTGCGCAGACGTCATCGGGTCACCGTGCACGATCCGGCGCGCGACTTGCGGGTTCGCGGTTTCCAGCGTCGCAATCGGCGGATCATGCGACAGGCCACCGGATCCCACAACCAGGACGCGCTTGCCCAGCGACACAAGGTACTTGCCGACCGCAGTGCCGAGCGTGCGGCAACGCCGCAGCGGCCCCAGCGGTGTGGCCAGCGAGTTGATGAAGATCGGAATCACCGGCCGCGCCGTCGCGTCTCCAAACAGCTTCTCCAGGGGCTGGACGGCGCCGTGGTCGACCTCCATGCAGCTCGAGATCGCGATGTCGACGTCGGCGGCCAGAACGGCCTTGGCGCAGCCGTCGGCGATGTCCTCGGGAACGTCCAGCGGACCACTGTGAGTGCCATAGTCGCCGACACCGGTTGCGCTGGTGGCAATGCAAAACGGTGGCATCAGCTTGTAAAAGAACCCGTTGTAGTGGTCCGGGGCGAAGATGACCACGAGTTCGGGGGCGAACTCAGCGACGAAATTACGGGCCTGGGACAGCGCCGTCTCGATGTCATCAAGGAGGTCCTGCGACGGCCCGGGCAGATTCAGTAGTGGGCTGTGGGACATACAGCACAGGGCTATCGGCATGGCTTCCTCCCGGAGTCAAGGTGAGGACGTCGAAAAGCTTGGCGCTCAGCTCGCCTGCGAGCTGAGCGATGCAGGCGCCGGCGATACACCGGTCGGGGCGCAGGAACAGCACGGACTCCCGGTGGCTGTCGAACCAGCCTTTCAGATCACCGTCGCGGTCTCCAACGATCACCACGTCAGGATCATCGTGTCCGGTCCAGTGCAGTTGCGTCTGTGGCCGCGCTGCGACGAACCGGGCCCCGATCGCCTTCCAGTTCGCAAACTCCTGAGCGCCAAGGATTTCGCGGGGGTTGTTGTTCCAGCACAGCACGGCGAACCCGGTGCCGAGCACGTCGTCGAGCAGAACGTCCTGGCGCTCGCGCAGATCCACCCGGGGCTGCACGAACAAGGTGCCGACCGGTGAGTCGGGCACGGTATGCACCACGGCCCCGGTCTCGTAGCGCGGCATCGGCTTGAACCGCATCTCGAGCACATACCGCTTGAGCGACGGCACAATTGACGCCGACCGCACCAGCAGGTCGCGGGCGGCGGCCACCCGGCGGTTGGTCGGAGAGATCACCCGGCCCACCAACGTGGACAGGTCGATCATCGCGCGGGCGTGCTTGCGTCGTTCCACGTCGTAGGTGTCGAGCAGCGCGTCGTCGGCCTGGCCGTTGATCACCGCCGCCAGCTTCCAGCCCAAATTCGCGGCATCCCGGATCCCGCTGTTGTAGCCCTGCCCTTGCCAGACCGGCATCAGGTGCGCGGCATCGCCGGCCAGCAGCATGCGCCCGCGTCGGAATGCCCCGGCGATGCGGGAGTGGTGGGTGTAGACCCGGCGCCGGATCACGTCGACCCGGTCGGGGTGCGGTACGAGCGGTGCGAGCATCCGAGCCAGAAACGCCGGATCCTCCGCCTGCTCGTCGGATTCGTCGGCGTGAATCATGAACTCGAACCGCCGAATTCCATGGGCGATCGAGATCGAGACAAATGGACGCCGGGGGTCCGCCCCTACTTCGCTGTTGGGATGTCCGAGCGGATCGTTGGCGACGTCGACGACCAGCCAGCGGGTCGACGACGTGGTGCCGTCGAAGGACACCCCCATCAGCCGTCGGGTGGTGCTGCGTCCGCCGTCGCAGCCGACGACGTAGCGGGCCTGCACACCGGCGGGCTCTGCGCCGCCGAGCTCGACCGTCACCGCGTCGGGTGTCTGTGTGCAGGAGGTCATCGGACGCTCCCACCACACCTCGACATGCTCGAATCGGTCCAGGCCCCTGAGCAATTCGGCGTCGACCAGCGGCTGCACGAACCCATTGCGCTTGGGCCAGCCGAATCGCGCGTCGGCGGGCGCCATTTCGGCAAGCAGCCGGCGCTTGGCGTCGACGAACCGCAGGATCTGGTTGGGCACGGTGTGCGGCAGGATCGCATCGACCAGGCCGATCGCCTGGAAGGTGCGTAACGCCTCGTCGTCGAGGCCGACTCCGCGCGGATAGTCGATCAGCGACGAGCGCTCCTCGACCACGATCGTGCGAACTCCCTGCAGGCCAAGGATGTTGGCCAGGGTGAGCCCAACCGGACCGGCTCCCACCACGACGACGGCTGCGTCCTGCGTGCGGCTTTCGGTCACGTCGAGCGTCCCAGCAGGAAATCCAGATGCAGCCGGTTGAACGTCTTGGCGTTCTCATACTGCGGCCAGTGTCCGCAGCCGGGCATCAGCTCGAAGCGCGCGCCGGGAATCATCGACGCGATTCGGCGGCCCTCGGCGACATCGGCGGTGGGATCGTCGCTGGTCCACAGCACCAGGGTCGGCGCGGTGATAGCTCCGTACTCGGCCGGACCGAGCAGGTTGCGCGCCCGGATCGTGGGGTCCTGCAATGCCATGATGTCGCGCATCGCGGCCACGAAACCCGGCTGGCGGTATATCCGTTGCCGGCTGGCCACCAAATCGTCGTAGTCCTTCGACTTGTCTGCCATCAACCACTTGATCCGCGCCTGCACGGTCTGCCAGGACGGATCCTCGGCGGCCGCCATCGACAACGTGATAATCCGTTGCATCACTTCCGGATCCGCTTGCGAACCACCTGCGGTGTTGAGGACCAGCCGATCCACCTTCTCCGGGTGGTCGATGGCGGCGCGGGCGGCGACCCAGCCGCCGAGCGACTCGCCGGACAGGCTGGCTCGTTCGGCGCCGATCGCGTCCAGAAACGCGATCAGATGCGTGACATAGTGCGGTATTTCAAGCGGATGGCCGGGCTTGTCGGTGTAGCCATGCCCGAGCATGTCGATCGCCCAGGTCCAGAAATGCTCCCCGTGCGCTTCCAGGTTGCGCACGTAGGCCTCGGCGTGTCCGCCGGATCCGTGCAACAGGATGAGCACCGGGTTGTCGGGCTCACCGGCCCGCAGATAGCGGGTCCGGATGCCACCGGCGTCCAGATAGCCCTGTTCGAACGCGACACCTTGAAGATCGCTCCAGATGCTCTCGTGGTCGGCCACCGGCTCCTCATCTCGTGCGGAAATTCGGTTCTCGTCTAGCGCCAACCGCCTGTGCTAAAATCGCACATTGATGTGCACTATGTATAGAGCATCACTCTCGGTTCGAGGTCTGTCAAGAAAAGCCGTCGAGTCGTGAACGGCTCGCAGACCCTGGCCAGGGGCCTGTCTGCGCTGCAGTTGGTGGCCAACGCACCGGGCGGGATGACGGTGCAACAGGTCGCCGACGGCCTCGGGGTGCACCGGACGATCGCGTATCGCCTGCTCGGCACGCTGGCCGAATTCCGATTGATCGCCAAGGGCGACGACGGCCGATACCGCCCGGCGGCCGGGCTCGCCGTACTGGGCGCGTCGTTCGACCACAACTTGCGGCAGGTGAGCCTGCCGACGCTGCGCGCCCTGGCCGACGAGCTGGGCACCACGGTGTCGCTGCTTGTCGCCGAGGGCGACCAGCAGGTGGCGGTCGCGGTGATCGTGCCCACCCAGGTGGCCTATCAGTTGGCGTTTCACGAAGGCAGCCGCTACCCGCTGAACCGAGGCGCGGCCGGTATCGCGTTGCTGGCCAGCCTGCCCCCGCGTCCGGGCGAACGCGATCTTGTCGCGCGCGCCCGCGATCAGGGCTGGGTCGTCACGCACGGCGAGATCGAGCCGAACACTTACGGGCTGGCCGTGCCGGTTCATCGCGAACCGCCGTCGCCGCCGACGTGCATCAACCTGATCTCGCATCGCGAAGACGTCGTGATGCGCGGTAAGGACGCGGTGCTCAAGGCGGCCAAGGAGCTATCGGCGACTTTGAGCTGAAAGGACGTTCATGCCTGACACGCAGTCTTGGGACCGCGAAGCCGACGTCGTCGTGCTGGGCACCGGCGGCGCCGGCCTCACGGCCGCTCTGGCCGCAGCGGTCAACGGCGCTTCGGTGGCGGTATACGAGAAGTCCGCCACGGTCGGCGGCACCACCGCTGTCTCGGGCGGCGTGGTGTGGATCCCCGCCCATAACCGCTGTCCGGATGGAGAATTGACGGTCGTTGATGCCTTGCGTTATCTGCAAGCCCAGTCGTTCGGTTCGATGGACGAGGCACTCGTCGAGACCTTTGTGCGGACCGGCCCTGCGATGCTCGACTTCGTCGAGGCGCACAGCGGTCTGCGTTTCGAGATCGCGACCGGCTTTCCCGATTACAAACCCGAGCTGCCCGGCGGGCGACCGTCCGGCGGCCGGTCTTTGTGTGCCGCGCCGTACGATCTGGCACTGCTCGGTGACTGGCGTGACCGGATCACGTCGTTTCCCGCGGATTGGTCCAACGTCGGATTCGACGCCGAAACCCGTGCCCGGCTGCACGCGGACGTCGACGGAGGAGCCGACTTGTGCGTGGCCGGCACCGCGCTGATCGCCGGGTTGCTCAGGGGAATACTGGATTTGGGCGTCACGCCGCAGACTCACGCCCCGGGTCTGGAACTCATAGCCGAAGACGGCAGAATCGCCGGCGTACGCGTTGATGTGGCGGGCCGAGCGCAGACGGTACTCGCGCGTCGCGGTGTCGTGCTCGCTACCGGTGGATTCGAATGGAATCCGCCGTGGGTCAAGGCTTTTCTGCGCGGCCCGATGCACGGCGCGGTGTCGCCACCAAACAACACCGGCGATGGTCTGCGGATGGCAATGGCGCACGGCGCCGAACTGGCCAACATGGGTGAAGCATGGTGGGTGCCGATCGTGCAGATCCCGGGCGACACCATCGACGGCCATCAACGCAGCCGCAGCGTACGGCTGGAACGAACCCGCCCGCGCAGCATCATCGTCAACCGGGCCGGACGGCGATTCGTCAACGAGGCTTGCGACTACAACTCGATGGCCGGCGCGTTCCACTACTTCGATCCGCGCGGAGGCTTCGTCAACGACCCGGCGTGGATGGTCTTCGACTCGCTACATCTGAAACGTTACGGCTTTTTGGGCGTCGCGCCCGGCGAGGCGGTCCCGGACTGGTTCTGCGCGTCGGCGGACTTCGCCGAACTGGGCGCCAAGACCGGCATCGATCCCGACGGTCTGACCCGCACGATCGATCACTGGAACCGCAACGTCGCGGCCGGGTCCGATCCCGACTTCGGGCGAGGCTCCAGTGCATACGACGGTTACTGGGGCGACGAGCATGCGGCCACAACGGCCGGCAAGACGCTCGGACCGATCGACACCGCGCCCTACTATGCGGTGCCGATTTCGGTGGGCGCGATGGGCACCAAGGGCGGCCCGCGCACCGACCGCGACGGACGGGTATTGCACGTCAGCGGCGCACCGATTCCCGGCCTGTTCGCCGCGGGTAATGCGATGGCCGGAGTCACCGGCCGCGCCTACGGTGGCGCAGGCGGAACCATCGGCCCGGCAATGGTTTTCGGATACCGCGCCGGTCACCGGGCAGCGACGGGTGAGCCGCTGAACTAATTCATCTCCTGCGCCAACGCCCAAGCCGTTTGCGCCAGGACGCGATAGCGCTCGCGGAAACTGGCCGCGCGAGAGTCCGCGGCGTTCCCGTCAAGCCCACGGCGATAGACGCCGGCAGTTATCGATGCCAGACGAAACATGGAAAAGACCACGAAAACGTCGAGCGAATCCGGCACCTCCCGGCCGATGTAGCGGCAGTAGCTCGCAACGAAGGAGTCTTCGTCGGGGATGCCGGTGCCACTCAGGTCCTTGCCTGCGACTCCACTCGCGGCACCGAGGTCCTCGGGCTGCAGGTGGTACATCAGACAGGTATAGCCCAGGTCGGCCAGCGGATGGCCGATGGTCGCAAGTTCCCAGTCCAGCACCGCAACCACGCGCGGCTCACTCGGATGGATCAGGACATTGCCCAACCGGTAGTCACCATGGGCGATGCACGCCGGCTCGTCGTCAGGTGGCAGGCGCTCGGGCAGCCATTCCGCCAACAGGTCCATCGCCGGCATATCCTCCACCCGCGCTGCCTGCCACTGCCTGGTCCACAGCGCGACTTGGCGTTGCATGTAACCCTCCGGCTTGCCGAACCCCTCGAGACCGACCGCGCGCCAATCCACGCGATGCAGCGCAGCCAGCACGCGGGCGAGATCCTCATAGATCGCGGCGCGGTGCTCCGGCGTGCATTCGCGCAGGGCCGGATCGGCAAAGATTCGCCCCGGAACGTAGTCCATGACGAAGAATGTTGTGCCGATTACTGATTCGTCTTGGCAGAGCAGCCACATGCGTGGAACCGGTACATCGGTATCGGCCAACGCCGCCATCACCCGGTGTTCGCGCTCCACCTCGTGCGCTCGGGGCAGCAGCTTTCCGGGTGGCTTCTTGCGCAGCACATACTCACCATCGGAGGTGTGCAGGTGAAACGTCGGGTTGCTCTGACCGCCCTGAAACTGACGAACTTTTATCGCGGTGTCGAACCCCGGCAACCGTCCGCGCAGATAGCTTTGCAGCGCAGCTTCGTCGAACCGGTGGGCAGGTAGGACCGGTACCAACTCCGCCGCACCCTCCGTCATCTGGCTTTTATAGCACCTGGCAGGTGGGACGGCCTAAGGCACGCAGCGCTTGTCGCGGCCGGTCAGCTCATCGCGCCCGTGATGGTGGCCATGTCGAAGTAGTCTCGCCATGCGGTGATTTGGCCGTCGCGTATTTCGAAGACGCCGGTCACCGGCAGCGGTATCTCTTTGCCGTCCTTGCTGTGCATCACGTCGGTGCGTTCATTCATCACTATGGTTCCGTCGCAGATTTGTCGATGCACCCGGAAGTCGATGCCGTCGAATGCGGCGGTGAACCCGGCAATGAAGTCTCGGATCGCCTCGCGCCCTTGGACCGCCTCCATTGGGATGTTGTGGTACACGGCGTCTTCGGCGAAGTACGAGGCCAGCTTGTCCGGATCGGGCGAAGACCACAGTTTGCAGAATTCGGTTACCAGTTCGTCGGCAGAACGTGTCATGACGCGTCAGGTTATCGCTGCCGACGTTTCCATGAATCGGCGGGTCAGCCGGACCAGCTGCGAACGCAGGGTGTCATCGTCGACGTCGGCGACGAGTGGATGCATGACGCCGACGGCGATGGCCCCGGACAGCATCGCCGCGGTGACCCGGGCGTCGTCGCCGGCGTCACCGACCAGCACGCTATAAAGCCGTTGGATGAATTGCTGAAACGGCTGGTGCTCGGCGAGCAGCCGGACGATGACCGGGTCGAATTGCAGGGTGCTCGCCACGCCGCGGCGTTTGACGGCCAAGTCGATGACCCCGTCGAGCAGCATTTCACGGGCCCGGAGTTGGGATCGCTCGGCTTCGGCGGCTTCCAGCGCCTCCTCGAGGCCGGCGAGTTCGCGTTCGGTGAGCGCGATCACGATCTCGTCTTTGGTCTTGAACTGGTGGTACACGGCGGCCTTGGTGACGCCGATGGCATCGGCGATCATTTGCAATGACGTTCCGCCCACACCATTTTCGGCGATCAGGCGCAATGCGGCATCCAGGACGCGGGTCTGCGCGGCGCTGCGCTCGATGGATCGCAGCCGGGTTTCGGGCTTGGTGGACGCCACAGCCGTCAGCCTAGCCGATCGGCTATTGACCGTGGACTAGCCGATCGGCTAGCCTGACGGCTGATGTCGACTATTGCGCGGGTGCAGCAGGCGCCGCCTCGGCCTAGCCTCCGTGGGCAGTTGATCTGCCTGTGGCTGACACCCGTGGTCGGTGTCGTCTTGCTTGTCGCGTTCTTGTCGTTCCCGGGATTTTTTCCGCCGATGTCGCCCGGCATGACTGCGGATCAAGTGGCCGAGTTCTACGCGAACAACACCACGATGATCCGGTTCAGCATGATCACCTACAACCTGTTCGGCATCATGCTGGTCCCGCTGTTCGCCCTGATCGTCGTTCAGATGAAACGGATGGCCACCCCCACCCAGGTCCTCGCCTACTGCTATTTGACCGCGGTCGTCAGCGGGGCAACACTGTTCGCGCTCGCCGATATCTTCTGGCTGGTGGCGGCCTACCGGCCGGAACGCAACCCGCAGCTGATTCAGCTGCTCAACGACCTGGCCTGGATCACCTTCATCGCGCCGGTCGGCATGCTCGTAGTGCAGAATCTGTGCTTGGCGTTGGCCGTGTACTTGGATGCCCGAGATGCCCCGCCGCGGCCGGTATTTCCGCGCTGGGTTGCGCCGTTCAGCGTCGTCACGGCCGCGGCCATGACGCCGGCCGCGTGCGCCGCGGTGTTTCGCACCGGCCCGCTGGCCTGGGACGGCCTGGTGTCGTTCTGGCTACGGATCGGCGCGTTCACGGTGTATGTCGTGGTGATGTTCTTCGTCCTGCGGGCTGCGATCAAGCAGCAGGCTGGCCAATGACCGATACCGCAGCGCCACAACGCAACACCGATCTGTGGATCTGCTTCTGGGTGGTGCCGACCTTTTACACCCTGTTCGGGCTGATCTTCGTCCCGCTTACCCGGGTGATGCCGCCACCGCGCCCGGATGTCACCGCCGATCAGATGGTGAACTTCTTGCATCAGCATGCGCTGACCATTCAGATCGGTTTTGCGTTGTTGATGATCGTCATCGGATTCGCCGGAGTGGCGAACGGCATTGTGGTGTTTGAGATCAAACGGATGTCCGTCAGCCCGGCGTTCGGCTACGCGTATATGGGTGCGTTGGCGGTCGGCGCGCTGCCCGGATGTCTGATGGCTGCGATTTCATTTTTGACCGCGGTGTTCCGCCCGGACCGCGGCACCGAGATCGTCGCGCTGTTATACGAGCTGACCTTCCTGTCGTTCGTCGGGTCGCTGGGTTGTTTTTCCACCGCTTACCTGGTTTTCGCGATCGCTATCCTGCTGGACCGCAATGAAGTCTTCCCCAAATGGCTTGCCTATATCTCGATTTGGCAGATCGTCACCGAGCTGCTCGCCGCACCGGTGTTCATTTTCCGATCCGGGCCGCTGGCGTGGAACGGTTCGATCAGTTTCTGGATGGGCACCGCGATTTTCGCGTTCTGGCAGGTGTGTCTGATCGTGCTGCTGAAGAAGGCCGTCGAGCGCCAACCCGTGGGTGAATTGGTGCCGGACTAGTGACCCAGACCCGAACAGCCGCCGACCGCACGCGGCCAGCGCACCTTCCCGGCGATGGCAGCATGTGGGTCTTCGTCCTCGGCGATCTCATCATTTTCGGCGCGTATTTCATCATCTTCATGGTTTACCGCACCCAGCAGCACGAGCTGTTTTTAGCTTCGCAACAGCAACTTTCGCTCAACATCGGTGCGCTCAACACGTTGGTGCTGATCGCCAGCTCGTGGTTTGTCGCGCGCGGTGTCCAAGCGGTCCGGACCGAAGATGACGCGCAGGCGGCACGGCTCATCGCGTACGGCGGCCTGTGCGGCGTGCTGTTCATCGCGATCAAGGCCTACGAGTGGACGTCGAAGATCAGCCACGGCTTGACGTTTCCCCACAACGACTTCTTCATGTTCTACTACCTGCTCACCGGTGTGCACCTGTTCCATGTCGCACTCGGGCTGGTGTTTTTGGGCGTCGTGATCGTCAATGTCCGACACTCGGCGCAGCGGCGGGTGTCCACGGCCGAGGCCGGGGCTACCTATTGGCACATGGTCGATCTGCTGTGGATTGTCATCTTTGCGCTGCTCTACGTGATGAGGTAAAGCTATGAGCGCTACGGCACGGCTTACCTATGTGTGGCTGATTCTTTCCGCCATCACCGTCGCGACATGGTGGCTCGGGCCTGTACACGCAGACCGAATGCTGTCCGCCAGCGTATCCATCACCATCGCGGTCTTGGTCATGGCATTGGTCAAGGCGCGCTTGATTATTCAACACTTCATGGAGGTGCGCACCGCACCGCGCTGGCTGCGCGTCGGCACCGACATGTGGCTGGTCGCGCTGTGGGGCGCCGTGTTGGCTATTTATCTGTGGTGAGCAGAAAGCAGGGTTTCAGCGGCTGAGTAGGGATCGCTGCGACCTTCGGCAACCGCTTCCGCCAGCCGGTCGAGCTCGGGATGCGTTCGCAGCCGAGTCTGTGCCAGCGACAAGATTTGTGCTCGCGCCCTGGCCAGCCGGCGCGCGTGGCTGTCCGTGCGGTGATGGGCATCGATTGCGTCCATCAGTTCCGCGAGCCCTTCGCCCTTGGCGGCAACGAGACTGAGGATGGGCGCACTGGTCTCGGCGCGCAAATCGCGAATAGTCTGCTCGGCGCCCTCGCGGTCGGCCTTGTTGACCACGACGATGTCGGCAACCTCCAACAGCCCCGCTTTGGCGGCCTGCACCGCGTCGCCGGCTCCCGGGTTGAGGATGACGACGGTCGGGTCGGCGACCGCGGCGATCTCGATCTCGGACTGGCCCACGCCGACGGTTTCCAGCAGCACCACGTCGTAAGCCAGTGCCCCGAGCAGCCGGATGGCGGCCGGCACCGCGGCGGCCAGCCCGCCCAGGTGACCGCGAGTCGCCAATGAACGAATCAACACCTCGGAGTCGTTGATGTGCCGGGTCATTCGGATCCGGTCGCCGAGCAACGCACCACCGCTGAACGGCGAGGACGGATCGACGGCCAGCACCGCGACCCGCAAATCCCGCTCGCGGTAAGCCCCCACCAAGGCCGCGGCCGTCGTCGACTTGCCCGCGCCCGGCGGTCCGGTGATCCCGACGACGTGCACCGACGACGGGCCGAGGCTTTCCAGCACCTCGTCACGGCGCTCGCCCTCGACCAGGCTGAGCAATCGGCCGGCCGCCCGCGGTGACCCGTCACGCGCCGCGGCGATCAGCTCGGCGATGTTCATCTCCAGGATTTTATGGCCCGGACACCTCGGTGGCCGTGCCCTCCTTTGCGAGTGGCTGGGCGTCAGTTCTTGCCGGCGGTCAGCTTGGTGACGATGTTGCGGAAATCCTCGGTCTGGAACGACTGGTTCTCGGCGGTCAGCGCGAAATCGATGGTGGCCAGAACCGCGCGCTCGAGGTGCACGTTGAGGACGCGCTTGGTGTTCTCGACGGCCTGCTGCGGCAATTCCAGGATCCGCCGGGCGCAGGCGGTCGCCTCGGCGACCGCATCGTCGACCACGTGATTGGCCAACCCCAGTTCGACGGCGCGCTGAGCCGTAATGCGCGCGCCGGTCAGGGCGAACTCCTTGGCCTGCATCAGGCTGATGTGCAATGGCCAGGTGATGGGGCCGCCGTCCGCGGCCACCAACCCGACCTGCACGTGCGGATCGGCCAGGTACGCGTTTTCGGCGATGTAGACGATGTCGCTGAGCGCGACCAAACTGCACCCGAGTCCGACGGCCGGCCCATTGACGGCCGCCACCACCGGGATTCGGCAGCGCGCCATCCCCAGCACGATCTCCCGGCCGTCGGCGATGGTCTTGGCGCGCAGGTCGGCATCGCCGGCCAATTCGGCGAGGTAATGGAAGTCTCCGCCGGCCGAGAACGCCCGCCCGGCGCCGGTGAGTACCGCCGCTCGCGCCGTCAGGTCGTCGCTCATCCGCTGCCACAACTTCGCCAGCCCGTGGTGCAGGTCGTCGTTGACCGAGTTCAGTGAATCCGGCCGGTTCAGTGTGATGATCCGCAGCGGCCCGTCGGCGCGGACGTCGATCTCTTTCGGCATGTCGTACACGTCAGACTCCTTAGATGGTCGTGACCCGCGGGCTACAATCCCAAGATTCGTGCGGCGATGATGTTCTTCTGGATCTGCGATGTTCCGCCCATGACGCTTTGCGCCCGGCTGTACAGGTAGGCGCTCAGCAGGTCGGGGTTCTCGGTGCCGCCGACGGCGAGCGCCGCGTGGCCGACCGTCTGTTCAACCCAGGTCATCAGCAGCTTGTCCAGCGATCCGTCCGGGCCGTGCAACACCCCGTCGAGCTGTTCGGACAGCCGGCGCCGCACATGATGCGTCAGCATCTCGGTTTGCACTGCCGCCCACCTAAGTTCGTCGCTCACGGGACCATCGCTGCGGGCGGCCAGCTGGCGCACCAGCTTGCCGTAACGGGCCGCATAGCCCAGCGTGGAGGGTTCGCGTTCGTGCCCGACCACCGTCATGGCGATCGCCCAGCCGTCGCCGGGCGCGCCGACCATCTGGTCGGCCGGCACCGTCGCCCCGTCGAGGAACACCTGACCGAATTCGGTGGTGACCCCGTTCATCATCCGCAGCGGACGTTGTTGCACACCGGGCTGTTTCATCGAGATGATGAACGCAGACAGGCCCCGGTGGCGTTTGGCGTCGGGATCGGTACGGGCCAGCAGCAGGCACCAGTCGGCGACGTCGGAATAACTGGTCCAGATCTTGTGCCCGTGCACGACGTAGTTGTCGCCGTCACGGGTGGCGGTGGTGGTCAGCGACGCCAGGTCCGAGCCCGCGCCCGGCTCGGAAAAGCCCTGGCACCAGCGCTCGGTGCCGTTGATCATGCCCGGCAGAAACCGCCGCTGAAGTTCCTTGCTCCCATGCCTTCCCAGACCGACCACGAGATAGCCCAGGCTGGGCCGCGGTGGAGCACCGGCGCGAGCCAGCTCCTCATCGACGATGACGTCGTACACCGGCGGGAGCTCCTGTCCGCCGTACTCCCGCGGCCAGGACAGCCCAAAGAAACCGGCTTCGTACAACGCCCGATGCCATTCGCCCTGCCGGGTCCAGTACTCGTCGCCGGAGCTCGGAAATTCGCTGGCGTGCACCGATAACCACGCCCGCAGCCGATCGCGGAACGCTGCTTCCTCCGGTGAGTCACGAAAGTCCAATGTCGATCTCCTCCAGCTTGACGGGCCATAGTTCGGTGGACACCAGCGCCCGCCGCAAGTAGACATGCGCCAGGCAATCCCAGGTGTTCCCGATGCCGCCATGCACCTGCACGGCGGTCTCACACACGGTTCGCGCCGCGCGTGCGCAGTAGATCTTGGCCACCCGGCCCGCCCGTATCGCGTCGGCCGGGTCGAGTTCGTCGACCGCCCACGCAGCGTGCCGCAGTACGCTGATCGAGCCTTCGATCAACGCCTGGCTTTCGGCCAGCAGGTGCGCAATGGCTTGATACGAACCGATCGGATTGCCGTACTGCTCACGGATTTTCGCGTAGTCCACCGCCAATACCTGTGCGCCCCGCGCCGCGCCGACCAGGTCCGCCGATGTGGTCGCCAACGCAAGCGCCAGCCAGCGTCCGGCGACGTCGGCCGATACTTCGCCGACCGGGACCGCTGCGGCTAGTTGGGAGTCGGCTCTGGTCAGGTCGGCACCGGCCCGGTCGCCGGCTAGATCGGCGGCGCACACCGTAGTTTCGTCCAGTATCAGCGCCCGCCGACATCCCCGCGCGTCGATCGCGCGGTCGCCGAACGCGACGGTTGCTTCTTGCCCATCGGCGCCGGCGTGACGGGCCAGTTCGTCGGCCAGCACCGGCCCCAAAAACGGCGTGTCCACCAGGCCACGCCCGAATTCCTCTGCCACGATCGCGACTTCGACCCCGGATGCACCGTCGGAGCGCAGCGCCCGCCAGCCGGTTGCCTGGATCTGCTTGTCCAGTCGTGTGATTCGTTCGCCGTCGGCGAGTGCCTGAACTGAGCCGGGGCCGAGGTCGTCGGCGAGCTTGGCGGCGGCGTCGCGCAGTTGTTGTTGTTCAGTTGTCAGACGTACATCCATACCGCTCCTTCAGCACTCGGCGTAGCACCTTGCCCGAAGGCAGCCGAGGAATATCGGAAACGAACACCACGCGGCTCAACTGTTTGTAGGAGGCCAGCCGCTCTTGCACTCGAGCAATCAGTTCGGCGGCGTCGATGCGATCGTGCGTGGCGACCGCGGCCACCACCGCTTCCCCGTTGAGGCCGTCGGGGACCCCGAACACCGCGCAGTCTTTGACCGCCGGATGACCGTGCAGCACGGCCTCGATCTCGGCGGGCGCGACCTGAAAACCCCGCACCTTGATCATCTCCTTGGAGCGGTCGGTGATCCGCAGCCAGCCACCGGTGTCCAGGTAGCCGACGTCGCCGGTGCGATACCACCCGTCGCACAGGGCTTCTTGCGTCGATGTGCACGGAAGGTACCCGGCCATCATCGATTCGGCTCGGGCTTGAATCTCACCGATCTCGCCGGTGCCGACCGGCTCTCCCGTCTGCAGCGACACCACTCGCACCTCGACACCGGGCACCGGGCGTCCGACCGAGTCGAGCCGGGCTTTATCGAGCGGATTGCACGCGATGACGGGCAGCTCGGTGGTGCCGTACGCGGGCAACCACCCGATTCCGGTTCGCCGGGTTACGGTTTCGGCGACGCTGTAGCTGACCGGTGTCGCGCCCCACACGATGTAGCGCAGCGACGAGAGGTCATAAGACTCCAGCTGCGGGTGCGACGCGATCGCCAACGCGATGGGCGCCACCGCCATCTCGACGGTGATGCGGTCGGTTTCGATGTGCCGCAACATCGCGTCGACGTCGAATCGACGATGCAGCCGCATCCACGCACCGTTCTGCATCGCGGTGAGGATGTTGAGTAGGCCGAGGATATGCGAAGGCGGAGTGGCGATTTGGATCCGATCACGAAACGTCAGCTGCAGCGCGTCACGCCAGTGCCCGACCGCCGCGGCGAGCGACGCATGAGTGTGCCGCACGGCCTTGGGCAGCCCGGTGGTACCCGAGCTGAACACCAGCGCGGCGTCGGCGTGCGGGGGCGGCGCCGTGCCCGTCGACTCGCCGGGTGTGATCGGCTCGTCGAGGTGCAGCATCGGCATCAATTCGGCCAGCACGGGGTGGTCACCGACGGCATGCGCCGGTTCGGTCAGCGCCAGCGCGTGCTCGACCTCGCCACGCTTGTACGCGGGGCTGATGAGCACCACCGTTGCGGCCAACCGCCAGATGGCGTAGAGAGCAGTGACGAACTCCGGCCGATTGGACGCCATCAGCGCCACCCGTTCGCCGGGCCGGACACCGCGCTGCATCAACGCCGATGCCAGCCCGTCGGCCAGCGCGTCGAGCTGCGGCAGGCTGTAGTGCCGGTCCTCGAATGCGAGCGCCGCGGGTTCACTGACAACCATTTGAGAAGATCCTATCGCTTTGTGAGAATAGTATTCTCTATACTGAAGAACGCAAGTACTGACAGGTATGCGAAGGGGTGGGCCGCTTGGCCGAGCTGCACGCGTTTCAGCAGGCGACGGTGACCCGGATCATCAAGGAGACCGCCGACGCGCGCACGTTCGTGCTCGCCCCCCACGACCAGCCGTTTCACTACCGCGCCGGCCAATTCTGCACGTTTAAGGTGATCGTGGACGGCGAGGCGCTCTACCGGTCGTATTCGATGTCGAGCGCGCCGGAAACCGACGACGAGCTGATGACCACCGTCAAGCGCGTACCGGGCGGCAAGGTGTCCAACTGGCTGGTCGACAACGTCGTCGAAGGCGACGAGCTGACCATGACCCGCGCCGCCGGCACTTTCTGCCTGAGCCCAACGCCGCTGCCGCTGCTCGCCTTCGCCGGCGGCAGCGGAATCACCCCGATCCTGTCGCTGACCAAGAGTGCGTTGGCGACGACGGATCGCCGCGTGCGGCTGCTGTGCGCCGATCGCGACCGGGCGTCGGTGATCTTTGACGCGGTGCTCGATGAGCTGGTCGAACAGCATCCCGGCCGGCTGTCGATCGTGCGCCATCTTGACGCCGAGCAGGGACTGATCGTGGCCGACGCCGTCCGTGAGTTCGTCGGTTCCGATGCCGACGCCGACTGCTATCTGTGCGGCCCGGAGGGCTTTATGGCGGTGGTGCGATCCGCGCTGCCCGGTCCCGGGCGGGTATTCGTCGAGGATTTCGATGCCGCGCCGCCGGTGAAACCCACTCCCGCGGTCGACGGCGCCGAGGCGGCCGGCACGGTGACTATTTATCTCGAACGCAAGAAGGTATCGGTGCCGCAAATCGCCGGTGAGACGCTGCTGGACAGCGCCCGGCGGGCGGGCCTGGCGCCGCCGTTCAGCTGCGAGGCCGGCAACTGCGGAACCTGCATGGCCAGGATCACCGAGGGCAGCGTGACCATGCGGAACAATGACGCGCTCGACGACGACGAGGTCGCCGACGGCTATATCCTCACCTGCCAGGGTGTGCCCGATACGCCGTCGGTGACAGTGCATTACGAGTAGCGTTCCAATCTCATGACCGAGCTTTCGGATTTCGCCAACCACCTGTCAGCCGATCAGGGGCTGTGTGTGTTCAGCACCGTGCGCCGCGACGGCAGTATCCAATCGTCGGTGGTCAATGCCGGTGTGTTGCAGCATCCACTGACTGGTGTCCCGGTCGTCGGGCTCGTGGCGATCGGGGGTTCCCGCAAACTGGCCCACCTGCGCGCGGATCCGCGAGCAACGATCGTCGCGAAGGCCGGTTGGCAGTGGGCCGCCGTGGAGGGTTCGGCAGATTTGATCGGTCCGGACGATCCGCATCCCGAGGTCGACGCCGAACGGCTCCGAGGGTTGCTGCGCGAAATCTTCACGGCCGCAGGCGGAACCCACGACGACTGGGATACCTATGACCGGGTCATGCGTGAGCAGCGCCGAACCGCCGTCCTCATCCCACCTGCCCGGGTCTACGCCAACCCGGCGTGACGATCCACCCTGTCAGACCATCGCGTGCGCCAACGCGATATGACCCTCAAAGCCCGTGGATTGAGCGCGGGCGCGGTACCGGTCACGGAATTCCCGATAGCGATCCTCGTCGCCGCGGGCTTCGGCAAGCATTGCGTTCAACCGCAGCAGGGGCAGCTCGTGGTACAAGAACCCGGGCTCCGTCGGGGTTGCCGCTAGGCTGTCGATGGCATCCTGCGCCTCGTCAAGGTCCCCGGCGCGACCACGGTTGAGCAGCGCCTCGACAAGAACGGTGGTGCACCAACCACGATTTGTCATCTCGCCACTACGGATCTCGCTCGCCAGCACGGCACGACACAATGCGATGGCACCGTCGTAGTCACCGGTTCGGTTTTTCTCTGCTGCGAAATCGATGTCGGCACACCACGCCGCGACGATGATGTTGCGATGCTCGAGCGCCACTCGACGAGCCCTGTCCAGCAGTTCAAAACCCAACTTCCGGTCAGCGTCCTCGCGACGCACCAAGACGAGCCCCCGGGTGAATTCCGCGTTGGTGAGTGTGAAGTCGTCGCCGAACTGCTGGGCGATTTCCACCGCCTCTGCGGTGTCTCGCAGCGCGTCGTCGTCGGGTAGCAGCGCCCAGCTCAGCGTCGCAATGTATTTGAACATGACGACCGTGCAGAACGTGAACTTGTCGGTTCTACGGGCGAGCGCGACGGCGTCGTCGAAGTCCTGGCGCCAACCGGCAATGCCGAGGGCACACCGCGCCGATGCGCGCATCACCAGTGCGAACGCCAACGGCGACCCCACGATCATGTTGCCCATGGTGGGATCACCTTGAGATGTGTCGATCGCGCGCTGGCTCAGTTCCATGGCCACGGAGACCTCGCCCACGGACCATTTGACGATCATCGGCGTCATCAACACGCCCACAGTCAGCTCGGGATCACCGATCGAATCGAGCAGTTCCACATGGTGCGACGCCAACCGTGAGGCTTCGGTGTACTTGCCGTAGAACTGCATCAGTGTCACAAGCCCCGTCATGCCGATAACTAATGATCTCTGATCACCTGCAGCAGTCGCTAATTCGCGTAATTCGTCGAAGCGGATGTCGTCCGGGCTTGCACTGACCCGCCAGATTGTTGCGCACAACAGGGTTCGCGGGGCGATGCGCATGGCCGTGCGATGAACGTCGTCGGCGGGCAACCGGTCAGCCACCTGGCGCGCTCGCTCCCAACTCATCCGCGCCCCGGTAATGTCGCGGTGCGTCGACCAGTTCCCGGCTCGCATGTGCCATCCGAACGCTGCGTGCAGGTCACCGGCAGCCTCCAGATGATCGGCGATCAACGCGGCGTTTTCGTCGATCGATTCCGGCTCGCGAGCTTCGATGGCGGCCGCGAGCCGCCGGTGCAACTCGGCACGATCAGATTTGAGTTGCGATTCATAGGCCACCGCGCGGATCAGCGGATGGTCGAATGCGTACTCGGGCTGGCAGACGAAGCTGATCTGGTGGATGAACCCGGCCACGATCAAGTCGTCAACGACTGGCTCGACGCCCAGCGCGGTCAGCAGATCTAGGCCGAACCGCGAGCCGACGACCGCCGCCGCGCTCAATGTGCGTTTCGCATCCGGGTCGAGGCGATCAATACGTGCGGCGATGGTTGCCACCAGAGTGGCAGGCACACTCACCTGTGCACCATCCGTCGCTGACACGTAGGCGCCCGGCGTGCCACGCAGCAGATTACGGTCGGCCAAGTCGCGCACGATCTCCTCGACGAAAAACGGGTTTCCGGCGGCCCGATCGGCAATCGTCCGGCCCAGCCCCACAACGGAGGCGTCTGGCCCGAGCAGCTCTTTGACCAAAGCCGCGGCCTCTGAATCGCTCAGCGGCGCAAGGGCGATGGTCTGAGCACCATGGACCCGCATCAGGGGACCGTCATACTCGGGCCGATAGGTGAACAGCACCAGCGACGGCATCTGCGGAATCACGGTCAGCAACTCGACCAGCATCGACTCGCTGACCTTGTCAATCCAATGAGCGTCTTCAATGACATAGACAGCCGGGCTTTTGCGGGCCAGCGCGGCCGCATTGACCAATGCCGTCAGCCGCCGTCGACGCGCATCCGGATCGATGACCGGTATAGCAGCATTTGGGTCGGCAATGCCCAGCAGTTCATCGAACAACGCCAAGTCCTCGGGGTCTGCGGTGACCCGGACGCGCACTCGATCACGCGCCACCCGTTCGTCAAGACCATCAACGCCGGTGGCCGCGCGTAGCAGCCGCGCAATCACGTGAAAGGGGATTTGGCTCGCGTGGGACTCGCAAATGGCGGTGAACACCTCCGCGTCCCGTCGGACCGCCAGCGCCGCCAGCTCACGCACCAGACGGCTTTTGCCGATGCCAGGCGGCCCGACCACGCGCACTACGGCGCCGTGGCCGTCGACGGCTCGGTCCAATATGCCTTCAAGCATGGATATCTCCGGGCGCCGACCGACCAGACTTGATTGCGCACGCCAGGCAGCGCGATGTCCTTCAGCCATGCCCAACAGCCGACGGGCGGGCACCGGCAGATCGACGCCCTTGAGATGAATCAGCTCAGGTTCGCCGACGGCTGCTATCCCATCGACCAAGCGCGCTGTCGAGCTGCTGAGCATTACCCCACCCGGGGGAGCGACCGACTCCATGTGCCGAGCCATGCCCAGCGGCTCGCCAATGGTGGTGTATCCCAACGGCCGTGACCCAATTTCCCCGGCGATGACCTGACCAGAGTGCAGCCCTATCCGCAGGGCCAACGCGACGCCGTCGCTATCGCTGACCTCAGCGGCCAGCCGGGCGATTTCTGCTTGGATGCCAAGCGCCGCCAGGCACGCGCGCACGGCATGGTCCTCCAAAGCCATCGGTGCGCCGAACACCGCCTTGACGCCGTCGCCGGTGAACTTGTCCACCGTCCCTCCGAAGCGGCGCACCACAGCAGTGGCTTTGTCGACCAATTGCGCCATGATCTCGCGCAGCCGTTCCTCGCCCACCGCCGCCGCGATCTCCACCGAATGAACAACATCGGCGAACAGCACCGTCGCCTGCTTGTACTCAGCGGAAGGGGTAATGTCCGCGAGCAGCCGACCGCATTCCCCGCAGAACTTGGCCGTCGGGCTGGACCACGCGCCGCAAGCCCGACAGAACCGACCCGATGCGGTCAGCCCACCGTCCCCGCTGCGGTCCATGCCATCATCGTTTCATGCCTCACCCAACTTGGGCGGCGGCCGATATTCCGGCTGATAGCCGGCTATGCGGATCGGGTTGGCGACCAAGCGGAAATCGCCTGCGCTGACGATGATCTCCGGTGTGGCTTTCAACGCCTCGGGCAGTGTCCGGACCGCGGCTACCGGCACCCCGAGCGGACGCAGCCGGGATTCCCAGTTGGCGGCGGTGTCGGATGCCAACGCCCCGGCAACGACGGCGAGCACCTCGTCGCGCCGCGCCACCCGCTCAGCCATGGTCTCGAAGCCGTCGATATTGGCCTCGGCGGCAAAGGACTTCCAAAAGCCGTCATGGGTGATGAACAACGCCAGGTAGCCGTCTGACGTCGGGAACATCTGCGCCGGAACGTAATACGAGTGTGCACCGAACGGTCGGCGCTGTGGCTCGACGCCGTCGTTGAGGTACGCCGAAGCGTGGTAGTTCAGCTGGGACAACATCACGTCACGCAGGCATACGTCGACCTGCCCACCGCGGCCGGAGGTGACCTGGGCCAGCAGGCCGAGCGCTGCGGCCAGGCCGGTGGAGTTGTCCGCCGACGAGTAGCCGGGCAGCGTCGGCGGCCCGTCCGGATGGCCGGTCAGCGCGGCGACACCGGTGGCCGCCTGGACGACGTAGTCGAACGCCGGGTCGTCTCCCCCGTCCAGCCCGAAGCCGGTGATGGCGACACAGACGATCCGTTCGTTGAACCGGCGCAGCGCCTCATACGTCAGGCCGAGCCGACGGATCGCCGACGGTTTCAGGTTGACCAGCAGCGCATGCGACTGCGCGGCCAGTTCGCCCAATTTGTCTTGGCCGGCTTGCGAATTGAGGTCCAGCCGGATACTGCGTTTGTTGCGGTTGAGGCTGGCGAAGTAACTGTCGCTGACCTGCCGGGAGATCTCCCCTTCGGGCGGCTCGATCTTGATGACGTCGGCACCGAGATCGGCGAGCAGCATCGTGGCGTACGGGCCGGCCAGCATGGTGCCGACCTCCAGAATCCGGATCCCGGCCAGCGGCGCCGTCATCGCACTTCGGCGCCGAGCGCCGCAATGACTTCCCGAGTGCGCCGCTTGGAGGCGATCAGCTCGTCGCGGTTGTCGCCGATCGGTAGCAGCCGCACCGACAGGTCGGTCACGCCGGCGTCGGCGAAGCGACGGAACCGAGCCAGGATGGCCTCCTCGTCGCCGGCCGCGCAGAGGTCGCCCACGTCGTTCGCGTCGCCGTAATCGAGAAGCCGCTGATAGTTCGGCGACACCTCGGCCTCACCGAGGATCCGGTTGGCGCGTTCCCGAGCGACATCGACTTCGCTTGGCGCACAAAGACACACCGGGATCCCCGCGACAATTCGCGGTGCGGGCCGTCCGGCGTTGTCGGCAGCCTTGGTTATGCGCGGCACGACATGCTCGGCGACCGCGCGTTCGTCGGCCATCCATAGCACCGTGCCGGCGGCTCGCTCGCCGGCCAGTGTCAGCATCACCGGGCCGAGCGCCGCGAGGAGTACCGGCAGCGGAGCCACCGCGGCGAGGTCGAGCGGATTGTGCACCGCGAACGTTTCGTTCTCGACGTCGACCGGGCCGGGACCGCTGAAGGCAGCGTTGAGCACTTCGAGGTAGTCGCGGGTGTAGGCCGCGGGCCGCTCGTAGGACAGCCCGAGCATGTCGCGGATGATCCAGTGATGCGATGGCCCGATGCCCAGAGCCAACCGGCCCTTGGCGGCGGCGTGCACGGACAGCGCCTGGCGCGCCAACGCGATCGGGTGTTGGCCCTGCAGCGGCACCACGGCCGTCCCCAGCTCGATGCGGTTGGTTCGGGTGGCCATCAGCGCGACGGCCGTCAGCGCGTCGAAATCGTTGGGCACCTGCGGAATCCACGCGGTGTCCATGCCGGCAGCTTCGGCCCACTCGATGTCGGCCAGCAGTTTGGTGACCTTGCGGGCGGAGTCGCCGCGCTCGGCGCCGATCATCACTCCGAGACGCATGCTTCCTCCCCGGTCAGTCGCCGAATGTCTCGTACCAGGACCTCCAGCGACGTTCCGGTCGGAAACACCGCCGCGGCCCCGGCTTCCAGCAGTTTGGGCACGTCGGCCTCGGGGATCGTCCCGCCGACGACGACGGCGATGTCGCCGGCATCGGCCGCGCGCAACGCTTCGACGGTGCGGGTCGTCAGTGCAAGGTGGGCACCGGACAGAATGCTCAGCCCGACGAGTGCGACGTCTTCTTGCACGGCAACCGACGCGATGTCTTCGATGCGCTGCCGGATACCGGTGTAGATCACCTCAAAGCCCGCGTCGCGCAGAGTACGGGCGACGATCTTGGCGCCGCGGTCATGCCCGTCGAGGCCGGGTTTTGCGATCAGAATGCGCACGGCCATCTAGAACACCACCGGCTGCTCGAATTCGCCCCACACCGATTTGAGTGCGGAAACCATCTCGCCGATCGTGCAGTAAGCATTGGCGCAGTCGATCAGCTTGTGCATCAGATTATCCGTCCCTTCGGCGGAACGCGCCAACGCATTGAGGGCGGATTGTGCAGCGCCCGAGTCTCTTTCGGCACGCACTTTGGACAACCGCTTCAATTGCAGATCGCGCCCCTCCGGGTCGAGTTCGTAGGTGACGATCTGAGGTGCCGGCTCCTCGGTGACGAACCGGTTGACCCCGACGACCGGGCGCTCACCCGATTCGATCTCCTGGTGGATCCGATAGGCCTCGTCGGCGATCAGGCCCTGCAGATAGCCGTCCTCGATGGCGCGCACCATCCCGCCGTGCTGCTCGAGATCGTCCATGATCTCGATGATGCGGGCCTCGGTCTCGTCGGTGAGCGCCTCGACGAAGTACGAGCCACCCAGCGGATCGGCCACCCGGGCCACCCCGGTTTCGTAAGCCAGGATCTGCTGGGTGCGCAACGCCAGCGTGGTGGTCTCCTCGGTGGGCAGCGCGAACGGCTCATCCCAGGCTGCGGTGAACATCGACTGGACCCCGCCGAGCACCGCGGCCATCGCCTCGTAGGCCACCCGCACGACATTGTTGTGTGCTTGCGGCGCGTACAGCGACGCCCCGCCGCACACACAGCCGAACCGGAACATCGAAGCCTTGTCGGTCTTGGCACCGTAGCGCTCACGCACGATGGTCGCCCAACGGCGCCGCCCCGCACGGTATTTCGCGATCTCCTCGAAGAAATCCCCGTGGGTGTAGAAGAAGAACGAGATCTGCGGCGCAAACTCGTCGATGCTCATCCGGCCGCGTTCCACCACGGTGTCGCAGTACGTGACGCCGTCGGCCAGCGTGAACGCCATCTCCTGGACCGCGTTCGCGCCGGCGTCGCGGAAGTGCGCCCCCGCCACCGATATTGCGTTGAATTTCGGGACTTCGGCGGCGCAGAACTCGATGGTGTCGGCGATCAACCGCAGCGACGGCTCCGGAGGCCAGATCCAGGTTCCGCGCGACGCGTACTCCTTGAGGATGTCGTTTTGGATCGTGCCGGTCAGCTTGGCCCAGGGCACACCCTTCTTTTCGGCGGCGGCCACGTAGAACGCCAGCAGGATCGCGGCCGTGCCGTTGATCGTCATGCTGGTGCTGATCTTGTCCAGCGGGATGCCGTCGAACAGGATCTCGGCGTCGGCCAGGGTGTCGATCGCGACACCGACCCGGCCGACCTCCTCGACGACCTCGGGGTCGTCGGAGTCAAAGCCGCACTGGGTGGGCAGATCCAGCGCCACCGACAGGCCCGTCCCGCCCTGGTCCAGCAGGTAGCGGTAGCGGCGATTGGATTCCTCGGCGGTGCCGAACCCGGAGTATTGCCGGAATGTCCACAGCTTGCCCCGGTACCCGGACGCGAAGTTGCCGCGGGTGAACGGGAAGGTCCCCGGCTCGGGCGGTTCGGTACCACGCTGCCCCGGCCCGTATACCGGCGCGAGCGGGATGCCGGATGAGGTCTGCGTGAGGTTATCCATCGACTGATAACGTACTTGCAAAAAAAGAGAATGCCAATACCGTATGCCTGACCAGGCAAGACAACAAAGATTGGAGCAGGCCCGCCGCGGTGGATTCGCACGGCCGCGGACCGCTGAAAGCGGGCCATAAACCGGGCCATAAGGAGGGCGGCATGGCGATTCGGCGACCAGCGCAGTCGGACATCGCGGCGGCGGCGGAGCATTTCGGTTTGCGTTTGGACGCCGATCAGCTGGCGCGATTCACCGCGATCGCCGGGCACTCGTTAGTGGCCTACGACGCGGTCGACGAGCTCTACGACGAGATCGCCCGGCCACAACCCGCCGAGCGCGCCTATGCGTTCCCCGACGACAACCCCCTGGGTGCCTGGTACGTCACCACCGAGATCAGCGCGGGCGCCGGCGGGCCGCTGGCCGGCAGACGTGTCGCGGTCAAGGACAACATCGCCGTCGCCGGCGTCCCGATGATGAACGGGTCGCGCACCGTGGAAGGTTTCATCCCCGGCCGCGACGCGACCGTGGTGCAACGGCTCCTCGACGCCGGGGCCCTGATCGCCGGCAAGAGCGTCTGCGAAGACCTGTGCTACTCGGGATCCAGCTTCACCTCGGCCTCCGGCCCGGTCCGCAACCCGTGGGACCCCACCCGTGAAACGGGCGGATCATCCAGTGGCAGTGCGGCGCTCGTCGCCGCCGGCGAGGTCGAGCTCGCCCTCGGCGGCGATCAGGGCGGATCGGTGCGGATTCCCGCGGCACTGTGCGGGATCGTCGGCCACAAGCCCACCTATGGGCTGGTTCCCTACACCGGAGCCTTCCCGATCGAACGGACCCTCGACCACATCGGGCCGATCACTCGCAGCGTCGCCGATGCCGCGCTCTTGCTGGGGGTGCTCGCCGGATCCGACGGCCAGGACCCGCGTCAGCCGGACCAGCTGCCCGCGGTCGACTATCCGGCCGCGCTCACCGGCGACGTCGCGGGTCTGCGGGTGGGCATCCTGGCCGAAGGCTTCGGCCAGCCCGGTGCAGCGCAACAAGTCGACGAGCTGGTGCGAGCATCAGCCCAGCGCTTCGCCGAGATCGGCTGCACCGTCGCCGAAACCAGCGTGCCGTGGCATCGCAAGATATTTCATCTTTTCGCCGTCATCATGACCGACGGCGCCACCTATCAGATGCTCGACGGCAACGGCTATGGGCTAGGTGTGGAAGGGCTCTACGACCCGGAACTGATGGCGTACTTTGCGCAACGGCGCCGGGCCACGGCCGATCAACTTCCGGCCGTGGTAAAGGTGCCCGCGTTGTGCGGCCACTACAGCCTGACCACGCTCGGCGGCGCGTCATATGCCAAGGTGCGCAACCTGTTACCGCACGCGCGTGGCGCCTACGACACGGCGCTTCAGCAGTACGACGTGCTGGTGATGCCCACGGTGCCGAGCACGGCGGCCACGCTGCCCACGCCCGACGCCGATGATGCGACGCTGCTTGCCCAAGCGATGGGAAAGGCGCTCAACACCGCGCCGATGAATGTCACCGGGCACCCGGCGATTTCGGTGCCCGTCGGCATCGTCGACGGGCTGCCGGTGGGAATGATGATCATGGGCAGGCGATTTGACGACGCTACGGTGCTGCGGGTCGCCCATGCCTTCGAAGAACTGTGCGGCGGCTTTCCTATGCCCGGCACAGAATCTCGCCGTGCGGGATCGCCAGCCAGCCGTTAGGCGCGGCGGCCCAGGTGCGCCACGCGACGGAGATTTCCATGAGTTCTGCGGCGCTTGCCATTGCGGAGTCCACCAACTGACGGGCCAGCGCCGAGTGCAGGATCCGGTCGGCCCACATTCCACCCCACCAATCGCGGTCCTGAGGCGTTGCGAGGCACCAGATTCCGCCGCTCGGCGTGATGTCTTCGAACCCGGCTTGCTGCGCCCAGTCCAGCAGGCGCCGTCCGGCGTCGGGCTCGCCGCCGTTGGCGCGGGCGGCCCGACTGTACAGCGCCAGCCACCGATCCAGCATCGGTAGCCGCGGGTACCAGATGAAGCCGGCGTAGTCGGAATCGCGGGCGGCGACGAGCCCGCCGGGTGTGCACACTCGCCGCATTTCGCGTAGAGCAGCAACCGGATCGGCGACGTGCTGTAGGACCTGATGGACGTGCACGACATCGAAGGTGTCGTCGGGAAATTCCAGCGCGTGTACGTCGGCGGTCTGGATCGTGACGTTGGATATGTTGCGCGCGTGGGCTTCCGCGCGGGCAGCAACCACGGCGTCGTCGGTGATATCCACCGCGGTGACATGACCCGGAGCGATTCGTTGGGCGAGATCCGCGGTGATCGTGCCCGGTCCGCAGCCGATGTCCAACAGCGACATTCCTGGGCGCAGGTGTGCTAACAGGTAGCCCGCGGAATTCTCGGCCGTGCGCTGACGATGAGAGCGCAGCACCGACTCGTGATGGCCGTGCGTGTAGACGGCGCAAGGTCCGCGGTTCATGCGCCGAGGCTACGCTCCCGGTACCAAATAATGAAATAACTGTCTCATATTCTGAGAAGCTAGTTGACGGGGACGTCCAGGATCGGGCGGTCGACGTAGGAACCAGCGCCGTCGAAATGCCACCACTCGCCGGAGTACACGTCGAGCCCACCGGTCTTCATGGCATCGCGAAGACGGGCGCGGTTCGCCTGCTGGTCCGCGCTGACGCCGTTGGTGGCGAACGCATGAGCGCGAGCGGTGAAGTCGTCGAAGTCGGTTCCCATGTCGACCAGGCAGCGTGACTGGGCCGCACACCGCTGGCTCGCAGTCGTCACGTCGACCGAACGGCCCGCCTCATGGCTGTGCGCGTACGCGCCCGGCCGGGCCACCCAGGCCGGGTCGGGGACGACCTGGAACATCTTGACTTGCACGGCGTGCGGCCGGTAGCAGTCCCAGAAGACGAGCACTTCGCCCTGCGCACGAAGCGCATTGGCAGCCGCAGCCAAACCTGGTGCCATGGATTGGTGCACCAGGCAGCGCGCGTCGGCCGGATACAGCGGTGCGCCGGTGAAGTTGTGCGGCGTCGCGTAGCGCAAGTCGATGATCGCGTCGGGTACGAAGCTTCGGACATCGACGAAGCCTGCCGCTCGCGCCTGCTCGCTCAGCGGCGGCACGTCGGCATGGGCCGGCGCAGTACCGCAGGGCACCAAGAGCAGCAGACCGGCTATGAGCCGGCGTGCGCTAACGACATTCACGCGGAATCACGGTACGCCTCGAGGAGTCGCAGCCACACCTCCGTGATGGTCGGGAAGCAGGGCACAGCGTGCCAGAGCCGCTGTATTGGCACCTGAGCGGCGACGGCAATCGTCGCCGAGTGCAGCAGCTCGGAGATTCCCGGTCCGACGAACGTCACACCGAGCAGACATTCCCGGTCGAGGTCGATCACCATCCGCGCCCGGCCGGTGTAACCGTCGGCGTAAAGCTCCGATCCCTTGACCACATCACCGATTTCGACGTCGACCGCGCGCACCCGATACCCTGCCTGCTCGGCTTGCCGAGCCGACAGGCCGACCGCCGCGGCCTCTGGGTCGGTGAAGAAGATCTGCGGCACCGCGTAATGGTCGGCGGTCGCGGAATGAGCACCCCACGCTGTGGTGTCCAGTGCGCGTCCGGCGGCGCGGGCCCCGATCGCCGCACCGGCGATCCGGGCTTGGTATTTCCCCTCATGGGTGAGCAGCGCGCGATGATTGGCGTCACCGCAGGCGTAGAGCCACCCGTCGTCGATCGCGCGGACCCGGCAGGTGTCGTCGACCTCTAACCAGCTGCCCGGCGATAGTCCTACGGTTTCCAAACCGATGTCGTCGGTGAGCGGCGCCCGTCCGGTTGCGAACAGCACCTCGTCGACTTCGAGTTCACTGCCGTCGTCCAGTTCAAGGGTGATCGGTCCTTCGGCGTCGGGACGGCGAAGTTTCGTGACGGAAACACTCACGCGCACATCCGCTCCCAGCTCAACAAGCCCGCGGGCGACGAGTCGGCCGACGAAAGGTTCCATCCGCGGCAGCAACCCGGATCCGCGGCACAGCAGCGTCACCGACGCCCCCAAACCCTGCCATGCCGTGGCCATTTCGACACCGACACCGCCGGCGCCGACGACCGCGAGCCGACCCGGGACCGAGCTGCTGTCGGTGGCCCGGCGGTTCGTCCAAGGCCGCGCCTCGGTGATGCCCGGCAGGTCGGGCAGCGCCGGGCGGCTTCCGGTGCAGACCACCACCGCATGCCGCGCGGAGAGCATCGCCGTTGCGCCGGGCGTGCTGACGGCGACTCGCCGGGGTCCGTCCAGCCGCGCGTGACCGCGCACCAGGGTGGCCCCGATGCCCGACACCCAGTCGGCTTGGCCGGCGTCGTCCCAGTTGGTGACGTAGCGGTCGCGACGACCGAACACGCCCGCAGTGCTGATCGGGCCGGTGATCGCCTGACGTGCGCCGTCTACGCGGCGGGCGTCGGCAATCGCGACGACCGGGCGCAGCAGGGCCTTGCTGGGAACACAAGCCCAGTAGGAACATTCGCCGCCGACGAGTTCGCGCTCAACCACCGCAACGCTGAGCCCTGCGGCCCGCGCGCGGTCGGCAACGTTTTGGCCCACCGGTCCGGCGCCGAGCACCACGACGTCGTAGGTGTCGTAGGTATCTGAAATCTCCGATGGTACAGCCATGTGCCCATCCCTTCGATGGAGGCGGTAACCGCACCTTACTTGTCGCCCTACGGCGCGATCGCTACTTGCCCGCCATTGGCTTGCACTATCGCACCGTTGACATAGCCGGCGGCCGGCGAAGCCAAAAACGCGATCACGTTCGCGATCTCGTCGGCCTGCGCAGCCCGGCCGAGGGCGGTGAGTGCACCCAGACCGTCGGTCAGGCCGGGCGTGACGGCAGTTCCGGGGGTCTCGGTCGGCCCGGCCTGGACCGCGTTCACCCGCACCCCGGACCGGCCGAACTCGTCGGCCCATGCGCGGGTCAGTAGTTCGACGCCGGCCTTGGTGGCGCCGTAAATGCCGCCCATGCGCGCCGGGACAGCGGCGGCGACGGTGCTCAGGTTGACGACGACGCCGCTGCCGCGTTCGGCCATGCCCGGCACCAGCTGCTGAACCAGGATGTAGGGAGCACGCAGGTTGATGTTGACGTGTTCATCGAAAAACGCGTCGTCCGTATCGGCAGTGGCGCCGAATTTGTATACGCCTGCGTTGTTGATCAGGATGTCGACCGGCCCGGCCTCAGCGGCCAGCCGTCGCACGTCGTCGGCGTCGGAAAGGTCGGCCGCGACGAAACGTGCTGTGCCGCCGCCGTTTTGGATTTCTTGCACCACCTCGGCACCGCGTTCGGGGTTTCGTCCGTGTACCACCACTTCGGCCCCGAGCCCGGCTAGTTGTAGTGCGACTTCCCGGCCGATGCCGGCGGTGGCTCCGGTGACCAATGCGGCAGAACCGGCTAGCGAGGGTGCCATGAGTTGCCTTTCATGCGGCTGTGAGTATCGCGATGCACAGCACCGGCGCGTGCTGTTTCATTCCGCGGGCCGCGGGGCAAGCCGAGGCGCCGACAGGACACTTGCGAACTGGAAAGACAAACCCGGTGGCCAGGGCCGGGATCGAACCGGCGACCTTCCGCTTTTCAGGCGGACGCTCATACCGACTGAGCTACCTGGCCGGAAGGCACGTGTGCCTCGCCGCGACGGCGACCCTGACGGGACTCGAACCCGCGACCTCCGCCGTGACAGGGCGGCGCGCTAACCAACTGCGCCACAGGGCCTTGTTCGCTGCTTCGCGTCGCCGCGTAGCCGTACCCCCTACGGGATTCGAACCCGCGTTACCGCCTTGAAAGGGCGGCGTCCTAGGCCGTCTAGACGAAGGGGGCCAGAACCGAATCTCTCCGGGGTACTCGCAACATGGTGACGCTGTGAGCCAAGCCAGCTTAGGCCACCGGGTACCGAATCCTCAAACGAGCTCCGCCGGCGAAGGCAGTATCCTGTGCGTCGCAGCCCCTATAGCTCAGTTGGTAGAGCTACGGACTTTTAATCCGCAGGTCCCAGGTTCGAGTCCTGGTGGGGGCACTGGCCGCGGGGTCGTCGCCGTACGGGTTAGGGGTTCCTGCCATAAGCCAGATCAGGTCGCACCCGGTGCGCGCCGCGATCTGCTTGCAGATGCCCTCATAGTCTCGCGGGCGGCGGCCCGAGATCTCCCATTCGCGCCATGATTGAGGACTGATCCCGCATGCGAGGGCAGCCTCTTTGGCGTTCCATCCCATCTCGTGCCGGACGAGAACTAGCCTGACGGCGAAGTTGTCGACGTCCGGGATCCAGTGGGTCACCTGAGTGTCCATGATCAGTATTTTGCACTTCTCGTGTATGTCGCGCAAGTCGTGTATCTGAAGGTTGGCTGGGAAATATTCACGGCATGTCGTGCTTGACACGACTTATGCGTCGGTGGCAACCTTCTGCGCATGCCAGATGTCGTGCTACTCACGACTAGTGAGGTTGCAAAGCGATTTCGCGTTGATAGTTCCGCCGTACGCCGGTGGGTCAAAAAGGGCAAACTGACGCCAGCCGTCACTACACCCGGTGGTTACTACCGGTTCGCGGAAGCGGATATCGAAGCGTTTGAGCGGGCCAGCGCATGACCGCGCTCACCGAGGCTCGGGTCCGCCAGATCGTGCGCGAAGAACTAGCCGTCGCCGAAGAACTCGCTCACGATGGCGTTAAATCTGTCCTCCGGGATGCCCGGTCGACCGTTCAGCCGCTCAATCCCGTTCTCCAGCGTGGTGGCGCAGATGACGAGGCTTGCAGCGACTTTACCGACAACCTGGTGAAGTTCCTGGAGGCTTGGTACGCCATCTACACCACCGGCCGGCTGCATTTGATCGAGCAGGACCAGCACGGCCGCGGTGGCCGTCATGGTCTGCGGAACCTGGTTCAACAAGGCGCGGATCGCGCCGTGGGTATCACGGGACGTTTCGTCCATGATTCTTCTCCTTCGCTGGTTGCTGACACTCCAAGCAGCGTAGGAGAGGGCCGCGCCGGCGGTTCTCTGTCCGCAGACGCCGCCGGCGCGGCCCGCCCCGAAAGCGGCGTGAAATGAGCGCCACAGCGGCGCCCGCCATCTCCTGCCCGACGCCGGACAAGAAGCAGTACCGGTCGCAGGCCGAAGCCAACCGCGCCCAGCGCGAGCGATACGCGCGCCGCGGCGACCACAAGGAACGGCTCTACCCGTATGAGTGCCCCAGCGGCGAGCACTGGCATCTCACCCATCACACCCCCGAAAAGCAACAACGGGTGTTTGATCAGACGACCCGAGAGCCAGGCCTGCACGCCATCGCGAACACATTCGAGGGCTTCGACGTCCGGCATGTCATGACCGACGAGCCATTGTGGATCGGGCGTGATGTCTGCGAAGCGGTCGGCATATCGAAGTACCGCGACGCGCTCGCCCAACTCGATGGCGACGAAAGGGTGTCCGTGGTCGTGGACACCCCTGGTGGGCCGCAACGAATGAGCGCCGTCACAGAAGCCGGCCTCTGGTCACTACTCCTGATCAGCAGATCACCGAAGGTGCGGCCGTTCAAACGGTGGCTCACCCATGAAGTGCTGCCTGGGATCCGCAAGACCGGCCGCTACGACAGCAGTATTGCGCTACCCGATCGCAAGACGCTGGCGCAATGGGTTGTCGAGGCTGAGACACGTGCCGAGGTAGCCGAGGCGAAGGTCGCCGAGCTAGAACCCAAGGCCCAGTTTTACGACGAGCTGATGGAATCTGACGGCACCTACTCCATGCTGGCCGCGTCGAAAATCCTCGGCTGGGGCCGCAACGTCATGATGCGCGAATTGCGCCGCATGGGCGTGCTTCAAGGGAACCGGCTGCCCTACCAGCGGTACGCGCACCACTTCAAGGTCGTGCCGGGAACGTACGTCCACCCCAAGACGGGCGAGCAGATCCCCACGGCCACAACGTTTGTGCGCCCGTCTGGGCTGGAGTTTCTGCGTAAGAAGCTGTCCGGTCGCAACGGCGCATACCTGTTCGACCGCGCCGCCGTCGAGGCTCTTGCCGCGCAGCGCAACGAGGCTTCCGCATGACTGCGCTCACCGAGGCCCAGCTCCGCGAGCTCACCGAAGCCTGCGAATGGGCACTAGGCCTCTGGAACCGGCTGATCCTAGCTGCCCGAGAGTCTACGAACTTCCCTGCGGACCTCGATGATCTGCTTCTCGATCTCAAAAATGGACTTCGCGCAGAGGGTGCCGACGCCAATGGTGAGCCCGAAGATGTGCTTGAGAGGATTCTTGCCAGCCCATTCCTGCAGTCCGGCGAGGTCGTCGCGCAACTGGCGGCTTACGACCGCCTCTTCGGGGAGGTCGAGCTTCCTGATCTCGCTGAATTCCGGGAAATCGGGGATCTCGGCGCCGGTGTCATCCATGATTCTTCTCCTTCGCTGGTTGCTGACACTCCAAGCAGCGTAGGAGAGCGGGCCGCGTCTGGGGATGAGCTTCGGGCTCACACCCCGGACGCGGCCCAAACCCAAGGTGGCGACGCATGAGCGCCGACCTGGTCGCTGTCCCGGTGCCCGGCACCGATGTGCCGATGCAGGCATCACTGGTCGACGGTGAGCCGTTCGTCGCGCTCAAGCCCATGTGCGAAGCGCTCGGGATCGACCACCGTAGCCAGCGCGCCAAGCTCGACCAGGCGAAATGGGCAGTTGGGGTGATGATCACCGCAACTGGATCGGACGGCAAGACGTACCGCATGTACGGGCTGCACGCCGACTGCATCCCCATGTGGCTGGCAACCATCGCCGTCAACCGCGTAACTGAGCATGCCCGCCCGGTGCTGATCGCCTATCAGCGTGAGGCTGCGCGGGCGCTGCGCGACTTCTTCTACCGCGGCGTCGCAGTCCAGCCCAGCGGCATGTCGCAGCTCGACGTGCTGCGCGCAGCACTGGACCAGATCGAGGCCGCCCAGCGCGACGCCGCCGAAGCCAAGGCCATCGCTCAGCGCGCCGACGACCGGCTCACCGCCATCGAAGGCCGCCACGACTGGCTTTCGGCGCTCGCCTACGCCCGGCAGGCCGGGCTGCCGACCCACACCCGCTACCTGCGGCGCCTCGGCAAGTGCGCGGCGACGATCGCGCGCCGCCACGGTGTTGAGCCAAATCCGGTGCAACACCAACTGTTCGGGATGGTCAACAGCTTCCCGGTGTGGGTGTGGGAGCTGGCGGCAGAGCGGTTCGAGCAATGATCCTCGACACCATCACCGCCGCCGGCGCGCTGCTGGCCGGGTTCCTATGCCTGGCCGGATTCGTGTGGCTGCGGAGGTCGCCGTGAACCAGTTGCACTTCGCGGCCGACCTGCGCAGATTCGACCCCGAAGACGTGCTGGGCCCCGACAACTTCGACGCCTACTACGTGATCGACTCCGTCGACTATGACGCGGCGACCGGCCGCAGCACCGCCACGCTGCGCCCACTCCCGCCCGCGGATTTGGCTGACCGCCGGCGGGCGGCGCTCTCCGCGATGACTAAGCGGGCGCGCATCGCCCAGCTCTTCAATCCGATGCCTGGAGTCGACAGGTGAGCGCGCCGACGCCGGTCGGCGAATGGTTCGACCCCGCCGCCTATCAGCCGACGATCGCCTCTGATTGCCGCGACATCGACGCGCTGCAGGCCCGTGTCGCCGAGCTCGAGCGCGAACGCGACGAGCTGCGCCGCAAGCGCGACGAACAACTCGTGTTGCGCGTCGCCGCAGAGGACGCGGCCCGCACAGCGCAGAAACGCCTGGCCGACGCCACCGCTGCGATCGCCAATCTCAAAAGCCGACTTGCGGTCTTCGATCGGCGGGGGTGGTGATCGTGGCCAAGCACCGCCGGCAGTCCAGCACACCTCGGGCCGTCCAGTTCGCGGTCGACCTCATCTGCCTGCCCGTCGACATCATCGCCGAACTCGGCAGCTACCCGCTGCGTTTCGCCCAGGCCGTGATCGAGGGTCTGGTTCCGCGCCGATACCGGAGGACACGCGCATGAGTCTCTACCATCTGGCGACCTGCCTGAACTGTCAGCCGCTGCTGCAGCAGCCATTCGACGACCCGGCGGCACGCGACAGGTGGCTGGACCAGCATCACGAGTCGACCGGGCACAGGGTCATCGCGGCATCGGTGTGGAAGTCATGTTGAGCTTGGTTCTGCGCGCCGCTGACGCCGCGGTCAACGCATTCGTCGAAACGATGCGCTCGGCACAGCTGTGGCCGGACTTCGACGAGGACGCCGCGGCCAGGTATCTCAACGACACCGATCAGACTTCGGCCGCCCCGGTGCTACCTCCCGGTGCGGCGGCCGAAAGCCCCGAGGCCGATATGCCCAGGCGCGCCGACCCGCCGGCGCCTGCGGCCTCGGGGCACCCACTCCTATTCAGCTCTACTCATCCTCGTTTGTTCGTCGCCGCCGCGATCGGACTACGCGAGTGGGCCGACCACCCCGCCTGCGAAGCGCCCGCGTACTGGCGGATCCTCGCCGACCAACTCGACGACCTCCACGCCGAGACGGAGTCGCTGGATAACGAGCCCTGGCCGCCGGACGTTTCGTGGATCGAATTCGACTCCGGCTTGCGCAATCAAAACCCGAACGTCATCCGCAAAACGAAGTAAAACGCCCCCGGCCGGATCAGCGGGCCGAGGGCGACGACACCGAGAAGGAGTGGTTCTCAATGCCGGATAGCAGTGTAGCAACGCGAAAGGTGTGGCCGGTGTGGACACCCGATGACTACCGCAAGCTGGTTGAGCACGCGCGGCGCTTCGCCGGGCTACCGCTGATTCGGCATGAGCCGATGCTGCCAGCGCACGACGGCGACATGGCTGAGATCGGCGCGCTGATCGATTGCATCTTCGCCGAGGCCGAGCGCACCAACACCGCGCCTGGCCCGTTGCACCCCAACTTGGTTGAAACCGAAGCTGCGTGGCACGCCGCGGATTTTGAGCGCTGCACTCCAGGTGAGCTGCTGGGCACAAACCCTGAGTTGTGGCCCGACCCGATCGGCGACATCCTCGCCAGCTGGCCCGCGCGCATCGTCGCCCCCGTGGTGATCCCGTGAGCGACAAGACATTGCCGCCGCGCATGCGCGAAGCCGCGAAAGTTATCGAAGAGGCCACCGAACGCCGCGACAAAGGGATGCTGTACGACGACGCCTGGACTCCAGGCCAACTGCTCTACTGGGCCTCAAGGTGGGAGGCAGACGAGCGCCTCGTGGATGAGTTGGCGCGAGAAATGTTCAACGCCCTATATCCCCAGTACGCCACTGAGTCATACCGACCCACCGGTGCCTGGTTTTCCGCCGCGCAGAGGCTAATCGAATCCGGCTGGCGCAAAGGCGATCCGCAATGACCGCCGTGGCCACCCCGTACCGTCTCGTCGCCGACGCCGACAAAGACGGCCAGCGCATCATCGCCGTCACACCCGACGACATCGAAATCTGCGGAGCATACAGGCCATTGAGGCTCAACGACTGGCGGCTGTACGTCACGAAACTCATGTCAGATGTGGCGGGGCTACCGCAGCCGCACAAGGTGCACGTCGTCTCCCGCAGTGACGCCATTCGCTGGGTGGACCTGCTGGCGGCGCTCTACGCGAGGGCGGTGCTGCGATGAAAGGCTTCACATTCCGCTACGCGATCCGTATGCCGGACGGGCAGCTGTACCCGCCGCCGCCCGAACCCGCACCTGAGCCCGTGCCGGATTACAGTGTGCCCAGCCCGATGCGAGACGTTGGCGAACAGCTGAGCCAGATGATTACCGGCATTACCGGCATGTTCGGGATACCGCAGACACAGCAGGATTCGCCGCCCCCGCAGCACAAGCCGGAAATCTTCGACACTCTCGAAGAGGCAGAGAAGAAGCTCGCCGAAATTCGGGCCGCCGCAGCCAAGGTCGGCGTTATCAACTGGGGCGGCACCATCGTACGCCAACTGTGCACGCCGTTTACAGCGGGCGACATCGGTAAGGAATTCGCCAATCAGGTCGCCGAGTGGCTGCGAGCGAACGGAGTTCAACCATGATCCACCGCACGGTGATTCCAGTCCTGTGGCTGTGGCTGGCCTGCGTCATTATCGGCGCCGCGCTCGCCGGATCAGCCAAAGCCGATCCCGCAGAGGACTTCGCGACGGCCTACGCAGCCGACGTGTGCATCGTCCTCGACGACCACCCCACCATCCCCGGCCTCACAGGCGTGCTGCAAGCCGTCCAGGAAACCGGCGGCCTCACGGCGCGGCAGGCCGGCCAGGCTGTCGCGCTGTCGGTGATCAACGTGTGCCCCAGGCACATTCCGCTCCTGCGGCGATACGTTGCGATGTACGCGCCGAGAGCTAGTGGGGCGCTCGCATGAGGCCACCGGATCTCAACGCCGTTGAATGCCCGGGCTGCGGTCGCATGATCTCCACCAACAGCGGCAAGTTCCGCCGCCACTCCGACGACAAGACGTTCCGAGAATGCGCTTGGTCGGGGCGCTCGACGCCGCAAAGCGAGCTCGCCGCCGAGATGGTCAGCACCGCCCGCACAGTACTCAACCTGGCTGACGTTGTACGCGACGAGGATCCAGGATTCGTCTGGAAATACCTCGGTGATCTTGCCCGCCACGATGTTCCGGCGCTGCGACGGCTCGCGTTCGTTGCGCTCGCCGCGGTGCCGGCGGGCCAGACGCTCGAGCAGGCGTTCGCCTGGGTGCTTGATCTACCCGCCGCGAGGTTCGCGTCATGATCCGGCCCCGCATCGGCGACCGCGTGCAGTGGAAACACACCAACGACGAAATACGCAAAGGCACCGTCGAAGACATCGACGAACTCATCGGCGTGCGCGCCGACGACGGAGAACTCGTGTACGTGGAGGAATTTTATCTCGAGCCTACGGAGGCAACATGACCGCGCAATTAGGCCAAGAAGCGCTCGAAGTCAACGGGCCGGACGACGACGACGACCTGGTGCTGTGGTCCGTCACCACCATCATCGGCGTCCTCGACAAACCCGCATTGCTGTACTGGGCGGCCGAGCAGACCGCCAACGCCGCGATCGACAGCGCCGCCACGTGGCAGGCGATGGCCGAGGACGAGGGCCGCGACGCCGCGGTGAAGTGGCTGCGCGACGCCAGATTCCGGCGCCCCAAGACGCGGCTGTCCGACACGGCGCTGGGTTCGGTCGTGCACAAGATGTGCGAAACCTACGCGCTCACCGGCGCCAAGCCGGACAAGGATTTCGCCACCGAACTGATCGTGCACGAGGGCGGCCCTCAGGTGGACGTCGGCGCCGAGCTCGATGTTGTCGGCAAGTGCCTCAACCAGTTCGACGGCTGGCTTCACTGCTTCCAGCCGCAATACCAGGCCACAGAGGTTTGCGTCTACTGCCCGACTTACGGCTACGCCGGTCAGGCTGATGCGTTCCTGACGATCGACGGCGTGCGGTTCATCGTCGACTACAAGTCGAGCCGCAACGCACGCGACAGCCAAGGCCGGCCCAAAACGCCCTACCCGGAAAGTGTTGGGCTGCAACTCGCGGCTTACCGCAACGCCGACTACGCCGCGGTGTGGCGGCCCCGCCGATTCGAGAAGTTCCGCCGCCGGTACTACCTCCTCAGCACGGAGGAACGAGAGATGGCCGTGCGTGTCCCTGAGGTGGATACCGGACTGGTCATCCTCATCACGCCGGAATCCTGCGAGGCCTATCCTATCCGCTGCGACGAAGAGGTCCACGACGCATTCCTCTACTGCCTCGAAGCGTTCCGGTGGGTGCAAGAGACATCCAAGACCGTGATGGGTGATCCCCTGACCTCCCCGGAGTCGTGATGACACGGCAATCGATTGAAGAACGGTTTTGGGCGAAGGTCGACACCAGTGGCGGTCCTACCGCTTGTTGGCCCTGGACAGCCGCGAAGTTCGACAATGGATACGGCGCGTTCTGGTTGAACCGCACAAACGTTCGTGCACATCGGTTCTCGTGGGAACTGGCCACGAGACAAGTGCTCGGCGACCTGCTTGTAGATCACCGCTGCCACAACAAGGCGTGCGTCAATCCGACGCATCTTCGACCGGTGACGAACAAGCAGAACGGTGAAAACAGGCTTGGAGCTGAGGCAACCAGCGTCTCGGGAGTCCGCGGTGTACGTCCGAACCCGCATCGTCACGGCACCTGGATAGCTCAGGTTTGGCACAACGGGAAGCCGATTCGCGTCGGCGTATTCGACTCCGTCGAGGCTGCTGGAATTGCTGCCCGAGACAAACGGATCGAACTATTCACCCACAACGACATTGATCGGCAGGAAGCATCGTGATCATAGATTTGCAACGCCGTCTCGCCGAAATCGGCCGCATCCGCATCGGCCAACAAGTCCCTGTCGGCAACGGCAGCAAGAAGACTCGACCGGCGAAGCTGACCACGTTCCGGCTCACCAGCCCGGACCGAAACCGCATCGCCCAAGCCGCACTCCTATACGGGGGCAACCCCGCCGAATGGGACGCCCCCGCCGGAAAGCAATGGGAAGTCATCACCGAGAGCGACGCGCTCAACGTCATCGTCCCACCCTCCGACATGGCGTTCAGCCAGCACTACGAACTGTGGTCAGGCGGCGGCTGCCAACGCCGCTGCGACGGCCGCAACGAATCCATCAGCGACGGACCCTGCATCTGCGACCCCGACAAACGCGAATGCGCCATCCACACACGCCTATCAGTAATGCTGCGCGACCTCCCAGGCCTCGGTGTGTGGCGAATCGACACCAGCGGCTACTACGCCGCCCTCGAACTCCAAGGCGCCGTCGAGATCGTGCAACTCGCCGCCGGCCGCGGCCAAATGCTGCCCGCACGACTGCGCCTCGAGCAGCGCATGGTGAAGCGCCCGGGCCAAAGCACCAAGCGATTCGCCGTCCCGGTCCTCGACATCGAGGTATCCCCGGCTCAGCTGATGGCCGGCGGCGCGGCGACCATGATCGACGGCACCCCGGAAACTATCGCGATAGAACCACCGGCTCCGACTGTCGCAGAACTCGTAGAACAGGTCAACGCGCAGCGTGAACGCAAGCGGCGCAAGAACTCCGCGCAACCGGTAGCACGCACCGGTCTCAAGCCGCGCACCGCCGCTGAGGCGAACGCCAGCCGTTCCAATGGCGGCGGCGGCCAAGGTGAAACCGGAATCGTCGTGACTACCTCCGCGCCCCCGGCCGACGACTCAGAAGCGCCCGCGAGCACAGCGCAGAACCGAAAGATGCATGCGCTGTTCCGCGACCTCGGCCTCACCGAACGCGAGGACCGGCTCATCGTCACAAGCTCGATTCTCGGCTTCGACGTCTCCACCAGCTCTCAGCTCACCGTCGCCGAAGCGTCGAAACTCATTGACACGCTGGATCAATGGTGGACCGGTGAATGCTACGACGACGCCGGAAACAAGATCAGCACGGACGACAAGATCCGCGAAATCCTCAACGCCGCCACGCTCGCAGAAGTCGAAAACGATACCGCCGCAACACAGGAAGGAAACTGACCGATGATCGACCTCGACCGCATCACGCATCCGCTGCGCCTTGCGAAAGGCTCGCACCAACCCGGCAGCGGCAAAGGCTGCGCGATGAACGTTATCTCGTACATCAACGGTGATGCCCAGATCACTGACTATCCGGAATGTTCAGCGCGTCCGCTGGCCAGGCTGGTCCAGATGTGCAACGACGAACTAGCCGACGACGACGGGATGCTCTCACCTGAGAACAGTGTGCTGGTCCTCGATTTGGGTTGGCAGACAGTCGGAACCGCGGATATGCCTGACGCCGGTTATGCGTTGTGGATCGCGGAGATGCTCGATAATCCGGAGTGGGGAGTCGTCCGCTTCGCGAAAGGCGATGGTGTCGCCGCGGTGAAACGGGTCGCTGAGTTACACCGGGACTCAGCGACCGGCGCAGTGCCGTTCGCATGGGCGGCCGGGAGCGCGGCCTGGAGCGCGGCCGAGAACGCGGCCTGGAGCGCGGCCGAGAACGCGGCCCGGAGCGCGGCCTGGAGCGCGGCCTGGAGCGCGGCCCGGAACGCGGCCTGGAGCGCGGCCCGGAGCGCGGCCCGGAGCGCGGCCTGGAGCGCGGCCTGGAGCGCGGCCTGGAACGCGGCCTGGAACGCGGCCGAGAGCGCGGCCGAGGGCGCGGCGGAGAGCGCGGCGGGCGCGGCCCTTGTTGATTTCACCCGGCGGGCAATCACTTGCTGGCGTCAAATCCAAGGTCTCGACCAACCCGCCGAAATCAACCCCGACGCAATCAATTCCGCACTCGACAAGATCGGAGTCTGACCATGGCCCTCGTCACCGACAAACCCGAAGGTCTGTCCAGCGGCAACGACCTCGACGACATCCCCGACGACCCCACAACCCCGGCCGCATACCTATCCTTCGGCCAAACCCCCTACGCCCTCGACAACCCGCCCGCGATCGGCGAGAAACGCACCTACGTCGTGCGCGTCGAATGCACCGGCGAGAGCGAATCGGTGCGCAACGACGGCGAACACCGCTACGGGCGCAAGCTGAACATCTTGTGGGCCGTCGGCGAGGGGCAGCCCAAGCCGCCGGACCCGAGTGATGAGCAGCCCGGGCTGTTCGACGATGACGGGGACCAAGACGACGAGACCGACGTCGACGACGAAGAATGACCCTCACGGTCACCGACCTATTCTGCGGCGCCGGCGGCAGCTCTACCGGAGCTGTCGCCATCCCCGGAGTTGCAGTCCAGATCGCCTCAAACCACTGGGATCTGGCCGTCGAAACGCACAACACGAACCATCCGAAAACGGACCATTTGTGCGCAGATCTGTCCGCAGTTGACCCGCGCTATTTTCCGCGCACAGACATTCTTTGGGCTAGCCCGGAATGCACGAATCATTCGGTGGCGAAAGGCCGCAGGCGTGCGGATGCGCAGCCGGATTTGTTCGGCGAGACACTGCCGGATGCTGCTGCGGAGCGGTCGCGGGCGACGATGTGGGATGTTCCCCGCTTCACCGAGGTTCACCGTTACGAGGCGGTGATTGTTGAGAACGTTGTTGATGCGTGGCATTGGGAACCGTATCGCGCATGGCTGATGGCAATGGATTCCCTCGGCTACGACCACCAGGCCGTGTTCCTGAATTCTATGCACGCGCAAGCGTTCGGGCGTGGTGCCCCGCAGTCTCGGGACCGGATGTATGTGGTGTTTTGGCGCAAAGGAAACCCGCGTCCGGAGATAGAGCGCGCAACCCGGCCATCTGCGGTGTGTCCTGAGCACGGGGCGGTCCAGGCCCGTCAGGTGTTCAAGCGGCCGGATCGCGAACCGTGGGGACGATACCGGCAACAGTATGTGTACATCTGCGGGGTTACGGGATGCCGGCGTGTAGTTGAGCCTGTCTATCGTCCGGCTGCGGAGATCATCGACTGGTCGCTGCGCGGCACTCGCATCGGTGATCGCGATCGCCCGCTGGCCGCCAAAACCATGGCACGCATAGCCGCCGGAATTCAGCGCTACTGGCAACCACTACTGATCCCGGTCGAGGGCCGCCCCGGCAAGAGCGCAGTCCCGGTCGATCAGCCCGCCCGCACCATGACCACCCGCAACGAGACCGGCCTGTTGGTTCCCACCGGCGGCACGTGGCGCACCGAGGCGGTCAGCGTCGACCAACCCGCACCGACTCGCACCACCCGAGAAAACGACGCTCTGGCATTGCCCCCCTTCCTCACCCAGTTCCGTGACCGCATCCGCCACATCGACCCCGCCGCCGAGCCCTTGCCCACAGTCGTAGCAGACGGAGCCAACCACGGCCTCGTTTCCGCTCCCCCCTTCATCGCCGAGCTGCGCGGCGGCAGCAGCGATGCCCGTCTCGCCAGTGAGCCCCTGGCTACCGTCACAGCCTCTGGTAACCACCACGGCCTGGTCACGGCCTACTACGACAATGGCTCGACACACTCCACGGGCGAACCGCTGTCGACGGTGACCGCTGTGGATCGTCACGCCCTGCTGATGCGGAACAACTCCAGCAAGGGCAGCGGTGCTGAAATGACAACCCCGGTAACCGAAGCCGCCCGAACGATCACAACGACCGGACACCAGTCACTACTGACAGGCAAAGCCCTGAACCTGGAGGACGTGCTGTTCCGCATGCTGGAGCCGCACGAGATCGCCGCAGCCATGGACTTCCCCGCCGACTATGTGATCCTGGGCAACAAGCGCGAGAAGGTGCGCCAGGCCGGCAACGCCGTCACACCGCCCGCCGCAAGGGATCTCGTCGGCGTCGTCGCTGAATCACTCGGGGTCGCGTCATGAAGCCCTACGCCGAGTTCCTGGCAGACAAGGTGCGCTTCGACACCACCTACGGCCACGACATCGACCCCGGCGACATCAACCCGATCCTGAAACCACACCAGCGTGACATCGTGCAATGGGCTGCGCGGGGCGGCCGGCGCGCAATCTTCGCCGCATTCGGACTCGGCAAGAGCGTGATGCAGCTCTACTTCTTCGACGGCGTGAAGTACCTGCAAGCCGAAGAACGGCAACGCGACATGCCGTCCCTGTTCGACCTGGAAGCGGTGTGATGGCTGACCAGCTCACGTTCCCGGCTTGTGTCATCCCCGGCTGCACCAACGTCGTTGCCGCCGTTCGTGAACCCTGCGCGAGCTGCACACGCGCGTTCGGGCCGATGCTGCGCCACAACCCCGGCAGCCCACCTCTGACGGCTGAGGAGATCAGTGAGCGGGACTCCTACACGCACCGGGCCTACGCGGTGCAGCGACAGATCGGGTGCGGGAGATGAGCAAAGAATCCAAGCCACGCGACCGCTGGGACCAGGTCTTCACCGCTGCCACCGACCGGAAAGGCTTCTGCGTCGGCTGCGGTTACCACCACGCCGCCAACGGCGCCCACCGCACAGACTGCACATCGGCAAACCAGGAGGAGCACAGTGGCGCGTGACCACGCCCGCATAAACCTCGACATCTGGGGCGATGACGACTTTCTCGACCCGAGAAAGGTCCAAGGATGAACCCGCGCGGCGTCGTACCACAACAAGCCACCGCCGCGCTCAGATGGCTGCTCTCCGTCGCCCAAACCACTGAGGAGGCCACCGACTGATGCCCCACTTCCGCGTCGACGATGCCCTGCACTCGCACCCTAAAGCCCAGAAGGCTGCGGACGAGGCGCTGGGCATGTGGGTACGGGCCGGCTCGTTCTGCATGGCCTACCTCACCGACGGATTCGTGCCCGAGTGGTGGGTCAAGCAGCAGCCCAAGGGCCTCGCCAAGGCGAAGCGCCTCGTGGCGGCGGGGCTGTGGCACCTCGCCGAGCGAGATGGCGAGCGTGGCTGGGAGTTTCACGAGTGGCTCGGTCCCGGGCGCCAAGACAGCAGGGCGAAGGGCGAGGCCGAGCGGGAAGCGGCCCGGCAACGCAAAGCCAACTGGCGAGCGTCACAGCGTGAGTCACAGCCGACGTCACACCCAGAGTCACGGCGTGACACCCAGCGGGACGAACGCCGAACTCCAGGTACCAACCCAACCCAACCCAACCCAACCCGTATTTCAGTGGTTACTTCTGGGGGGGAACTCACGCAAGTAGCGCCCCCGCCGTTCTGCCCCCGCCACCCAAACGGCACCGAGAAGCCCTGCGGCGCCTGCGCTGACGCGCGGCGCGCATTCCAGGCATGGGAAACCGACCGCGCCGAAGCCATGGCCAAAGCCCGCGCCGACTTCTGGGCCGACGTCCGAGCCTGCCCCAACTGCGACGACAACGGCCAAGTCGACCACGGCAACGCCGTATCCCGCTGCCCGAACCACGACTGGAAAGCCACTCATGCCTAACCGCGACCCCATCGAAGCCATGGCCGACTTCTACGAGCCCGACAACGCACACCTGTCCCGCATCGAACGCGACCGCTGCCAACTCTGCGACGACGACGGCTACCGGCCCAACGGCACCGTCTGCGACCACGTCGACTACAGCGACATCGCCCGCCGCGGCATGGCGAAAGTCCGCGCCGCACTCGCCAAGGACAGCAAGCGATGAGCCAGATCAGCCCACTGGTGCGCGCACCCGAATCGCCACACATCAAGCTCGCCAACCCCAGCAACCCGTTCGTCCGCGACGCGCTCACGCGCAAGTGCCCGCTCTGCAGCGCTGAGCCGCACGCACGCTGCAGACGCAACGATGGCCGCCAGCTGCAGCGCCGAATCGTGCACTACGCACGCATCCGATTCCCGCACCCAGGAGGTCTGGTGTGATCGTCGCTGGCATCGACCCCAGCCTCTCAAGCACCGGTATCGCGGTCCTCGTCGACGGCCACCCCGTCATGCTGCGCACCGTCGGCCACCGCAGCCCCGACGCCCGCAGCTACGCCCACCGCTCCGACCGCATCGTCAGCCAAGCCCGGGCCGTCATCGACGCGCTCTACTGCGCGCCAGTCACATCACCAGCCGACCGGCCCAAGCCACTCGGCGAACGCATCGACATGGCCGTCATCGAAGGCCCCGCCTACGCCCACCACAACGCCGGCACCCACGACAGCGCCGGCCTCTGGTGGGGCCTGTTCAGCAAGCTGCGATCCCTGCGCATCCCCACCGCGGTCATCGCACCCAAAACCCGCGCACTGTGGACCACCGGCAACGGCAACGCCACCAAAAGCCAAGTGCTCGACACCGTCCGCAGCTGGTGGCCCGGCCACGCCATCCGCTGCAACGACATCGCCGACGCGCTCGCACTCGCCAGCATCGGCGCCGCGCACTTCGGCGACCAGCTGCCGTTCGAGCTACGCGCACGCCACCGGGCGAAGCTGCGAGACATCGACTGGCCCGAGGTGCGCGCGTGACCGAGTGCCACAGCTGCGGCGGCCGCGCCGAAGTAGTCCTATGCGGACGCTGCCAAGGCAAAATCCACGGCATCCTGCGCGAACTGCCGTGGTGGCTCGACAGACTCACCGAGACCGCGGTCGGGCAAGCACGCCTCGACACCGCGGCGCGACGCACCACCCGCGAGCCGATGACCCTGCACGGCGACGACAGCCTCGCCAGCCACATCGAGCCCTACCCCGACGACAACGAAGAAGACCTCTACGAAGCCCGCCGCGCCCGCCAAGCCGCGGCGCTGCGGCACGCGCTCGCCACCGGTGGCGTCCACCCATCGGCGGCCGAGCTGCTCGAGAAAGTCACCAACATGCTTTCGATGTGGATCCGCGACATCTGCGAGACGCGCGGCGTCGAGCCGCCCGCGCTGAGATACCCCAAATTGATGGCTGTGTGGCTCGCTGAGCGGATAAACACCGTCGCCGGTATGGAAGGGGCCGACGAGTTCCTCCAAGAGCTCTCAGAGCGATTCAGAGCCATCCGACGCATCGTCAACCGCCCAGTGCCGCTCGTGCCCTACGGGCCATGCCCGGCCAAAAGCGGCGGCAAACGATGCGCCGCCCCGCTACGCGCCGTCAGCGGCGCATCCACGGTCGTGTGCGAGCGCTGCAAAGCCGAACACGACACCGCCGACATCGTCGACCGATACCTGTCCGGCCGCGACGACCAGCACTTCACCCGCGAAGAAATCCTCATCGTCATGGCCATGCGCGGCGAGCCGATCTCGGCCCGCACCTTCCGCAGCTGGTGCACGCCACGCAAACTGCCCGACGGCACCACACAGCCACCGCGGCTACGCCCACGCGGGTACCGGCGCCCAGACGGCCGCCGCGGCATCGCCCGCCACTCCGACGACGACGAGCCGGTGTACCTGCTCGGCGACGTCCGAAAACTCCATCAAGAAAAACCGCAGGTCAAAACAACCGGAGCCGCGACACGCCGAAAGGCAGCCAAATGAGACAACCAACCGCCTCTGCTACACTTGCCGCGAAAATGCCAGTGGTCGACCTATGTCGAAAACCGCTGGCATTAGTCATTTCCAACCACATCCGCGAACCCGGCGGACGGCCACGGTCACAGCTACGGGCTCTCAACCGCGGCCACCCCTCAGCAACAGCCCACCACCCCCGTTTGGAGCCAACATGGCCGCCATACCCAGCACCGTCGACATCGACTGCCCACGCTGCCACACCAACATCCAGTGCGCGCTCGAAGTGAAGGCGCTGCCACCCAAGCCGGGCACCAACAAGGCTCAGCTCCAAGTTCGCGTCGCCGACTTGGCTGAGCGCTTCGCAGAGCACTATAAGCAGGCCGGTCACGATGCCTGACGCCGCCATCGCCGACCTGATCGCCCGCAGCCTTCCCGAACTCACCCACCCCGGCGACGGCAAGAGCGGCCCGATCGTGCTGCCGCTGCCGATGTTCCGGACCTCGGCGATGCCGCGCGAGATGGCCGAGCAGTTCGCCAAAGACGCCGGGCTGCCAAGTCCGGACATCGCCAGGCTCGTCGCCGAAGCGATCGTCCACGTCATCGAATCCGGCAACAAGACGATCGTCGACAACGCCGAGCTGACCCAGTTGCGCGCCGACGCCGCCGCCGGCCTCGAGCGCCACCGCCAGCCGCAGGTGTGTTGCTCCGCCTGCCATCAGCCGCTGTTCCGGATCAACGTCGACACCGACAGGCCCACCATCAGCGGGCCGCACTTCATCGAGACGATCGGCAAGCTGAGCGTCGCCTGCCCGCACACCCCGGTCGAATCATGAGCAACCTGCACATCGTCGTCGACGGCGACGTGCTGATGGACGGTGACCTCGGCATCTGGACCCAGAAGCCGCCGGCAGAACTGCTCGGCCACTTCCGCCCCGGCGCCAAGCCGCAGCCGTGGATGAAAGCACTCATGATCGCCGTGGCCGAAGCCGCCGTCACCAACCAGCCGCTGCGCGCCGACGTTCGCACCCATCCGACAGGCTGGAGCATGACCGTCGAAATGCCCATGCCGAAGGACACCCATGCCATCGAAGGGCACAACTAACCAGCGCGGCTACGACTACCGCCACCAACGACTCCGCAAGCAGTTCGAGCCACTGGTCAGGTCCGGCCGCGCCGTATGCTGGCGATGCGGCCTGCCGATCAAACCCGACGCCAAGTGGGATCTCGGCCACGACGACAACGACCGCACGAAGTACCGCGGTCCCGAGCATGTCGGCCGCGAGTGCCCGGCAGGCGGCAACCGTGGGACCGCTGGCCGTGGCCGTGGCCAGGCGACGACAGCAACCGGCGGTGTTGACACCACACGCCAGTGGTGACACATACCCGGCCGCACACGTGGAGCCGATACGTGGTAGCCACACACCCACACCCACACGGCCAGGCAAGTGGACACAGCTGGACACACAGACAGCCAGCACTAACCACAAGTGGTCAGGCACACGCGCAGAAACGCACACCAACCACACGCACGTGACGCGCCCGCACGGCACACGCTCCGCACGCACGCACACGCACACGTAGCGATACGCACCGGCACACGCACACGCCTGGCACACGCACACGCCAGGGCGCACACGCACAGGCCAGGGCGCACACACAGGCCTCACACAGGCCGGCCCGCACACGTGGGCTGGGCACACACCCACACCCACACGCACACGTGGGCACGCACACGCACACGCACACGTCAGCACACACGCACACACGTAGGGCACACACGCATAGGTGCAGGTCAGACGCACGCACGTACGCGCACGCAGGCACGCCGGCACCCGCGCCAGCAAACCCGCCGCACGCCCAGCAAACATGCGCATACCCCCCGGGGGGTAGGTCGGCGTCGTGGGAGGCCCCCGATGCCGACCCCGCCGCCCCAGTCGGGTTTCTATTCTGTGACGCGCGCAAGTCACGTGACCTGCGGAAACGTCGTTTGCTGGCTCGCGAGCGCTCGGACCTGGTGATTCGTCGCTGTCACGGCGCTGTCTGCGCACCGTCGGCCAGCAAACTTTTCGATCAGAGGTGGTGGAATGCAGCGTCAGTGCGCGGTCTGCGGCAAGCCGTTTGAGGCGAGACGCCCGCAGGCGAGGTTCTGCGGTGCGACGTGCCGTAAGCGGCATTCCCGCAATCCGTCGGCGGCCGCGCCAGCGGATGCGCCCGCCGTGGTGGCGCCGATGACGAACCGGAAGCCGGTCGGTGATCTGGTTGAGGCCACCCGCGCCGAGCTCGAGCGGCTCGGCCGCCTGGATACGGTCGCCGGGCAGCAAGCGTTGCGGCTGGCCGATGAGATGTACCGATTCCAGACCGCGGGCGGCCTGGCGGCGATCTCCAAGGAGTTGTCGCGTGTTCTGGCCGAGATTCGGCAGACGGTGAATGTGGTTGACGACCCGATCGACGAGCTGAAGGCGCGCCGTGACGCAAAGCGTCGAGCCGCTGGTTGAACCGGCTTACGCCAACTTCCCGCAGTGGAGCGAGACTTACGGGCCCGAGGTGGCCGACCTGTGCGACCTCGCGGGCTTCCCGCCTGATCCTGAGCAGGAGATGGCGCTGAATGCGCTGTTCGGGATCGACTCCAATGGCCGCTCGGTGGCGTTCGAGTTCGCTGCGATCGCGCCGCGACAGAACCTCAAGACGGGCCTGGCGAAGCAGGCGATCTTGGGGTGGGTCTACATCACCGAGCAGCGGCTGATCACCATGTCGGCGCACGACATGACGCCGACGCTGGAGACGTTCAACGATCTGGTCAACCTGATCGAGAATTGCCGGCCGCTGGCCAAGCGGCTGGCTGATGGCCCGTCGAACGGAATTTTCCGCGGGCCTGGCAAGGAAGCGATCGCGTTCAAGCCGTCGCCGGCGTGCCCAGATGGGCAGCGGATCAAGTTCAAGGCGCGCACGTACAGCGGTGGGCGTGGCCTGACCGCGAACAAGGTGATTCTCGACGAGGCGTTCGCCCTGCGTAAGTCGCACATGGGTTCGCTGATGCCGACGTTGTCGGCGGTGCCGGACCCGCAGCTGTTCTACGGGTCGTCTGCGTGTCACGCGGACTCCGAGGTGTTGCACAAGATCGTCGAGCGAGGCCGCTCACACGACCCGGCGAAGCGCAAGCGCCTGGGCTACCTGGAGTTTTGCGCGCCCGAGGACGCGTGTGAAGACCCTGACTGCCCGCACCATGTCGGCTATCCCGGCTGTGCGATGGACAAACGCGAGTACATCATCATGGCGAATCCACAGGCCGGACGCCGGATCACCTGGGAATACCTCGAGGGCGAGCGGGACGGGCTCGATCCGGCGGAGTTCGGCCGCGAGCGCATGGGCTGGCACGACAAGCTCATGGTCGACGAAGACCCGGCGATCTCCAAAGAGCTGTGGAAGAGCCTGGCCGACCCGAATTCGACGCCGGTGGATCCGGTGGCGTTCGGGGTTTACATCAACAAGGACCGCACGAACTGCGCGATCGGTGTGGCCGCCTACCGCGAGGATCGCCTGATTCATGTGGGTGTGGTGCCCGCGGTGCATGGCGGCACCGCGGAGTCACTGCCGGGCACGGCGTGGATTCCGGGGCGGGTCAAAGAGCTTGTGGACCGCTGGAAGCCCTGCGCGGTGGTGATCGACGATCACTCGGCGGCGGCGTCGTTGATCACCAAGATCCAGGAGCTTGGCGTCGAGGTTGTGACCACGAACGCCGGGGATATGGCCAAAGCCTGCGGAAACTTCTACGACGCGGCGACTGACAAGGCGATCGGCCCTGACGGTAAGCCGGGCCGGCTGCGCCATCAGGGCGCGCAGTCGTTGCAGTTGGCCGTGACGTCGGGCAAGAGGCGGGATCTGTCCGACGCCTGGGCGTGGGACCGCAAGGACAAGTCGAGCGACATCACGCAGTTGGTGGCGGTGACGCTGGCCCTGCACGGGCTGCTCGAGCACCAGCCGCAAGAGATCGAGGTTTGGGGATTCTTCACGTGACAGCGATTCAAGCCGTGTTCACCGCCACCGTCGCGGTGGTCGTGGTGGCCATGGGCCTGATTGTCGCCGGGGTAGAGATCCTGGCCGGCGTCGGCTGGGCTCTCGTCGTCGCCGGAACGCTACTCGGCGTCGGCGCCGTGGCGCTCGGCGTGGTGCTACTGCGTGACACAGGACGCGGGCCGTGAGGTTTCTGGACCGCCTTCGCGGCGCACGTGAACCCGAGCGGATGACGCTCGAAGAGTACGTCATGCAGCTCAACCAGTTCGCCTACAACGGGTTGAGCTACGGGTTTTTGGGTTCCGGCTATGGGAACCCGATTCAGCAGACGCTCGGCGGCCAGGCGACGCTGCTTGCGCCGAACAATTTCGTCGGCCTGGCCACGGCGGCGTATGAGGCCAACGGCGTGGTGTTCGCCTGCATGCTGGTGCGGCAGCTGGTGTTCTCCAGCGTGCGATTCCGCTGGCAGCGGCTACGCGACGGCAAGCCGTCGGACACCTTCGGTACCGCCGAGCTGAGCATCCTGGAGCGGCCATGGGCCGGCGGCACCACGCAGGATCTGCTGTCGCGGATGATCCAGGACGCCGATCTGTGCGGCAACTCGTACTGGACCCTTCACACGCCGTTACCGCAGATCGGAACATCCGACCCGACTCGCGAGTTCGTGCGGATGCGCCCCGACTGGGTGGACATCATCGTCGAAGAGCGGCAACTGCCGGGCGGCCGCGGACAGGTCGGCTGGCGCAAGGCCGGTTACGCCTACACCGAGGGCGGCCGCCACGCTGGTGCCGATCCGGTCGGGTTGTTGCCGGATGAGGTTGTGCACTTCGCGCCGATCCCTGACCCGCTGGCCGACTACCGGGGCATGTCATGGCTGACGCCGATCCTGCGGGAGATCCAGGCCGACCAGGCGATGACGCGGCACCAGCGCAAGTTCTTCGACAACGGCGCCACGGTCAACATGGTCATCAAGCACGCGCTGGGCGCGTCTGAGGACGCGGTCAAAAAGTGGGCCCAAGAGATGGAAGGCAAGCACGCGGGCCCCGACAACGCGTACAAGACGCTGCACCTATACCCGGGTGCCGACGCGACGCCAGTCGGCTCAAACCTCAAGGACATCGACTTCGACAACGTGCGCGCCGGCGGCGAAGTGCGGATCGCCGCCGCGGCGGGCGTGCCCCCGGTGATCGTCGGGCTGACCAAGGGCTTGGATTCCAGCACGTACAGCAACTACAGCCAGGCCCGTCGGCGGCTGGCCGACGGAACCGCGCACCCGCTGTGGGAGAACCTTTCCGGCTGCATCGAGCATGTGTTGTCGTCGCCGGGGCCGGATGTGCGGTTGTGGTATGACGCCGACAACGTGCCGTTCCTGCGCGAAGACGAAAAGGACGCCGCGGGCATCCAGCAGACCCGCGCGACCACTATCAACTCGCTGATCACCGCTGGCTACGAGCCCGATTCGGTCATCGCCGCCGTCGAGGCCAACGACTTCCGCCTGCTGGTGCATTCGGGGCTTTACTCCGTTCAGTTGCAACAGCCCGGCACTGATTTCACAGCCAACGGGCGGGCCGCGACCAACGGCCAGCCACAAGGAGGTTTATCGAATGGCGCTGTCGTCAACTGACATTCGGCGCGAGCCGCGCCCACCGCTTTCCGGGGTGCGGCGCGAGGCGCCGTTCGTGCTGCGCTCCAACCTCGACGGGGAGCCCAACGACGGCCTGACCCTCGACGGCTACGGCGCGGTGTTCAACCGCGAAACCGTGATCGACAGCTGGGAGGGTCGGTTCCGCGAGAAGATCGCGCCCGGCTCGATGAAGCGGTCGTTTCGGGAGACGCCACCGCGGATCCAGTTCGACCACGGCCGCCATCCGCTGATCGGCTCAATCCCGATCGCCGAACTGCGGTCCATCGCCGAGGAAGCCCACCCCGAGCTCGCACCGGAGGGCGGCGCGCACATCATCGGGAGGATCTTCGACAACTGGCTGATGCAGCCAGTGCGCGACGCGATCGCGGCCGGCGCGATCAACGGCATGTCGTTTCGGTTCTCGGTGGTCCGCGAGGTGTGGGAGACCGCGGACGGCAAGCCGATCCGCGACGACAAGACGCTGATGGCCGAGCTGGAGCGCACCTGGTACGAGGACATCCCCGACGACCAGCTTCCGGTGCGCACGCTCAAGGAGCTGAAGGTGCCCGAGATGGGGCCGGTGGTGTGGCCGGCCTATTCAGAGACTTCGGTCGGCGTGCGGTCTCAGGTGATCGACCTGAGTCGGCTCGACGACCCTGAGCAGCGCAAGCTGCTCGCCCGCGCCGTGTTCCTGGTGGACTCGGCGCCTATGGATGAAGACGCGCAGCGAGCCGCCGACGCGCAGCGAACCACCGGCGAAACGCCCGTAGGTGAGCGCCCGTCCGCAAGTGAGCGCCCGGCTGAATCCGACGACGCGCAGCGATCCACAACTGAGTGCGTAGGTGAGCGCCCGTCGAAACCGCGCGGAATGCGGGACATCGACCTGATCCTCCGCAACCAGCGCGACGACATCATTCACCGCAAGTCGAAAGGACTCTCGTGATGAGCGAGGACACCACTACCCAGGAAGAGCGCAAAGCTCCGACCTTGACGCACAGCCAGTCCGTCAAGCGGATGGACGAAATCCATGCCCGCATGGAGGAAATCGGCGAACAGGAAACCATCACCCCCGAGGACCGCGCCGAGTTCGACGAGCTGCGCAGCGAGTTCGAGCAGCTGCGTGAGCACGCCGAGCGCCTGGAGGTCGCCGCCGAATTGGCGGCCGTGCGGTCGGCGGCCCCGAACGGCAAGCGCAAGCTGCGGGTCGACGCCGGTTCTTCGCAGGGATCGCGTGCCGACTACGACCGCGACGCCATCCTCGAGCCCGACAGCATCGAGGACTGCCGGTTCCGCAACCCGTGGGATCTGTCGGAGGTGCGCACCTACGGCCGCGAGCCCGAGGATGTCGCAACCGAACTGCGGGCCCGCGCGCTGGCCGCGATCGAGAAGATGCCCGGCGCGAACGACAACATCCGGCAGGCGGCCACCGAGATCATCGAGCGGTTCGATGACAAGGAGTCGCGGCTGGCCAAGCACGCCCTGCTGACCTCAAACCCGGTCTATTTGCGGGCCTGGTCGAAGATGGCGCGCAACCCGCAGAACGCGATGCTCACCCCCGAGGAAGCGCGCGCGCTCAACGAGGTGCGCGCCATGTCGCTGACCGACGCCGCAGGCGGCTACCTGGTGCCGTTCCAGCTCGACCCGACGGTGATCATCACCTCGGACGGCTCGCAGAACGACATTCGCCTCTTCGCCAGGCAAGTGGTGGCCACCGGCGACGTGTGGCACGGCGTGTCGGCCGGCGCGGTCGAGTGGTCGTGGGACGGTGAAGCGACCGAGGTTTCGGACGACGCGCCAACCTTCGCGCAGCCGACGATCCCCAACCACAAGGCGCAGGGGTTCGTGCCGATCTCGATCGAGGCGTTGCAGGACGAGGCCAACGTCACCCAAGAGATCGGTCGGCTGCTCGCCTTCGGGCGCGAGGAGCTCGAGGCCGAGGCGCTGATCACCGGCACCGGCAGTGGCGAGCCCAAGGGTCTCATCACCGCCCTGGACGGCACGGCGGCCGAGGTGGCGCCCACAAGCCCGGAAACATTCGCCTTGGCGGATGTCTACAACGTGTACGGCAAGCTGCCGTCGCGATTCCGCCGGCGCGCGAGCTGGCTGGCGAACAACCTGATCTACAACCAGATCCGGCAGTTCGACCAGTACGGCGGTGGCGGCCTGTGGACGACGCTGGGCAACGACCGGCCGCAGCAGTTGATCGGCCGCAACATCGGCGAGGCCGAGGCGATGGACGGGGTGATCAACCCCGACGCGACCGAGGACAACTTCGTCCTGGTGTTCGGTGACTTCATGCACTACGTGATCACCGACCGTGTCGGAATGTCTGTCGAGTTCATCCCGCACCTGTTCGGGTCGAACCGACGGCCGACCGGCCAGCGCGGCTGGTATGCCTACTACCGCGTCGGCGCGGACGTCACCTATGCGGGCGCGTTCCGCGTGCTGAACATCGCGACCACTGGGGCGTAGTTCCCGCCGAGCCCCGCCAGCCCCCAACCGCCTTGCGGGGGGCTGGCGGGGCACACCAAAACCCGAAACCACTACAGGTTCAGGAGAATCCGAAATGGCGGTTGTCCGCGCCACACAAGCGTTTTCATACTCCGATGCCGGCGTCCCGCGGGTCGTCACCCCAGGTACGCTGTACGACTCCGATCACCCCTGCGTGAAGCAGCGACCGCACCTGTTCGAGCCTGTCGAGGTCGCGGCGTCCCGCAGAGCGTCCGTCGAAGACGCGGCCGCCGAGCCGGGCAGCCGGCGTTCGGTGAGCACCGGTCGCGGCCGACGCAGAAGCGCCGAACCTGGGCCGGCCAAGGACGAGCCGAGCGAGTCGAGCGCCGCGGGCGATGCCTAACGAAAACGGTGAACTGACCGTCGACGACGTCGAGCAGTACACCAAAGGCCGCCTGGTTGCCGGCAATCCGGAAACGGAACGGATTCTCGACGCCGCGCTCGACGCCGCTCGCCGATTCTGCGGCTGGCACGTCACCCCTGTGATAACCGACGAGGTGACCCTGGACGGCCCGGGCGGGCACGTGTTGTCGCTGCCGACCATGCGGCTTGTCGAGTTGACCGAACTGTCTGAGGACGGCACAGCGCTCAACGTCGATGATCTGGCGGTGTCGCCGCGAGGTCTGGTTCAAAAGCGTTGCGGCCGCTGGTCACACAACTACGGGTCGATCACCGCCAAGATGAAGCACGGCTACGATGAGGCCACCGACTTCCAGGCCGCGGTGCTCGAGCTGGTGGACCGCATGGCATCGCAGGTCGGCAAAGTCATCGGCAACAGCGGCCCACCGGTCGAAGAGCGTGTCGACGACGTGGTCATGCGCTGGGTGCTCACGATCAGCTCCAACCACGACCTGTTCGACATGCTCAACCACACGCTGCTGGACCGATACCGACTACTGGCGTTCGCATGAAATCCTTCGGCGGCCAAACGGTCACGTTCGTGAAGTACACCGCCGCAGGCGAGCCGGGATATCTCGGCGTCAAGCCACAGACCCGCGTTGAAACGGACGTTTCCGGCTGCCGATTCCGGCCACTCACGGTCAAAGAGCTCAACGGGCTGAACATCCAAGCCACGACCGAGATGTGGAAGTGCACCGCGCCGCCCCACCCGGCGGTGCTGGCCGCCGACGGCGGCGACGAGGTGATCGTTGACGGCAAGACCTACGAGGTCGATGGGCAGGTCCAGTCGAAGCCGGACTACAACTCGGATGAGATCCACCACGTCACGGTGATGTGCAAGAGGCAGGTCGGCTGATGGCCAAACGGGTCCACGTCAGCAGCCAGGCCGAAATCGAGGCTGAAATCTACGCGGCGGTGCGCCGCCAGGCCGAACTGGGCATCGAAGCCGACAAATTCGCCGATCGGGTGTGCGAGGTCGTGAAGTCGCACACGCCCGTGGACACCGGGAAAACCAGAGCCTCGATTCACGTCGAGAAACCACGCACCCGCGCCAACGGGTTGCCTTGGCGCCGCGTGATCTCGCGCTACTGGAAGATGCATCTCATCGAGTTCGGCACCGGCCCAGACGATCCCGACTCCAAGTCGCCGTTCGGGCCCGACACCCCGACGCCGGCATTCGCGCCGTTCGAGAAGGCAGCGCACGAATTCGGCGGGACGATGGACGGAGTGTCGCGGTGACCGTTGAGCTTTACGACCTGGAAGCCCCAGACCTCGAAGATTTCACGGCCTGCTGGCTTCAGCCGCTGGTGCGGGCATCGACCGACCACAACGTCAACGATGGATTTCCGTTCGTGCTCGTCCAGCGCATCACCGGGTCGGAATATCCCGACTGCGGAATGGCCGACGAGATCGTTCAGCTCGACATCATGGACAACGACCCGCAGAGTGCGAGCAGGCTGCACCGCAAGGTGCATCGGCGCATGCTCTACCTCGCGCGCTATGCGGTCGACGTCGAAATGTCCGACGGCTCAATCGCGAACGCCGACTACGTCAGGCCCACGCTGCTGCCGCAGCGCATGGACTACACCAACGACCTGATCATCCGATACGTGGCCCGCTACCAAATGGGCCTCTCCTACGTCGCGGCGACCTAACCCGCCGCGTCGGCGGCCACGCGCCGCCGCTTTGAAACAGCCCTGTTTCGGAACAGCCCGAGTCGAACAGCCCGACTCCAGATTGCCGGATTGCCTTCCGGTTTCATCACCATCCGAAAGGGACTGTCAACATGACGCAACCTGCGACCGGCACAACCTGGAAGGCCGGCGGATTCAGCGATGTCGACAACAGATTCCTCGAGCGCGGAACCCTCATCGCGGCCTTGGTCCGGGATGCCCGCGGCGCGGACACCGACATCTCCCCACACAACCCCAACGGCACCGTGCGTTGGTCGCCGTTCGCCCAGGACGGCAAGCTGAGGGGGGATCTGTTCGCGCACAAGCGAGTCAACGGCGTATGGGTTCCGAATCCCGAGCAGAACGAGGGATTCCACCTGTTCGGCGCCTTCCATGAGGACGACGGGCCGACCACCAAGCCGTCGATCGACGTCGACGACTACATGATCGAGCAGTCGAACTGGCCGTTCGACACGATCATGACCAAGCAAGACGAGCCGTTCTCGATCATGGGAGCTGAGACGGCCAAGCCGTTCCTGCGGCGGCTGCGCAACAACCTTCCGCTGTCGGACTCCAGCGGCAACCTGCTCGCCGAGATCCCCGGCGCCGGGAACACCGGATTTGCTCAGCTGATTGAGGCCGACCAGATCGACCGCCAGGTTCTGCTGCTGCGCGAGTTCCGCAAGGGCGGCAAGATCTTCCAGACCGTCAAGGGCTACTCGTGCGTGAAGCTGGTCGACATCGGCGAAGCGAAGATGGCGAAGAAGGACGCCGAGTCGGCTGAGCTGACGTTCAAGCCGGTGCCCGACGGCATCTTCATGGCGATGCAGGACGGCGAATACGTGCCGGTCATCAAGTACGAGTGGTTCGGCGGCACCCTGTTCGAAGATGACACCCCGTCGACGTTCACGGTCACGCTCGGCTCTCCGACCGCCGGCACCTTCACGCTGACGTTCGGTGGCAACACCACCGACGGTATCGCCTACAACGCGACGGCCACGGCGGTGAAGTCAGCCCTAGTGGCGCTCGACGACGGCTACAAGTCTTCGGACTGGACCGTCACCGGCAACTCGGGCGGCCCGTACACGGTGACCACGCCTGGCGGCGCGCTAACTGGCTCGGGTGCCGGATTGACCGGCGGCACCTTCTCTGTCCAGCCGGCGTAGTAGTCCCTCACCGGGGCGGGAGTTCGGGCTGTTCGCCCGCCCCGGTGAGCACCAAATCCTGTAACAGCCCAAACACCAACAGCCCGAAAGGAAACGGCCCATGTCTGAACACCCTGTGCCCGAAATCGGCGGCCCAGTACCCCAAGCCCCCAGCCCCAATAAGCTGGCGCAGGCCGCCGAGCAGGCCGACGAGTACGACAGCTTCGTCAAGCCGATACGCATCCGCACCAAGAGCGGCAAGGTCTTCGAGGTGCCGCACCCCACGCAACTCGACGACGAGCAGCAAGAGGCGTTCGACGAATTGCAGTACGAGGCCAACCAGTGTGACCGCTGGCCGGACGTCGAAGTGCCCGAAACGACAACTACGCACCCTGACGGAAGCGTGACGGTCATTCCCAAGCACATCGAGCGGGGAGACTTCATCAGCCCGTACCAGAAGGGCGGCGTGCGGATGCGCCCGGGCTACAACATCCGGTTGGCGAAAATCTACTTCGGCGACCGCTACGAGGAATTCAAAGCCGCGGGCGGCCGATCGAACGATCTGGCGCTGGCGTTGAGGCGGGCCGCCGATGAAATGCGGGAGCGCCAGGCCGCCGACTCGAAAAGTGCTGGCGGCGGTGTATCTGTGGAAAAGGTACCCAACACAGATTGAGGCCGATCTCGCGTTTCGCGGGATCGAGATCGCCGACTGGCATCAGAACGCCCGCGACAACCGGGGCCGAATGCTGTTGTCCAGCAGGAAGCTACTCGCCCTGCTGGAGAACCTGCCTGACACCAGCGCGACCAAGATGGCGATGGCCGGCCGTGAAGGCGACTGGCCCGAATGGGTCGAGATCGTCGCCAAGATCCACGAAGAGATCGCGCTTGATGTGGCCGGCCGCTACGGCAAGAAGGAAGCGCAGACTTTCCTGTCACCCAAGGCTCGTGTGGCGTATTACCGCGAGCTCGAGCAGGCGCAGAAGTTCATGGAAGAGGGCATCGACGACCTTGCAACGCAATTCGGCTGGACATGACGACGAACCGAAAGGTGGTGAACCGTGGCAGTCCATCTTGACGTCGTAACACGGTTCGATGACCGTTCGGTTCGTTCCGCAGCATCCGACCTCCAGCGCGACCTTCGCCGGGAGGGCCAGGCCGCCGGTCAGGCTTGGGGAGATCAATTCGCCGGCGGCGTCGCGAAGTCGATGCCGAAATACGAACGCGCGATGGACAAGGCGGTCAACGCCGCCAGTCGCGTGGTCGTGGCAGAACGCAAGGTGACTGAGTCGCGTGAGCGCCACGAAGCATCGGCGAAGGCGGTCGCCGACGCCGAGAAGCGTTTAGCGAACGTCCGCAAGGACGCCTCGGCGACCTCCAAGCAGATCATCGACGCCGAGCGCGATCTGGACCGTGTTCGCGAACGCCATTCGCGAACCACCACCGCCCTGGTCTCGGCGGTTGAGAACCGAAACCGGACGCTGCGCTCTGAGCGCTCGGCGGTGCGCGACCTGACAAACGAGTACCACCGCCTCCTCAACGGTCTGCCGGACGCCTCCCAGGGAGGCCGCACAGCCATATCGAGCTTTTCCCAACTCGGCACCGCACTCGGGGCGGTGGGCAGGATCGGCACTCCGGTGGCAATCGTCGGCCTCGGCGCGGTGCTGGTCGATCTGGCCGGGGTGGCTGCGTCCGCGGCCCAATCGCTGTGGCTGATTCCGGCTGCGGGGGGAGCGGCCGCAGCAGCGTTCGGCACCCTGAAGCTGGCAACGAGCGGGTTCGCCGACGCGATCAAGGACATTCGCGACCCGAAGAAGTTCGCCGAAGACCTGCAATCGCTGTCACCGAACGCGCAGCAGGCCGCGCTGGCGATTCAGGCGATGATGCCGGCGTTCGACCAGCTGAAGAACGCTACGCAGGACTCGCTGTTCGCCGGTGTGCCCCAGCAGCTCAACCAGTTGACCAACACGTTCCTGCCCGCTGTGCAACAGTTGACGACCGGAATCGCCGGGGCGTTCAACCAGATGTTCACGGGCGTCGCCAACCAGCTGATGACACCCGAGACGCAAGCGGCGCTGCAGTCTTTCATAAGCAACGTCGTCACGGCGTTCCAGCAGTTGGCGCCGGCGGCCGCTCCGCTGACGAAGGCGCTAGCCGAGATCATGCAGGTCGGTTCAGGATTCCTGCCGGATCTGGCGCGGGCTGCGTCGGACGCCGCGCGTTCGTTCGGCGACTTCATCACTCGCGCACAGCAATCCGGCGATCTGCAACGCTGGCTCAGCGAAGGCCTGGACACACTCAAGCAGCTGGGCCAAGGCGCCTGGATGCTGCTGCAGGCGTTCATGCAGCTCGCGCCGGTCGGCCGAGACGTGTTGCCCGACATCGTCACGCTGCTGGGCGAAGTCAGAGACATCATGCCCGTCATCGCCTCGGCGGCTGGGGCAATGGGGCCGCAGTTCCGCATGTGGTCGGACATGATCGAAGCAGTCAAAACGCAGGTCGGTCTTCTGTCCAAGGCGATCGAAGGCGTCGGCAACGTCGCGGTCACGATCGCGAACGTCGTCAAGAATGCGCTCGATATCGGATTCCTGACGCCGCTGCGCATGGCGATCGACCTTTACAACAAGCTGCCGCTGCCCGACATCCCGAACATCCCCAAAATCCCTGACATCCCGCACTTTTCGTTGGGCACGCCAGATCAAGGGCCGCCGGTCGACATCGACCTGCCGTCAAGTCTTCCCGGTGGCTCTGGCCCGTGGGCGCCGTGGGCGCCTGGCGGCATGCCGAGTCTTCTTCCGTCGGCCGGGTTGCCGCTCGTCCCATCGGGCGGCTACCCGGTTCCGCCGCCGCCACCGGCTAGCGGTTCGTCTTCCGCGCCGCCACCGTATTTCGACCCGAAGTTGTGGCAAGTTCCTGGCGCCTCGTTCTCAGCGAACTCGCTCCCTGAGGGTCTGGCGAGCCCATATGGCCTGCAGCCCAACGCCGAACAGCTGAACCGCATCATCACCGCGATGTTCCCGCAGGTTCAGTCGATCGGCGGCTTCCGGCCCGACCCAGGCTTCCCCGGCGAGCACGGCGCCGGGCGCGCGCTGGACATCATGGTCGGCGGCAATAAAGCCCTCGGCGATGCCATCAACCAGTGGATTCTGGCCAACGCCGCAGCGCTCGGCGTCAATTACACGCTCTGGCAACAAGCTCAGCACAACCCCAATGGCCAAGTGATCCCGATGGCGGACCGCGGCTCGCCGACTGAGAACCACATGGATCACGTCCATGTCAATGTGCGCCCCGGACCGGCCACCGGAATCGTCCCTCCCGCGCCCGCGATGGCCGGATTCAGTTCCGGCGGCGGCTACTACCAGGTGGACCCGCAGCAGGTGTTTGACGCGCAGAGCCAGGTGTTGCGCGCCAAGCACAACCTCGAGCAAGACCGCCTGCGCCTGCGCGAACTCGAAGCGAAGGGCAACGCGTCGCAGCGCGAACTGCTGACCGCGAAGAACCAAGTCGCCGAGGATGAGCGCGCGCTGCAGTCGGCGCAAATGAAGCTCGCTGAGGCGCAACAAGGCACGCTCAAGAAGCAGACCTCCGCGGCCAACAGCTTCGCCAGCGGCATGGGGCAGATCGGTGCGCAGCTCGACCAGGACTTCGGGCTGAGCAAGGGGCTGCCGGGGCTAGCCGAAAACCTGACGAAGTTCCTGGCGAATCTCGCGTTCGCACCCGCGCTCGGCGCGTTGTCGGCGGTGTCGGCGGCCGCGGGCGGCCCGCAGCGCACAGGCAGTGGCCTGGTCGGCCTGATCGCCTCGAGCGCAGGCTTCGGCGGCGCCATGATTCCCACTCCGTCAGCGATGGGCCCGGCACCCCTGGGCGGCGGGATGGGCGCGCCGATGGGGCCGGTTGGGGCCGGTCTCGGTCTCGTGCCAACGCCCGGTCCGATAGGTGCTGTCATCCCACCCACACCCACGCGCGGCGGACCGGTCGGCGCCCCCGCGCCAACAGCCGCCGTCGGCGCGCCGGGCGTTGGTCCGGACGCGCTCAACCGGTTCATGGCTGGTGGTCCGCTCCCGCTGGGCGGCGGCGGCCAAGCGTTCGGCGCTGGGCTGCCCGGCGCGGCACCGGGATACGCAGGCGCGCAGGGTTCGTCGGTGATCGGCGGGCAGGCGCCCGGCGTCGGCGCGGGCGGCAGCGGCTTCAGCGGGTTGGATGGGCTGCCCATGTCAGCGGCGATGACCGCGGCAGGCAGCCTGAACATGCTCGCCCCCGGTGCGGGCATCGCAGCACAAATCGGCATCCAGGAAATCAACCGAGCAATCGGCTACGCCGGCCAAGCCGTCGGGATCGGCGTCTCAGGGCTGCTCGAGACATTCCTTCCGCACGACTCGCCACTGGCCGACACCTCGAACTCATGGTTCGGCCGGCTGGCGGCCGGATTCGCCGGGGCGCGTCCCGCGCTGCCGAACCGGATTTCCATGCCCGCGCCGAAACAGCCCCAGCCGCAAGGCGAGCAGGGCGGCAAGCGGGCTGGACCCGAGGCGCTGGTCAAGATCGACACCTTCAACGCCGGCAAACAGACCCCCGACGAGATCGGCAAGGAGCTCAACTGGCACGCCGCCCAAGCGAATCAATCCCCGGTGTTAGGACGATGAGCCCAACAGTTCACTACCCGTCCGGGCCTGTCACCCCACACGGCGCCTACCACATCCTCAAAGGCAACCACCCGATGGTGGAGCTGCGCGCCTACGACGATTCAGCCGTCTTCCACCTGATGGGCGGCCGCTCAATCCCCGATCGCACCATGCCCGAATCGGTGCAGATCAAGCGAGACGGACTCAAAGGGCTGATTCCGCCGTGGAAAACCATTGACCAGAAGACCGCCACCCAGGACGGAGTGACATTCGTCGACGCGCTCTACGACCCGATGGAAGTCGAGATGACCGTCATCGCCCGCGGCCGGTCACCGAAATACACCCGCAGAGTGGTTCGCGACCTCATCGCATCCCTGGATGCCAAGCAAAAATCCGAATTGTCGTGGTTCACGCAGGAATTGGGGCGCTGGTGGGCGCCAGTGCGATGGCTGAAAGCACCGCCGAACAAGTTCTACGGAGCCCAGCTGCGCGAACAGGAGCTGACGCTGGCGTTGCGGGCCGACGATGCGTTCTGGCGATCGTATCCCCACACCGACGCCTTCGCGTTCGCCTACGAAGACATGGTCGACAGCTTCGACTATGTCGCGCCCGACCTCGGCCCCAACTGGCCCCAGCGCTACAGCGGCGAAGGCGGCGGCTTTTTCCGCGCCGTCGGCGGCGAAGCGAAATGGTTTGACGATCCCGAGAATCCGATCCTTCCCGACGGGCGCGAGGTCGTCAACGGCCCGTACAAGGACTTCAGCACCGCCACCGACAACCAGGTCATCACCATCACGTTGGGATCGCTCCAAGAGCTCACACTGGGCGACACCGCCTACAACGACATCTGGGGCAGGATGGGCCGCAACCCCGATGGCACCTGGAACGGCGACGGTATCCGCGCCCGCATCGGAGGACTCGTCTACCAGCTGTCGCGGTTCAACAACTTCGTCGAGACCGTCATGGCGCAATGGATCAATCTGTGGCCGCCGATGTGGAACGACAAGTTCACGCTGATCTGCGGCGAGGAAGACAATCCGCGGCGGTTCACCATCCTGCGCAACGGATTCCCCGCGCTCCAACACCAGGAATCCGGTGAAGGTTCGGCCCTCGGCGCGAACTGGCGCGGCGTCGGATTCGGCGTCCGCGCAGGAGCATCGCTGATCACGCAGACCACGCCGGCGAACGTCACTGAGATCTCGGCTGGCGACAACTCAACGGTTTCGCAGTCCGGATTCGTCGAGCGGCTCAACGTCGGCGACCAGCCGATGTGGGACAACTTCACCTGCTTCGGGCCCGGCACGTTCTTCTTCGGCAACGGTCCCGGATCGACAGACATGGTGAAGTTTGGGCCGCTGCTGCCCAACCAGGTGATGCAGATCCGCACCGACCCGCGCAAGTACGGCGTTGTCGACCTGACGTCCGTGCCGCCGACGCCGCAGGAACTCAACTGGTTTCAACAGGCGCTCAAGGACTTCTTCAGCTTCGCGACCGGCAACAACGTGCCGCCGCTGTATCAGGCGATCGAGTCCCAGTGGGGCATCGCGCCGCCGCAGGGTAACCCGTACTCGCTGCTGGACGGCCGGTTCTCCAACCCCATACCACCGAAGCCGCCCGGTAGCCCGGCCAAGCCGTACAAGGTCAAGGTTGCCATCGACGACGGCAACGCGTCGTCGAAGATCGTCGTGACCGGCACACCGCTGCGGAGATATCCGCAGTGACCAGCACTGAGCTGGCCCGCTGGAACGCAGACGTCCAGTCGGGCGATCCGGCGCGCATCGGCCCAGCCGCCGAACGGCTCGCCGAAATCAAAGACGACGTCGAAACCGAGTGGGTCTTCACGCTTTACGACAACCTGTGGCGGGCACAGGGCGGCATCAGCGGAGACATCATGGAAGGGTCAGGCACCGACCCTCGCAACGATCTGCCGTCGGCGAAAATCACACAGACCGGGGAATCGCGCTTCATCGACGCACTGATGGAATGCCGCAAGACACTGGTCGGCATCACTCTGGAGACCGCCGGCCTGCGGTACGCCTACTATGTCGACACCCATGAATACAAGTACGAAAACACCGCCTGGACGTCGACGTCGAATTGCCTTGGCATCTGGGACATCCTGAACTACCTGATCATCTACCCGCTGTGGTTCCTGCCGCTGCAGATCCAGCCGATTTCGCACGCGGTCTTCATCGGCCCGCTGGTCACGGTGATCGAGAACATGATCGCCGAGTGCGCGCTGCGCGTGCAGTCGGGAATCATGGAGTTCCTGGACAACGCATTGTCGCTGAACCTGGACATGCGCACATGGTTCGGAACCCTGTTGCAGTCCAACGGCAACATCTTCGAAATGCTCAAGACGCCCGTCTATGTGGTGCGCACCAACCCATTCCTCGACACATCCCCGTTGGTGGCCAAGACGGTGCGAATGCAGTCGTGCGGCGAGGTTATCAAAGAGATCACGAAGCCGTACGGCGTCGACGTTCGGGTGGATCTTTGGCTGCCCGGCGATGCGCAGCCAGACCCGTGGGCCAACCTGGATCAGCCTACCTACGTTGTGACGGTCAAGGACCGCTCCCAAATCGAAGGCCCGACAAAGACGGTGCTCGACAGCGTGATCCGCACTGTCGTCGACCTCGAGGGCTCGCTGGTCGGCAAGGCGCTTGACCCGCTGCTCAACCCGCGCGGCGAGTATGTGCCGACGAACTTCACCGGCATGCACATCGCGCCGGCGCTCGGTGTCGATTTCGTGCCGCCGTGGACGATCATCATTGCGCCGGAGCCGGGCGACAAGAGTTCGCTGATCTCCTGTGAGATCGTCGACCACACGCCCAAGGGCTGGCAGCTGACCCTGGGCGGCAAGAGCCCAAAGTGGCTGAACGACCTCATCAACGCCACCATGTCGTGGCTGATCGACTCGGCCATGATCATCGTCGGATTCACCGGAGTGCCGTCGAACATCCTCGACGGGTTCCTGAACGACGCGTTCTTCGCTTTCCAGACAATCGAGCACTACACGCGCCGCAGCGAAGTCGGCCCCTACCATCCGGCGATCGAGACGATGACCGCGACCAACGCGTCGCCGTACAACATCGAGGCGTTGTTCTCGTTCATCGCAAAGCTTTGGGACACAAGAGGATACACCTCAGCCAAGGCGGTGTTCCGCAACGGCGAGCAATACAAGCTCGGCAAGGACATCTTCCGCGGCGCGCTGTTCTCAATCGTCTACATGGGCCGCAAGCGGCTCTTCACCGACTACATCGAAAACATCATGTGGCGCTTCACCCGCGACGAGCGCAACGTGCTCGTCCAGGTCGGCGACGGCAAAGCCGAGGAAGCGCCGATCGCCAAGCACCAGCGCTTCATCAGCGGGCTACAAGAGGCGTTCAACGTGTTGACGCTGGCCCCGAATTCTTAGGAGAGACATGGCTGTTGAACCGTGGCCCACCGTGACCATCGGCGGCCAAAACTATTGGCAGATCCCGATGCTCGTGGCCAAGGAATCCGAGCCGGATGCCCAGGTGTTGGTTCTGGTCGCAACCCCGCAGGGCGGTGTGGCGAACGTTGGTCCGCTAGTCAAGGGCGACCCGGGCCTGCCGCCGACGTTCGACGCCCCGACGCTGCATCCACTCGAGTGGAACGACCCCACACCCGATTCGATCAGCTTCACGCTAGTCACACCGGCCACCGACGACGCCGGGCCGGTCTACCACGCAGACGTCTATATGCATAAGGGGCAGCCCGGCCAGGACGGCACCAGCACGCTCGACGTGGACGCCTACGGCACGCCACTGGCCGGGCGCATCCTCGCGGTCAAAGCAGACCTCACCGGCTTCGAATACGTCCCGCAGAAGGTCGGCGGAATGCACTGGCCGGCAAGCCTCAACGCCGCCCCGGCCGGCACGACGGCAGGCTTCACACTGGGCACTATCACGGTGCAGGCGAACACCTACCCGTTCGACTGGCGTCCCGACATCGAAGCAATGACCATCGTCGCCGGGTCGGGACCGGACGTGCGGGTCGACTTGGTCGCGCGGCTCAACGCCGACAACGGGCCGGTGATCGGCCGCTGCTACGGCATTGCGGGCGCGCAGGACAGGCTGATCCTGGTGTCCGGACCCGACGCCGGCGCAGCTGACGGAACCAACCGGATCGCGGCCGGTGCCGCGGCGACGATCTTCCTGCGCACCGAGAAGCAGGCGGGCGCTGACACCTACAGCACCAGCGTGGCCACGACCCGATTCAGCATGAAAGCCATCGCAGTGCCGTGACCCAAGAACTACCCGACCCGGAAGACGCGCCGGACTGGGCGACGCAGGTTCCCAACCTGCCGTCGATCCATCAGCCGCCGGCCCAGACCGGTGGGTCTCTGACGCCGCCGCTCACGCAGCAGCAGCTGCAGGCCACGATGCAGTTCTTCATGACTGCGTTCGTCGGCCAGATCGCGATCGCGTTCGGCGGCATTGAGATCGCGGGCTGGAAGCCGCTGGACTTCATCGCCGAGTGGGGGCATGACCTGATTGAGCAGGCGTCGGCCGCCTTTCAGGGTCAGCAGCAGGCGAACCAGAAGGCCGATTTACTCGGTGGGCTGTTCGGGGGCATCGACTTCACCAGCCCGCCGCCGACCGAGGATCCTTGGCAGTGGGTCGTCGACAACATCCTGAAGCCACTCGAAGCGTGGCTGACGCCGCAGTCTCCGCTCAACGCGGCGAACCTGTGGGGCCTGCTTCCACCGGGTGTGTCGTTGCAGGTGCCCTCGACGTCGATTTCAGACACCGAGCAGAACCCGTTGTGGAACCCAGACTTCCGCGGCGCGATCTCGTTCGCACCTGGCGACGGCTGGTCGTGGGATTCGACGGTCTACTACGTCGACCCCGATGCAGACGACGCTCCTACGCCCGGCTCGGCGAAGGCGATCGCGGACGGCACATTACGCGCGCTGAAGTCGAACCCCATCCCGATCTCGAAAGGCCAGACCCTCGGTCTCAGCATTCCGGTTCTGACTTCGGGCTTGGTGTGCACCGGCACGCCGATCCGCGTGGATCTGATTCTGTTCAAAGCGGATTCGCAAGGCACTCTTACCAAGGTCGGCACCGTCCCTGTTCCCGGCATGGCGATGGGTGCCGCTACCGGCGATGGGTCTGACTGGGTCGGCGCCCCCACGGGCGCGAAAGCCGATGTGTTGCAGGGTAGTTATGAGATGCCCGATGACAGTACGGCCAACAGGGCTGTCGTTCGGCTGGTGGTCGACAAAGAGGCGACCGCCGGCACCGTTTGGTGGGATCATGCGGTACCGACGATCTCGGGCGGCCTGATTGCGGCACTGAAGTCGGGCTTTGCTGCGCTACAGCAGGATTCGGTCGAGGCGCAGCAGGCGTGGCAGGAGTTCCTTCAGTCCGGCTGGGAAGCGCTCAATGGCCTGATAACCGGCACCAAGACCTTCGCGCAGGCTCTCGCGGACGGCCAGGCGGCCTGGAATACGTTCGCGGAGAAGATCGCCGGCATCCAAGCCGACGGCACGGTCACGTTCCAGAAGATCCTGAACGCGCTCATCCCGGGCCTTTTCCCGGCGGGCAGCGACAGCCCAACCGGGCTAACCGATTTGGTCTCGAGCTTCCAGGAGCGGGTCAACGCGTGGTCGACGTTCGCGCAAGCCTGCTGGACGATCTTCACCGGATTGATCAACGGAACTCTGCCGTGGACCACCGCGGCCGCGGATTTCCAGTCGGCGTGGAACACCTTCATCAATAAAGTCGCCGGCATCGAGGCGACCGGCACCGTCACGGTGCAGAAGATCCTCAACAGCGTCTTCCCTGGACTGTTTCCCGACGAGTCGTCGGGCCCGACCGGGCTGACGAGTCTGCAGTCCGGCTTGAACGACTTGCAGGAGGCCCAACAGGCGGGCGCGCAGGCGTTCCAGACATTGGCCGATTCGTGGCGCACCACCCTCACTGACGCGACCCTGAGTTGGGCCACGAAGCTGTCGCAGCTCGAGTCGGCGTGGTCGACGTATCAGCAGCAGGCCCAGAATGTTGCGTCCGAACAGATTGTCACTCTGGCGCAGATCTTCTCGGGGCTGCTCGGCATCAACATCGAAAACGGCCTGACGTATCCGAGCCAGATCGACGGCCTGTCGGATTCGTGGACCCAGCTCGGCGCGGCGTTGTCGGGAGATATTGAGAATGCCGGGCAGTGGGCGTGGCTGGCGCAGATCATCAGCGTCGGCCAGAGTTCGTGGTTCTCGATTTCCAGCGACGCGCACTCGATGTCGGTCGCCAACACCAACACGCTGAACTTTCAGAACAACAAGCCGTTGGTGTATGGGTTGGATGACACGACCGAGTCGAATATCCCGTTCCCGACTGGCCTTGGTGCCACATCCATGCAGCTTTCTGCTGGGGAGGGGGGGATCGTCACATTCGTTCGCTGCCAGCAAGAATCTGTGAAGAACACGGTCGCTTTCGTTGCAGGTAAGAGCGGATCGTTGTCACAGCTGGTCGTCGGACTCTACCGGGTGGATTTCGACAATCAGGAATTGATCCGTATCACAAGCGAGGACGTTGGTTCGCAGCTGACCACAACGCCGAAGTGGTTGTTTGTGGATGCGGACGCGACCAGCGTACAACCCGGTGACGTGTTGGCGGTGATGTTCACGGTGTCAGGGACATCGGGCAGCGGGGCGACTTTTGCGGGGCAGTCGAATTTAACGAACGCGACACCTGTGCATCCGAACGCCAAACTACCGGCCCTAGCCGCTAGCAGCTCATCTTCGGGATCGACGGTTCCGTTTTCTGATCTGACGTTCCAAAACGTTCTCATTCCGTATGTGGGTTTGGAGACGTCTTCCCCGCCGCCGCCGTCGTTCCCCGATCGCACTGAAGTGTTCACCATCATCGGAACGGTCACCAAAAACTACACCGACGACTGGGTTACTAAAGTCGATTTGATCGGAGTCGGCGGTGGCGGCGGCGGCCAAGGCGAGACCGGCGCCGTGGTAGGCCGCGGTGGCTCGCCAGGAGAATGGAACGCAGTCACCCTCGTCCGCGGCGGCACAGGCCAATTCAGCTTCCCCGAAAGCGGCCTAGAACTCACCATCACTGTCGGTGACGGGGGCGCCGGCGGCCCCTATTTCTCCGACGGCTCAGACGGCCAGCCGACCAAATTCCAGTGGAAAGACGCCAGCGGCGTCACACGAACCCTCAGCTGCGCCGGCGGCAACGGCGGCGGCCTCGGCAACGGAGACAACCTCACCACATTCGGACAGTCGCCCGGCAACTTCAGCTATAACGACGTAACTTATCGGGGCGGCGCGGCGATGCTGGTGCCCGGCCCCGGCAATCCGCCCGGCGGCAGCGGGCCCGGCGGTCAACCGTTCCAGTTCGGCTGGGCCGGTGCACGCGGCCAGGCCTGGGTGGTGGAACGGCAGTCGTGAGCCGAACCGTCATCCTGCTCAACCCCATGGGAGCCGACGTCACCCCGTTCGTCAACGGCTCCCTTCCGGGCGCCCAGCTGCTCAAGGGAACGATCCTTCAGCCGGGAGACACCCTATACACGCTGCCCTACGTCAACACCGTCGGTAAGCAGAACATCGTCAACGGCGCGGACCTTCTGGACGACAAGGTCCACGACGTCATCGACAACACCAGCGACGACGTGCAGTTGCTGGGCTACTCCGAAGGCAACCAGGTCATCAATAACTGGATGCGCCGCTACGGCATCTCTGAGCCGGTCCCGGCGAACCGGCTGAAGATATTGCAACTCGCCGACAGTGCCCGCAAGTACGGCGGATTCATCTACGGGCACAGCGTTTTCGATCTGCTGGCAGACACCGAAGGCCTGCCCGACACTGTGCCGTACGAGACGACTTCCTTTGCGCGCCAATACGACGGCTGGTCTGACTTCCCGACGGCACCTTCGATCCAGGCCGCGATCGACAGCCTCAGTGACATCGTCGGCGACAACAACGCGATAGCCAACGCGATGCGGTTCATCGCCGCCGAGTTTGTCGTCGCATCGGAGTGGCCGGCGATCGAGAACGCCGTGGTCGGCATGTCGGCCATCCACACCATGTACCTGTACGTGACCGTGGACGACCCGACGAACGTCTGGTACACCGACCCCGTCTCAGGCGTGAAGTACGTGTGGTCGCCGACCTACCCGGTGCCGATGCTCGGTTTGGCGGCGTTCCCGCAGGCGGATCAGCAGCTGCGCACGCAGATTGAACGGGCGTATGCGCGGCCAGTGCAGATCCCGATGCCCGACTACAGCCAGTTGGGTTGGGACATCGACCCTTCCCCGGTCGCGAGCCCGCCACCACCTGTAACCGGCTGGTGGGTTGAAAAGCACGCCACGTTCACCCTGGAAGCCACGGCCAGCCTGGGAATGAGATCCAAACTCATCACAGGGCTGACCTTGGAGCTCACCGCCGGCCTGGAAATGGCCGGCACCGGCAGATCGAAGGCGTCGTTCGAACTCGCGGCCACCGCGAGCCTTGGCATGGTGGCCGAGGGCACGTCAAAGGCATCGTTCGGCCTCGAGGTGTCTACGTCGCTGGGCATGTCCGGCGCGGCGCGGTATCGGCGCACCTTCGCTTTGGAACTGTCGGCGTCGCTGGAATTCTCTGCCGCCGAGCACTACTCACGCACCTTTGAGCTTTCCGCGACTCCGCAGCTCGGCATGTCAGGACAGGGCAGGTCGAAAGGCGAGTTTGAACTGTCGGCGACACCGGAGCTTTCGATGAGCGGTGTCGAGCATTACAGCCGCTCGTTCATGCTCGAGCTGACCGCACAGCTAGGCATGGGCACGCCTGCCGCCATCCCTGCTTCGTTTGAACTGGCGCTGACTCCGCAGCTTTCGACGGCTGCACGCGAGCACTATGTCCGCAGCTTCAGCCTCGAGCTGACGCCGTCGTTGGAATTCGCGGCGGTGGAACGCTACTCGCGCACGTTTGAACTGTCGGTGACGCCTGAACTGGCGATGTCGGCCGCGGGCACATCGGTGGCCGGGTTCGAGCTCGCCGTCACGCCCGAGCTGTCGATGTCCGGCAGTGGCAGGTCGGTGGCCTCGTTCACCCTGGCCGCCACACCATCGATGGGAATGACGGCGGAAGGCCGCGGCGGGGTGTCGACGGCGAGCTTCGACATGAGCCTCACCGCGTCGCTGAGCATGGCCGGCGTCGGCCACGACGGCATCATATTCCAGCCCTTCAACGTCGAAGACGAAGACAAGGCAGACGAACCCGTGCCTGCCGGGTCTTCCGGGGTGTGGGTGACCATGATTGGCGGGGGCGGGGGCGGCGGCTTCGCGGACTCAGGGATCTTCGGCGACCGGCGCGGCGGCGGTGGTGGCGGCGGCGCCGCCGCGGTACTCCGGTCGTTCATCCCGCGGTCCGCGCTCGGCGACACCTACACGCTCACGCGCGGTCTCGGCGGCGGACCGCACACTGGCGGCGGAGCATCGATCTTCTCATCTGGCGGCAAAACAATCACCGCCGGCGGCGGAGGGCCCGGCGGCAACGCCACCTCATCGCTTACCGGAGCCTTCGGCGCCGGCGGCGTCGCAACAGTCAGCGGCTTCACCGACATTCAAACCGCGAACGGCACACGCGGCGGCAACGGCGGCGGCCCCAGCCAAGCCGGTGAAGCAGCCCCAGACAACCACACCGGGGGCGCCCCGGGTGGTGGTGGCGGCGGCGAGCGTAACTCTTTGGGCGGCTCGTTCGCAGGCGGCGACGGCGGCACCGGCCATACCGGCGGCGGGTTTGGAGGCGTCGCGAACGGCGGTGACGGTGGCCCAGGCGGCGACGGCGGCGCTGGTCATAGCGGCGGCGGCGGCGGCGGTGGCGGCGGTAGCGGTGCCGCGCAGGGAGGCGACGGCGGCGATGGCGGTGACTGCGGCGCCGGCGGCGGCGGCACCGGCGGCGGGAACACCACCGGCACACCAGGATCGGGCGGCGACGGCTACACCCTCCTGGAATGGGTTTGACCGTACGCCCCCATCCGCAATAGCTAACTAAACCCTTTGCGGGACAGCCATACTCGGCTGCCCTCTGAACCACACCCTGTAAACCCCTAAATGAAAGGAACACCATCATGGCCGCAGTACCAACCGCGGTGAAGAACGCACTTGCCGTCAAGTGGGCCACCGACTACCCGTACGTCGGCGTCTTCACCGCAGCCAGCACCACCGGCGACAACGAGGCCAGCGGCGGCGGCTACACCCGCAAGCAAGCCTTCTCCAGCCCCACCGCCACTAGCGGGGTATGCACCGGCGCAGAGGTGAATATCCCTGTGCCGGAAGGCGATTACCCCGAGGGTGGCCTGTTCAGCGCGTCCAGCGGCGGCGACTACGGCGGCTCAGAGCCGTTCGACGGCGGCACCGTCCACGTCTCCGGGACAGGCGCGAGCATCGACGTCACCCCGAAGACGAAGATCAACTAGGAGCAGCGAAACGTGTTCAGCGTCAAGACGAAAGGACGAATCATCGGCCTCAACCCCGACCTGATGAAGCTGCTGTCCAGCGACGACGGCACAGAGCTCGTCACCGCCACACGGGTCGATGGCATCTGGACAATCCAGGCCGAGGGTCAAGAGGACGTCACGGCGCAGGTGCGCAGCGGACCCGACGGCGCAATCCGCGCCATGCTGCGCCACGCGGCAGCCGTAACCGGGGAACCGAACTATACCGCCCAGTCCGAGCCGGGCCTGGACCAGCTGCCGTGACATGACCAGATGCGCCGCCGCCTTCGCGGCCGGGATGCTAATCGGCCCGATCATCGGGTGCGCGCTGTTCCTCCTGGCCATCGAATTATGCGATGGCAGAACAGAAATCGCGTGGTGAAAGGAGTGCCACGATGCCGATCCGGCGATTCGCCGCCGCGATACTCGCGGCGGTCTGCACCATCATGGCGTCGCCGCCGGCGGCCGCCAACCCCGGCGCGGTCGACGCTGCGCGCAGCGCAATCGGCAAGCCATACCGGTGGGGCGCGACCGGGCCGGACGCTTTCGACTGCTCGGGTCTGGTCGTGTGGTCGTACGCGCAGATCGGCGTGGCGGTTCCGCGGACCAGCCAGCAGCAGGCCGCGGCGGGCCAGCCGGTCGCACGCGACGAGCTCGAGCCGGGCGACGTCGTGACGTTCTACCCCACGGCATCCCACTCCGCGATCTACAGCGGCGGCGGCATGGTCATCCACGCATCAACATACGGCCGCCCTGTCGCCGAGGTGCCGCTGCCGGCGGCGGGCCCGTGGCACAACGCACGCCGCTACTGACGAACGAAGGAAGACCGCCAAGGTGACTGAACACGTCTTGCCCTACGACCACAGCATCGTTCCGCAGGAGACGTTCTACGACTGCGGCCCCGCCGCCACCCAGGTCGTGCTGAACTCGCGCGGCATCCACGTCAGCGAAGCCGATCTCATCCGGCAGATCGGCACCACGGTCAACGGCACCGACTACGTCGGCCTCATCGAACTCGCGCTGGACCAGCGCCTGCCCGACGCCCGCTACACCAGCATCTACATCGAAAACGACCCGCCCACACAGGCGCAGAAGGACAAGCTGTGGGCCGATCTGACGCGGTCCATCGACGCGGGCTACGGCGTGGTCATGAATTGGGTTGCGCCGCCGAGCAACTACCCGCGAGGCGTCAAAGGCTCGGTGAGCCCGAGCTACGGCGGCGGCACCGTCTACCACTACGTCGCGGCGATGGGCTACGACGACGGCGGCGCACGCGCGGTCTGGATCGCCGACAGCGGATTCGCGCCGTTCGGCTACTGGATCAGCTTCGACCAGTGCGCCAGCCTGATCCCGCCAAAGGGCTACGCCTACGCCGACGTCGTAGTCCCGGCACCGCCACCACCCCCGCCGCCACCGATCGACAACCGAATCCCGGTTCTGGCGGCCGCAGCCGGAATCACGCACGCAAAGGCGGCGTCGATCGTCGACACCATGTCGCAGGGTCTGATTCTGGCGAACTGCACCAACGTCAACCGGATCGCGATGTTCATCGCCCAGACCCGCCATGAGTCCGATCAGTTCCGCGCCACCCAGGAATACGACAGCGGCGCGAATCACGGCGACCCCAACGAGGTCACCGACCGCTGGCGGTACAAGGGCCGCACCTGGATTCAGATCACCTGGCAGTCCAACTACGCCAAGTTCGGCGCGTGGGCATACGAGCGGGGACTGATCGACGACCCCGACCAGTTCGTCAAAGACCCGCGCAGCCTCGCCGATGTGCGCTGGGCGGGCATCGGCGCAGCCTGGTACTGGATCACCCCGCACCTCGGCCACAACCTGATCAACGACGACGCCGACCGCGCCGACGTGCGCGCGGTCACCTACACGATCAACGGCGGCTACAACGGCCTCGACAAACGCATCGAGTACTTCAATCAAGCGCTCGCACAAGGCGATGCGCTGCTGTCACTGCTCAACGAAGGAGATGACTTCATGCAAGCACTCAACCCCGACGAACAACACGAACTGCTGGACAAGGTTCGCTACATCTACGACCAGGTCGGCCCCGGCTTCGACGTCTGGGGCGAGGACGGCGACCTCGGCCGCAACAAGCAGGGCTTGCGCCGCACGCTGCGCGCCGGGCTGGCCGCTCTCATGCGCAAAGTCGGTGCCTGATGCCGCTGCCATACAAACTCGGCGACCATGGGCCCGAGATCACCTCATGGCAACAGTGGTTCGACCGCATGTATCACAGCTACGCGCCGCCGATCGACGGCTACTACGGCAACGACGAGGTGGCCGCGGTCAGCGAAATGCAACGCCGCCTGCATCTTCCGGTCACCGGCGTGTTCGACGCGAACACCGCGCACCTGGCCGGCTACTACGAACCGGCGCCGCAGCTGCCGATCTTCTTCACCGTCGAAGGGCACCTGTCGAATATGTTCGCCGGCCCGGTCGCCGACACCGCGGCCAAGCTCGAGGCCGAAGGGCTGTGCCACCACCAGCCGATCGGCTACAACAACGCCGCGGTCCCGTTCGACAACGCCAGCGGCCAGAACGAGCTGGCCCGCCTGTTCGGGCAGCCCGCCATGGACAACAAGGTGCCGTTTCCGCTCGGGACCAAATACATTCTCGGCGGCTTCAGCCAGGGCATGATCGTCGTCACCGACTTCATCGTCAACTGCCTACAGCCCGGCCAGATCCACGAACCCCGCGCCAAAGACTGCCTGGGTGTACTCGCCTACGGAAACCCCTGCAGATCCCGGGGATCTGCCGCGCCGTGGTCGGTCGCGCAGGCCGGGCCACCGGAGAACGCCGGCATGGACCCGAAGGTGCGGTTCGACCTGCTCGGCATCCATCTGCCCTACCCGGTGATGGACGTCTACCGGCGCGGCGACATCTTCTCCGACAACGAACCCACCCAGGAGGGCGCGGTCAAATCCGCTGTCTACGAAGCCGCCGCACGCGGCGACTTCTTCAGCAACCCCTACTCGATCTGCGCGCAGATCGCCAACCTGTTCGCCACACCGTTCCAAGAGGTGTGGGCGATCTTCGAGGCGATCGTCAGCGGCGTCGAATTCCTCGCAGCCCAGCCCAACCCGCACTACGCGCCGTTCGACATCGACGGCGGCATCGACTGGGCGCGCGGACTGTTGACCGCCGCCTGAGCCACCCCGACCAAAGCGAGTTCCACTGACCTGAAAGGGATAACGATGTCTGTCTCCAGCGTGCTATCCGCAGTGAAGGCATGGGCGATTCGGACGTGGGAAGACCGGGCCAAAGTACGCCGCAACCTCATCGTGGCCATCGCTCATATCACAGCGGTCATCGCCGCCTTTCAGTTCGCGTTCCCGAACCTGCCCGAGCAGGGCACCATCGCGCTGGCCACCGCGACGCGATTTCTGACCAGCTTCAGCGTGTTTCTCGCGTCGGCCGCGGTGGGCAAGATCGTCGGGGGTGTGCAAGCGCGGAAATCCGGCCAGTGAGCGAGCATCCGACAACGATGATCGAACTTGCCGGCCTGCTCATCACCAATATCTTTGCCGTCGTGGCAATCTGGTTGCATCAGCACTTCCAGGTCGGCAAGGTCGACAAGAAGGTAGACCAAGTCTGCGAGCACACCGGCGAGATCCGCCAGCAGGTGCACAACACGCACCCGATGCAACCCAACCTGCGCGATGACATCGACTACCTCAAGCGGGTCGTCACCAATGTCGCCGACGTCCAAGTCGACCACGGCCGCGACATCCGCGGGCTACGCCAGGACTTGGGCGGCTTGCGCGGCGAGCTGCGCGACGAGCGCGAAACGCGCCGGCGCGAAGTCGAGCTGCTGAGCCGCAAGGTCGACGAATACCGGGAGCGCAGCGGGTGATGTCATGCCCGCCGCGACTGGGCGCAAGCCGCTGACCGAGCAGATCACGATGGCGTTGGCGCAGTTGCGTGCTGCGCGGGCGCAGGGTGAGATTGAGCGTGAATTCACTTGGCAGTCAATGCTGGACCGGCTACTCGACCGCTACGCCCAAGGCTTCAGATAAGCTGCTATTGGCCGCGCCGCGGACAATAGGCCGCCGCCGCGTGGCTGACGAAATCCATGCTTTGCTGCTGTGACCAGCTGGTTGCCTGCTGGATAAGGCGAGCATTGTCTTGCAATGTGGGATTGTCCGGGCCTGCAAGGAATTCACACACCGAGTGCGCCATCTCGATTCGCGCCGGCGTCGCCACTAGCGGGCATGGGAATGCCCTTTGAACGCATGGCGTCGAGGAATTGGGCGTCCGCACCGACATGCCTCGGCGTCGGCGCGGCATGCGGTGTCGGCGCGGCGGGGGCTGGCGCAGGAGCGGCGGCAGTCGGTGGCGGTGCCGCATCCCCCAGCACGCTGGGCGGCACATCGCCGACCCGCGTCGCCGTGATCGGAGTTGTCAGCGTGTTGCCTTTCGTTCCACATTCATCTGTGACGATGGAGGTAACCGAATCGCCATGGAATGTGCCGTTCGGCTGCGGTTTAAGGCTCCATGTCAGCGATGTCCAATAGGCCCCGCCGGTTTTGGAGCCGTCAACACGTGCGCACGGATACTGCGCATTCACAGGCGTAATGACCTGCCATACACCATTGGTAAAGCGCATCGCCACCGTGGCGCGCGGCATAACCACTTGCTGATGGTCCTTGTCGTCAAGCGTGGTCACTGTGGCGATGCAGCCCTCATCGGCGCATGTCGACGTGAACGCCCACCAGTAGACGCGGGACTGGTCAGCGTCCTCCCAGCGCACACCGCCCTCAACATTGGTGCTGCTGAATGTCGAGTGCTCCCAGTCCTGATCGATCCGGTACGTGCCGTTCAGTAGCGGCTTGGGCGGCGGTGGAGGCGTCTGTGCGGCAGCCGGTTTAGGTGCGGGCGTATGATCGCCGCGCAGACTCAGGAACGCCACCGCTCCGGCAACCACCGCGACGACCACACTGGCGACCACAGCCAGCGCCGTGATTCGGCCGGGCGTCATGCGACGCCGGTGTAGCCCGATGCTCTCCTGGTCGCTAGCGGTCGGATCTTCCAACTCGTAAGCCAGCGGCGGCCGGGTGATCTCACCGGTCTCAGCGATGACAGTCAGTGCGTCGTCGGGGTCATCAGTGACGGCGGCATCTCCCGCGACCGTTGCTGGCTCGTCGTCGTCCGTATGGCCTTGGGCTGTCATGACGGAAGTATAAATCCGCGCAGTCAGGCCGCTCCACGGAACGGGTCCAGGCGACCGATCGCTTCGTCTCGCCGTTCGTCGGACACCTTCGTGTAAATCTGCGTCGTCGCCAACGAACGATGACGCAACAACTCCTGCACCGTTCGGAGGTCCGCACCGTCGTCGAGCAACGTGGTGCCGTACCAGTGCCTCAAGCTGTGCGGGGTGCCCCGCACACCGGCCCGCCGCATGGCGTTACCGATGATGTCGCTGACAGACTTCGCATGCACCGGATGTCCGAGCCGGCGTCGGTTAGCCGGGAACCACCACCCTTTGGCAGGCATCGTCACCGCGGCATCGACCAGCAATGTGTGCATCGGAAGCCACGCATGGCGATTGCCCTTACCTTCCACATGGAGCGCCGGCCGACAAACGTCGACATCTTCGCCACGCACCTTCGCGATTTCGTGAACGCGCAACCCAGCCAGCGCGGCCAACAGGATCATCACGCGGGTGCGATGGTGCATGGGAGTGACAAGCAGCCGCACTAGGCCATCGTCGGACACTGGTCGCGGTGCGCGATCGGGGTACCGCGGTGATCCGATTTTGACCATCGGGTTGTCAGGGCGGTGGTCCATGATCGTCAGCCAGCTGAACCAGGCACGCAGATAGCTGTGGTAGGTGGCCGCGGTTGCCTGTGACCAATCGGTGTGGCGGCCAAGCCAGCGAATGATGTCGGGCGCCTGGGCGCGGGCGGGTGCGCATCCCGTCTCCTCGGCGAACATCGCGATCACTCGCAGGCGCTCGACGATGGTGCGTTCGGACTTTCGGGCGGCATGCTGCCACAGCTGCCATTCCTGCAACAAGGGATACTTGCTCAACATGCGTGCAAGTGAATCTTTCGCGTTAGTCTTTTCGCTACCGCTTTGGATCACAGTTAAGTCACAGGAACCTTTCAGTTTTTGTTTGCAGGGCGTCGCCGTGCTCATGCGGCGTGGTTTTCCGAATGATGTTGCAGGACATTCGGTCTGATAATCCGCAGGTCCCAGGTTCGAGTCCTGGTGGGGGCACCGCAAATAGCCGCAAATAGCCCCATGACCTCGGTTGAGTAGCGCCGTCGCCCGTTTCCGGGTATTCCGGGGCCATGACAGGCGCCATGAGAGGAATGTCACGACGGTCCTTTGGGCTAGTCGCGGCGGGGATGAGCGCCGCTGCTCTGGCGAGTGCCTGCAGCGGCGAGCCCGAAAACGCACCCACCGGCCCGCCGCCCGCCTCCGGCCCGGAGGTGGGCTTCGTGCTCTCGCACGAGCAGTTCGGCACCGCCCAGCTCGTCGAGCAGGCGCAGGCGGCCGAACAGGCCGGATTCCGCTACCTGTGGGCCAGTGACCACATCCAGCCATGGCAGGACAACGAGGGCCATTCGATGTTCGGTTGGATCACCCTGGCGCTGGTCGGCGAGCGAACCAGCCACATCCCGTTCGGCACCGGGGTCACCTGCCCCATTTATCGGTATCACCCGACGACCGTCGCGCACGCCTTCGCCTCGCTCGCGGTGCTCCACCCCGGCCGGGTCTTCCTCGGCGTGGGCACCGGCGAGCGGCTCAACGAACAAGCCGCCACCACCGAATTCGGGCCCTATCAAGAACGCCACGACCGGCTGGTCGAAGCCATCCAACTGATCCGGCAACTTTGGAGCGGCGAGCGAATCTCGTTTCAGGGCAGGTATTTTCAAACTAATCAGCTCAAGATTTACGACGTGCCGCCGTCGCCCCCGCCCATCTTCGTCGCCGCGAGCGGCCCCAAAAGCGCCCGTCTGGCCGGGCAGTTCGGCGACGGCTGGATTTGCCAGGCGGGCGACGTCAAAAACTCCAAGCTCGTCAGCGCCTTCAACCGGGGCGCCCGGGATTCAGGGCGCGATCCGGCCGCCATGGGCAAGCGGGCCGAGATGTTCGCGGTCGTCGGTGACCAGGCGGAGATCAACCGCGCCGCGGAGCTGTGGCGGTTCACCGGCGGTGCGGTCGACCAGCCCAACCCGGTCGAGATCCAGCGCGCGGCGGCGTCCAATCCGCTGGACAAGGTGACCAAACGCTGGACGACCGGAACCGATCCGGCCACCCACGTCAACGCCGTACAGGCCGTTCTCGACGCCGGCGCAACACCATTCATGCACTTCCCGCAGTCCGACCCCGTTGCGGCCATCGACTTCTACCGCACCAGGGTCCTGCCGCAACTGCACTAGTGCAGCACGGCGCGCAGGTAGGTCACATCGGCGAACGCGGCCGCAACTTCGTCGTCGGGGTACACGAAACCGTTGTCGGCGTGCAGCTGCGCGACCGTGCGGTGCGACACCTGCCAGCCATGCCCGCTCAGATACTCGATGATGTGGCTGCGCTCGAAGTGGTAGACGAGGTCGTTGAAGTCGATGTCAAAACCGAGCTCGCTCATCCGCTCGTGATGGGATCGCCACTGCGGATCGGCGAAAACCGTTGTGTCCGGGACGATGTCGGCGGCCAGCCGACTACCGGCAGCGCTTAGCGCGGTGATGTTGTCGAACAGCGCGTCTTGCGCCTCCGGCGGCAGGTAGACCACCAGCCCTTCGGCGCTCCATGCCGACGGGGCGCCGGTGTCGAACCCGGCGGCCCGAAGCGCCGCCGGCCAGTCGTCGCGCAGGTCGACGGCCACGGTCCGGCGTTGCGCGGTCGGCTCGGCGCCGAGCTTGCTCAACGTGGCGGTCTTGAACTCGATGACCTCGGGCATGTCGATCTCGTAGACGACGCTGCCCGCCGGCCACGGCAAGCGGTACGCGCGGGCGTCCAGACCGGCCGCCAAGATCACCGCCTGCCGAACGCCGCCCTGGCCCGCCTCGTCGAAGAACTGGTCATAGAACCGGGTCCGTACCGCCATGCTGCGGGCCATCCGGCTCGGGTCGAATTCGGAGTCCTCGGTGACCGGGATCTTGCCGTCGATCAGCCGGGTGTAGACGTCGTAGCCGACCGGCCCGCACCAGCGGCGCGGCGAACGGGTCGTCGATCAACGATGCCGACGTGGCGAGCGCCCGTTGAGCCGCGACCATCGTCGCCGTCGCCCCGACGCTCGTTGCCAGATCCCAGCTGTCGCTTTCGGTGCGCATCGGGTACTCCCATCTCGACTTCTCAACAATATAGATGAGCTACATATTGACGCGGACGCGAGATCGGCCTGGACGGCGATCCGCCACTTTATTATTATTTGCGTATGCATGCAGATAACGAGCCTGTCCGGCTGCCGGACGATCAGGTCAGCCTGGTGGTCGAGGTGTTCCGGATGCTGGCCGACGCCACCCGCGTGCAGGTGCTGTGGTCGCTTGCCGACCGGGAGATGTCGGTCACCGAGCTCGCCGAGCATGTGGGCAAGCCGGCTCCGTCGGTTTCCCAGCATCTGGCAAAGCTGCGGATGGCGCGCCTGGTGCGGACCCGCCGCGACGGGACCACGATCTACTACAGCCTGGAAAACGAGCACGTGCGCCAGCTGGTCACCGACGCCGTCTTCAACGCCGAGCATGCCGGGCCCGGAGTGCCGCGACATCACCGCAACGACGGATTGCAGATCGTCGCTGAAAAAAGGAGCAAGCAAAGGAGATAGCCATGTCCCACCACGACCACGCTCACGAAACGCCGCATTCGCACGAGCATGAGCACGGCGGCGTCAATCACACGCACGCTCACACCGCCCACGACCATGACCACGTCGAACACCAGCATGCCCATGCCCACGACGACGGCACCGAGCACACCCATGAGCACGTGCATCAGGTGGGCCTGGAAGAAGCCCACGACCACGCGCACTGCTAAGGCGTGCTACACCGCCGGGCAGTAGTGCTTGGGGTTGTCACGCTCGTCGATCGGCGGCAGATTGCGCGCGGGCGTGTGCACCAACGGCGTGTCAGCCGGGATGCGGCCGGTGGCGCGATCCCATCCGGCCCGGGCCCGGGGATGCTTGCGGTAGCGCGGGGGCACCAGCGCGAAAACCAGACGCACGACATCGCAGAACCGGCGATGCAACCACTCGTCTCGATTCGACCAGGTGTAACCCATCAAATCGCGCACCGGCGGATCGTAGAGACCGACCGTGAACCAGACGAAGAACGGCGCCAACAGCTTGCGCTGCGCGCGCCACAGCCACTCCGGAAGCCATTGCGCGAAAGGCGGTTTCGGCAACTCGGTCAAGTTGAGCACTTCGCGCGCGGCGTAGTTGTTCTCCAGCACCTCACGGCACATGTGGTCCCAGTAAGCCTGAAATTCCTCCCAGCTCTTCGGCACCGGTCGCATACTCATGCCGTACATCCGGTACCACTGAATGTGCTCGTCGAACAGCTGCCGCTTTTCGGCTTCGGTGATGCCGCCGCAGAACCGTTCGGCCACGATCAACGTGCCGACAAAGAAGGTGGCGTGCGCCCAGTAGAAGACATCCGGGTTGAGCGCGTGATAGCGACGCCCCTGAGCGTCCACCCCCTTGATCTCGGTGTGGTAATCGCGCACCTCGGCACCGGTCATCGGAGCGCGGTCACCGTCGAAGACCACGCCGCCGATCGGGTACAGCGACCGCAGCAACCGCGGCCAGCGCTCCTTAAAAAACGTCGAATGCTGTTCAACCGCCGCACCCAGCTGCGGGTGCATGTTCTGCATCGAGCCGGCCCACGGGCCCTGCAACATGCCGCGCCAATCGCCGAAGTATTTCCACGTCAGCGAGTCGGGCCCGAGCGGTTCCGGCGGCGCGTCATACCCCGACGGTGATACCGGGCAGCCGGCTGCGACTGCACCGGCGGGTTCGCTGTCGCTGGTCAGCGGGTACGTCGTAGACGTATGTTGAATCACTGATGAAGTTCCCTGTCGTTGTCAGCCACTCTGACTACGTGCGTTGTCATTATCGACTCTAGGAGGGATGTGCGGTCCGGTCAACGACGAGGCCGCTGGTCCGGGGTTCCGCTCGAGGATCGCCAAGCGCTGCGTCGCGACAAACTGGTCGCCGCAGGCGTGAAATTGCTTGGCGCCCAAAGTGGTCCGGCAGTAACCGTTCGCGCAGTGTGCCGCGAGGCCGGGCTGACCGAGCGTTACTTCTACGAAAGCTTCACCGACCGCGACGAATTCGTGCGAGCCGTCTACGACGACGTCTGCACCCGAGCGATGGCAACACTGACGTCAGCCAAAACGCCGCGGGAGGCAGTCGAGCAATTCGTGGCGTTGATGGTCGACGACCCGGTGCGCGGGCGCGTGCTACTGGTGGCACCAGGCGTGGAACCGGTGTTGACCCGCTCCGGTGCGGAGTGGATGCCCAGCTTCATCGAGTTGTTGCAGCGCAAGTTGACCAGAATCGCCGACCCGGTGCTGCAGAGCATGGTCGCCACCAGCCTGATCGGCGGCCTGACCGCACTGTTCACCGCATATCTGGATGGGCGATTGGCGGCCACCCGCACGCAGTTCATCGACTTTTGCGTCGAGATGCTGCTGAGCCGGGCTTCCAGCTACTGAACTGCAACCTGAATTGCAACCCGAATTGCAGCGGCAAACTTGATGCTACTGGTGTACACAGATATATTGACCGCAACCGCCAGACACAGATAACTGGGAGGCGCTGTGCCGGATCCTCAAGACCTGGACCTATTGCGCGATCTCGAGCCGGTCGTGGAGAAGAACCTCAATCGGCACTTGGGCATGCACAAGAGCTGGAATCCGCACGACTACATCCCGTGGTCAGACGGCAAGAACTTCTATGCGCTGGGCGGACAGGACTGGGACCCCGAACAGTCGCAGCTCTCCGACGTCGCGCAGGTGGCGATGGTGCAGAACCTGATGACCGAGGACAACCTGCCCTCGTATCACCGCGAGATCGCGATGTCCATGGGTATGGACGGCGCCTGGGGGCAGTGGGTGAACCGCTGGACCGCCGAGGAGAACCGGCACGGCATCGCATTGCGCGACTACCTGGTGGTGACCCGCGCGGTCGACCCCGTGGAGTTGGAGAAGTTACGCATCGAGGTGGTCAACCGCGGGTTCAGCCCGGGCCAGAACCAGCAGGGAGACCTGTTCTGCGAGAACATCTTCGACTCGATCCTCTATGTCACTTTCCAGGAGCTCGCGACCCGCGTGTCACACCGCAACACCGGTAAGGCGTGCAACGAGAAGGTCGCCGATCAGCTGATGGCCAAGATCTCGCACGACGAGAACCTGCACATGATTTTCTATCGAGACTTGTCCGAAGCCGGGATCGAGCTCGCGCCGAACAAGGCGATGAAGTCGTTGCATCGGGTGTTGCGTAACTTCAAGATGCCCGGTTTCACCGTGCCGGAGTTCCGCCGTAAAGCGGTGATGATCGCCGTCGGTGGTGTGTACGACCCGCGCATTCACCTCGACGAAGTCGTCACGCCGGTACTGAAGAAGTGGCGCATCTTCGACCGCGAGGACTTCACCGGCGAAGCCGCCCGACTGCGCGACGATCTCGCGGTGCTGATGAAGGAGCTCGAGGTGGCCTGCGACAAGTTCGAGGTCTCCAAACAGCGTCAGCTCGAGCGGGAAGCCCGCACCGGCAAGAAGGTCACCGCATTCGAACTGCATCAGACCGCCGGCAAGCTGACCCTGAGCCGGCGGTAGCCAGCGTTGCGTATCGGGCCCATCGAGCTGGCCAGCCCGGTGGTATTGGCCCCGATGGCCGGCGTGACCAATGTCGCGTTCCGCAAGCTGTGCCGTGAGCTCGAACAGTCACTGGTCGGGACGGTCAGCGGACTCTACGTCTGCGAGATGGTGACGGCGCGCGCGCTGGTCGAGCGTCATCCGGTCACCATGCACATGACGACGTTCGCCCCCGGGGAGTCACCGCGTTCGCTTCAGCTCTACTCCGTCGACCCGGCCACCACCTACGCGGCGGTCAAGATGATCGCCGAGGAGGACCTTGCCGATCACGTCGACATGAACTTCGGCTGCCCGGTGCCCAAGGTGACCCGTCGCGGCGGCGGGGCGGCACTGCCGTTCAAACGCCGCCTGTTCGGCCAGATCGTCGCGGCGGCCGTGCGCGCGACCGCGGGCACCGACATCCCGGTCACGGTCAAGTTCCGCGTCGGCATCGACGACGAGCACCACACTCATCTGGACGCCGGGCGCATCGCCGAAGCCGAGGGTGCTGCGGCGGTTGCGCTGCACGCCCGTACCGCGGCGCAGCGCTACTCCGGGGCGGCGGACTGGGAGCAGATCGCCGCGCTCAAGGAGCAGGTGCGCACAATCCCGGTGCTCGGCAACGGAGACATCTTCGACGCCAGCGACGCGCTGACAATGATGGCCACCACGGGCTGCGACGGGGTGGTTATCGGCCGCGGCTGCCTGGGGCGGCCCTGGCTGTTCGCCGAGCTGTCGGCCGCGTTCACCGGCAGCCCGCCGCCGGCTGCCCCCACGCTCGGGGACGTCGCCGAGATCATCCGCCGGCACGGGGTGTTGCTGGCCGAGCATTTCGGCGAAGACAAGGGGATGCGGGACATCCGCAAGCACATCGGCTGGTATCTGCACGGATTTCCCGCGGGATCGGAGCTGCGGCGGGCGTTGGCGCTGGTCAGGACGCTCGATGAACTCGACGCTTTGCTGAGCCGGCTCGACGTCACCGTCCCGTTCCCCGAGACCGCCAGCGGCCCGCGGGGCCGGCAGGGCTCCCCGGCCCGGGTGGCGTTACCCGATGGCTGGCTCGACGATCGCGACGACTGCACGGTGCCGGCCGGCGCGGACGTTATGCATTCCGGTGGCTGAACCGAGACCCCCTCGACATTTCGTTTTCGCCAATGTCTCGATACGATGTGGAACTTGTTGCAGCGCGCTTCGGTGGGCTCGGGGGGAAGCGCGGGTTGCAGTGTTGCCACCGTCTGACACTGCCCTGATGTACCTGATGTATGCGGTGTATGCGCAGGACCAGTCAAAGGCATCTCATCGCCAGTTCCGGAGGCCGGTAGGACATGAGTGACGGCAAGAACGCCACTCCTGACCGTGCCCACACCTCGGGCGCCGACGGTGACGAGGTAGCGCTTAGCCACGGTGCGCGCCGATCGCTCGGCGCAGCGCCGTGGGAGCGCTTCGGGGCGTACCGCCCGGCCCGCGGTGCGGTCTCCGTCATCGAAGCTGACCGGCCGGCTGCAGGGCCGGGAGACGACGGCGAGCCGACCGGATCGCATACCGAAGGCGGGCTCACCGTCGCCGAGCTGATCGCCAAGGTCGGTGGCCCCGCCACGCCCGGTCACAGCCATCGTCGCGCAGCGCCAGAAGCCGAGCCGCCCGAACACAGCGACTACCTCGACGCGGCTTACGACATTTCGATGTCGTCAGCTTATGGATCCGAGCTTCCTGACTTGGACGCCGTGCACCGGCCCAAGCGCGTCGTCGACTCCGACCGAACCGTCGTGTTGCCGAAGGCATCCGACCGGGTGCCGCCCGTGCGGATCGCCGGCACCACAGCCACCGAGAAGCCGGCGCCCGCCCCGAAACGTAAGCGCCGCCCACTGTTGGTGGCCGGGCGCACGGTGGCGGCCTTGATCGCCGCGCTGTCGCTGGCCCTGACCGGCGGGGCATACCAGTGGAGCGCCTCTAAGAACAACCGCCTCAACACCATCAGTGCGCTCGATCCGCATTCCCGCGACATCGTCGACCCCAACGCCCAATACGGCGACGAGAACTTCCTCATCGTGGGTGTCGACTCGCGGGCAGGGGAAAACAGCCAGATGGGTGCGGGCGACACCGAAGACGCCGGGGGCGCTCGATCGGACACCGTGATGCTGGTCAACATCCCGGCGAACCGTAAACGCGTTGTCGCCGTGTCGTTTCCACGCGATCTGGCCATCACCCCGATCAAGTGCGAGGCCTGGAACCCCGACACCGGCGCCTACGGACCGCTCTACGACGAGGACACCAAAACCTATGGTTCCCAGTACGTCTACACCGAGACAAAGCTGAACTCCGCCTTCGCGTTCGGCGGCCCCAAGTGCCTGGTGAAGGTGATCCAGAAGTTGTCCGGTCTGTCCATCAACCGGTTCATAGCCATCGACTTCGCCGGCTTCGCCAAGATGGTCGACGCCCTCGGCGGTGTCGAAGTCTGCACCACCACCCCGCTGAAGGACTACGAGCTGGGCACGGTGCTCGACCACGCCGGTCGCCAGGTCATCGATGGGGCGACGGCGCTGAACTACGTGCGGGCTCGCAACGTCACCACGGAGAACAACGGCGACTACGGTCGCATCAAGCGCCAGCAACGGTTCCTGTCGTCGCTGCTGCGGTCCCTGATTTCCAGGGACACCTTCTTCTCGATGAACAAGCTCAACAACGTCGTCAACATGTTCATCGCCGACAGTTACGTCGACAACGTCAAGACCAAGGACCTCGTCGACCTCGGCCAGTCGGTGCAGGGCGTGTCGGCCGGGCGCATCACATTCGTGACCGTGCCGACCGGCGAAACCGACGAGGACGGCAACGAGCCGCCACGCAAGGCCGACATGCGGGCGCTGTTCGACGCGATCATCAACGACGAGCCGCTGCCAGGCGAGAGCGACAAGAACCCCACAGCTGGTCCGGCGACCAAATCGAAGCCCACCACGCCGGCCCCGTCGGGCACCCACCCCGAGCAGATGCAGGCCGTGACCACCGAGCCGGAGGAGGTCACCGTGCAGGTCTCCAATTCGACCGGCACGTCGGGACTGGCGACCACCGCCAGCAATCAGCTGGAAAAGAACGGGTTCAACGTCATGACGCCCGACGATTACCCGACCACGGTGAGTTCCACCACGGTGCGCTTCGCACCGGGTAACGAACAAGCGGCCGCGACGGTGGCGGCGGCGCTTGGCAAATCAAAAGTGGAGCGGGTCACTGGAATCGGGCAAGTGGTGCAAGTGATTCTTGGCCCGGATTTCTCAGCGGTGAAGACTCCCCCGCCCAGCGGCTCGCCGGTCAATGTGCAGATCGAGCGCAACAGCAGCAGCACACCGACCAAGCTTCCCGAGGATCTGACGGTGACGAACGCGGCGGACACCACCTGCGAGTAGCGCTACCGAGGCAACCTTGCAGCGGCATTTGCCGTCGAGAACGTAGTCTTGGGATATGCGGGTTGCCTACCATGAGCAGCTTTCGGCGTTGTCCGAGCAACTCGGCGAGATGTGCGAGCTGGCCGGGATTGCCATGGAGCGCGCGACGCAGGCACTGCTGCAAGCCGATCTGGTGTTGGCCGAGCAGGTGATCTCCGACCACGAGAAGATCGCAAAGCTGAGCAAGCAGGCCGAGGAGAGCGCGTTCGTGCTGTTGGCGCTGCAGGCGCCGGTGGCCGGTGACCTACGCGCGATCGTCAGCGCGATCCAGATGGTCGCCGATATCGACCGGATGGGCGCGCTGGCACTGCACGTCGCCAAGATCGCCCGTCGACGCCACCCGCAGCACGCCTTGCCCGAAGAAGTCAACGGATATTTCGCCGAGATGGGAAGCATCGCAGTCGAGTTGGGTAAGAGCGCCCAGGAGGTGCTGCTGTCGCGCGACCCGGAGAAGGCGGCGCGCATCCGCGAAGAAGACGACGCGATGGACGACTTGCATCGGCACCTGTTCACCGTGCTGATGGACCGGGAATGGAAGCACGGTGTGGCCGCTGCGGTCGACGTCACCCTGCTGGGCCGTTTCTACGAGCGCTTCGCCGACCACGCCGTGGAAGTGGCCCGCCGTGTCATCTTCCAGGCCACCGGCAGATTCCCCGACGGAGACACGACTCCCCCGTAGCGGGCTAGCCGAAGCGACCGGAGATGTAGTCCTCGGTGGCTGCCTGCGTCGGGTTGGAGAAGATCTTCTCGGTCTCGTCGATCTCAACCAGCCGACCGGGTTTGCCGACGGCTTCCAAGTTGAAGAATGCGGTCTGGTCGCTCACCCGGGCGGCCTGCTGCATGTTGTGCGTGACGATGACGATGGTGTAGTCCTGCTTGAGCTCGGCGATCAGGTCCTCGATCGCCAAGGTCGAAATTGGGTCCAACGCCGAGCACGGCTCGTCCATCAACAAGACATCGGGCTGCACGGCGATCGCCCGTGCAATGCACAACCGTTGCTGCTGGCCCCCGGACAGCCCGCCGCCCGGCTTGTCCAACCGGTCCTTGACTTCATCCCACAGGTTCGCGCCGCGTAGCGAATGTTCCGCTGTCTCGTCGAGCAGTTTGCGGTTGCGTACGCCCTGCAGCTTCAGCCCGGCCACCACGTTGTCGCGAATCGACATGGTCGGGAAGGGGTTTGGCCGCTGAAACACCATTCCGATTGCACGGCGCACACCGACCGGATCGACGCCCGAAGCGTAGATGTCCTCGTCGTCGAGCAAGACGGTGCCCTCCACGCGGGCGCCCGGGATGACTTCGTGCATGCGGTTGAGGGTGCGCAGCACCGTCGTTTTGCCACATCCGGACGGACCGATGAACGCCGTCACACTGCGCGGCAGAACCGAAAGCGACACATCGGCGACCGCGTGGAAAGACCCGTAATAGATGTTGAGGTCTTTGAGGTCTAATCGCTTAGCCACCGCACGCTCCTAGCTAGAACTTCTTAGGCGCAAAAATCGTGGCAACCACCCTTGCCCCAACATTGATCACGGCGATCAGCAGTATAAGTGTCACCGCAGCGCCCCACAGTCGGTCGGTCGGCACGGGGTTTGTGCCGGCGCCAGCCGAGGTCTGGTCATAAATCATACCGGGCAGCGAACCCATGAAGTCGCTGAACATGTCGAAGTTGATGGCCTGCGAGTAACCCACCAGGATCAGCAACGGAGCTGTTTCGCCCATGACCCGCGCCAGCGCCAACATGATGCCGGTGACGATGCCGGACAGCCCGGCCGGAATCACGATCCGGACAATGGTTTTCCATTTCGAGACGCCCAATGCGTAGCTGGCTTCGCGCAAGTCCAACGGCACAATTCGCAGCATTTCCTCGGTCGTCCGCACGATGACCGGCAGCATCAAGAGCACCAGCGCCAGCGACACGGCGAATCCGGAACGCGAAAGCCCCAGGGTCGCAACGGCGAGCGCATAGATGAACAATGCCGCCACAATCGAAGGCACCCCGGTGAGGATGTCGACCATGAACGTCGTCAGCCTGCCCATCGCCGTGCCCGCACCGTATTCGACCAGGTAGATCGCTACGAACACGCCGATCGGAATGGCGATGGCGGCACACACCAGGCCCTGCAGCACGGTGCCCACGATCGCGTGATAGGCGCCGCCACCGGTGATGAACGCCGTCAAGCCCGCTTGGGAGTGTGTCCACCAGACCGTGGATGTGATCGCGCCGAATCCCTTGGCCACCGCCGCAGACAGCACCCACAGCAGCGGCACCAGCGCGACCAGCACCGACAGCGTCACCAACACGGTGGCAACCTTGTCGGCGGCTCGACGCCGCAGGCTGGTGCCGGCGAACGTGCGTGCCTTGACCGGACGGTCCAGTATCGACGTCATCGGCCTGCCCTACCGGCCACCGCGGCCCGGGCCACCGCATTGACCACGAAGGTCAGCAGGAAAAGCACCAGTCCGGCGGCAATGTACGCCCCGGCCTTGTATTGGTCGTTGAACTCCAGCGCGGTGGCCGCGATCTTGGTGGCAAAGGTGTAGCCACCGTCGAACAGCGACCAGCCGAACGCTGATTGGGTGCCGCGCAAAATGATCAGCAGCGCCACGGTCTCCCCCAGCGCGCGGCCCAGACCGAGCATCGCACCGCTGATGTAGCCGGAACGCCCGAACGGCAGCACCGTCGTCTTGACCACTTCCCAGCGGGTCGCGCCGAGCGCCAGCGCGGCCTCGATGTGCGCTTGCGGGGTCTGGGCGAACACCTCGCGTGTGACCGCGGTGATGATCGGCAAGATCATCACCGCCAGCACGATCCCGGCGGTGAAGATGGTGCCACCGCCGGCCACCGACACATTGCCGTGGGCGAACAAAAAGCACCAGCCCAAGTGGTGGTTGAGCCACGTCGCGATCGGCCGCAAGCGCGGCGCCAGCACGTACAGGCCCCACACGCCGTAGATGATCGACGGCACCGCCGCGAGCAGATCGACCATGTAGGCCAGCGGCGCCGCCAGCCGTCGCGGCGCGTATTGGGTGAGGCAAATGGCGATGCCCAATGCCACCGGCATGGCGAGGATCAGCGCGACCAACGCGACGAACACCGTCACCTGCGCCAGATCGGCGATGCCGAAGTGCATCGCGGAGTTGTCGGTGGTGATCCAGTTGCCGCCGTAGGTGAAAAAATTTTCCTTGTTGCGTTCCAACGCCGGGATGGCCCGCCACAGCAAAAACACCCCGATCGCGGCGACGAGCAGCACGAGCAGAAACCCCGACCCCTCGGCCAGGCCACGAAACAGTCGATCCATCAGCAGCCCCGCCGTCCCGCGCCGCCGCGGGATGGGGGATGCGGACAACGGTCGGCGAACGGGCGTGGGGATGAGGTCACCCGAGCCTGTCTCGGACGGATTCGGCGTCGTCACGGAAGTCCCAATCGTCGCTGCATCAATCAGTCAAGCGCATTGATCGCCGCGATGAGACGCTCCCTGAACACATCCGGCAACGGGACGTAGCCAGCGGCGGAAAGACGCTCTTGGCCGTACTCGGCGGCGGTGGCCAGAAATGCCTTGACCGCCTTGCCGGTAGCCGGGTCAGCGCTCTTGGAGCACACGATCTCGTAGGTCGCCAGCACCAACGGGTAAGCGCCGGGCTCTTTGGTGCCGTAAATCGAGTCGAGGTCCAGCTTCAGGTCGTTGCCGGTGCCGACGTACTTGGCGTTGTCGATCGCGTTGCGGGCCGCGTCGTCGGTGAGCGCGACGGGACCACCGCCGCCGTCGATCTGCGCATACGGAATGCCGGCGGGTTCAGCCGAACTCTTCTCGACGTACGCGATGCCACCGGGCGTGGTCTTGACGGCCTGCACCACACCGGCGGACTTCTGCGCGCCTTCGCCCGCGCCACCCTGGAACTCGGTGCCGGCGCCTTTGGTCCAGCTTTGCGGAGCCGCCGCGGCCAGGTACTGCTGAAAGTTGTCGGTGGTGCCCGAGGAGTCCGACCGGTAGATCGGTGCGATCTCGGTGTCGGGGAGGGCCACGCCGTGATTGAGCGCCGCGATCTGTGGATCGTTCCACTTGGTGATGACCCCGGTGAAGATCTTGGCCAGCACGTCGGCGTTGACGACCAAGGGGTTGACGCCGTCGAGGTGGTAGATCACCGCTACCGGTGCGAACACCAGCGGGAGATGCCATGCGGGATTACCGCCGCAGCGCTTGACCGCCGAGTCGGCCTGGCTGCGGCTCAACGGCGAGTCCGAGCCGGCGAAATCGACACGGCCGGCGACGAACTGCTCACGCCCGGCAGCCGACCCGGTCGGGTTGTACGAGACGTTCTTGTGCGGACACATGCGGCCCCAGGCTTGATTGAACAACGCGATGGCGATTTGCTGAGCGGTCGACCCCTCACCGGTCAGCGAGTCTTTGCCGGCGCAGGCCTCCTCGCCGGCCGGGATCTCGGCCGCGTCCAGGTTGTCGTCCGTGCCGCAGCCGGCCACCCCTGGGACCGTGATCGCCGCCGTCGAAATCAACGCGACAACGACCTTGCTCACCCTATTCAGCGCCACCGATCTCGCTTTCCCAATCGCCTTCTCCGCCACTGAAAAAGCCCCGCTGCGAGCGTGCCCGGGCGCACGGACCGTATGCGCTGGCGGTAGACAGCATCCGCATGGGACGTTAACGCCCGCTGAACAGCTCACGCAACACTTGCCGCGTAAGCGGTGTCGACGCTGTGCTGGACAAAGCCCAAATTCCGATAGGTCCGCAGCGCGGCGGTGTTGTCCGACTCCACGTAGAGCATCACCGTGGGGTCGGTCGCGGCGGACAGTCGCCGCGCCAGGTACGCAACGCCCACCGAGGTCAGCAGCGCACCCAAGCCACGACCCTGAGCCGACGGATCCACACCGACGATGTAGACCTCGCCCAAGTCATCAGAGTGCACCTTGGTCCAATGAAAGCCCAACAGGCGCCCGGTCGGCTCGTCGAAGGCCAAAAACAATCCATCGGGGTCGAACCACGGCTCGCTGCGGCGCTCGTCCAGATCGGCTTGCGTCCAGCCGCCTTGTTCCGGGTGCTCGGCGAATGCGGCGTTGTTGACCCGCAGCAGTTCGGCGTCATCAGCAGGTCCGGTGTAAGTGCGCAGGCGCAACCCGGCAGGCAGCGCCGGTTCTTCGACGTCGCTGAGATCGCGCCGCATCTGGATGAGTTCGCGAACGGGCACCAGCTCCAGAGCCGATGCGGTCGCCCGCGCCGCCTCCAACGTTCCATGCGCCCAAAATCGGTTTCGCCCTTCAGTTTTCGCTAACGCGGCACGTATCATCTCCGAGCCGATGCCGCGTCGGCGTGCCTGCGGATGAACCACGAGCTCCGCCATGCCCGGCGTTTCGTCCTGCGGTGCAGTGAGATTCAGATAACCGACGACGGTCTCGGCGGCATCCTTGACCACCAAATGGTGGGTCCGTTGATGACCGAGCTCTCTGAGTACTTGCTCGCCGACCGGGGCTACTCCATCGAAATCGGTTGCCGCCCTGACTAGCTCACGCAACTGCCGCTGCTCGTCCGCGGTCAGCTTCGCACGCCAGCTTGTCACTGGGTGCGCAACGGGTCGACCAGCGTGTCTTCGTTCGTTTCCAGATCGGATTCGTCCTCGTCGGACGAGTCAGGCGCCGGTGGCCTGCCGCGGGCCGGCCGGACCGCCTTGTACCCCACGTTGCGCACGGTGCCGATCAACGATTCGTGCTCCGGTCCGAGCTTTGCCCGCAGCCGTCGCACATGCACGTCGACGGTCCGGGTGCCGCCGAAAAAGTCGTACCCCCACACCTCGTGCAGCAGCTGCGCGCGGGTGAACACCCGCCCGGCATGCTGCGCCAGGTACTTCAGCAACTCGAATTCCTTATAGGTGAGGTCCAGCGGACGCCCGCGCAGCCGCGCGGTGTAGGTGCCTTCGTCGATGACCAGCTCACCCAGGCTGATCTTGCCCGCACTCTCTTGGTCGGCGGGTCCCCCGCGACGGCCGACCAGCAGCCGCAGCCGCGCGTCGATCTCGCCGGGGCCGGTGTTCGGCAGCAAGATGTCGTCGAGTCCCCAGTCGGGGTTGACCGCCACCAGCCCGCCTTCACTCACCACCGCCACGACCGGGATCGACCGGCCCGTCGTGCCCAGCAACCGGCACAGCCCCCGCGCCGCAGGCAGATCGTTGCGCGCATCGACCAGCACGACGTCCGCGCTGCCGGCTTCCAGCAGCGACGACACGTCGGCAGGCGCTGTTCGCACGCTGTGGGCGAGCAGCGACAACGACGGCAGGACCGAGTCTGAATTCGGGTCCGCGGTCAGCAGCAGTAGATCCAAACGAGCCCCTCCGGCGTCATGGGAAAGGGTCTCCCAGAGTCAGGCGAAATGTCTAGTTAGCGGCCAGGTCATTTAACGATAACGTGCCACCTGGTGTTTCGCCCGGCGACGATGCAGACGCAGCGCAGTGCGGTGGTGGGCGACAATATGCGGATGCGCAGGGTGTTCGTCGCGGCGGCGGCGATCGGGGTCGTCGTCGCCGTGGTGGTCTTCGGCGCGATCGGGGTGGACTTCGGCACCACGATCTATGCCGAATACCGGCTGTCGCGCACACTGCGCGACACCGCGCAGCTGGGGTCGGACCCGTTTGTCGCGATCCTGGGTTTCCCGGTGATTCCACAGGCCATGCGGCGCCACTACGACGAGCTGGAGATCAAGGCCAACGCCGTCGACCATCCCAGGGTGGGCAAGGCCACCTTGGAAGCCACCATGCACTCCATCGGGCTGAATGACGCGTCCTGGCTGATCCGGCCGGACGCGAAGCTCCCGGTCGGCAAACTGGAGAGCCGAATCATCATCGACTCGACGCATCTGGGTCGGTATATGGGCATCACCGATTTGATGGTCGAGGCGCCACCGCAGGAGACCAACGACAACACCGGCGGCACCACCGAATCGGGTATTTCCGGCAACCGTGGGCTGGTGTTCACCGGCACTCCGAAATCGGCCCAGTTCAACAAGCGGGTCAGCGTCGCGGTGGATCTGTCCGTCGCCGGCGAGGACCGCACGACGCTGGTGTTCACTCCGACCGGTGTGCTGACCGGGCCCAACACCGCCAACCAGAAGGTGCCCGAGGACAAGCGCGCCGCGGTCCTCGCCGCGTTCCACCAGCAGCTGCCCGACCAGCGGCTCCCGTTTCGGGTGGCGCCGACCAGCATGGGCGTGCGCGGCTCGGACGTCATCATCGAAGGCATCACCGAGGGAGTAACGATCACCCTCGAGGAGTTCAACCGATCATGACTACTGCGCTGGTGGCAGTGCCGGCCGCGCTGGCATTCGCAGCCGCCCTCGGATGGCTGCTGACCCGCCGCGCCGGGGTCGTCCGGAGCATCGACCCGACGACCGGCCCCGACATCAGCGACCTCGGCTTGTCGCCGGATGGTCCGACCGTGGTGCACTTCAGCGCGCCGTGGTGCGCGCCGTGCGAACGAGTGCGCCGCGTGGTCAGCCAGGTCTGCAGCGACCTTGGCGGGGTTGCGCACGTGGAGATCGACATGGACGCGAACCCGGCTGCGGCACGCCGTTTTTCGGTGATGTCGCTGCCGACGACGTTCGTCTTCGACCGGGACGGCCAGCAGCGTTTCCGTGCCACCGGTGTTCTCAGAGCCGACGACCTGCGCCTGGCGCTGGCACCGCTGTTGGCTTGAGCATCGCAACATTAGGTAAGCTGTCCGACGTGTTAGCCCGCCTCGAGCTTGTGCTCACCAAGCGTCGCGCAGTCGATCTGTGCCGTACCGCGGGCTGCTGCTGTTGTTGTAGCTGCTGAGTAGCGCCGTCTCGCGCCGCTCTCGGAGCAGCCATTTCGGCGTGCCTCCACCCCTTCCGTTTGTCAAACAGGAGCAGCTATATGTCCAGAACTTCACCGGAAACCACCGCAAGCGCCCAAGTGGACGTCCGCGGTCCGCGGTTTGTCGCCTGGGTCACTACCGCGGTGCTGGTGAGCACGCTGATCGTCGCGGGATTCCATGTGCCGGCCGCCGCCGTCATCCTCGGCGCGCAGGCCTTGGTCTTCGCGATCGGCGCCTGGGCGGGGCCGCGCCGCCACCCCTATGGTGTGATCTTCGCCTCCCTCGTCGCGCCGCGGCTGGGTCCGGTCTCCGAGCGCGAGCCCGCGCCCCCGCTGAAGTTCGCGCAGCTGCTGGGATTCGTGTTCGCCGCGGTCGGGGTGGCCGGGTTCGCCGCCGGCGTCGCGCTGCTGGGAATCGTCGCCACCGCCGCCGCCTTGAGCGCGGCCTTCCTCAACGCAGCCTTCGGCATCTGCCTGGGCTGTCAGCTCTACCCGCTCGTCGCGCATCTGCGTAATCAACCGAAAGGATCGACACCATGGCACGCTCAGACGTCCTAGTCTCCGCCGACTGGGCCGAGAGCAATCTCGACACACCTGGGGTCGTCTTCGTCGAGGTCGATGAGGACACCAGCGCCTACGACACCGGCCACATCGCCGGGGCCGTGAAACTGGATTGGCGCACCGACCTGCAGGACCCGGTTCGGCGTGACTTCGTCGACGCGCAGCAATTCTCCAAGCTGCTGAGTGACCGCGGCATCTCCAACGACGACACCGTGGTGCTCTACGGCGGCAACAACAACTGGTTCGCCGCGTACGCCTACTGGTACTTCAAGCTGTACGGCCACGAGAAGGTCAAGCTGCTCGACGGCGGCCGCAAGAAGTGGGAGCTGGACGGCCGTCCGCTGTCCACCGAGAAGGTGAGTCGGCCGGCGACCAGCTACACCGCAAAGCAGCCCGACAACAGCATCCGGGCGTTCCGCGACGAGGTCATCGAGGCCATCGGCGCCAAGAACCTGGTCGACGTGCGCTCCCCCGATGAGTTCTCCGGCAAGATCCTGGCGCCTGCGCACCTGCCGCAGGAACAAAGCCAGCGGCCCGGTCACATCCCCGGCGCGATCAACGTGCCGTGGAGCAAAGCCGCCAACGAGGACGGCACCTTCAAGTCCGACGAGGAGCTGGCCAAGCTGTATGCCGACGCCGGCCTGGACGGATCGAAGGAGACCATCGCCTATTGCCGGATCGGTGAGCGCTCGTCGCACACCTGGTTTGTGTTGCACGAGTTGCTCGGACATCAGAACGTCAAGAACTACGACGGCAGTTGGACGGAATACGGCTCCCTGGTGGGGGCCCCGATCGAGTTGGGAAACTGACATGTGCTCTGCACCGAAACAAGGACAGACGTTGCCGGCCAGCGTCGACTTGGAGAAGGAAACGGTGATCACCGGCCGGGTCGTGGACGGGTCCGGCCAGGCGGTCGGCGGCGCGTTCGTGCGCCTGCTGGACTCCTCCGACGAGTTCACCGCCGAGGTCGTCGCGTCGGCGACCGGTGACTTCCGGTTCTTCGCCGCACCCGGATCCTGGACAGTGCGTGCGCTGTCGGCGGCCGGTAACGGTGACGCCGTGGTGTCCCCGTCGGGTGCGGGTATCCACGAGGTCGACGTCAAGATCGCCTGACCCGGCTTCTCCGGCTTTCCGGCGAGGCCGCCTGGGGATAGCCCGGCGATCGAAGAACTACACTCGTTGCCGTGGTGCTGTTCTTCGAGATCATGCTGGTTACGGCCGTCGTGGTCATCACCTGGTTCGCCCTGTACGTGCTGTATCGGCTGATCACCGACGAGTCGTGACCGGGCCCGCGGACCGCGCGGTCGCGGCAGCCGCTGAACGCGCCAAGGTGACGGGTTCGCGCAACATCCCGACGTTCGACGACCTGCCGATCCCCGCCGATACCGCCAACCTGCGCGAGGGCGCCAACCTGCATGACGCGCTGCTGGCGCTGTTGCCGTTGGTCGGGGTATGGCGCGGGGAGGGCGAGGGCCGCGGCGCTCACGGCGACTACCGGTTCGGCCAGCAGATCGTGGTCTCACACGATGGCGGCGACTACCTGAACTGGGAAGCCAGGTCCTGGCGGTTGACCGACTCAGGCGACTACGACGGGCACGACCTTCGGGAAGCCGGCTTCTGGCGCTTCGTCAACGACCCCAACGATCCCACCGAGTCGCAGGCCATCGAGCTGATGCTGGCGCATTCGGCCGGCTACGTCGAGCTGTTCTACGGACAGCCGCGCACCCAGTCGTCGTGGGAATTGGTCACCGATGCCCTGGCGCGCAGTAAATCCGGTGCGCTGGTCGGCGGGGCCAAACGGCTCTACGGCATCGTCGAAGGCGGCGACCTCGCCTACGTCGAAGAACGGGTGGATCCCGACGGCGGACTGGTCCCGCATTTGTCTGCCCGACTTTCCCGCTTCGCGGGCTAGCAATTCTCGTTGACTCTGCGGCTACCACGGAGTCTTCTCGAACTTTTGCCTGGTAGGTGCAGAGTCAACGCCGACAGATATGAGACGGCCCCCGAGCCGTAGTTCCTGGTTGGACAGACCGGAGGCTCGGGGGCCGGGTGGCTGCGGGGAATTCGCCAGCAGATGCTGCCGGTTCTTTCCAGCCTGGCGCTGCTTAGCGCGCAGCCACCTCACAAGTCCATAAGCCAATCAATTCGCGGACCACCTCCTTTCTTGTGTACGGCTGACGCTACCCGCTGACCGGTAGCACGAACCACCGAATTCAGCGATCGCTGACGATCGCGGCGTCGACGAGCTCGGTGAATTCCGCTGCCATCGGTGGGTGCGGGAGCGGCCGGCCGTCCAGAGTGTGCACCCGTGCAGCCAACGTCATCGCCGATACCAGCCAAATGCCTTGCGCGGCATGCAGATCCGCGACCCGCAAGGCGCGGTAGTCGCAGTCATAGCCTTTGGCGCGAGCTACCGTGAAGAGCGCCTGCTGTGTGGTGCCGCGCAGAATCGGATACCACGGCGGCGGTGTCAGCAGGCATCGGTCGTCGGAGGCGATCACCACCGTCGAGCGGGGGCCCTCCAGGATGTAGCCGTCCGAGCTGACGAAGATGACGTCGCCGGCGCCCTGCCGGGCGGCGTGCCGCAGCGCGGCCATGTTGATCGCGTAGGACAGTGTTTTGGCGCCGGCCAGCAGCCACGGCATGGCGTCGACGCCCGTGGAGGGCAGCCCGCGGGGCAGCGTCACCGCGGCCAGCCCGTCGCGGCGGGCCGCGGCCACCCGCTCGGCGACCGGGTTGACCGTCACGTACGCCGTCGGCTCGCCGCCGCGTTCCCGACCGCGGCTGTAGACCAGCCGCATCGCGCCCTCGTCGGCGGTGTCGGCCACCCATTGCCGGGTGGCCACGTCGATTGCCCGCCGCCACGTCGACAGATCGGGTTTCGGCAGGTCCATCAAGGCGGCCGAATGGGCCAGTCGGCCCAGATGCGCTTCGATCAGGCAGGCCCGGCCGTCGCGGACCAGCAGCGTTTCGAAGATGCCGTCGCCACGCACCGCAGCGAGGTCGTCGGCGAACAGCAGCGGTGTTCCCGGCGGATGGATCTCGCCGTCGAGCGTGACGACCACACCCGGGTGGTCTGTCATGGATATGGAGCCTATATGTCCGCCTGCCGACGTATGTGACGCTGGCTTCACAGACGTCGGTTGGCGTTGAGCAGCTCGTAGAGTTGGGATGTGACCGCAGTTCGCGTCCCCGAAGGCCCAGACGCCGGTGCTATCTGGCACTACGGCGATCCGCTCGCTGAACAACGCGCCGCCCAGACGGACGCCGTACTGGTCGATCGCTCGCATCGGGCGGTGCTCACCCTGACCGGCGCCGACCGGCAGACCTGGTTGCACAGCATCTCCACCCAACACGTCAGCGAGCTGACCGACGGCGCCAGCACCGAAAACCTGAGCTTGGATGGTCGGGGCCGCGTCGAAGACCACTGGCTGCAAACCGAACTGGGCGGTGTGACCTATCTCGACACCGAACCGTGGCGTGGTGAACCGCTGCTGGACTACCTACGCCGGATGGTGTTTTGGTCTGAGGTCACCCCGGCCGCCGCGGAGTTGGCGGTGCTGTCGCTGCTGGGTCCGCGGTTGGCTGAGCGAGCTGTCCTCGACGCGATCGGCGTGGACGCGTTGCCCGCCCAGATGACGGCGGTGCCAGTGCACGGGGGCTTTCTGCGGCGGATGACCGGCGCGACCGGGCAACTCGAGCTGGACCTGCTGGTCGCCCGAGGCCGGTCCGCCGAGTGGGAGCAGCGCCTGACGCAGGCGGGGGTTCGCCGGGCCGGGGTATGGACGTACGAGGCGCACCGGGTGGCGGCCGTCCGCCCCCGGCTGGGGGTTGACACCGACGAGCGCACCATCCCGCACGAGGTGGGCTGGATCGGCGGCCCCGGGGTGGGGGCGGTTCATTTGGACAAAGGCTGCTATCGCGGACAGGAGACCGTCGCCAGGGTGCACAACCTCGGTAAACCGCCGCGGATGCTGGTGTTGCTGCATCTGGACGGCTCGGCGGAGCGGCCGTCGACGGGTGATGCCGTAAAGGCCGACGGGCGCCCGGTGGGCCGGCTGGGCACCGTCGTCGACCATGTCGATCTGGGCCCGGTGGCGCTGGCGCTGCTCAAGCGCGGGTTGCCGGCCGAGACCGCGTTGGTGACCGGTCGCGACGACGTCGCCGCCACGATCGACCCCGACACCGTGCCTTCCGACGACGTAGTCGGCGCCGGGCGGCAGGCCGTCGAGCGGCTGCGCGGCATCAACCGATAATCGCTTCTACCGACGGGTAGGGCAGGCAGCACACAAGGACGGGGCACGGTAAACTGTCGGCAGGACAATAAATTCACTGACAGATCGGAGCCGCCTAATATTGGGCCGCTCCGTTATTGCGCGAGGGGGTTCCCCCATGGGCCGCGGCCGGGCTAAGGCGAAGCAGACCAAGGTTGCTCGAGAACTGAAGTACAGCTCCCCGCAGACCGACTTCGAGCGGCTTCAACGCGAGCTGTCCGGGTCGAACTCCGACGACTCCGACCGGTTCGACGATGAGGACCAGCTTCCCGACGACCCGTGGGCAGAGGACTATCGCCGCTAGCCCTTAAAACCGCGGGTGTTGCCCGACGAGCTTGGCTCTCGGGCCATCTTTTCCGCCCTTGCTGATGGTGCCCAGCACCCAGCAATCCAAGTGCCGGGCGGTCAGGATGGCCAAGGCGCGGTCGGTGTCCTCGGGAGCGACGACAGCGACCATGCCGACACCCATGTTGAACGTCTTCTCCATCTCCGCGCGACTGACCCGGCCGCGTTGGGCGATCATCGCGAATACCGGCGCGGGCGTCCATGTGCCCCGGTCGATTTCGGCGACCAGCCCGTTCGGGATAACCCGTTCCAAGTTGCCGGCCAGTCCGCCACCGGTGATGTGGCAGAACGTGCGGACCTGAGTTTCGGCGGCCAGCGCCATACAGTGCTTGGCGTAGATGAGCGTCGGTTCTAGCAGCTCCTCGCCCAGGGTGCGGCCGAACTCTTCCACGTGCCCGGCCAGGTTCATCCGGTCGATCTCCAGCAGCACCCGCCGGGCCAGCGAGTAGCCGTTGGAATGCAGGCCCGACGACCCCATCGCGATGATCACGTCGCCGGGTTTGACCCGCTCGGGTCCCAGCACGTCGTCGGCCTCGACCACGCCGACGGCGGTTCCGGAGATGTCGTAGTGGTCGGGTTCGATCAGGCCGGGATGTTCGGCGGTCTCTCCGCCGAGCAGCGCGCAGCCCGCCCGCATGCAGCCGTCGGCGATGCCGGCGACGATCGCGTTGAGCCGCTCCGGCACGATCCGCCCGACGGCGATGTAGTCCAGCAGGAACAGCGGCTCGGCGCCGCACACCACCAAATCGTCGACCACCATCGCCACCAGGTCGAGACCTACGGTGTCGTGTTTGTCCATCGCCTGCGCGACGGCCAGCTTGGTGCCGACGCCGTCGCTGGACGCGGCCAGCAGCGGTTCGCGGTAACCACCGCGCAGCGCGAACAATCCGGCGAAGCCGCCCAGCGAGCTGCGTACTTCGGGTCTGGTGGCTTTCGACGCCAGCGGCTTGAACAATTCGACGGCCCGCTCGCCGGCTGCGATATCTACCCCTGCCGATGCGTAGGTGACGCCGTGATTGCCGGGGTCTTTTTCAGTCATCGCGGTTAAGGCTACCGGTCGGCGCCCCCGTCGGTACCGGCTATGGATGCCGCAGGACCGACGCCTGTTCGGCCTCCGGCGATGCTTCTGCGGTCGCGATATCGGGTCGCGCCGCGGCGCCGCGGGCGGTGGTCGCCAGCATGTGCTCGATGACGTTCTTGCCCAGTGCGGTTTCGCTGGGCAGCTCGATCGGATACTTGCCGTCGAAGCAGGCGCTGCACAGCCGCGAGGTCGGCTGCTCGGTGGCGGCGATCAGGCCCCGCAGTGAGATGTAGCCCAGCGTGTCGGCGTTGATGCCGTGTCGCACGGCCTCGACCATTTCCTCTTCGTCCTCGACGGCGTTGGCGATCAACTCGGCCGGAGAGGGAAAGTCGATGCCGTAGAAACAGGGCCACTTGACCGGCGGCGAGGCGATCCGCACATGGACCTCGACCGCGCCGGCCTCGCGCAGCATCCGCACCAACGCGCGCTGGGTGTTACCCCGCACGATCGAGTCGTCGACGACGATGAGCCGCTTGCCGCGGATGACTTCCTTGAGCGGGTTGAGCTTGAGCCTGATACCGAGCTGGCGAATGGTCTGCGACGGCTGGATGAATGTGCGTCCGACGTAAGCGTTCTTCGTCAAACCCTGCCCGTAGGGAATACCGGACTCCTGGGCGTAGCCGACCGCCGCCGGCGTGCCCGACTCCGGGACACCGATCACCAGGTCGGCGTCGATCGGGCATTCGCGGGCCAGCCGGCGACCGATCTCGACCCGGGCGCGATGCACCGAGCGGCCGGCAAGCGTGCTGTCCGGGCGCGCCAGGTACACGTACTCGAAGATGCAGCCCTTGGGAGTCGGGTTGGCGAAGCGGGTGGACCGCACGCCGTCGGCGTCGATCGCCAGCAGTTCACCGGGCTCGATGTCACGGACGAACGAGGCGCCGACGATGTCCAGCGCCGCGGTTTCCGAGGCCACTACCCAGCCGCGGTCCAGCCGCCCCAACGACAACGGGCGCACCCCGTACGGGTCGCGGGCCGCATACAGCGTGTCCTCGTCCATGAATGTCAGGCAGAAGGCGCCGCGCACGGTCGGCAGCAGTTCCAGCGCCGCCTGCTCCAGGCTGGAGTCCGCCGCGCCGTGCGCCAGCAGCGCGCCGAGGATGTCGGAGTCGGTGCTGGCACTCCCGGGGATTCGGGGGTTGATCAGCCCCGCGTCGCGCGCCCGGGTGACCAGTTCGGTGCTGTTGACCAGGTTGCCGTTATGCCCCAGTGCCACCCCGGTGCCGGCGCTCGTGGTGTGAAACACCGGCTGGGCGTTTTCCCAGGTGGTCTGACCGGTGGTGGAGTAGCGGCAATGCCCGATCGCGACGTGTCCTTGCATGGCGGTCAGGGTCTGCTCTTCGAAAACCTGGCTGACCAGCCCCAAATCCTTGAACACCAGGACCTGCGACCCGTCGGCGACGGCGATGCCGGCGGCCTCCTGGCCGCGATGCTGCAACGCGTACAAGCCGTAATAGGTGAGCTTGGCGACTTCCTCGCCGGGTGCCCATACGCCGAATACACCACACTCTTCGCCGGGCGGGTTTTCTGGAATCGCCGGGAGTATCGGCTGCTGAGCGGTCACGATGGGGCGGCTCCCTGGGGCGCGGTTGGTGACGTAACGGAGTCTACGGGGGCGACGGTCAAGTCGCCGAATCGAGCGAGCGTGTTGCGTTCGCGCTAACGACTTTTACGGACCGAGCATTCCCAGAAGGATTCACCAACCACGCAGGTCACAGTGGTCACAGGGATTGGTCGGCGTGCGTCGACCGAGTCACAGCCTGACCAGCGGTAGCCAGGCGCCGATCTCACCGGCGCGCGATCCGGAGAGCGCTACCGCCCCCCCGGCCTGGGCCTCGGCCAACTGCAGTAGGCCGGTGGCCAGCAAAAGCCATGTCCGCGGATCGGTCTCGACGACGTTGGGCGGCGTGCCGCGGGTGTGCCGCGGTCCCGAAATACATTGGACGGCAACGAACGGTGGAATCCGGACCTCGACGCTGGCGCCGGGTGCGTGCTCCGCCAAAGTCCGGGCGGTGAGCCGCACCGCGGCCGCCAAGTCAGCGCGCTCCGGAACCGGCTGTGTGTCGTCGCGCAACCATTCCGCAATGGCCAGTACCGCGGCGCGGGTCTGCGCCGGGTCGGCTTTACGACGCGGGGCCATATGTCACTGTCGACGGTCTGGGGCCGGGGCCTTCGCCGTCACGACCGCAGCCACCGCCATGCCTCGCCGAGTTCTTCGCGTCGAAATGTCCGCAGTTCGCCGACCATCAGAGGCGCCGCAGCCAATTTCACGCACCATTCCTCCCACCTCGGGCAGCCAACCATTGCGATCTTGCCGAAGTCGCGCCGGTGCTTCAGATCGAAGATGGTGTTGGCCCACGCCGCGCGCAGGCTCCAGCCCTCGAAAGCGTCGTCCATGAGGAAAAGCACGCTCGCAGACGCGAACCGCTTGAGCAAATCTTCGACAAGCCGCTGTAGCATCTGATAGTCGGATCGAGTCAGTCTTGCCGTGGCACGGAATCCGATGACATTGCCGGAACTCTCATCCATGACGCTGATCATGTTGTGGCACTTGGTGAAAACAGTTCATCGAACGCTTCGCCGCCCTCGCCCGGCGCCACGATCGTCACGACCAGCGTGTCCTCGTCCTGGTCGACGCTGAATTTCAGAAACGGGCAGCAGTCTTGCTCGGCACGGACGAACTCGTGTACCAGCGCGGCCGCCGCCGAATCGTAGGCGAGCTCGATGCGCGAACCCTCGCGGTGGTAGCCGCGCAGGGCCGCCGCGTTGAGCGCTGCGATCCAAGCCAGCCGCTGTCGGTAGTCGGCGAAGGCGAGTGTGCAGGCGGGTTCAACGTGGTCCATCTCTACAGCGTGGCCCTTCCAGTCACTTGAGGTTCAACCGCATCGACGAGAAGATGTGCCATGGGCATGAAAATCGGCGAACTTGCAGAACTGACCGGCACGACCGCGCCGACCATCCGCTACTACGAGGACATCGGTCTTTTGCCCGCGCCGGCCCGGGTGGGCCACCAGCGCCGCTACGGCCAGGACGATGCACGGCGACTGACATTGATCCGACGGTGCCGAAAGTTCGGATTTTCGCTCGACCAAATCCGGATGCTGACCTGCCTGATCCAAGACGATGAACGCCCGTGCAGCGACGCACGCGACCTCGCGCAGGCGCACCTTGAAGAGCTCCGCGACAAGCTGCGGGAATTGCATGCGCTCGAACGCGACGTCGCGATGTTCATCGAAGCAGCCGACGACGTCTGCCCCGGCGGATCTGGCCCGGACTGCGTTGTCCTGGAGCAACTCGCCGAATCGTCAGCGTCGTTGTAGAGCCAACGCCGCCGCGGCGCCGGTCTCATTGATCGCCAAGTGCGCCAGTATCGGCGCCAGCACGCTGCCGGATCGCTCGCCCAGCCAACCCAACACCCAGCCGGCAAGACCAGTAACGAGGACGGTGGGCAACACCGGCTCGCCAGTGGCACGCGCATCGGCGATATGGGAGAGCCCAAATGCGTTGGCCTGCAACAGCCTTCCGCCGGTTCGCCCGAAAGCGGCGTTGGCGGCGGCGGCCAATGCCCCGCGGTATGCCGCCTCCTCAGCGCACACGGTGCCCAGCGGGATGTGCAGCAACAGCCAGGCCGGCGCCGGTCGCGGTAGCTCGCGGTCGGTCATCCCCAGCCGGACCGGCGGCAGCGTCGTGGTCATCGCGACGGCGGTCGCCGCGCCGGTGCCCGCCATCGCTCCGACGCGCAGCCCCCGCCACAGCTGCGGCGGGCGAAGGCCCAGCGGCGCTCGGGTCGCGGCGATCAGCAGGCCGGCCAGGCCGGCCTGCGCGGGTGTACGCCACGGCGCCGGCACGCGCGGGGCGACAAAGCTCCAGCCGACCAGCATCGCCGCCAGCACCACCGCCTTTAGTTGGCGAAAAGCGTTGTGCCGCATCAGTCTTTGGGTTCGTCAGCGCTCGCGGTCTGCTTGAGCGCCACCCTGATGCGCTCGGTGTCGCTTGGCTGCCAGCCATCCGGCGGAGCGACTGCCACCCAGCCGTCCAGCACGATGTCGCCGTAGTTGTGGCCATGCCCGCCGGGCATGTCCTCGGCTTCGGTCAGATCGGCGCTGACCTGCCAGAATGTCACCACCGGATACCAGCTCATCGCAGCGGTCCGATCCTGGCCGGGTGGCTCGACCAGCCAGTCCGGCCGGGTGAACAACAGCCGGGGTGACCACCAGACGACGGGGTCGGACGGGTGCTGCAAGAACAGCACCCGGGTGCCGTCCCACGGTGGCGCGGCAGTGCGAGTCACGTCGTGCGGCGTCACCGCCTCGGAGAACCGCACCGTTCGCCCGTTGTCGTAGCACGGCTGCACTTGGGTGCTATGGGGATCGCGCCGCTCGATCAGCGCGTGCCACAACGGACTTTCGTGCGGGGGCCCGACCCACAGCACCGCGTCGAAGCCCATCCTGGGGATATCGGGCAGGAAGTCAAAGGCGCTTTGTCCGGCCATCGACCCCAGGCTTTCGCCGTACAGCACCAACTTCGGCCGGTGATCCCGCGGCAGTTGCTCCCAGTAGTGGTGAATGGAATCGACCAGCATCCGCCCGGCGTCCATCGACTTCTGCTGATCAGCCAAAAACGATATCCAGCTTGGCAAGTAGGAATACTGCGCACCGACTATCGCGGTGTCGCCGTCGTACATCATCTCGATCGCACGGGCCGCCACCGGATTGATCCAGCCGGTGCCCGTCGTCGGGACGATGACGAGCATTTTGCGATCGGATGCGCCGGTGCGTTCGAGTTCGCGCACCAGGACCTTCATCCGGCCTTCGTCGTCGTCGGCGGTGTGCAGTCCGGCGTAGATGCGGATGGGCTCGCGGGCGGGCCGACCGTTGATCCGGGTGATATCGGCGGCGTGCGGACCGGTGGCGACGAAGCTGCGGCCCTGATAGCCCAACGAATCCCAAGGCGCCAATGACGCTGGGCTGCCGGACTTTTCCGGCAGGGTCGGTTGTGTCAGACCGGGACGGGTTTCGCTGTTCTGCGGCTCGAAGATCGCGTTTGCCGCCGCGAAGAATCCTCGCACCAAGACACCATTGATGAGCAGCACCAGCACGGTGACCACGATCGCGGTTCCGATGAACATCGCTGTTTCGTTGTGGATGCGCCAGCGCCTGATCAGCATCCGGGCCAGCACCTTGATGGCGTCGATCAACACCCGCGACGCACCGACCAGCAGAGCGCCGACACCGGCCGCGACGAGCAGGGTGCGCAGGTACGCAGGCGCGGTCGGGCCGGGGATCCCCATCAGCGCCGACACCTGTCGTTGCCAGGATGCGGCCGGGATCAGCATCAGCACACACGCCGCCGGGGAGGCGACCACCACCGCGGCCTTCATCAACAGCAAGATCCGAGGCGGCGGCGGCCACCAGCCGGCGCTGCGCAGCACCAGGCGGTGCACCACCTTGCCGATCACCACCCCCAGGCCGTAGCCGAATGCGGCGTTGATTCCGCCGACCAATCCCTGGAAAATCCAGTCGCGCGGCAGCAGCGATGGGGTCAGCGACAGGCAGAAGAACAAGGCGCCGAACGCGATACCGACGTATTTCAACCGCAACAAGCTCCACGCCCACACCAGCAGGGGATGCCGGCCGGGTGCGTCGCGCACGGTCATCCGAAGAGTCGGGGTAGCACTGCCTCGGACGTGTCGCGCAGCTCGGCCAGGGACACCGTGAACAGTCCCTGAACCTCCACCGAATCCGAGCCCTGATCGACGACGCCGATGCGGGTGGCGGGCAGTCCACGCGCCTCGCACATCGAGGTGAATCGGCTCTCTTCGGTGCGGGGCACGGCCACCAGGACTCGGCCCGCCGACTCGGAGAACAGCATGACGAAGGGATCAGTACCCTCGGGAAGCACGATGCGGCAACCTGTTTCGCCGGCCAGCGCCGATTCCACCACCGCCTGCGCCAGACCGCCTTCGGACAGGTCGTGGGCCGCCGACACCAGCCCGTCGCGCGAAGCCGCGCTCAAGACCTCGGCCAGCAGCTTTTCCCGTGCCAGGTCGACCGCGGGTGGCAACCCGCCCAGATGGTCGGCGGTGACTTGCGCCCAGATCGAACCGTCGAACTCGTCGCGGGTCTCGCCCAGCAGCAGCAACGTCTCCCCCGCTTCGGTGCCCATCGCGGTCGGGATGCGACGCGCCACGTCGTCGATGACGCCCAGCACGCCGACCACCGGGGTAGGCAGGATCGCCGTCGACCCGGTCTGGTTGTAGAAGCTGACATTGCCGCCCGTCACCGGAATACCAAGCGTCGCACAGCCATCCGCCAAACCACGCACCGCCTGGGAGAACTGCCACATCACCCCGGGATCCTCCGGCGAACCGAAGTTGAGGCAGTTGGTGACCGCAACCGGGGTGGCGCCGGTGACGGCGACGTTGCGGTAGGCCTCGGCCAGCGCCAGCTGAGCGCCGGCATAGGGATCCAGCAGGGTGTAGCGACCCGAGGCATCGGTCGACACCGCGATGCCGCGGCCGGTGGTCTCATCGACGCGCAGCACGCCGCCGTCAGCGTGTTCGGCCAGCACCGTGTTGCCGCGCACATAGCGGTCGTACTGCTCGGTGATGAAGGCGCGACTGCACAAGTGCGGACTACCCAGCAGCGCAAGCAAAGTCGAGCGCAGCTCGTCGCCGGTGACCGGCCGCTTCAGGCTGCTCGACCGGTTGGCATTGAGCGCATCCTGTGACTCGGGGCGCGCGACCGGGCGCTGGTATACCGGGCCCTCGTCGGCCACCGTGCGTGGCGGCACGTCGGCGACCGTCTCCCCGTGCCAGGTGATTCGCAGCCGGTCGCCGTCGGTCACCTCGCCGATCACGGTGGCCAGCACCTCCCATTTGCGGCACACCGCCATGAACGCGTCAACGTTTTCCGGCGCGACCACCGCGCACATCCGCTCCTGCGATTCACTGCAAAGCACCTCGGCGGGCGTCATGTTCTTGGTGCGCAGCGGCACGGTGCCCAGTTCGATGGCCATACCGCCGTCACCGGCTGACGCTAATTCCGATGTGGCACAAGCTAATCCGGCCCCACCCAAGTCCTGGATCGCGATCACCAGGTCGGCGGCGTAAAGCTCCAGGCAGCACTCGATGAGCACCTTCTCCATGAACGGGTCGCCCACCTGCACCGACGGGAGCTTCTTGCGCCCGGGACCGGACTCGTCGCCGCCGAACGTGTCCGACGCCAGCACCGACACCCCGCCGATTCCGTCGAGCCCGGTTCGCGCACCGAACAGGATGATCTTGTTTCCGGCGCCGGACGCGAACGCCAGATGCAGGTCTTGTGCTCGCAGCACTCCCACGCACAACGCGTTGACCAACGGATTGCCGGCGTAGCTCGGGTCGAAGACGGTCTCGCCACCGATATTGGGCAGGCCCAGCGAATTGCCGTAGCCGCCGATGCCGCGAACCACGCCGTCGAGCACGCGGCGGGTGTCGGGAGCATCGGCCGCGCCGAAGCGCAGCTGGTCCATCACCGCGACGGGGCGCGCGCCCATCGCCATGATGTCGCGCACGATGCCGCCCACACCGGTGGCCGCACCCTGATAAGGCTCGACGTAGGAGGGGTGATTGTGTGATTCCACCTTGAAGGTGACCGCCCAGCCGTCGCCGATGTCGACAACACCCGCGTTTTCCCCGATGCCGGCCAGCATGCCGGCGCGCATCTGCTCGGTGGTGGTCTCACCGAAATAGCGCAGGTGGACTTTCGATGACTTGTAGGAGCAGTGTTCGCTCCACATGACCGCATACATCGCCAGTTCGACGTCGGTGGGCCGACGGCCCAGGATGTCGCGGATGCGCTGGTATTCGTCGTCTTTGAGACCTAGCTCACGAAACGGCTGCGGCTGATCGGGGCTGGCCGCGGCCCGCTCGACGGTATCGACCGCTTGGGTGAGCCCGGACGTCACGGGTCACAGTCTAGATTCCGGGCCGCGGCGGGATCGCCGGCTACTGCCCGACCACGCAGAACAGGTTGCCGGCCGGGTCGGCCAGGACAACCCAGCGGAAGCTTTCGCCCACGCTGTGCCGGCCGACCTCGCCGGCACCGGCGGCCACCAACCGCGCGACTTCGCCGTCTACGTCCGGGGTCGTGAAATCCAGGTGGACCCGATTTTTACCCGGGGTCGGATCGGGAACTTTCTGAAACCCGAGCTGCGGCCCTTCGGATCGGTTGACCGCGACGAACTCGCCCGGGATCAACTCGCGGCTTTCCCCGTCGAACTGATCTGCCCACCACCGCGCCAGCGTCGCGGGCTCGTCACAGTCGAAGGTGACCATCTCCATTTTGAGCGCCATACGCCGGTACGCTACTCACCCCTGTCCGCCCGGTGTCACCGCCGACGCGCCGGCATTGCGCAGCAGCTCAGCGCTTTCGGAATCGACCGGATAGAACAATTCGACGGCAAGTTCGTCCAGCGTGACGTCCAGTGGAGTCCCGAATGTCGTCAGCGTGGTGAACATCGAAAGTCGTTGTCCGCCAGCAATCTCAAGCTGGAAGGGGATCAGCAGGGCGGCATTGTCCGGCGGCCCGCGATGCGTCGACGCCGCCTTGACCCCGGGGTAAGAGAGCACTTCTTCGTGCAGTGCCTGCAATGTCGCGTCGCCGGTGAGCGCGATCGTGCGCCGCAGTTGATTGACGAGGTAGGCGGCCCATTCGTCGAAGTTCAGGGTTCGCCCGGCCAGCCCGTCCGGATGCAGGCATATCCGGTAGACGTTGGCGGGCGGGCCCAGCAGGCTCTGCGGCAGGCCGGCGGTCATCGCGCTGGCCGCCGCATTGGCCTGGACGATGTTCCAGCAGCGGTCTATGACGACGCCCGGGTAGGGATGGTGGGCGTCGAGGAGCCGCTGCAGGGCGCTGCGCGCCGGGGTGAGCGCATCGTCATCCAGCGGACGCGTTTGGTACCGGGGCGCATACCCGGCGGCGAGCAGCAGCGTGTTGCGTTCCCGCAGCGGTATGTCCAGGCCGTCGGCCAGCGCAAGCACCATCTCCGCGCTGGGTCGGGAACGTCCGGTCTCAATGAAGCTCAGATGCCGCGCCGAGACGCCGACGCCCAGTGACAGGTCGAGCTGGCTCACCCGTCGCCGTGCCCGCCATTCCCGCAACAACGCACCAACACTCGGCTCGGTCACGAGGAAACGGTAGACGTATCGCTGCACCGCCGCGATGACCTCGGAGGTAATTGTGCGGCGGCACTTTTACGGCGCAGGCTCGATGCGACGCGCTTCACCGGAGCGCCCAACCCAGGGAGGAAGTCATGACCGAAGTTCAATCCGCGCCGATGTTCAGCGCCGAGCTCTGGGCCGCGTTTTGGGCGGCGCCCGATGCGTCTCGGGTGTCGAACATCCTGGCCGAGGACATCATCGGCTACTGGCCTGACAACCCGGAGCCGGTACGCGGAATCGCGGCCTACACGAACAAGATCGCCGAATTGCTGGCCGCCGCGCCGGATCTACGGCTCGAGCTGGTCGACAGCGCAACCGTCCCGGGCAACGCCGCGGGCGAGGAGCTGATCTTTCTGCACTACGTCGGCCAGGGCACCGGCCCGGACGGACCGTTCGAGATCCGCGGGCTGGACCGGGTCCGCACCCGCGACGGCGTCGTGGTGGAGAACGTCATCCGCTACGAGCCGATCTCCCTCGTCCACAGCTGAGCGCACGCGTCACTGCGGCGCCAAAAATGCCTGCAGGGCGGCCGAGTAAGCGCCGACGTCGTGAGCGCCCATGAGTTCGCGCGCCGAATGCATGGCCAGCTGGGCCGCACCCACGTCGACGGTCGGGATGCCGGTGCGGGCCGACGTCATCGGGCCGATCGTCGATCCGCACGGCAGGTCGGCACGGTGCTCGTAGCGCTGCAACGGCACGTCGGCTTGCCGGCAGGCCAGCGCAAACGCCGCGGCGGTGCGGCCATCGGTGGCATAGCGCAGATTCGGCTGCACCTTGAGCACCGGGCCCGCGTTGATGGCGATCAGGTGGCCGGGCTCATGGCGGTCCGGATAGTTGGGATGCGTGGCGTGGGCCATGTCAGCCGACGCCACCATCGAGGCGCTGACGCGGCGCAGGAAGTCCTCGCGGCTGCCGCCGCCGGCCAGCACAATGCGCTCCAACGTCGTCAACAACAGCTCCGAATTCGCGCCGTGATCGGATGTCGACCCGACTTCCTCATGGTCGAACAGCGCCAGCACCGGCAGATACCCGTGCGGCTCGGCGGCCAGCAGCGCTTCGGTGCCCGCATAGCAACTCGCCTGGTTGTCCAGCCGTGGGGCGCTGACGAATGCGCCGTCGACGCCGGAGAGCGTCGACGGCGCCAGGTCATGCGTCATCAAGTCGAAGCCGAGCACGTCGTCGCGCGCGGAACCGGCCCGCTCGGCGACGTAGTCCAAAAATGACCCGGTGGCGTCGTCGGCCGCCCAGACCGCGTTGACGTGACGCTGCGGGTCCAAAGTGACCGACTTGCGGTCCTCGGCCAGATGGATGGCCAGCTGCGGGACCCGCAGGATCGGCTCGTCGACGCGGACCAATCGGTGGTCGATGTGATCACCGTCGCGCACCGACAAGCGTCCGCTGATGCCCAGATCGCGGTCCAGCCACGAGTTCAGCCATGCACCGCCGTAGGGCTGCAGCGCGACCAGCTGCCACCCGGCGACCTGTCGGTCCGGGTGTTGTTTGACCCGCAGGTTGGGGCTGTCGGTGTGGGCGCCGACGATGCGAAAAGGCCGCTGTGCGTCGCCGCTGCTGTCCCAGGCCACCAGCGAACCGGCCCGGACGATGAAAAACCTGCCAGCGTTGCTCGGCCACGGGTCGGCCTCGGCGAGCTCGGCGTATCCGGCGGCACGCAGCCGCTGCGCGACCGTCGCGCAGACGTGAAACGGCGAGGGGGACGCGTCGATGAATTCGCACAGGCCCGATGCCGTCGCCGCCATGCCCACATCCTTTCATCACCACTTCCTCACCACACCGGCCGGGACGTTAGGGTCAAAGCGTGCCCGCCGTGCAGCCGCAACCGATCCTGGAGCCGCTGACACCGGCGGCGATCTTTTTGGTCCTCACCATCAACGAGGGCGGCGAGGCGGCGGTGCACGAGGCGTTGCCCGACATCTCCGGACTGGTTCGCGCGATCGGGTTCCGCGATCCGGCCAAGCGTTTGTCGGCGGTCGCCTCCATCGGCTCCGACGCCTGGGACCGGTTGTTCGCCGGCCCGCGGCCCGCCGGCCTGCATCCGTTCATCGAGCTCCAAGGCCCGCGGCACACCGCCCCCGCCACGCCGGGCGACCTGTTGTTCCACATTCGGGCCGAGGCGATGGACTTCTGCTTCGAGCTGGCCGGCCGACTCGTCGACGCCATGGGCGACGTCACCGTGGTCGACGAAGTGCACGCGTTCCGGTTCTTCGACAACCGGGATCTGCTCGGATTCGTCGACGGCACCGAGAACCCCGACGGCCCGCTGGCCGCCAGCGCCACCCAGATCGGCGACGAGGACCCCGACTTTGCGGGCGGGTGCTATGTGCATGTGCAGAAGTACGTGCACGACATGGCCGGGTGGAACGCCTTGTCGGTGACCGAGCAGGAACGGGTGATAGGCCGAACCAAGCTGGAAGACATCGAATTCGACGAAGACGACAAGCCGGCCGACGCGCACATCGCGCTGAACAAGGTTGAAGACGACGACGGCAACGAACTCAAAATCGTGCGACACAACATGCCGTTCGGCGAAGTGGGCAAGGGCGAGTACGGCACCTATTACATCGGCTACTCGCGAAACCCGGCTGTCACCGAACAGATGCTGCGCAACATGTTTCTCGGCGATCCGCCCGGTAACACCGACCGCATCCTGGACTTCTCGACCGCGGTTACCGGCGGCTTGTTCTTTTCTCCCACCATCAACTTTCTCGACGATCCGCCCCCCATGCCGGGTGCAGCAGCGGCGGCGACGGATTCCGAATCACAGGACGGGTCATTGGCGATCGGCAGTCTGAAAGGAAACCCGCAATGAACAACCTCTACCGCGAGCTGGCGCCAATCACCGAAGCCGCCTGGGCGGAAATCGAATTGGAGGCGTCACGTACCTTCAAGCGCCACATCGCCGGGCGTCGGGTGGTAGATGTCAGCGAGCCCGGGGGGCCGGTGGCGGCGGCGGTCAGCACCGGCCGGCTCACCGAGGTGACGGCACCCACCGATGGAGTCGAGGCGCACCTGCGCGCGAGCAAGCCGCTTGTGCGGCTTCGGGTTCCGTTCACCCTGTCGCGCTCGGAAATCGACGACGTGGAGCGCGGCTCGCACGACTCGGACTGGGATCCGGTCAAGGACGCCGCGAAGAAGCTCGCATTCGTCGAAGACCGGGCCATCTTCGAAGGCTATCCGGCGGCGTCGATCGAGGGAATCCGTAGCTGCAGTTCCAACCCGGCACTGACGCTGCCGGCCGAAGTTCGCGATTTCCCGGATGTCATTTCGCAAGCGTTGTCCGGGCTCCGGTTGGCAGGTGTCGACGGCCCCTATTCGGTGCTGCTGTCCGCGGAGGCGTACACCAAAGTCAGCGAAACCACCGAACACGGCTATCCGATCCGCGAGCATCTGCACCGGCTGGTCGACGGTGACATCATCTGGGCTCCGGCGATTGACGGTGCGTTCGTCTTGACCACTCGCGGTGGAGATTTCGACCTGCAGCTGGGCACCGATGTGGCGATCGGCTACCTGTCACACGACGCCGACACCGTGCGGCTGTACATGCAGGAGACGATGACATTCCTGTGCTACACCGCCGAAGCCTCGGTCTGCCTCAGCGCCTAGCCCCCCCTTTTCTTGCCCCTTTTCCCGCGAGGGGGCGTGTTTGTACGGCGACACGCCGCAGATGCCGTACAAATGCGCCCGCTCGCGGCGAAACTAGGCCGCCAGAACGGAATCCAGCGCGGAGTAGAACAGGCCGAGCCCGTCGTCGGAGGGCCCGGTAAGCCCCTCGATGGCATGCTCGGGATGCGGCATCAGGCCGACCACGCGGCCATTGGCCGAACTGATTCCGGCAATGTTGCGCAGCGAGCCGTTGACGTTATCGTGGTAGCGAAAGACCACTCGCCCTTCGCCTTCCAGTTCGTCGAGTACCTTTTCGGGGGCGACGTAGCGGCCCTCACCGGACTTCAGCGGCACCAGCAGATCAGCCTGAGGTTCGAAACGCGAGGTCCAGGCCGTCGTCGTCGACTCGACCCGCAGCCACACGTCGCGGCAAATGAAATGCAAACCGGCGTTGCGGGTCAGCGCCCCCGGCAATAGCCCAGCTTCACAGAGCACTTGAAAACCGTTGCAAATACCTAAAACTGGCAGACCGGCCCGGGCTGCGGCCATGACTTCACCCATCACCGGGGCGAACCGGGCGATCGCACCGGCGCGCAGGTAGTCACCGTAGGAGAACCCGCCCGGCACGACGACCGCGTCGACGCCTTTCAGATCGGCGTCGGCGTGCCACAGATTGACCACCTCGGCACCGACGAACCGGGCCGCGCGGGCCGCGTCGACGTCGTCGAGAGTGCCGGGAAAGGTGATGATCCCGATGCGCGCCGTCATTGCGCTTCCCTGCTGACGGTCCAATCCTCGATCACGGTGTTGGCCAGCAGCGATTCGGCTATCTCGGCAAGAACGGAGTCATCGACGCTGTCGTCGACCTCGAGTTCAAATCGCTTGCCTTGCCTCACATCTGAGATTCCGGTATGGCCCAGCCGGCCCAGTGCGCCGACGATCGCCTGGCCCTGCGGGTCGAGGATCTCGGCCTTGGGCATCACGTTCACAACCACCCGGGCCACCGGGGTCCTCCTTCGATCGGTTTGCTCGGCCATCAACTCTACCGGTGAGGTCAGCCACACGAGCTGATGTAGGCCTCGCACAGCGGCCCGGTCATCGCGTCCAGGACCTGGTCGTCGGAGAGCACCGGCCAGGGCACCCTCGGCGGCCCCGACGACCACAGCGCAAGCGTGCTGATTGTGCTGCTCTGCGGATGCGCGACCAGGTAGGTGTGCATGATCACCGGTCCGCTGATCACCACTGCCAGCCGATTCGGCCCATCGACGGTGACCGACGGCGACTGGTCCGGCGAGCCCAGCTGGCAGCCGCGCAGCGCCGCCCCGGCGATGGTGAACACCGACATGACGTTCTGGCCGCCGCGTGCGGTGTCACCGCGCCAGTGCAGTATCTGAGCCTGCAACTGCCACTGACCTTGGGGGTTGACCACACTCGCGCGTGCCGTGACCGCGAAGTCGCGAGTGTCCTGGGGGAACACCGGGGTGGCGCACAACTCCTCAAAGCGGAACCGCGGCGTCATCTGGGTCAATGGCTCGGCGATGCGGGCAAGGGATGGCCAGCGATATGCCGAGTTCAGCGGGATATCCCGGGGTTGGATCCACGCGGTGTCGGGGATCTTGTCGCACGTCGGCGGGCAGGTTTCCGAGTCGGCGCGGGCCGCGCCGAGCGCAGGTCCGCCCGCCAGAGCACTCGCCAGCAGCACCGCTGCCAGGATCACCCGCATAGCCTGCACCCCTCGAGCGCACAATCGTAGACATGGAACTTACGCACTTCGGCCATTCCTGTCTGCTCGCCGACTTCGGCCATACCACTGTGTTATTCGACCCGGGTAATTTCTCGCACGGTTTTGAGGGAATCACCGGCCTGTCCGCGATCGTGATCACCCATCAACATCCCGATCACGTGGACGCCGCGCGGTTGCCGGCGCTGTGCGAGGCCAATCCCGGCGCCGCGTTGTACGCCGACCCCCAAACCGCCGAGCAACTCGGCGAACCGTGCAAGGCCGTGCATGTCGGCGACGAGCTGTCTGTCGGCGGGCTGACGATTCGGGCCGTCGGCGGCCGGCATGCGGTCATCCACCCGGAAATCCCGGTTATCGACAACATCTCGTACCTGGTGGGCGACGGCGATCATCCCGCGCGTCTCATGCACCCCGGTGATGCGCTATTTGTTCCCGACGAGCCGGTGGACGTGCTGGCCACCCCGGCCGCGGCGCCCTGGATGAAGATTTCCGAGGCAGTGGACTATTTGCGTGCGGTCGCGCCAACCCGCGCGGTGCCGATCCACCAGGCCATTATCGCGCCCGAGGCGCGCGGCATTTTCTACGGTCGGCTCAGTGAGATGACCGACACCGATTTCCAAGTGCTGCCCGAGGAAAGCGCGGTCGGTTTCTAGGCGATGTCGCTCGCCGCGCCCCGGCCGGCGGCTCGGCCGGAGAAGATGCAGCCGCCCAGGAAGGTGCCCTCGAGGGCTCGGTAACCGTGCACACCGCCGCCGCCGAAACCCGCCACCTCGCCCGCGGCGTACAACCCGTCCAACGGGGTGCCGTCGGATTTGAGGACGCGCGAATCCAGGTCGGTCTCCAGCCCGCCCAACGTCTTTCGGGTCAGAATGTGCAGCTTGACCGCGATCATCGGCCCGGCCTTGGGATCGGTCAAACGATGCGGCGCGACCACCCGGCCCAGCCGATCGCCCAGGTAGGTGCGTGCGGCCCGAATCGCTGTGATCTGGCTGTCCTTGGTGAACCGGTTGGCCACCTCGCGGTCACGTGCGGTGACCTCCTCAGCCACCGTCGCATAGTCCAGAGGCACCACGTCGGGCAACTTGTTCATCGCAGACACCAAGTCCCGCAACGAGTTAGCGCTGACGAAGTCCACACCGCGATCGACGAATGCCTGCACCGGCCCCGGAGGGCCGGACCGGGCCCGCGACGCAAGCAGCTGACGAACGCTGCGTCCGGTCAGATCCGGGTTCTGCTCCTGCCCCGAAAGCGCGAACTCCTTCTCAATGATCTTGGCGTTCAACACAAACCAGGTGTAGTCGTAACCGGACTGTGCGATGTATTCCAACGTGCCCAGCGTGTCGAAACCCGGATACAGCGGCGCGGGCAGTCGCTTACCCTTGGCATCCAGCCACAACGACGACGGACCGGGGATGATGCGGATGCCGTGGCGCGGCCAGATCGGGTCATAGTTGGTGATGCCCTCGGTGTAATGCCACATCCGGTCACGGTTGATCACCCGGGCGCCGATTTTCTCGGCGATCCCTATCATCCGCCCGTCGACGTGGGCCGGCACTCCGCTGAGCAGCTGCTCGGGTACCCGGCCCATCCGCTTGGGCCAGTTCGCCCGGACCATGTCGTGGTTGCCACCGATGCCGCCGCTGGTGACAATTACCGCAGGCGCACGGAACTCGAACTGCCCCACCACAGTTCGCGACGATGCCACTCCGCGTGGCTCCGCCGAGGGTTCCAAAATGCTGCCCCGCACCCCGGTCACCGCGTCGTTTTCGACGATCAGCTCGTCGACTTGGTGGCGGTGCGCGAATCGCACGGTTGATCGATCGCGCAGTTGGCGCGCAAATATCTCTACGATCGCCGGCCCAGTGCCCCAAGTGATGTGGAAACGCGGCACCGAATTACCGTGCCCGCGTGCGTCGTACCCGCCGCGCTCGGCCCAGCCCACCAACGGGAAGATCCGCAGACCACGCGAACACAGCCAACTGCGCTTCTCCCCCGCCGCGAAGTCCACGTAGGCGTGTGCCCATTGCCGCGGCCAGTAGTCTTCCGGCCGGTCGAATGCGGCGGTGCCCAGCCAATCCTGCAACGCCAACTCGTGGCTGTCGCGGATACCGAGACGGCGTTGTTCGGGGCTGTTGACGAAGAACAGGCCACCGAACGACCAGAACGCCTGCCCACCGAGATTGGCGCTGTTCTCCTGGTCGACGATCAGCACCCGCATGCCGCGATCGGCCACCTCGCAGGCGGCGACGAGACCGGCCAACCCCGCTCCGACAATGATCACGTCCGCGTCAGTCATGCCGGCAACCCTAGCGGTCAGGCTGCGTCGCGCACCTTCCGATCGTCGGTCCACTGGTACACAGTCGGTTCGCAGCGGTGCAGCGCAGCAAGGTCGACGGCGTCCAACATCGCCTGCAGCGGACCGGGCTTTTGCAGCTGGCGGGCGGCGACCGCGACCCGGACTGTGCCGCCGCGGCGGGCGATGCGTTCGGCCGAGAGCACCAGCATCCGGCACCACCAGGACTCGGCGAGGAAGCCTTCACCGATGCCCAGCACGCGGGCGCGTTCGGTGGTGCCGCGAACCAGATCCGTGATGCCATGCAGAGCAGCAAGCAGCCGAAAACCATTGCGCGGCAATGCAGTTACCGCACTCGGCGAGGCTGTCCAGCCGGGCGGTGCGAATAGCCGGGTGCGCAGGCCGAGGTGTTCGAGGACGCGGTCGGCTGCCATCAGCCGCAGGTTGGCCTCGTGGGCCGGCAAGGTGGCGAACTCGCCTCGGCGCTTCTTGGTTGCCGCTTCGTCGTAGCCGTGCAAGACGATGGCGTCGCCGCCGGCGCGCCTCGCGGTCAGCCACTCGACGGTGCGCGGATCGCGGTCGAGCCGGTAGCCGCCCTTGAGTCGCGGCGCCACCAGCAACGACACCGGCACGTTGCGCGCGTCCATCTGCTCACAGAATGCGTCGACGTCGTCCAACGTTTGCTCGCCGATCCCGGAGACCGAGACGATCAGCTTTCCAGACACGCCACAAGTGTGCCGATCACAGGTTTACAGACGGTGAAATTTATGCAGCGTCTCGGCGTCGATACGTCCTGCCAGCTAACTCGGCAGCACGGCCTCGATAGCGGCGATGACCTCGGGCGCATCGGGCGTGGTCCGCGGCCTGAATCGATTAGCCACCGCCCCGCCCGGCGCGATGAGGAACTTCTCGAAATTCCACTGGATGTCGCCGGCCTCACCGGTTGCATCGGGCGTCTTGGTCAGCTCGGCGTACAGCGGATGCCGGTTAGGCCCGTTCACCTCGGTCTTGGCCAGCAACGGGAAGGTGACACCGTAGTTGGTGGAGCAAAACGCCTGGATCTCTTCGGGACTGCCCGGTTCTTGGCCCATGAATTGATTGCATGGGACGCCGATCACAGTAAGGCCGCGTTCGGCGTAATCCTGCGCCAGCTGCTGTAGCGCGCTGTATTGCGGAGTGAGACCGCATTTCGACGCGACGTTCACCACCAGCACGGCGCGGTCGGCGTAGTCAGCGAGCGACAACGGGCGGCCATCGAGAGTGGTCAGCGCAATCTCGGTAAGTGTCATGGCGATGAGGTTACGCGGCGCGGCTGCGCTAATCCGAAAACAGGATCGTGGCGATCCGTTCGACGGTTCGCATCGGATCGGCGCCCTTGACCCGTTCGTCGACCGCGTCGTTGAGCCATAACATCGAAAACCCGTGCACCAGTGACCATGCCGCCAGCTCGGCGCCGTCCGGATCGGCCTTGGCCCGCGGATCACGCAGACTCGCTATCCCTCGCGACAACTCCGCAGCGGCCGCGGCCTGGGCGGCAGCCAACTCGCTGTCCGACGCGTCGACCAGCGACCTGTCGAACATCACCGCGTAGTGGCCCGGATGCTCGATGGCGAACCGCACATACGCCAGCGCCGCATCCAAAAAGCGCGGGCGGGCCTCGACGAGCGCCGCGGCCAGCAGCTCGAAACCCTGCGTGGCCAGCGCGGTGAACAACCCGCGCCGATCGGTGAAGTGATGCGCCGGGGCGGCATGCGAAACGCCGGCCTCGCGGGCCAGTTCGCGCAGTGATATCCGGTCGGCGCCCCGCTCTGCGACCAACCGCGCTGCCTCGGCAAGGATCACTGCCCGCAAATCGCCGTGGTGATAACTGGAACGCGTCATGCGACCAGCGTACGGGACAATCTTGACAATGGCTAGATCTCGGCCGTATCGTCATCGCTCGTAACTTGTCACTGTCTAGATTGAGAGGTCAGCCCATGGCGCCGTTAATTACTTTGCTGGTCAGCGGCATCATTGCCCGGGTTGTCGGCGGGCTCGGCGTCGACTACGTCAGCACCTGGACCAAGGCGATCGCGGTCGGCCTGGCAGCTATGTTCGTCCTGACCGCTGTGGCGCATTTCGTGCCGCCGCTGCGCGGCGACATGATCGCGATCGTTCCGCCGCGACTGCCCGCGGCCGGTTTCCTCGTCACGCTCACCGGAGTGCTGGAGTTCATCGGCGCTGCGGGCCTGCTGCTCCCCGCGACGCGCGTCGCCGCCGCGATCTGCCTGCTGCTGCTGATGTTGTTGATGTTCCCGGCCAACGTTCACGCCGCCCGGATGCCCAATCCGCCGAAGTCGATGACGACCCGGCTACCCCGGCGCACCGCTGAGGAGATCGTCTACCTGGCCGCTGCCATAGTGGTCATGGTCGGCAGCAGCTAGCAGCCACGCATACTGGTAGGCGATCTCCTTCCATCGCTCGTAACGACCGCTGATGCCGCCGTGACCAGCGCTCATCTGAGTCTTCAGCAGCACCGGGTTACCATTGGCGTTTGTGTGGCGCAGTGCCGCAACCCATTTCGCGGGCTCCACATAATAGACCCGGGTGTCGTTGAGAGAAGTCATCGCAAAGATCGGCGGATAGTCCTTGCGGGTGACGTTCTCGTACGGTGAGTAGGACTTCATGTAGTCGTAGACGTCCTTGTCCTGCAGGGGATTTCCCCACTCGTCCCATTCGGTGACAGTCAGTGGCAGGGAAGGATCCAAAATGGTGGTCAGCGGGTCGACGAACGGGACCTGGGCCCAGATGCCGGCGAACAGCTCGGGCGCGAGGTTGGCGACCGCCCCCATCAGCAGCCCGCCCGCGCTGCCGCCGAACGCCACCAACCGATCCGGCCTGGTGACTCCGGAGTCGATGAGGTGCTTGGCCACCGCCACGAAATCGGTGAAGCTGTTCTTCTTCCTCAACAACTTGCCCTGCTCGTACCACAGCCGGCCCATCTCGCCGCCGCCGCGTACGTGGGCGATGGCGAAAACCATGCCCCGGTCCAGCAGCGACAAGCGGGGGATCGAGAATCGCGGGTCTTCGCAGATCTCATAAGCGCCGTAGCCGTAAAGCGCGGTCGGCGCCGGGAATTCGATACCGGCGCGGTGCACGATCGACACCGGGATGCGACTGCCGTCTTCGGTGCGCGCCCACTCGCGCCGTTCCACGTAGTCTTCGCGGCGATAGTCGCCGAGCACCGGCTCCTCACGCAGCAGCGTGCGTTCGCCGGTAGCCAGGTCGAGGTCGTAGATCTGCGCCGGCGTGACGAAGGATCCGGCGCCGATACGTAGTTTCGGCGAGTCCCAGGAAGGATTGGCGCCCAGGCCGGTCGACATCAGCTCGGACTCGAAGGAAACTTCGTCCGGCTCGCCATAGTTACCGTCGTCGCGGATGGGCCAGAGCTGAATCCGCGGCAGCGCCTCGCGGCGATAGCTGACCACGAGATGGCGCTTGAAGGCGTCCACCGCGTCGAGTCGTACGTCGTCGCGGTGGTCGATCAGGGTGCGCTGTGCGGTCGGATCACCGACCGGCACCTCCACCAGCTTGAAGTTCACCGCGCCGTCGTTGTGCAGGATCAAGAATCGGTCTTCGCCGCCGACCTTCGCGTGCTCCACGGAGTATTCGACTCCATCTCGGCGCGGCCACACGGTAACGAACTCGGCATGAGGATCGGCGGCGTCGCCGTAACGAACCTCTGAGGTGATCGCCGAGCCCGACACGATCAGCACGTAGGCGTCGCTGCGGGTGCGGCCCACCGCAAGCCAGAATCGCTCGTCGGGCTCGTGATAGACCTTCTCGGCGGGCAAACCCGACCCCAGCCGGTGCCGCCACACCGTGTCGGGACGCCACGCCGCGTCCACCGTCACGTAGTAGATCGTGCGATTGTCGGTGGCCCAGGTCGCGCCCGCACCGATCCCGACGATTTCGTCGGGGTACCGCTCGCCTGTCCGTAAATCTTTGAACCGCAACGTGTAACGTTCGTCCCCAACGGTGTCGACGGAGTACGCGAGGATGTTGCCGTCGGGGCTCACACTTGCCGCGCCCAGGGCGAAGAAATCGTGTCCTTCTGCTTCGACGTTCTCGTCGAGCAGCACCTGTTCGCCCGGAATCTCGGTTTCCTCGTCCAGCGTCGGCGGCTGCCAGTCCTCCGGATCCTTGATCGGGCAACGGCAATGGATCCCATACTGCTTGCCCTCGAAACTGCGAGCGTAGTACCACCATGCGCCACGGCGGATCGGCACCGACAGGTCGGTTTCCTTGGTCCGGGCCTTGATCTCGTCGAAAATCCGTTGCCGCAAGGGTTCCAGCTGTGCGGTGGACTGCTCGGCGTAGGCGTTTTCGGCCTCGAGATATGCGATGACCTCCGGGTCGGACTTGTCGCGCAGCCATTCGTAAGGGTCGACGAACACGTCGCCGTGAAATTCGCGCCGGTGCTCCACCCGCTTGGCGACCGGCGGCATGTGGTTTTTACTCATGCCGACGGCCCGATCCAATCGTCGAAGCGATGACCGGAAATCCGTTCGTAGGCTTCGATATAGCGAGCGCGGGTGGCATCGATGATGTCATCGGGCAGCGGAGGCGGAGGCTTGGATCCGGAGCGATCCCAGCCGGACTCCGGACTGGTGAGCCAGTTTCGGACGAACTGCTTGTCGAAGCTGGGCTGCACCACACCTGGCCGGTAGCCGGCGGCGGGCCAGTACCGCGACGAGTCCGGGGTGAATACTTCGTCCGCCAGCACCAGATTGCCGTTTCCGTCGAGGCCGAACTCGAATTTGGTGTCGGCGATGATGATTCCCTTCGTCAATGCGTGATCGGCAGCCTGCGCATAGGTCTGCAGAGTCCGATCGCGAAGCTGGTTGGCGCGCACCGCACCTACCATCTCTATCAGCCGGGCGAACGAGATGTTCTCGTCGTGTTGGCCGAGTTCGGCTTTCGTCGCCGGGGTGAACAGTGGACTGGGGAACTTGCTGGCCTCGACCAAGCCCGGCGGCAACGAGATGCCGCACAGTTGGCCGGTCTGCTGATAGTCCACTAGCCCTGAGCCGGTCAGGTAGCCGCGGGCCACACATTCGACCGGCAGCATCTCGAGCTCACGCACCACCAACGCGCGGCCGAGTACCTCGGCGGGGATGCGCGGGTCATCGGGTGGACCGGCCAGATGATTCGGGGCGTCGATAAGGTCGAAGAAGAACACGCTCATCGCGGTCAGAATCCGGCCCTTGTCCGGAATCGTGCTGTCCAAGATGTAGTCGAACGCCGAGATCCGGTCCGTGGCGACGAACAGCAGGGTCTCGTCGTCGACGCGATACAGCTCGCGGACCTTGCCGCTGGCCAGATGCTGATAGTCGGACAGGGCGGGACGCACCGGGCCAGCCTATGCGGCGATTGCAAGCGCGGCGAAGCCGGGCGCAGCGGGTCGCCGCGTATCTATCAGGCGGCGATCGCAAGCGCGGCGAAGCCGGGCGCAGCGGGTCGCCGCGTCTCCATCAGGCGGCGATCGCAAGCGCGGCGAAGCCGGGCGCTGGGAGCACCACCCGCTTGCGGGGGACGGCTCGCCGCGCGTCTACCGGTCGGCGACGGCTCGCAAGTGTGCTGGGATCGAAGGTATGAAATCGCGGTTCGTGCCCTACGCCACTACTCCCGGCCGGCTGTTGGCCCAGTTGTTCAGCGACCTGGCCGTCGCGGTATGGACTTTCCTCTGGGTGGTCGTCGGTTTGGCCGTACACAGCGCGGTGTCCACCATCGCCGACGTGGGCCGGCAGGTGCACGGCGGCGCAAACGGCGTTGCCGACAATCTGGCCTCGGCCGGCCATAGCGCGGATCGCATCCCGTTGGTCGGCGGTGCAGTCAGCAAGCCGCTCACCGCGGCGAGCGAAGCGGCCATGGACATCGCCGGTGCCGGGCAGAACCTGGACACCACTGCTTCCTGGCTCGCCGTGGTGCTGGCCGCCGCGGTCGCCGCGCCGCCCATCTTCGGGGTGATGATGCCGTGGCTGGTGTTGCGATTGCGGTTTTTCCGGCGGAAGCTGGCCGTTGCCGCACTGGCGGACACCGCGGCAGGCGAGCAACTGCTGGCGTTGCGGGCGTTGGCGAATCGGCCGCTGCGCCGGTTGAACGCCGTGAGCGACGATCCGGTGGGCGGATGGCGCCGAGAAGATCCCGGCGTCATCCATGGTTTGGCAGCCCTCGAACTACGCTCGGCCGGTATTCGGAGCGCTGGTGTGGGCTGAGCCGCGCGCGCGGCAGTATGTGCCGCCACGGGCTCTAAACGTTGAAGTATAAGTTGATGGGGAAATCGCCGAACGGCGTGTAGAAAACAAAACCGCCGGCTATTTCGGAAAATTCAGCCTCTAACGCATAACCAGCCGCCGGAAACCCAATCCGATCAGCGATTCCGAAAAAAGTGCTCTCGAACTGGAAATCGTTTTCGAAAAGGGCATCCGAAGCCGAGCCCATAGTCCCGGGGAGTGTGAGTTGTAACTCGTCGACGAAGATTAAGCCCCCGTATTCCAACAAGGCGGCGTTTTGGATTCCCAACACCGACGTGAACTCGTTCGCCGGTCCCACGCCGAAAAACGGAGTTTCCACATCTCCTTGGACATCTTGCAGGATGCCCGGGATCTCGAAAATCGTGGTCGGGGTATCGGTGAAGGCGGGGAACTCGCCGAGGAAGGGCGACGGTTCAACTGGTGTGTCCGCTTGCGCGGTGGCGCTGGTCGCCGCCAGCGCTAGCGCGGCTGCCGCGGTGGCCCCGCCAACCACGAGCGCAATACTCCGAACACGACGACCGTTCATGGCCGGCTCCTTTCCATGCTGCCCAAGCGATTACGAGACGTGTTCCGATCAGAACAGCGCGGTGAACTCCGCCATCAGCTGACTCAGATCCGTTGCTGGTGCGCCGGGGTCGGCCGCGGGGAATTCAAACACGGTCACAGTGGGCAGCCCGTAGGCACTGAGCACGTCTTTTATGCCCGCTGCGTCGCTGATATAGGTGTTCGTTATTCCCACCCCCGAGCCGAAAAACCCCTGCACGGTGAACGCGTCAGCGAATCCGAGGGCCGGATCGTTTAGATAGGAATTCACGAACAGCGGTTCCAGTCCCGGTTCGTTGAATCGTACGGGGATGAACGGGAAAAAAGTCGAAGCGTCTTCAACAGTTCCCACGTGGGGAAATGCCGAGCCGTCGAGGACGGCGGTTACTACTGAGTGACTCTCACCGCCAAGAATCGGGGTATAAGAAAAAGTTGAGTGGACCGTATACCACTCATCATCTACAGGGAGGCCAAGCGGATCGGGCTGATGTACATAAATCACGTCGTTAACGTCAGGGGCAGGCGCCGTAAGTGGCCCCCGGTAGCCGGGAAGTATGGCGGCCGAGTAATACGGATAAGAGAATTCCGGTGAAGGCGTGAGATACGGCCATGCATCGTCGATGGCGTCGGCGACGGCAACCGGACTGTGTCCGATGCCGACACCGAGGCCAGTACCCAACGCGGCTCCGAGAAACGCAACCACGATACGAGGATGCAGTGGCGAGCGGGTTCGCATCGTGATTACCCCTCAAGCTCGGTTACAGGTACGTTGTGTACCGCTATAGATTAGCGGGACAAACCGTACCATGTAAACCCCTGTATTCGAAGAACCGATCGGCGCGGCCCTGACCAGCACCGTTGATGGGCGGGTGAGCTGCCCGTCACCGAACCTGCGATCAGCCGTTCCTCCGGAGCCTTACTGGCTAACGCAACAACCGACGTCGGGTAGCCGATCCAGCTGCTGTAGCGATCGGTGAGCTTCGAGATAGGCATAAGCCGCCGATGCGTTTTGGCGTGGCATCTTCCCAAGCATCTTCGCCGCGATCCCGAGTCGCACCATCACATCGCCGACGTGGGCTTCCGGAATGTCCACCAGGTCTGGGCAGGGCCGGTATATTCCGTGCACCGACAACCACCAAAGATCCTCGGGTGCTCGCTGCGTGTCGAGGCTCAACCACACTCTGCTGCGCAGCCCACCGCCGACAACGTCGGCCGCATAAAGCATGATCGCGTCACTGACCGCCACGGTCTTGACACGCTGATCCGCAGCATAGCGACGAGCTTGCGCGAGGGCCCCCTCGATCGCCGTTCGATGGCCGATCAATGCACCGGGCCTTTTCGCCTCTACCACAAGCCATTTGAGGCCCAACCTCGTCAGGACGATGTCAGCAAAATCGACCTGCGGGTTGACGTTGGCGACCGGCCAGTCGAGGACGCTCACGAACAAATCCTCGAGTATGTTCTCGGCAATTCTCTCGACAGCTGGACCGAAAAGTCCGCCTTGCCGAAGTCGTTCCTGCCTGCGCGCGGCGAATGCCGGCCAAGCCGCACGGATGCGCGCGATGTACTTCTGATTAGAAGCGAGGTGCCGGACGGTACCATCGCCGATCGAATCGTCCGCCATCGGATCAACCGCTACAGACCCAGCAAGTCCAAGCCGCCGACAAGCAGAGCCTCAGCGGTGAAGACGCTGACATATTCCGAGGCGTTCAAAAGGTCGCCGATACCGACGCTGAACCCACCGGCCGACAAAGCTTCCACGCCAGCGGTCAGGTAGCTCTCACCCATGCCGAAGTTAACAATAAAGTCGGTTAACAAGTTTGGAGACGCGCCAATCTCGAAGGCGAACGACTCTTGGAGCAGGCCAATCGGTTCATGTGTCAACGCCGCAGCCGTACCAACCAAAACGGTGTCCAATACTGCGAACACATCGTTGTCCACACCGCTGAACAACGCTGCCAGACCGTCAGGCACGTCGCCACTGCCAAAATCAGTAGCAGCAAGGTCGAAATAGCTCTGACCAGTTGCGAATTCGCCATCCACAATGTTGATGATGTCGGTGAACTCATCGGCGCGGGCCGTGGGTGCGCTAACCGCCGACATCATCGCCGCGGCCGAAAAAACGCCCATAGCCGAACCGAAACCCACCATGACTCCGCGCTGCGACTTATAGCTCATGGAAAGCTCCAATCTCCTTTATCGATGCCGAGAAACGCGACCAACCTCCGAGGACGCGATAGCGAAGAGCGCCGCATCCTGATACCAAAACTAGGGTTACCGGTACGTCGTGTACCGGCATATGTTAGCGGGACATGGCGTACCGTGTAAAGCATGAGTGGGAGCGAGTCGGCCGGCGCGGCCACGTCCAGGTCCGTTGACGGGCGAGCGGCCCGGTGGTCGGGTCAGCGGGAAAGGCGTCGCGCCGAGTTCGTGGAGGCGGCCCTACAAGCAATCGCCCGCTACGGCCCGCAGACGTCGACCGAGCAGGTCGCCGGCTACGTGGGGGTGACCCGCACCAAGCTGTATCGGTACTTCGACGGCGCCGCTGACCTGCACCACAGCATCGCGCGGCGAGCAAGCGAAATGCTGATCGCCGCGCAGAGACCCGTGTGGAATCCGACCGGACGCCCGATCGACATGATCACCCACGCCGTGTCGAGGCATCTACAGTGGCGCGTCGACCATCCAAACCTGTACGAGTACCTGACCCGCCACTCGCTCAGCGATGACGACAACGGCGTCGCCGCCATCCGAGAAGTCAACAACGCTGTCGCCACCAACGTAACGCGCACACTCGAGGCATATTTCAAGGCAGTCGGATTGGACGAATCCCCAGTCGAGACACTGAGCTTCGGGGTCATCGGCTTCGTCGAATCGGCCGCCACCCACTGGCTCAACAACCCCGCGCCCCTGCCCCTCGCCGAATTCGCCGCACAAATCGCCGAATGGATGTGGGCGCTGCTGGACAAAACACTGCAGTCCGGCGGGATCCACCTTGACCCTCACCAGCCCATAGCCGCTCCATCCCAAACGCCTTGATTTCGGCGAGATCCCGGCGAGATCCCGATGAGAGCGGTTTAAAAACGGCGTCGCATTCGTAGCAGCCCGGCGACTACCACAATCAGCCACGCCGCCAACGCGGTCCAGAAGAACACCAGCGAAACCGTCTGCATCGACTGCAGGTGCAGCTCGGCGGTCATGGCGTCGGTGGCCACCGAGTACATCCCCAACGGAAACACCAGCGTCCACCATGCCCCGGTGAGCGCCAACACCTCCGGTCGCCGGTTGATGCGGTGCAGACCGAAGTAGACCAGCGGCGGTATCCACGCCGTGGCCAACGCCCACGTGACGACGGTGACGGTGCGCACCCCGTCGGCCAGCGGCCCGGTGGCCAGCTGGTGAATGTGGTTACCGGCCAAGGTCGCGATGGCCAGCCCTCCCATCAGAATCCAGGTGTCGGGCTCGAACCCGTCGCGGTCCTGCCTTTCGGCCACCGCGCGCCACAGGATCAGCCAGGTCATCAGGCCGTAGACGGCAAGCGCCGCTACCCAGATCGGCACGGCCACCCACAGCCACCAGCGGTCGTCGGTGTGCTCGGCAGCGTGCGCGGCCAGGATCGCCAGACCGGAGGTGCCGACGCTGGCCAGCTCCCAAGCGCCGTGGGCGCGGTCCCGCAGCGCCGCCCACCGCTGACCCGCCATGTTGCCAATGGTGAGCACCGTCAACGCCAGCCACGACGCACACGCGATCCCGCCGAGTACCCGGACCACGATCGGGTGGGACATCAGCCGGGAGTCCAGCACCGCGCACCCGGCGACGAACGTGAACAACCGCAGCGTCACGTCGGGGTCCCGCATGTCCCACCGTGCGATTCGGCGATTGCCGACGACGACCACCGCCACCAGAACGAGCAGGGCAAGCGAGGCGAGGATGCCCAGCGCTCCGCTGAGCCACGGGTAGTGATGGTTGCGTGCGGCGATGGACAAGATCCCGGTTGCCATCACCGCCGAGAAGACGTCCGGCTGGACTTTCACTCCGCCCCGTACAGCTCCACCACCAGATGGCGAATACCGGTGTGCCGGTTGCTGCGAGTCCACTCGACGGGCTGAACGACTCGCACACCGCTGAACCGGGACAGCAGCTCCTCGTAGAGCACCCGCAGTTCGAGGCGGGCCAGATTGGCGCCCAGGCAGTAGTGAATGCCCTGCCCGAAGCCCAAGTGCGGATTGGGTTTACGAGTGATGTCGAATTCGTCGCCGTTCTCGAACACGTCGGCGTCGCGGTTTGCCGAACCCTCCCAGATCTGGACCTTCTGGCCCGCCCGGATCGTCTGTCCACCGAGGGTGACGTCGCAGGTTGCGGTGCGCCGCTTGGACGGCGACGGTGACGTCCACCGCACGATCTCCTCTACCGCGGTGGGCAGCAGCTCGAAATCGGAACGCAGCGCCTGCAATTGGTCCGGGTGTTCGGCGAGCGCCAGCAGCCCACCGCCGACCGCGTTACGCGTCGTCTCGGCGCCGGCGCTGAACAGCAGGCTGAAAAACAGGTACAGCTCGAGGTCGGAGAGAGCCGGTGCGTCGGCGTCGTCCAACGTCGCATTGGCGACGAGCGACAGCATGTCGTCGGTCGGCTCGGCGCGCTTCGACGCGATCAGCTCCTGCCCGTAGGCATACATACGCGACCCGGCCTCCTCGACCGAGAGCGAGGACAGGGACGCCTTGCGGGAGCCGCCGAAGTCGAACTGCGGCTCGATGGCCTCGAACAGCCAATGCCGTTCGGATTCAGGCACTCCCAGCAGGATGCAGATCATCTGCATCGGTAGCTCCGCGGCCACGTCGACCAAAAAGTCGAACGGCTCGCCGGGCACCACGGCGTCCAGCAGCCGGCGGGCCCGGGCCCGCAGATCGTCCTCGACGCGGCGGATCATCCGCGGCGTAAGCCCCGAGCTGACAAGTCGCCGGATTTGCGAATGCCGTGGGTCGTCCATCATGTTGAGCACCTGACCGGCAATGGCCAGATCCTGCAACACGGTGCCCCCGAAGGGGCGTTGTCCGCCGGTCACCGACGAGTAGGTCTTCGGATCACGCAGCACCGCAAGGGTTTCCTCGTACGTCGCCACCGACCAGAAGCCTTCGCCGTCGGGGGTGTGCTCGGTGGGTTCGTGCCAGAACACCGGAGCCTCGCGCCGATGGATGGCGAACAACTCATGTGGGAACCCGTGCGCGAAGTTGTCCAGGTCGGTGAAGTCGATCTCCGAGAGGGCGCGCGCGAGAGTCATAGGATCGCTCCCGGGGTGTATTTGGCCGCGTCGGGGTAGCGGGCGACCAACGCGTCCACGTCCGCGGCCACCGCGTCGACCTGGTCGCCGGCGGCGCCGACGAACGTCTGCTTGTCGTCCAGTGCCGCGTCCACCGCGGCCCGGTCCAGCGGTAGCCGGGGGTCGGCGGCCAGCCGCTCGCGCAGATCCGGCTCGGCGCCTTCCCGCATCGCCAGCGCAGCCGCCACGGCGTGCTCTTTGATCACCTCGTGGGCGGCTTCGCGGCCCATCCCGGCGCGCACCGCGGCCATCAACACCTTGGTTGTGGCCAAGAACGGCAGGTAGCGGTCCAGCTCACGCTGAATCACCGCCGGGTAGGCCCCGAATTCGTCGAGCACCGTCAAAAACGTCTCGATCTGCCCGTCGATGGCGAAGAACGCGTCCGGCAACGCCACCCGCCGCACCACCGAGCAGAACACGTCGCCCTCGTTCCACTGGGCGCCGGCCAGTTCGGCTGCCATCGACGCATAGCCGCGCAGCACCACCTGCAAGCCGTTGACCCGTTCGCAGCTGCGGGTGTTCATCTTGTGCGGCATCGCCGACGAGCCGACCTGCCCGGGCGCGAAGCCCTCGGTGACCAGATCGTGGCCGGCCATCAGCCGGATGGTGTGCGCCAGCGACGACGGCCCGGCGCCCAACTGCACCAGCGCGGAAACCACGTCGTGGTCCAGCGACCGCGGGTAGACCTGCCCGACACTGGTCAGCACCGTGTGAAAGCCGAGAAAGTCCGCGACGCGCTGTTCCAGCGCGGCCAACTTAGCCGGGTCGCCGCCGAGCAGGTCGAGGATGTCTTGCGCGGTTCCCATCGGGCCCTTGATCCCGCGCAGCGGGTAACGGTCGATCAGCTCCCGCAGCCGGTTCAGCGCCAGCAGCGTCTCCTGTGCGGCCGATGCGAACCGCTTGCCCAAGGTGGTGGCCTGTGCGGCGACGTTGTGGCTGCGCCCGGTCATGACCAGGTCGCGGTAGGTCACCGCCCGCTCACCCAACCGGGCCGCCACCGCCACCCCGTGGGAGAACACCAGCTCCAGCGACCGGCGGATCTGCAGTTGCTCGACGTTCTCGGTGAGGTCGCGACTGGTCATCCCCTTGTGCACGTGTTGGTGGCCGGCCAGCGCATTGAACTCCTCGATGCGGGCCTTGACGTCGTGGCGAAGCGCGCGCTCCCTGGCGGCGATCGAGGCGAGGTCGACGTCTTCGAGCACCCGCTCGTAATCGGCCAGCGCCGCCGGCGGGACCTCGACACCCAGCTCTGCCTGCGCCCGCAGCACCGCCAGCCACAATCGCCGCTCGGCGACAACCTTGGCCTCCGGAGACCAGATCGACACCATCTCGGCGCTGGCATAACGGCTCGCCAGCACGTTCGGGATGCTCACAATCTCACAGCTTAAGGGTGTAATGCGGCAGGCTGGGCGAATGCACTTCGTCGGTGTGGACCTTGCGTGGGGCGAAATCAATCAGAGCGGCGTCGCGGCCGTCGATGTCGAGGGCCGGCTGCTGCACGTCGGAACCGCTCGCGACGACGCGAGCATCGCCGACGCGGTGGCGCCGTATGCCGGCGACCACTGCTGGATGGCCATCGATGCACCGCTGATCGTGAACAACCCGACGGGTTACCGGCCGTGCGAGACTGCACTCAACCGCGATTTCCAGCGGTTCGAGGCGGGCACGCACCCGGCCAACCTCAAAAAACCCGAATTCGCGCACGGTCCGCGCGCCGCCCGGCTGGCCGAGGCGCTCGCTTTGGACATCGATCCGGCCTCCAGCGCGACACGCCGAGCGATCGAGGTGTATCCACATCCAGCGACCGTCGCATTGTTCCGGTTGTCGAAGAGCCTGAAGTACAAGAAGGGTCCTTTCGCAGACCGTCAACGCGCGCTGCTGCAGTTGATGACGCTGATCGAAGGGCTCGACAAGGCCACCCCGCGGCTGCGGGTGAACCACAACGTGTCCTGGGTGGAGCTGCGCAAGCGGGTAGCCGCCGCGACCCGGCCGGCCCAGCTCGACAGAGACGAGGATCCGGTCGACGCCGTGCTGTGTGCGTACGTCGCGCTGTACTGGTATCACCGGCCGGACGACGTGACGGTCTACGGCGACTTCGCGACCGGCTACATTGTCACTCCGGCGCTGCCACCGGGTGTGGCGCCTGATTCTCGGCGGCGGGTGGGGTCGCAACCCGACGTCGACGACCTACGTGAGCAGGTCTCCCACGTCGCTGGGCTGCTTGCGCAGGCACAGCTGGAACTGAGCGCGATCCGCCAACAACTCGACAGCTAACTGAGCTCCGGTTCAACGCTGAGCCTCGCGGCGTCGACGATGACGGCCTCCCGGTTTCCGTGCCAGCGCTTGACCGCCAGGGTCAGCACCGACAGCATGACGCCGGCCACCACCAAGACCCCGGCCAGCAGATATTGCTGGCCGGGCCGACCGGACAGCGGTGTTACCAGATACATGCAGGCCACACATCCGATGACCGGTAGCGGGGTGGGGGTGCGGAAGTGCCGCTGATCCCGCACGTCGCGCCGAAGCACCAGGACGGCGACGTTGACCAGCGTGAACACGGCCAGTAGCAGCAGCGACGTGGTGCCACCCAGGATCTCGATGGCTTCGGTATTGGCGAAGCTCGTGACGTAAAGGATCAGCACGAACGCGATCGCCGTGGCGAACAACGTGGCCACCCACGGCGACCGGCGGATCGGACTCACCGCGCCCAATGCTTGTGGCAACACCCGCTCACGAGACATCCCGTAGAGCAGCCGACTGGCCATCAGCATGCTGATCAGCGCGGTGTTGGACACCGCGACCATCGAGATGAACGGCAGGATGTCCTTGATCGGCAAGCCCGGCGCCGCGATCCTGACCACGTCGATCAGCGGGGTGTCGCTGACCTTCAGCGGACCGACCGGTACCACCGCCACCGAGACGATCGCCACCAACATGTAGACGACACCCGCGATGCTCAGCGCCGCCAGTAGCACCTTGGGAAACACCCGAACCGGGTCTTTGGTCTCCTCGGCCATGTTCACCGAATCCTCGAAACCCGTCATGGCGAAAAAGGCCAGCGACGTCGCGGTGGTGACGGCGACGAAAACGTTCTTGTCGGCCGCGGTGTCGAACGCGACCGCCCGCGTGTAGTCGACATCGGCGCTGCGGAAAAAGGCCCACAACCCGGCCAGGATCACCAAAGCCAACCCGATGATCTCGATGACGGACAACACGACGTTGAGCTTGACGCTTCCTCCCACGCCGCGCAGGTTCACCGCGGCCAGCGCCGCCATGAACAGCAGCGCGATGACGGCGACACCGCCTGTACCCCAATTGAAGTGGAATGCAACAACGAAGTTCGCTGCAAAGAAACGCGACGCGGTTGCTGCGGACGTGATGCCGGCACACATCACCACAAACGCCACCAGGAACGTGACGAACGGTCTGCCGAACGCCTTTTGCGCGTACAGCGCCGCCCCGGCCGCCCGCGGATACTTGGTCACCAGTTCCAGGTAGCTCAACGCCGTCACACCCGCGACCAGGAAAGCCAACAGAAATGCGGCCCAGGCTGCGCCACCGACTTCGGCTGCGACATCGCCGATGAGGGCGTAGACGCCGGTGCCCAAGATGTCGCCGAGGATGAAGAACAACAGCAGGCCCGGACCCATCACCCGGTGCAGCTGCGGCTGATGCGCGATCGCCTCGGTCCCGTCCATGCTGCCCTACTAACGCGACCGCCGGGCGGTCAGATCTCTACCGGCCGCTGGTCGAACGGCGCAAGCACGTCGATGATATCGATCACCGTCGCCCGGGCGGCCGCACGCGGGTTCTGCTGATCGTCGACCAGCGCCGAGACCACCGCGCCGTCGATCGCGCAAATCAACGCCGACACCATTTCCAGACGCACCGAGCGTCCGGACCGCTCGATGGCCTCGCAGACCGCGTCCGCACGCTGACGCAGGTTACGGCGCTGAATGTCGCGCAGTGCCGGCAAGCGGGCACAGGCGATGTAGCGCTCGTACCGCGAGATCAGCTGCTCGGTCAGATGAGTGCCGCCCTCGTCGCCGACCAGCAGGTCGATCAGCACGTCGGCAGTGGTTTCGGGGCCCCGACGGCGTCGGGACAACGTCGCGACCCGGGCCCGCAACTGCGCCACCTCCAGCATCCCGACGTGCGCGACCGCGCTGGCGATCAGGTCGTCGAGACAGGAGAAGTAATAGGTAGTCGACGCCAGCGGCAGACCCGCCCGGCGCGCCACCGCCCGGTGACGCACCGCCTCGAAGCCGCCTTCGCACAGCAGCTCAGCGGCCGCGCTAACCAGCGCGTACCGGCGACGTTCTCCCTTGGGAGTGACAGCTGCGGTCACGCTTAGTCATGCTGCCAGCCAGGCCGGTGCCGTATTGCCTTTTCTGACAAACGACTACGCGATGACATCGCCGCGGCATGTCGGCTATGGCCGGCCCCTATGATGGCCGGCATGCCAGATCTGAGCCGCCGCACCGTATTGCGCCTCGGCGCCGGCGCGGCCGCCGGAGCGGTCGGCGGCTATGCGTTGGACATGCTGCTGGCCGTCCGGCCTTCGGCGGCGACGCCGGTGAACGTGCCGTTGGAGCCGGCCTCCGCGGCGGCGCCGACCATGGCGACCGGTTCGTTCGTTTCGGCTGCTCGTGGTGGTGTCCGCACCAATTGGGCGATCGCCCGCCCGCCGGGGCAGACCAAACCACTGCGGCCGGTGATCGCACTGCATGGCAAGGGATCCGATGCGGCCACGGTGATGGCCGGGGGCGTCGAGCAAGGTTTGGCCCAAGCGGTCGACGCCGGCCTGCCGCCGTTCGCGGTCGTGGCTGTCGATGGCGGTGGAAGTTATTGGCACAAAAGAGCTTCCGGTGAAGACTCGGGCGCGATGGTGCTGAACGAACTCATCCCGATGCTGGACAGCCAGAACCTGGACACCTCCCGGGTGGCTTTTTTGGGCTGGTCGATGGGCGGCTACGGCGCGCTACTGCTGGGCGGTCGGCTCGGGCCGGGACGCACCGCGGCGATCTGCGCGGTGAGCCCCGCGCTGTGGCTCTCCCCCGGGGCGACCGCACCGGGCGCATTCGACGGCGCCGACGACTGGTCGGCCAACTCGGTTTTCGGGATGCCCGCGCTGGCGTCCATCCCGATCCGGGTGGATTGCGGCACCGGTGATCCGTTCCTTGCCGCGACGAAGCAGTTCGTGGCCCAGCTGCCCAACCCCCCGGCCGGTGGATTTTCGCCCGGCGGACACGACGCGTCGTTCTGGAGCTCGCAGCTGCCGGCCGAACTGACCTGGATGGCGCCGCTGCTGACGGCCTGAGCGCACTGGGTCCGCCGAGATTGACGCTATCGAGGCTGCTCCTCGGTCTTTTGCGCGCTACCGTCGATCTCGGCGAAGGCCTCGCCGTGAAGGTCAGACCTCGATGACCACGGCACCGCCCTGGCCGCCGCCCGCACACATCGCCGCGACACCGAGGCCGCCGCCCCGGCGGCCCAACTCATGTACCAGCGTGGTGAGCATCCTGGCCCCGCTGGCCGCGATGGGGTGGCCCAGACTGCATCCGCTGCCGTAAATATTGACGCGTTCCTCGTCGAGCCCGTACTCACGGCAGGCGGCGATCGGGACCGAGGCAAACGCTTCGTTGATCTCCCACAACGTGACGTCGCCGGGCAACAGGCCCGCTCGCTCGAGCACCTTGCCAATCACCCGCACCGCGCCCAGGCCGGTGTCGCGGGGTTCTACACCCACCGATGCCCAGGTTTTGACGGTGCCCAGCGCGGCGAGGCCGGCCGATCGGGCGTACTCGTCGTCGACCAGCGTCAGTGCGGCGGCAGCGTCATTGGCGCCGCAGCTGTTGCCCGCGGTGATCGAGAACCCGTCGATCTCGGGGTGCAGTACCTTCAGCGACGCCAGCTTCTCCATGCTGGTGTCGCGGCGAGGGTGTTCGTCGACGCTGAATTCCTGCAGGGCACCGTCGGGTCCCTGGATTTTCAGCGGGACGATCTCGTCGGCGAACACACCGCTGTCGATCGCTGCGATGGCCCGCTGATGCGAGCGCAGCGCCCAGGCGTCCATCTCTTCGCGGGTGATCCCCACCGCTTCGGCGGTGTTCCAGCCCACCGTGATGGACATGTCGCGGGTCGGCGCGTCGGGCGCTTCGACGTGGGTCGGCGGCATCCAGGGCTCTTCGAATTCCAGGCCTTGGCCCGGGACACGCCATTTCATCAGCGGGCCGGTGGACAACGACTGCACGCCGCCGCCGACCACCACCCGCTCGACGCCCGAGCCGATCTGGGCGGCGGCGTTGGCCACAGCGGTGAGACTGCCGGCGCAATGCCTGTTGACAGCCTGTCCGGGAACCGACGCCATGTCCAAGGCTGCCGCGGCGTAACGCGCCAAATCACCGCCACCGTAATGAGATTCGGCGAAAATCACGTCATCGACAGCGGTCGGCTCAACTCCCGATCGCCGGACCGCTTCGGTCAGCACCGTAGTCGCCAGCACCTCGGCGGGCGTGTTGACCAGTGAACCTTTGAACGATGTCCCGATTGCGGTGCGGACAGCGCTGACGATGACGGGCTTGGGCATAGTGGGCAATAGTAACAACTACCGTAGTGCCAACGATAAGGCAGGGCAGACCACTTGGCTTACGATCCGACAGTGACTGTGCCGTTCGCCTGGAACCTGCCGTATGCCTGGCCGCGCAAGCCTGTTCTGGCGCGAAACGTGGTGTGCACGTCGCAACCGCTGGCCGCGCAGGCCGGTCTTCGAATGCTCGCCAACGGCGGCAACGCGGTGGACGCCGCAGTGGCCACCGCAATCACCCTCACCGTGGTCGAGCCGGTGTCCAACGGCATCGGAGCGGACGCCTTCGCGATCGTGTGGGATGGCCGAAAACTGCACGGGCTCAACGCTTCGGGCCGATCTCCGGCCGCTTGGACACCGGAGTACTTCGGCGATGACGGCATTCCGCTGCTCGGCTGGAATTCGGTCACCGTGCCCGGCGCGGTCTCGGGGTGGACGCAATTGCACCGAAAGTTCGGACGGCTCCCGTTCGAGCGGCTTTTCGAGCCGGCAATTTCGTATGCCCGCAATGGGTTTCTGGTCTCGCCGACGGTCGCGCAGCAATGGGCAGCGCAGGCGCCGGTCTTCGCGTCCCAGCCGGGATTCGCCGAGACGTTCCTGCCCGGCGGCCGGGCGCCCAAACCCGGCGAGCGCGTCACGCTGACCGACCACGCCACGTCGCTCGAGCAGATCGCCGCGACCGACGGTGATGCGTTCTACCGCGGTGAGCTGGCGGCAAAACTCGAGGCGCACGCCCTGGCGCACGGCGGCGCTATGCGCGCCGGCGACCTGGCCGCCCACCGGGCCGACTGGGTGGGCACGATCAGTCGCGACTATCGGGGCTACACCGTTCACGAGATCCCGCCCAACGGCCAGGGAATCGTCGCGTTGATGGCGCTGGGCATCCTCGAGCAGTTCGATATGGCGTCGTTGGCGGTGGATTCCGCGGACAGCGTGCATCTGCAGATCGAGGCGTTGAAGTTGGCGTTCGCCGACGCACAGGCCTATGTAGCCGATATCGACCAAATGGCGATGGCGCCGCAGCGTCTGCTGGACAGCGACTATCTGCGGCAACGGGCGGCGCTGATCGACCCGGCGCGGGCGAAGCCGGCACGCGCGGGAACCTTCAAGGGCGGCACGGTGTATCTGGCCGCCGCCGACGCCTCCGGGCTGATGGTGTCGATGATCCAGTCGAACTACTTCGGATTCGGCTCCGGCGTGGTAGTACCCGGCACCGGGATCGCATTGCAGAACCGCGGAGCGAACTTCGTTGCAACGCCGGGGCATCCGAATCGCGTCGGTCCCAACAAGCGTCCCTACCACACCATCATCCCGGGATTGCTGACCAAGGACGGTGCCCCGGTGCTGAGTTTCGGCGTGATGGGCGGCCCGATGCAGCCGCAGGGCCATGTACAGGTGGCGGTGCGCATCGTCGACTACGCCCAGAATCCGCAGTCGGCGTGTGACGGTCCACGGTTCCGTTGGGTGCACGGCAACCAGGTCGCCTGCGAGCCTGGTTTTCCGCATGACACCCTGGACGAACTGCGCCGGCGCGGTCACGAACTGGTCACCTCCGACGACTACAACCAGTTCGGAAGCTGTCAGGCGATTTGGCGCCTCGACGACGGCTACCTCGCGGTGAGTGACCCACGCCGCGACGGCCAGGCCGCCGGCTTCTAAACGGTGATTTTCCCCTCTGCGGCCGCCAGGCCGATGTCGTGGCGAAAGTGACTGCCGGGCAGCCGAATCGAGCTCATGATTTGATACGCAGCCGTACGTGCCGCTTTCAGGTCGGCGCCGGTGCCTACCACCGAGAGGACACGACCGCCCGAGGAAACGATCGCCCCGTCCTCGCGGCGTGCCGTTCCGGCATGCAGCACCCCGTCTGCCTCGGCGCCGAGGACAACGTCGCCCATCCGCGGCTTGCCGGGATAGTTCTCCGCCGCCAGCACCACCGTCACCGCTGCGCCACTGCGCCAGCGCAGTTCCCCGAAGTCGGCCAGCTTTCCGGTGGCCGTCGCGTACAGCAGCTGGCCCAGTGGCGAGTCCAGCAGCGCCAGCACCGACTGCGTCTCCGGATCGCCGAAGCGGCAGTTGAATTCGATCACGGCCGGACCTTGCGAGGTGATCGTCAGACCGGCGTAGAGCAGGCCGGTGAACGGGCAGCCGCGTTTAACCAGTTCGGCCGCAACCGGTTCCACTATCTCGGCCGCGATGTCGCGGCAGGCCTCGGCGGAAAGCCAGGGCAGCGGAGCGTAGGCGCCCATACCGCCGGTATTGGGGCCGGTGTCGTGATCGCCGACCCGCTTGAAATCCTGTGCCGGCAGCAGTGGAACCACGGTCTGCCCGTCGACGAGGCAGAACAGCGACACTTCGGGACCGTCCAGATAGGACTCCAACAGCACGGGGTGCCCGGCTTCGAGCAGTGCGGCAGCATGGGCGCGGGCCACCGTGCGGTCCGGCGTCACCACCACGCCCTTGCCGGCCGCCAACCGGTCGTCTTTCACCACCCAGGCCGGTTCGCCGACGGACTTACCGAATCTGTCCAGCGCCGCGTCCAAATGCGCTGGATTGTCGATGATTTCGCTGGCAGCTGTCCGTACGCCGGCCGCCGCCATGACGTCCTTGGCGAATGCCTTGGAGCCCTCGATGCGAGCGGCGTCCTTGCCCGGGCCGAAACAGGCGATGCCGGCGTCGCGTACCGCGTCGGCCACCCCCAGCACCAGCGGGACCTCGGGGCCGATGACCACCAGGTCCGCTTCGACCTGGCGGGCCAGCGCGGCCACCTCATCGCCCGAAGTGATGTCGACCTGGTACTGGTCGGCAATGGCGGCAGTCCCGGCGTTACCGGGCGCGATGGCCAGCGCGTCGACCTGTGGGTCCCTGCGCAGAGCCACCAGCAACGCATGTTCACGGGCACCGGAACCGATCACCAGGACGCGCACGAAACCTCACCCTAGCCCGGGTCTTTGCCCTTGTGCATTCGGATCGCGTCGTCGACATTGGCCTTCTTGTCCTCGGCGGCGCCCTTGGCGGCAGCCTTCCTGCGTTTCGCCACGACGGTGTCAACCGCGCCGTTGAGCATCGAACCCAGGGGGAACCCGAGATAGTGGGTCAAAAAGACCGCCATCTCCTTCAGTTCGGCTTCGGCGAGCTCCTCGTTGAGCAGGGCGGCATTGATCTGGATCTCGGCCAGGTCGCGGTTGCCGATGGCGGTCACCGCCGTCAGCGTCATGATGCGCTTGTCGCGCATGGACAATCCCGGTCGGGTCCAGATGTTGCCGAACAGGTGATCGACGGTCAGGTCGAAGTACGCGTCGCCCTCGACGTTGGGCATTTCCCAGCCGTAGACCTCGTTCATCTTCTCGAGGCCCTTGCGGCGGCGCTCGTCCATCACGTCTCTTCCTTCGTGTGCGGTACCCCAAGGCCGATGGCCAACTGCCGACGAGCCAGCTCGGCCAGCGGCAATTCCACCGAGACGGCCTCACCCAAGGCCAGTGCCAGGCTCAGATCCTTCTCGCCGAGTCCACGAGTGTGCAGAAATGGTTGGTACAGGAAATGGTCAGGCTCAAGGGGTTTCATGTCGTCGCGCACCATGATCGCTCCCGGCCCGCCGGTGAGGGCGTCGGTGTGCCGGACCACTCTGCCCAGCGCCTGCAGATCCAGACCGGCCGCCTCGGCCAGCTTCATCGCCTCGCATGCCGCGGCGTAGGAGGTGAACGTCAACATGTTGCGCGCCAATTTCATTCGGGTTCCGGCGCCGGGCTCGCCGGCGTGAATGACCAGCGAAGCCCACTGCTTGAATGCCGGCTTGACCCGCTCGTACACCTCGCGCGCGGCGCCGACCATCGTGGCCAATTCCCCCGTCTCGGCGGCGCCGGCGCCGCCGCTGACCGGCGCGTCGACGATGTGAATGTCTCGTGGCTTGAGCTCGTCGGCCAGCTCGACGGCGGTGGTGTCGCTGATGGTCGAGTGAATCGCGATGACCGTCCCCGGCTTCACCCGCGGTGCGAGCTCGCTGACGACGTCGCGCACCTGCGCGTCATCGAGCACGGCGACACTGATGATGTCGGCGGCCGCGACGTCGGCGACGCTGTCGGCCAGCGTGGCGCCGACTTCGGCCAGCGGCGTCATGGCCTCGGTCCGCACGTCGTACACGGTAAGCCCACCCGGCCAGCCGACCAGCCGCTTGGCCATCGGCGCACCCATATTGCCCAGCCCGATGTAGCCGAGTCGCAATTGCTCAGTCATGATCGGATTATCTGTCCGCCGTCGACGTTGAAGATCTGCCCGGTGATCCAGGACGCCTCGTCGGACAGCAGGAACAAGCACATCCCGACGAGATCCTCGGGAGTTCCCATCCGAGACAGCGGCAGACCCTTGACGATATCGTCGATGATTTCCCTGGGGGTGGTGGTGCGGTTGGCCTCGGTATCGATGGGGCCGGGCGCGATCGCGTTGATCCGGATGTTCCGGCCACCCAATTCACGCGAAAGCTGTTGGGTCAGGCCGTTGATGCCCACTTTCGCCAGGCCGTAGAAATTCGAGTACAGCCATGCCGCGGTGGACGACTGGTTGACGATCGCACCGCCGCCGCGCTTGGCCATCTTCTTGTACACCGCGCGGGTACACCACAGTGCGCCGTCGAGGTTGACGCTCATGAACTTCTTGTAGTACTCGGGATCGACGGTGAGCAAAAAATCCAGCTTCATTCCGCCGAAGATCGCGGCGTTGTTCACCAGGTAGTCGATGCCGCCGAACTCCGACAACGTGCGGTCTGCCATCGCCTTGGCCGACACCGGATCGGAGACATCGACGCCGATGCCCAGCGCGGTGCCGCCGTCGGCAGTGATTTGTTTGGCCACACCCTGTGCCGCCTCGGCGTTGATGTCGGCGACGACGACGGCCGCGCCTTCGCGAGCGAGTGCCTCGGCGTACGCCTGGCCGATGCCGCCACCGGACCCGGTGACGATGGCGACTTTGTTCTCGAAACGCATATGTTCCTCTCGGCGTTCTCAGTTCACCGCTGTGGCAATGACTTTGGCCTCCAGGTACTCCTCGAAGCCGAGCAATCCCATCTCCCGGCCGTTGCCGGATTGCTTGTAACCGCCGAACGGCGCGTCGGCGGAGTACCAGACTCCGCCGTTGACGTTGACGGTGCCCACCCGCATCCGGGAGGCCACCGCTGCGGCGCGTTGCGGGTCAGCGCTGAACACGGTTCCCGACAACCCGTACGGCGAGTCGTTGGCAATACGCACGGCGTCGTCGTCGCCGTCGTGAGCGATGACGGTCAGCACTGGCCCGAAGATTTCCTCGCGGGCGACCCGGGCGTCGTTGCCGAGGCCGGTGATCACGGTGGGCTCGATGAAGAATCCTCTTGCCTTGTTAGCCGGCCGGCCGCCACCGCAGGCGAACGAACCACCCTCTGCCACAGCTGAATCCAGATAACCCTGGACCCGATCGCGCTGGCGCGCCGAGATCAGCGGTCCGCAGACGGTGCCGGAGTCGTTGGGATCGCCGGGTTTGATCGACGACATGGTGGCAGCCGCGGCGGCAACTGCCTCGTCGTAGCGGGCGCGTGGCACCACCAGCCGGGTGGTGATCGCACAGCCCTGACCGGCATGCATGGACGCGGTAAACGCCGAGATCGAGCACGCCCCGGCCAGGTCCGCGTCGTCGAGCACGAGAAACGCCGATTTGCCGCCCAGTTCGAGGAACACCTTCTTGATCGTCAGCGCGGCGTCGGCCATCACGCTGCGGCCGGTCGCGGTGGATCCGGTGAACGAAATCATGTCGACCCGAGGGTCTTTGGCAAGCAGCGCTCCCACGCCGTGGTCGCTGGAGGTGACGATGTTGACCACCCCAGGCGGAAAGTCGGTGTGCTCGACGATGAGTTCGCCCAGCACCGCCGCGCACCAGGGCGTGTCCGGCGCGGGCTTGAGCACGACGGTGTTGCCCGCCGCCAGCGCGGGCCCCAGCTTGGCGAGGTTGATCTGGTGCGGGAAATTCCACGGCGTGATCGCGCCGACAACACCGACCGGTTCACGCGCGAGGGTGCGCCGGGTGGGGATGCCCATGGGGGACGCCTCACCGAGATCCTGATTCCAGGTGTAGGACTCGGCGGTGTCGGCCGCAAAGCTCAGGTCTGCCACCGGCCCTTCCAGCTGGGCAGCAGCGGTCAGCATCCGCGGCGCACCGGCTTCGGAGATGGTCAGCTCTCGCAATTCCTCGAGATGCGCGCTCATCGCATCGCGCAGCTGTCGCACGCAGCGCACCCGCAGCTCGGTGTTGGTGGGCCAGTCCGATTCGTCGAAGGCCCGCCGCGCCGCGTCGATGGCACGCGCCATGTCGTCGGCGTCGGCGTCGGCGGCGTCGCCGAGCACTTCCTCGGTGGCCGGGTTGACCGTCGGGAAGGTGCCGGCACTACCGGGCGACAACTTCCCGTCGATGAGCAGCGCACTCACACCGTCGGCCAGCAACGCCATTCTCAACTCCCGCCGCAGTATGGTGGACACTTGTCCGGAATAGTCCAGTCGCACCATAGCCGCCAGGTCGGCGGCCGGGCAAGTACGGTGGCGACGATAGCCCTCTGTCCTGCGGGCTTGCCTGAAGGCGTCGAAGTCCGATAACTTTGGACATGTGTCCAGCGATGCAGTGATGGCGATCACCGCGGACGCCGATCGCGATATCGGCGAGGCGCCGCGCAACCGGCGGCAGGAAGAGACGTTCCGCAGGGTGCTGGCTGCCGGGATCGAGGTGCTGCGGGAGAAGTCCTACGCCGATCTGACCGTGCGTGCGGTGGCCGCCCGCGCCAAGGTGGCGCCCGCCACCGCGTACACCTACTTCTCGTCGAAGAACCACCTGATTGCCGAGGTCTATCTGGACCTGGTGCGTCAGGTGCCCTACTTCACCGACGTCAACGAGCCGATGCCGGTCCGGGTGGACAAGGCGCTGCGACACCTGGCATTGGTGGTGGCCGACGAACCCGAGGTCGCCGCGGCGTGCACGACGGCGTTGCTCGGTGGCGGCGCCGACGCGGCGGTGCGCAGTGTGCGGGACCGGATCGGCGCGGAAATCCATCGCCGCATCACGTCGGCCATCGGTCCGGACGCCGACCCGCGCACGGTGGCCGCGCTCGAGATGACGTTCTTCGGCGCATTGGTCAATGCCGGCAGCGGCGCGGTCACCTATCACCAGATCGCCGACCGGCTGGCGTATGTCGTGGGCTTGATTTTGGGGGAGGACCGATGACCGCTCCCGTGAGAAGGAGCGGCGCCTGATGACGGTGACGCCCGAACTGCTGCTCGATCCTTACGATTACGACTTCCACGAGGACCCGTACCCGTACTACAAGCGGCTACGCGACGAGGCCCCGCTGTACCGCAACGAAGAACTGAAGTTCTGGGCGTTGTCGCGCCACCGCGACGTGCACGAGGGCTTTCGCAACAGCACGATGCTGTCCAACCGCGACGGCGTTTCGCTGGACCCGGTGTCGCGAGGGCCACACGCATCCAAGACGATGTCGTTTTTGGCGATGGACGACCCGGATCACCTAAGGCTTCGCACGCTGGTGTCGAAAGGGTTCACCCCCAGACGGATTCGCGAACTGGAGCCGCGCGTCACCGAAATCGCCTCGCAATACCTCGACACCATGCTGGACAAGGCGGCGTCGGTGCAAACAGTCGATTACGTGGACGAATTCGCCGGCAAGCTGCCGATGGACGTCATTTCCGAATTGATGGGAGTTCCCGAGCCGGATCGCGGCCAGGTGCGCGCCTGGGCTGACGGCGTGATGCACCGTGAAGACGGCGTCACTGACGTACCGGCGTCGGCGATCGAGGCATCGATCAACCTCATCGGCTACTACCAGGGCATGCTCGCCGAGCGCCGCAGACAACCCACCGGTGATCTGACCTCCGCGCTGCTGGCGGCCGAGATCGACGGTGACCGGCTCACCGAGGAGGAAATCCTCGGGTTCATGTTCCTGATGGTGATCGCCGGCAACGAGACCACCACTAAACTGCTTGCCAACGCCGCATTTTGGGGCTACAGAAATCCCGACCAGCTCACACCGGTCTACGCCGATCTGGCCCGCATTCCGCTGTGGGTCGAAGAGACCCTGCGCTACGACACATCCAGCCAGATCCTGGCGCGCACGGTCGCGCAAGAGCTCAGCCTCTACGGCACCACCATCCCCGAAGGGGACGTCTTGTTGCTGCTGCCAGGTTCGGCACATCGCGACGAGCGGGTGTTCGACAATCCCGACGCGTATGTGATCGGACGTGAAATCGGGTCGAAACTGCTGAGTTTCGGCAGCGGTGCACATTTTTGTCTCGGTGCGCACCTGGCCCGGATGGAGGCCCGGGTAGCGCTCACCGAACTGTTCAAGCGGATCCGCGGATTCGAGGTCGACGAGGCCAACGCCGTGCGCGTCCACTCCAGTAATGTCCGCGGGTTCGCCCACTTGCCCATTTGTGTGGAGGTGCGCTGAATGCCCCGTTTCGAACCGCATCCGGCCCGTCGACCCGCGATCGTTGCCGGCGCGTCGTCGGGTATCGGGGCGGCCACCGCGGTCGAGCTTGCCGCCCATGGCTTTCCGGTGGCGCTGGGCGCGCGGCGCGTCGACAAATGCCAGGAGATCGCGGACAAGATCCGCGCCGACGGCGGTGAGGCGATCGCGTTGCCGCTGGATGTCACCGACGCCGATTCGGTCAAAAGATTCGTCCACCAGGCCACCGACCAGCTCGGCGACATCGAGGTCATGGTGACCGGCGCCGGAGACACCTACTTCGGGCGCCTGCACGAAATCGACTCCGAGACTTTCGAATCCCAGATCCAGATTCATCTGATCGGAGCCAACCGGCTGGCCACCGCGGTGCTGCCCGGCATGATCGAGCGTCAACGCGGGGATCTGATTTTCGTCGGCTCCGACGTCGCGCTGCGCCAGCGCCCGCACATGGGCGCTTACGGAGCCGCCAAGGCGGGGCTGGTGGCGATGGTCACCAATTTGCAGATGGAACTCGAGGGCACCGGCGTGCGGGTCTCGATCGTGCATCCCGGCCCCACCAAAACGGGGATGGGCTGGAGTCTGCCCGCCGAGGCGATCGGCCCGGCGCTGGAGGATTGGGCCAAGTGGGGTCAGGCCCGCCACGACTACTTCTTGCGGGCTTCCGATCTCGCCCGGGCCATCACGTTCGTGGCGGAAACCCCCCGCGGCGGCTTCGTGGTGAACATGGAATTGCAGCCTGAAGCACCATTGGCCACGAACAAAGAACGCCAGCAACTCAAACTCGATGAGAAAGCGCTCGATTCATGACAACCCCTGTGGTCCCGCGCGTTTCCGGCGGCGATGAAGAACACGGTCACCTCGAGGAGTTCCGCACCGATCCGATCGGCCTGATGCAGCGCGTCCGCGACGAGTGCGGTGACGTCGGCTGGTTTCAATTGGCGGACAAGCACGTCATCTTGTTGTCCGGTGCCCAAGCCAACGAGTTCTTCTTTCGGTCCGCCGACGAAGATCTCGACCAAGCCGAGGCATATCCGTTCATGACGCCGATCTTCGGCAAGGGCGTGGTGTTCGACGCCAGCCCCGAGCGTCGCCGGGAAATGTTGCACAACTCCGCACTGCGCGGCGAGCACATGAAAGGGCACGCGGTCACCATCGAACGCGAAGTGCGCCGGATGATCGAGAATTGGGGCGAGGAAGGCGAAATCGACCTGTTGGACTTCTTCGCCGAGCTCACCATCTACACCTCGACCGCGTGCCTGATCGGTCCGAAATTCCGCAACCAGCTCGACTCCCGATTCGCGCACTTCTACCACGAACTCGAACGCGGCACCGACCCGCTCTGCTACGTCGACCCCCATCTGCCGATCGAGAGCTTCCGTCGCCGAGACGAGGCGCGAAAGGGGTTGGTGGCGTTGGTGCACGACATCATGAACCAACGGATCGCCAACCCACCGGCGGACAAGAGCGACCGCGACATGCTCGACGTACTGGTGTCGATCAAAGACGACGACGGCAATCCACGGTTCTCCGCCGACGAGATCACCGGCATGTTCATCTCGTTGATGTTCGCCGGGCACCACACCAGCTCGGGCACCGCGGCGTGGACGCTGATCGAGTTGATGCGCCATCCGCAGGTCTACACCGAGGTGATCAAAGAACTCGAAGAGCTTTATGCCGACGGGCAAGCGATCAGTTTCCATGCGCTACGGCAGATTCCCAAGCTGGAGAATGTCCTCAAGGAAACTCTCCGGCTACATCCGCCGCTGATCATCCTGATGCGGGTGTCCCAAGGCGAATTCGAGGTCCAGGGCTTCCCCATCCACAAGGGCGACTATGTCGCGGCCTCGCCGGCCATCTCCAACCGCATCCCCGAGGACTTCCCCGACCCGGACAACTTCGTGCCAGAACGCTACGACGAGCCTCGCCAGGAAGACCTGGTCAACCGCTGGACGTGGATCCCGTTCGGCGCGGGCCGGCATCGCTGCGTGGGTGCGGCGTTCGCCACCATGCAGATCAAGGCAATCTTCTCGGTACTGCTACGCGAGTACGAGTTCGAGATGGCGCAGCCGCCGGAAAGCTACCGCAACGACCACTCCAAGATGGTGGTGCAGCTGGCCCGGCCCGCCACGGCGCGCTACCGCCGCAAGTGAATCCGGAGGCGATCATGGGTTATCGAGTCCAAGCCGACTTCGACCTGTGCCAGGGGCACGCGATGTGCGAGCTGGAAGCGCCCGACTATTTCCGGGTGCCCAAGCGGGGCCAAGTCGAGTTACTCAACCCCGAGCCGCCCGAGGAAGCTCGCACGGAAATTGAACAGGCCGTAAGGGCCTGTCCCACCCAAGCGCTGTCCATCCAAGAAACAGGAGATTAACCGTGCCATTTCCGCGCGCAGAACTCGACGAGTGGGTGCAGTCCTGGCTCAAGGCCAACAAGGACTGCGAAAAGACCGGCGATTGGAAGCCATTGGCGGACTTCTACGCCGCCGACGCCACGTACGGCTGGAACATCGGTCCGAAAGAGGACGTGATGTGCGTCGGGATCGACGAGATCCGCGAGATCGCGCTCGGGCTGGAGATGGAAGGTCTGGAGAACTGGCAATACCCGTATCAGAAGGTGCTCATCGACGACCAGCAGGGCGAGATCGTCGGCTTCTGGAAACAGGTCGTCGTCGACGCCGACGGCGGCCGACAGGAGATCCACGGGATCGGGGGCAGCTGGTTTCGGCTCAATACCGACAAGCTCATCTCCTGGCAGCGCGACTTCTTCGACTTCGGCCACGTCCAGGCGCTGTACATGGATCTGATGAAAGCGGGCAAGCTGTCCAAAGGCATGCAGAGGCGAATCGAGCGCAGCCTCGCCGGGGAGAAGCTGCCCGGGTACTACCCGCTGGGTAAGACCCCGGTGCCGCTCTGGTGACCCGCGTCACTACGCTGTCGCTCAAGTGGTGTCGAACAAGTTGAAAGCAGGTTGCGGTGAAAACAAAAGGTGCGCTGATCTGGGAGTTCAACCAACCGTGGTCGGTCGAGGAAATCGAGATCGGCGACCCGCGCAAGCACGAGGTCAAGATCCAGATGGAAGCGGCGGGAATGTGCCACTCCGATCATCACCTGGTGACCGGCGGCATCCCGATGGGCGGCTTCCCGGTGCTCGGTGGCCACGAGGGCGCGGGAATCGTCACCGAGGTGGGTGAGGGAGTCGAAGACTTCGCCGAAGGCGACCACGTGGTGCTGTCGTTCATCCCGTCCTGCGGCAAGTGCCCCTCGTGTCAGGCGGGAATGCGCAATCTGTGCGACCTGGGTGCCGGCCTGCTCAACGGCGCGTCGGTTTCCGACGGCACCTTCCGCATCCAGGCCCGCGGCAAAGACGTCTTCCCGATGACACTGTTGGGCACGTTCTCGCCGTACATGGTGGTGCACGAAAGTTCGGTGGTGAAGATCGACCCGTCGATCCCGTTCGAGGTGGCCTGTCTGGTCGGCTGCGGTGTCACCACCGGCTACGGCTCGGCCACCCGGACCGCCGACATCCGCCCCGGCGACGACGTGGCGATTGTGGGTGTCGGCGGCGTCGGTATGTCGGCACTGCAGGGAGCGGTCAACGCCGGTGCCCGCTACATCTTCGTCATCGAGCCTGTCGAGTGGAAGCGCGACCAGGCGCTGAAGTTCGGCGCGACCCATGTCTACCCGGACGTCGACGCCGCGCTGATGGGTATCGCCGAAGTCACCTACGGATTGATGGCCAAGAAGGTGATCGTCACCGTCGGCGAACTTCACGGCAGCGACATCGACAACTACATGAACCTCACCGCCAAGGGCGGGACCTGCGTCGCAACCGCGATCGGCAGCCTGCTCGACACCCAGGTGACGTTGAACCTGGCGATGCTGACCCTGATGCAAAAGAACTTGCAGGGCACCATCTTCGGCGGCGGCAACCCGCAGTACGACATCCCGCAGCTGCTGTCGATGTACAAGGCGGGCAAGCTCAACCTCGACGACATGATCACCCGCCAGTACAAACTGGAGCAGATCAACGACGGCTACCAGGACATGCTGAGCGGCAAGAACATCCGTGGCGTCATCCGCTACACCGACGACGACCGGTAGCCGACCCGGAGCTTGGCGTTGACCGCCGGCTTCCCACATCTGTTTCAGCCGGGGCGCATCGGCGCGATGCCGGTGCGCAACCGGTTGGTGATGTCGCCGATGGAGACCCTGTACGGCACACCGGAAGGGCTGCCGTCTGGCCGCACCCGTGACTACTTCGCGGCGCGTGCTCAAGGTGGCGTCGGCCTGATCACGGTGGGCGCCACCGGAGTTGACCATCGACACCCGGAAACTCCCGGCGGACTGCACCTGGGGACCGATGCCGCCGTCGACGCGCATCGTGCGTTGGTCGACGCGGTGCACGAGCACGGCGCCAAGATCCAGCCGCAGCTCGTGCATGCCGGGCCCGACGCCCTGGGCCCGGAGATGCACGGCGTGACGTCGCTGGGCCCGTCGGTGATCCCGTCGTATTTGACCGGCCGCCCGTCGGCCGAGATCAGCACAGGACAGCTCATCGAGGTGCTCGACTTGTTCAAAGCGGCGGTGCGCCGGGCGCTCGAAGCCGGCTACGACGGCATCGAGTTGCACGCCGCGCACGGTTACATGTTGCTGGGCTCTTTCCTTGCTCCACAACGTAACCGGCGCACCGACGACTACCGCGGCGACTCGGTGCACGGCAGGATCCGGATTGTGCTGGAGACGCTTGCAGCGATCCGCTCCGAGATCGGCGATGCGCTACCGATCACGCTGCGGATCTCCGGATACGAGCGGGTGGCCGGCGGCCGGCCGATCCACGAAACCGCGCAGGTAGCCCCGGAACTGGTGGCCGCCGGGGTGGACGCGTTTCACGTCAGCGGCGGCGTGATCGACCGGCTGGTCACGCGGATGGTCAACGGCGCCGACGACGGCGACGCGCTCAACGTGGGCGCCGCGGCCGCGGTCAAAGAGGTGGTCGACGTCCCGGTGATCGCCGTCGGCCGCATCCACGACCCGGCGCGCGCCGAGCAGATCCTTGCCGACGGACGAGCCGATTTCATCGCCATGGGGCGTCCGCTGCTGGCCGACCCCGACCTGGCACGCAAACTGCGATCAGGGCGGGCACATCGGATTCGTCGGTGCATCTCGTGCGAAAACTGCATCGACGCCATGGAACAACGATTCTCGGTCGACTGCGCCGTCAATCCGCGCACGGGCAAGGAGCGTGACCTGGCGTCGACGCGCGCCGCGCGCGCCAAGGAGGTGGTCGTGATCGGGGGCGGCCCGGCCGGGATGGAGGCCGCCCGCGTCGCATCCGAACGTGGACATCGTGTCACCTTGTTCGAGCGCAACGGCCAGCTGGGCGGCGCGCTACTTTGGGCGGCGCTGACGCATCCGGAGAACGAACCGTTCCTGCGCTACCTGCGTGACGAGCTGCGCTACAGTCCGGCGAAAGTTGAGCTAAACCAGTCCATTTCGCCAGGAGATGTCATCGACCTGGCACCGGACGCTGTCGTGGTGGCAACCGGCGGCCGCATCGAACTGCCCACGATTCCCGGCGATCAACTCCCACATGTGCGGACCGGGCCGGCGCTGCGGGAGATGTTCGCCGGACGGCGACAGCGGCTGGTCCGTCCCAAACTCGTGCGGTTCGCCACGCGGGCCTGGATGCCGCTCGGGCGGCGCGTCGCCATCATCGGCGGCGATCTGGCGGCCATCGAGCTGGCCGAATTCCTCGCCGGCCGTGGCCGTTTCGTGTCGATCCTGGAGGCCGGCCAGACGATTGCCCCCGAGGTCGGCAACAAGCGCAGGACCGAGCACATGGACCGGCTGGACCGTCTGGGTGTCACGGTCCACGTCCGCGCGTCCGTTCAGCGGATCGCGGCGGACACCGTGGAATTCACACCCGCCGGCGGGGCAACCCGCCACCTTCCCGCCGACACCGTCATCGTGGCCGGGACGCCCAAACCCGACACCGCCTTGTTCGACGACCTGGTGGCCGCTCTGCCGAACACCCAGGTGCAGGCGGCCGGGGATTGCACCGGTCTGGGTTTGATCCGCAAAGCAACCGAAGACGGCGCCCGTGCCGCCTGCCTGATTTAGATAGGAGCGCAAATGTCGCAAGAAACCGTTCAGCAATCACCGGCATTGGCTGCCTCGCAGGCATCCTGGCGATGCGTCCAAACGCACGACCGGGAGGGCTGGCTGGCGCTGATGGCCGACGACGTCGTCGTCGAAGATCCGATCGGCAAGGCCGTCACCAACCCGGACGGAACGGGTCTGCGCGGCAAAGACCGGGTTGCCGAGTTCTACGACACCAACATCGCCGCCAACCAGCTGACGATCACCTGCGAGGAGACATTCCCGTGCAGCTCGCCGAATGAAATCGCGCATATCCTGGTGCTGGACAGCAAGTTTGACAACGGTGTCACCAGTTCGGTGCGTGGTGTGTTCACCTATCGGGTCAACGACGCCGGCCTGATCACCAATCTGCGTGGCTATTGGAACCTTGACATGATGACATTCGGCACCGCCGAGTGACGCCGCTGCTGGACGGGCGCGGCGCGGTTGTGGTCGGCGGCTCCCGGGGTATTGGTGCCTCGGTGGCCGCGTTACTGGCGCAGCACGGCGCCGGCGTCGTGGTCAACGGCCGCGATAGCGGTGCGGCCCAGTCGACCGCGCGGGCGATTAACGCAGCGGGTGGGCGGGCACTGGCTTACGCGGGTTCACCATCCGATCACCCGACCGCAGAAGCGTTGGTGGACAAGTGTGTTGGCGAATTCGGCGCCATCAACATTCTGGTGAATTGTGCCGGCATCCCTGAACCGCCGTTCTCGTCGATCCTCGACATCACCGCGGGTGACTTTCACGCGCTGCTCGACGCACACCTGGGCACGGTGTTCGCCACCTGCCGGGCGGCCGCGCCCAGAATGGTCGCGCAGGGCGGCGGCAGCATCGTCAACACCGGCTCGATGGCGTTCCTGGGCGACTACGGCGGCACCGGGTATCCGGCCGGCAAGGGCGCGGTCAACAGTCTGACGCTGGCGATCGCCGCCGAACTCAAACAGCACGGAGTGCGCGCAAATGTGGTGTGCCCCGGCGCCAAGACCCGGTTGTCCACCGGACCGGAGTACGAGGCGCACATCACCGACCTGAACCGCCGCGGCCTGCTGGATGACATCAGCATGCAAGGGGCGCTGGACGTGGCGCCACCCGACTACGTCGCCGCGACATACGTCTATCTGGCCAGCGATCTGGCCAACGAGGTGTCCGGACGAATCTTCGTCGCCGCAGGCGGATTCGTCGGCGAATTCGCCCGCCCCACTCCGACGGTGATCGCCTATCGCGACCACCACGACTCGCCGCCGTGGTCGGTGCTCGAGATTGCCGAGCTGATTCGCACCGGACGAACCTGAACGGGTCTACTTGATGCTCCTATTCGTGTCAAGCGGCTTTGAGCCAATTTCTGTAGGTCTGGGCGAAGGTGTCGTCGCGTTGTAGTCCGCGTTCGATGCGGGAGATCACGGTGGGCCAGACTCCGAAGTGGTTGGCTGCGGCTGTGACGGTGATGTTCTTGGCCTGCCGTGCCGGGCGCAGGTCGGTGTAGTCGGGCACGGCGATCTGGCGGGTCAAGAGTTTGAAGACCTCTCGGGCGATGGCGCGTTTGAGCTTGCGCAGGATCTCCATCTTGCTCTTGCTGTGGCCGTGAAGTAGTTGGCGCTGTACGTAGTCTCTGGTGGGCTGGTGACTCGACATACGCACCAAAGCGATGCGGTGCAGCGCGTTGTTGGCGGCGCGGTCACCGCCGCGCGAGAGTCGGTGTCGGTTGGTCTTGCCCGAAGACGCCGGGACCGGCGCCACGCCGCACAGCGCGGCGAACGCCGCCTCGCTGTGCAGTCGGTGCGGGTTGGCCCCGGCGGTGATCAACAATTGGGCTGCAGTGTCCGGGCCGACACCGTAGGCCGCCCGCAAAGCTGGATTCGCTTCGGTGGCCAAGGCGTCGATCTGGGCTTCGAGAGCCTCTGCCTGGGTTTCGAGGAACTGCACGCGTTGGGCGAGCATCTTGGCCGCGATGAGCACCGACTGCGCCCACGGTTCGGCCTGTGAGTCGGGTCGGCAGCGAGCGATCGCCTCGATCAACCTGAATGTCGTTAAGGCGCGGTACTTCTCACGCACACAGTCCGGTGCGGACACCAGCATGGCCTTGAGTTGATTAATTACCGCGGTGCGATGCTTGACCGCCGAACGGCGCGCATGGTGCAAAGCGCGCAATCCTGCGGTGGCGTCGTCTTTCGGAGTGGCCAGCCCGTCGCCGGCCAACGCGGTACGGGCAGCACTGTAGGCATCGAGCGGGTCGGACTTGCCCTTGAGCCGGCGGCTCGACTTGACCGCCCTCGTCACCTCGACGACCTCGATGCCCGCTGCGATGAGTGCCCGGGTAAGCCCAACGCCGTAGCTGGCGGTGCCCTCGACCCCGATCCGCTGCACCTGGCCCAGCGAGCGCAGGAACCTGATGGCCGCGGCATAACCGGCCCGCGTGGTCGGGAACTCGCGGTCGCCGGCCAAGGCACCGGTGATGGTGATGGCGGCGACATGGATGGTGTCGGCGTGGGTGTCCGCACCGGCGACGATGAGCACAGATTCTGCCAAGATGATGGTGTCCCTTCTGACCAGCGTTGGGTGGGCACACACCGGCCAGGGCGGGCAGACAAGACATTGATGAGGAACGGCCAGGCTCCTGATTAGGTCATGTCCGTCCTGTCCGGCGTGAACAAGACGCGCACCACGCAGACCGGACAGATCAAGTTAAAGACAACCCAGCAGGGCGTCAGTCATACCCAGAGTCACGACCTGCGCGGTGACGCTCTTCCATCATCAATGTCGTACCCGGGTGTGATGATGCGGTTATGTCTTCGATCGCATCGGCTGGAGGTGTTGTTCGAGGAGTTGGCGGAGTTGGCTGGTCAGCGCAATGCGATTGATGGGCGCATTGTGCAGATTGCCGCGGAGTTGGATCGCGACCAGTTGTGGGGTTTGACCGGTGCGCGTTCGCTGGCGGCGGTGGTGGCTTGGAAGTTGGGCTGGTCGTCGGCCAATGCGCACACGATGGCCACGCTGGCGCGTCGGGTGGAGCAGTTTCCGCGTTGTGCGGCGGGTATGGCTGAGGGTCGGTTGTCGCTGGATCAGGTCGGTGTGATTGCCGCGCGCGCCGGAGACGGTTCCGATGAGCATTATGAGCGGTTGGCGAAGGTGGCCACGGTCAGCCAGTTGCGTACCGCGTTGAAGCTCGAGCCGCGGCCCGGACCGGATTCTCGGCGCGAACCGCGGCGCTCGATCACCAAGACCAGCGATGCCGAGGGCAGCTGCTGGCGGATCAAGTTGGGGCATCTGGAGGCGGCGACGTTCGATGCGGCCTTGGCCTCGCATCGTGATGCGCTGATCACGCAGTGGAAACACGACCGCGAGCGTGGATCGGTGAATGGGCCGCCGCTGCCGTCGACGGTGGATGCGTTTATGCGGTTGGTGGAGACCGGCTGGGACACCGAAGCCGCGCGCCGCTCGCACGGGCAGCACACCACGGTGGTGATGCATCTGGACGTCGGGCAGCGTGTCGCGGCGCTGCATGTGGGTCCGGTGCTCTGCGATGCCGAGCGCCGGTATTTGAGCTGTGATGCCACCTGTGAGGTGTGGTTCGAACGGGCCGGGCAGCCCATCGGCGCCGGGCGAAGCACGCGGGTGATCAATCGGCGGTTGCGCCGCGCGCTTGAGCACCGCCACCCGATGTGCGCGGTGCCCGGCTGTACGGCCACCCGCGGTCTGCATGCTCATCACATCCGGCATTGGGAAGACGGCGGGCCCACCGAGTTGGCCAACCTGGTGCTGGTGTGTCCGTATCACCACCGGTTGCACCATCGCGGGGTCATCACCATCAGCGGAACCGCCCATGAGTTCACCGTCACCGACAGCGACGGGCAGGCACTGAGCACAGGATCACTGGCGCGCCCACCAAACAAACCCCCGCCGGCGGTGCCGCCGTGTCGCGGACCCCTCGGCGAACGCGCCGACTGGTGGTGGTACGAACCCTTCCAACCCCAACCCCCACCAACAACCAACTCAAGCGGCTACCGGAAACAAGCCCAAACGGGTTGCGGCATAAACAACCATTGGCCGGTCCATATGCTGAAGCCCATGGCAACTGTCTTCACCAAGATCATCAACGGCGAGCTTCCGGGACGGTTCGTCTACGAGGACGACGAAACCGTCGCGTTCCTGACGATCGAACCGATGACGCAGGGGCACACGCTGGTGGTTCCGCGCGCCGAGATCGACAACTGGCAAGACATCGACCACGCAGTGTTCAGCCGAGTGATGGGGGTGGCACAGCTGATCGGCAAGGCCGTGTGCAAGGCGTTCACCACCGAACGGGCCGGGCTGATCATCGCTGGGTTAGAAGTTCCTCACTTGCACGTGCACGTCTTCCCAACCCGCAGCCTGAGCGACTTCGGCTTCGCCAACGTCGACCGCAACCCGTCGCCTGAATCGCTTGACGAAGCGCAGGCCAAGATCAAGGCGGCCCTGGCCGAGCTGACCTAAGCCCCGCGGGGGTCTTGAATTGCTCGGGAAAAGCCTCGGGAAACGAGTTGTGGGCTGATATCGCCCACTCGTCCATTTTCGCGATGTTGATGTCGAAGGTCGACTTGTAGGAGGCGGCGAGCAGGAACACGATGACCGCGTACACCACCGCCATCGCCCACGCCAAACCCTGCCAATCCTGGTTGACGACGATCGGCACCACGAGGCTTGAAACCGTCAGGCCCAGCACGATGATCAGCAGTCCCCCGTACGCGATGAGGCTGGCGGCGGCAATCCCAAACCTTCGTTCTTTCAACAGAATCGGGATCTCATTCACCAATCGGCCGCTGGTGTGTCCGATCCAGAGCCGTGTCGGATATTCGATACTGGGGATCTGATCCAAGAGCCTCTGCTCGAGTATGAAGATCGCTTGGTTGTGCGCCCACACTCGGCTGTTGAGCTGCGAATGCCACGCGATCACCAGCAATGCGGGTATGGGAACGATGGGCACCAACGCGTGCGGTATCGTGTCCGGCCTCGTCGCCCAGGCCGCACCAATTACCGTGGTATAGGCCACCAGAATGCTGACCAGGGTGAGTGCGTGCCCCAGAATGTTTTGCACGTCGGTCCGTTCAGCTGCGTACAGAGCAGCGAGCGCGGTCGGGGTGTCACGGTCGGGCACCAACCTTTGTTTCTGCGTCGTCATCAAACCCTCGTCTGCTCGAATCGTGCACAGCCGAACTAACTTACCTTGGCGGGGACATCGGCGACACGCGGCAGCACGACGCAGAACCGGCAGCCCTGCCCGGGCGCCGTGGTCACCGAGACTTTGCCGCCATGTGCGCGTACCAGCGAATCGACGATCGACAAACCCAGCCCGGTGCCGCCACTGCTACGCGCCCGCGACGAGTCGGCGCGGTAGAAACGCTCGAAGATGTGCTGGGCGTCTTCCTGACTCATTCCCGGACCCTGGTCGACAACCTCCAAAATGGCGTTGTCGACATCGGTTCCGACTCGCACGGTGACATCGGCGCTGTCCGGCGTGTGCTGCAACGCGTTGGCCATCAAGTTGCTCAGCACCTGACGCAGCCGGGCTTCGTCGCCAAGCACCTCTGGAGTGCCAGGACCGTCGAGCACAACCATGGTGATCGTGCGCCCCGGGGCGATCGCCTGTGCGTCATGCACCGCGTCACTGGCCAGCGCCAGCAGGTCCACTCGGTGGCGTTCGACAGGCCGTTGTGCGTCCAGCTGGGCCAACAGCAGCAGATCGTCGACCAGCAGCCCGATCCGGCGTGATTCGCTTTCGATGCGCGACATCAACATCTCGACGTCGCGTGCGGCACCTTGCCGATACAGTTCGGCGAATCCACGGATGGTGGTGAGCGGCGTGCGTAGTTCGTGGCTCGCATCGGTGATGAATTGGCGCATCCGCTCCTCCGACGTGCGCGCCTTCTCCGCCGACGACTCCGAAGACGCCACCGCTTGCTGAAGCTGAGCCAGCATGCTGTTGAGCGCCAACGAAAGTCGGCCCACCTCGGTCCGCGAACTACGCTCCGGAATGCGGCGATCGAGCTGTCCACCGGCGATCGCGGCCGCGGTCTGCTCGACCTCGTTCAGCGGACGCAAGCTCATATGCACCACCGCCGAACCCGCGACACCGATCACCACCAACACCACCGCGCCGATGCCCAGCTGCAACCACACCAGTGAGCGGACCGTGTGCTGCACGTCGGAAAGGTCGTAGGCGACGGTGATCAGCCTGCCCATCGGCCCCCGCACCGACACCGCCCGCCATTGCACGCCGGAGTTGTTCACCGATCCGATCGTCGTCGGTTCGGGTCCCACATCGTTGTTGTCAGGCAGTGCAGGCTCGGCGCGGCGATCGTTGACCACCGTCCAGGTACGACCGTCACGGCCGATGCTGCGCACGTAGAAGTTGGACGGCGGGCGGTTGACGTTCGGGGCCTCGCTTTGAACCTGCGCGGACCGGTGCTGCGCCTGCGCCCAGCCGCGCGACGCGTCGATCAGGTTCTGGTCGACGCGGTTGATCAAGCTGTGCCGCAGGATCGAAGTAACCGCGATCCCGGAAGCCGCCAGACCGCACGCAACCAACACCAACGTGGCGGCAATGAGGCTGACCCGCAGCGGCAGTGCACCGCGATGGTGGTTGGCCATCGCCTACCAACTGCTAGTCATCGCGGTTCTCGCAGCACGTACCCCACCCCGCGAAGCGTGTGCAGCAACCGCTTTTCACCAGTGTCGATCTTGCGTCGCAGATACGACACATACGACTCGACGACGTTCACGTCGCCGCCGAAGTCATACCGCCACACGTGATCGAGGATCTTCGGTTTGCTCAACACGGTGCCGGCGTTGATCACGAAATAACGCAACAGCGTGAACTCGGTCGGAGACAACGAAACTGGTTTGCCGGCCTTCCACACCTCATGAGTGTCCTCGTCGAGTTCGATGTCGGCGAAGGTCAGCCGGGAGTTGCGGTGCTCGGTAACGCCCTTGCCGGCGCGACGCAAGATGACGCGCAACCGCGCGACCACTTCTTCCAGGCTGAACGGCTTGGTCACGTAATCGTCGCCGCCGAGGGTCAATCCGGCAATCTTGTCCTGCAGTGAGTCGCGGGCGGTCAAAAACAACGCAGGCGCGTCGATACCGTCGGCACGTAACCGTCGCAGCACACCGAAGCCGTCCATGCCCGGCATCATCACGTCGAGGATCACCGCGTCCGGCTTGACCTCGCGCGCAAGATCCAGCGCCACCGGCCCGTTGGTCGCGGTATGCACCTCGAAACCCTGAAATTTCAGACTCACCGAGAGCAATTCGACGATGTTGGGTTCGTCGTCGACGACGAGAACACGCGCCTCGGGCGGGTTGCCGTTTCCGTTTGCCGGTGTCATGGGATCAATTCCCTCGTACTTGCATAAGCGTAACCTCCATGGAACCTGCAAAGTTGCTGTGAAATTTTGTGAGAAGTCCGTCTGGCTCGTACTGGGATAACCGCAGGCTGACGTGCCTACACTCAGGGGATGAACCTCGGCAAAAGCCTGGCTAGCATCGCCACCCTCCCCGTGCGCGTAGGGCTCGCTGCGGCCGAAACCGGGGTGAATGCTGCCGCCTCGGCGGTCGACTTGGCCAAGCGAGCCGTCGGCGACACAGGGGCACAGAGCAGGCCGAATGCGGTCACGCACATGCTGGGCATCGACGACGCGATCACGCGCGCGAACCGGCTTGCGCGACTTCTCGACGACGACGCACCGCTGGGTCGGGCGCTGGCGCCGGACGGTCCGCTGGATCGGCTGCTGCGCCCCGGCGGGGTCGTCGACATGCTGACCGCACCGGGCGGTCTGCTCGACCGGCTGACCGAGGAGGGCGGCGCATTGGAGCGGGCCCTGAAACCGGGCGGGTTGGCCGATCAGCTGCTGGCCGACGACGGGTTGATCGAGCGAGTGCTGGCCGAGGACGGGCTGGCCGACCGGCTGCTGGCCGAGGGCGGTCTGATCGACAAGCTGACCGCGCGGCACGGCCCGCTCGAGCAGCTTGCCGACGTCGCCGACACCCTCAGCCGACTGGCTCCCGGGATGGAGGCGCTGGAACCGGCCATCGCCACGCTTCAGGAAGCCGTCATTTCGCTGACCATGGTCGTCAACCCGCTGAGCAACATCGCCGACCGCATCCCGCTGCCCGGCCGGCGCCCGTCGCGGCGCACCTCGACCCGCCCGGTGCGCTCGCAGCGGGTCATCGACCACGACGAGTAAGCGGTCAGGCTCACCTTCGGCCTTATCAATACGACTGACCGTCGGCGTACCGCTGTCGCCGATAGTGGCGACCGCTACCGCGATTCCTCGCCTTGTACGTCGGTAGCTGGCTGTCACAGTTGGTCACGCCATTCCACTTGTCCTCGATGCCGCAAATCGCACAGCAACCGCCCTGCTGCTCATGGAGGTAGTCACGAACGTAGTGACCTTGGTATGACATGCGACCACAAGATCCGGTATTGAGCCAATTCTCCAAGAGCAAGCGTCGGCGATATGACTGTTGGCATGCATTGGTGCAGAACACTTTTGGCCGACGCCCTTCAAAATCGACTCCGCAACCGAGACAGGTCATAGACACAAGATGACGCTATCGGTTAGCGCCGACAGAAATGGAGCCGCGTGAGAGACTCGAACTCTCGCCATTCGCCTTACAAGGGCGACGCTCTACCAACTGAGCTAACGCGGCCGGGACCGGCCCGATGGGCCAATGACGATTCTACGACCCAGTGACCCTGTCGGATCTGTGCGCCCGACTTGAGCGGGTCCCGGTGGAGCTCCACCGGGACTGGTTGCCTAGGTCGGCGTTACCGATATATCGCCAAATCTCCCGACTCCGCAAAATCACGACTCCCGCCTGGGTTCGTCAGGTGAAGATGGGTCTGCACGACGATGTGCCACCCTCCTAGGGGGCTCAAGCTTTCGGCGGGGCCTCGACTGTGGTCAGTTCGGTCAGGCCACTGACCGTGCAGACGCGGACCAGCAACGGGTGGACGATGAGACGGATCTGCTCGGCGTGCGGAAACAGGGCGTTGATGGCGGCGCTGTCCAGATACTCCACGGCGCTGAGGTCGACCGTGAGTTTCCTTTTGCTGCCGGCATTCTCGGTGATGGCCGTGTCGAGTGCCCGACTGAAGGCCTCGACGTTGCTCAGGTCGATTTCGCCCGCCGCGACCAGCGTGAGTGCGCCGTCGTCGCCGCGCGCGGTGTCGACGGTGAGCAGTGTGGTCATCAGGTGATCCTCGCGGAGAGGTGGACTGTCGTTCCGGTGGTGTCGGCGTGGATGGCGACGTCGCGCATGAGCGCCCGCATGAGGTTGATACCCCGGCCACGGTGCGGGTTGGCGGCTGGTTGCGGCGTTTTCCACGAGCCGGTGTCGGTGACGGTCAGATGCACCTCGTCGACGAGCATGGTCGCACGCAGCCTGATCATGCCCTCGGGACTGTGCCGGTGGCCGTGCTCGATGGCATTGGCGACGGCCTCGCCGGCGGCGACAACCATGTCGTGAGCCTGATCTGTGCCCACCCGGGCCCGGCTCAACCAGCCGCGCAAGGCGCTGCGGCTGTGGGCGAGCTGGCTGGCGTGGGCGGGGAAGTCCACCTGCAGCGGGGCCGGATGGCGATATAGCAGCATCGCCACATCATCCTGATACCCACCGCTTGGCGCGAGCCGCGACATGATCTGGTTCGCCAGATCATCGAGTGAACTGGTGCGCCCGTCCTGGACCAGGCTCACCGCGCGCGCGATGCCGTCATCGAGCGCGACGCGGCGGCGCTCGACCAAACCGTCGGTGTACAGCAGCAGCGTCGCCCGCGCCGGGATAGTCACCCGGGCTTCCGGACGGGGCCGATCGGGTCGTACGCCTAACGGGATGGTGTGGCCGTCGTCGAGTATTCGCGTGGCGCCGTCGGCGTCGACCAGGATGGGCGGCGGGTGACCGGCACTGGAGTACACCAGCTCTCCGGTGTCGGGATTGAGTACCGCGCAGACGGCGGTGGTGCATTGGGCGCCGGGCAGCCGCGCGGCGAAACGGTCCAGCCCCGCGAGAGCCGCACTGGGGCTGGCGCGCTCGAGCAGCAGCGCGCGGCAGGCGCTGCGCAACTGCCCCATCACGGTCGCCGCCGTGAGGCCGTGGCCGACACAATCGCCGACAATCAGCGCGATGCGCCCGTCGTCGAGGTCGACGACGTCATACCAGTCACCGCCCACGTGCAGGGGCCGGCTGGCCGCCTCATAGCGCACCGCGAACCCGCTCGGAAGACGAGAGGGGCCGAGGATTGCATGCTGCAACGCCAGTGCGGTTTCACGTTGCTGGTCAACCTGATGCACCCGGTGCAGGCCCTGGCCGAGTCGGCCGGCCAGCACCGTGAGCAGCGTTTGGTCCTCCAAAGTGAACGGTCGTTGTTCGGCCAGCTCGATCCAGACGACGAGCACACCCTCGGGATGCTGCAGCGCGATGCCCGCCGTCCCGGGCTGTGTTGCGTTGGGGGTGAGCAGGTCGCCGTCGCGCAGCGAGCTGAGCATCTGACGTGTGTCGGATGGCAGGTCGGCCCACTGCGCGGGCTCACCAACTGAGACCAAAACCGGTGTATTCGAGGAGATTTCGGAAGGAGGGCGCTGAGCGGGAAAGGTGACGGCCAGCACCCGGCGAGCCCGCCACAGCCGACGCAGTTCCTCAGCAGCGGTCCGCACCGCCTCGTCGACGGTGTCGGCTTGCGCGAGTTGCTGATTGAGCGCGTGTTCGCGACCTGCTGTCAGCGCCAACGCGATAGCAGCGTGCCGGGCGAAGTCGCTGACCAGGTCGAGGTAATCGTTACCGAACGGCGGCTGCTGCGGATTGCGCGCGACGGCGATGACACCGAGCACTGCGTCGTCGGCGATCAGCGGCATCACCACCGCCGAGCGTTCGCCGACATCGGTGAATCCCTCGATCGGGTATTGGAAGGAGTCGGTGATCAGCGGAATGCCGCGACGCGCAACTCCACCTGTGGTGGAGCCGTCGATCGGAACCTGCCGCCCGATCACTTCTGCGGAGTACCGGCCCGCCGTCGCGGCCACCACCAAGGTGTCGACCTCGTCGGCGGCGAGTTCGGTTTCGGCCGGAACCAGCAGTATCGCTTGTTCGGCTTGGGCCAACTCGAGGGCACGGTTGACAATGAGCTGCAATGGCCCCGTCTGCGGGTCGCCGGACAGTAGCGCGGTGGTGATCTGGCGACTGGCCTTCGTCCATTTCGCCGATTCGCGTTCTCGTTCGAACAGTCGCGCGTTGTCGATGGCGACTGCCGCCGCCGAGGCCAAGGCCCGAACGGCGCTCTCCTGGGCTTCGGAGAACACTCGGCCAGGGCGGTCGTCCGCCAGATAGAGGTTGCCCAAGTCAGCCGACCGCGCGATGATCGGCACGCCGAGCAGAGCGCGTATCTGCAGGTCGTGGCCCTGCAGCGCGGCGGCCTTCGAGTGAGTGCTCGCATCATCGACCCGAAGGCCCTCACCTACCGGCAGATCGCCGAGCCGCCGCGCCGTGTCGTCGTCGATACCTGTGCAGATGAAAGAATCCAGGCCACCGGCCGGTCCGCGTATGCCCAGCGCGGCCAGGCGCGCACCGGTCAGTTCCATCGCTGCATCGACGATTCGTCGCAACGTCACGTCCAGGTCCAGATCGGAACCGATCTCGACGATGACCTGCACCAACTGTTCCAGCTGGTCGCGGGCGGCCCGCAGCTCGTCAAGCTGCTCGTCCATGCGACTCACCAAATCGCACCGACCGGGCCCGGTGAGCTCGGATCCCGCTGGTCGCTGTCCATATAGGCCAACTTAACCGTTTCAGCGGCCATGGGGTCGGGGCTGGGCCTACCGCGACTTGAACCTGCCGGCGAATCCACGCAGCGGCAGGTCAGCACTGGTGAGCAATCCTGGTGGTGCGGCTACCACGGACGCGATCGCATGCAGCGCCGGCATGCCGGTGACGGTCATGCCGATCGACGCGAAGTTTTTCGGGTCGGACAGATCCACACCGTCCTTGGGAAAAATCATGTGTTTGTTGTAGATGTTGGGGTCACCTTTGATCTGGGTGATGTAGCAGCCCTTGATGTTCCAGCTCGGATCGGTGTGCGGCGTCATCTGCCATTCCAGATGCGTCTCGATCCGCGGAACCCCGTCGACAATGCCCTGATACTTGATGTAGTTGCCGCCCAGCGAGCCCTTGGGCAGTCTGTACCAGCCCAGATCGACGTCCTTGGTGCACGCGCCCAGCTCATAGCTGAACGTGACGTCGTCGAGCGGCAGGTCGAAGCAGTCGGCCATCATCAGCACGCTGTCGGCGAAGACGCGGGTGTAGCGCTCCAGCTTCGCCGGGATTTCCGGATCGTCGACGGGCTGGCCGTAGCCGACTTCGACCCAGGTTTCCTTCGAGTGGTGGCACGACACATCGACCGACTCGATCGTGGTGATGTTCTCGATTTCGGAGACGTCGGCCGAACAGACCACGCCGAGAATCTGATTCAGCCCTGGATTCATTCCAGTCCCGTAGAACGTCGCACCGCCCTTCTCGCAAGCTTCCGCCAGCAGTTGGCTCACCGGCTTGCCCGACGGGTGCGGGTGGTTCTTGTCGCGGTGCCAGCCGGTGATCCAGTCGGCGGTGGTGACGATGTTGATCCCTGCCTCGAGAACTTTGACGTAGAGGTCTTCGTCGGGAAACACGCCGTGAAACGTCAACACATCAGGCTTGGCTGCGATGATCTCCTCGACAGTGCCGGTCGCCTTCACCCCGTTGGGTGCCAAGCCGACCAGTTCGCCGACGTCCTTGCCGATCTTCTCCGGCGAATAGCAATGCACGCCAATCAGTTCCAGGTCCGGATGCGCGGCGATCCGCTTGATCATCTCCGAGCCGACGTTGCCGGTGGCGACCTGGAACACGCGGATCGGTCGAGCGGGTGCAATCATTGGAATTCAGCCTTTCTGCGATGCCGCGTACACTTCGGCTGCGCTGCCGCCGATACCGTCGGGATAGAACTGCTTCGCCCACTTGCGAATTGCGGTGAAGCCTTTGTACTCATCGGTGGTCAGGCCCGGCGGATCCGAGTAGCGCTGGTGTCGCCATATTTCGATGTCCTGTTCGAACTGCCGAATCACCTCGCGCCCAACCTCTTTTGCCCGGGACTCCGCCCGGACCGGATCCTTGCCGTGGCGCCGGCCGATGTAGACCATGAACCGCACATCGGAGGTGGACTCGTCGACCGGGGTGATCGCGGAGATGGTGCGGTTGTCGACCATGCCCCAGCTTTTGGTCACCGCGACGCCGAGACCGCCGTTGATGGCCTCGACGCCGCTGTTGACGTCCTCGATCGACTGGGCGTCGTCACCTTCGAAGGTGATGGTGAAGTCGACGTAAGACACCGGCTCGTCGAAGTCGTGGCGGGTGAACACCGGCACGATCGGGGTGTTGTGCACATACTTGAAATGGGCGAAATCCACACCGTTCTCCAGCACGTACTGCGGGTGCAATTCCAGGCCGGGCTCGTAGAGGCGCTGCTGTGGGTAGTAATCGGCCGCGCTGGCACCGTCGGCGAAATCGGCGAATACATCGGGCACTTCGAAGAACGGCGCGCGCGCCTCGACGTCATGCCAGATGTAGACCGACTCGTTGCGCTCGACGACCGGGTAGGTGCGGATGCGCCGGCCGCGGTTGGGCCGGTCCTGGTACGGGATGCACACGTTGCGTCCCTGCTGGTTCCACTGCCAGCCGTGAAATGGGCACTGCAGCACCTCGCCGACGACTTTGCCGCCGTAGCCCAAATGAGCGCCGAGGTGCTCGCAGTAGGCATTCATGACGGTCAACTGTCCTGACTCGGCCCGCCAGGCCACCATCTCCTGGCCGAAGTACTTCATCTTGTGGACGGCGCCGACCCCGATCTCGTCGGACCATGCGATTTGGAACCAGCCTGTCGGTTTCATCGACAGCGGCGGCTTGGCCATGTGAGCTGGTCCTTCCTGCGGTTGTTAACAGGCGACGCCAGGAATAGTAGTTCGTTCGGCAGCAAGTTCATAGAGGGTACTATGAATTTGTGACACCGGCGGAGGCGCGGCAGCGTCGGAGCAACAAGCGCGGACTGGCCACCCGGCAGAACATGCTCGATGCGGCGGTGCGTTCGCTTGCCTCGGGCGACCCTGCTGCGGTGTCGGCCAGCCGGATCGCCAAGGAAAGCGGGGCGACCTGGGGGGCGGTCCAGTACCAGTTCGGCGACGTCGACGGCTTCTGGGCCGCGGTGCTGCACCGCACCGCCGAGCGGCGCGACGCGACGATCTCGGCGTTGGCGAACGTCGAATCCGACGCGCCGCTGCGCGAGCGTGTCGGCGCGATCATCGACACGCTCTATCGTGGGCTGGCCTCAGAGGATTCCCGCGCGATTGAAAATCTGCGGGCCGCGCTGCCGCGGGACTACAAAGAGCTGGAGCGTCTCTACCCGCGCACCGCTGCCGAACTGTTCTCCTGGGGTAAGAGTTGGCAGGAAACCTGCCAGAACGCTTTCGCGGACTTAGGTGTCGACCCCCAACGTGTCCGCGAGGTTGCCACCCTCATCCCCGGCGCGATGCGCGGGCTGGTCTCCGAACGCCAACTCGGTTCTTATGCCGACCTCGACGAGGCCCGCCAAGGATTGATCAACGCTCTGGCAACCTATCTGGAGGAGTCTCGCCCGGGCTGACCGTTCAGATCCGGCGGCGTGGTGCTCAGCAGCCGCGGGTCAGGTGCGCCGGACATGGTCGCGACAGCGCGCAACGCCCGCACCAGCTTGGGCCACGAGCGGGGATCCTTGAGGCTCAGGCCGCCGAGCAGTTGCTTGAGCATGGTCAAGGTGTCGAAGTAGATGCGCTCGCACACCAGATTCTCATCAGCGTCGAAGACGAAATAGGCGCTCATCCGCACCCGGAACTGCTGCCCGGTCGGCGGCAGCGCACCGAGCGGTCCCAGATGGGTGCCGAGCAACCAGAACTCGACGACGACAGCGTCGGCGCTGTGGCGCAGCGCGATGATCTCGTGGTGCTGGTCGGGGAAGGCCACCCGGGTGTCGTGGTAATAGCGCCGCACCTCTGCCTGTCCGTCGTGCACCGTGAGGGTCGGAATCAATTCATAGTGCGGGACAGGGAAGGTGGCCAGCACGTCGTCCCACCGCTGGGCGACCTCGTCATGGAAGTGATCGAGGACGAGCTTCTCTCGAGCGCGCAGAGTGTCGATGTCCGGAATGTCGAACCGGCCCATGGCTTTCAGCCGCTGGTGTGCACGATCAGCACATCGACCTTGGACCGGCTGGCGACACTTCCGGGAATCGAGAACATCCGGGCCACGATGGCAGAGCGCGCGTCGAGCCCGACGTTTCCGACGACCAGCAAATCCGCGCCGACTTCCTCGGCGAGGTCGACCAGCGCGTCTACCGGGGCGCCCTGGATCGCCCGCTCCTCGATCTTGGTTGCGCCGGCCGCCTTGGCCCGCTCACGAGCGTCGCGCAACAGGTCGTAAACCGGGGCGGCGCCCTGCACCTTGTACGCCTCGTCGCCGAGGATGTCGGCGGCGCGCGTATCCGTCTTCTGGGGCACGTATCCGGTGGCAAGAACGAGCCTCGCGTCCGACTCGGCGGCAATCGCGCCCGCACGGGCGACCGCACGTAGCGAGGATTCCGAGCCGTCCGTGCCGACTACTACGGTCTGATAGGCGGTCATGTCTGCCCTCCGGCCTCATTGCCAACGCCTGTCCAAGACCCTAACGCCCCGATGCGCGCGAGCCCGAATATTCCGTGAAACGCAGGCTAGCGGGGCGCCAGCATCTCCTTCCAGCCGTCGTCTCCTGTTCCACGTGAATTCTCGACCGAATACCTGACGCCGTCGGGCCCTACCAGTTCACCGCTCTGCGGACTGTAGACGGCCCTGGGCAGCTCGCCGGGGATATAGACGCACGGATTTGGCTGCTGCCCATTGCACTGCACGGTGCCCGAACCGGGGCGTTGCAGCGGGTCGTTGACGGGCGGCGGTGTCGGCGTTACTTGGTCGGCGGGCGCGGGGTTCAGGCCGGTGTTGACCGACGGCGCGGGTATCACCTGACCGGGATTCACCGGCTGGTCGCAGCGCGCACCGGGCGCGGGACAGTTGCGGATTTGGTTCGGGTCGCCGTACCAGGGGTTGGTTCCCAGTGGAACGTACGGGTTGGGGTCGCGGCACTCCCGCGGTGTCGCAGCACGTTTGCCGGGGACGTCGACGCATGGGATGTTGCGCGCCCCGCGCACAACATTGGCCGGAGTGTCCTGCGGGATCTTGCAATATGTTCCGGACGGCAGCGGTCGCAGGCTGGTGTCGGCCGGAGATCGCCACTCGGACGCCGGCACAAAGCCGGTCAGACACGGTGGCGGCTGGTTGATGGTCAGCGCGTTGTCCAGCGACGCGTAGCCGGGAAAAGCCACCGTCACGGTCTGGGCGGCCGCCGCGCCCTGCGGATAGGCGACCAGCAGCTGCTCGACGTTTTTGTGGTAGCGCTTGAGCATGTCGAGCACGATCGCCAGATTCGCCAGTGTCTGCGGCAGCGATTCGCGAATGTCGCCGAACACCGAATTGATCTGGTCGGCGGTGGGCGCACCTTGGCTGAGGATGCTTTGCACGTGCTGGTCTTGTTCTGCGGCCTGCGCGGCCAGGATGTCCAGGTTGTGCGACCAGCGCTTGATCGCCTCGCCCGAGTCGACCTGACTGTCCAGGATCGGTCCCGCGTTTTCGATGATGTCGTCGATGTCGCCGATGTTGCTCTTGAAGTCGCTGGCAATGGCCTGGGTTGCGTCGACAAGCCGTTGCAGCGCGGGCCCGAGCCCGCCGACCGCCTGAGCCGTCTCGTCGAGCAGCACCGAGATCTTGTCCCGGGGCAGCACAGCCAACCCGCGGTTGGCAGCGTCCAGCGCGGGCCCGATGTCGGTGGGCACGGTGCTCTTGGTGATGGTCTGTCCGGACGAGAAGTATTTGCCCGGATTGCCCTCCGACACCAGGTCCACATACTGTTCGCCGAGCGCCGACACCGAATGCACGTTGGCCGACGCGTCGATCGGGATCTTGTACCGGCTGGCAATTCTCATCGTGGCCTGCACGCCCGTCTCGGTCGGCACGACGGCGGTGACCTTGCCGATGGTTTCGCCGCGGTAGGTCACGTTGGCCGTTTTGTAAAGGCCGCCCGATACCGGCAGATTGACCTTCAGCGTGTACTGCCCGATCCCCATCGCGCTCGGCAGCCGCAGATAATACCCGCCCAGCACCACCGCCGTGATCGCGGTGAGTACGCCGAACAGGACCAGCTGGCGTTTGATGAATCGGGTCAGCATTGTGCCCGCTCCACCAGTGGCCCCCCGGGTGCGTCGTTGGGGTTGGATGTGTAACGGACGTCGGGAATCATCGTTTCGGGATCGCGGCCATAGGCCTGCTCGAGCGCGCGCAGCGCTCCGGAGAATCCGGTCCCGGTGAGCACTGCGTTGTCGACTGAGCTGAGGGTCAGGTCTGCGGTCAGCGACAGGTTGAAGTAGTCACCGCGGAACGACTTCGGCACGGAGTCGACATCGAACGGCTGGGCGAGAATCAGTTTGAGTGCGCGAATCAGATACGGTGCGGCACGGCCGAGCTCGCGTGACGGACACTGCAGCGACAGCAGATCGGAGTGAATGTCACTTCGCGACGCGGACAGGTACTGGTCGGCAACCTGGCTGAGCCGGCCCACCGCGTCGACCGCATCGATCAGAAGACGTTGCTTCTCGTCGAAATGCTTTATCAGCGGCGGGAATTCGGTGAGTACCCGATCCAGGACCTGCGAGCGGGAAGCTACATATTCCAACAGTCGGTTGGTGGAATCGATGGCTCGGGTGATGTCGTCGCGTTGCTCGTTGAGCCGGGCGGTAAAGGTGTCCAGCTTGGAAAGGAAGGCGCGGATCTGCTCGGCCCGACCGTTGACGACGTTGTAGACCTCGTTTTGCACGACTTCGAGGTTCGGGATGCCGCCGCCACGCAGGACCAGCGCGAAACTGGCCAGCGTCTGTTCGGTCGTGGGGTACGTGGATGAATTGGCCAGTGGGATGGTGTCGCCGTCGTGCAGCAGCTGCGGGGACGGGTTGGCCGGCGCGGCCAGTTCGACATGCTGCGAACCCAGCAGGCTGGTCTGCCCGATCCTGGCGGTGGCGTTCTTGGGAAGCTTGACGTTCTTGTTCAGACCCAGGGTCAGCGTGGCCACCCAGTTCTTCAATCTGATCGACCGCACCGTGCCCACGAACACGTCGGCCACCCGCACCCGGCTGTTCTCGTTGAGAGCCAGCGTGTCCGGCATCTGCACATACACGGTGTAGGAGCCGGGGCCGGTGCCCGGGCCGCCGGGCATCGGAACATTCGCAATCCCACGCCAATTCGCGCACGACGACAGCGTCACAGCGGCCAGCAGTAGCGCCAGGCCCTGCCGGGGCCGGATTCGACGGCGTTGTCCGCTCATGATCCGGCCTCCGCGGGTAGCGCAGGCGCGGGCGTCGGCGCGACCGGGCCCGGGATCACCTCGGGTCCCGGCGGCGGTGGCGGGACCGGCACCTGCGGGGCCGACACACCGATCGGCGGCACGACGGGGTACTCGTCGTAGGCGTTGGGCGGTCCCGGCGGGGTTTGCAACCCTGATTGTGGCGGCTCGATGTCAGGGCCGCCCATCAGCTCGGCCAGCGATTCGGCGGTCAACAGCCCCGCCGTGATCGGCCCCACCTGGGTGCCCTGCATACCCGGTGCGACAACCCAGCCGGGCTGAGTGTTGCGGTGCGACAACGGGGTATCGGGCACCCAGATCCCGGGCACGGTGGTGTCCTTGTAGCCGGGCGGCGGCTGTAGCCGTGGCTCGGAATAGGCGACGTGCTTCGGCAGCGTCTCGGCGGTGCTGAACAGATTCAACCCGAACGGCAGATAGTTGAACTTGATCGCATCCAGAATCGGCGCCAGGTATTGCGCACACAATTCCGCCGATTCTTGATAGCCGAGTCGGCTACCGGCCTGAATCATGCTGCAGAAGAACTGCATTGGGTTGGAGAAGTTCGGGATCGCCGGAATGGACATGACCGCGCCGTGCGACGGGTGATAGATCCCGTTGAGATTCGCCTGCAGCGTCGGCAGCACGTGCAGGGCGGTCTCCAAACCATTGAGTGGCTCGGGTTGGACCAGCGTGGTGGTCAGGTCGGCGAGGTTGTCGACATCGTGCGCCAACACCTCGCGGTTCTTGTCCAAGAACGGGCGCAGTGTGCCGATCAGACTGTCGAATTGCTGTATCGCGTCGGCGAGGTCCCGGTCGGATTTGGCCAACCTAGAAGTGAACTGCGCGAGGTTGTCGTTCAATGCGACGAACTGGCGGCTGTCTTTGTGCAGGGCGTTGACGAACAGCGCCAGGCTGCGTGCCACCGCGAAGAAGTCGCCGCGTCCCTCGTTGAGCGCGGTCAAGGCCTGCGACAGGCTGTCCAGCGTGGTGCTGATCTGTTTGCCCTTGCCGGCCAGCCCGTCGGCGTAGGACTCGATGAATTCACCAAACGGGCCCTTAGGCTGTTCGGGCGTCGGACCGAGTTTGTCGATGATATTGGCTACGCTGCTACGTAATTCGTCGAACTCGGTGGGCACGCCGGTGCGCTCGATCGGGATGACTGCGTTGTCGGCGAGCACCGGGCCGCCTCGGTAGGGTGGCTCCAACGCAATGTTGCGTGAGGCCACCACGGTCGGATTGATGATCACCGCGGAGGCGTTGGCGGGCACCTTGTATTTGTTGGCGTAGTGAAACGTCACCTTCATCTTGTCGCCGGCCGGCTCGACCTTGTCGACCGAACCCACGCGGATGCCAAGGATCACGACCTTGTCCCCGGAATAGAGTGCGTTGGCTGCCGGGAAATAGGCGACCACAGTGTTGTTGGTCAACTTGTGGTAGAGCCGCAAACCGCCGTAGCCGACGAGCAGAACGATCACGGCAATGAGCACTCCGCCGATCACCGATGCCCGGCGCAGCCTGCGGGTAGGGAAGATGCTGCTCAACTCGGGCTACCTCCCGTTCCACCGGGTGTGATGAATGGGGCGGGCAGCTGCGGGCCCGGTCCCGGCGGCGCCGGCGGGCCAGGTGGCAGCCCCGGGGCGAACGTCGACGGCGGCGGCGGCGGACCGGCCGGACCCAGCGGTTCGCTGCGCGCACCGGGCGGCCCCGGCGCAATCGGCACCGGTGTGCCCGGCACGTTCGGTGGTGCCTCACCGGGCCGCCCGGCAATCGGGATCCCCGGCGTCGGCGGCAGACCCTCCGGATTCGGGTCCGACGTTTGCACATCGAGCGGCGCCGGGAAGCTACCGCCGAACGGGCCGGCGTCTACGTTCGCGCACGGCAACGGGTTCCAAGGCCGCGGCAGCGCGTCGGGTGCCGGTGTGTACGAGCACGCCGATCCGGGCGGGACGGCCGGGCCGGGGTGATCCGGGGTCCCCTCGAGCACCGGCGGTGCGGGCGGCGGCGCGCCGTTGGGGAACCGGGTGCCGTTGGGGTCGGGCCAGCGGAACGCGGGCAGCCCGGCGCTGCGCCAGAAGTCTTCCGGGTCGATGCCGCGCTTCTTGAACGCGGCGTCCACCCATGGCTGCATGATCCAGTACGGCAGCAGGTTGGACAGAACAATCTTGAAGTACGGCCCCGATGCCACGGATTCGCCCAGGGACGCGGCGAATTGGCCGATATTCTGCAGACCTTGAGCGAGGTCGTTTTTGCGCTCGACCAGCAAGTCGCTGAGCGTCCGCAACTGCTCGAGCGCAGAGTTCAGGTTCGGGTTGTCGTTGATGAGCCCCTGCACCTGCGCCGAGAACGCGGAAACATTGTGCAGCAACGCGTCGATGGCCCGGCCCCGTTCGTTGAACGCGGCCAGCAGGGTTTTCGCGTTGATCAACAGCCGGTTGATCTGTTCGCTGCGGTCACCGAGCACGCTGGCCACCTTGTTGGCCTGCGCAAGCAGATGCTTGATCTCCTCGTCCCGTTTGCCGATGGTGTCGGACAGTTTTGCCAACCCGTCCAAGGCTGGGCTCAGGTGCGTGTAGGTCTGATTGACCGTCTGCGACAACACGTTCAGTGATTGCTTGACGGTGTCGGTGTCCCAGCCGGTGGCGGCCTTGGTGACGTCGAAGACGGCGTCGAACAGCTGATAGGGCGTGGTTGTTTGGCCCAGCGGCAATGTGCCCCCCGGCCGCAACGGTTGGGTTCCCCGTGGCTCGATCTCGAGTATCTTCTTACCCAAAATGGTGTCGGTCTTGATCGCCAGCCGGCTATCGGTGCCGATGGTGTTGGCGCCGATCGAGAATTTGATCAGCACATGATCGCCGTCGAGCTCGAGTCCTTGCACCGTGCCGACATCCACCCCGGTGATGCGGACCTTGTCGTTTTTGCTCAGTTGACCTGTATTGGCGAACTGCCCGTAGTAGCTGGGGCTGGCGAACAGCATCGGCACGCTGGTGAAGCTTTGGCCCACAACGACGACGAGCGCCAGCACAACCACGCCGACGAGCCCGACGCGAAAACGGTTGAATTCGGTGAGTGTTCTCATTGCGGCGTGCACCTGCCGGAGGGTTGCTGCCAGAGCTTGACCGTGCGCACCGGGCCGCCGGCCTGCAATCCGTTCCACTTGATCGTGACGTCGCAGACGTAGAAGTTGACCCAGTCGCCGTAGAGGCCGATGCTGCGGCCGATCAGGTTGAGCGCGGTCGGCCAATTGTGGATCAAATCGCTGAGTTGATCGCTCTGGTCGATCAGCGGTTGCTGAATAGCCTGCAGGTACTCGATCTGCTTGTGCAGCAGATCGCGGTTGTCGGCCAGCAGGTCGGCCACCGTTCCGGCGGCGTCGCTGATGTTCGCGGTGCCGGCGGCCAGCGGGTCGGCGTGGTTACGCAGGCCGGTGATCAGCTTCTCGAAGTTGTCGACCGTCTGATCGAATTCCTTGCGGTGCTTGACCGTCGTGTCCAGCACGATGTTCAGGTTCTTGATCACCTCACCGATCGCCTGATCCCGCTCGGCGATATGCGAAGTGGCTTGGGCGGTCTGGTCCAGAATGTCGTTGATGGTGCCGCCCTGTCCCTGAAACACCGTGACGATCGCCGACGCGATGGTGTTGACCTTGTCCGGGTCGAGCGCTCTGAACAGCGGCTTGAACCCACCGATCAGGGCGTCGAGATCGAGCGCCGGTGAGGTTCGAGACAGCGGAATGAACCCGCCCGGCGGCAGCACCCGGTCAGCGCCCTCACCCTGTCCGCGAGTGAGTTCCAAGTAGCGGTCACCGATCAGGTTCAGGTAGCGAATCTGCGCGGTTGTCGACTGATACAGCGGTATCGACCGGTCGACATCGAAGTCCACCCGCACCCGCTTGCCCCCGTCGAATAGCTGTACCGCTTTGACCTTGCCGACCTCCACTCCGGAGGCGCGGACGAACTGACCGGCACGCAGTCCGCTGCCATTGCTGAATTCCGCTGAGTAGTGGTTGACTTCGTTGAAGCGCATCTGGCCGAACACGATGACGATCGAGACAGTGATCAGTAGCAGCACCAACGAAACGATGCTGAATTTGACTGCGGTGCCGGCGATTTTCATGGGTTGATCGTGTTATCCCCTACTTGGCGGCCCCAGACGTACTCGATGGCGTACGGGGAGCCGGTGTCGATGTGGTTGTACGGCGCGAGACTGGCGCCGGTGTCCATCACCAGCCACGGTGCCGGCCATAGATCCCGGGTGATCGGCTGCCAGCAACCGGGCGCGCCGCCCGGTCCGCCACGTGCGTTTACTCGTGGCAGATTCTCCGGATAGACGTAGGGATTCGGTGCGCCGCCTACCAGACCGGCCACGCCCAGGAGGCCTCCGGTGAGCAACGTGCCCGCTATCCCCGCGGGAGTCAGTATTCCGCCCAATCCGGACATCAACTCGGTCATCGTTCTCAGCGCGTAGCCGTTGCCGCCGCCCGTCGTCTCATAGGTTTTAGGTTCGGCGTCGTGGTAATTGCGGATGGTGCAGAAGATCTCGGGACTGTAGGTGTCCAGCAGCTGCGCCGTGGTGACGAGGTCGGCAGCACCCCGCTGCAGGTAGGGTCCGCCCCGGCGGAAGATGTCTTCACCGGTGTTGCCCAATCCGGTTGCGGCCAACAACGCAGCGTCCAAGTCGGCTTCCTGCCGGTGCAGGGTCCGCGCCGTGATCACCGCGTTGTCAAGGGAGTCCAACAGATCCGGTGCGGCGTCGGCGTAGGTGTCACCGAGGGCCGCCAACTGCGCAATGTCATGCCGGACCTGTGGCATTCGCGGGTTGATGTCGTCGAGGATGGCGTTGCCGTTGACGATGGACTGCCCAAACTTGTCACCCAGCCCGTTCAATGCCTCCGCGGCCGCTGCCAACGTCAGGTTCACCTTGACCGGGTCCACCTTTTTCACGATCGCGGTGATCGTCTCGAACAGTGTGTTGAACTCGGTCGTCACCGACGTTGCATCGATAACGTGCTCTGATGTGATTCGCTGTGGCACAGGATGCTTCGGCGATCTGAATGACACGTACTTGTTGCCGAAGATTGTGGTGCCCTTGATACTGGCATCCACATTCGCCGGTATGAGGTTGATGTATTTCGGGTGCACGTCCAAGACAAACTCGGCCGCCGGCAGGCCATCTCGCTCGATCTCCGAAATACGGGCCACCCGGCCGATTTCCACGCCGTTATAGGTGACCTTCGATCCAGGATCCATCACCAGACCGGACCGGGGGGCGAGCATCGTCAGTGTGACCTTCGGCGTGAGCGAGCCCCGAAACTGGAACCACACGAACGCCAACACCGCTGCAGCAACCACCAGGAACACAACAGCCGTTGTCTTGTATCGCGGGATACGAGGCGGGTTGATCTTGCCCCCGGGCGTAGTCATGACAGCTACACCGTGAGGTTGAAGTTCGGGTTCTTGCCGTAGACCGCCATCGCGGTCAGTACCACCACGACCACGATCGTGATCAACGACAGTCGCATCGACCGGCCAACCGCTTCGCCGACACCGACCGGTCCACCGGTGGCGTTGTAGCCGTAATAGCAGTGGGTGGTCATCACGACGATTGCGACCAGGATCACCTCCGCGAACGACCAGGCGACGTCATCGAGGCGCAGGAATGTGTGGAAGTAGTGGTTGTAGGTGCCGATGGATTGCCCGTAGAAGAAGACGGTCGTGATCTGGGCGGACAGGAACGCCAGCGTGATCGCCAACCCGTAGAGCGGGATGATGACGACCAAGCCCGCCACCACGCGAGTGGACACCAGGTAGGCGATCGACCTGACGCTCATCACCTCCAGCGCGTCGATCTCCTCGCTGATGCGCATGGCCCCGAGTTCGGCGGTGGCGCCGGCGCCGACCGTGGCGGCCAGCGCCTGACCGGCGGCCACCGGCGCCACAAACCGGACATTGACCATCGCGGCCAAAAAACCGGTGAATGCCTCGACACCGATGTTGCCCAGCGACGCGAAGCCTTGGATGGCGACCAGCGAGCCCGCGGACAAGGTGATGAACCCGACGATCGCGGCCGTGCCACCGACCACGGCCATCGCGCCGGTGCCCATCCCCATCTGCGCGATCATCCGCAACAGCTCGTTGCGGTAACGGTGCACTGCGAACGGGATCTGCGCGACGGCGCTCAGCGCGAACCGGACGATCTGGCCGATCTCGGTCAGTTGCTGCGCCGGGATGCCGCTGTAGCGACGGAAAATGTCGTGAGCCGAGGGGGCCCCGGGACGCGGTGCGGCGACCGTCGCCATGTCAGCGCCCCGTTCCGAAGCGGACGCCGATCGTCGTCAGCGCCGCGTTGACCGCGAACAGCGCGATGAAACACAGCACCACGGTCTCGTTGACGGCGGTGCCCAGACCTTTGGACCCGCCGCGGGCGATCAACCCCCGGTAACAGCCGACCAAACCGGCGATCAGTCCGAACGTCGCGGCCTTGATGATCGCGATCACCACCTCGGGCAGACCGGTGAGGGCAGTCAGGGTGGCCAGGTAGGCACCGCTCGAGACGTTCTGCAGGTACACGCTGAACAGATAGCCGCCCCCCAGCCCGACGGCGACCACCAGACCGTTCAGCAGCACCGCGACGACTGTCGAGGCGACGACGCGGGGCAGCACCAGCCGGTGGATCGGCTCGATGCCGAGCACCTCCATGGCGTCGATCTCTTCTCGGATGGTCCGGGCGCCCAGGTCGGCGCAGATGGCGGTGGCGCCCGCACCGGCGACCACCAAGACCGTCACGATCGGGCCGAGCTGGGTGACCGCACCGATCGCGGCGCCGGCACCGGAGACGTCGGCGGCGCCGAACTCCGCCAGCAGAACGTTGAGCGTGAAGATGAGCAACACCGTTTCCGGGATGGACACCGCGATGGTGGGCAGCAGCGACACCCGCATGAGAAACCAGCCAGTCCAAATGAACTCGCGCCATTCGAATGGCCGCGCCACGGCTTTGCCGGTCAGCACACACATCCGGAAAAAGCCACCGGCGACTTCCGCTCCCGGTCGGATTTGGTTGCGCAGTCTGCCGACAAACATGGTCGATGCCGTCATCGGTGCCACTCCTCGACGTGACCGCGCTGGACGGCCCGCAGCGAAAAGCACTCAGCTAGGGGCCATTTGGAGCTTTGCGCGAGCGAGGAACGTCGCTGGCTCGGGTGCAGCGCGTCAGGGCGCGACGGTTGTCGACGCGGCCCGCGGCCCAGCGCAAGATCCTCCCCGTCGTCAGGGCCGACCCTTGCCTGTTGGCGCGATGTCGCCGTCGTGTGAGCCACGCTGCAACTATGGCATCAGACCGTACGTGCAGTCAATAATTCGCCGCGCAGCGACTCAAGCTGGATTTTCACAGTTTGCATCGCGATATCGCAGCTAGATGCCGTATTACCTGGTCATTTAGTCATTTGCCGGGCCGTCGGCAGGGGTACGGACTTACTGCGTGGTGTACTTCGCGGGTCCGATTAACCGACTATACGTACAGTCATAACCGTCTGGGATGGTCAATCGGTCGCGCTCAATACCGCGGCAAGGCATTCGCGCACCACCGATACCACTTCCCCGGAGGGGTCAGCCCACTTGCTGAGCCCCAGGCGGTCGAGTAGCAATCCGCCGAGGAACACGTCGACGAACGCGGCCCCGACTTGTTCCGGACTTCGGGAATCGGCGGGGTCGAACCACACCCACATCCACTGCAGCGATCCCCAAAGCTGCAATGCCGCCAAGTCGACGTCCACGCTGCGGAAAGCCCCGCTTTCGACTCCCTTGCGGATCTCCTCGATCGTGAGTGTTTGCAACTGATTACGCAATTTGCGTACTTGCCGCATCGCCGGGTCGTCGTACAAGTGAATCACCTCGCGCTGGCTTGCGACCGTCGCGTCGCACGCAACCACCTGCAACAGCACGGATGTGTAGATGACGGCGGCGATCCGTTCATGCGGCAACGCCAAGCGGTCCCAGACCTTGCCGAGCACCTCGAGCTGGCGGGTCAGATGGGTTTCTTCGAGCTCTCGCAACATCTGCGCTTTGGTTCCGAAGTGATGAACGATGGTGCCCTTGGACATGCCAAGCTCATCGGCGATGTCACCGATGTTCGTTCGTTCATAGCCACGTTCGGCGACATAGCGGACGAACGCGTCGAGAATCTCGCCACGCCTGCCAGGCGACCTGGGCATTCGCACCCTTCAGAACTAAACTAACCGTACGAGCGGTCTATCATACGCTCGCCGCGCAAGCCCCCACCGGGTGTGGCGGCTGGGCCGCCCGACCCGAACGACACCGATCAGCCTGCGGACAGCCTGCACGCAACAGATCGCGCCTGCGGTCCACCGGGCGCTTGGCTCAACTCAAGACTGTCAACAGGGCCGCAACATCCTACGACCGCTGGAGTGGTCCGGCGCCGTCACGACATACATGTTCGCTCCGGGCGCCGACCTGATTTCACCCGCGGTGTACATGGTCATGAGTTCTCTGCCGTCGCTGTCGGCAACACACACATAGGTGTCGGTCTCAGCGTCGTAAACGAAGTTGTCCCAAGCCAATAAGAACGCCAAGCAGTTGCCTTCGCGGTCAGCGATGACGAGCTTGTGCACACCTGACTCTTTCAACAACTCGGCATCCTGCGCTTGCTGTGCAGAGCCCCGATTGTCGTGGACCGGTACGGTGCTTAGCATCTGCGTACTCCCTTCATGGGGATGTCCCCTCGTTGCGGAAATTTGAAAAAGCGGTCCCCCGCGCGCCCGAACCGGGGACCGCTGACCAGGTGGGCAACCGCATTCGGCCGGTACGGATGCGGAGGCGATGATTGCTGAACCGCCCGCCACCGCCGCCGGACTCGCTGTGGTTGCAACGGCGTACATCGTGCTGGTCTCACTTCGTCGGCCGATTATCGAAGTCTGGCACCCGCGGACCCCTCGTCGTGGCGAACTTGCAGATTCAACCGCTGGTCACACCCGGTGGCGGAAGCCTCGGCGATCAGTTACGGCATACTTGGATGTCAAGACCTAGACGTTGTCGCCGCAACATGCCGTCGGGGGGCGGGCGCGGCGCTCCTGGCAGATTCGAGATTGTGGTGTCCAATCGGACCGGCGGTGGCAAGCACCGCCGTAAGAAACCAGCGCCATGGCAGATCCGCCGACGGTTGGCCCGCGGCGTGGTTGCCCTGGTGTCGGTATTGGCCGTGCTCGCGACCGGGGCCGGCTGGTGGATGGCCCACGGTGTCCTGGGCGGGGTCACCGTTTCGCAGGCACTGGGCTCTGACGACCCGCACTCGGCCGGCGGCGCGATGAATATCCTGCTGATCGGCCTGGATTCCCGCAAAGATCAGGACGGCAACGAACTGCCGTGGGCCGTGCTCAAGCATCTGCATGCCGGCGACTCCGACGACGGCGGGTACAACACCAACACCTTGATCCTCGTGCACGTGGGCACCGACGACAAAGTGAGCGCGTTTTCGATTCCCCGTGACGACTATGTGCGGTTCACCGGCGTGCCCGGATACGACCACATCAAGATCAAGGAAGCCTACGGGCTCACGAAGGCTTACACCGAAGAAAAGCTCATGGACAAAGGCGTGAGCGACCAAAAAGAACTCGAGACCAAGGGCCGCGAGGCGGGTCGGTCGGCCACCCTGCGGGCGGTGCGCAATTTGACCGGCGTGCCGATCGACTACTTCGCCGAGATCAACCTGGCCGGTTTCTACGACCTGACCCAAAGCCTCGGCGGGGTACAGGTATGCCTCAAGCACGCCGTTTACGACCCGTATTCGGGTGCTGATTTCCCGGCCGGCCGCCAGACGTTGAACGCCGAACAGGCGTTGTCGTTCGTGCGCCAGCGCCACGGCCTGGAAAACGGCGACCTCGATCGCACTCACCGCCAGCAGGCGTTCCTTTCATCGGTCGTGCGCCAGCTCCAGGACTCGGGCACCTTCACGGACTTGAGCAAGTTGAAAAGCCTGATGGCAGTGGCGCGCAAAGACGTTGTGTTGTCGGCGGGTTGGGACGAGAGCCAGTTCCGTCGCATGGGCGCCCTCGCCGGCGCCGACGTCGAATACCGCACGCTTCCGGTGTTGCGATACGAAAACGTCAACGGCCAAGACGTCAATATCGTTGACCCCAGGGCGATCAAGGCCGAAGTAGCGGCGGCGTTCGGCATGAGCGCGCCCGCCGCGCCGAACCCGTCGACCGTCGTCGACGTGGTCAACGCCAGCGACACTGGTGGGCTCGCGAGCAAGGTGTCTCGGATTCTGAGCCAGCACGGCTACGCGGCCGGCACAGTGCGTGACAGCGAGTACGGCGAATCGAAGGAAACAACAGTCGATTACGGACCCGGCGCCAAAACCGATGCGCAGTCCATCGCCGCGTTGCTGGGCATCGATGCCGCCGATCACAGCGACTCGGCGTTGAGCACCGACCGCATTCAAGTCGTCGTCGGCGACGACTACTCGGTGTCCTCCACCGGCTCCTTGGACCGAACCACCGGGGCGGCCAGCTCCTACTACGGCTCACATAGCACGACGAGCACTGAGCCGACGCCCGACCAGGGTGCACCGATCGACGGCGGCGGGGTGCCGTGTGTTAACTAGCCGCGAGAGTGCAACTGCTGACGCATTTCTCGAGTAGACCCGTCGCCAGTTGCACTCTCGCGGCGAAGAAGAAACGCCGACACCACATTCTCGAAGGCTTCTTTGGCCTCGATCATGGTCCAGTGACCGCAGTTCGGGAACACATGCAGCTCCGCGTTGGGGATGGTGCGCATCGGGATCAGCGCCATGTCCAGGGGACTCACCCGATCGTCGCGACCCCAGGTGATCAAGGTCGGCGCCTTGATCCGGTGCATCATGGCCCACGGCTGCGGGCCGTTGGACGACTCCATCGCCTTGATCATCTGCTCGAACGCTTCTTTGCTGTACATCCGCCGTGCGCTGGCCAGGGTGGCCGGATCGGTGGCGTGAGCCCACCGTTCTTCGATCAGCTCGTCGGTGATGACCGCGGGGTCGTACACCATCGAGTGCAGCCAACGGATCAACCGCTCGCGGCTGGGCTCCTCGGTGAACTCCTGCAGCAGCCGAATACCCTCCGGCGGGCCGGGACTGAAGACATTGCGGCCGATACCGCCGATGGTCACCAGCCGGCGCACCCGGTCGGGCTGGGACATCGCGACGTTGAGCGCGACTCCGCCGCCCATCGAATTGCCGATGATGTCGACGGTGTCGAGGTCAAGAGCGTCCAAAAACCGCGTGACCGCGTCGAACGCGGTGATCATCGGATGCCCGCCGAAGTCGTCGCTGACACCGAAGCCGGGGAATTCCAGGACCAGGCAGCGGAAGAACTCGGAAAACGTGCCCAGCACCCCGCGGAAGTTGCGCCAGCCCGTCACCCCCGGCCCGGAGCCGTGCAACAACACCAGCGGCGGCCCGTCGCCGGCCTCGTGATAGCGCAGAACACCTGGCTCCGTGGCAATTTCGCGGATTGTTTCCTCGTGAGTCACCTGGGCTGCTGTCATTGGCGCCGCTCCTCCCCATCGCTGCGCTCTGCATCGTCGCCGGCGCGTGTCACGCGTGTGTCCCGCCGTCGATGCGGATTTCGGTGCCGGTGATGAACGCGCCGTCGTCGGAGACCAGCATGGCGATCACACCGGCGACGGCGTCGGGCCCGCCCATCGGTGCGCCGCTGGACTCCAACGTGGTGGGCATGATCGGCGAGAGCCGGCCGAACAACGCCCAGTCCGCATCGGGCGGGATGTATCCGGCTGTGGCATCGGTGATTCCGGACTTGATGCTGCCGGGTGCCACACAGACCGCACGCAGCCCCTGCTTGGCGTACTCGAGCGCCAGTGCGTGCGTGAAGGATTGGACGCCGCCCTTGCTCGCCGCGTACGCCGCCATGTAGGGATGCGCGAAGGACGCCGACGTCGAGCTGAAATTCACGATCGCGCTGCGCGGGTTGCCCAGCAGCGCCGGCAACGCCTCCCGGACTACCAGGAAGGTCCCGGTCAGGTTGACGCCGATGATCCGGTTCCAGTCATCGAGGCTCAACTGGTGGGTGTGAGCGGCGCGCAGTATCCCTGCCGCATTGACCAGCGAATCGAGACCGCCCAGCGTGTCGACGGCCGAGCGCACACCGTTGATCACCGAACTCTCGTCGCCGATGTCCATCTGCACCGTGGTCAGATGCTCGCTGCCGCCCGCCTCGGCCCGGGTCTTGGCCAGCCCGTCCGCAGAGATGTCGGCGGCGACGACGGCCGCGCCCTCGTCGAGTAGGCGCAGCGTGGTGGCCTGCCCGATACCCGAGGCGGCGCCGGTCACCAGGATCCGGTTGTTTTCAAGACGCTTCATCTGAACTCCCGTCGTATCAGCTCAAGACGCCTTGATCAGGTTAAAGCCCTTGTAACCGGCCTGGGCCACCTCGGCGCAGATGTCGTTGTAGACGGCGAATCCGCCGGTGAACAACATGAACACCCTCGGCTTGCCCGGAACGTTGGCGCCCATGTACCACGAGTTTGCCTTGGGGAAAAGCGTGGCCTCCGCGCGCTGGGCGCATTCGGCGATCCAGTTGTCTACCGCGTCCGGGTTGGCCTCGATGGCGGTGTAGCCATGCTTGTCGAGATAGGCGATGCACTCGGCGATCCAGTTCACGTGCGCCTCGGCATGCAGCACCATGTTGGCCAGCACACCTGGTGCGCCCGGGCCCGAGACAATGAACAGGTTGGGAAACCCGTCCACGCCCAAGCCCAGATACGTGCGCGGGCCGTCTTTCCAGTCTTCGCGCAGCATTTCGCCTCCGCGGCCGATGATGTCGATCTTGGCTAAAGCCCCCGTCATCGCGTCAAATCCGGTAGCCAAGACGATCGCGTCGACTTCGTAATGTGCGTCGGTGGTGTTGATGCCCGTCGCGTCGACTGACGTGATCGGTGTCTTGCGCACGCTAACCAGCTTCACATGCGGCTTGTTGAAGGTCTGAAAGTAGTTGGTGTCAGTGCAGATACGCTTGGCCCCAATTGGATGGTCGCTCGGGATCAGCAGATCGGCGACTTCTGGGTCGTCGATGACGGCACGAACCTTTTCTTGGTAGAAGCTGATGGCCTCCTCATTGGCAACCGGGTCACTCATCTGATCGGGGAAGGTCTTGGAGAAGAGCACGCCTCCTAGCTGCCAACGCTTTTCAAAGGCGGCTCGGCGCTCTTCGGGAGAGACCTCCATCGTATTGTTCGGGTGAGCGATATGCGGTGAGCCGCCGCCACTGCGCCACGAAAGACGGCGCCGCTCAGGGTAATTGGCTTTGATCTCGGCCATGTCTTCGGTGGTGAGCGGCTTGTTGCCCGCTGGGACGCTGAAATTGGGCGTGCGCTGAAAGACGTAGAGTTGCGCCGCCTTCTCGGCGATGACCGGAATCGACTGGATGCCCGACGAGCCGGTGCCGATCACAGCGACACGCTTGCCGGTGAAATCGACGGGGTCGTGCGGCCAATGGGCGGTGTGGTACACCTCGCCGGCAAAGGTCTCCAGGCCCGAGAAATCCGGCGTCAGCGCGGCCGACAGCGAGCCGGTGGCCATCACACAGAACCGGGCGGTCACGACCTCGCCGCTGTCGGTGGCAACCGTCCAGTACAGGGTTTGCTCGTCGAGGATGGCCGAACACACCCGGGTGTTCACCGTGATGTCTCTGCGCAGATCGAGCTTGTCGGCGACCCAATTGATATAGCGCAGGATCTCCGGCTGCGACGCGTACTTCTCGGTCCAGTTCCATTCCTGCTGCAATTCGTCAGAAAACGAGTAGCAGTAGTCGACGCTTTCCACATCGCAGCGACAACCTGGATACCGGTTGAAGTACCAGGTACCGCCGACGTCGGGAGCAGCCTCGAACACGCGCACCGACAAGCCCTGCGAGCGCAGTTTGTGTAAGGCATACAGTCCGGCGAATCCAGCACCGACAACCACGACATCAATGGTCACGACGTGACGGTAGGCCGTTTTGGTCACGAGCAACAGTTGCTTCCCGTTCACCGGGATCGCGAAAGGTGCCATCATCTCCGTTAAGAGACGATCGATCGCGGCCCCACGAACTAAGGACGACACCATGACCGAACGAGTCATCGACCAGGTGATGGCGATAGCGGAGCAGTTGCGCGGCCAGGCCGCCGAAGCCGAGCGAATTGGCCGGCTCACCGACGACACCGTCAAGCTGATGAAGGGCGCCGGACTGATCCGGCTGCTGCAGACCAAGCAATACCAGGGCTTCGAGGTTCATCCCCGCGAGTTCGCCGAGACGACGATGGCCACCGCGGCGCTGGATCCGGCGGCCGGCTGGATCGTCGGCGTGGTGGGCGTTCACCCCTACCAGCTGGCCTATGCGGACCCCAGGGTCGCCGCCGAGATCTGGGCCGACGACGTCGACACTTGGATGGCCTCGCCGTACGCGCCCCAGGGCGTGGCCAAACCCGTGGACGGCGGCTACCTCTTCAACGGTCGCTGGCAGTTCAGTTCGGGCACCGACCACTGCGACTGGATCATCCTGGGGGCCATGCTCGGCGACGACAAAGGCGTTCCGTTGATGCCGCCGCAGATGCTACACATGATCCTGCCGCGCAAGGACTACGAGATCGTCGAAGACTCGTGGAATGTGGTGGGGCTGAGGGGAACCGGATCCAAGGATGTCATTGTCAAAGACGCGTTCGTGCCGAGCTATCGGACCATGGACGCGGCCAAGGTGATGGACGGTACCGCCCAGCGCGAGGCCGGCATGACCGAGCCGCTGTACCTGATGCCGTGGTCGACGATGTTCCCGCTGGGTATTTCGGCGGCCACCATCGGCATCGCCGAGGGCGCGCTGGCCGCGCACCTCGACTACCAGCGGGAGCGCGTCAACGCCACCGGAACCGCGATCAAAGACGACCCCTACGTCATGTACGCGATCGGCGAGGCCGCGGCCGACATCAACGCCGCCCGTCAGGAGCTGCTCGCCAATGTCGACCGCATCTACGACATGGTTGCTGCCGGCAAGGAGGTGTCGTTCGCGGACCGCGCGGCCGGCCGTCGTACCCAGATTCGCGCCGTGTGGCGCGCGGTGTCGGCGGTCGACGAGATCTTCGCCCGCTCGGGCGGCAACGCGGCGCGGATGGACAAACCGCTGCAACGGTACTGGCGCGACGTGCACGTCGGCCATCTGCATGCCATCCACATGCCCGGCACCACCTACCACGCGTCGGCGCTGAGTTCGCTGGGTATCGACCCGCCGGAGGGTCCGCTGCGGGCCCTGATCTAGGAGAACGTGCAAGTGAGCGACCTGAAAAGCCTGGGCTACATCACCGTTTCGACCACCGACATCGACCGCTGGCGCCATTTCGCCTTCGACGTCCTGGGTTTCGCGGAAGGCTCCCCTACTTTTAGAGGCCCGGACCCTTCGGCACTGTACTTGCGGATGGATGAGCGGGCGGCCCGGCTCATCGTGGTGCCCGGTGACACCGACCGAGTGCTCACGGTGGGCTGGGAAGTGCGCGACCACCCGGCACTGCAGCGCGTCCAGGCCACACTCGACGGTGCCGGGGCGGCGTTCAAACAGCTGTCCACCGACGAGGCCGAGGCCCGCCGCGTTGAAGAGGTCATCACCTTCGAGGATCCCGCCGGCACCACGCTCGAGGTGTTTCACGGTGCGGCGCTCGACCACAGCCCGGTCATCACCCCGTTCGGCGCGAAATTCGTCACCGGTGATCAGGGCATGGGCCACGTCGTCGTGCCGGCGATGGACCCCAATGGCTTGTACGAGTTCTACACCGAAGTGCTGGGTTTCCGTTCCCGGGGCGCATTCCGCGTACCGTTACCGAAAGAGTTTGGGCCAGTGCGAGTTCGGTTCCTCGGGATCAACGAACGACATCACAGTCTGGCGATCGTCCCGGCCGCGCATCAGCGCGACCCACGGCTGGTTCACATCATGGTCGAGGTCGACAGTCTCGACGCCGTGGGTCAGGCGCTGGACCGCGTCAATGCCTCGGACTTCCAGCTGTCGTCGACCCTGGGGCGCCACACCAACGACAAGATGGTGTCGTTCTATGTCCGCGCACCCGGTGACTGGGACATCGAATTCGGCACCGATGGTATGCGTGTCGACGAAACATATTACACCGCAGAGGAAATCACCGCCGATAGCTATTGGGGCCACCAGTGGGTCGGCGAGATGCCCGCGGCAATGCGGATGTGACGGTGGACACCGACGTCCGTCCGGTCCCGGCTTCGTCCATCGGCTCGTGGGATCACGAAGCCGACGTCGTCATTGCCGGATACGGGGTGGCCGGGGCGGCCGCGGCGGTCGAAGCCGCCAGATCCGGTGCCGACGTCCTGGTGCTCGAACGCACGGGCTCGTGGGGCGGAGCGGCGGCCATGGCGGGCGGCTTCATCTATCTAGGTGGGGGTACGCCGCTGCAAAAGGCTTGTGGCTTCGATGATTCCGTCGAGAACATGACGGCGTTTCTCAACGTCGCGATGGGGCCTGGCGCGGACGAGAACCGCATCGCCGACTATTGCGCCGGGAGCGTCGAGCACTTCAACTGGCTCGTCGAGTGCGGCGTGCCGTTCAAGGCGGAGTTCTTCTCCGAGCCCGGCTGGGAGCCGATGGGCGACCAGGGGCTGATGTACAGCGGAGGAGAGAACTCGTATCCCTTCAACACCATCGCCGCCCCCGCGCCGCGCGGCCACGTCCCGCAGATGTCGAACAAGAAGCAGGGCGAGGCCAGCGCCGGCTACATGCTGATGAAACCGCTCGTGCAGGCCGCTACCGTGGCGGGCGCACGGGCGATCTACGACGTGCGGGTGCGGCAACTAGTCGTCGAATCCGACGGTCGGGTCGTGGGACTGTGCGCCCGACAGTACGGAAACGATGTGACGATCCGCGCCCGCCGTGCCGTGATACTCGCGACGGGCAGCTTCGCCTACAACGACGCCATGGTGGCGCAATACGCTCCGCGGATCGCGGGACGGCCGGCCGCCTCGATCGAGCAGCATGACGGGCAGGCCATCCGGATGGCACAGGCGCTGGGCGCCGATCTGGCACACATGGATGCCACCGAGGTGGCGATCTTCATCGACCCGCAGCAACTGGTGCGCGGCATCCTGGTCAATGGCCGCGGTCAACGCTACGTCGCCGAGGACACCTATCCGGGCCGCGTCGGCCAGCTCACGCTCTACCACCAGGACAACACCGCATACCTCGTCATCGACGAGGCCGCGCAGAACGAGGCCATGGCGTCGTGGTCACCTCAGATGATGCTGCGTCCGCCGACTTGGGTGTGCGAGACAGTCGCCGAACTCGAGCAGGAGATTGGTCTCGCGCCGGGTTCGTTGCAGGCGACGGTGGCGGCCTTCAACGACGGCGCCGCACGCGGTGAGGATCCACTGCTGCACAAGAAGCCCGAGTGGCTCCGGCCCATCGGATCGCCCGTGGGCGCGGTCGATCTGCGCGAGAGCACCGGCGGATTCACCCTGGGCGGACTGAAAACGACCCTAAATTCCGAAGTGCTGCATGTCGGCGGGGAGCCGATCCCCGGTCTGTACGCCGCGGGCCGCTCCACCGCCGGTCTCGCGGCGTGGGGCTACGCCAGCGGGATCTCGCTCGGCGACGGCAGCTTCTACGGGCGCCGCGCCGGCCGGGCTGCCGCAAAGGCCTGAAAACCGTCTGCATTCACCGAGGTCAGCGGCGCTCTGTGTGGTTTTGGACTGTCGGTGTGACAGCGACCACACCGGTGTGGTACAAACAGACATATTTCTATTAGTCATATGCTGCCGCGCAGGAGGCGTCGTGAGCGTGACCGCGGAACCCACCACTCCCAGTGCCGTCATAGATCGGGTGTCGTTGGTGCTGGACGCCTTTGACGGCCCTGGCCGGTTGACCCTGGCCCAGATCGTGCGCCGCACGGGCCTGCCCCGGTCCTCTGCACACCGCATGCTGGAACGGCTGGTGCAACTGCGCTGGCTGCGCCGAAGCGGTCGCGACTACGAATTGGGCATGCGCCTCGTCGAACTGGGATCACTGGCGGTCCACCAAGACCGACTGCACCGCGCAGCGGTCCCATTGCTGCACGATCTGCATCGTGCCACCGGGCTGGTTGTGCACTTGGCTGTACTCGACGGCGCCGACGTGGTGTATCTGGAGAAGATCGGCGACCGGATGGCCGCGGCGATTCCCAGCCGTGTCGGCGGACGTCAGCCTGCGCACTGCACAGCGTTGGGCAAAGCACTGCTGGCGTACCGCGACAATGTCGACGCCATCGATCTCGCCAGCCGCAAAACGCGGTATTCGATCAGTAGTCCAGCGCATCTGGCGGCCGAACTGGCCAAGGTTCGCGCCCACGGCGTGGCGTTCGACCGCGAGGAGTCCCTACCCGGATTCGGTTGTGTCGCAGCGTCGATCGGCGATCCCACCAAGGCCGTCGCAGCGGTGTCTGTCTGCGGGCCGATGAGCAAGATGGTATTCGACCAGCGCATGGCCGCGCCGGTGCGAATGACGGCGACGGGCATCTGGCACAACATCGAAGATGGGCCGCAGCGGGTAGCGCCGACACTGCAGCAGGTACGTCCGTTGCGGGTGGCCACGCGTTCTGTGCCGCATGAACGTGCAGTGCAGTACGCGTGAGTCGCGCCGGCGACGATGCAGAGCGTAGCGATGAGGTGGAGCGGCGCCATTAACCTCGATCCGCAGATTGCCGGCATGCTCGAGGCGCTCGACGCCGGCTTTCCTCCAGTGCACACGATGACCGGAGCACAGGCGAGGGCGGCCATCCGGGAACGCTTCGTCGCCCCGGACCAGCCTGAACCGGTCGGCACCGTGAGCGACGAAACCATCCCCGGCAGCATCGCCGTCCGCATCTATCGGCCCGCGGTAGATTCGCCGCAGCCAATTCTGGTGTACGCCCACGGCGGCGGGTTCGTGTTCTGCGACCTCGACAGCCATGACGGCCTTTGTCGTAACTTGACGAATCTCATTCCTGCCGTGGTTGTTTCGGTGGCGTACCGGCTGGCCCCAGAGCACCGGTGGCCGGCCGCAGCCGAGGATATGTACGCGGCGACGAAGTGGGCGGCTCGTAACGCGGCCAGTCTTGGCGGAGATGCCAGCCGGATAGTCGTCGGCGGCGACAGTGCCGGGGGCAACCTGGCGGCCGTGACGGCCCTGATGGCGCGCGACCGCGACGGACCATCGCTGGCCGCGCAATTGTTGGTCTACCCAATGATCGCCGCTGACTTCGGCACCGAATCGTATCGACTGTTCGGGCAAGGCTTTTACAATCCACGTCCTGCGCTGCAATGGTATTGGGATCAATACGCGCCCTCCGTCACCGACCGCGAGCATCACTACGCATCGCCGCTGAAGGCGGATTTACACGGGCTGCCCCCCGCCGTCGTCGTCACGGCGGGCCACGACCCACTGCGCGATGAGGGTATTGCATTCGGTGACGCACTGAGGGCGGCGGATGTCAATGCCGTGCATTGTCACTACGAAGGCGGCATCCACGGCTTCATGACGATGCCGATTCTTCACTTGGCTCAGCGGGCACGCGCGGAGGTCTGCGGCGAACTGTCGCGACTACTGGCGGCGACCCAGCGATCGACCGGAATTCCATAGGCGTACGCATGACTGACGATCAGGTGTACGTCATCGATCGGGTGATCACGCGGCCGGGATGCGCCAAAACATTTGTTGACGCATACCTTTCGGGCTATGCACCCGGGGCGCGCGGACGCGGTATGACGTTGCAGCGGGTGCTGGTCAGCCCACCGATTTGGTGTGCCGATCAGACCAACACAGTCACCATCATCTGGTCGCTGCAGAGTCCGCAGGCATGGTGGGAAATGAGATGGCAAGGCCGTTCCGATCCCTCAATCGGCCAATGGTGGGCCGGTATCGCCGATTTGGTCGCGGAGCGCACCCGCAGTGTGGCCGCCGACGCCGAGAACGTGGATGGGATGTGCGATGTTTAACGTCGTCAACCTTATCGACGTGGCCGCCGGTGACTCTGACCGTCTGGTGGCCGCGCTTCGTGACGCGGCGTCGAAGGTCGCCGCCCACCACGCGCTGGTGGAACCGACGCTGCCCGGCTCCCGCAACGGCGGCGACATCCTGATGCATCTACGGTTTGCCAGCCGAAGCGAATGGAACTCTGTTGCAGTGGATTTCGCCGATGTATTGCGGGATCCTGCAGTTGGCCGTGTCAATGGCGCCACCTACTCGGGCTGCCCCGTCGACACTGGGTGGTCCAGTGGCCGAGGCACCGTCTATCGCACGTTGTTGGTGAGCGTGGCGCCCGGTACCGACGACGGCACCATCGCCCGTTTCGAGGCCGATCTGCGGCTGATGCCGCGCTACATACACAGCATCACCGCGTGGCAGTTGAGCCGAGTTGAGCAAGCCAGCGGCGACTCAGCGTGGACGCACGTGTTCGAGCAGGAGTTCACCGATGTTGAAGGGCTGATGGGCCCGTATCTCATGCACCCGATTCACTGGGCCTATGTGGATCGCTGGTTTGATCCCGAATGCCCTGAAGTCATTGTGCAGGATCGCCTCTGCCACAGCTTCTGTCGCGCGGGCGGTCGCTGAAGCCGCGCTACAAGCCAGCGGGCAAGATGTTCGGGTTGGCCGCCGCCGGCGGTTCCAGCGAACCCAGCAGCGTTCTGCCGTCGAGGCTGTGCACCGGCAACCCTTGAGACGATGGATAGTGCAGGCTGAACGCCACCAGCCCGGTACGCTCGGCCGCAGGCAGATGGCACATTGCGAGTACCGTTTCAGCCAGGTACTCGACCGGTTCGGTGGGAAAGGTGTCCGGAATCAACGGCGCTGCACCGGGAGTGCGTATCGCGGTGGACGGCCCTACACAGTTGACGGCGATGTTTGCATCAAGCAGCTCGGCAGCGACTCCCTGTGTGAAGCGATGCAACGCCGCCTTCATCGACGCGTACACCACGTCGCCCGCAGTCTTGTTGTAATCGCGATACGGGCGGACCGGCGTAATCCCGGTCACCGATCCGATGTTGACGATCCAGCCCCCTCCCTGTTGACGCATGTGTGGCACCGCGGCCTTCGTCAACACGAACGGCGTCTTCAGATAATGCTCCACCGTGCGGTCGAAGGTCTCCAGGCTCATCTTCTCGACGAGCGAATAGTCGGCGTATCCGGCGTTGTTGACCAAAATGTCGAGCCTTCCGGTGCGGGCGACCACCTCGTCAATGAGCCGCTCACGCTGCTCGGCGTCCTCGAGATCGGCGGCGATGCCCAGCGCAGTTCCGCCGTCCTGCTCGATCAGTCCGATGGTTTCACCGATCGTCCCGGGCAGCGTGGTGGTTTCACCGGCCCGCTCCGAGGGCGATGGCTCATAGGACCGCGCCGTCACCACGACGGTTGCCCCTTCGGCCGAAAGCCGTTGTGCGATAGCTCGTCCGATGCCGCGGCTGCTGCCAGTGACCAGAGCCGTTCTGCCGGACAGTAGTTTGCTCATCGCAGTTCGAAGTGCTCCTCGATGGGCGCCCGGTGCTCTTCCCACCAGTCGATCATACGGAGCGGACTGGCTACCACGACGCGACCGGATGCCACGCGGTAGTAGGTGTGTGCGGTCGGTGTATGGCGCCAGACAAGATGTTCCATCAGGTTGTCCAGACGAGCGACGTAATCGTCGTACGCCTCCCGGGTGGGTTCCATCGACCGCGCACCGCGTAGCGCCATCAGTTGCAGGCACTCCCTGATGTAGTGCACGGCCACCTCGACGCCGAAGTTGTGTCCACCACCGTGGCCTGGGCTACCGTTGGGGTGCGATGTCATGAACAGGTTCGGGAATCCGGGCACGGTGCCGCCGCGGTAACTGCGGGGAGTGCCTGCCCATTCCGCCTTCAGGGTGCGGCCGTCGCGGCCGCGAATATCGATTGTTGACAGGAAGTCGAGGTAATAGCCTGTCGCATAAACGATCACGTCCAGGTCGACCTCACGTCCGTCCTCGGTAACGATCCCGTTCGGCGTGACGCGTACTGGCTCGCTGGCCTCGACGTCGACGTGGGGGCGGGTCAGCGCGGCGTAGTAGCCACCGGGGTCGCGGATGATGCGCTTGCCGTACGGGGCGAAGTCTGGGGTGACCTTCTGCGCCAGTGCACTACCGGCACCGAAAGTGCGGTCGATGTAGTCGAGGCAGTACTTGAGGAGCACGTCGTTAGCCGGCGAAATCGATAGATGCGAGTCCGCCCAGTCCGGGTCCACCTGGATAACGGGGTAGTTGTTGTCTGCTGTGGACCAATACGACTTCAGCCGAATCCAATTCGCGTAGTACGGCACGCGCCTGGCCAGCCATCGATGGTAGTCGGGCACGTCGTCGGACGGCCGTCGGCGTGGGGCCACCCAGTGCGGCTGGCGCTGGAACACGGTGAGGTGCTTGACGTCGTCGACGACCGCGTCGACGATCTGCACCGCGGTGCAGCCGGCCCCGATCACGGCGACCCGCTTGCCGGTCAAGTCGAGGTCGGGATCCCACCGTGCCGAATGAATGCTGGTGCCGGCGAAGGTCTCCCGGCCTTCCAGATCGGGGTATCGCGGCCGGTTGAGAAAGCCGGCCGCGGTGATGACTACGGTCGCATTGCTGACGGTGCGGGTTCCGTCGGCCGAGTGGGCGTGGATCTGCCAGAACTGGTGTTCGTCGTCCCACCACAGCGCCTCGACCTCGGTGTTGAAGCGGGTGTGGTCACGGATCTTGTACTTGTCGGCGACGGCCTGCAGGTACGACTGGTACTCCCATCCCATCGGGTAGTAGCTGGACCAGTCCGGATTGAGTTCACGCGAGAACGAGTAATACGTGGACGGCGTGTCCACGCCGATGCCCGGATAGGTAGTGGTCAGCCAGGTGCCGCCGACTTCAGGGTTGCGCTCGTAAATCTCGTAGTCAACGCCGGCGTCGGCCGCCATGATCGCGGCGGCAATTCCGGCCATCCCCCCGCCGACAATGGCGATCTTCACCGTCGCCGGGATGGCGACGGTGCGCGGTAGCACTGGGCGTGGCTTGTGAAACCCGCCTTGCTCCAACAACATGGGCACCTCGCGCTCGTCGACGGCTACCCCGAGCCCGAGAGGTGCGATACGGGCGAACAGCGCAGGATCATCCGCAGCGACCGTGCCGTCGCGTCCTGATGCCCCGGTCAGGATGTCCACCAGCGCCCCGACGATGGCGGCCGCGGTCTGCGGATCGGTGACCCCCGCTCGTTCGGGTGGGTCGGGTACGTGTGAAATTGCCGGGCCGAACTTGTCGGCGACGGCGGGGTCTCCGCTCAGTTGTGCCAGCACGGCGACCAACACACCGGGATCGGCTTGCTCGAGGTTGGCACGCAGCTCTGCGGCCGTCGATTCGGTAGGCATGGCGATGGCAGTATCGACCGACGGGGGCTCCCCGTGGTCGCCATGTTCCACTGACCGGTCATCCGGGGTGCTGACATAGCGTGCAGCGGCTTGACTGAACGATCGTGAGCAACGACATCGCATTGACCGAGCTGCAGGAGTTCATCGCCGAGTTCTGGTACCACTACGACGAGGCGCACTATGACGAGCTGGCGGCCCGCTACAGCCAGGACGTCCGCTACCTGACTCGAAGTGACTCAGGCGCCAGTCCTTTCGAAGAACTCATGTCGCCCGAACTCCAGGGGCGCGACGCGGTCATGGAGTGGTTGTCCGAGCATCGGCAACAAAGCCCCTATCCGTTGCGGCATCACGCCACCAACGTGCACCGCACCGGCACCGACGGCGACGTCACTCGCGCGCGTTTCTACATATTCGTCAACCAGATCGCCAACTTTGTGCCGTTCGCAGTGTCCAGCGGCGTAGCCAACGTTGCTGTGCGCCGCGGAGCCAAAGGTTTAGAGTTCACCGAGATGGACATCATCCTCGACACCACCAACTCGGTCCTGCTGTCCGAGGTCACCGCCGACAGCGCCCGGTGAGCGCCCGGGAGCTATTTTCTGGCGGGGTGGCCGTCGTCACCGGTGCCGGCGCGGGCATCGGAGCGGGCCTGGCCCGCCACGCCGCAACGCTCGGCATGACAGTCGTGCTTGCCGATGTCGACGCGCAAGCCATCGCGTCACTGCGCCAGCAACTGCGCGCCCAGGGCGTCACAGCCGTCGACGCAGTGTGCGACGTGCGTGATTGGGAGGCGGTGGAACAACTGGCCGAAAAGACCTACCGGGACGTCGGGCCGGTGCGGCTGTTGGTCAACAACGCGGGTGTCGAGCAGTTCGGATACCTGTGGGACACCCCGGTGGAGAACTGGAACCGCGTCGTCGACATCAACATCACCGGCGTGTTTCACGGGGTGCGCGCATTTCTGCCGAAAATACTTGCCTCGCGAGATCCCGCCTGGGTGTGGAACCTGTCGTCTATCGGAGGAGTGCTGGCGACGCCGCTGCAGGCGTCGTACATCATGAGCAAGCACGCAGTGCTGGCGCTCACCGAATGCCTGCAGTTGGAGGTTCAGTTGGCCGGGCACGACGACCACGTTCACGTGCAGGCCGTGCTGCCAGGAGCGGTGGTGTCCAACATCTTTGAATCCGCCGGCGGGGTTGATGACGGCGATGTCGTGGCGGCCGAGTCGCAGCGCTCGGCCATGCTCGACATCAAGGCCGAGGCGATGGATGCCCTCGCCGCCGCCGAAGCGGTGTTCGACCAGGCCGCCGAAGGGCGCTTCTACTTGCTCACGCAGCCAGAGTATGTCGGCTCGGCGATGGCTGAGCGTGCGGAAGTCCTTGTCTCTCAACGTGCTCCCGCATTGCGCGGGCGCCGATTCGATCCAGCGCACAATGAATCTGGATCCTGACGCCGCCGCGCGGGTCGCCTCGTTCGGGGTCATTCCGCCGATGCGTCAGCGCGGCCTGGCAGCCGTGCGGGAAGCGATCGAGACCGCGCCTGCGCCGGACACCATGCCAGAGATGGCTATCGAGGAGTGTGCGGCGCCCGGTCCCGGGGGATCGATCCCGTTGCGGATCTACCGCCCAACGCGTGCCACCAACACACCGGTGCTGGTGTATTTCCACGGCGGCGGAATGGTTCTCGGCTCCAATCACTCGTTCGAACCGCTGGCGCGGGCGGTGGCGTTCGAGAGCGACGCGACGGTGGTGGCCGTCGATTACCGGCTTGCCCCGGAGAACCCGCCGCCCGCGCAATTCGACGACGCCTACGTCGCGACGCGATGGGTCGCCGAGAACGCCGACCGACTCAGCGTTGACAAGACTCGGCTTTCGGTGGTCGGCGACAGCGCGGGCGGATCGTTGGCGGCCGGGGTGGCGCTGGCCGCACGCGACCACGGCGGCCCGGCGATCTGCTGTCAGGTGCTGCTGTATCCGGGGCTCGACCGGGACATGGATGCGCCGTCGATCGCTGCGCTGGCAGACGCGGCGATGCTCTCGCTCGATGACATCCACTACATGCACGAGCTCGCCGATGGCGGCGCGGGTGCACCGCATGATCCCTACCAAGTGCCCGCCTACGCCGACGACCTCTCCGGGCTGCCGGCGGCGATCGTCGTCACCGCCGAATGTGACCCGATCCGCGACTGGGGCGAGCGCTACGCGATCCGCCTGCGCGATGCCGGGGTCCAGGTGAACCTGACTCGCTACCCCGGCATGTACCACGGGTTTTTGATGCGCTCCGATGCGACCGCGCGGGGGCGACTGGCGATCGCCGAAGTCGGTGCGTTGTTGCGTGCGAAATTCGCACACCCGTTGCCGTTTTGACCGCCGTTTGGTGTCCCGATCACCGGACATGTGCCTGTCGCCAAAGCGGCGACGGCCGCAGAATCGAGGGACCACAGGTAACCAGAGGAGATTCGATGCTCACTGATGAGCGACGCGTGGAGCTGTCCGAAGTGTTGCGGCCCGCGTCGCCTCCCCGGGAGATCCACAACATCTACACCGACGACCAACGGGAACGGCTGTTGGACGTGGTGCGCACCCAGGGGCCATGGAGGCTGATCATCGCGCACCACTTCTCCTCCGCCGAAGAGCTGATCGCCACCATGAGCGGCGCGTTTCCGGAGGGCTTCGAGCCGTCACTGGACCTGTTCTTGACACCGACGTTCCGCGGCTACCTGGCGAACTACGGCACCGTTCTGTACCCGGAACTGCACGACTGCTTCTACAACGCTCGGTTTGTGGAACTTGCCAAGGCGTACTGGAAGGCGGAGTACGCCAAACCGCAGATGATGCTGTTCAACATCAACGGCCCATGCGCGAATCGCGATCCGGGACACCTGGATTCACCCAGCTTTCGGGGGGTGCGCCACGAGAACGCGCCGACATGGCTCACCAGCGTCATGGGCAAATCCGGGCTTTTTCAGGATTATCTGATCAAGATGGCCCAGGTGATCGCGTGGTTCTCGCTCGATCCGCACAGTGGCTTCACCTACTGGCCTGACGGCCCACTCAAGCCCCCGCAGCGCGTCCTGCCGCCGGTGTACAACCGCGGCGTGGTGGTGCAGAACGAGATGATGGTGCACCGCGGCGAAGCCAATGGCCCGCTGGATCAGCAGATCCCGGACGGGCTGACGTTCGACACCGTCTTCACCGGTGACCCGGCCGACCGGGACCGGTGGCTGCTGAAGAACGGCGACGACGTCATTGCCCGCCACCACACCGAGGAGCTGCGTTTCCTGGTCCACTGGTCCGCCGAAGTCTTCTCCGACCACGACGAACTGAAGAAGAACATGGAAGGCTCCGACGACCTGACCATCGAGCAGGCCATCGACGTGCTTGTCAAAGACGTCAACGCCCAAGGCATCAAACTGGCGATGCCCGATGACCCGCTGCACGACCAGGAATTCATCCGCACCCTGAACGCAGCGTATGACATCGGGGGTCCGTCGAATTATCCCGACGAGGCGCCGATCAGCGCCTTCCAGCTGGCATGACACACTTAGCTGCGGGTGACCACCTCACGCGTTGACCTCGTCCACGATCGGGACGGCACCACTGCGCGCGGCCTCTTCGATCGACTGACGGAGTTTCGAGCAGACCAAAAACGGCTTGCGCGCCTCCCGTCGCTCCACGCATCTGGCCATGGCGTCCGCGCTCCACTGGACGCTGGTCTGCTGCCAGCTACTCTTGCGGGCCAGCACCGTTGCGCCGCAATACTTGCAACTCACCTGAACCGGAGGCGAGTCGAGCAACCGCTCGTCGGTGCGAATCATCCGGCCATGGTTGCGGCGATGTTTTCGTCGACTTGCATTTGCCATGCTTCGCGCGGCCGCGTCACATCGATCTCGTACTCGAAGCGATCCACCATGTCCGGCGTCACGTCGGCCACGTCGACGTAAAACTGCTCATACCAACGGCGCAGTTGATACACCGGACCGTCCTCCTCGCACAACAGCGGATTGTCGATGCGCGCCTTCGTCTTCCAGATCGCTACATCCTGCTCGAATCCGACCTTGACCCAATCACCGAGAGCGATCGCAGCCTGCACTGCCGCCTCTTCGGGCAGATGGGCTGACTTCTTGACGATGATGCCGTATTGCAGCACAAACGAATTCGCATCGATGGGATAGTGGCAGTTGATCAGCACCGTGTGCTGGTCTGCATCCTCGAAGTGGTAGGTCAGGTCGTCGATCATGAATGAGGGCCCGAAATACGATGCGGCCGAAGTGGTGCCGAGCATCCGGGGCTGCCCTTCGGGGCTCGGTATGTCTGGGCGTGCCCCGCTGTTCATGTATTGGGTGGCGATGTGGCCTTCGAAGATGTTCTTGAAGTACGTCGGCATCGACCCGTGCACGTAGAAGAAATGCGCCATATCGACGACGTTGTCGATGATTTCGCGGCAGTTGGTGTTGACGACCGTGGTGTACCAGTGCCAGTCGGTCCATTCATCACTGGTGGCGCCCTCGATGCGAGGGATGGTCACCTCCGGCGGCGGTGCCGTGCCCTCGGGGTCGTTCCAGACGAACAACATCCCGTCTTGTTCCAGGGTCAGCCAGGTGGCGGTGCGGGCCAGCCTGGGTGTCCGGCGGCTGTAGGGCACCTTTTTGCACCGACCGTCGCCGCCCCACCGCCAGTCGTGAAAGGGGCAGGCGATTTCGTCGCCCTTCACCTCGCCTTGCGACAGATCGCCGCCCATATGGCGGCAGTAGCTGTCCAGCACGTTCAGCCTGCCGTCCCCGCTGCGAAACACCACCAACTTCTGACCGAAAGCGTGGACGGCATGCGGCTGCCCGTCGCCGAACTCTTTGGACAGGCCCAGGCAATGCCAGCCGCGGGCGAATCGCGAGGGGGCAGCCTCGGCTTCGATCTGCCGGATCTCGTCAGGAGTCGAATGCAACGTCATGACCTTGTTCTACGACGGTCCACCCGCTTCCGGCAGGGATCGTCCCGCTGGCAGGGAAAACATGCCGCGCCGCCGATTTCGCCACCTAATGTCATCCCTGTGACGATTGCTCCACCAGCCACGATCCCCGCCGGCGTTCCGATCCGCGATACCGCTGTCGACCTGCTTGTCGTCGGTTCGGGCACGGGGATGGCAGCCGCATTGGCCGCCCGCGAATGCGGATTGAACGTCTTGGTGGTGGAGAAGTCGTCTTATGTCGGCGGTTCGACAGCCCGCTCGGGTGGGGCGTTGTGGTTTCCGGCCAGCCCCATCCTTGCGGAGAACGGTGGCGACGACACGGTCGACCGTGCCGAGGCGTATCTGCGGTCGGTGGTGGCAGGCACTGCCCCGGCCGAACGCTCCACAGCGTATTTGGCCAACGTCACAGCGACCGTCCAGATGCTGCGACGTACCACACCGATGCGGTTCATCTGGGCCAAGGACTATTCGGATTACCACCCCGAAACGCCCGGTGGAACCGCAGCGGGGCGGACGTGCGAATGCCGCCCGTTGAACTCCGGCATCCTCGGCGAGTACCGGGCGCGGCTGCGACCCGGGCTCATGGAACCGAAGATCCCGATGCCCACTACGGGCGCCGATTATCGGTGGATGAACCTGATGGCCAGAGTGCCGCGCAAGGGTATACCGATCATCGCCAAGCGCTTCGGCCAAGGAGCAGGTGGGCTGCTGCTCGGCCGGCGCTACGTCGCGGGCGGGCAAGCGCTGGCCGCCGGGCTATTCGCCGGTGCACTTCGTGCGGGCATCCCGATTTGGACCGACGCGCAGTTGCTACGGCTGGCGGCCGACGGAGGGCGGGTCAGCGGAGCGGTGATCGGCCACGACGGGCGCGAGGTGGTCGTCACCGCCCGGCGTGGCGTGGTGTTGGCCGCGGGCGGTTTCGACCACAGCATGGCTATGCGGCGGAAGTTTCAGTCGGAGTCGCTCGGCGAGCACCTGAGCCTGGGCGCGGAGACCAACACCGGCGACGCCATCCGCACCGCCCAAGACGTCGGCGCCGCAATAGAGCTCATGGACCAAGCGTGGTGGTTCCCTGCCGTCGCACCACTACCCGGCAAGGCGCCGTTGGTGATGCTGGCCGAACGAGCGCTGCCCGGCTCGCTGATCGTCGACCAAAACGGCTCCCGGTTTGCCAATGAGGCAACGGATTACATGTCGTTCGGGCAGCGCCTGCTGGGGCGGGAACGCTCGGGTAATCCGGTGGAATCCATGTGGATCGTTTTCGATCAGCAATATCGAAATAGCTATGTCTTTGCCGCCGAACTGTTTCCGCGTATGCAGATTCCGCAGGCTTGGTACCGAGCGGCTATTGCCCACCGATCGAATGACCTCGCCGACCTCGCCAACAAGATCGGTGTTCCTGACGCACAGTTCGCGGCTACAGTGGCCCGGTTCAACGAGATGGCGCGGCGCGGAAATGACGCGGATTTCCACCGCGGTGCCAGCGCCTATGACCGTTACTACGGCGATCCGACCATCACCCCTAACCCCAATCTCCGCGCTCTCGACAAGGGGCCCTTCTATGCGGTCAAGATGGTGCTGAGCGACCTCGGCACCTGCGGGGGTGTGCGAGCAGATGATCGCGCTCGCGTACTGCGTGAGGACGGCAGTGTCATCGAGGGCCTGTACGCGATCGGCAATACTGCGGCCAACGCGTTCGGAACCACATATCCCGGCGCGGGCGCCACGATCGGTCAGGGCTTGGTGTACGGCTACATCGCAGCGCGGCACGCCGCCGGAACGTGATCAGTCCGGTTCTTCGGCGTCAGCCTTCTTCTCGACTTCGTACCAGAATTCCGGTGTAGGCCAAGGGATTTTCGCTCGACCTTCCTTCGGCTGCGGGAAGGCGGCTTCGGCCTCGTCAAGTTCTTTGATCATCTTCAGGGCGAGCTCCCGCTCATTGGCGTAATACCGCTCAGCCCATCGCAACGCGACGCGCGCGTACGACCAGGACGGGTCCACGCCGGCCCACCGTGCATCCTTCGCCGCCCTACGGTGCATCTCGTCGGCAAATGCCACGTGTTCTTGCAGCACTTCCTTCAGCCGTTCCGGGCTGGTGAGATGACCCAATGTCACGCGTAACAACGGGCCGTGCTTGAGCGTGGGCGGGTCGACCGGCGCCTCGTTTGCCCAGCGGGTTACCGCCTCCAGGCCGGCTTCGGTGATCTTGTACAGCCTGCGATGGCGGGCGCCGCGGGTGTTCTCGACACGCGAGGTCACCAGGCCCAGCTGCTCCATCTTCTTGAGCTCGGAGTAGATCTGGCTGTAGGCCGGGCTGCCGAAGTAAAAGCGCATGCTCCAGTCGATCCACTTTCGGATGTCATAGCCAGAGAGCTCATACTCGTATGACAGCATGCCCAGCAGGGCCCAGCTGGTTGCCGCGAGATTCGGCTTGCTGCCTTTCATTTGCCCAGGTTAACAAGCCGCCAGCCTGAGTGTCGGCTGCTCACCACTGACCGGGAGATGGCCTTGCTGACGAGGCACGCCGTCGCGCACCATGTGTGCCGTGACATCCAACGCGGAAATCGCACAGCTGGAGTCGGTATACGGGCCGTTAGCCGATTCGGTGCGCCGCCTCATCGACGCCACCATCAGAACAACAGCCGAGCCCACAGCCGTCGCCGCCGCGAAAGAGAAGATCGATTGCGCAACTGTGGAATTGAGTGCAGCACTGATACCCGACTCTTTCGGTGTGCAGCAGGCCGATGACGGACAAACGATGGCATGGGGCAACGTCATGATCGGTTTGCGCAACCCGGTCGCCCCGCCCCTGACGATCCACCACGAGGCCGATGGCCTGGTGTGGACCGATTTCGTCCTCGGTGCGGCTTATGAAGGTCCGCCCGGCCACGTGCACGGCGGCATGTGTGCAATGGTTCTCGACCACGTCCTGGGCGCGACCGCGCACAAGCCGGGACGGCCTGCCTTTACCGGCACTCTCACGCTGCGTTATCTGCGAGGCACACCGCTCGGCCCGCTACACGCGGAGGCACGGATCGACCGGGTGGACGGCGTCAAGACATTCGCCGTCGGCCACATTGCCGACGCCCAGGGCATCACCGTCGAGGCGGACGGCGTGTTCATCCACCCGCGGCAGAATCGATCGGCCTAGCTGCGTGCGGGAGCCAACCGCTTGAGCGCCAGTCCACCTTCGAACGGTCGGTACCCGAACGCCGCCGGCGCTTGATAACCGGTGTCCCCCAGCGGCGTGTGCACCTCTTCGACCGTGGGCCCGATCTTGGCGGCGACCGGCGCCAGCGCGTCGAGGTCGAAACGGTACAAGCGACCCGCGTTGCCGCCCAGTATCTTTCGGCAGTTTTCTTCGGATTGTTTGTGCAAAGCCCAGCGGATCGCCAGCTTGGAGTGCGGGGTGAACCCTTCCTCGTGCGGGTAGTCGCTGCCCCACATGATGTGGTCAGCCCCCATGAAATCGATCATCGCGGAGTCGTAGGGTGCCAGCTCGCTGGCCAGATAGCAGTTGCGCTGGGCGTACTCGCTCGGGGTCATGGTCAGCGCGTCGACGGACGACCCGCCGAACATCCCATAGGTGCGGTTGTGGGCCTCAGACTTCATGGTGGGCACCATGGCGTCCAGCACCGCCAGTTGCTGCGGGACCCACATCGTGCCCTGCTCGGTCGGCACGAACCGCAGCTCCGGATGGCGCTCGAACACTCCCGCCAAGATCAAATGACCGAGGGTGCGATTGGCCCACATCGCCATCTCGGTGATCAACACAGCGTTGGACGCCGGCTGGTCCATCGGCATCTCGGGGCTGCCGGCGCCCGCGTGCTGCACCACGGTCAGGTCCAGCTCCTCGCACAGCGCCCAGATCGGTTCGTAGCGCGTGTGAAACAGCGGGGCGACCTGCGGATCACCCGGCGACACCGGCGGGATGAGCACGCCGCCGAAACACTCCTGCTCTGCACCCCAGCGGATCTCGTCCAGCGCCAGCTCGACGTCGTTGGGAAAGATCTGGATCAGCGCGCGGCGTCGGGTCGGGGCCAGCGAGCAGAAATCGACCTGCCAGCGATTGTGCGCCTGTACCCCGGCCCACCGCTTCTCGAACTCGTCGCGCGTGCGGGGCAGGCTGATGGTGATGTTGGGTGTGGTCGGAAAGAACGGCGGAACCGTGTTGGGCAACAGCACCTCGGCCGCCACCCCGTCGGCGTCCATCTCGGAGATCCGAAGCTCGTGGTCCCAGTTGCGGGCGGCGGTGGCGATGATCAGGTCATCGAACGGACTGACATAGGTCTTGGCCCAGGCGTCGAAGTCGTCGTGCAGGCGCGCCGGCAGGTACGGCTTGTAGTCGTGCAGATCGGCCCCGGCGTGGGTGTCCGTCGAGATGACGACGTAGCGATCGATCGTGTCCCAGGTTTGCGCCATCGCGTCCTCCGGTGTCGTTGCTATATGAGGCTAGTCTTCCGGCCAGCCCGCCGACCACAAGTTCCCCATCTCATTTGAGCCGAACCGCGCCGCAACACGGGGCAAGCTGACAGTCATGAAGATCGGATTCATCGGCTTGGGCAAAATGGGCAGCGGCATGGCCGCCAACCTCGTCCACGCGGGGCACAGGGTCACGGTCTACAACCGCTCCCCCGCCAAGGTCGAGGCACTCGTTGAGCAGGGCGCGACCCGCGCGAGCACCGTCGCCGAAGCCTGCCGCGGCGATGTGGTGTTTACCATGCTGGCCGACGACACGGCCGTCGAAGATGTGGTGTTCGGCGCGGACGGCATCCTGGCGGCGCTGAGCAGGGGCGCCACCCACATCTCGTCGAGCACCATCAGCGTCGCACTGTCCCAGCGCCTGACCGCTGCGCACCGCGACGCCGGCCAACGGTACGTCGCCGCGCCGGTCTTCGGCCGACCCGAGGCAGCCGCTGCCGCAAAGCTTTTCGTCGTGGCAGCAGGTGCACCGCAGGCGCTCGAGCCGTTGACTTCGTTGTTCGACGCGATCGGGCAGCGCACGTTCGTCGTTTCGGGGCAGCCGGCTGCGGCGAACCTGGTGAAGCTGTCCGGCAACTTCATGCTCGCGTCGGTGATCGAGTCGATCGGCGAGGCCGTCGCCCTGGTCGGCAAGGCCGGCGTCGACCCACTGCAATATGTCGACATCCTCACCTCGACGCTGTTCAGCGCGCCGGCCTACCAAACGTACGGCGGGCTGATCGCCCGCCGGGAATTCGAGCCGGCCGGATTCACTGCGACGCTGGGGCTCAAGGACATTCAGCTGGTGCTGGCCGCCGCCGAGGAGCTGGCGGTGCCATTGCCCGTCGCCAGCCTGCTGCGCGACCGGTTCTTGGCCCTACAGGCCGGCGGTGCTGGGCATCTGGATTGGTCGGCGATCGCCACCCTCGCCGGCCGGGATGCGGGCTTAAACCACCCCGCGTAACCCGTCGGCGCCGAACACCGGCTCCAGCATCGCGGTGAAGTCCGGGCCCCGGCGCAACATGTGCCCGCCGTCGACATTGATGACCTGCCCGGTGATCCAGGCGGCGGCATCGCTGAGTAAGAACATCGCGGCGGCGGCGACGTCGGTGACCTCACCGACCCGCGGCAGCGGGGTGCAGATCCGGTAGTCCTCGGACAGTTCCGGCGACTCGGTGATCGCCGCGACCAGCTCCGTGCGGATCAGCCCGGGGCGGATGCCGTTGACGCGCACCCACGATGGGCCCAGTTCGTCGGCGGCCAATTTCAGCATGTGATCGACGGCGGATTTGGTCACGCCGTAGGCGCCGAACCACCGGTGGGTGTTGCTGGCCGCGATCGACGAGATGCCCACGAAAGATCCCCCGCCGCCGCGCACCAACTGGCGGGCGGCGTGCTTGAGCACATACATCGTTCCATTGACGTTCAGGTCGACGGTGCGGCGCCACGCCTCGGAGTCGACCTGGGTGATCGGGCCGATCGTCTCCGACCCACCCGCGCAATGCACGACGCCGTGCAGTCGGCCGTGCCAGCCGGCCGCGGCGTCCACGACCGTAGCGATCTGGTCTTCGTCGGTGACGTCGGCGGCCTCGCAGCGGACCTGACCGCCGATCTCCGTGGCGGCCGCCGCCAGCCGCTCGGAATTGCGGCCGACGATGACCACCGCCGCTCCGGCCGCCGCCAGGCCGGCGGCCACCGCCTTGCCGATGCCGCTGCCACCGCCGGTGACCAGGTAGGTACGGTCTTCGAAGGAAAGCTGCACGGTGGCTCCGGCTACGGCTCGTCGCGGCGGGCGATCTTCGACGGCTTGGGGTTACGCCAGTCCTCGACCTCCGGCGGCAGCCCCACCGGCCAGCGATTTTCGTTATGCGCCGCCCAGTGCGCATGCCCGAGCTCGTGGACGTGGAACGCGTGCCGCAGGGCCTCGGTGAACCCCATCGCGTCGGAGGCTGCGTTCACGGAGTCCTTGATCAGCAGCGCCGCCATTGTGGGCCGCTCGGCGATGCGCCGGGCGAACTCCAACGTCTTGGCCTCCAGCTCGTCGAGCGGAAAGACCTTGGACACCATGCCAAGTCGGTACGCTTCATCGGCGTCCAGCGAGTCACCGGTCAGCAGCAGCTCTTTTGCCTTACGCGGACCGAATTCCCAAGGGTGCGCGTAATATTCGACGCCCGGCATACCCATCCGGACACCGACCACATCGCTGAACTTTGCGTTGTCGGCGGCAACAATCAGGTCGCAGGCCCAGATCAGCATCAAACCCGCCGAGATGGCATTGCCTTGAACCTGGGCGATGGTTATTTTGCGCAAATCACGCCAGCGGCACGTGTTCTGGTAGTAGAAGTGCCACTCCTGCAGCAGAGTCTTCTCGGCGACCGGGTCGCGGGTGGCGCCGTATCCTCGAAACGTCGGATGCTGGCCCGGGCCGGGCTTGCGCTCGGCCAGCGCAGCCTCCGACCCCAGGTCGTGACCGGCCGAGAAGTTCCGGCCTCGCGCCGCCAGGATGACCACCCGCACCTGATCGTCGGCCTCGGCACGCGCGAACGCCTCATCGAGCTGAACCAGCAGCGTGCGGTTCTGGGCGTTGTGCGCCTCGGGCCGGTTCAGCCAGACCCGGGCGATCCGACCCTCGTCGAGTGTTTCGTAGGCCACCAGGTCAGCAGAGTCGCCGTTGACAGAGCTGGTGCCCACATCGTCGTGGACTGCCATTCGCCACCTCATTCGCATCAGCTTGATTGCCTGGCTTCGCCTCGGGCCTACCGGCCCGCATCATTGCCAGGCGGTTTCGACCTGCACATTACGTCCAGCGCCCAGCGGACCTCCCGGAGGGTCTTCGATACAGTTTTCGATACAGTTGAAGCATGCCCGCAAAAACTGACCCTGCCGAAATCGGCGATGTGGAACCGTTAGCTGACAGCACCGCACGCCAGGCCAGGCGCGTTGTCGCAGCGTATGCAGCCGACGCCGACGAGTGCCGGATCTTTCTTTCGATGCTTGGTATCGGGCCAGCGAAAAACGAGGCATAAATGGCTCCCCGGGGAGGCCGGTCGGCCAAGGGCTCGGGGGATTCTGACTTCGTAGTGGTCGCCAATCGGCTGCCCATAGACATGGAGCGGCAGCCCGACGGCACCACCACCTGGCAGCGCAGCCCCGGCGGGCTGGTCACGGCCTTAGAGCCGCTGCTGCGCCGTCAGCGGGGCGCCTGGGTCGGCTGGCCCGGGATCGCCGACGGCGACTTCGATGAGCAGCCCATCGAGGCCGAAGATCTGCGGCTGCATCCGGTGCCGCTGTCCGGCGCCGACGTCGCCGAATACTACGAGGGATTTTCCAACGCCACGCTGTGGCCGCTGTACCACGACGTCATCGTCAAACCGCTCTATCACCGGCACTGGTGGGAGCGTTACGTCGACGTCAACCGACGCTTTGCCGAAGCCACCTCACGCGCCGCCGCGCACGGTGCCACGGTCTGGGTGCAGGATTATCAGCTGCAGCTGGTGCCCAAGATGCTGCGCGAGCTTCGGCCCGACCTGACCATCGGCTTTTTCCTGCACATCCCGTTCCCCCCGGTCGAACTGTTCATGCAGATGCCGTGGCGCACCGAGATCATCGAAGGGTTGCTCGGCGCCGATCTGGTCGGCTTTCACCTGACCGGGGGCGCCCAGAATTTTCTGATCCTGTCGCGACGGTTGATCGGTGCCAACACATCGCGCGGATCGGTCGGCGTGCGCTCGCGCTTCGGCGAAGTCGAGCTCGATTCCCGGGTGGTTCGCGTTGGCGCCTTCCCGATCTCCATCGACGCAGGTGAGCTCGACCGCAAGGCCCGCGAGCGCAGCATCCGCCGTCGGGCCCGCGAAATCCGCGCCGAGATCGGCAATCCGCGCAAGATTCTGCTGGGCGTGGACCGGCTCGACTACACCAAGGGCATCGATATTCGGCTGAAGGCGTACTCCGAGCTTCTGGCCGAAGGCCGGGTCAAACGCGACGACACCGTGCTGGTGCAGCTGGCCACGCCCAGCCGTGAACGGGTCGAGAGCTATCAGATCCTGCGCAGCGACATTGAACGCCAGGTCGGCCACATCAACGGCGAATACGGCGAAGTGGGTCACCCGGTGGTGCATTACCTGCACCGCCCGGTGCCGCGCGACGAGCTCATTGCGTTTTTCGTCGCCAGCGACGTCATGCTGGTCACCCCGCTGCGTGATGGGATGAACCTGGTGGCCAAGGAGTACGTCGCCTGCCGCGGCGATCTGGGCGGCGCCCTGGTTTTGAGCGAATTCACCGGCGCGGCAAGTGAACTCCGGCAGGCCTATCTGGTCAACCCGCACGACACCGAAGGCGTCAAGGACGCGATCGAGGCTGCGCTCAACCAGTCTGAAGAAGACGGGCGCCGCCGGATGCGGGCCATGCGGCGCCAGGTGCTGGCCCATGACGTGGACCGTTGGGCACGGTCGTTTTTGGACGCGCTCGCCGATGCGCATCCCCAGAATCGCTGAACCGTTGCTTGCCGGATAGCGACGCTGCGATACTCGTTGCCGTGATCATTTCCCGTGGTCTGGCCCGTAGTCTGGCCATCGCCGCCATCCTGCCGCTGGTCGGCCTGGTACCGGCAGGTCCCGCCAAGGCGTTGGGTCCGCCGACTGACGGCCTCTACACCTTCACCGAAGCCGGTGTGCCGCCGACGACCTGGAAAATCGCGGCGCTCTGCGATCCGATATCGCGCCAACGCGCCATTCCCGACTTCACCGACCCGGTCATCGCGGCCGACCTGTGCGCGCTCAATATCGTCAGCACGACCGCCCGCAGCATCTCCCGGGCGGAGAAGCTGGCGAACTTCTCCGGCCGCGCCCGGTTGACCAGTGATCTGTGGACTTTCCAGGTACCCAAGGCAACTGGCGTCACCTGCCCGGACGGGAGCACCGCGCCGTCGACGGACACCTACGCGTTCGACGACGTGACACTCGCCGGCACCCACACCAGCATTCACGGGGCCGTCTGCGGCCTGGAACCGGCGATGACCAAGACACCGTTTTCGCTGGCGTTCCAGTCGCCGCTACCGGTCCCGGTGGAGCGCTACCCGCTCGATTGCGACCCGATCGGCAGCTGCCGCTAGATCAATGGCGCCGACCCGCTGCGCCCGGCTTCGCCGCGCTTGCGATCGCCGCTAAATCAATGGCGCCGACCCGCTGCGCCCGGCTTCGCCGCGCTTGCGATCGCCGCTAAATCAATGGCGCCGACCCGCTGCTAGATCGGCGTGATGTAGTTGATCAGCCAATTGCCGTTTATTCGCTTGTAGTCGACCCGCAACCGGCTGCCGTCGTACACCGGCTGACGCGATTTGTCAGTCACCGTACGGTTCATGTAGACCATGACCGACGCCGAATCCCGTTGCGCGGTCATGACTCCCACGCCGACGACATGGGCCTGGACGACGACTTCGCGTTTGCGTGCCTCCGGGATGATCTGTTGGTTGGCGCTTTTTTCGAACTCCTGCCGATAGCTCGGCGTGAGCATCGGGTACGCGGCGCCCAGGCTGCGTTCGACGGTCTGGTAGTCGTAGCCGAACACCGCCGGGATCTGCTTGGCGGCCAACGGCGGCAGCACCGCCCGCGCCGACTGCTCGCCGCGGGTTTGCACCCGGTCCCAGTACAACCAGCCTCCGGCTGCGGCCAGCCCGACTAACACGATGGTTAGCAGGCTGACGACGGCGGCGGTCCACCACCGCATCAATTGCCTCCGTCCGGATATTTCAGGTCATAGCCAGTCATTTTTCCGGCGTCGTCCTCGTGGACGATGACCCGCATCCGGTAGGGCATGGATGGCTTGTTGACACCGTTGATGTCGGTCACTGTCACTCGTGCGGACACCAGGACCGACGCGTTGTTGGTGACGCTGTCGATGTCCTCCAGCGCGGCACCGTTGATGACCGCCTCCGAATTGGCGTTGGTGTGGCGGAACAACGTCTTGATGTTCTCGACGTTGTTGTCGGCGCTGAGCATGCCCCGCAGCGGCCCGCTGGTCCCCTCGACGAACCGGTTGACGCTCTCGTCGATGTTGTCCTGGGTGTAGCTGAACATGTTGACCACCGTCTGAGTGGCGGTGTCGACGAAACGCTGCTGGCGGTCGCGCGCAGCGTCGGCTTGCAGCTGGCCTCGGGCGAGAACGATCACGCCCGCGGCCAGCGCGCCGATCCCGGCCAACCCGGCCGACAGCGCGATCAGGCCGACCAGCCGACGGTGCGCAGGGCGCCGCGCCGGCCGGGCGACCGGCGCGGTAGGCCGCTTGACGGTCACCGCCGGTGCCTCAAGCCGAACAGTGCCGGCGGCTGCCTGCCCGCCCGCCGGGCCCGCCGCACGCGAAGCCCGCCGACGTGCGCGCGGCTTCGTCGGTTCGGTGCGAGCGGTCACAACGACCTCGGATCACGCATCAGGTCCACCCAGTTCTCCGCACTCCTGCCGGGCGCGAAGATACCAGTGCCTCCTGCGGGGTCCTGGAACGTTCCCGTCTGCTGGTCATAGGTGGTGTACACCGCGGCTGGTTCTGCGGCGCTGCCTGGCTGCGCGGCGGCCGCGGCTCCGGCCGGCGCGGCCGGTATCGCCGCCGAACCGCCGCTGGCCTGCGGCACCGGTCCCGGCGGCGGGCCCCACGGCTTCTCAGGCCCCGGGCCTGGCGGCGGGGGCGAGATGCCGAGCGGCGGCGGGGGCGGCGGAAGCCATTTCGGGTACGGCAACTGCGGCGGCTGCGGCGGGTACGGCGCGGGCGGTATCCACGCCTGCCGCCCGTCGGTGCCGCCGGTGTTGGGCGGCGGGGGCACCGGGAACGGCTGGTGCGGGGCCGGGCCGGGCCCTGGCACCACCCCGGGTGGCGGCGGCCCGACAATCGGCGTGCCCGGATCCGGGTCAGCCTCCGGCGGGACGTACGGATACTTGTTGGGCGGCAAGATGTTCAGCCCATTGGTCACCGGCGTGCCGTACGGGATCGGCGGGCCGCGCCACGGGTTGCTGCCGATCGGGACGTAGCCGCGAGGGTCGCGGCACAATGCCACCGTAGGCGCCCGCTTGCCCGGGAACTCCTGGCACGGGTAATTACGCGCGCCGCGCACCGTGGACGGGTCGTTCTGGGCTGTCTTGCAGTACATGTCGTTGGGGATGTCCCGAACCGTTTCGTCGGCGGGCGTGCGGATCAAAGTCGGCGGAATGAAACCGACGTTGCACGGCGGCGGGTCGATGTTGATCTTGAAGTCCAGCTTGGCGCCCTCGTCCTGGGGGTAGGCGTTGGCGGCGGTGATGATCGCGGCGAACAGCGCCGGCAATACGACCAACAGGTGCTCGATCGACTTGTGGTAGATCACGCCGACCCGGCCGAGGTTGGCCAGACTGGCCGCCAGCATCGGAAACGACGGCCGGATGCCGGAGAAGGCGGTATTGGCCTCGTCGGCGGCGGGCGGAACCACACTGAGCAGCTCGCGCAGCTGCGGATCCGCTTGCCGTACTTCGGAAGTGAAACGCGCCAGCCCGTCGGCCAATGACCTGATGTCGTCGCCGGAGCGGATCTGCGCCTGCAGGAAGGGCTCGAGCTGGTCGATCAGCTGCGAGGTCTGCGGATAGTAGGAGTTGGCCTCGTCCACCAGCAGCCGCGACGACTCGATCAACCGGGCCAGCTCCGGGCCGGTTCCGTTGAACGCCTTGAACGTTTCGTGCAGCAACTCACGCAGCCGGGTGTCGGCGACACTGTTGACCAGCGTCTCGGATTCGTGCAGCAGGGTCGCGATGTCCTGACCGATCCTGGTGTTCGCCTGCTCGATGCGCGAACCGTTGTGCAGCTTGGTCGTCGCCGGGGTCTTGTCCGGCACCAGGTCGACGTACTGCTCGCCGACCGCCGACACGCTCTTCACGGTGGCGGTGACGTTGGAGGGGACCGATGTGCCGCTGTTCAGCCGCATGACCGCGTCCACACCATGAGAATTGAGCGTCACCGATTCCACCCGGCCGACGGCCACGCCCCGGTAGGTCACGTTCGCGTTCTTGTACAGCCCACCGCCCGCAACGAAGTCGGCCGTCACCCGGTAGGTGCCGACGCCCATCGCGGCCGGCAACCGCAGGTAGAAAATCGCCATCAAGGTCACGGTGATCACCGTGACCACCCCGAAGATGGCCAGCTGGGCTCGAGTCAAGCGGCTCATCAGCGCCCCTGCTCGCTCGATGCGCCCGGCGGAATCTTGAACGGGTCCGCGGCCTGTCCGGACAGGTTGGCCAGCTCCCCGATCAAAAAGTCCGGCGGATTGAGGATTTCGTCCATATGCCGCATGTTCGGATCCAACACCGATGTCGTGAAGAAGGTTTCACCGAGTCGGCGCAGCGTGAGGTCGAAAGTGGTGAACACGTTGAGGTAGTCACCGCGCACCGCCTGCTTGATACCGAAGTTCGGGAACGGGAACGTCAGGAAGATCTGCAACGACGTGACGAATTTGTCACTGCTGTCGGCCAGCGCCTTGGTCACCTGATACAGGTACTTGGCGTCCTCGGCGAAATCAACCTTGGTTTGCGACAACACGTGGGAGGCAACGGTTGACACCTTCTTGAGTGCGGCGAACGCGTCGATGATGTGATCGCGGTTCTTGTTCAGCACTTGCAGCGCTTCCGGCAGGGTGTTCAGCGCGCGCCCCAGGTTGTCTTTGTTGCCCGCCAGGATCTTCGAGAACCGGTCCAGCCCGTCGATGGCCGCGATGATGTCGTTGACCTGGTTGTTCAACCCGGCGGTGAACTCGGCGAGCCGCGGTACCAAATCGACGAAGTCATTCTGCCGGCCTGCTACCGCCGTGTAGGTTTCATCGGTGATCTCTTGCAGCGCACCGAGGTTGCCCTTGTTGACCACCACGCCGAGCGCCGAGAGCACCTCTTCGGTGGTGGGATAGCGGCTGGTGTGCGCCTCGCGGATCGTCGCGCCGTTGACCAGCTTCCCCACCGCAGGTTGGCCCTTCGGAGCCGCCAACTCGACGTGCTGTGAACCCAACAGCGACGTTTGCGCCACCTTCGCGGTCGCGTTCGCCGGCAGCACAACATGGGGATCCAGCGCCAATTCGACAGCGGCATAGAAGCTTCCGTCCGGACGCTGCTTCGCGTCGATTCCCGACACGCTACCGACGGTGACGTCATCGACCATCACCGGGGAGTTCTGCGGCAGCGTCGCGACATCGGCCAACTCGACCGTGATCGAGTACGCGCCTTTGCCGTGACCGGCCGTACCCGGCAGCGCGATCGAGTTCAACCCGCCGAACTGGCACCCGGCCAGCAGCATGCTGCCCATCACTAGTGCACTGCCGGCCAGCAAGTTTCGGTTCATCGCCCGGCTCCCTGCTCTGCCGGCAGCGCAGCACCGGCCGGCGCGGGTGGACCCGGAGCCGGGCCCGGCGCCGGACCGGGGGCGGGCGGTACGAGCATGGCCTGCAGATCGTCCGGGCTGGGCGGGTGCACTCCCGGTGCGGGTACCCAGGTCAGTTCCGGAATCGGCGTCTGGGCTTTGGCTTGGGTGGCCGGGGTGTCGTAGATGATCTGGCCCTTGTACGCGGTGATCGAGTTGATCGGGTGGAACATGATCGGCGGGTAGTTGGCCGTCAGCCGGCGCAGCGGCGGGGCGAGGCGCTCACGGCAGATTTCGGCCCGCTTGTAATAGTCCGGTGCGACCAGCCCCGCGGCGGTGTCGAAGGACCCGCCGCAGATGAACTGGACCGGGTTGGAGAACTCCGGAATGGAGATCAAGCCGTTCAGAGTGCCCTGCGCCGGGTCGTAGATGTTGTAGAAGTTGCTGATTCCGGGTCCGGCGACGTGCAGCACCTGCTCGATGTTCTCGCTTTGGTCGCTCAAGGTCTTGCTCAGGTCGCCGAGCTTGTTCACCGTTCCGATCAAGGTCGAGTTGTTCTGGTGCAGAAACTCTTTCACGTCGGACAACGCCTGGTTGAGCGTGCCGAGCGTGTGGTCGAGCTGGCTGGAACTGTCGGCGAGCACCGCAGACACCGCCGCCACGTGCCCGGCGAACTGGACGATCTGCTCGTTGCTCGACGACAGCGCGTCGACCAACACCTGAAGGTTCTTGACCGTGCCGAAGAGGTCTGTCCGAGAATCACCCAACCGCCCGGCGGCTTGTGACAGCTCACGCAGCGCGGCATGAAACGTGTCCCCCGTGCCGTCGAATGTGTCGGCGGCCTGATTGATCGCCTTCCCCAGCGGACCCTGCATTTCTCCCGCCGCGGGGCTCAGCTGTCTGGCGAGATCGGTCAGGGCCGCTTTCACCTCGTCCCACTCCACCGGGACAGCGGTGCGGTCCAGGCCGATGGTCGCGCCGTCCGGCAGCACCGGCCCCTCCCGGTAGGCGGGTGCGAGCTGGATGAACCGTGCCGCAACCAGATTCGGTGACATGATGACCGCCCGCGCGTCCTGCGGCACCTTCACGCCACTGTCGACCGACATGGTGATCTTCACATCAGAGGGGCGCGGCTCGATCGAGACGATCTTGCCCACCGGCACACCGACAATGCGGACCTGGTCACCGGGATAAAGTCCGACCGCCGAGGTGAAGTAGCCGACGATTTTGTGGCCGGTGCGCCCCGGCCACACCAGGTAGACGCCGGCCACGATGAGCACGGCCAAGCCGGCAGCCGCAATCCGCCGCAGGGTGCGGCTACGCTCGTCGACGACTCTGGTCATGGTGTCTGCGGCCTTATGATCCACCGCTCCTGAATCATTCCGCGCAGATAGTCCGCGAAACTGTCCGGAAGCTTGCCGGGCTGGAAGACGGCGTCGAACATGATCCCGACGATCGGCGCCGGTACCACGCCGTAGACGTTCACATTGAACCCGGGTCCGGAGCCGACCACCTCACCGAGCGTGGTCGCGTACGCGGGCAATCGCTTCAGCGCCTCGCTGATGTACTCGTGGCGCTGGTTGAGCTCGTCGAGCACCAGGTTCAGCTTGGAGAGCGCAGGACCGAACTCCTTGCGGTTGTCGGCTACGAATCCGGAAAGTTGCTGCGAGACATCGTCAATGCCGGAGATCAGCTGAGCCAGGGCGGCGCGGCGGGCGTCCAGCGCGGCGAACAACTGGTTGCCGTCGAGGATCAGCTTGTTGACCTGGTTGGCACGGTCGGCCAGTACCGCGGTCACCGATTTCGCGTGGGCCAGTAGGGATTCCAATGCCTCATCGCGCCGGTTCAGCGTGCGGGACAGCGAGGTGATGCCGTCCAGCGCCCCGCGTAGCTGCGGGGTGGCGTCGTGCAATGCATCGGTGATCACCTGCAGCGACTTCTCGAACTGAGCCTTGTCCAAATCCCCGGCGTTGCGGCCCAGATCCCCCAGAGCCGAGCCCAGTGCATACGGTGTCGTCGTGCGGTTCAGCGGGATGGTGGTGGCCGTGCCGCCACCGGCCGGCGTCACCGCAAGCGCTCGCTGGCCGAGGATGGTGTCGGTACGAATCGCCGCCAGCGACTGGCTGCCGACCCTGATGCGCCGGTCCACGGTGAAGCTCACCTTGGCCGTTTCCCCCGCCAGTGCGACCGACTTCACCTGTCCGACTTTGATGCCCGAGACGTACACGTCGTTTCCGGGTGTGATTCCGCCGGCATCGGCGAAATAGGCTTCGTAGATCCTGCCCTGCGGCCAAAACGGCAACTGGGTGTAACCGAACGCGACCAGCACCAGGCACACCACCAAGACCAGGCCAAAAATGCCTGTTCGCAGTGGATCTCGGTCTTCTCGCCTATTTGGCAAAAGCGCACCTCCCCTGGCTGGGATCGGGCTGTCCGCCCATGCCGATCAAGATGTCACTGCCGGCCGGCCCGTTGATCTTCAGCGCCACCGAGCAGAAGTAGATGTTGAAGTACGCGCCGTAGGCACCGAGTGCGGCCAACCGCAGGTAGTCCTCCGGCAGCTGCTCGATGTCGTTGTTCACCTCGTCTTTTCGATCGTTGAGCTCCTTGGCGATCGGCCGGGTGTTCTCGATGACGCCCTGGAGCGGCCGGCGCGAGCCCTTCAGCAGCTCGGTCAGATCCGACGTGGTCGACGCCAACGGCGGGATCGCACCGGCGATCGCGTCGCGGCCGTGCGCCAGCCCGGTGATCAGTTGTTGGAGTTGGTCGACGCTGGCGGAGAACTGGGCGCCTTTCTCGTCGACGGTCTTGAGCACGGCGTTGAGATTGTCGATGACGTCCCCGATCACCTGCTCACGTGTGCCCAGCGTCGAACCGAAAGCATTGGTGTCGGCCAACAAGTTCGACAGCGCTCCGCCCTGGCCCTGCAACAGCTCGATGACATAGCTGGCGATGGTGTTGACCTTGCCGGCGTCCAAACCCTTGAGCACCGGCCGCAATCCGCCGAGCAGCGCGTCGAGGTCCAGCGCAGGCTGGGTGTGGCTCTGGTCGATCGTCCCGCCCGGCGGCAACTTGCGCAGTTGTCCCGGCCCGGCGGCGATCTCCAGGAACCGGTCGCCGACAAGGTTTTCGTAACGGATCACCGCCCGCGTCGACGAATACAGCGTGTAGCGCTTGTCCACGCTGAACGCCACGTCGACGGTGTTGTCGTTGTTGAGCTTGACACTTTTCACCGAACCGACTGGCACTCCGGAGATCCGGACCTTCTGGCCGGACTTGAGTCGCGTCGCGTCGGTGAAGGTGGCGTGGTAGGTGTTGGAGGGACCGAACCGGAACTCGCCGAAGATCACCACCAGGCCGACCGCGACGAGCAGCATGCTCACGGTGAAGATGCCGACCTTGATCAGCATCGAGCGGTGTGACTCATGCGGGGCGGCCATCAGAAATCGTCCCGTTCGGCGAACGCGCCGTGGAACAAGAACTGCAGCGTCGACGGCGCGTCGACCTACATCTCGGTGAACGGCTCGTAGGGCACGTAGGCGTTGTCGGTGACCAGGAACGGCGCCCGATACCAGGACCCGCCGGTCTGCTTGGTGGGAATGTCGGGCAGCCCGCGGCAGTTCGGGCCGCCTGAGGCGTTGACGATCGGCAGGCTCTCCGGGTAGGTGTACGACGGCGCGCCCAGCACGAAGCTCGACGAGGTGAACAGACCGGCCTTCTTGACCCCGAGGATCGGCGCGAATTCCTTGATACCCCGGTCGATACCCGCGAACAGACAGCCGAATTCCGGCGAGTAGTCACCGCCCACTTTGAGCGGGGCCCGCAGCCGCTTGATGGCGTCGATGAGATCCTGCTCGGCCGGGGCCAGCGTCTCGTAGGCGTTGTTGGACAAGCCGATTGTCGCCAGCAGTGCGTCGTTGAGGTTGTCCTGTTGATCCACGATGGTTCGAGAGATCGTCGGCACGTTGTTGATCACCGTGTTCAGATCGGGCGCGGCGTCAGCGTAGATGTTGGAGACCGTCGCCGTCTTCTGAAAGTCCTGCCGCAGGGTGGGCAGCTTCGGATTCGTCTGCCGTGTCAGGGTATTCAGGCCGGCCAGCAGCGCCCCGAAGTCGTTGCCGTGACCGCGCAGGCCTTCGGCGAGGGCGCTGAGTGTCCCGTTCAGCTCGACCGGGTCGATCTTGTGCAGCAAATCGATCAGCGACTGGAACAGTGTGTTGACTTCCAGCGACACCGCCGATGCGTTGATGTGCGCGTCCGGGCGCAGGGAGCGCCCCGAGGGGGATTGCGGCGGAATGAATTCCACCGACTTAGCGCCGAAGATCGTGGTGCCGGCGATGTGCACGGTTGCGTTGTCGGGAACATAGTGCAGCTCGTTGCTGTCGATGGACAGCGTCAGCACAGCCCGCTCACCGCTGTAGCTGATGTCTTTGACCTTGCCGATCTGAATCCCGCGGTATTTGACCTTGTTGTCTCGCTCCATCATCAGGCCGGCCCTGGGCGCGGTCACGGTGACGGTGTCGGTCGAGGAAAACGCGGCGCTGTAGGACAGGTAGGTAAGCAGTGCGAAGCCCACCAACAGAGAGGCCAGCAGCGCCGCTGCCAGCCTGACATGAGTGCGTTTCGCCCCTGTGCTCGCCATCCGCTTCCCTTACCCCGAGAGGTTGAAATTACCGGACGCGCCGTATACGGCCAGCGAGATGAACAAAGTGATGACAACGACGACGATCAGCGACGTGCGCACCGCCTGACCTACCGCCAAGCCGACCCCCACCGGACCACCAGATGCGTTGTAGCCGTAGTAAGTATGGATCAGCATCACGGCGATCGCCATCACGATCGCCTGCAAAAAAGACCACAGCAGATCTGTGGGATTCAGGAACGTATTGAAGTAGTGGTCGTAGAGGCCCGCCGATTGCCCGTTGATGAACACCGTGGTGAACCGGGCGGCGAAAAACGACGCCAGCACCGCCAGCGAGTACAGCGGCACGATCGCGATCAGCCCGGCGATCAACCTGGTGGACACCAGATAGGACACCGAATGCACGGCCATCGACTCGATCGCGTCGATCTCTTCGGCCACCCGCATGGCGCCGAGCTGCGCGGTGGTGCCGGCACCGATCGTCGCGGCCAGCGCGATGCCGGCGACCACTGGCGCGACGATGCGGACGTTGAGAAACGCCGAAAGGAACCCGGTCAGCGCCTCGATTCCGATGTTGCCCAGCGACTCGTAACCTTGCACCGCGATGACGCCACCGGAGGCCAGCGTCAAAACCGTTGCCCCCCCGACTGTCCCGCCGATCAGCACCAACGCGCCAGTGCCCATCGTCATCTCGGCGATCAGCCGGATCGTCTCTTTGCGGTATCGGCCGAAGGCGTTCGGGATGTAGCGCATCGATTCGCCGTAGAACAGCGCCTGCTCGCCGAAGTTGTCGACCGGCTCGCCGAAGCGGGAGATGAGCCGGCGGATGCGCAGGGTGGCGTCGTAGCTCATGTGCGCCACCCCGCGACGCAGGCCACGCCGGCGTCGTCGTCGGTGTCTGTGGCGTGGCTCATGAGATCACCGCGCCAGCACCCGAACGCCGATCGCCGTCATGATCACGTTGATCACGAACAGACAGATGAACGCATACACCACGGTTTCGTTGACGGCCACGCCGACGCCTTTGGGGCCGCCCTTGACCGTGAGTCCTCGATAGCAGCCGACCAGTCCGGCGACGACACCGAACAACAACGCCTTGACTTCAGAGAGCACCAACTCGCCGAGGTGGGTCAGCACCGTCAACCCGTTGACGAACGCACCCGGATTGACGCCCTGCAACAGCACCGAGAACACGTAGCCGCCGGCGATGCCGATCGCCGAGACCAACCCGTTCAGCAGCAGCGCGACGAACGTCGACGCCAGCACCCGCGGCACGACCAGGCGCTGGATCGGGTCGATGCCCAGCACCCGCATCGCGTCGATTTCCTCGCGGATGGTGCGCGCTCCCAAGTCCGCGCAGATCGCGGTGGCACCCGCGCCGGCAACCACCAGCACGGTGACGACGGGCCCGAGCTGGGTGATGGTTCCGAACGCGGTGCCCGCCCCGGACAGGTCGGCCGCACCGATCTCACGCAACAGGATGTTGAGCGTGAATGCGACCAGCACCGTGAACGGGATCGAGACCAGCAGGGTCGGGACCAGTGAGACGCGGGCGATCATCCAGGTCTGGTCGAGGAACTCGCCGAGCTGAAACGGCCGACGGAACATCTCGCGGAAGGTTTGCAGCGACATCTCCATGAAGCCGCCGACAGCCCGGGCCGGAACCGTCAGCTGTTCGATCAACTTCGGTCCCTTCTCGCGCGGGTCCCTGCAACTTCAGAGCGAAGCGTTTGCCTCTCCGGTCGGCGCCGTCTTTGCTGCCCCCTCTGCCAACGGCGCTCCGCGTGAGCCGGATCATAGTAACTAGAACAAGTTCGCAGTGTCAAAGAACTGCAGAATTAGACAAAAGTTAATAGTTTGTCCTGGTCAGAGGCTGTGTGATTCATTTCATTTTGAAACATGTTCTAGCCGCCGGGGGGCGATACAAAGTGTCTCGCGATCCGATCAGGACTGCATCAGCGCGGTAGCTGCGAAGTTGCGTTCCGGATCGCGCTCAGCAAAGTATTCCTGCAGTGTCGCGCTGAGGTCTTGCGGCTCCCAGGCCGGCGCGTCCGCGGTGAACCGGCGCTCCACTGTCGGCGCCGCCACCAGCGTCACCTGCGGTCCGTAGACGATGAAAACCTGGCCGTTGACCGCCTGGGCCGCCGGGGAGGCCAAAAAGCGCACCAGTGTGACGACGTGCTCCGGGGACAACGGGTCGATCTGGCCGTCACCGATCTCGGGCGCATCACCGAAGACGTCGGCCGTCATCGCCGTGCGGGCGCGCGGACAGATCGCGTTGGCGCACACCCCGTAGCGGCCCAGCGCGCGGGCCGCGGACAAGGTCAGCGCGATGATCCCCGCCTTGGCGGCGCCGTAGTTGGCCTGGCCCACCGGGCCGACTAGGCCCGCCTCCGAGGAGGTGTTGACGATCCGGCCGTAAATGCCGGCATCCCCGGCTTCTTTGGCTTTTTGGCGCCAGTAGGTGGCGGCGTTGCGGGTGAGCAGGAAGTGGCCGCGCAAGTGCACGGCGATCACGGCGTCCCACTCCTCGTCGGACATGTTGAACAGCATCCGGTCCCGGGTGATGCCGGCGTTGTTGATCACGATGCTCAGCCCGCCCAGCCGGTCGGCACTGCTGAGAAGTTCGTCGGCGGTTGTGCGCTGGCTGATGTCGCCGGCCACCGCGACGGCTTTGGAGCCGGCGGCGCTGATCTCGTCCATGACGTCGGAAGCGTCCAGTGCCGCGGCGATGTCGTTGACGACGACGGTGGCGCCGGCCCGGGCCAGACCGATCGCCTCGGCCCGGCCCAACCCTGCGGCCGCACCGGTCACCACCGCGACCTTTCCGGACAGATCGGTCGCGTTCGTGCTGCTAGTCATGCTGGGTACGCCGCTCCTGTTCCTCGCTGGCGCTCCGTCGTCGCCCGCGGTTATGAATACCTCTAGTTAGTACTGTCGCCGGTCGTGCGACGACCCCGCAGCCGCCGGGGCCGCCGCGGTTGCGATCGCCGTTAGTCTTCGCGCTTCAGGGCGGCGCGTGGACACTCGGCGATCGCCTGCTCGGCCAGCGGCTCCCGGTCGGCGGGGATCGGATCGGTCTTGACGACCGCGTAGTCCTCGTCGTCGAGCTCGAAGATATCCGGGGCGATTCCTACGCACACCGCGTTGCCTTCGCACCGATCACGGTCCACTATGACCCGCACGGCATCCTCCTTGGACGTGGCCTTCTTCTACGTTGCACCACCATACGACCACTGGTCGGTTCCCCGGTCGCTGGACCCTCAGACTAGAACGTGTTACAACCAGGAGTGGCGAATGACCGGCCGCGATCAGACGAAGGGCGACGGGAATGCGGATCAGTTACACCCCGGAGCAGGAGGAGCTGCGTCGCGAACTGCGGTCGTACTTCGCCAAGCTGATGACCCCGGAGCGCCGGGAGGCACTGAGTTCCACGTCGGGCGAGGTCGGCGAGGGCAACGTCTACCGGGAAACGGTCGCACAGATGGGCAAGGACGGGTGGCTCACCCTGAACTGGCCCAAGGAGTACGGCGGCCAGGACCGCTCCCCGATGGACTCGCTGATATTCACTGACGAGGCCGCGATCGCCGGTGCGCCAGTTCCGTTCCTGACCATCAACAGCGTCGCCCCGACCATCATGGCGTTCGGTACCGAGGAGCAGAAGAAGTTCTTCCTGCCCAAGATCGCGGCGGGCGAACTGCACTTTTCCATCGGCTATTCCGAGCCGGGGGCCGGCACCGACCTGGCGAACCTGCGGACCACCGCGGTGCGCGACGGCGATGACTACATCGTCAACGGTCAGAAGATGTGGACGAGCCTGATCCAATACGCCGACTACGTGTGGCTGGCGGTGCGTACCAACACCGAAGCCAAGAAACACCGCGGGATTTCGGTGCTGATCGTGCCGACCACGGCCGAGGGTTTTTCGTGGACGCCGGTACACACCATGGCCGGCCCGGACACCAGCGCCACCTACTACTCCGACGTGCGGGTCCCGGTGACCAATCGGGTCGGCGAGGAGAACGGCGGCTGGAAGCTGGTCACCAACCAGCTCAACCACGAGCGTGTCGCACTGGTTTCGGCGATGCCGATCATCGTGGCGCTCAACGAGGTTCGCGAGTGGGCTCAGAACACCAAGGACACCAGCGGTGCCCGGCTCATCGACTCCGAGTGGGTGCAACTCAACCTGGCCCGGGTACACGCCAAGGTCGAGGTGCTCAAGCTGATCAACTGGGAGCTGGCATCCTCGGCGGATGCCGCCCCGTCACCGGCCGACGCGTCGGCGGCCAAGGTGTTCGGCACCGAGCTGGCCACCGAGGCTTACCGGTTGCTGATGGAGGTGCTGGGCACCGCGGCCACCCTCCGCCCGGATTCGGCGGGCGCCTTGCTGCGCGGCCGAATCGAGCGGATGCACCGGGCCTGTCTGATTCTGACCTTCGGCGGCGGCACCAACGAAGTGCAGCGCGACATCATCGGCATGGTGGCGCTCGGACTGCCCCGAGCCAACCGGTAAGGATCCCGTCATGGATTTCTCGACAACCGAAGCCGCGCAGGACCTCGGCGGTCTGGTGGACACCATCGTCGACGCGGTGTGCACGCCCGAGCATCAACGTCGGCTCGACGGCCTCGAGCAACGCTTCGACCGTGACTTGTGGAGCAAGCTCGTCGACGCCGACGTCCTGAGCACTGCCGCATCCGAGGCGCTGGGCGGCGGCGGTTACGGGGTGCTGGAGCAAGCCGCAGTGCTGGTGGCATTGGGCCGCGGCCTGGCCGCGGTGCCGTATTTGGAGTCAGTGGTGCTGGCGGCCGGCGCGTTGGCCCGGTTCGGCTCGAGCGAACTGCAACAACAGTGGGGCGCGCCCGCGGTGAACGGAGAGAAGATTCTCACCGTCGCCCTCGAAGGGGAGATGGGCGACGGACCCGTACAGGCCGCGCGGGCCGGCGACGGGTACCGCCTGACCGGAACCCGCACCCAGGTCGGATATGGGCCGGTGGCCGACGCGTTTTTGGTGCCTGCCGAAACAGATTCCGGCACGGCGGTTTTCGTGGTCACAGCGGGCGAGCCGGGTCTGGCCGTCACACCCCTGGCGACAACCGGCCGCGGTAGCGTGGCGAACATTCGGCTGGACAGCGTCGAACTCGGCTCCGAGCGACACGTCGGCGGCGCCGACGTGGTGAACTGGATTTCCACGCATGCAATGCTGGGCCGCAGCGCTTTCCAGCTCGGCGTGTTGGAGCGCGGACTACAGCTCACCGCCGAATACGCACGCACCCGTGAGCAATTCGACCGTCCGATCGGCAGCTTCCAGGCCGTCGCGCAACGACTGGCGGACGGCTACATCGACGTCAAAGGGCTGCGGCTGACCGTCACCCAGGCGGCGTGGCGGCTGTCCGAGGACCTGCCCGCCGACATCGAGGTCGCCACCGCCGCGTTCTGGGCCGCCGACGCCGGACATCGGGTGGCGCACACGATCGTGCACGTGCACGGCGGAGTCGGTATCGACATCGATCACCCGGTGCACCGCTATTTCCTGGCGGCCAAGCAGACCGAGTTCGCGGTGGGCAGCGCCACCGGTGCGCTGCTGCGAATCGGCCGCGAACTGGCGGACACGCCCGCATAGCCCGGCGACAATTGCGGGGGCGCGTAACGGACCTGAGGAGGAGGCGGGCATTGACCGCGGATCTGCCCACCGTCACCGACTTGCTGAAGCCGCTCGTCGACGTCGATGACCGGGGCGTCTACTTCGAGGACTCCTTCACCAGTTGGCGCGATCACCTTCGGCACGGCTCGGCGGTGGCGGCGACGCTGCGGGCGCGCCTCGATCCGGCGCGTCCGCCGCATGTCGGGGTGCTGCTGGAGAACACCCCGTTCTTCTCGGCAATGCTCGTCGCCGCCGGGCTGTCCGGCATCGTCCCCGTCGGTCTCAACCCGGTGCGCCGCGGCGCCGCCCTGGTGCGCGACATCGACCACGCGGACTGCCAGCTTGTGCTCGCGGATTCGAATTCCGCGGCCACACTGGGCGATATCGCCCACATCAATGTTGATTCGCCCGATTGGGCCGACGAAGTCGCCGCGCACGCCGACACTGAAGTCACCTTTCGGTCCGCACAGCCCGACGACCTGTACATGCTGATCTTCACCTCCGGCACCAGTGGCGACCCGAAAGCGGTGATGTGCAGCCACGGCAAGGTCGGGATTGCCGGTGTGACGATGACCGAACGGTTCGGGCTGGGCCCCGCCGACCGCTGCTATGTGTCGATGCCGTTGTTCCACTCCAACGCGGTACTGGCCGGATGGGCGGTGGCCTTGGCTTGCCATGGCTCGATTGTGTTGCGGCGCAAGTTTTCTGCTTCCGGTTTCATCACCGATGTCCGCCACTACGGCGCCACCTATGCCAACTACGTGGGCAAACCGCTGTCGTATGTGCTCGCCACACCGGAACAACCCGACGACGCGGACAATCCGTTGAAGGTGGTCTATGGCAACGAGGGCGCACCTGTCGACGTGCAGCGCTTTGCCCGCCGGTTCAACTGTCTGGCCGTCGACGGCTTCGGCTCGACCGAAGGCGGGATCGCGATCACCCGCACACCGGACACTCCGTCCGGCGCGTTGGGCCCGTTGCCGGAGGGAATCGACATCATCGACGTCGACACCGGCCAATCCTGCCCGCCGGGGGTCACCGGCGAGCTGGTCAACCGCGCCGGGCGGGGCCGATTCGAGGGTTACTACAAAGATCCCGAGGCCAATGCGCAGCGAATGGCCGACGGCGTCTACCACAGCGGCGACCTGGCCTACCGCGACGAGCAGGGCTACGTGTATTTCGCTGGCCGACTTGGTGATTGGTTGCGAGTCGATGGCGAAAACCTCGGCACCGCGCCCATCGAGCGGGTGTTGTCACGCTACCCCGGGGTGAGCGAGGCCGCCGTGTACGCGGTACCGGACCCGGCGGTCGGCGACCGGGTCATGGCCGCATTGGTGATGACACCGGGCGCGGAGTTCAACGCCGACAAGTTCCGTGCGTTTTTGGCCGAACAGTCAGACCTCGGGCCCAAGCAGTGGCCTTCGTACGTGCGGATCAGCACGGCATTGCCGCGGACCGCGACGTTCAAGGTGCTCAAGCGCGAGCTCTCCGCCGAGGGCCTCGACTGTCGCGATCCGGTGTGGCAGATTCGGCGGTAGACGCGTTCGCCGGCGACGATGCAGACCGGAGGCAGCCAGGTGACACGGCAACCGAGTGTTGTGATCGTCGGTGCGGGCATGTCGGGTCTGTGTGCTGCGATCACCCTGCAGCGGGCCGGCGTCGATGACATCACGGTTTATGAAAAGGCGCACGAGGTCGGCGGGACCTGGCGAGAAAACACCTATCCTGGCCTGACGTGCGACGTGCCGTCGCGGCTGTACCAGTTCACGTTTGCCATCAAACCGGACTGGAGCCGGTACTTCTCGCCCGGCCACGAGATACAGGCGTACTTCACCGACGTGGTGAAGCGGTACGGGGTATCAGAACGCATCCGCTTCGGTACCGAAGTCGTCGACGCACAGTTCGACGGCCGACGCTGGTTGGTGCAGACCAGCCGAGGCGAAAAGCGCCGGGTCGACTTCTTGATATCGGCGGCGGGGGTGTTGCATCACCCGAAATATCCGAACATTCCCGGATTGGACGACTTCTCCGGTTCGGCGTTTCACTCGGCGCGTTGGGACCATGGTGTCGAGGTGCGCGATCGGCGGGTCGCCGTGGTCGGGACGGGGTCGACGGGAGTGCAGCTGGTCTGCGGGCTCGCCGGCAAGGCAGCCAAAGTCGTTCTGTTTCAGCGCACGGCGCAGTGGGTGCTGCCGCTGCCCAACCCGCGCTATCCGCGGCTGACACACGCCTCGCACCGAGTGTTTCGTGCGCTGGACAAGATCGCCTACCGCGGCTACCAGGCCGCATTCGACTTCTTCGCGGGCGGATTGGTGCAAGACGACTGGCGCCGACGATGGGTCGCCGCGGCATGCCGGGCGAATCTGCGCACGGTGCGCGATCCTGCGCTGCGCAAGGCGCTGACTCCGAGTTATACGCCGATGTGCAAACGACTGGTCATATCGGGCGGGTTCTATCGAGCGATCCAGCGCGATGACGTCGAGCTCGTCACCGCGCCCATCGACCACGTCGAGCACCGCGGCATCGTCACCGACGACGGCGTCCGCCATGACGTCGACGTCATCGTGCTGGCAACGGGATTCGACGCGCACGCGTACATGCGGCCCATGCAAGTCATCGGCCGCGACGGCCTTCGCCTCGATGACGCCTGGCGTGACGGGCCGCACGCTTTCGAAACCGTGGCGATACCGGGGTTTCCGAATTTCTTCATGCTGCTCGGCCCGCACAGCCCGGTCGGCAACGTCCCACTGACGTCGGTCGCCGAATCGCAAGCCGAGCACATCGTGGGGTGGATACGTCGCTGGCAGCGCGGCGAATTCGACACGATCGAACCCAAGGCCGAGGCAACGGACTCTTACAACGCCTCGGTGGCGGCCGCGATGCCCAACACCGTGTGGACCGCCGGCTGTGACAGCTGGTATCTGGACAAGAACGGCTTACCGGGCGTGTGGCCGTTCACCCCCGCCCGGCACCGGGCCATGCTCGCCAAGCCGAACATCGACAACTACGAGTTCGGCACCGCGACCGATATCGACTTGGTGTCCAGGTAGCTCTCGATCCCCTCGCGACCTAATTCCCGGCCATAGCCACTGGATTTGACGCCGCCAAAGGGGGCATACGGGTCCATCGTGTATCCCTGGTTGACCCCGAAGGTGCCGGTGCGGATCTGCTCGGCGAGCTTTATCCCCCGTTCGGCGTCAGCGGTCCAAACCGACCCGGCCAGACCATAATCGGAGTCGTTGGCCATCCGTACGGCGTCGTCCTCGTCGCGGTAGTCGATGACGGTGAGCACCGGGCCGAAGATCTCTTCCCGGGCGATCCGCATGCCGTTGTCGACGTCGGCGAACAGTGTCGGCGCCACGTACCAGCCGCGTTCGACGCCGGCCGGCATACCGGTGCCGCCGGTGACCAGACGGGCACCTTCTTGCTGTCCGGTCTCGATGTAGCCGATCACCCGCTGTTGTTGGCGCCGCGCCACCAGCGGACCGACCTGGGTCGCGGGCTCGGTCGGATCTCCCACCACAAGTGCTTCCATCTCGGCGGCCAGGGCGTCGACGAACTCGTGACTTCGCTTGAGGGGCACCAGGACTCGGGTCAGCGCGTTACAGATCTGCCCACTGTTGGACAAGCTGGCGGAGCGAATTCCCCCCGCGACCGTGCCCGGATCGGCATCGGACAGGACGATCGCTGCGGATTTGCCGCCCAGCTCCAGGCTCACCCGCTTCAGGCCCGCGGCGCAGGCCTGCGCCACCCGTTGGCCCGCGGCGGTGGATCCGGTGAACGACACCTTGTCCACATCCGGATGACCGACCAGGTACGCGCCGACATCAGCGCCGCCCGGAAGCACGCTGACCACGCCGGGTGGCAGGTCGAGTTGTTCGATCATTTCGGCGAGCAGCAGCGCGTCCAGGGGTGATTCCGGTGCCGGCTTGACCACCACGCAACAACCGGCCAGCAGCGCCGGCACCAGCTTGGTGACGATCAAGAACTGCGGCATGTTCCACGGCACGATCGCCGCGACCACCCCGACCGGTTCGCGGCGCACGTGAATATCGGCGCCGTAGCGGCCGGGCCGAATCTCTTGCCACGGCAGGCTTTCGGCCAGATCACAGAAGGCGGTCATCATCATCCACGGCAGGCCGACCTGGGCGCGCTGGGCGAAGCTGATCGGCGCGCCGATCTCGGCGGTGATGAGCTCGGCCATCTCGGAGCGCCGCGGGCCGTAGCTCTCGACGAGTCGTCGCAGCGCCGCAATGCGCTCAGCCGGATCGAGCCGGGGCCACGGCCCCTCGTCGAACGCCGTTCGGGCCGCTGCGACTGCCGCGTCGACATCGGCCGGGCCCGCGGCGGCCACCTGCGCGATGGGTGCCTCGGTGGCCGGCGAGATCACTTCGATGACCTCGCTGCCCGTAGGCGCCGACCATGTCCCGCCGATGAATAACGCGTCGTGTCGCCGCACACCAGCCTCCTCGAGAGGAATATCAACTACTTGCGATTGCGGGGTTGAGCATATACGGTCAGCGCTGCGGGTGGTGAGCAACAGGAGTAGGCATGCCTCGTTTCCCCAAGCCGCCGGAAGGCAGCTGGACACAGCATTACCCCGAACTGGGCATCGGGCCGGTGTCCTACGAAGACTCCATCTCACCGGAGTTCTACGAGCTGGAGCGGGCAGCAATCTTCAACCGGGTGTGGCTGAATGTCGGTCGCACCGAACAACTTCCGCGCAACGGCAGCTACTTCACCAAGGAGCTGAAAGTTGTCAACACCTCGATTGTGGTGGTGCGCACCACCGACGGCGAGGTCAAGGCGTTCCACAACATCTGCCGGCACCGCGGCAACAAGCTGGTCTGGAACGACATGCCGCTGGCCGAAACCAGCGGCTTTTGCCGGCAATTCCGGTGCAAGTACCACGCCTGGCGCTACGACCTGGACGGCAACCTGATCCACGTTCCACAGGAAAACGAGTTCTTCAACCTCGACAAGAACCGCTACGGACTGGCCGGCGTGCATTGCGAGGTGTGGGAAGGGTTCATCTTCGTCAACTTCGCCGCCGAGCCCGAGCAGTCACTGCGCGACTTTCTGGGTCCGATGATCTTGGCACTGGAGGGCTATCCGTTCGCATCGATGACCTCACGCTGGAGCTACCGCTCGGAGGTCAAGGCGAACTGGAAGCTGTATTTGGATGCGTTCCAGGAGTTTTATCACGCTCCGGTGTTGCACGCGAACCAGTCGCCGTCCAAGTACTCCAAGGCGGCGGCGGAGGCGGGTTTCGAGGCGCCGCACTACCGGATCGACGGTCCGCACCGGCTGGTCAGCACCTCGGGTGTGCGGGCCTGGGAGCTGGACGCCGACCTGCGCAAGCCGATTGACGAGATCTGTCGCAGTGGGCTTTTCGGCCCGTGGGACAGCCCGGATCTGGGACCGCTGCCGGCCGGTGTCAACCCGGCCAACTGTGACCCGTGGGGGCTGGATTCGTTTCAGCTGTTCCCCAATTTCGTGATCCTGATCTGGGGGCAGGGCTGGTATCTGACCTACCACTACTGGCCGACGTCACACAACAGCCACGTCTTCGAGGGCACCTTGTATTTCCCACCGCCGCGCACCCCGCGTGAGCGGGTCGCCCAGGAGCTTGCGGCGGTCACCTTCAAAGAGTTCGGTCTGCAGGACGCCAACACCCTGGAGGCGACGCAGTCGATGATCGAGTCCGGCGCCGTCGGCGACTTTCTGCTCAACGATCAAGAGGTGCTGATCCGGCATCTGCACCGCGAGACGGCGGCGTGGGTCGACGAGTACCGGCGCAACGCGGTGGGGGTGTCATGACGACTAAATTGCCTCCCGAATTCGCCGATCTGGAGCGGTTTTCCGAGTGGTGTCTGCCGAGTGAACCGCAGCGCTACCACAAGCGGCTCAACAGCACGATGGCACAGATGCAGGAGTTCTACGACGCCGTCACGCCCCGCGCGGAGGATGCCCTGGCCTACTGCGACAAGTTCAGCCTCGACGATCTGCCCGACGACGTGATGAACCTGATGCACCTGCTGTACTCGATGATCATGGTGTCGTTTCCGGTCGAATGCTGGAAGCAGCCTCGCGTCCCGGACTCGGGTGCGTCGACACTGGATTGCGTCAGCGAACCCGTGCCGTGATCGTGCTGCGGGCCGCCCGCTGGGCGGATGTCGACGCGGGGCAGGTGCGTTCCCCGGCGGTGGTCGTCGTTGACGGCGACCGCATCACCGCGGTCAATCCTCGTCAATTGCCGCCGGACTCAGCGACAGAGATCGACCTCGGCGATGTGACGCTGCTGCCTGGGCTGATGGACATGGAACTCAACCTGCTCATCGGCGGACCCGGCGGCCCGGAGGGGCTGCCGTCGCCGATGCACGGTGTGCAGGACGATCCGGCCTACCGCACCCTGCGCGGCGCGGTCAACGCCCGCACCACACTGGACGCCGGGTTCACCACGGTGCGCAACCTCGGGTTGATGGTCAAGACCGGCGGCTATCTGCTGGATGTGGCGCTGCAGCGCGCGATCGAGGCGGGCTGGCACCCCGGTCCCCGGGTGGTGCCGGCCGGGCATGCCGTCACGCCCTACGGCGGACATCTGGATCCGACCGTGTTTCAACGGCTGGCGCCGGGCATCATGCCGCTGTCGGTGGCCGAAGGCATCGCCAACGGCGTACCCGATGTGCGAGCCTGCGTGCGCTACCAGATCCGCCACGGCGCCAAGGTGATCAAGGTGTCGGCCTCCGGCGGTGTGATGTCGCACAGCACCTCGCCGGGCTCGCAGCAGTACTCCGACGAAGAGTTCGCCGCGATCGCCGACGAAGCCCACCGCGCCGGGATCCGGGTCGCCGCTCACGCGATCGGCGACACTGCCATCCGGGCCTGCATCAAGGCCGGAATCGACTGCATCGAACACGGATTTTTGGCCACCGACGAAACCATCCAGATGATGGTCGACCACGGGACCTTCCTGGTGTCGACCACATATCTCACCGAGGCGCTGGCGGTAGACCGCGTCGCACCCGAGCTGCGCAAGAAGGCCGCCGAGGTGTTCCCGCAGGCGAAAGCCATGCTGCCCAAGGCAATCGCCGCCGGCGTGCGGATCGCGTGCGGCACCGATGCGCCGGCGATCCCGCACGGCCAGAACGCCAGGGAACTGTGTGCGCTGGTCGATCGCGGCATGACGCCGATGCAGGCGATTCGGGCGGCCACCGTGACCAGTGCCGAACTCATCGAAGCCGACCATGAGCTCGGCCGGCTGGCGGCCGGCTATCTCGCCGACATCATCGCGGTGCCCGGTGACCCGTCCCGCGACGTCGCCGCCACCTTGAACGTACCGTTCGTGATGAAAGGCGGTCACGTTTACAAACGCGCGTAGGACACTGCATGGAACTCACTGACAACATTCTGTGGCTGCTCAAGCAGGCCTTCCACTTCTCGCTGAAGACCGTCAACGACGCGATCAGCAGCCACAACGTGACCACCGCACAGATCGGTCTGATGCGGCAATTGTCCAATGAGCCAGGCCTTTCCGGCGCCGAGTTGGCCCGTCGGCTGCTGATCAGCCCACAGGGAGTGCAGCTGGCGATCACTGCACTCGAGCGCCGGGGCCTCGTCGAGCGTAAGCAGGATCCGCAACATGGCCGGATCCTGCAGACCTATCTCACCGAACAGGGCCGGGCCGTGGTCTCCGCCGTCCTCGCCGACGCGCTGGCCGCCCATGAGCGGGTGTTCGGCGTCTTGGACCCCGACGAGCAGCAGCTGTTGCATGACCTGTTGGCCCGGGTGGTCGAACAGGGCACCGGCAACAAGCTTTTCACCGATCACCCGGGAGGCATCCAATGACGGCAAGGGTGGCGGTGGTGACCGGCGGGGCGTCTGGCATGGGTGAGGCGACCTGTCATGAGCTCGGCCGCCGGGGCCACAAGGTCGCCGTGCTCGACATCAACGGCACAGCGGCCCAACGGGTTTGCGATGAGCTTCGCGCTGACGGCGTGGCGGCACTCGCGGCTGAGGTGGATGTCACCGACCGGCCGGTGGTCGAAGAGGCGTTCGCCAAGGTCCGCAGCGAACTCGGCCCGGTCGGCATTTTGGTGACCAGCGCCGGTCAGGTGGACTTTTCGCCATTCGGCGAAATAACCGTCGACTCATGGCAGCGGATCATCGACGTCAATCTCACCGGCACATTTCACTGCTGCCAGGTGGCCCTGCCGGACATGGTGGCCGCACGCTGGGGACGCATCGTGATGATCTCGTCGTCCAGCGCGCAACGCGGCTCTCCCGGCATGGCCCACTACGCCGCATCGAAAGGCGCAGTGATCACACTGACGAAATCGCTGGCGCACGAATATGCATCGGCCGGTATCACAGTCAACAACATCCCACCGTCGGGCATCGAAACCCCGATGCAACACCAGTCGCAGGCCGCGGGGCATCTGCCGTCCAGCGAGGCGATGGCACGACGTATCCCTTTGGGTCACCTCGGCACCGGTGCCGATATCGCCGCTGCCGTCGGCTTCTTGTGCTCCGAGGAGGCCGGCTTCATCACCGGGCAGGTGCTCGGCGTCAACGGCGGAGCAGTGATGTGAGAGGAGGTTCGCATGGCGCGATGGCCTAAACCGGAAGAGGGCAGCTGGACCGACCACTATCCCGAGCTTGGCACGGGACCAGTGTCGTTCCGCGACTCCACATCACCGGAGTTCTACGCGGCCGAACGCGAGGCAATCTTCAAACGCGCCTGGCTCAACGTCGGCCGCATCGAAGACGTTCCGCGTGTTGGCAGCTACTTCACCAAGGACATCGCGGCGGCCGGCACTTCGATCATCGTGGTCAAAGGTAAAGACGACACGGTCCGCGCCTTTCACAATATCTGCCGGCACCGCGGAAACAAGCTGGTGTGGAACGACTTTCCGGATCGGGAGACCAAAGGGGTGTGCCGACAGTTCACCTGCAAATATCACGGCTGGCGCTACGACTTGGACGGTGCATTGACGTTCGTGCAGCAGCCCGGCGAGTTCTTCGATCTCGATACCGACTCCTACAGCCTGCGTCCGGTGCACTGCGACATCTGGAACGGCTTCATCTTCGTCAACTTCGACACCGAACCGCGCCAAACCCTCCGGGAGTTTCTCGGGCCGATGATCACCGGGTTGGACGGCTATCCGTTCGACAAGCTCACCGAGCGCTACGAGTGGGTCGCCGACAACAACAGCAACTGGAAGATTTTCGCCGACGCGTTCCAGGAGTATTACCACGTGCCCTCGCTGCATCCCCAGCAGGTCCCGCCCGAGGTGCGCGATCCGGACGCCGGGTTCGAGTGCGCGCACTTCCAGATCGACGGGCCGCATCGCCTGGTGTGCACGGCCGGGACGCGCCGGTGGTTGCTGGCACCTCAGTACATGTATCCGATCGAACGGGCGACGCACAGCGGGCTTGTCGGGCCGTGGCGGACTCCCGATCTGGGTGAGTTGCCGGCCGGGCTCAACCCGGGTGGCATCGAGCCCTGGGGGATCAGCAACTTCCAGGTCTTCCCCAACCTCGAGATCCTCATCTACGGCGGTTGGTACCTGCTGTACCGGTACTGGCCGACCTCACACAACACCCACCGGTTCGAGGCGTATACCTACTTCTCCCCGGCGCGCAGCGTCCGCGAACGCATCGAACACGAGGTCGCCGCGGTGGTGTTGAAGGAATTCGCGCTGCAAGACGCGGGCATGTTGGGCGGCACCCAGGCCGCGCTGGAAACCGGCGTCGTCGACGAGTTCCCGCTGGGCGACCAGGAGATCCTGGTCCGCCATCTGCACAAGGCGGTTGGCGACTGGGTCGCCGAATACCAGCGCGAACACGCACCGCTAGGAGCCGGACATGTCTGAGCCGCTGTTGCCCAGCGCCTTCGCCGAACTCGAGCCCTTCGCGCAAACATGGTGCCTGCCAACCGAAGCCGAGCGCTGGGATCGGCGGATGGCCAGCAGCATGAGCCAGCTGCGCGAGTTTTACGACGCCTTCTTTCCCCGACTGGAAGAGGCCATCGAGTACTGCGACAAGTTCCCGCTGGACGACCTGCCCGACGACGCCCTGCATCTGCTGCACCTCATCTACTCACTGATCATGGTCGCCATGTCGGTGGAGGTCATGCACCAGATAAGACCCACCGACGCGGCCGACGCCGTCATGACGCGAATCAGCGAGCCGGTGCCGTGAGTCTGCTCGCCATCAACAAGCTCACCGCCTCGGTGGGCGCCGAGGTCGACGGTGTCGATCCCGATCTGCTGGCCGCCGACGACACGCTCGGCCAGGCGGTGCTCGATGCGCTGGAAGAACACGGCGTACTCGTCTTTCCCGGGCTACACCTGGATCCCGAAGCGCAGGTGGCCTTTTGCCGTCGACTCGGTGAAGTGGACCACTCTTCCGACGGTCATCATCCGGTGGCGGGTATCTACCCGATCACCCTGGACGTGACCAAGAATGCCTCGGCCGCGTACCTGCGGGCGACCTTCGACTGGCACATCGACGGCTGCACCCCGGTCGGCGACGAGTGCCCGCAGAAGGCCACCGTGCTCTCGGCGGTGCGCGTCGCCGAACGCGGCGGCGAGACCGAATTCGCCAACTCCTATGCCGCCTATGACGCGTTGAGCGACGAGGAAAAGCGGCGCTATGCGACGCTGAAAGTCGTTCACTCGCTGGAAGCTTCGCAGCGGCGCGTCACACCCGATCCCTCTCCCGAACAGGTGGCGAGGTGGCGGGCACGGCGCACCCATGAGCATCCGTTGGTGTGGACCCACACCAACGGCCGCAAGTCGCTGGTGCTCGGTGCGTCGGCCGACCACGTCGTGGGCATGGACCTCGACGAGGGCCGCGCGCTGCTCGCCGAGCTGCTCGACCGCGCCACCACCCCCGACAAGGTCTACCGCCACCACTGGTCCGTCGGCGACACCGTGATCTGGGACAACCGCGGCGTGCTGCATCGCGCTGCGCCCTACGACCTCGACTCGCCGCGAGAAATGCTGCGCACCACTGTACTTGGTGACGAGCCGATCAAGTAGACCGTCAGCCCAGCAGGGACGGCACCATCGCTTCAACGAGATGTGGTCCGGGCTCGGCGAAAGCCGCCTGCAGCGCGTCGGCGAACTCTTCGGCGGTACTCACTCGCCGGGCGGGCACTCCCATTCCCTCGGCGATTTTGACGAAATCCAGTCTCGGAGCGGTCAAGTCAAGCAGCTGCCGGGCTTTGGGCCCTGGCGCGCCCTGGGCGCCGACCCGCTGCAGCTCGATGCGCAGGATGTCATAGGCGCCGTTGTTGTAGATGACGGTGGTGACATCGAGGCTTTCCCGCGCCTGGGTCCACAGCCCCGAGATGGTGTACATCGCCGATCCGTCCGACTCCAGGCAGAGCACCGGTCGATCCGGAGCGGCGACCGCCGCACCCACCGCAGCGGGAATTCCGTAGCCGATCGCCCCGCCGGTCAACGTCAACCAATCGTGTGCCGGCGCGCCGGCGGTGGCGGCCGCCAGCGGCAGACTCGAGGTGTTGGACTCGTCGACGACGATCGCCCGTTGCGGCAGCAGCGCACCGATCACATCGGCCGCGGAGACTGCGGTCAGCGCACCGGTCGGCAGTTGCGGGCGTGACGGCGCGGTAAGTGGCGCAGCGGTATCGGGCGCCGCCAGGTCGGCCAGCGCTGACAGGGCGTCGGCCGCACCGGCGTGACCGGCGAGCACGTGTACCTGGCAGCCGTCGGGAACCAGGTCGCTGGGCTTGCCGGGGTAGGCGAAAAACGAGACCGGCGACGCCGCCCCGGCCAGGATCAGATGTCTGGCGCCTTCCAGCTGCGCGGCGACCGCCTCGGCGAAGTATGCAAGCCGCTCGACGGCGGGCAGGCCGGCGCCGCGCTCCAGCCGGGCCGGGAATGTCTCGCAGAACGTGCGGGCACCGCAGCCGGTTGCGACCCGGGCGGCCGCTGCCAGCCCCTTGGCCCGGGTGGCGTCGCCGCCGACCAGGATCACCGTGGGTTCGCCGGAGCGCAGCAGCTTGGCCGTCAGCTCGACCGCATCCGGGTCGACGGTCGAGGTCGTCGGCTCGGCCGGGGCCGATTGGCCGGGCGGTGCACCGTCGGTCCACGAAATGTCCGCCGGCAGAATCAGTGTGGCGACCTGCCCCCCGCTTCGGCTTGCGGCGATGGCCTCGGCGGCGTCCGCCGCGATATCGCCGTCGGATCGCCGCAACCAGCCCGACACGCTGCCGGCCACCGCCTCGATGTCGGATTCCAGCGGCGCGTCGTACTTCTTGTGATAGGTGGCGTGATCGCCGACGACCACCACCATCGGCACCCGGGCACGCCGCGCGTTGTGCAGGTTGGCCAGTCCGTTGCCCAGCCCCGGGCCGAGGTGCAGCAGCACCGCCGCGGGTCGGTCGGCGATGCGCGCGTAGCCGTCCGCCGCACCGGTGGCGACTCCCTCGAACAGCGCGAGCACGCCACGCATCCCGGGGACGGCGTCCAGTGCCGCCACGAAATGCATCTCGGATGTTCCGGGATTGGCGAAGCACACGTCGACGCCGCCGTCGACCAGGGAGTCGATCAGGGCATGAGCACCATTCATAGGTGCAGTCTTTCAGATGCGTTCCGCGCGAATGGGGGCTGATTGTTGGTCAGCGTCTCAATTTCCGCGCTGGAAGGGCACGACGGGCGGAACGTCAACGCCCTCGGGCATCACCAGCTGGCCGTCGACATTGACGTATCCGGAGCGTTTAGTCGGTAATGGCAGGGCGGGATCCGGGCACGGCTTGTCGGTCCCGTCACCGCAGATGCCGCCGTTGAAATACGAGCGCTTCTGATGGTCTTGCGGCCACGGGTCGGCATGCATGCCGATCCATTGCGCGGGGACCATGTAGAGGAAAAAGAAGCACGCGCTGACCCCGGCGAAGATCGCCAAAAAGCGGATGAACTGCTGCCTCGCGAACCCGCCTCGAACGTGGTTCAGCCCGCGCTCGACGATCGTGCGGCCGCGATCATCGGTGAAGTACCGCAAGCAGCACAGCCCCGTCTGCACTGCGCCCCACATCAGTCCTTCGTAAACGGGCCATTGGTAGTAGGTGCCGGCATTCATTGACACGGACCGGATGGCTCCGGGGTAGGTGTAGAAACCGATCGGCAGCAGAATTAGGCCTTCCATGACGAAGTCGAAAAGGAATGCGATGCCGTAGATAGTGGCGATCAGGCGAAGATTGCTGATGTTGGGCCAGCGCGCCTTGATCTTTCGCATGACCCAACATTCGACGATGGTGATCAGCAGGACTCCGTAGGCGTATCCCGGCACATTTGTCAGCAACGGTTCGGCCACCTGATGACCTGGTGCCTCGGGCGACACCCAATCCGGGATGTGCGATGTCCAAGCGCCCCGGTTGAACAGCCAGGTGTTGTAGGTGCACCAGGTGTTGAAGTAGTTGAGTAGCGGATCTTGGAAGAACATCAGCCCCATCGACAGAACAAGCATGCCGTCCAACGTGATTCGCCGCTCGCGCCGCCAAGGCCTGATGAAGAACCACCAAATGGCGAACGGCAGGCCGACCCAAAGAACGACGGCGTTCGCCACGAGCGGCACTTTCATGTACATCGGCGGTTCACTCGGTCCGCTGGGCACCCTTTCGAAATAGGGTCCGGTGATCCAGCGCATCCACACGTACAGCTGAAGCGCCAATAGGGCGCCGCCTACCGTCGCCCAGATCTTGACCGGACGAACCTGCCCACCCAGGTCGGTGGTTTCACCCGGGGGCTCGGTCACCGACACGGCCTTGTTCCTGCTCGACAGATCGCTCATGACGCGGCAATATACCAATGAGTATCTGCGTAACCAACAGGTTTCTCAGATTCTGTGGAAGACTTGTCGGCATGGTGGAGCGTTGGACGCGCGAGCGACGCCTCGAGCACACCCGTTCACTTCTGCTTGATGCCGCAGAGGACGTGTTCGCCGAAAAGGGCTTTACTACAGCGACTCTCGACGACATCGCTTACGCCGCCGGATATACGAAGGGCGCTATCTACAAGCACTTCGCCACCAAAGAGGACCTTTTCTTGGCGGTGAGTGACCGATATTGGCGCCGTTACTTCGACAATTTCGCCGAGGTGATGTCGAGCGCTAAACAGATCGGGGCGCGAGAGCTCGACGAGATAGCCGAGCGCTGGCGCCAACTGAGCCGGGATCGCGGCGCCGAGCACGCCGCGCTGGGACACGAGTTCACCCTTTACCTACTCCGCAACCCCGACGCCCGGCAGCGGGTGGCCGCCAAGAGATCAGAGGTCGTCGAGGCGCTGAGTAAATTCATCGTCGAGGGCATCGACCGGCTCGGCGGAGCCTTGCTGATCCCCCCATTGACTTTCGCTCAAGTGCTCGTCGCCACCAGTGATTCCGTTGTGCTGGGCAGTCAGCTCGATGACGTCGATCTCTACCGGCCGATGGTGGAGATGTACGTGTCGGCGATCAAACTGCCCTGACGTGGTTGGCGTGCCTGTCGTCGGCCGGCCGGGCCTCGGTCTGCTCCTTGGCCCACCGATAGTCGGGTTTTCCGGCCGGTGAGCGCTTGACCTCGTCGACATACCAAAGCGCCCGGGGCACTTTGTATCCCGCGATCTCACTGCGCACGAACCGGTCGAGCTCGGCAAGCGTAGGACGTGTTCCCGGCCGCGGCTGCACCACGGCGGCCACACACTGGCCGTACCGCTCGTCAGGCACTCCGACAACCAGCGCGTCGAAGACATCGGCGTGCGCCTTGAGCGCGCCCTCGACCTCTTCGGGATAGATCTTTTCCCCGCCGCTGTTGATCGACACCGAACCGCGGCCCAGCATGGTCACCGTGCCGTCGGCTTCGACTTGGGCGTAGTCGCCGGGGATGGCGTAGCGGACACCGTTGATGGTGCGGAAAGTCTCGGCAGTCTTCTTCTCGTCCTTGTAGTAGCCGATCGGGATGTTGCCCTTCTTGGCAATCAGACCGCGCACACCCGAACCGGGCTTGACCTCGTTGCCGTCCTCGTCGAGAACGACGGTGCGATGGTCGATGGTCACTCGCGGGCCCCCGGTGTGCGGAGCGTCCTTGGCAACGATGCTGGTGCCGCCGAAGCCGGTCTCCGACGATCCGATGGAGTCCGTGATGACCCGGTTGGGCAGCAGTTCGAGCAGCTTCTCTTTGATGCTCGGCGAGAACAACGCCGCGGTGCTGGCCAGCAGGAACAGCGACGACAGGTCGTAATCGTTGTTCTTCTGCAGCGCGTCGAGCAGCGGCCGGGCCATCGCATCACCGGTGAAGAACAGCAGGTTCACCTTGTGCTTGTGGACCGTGCGCCACACCTCTTCGGCGTTGAATTCCGGTGCCAGCACGGTGGTTTGACCCGAGAACAGCGACATCCAGGTGGCCGACTGGGTGGCGCCGTGGATCATCGGCGGGATCGGGTAGCGGACCATCGGCGGATTGGCGGCGGCGGCTTTCGCCAAGTCGTACTCGTCCTTGACGAATTCGCCTGTCGCGAAGTCAGTTCCGCCGAACAGCACCCGGTAGATGTCCTCGTGACGCCACATCACACCCTTCGGGAAACCGGTGGTGCCGCCGGTGTAGAGCAGGTAGATGTCGTCGGCGCTGCGTTCACCGAAATCGCGTTCCGGGGACGCCTGTTCCAGCGCGGAGTAGAACTCGACGCCGCCGTAACGTTGGTAGTCGGCATCCGAGCCGTCCTCGACCACCAGGATCGTCTTGACGTCGGGAGTATCGGGCAACACGTTGGCCACACGGTCGGCGTACTGACGTTCGTGCACCAGCGCGACCATGTCGGAGTTGTCGAACAGGTAGCGCAGTTCGCTCTCGACGTAGCGGTAGTTGACGTTGACCAAGATGGCGCCCGCCTTGACGATGCCGAGCATCGCGATGACGATCTCGTTGCGGTTGCGGCAGTACAGGCCGACCTTGTCGTCCTTCTTGACGCCCTGGTCGATCAGGTAGTGCGCAAGGCGGTTGGCCTTGTCTTCCAGTTGCGCGTACGTGAGCTGGTCGTCCCCGCAGATCAGGGCGACGCGGTCCGGCACGGCATCGATGGCATGCTCAGCTAGGTCGGCGATATTCAGGGCCACGGACCCAAATTAGAACGTGTTACATTTCTTGACAAGTTCGGGCCCGACAGTCAGGAAGGCGGACACCGGTGAGCGAATCGGAAAAAGAAGCCGACGCCCTTGTTGAGCAGCGCGGACACACCCTCATCGTCACATTGAACCGTCCGGCCGCCCGCAACGCACTGAGCGGGGAAATGATGCAAATCATGGTCGAGGCCTGGGACCGCGTCGACAACGATCCCGACATCCGGTGCTGCATTCTGACCGGCGCCGGCGGCTACTTCTGCTCGGGCATGGACCTCAAGGCGGCCACCGCCAAGCCGCCGGGTGAGTCGTTCAAGGACGGCAGCTATGACCCGTCGCGCATCGATGCCCTGCTCAAGGGCCGGCGGTTGACCAAGCCGCTGATCGCCGCCGTGGAGGGCCCGGCCATCGCCGGCGGCACCGAGATCCTGCAGGGCACCGACATCCGGGTGGCCGGCCAGAGCGCCAAGTTCGGCATCTCGGAGGCCCGCTGGAGCCTGTACCCGATGGGCGGTTCGGCGGTGCGGCTGGTGCGCCAGATCCCGTACACGGTGGCCTGCGACCTGTTGCTGACCGGCCGGCACATCACCGCGGCCGAGGCCAAAGAGATCGGCCTGATCGGCTACGTCGTTCCCGACGGGCAGGCACTGACCAAAGCGCTGGAGATCGCGGAGGTCATCTCGAACAACGGCCCGCTGGCGGTGCAGGCGATTCTGCGGGCGATCCGCGACACCGAGGGCATGCCCGAGAACGAGGCGTTCAAGGTCGACACCCAGCTCGGCATCAAGGTGTTCCTCTCCGAGGACGCCAAGGAAGGCCCGCTGGCCTTCAAGGAGAAGCGCACACCGGTTTTCCGCGGCCGCTGACGGCCCCGCATCCCGCCGAGCGTGCGGCAGGCCGCACGCTCGAACGCGAGCGTGCGGCTGGTTTCACGCTCGGCCCACCGGAGCCGTGGGCGTGAAGACCACCGGCATCGACTCCAGGCCGCTGACGAAGTTCGCCGGCCGCAACGGCAACGCGCCCTCGGAGGCCAGCCGCAGATCCGGTAGCCGCGCCAAAACCCGCGACGTCATCAGCGAAAGTTCCAGACGCGCCAGCTGGTTGCCCAGACAAAAGTGCGTTCCGAAGCCGAAAGCCAAGTGGCTGTTGGGGTCTCGACGTATGTCGAACTGCTCAGGGTTGTCGAACACCGACTCGTCGAAGTTCGCCGACTCGAACAGCAGCATCATCTTCTCGCCCTGGCGAAGCTTGGTGCCGTGAAATTCGGTGTCGGCGGTCAAGGTGCGGCACATGTTCTTCACCGGCGACGTCCATCGCAGCATCTCCTCGATGGCGCCCGGTAACAGCGACGGGTCGGCCACCAGCTGATCCCACTGGTCGCGATTGCGCAGCAGCTGCTCGGTGCCACCGGACAGCGTGTGACGGGTGGTCTCGTCGCCGCCGATCAGGATCAGCAGCGTCTCGAAGACGATCTCGTCATCCGACATCCGCTGACCCTCGACTTCGGCGTTGACCAGTATCGAAAACAGGTCGTCGGTGGGCTCGGCGCGACGCTTGGTGATGATTCCCATGGTGAACTCGGTGTAGGCGGCGAACGCGTCCATCACCGCCTGGAATTCGGCCGACGTCGGTTCCAGGTGTGAGCTCAGCCCGGTCACCAGGTCGTCGGACCACTTGAGCAGCATCGCGCGGTCTTCGGGCAGCACGCCCAGCATGTCGCCGATCACCGCCATCGGCAGCGGCGCGGCGATGTCCCGGACGAAGTCGCACTCGCCGCGCTCACAGACCGCGTCGATCAGCGTGTCGCACAGTCGCGCGATCGACGGCTCCCGCTCACGGACCCGCTTGCGGGTAAACCCGGCATTGACGAGCTTGCGCCGCACCAGATGCGCGGGATCGTCCATGTCGATCATGTACGGCATGCCGGGCTGATCGGGACGAATCCCGCCGGTGGACGAAAACAGCTCCGGATTACGCTCGGCGTCGATGATGGCCTGGTAAGTCGCCGCGGCGGCCAGACCATTGCGGTCCCGAAACACCGGTTGGTTGGCGCGCATCCAGCGATACGCCGCGCGAGCACGCGGGCCGTCAGCGTAGAAGGTGCCGTCGGTCAAATCGATGTTGACGATCGTCTCGGGGATGGTCGACGTCATGAGATCTCCTGCGCGTCGCCGAATGACATCTGCGCGTTGACCGCAGAACTCGACAGCATCGCCCGCTTGGGCAAGCCGAGCGCCGCCAGCTCCTTGGCATAAGGGTGATCACCGAGTCGCAGCCGCACACCGCCGGGCCGATAGCGCGAACCCGCGGTAGACATCGTGAACGCCGTGTCCAGCGTGTGACCATCACGGTGGGCATACGAGCGCAGCTGCTGCTCGCGGGAGGTCAGCAGCGACGGAACCGGCAGGCCGCGGCGAAACTCCATGTCGACCAGCAGCTGACCGTCGGCGTGCACATCGAAGCCGAAGCGACCCGCCTCTCGAATATTGAACTCAGCCATCACCTTCGGGAAACCCCAAATCGTTCGTCCCGCCTCGAGGGTGAAGGCCTGGTCGACCAGCATGTGATGGACAAAGGCGGACTGCAGGGCGCGAAGACCAGATGCGTTGGAGCCGGGCGGGTTGACCTGCACCACGGTGCTCAGCTCGTGGTAGGTGCCGAGGTCGCAGTCGATGAAGTGGGCAAGTATCAGCGACACCACAGCCCGGCCGGGCAGAACGCGGGCCACCTGCAGGCCGCTGTAGTCGATCATGCGTTGGGCGGCGTCGGCGTCCACCGAGAACATGGCCATGTGCTGGGTCGCTTTGCGAACCTGCACCGGCATGGTCAGCACGGTGCCCGCGATGGTGTACTGCGAGGCTGTCATCCGGTCAATCTAGAACGTGTTCTATCCGTCCGGCAATACCCCGCTACACCCCCGCTAGATCAACCCCGCGAGCTCACGGACCTGCTCTGGGCTGCGCGCGGAGACCACCATCATCGTGACGCCGGCGGCCTCCCAGACCTTGATCTGCTTACGCACGTAGTCGACGTCGCCCACGATCGCGGCGTCGTTGATGACCTCGTCGGGGATGATCTCCGCGGCTTTGTCCTTCTGGTTGCTGCGAAAGAGCTTGGTCACGTCGTCGACCACCTCGGCGTAGCCCATCCGGCGGTAGACGTCGGCGTGGAAGTTGGTGTCCTCGGCGCCCATGCCGCCCATGTAGAGCGCTATGTAGGGCTTCATGGCCGCGAATGCGGCGCTGCGGTCGTCGGTGATCACGATGTTGGCCGTCGCACAGATCTCGAAGTCCTGACGGCTGCGCCGCGCGCCCGGCCGGGCGAACCCCTCATCGAGCCACTCGTTGTAGGTGTCGGCCAGCCGCGGCGTGTAGAAGATCGGCAGCCAGCCGTCACAAATCTCGGCAGCCAACGCGACGTTCTTGGGCCCCTCCGCGCCCAGCAGAATCGGGATGTCAGAGCGCAGCGGGTGGGTGATGGGCTTGAGCGCTTTGCCCAAACCCGTTGTCGCAGCGCCGGTCAGCGGCAGTGGGTAGTGCGGGCCCTCGCTGGTCACCGGCTTCTCGCGGGCCCAGACCTGGCGAACGATGTCGATGTATTCGCGGGTGCGGGCCAACGGCTTGGGAAACGGTTGGCCGTACCAGCCCTCGACGACCTGCGGACCCGATACGCCCAGGCCCAGCATGTGCCGGCCACCGCAGAGATGGTCAAGCGTCAGCGCGGCCATCGCGCAGGCAGTCGGGGTGCGCGCCGAGAGCTGCACAACCGAGGTGCCCAGCCGCACCCGCTGCGTCGACGATCCCCACCAGGCCAGCGGCGTGTAGGCGTCCGATCCCCACGCTTCAGCGGTGAACACCGCGTCGAAGCCGGCCTCCTCGGCCGCGGCCACCAGTTCACCGGCGTTCTCCGGCGGCGCAGCGCCCCAATATCCCAGCTGGAGTCCGAGCTTCATGCGAGCCGCCTTTCTTGCTGGTCCCGACCGTATCTTGAAACCATTCTTAGAACCTGTTCTACTCGATGCTGTGACCACCAGCCAAAGCAGCCCGGTGCAGATCGATACCGATCAGCGACCTCTTTCGGCACCTCTGAAACTGTCGTTCAACTACACCCGTTCAGTCGGACCTATCCTCAGCCAGTTCTTCACCGCCCTGCGTGAGCGACGCATCGTCGGTGTCCGGGGCTCCGATGGCCGGGTTTACGTCCCGCCCGCCGAGTTCGACCCGGTGACCTATGAACGATTGACCGAGATCGTACCGGTGGCAAGTGTCGGGACCGTGCTGTCGTGGAGCTGGCAGCCCGAGCCGCTGGAAGGGCAGCCGCTCGATCGGCCATTTGCCTGGGCGCTGATCAAGCTCGACGGCGCCGACATTCCGCTGCTGCACGCCGTCGACGTCGGATCATCCGACGCGATCAGCACCGGTGCGCGCGTGCACGCCCACTGGGTCGACGAGCCGGCTGGAGCGATCACCGATATCGCCTACTTCGCGCTCGGAGAGCAGGCCGAGCCCGTCGAGGAAACGACCGACGACCGCGACCCGGTGACCATCCAGGAGACGCCGATCAGCGTCGAAATCCAGCACACCGCGTCACTGCCCGAGACCGTGTTCTTGCGGGCTCTCGAGGAGGGCAAGTTGCTCGGCGCCCGCACCGGCAAGGACGGAAAGGTGTATTTCCCGCCCAGGGAAGCGGATCCGGCAACGGGCCTGGAACTCGACAACTTCGTCGAGCTGCCCGACAAGGGGACGGTGACGACGTTCGCAATCATCAACATTCCGTTCGCCGGACAGCGCATCAAACCGCCGTACGTCGCCGCGTACGTCCTCCTCGACGGCGCCGATATCCCGTTCCTGCACCTGATTTCCGAGATCGACGCCTCCGAGGTGCGGATGGGCATGCGGGTGCAGGCGGTGTGGAAGCCCCGCGACCAACGGGGTCTGGGCATCGACAACATCGAATACTTCAAGCCGACCGGCGAACCCGACGCCGATTACGACACCTACAAGCACCACCTGTGAGGAACTCAAGATGACCGAACGCGAGGTAGCTGTCGTCGGATTCGCCCATGCGCCGCATGTGCGCCGCACCGACGGCACCACCAACGGCGTCGAGATGTTGATGCCGTGCTTCCATGCGCTTTACGACGAACTCGGGCTCGAGCAGACCGACATCGGCTTCTGGTGCTCGGGTTCGTCGGATTATCTTGCCGGCAGGGCGTTCTCGTTCATCTCCGCGATCGACTCGATCGGCGCAGTGCCGCCGATCAACGAGTCGCATGTCGAGATGGACGGCGCGTGGGCACTTTACGAGGCCTACATCAAGCTGTTGACCGGTGAGGTCGACACCGCACTTGTCTACGGCTTCGGCAAGTCTTCGGCCGGCACCCTGCGCAGGGTGCTCGCGCTGCAGACCGATCCGTATTCGGTTGCGCCGCTGTGGCCGGACTCGATTTCACTGGCGGGGTTGCAGGCCCGGTTGGGCCTGGACGCCGGCAAGTGGACGGCCGAGCAGATGGCGCAGGTGGCGCTGGACTCGTTCGCCGCCGCCGGGCGCACCGATTCGGAAAAGCCCGCGAAGAGCATCGACGAGCTGCTGGCCCGGCCGTTCTTCGCCGATCCCCTTCGCCGCCACGACATTGCGCCGATCACCGACGGTGCGTCGGCGATCGTGCTGGCCGCCGGCGAGAGGGCCCGCGAGCTGCGGGAGAATCCCGCGTGGATCACCGGGATCGAGCACCGTATCGAGACTCCGGTGTTGGGCGCCCGTGACCTGACCGCGTCTGCGTCGACGCAGGCATCCGCCAAGGCCGCGACGGCCGGCGACACCAGCTCGATCGAGGTGGCCGAGATTCATGCGCCGTTCACCCATCAGCAGCTGATCCTGACCGAGGCTATCGGCCTGCCGTCGTCGACGAAGGTCAACCCGTCGGGCGGCGCACTGGCGGCCAACCCGATGTTCTCGGCCGGGTTGGAGCGCATCGGCTTTGCGGCACAACATATTTTCTCTGGCTCGGCAGGCCGGGTTCTCGCGCACGCGACCAGCGGCCCGGTGTTGCAACAGAATCTCGTCGCCGTGCTGGAAGGAAAATAATCGTGGCGGTGCGCCGGCGACGAAGCAGAGCGAAGCGATGAGGAGGAGTGGCGCCAAATGACTAAACGACTTGCTGCGGTGCTCGGCACCGGCCAGACGAAGTACGTCTCCAAGCGCCACGACGTCTCGATGAACGGCCTGGTCCGCGAGGCGATCGACAAGGCATTGTCCGACTCCGGATCGACCATGGACGACATCGACGCTGTCGTCGTCGGAAAAGCCCCCGACTTCTTCGAGGGCGTGATGATGCCGGAGCTGTTCATGGCCGACGCCGTCGGCGCCACCGGCAAGCCGCTGATCCGGGTGCACACCGCGGGCTCGGTGGGCGGGTCGACCGCCGTGGTGGCAGCGAGCTTGGTGCAGTCGGGCCGCTACCGCCGCGTGCTGGCGATGGCGTGGGAGAAGCAGTCCGAGTCGAATGCCATGTGGGCGTTGAGTATTCCGGTGCCGTTTACCAAGCCTGTGGGTGCGGGTGCCGGTGGCTATTTCGCTCCGCACGTGCGCGCCTACATCCGCCGATCGGGCGCGCCGACACACATCGGTGCCATGGTGGCTGTCAAGGACAGGCGCAACGGCGCCAAGAACCCGTTGGCGCACCTGCATCAACCGGACATCACGCTGGAGAAAGTGATGTCGTCGCAGATGCTGTGGGATCCCATTCGCTTCGACGAGACCTGCCCGTCGTCCGACGGCGCCTGCGCGGTGGTGATCGGCAACGAGGATCTCGCCGACGGGCGGGTCGCCGAAGGTCATCCGGTTGCCTGGATCCACGCCACCGCGCTGCGCACCGAACCGCTGGCCTACGCCGGCCGCGACCAGGTCAACCCGCAGGCCGGCCGTGACGCCGCCAAGGCACTGTGGAAGGCAGCCGGCATCAGCAGCCCGATCGACGAGATCGACGCCGCCGAGATCTACGTGCCGTTCTCATGGTTCGAACCGATGTGGCTGGAGAACCTCGGATTCGCACCCGAGGGTGAGGGCTGGAAACTCACCGAGGCCGGTGAAACCGCGATCGGCGGCCGGATCCCGGTCAACGCCTCTGGTGGTGTGCTGTCGTCGAATCCGATCGGCGCGTCCGGGCTGATCCGCTTCGCCGAAGCGGCCATCCAGGTGATGGGCAAGGCGGGCGACCACCAGGTTCCGGGGGCGCGTAAAGCTTTGGGTCACGCCTACGGCGGCGGCTCCCAGTACTACTCGATGTGGGTGGTCGGCGCCGACAAACCCGGGGCCAAGTGATAGGCCAAGTGATGAAGTACACCTGCAGCATCGCGATGGGCCCGATCGATCAGCTGATCGAGCTGGCCAAGACCGCCGAAGAAGTGGGGTTCGACGCGATCGCGCTGCCCGACTCACTGTTTTATATGGAGAAAGCCGCGGCCGACTATCCCTACACCCCGGACGGGTCGCGGATGTGGGACGAGAACACGCCGTGGGTTGATCCGCTGATCGCCGCCGCCGCGATGGGCGCGGTCACCTCGACACTGCGGTTCTACACCAACGTGATGAAACTCGGCTCCCGCCACCCACTGCTGCTGGCGCGCCAGGTCGGCTCGGTGGCCAACCTGACCAACAACAGGTTCGGCTTCGGTGTCGGAATCGGCTGGGCACCAGAAGAATTCGAGTGGTGTGGGATGCCGTACCGGCGCCGAGGCGCGCGGGTCGACGAGATGATCGAGGTCATCAAACTGGTGCTCGCAGGCGGCATGGTCGAATTCCACGGCGAGTTCTACGATTTCGGCCGACTGCAGATGAGCCCGGCCCCCAGCCAACCCGTACCGATTTACGTCGGCGGCCACACCGACGTCGCATTGCGGCGGGCCGCCCGCATCAGCGACGGCTGGACCAGCGCGATGATGACCGCCGGACAGCTCGCCGAAACCATCGGCAAACTCAGCGCGTTGCGCGCCGAATACGGGCGGGCCGATCAGCCGTTCGAAATCCAGGCGGTGTGCATCGACAAGTTCGGCGTCGACGGCCACCGCGAACTCGCCGAGATCGGGGTGACCGACAACATCGTCATCCCGTGGGTGTTTGACGGGCTGGGCTTCGACGCGCCGCTGGAGGAGAAAAAGGACTCGCTGAAGCGTTTCGCCGACACCTATATCCATTCGGGATGGCAGGACCGCTGAACAAACCATGAACAACTCACCCGCACACTTGGCCGGCAAACGCTCCCGTGAGGCCGTCATCGCCCGCGACAAAGACGCCTGGCTGGCAGTATTCGCCGACGACGCCATCGTCGAAGATCCCATCGGACCGTCGCATTTTGATCCGGAGGGCAAAGGCCACCGCGGCCGCGACGCGATTTCAGCGTTCTGGGACAAAGCGATCGCCCCGACCGACAAAATCGAATTCAACTTCCACGACACCTTCCAGTGCGGCAACGAGGAAGCCAACGTCGGCAACATCGTGATCACCACGGCCGGCTACCAGGTCACCGCCGAAGGGGTGTTCACCTATAAGGCCGACGACGACGGCAAGCTGGCGGCGCTGCGCGCGTATTGGGAAGTCGACCGCGCGAGCGCGACCGCCCGGCCGGTCTAGCTCGGCACCGCGCCGCCCCCGGGGGGCCTGATCGAGCACATTCACCCGCCAGGGGGTTGAACCGCCGCCCCGCTCCTGACGTGATGTAGATGACGCACGTCGTCGAAAGGAGCTCCCATGAGTACTGTCCTTCGGCACCGGGTGGCCATAACTGTCGGCGCTGCGTTGGGCGCCGGATTCATCGGGCTGGCGACCTGCGGCGTGGCCGATGCAGACACCGGTGATGACAACGCGGGCGTGGGCGCGGCCGTCATGAGCGACGCATTGATCAGCGGGCCCGACCTCTCGCCGCTGACGTTGGCCGTTGACGACCCGGACTTTGTCAGCTCCGTCAGGGATTTAGGCCTGTTCACGCTCGTCTCGGCCGGCGACCCCGACGACAATTTTGTCGCGGTGGTCTTCTCGACTCCGCTGTTCATCGACGTGCTGACCTCCGGCGACGACCCGGAAAACAACCTGGCGGACTTCGGAGTGCCCGGGGACATCGGCATCGGGATGGCCGGAGAGACGATCAACACCTTCCAATCGGAGATGTTCCCGTTCCTGAACAGTACGTTCTCGATTCCGTTCGAAGATCCCCTCGCCGACCTGTTCATTCTGCTGATTCAGTTCGGCCTCGTCTGAGGCTGGCTAGATCGGCTCGAGCCCGGTCAGGTAGCGCCGGGCCAGGTCCTGGTAGGCCTGCGGATTGGCGTTCACCCACATCTCGGCGCCGGTCCCGGCGATCGGTCCCTTGATGGTGGCCGGCGCTCCGACCACCAAGACCTCGTCGGGAATCTTGGTCCCGCCGACCACCAGCGCCCCGGCGGCGATCAGACTCCGCGCGCCGATCACGGCACCGTCCAAGACGGTGGCATGGTTGGCGATCAATGCCTCCGCGCCGACGTGAACACCGTGAATGGTGCACATATGCGCCACGGTTGCCCCGGGGCCGATATCGACCGGAATGCCCGGCGGCGCGTGCAACACCGATCCGTCCTGGATGTTGGCGCCCTCGCGCACGATGACCGGAGCGTAGTCACCGCGCAGCACGGCGTTGAACCACACCGACGCCCCCGCTTCGACTGTGACGTCGCCGATCAGAGTGGCGGTAGGGGCGATGAAGGCGGCGGGGTCGACCTTTGGCGATCGGCCCTCGAAAGAGAACAGCGGCATCGTTCAGATATACCCCAAGCCGGGTACGACCCCTCCAGAGCACCGTCGTTGCGCGCTCCCCGGCAAAAACTGTAACGTGTTCTAGTTAGAAGCTCACGGAGTTGGAGGCGTCATGGCTACCGAGACCGCCGGCATTCGGGAGATCGATACCGGCACCCTGCCCGACAGGTATGCCCGCGGCTGGCACTGCCTTGGCCCGGTCAAGAGCTACTTGGACGGGAAACCGCACGGTATCGACGCGTTCGGCACCCATCTCGTGGTATTCGCCGACTCACGCGGCGAGCTGCACGTCCTGGACGGCTATTGCCGGCACATGGGGGGCGACCTGGCCCAGGGCACCATCAAGGGCGACGAGGTCGCTTGCCCGTTCCACGATTGGCGCTGGGGCGGCGACGGCAAGTGCAAACTGGTGCCCTATGCCAAGCGCACCCCGCGACTGGCCCGCACCCGCTCCTGGACCACCGACGTGCGCGGCGGACTGCTGTTCGTGTGGCACGACCACGAGGGCAACCCACCGCAGCCTGAGGTGCGGATCCCGGAGATCCCCGAGGCGGCCAGTGACGAGTGGACCGACTGGAAGTGGAACTCGATTCTGATCGAGGGCAGCAACTGCCGCGACATCATCGACAACGTCACCGACATGGCGCACTTCTTCTACATCCACTTCGGGCTGCCGACGTACTTCAAGAACGTGTTCGAAGGTCACATCGCATCGCAGTACCTGCACAACGTCGGCCGCCCGGACGTCACCGACATGGGCACCTCCTACGGCGAAGCCCACTTGGATTCGGAGGCGTCCTACTTCGGCCCGTCGTTCATGATCAACTGGCTGCACAACACCTACGGCGACTACAAGGCCGAGTCCATCTTGATCAATTGCCACTACCCGGTGACCCAGGACTCGTTCGTGTTGCAGTGGGGCGTCATCGTCGAAAAGCCCAAGGGCTTGGATGAGGAGATGACCGAGAAGCTGGCCAATACCTTCACCGAAGGCGTCAGTAAGGGCTTCCTGCAGGACGTCGAGATCTGGAAGCACAAGACCCGCATCGACAACCCGCTGCTTGTGGAAGAGGACGGCGCGGTCTATCAGATGCGGCGTTGGTATCAGCAGTTCTATGTCGACGTCGCCGACGTCACCCCGGATATGACCGACCGCTTCGAGATCGAGGTGGACACCACCGTCGCCAACGAGAAGTGGCACCGCGAAGTCGAGGAAAACCTCAAGCGGCAAGCCGGCGAGAAGGCGGAGCAGCCGGCGACATGAGCCCACATGAGCAGCCGCCCGACGTCGACCGGCTGGCTCGGTCAATGTTGGCGTTGCTCGGCGACCACGACGATTCACATTCGCCCGCGGCGGATCAAAGCAGCGGATCGTGGTCCAAGGCACCGTCTTTCACGACGGATCCGGACCGCGCCGCGGCGGTTCGCAGGGCCACCGAAGCCGACCGCGAACGCTACCTGACGTCGGGGCTGCAACCGGTGGACTGTCGGTTCTGCCATGTCACCGTCCAGGTCAAGAGCCTGGGGCCGGGCCACACCGCAGTGCAGTGGAACACCGGCGCCTCACAGCGCTGCGCCTATTTCGCCGAGCTCCGAGCGTCCGGTGTCGACAGCGCCCGCGCCAAATCATGCCCGAAATTGACCGACAGCATCAAACATGCCCTCGCCGAAGGGGTTTTGGACCAAGCATCCACCGCCCCGGCACCCGGCGACGGCTGAGTAGCCGTCACAGACCGGCGAAACGTTCCTTGACCTGCTCGGCGGTCAATCCGTAATCGGCCAGCGAATACGTGTGCCTGGGCGCGCGCTCGCCGGATTGGCTTTCGGCGTGGCTCTTTTCCATGGCCTGCCGGGCCTCGTCGGTCAGCGGGATATCGAAGTGACGGTAGATATCGGCCACCGTGCCAAGCGGATCGGCGATGAAGTCGCGATAGTCGACGTCGTAGAACTGGGCCGGGTCGTATTTGGCGCGTGCGGTGTTGAATCTCTCCAGACCGCGCGCCCAGGTTTCCATTGTGTCGGCGCCGATTTGGGCGCCGACGAACGTCGTCGACCATCCCTCGGTGGTGTGCTGAGCCAGCGAACACATCGAGGCCATGATCGTCTCGACCGGCCGATGTGTCTGGATGACGAGTGCGTCGGGGTAGGTCGCCATCAGCGCGTCCAGCGCAAACAGATGGCTGGGATTCTTCAGTACCCACCGTTTGTCGGCGTCGTTGAGTCCGATCAGCTGAAGGTTCTTGCGGTGTCGCCGATATGCCGGCGTCCAGTCCTGCTGCGACAGCCATTTCGAATACGTGGGCAGGTGCGCCAGGGTCTCATAGGACACCGAGTGCAACGACTGCCGCAGCAGCTGCCAGCATTCCTCCAGCTCGTATGCGGCCATGAAATGCAGACCGGTGTAGCCCGGGTTTTCCGCGTGATGCCGGTTGAATTGGGCGTCGAGTTGGCGATACAGCGGATTGGATTCCCAGGTGTCGCGCGGCGGACGCGGCTGCGGGAACTCGGCCAGCCACATGTGCAGACCCTGGTGGGCGGGATCGGCGCCCAGCAGTCGGTGCAAGGCGGTGGTCCCGGTGCGCACCAGCCCGGTGACGAAGATGGGCTGCTCGATAACCACGTCGGCATGTTGCGGGTGTTGCTTCCACGCGGCTTCGGACAGCAGCCTGGCCACCAAGGCGCCGCGCAGAAAGAAGCGGTTCATCTTGCTGCCCAACACGGTGAGTCCGGCTTCTTGCCGGTAAGACTCCAGCAGCACGCTCAGCGCTTCGCGGTAGTTGTCGTCGTCGGCGCCGAAGTCATCGAGCCCGGTCAGCTTGGTGGCCGACGCGTGCAGCTCGTCGACGGTCGCGATGTCCGTGCGTTCGGTCATTACGTGTGGTATTCGCCGCAGTTGACATCGAGCGTCTGGCCGGTGATGCCGCTGGACAGATCACTTGCCATGAAAAGGATTGCCGACGCCACCTCGTCCTCGGTGGGTAGCCGCTTGAGGTCAGAGTTCGCCGCGGTGGCCTGATAGATCTGCTCGGCGGTGGTGCCGTACTTGCCCGCCTGATGGTTGAAGTAGCTCTGCAACGTCTCACCCCAGATATACCCGGGTGCAACGGAATTGACGCGGATACCTTGCTCACCGAGCTCGGTGGCAAGTGACTGCGACATGGCAAGCAGCGCCGACTTGGCCATCTTGTAGGCGCCGTATTTCGCCTGCGAGTGCCGGATCACCATCGAGTTGACGTTGACCACTGCGCCGTGCGATTCGGCCAGCGCGGGCGTAAAGCCCTGGATCAGCCGCAGCGCACCGAGCGCGCTCAGCTCGATAGCGTCGCGGATATGCTGAAATGTCGTGCCGGCCAACGGCTTCATCGATGGCACCCGGAACGCGTTGTTGATCAGCGCATCGACCCTGCCATAGGCCTCCATCGTCGCCTCGACGAGGTTTTTCACCTGATCGTCGTCGGTGATGTCGGTGGGCACGGTCACCGCACGCCCGCCGGCGTCGGCAACCTGTTTGGCGACATTGTCGAGACGTTCGGCGGTGCGTGCCGCCAGCACCAGGTCGGCACCCTCTTGAGTACACCGATGCGCCAGAGTGGTGCCCAGACCCGGCCCCACCCCGCTGATCACCACTACCTTGCCGTCGAGCATCATCGTCATCCCAGCATCCTCGCCGCAATTTGCTGTTGGCGCTGCGCAATTCGCGCACGCCAGCCCTCGTCGGAAATCTTGTTGTGTTCGTAATACGGCAGTACCGAAGGGACTGCGTCGAAGTCGACGAGCTCGACGGTCGGCCCGTCAGCCTCGGTGAGCTCACGCGATACCCGCTGCCAGCGGAACTGCAGAAAGCCGCGCCGATGCCCGAGCGTTTCCACCCAGTTGGTGACGCCCGGGTTCTGGTCAGCCACCACGATGCGAATCTTGTCGTCCGGATCCGCTTGCGCCTGAGTGGCATTCAGCGAAGTTTGGTGATTGATGTAGTCCAGCGAGATGTACCACATGCTGCCCAGCTGAAAGCCGAGATACGGCGCGTCGGTGACCGGTAGCGTGATGACCAGCGCCTGGTCCGGCCGCAGGTCGAAATGTCCCGCCGACGAGTACTGGGTCGACAAACCTCCGGGCGTCAGCCGCGGCGGCACCATCGTGTTGACCGGAATGTTCAGGTAGAACCATTGCGGGAATTGCAGCCAGGTCTTCACCCGGCTGACGAGTTGGCTTGCCGCCACGGCGTAACGCTTTTCGATCGTCGCGCGGGTCAGCGGCGGCGGCGCGGTGCCCGCGGTGTCCAGCCGGGAAATCGTCACCGTGCCGCGTCGCTGTGACCAGTCGCCGTAGACCTCGCGGATCACCAGCTGTCCGGGCCCGGTCGGCCGCACCCGCCATTCGAAGCTGCCGTCCTCGGCGATGTCGAGCTCGCGGTCGTCGAAGGCCACCTGGCTGACCGGCACGTTGTCGTCGGTGTACTCGCCACCGAGCAGCTGGAAACTCAGGTCGGTTGTGGTCCCGCGGGTTCCGCTGACCAGATAGTCGTGGTTGGCGTGTACGCGGCAACCGAAGTACAAGGTGTCGGGGTTGTCCAAGCCCATCTTGGTGAACGGGCCGGTGCCCGACAGCAAAAACGGATGGTCACGCTCGTAGTCGAATGCCAGATGGATGCATGCGGCAACGCAGCCCGCCAGGTACTGCAACCCCTCGAGCAGGTCGGCTTCGGTTTCGATGTGCGGCGCCGAGGTGACGAGTTCCTCGGCTTCGGCGATCGCGGACGCTAGCGGCTCGGAAAAGAGTGGAGAGACCACGCCTCGACGCTAGAACGTGTTCTAATTTTCGTCAATGGGCGAACGTGGGCGCCCGTCTGCCGCCGCGTTCAAAGACGTTTAAAGACGAGACTGACTCACTACGGAACGCACGTGTGGGACAGCTCGATCAGATGCTGGCGTACGTCGGGATGCCGGTTCAGGTAGTCGATGACGCTGCCGTTACCACCCTCGCCCCGTGACTTGGCCTGCAACTGCTGGTGGAGGTCGGGGTGGCGCTGCAGGTACGCGTCGATGGAACTACCGACGTCCTGCTCGCATTGAGCGATCGCCGGGCCGGCTAACGGCAGCGCGATCACCGTCGCGGCGGTCGCGGAGAGTAGCCCGCCGGCAAGCACGCGGCCGAGCCTGCCGATTGTCGTGGATGTGCTCATGCGCGCCAGGCTACTCGCGCTACCTTTGTGTGGCCTGTGCGCCGCTTTCCTGCTCCCGCTTGATCTCCAGCGCGATGTCGATGAGTTGATCTTCCTGGCCGCCGATGAGCTTGCGCTGGCCGGCACGGTGCAACAGCACATGCGCCGGCACTCCGTAGCGCTCGGACTGACGGACCGCGTGCTTGAGGAAGCTGGAGTACACCCCGGAGTACCCCATGATCAGCGCGTTGCGGTCCAGCAGGCATTCCGCGGGCATGGCCGGGGCAACGACGTCCTCGGCCGCGTCGGCGATGTCGAAGAAGTCGATGCCCGTCTTGACGCCGATCTTGTCGAAGACCCCGATGAGGGCTTCCACCGGCGCGTTGCCCGCGCCGGCGCCGAACCGTCGGCAACTGCCGTCGATCTGTTTGGCCCCGGCACGAACCGCCTCCACCGAGTTGGCTACCCCCAGACCGAGGTTCTCGTGGCCGTGGAACCCGACCTGGGCGTCGTCGCCGAGCTCGGCGACCAACGCGGCCACCCGGTCACGCACGCCTTCCAACACCAGGGCGCCGGCGGAGTCGACCACGTAGACACATTGGCAGCCGGCGTCGGCCATGATGCGGGCCTGGGCGGCCAGCTTCTCCGGCGGAATGGTGTGCGCCATCATCAGAAAGCCGACGGTTTCCAGCCCCAGCTCGCGGGCCAACCCGAAGTGCTGAATCGACACGTCGGCCTCGGTGCAGTGGGTGGCGATCCGGCAGATCGAGCCGCCGTTGTTCTGAGCCTCTTTGATGTCTTCTTTGGTGCCCACGCCCGGCAGCATCAAGAACGCGATCTTGGCCTCTTTCGCGGTGTCGGCGGCCAGCTTGATCAGCTCTTGCTCGGGTGTCTTGGAGAAGCCGTAGTTGAAGCTCGACCCGCCCAGGCCGTCGCCGTGGGTCACTTCGATCACCGGCACCCCGGCGGTGTCCAGAGCGGCGACGATCGCGTGCACTTCGTCTTTGGTGAATTGGTGGCGTTTGTGGTGCGACCCGTCCCGCAGCGAGGTGTCCGTGATGCGCACGTCCCACACGGGGTTGAAGAAGATATCGGTAGTCATTTGCGCCGCTCCTCCTCATCGCTGCGCTCTGCATCGTCGAGGGCGCGAGTCATCGCGCGCCTCCCGCGACGCTGAGGGTTTCCTTGGCGATCTCCTCGCCGACCTTGGTGGCCGACGCGGTCATGATGTCGAGATTTCCCGCATACGGCGGCAGGTAATCGCCCGCGCCCTCTACCTCGATGAACGTGGTGACCAACGCCTGGCCGCCGGAGTTCATCGACGGCTCGTCGAACTGCGGCTCGTTGAGCAGCCGATAACCGGGCACGTAGGTCTGCACTTCGGCCACCACGTCGTGGATGGACTTTGCGATCGCATCGCGGTCGGCGTTCTCGGGAATGGCGCAGAAGATGGTGTCGCGCATGATCATCGGCGGTTCAGCCGGGTTCAAGATGATGATCGCTTTGCCGCGATGCGCGCCGCCGATGGTTTCCACACCCTTAGCGGTCGTTTTGGTGAATTCGTCGATGTTGGCGCGGGTGCCCGGGCCGGCCGACACCGACGCCACCGACGCCACAATTTCGGCGTACGGCACCTGCACGACCCTGGAGACCGCATACACGATCGGGATCGTCGCCTGACCGCCGCAGGTGATCATGTTGACGTTCGGGGCGTCGAGGTGTTCGCGCAGATTCGCCGGCGGGATGACCGCAGGCCCGACGGCGGCCGGCGTCAGGTCGATCGCCCGGATGCCGGCGTCGGCGTACCTCGGGGCGGCTTCCCGGTGCACGTAGGCGCTGGTCGCCTCGAAGAGCAGGTCGGGCTTTTCGGGCTGAGCCAGCAGCCAGTCGACTCCCTCGTGGCTGGTCTGAAGGCCGAGTTTGCGCGCCCTCGCCAGGCCCTCGCTTTCCGGGTCGATGCCGACCATCCAGCGCGGCTCGAGCCATTCCGAGCGCAGCAGCTTGTACATCAGGTCGGTGCTGATGTTGCCCGATCCGACGATCGCGACTGAGGCCTTGGACGCCATGACTGCTCCTCGTTATTCGAACGACAACCGGACCGACCCGAGCCCGGCGAACTCGGCGACAAAGTTGTCGCCGGGCCGGGCGTCGATGGCCCGGGTGCACGATCCGGGTAAGACGATGTCCCCTTTTCGCAGCCGCACCCCAAAGCTTTCCACCTTGCGGGCCAGCCATGCCACCGCGGTGACCGGATTGCCCAATACCGCGTCGCTGCGGCCCTTGGCCACCACCTCGCCGTTGCGGGTCAGCACCGCGTCGATGCTCGTGATGTCGATGTCGGTGGGCGCGACCCGTTCTTCACCCAGGACAAACCCCGCCGAGGACGCGTTGTCGGCGATGGTGTCGCACAGCGCGATCTTCCAGTCGGTGATGCGGCTGTCGATCAGCTCGATGGCCGGGGCGAACGCTGCCGTCGCCTTGAGCACGTCGTCTTCGGTGCATTGCGCGCCGGGCAGGTCGTCGGAAAGGACGAAACCCACCTCGACCTCCACCCGCGGATACAGGTAATTGGCCGCCTTCACCGGGGTGTCCTCGAACACTTGCATTTCGTCGAGCAGGTGGCCGTAGTCCGGCTCGTCGACCCCCATCATCTGCTGCATCGCCAACGACGACAGCCCGACCTTGTGGCCGACCACCCGGGCTCCCTCGGCGACCCGTTGCCGGATGTTGATCAGCTGTATCTCGTAGGCGTCGACGACGTCGATCTCCGGGTGCGCAGTGGTCAACGGCGTGATCGGCTGACGGCTCCGCTCGGCCTGTGCCAGGTCGGCGGCCAGCGCGTCACGGGTGGCAACCGGGATCATTGACCGAAGTCCCCTCGTCGTTGTGACCGGGGCGGTAGCGCCCAGCCCCGGCAATTCTATAACGTGTTCTACATGACAGCTCAGGAGTTCGACGTCGTCGTGGTCGGAAGCGGCGCCGCCGGCATGGTTGCTGCCCTGGCCGCCGCTCATCGAGGCCTCTCGACAATAGTCATCGAGAAGGCTGCCCACTACGGCGGATCGACCGCGCGTTCAGGTGGCGGCGTGTGGATTCCCAACAACGAGGTCCTCAAGCAGGCCGGGGTGTCCGATACCCCGGAAGCGGCCCGCACCTACTTGCACGGAATCATCGGCGGCGTCGTCGAGCCGGAACGCATCGACGCCTATTTGCAGCACGGACCCGAAATGCTGTCTTTCGTTCTCAAGCACACGCCGCTGAAGATGTGCTGGGTGCCGGGTTATTCCGACTACTACCCCGAGGCTCCGGGCGGTCGTCCGGGCGGCCGGTCCATCGAGCCCAAGCCGTTCGACGCCCGCAAGCTCGGCCCCGACCTGCCCGGACTGGAGCCGCCGTACGGCAAGGTGCCGCTCAATGTGGTTGTGATGCAGCAGGATTACGTGCGGCTGAACCAACTCAAGCGTCATCCCCGTGGGGTGCTGCGTAGCCTGAAGGTCGGAGCCCGCACGATGTGGGCACAGGCGACCCGCAAGAACCTGGTCGGGATGGGGCGCGCGCTGATCGGACCGTTGCGAATCGGGTTGCGGCAGGCCGGCGTTCCGGTCCGGCTCAACACCGCGCTGACTGACCTCCACGTCGAAGACGGCGCCGTGCGCGGGGTGTATGTCAACGACGGAGAGCTGATCAAGGCCCGGCGCGGGGTGATCCTGGCCTGCGGCGGATTCGAGCACAATGAGCAGATGCGGGTCAAATACCAGCGTGCGCCGATTACCACCGAGTGGACGGTGGGTGCGGCGGCCAATACCGGCGACGGAATTCTCGCGGCTGAAAAGCTCGGTGCCGCACTGGAATTGATGGAGGACGCCTGGTGGGGCCCGACGGTACCGCTGGTGGGCGCGCCGTGGTTCGCCTTGTCGGAGCGCAACTCCCCCGGATCGATCATCGTCAACATGTCCGGCAAGCGGTTCATGAACGAGTCGATGCCCTACGTCGAGGCATGCCATCACATGTACGGCGGCCAATACGGGCAAGGACCCGGCCCGGGCGAGAACATTCCGGCATGGCTGGTTTTCGACCAGCGGTATCGCAACCGCTACATCTTTGCCGGCCTGCAACCGGGAAAACCCATTCCCAGCAAATGGATAGACTCCGGCGTCATCGTCAAAGCCGGCACGCTGGAAGAATTGGCTTCCAAGGCCGGTCTGCCCGTCGACGAGTTTGTCGCGACCGTGCAACGATTCAACGGGTTCGCCCGCTCGGGCGTCGACGAGGACTACCACCGCGGAGAGAGCGCCTACGACCGTTACTACGGTGATCCGACCAACAAGCCCAACCCCAATCTCGGCGAGATCAGCCACCCGCCGTATTACGCGGCCAAATTGGTGCCGGGCGACCTGGGCACCAAGGGCGGTATCCGCACCGATGTGCACGGACGGGCCCTGCGCGACGACGGCAGCATCATCGAAGGTCTTTACGCCGCAGGTAATGTCAGTGCTCCGGTGATGGGACATACGTATCCCGGTCCGGGCGGTACCATCGGCCCGGCGATGACGTTCGGATACTTGGCAGCACTGCATATCGCCGGGGAGGCTTAACAGATGCCGATCGATTTGGATGTCGCACTCGGTGCGGAGTTCGGCACCGTCGAGTTCTCGTGGACAGCAACCAATGTGCAGCTCTACAACCTGGCGCTGGGAGCGGGCGCGGATCCGATTGACCCGCGTGAGCTCAGCTACGTGGTCGACAACAGCCCGCAGGTGCTCCCCACATTCGGCTGTGTCGCCGCCTCGTTCAACGAAATCGAGCCGCCAAAGGTCAGCTGGCCCGGTGTCGAGATCGACCTGGCCAAGATCCTGCACGCGTCCGAGCAGGTGACGGTGCCCGCGCCGCTGCCGCCGTCCGGAAGCGCCCGCGCCACAAGCCGGATCGTCGAGATCTGGGACAAGGGCAAGGCCGCGGTGGTGGTGCTCGAGACGTCGGTGACCGGCACCGACGGCGCGCCGCTGTGGACGCAGCGCCGGTCTATCTTCGCCCGCGGCGAGGGTGGATTCGGCGGTGAGCGCGGCCCGTCGACGTCGGTGGCCGCGCCGGAACGTGCACCGGACGTCGAGTTGGACATCCCCATCCTGCCGCAGCAGGCGCTGCTGTATCGACTGTGCGGGGATCGCAATCCGCTGCACTCGGATCCCGAATTCGCAGCTGCCGCAGGATTTCCCCGACCGATCCTGCATGGCCTGTGCACGTATGGCATGACGTGCAAAGCCATCGTCGACGCACTGCTGGACGCCGACGCCGCCGCGGTCCGCTCCTACGGCGCCCGGTTCGCCGGGGTGGCCTATCCCGGTGAAACACTGCGGGTCGCCGTTTGGAAAGAAGACGGCCGGCTGGTGGCCAGCGTCGTCGCACCTTCCCGGGACAACGCCGTGGTGCTCAGCGGCGTGGAGCTAATCCCCGCGTAGCCCCCACCCCCTCCCTCTCGCCGAGCGTGCGTCTAGCCGCACACTCGCGCCCGAATGTGCGGCTAGGCGCACAATCGCCGAGCACCCAATGCCGCACGAACCCGGCGAAGGATGTCCGCTTCCCGATCGCCGGCCAGCACCCGGATGACGATCCAGCCGCAGCGCTGCAGCCTCTCGTGCCGCCTGACATCCCAGCTGTAGCGGATGCGATCTTGGCGGTGTTGTTCGCCGTCATACTCGACTGCCACCTTCAGCTCGGGCCAGCCCATGTCGAGATAAGCGAACGCATCACCGAAGCCGTCGTAGACCGGGATTTGGGTCTGCGGCCTAGGCAACCCCGCCTGCATCAGGATGACGCGCAGCCAGGACTCCTTGGGTGACTGTGCGCCCGCATCGAACAGATCCGCAGCTCGACGTGCACGCCTGATGCCTCTACGTCCGGCGTATCTGCGAGTGAGCAGCTCGACATTGGCCACCACGATTCCCGTTGCGCGGGCAAGCGCGTCGATACCCGCCACGGCCTTGCTCATCGGGTACCAACACCCGAGGTCCAGCGCCGTCCTTACTGGCGAAGTGGCCGGCACCCCGGCTACCAACTCGATCTCGTCATCGTCGATACGGTCTCGGTGCGTCCGTATTCCCGGCGCACTGCGTCCATTGGTGTGAATCAGATCTACGACCTGTGCGTCATCGACCCACTCGCTGCCATGCAAGGCAGCTGCCGCGAATCCTGCAACCACACCTCGACGGCCGGTCCAAAGCCAGCCCGCCCTCGCAGATAACTCGGCAGTGACCTCGACATCGCGATCTACATAGACGTCGGGAAAGAGTCGCCGGTACCGCGTAGCCAGTTGAGATTTGGTCACGGTGCCCGCCGCGATGGCCTCGCTACCAATAAACGGCTGTCGCACCATCGCAGCATCGCAGGCGGCGCAACCGCCATCACTTCAGCTATGCACAGTCGTCCAGCGTGCGGCTGGCCGCACGCTGGGACACGACGGTGCGGCTGGCCGCACACTCGGCGGGGGCGGGAGGGAAAGTCAGCTCAGGATGAGGCCCGACGTGGGGACGCCGGTGCCCGCGGTGACCAGCACGTGCTCGACGTCGGGCACCTGGTTCACCGAGGTGCCGCGAAGCTGGCGCACTCCTTCGGCGATGCCGTTCATGCCGTGGATGTATGCCTCGCCGAGTTGACCCCCATGAGTATTGATGGGCAACCGTCCGCCGATCTCGATTGCACCGTCGGCGATGAAATCCTTGGCCTCGCCCCAGCCGCAGAACCCCAACTCCTCCAACTGAATCAGGGTGAACGGGGTGAAGTGGTCGTAGAGGATCGCGGTCTGGATATCGGCCGGCCGTAGACCAGACTGCGACCAGAGCTGCTTTCCGACGACCCCCATCTCCGGCAACCCGCCGAGTTCGGGCCGGTAATAGCTGACCATCGTGTACTGGTCGGGGCTGGCGCCCTGGGCCGCCGCGTCGATGACAGCCGGTCGGTGCTTGAGATCCTTCGCCCGCTCAACGGATGTCACCACGATCGCTACCGCGCCGTCGGTCTCCTGGCAGCAGTCCAGCAGCCGCAGCGGCTCGGCGATCCAGCGTGAATTCTGGTGGTCTTCAATGGTGATCGGCTTTTGGTAGAAGTAGGCCTTGGGGTTGTTGGCCGCGTGTTTGCGGTCGGCCACCGAGATGGCGCCGAAGTCGCGACTGGTCGCCCCCGACAGATGCATGTAGCGCTTGGCGATCATCGCGACCTGGGCGGCCGGCGTCGAAAGACCATGCGGATACGAAAACGAATTGTCCACCCCGGTCGAGTCGGCGTTCTCGGTCAGCCGGGTCTGCACCTGCCCGAAGCGCACCCCGGATCGCTCGTTGAATGCCCGATACGCCACCACAACCTCGGCGACCCCGGTGGCCACAGCGATCGCCGCCTGCTGGATGGTCGCGCACGCTGCGCCACCGCCGTAGTGGATCTTGGAGAAGAACTTCAGCTCACCGATGCCGGCGGCGCGGGCGACGGCCACTTCGGTGTTGGAGTCCATCGTGAACGTGGTCAGCCCGTCGACGTCGGAAGGCGTAAGTCCGGCGTCGTCCAAAGCGTCGGCAACCGCCTCGGCGGCCAGCCGCAGTTCACTGCGACCGGAATTCTTGGAGAAGTCGGTCGCACCGATCCCGACGATCGCGGCCTTTTTCGACAACATCACGCGCCTCCGATCGTCAACGTCGAGGTCGCGATGACATGATCCCCAAGGCTGTTGCGGCCCACTACTTTCACCGTCACATGGCCATCCTCGACAGCCGTGACCTCACCGGAGAATGTCACGGTGTCATAGGCATACCACGGCACCCCCAGCCGCAGGCTGATCGACTTGATGACCGCCGACGGACCAGCCCAGTCGGTGACATACCGCTGCACCAGACCGGTGTCGGTGAGGATGTTGACGAAGATGTCCTTGGACCCCTTGGCCTGTGCCTTGTCCCGGTCATGGTGCACATCCTGAAAATCCCTGGTAGCCAAGGCCGTCGAGATGATGAACGTCGGATCGCCGTACAGCTTGAGCTCGGGCAGCTTGGTACCGACTTCGACAACCGGTGCGCTCATGCGTCAGGCTCCCAGGCATACAGCGTCCACGCCGGCCCGCGATCACTGGCGGGAAAGTCGATATAGGTTGCGCGGACCGGCATTCCGATTTCCACACGTGCAGGGTCCACACCACGTAGCTCACCAAGCATCCGCACCCCCTCCTCGAGCTCGACAAGCGCGATCACAAACGGCAGGCTGCGCCCCGGCACCTTCGGTGCATGGTGCACCACGAAGCTGAACACGGTGCCTTTGCCACTGGCCACGACGTAGTCGATCGGCGCCTCTTTGTCCTGCCACACCGCGGGCACCGGTGGGTGCTGCAGGCTGCCGTCGGGGCGCTTCTGGATTCGCAGCTCGTGCGCGTTGACGCCCTCCCAGAAGAACGCGGTGTCCTTCGACCACGATGGGCGCATCATGGTGTCGGGATCGAGGTCCGCCGGCACGGGTGAAGCCTGCGCAGACTCACGTGGTTTGAATTTGAGGATGCGCCAGTTCATCTCGGCGACGTCCTCATCGCCGACCCGCCAGACGATGTGCTGGTTGATGAAGTACCCTTCGCCAAGCGCGGTCTGCTTGGGCCCGACGACGTCACCCATCTCAGAAGTCACGCTGACGTGCTCACCGGGCCGCAGGTAGCGGTGGTAGAACTGCTCGCAGTTGGTGGCGACCACGCCGATATAGCCGGCGTCATCGAACAACTTCATCAGCGGGCCGATCGGATCGTCCTTGGGACGTTGCCCGCCCAGACCGAACATCGTCCATACCTGGATCATGGCCGGGGGAGCCACAATTCCGGGATGCCCTGCCTCGCGGGCCGCGGCCTCGTCGACATAGATCGGGTTGCGGTCGCCGATCGCCTCTACCCAGTTGTTGATCATCGGCTGATTGACCGGATCCCGGGCAACGCGCGGCTTGGGTGCGCCGGCCGCTTTGATTTCTGCGATGGCTTCGGCAAGCTCGCTCATCGAGGCACCCTCGGAACCTTGAGACCCGCCGCCGCGATCATCTCTCGCATCACCTCGTTGACACCACCGCCGAAGGTGATCACCAGATTGCGCTTGGTCTGCAAGTCAAGCCATTCCAGCAGCTCGGCGGTTTCCGGCTCCGCCGGATTCCCGTATTTGCCCACGATTTCTTCGGCAAGCCGACCGACATACTGAACACGCTCGGTACCGAAGACTTTCGTCGCAGCGGCGTCGGCCACGTTGATGTCCTCGCCGGCCGCCGCCACCTGCCAGTTGAGCAGCTCGTTGATCCGCCAAATCGAATGGATCTCGCCCAGGGCGCGCTTCACGTCGTCGTGATCGATCGGGGTGACGCCGTCAGCTCCCGGCTTGGCCGCCCAGGCACGCACCCGGTCGTAGATGCTGGCGAACCGGCCGGCCGGACCGAGCATCACTCGCTCGTTGTTGAGTTGGGTGGTGATCAGCCGCCAGCCGTCGTTCTCCTTGCCGACCAGCATGTCGACGGGCACCCGCACGTCGTTGTAGTACGTGGCATTGGTGTGATGAGCACCGTCGGACAGGATGATCGGCGTCCAGGAGAAGCCGGGATCTTTGGTGTCGACGATCAGAATCGAAATACCTTTGTGCTTCGCGGCTTCCGGGTCGGTCCGGCAAGCCAGCCAGATGTAGTCGGCATCATGCGCGCCGGTCGTAAAGATCTTCTGGCCGTTGACGATATACTCGTCGCCCTGGCGAATCGCGGTGGTGCGCAACGACGCAAGGTCGGTACCCGCCTCCGGCTCGGTGTAGCCGATCGCGAAGTGCACCTCACCGGCCAGGATGGCGGGCAGGAACTTCTTCTTCTGCATCTCGCTGCCGAACACCTGCAGGGTGGGCCCCACCGTCTGTAGCGTCACGGCGGGCAACGGCACGTCGGCCCGGTGTGCTTCGTTGACGAAGATCTGCTGCTCGACGGGACCATAACCCAGACCGCCGAACTCTTTCGGCCATCCGACCCCGAGCTTGCGGTCCCGTCCCATCCGCCGGATCACCGCACGGTACGCCTCGTTGTGGCGGTCCTGCTTCATCGCCTTCGCTTCGTCGGACGAAACCAGATCCGAGAAGTATTGCCGCAGCTCGGCTTGCAGCTGGCGCTGCTCAGGGGTCAGGTCGATGAACATTGTGCTCCCACCAAATCGAGACGATGAGAAGGCCCGCCCAACAGCCGGGTCAGGTCCTTGATCGTGGAGTAATACCGGTGCATCGGGTAGGTGACGTCCATCCCCATCCCGCCATGCAGGTGGTGGCAAATCTGCATCACCGGCGGCGCTTGCGAGGTAATCCAGTAGCCCAGCACATCTGAGTCGTCGTCGGCGTCTCGTCCCTGGGAAAGTCGCCAGACCACCGACGCCGACGCCAAATCGATTGTTCGCGAAGCGATGTAGACCTCAGCAAGCTGGGCCGCCACCGTCTGGAAGGTAGACAGCGGCTTGCCGAACTGGTGTCTGTTGGCCACATAGTCGGCGGTCAGCCGAAGCGCACCGGCGACCAGACCCGCGGCGTAAGCACCGACCGACGCCAGCGCCAGCTGATTCACCCGGTGTGTGCTCGCGCCGTGCAGTACCCCATCGATCTCGGCGTCGGAGAACCTCACCACGTACTCGTCGGATCCGTTGGACGTCGGCACTTTGGTCAGCTCGACGCCGTCGGCCTTGGGCGAGACGACGACCACAGCGCTGTCGGCCGTCACGACCAGCCACTCGGCTTGTTCGGCATACCCGACGCAAAGTTTGGTGCCGGACAGCCGGTTCTTTGCCAGTGTCACCGCGGGCCGCTCGGGAAGCGCCGTCCCGGGCTCGTTCAGCGCGGCGGTGAGCAGTGAACCCTTGCCCAGCCCGGCAAGATAGCGGTCCTGCTGCTCTTCGGACGCCAAGTCCAGCAGCGGCAACGCACCGAAACCGAGGGTGGCCAGCGCGGGGCTGACGAGGCCATGCCGACCGATTTCGGTGAGCGCCGTCGCGATCTCGGCCAAGCCGACTCCGTCGCCGCCGAGCCGTTCGGGCAGCGGGAGCGCCGTCACACCACCCGCTACGAGCGCCTCATAGCTGTTGTCCCGGCCCAACACCGACGTGACGACGTCGGCGACGGCCTGCTGCGCCGGTTCGAGGGTGAAATCCATCAGTGGGCCACCGGGCACTTGCCGGTGTAGTCGACCTGCCAATGCTTGATGCCGTTCAGCCACCCCGACCGCAACCGTTCCGGCTTGGAAAGCGGCTTGAGGTCCGGCATGTGGTCGGCCACGGCGTTGAAGATGAGGCTGATCGTCATCTTGGCCAGGTTTGCGCCGATGCAGTAGTGCGCGCCGGTACCGCCGAAGCCGACGTGCGGGTTGGGGTTTCGCAAGATGTTGAACCTGAACGGGTCCTCGAATACCTCTTCATCGAAGTTGGCCGATCGATAGAACATCACCACCCGCTCACCCTTTTTGATTTTCACGCCGGACAACTCGGTGTCCTCCAGGGCGGTGCGCTGGAACGCGGTGACCGGAGTTGCCCAGCGCACGATCTCGTCGGGCGCGGTCTCCGGACGTTCCTTCTTGAACAGTTCCCATTGGTCGGGGTACTCCGAGAACGCGATCATGCCGTGGGTGATCGAGTTGCGGGTGGTCTCGTTGCCGGCGACGGCGAGCATCACCACGAAGAACCCGAACTCGTCGTCGGAGAGCTTCTCGCCCTCGATGTCGGCCTGGATCAACTTGGTGACGATGTCGTCCCCGGGATTCTTGGCCCGCTCCTCGGCCATCTTCATCGCGTATGCGATCAGCTCGGCCGACGACATCGCCGGGTCGATGTGCGCGTACTCGGGGTCTTCGTTGCCGGTCATCTCGTTGGACCAGCGGAAGATCTTGTCCCGGTCCTCCTGCGGGACGCCCAGCAGCCCGGCGATCGCCTGCAACGGCAGTTCGCATGACACCTGCTCGACGAAGTCGCCGGCACCTGCCGCGGCGGCGGTCTTGGCGATGTTCTGCGCGCGGGCATCCAGTTCGTCGCGCAGCCGTCCGATGGCCCGCGGGGTGAATCCACGCGAGATGATCTTGCGGAGTCGGGTGTGGTGCGGGGCGTCCATGTTGAGCATGACGTTGCGCTGCAAGTCGATCTGCTCGCGTGTCATCGTCTTCGGCCAGACCGGAATGGCGCAGTCCTGCTGGCTGGAGAAGATGTCGCTGCGCAGCGAGATCTCCTTGACGTCCTTGTGCTTGGTGATGGCCCAGTAGCCCTTGTCCCCGAAGCCTCCCGTCCCGCCCGGGACCTCGACCCAGAAGATGGGCGCGGACTTACGCAATTCGGCTAACTCGGCAACCGGCAGCCCTTTAACATTTACGTCCGGGTCGAGGAAATCGAACCCGGGCGGCAGATTCGGACTAGGCACGCTACTTCTCCTTACTGCGAGTCCTTATGCTGGTCCTGCGGCTGGCCGCGTCACTGGAGAGTCCAGGACACTAGCTCTCCTAGTGGACCTCTGCTGCCAGTAAAACATGCCTTCACCGTAGAAAAAAGGTGCCGGGGCATCCTCGCTTGTCAGAGTAATGAAACGTGTTCTAGCCTGACCGCATGGGTAACCCGGTAATAGTTGAAGCCACCCGCAGCCCGATCGGCAAACGTAACGGCTGGTTGTCAGGGCTGCACGCCACCGAACTGCTGGGCGCGGTGCAGAAGGCCCTGGTGGAAAAGGCCGGCATTGATCCCGGCGAAGTGGAGCAGGTCGTCGGCGGCTGCGTAACTCAGTTCGCCGAGCAGTCCAACAACGTCACCCGCACAGCGTGGCTGACCGTGGGCCTGCCCGAGCAGGTCGGCGCCACCACCGTCGACTGCCAGTGTGGCAGCAGCCAGCAGGCCAACCATCTGGTGGCGGGGCTGATCGCCATCGGGGCGATCGACGTCGGCATTGCCTGCGGTATCGAGGCGATGAGCCGCGTCGGGCTGGGCGCCAATGCGGGCCCGGACCGCAATTGGCGAGCGGAGTCGTGGGACATCGATCTGCCGGACCAGTTCACCGCCGCCGAACGGATCGCCAAGCGCCGCGGCATCACCCGCGAGGACATCGACGCCCTCGGATTGGCCTCCCAGCTGCATGCCAAGCGGGCCTGGGACGAGGGCCGCTTCGACCGCGAGATCTCGCCGATCGAAGCGCCGGTGCTCGACGAGCAGAAGCAACCGACCAGCGAGCGGCACATGGTGAGCCGCGACCAGGGCCTGCGGGACACCACCCTGGAGGGCCTTGCCGGGTTGAAGCCGGTGATCGAGGGCGGCATCCACACCGCGGGCACGTCGTCGCAGATCTCCGACGGCGCGGCCGCGGTGCTCTGGATGGACGAGGACAAGGCCAAAGCGCTGGGTTTGCGACCGCGGGCGCGGATCGTCAGCCAGGCGCTGGTCGGCGCCGAGCCGTACTACCACCTGGACGGCCCCGTGCAGGCGACGACCAGGGTGCTGGAGAGGGCCGGTATGAAGCTCGGTGACATCGACCTGGTCGAGATCAACGAGGCGTTCGCGTCGGTGGTGCTGTCCTGGGCGCGGGTGCACAACGCCGATATGGACCGGGTCAACGTCAACGGCGGTGCGATCGCGCTCGGGCATCCGGTGGGCTGCACCGGCAGCCGGCTGATCACCACCGCATTGCACGAGTTGGAACGCAGCGACCAGAGCACCGCGCTGATCACCATGTGCGCCGGCGGGGCACTGTCGACGGGCACCATCATCGAGCGGATCTAGCGCCCGGCGACGATGCAGAGCGCGCAGCGCGATGAGGAGGAGCCGGGCAATCAGATGCGCCCGGCGACGATGCAGAGCGCGCAGCGCGATGAGGAGGAGCCGGGCAATCAGATGCGCCCGGCGACGATGCAGAGCGCGCAGCGCGATGAGGAGGAGCCGGGCAATCAGATGAGCGTCTCCGACGACGACCGCATCGCGGCCGCGCAGTCCTACATCGACGCGCTGGTCAGTCACGACGCAACCGCGGTACCGCTGGCGCCGCACTGCGTCCGCATCGAAGCGGGGCTCAAGACCGGGCTTTCCGGAAAGCACCTGCGGCGCAGCCTCAATCGCGGACCGCAGTATCGGGTCATCGAGTCGATCACGAAACCGGAGTTCAGCGTCGACGGCGATCAGGTGCGGGCCCGCTTCGACGTGATCACCAAGCCGAAATTGGCGGGGCGGCGGGTGTGCGCGCACGTCGACGAGACGTTCCTGATCCCCGACGGGACCATCCACCACATTCGGGCTCGCTTGCGCCCGTTCATTCGGAGCTAGGCCGGGCAATCACGTTAGGACCAGCGTCATGCCGAAATCACCCCCGCGGTTTCTGAATTCCCCGTTGACCGACGTCTTCATCAAGTGGATGTCTCGGCTCAACACGTTCATGTACCGCCGCAGCGGCGGTGAGGGCCTGGGTGGCACGTTCCAGAACATCCCCGTCGCGTTGCTGACCACGACCGGTCGCAAGTCGGGGAAACCGCGCGTCAGCCCGCTGTATTTCCTGCGCGACGGGGACCGGGTGATCGTGGCCGCGTCGAAGGGCGGCGCCGCGAAAAACCCGATGTGGTACCTCAATCTGAAGGCCAATCCCAAGGTTTCGGTCCAGATCAAAAAAGAGGTGCTCGAACTCACCGCGCGCGACGCCACCGACGAGGAGCGCGCAAAGTACTGGCCGCAGCTGGTCAAGATGTATCCGTCCTACGACGACTACCAGTCGTGGACCGACCGGACCATTCCCGTCGTCGTCTGCGAACCGGCGTAATCGTCCGGCGAATCTCCACCATCCTCACCGCCGGATGCGGTACCTTAATTTTTCCTGAGACGCCGCTGGGGATTGGGGAAGTTATGTCCGGTCGACGGCGACACCGGTCGCGGTACCTGGCTCTCGCACTGCTGTCCACGGGCCTGCTGTTCGCCGGTCCGGCGATCGCTTGGGCCGAAGAGTCGATCACCATCGAGTTCGTTCGGCACGGCGAATCGGTCGACAACGCCAACGGCATCGTCGGCACGATGCCGCCCGGCGCTGAGCTCACTCCGACCGGCGAAGACCAGGCGCAGGCGATCGCCAACGTGCTCGCGCCGGAGGGCCCGTATGCCGGGCTCTACGCGTCGGAGCTGATCAGGACGCAGGAAACCGCAGCCCCGCTGTCCGAGGCGCTGAGCAATATGGAAGTCCAGATACTGCCGGGGCTCAACGAGATCAACGCGGGTATCTACGAAGGCCAACCCGTGTTCAGCCCCGACAGCATGCTTTATTTGCTGACGCCAGTGCTGTGGGTAATGGGAGCAGGCTTCATGCCGATGCCGGGCTCGTCAGACGCCAACGGCTTTGCCTTCGACGACCGATTCGACGCGGCCGTCCAAATCATCTACGACAACAGCATTTCCGGCGATGCCGACAATCCCACCAGCGTGGCGTTCTCCAGCGAGGGGGCGATCACCACCTGGACGCTGATGAACGTCAAAAACCCCGACTTCACGCTGATTCTGTCCGAGCTGCTCGAGAAGGGCGAATTGCTGCCCAACACAGGCGAAGTCGTGGTTCAGGGCAATCCCGAGGACGGCTGGACGCTGATCAGTTACGACGGCGTGGATGTCCCGCAGACCCCAGACTTGATAACGGCACTGTTGGTTGACGTGCGAGACCTCATCGCGGTACCGCAATTGGCCGGCCTGAACGTCTACGATGCGTTTCTGACCGGCGACCCAACGACAATCACCGACGCGATGCAGGCCGGCTTCACCGACATCAGCACGGCATTGGCTCAATTCCCGATCGCGGTGTATGAGGACATCGTCAACGCGTTCAGCGACAGCTTCCCGGCGGCAGCCACTGATATGAGCGCCCTGTTGGCATTCTGAGCTTCAAGGCACATGTCCCGCCGGTTTCGCTGCCTTGCCGCCGCGCTGTCGTCGGCCCTGCTTTTCATCGCTCCCGCGGTCGCCTGGGCTGACGATCCGATCACGCTGGACTTCGTGCGCCACGGTGAATCCGGTGAGATGGATGTGATCAACAACGAGATCCCCGGACCGGGCCTTACTCCGACCGGGGTGGAACAGGCGGATGCCGTCGCCGATGCACTCGGCCAGGATGGCATCGACCAGATTTTCGCGTCGACGATGATCAGGTCGCAGGAGACCGCACAGCCGTTGGCGGAAACCCTCGACATGTGGCCGCTGCCGTCCGACCATATCCTTGCGGGGCTCAACGAAATCGATGCCGGGATCTACGCAGGCATACCGGTCTACGTCGGAGACCTCCCACTGGGCGGCGCCCTGTATCTGCTGGCCCCGGCGCTGTGGACACTCGGGCTATACTTCGTACCGCAGTTGGGCTCCTCGGACTTCAACGGCATGGCGTTTCAGGATCGGGTAAACGACGCCATTCAGACGATTTACGACGAGAGCGTCCCGACCGGCGAGACCGGGGTCACCAATGCGGTGTTCTCCCACGAAGGAACGATCGCGATCTGGGCGCTGATGAACGTCAGGAACCCCGATTTCGGCCTCGTCCTCAACGAACTGTTCACCAAGGGTGAGTTGCTGCCCTACACGGGCATTGTCGAAGTAACGGGCAATCCCGACGACGGCTGGACGCTGGTCAGCTGGGACGGTCAACCCGTCGCACAGGACATGGGATTGCTGACCAATCTGTTCGTCGATCTGCGTGATTTCATCACGGCACCGCAGCTGGCTGCGTACAGCATCGAACAGGCCGTCCTCACCGGTGATCCAACAGCGGTCTTCACGGCGATTCAGTCTGGGATCAGTGAAATCGCTGCGGCAACAGAGCAATTCCCCGTCGCCGTGTTTGACGACATCACTGCTTCGCTCTAGGCGCCGTACACCGGGACCGGCGGGCGGGCCTTGGCCAGCAGGTCGGCGACCACCGGCCCGAGTTCGGCCGGATCCCATTTCGCGCCCTTGTCGACTTGCGGACCGTGCGCCCAGCCCTCGGCAACCCGGATCATACCGCCCTCGACTTCGAACACCTTGCCGCTGACGTCTTTTGATTCGCTGCTGCCCAACCACACCACGAGCGGCGAGATGTTCTCCGGCGCCATGGCGTCGAACCCTTCGTCGGGCTTGGCCATCTTCTCGGCGAAGACGGTCTCGGTCATGCGGGTCCGCGCCGATGGCGCGATGGCGTTGACGGTGACGCCGTACCGACCCATTTCGGCGGCGCCGACGAGTGTCAGCGCCGCGATGCCCGCCTTGGCGGCGCTGTAATTCCCCTGTCCGACGCTGCCTTGCAGACCCGCACCGGAACTGGTGTTGATGATCCGCGCATCAACGGTTTTCCCCTCTTTTGCCAGCCCTCGCCAATACGACGCGGCGTGGCGCATGGTGGCGAAGTGTCCTTTGAGATGCACCGCGATGACCGCGTCGAACTCGTCCTCGCTGGTGTTGGCCATCATCCGGTCTCGCACGATGCCGGCGTTGTTGACCAGGACGTCCAGACCACCGAACTTCTCGACCGCGGTTTGGATGAGGCCGGCGGCTTGGTTCCAGTCGGCGATGTTGGAGCCGTCGGCGACGGCTTCGCCACCGGCAGCGGTGATCTCGTCGACCACCTGTTGGGCCGCGCTGCCGCCGCTTGCCGGCGACCCGTCCAGGCCCACCCCGATGTCGTTGACCACCACCCGAGCGCCCTCGGCAGCGAAGGCCAGTGCATGCTCGCGGCCGATTCCTCCGCCGGCTCCGGTGACGATCACGACACGGCCGTCGACTATTCCCATGCTCTCTGTGTCTCCTCTACTTGATCGCGCTGGCGTTCGTCGTGGCCAGATAGTGCGGCGGCTCGCCGCCGCCGTGTACCTCTAACGAGGCACCGCTGATGTAGGCCGCCGCGTCCGAGGCCAAAAAGGCTGCGGCCCAACCGACATCCGTCGGCTTGGCCAGCCGGCCCAGCGGTACGTTCTTCGAGATGGCGGCGATCGACTCGGCATCACCGTAGAACAGCTCGGCCTGTTCGGTCTCGACCATGCCGACGACGCAGGCGTTCACCCGCACCTTGGGGCCCCATTCCACCGCCAGCGTCTGGGTCAGGCTTTCCAGGCCGGCCTTGGCCGCCCCGTATGCGCCGGTGCCCGGCGATGGCCGGCGGCCGCTGAGACTGCAGATGTTGACGATCGAGCCGCCGCCCGGCTGGTCTTGCATCTTCTCGTTCGCGTACTGCGAAACCAGCAGCGCACCGATGAGGTTGAGCTCGATGATCTTGCGGTTGAACTTCGGGCTCGCCTCCGCGGTGGGCACGTACGGTGATCCGCCGGCGTTGTTGACGACGACGTCGAGGCGGCCATGCCGCTCGACGATGGTGTCGATCAGCGCCTGGACCGCGTCCTCGTCGCGGACGTCGCAGGAATGGAACTCGTAGGGCGAACCCTCGACGGCTCGACGTGCGCAGGTGATCACCGTGGCGTCCTGCTCGGCGAATACCGCGCTGATTCCGGCGCCGACCCCCCGAACGCCGCCGGTAACCAGCACGACCCGCCCGGTCAGGCCCAGATTGATCGCAGGGTCTGCTTTGGCGCGAGTCACTGTGCTAGCGTACCAAGCAAGTGCTTGCTTAGGTAACCGGACTTGTTTTCATCCCACAAGGGAGAGCCGACTTGACCATCACCTCGACCGCCATCGAACCGGGCATCGTCGCTGTTACCGTCGACTTTCCCCCGGTCAACGCCATCCCGTCGGGAGGCTGGTTCGAACTCGCCGACGCGGTGACCGCCGCCGGCGACAACCCGGACACCCACGTGGTGATCCTGCGCGCCGAGGGCCGTGGGTTCAACGCCGGCGTGGACATCAAGGAGATGCAGCGCACCGAGGGTTTCACCGCGCTGATCGACGCCAACCGCGGTTGCTTCGCCGCATTCCGCGCGGTCTATGAGTGCGCGGTTCCGGTGGTCGCCGCCGTCAACGGGTTCTGCGTCGGCGGCGGGATCGGGCTGGTGGGCAACTCCGACGTCATCGTCGCTTCCGACGACGCGACATTCGGGCTGCCGGAGGTGGAACGCGGCGCGCTGGGAGCGGCCACCCACCTGTCCCGGCTGGTCCCGCAGCACATGATGCGACGGCTGTTCTTCACCGCGGCCACCGTCGATGCCGCCACACTGCAGCACTTCGGCTCGGTTCATGAGGTGGTGCCGCGCGACGAGTTGGACGAGGCCGCCTTACGGGTGGCTCGCGATATCGCGGCCAAGGACACTCGGGTGATCCGGGCCGCCAAAGAGGCGCTCAACTTCATCGACGTACAACGGGTCAACTCGAGTTACCGCATGGAGCAAGGCTTTACCTTCGAACTCAATCTCGCAGGAGTGTCCGACGAGCACCGCGACGCGTTCGCCGGGACCGCCAAGTCGGAGAAGAAGAAATGAGCGACAGGCGCACCACGTTGGACCACGCGGTCGCGCAGTTGCGAAGCGGCATGACCATCGGCATCGGCGGCTGGGGATCGCGACGTAAGCCGATGGCCTTCGTGCGCGCCATTTTGCGTTCGGACATCACGGATTTGACCGTGGTCACCTACGGCGGGCCGGACCTGGGGTTGCTGTGTTCAGCGGGCAAGGTCAAGCGCGTCTACTACGGTTTCGTGTCGCTGGATTCACCACCGTTCTACGACCCCTGGTTCGCCAAAGCACGCACCAGCGGCGCGATCGAGGCCCGAGAAATGGACGAGGGCATGCTGCGCTGCGGGCTGCAAGCGGCCGCCCAGCGGCTGCCGTTCTTGCCGACCCGCGCCGGGCTGGGCAGTTCGGTACCGGACTTCTTCGAAGGCGAGCTGGCCACGCTGACGTCGCCGTATCCGGATGCGGATGGCCGGCACGAGACGCTGATCGCCATGCCCGCGCTGCATCTGGACGCGGCGCTCGTGCACATGAATCTCGGGGACCAGCAAGGCAATGCCGCCTACACCGGAATCGATCCATACTTCGATGATCTGTATCTGATGGCCGCCGACAAGCGTTTGATGTCGGTCGAGCGCGTTGTCTCGACCGAGGAGCTGGTCAAGACGGTGCCGCCGCAGGCCCTGCTGGTCAATCGGATGATGGTCGACGCTGTGGTGGAGGCCCCCGGTGGCGCCCACTTCACCACTGCGGCACCCGATTACGGGCGCGACGAAAAATTCCAGCGGCACTATGCCGAAGCCGCCTCCACCGAGGAGGGCTGGCAGCAGTTCGTACAGACCTTCCTGTCGGGCGGCGAAGACGAATACCAGGCAGCGGTACGCGCTTTCGGACAGGAGACATCCAAGTGAGCAGCCGAGCCGACGTGTGCGCCGTCGCCTGCGCCGAATTGTTCCGAGATGCGGGCCAGATCCTGGTCAGCCCGATGACGAACATGGCTTCGGTTGGTGCCCGGCTGGCCCGATTGACGTTTTCGCCGGACATCTTGCTGACCGACGGCGAGGCGCAGTTGTTGGCAGACACCCCGGCGCTGGGCGCCACCGGAGCCATCGAGGGCTGGATGCCGTTTGACCGAGTCTTCCAGACGCTGGCCTGGGGGCGACGGCACGTGGTGATGGGCGCAAACCAGGTCGATAAGTTTGGCAACCAGAACATCTCGGCTTTCGGGCCGCTGCAGAAACCCACGCGGCAGATGTTCGGCGTTCGCGGCGCGCCCGGCAACGCCATCAACCACGCGACCAGCTACTGGGTCGGCAATCATTCCAAACGAGTGTTCTGCGAGAAGGTCGACGTGGTCTGCGGCATCGGAACCGACAAGGTCGACGCGGACAACCCGGCATTCCGGTTCGCCAGGGTCTACCGAGTGGTGTCCAATCTCGGCGTGTTCGACTTCGGCGGCCCGAACGGCACGATGCGCGCGTTGTCGCTGCATCCCGGGGTGTCGCCCGACGACGTCCGCGAAGCCACCTCGTTCGAGGTGCACGGCGTTGATGAAGCCGAAGAGACGCGCCAGCCGACTGACGACGAGCTGCGCCTGATCCACGAGGTCATCGATCCAAAAGCCCTGCGTGACCGAGAGATCCGCTCATGATTAATCCACCTCCTCCTCATCGCTCTGCTCTGCATCGTCGGCGGCGGCTATGAAGATACGCACGCCGCTCACCGAGATGATCGGCATCGAGCACCCGGTCGTGCAGACCGGGATGGGCTGGGTGGCCGGCGCCCGGCTGGTTTCGGCCACCGCCAACGCCGGCGGGCTGGGGATCCTGGCGTCGGCGACGATGACTCTCGACGAGTTGGCCACCGCGATTGCGAAGGTGAAGGCGGCCACCGACAAGCCATTCGGGGTCAACATCCGCGCCGACGCCGAGGACGCCGACGATCGGGTCGAGTTGATGATCCGCGAGGGGGTCAAGGTGGCCTCGTTCGCGTTAGCGCCCCGCCAAGACCTGATCACGCGGCTGAAAGATGCAGGGGCGGTGGTCATTCCGTCGATCGGTGCGGCCAAGCATGCCCGCAAGGTGGCGTCCTGGGGAGCCGACGCGGTGATCGTGCAGGGCGGCGAAGGCGGTGGACACACCGGGCCGGTGGCGACCACGCTGCTGCTGCCCTCGGTGCTCGACGCCGTGGACATCCCGGTGATAGCGGCCGGCGGCTTCTTCGACGGCCGCGGCCTGGCCGCCGCGCTGTGCTACGGCGCGGCCGGAGTGGCGATGGGCACCCGGTTCTTGCTCACGTCGGACTCCACGGTGCCTGACGAGGTCAAGCGCCGCTATCTGGAGTCGGCTCTCGACGGCACCGTGGTGACCACTCGCGTCGACGGTATGCCGCATCGGGTGCTGCGCACCGGGCTCGTCGAGAAGCTGGAGAGCGGTTCGCGGGCAATGGGTTTCATCGCCGCGGCACGCAATGCCGCCAAGTTCAAGAAGATGTCGCAGATGACCTGGCGGTCGATGATCCGCGATGGTCTGGCTATGCGGCACGGCAAGGACCTCACCTGGTCGCAGGTGATCATGGCGGCCAATACCCCAATGCTGCTGAAAGCAGGCCTCGTCGAAGGCAACACCGACGCCGGTGTGCTGGCCTCCGGCCAGGTGGCCGGGATCGTCGAAGATCTGCCGTCATGCGCCGAACTGATCCAGACGATCGTCGCCGACGCGATCAAGCAGCTGCAATCCGCGGCGGCCCTCGTGCAATGACCCCTCGCCCGCAGTCAGGACTCCACGACCATCAGTGTGTGCCCGGTCGGATCGCGGAACCAGAACATCGGTGGAACCGGCTCGCCCATTCGCGACACCTGAGCGTCGACGTCGACGCCGAGCTCCTTCATCGCCGCGTGCGTGGCGTCAATATCGCTGGTGGTCAGCGTGATACCGGTGTTGGCCGGCTGCACCGGTCCGCCGTCCGGTGGGGGTGGAGCAAGCGCGATGCCGGTGGTGCCATCGGGCGGGTAAACCTCGATCCACCGGTAACCGCCGCCGAACGGCTGGTCGGTTCGCTTGTCGAACCCGAGTGACTCGTAGAACTCGACTGCCTTGTCCTGCTCGGGTGTCGGTACGCACACCAGGCTGATCGTTTGCAGGCCCGTCGTCGTGGTGGTCATCTTGTCCTTCCTTGCTGGTCAATTCCTGCGTCGGCGCCGTATGCCCGGGCGATGTCCTGCGAGCTCGCCCAGCCGCTGTAAGTGGGGCGCTGCGGCCAGCCGTCCGGCGAATCCTGCCAATCCTCCTGGCGCCCGTACGGAAGGATGTCGATCAACGCGAACGAGTGGCTCAGCTGTTCGGTGCCCCGGCCGTTGGTATGCCAGGTGCGGAATACCCGATCCCCGTCGCGCAGAAAGACATTCACCGCGAACCCGCCGCCCGCTGGAGCGCCGACGTCGTCCCCGAACGAGCTATTGGCGGTGGAGTACCAGGTCATCCGATTGCCCACCCGCCGCTTGTAGGCCAGCGCTTCGTCGATGGGTCCCTGCGTGACGATGACGAACCGTGCGTTGTAGTTGTCCAGGAACTCCAGGCGGGTGAACTGCGATGTGAAGCCCGTGCAGCCCGAGCACTGCCACTGTTCACCCGGGGACCACATGTGGTTGTACACGATGAGCTGCCGTTTGCCTTCGAACACGTCGGCCAGCCGCACCGGGCCGTTCTCCCCCTCCAGCACGTAGTCCGGCATCTCGACCATCGGCAGACGTCGTCGTTGCGCGGCGATCGCGTCGAGCTCGCGGGTCGCCGCCTTTTCCCGAACGCGCAGCGCGTCCAATTCTCGCTGCCACGTTTCCTGGTCGACGACGGGCGGTAATCCTATGGTGTGCACTGCGATTTCCTTTCGTGGTCAATGCCGTGGGCCGGCGAGCCCGGCCAAGTGGGCCAACGAGTTCTTCAGATGATCGCGGTCGAACGGCGGGAATTGGATGTGTTCACGTAGCGTGGCGGGCACCGCCGACCAGTCGTAGGTCAACATGACTTGTGTCGCGTGCGCATTCAAAGGTGTCAGGTCGTAGCGCCAGAACCAGCCGCCGAATTCGATATCCCCATTGTCGGCGAGCTCTTGTCCCGGTTTCCATGCGATGGCGTTCGGCGGATCGAAAACGACGACCTGATTGGCCATCTCGTAGCTGCCTGCCGGGTGGTTGTCGTGATACATCGACATTCGGAAGATCTGTCCCACATCGCTCAGTTGCTGTCCGTCGAGCGATTCGCGGACCCAGCCGGTGCCGTCGATGGCGGCGTGCGTCGTCGGGTCGGCGAGGATGTGAAACACCGCGGCGGCGGCCGCGTCGATGGTGGCGACCTCGCTCACTGTGTCCATCATGGCGACTCCCTAATTGTCGCGATCGAAATGTTTACGCTGTCCACATTTGATAATGTTCACACCGTACACTTCGGCCTGCAGGAGGGTCAAGGGTTGGCCGACTTGAAGACCGCTTACCACCACGGGGACCTGTGCGCGGCATTGATCGACGCCGGTCTCGACCTCACTCGGGCCGGTGGGCCGGAGGCACTGACCGTGCGGGAGGCGACTCGGCGCGTTGGGGTTTCCCCTAATGCCGCATACCGTCACTTCGCCGACCGCGAAGCATTGCTGTCGGCGGTTGCAACAGCCATTCAGCACCGGATGGCCGCGCGGATGAACGCCTCGACGCGCCGAAGCGGTTCGGCGCAGCCGTGCGCCAGCGACCGCCTGCGCGCCGTCGGGCTTGGCTACATCAAATTCGCGCTGGACGAGCCTGGCTGGTTCAGCACCGCCTTTTTCGGAGCTGATCTCACCGATGGCCCGATCGAAACATCTGTTGCGCCACCGTATCTCGCCTTAGTCGAGGCGCTCGATGCCATGGTGACCGAGGGCGTGTTGCCCGCCGAGCGGCGCGCGGGCGCCGAATGGCCCTGCTGGTCCGCGGTGCACGGGTTCGCCGAGCTCGCCCTGCACGGCCCGTTAAGGCGTTCGAGTCGCCGTGAGATCGACGCGCTGGCCGGGCGCACCGTCGATGCCATCATCGCTGGCCTGTCACGCTGACCGTTCGGCCTCTTCTTGCCGCGAGCGGGCGCAGTTGTACAAGTTTTACGGCGTGTCGGTGTACAAACACGCCCGCTCGCGGCAGTGGCAGGCGCGGCAGTGGCAGGCGGCTACAGCCGCTCGATGATCGTGACGTTGGCGGTGCCGCCGCCCTCGCACATCGTCTGCAGGCCGTACCGGCCACCGGTGCGCTCGAGCTCGTTGAGCATGGTCGCGAACAGCTTGGCCCCGGTGGCGCCCAGCGGGTGGCCGAGCGCGATCGCCCCGCCGTTGGGGTTGACCTTCTCCGGGTCCGCCTTGATCTCCTTGAGCCAGGCCAACACGACCGGCGCGAACGCCTCGTTGATCTCGACAACATCGATGTCGTCGATGGACAGCCCGGTCTTCTCCAGCGCATAGCGGGTCGCCGGAATGGGGCCGGTCAGCATGAACACCGGGTCGGCGCCGCGGGCGCTGATGTGGTGGATTCGGGCGCGCGGCGTGAGCTTGTGGTCCTTGACCGCCTGCTCGGATGCCAGCAGCACCGCGCTAGCGCCGTCGGAAATCTGGCTGGCCACCGCCGCGGTCAGCCGGCTGCCCTCGGAAAGCGGTGGCAGCGCGGCCATCTTCTCCAGCGATGTTTCCCGCGGGCCTTCGTCGATTCGAAATCCGTTGACCGCCACGATTTCATTGTCGAAGTGCCCGCCGCGAATCGCGGCCAGCGCACGCTGGTGGCTGGTCAGCGCGAACTGCTCCATTTCCTCGCGGGACAGGTTCCACCGTTCGGCGATCAACTCCGCGCCACGGAACTGTGAGATCTCCTGATCCCCGTAGCGGTGTAGCCAGTGCTTCGACTCGCCCGTCGGCGAGGTGAAGCCGAACTCTTTGCCCACCACCATCGCCGACGCGATCGGAATCTGGCTCATGTTCTGCATCCCGCCGGCCAGGATCACATCGGCGGTCCCTGACATGATCGCCTGGGCGCCAAAGGAAATCGCCTGCTGACTGGATCCGCACTGCCGGTCGACGGTCACACCCGGAACCTCCTCGGGGTACCCCGCCGCCAGCCACGCATTGCGGCCGATGTTGCCGGCCTGACCACCCAGCGCGTCCACGCAGCCCACCACGACGTCGTCCACCGCGGCGGGATCGACGTCAACGCGGTCGAACAGACCGTGAAATGCCGCCACCCCCAAGTCGATTGGATGCACATCGGCAAGAGATCCGTTGCGCTTGCCAACCGCGGTCCGCACCGCGTCGATGACGTACGCCTGAGAAACTGCGGCCATGTCAGACTCCTTCTTTGGTGATTCCGCCAAGGACGATGGCGAGATATTGCCGGCCCACCTGGTCGGCGGTGAGCGGTCCGCCGGGTTGATACCAACGCACCGACACCCAGGTGGTATCGCGAATGAAACGGTAAACCAGGTCGACGTCGAGGTCGGGCCGGAAGTAGCCGTCCTCGATGCCCTGATTGAGCACATCGAGCCACATTTTGCGCTGCTGCTTGTTCAGGTCGTCGATGTAGGAGAACCGCGGTTGCGACTTCAACCGCTTGGCCTCGTCCTGGTAGATGACGACTTGTGCATGGCGGTGCTCGATCGCCTCGAACGACGCCATGAACAGCCCCTTGAACCGCTCCAGCGGATTCGGTTCGGTGTCAACGATTTCCTGATAACGGGCGAAGAGCCAATCGAGGAAGCCGCGTAGCACCTCGTCGACGATCTCCTCCTTGGAGGAGAAGTGGTGGTACAGACTGCCCGACAGGATGCCGGCGCCGTCGGCGATGTCGCGTACCGTCGTAGCGCGCAGGCCACGTTCGGCCATCATCGTCGCGGCCAGCTGCAGAAGTTCTTCGCGCCGGTTCATGGATGTTGGCTCGATACCGAAATAACTTCTCCAGTCAAATAACTGGAGTAATCACTGGCCAGAAAAGCGATGGTGGCCGCCACCTCCCACGGCTCGGCGGCGCGTCCGAACGCCTCGTCGGCCGACAAACGGTCGAGCAACTCGGACGACGAAGTCTTGTCCAAGAACTTATGCCGGGCGATGCTGGGCGACACCGCGTTGATCCGCACACCATATTCGACGGCCTCGATGGCGCTACACCGGGTCAGCGCCATCACCCCGGCTTTGGCGGCGGCATAATGTGCCTGCGAATGTTGAGCACGCCAGCCCAATACGCTGGCGTTGTTGACGATCACGCCGCCGTGATCGGCTTCCCGGAAGTAGCGCAGCGCCGCCCGGGTCGCGCGGAGCACCGACGTCAGCGTGACGTCGAGTACGCGGTCCCACTCTTCGTCGGTCATATCGACCACCGGGGTTTGCCCGCCCAGGCCGGCGTTGTTGACCAGCACGTCGATGCGACCCATCCGGGCGGTGGCCGACGCGATCAACGCATCGACCTGCGCGCTGGACGTGACATCGCACAGCACGTGCTCGACGCGCCCGAGACCCAGCTTCGACAGTTCCTGCGCGGTCTGCCCCAGCCGTCGTTCGTGGTGGTCGGAGATGACGACATCGGCGCCCTCGAGCAGAGCACGTCGCGCGGTGGCCGACCCGATGCCGGTGCCCGCGGCCGCGGTGACGATCACGACCTTCCCGGTCAAAAGACCGTGTCCGTCAATCTCTTTCGGCGCGACCGCTAACGTCATCCTTTGACCTCTCGAGGTAGGCCGAGCACCCGCTCGGCGATGATGTTGCGCTGGATCTCGTTGGAACCGCCGTAGATGGTGTCCGCCCGGGTGAACAAGTACAGTCGCTGCCACTCGTCGAAGTCACCGCCGTCCAACACCATCCCGGCCTTGCCCTGCACCTCCATTGCGATCTCACCGAGCTCGCGATGCCAGTTGGCCCACAGCAGCTTTGACACATTGTCTTGCCCGGGCTGCTCGACATCCATGGTCGCCAGGGCGTACGAACGCATCGCCCGCAGACCGGCCCAAGCCCGGGTCAGGCGTTCCCGGATCAGCGGATCGTCGGCGGCGCCGGTCCGTTTGGCGAGCTGCACAACGCCATCGAGCTCACGGGCGTAAACGATCTGTTGACCGAGTGTGGAAACCCCGCGCTCGAAGGTCAGTGTTCCCATCGCGACCCGCCAGCCGTCGCCCGGTGCGCCGACCACCAGATCGGCGTCGGTACGGGCGTCGTCGAAGAACACCTCGTTGAATTCCGACTCGCCGGTCAACTGCACGATCGGGCGGACCTGCACACCGGGCTGGTCCAGCGGCACCAGCAGATAGGACAAGCCCGCGTGGCGCTTGGAGCCTTTCTCGGTGCGCGCCACCACGAAACACCACTGCGCCCAGTGCGCCAACGACGTCCACACCTTCTGGCCGTTGATCACCCACTGGTCACCGTCGAGCACCGCCGTGGTGGACACGTTCGCCAGATCGCTGCCGGCTCCGGGCTCGGAATAGCCCTGGCACCACAGCTCGGTGACGTCGCGGATCTTGGGCAGGAACCGCTGTTGTTGTTCGGGTGTGCCGAAGGCGATCAGCGTCGGCCCGAGCAGTTCCTCGCCGAAGTGGTTGACCTTCGCGGGCGCGTTGGCAATCGCGTACTCCTCGTAGAACGCCACCCGGTGAGCGACCGACAGTCCGCGACCGCCGTGTTCGACCGGCCAACCCAGGCACGTCAGACCTGCCGCCGCCAAGTGCCGGTTCCAGGCAAGCCGCTCCTCGAACGCCTCGTGCTCGCGGCCGGGTCCGCCGAGACCCTTGAGCGCCGCGAATTCGCCGACCAGGTTCTCGGCCAGCCAGTCGCGCACCTCGGCCCGGAACTCCTCGACCTCCTGCATCCCTGTAGGCTAACCTACCAAGCACTTGCTTTGTAGGCCGGCGACGATGTGAGCGCGCAGCGTCCAGGTGTGACGGCCCATCAAGCATTGAGGAGCACGCACCGATGTCGACCGATCCGCGGACCATTCCTGCGGTATTGGACCGCATCGCCGGCGAACTACCCGACCACAATGCGCTGGTCACCCCTGATCGCACCCTGACCTTCGCCGAGCTGCGCCAGCAGGTGCGCCAGGCGGCCGCGGCCATGATCAAGCTGCGTGTTCACCCCGGCGATCGGGTGGCGATCTGGTCGCCGAACACCTGGCACTGGGTGGTCGCGTGCCTGGCGACGCATTACGCGGGCGCCATCGTGGTCCCGCTGAACACCCGATACACCGCCTCGGAGGCCGCCGACATTCTGGTCCGGACCAAGGCCCCCCTACTGGTGGCAATGGGCGAATTCCTCGGCGCCGACAAGCTCGCCGATTTGGACCGCGGGGCGCTACCCGAGCTGCGCCATATCGTGCGGGTGCCGATCGAGGCCGACGACGGCAACTGGGACGAGTTCGTCGCCGCCGGCTCCAACCTGCCGGCCGCGGACGCGCGCGCCGCCGCGGTCCGGCCCGACGACGTCTCCGATGTGCTGTTCACCTCGGGCACGACCGGCCGCAGCAAAGGTGTGTTGTGCGCACACCGGCAATCGCTGGCCGGGTCGGCGGCGTGGGCCGCCTGCGGGAAGATCACCAGTGATGACCGCTACCTGTGCATCAATCCGTTCTTTCACAACTTCGGTTACAAGGCGGGCATCCTGGCCTGCCTGCAGACCGGCGCGACGCTGATCCCGCAGCTGACCTTCGACGCCGAGCAGGCGATGCGCGCCGTGGCCGAGCACCGGATCACAGTGCTGCCCGGGCCGCCGACCATCTACCAGACGCTGCTGGACCATCCCGCCCGCGCCGACTACGACCTGAGCTCGCTGCGGTTCGCGGTCACCGGTGCGGCCACCGTGCCGGTAGTGCTGATCGAGCGCATGCAGGCCGAGCTCGACATCGACATCGTGCTGACCGCTTACGGTTTGACCGAGTGCAACGGATTCGGCACTATGTGCCGGCCCGACGACGACCCGGTCACGGTCGCCACCACGTGCGGACGCCCGATCGCCGATTTCGAACTGCGCATTGGAGACCGAAACGAAGTGCTGCTGCGCGGGCCCAACGTGATGCTGGGCTACCTGGACGATCCGGAGGCAACCGCGGAGGCTATCGACGCCGACGGCTGGCTGCACACCGGTGATGTCGGAAAACTCGATGCTGCAGGCAATCTGCAGATCACCGACCGGCTCAAGGACATGTACATCTGCGGCGGGTTCAACGTCTATCCCGCCGAGGTTGAGCAGGTGCTCGCGCGGCTCGACGGTGTGCTCGACGCAGCGGTTATCGGCGTGCCCGACGAACGCCTCGGCGAGGTCGGTCGGGCGTTCCTGGTGACCCGGCCCGGGTCTGATCTCGATGAAGAGACTGTGATCGCCTATGCCCGTGAGCATCTGGCGAATTTCAAAACGCCCCGGTCTGTGAGATTCGTGGACACCCTGCCGCGCAATGCCGGTGGCAAGGTGGTCAAACCGCTGCTGCGAGAGATGCCCTGATGGACCTTGAATTCGACGACGAGACCCGCGCGTTCCAAGCCGAAGTGCGCGACTTTCTGGCCGCCAACAAGAAGGCCTTCCCGACCAAGTCCTATGACACCGCCGAAGGCTTTGAGCAGCATCGGCGTTGGGACAGAGTTCTTTTCGATGCCGGTCTATCGGTGATTACCTGGCCGCGAAAGTACGGTGGCCGCGACGCCTCACTGTTGCAATGGGTCGTCTTCGAAGAGGAGTACTTTCGCGCCGGCGCCCCGGGCCGGGCCAGCGCTAACGGCACCTCGATGCTGGCGCCGACGTTGTTCGCCCACGGCACCGAGGAGCAGCGGGACCGGGTGCTCCCCAAGATGGCCAGCGGTGAGGAGATCTGGGCGCAAGCCTGGTCGGAGCCTGAGTCGGGCAGCGATCTGGCTTCGCTGCGCTCCACGGCCACCAAAACCGACGGCGGCTGGCTGCTGAACGGCCAGAAGATCTGGAGTTCACGAGCACCATTCGGCGACAAAGCATTCGGGTTGTTCCGTTCGGATCCCGACGCGGAGCGTCACCGGGGCCTGACCTATTTCATGTTCGACCTGAAGGCGGACGGGATCACCGTGCGACCGATCGCCCAGCTCGGCGGCGCCACCGGTTTCGGCGAGATCTTCCTCGACGACGTGTTCGTGCCCGACGCCGATGTGATCGGCTCGGTGCACGACGGGTGGCGTGCGGCCATGAGCACCTCGAGCAATGAACGCGGCATGTCGCTGCGCAGCCCGGCACGATTCCTGGCGGCCGCCGAGCGGCTCGCGCAGCTGTGGAAAACCAGTGACGAGAATGCTTTCGGTGATCAGGTGGCCGACGCGTGGATCAAGGCGCAGGCCTATCGACTCCACACCTTCGGCACCGTGACCCGGCTGGCCGAGGGCGGTGAGCTGGGCGCCGAGTCGTCGGTCACCAAGGTGTTCTGGTCCGAGTTGGACGTCGCCATCCACCAGACCGCGCTGGAGATCCGCGGCGCCGACGGCGAGCTCGCCGACTCCTGGACCGACGGCTTGCTGTTCGCGTTGGGTGGTCCGATCTACGCCGGCACCAACGAAATTCAGCGCAACATCATCGCCGAGCGGCTGCTGGGTCTGCCTCGGGAGAAGGCCAGATGAGATTCGACTTGGACGCACAGCAACGCGACTTCGCGGCCAGTATCGACGCGGCTCTCGCCGCAGCGGACGTTCCGGCGGCGGTGCGGGCCTGGGCCGGCGGTGACACCGCGCCGGGCCGCAAAGTGTGGGCGCAGTTGGCCGATCTGGGCGTCACCGCGTTGATGGTTCCCGAGCGGTTCGACGGTCTGGACGCGCATCCGGTCGACCTGGTGGTCGCGCTGGAGCGACTCGGTCGCTGGTGTGTGCCCGGGCCGGTAGCCGAATCCATTGCGGTCGCCCCCAGCCTGCTGGTCAACGACGATCGGAGCGCGGCCCTGGCCGCAGGCGAGCTGATCGCCACCGTCGCGCTGCCGCCGCACACGCCGCGCGCCGTCGACGCCGACGTCGCCGGGCTGGTGCTGCTGGCCGATGGGCGCGTCAGCGAAGCGCAACCCGGTGCGCAGCACGAGTCGGTCGACCCGAGTCGTCGGCTGTTCGAGGTCACCGCGGGCGCCGTGAGCTGGGAGGCCGACGTCGCCCGCGCCTTTGAGTTCGGCGCCCTGGCAACGGCGGCCCAATTAGTCGGTGCCGGTCAGGCGCTGCTGGATGCGGCCGTCGACTACGCAAAGCAGCGCGCTCAGTTCGGCCGGGTGATCGGCTCCTATCAGGCGATCAAGCACAAACTGGCCGACGTGCACGTCGCGGTCGAACTGGCCCGCCCGCTGGTTTACGGTGCGGCGCTGTCGCTGGCTGCTGGCTCGCCCGACACCGCACGCGACGTCAGCGCCGCGAAAGCGGCGGCCTCGGATGCCGCGTTGCTGGCCGCCCGATCGGCGCTGCAGACCCACGGCGCCATCGGCTTCACTGCCGAGCACGACCTGTCGCTGTGGTTGTTGCGAGTGCAGGCGCTGCGATCGGCCTGGGGTGACCCGGCCGCGCATCGGCGACGGGTCCTGGAGGCGCTATGACCTGCGCCGGCGACGATGCAGTGGGGGCACCTCCCGCTTGCGGGGGACGCAGCGATGAGGAGGAGCGGCGCCATGACTGACGAGCGGGAATTGCTGCGCGAGACCGTGGCCGCGCTGGTGTCCAAGCACGCCACGCCGGAGGCGGTCCGAGCGGCGATGGAATCGGAGCGGGGCTACGACGAGTCGCTGTGGCGGCTGCTGTGCGAGCAGGTCGGTGCCGCCGCGCTGTTGGTGCCCGAGCAGTACGGCGGGGCCGACGGCAGCCTCGGCGATGCCGCGGTCGTCCTCGAAGAGCTCGGTAAGGTGCTGGCGCCAACGCCCTTGCTGGGCACCATGCTCGCCGAACTCGCGCTGCTCGCCGCCGACGAGCCCGACACCGCAGCACTGCAGCGGCTGGCAGAGGGCACGGCCGTCGGCGCCGTCGTGTTCGACGCCGATTACGTGATCAACGGCGACATCGCCGACATCCTCGTGGCGGCCGACGGTGGCAAGCTCACCCGGTGGACGAAATTCAGCGCCCAGCCCGTCGCGTCCATGGACCCCACCCGCCGCCTGGCCCGGGTCACGTCAGAGACCACCGCGCCGATGGGCGCCGACCCCGGCATCGCCGACACCGCGGCCATTCTGCTGGCCGCCGAGCAGATCGGCGCCGCGACCCGCTGTCTGGAGCTGACCGTCGACTACACCAAGGAACGCGTGCAGTTCGGCCGGCCGATCGGCAGCTTTCAGGCCCTCAAGCACCGCATGGCCGACCTGTACGTCGCGGTGCAGGCCGCGCGGGCGGTCGTCAACGACGCCATCTCGGAGCCGTCGGCCACATCAGCGGCGCTGGCCAGGGTGGCCGCCAGCGAGGCATTCAGCACCGTGGCCGCCGAGGGCATCCAACTGCACGGCGGCATCGCAATCACCTGGGAACACGACATGCACCTGTATTTCAAACGCGCGCACGGTAGTTCGCAGCTGTTCGGGGCGCCGCGCGACCACTTGCGCCGGCTTGAATCGGAACTGCTCTAACCTGACGCAATGAACAAGGTCGCGTTGCGAGCGGGCATCCCGCCGTTTTACGTGATGGATGTTTGGCTGGCGGCCGCAGAGCGGCAGCGCACCCACGGCGACCTGGTCAACCTGTCGGCGGGCCAGCCCAGTGCCGGGGCCCCCGAACCGGTGCGTGCCGCGGCGGCGGCAGCACTTCAAACCAACCAGCTCGGCTACACGGTGGCGTTGGGCATTCCGGAGCTGCGCGCCGCGATTGCCGCGTCCTACCAACAGCGGTACGGATTGCAGGTCGACACCGACGACGTGGTGGTGACGACAGGGTCGTCGGGAGGGTTCTTGCTCGCGTTCCTGGCTTGCTTCGACGTCGGCGATCGGGTGGCGCTCGGCAGTCCGGGATACCCGTGCTACCGCAACATCCTGTCCGCGCTCGGATGTGAGGTCGTCGAAATCGAATGCGGCCCACAGACCCGGTTCCAGCCCACCGCTGCCATGCTGGCCCAGCTCGATCCGCCCGTTCAGGGCGTGGTGGTGGCCAGCCCGGCCAACCCCACCGGAACCGTCATCCCGCCGGAAGAACTTGCGGCGATCGCTTCCTGGTGTGACGCCTCCGGCGTCCGGCTCATCAGCGACGAGGTCTACCACGGCCTGGTCTACCAGGGTGCACCGCAGACCAGTTGTGCATGGCAGACATCGCGAAATGCCGTGGTGGTCAACAGTTTTTCCAAGTACTTCGCAATGACGGGCTGGCGGCTCGGCTGGCTGGTAATGCCGTCGGAGCTGCGTCGCGCAGTCGACTGCCTCACCGGAAACTTCACCATCTGTCCGCCGGTGCTGTCCCAGTACGCCGCCGTCGCCGCGTTCACTCCCGAAGCGATCGCCGAAGCCGACGGCCATCTGCACCAGTACGCGATCAACCGCGGGCTCTTGCTCGACGGTCTGCGCGACATTGGCATCGACCGGCTGGCCCCTACCGACGGCGCCTTCTACGTCTACGCCGATGTGTCGGACTTCACCACGGACTCGTTGGACTTCTGCTCGAAACTCCTGGCGGACACCGGGGTTGCGATTGCTCCCGGTATCGACTTCGACACTGCGCACGGTGGGTCATTTGTCCGGCTGTCCTTCGCAGGCCCGAGATCGGATATCGAAGAAGCTTTGCGTCGCATGCGGAGCTGGCTTGGCCGATGACTCTCGTCATCTCCGATCACGAGCGTGCTGCGCTGGCCGAGGTGGCGCAGTTCCCGCTGTTGTCCGCCATCACCGGGCGTCGATCGCGACGATTTCCGGTGGGCGGCCGGATCCCTGCCGGAACGCTGGCCTACACAAGTCGCCGACAGGTGCAGCCGTTGTCGGAAGTCGAACGGGCACTGGTGCTTTCAATTACTGCCGGCGTCACCGGATGGCACTACGGGATTGCCCACCACCCCGGCTACGCCCCGTCGCTGCCCAACTACTCGGGCAGTGCCAGCGGTCGAACGTTTCCATCGGCGGCCGGCTTCCACACCAGCCAGCTGTTCTTCACCGACGACAGCGGGACATATCTGTTGCCTACTCGCGACGAGCCGCCACGGGAGTACGGAAGTATCGAGGACTGGATCAGCCACACCGCGGCGTCTTATGTGCGGATCTCGGACGCCCGCCTCGAAGTGCCGCGCGAAGAACCCCACATGGAGGGCCACAACACCTGGATCGGCAACCATCCGGGGAGCTTGCTGGCCTTTCCGGTGGCCGATCTCGCCGAGCATCTGATGGAGAATCTGTGGTTCTTCGCGGCCAACGGCTATCTGGTCGTCGACGACATCAACCGGCGCAATATTCCAGGGATCGAGCACTTTTCGTCACTGGCCCACGCTGATGACCCCATCCCGCTTTCGTTCGTGGAGCAGTACACGCTGACCGAGGCGACCGCGGAACTCGCGATCGCCGCCAACAACGGGGCTTTGGCGCTACAGGCGCTGGGCCTCGGCGGCTGGATCTACGACGGCCTGAACCGGTTGTCGGTGTTGGATGGACTGGGCTTCGTGTCTGACGACGACGAACGCTGGCCGTTCCCGAATGCCACCGGTCTGCCTGGATTTTTCGAGACCCTCAGCCCACCACATGTGCCGTCGGTTTCGGCCGGAGTGCACAAGCTTGTGGAGCGGAAATTCGGTCCCGGTGGGCCTTTCCACTCCGACACCCCGGGGCCGTGGTCGGACTCACCGAAGGTGCGGGCCTCCGCGCTGCCGCCCGAGGGCATCCAGGAAGTGGTGAGCTTGGAGGCGTCGTACATCTACGACACCTTCGGCAAGCTGCCGGGCACCGTGCCGACAGTGCACGTGCTGATGTATCTGCAAGCGCAGCATCTGGACACCGATTTTTACGACGCGTTCTTCGGCCCGGGCGCCTACCTGCACACGCACGCCGAGCATCAGGCGCGCTGGCACGGGCAGTAACCGACCAGAGCTAAAGCCAGGTGTCCTGGGTGGTCGTGGTCAGGAATGCCTCCAGGTCGTCGCGCCACTGCGCCGGCGTGGTCTTGTCCGGCTCGATCCCGGTGTATTCCCCGCGGTAGAACAGCAGCGGTCGCGGCTTGATCTTGGGTGCCTCCGACAACGACTTCACCGCGCCGAGGACCACGAAGTGGTCGCCGCCGTCATGTACCGAGACCACCGTGCAGTCGATGAACGCCAGCGATCCGTCGATGACCGGCGAACCCAACGGCGAAAAGGTCCAATCGATTCCAGCGAACTTGTCCGGTTCCTTGGAGCCGAAGCGGGCGGACACGTGCTTCTGGCTCTCGGTCAGCACGTTGACACAGAACTTGCCAGTGGCCTCGATGGCTTTCCAGGACCTCGACACTTTGGTCGGGCAGAACAACACCAGCGGCGGGTCCAACGACAACGCTGCGAACGACTGGCACGCGAAACCGACCGGAACGTCGTTATGCACGGTGGTGATGATCGTGATCCCGGTGCAGAACTGACCGAGCACCTGCCGGAAGGCCTGAGAGTCGATCTGCTCCGACATCGCTACCCGCGCATGCCTACCGAGAAGTCGTGGCCCCACAGGCTCACCGCGGTGCTTTCCCGGGCGACCCAGTCGTGGTCGTCGACTTGTCTTCCCTCGCAGCCGAATTCGACGTCGAATCCGCCTGGTGTCTTCATGTAGAACGACAGCATGAGGTCGTTGACGTGCCGGCCCAATGTCGCCGACATCGGCACCTTACGGCGCAAGGCCCGGTCCAGGCACAGGCCGACGTCGTCGCAGTTCTCCACCTCGACCATCAGGTGCACGATTCCGCTCGGGGTGGGCGCCGGCATGAACGCCAGGCTGTGGTGGCGCGGGTTGCACCCGAAGAAGCGCAGCCAGGCCGGCGGCCCGTCGGCGGGCCGTCCGACCAACTGCGGTGGCAGCCGCATCGAGTCCCGCAGTTTGAAACCGAGCACGTCGCGGTAGAAGTGCAGCGCCTCGGTGTCGTCACGGGTGGACAGCACCACGTGGCCCAGCCCCTGCTCGCCGGTGACGAATTTGTGCCCATAAGGACTGACCACCCTGCGGTGCTCCAGCGCGGCGCCGTGAAAGACCTCCAGGCAGTTGCCCGACGGGTCGGAGAACCGGATCATCTCGTCGACCCGGCGGTCCGCCAGTTCGGCGGCGGTGGCCTCTTTGTAGGACGTTCCCTCGATGTCGAGCCGATCCCGGATCTCCTGCAGGCCTTCGGCGTTCGCGCATTCCCAGCCGCTCTCCAACAACCGGTCGTGCTCTCCGGGCACGATCACCAGCCGGGCCGGAAAGTCATCCATCCGCAGATACAGTGTTCCTTCGGGCGCGCCTTGGCCCGCGCCTTTGCCCTCGACCATGCCGAGGACTTTCAGGCCGAATTCGCGCCAGGCCGCGACGTCGGTGGCCTCGATGCGCAGGTAGCCCAGGGACCGGATGCTCATCACCCACCTCCCAGGAAATCGATCGTGAGCCTGTTGAACTCGTCGAACTTCTCCACTTGCGCCCAATGCCCACATTGCCCGAAGACGTGCAGCTGCGCACGAGGAATGGTTTTCAGCGCAACAAGTGCCCCGTCCAGGGGATTGACGCGGTCCTCGCGGCCCCAGATCAGCAGTACCGGTTGACGCAGCCGGTACACCTCGCGCCACATCATGCCCAGCTCGAAGTCGGCGCCGGCGAACGACTTCCCCATCGCCCGGGCCGCCGTCAACGATTCCGGGGTGCTGGCCAACTCGAAACGCTGGTCGACCAGTTCCGGGGTGATCAACTTCTGGTCGTAGACCATGACCCGCAGAAACGCCTCGAGGTTCTCGCGGGTGGGTTCGTTGGTGAACTTGCCCAGCCGTTTGACGCCCTCGGTCGGGTCGGGCGCGAACAGGTTGACGCTCAAACCGCCCGGACCCATCAGCACCAGTCGGCCGGCCCGGTCGGGATAGTCGAGCGCAAAGCGCACCGCGGTGCCTCCGCCCAGCGAATTACCCACCAGCGGAACGCGTCCCAGCTCCAGCTGGTCGAACAATCCGTGCAGAGCCCGTGCGGCGTAGCGGTTGAACTGCCCGTGCTCGGCACGCTTGTCCGAGTGTCCATAGCCAGGCTGGTCGACGGCCAGCACGTGGAAATGCTTGGCCAGCACCGCGATGTTGCGGGAGAAGTTGGTCCAGCTCGACGCACCGGGCCCGCCGCCGTGCAGCAACACGATCGTGGGACCACTGCCGGCTTCGTGATAATGCAGCTTCAGCGGACCGTCGACGTCGACCTCCGCAAAGCGCGAGGTCGACTCGAACGTGAGCTCCTCGGTCGCGGTCACGGCTTACACCATCGTGTCGCCGGGCGGCAGCCCGAACTCGTGGTTCCCGAAGATCACGTACGCCCGCTCCGGGTCGTTGGCGGCGTGTACCCGACCAGCGTGGGCGTCACGCCAGAAGCGCTGCACCGGTTGGTCATTGGCCAGCGCAGTGGCGCCGGAGGCCTCGAACAGCCGGTCGATCGAAGCGATCGCCCGTCCGGTGGCGCGCACCTGGTCGCGTCGGGCGCGGGCGCGCAGCGCGAACGGGATCTCCTTGCCGGCTGCCAACAGTGCGTACTCGTCGCTGACGTTGCCGATCAGCTGCCGCCACGCCGCGTCGATGTCGCTGGCGGCCTCGGCGATGCGGACCTTGGCGAAGGGATCGTCTTTGGCTTTCTCGCCGGCGAACGCGGCGCGCACCCGCTTGCCCTGGTGCTCCACGTGCGCGTCGTAGGCCCCATAGGCCATCCCGACGATCGGTGCCGAAATCGTAGTGGGATGGATTGTGCCCCAAGGCATTTTGTAAACAGGTGCGGTGTTGGTCTTATAGCCGCCCGCCGTCCCGTCGTTCATCGCCTTGTAGGACAGGAACCGATGCCGGGGCACGAAAACATCCTTGACGACGATGGTGTTGCTACCGGTGCCGCGCAGCCCGACCACGTGCCACACATCCTCGATCTCGTATTCACTGCGCGGAATCAGAAAGCTGCCGAAGTCAACAGGCCGGCCGTCCTTGATCACCGGGCCGCCCACGAAGCACCAGGTGGCGTGGTCGCAGCCCGACGACCAGTTCCATGACCCGCTGACCAGGTAGCCGCCGTCGACCACGGTGCCAGCGCCCATCGGGGCGTACGACGAGGAGATCCGTACCGTCGGGTCGTCGCCCCAGACTTCCTCCTGGGCTTTCTGGTCGAACAGCGCCAGGTGCCAGTTGTGCACGCCGATGATCGAGCCCACCCACCCGGTCGAGCCGCACGCGCTGGCCAGCCGTCGGGCCGCCTCGTAGAACAACGCCGGGTCGCACTGCAGGCCGCCCCACTGCTCGGGCTGCAACAGGGTGAAGAAGCCGACCTCGTCGAGCGCCTTGACGGTCTCGTCCGGCAGCCGGCGCAGGTCCTCGCAGGCCTGCGCACGCTCACGCAGCTGCGGAAGCAAATCGTCGATACCCGCTAGGACCGCCTGGGCGTCACGCTGTTGAATGGAAGCTGACATAGACCAAAGACTAGAACACGTTCCGATTTGTGTCGAGCAGGGTATTCCTGCGGCTGGTAGCGATACCTAACGCGGTTTCTGTAACCTGTTCTAGTTATGACCGAGGGAAAGGCGCCGGCGGTGACGGACATCGTGCCCGACGAACCGCTTGGCAGCCACGTCCTGGAACTGCAGATCGCCGAGGTCCTCGCCGAGACCGACGACGCGCGGTCGCTGGTGTTCACCGTGCCCGACGGGGCCGACATTCCGGCCGACCGGCTGCGGTACGCCCCGGGCCAGTTCCTGACGCTGCGCGTGCCCAGCGAACGCACCGGGTCGGTGGCCCGCTGCTATTCGCTGTGCAGCTCACCGTTCACCGACGACGCGCTCACCGTCACCGTCAAGCGCGACAAAGACGGCTACGCGTCGAACTGGCTGTGCGACCACGCCCACCCCGGGATGCGGATTCATGTGCTGGCACCGTCGGGCAATTTCGTGCCCAAGACGCTCGACGACGATTTCCTGCTGCTCGCCGCGGGCAGCGGGATCACCCCGATCATGTCGATTTGCAAGTCGGCGCTGTCGGAGGGCAGCGGTCAGGTGGCGCTGATCTACGCCAACCGTGACGAGCGTTCGGTGATCTTCGGTGACGCGCTGCGCGAGCTGGTCGCCAAGTACCCCGACCGGCTGACCGTTGTGCACTGGCTGGAGTCGCTGCAGGGATTGCCGAGCGCCACCGCGCTGGCGCAGCTGGCCGCCGCCTATACCAAGCGCCAAGCCTTCATCTGCGGGCCCGGGCCGTTCATGCAAGCCGCGCGGGAAGCCCTGGACTCGCTGGAAGTCCCTGCCGCCCAAGTGCATCTCGAGGTCTTCAAGTCGCTGGAGTCCGATCCGTTCGCGGCGGTGACGATCGAGGACACCGGAGACGAGCCACCGGCGACCGCGGTGGTGCAGCTGGACGGCGAGACGCACACGGTGTCGTGGCCGCGCGGCGCCAAGCTGCTCGACGTGCTGTTGGACGCCGGTCTGGACGCGCCGTTCTCCTGCCGGGAGGGGCACTGCGGCGCGTGTGCCTGCAGCCTGCGCAAGGGCAAAGTGAACATGGAGGTCAACGACGTGCTGGAGCAGCAAGACCTCGACGAGGGGCTGATCCTGGCCTGCCAATCTCGCCCGGAAACCGATTCGGTCGAAGTCACTTACGACGAGTAGGGCCGAGGGTTAAGTTCTGCTGATGACCAAGCAGCTGGCGATTTCAGTGGCAGGCGTCGGATTGGCGTTGGCGCTGGCGCCCCCGTCCTCGGCGGCGAGCAACACCGCCACCACCTTGATGCCGATCGACGAGGCGACCCAACTGGAGACCCGCGCCGTCCTCGATTGTCACCGCGCGACGGGCAGCTGCGACTTCACCGTCGGGGCCGCATTGCGAAGGCCCGACGGGATATCGGGCTTTCCGCCCGACCTTTGGGCCAGGCAAAGCACGGAATTTCGCACCATGAGCCGGACGACGTACCTCGACGTCCATGCCGACGGTCAATACGAGCGGATCCAGAAACAGGGTGGGACCGACGTGATGACCGACATCTACATGGGTGAAGGGCCGCCCGAGAAGTATCAGAGCAGCGGCCGGATCGACGCCACCGACTGGCACACCGGCCAGCCGGAGACCAACGTGAACGTCATCATGTGTACGCACATTCAGGTGGTCTATGCCGGGGTCAACCTCACCTCGCCCAGCACCTGTGCACAGACCGGGTTCTCCTGAGCGGCAACGACATCCCTACATGCGCGAGCTGCGCTCGACGTGAGCCAAAAATTGGCGTGACTCGCGGGGGTTCCGCAGCACATGAACGTCGGCATAGGAGGCGTCGGCAGCTATCGCGGCCGTAATCCGGGGAAGGCTGCGGCGGCGATAGCAAATCACCCAACGCCAGAACTCAAGCTTTTGTCGTGACCGGCGCGCGGCTTGCCATACGCAGCGCCACAAGGAGAAGTCGAGCACGATAACGGTGTCGGCGGCCCTCAAACGCTCTGTGAGCACGTCATACTCGCCGAGATCGCCGTCAAGAATCCACCGGTCGTCGTGGACGAGTTTCTGCTGAAGCGCCGTCCACTGATCAGGGCCCATCGGAGTGAGATCGGGCGCCCAGAAATATTTGTCGAGTTCTACCACCGGCAAACCCGTGATCGAGCCGAGCTTTGCCGCAAGAATCGATTTGCCCGCCCCTCCACGGCCGAGCACGACAACGCGCTTCATCTACTGCCAATGCAGTCTATTGGCTCCCGCAACCGTCTGCGCCGCCAAATTGCGCTGAGGGTCGTGATTCAGCGAAAACCACGACCCTGACTGCAATCTCGCGGTGCGTCCGTCAGCGCGGGAGGCCCAGCAACCGCTCCGCGGCCAAGGTGAGCAGGATCTGCTCGGTGCCGCCGGCGATTGTCAGGCAACGGGTGTTGAGGAAGTCGTGGACGGTGCGGTTGTCGGCGATGCCCGCGCCCTCGGAGAGCTCCATGCGGAATTCCGCCAGCGCCTGGCGGTATCGCACCCCGATGAGCTTGCGCACACTGGATTGCGCGCCCGGGTCCTGTCCGCCGACGGCGAGCTGGGCGATCCGCTGGTCGAGCAGCGAGCCGACCTGCGCGGTGATGATCAACCGCGCCAACCGATCCTGTTGGGCGACATCGAGATTCATCTCTGAAACCGTTGCGAGCAGCTCCTCCATCGGATTGCCCAGCGCAGTCCCGGCGGCCATCGCCACCCGTTCGTTGGCCAGGGTGGTGCGGGCCAGCCGCCAGCCGTCGTTCACGTTGCCGACGACCATCTCGTCCGGCACGAACACACCGTCGAGAAAGACCTCGTTGAACAGCGAGGCGCCGGTGATCTCCCGCAGCGGCCGGATGTCGATGCCGGCCGAACTCATGTCGACCAGGAAGTAGGTAATCCCTTTGTGTTTGGGCGCTTCCGGGTCAGTCCTGGCCAGACATACTCCCCATTGCGCTTTGTGCGCCGACGACGTCCAGACCTTTTGTCCGGTGAGCTTCCAGCCGCCGTCCACCCGCTCCGCCTTGGTGCGCAGCGCCGCCAGATCGGAGCCCGCACCCGGCTCGGAAAACAGCTGACACCAGAAGATTTCCCCGCGCAGGGTAGCGGGCACGAAGCGCTCGATCTGTTCGGGCGTGCCGTGTTCGAGAATGGTCGGCGCCGCCCACCAACCGATCACCAAATCCGGCCGGGACACACCCGCCGCCGACATCTCCTGGTCGATCAGCAACTGTTCGGCAGGACCGGCGCCGCGGCCGTATGGCGGCGGCCAGTGCGGGGCCAACAGCCCCGCTTCGGCCAGCGCCGCTTGACGTTGATCGGCGGGCAGCGCCGCGACCTTCGCGACCGCCTCGGCGATCTGGGGCCGCAGGTCGGCGACGTCGCTGAGGTCGATGGACAGCTTGCGCCTGACACCGGTCTGGGTCAGCGCGGCCGCGCGGCGCAGCCAGCGCGGTGAGCCGCCGAGGAATTGCCCGATGCCGTAGGCGCGGCGCAGGTACAGATGCGCGTCGTGTTCCCAGGTGATGCCGATGCCGCCGAGCACTTGGATGCAGTCTTTGACGTTGGCCTTGGCCGCCTCGATCCCGACGCCGGCCGCGATGGCGGCGGCGATGGACAGTTGGCTGCGCTCCGAATCGGCGGTGGCGTGGGCGGCGTCGGCGGCGGCGACCGCAGCCTGCTCGGCCCGGCACAGCATCTCCGCACAGATGTGCTTGATCGCCTGGAAGCTGCCGATCGGCTTGCCGAACTGCTCGCGCACCTTGGCGTAGGCCACCGCGGTGTCCAGCGCCCACCGGGCGATTCCCGCCGCCTCGGCGGACAGCACGGTCGCGGCGAGATCTTCCAGTTGCGGCGCATCTAGCGCCGTGACCGGGGCGGAGTCCAGGACCACTCGGGCCAGCGGCCGGGAGAAGTCGGTGGCCTGCAGTGGCTCGACCGTGACGCCGTCGGCGCCGGCCTCGACCAGCAACCATCTGCCGTCGGTCGGCACCAGCAGCAGGCCATCGGCGTCGGCGCCGAGCACCCACGGCAAACTGCCCGACGCGCGTTGCGCCGCGGCGTCGAGGGACACGTCGCCGGTGAGCGCCAGCCCGGCCACCCGCTCGCCGGACATCAGCGCGCCCAGCGGTTCGGGATCCTCGACTACCAGCGTGGCCAGCGCCGTCGTCGCCACCGGTCCGGGGACCAGCGCCTTGGCCGCCTCGTCGACCATGGCGCACAGGTCCTCGATGCTGCCGCCGGCTCCGCCACGGTCGTCGGGAACCGCCACACCGAACAGGCCGAGACTGGCCAGACCGGCGAAAACCGGTCGCCAGGCCTGCGGTTTGCCCTGCTCGATGTCGCGGACCGCCGCCGTTGTACCTGCCCCGGCGGCCCAATCGCGTACCAGCTCACGCGCCGCGAACTGTTCGTCGGTGATAGTGACTGGCACGGTTAAGGCTCCTCGGTTGACTAGAACGTGTTCTAATAGTGCCAGCGATCGACCGTCAAGTCGAACGCCATCGCAGCAGGACATGCCGCTGCCAGGGTGGCACGGATGTGAGAGGTTCGCGCTCGAACATGCGTATCGTTTTGAGCGGGAACGCAAGAGGAAGGAGCTGCCCGTCACATGTCTCGCCCCGTTTCGGAGCCAGCGGCGTCCAAACCGGGCCGCGCTTCTGATGCGCAGCCCCGCGAGGTCATGAACGTGGCCGTCCTAGCGGAGTCCGAGCTCGGATCCGACGCCCAGCGCGAGCGTCGCAAACGGATCCTGGACGCGACGATGGCGATAGCCTCCAAAGGCGGCTACGAGGCAGTTCAGATGCGCGCGGTGGCCGACCGGGCCGACGTCGCCGTCGGCACGCTGTACCGCTACTTTCCGTCCAAGGTGCACCTGCTGGTTTCGGCACTGGGCCGAGAATTCGAACGCATCGACGCCAAGACCGACCGGTCGACGCTGACCGGAGGGACGCCGTATCAGCGGCTGAGCTTCATGGTCAGCAAGCTCAACCGCGCGATGCAGCGCAACCCGTTGCTGACCGAGGCCATGACCCGGGCCTACGTGTTCGCCGACGCGTCGGCCGCGGGCGAGGTCGACCACGTCGAAAAGCTCATCGACTCGATGTTCGCCCGGGCCATGGCCGACGGCGAACCGACCGAGGATCAGTACCACATTGCCCGGGTGATCTCGGATGTGTGGCTGTCCAACCTGCTGGCGTGGCTCACCCGGCGCGCATCGGCCACCGACGTCACCAAGCGGCTGGATCTGGCGGTGCGGCTGCTGATCGGAGACCAGGACCAGCCAAAGACCTAAGGGTGATCGCAAGCGCGGCGTAGCCGGGCGCAGCGGGTCACCCTCAAAGAGTCAAGGGTGATCGCAAGCGCGGCGTAGCCGGGCGCAGCGGGTCACCCTCAAAGAGTCAAGGGTGATCGCAAGCGCGGCGTAGCCGGGCGCAGCGGGTCACCCGCAAAGATTCAGCCCGGAGGCCCGGCGGTACGTCCGCGGATCAACTCGGTGTCCAGCATCTCGACGACCGGCGAGCCGATCCTGGCGGAGTTCAGAAGTTCGCCGGCACGCCGGCCTTTGCGCAGACTCGGCTGCGCCACTGTGGTCAGGCCCCGGCTGATCGCTTCGGGTATGCCGTCGAAGCCGGTGACGCTGATCTGACCGGGCACGAAGATGCCCCGGCCGCGCAGGTAGTCCATCGCCGACAGCGCCAGCACGTCGGCGGTACACATCAGCGCGGTGATCCGCGGGTTGGCCTCCAGGGCGACTCTGGCCGCAATACCGCCCGACGCCGCAGTGTGCTCGTAGCTTTCCACCACGGTCAGTGACTCGGGTGCGATCCCGGCTGCGGCCATCGCGTCGCGGACACCGTTGACACGGTCGCTTTGCACCTGAAACGTCGCTGACCGTAGCCGTTGCGCATCGACCGGGCCGTTGCGCCCGTCCGGCCGCAGCCGCATGGTCAGCAGGCCGATCTCGCGATGGCCCAAGGCGAGCACGTGCTCGGTGAGCTCGCACATCGCCGCCCGGTCGTCGATGCCCACCCGGGACGCGCCAGCCACATCCTTGGGCTGATCGACCACCACCACCGGCAGCCGCCGTCGCAGCGCGACCTCCAGGTAGGGATCGTCCTCGGACAGCGAATACACCACGAAGCCGTCGACACCCGCGGCCAGCACCGACGCGCTGCCCTCAGCGACGGTGCGGCTCGGTCCGACCGCCACCAGCATCAGTCCCTGTCCCAGCTCCTCACATGACTGGGCAAGTCCTGCAACGAAATCCAGCGCTGCCGGGTCGCGAAACGAATAGGTCAACGGCTCGGTGATCAACAGTCCCACCGCACCCGCTTTGCGGGTGCGCAGTGACCGCGCCACCGGGTCCGGCCCCGGATATCCCAGCCGTTTCGCCGCGGCCAGCACCCGCTCTCGCAGCTCGGGCGAGAGCTGATCGGGCCGGTTGTAGGCATTGGAGATCGTGGTCCGCGAGACCTTGAGCTCGGCGGCCAGCGATGCCAGCGTGGCCCGTCGCCGCGGCGTGGGACTCCCGGACATGCTCTGTGACGCTACAGCGCCTACTGTCAAAACGTGACTTCTGTCGACCTCGACGCCGACCTGGGTGAGTTCAGCTGATGCGGCTGCGGCCGGGGCGCCCCGACATCGCCCGCTATTCCCACAGGTTCACCGTGCCCGCCGCCAAAGCCGATGCGCCGCTGGCGGTGACGTGGCTCGGAGTTTCGACGCTGCTGCTGGATGACGGATCGTCGGCGATCATGACCGACGGCTACTTCTCCAGGCCCAGCCTGACGCAGCTGGCGTCGCGGAAGGTCTCACCATCGACCGCCCGGGTCGACGGGTGCCTGAGCCGCGCCAAGGTAACCCGACTCGACGCGGTCATCCCGGTACACACCCATGTCGACCACGCGATGGATTCCCCGCTGGTCGCCGAGCGCACCGGCGCCCAGCTGGTGGGTGGCGAGTCGGCGGCCAACGTCGGACGGGGCTACGGATTGGCCGAAGACCGCTTGGTCGTCGCAACTCCTGGTGAGCCAATCCGGTTGGGCAATTTCGAAATAACGTTGATCGAGTCGCACCATTGCCCACCCGACCGGTATCCCGGGGTGATCGATCGACCAGTTGTTCCGCCGGTGCGGGTGTCGGCCTACCGGTGCGGCGAGGCATGGTCGACGCTCGTACACCACCGACCATCGGATCGTCGGCTGTTGATCCAGGGCAGCGCCGGATTCGTCAACGGCGCACTGGCCGGACAGCGCGCCGATGTGGTGTACTTCGGGGTGGGCCAGCTGGGCCTACAGCCGGAGTCCTACCTTGTCGACTACTGGACCGCGACGGTCCGCGCGGTCGGCGCACGCCGCGTGGTGTTGATCCACTGGGATGATTTCTTCCGTCCACTGTCAAAGCCGTTGCGGGCGTTGCCCTATACGGTCGACGACTTGGACGCCTCAATGCGCATCCTGGACGAGCTCGCCGCGCAGGACGGCGTCGCGCTGGATATGCCCACCGTGTGGCGACGCGAAGACCCCTGGATCTGAACAACGTTGGTGCGCGGCAGCTAGCGATGAGCCGGGGCCGGGGCCGGCATGCCGAGTTTGGCCATTACCGTGCGCAGGACCGCGGGATAGTCGGTGATAATGCCGTCGACTCCGGCGGCGATCAGTGCGTGCATGTCGTCGGCTTCGTTCACCGTCCACGGAAGTACTTTGAGGCCCAACGCATGTGCGCGCTCGACCAGCGCCGCGTCGACGAGCGAATAAACCGGCGAGATGATGCTCGCCCCGATCATCCTCGCGGCGATGACGGGATCGCCGACGACGGCCGGGTCGATGCCGGCCAGCCAAGGCGATCTGGGGCGCCACGTGGTCTGGTTCCACAGGGTCACCACCGGAATCGACGGGTGCAGCTGGCGGGTAATCACCAGCGTTCGCCAGTCGAAGCTTTGTATTTCGATCCGGTCGATTTTCCCCGCAGCACTGGCCGCCGCGACGATCACGTCGACAAATTCATCGGGAGCTGCTGTGGCAGAAGGCTCCTCGGGGTCCACCTTGGTTTCGATATCGTAGCGAACCTCAGCGTGGTAAGAGTCGCTGAGCGCAAAGATCTCCGGCAGGGTTGCGATCGGGCCACCGCAGTCAAGCGTGCGAACCTGCGCCAGCGTGAGCTCGTGCACGAGCTTTCCGACGTAAGGGTATTCAGGGTCCGCCGCCGATACGGGGCCACGGTCGGTGCACTTCAGCGGATGGATATCCTGGTCGTGCCATACCACCGGTTGATGGTCCTTGGTGATACCGATATCGAATTCCAAGGTGCTGACTCCGATTTCGAGTGCGCTGGCACCGCCTTGGTGGGCAACCACATCGAAGTCGGATGATTGGGCGGTCGCGGTCGGGTGCGCCCCGAGGACAACTACGACCGCCAGTACCAGGACCCGCCGACGCAGCCTCATGCCCGGCAGTTAACGCCTGCGCTGGCGTGCTATTTCAGCTAGCACAACTCCGGCGGCCACCGACGCATTCAGCGACTCGGCGGGCCCGGCCATGGGTATGGACACCACGGCGTCGCAGTTTTCCCGCACGAGCCGCGACAGTCCCTTGCCCTCCGATCCGACGACCACGACGACCGGGCCAGTAGCGTCCATGTCGTCGAGCGGGGTCGGGCCTTCGGTATCCAGCCCGATCAGCTGCAAGCCCGCAGCCGCCCACTCTTTGAGTGTGCGAGTCAGATTCGTGGCCCGCGCGATCGGAACGCGCGCCGCTGCGCCGGCGCTGGTCCGCCAGGCTACCGCGGTCACCGATGCCGAGCGCCGCTGCGGGATCAGCACCCCATGACCGGCGAATGCCGACACCGAGCGCACGATCGCGCCCAGGTTGCGTGGATCGGAGATGTTGTCCAGCGCGACCAACAACGCCGGCGGAGAGTCCATGGCGGCCTGCAACAGGTCGTCGGGATGGGCGTAGTCATAAGCCGGCACCTGCAATGCGATGCCCTGATGCAAGCCATTGGTGGTCATCCGGTCCAAATCGCTGCGCGGCACCTCCAAGATCGCGATGCCGGAATCGGCCGCGCGCGTCACAGATTCGGTGAGCCGTTCGTCGGCCTGGGCGCCGAGCGCAACGTAGAGCGCGGTCGCCGGCACGCCGGCCCGCAGGCACTCCAACACCGGGTTGCGGCCCAGCACGGTCTCTGTCTCGTCGCGAGTGCGCCGAGTCGCCGATCGGCGCGCTTGGGCCTTGGCGCGTTTGGCGGCCGGGTGGTGCGGTCGCATGTGCGCGGGCGGCGTCGCCCCGCGGCCCTCCAGACCCCGTCGACGTACTCCGCCGGATCCGACCGTCGGGCCCTTCTTGGTGCCGGGTTTGCGCACCGCCCCGCGCCGTCGCGAGTTACCGGCCATTGGTGCCGGTCTCCAGCGACCACTGCGGCCCGTCGGCGGTGTCGGTGACTTCGATGCCGGCGTCTTTGAGGCGGTCGCGGATCTCGTCGGCCAACGCCCAGTTGCGCTGTTCGCGGGCCTTCTCGCGTCGTTCCAACTCAGAACGCACCAGCACGTTGAGGGCAGCCATCGCGGCCGACGTCTCATCGCGCGATTCCCAGCGCTCGTCGAGCGGGTCGCAGCCCAGGATGCCCATCATCGCGCGGATCGCGCCGGCATGAGCCAGGGCGGCGTCGTGATCGCCGGCGTCGAGCGCCCGGTTGCCTTCGGCCCGGGTATGGTGCACTTCCGCCAGTGCGATCGGCACAGCCAGATCGTCGTCGAGCGCTTCGGCGAACCGCGGGGTCCACTGCCCGGGCACCACTGCCCCGACCCGGTTGCGCACCCGGTGCAGAAAGTCCTCGATCCCGACGTAGGCTTTGACCGCGTCCTGCAGCGCGGTCTCGGAGAACTCCAGCATCGACCGGTAGTGAGCACTGCCGAGGTAGTAGCGCAGCTCCGCGGGCCGAACCCGTTGCAGCACAGCCGGAATCGTGAGCACATTACCCAGCGACTTGCTCATCTTTTCCCCGCCCATGGTGACCCAGCCGTTGTGCAGCCAGTAACGGGCGAATCCGTCGCCGGCCGCGCGGCTCTGAGCGATCTCATTCTCATGATGCGGGAACACCAAATCCATTCCGCCGCAGTGGATATCGAACTCGGCACCGAGGTACTCGCGCGACATCGCGACGCATTCAGTGTGCCAGCCGGGACGTCCCCTACCCCAGGGAGTCGGCCACGACGGTTCGCCCGGCTTGGCGCCCTTCCACAACGTGAAGTCGCGCTGATCGCGCTTGCCGGGCGCCACCCCCTCGCCCTGATGGACGTCATCGATGCGGTGGCCGGACAGCTCGCCGTAGTCGGGGTAGCTCAACACATCGAAGTAGACGTCGCCACAGCCGGTATAGGCGTGCCCGGACGCGATCAGCCGCTCGATCAGCTCGACCATCTGGGTGATGTGCCCGGTGGCGCGGGGTTCCGCCGAAGGCGGAAGCACCCCCAGCGCGTCGTAGGCGGCCGTAAACTCCCGCTCGTAGGTGGCTGCCCATTCCCACCACGGGCGACCGGCCGCAGCAGCCTTGTTGAGGATCTTGTCGTCGATGTCGGTGACGTTGCGGATGAACGCGACATCCCAGCCACGCGCCATGAGCCAGCGGCGCAGGATGTCGAATGCCACACCGCTGCGGACATGACCGATGTGCGGCAAGCCCTGGACGGTGGCGCCGCAGAGGTAGATCGAAACCTTGCCGGCCCGTAACGGAACGAACTCACGCACGGCACCGGTCGCCGTGTCATGAAGCCGCAACGGGGCGCGATCGGTCACGACGTGCCAGCTTACCGGGGGTCCGAGCGGGTCTCGAACGGCATCACCGCCAGCTGCGCATGGGTCCCCCGCCGCGCTTCTTCGAACGCGTGTTGTTAGCTGTCCGGCGCCCGCCAGGTGGCGGCGCTAGGTATTTGCAATCTCCTTGCAATCAACTTCACCGATTCTGTTCGATGTTTTGCGGCTGCGTGTAATATCCCTGAGGTGAGTAAGCAGCTAGTGGCAGCCTCGGGGGTACTCCTAGCTGCAGCAATAGCGAACGCGGCAACGGCGAGCGCTGAGGGGCCAGTGCCTCCGCCGGATCCAGTTTCGAAAACCGCTGAAGTCGCCGCGCAACGACAGGCTGACGCGGTCGCACAGCAGCAGGTCATCGCCGCACAACAACAGGCTCAAGCCGCCGCGCAAGAACAACAGCAACGACAGGCTGAGATGGCCGCACAGCAACAAGCTGAGGCCGTCGCGCAACAGCAGGCCGAACAGGCCACCTCGGCCGCTCCGGCGGCTGCGGCGTCAGCCGGCATAGCCGGTCCCGCCGGGGCCAGTTCGCTGACCTCAATGGGCATGTCCATGGCGATGATGGCGCCGATGATGGCGATGTATCTGCCGATCATGGGCTTGCCGTTCATATTGGGATCTCTTGGTGCGGCACTTCCGCCGGTTGAACCCCCCGTCGACGACGAAGGCGCCGGCGACGCAGCCAACGCAGCAGCCGCCGCTTTGACCCCTGATCTGACCTCGGCGCTCACATCGACTCCTGACCTCGACCTCAGTGCGCTGGCCGAGCCGACAAGCCTCGACCTCAGTGGGCTGCTCGATCCGACTAACCTCGACCTCAGTGGGCTGCTCGATCCGACCAACCTCGACCTCAGTTCGCTGCTTGAGCCGATCGAACTCGATCTGAGTTCGCTGGTCGGATCGATTGGCGACTTCGACCTCGGTTCGATGCTCGGATTGGCTCCAGACGTTGATCTGGCATCTGACCTGGCAGCTCAGTTGGCGTCCGCCTTCGACGTGACTTCTGCGCTCGATCCCGGCGACATCGGCGGCACTGTGGTGTCGGCTCTTCTCGGCCTGTTAGGTCTCTGACCAACGAGCGCTATTTAGGGATCACCAGCGCGGTGGCGATGGCGGCCCGCCCTTCGCCGCGTCCGGTCAGGCCCAAGCCGTCGGTGGTGGTCGCCGACACCGAAACCGGCGCACCCAACAAGTCGGACAGCAACTGCTGCGCCTCCTCGCGGCGGGGGCCGACCTTCGGCCGGTTTCCGATGACCTGCACGGCGGCGTTGCCGAGCCGCCACCCTTCGGCGCTGAGCAAGCCGGCGACGTGGCGCAGCATGCCGGCCCCGCTGGCGTCTTTCCACCGCGGGTCGTCGACACCGAACACCGCGCCGATGTCACCGAGCCCGGCCGCCGACAGCAGCGCGTCGCATAGTGCGTGGGCGGCGACGTCACCGTCGGAGTGTCCGGCGCAGCCATCGGCGTCGTCGAACAACAAGCCCAGCAGCCAACAGGGGCGTCCGGGTTCTATCTGGTGGACGTCGGTGCCCACACCGATACGCGCGTTCACCGGTTCACGATCGCTTGGGCCAGCAGGACGTCGAGCGGGGTGGTGATCTTGAACGCCAGCGGATCACCCTCGACGATGTGGACTTGGCCGCCGATGTGCTCGACCATCGATGCGTCGTCGGTGAAGTCGGCGGCTCCCGCCTGCTGATACGCACGCTGCAGCAGCTCGGCCGTGAATCCCTGTGGGGTCTGCACCGCGCGCAGCCCAGCCCGTTCCGGCGTGCCCAGTACCACGCCATTTGCATCGACGGCTTTGATGGTGTCTAAAAGCGGCAGAGCGGGCACCACAGCGGAATCTCCGGCCCGCAGTCTTTCGACCACACGCGTCACCAATCCCGGCGGTGTCAACGCCCGCGCCGCGTCGTGCACCAGCACGAATTCCGTCTCACCTGCGGCTGCCAAGCCCCGCGCCACCGACTCGGCACGGTTGGCGCCGCCGGCAACGACGGTCGCGAGCCGACCCAAGATCAGCTTGGCCTCGTCGGTGCGGTCGGCGGGAACCGCCACCACGACCCGGTCGACAACACCGGATTCCAGCAAACCGGCGACGGCGCGTTCAACCAGCGTGCGCCCACCGAGATGAAAGAACGCTTTGGGAACACCGGCGGCCAGCCGCTGGCCCGACCCCGCGGCCGGGACCACCGCGACCGTGCCTGTCACAGTCAGGAGGCGGCGGCGAGCACCTCGTCGAGAATGGTTTCCGCCTTGGCGTCGTCGGTGCTTTCGGCCAACGCCAACTCACCAACCAGGATTTGCCGCGCCTTGGCCAGCATGCGCTTCTCACCCGCGGACAGACCGCGCTCCTGGTCGCGGCGCCACAGATCACGCACTACCTCGGCGACCTTGTTGACGTCACCGGAGGCAAGTTTCTCCAGGTTCGCCTTGTAGCGGCGCGACCAGTTGGTCGGCTCCTCGGTGTGCGGGGCGCGCAAAACCTGGAAAACCTTGTCCAGGCCTTCCTGACCCACAACATCGCGGACACCCACGTACTCGGCGTTTTCGGCGGGCACTCGAACTGTCAGGTCTCCCTGCGCCACCTTCAAGACGAGATATTCCTTTTGTTCCCCTTTGATGGTCCGAGTTTCGATCGCCTCGATTAGCGCAGCACCGTGGTGTGGATAGACAACGGTGTCTCCGACCTTAAAAATCATCTGGTTCGAGCCCCTTTCGTTAGTTCAATCTTAACACGGCGCGTGAACACGCGCGGATCAACGGTGCAGGTCAGGGGCACCGCGCGGGTAGAGAGGGGGTTGACAGACAGCTGAATTCGTGCATAGCAGGGGCCTTCTGAAGACCTTCTGAAGACCGATCGGAACCCAGCCGAGGGCACTCGAGCATGGTACTGCGCGACCCTGACACGCTCTCAGGCGGCCTCGGCTACCGCCCCGGCGGGCGACCTACTACTGTGCATAGTCGACCCGTAGGCATGGTTGGATCCAGGGCCGCGCCGAGGCCCAGCAGGAGGCTTGAGTGAACCGCTTCATGATCCCTCGGCCCATCCGCCGAGTCCGGCACTCAACACACCTCGCCGCGTTGGCCGCCGGCGGTCTGATCGGTGCGGTCGCCCTCACTGGATGTGGCACCGGCCAGCTCTCCCAGATGGCCGCGCAGATGCCCTCGGTCAACGGCACCCAGGCCATGGTCGACGACGTGGCCCTGCGCAATGTGCATATCCAAGCGGTGCAGAGGACCGACTTCTTGAAGCCCGGTCAGTCGGTGGATCTGGTGCTGGTGGCCGTCAACCAGTCACCGGACACCGCCGACAAGCTCGTCGGGATCACCACCGATATCGGGACGGTGACACTGTCCGGCGACTCCACATTGCCGCCCGGCGGGATGCTGTTCGTCGGTGCCGGCGGCGGCCAGAACACCGAGGCCATCAAGCATGTCGAGGCTGCCAAGACGGCCAAGGCGACGGTGGCGCTGAGCAAGCCGATCACCAACGGGCTCACCTACGATTTCACCTTCAAGTTCGAGAAGGCCGGCAGCACCCGCGTGAGTGTGCCGATCTCGGCCGGGCTCGCGCCGCAAACGAGCGAAGCCCCGCCGCCGGTCGAACACCCATAACGGCGCTTGCCGCCGGCCGTGTCACGGCCGGATCTGTCGTATCCGCCGGATACGGTTCAGTGCGTGGCCAGGTCACGCTCGCAATACCGCTGCTCGGAATGCCAGCATGTCACCGCTAAATGGGTGGGACGCTGCCTGAAGTGCGGTACCTGGGGCACGGTCACCGAGGTGGCGGTGCTGTCCGCCGTCAGCGGCAACAACCGCCGCCCGGTAGCCCCTGCGGCGGCTGCGGTTCCGATCAGCTCCATCGAGCCGCGCACCGCCCGGCACTGCGCCACCGGCGTCGCCGAGCTCGACCGGGTGCTCGGCGGCGGCGTGGTGCCGGGGTCGGTGACGTTGCTGGCCGGCGATCCCGGGGTGGGTAAGTCGACGCTGCTCTTGCAGGTCGCCCACCAGTGGGCCAAGTCGGGGCGTCGGGCCTTGTACGTCTCCGGCGAGGAGTCGGGCGGCCAGATCCGGATGCGCGCCGACCGCACCGGTTGCAGCCACGACGAGGTCTTCCTGGCCGCCGAATCCGATCTGCACGCCGTGTTGGGGCACATCGAGGCCGTGCGGCCGACGCTGGTGGTGGTGGACTCCGTGCAGACCATGTCGAGCACCGATGCCGACGGTGTCACCGGTGGCGTCACCCAGGTGCGCGCGGTGACCACCGCGTTGACGGCCGCGGCGAAAACCAGCGGTGTGGCGATGATCCTCATCGGCCACGTCACCAAGGACGGGGCGATCGCCGGGCCGCGCTCGCTCGAGCACCTGGTCGACGTCGTGCTGCATTTCGAAGGCGACCGCAACTCCGCATTGCGGATGGTGCGCGGGGTCAAGAACAGATTTGGTGCCGCCGACGAGGTCGGATGCTTCCTGCTGCACGAGGGCGGCATCGAAGGTGTGGCCGACCCGTCCGGGCTGTTTTTGGATCAGCGGCCGCGACCGGTTCCGGGCACCGCGATCACGGTAACCCTCGACGGTAAGCGACCGCTGGTCGGCGAGGTGCAGGCGTTGCTGGCCAGACCGTCGGACGCGCGACCACGCCGCGCTGTCAGCGGCATCGACCACGCACGAGCGGCGATGATCCTCGCTGTGCTGGAAAAGCATGCGCGACTTGATCTTTCGGCCAACGACACGTTCCTGTCCACTGTGGGCGGCATGCGGTTGACCGATCCGTCGTCGGATCTGGCGGTGGCGATCGCGTTGGCATCGGCATACGTGACCCTGCCGCTGCCCACCACCGCGGTGATGATTGGTGAGGTCGGGTTGGCCGGTGATCTGCGGCAGGTGCCCGGGATGGAACGTCGGCTTGCCGAGGCCGCCCGGCAGGGATTCACCATCGCACTGATTCCACCGGGATCTACCAGCGCACCCCCGGGTTTGCGTGTCTTGCCGGCGGCCACCATCGTCGCTGCCCTGCAGCACATGCTCGACATCGTCGAACATGCCAATCAGCCGCCACCTCCATTACGCCTGCTGGAACCGCCGCCGGCATAGCACAATGGCTGGTGATGACTGCGAGCAAGGCGAGAGCCAACGGCGCGGCCCAGGCGACGCGACCCACCCTGCGTGACGTCGTCGGCCGGCTGGCGCCCGGAACTGCGTTGCGCGACGGGCTGGAGCGGATCCTGCGCGGACGCACCGGCGCCCTGATCGTGCTCGGCTACGACGACAGTGTCGAGGCCATCTGCGACGGCGGCTTCTCGTTGGACGTGCGGTACGCGCCGACCAGGCTGCGCGAGCTGTGCAAGATGGACGGGGCGGTAGTGCTGTCCACCGATGGCAGCCGCATCCTGCGGGCCAACGTGCAGTTGGTTCCCGACCCGTCGATCCCCACTGACGAATCCGGCACCCGGCACCGCTCAGCCGAGCGAGCCGCCATCCAGACCGGCCATCCGGTGATCTCGGTCAGCCATTCGATGAACATCGTGACCGTGTATTTCGCCGGGGAGCGCCACGTGCTGGCCGACTCGGCCACCATCCTGTCGCGGGCCAACCAGGCCATTGCCACCCTGGAGCGCTACAAGGCACGGCTCGACGAGGTGAGCCGGCAGCTGACTCGCAACGAGATCGAAGACTTTGTCACGCTGCGCGACGTGATGACCGTCGTGCAGCGGCTGGAGCTGGTTCGCCGCATCGGTCTGGTGATCGACTACGACGTGGTCGAATTGGGCACCGATGGACGTCAACTGCAGTTGCAGCTCGAGGAGTTGCTCGGCGGCAACGACATTGCCCGCGAACTGATCGTGCGCGACTACCACGCCAACCCCGAACCGCTTTCCAAGGCTGAACTCATTGCCACCCTCGACGAGCTGGATGCCCTGTCGGACACCGAACTACTCGATTTCACCGCGTTGGCAAAGGTTTTCGGATACCCGTCGACAACCGAGGCGCAAGATTCGGCGATGAGTTCGCGGGGCTACCGGGCGATGGCAGGAATCCCACGGCTGCAGTTCGCCCACATCGACCGGCTGGTACGCGAATTCGGCACGCTGCAAGGTCTGCTGGCCGCAAGCGCCAGCGATCTGCAATCGGTGGAGGGTATCGGCGAGATGTGGGCGCGGCACGTGCGCGAGGGACTGTCGCAATTGGCCGAGTCGACGATCGCCGACCCGGTCGGCTAGTCCTACTGCCCGGCGGCCGGCGGCCCCGGTGGGGGCCCCATCGGTGCCTGTCCCGGTGCGCCCGGCGGCACCGGTCCCGCGGCCCCCGGCGGCGGCGCACCCTGCGGACCCGTATCCGCCAGGATGAACGGCACCGGGGCCGAGCGCAGGTTGCCAAGTTGCACGACGAGGTTGTAGGTGCCGGCCCCGATCGGTTGGCGCGGCAGCGGGCATTGTGGCGCCGACCCCATGCCGGTCCAGGTCACCGCCGTCGTCACCTGCTCGCCGGGCGCGAAGGTCTTCACCAGCGTCTCGTTGGACGGTGCGCAGTCCAGGTTGGACCACAACCGCTTGTTGTCCAGCGAGTACACATACGCGGCCAGCACAGCCGCTCCCACATCGCGTTTACAGGCCACCAGTCCGATGTTGGTGACGACCATGGTGAATTTCGGCTGGTCACCCGTCGCATACTGCGGCGCGTTGGTGTAACCCTTGACGGCCAGCGTCGAGTCGGGGCAATCGTCGCCCTCTTTGAGCGGCGGTGGTGGCTGCACCGCCGCGGTCGGTGTTTCGGCCGGTGCCTGGTTCGGGGCGGCCGACGGCGCAGCCGGTGCCTCGCCCTGTGGCTGCTGCACGATCGGCGACTTCGGGGGCGCCGACTGGCCGGAGGCGGGCTTGTCGGACGCGGTGTTGGCGTCCGCGTGTCCGCTCATCAGGGCGACGATGGTCGCGACCACGATCCCGACCACCACAACCGCAATGCCCGCCGCCAGCCCCCGGCGTCGCCAGTAGATCTCCGGCGGGAGCGGGCCACGCGGTTCAAGATCCAGCACGTTCACACGGTAAGCCCAGGTCACCGCCAGGCGTCCGACCGCTCTCGGCGTGTCGCGTGGCGCTTCACGCGCGGCGACCCTGAATTCAGGCCGCGGGCTCGTCTCCGACGTTGCCGATGTGATCGCGCAACACCACTTGCCCGTCGGCAAGGCGGTAGGTGACACCGACGATCGCGAGCTTTCCAGCGGTCAGCCGCTCGGAAATGGCCGCGGAACGCATCACCAGCTGAGCGCCCGTTTCCACGACGTGCCGCGCCTCGAACTCGTCCACCCGGGTCAAGCCCTCGCGCCGGCCCAACAAAATCGACGGCGTGACCCGCTCGACCAGGTCGCGCACGTATCCGCCGGGCAGGACGCCGTCGTCGAGTGCGGCCAGCGTCGCCTGGACCGCGCCGCAGCTGTCGTGGCCCAAGACCACCACCAGCGGCACCTCGAGCACCGTCACCGCGTACTCGATGGAGCCCAGCACCGCTGAGTCGATGACATGTCCCGCCGTACGGACCACGAACATGTCGCCCAAACCCTGGTCGAAGATGATCTCGGCGGCCACCCGACTGTCCCCGCAGCCAAACACCACTGCGGTCGGCTTCTGCGAAGTGGCCAGGCCGGCGCGGTGATCGACACTCTGGCTGGGGTGTTCGGGCCGGCCGGCGACGAACCGCTCGTTACCCTCTTTGAGTGCCTTCCACGCACTTTCGGGACTGCCACTGGGCATGGCGCACATTGTGCCGCACCTGATGACCGTGCGCGCGGCAGAACTGCTCAGCTGGTACGACCGATCGCGTCGCGACCTGCCGTGGCGGGAACCCGGGGTGAGCCCATGGCAGATCTTGGTCAGCGAGTTCATGCTGCAGCAGACGCCGGTGTCCAGGGTGCTGCCGATATGGACGGACTGGGTGGCGCGCTGGCCCACACCGTCGGCAACCGCAGCAGCAAGCGCCGCCGACGTCCTGCGCGCCTGGGGCAAGCTCGGCTATCCGCGGCGGGCCAAGCGGCTGCACGAGTGCGCCACGGTGATCGCGCGCGATCACGGTGATGTGGTTCCCGACGACGTCGACACCTTGCTCACGCTGCCCGGGGTCGGCGGCTATACCGCGCGGGCGGTGGCCTGCTTCGCCTACCAGCAGCCGGTCCCGGTGGTCGACACCAATGTCCGCAGGGTGGTGGCTCGCGCCGTGCACGGCCGCGCCGACGCCGGTGCGCCGTCACCGGCGCGCGATCACGCCGACGTCGCCGGCCTTTTGCCGAATAACGGCACTGCACATCGGTTTTCGGCCGCGTTGATGGAATTGGGCGCGACGGTATGCGTCGCGCGGGCACCACGCTGCGGGCTGTGCCCGATCACCGACTGCGCCTGGCGGCAAGCCGGTTACCCACCGGGCGACGGGCCGGCCCGACGGCCGCAAACCTATGCCGGGACCGATCGGCAGGCGCGCGGCCGGTTGCTGGATGTATTGCGCGCCAGCGATTCTCCCGTCAGCAGCGCCCAGTTGGACGTAGCGTGGCTGACCGATCCCGCGCAACGCGAGCGGGCGTTGGATTCGCTGCTCGCTGACGGTCTGGTGACGCGGACGCCTGACGGTCGCTACGCGCTAATCGGCGAAGAGGACCGCTAGCGTCGCATCGGTTTGCTCACCCGTCAGGACGCCAAGAAGGATTCCACCGCCTCCTGATACACCTCGGGTGCTTCGTCGTGAACTAGATGGCCGGCTTCCGGCACAAGTAAATACGTTGTTCGGTAGCCGGTTTCATGCATTCGGCGCATCTGGCCCTCGGGTGTGACCGAGTTGCCGGCTTCGATCAGCAATGCGGGGACGCGTACCGCCTGCCACTGCCGCCAGTAGTCGCGGGTGCCCCACTCGGCGGCGATCTCGATCCATATCGAGGTATGGCCGTGTAGTCGCCAACCGGTCGCGGTGCGGTCGAACGCATCCAGGAAATACTGCCCGGCGACCTGGCCGAATTCAGCGAATACTTGTTCAGCAGAATCGAATTCGACCGGCAGAGCATGCAGCCACGGCTCCCACGGGCCAGTCGTGCGGCCACGAAAATCCGGTGCCATATCCTCGATGACCAGCGCCGACACCAGCTCGGGACATTCCGCGGCCAGGCACCAGGAGTGCAGTGCGCCCATGGAATGGCCGATCAGCCGTGCCGGCGTGCCCAGCGTGGCCACCGCGTCGCGCAGGTCGGCCACGAAGCGTTCGGTGCTGATCGGGTACGCGTCGGCGACATCGCGGCCGCGGTGCCACGGCGCGTCGTAGGTGTACACCGTGCCCAGGCCCCTCAGCCAGGGCAGCTGACGCGACCAGGTGCTGCCCCGGCCCATCAGCCCATGCACCAGCACCACCGGCTCGCCTCGCCCGCCGCGAAGGGTGAGCAGATCGTCGGGCACGTCTCCATCTTGCCCGGCTCCACCTCGGGCGCTTCCCGCCCGCATCGTCGCCGGGCGTCCATCTTGCCCGGCTCCACCTCGGGCGCTTCCCGCCCGCATCGTCGCCGCGCGCCGCACGGTAGCCTGACGACATGCCAGTGGTGAAGATCAACGCAATCGAGGTGCCAGCAGACGCCGGTCCCGAGCTGGAGAAGCGGTTCGCCCACCGAGCTCACGCAGTCGAGAACTCGCCTGGCTTTCTCGGCTTTCAGCTGCTTCGCCCGGTCAAGGGCGAAGATCGCTACTTTGTGGTGACTCAGTGGGAGTCCGAAGAGGCCTTCCAGGCCTGGGCAACCGGCCCGGCCATCGAAGCCCACGCCGGCCACCGCGCCAACCCGGTGGCGACCGGCGCGTCGCTGCTGGAGTTCGAGGTTGTGTTGGACGTTGCCGGGTCCGGCCAGAAGGCGTAGCGGCCGGATCGACCTCCGTGTTGCGGCACTGGCTGCTGTCGCCACGCTGGTCGTCGCCCTGGCCCCGGCTTGCGCCCCGTCACCGACTCCCTCCGCGCATGCCGCGGACAGCAGTGTCCGGATAGACATCAGGACGCCGCCCGGTCTGCGCGCTCAGCAGATCCTCGACATGCTCAACTCGGACTGGCCCATCGGCCCGGTCGGAGTCCGCACGCTGGCCGCGCCCGACATGGTCAAGCAAGTCGAGCACACCATGGAACAGCTGTGGTGGGATCGCCCCTTCGCGCTGACCGGTGTCGATATCCGCGCCGGCGCCGCCACCCTCAAACTCACCACGTCTTACGGCGCGCAGCAGCACATCCGGATTCACACCGACGACGCCACTCTGGTGGACGGATTCGATGTCACCACGCATGCACCCACCATCTCCTCCTGGCGCGACGTCGACGCCGCCTTGCGCAAGACCGGCGCCCGCTACTCATGGCAGGTGGCCAAGGTCAACGACGGAAGCTGCGAGCGGGTAGCAGGAACCAATACCACCCAATCCTTGCCATTGGCTTCGATTTTCAAGTTGTACGTGCTCTACGCGGTGGCAGAGGCGATCAAACGAGGAACCGTGTCCTGGGATGATCAGCTGACCATCACCGAGAAGGGCAAAGCGGTCGGCTCGGGCATAGAATTACCGGTCGGAGCCCATGTTTCGGTTCGAACAGCCGCCGAGAAGATGATCGCCACCAGCGACAACATGGCCACCGACTTGCTGATCGAAAAAGTCGGCACCCGAGCTGTCGAAAACGCCTTGGCCGATACGGGTCATCACGATCCGGCAGCCATGACGCCGTTCCCCACCATGCACGAGCTGTTCTCGGTCGCCTGGGGACAGCCAGATCTACGTGCGCAATGGAAGCAGGCTACACCGCAGGTCCGTGCCGAGTTGCTCCAGCAGGCGAATTCTCGTCCGTACCAACCTGATCCGACTCGAGCCCATACTCCGGCATCAGAGTTCGGTGCGGAATGGTACGCGAATGCCGAGGACATCTGCCGGGTGCACGCGGCTCTGCAGACCGGCGCAGTGGGCGCCGCCGCGCCTGTCAAGCAGATCATGTCCGCCATCCCCGGCATTGACCTCGACCGGCATGACTGGCCGTACATCGGCGCCAAAGCCGGTGGGCTGCCTGGGGATTTGACGTTCAGCTGGTACGCCGTCGACCGGTCGGGACAAGCCTGGGTGGTCAGTTTCCAGCTGAACTGGGATCGCGACCACGGGCCGAGCGTGACGAGCTGGATGCTGCAGGTGGCCAAGCAGGTCTTCGCGCTGTTACCCGCGTAACGCTAGTTCGGTAAAGGGGTTTCATGGTTTCCAGCACGCAGGTGGCCACTCGTCGTGTCAGGCTGTCGTGGAATTGGAACCGGCGTGACCGCATCGAAATCAGCGTATTGCTGGGCTTTGTCGCGCTGATACATCTCGTCGGCTTCATCACCTTGATCGTCTTCGTCGCGCCGCACCGCTATCAAACCGGAAGCGACGTCTTCGGTGTCGGCCTGGGTCTCACGGCCTACTTGTTCGGCGTGCGCCACGCATTCGATGCCGACCATATCGCCGCGATCGACAACACCACCCGCAAACTGATGAGCGACGGTCACAAACCCAAATCCGTTGGATTCTGGTTTGCGATGGGTCATTCCACCATCGTGATGCTGATGGCGGTGATGGTCGTCGTCGGGGCCCGGGCGGTGGGCACCCTGGTCGACGACGGCTCGCCGACCCGACATGCGCTGGGCTTCACCGGGACGTTGGCCTCCGCACTGTTCCTCTATCTGATCGCGGCCATGAACATCATCGCGATGGTGGGGATCACCAGGGCGTTCAACAAACTTCGGCGCGGGACCTACTCCGATGACGAACTCGAAGCGGCGCTCGATGACCGTGGTTTTCTGGCACGGCTGCTGCGGCCGTTCATGAACCGCATCAAGCGCCCGATGCAGATCTACCCCGTCGGGTTGCTGTTCGGCCTCGGGTTCGACACCGCCACCGAAATCGCGTTGCTGGCATTGGCCGGCACCGGGGCAGCCGCCGGTCTGCCGTGGTACGCCGTGCTGGTGCTGCCGGTGCTGTTCGCGGCCGGCATGAGCCTGATGGACACCATGGACGGCCTGCTGATGACGGCAGCCTACGACTGGGCGTTTATGCAGCCGGTCCGCAAGATCTACTACAACCTCACCGTCACCGGGTTGTCGATCGCCGTCGCTTTCCTGATCGGATCCATCGAACTGGTGACAATCCTGCACGACGACCTCAAGTGGGATGACCCCGTGACCACATGGGTCAGCGGCATCAACCTCAACAGCGCCGGTCTGGGGATCGTCGGCCTGTTCGCCATCACCTGGCTGGCCGCGATCGCCTACTGGAAGCTGGCCGGCGTCGAGACACGCTGGGGCCGCACCCATCGCCGCGAAAGCGCAACTGCCGACACCTATCCCGAGTAGGGGTGTCGGCAGCTGCGCTGCGGACCCAGGCTACTGAGAGGGCTATTGAGAGCTTGCGCTCTCAGCGCTGTGCGCTCCGGCCTTGGCCAGATCCGCCTCGACCGGCTCGGCCGGCTTGCGGGCGCCGGTGAAGGTGAACACCGCGTCCTCGCCGGCGCCCTCACCGTCCCAGTTGTCCACATCGACGGTGACGATCTGGCCCGGCCCGACCTCCTCGAAGAGGATCTTCTCGCTCAAAGCGTCCTCGATCTCGCGCTGGATGGTGCGCCGCAACGGGCGGGCACCCAGCACCGGGTCGAAGCCGCGCTTGGCCAGCAGCGACTTGGCCTTGTCGGTGAGCACCAGCGCCATGTCCTTGCTCTTGAGCTGCTTGTCGACCCGGCCGATCATCAGCTCGACCATCCGGATGATCTCTTCGCGAGTCAGCTGGTGGAAGACGATGATGTCGTCGATGCGGTTGAGGAACTCCGGGCGGAAGTGCTTCTTGAGCTCGTCGTTGACCTTCTGCTTCATCCGCTCGTAGTTGTTCTCCCCGCCGCCCTGGGAGAAGCCCAGGCCAACCGCCTTGGAGATGTCGGCGGTACCGAGGTTGGACGTGAAGATCAGCACGGTGTTCTTGAAGTCGACCGTGCGGCCCTGCCCGTCGGTCAGCCGCCCGTCCTCGAGCACCTGCAACAGGCTGTTGTAGATCTCCTGGTGGGCCTTCTCGATCTCGTCGAACAACACCACCGAGAACGGCTTGCGCCGGACCTTCTCGGTGAGCTGGCCGCCCTCCTCGTAGCCGACGTATCCCGGCGGGGCGCCGAACAGCCGCGACGCGGTGAACCGGTCGTGGAACTCGCCCATGTCGATCTGGATGAGCGCGTCGTCGTCCCCGAACAGGAACTCCGCCAACGCCTTGGACAGCTCGGTCTTACCGACGCCGGACGGGCCGGCGAAGATGAACGAGCCGGACGGGCGCTTGGGGTCCTTCAGCCCGGCGCGGGTGCGGCGAATCGCCTTGGAGACGGCCTTGACCGCGTCCTCCTGGCCGATGATGCGCTTGTGGATCTCTTCCTCCATGCGCAGCAGCCGGGTGGTCTCCGCTTCGGTGAGCTTGAACACCGGGATACCGGTCCAGTTGCCCAGCACCTCAGCGATCTGCTCGTCGTCGACCTCGGCGACCACGTCGAGATCACCTGAACGCCATTGCTTTTCGCGCTCGGCCCGCCGTGCGACGAGTTGCTTCTCGCGGTCGCGCAGGCTGGCCGCCTTCTCGAAGTCCTGCGCGTCGATCGCGGACTCCTTCTCGCGGCGCGCCTCGGCGATTTTCTCGTCGAACTCGCGCAGGTCTGGCGGCGCGGTCATCCGGCGGATCCGCATCCGCGCGCCCGCCTCGTCGATCAGGTCAATCGCCTTGTCCGGCAGGAACCGGTCGTTGATGTAGCGGTCGGCCAGCGTGGCCGCGGCGACGATCGCGTCGTCGCTGATGGACACCCGGTGGTGGGCCTCGTAGCGGTCTCGCAGACCCTTGAGGATCTCGATGGTGTGCTCCACCGTCGGCTCCCCGACCTGAACCGGCTGGAACCGGCGCTCCAGGGCGGCGTCCTTCTCGATGTACTTGCGGTACTCGTCGAGCGTGGTGGCGCCGATGGTCTGCAGCTCACCACGAGCCAGCTTCGGCTTGAGGATCGAGGCAGCGTCGATCGCGCCCTCGGCGGCGCCCGCCCCGACCAGCGTGTGCAGCTCGTCGATGAACAAGATGATGTCGCCGCGGGTGTTGATCTCCTTGAGCACCTTCTTCAGGCGCTCCTCGAAGTCACCGCGGTAACGGCTGCCCGCGACCAGTGATCCCAAGTCGAGGGTGTAAAGCTGCTTGTCCTTCAGCGTCTCGGGGACCTCGCCGTGCACGATGGCCTGCGCCAAGCCCTCGACGACGGCGGTCTTGCCGACGCCGGGCTCGCCGATCAGCACCGGGTTGTTCTTGGTGCGCCGGCTCAGGACCTGCATCACCCGCTCGATTTCTTTCTCGCGGCCGATGACCGGGTCCAGCTTGCCCTCCATCGCCGCGGCGGTGAGGTTGCGGCCGAATTGGTCGAGCACCAACGACGTAGACGGGGAGCCGGACTCTCCGCCCCGCCCACCGGTGCCGGCCTCGGCAGCTTCTTTGCCCTGGTAGCCGCTCAGCAGCTGGATCACCTGCTGGCGCACCCGGGTCAGCTCGGCGCCCAGCTTGACCAGCACCTGTGCCGCCACGCCCTCACCCTCGCGGATCAGGCCCAGCAAGATGTGCTCGGTGCCGATGTAGTTGTGGCCGAGCTGCAGCGCCTCGCGCAGGCTCAGCTCGAGAACTTTCTTGGCACGCGGGGTGAACGGGATGTGGCCCGACGGCGCCTGCTGGCCCTGGCCGATGATCTCCTCGACCTGGCTGCGGACACCCTCCAACGAGATGCCCAGCGACTCCAGCGACTTTGCGGCTACGCCCTCGCCTTCGTGGATGAGCCCCAGCAGGATGTGCTCCGTGCCGATGTAGTTGTGGTTGAGCATCCGGGCCTCTTCTTGCGCCAGGACGACGACCCTGCGGGCACGGTCCGTAAATCTCTCGAACATCGGCGGTTACCTGCTCTCCCTCACATCGGTACTCCGACTCGCATCGGCACGTAAAGCCAACACCGCGTACCTGCCATCCACTGTAATGGGCGGCCGGCCGGGCTTCCTACCTTGCGGTCGTTACCACAATCAACATGCCCGGTGCTCACGCAGCCGTAATACGGCAACGCGGAATATTGGTGAAACGTTTCCCGGGATGGACGGATGATCAGTTCGCCACCAGCGAACGTGCTCCGAACTGTCAGGTGGCGGCGTGGAATGCGTCGATGATGTCGGCGGGGATACGGCCGCGTGTGGACACATTGTGGCCATTGCGACGCGCCCACTCCCGGATCGCCGCACTTTGCTCGCGGTCGATGGTGCCGCGACCGCGGCCGGCGGAACGACCTCGACGGCGACCACCGACTCGGCGGCCGGCGTCGACCCACTTCTTCATGTCGTTGCGCAGTTTTGTAGCGTTCTTGGTCGAAAGGTCGATCTCATAGGTCACCCCGTCGAGTCCGAATTCGACCGTTTCGTCGGCGGCGCCTTCACCGTCGAAATCGTCGACCAAGGTGACGGTCACTTTCTTCGCCATTACTCACCCGTCTCTTTCCGTGCACTGTGGATTTTGTGTGCAAGCCGTGCAAGAAGTTTGCAACCCGGTGACACCAATGTGCCATATGAACGCATGGTATTCAATAGCGTCAGCATCGCACAGTTCAGTTGCCATGCGGGCGAACAATCGGAAACAAAACTGTCTCTCTAATTGACAGTCCAGTCAAAGCCATCAGCAGTCTATCGATACCCATTCCAGTTCCCGTGCAAGGCGGCATACCGTACTCCAGCGCAGCCAGAAAATCCTCATCAATCGCCATAGCTTCGTCATCGCCGGCCGCGGCCGCACGCGCTTGGGCGGCGAATCTCTCCCGTTGCACGATCGGGTCGATCAACTCGGAGTATCCGGTGGCCAGCTCGACGCCGCGCAGGTAAAGGTCCCACTTCTCGGTGACGCCAGGGGTGGTGCGATGCTGCCGGGTCAAAGGCGTTGTTTCCACGGGGAAATCGCAGACAAAGGTGGGCGCGGTCAACCGGGCGCCGACCGTATGCTCCCACAGTTCTTCGACGAGTTTGCCGTGCCCGTAGCCACGGTCGGTGGGAACCTCGAGGCCGAGCCCGTCGGCGATACCACGCAAACGCTCCACGGTAGTCTCAGGCGTAATCTCTTCGCCAACGGCCTCGGATAACGAAGGATACATTTGAATCGAGGCCCATTCTCCGTCGATGTCATAGACACTGCCGTCAGGGAACGGAAGTTGCCGAGTGCCGATCGCCTCATCGGCTACCTGTTGAATGAGCTCACGGGTGACAACAGCCGAATCTTCATAGGTTCCATATGTCTGGTAGGTCTCGAGCATTGAGAATTCCGGCGAATGGGTGGAATCGGCGCCTTCGTTTCGGAACACCCGATTTAGTTCGAAGACCTTGTCAAACCCGCCCACCACGCAGCGCTTCAAGAACAGTTCCGGGGCGATCCGAAGGTACAGATCGATGTCGAGCGCATTGGAATGGGTCACAAACGGCCGCGCGGCCGCACCGCCGGCCAATGTCTGCAACATCGGCGTTTCCACCTCGAGAAACCCGCGCTGCTCGAGCGCCGAGCGTAATGCGCGGACAACCGCAATTCGCTGCCGGGCGACGCTGCGGGCCTGCGGCCGGACGATCAGGTCGACGTAGCGCTGCCGGACCCGCGACTCTTCATTCATCTCCTTGTGCGCGACCGGCAGCGGGCGTAACGCCTTGGACGCCATCTGCCAGGAATCACCGAGAACGGACAGCTCGCCGCGGCGTGAGCTGATGACCTCGCCGTGCACGAAGACGATGTCGCCGATATCGACATCGGCCTTCCAGGCGTCCAGCGCTTCCTGTCCCACGCCGGCCAGGCTGATCATCGCCTGCAAATTGGTGCCATCGCCGTCCTGCAGTGTTGCGAAACACAATTTCCCGGAATTGCGGATGAAAATCACCCGGCCGGCGACGCCCACGATTTCACCGGTGGTCGCGTCGGCAGGCAGATCGGGGTAGGCGGCGCGGATCTGCGCCAGCGTGTGAGTGCGTTCGACGGCGACCGGATAGGGATCGCGGCCCTCGGCGAACAACCGGGCGCGCTTGTCCCGACGGATCCGAAACTGCTCGGGGATGTCGCGATCGTCGGAGCTCACGACGTGCCAGCTTAAATCAGCCCGTCAGCGGGCCGTCTTGAGCCGCCCGCGCTGGCTGTCGCGGTTGCGTTCGAACACCAGCCGCAGCCCGTGCAGGGTCAGGTGCTGGTCGTAGTGGTCGACGGAGTCCAATTCGGCCAGCAGCAGGGGAGCGGTGTGCCCGGTGGCCACCACCACGGCGTCGGTGCCGCCGAAGCCGTCTACGTCCTCGCGGATCCGCTGCACCAGCCCGTCGACCAGGCCAGCGAACCCGAACACCGCGCCGGCCTGCATGCACTCGACGGTGTTCTTGCCGACCACCGAGCGGGGTCGGGTCAGCTCGACTCGCCGTAACGCGGCCGACCGGGCTGCCGCGGCATCGGAGGAAACCTGTACACCGGGTGCGATGGCGCCGCCGAGGAACTCTCCTTTTGCCGACACCACGTCCACGCAGATCGACGACCCGAAGTCGATGACGATCGCCGCCTTTCCGTACTTGTGAAAAGCTGCCAGGCAGTTGACGATTCGGTCGGCACCCACCTCTTTCGGGTTGTCGACGAGCAGCGGGATGCCGGTGCGCACGCCGGGTTCGATCAGCACATGCGGAACCGACGGCCAGTACTGCTCCAACATCACCCGAACCTCGTGCAGCACCGATGGAACGGTCGACAGCGCCGCTGCGCCGGTGAGTCGCTCGGAGTCATCACCAATCAGGCCGTCGATCGTCAGTGCCAGTTCGTCGGCAGTGACTTCGGCTTCGGTGCGGATCCGCCACTGCTGCACCACCTTCGCGTGCTCCTTAGCCCCGGACAGCAGCCCGACGACGGTGTGCGTGTTGCGTACGTCGATTGCGAGAAGCACGATTATCGGGGGGAGAGAAGTTCGCCGGCATCGTCGGGCACGAAGGCGGGATCGTGACCCAGGTCGATCGGACGGTTGTCGGCGTCGACAAAGACGATCCGCGGCTGGTAACTGCGTGCTTCGGTGTCATCCATGGTCGCGTAGGCGATTAGGATCACCAGGTCGCCGGGGTGAACGAGATGTGCTGCGGCCCCGTTGATTCCGATCACACCGCTACCCCGCTCGCCGGTGATCGCGTAAGTGACAAGCCGGGCGCCGTTGTCGATGTCGACGATGGTCACCTGTTCGCCCTCGAGCAGGTCGGCAGCGTCCATCAGGTCGGCGTCGATGGTCACCGAGCCGACGTAGTGCAGGTCGGCCTGCGTGACGGTCGCCCGGTGAATTTTCGACTTGAGCATTGTCCGTAGCATCAATTCCTCCAACCTGATTCATATCCGGTCGACACAGCGGGCTCCCGCCCGTCGACTCCGACGGCAGTTCCGATTTCGATTGCGACGTTGTCGAGCAGTCTGGTAGTCCCGAGTCGGGCCGCGACCAACAGTCGGGCGGGGCCGCTGGCGGGCGCAGGCCCCAATGCCGGGTTGCGCACCTCCAGATAGTCGACCTCGATCGCGGGTATCGCCGCGAGCACCTCGCGGGCCGCCTGAAGTGCGGCGTCCGCACCGGCCGGTGCGGCGCGCATGCCGGCCAACAGCGCCGCCCACAGCATGCCGGCCAGTTCCCGCTGCTGTGGGTCGAGGTAGCGATTCCGCGAAGACAGTGCCAGGCCGTCGGTTTCGCGCACGATCGGCACACCGATCACCTGCACGTCGACGTTGAGGTCGGCGACCATCTGGCGCACCAGGACAAGTTGCTGATAGTCCTTCTCGCCGAAGAAGATCCGGTCGGGCCGCACGATCTGCAGCAATTTCAGCACGACGGTCAGCATGCCGCCGAAATGCGTGGGCCGGGCCGCGCCTTCCAGTGCGGATCCGAGCGGACCGGGGTGGACGGCGGTGCGCGGCCCGTCGGGGTACATCGCAGCGGCCGTCGGGGTGAACGCCACCTCCACTGCTTCGCCACGCAGCAAGGCCAAGTCGGCTTCCAGGGTGCGGGGATAGGCGTCGAAGTCCTCGTTCGCGCCGAATTGCAAGGGGTTGACGAAAATCGACACCACGACCACCGAACCGGGCACCCGTTTGGCGGCACGGATCAGGGCCAGGTGCCCGTCGTGCAGTGCCCCCATGGTGGGCACCAGCATTACCCGCCGCCCGGTGTGCCGCAGGGCACGGCTGACGGCGGCGACGTCACCGGGTAAGGAGTACACGTTGAGCTCGCCGGCCTTAAACGTCGGCGCCGTGTTGATGCTCATCGCGTCAACACCTCGAACATCTCGGCAGGGCTGTCGGCGCGCTCGGCGGTGCGCAGCGCGTTCACCCGGTAGGCCTGGGCCAGCGCCGGATCCACCGCCGTCAGCGCGGCCAAGTGGGCCGCGACGACGTCGGCGTCGCCGCGTGCTATCGGGCCGGTGAGCGCGGCCTGCCCCCGTTGCAGAGTGTTGTCGAGGGCCGCGCGGGCCAGCGGTCCAAGGACGCGTTCGGCGATTCCGTCGGGGTCGTCGACTCCGAGTTCCCCGGGCAACGCCGCCCGCAGGGCCTCCAGCGCATCAACGAGCACGGTGACGAGGTGATTGCTGCCGTGCGCCAACGCGGCGTGATAGAGCATGCGGGCCTCTTCGCGGACCCGGAACGGTGCGCCGCCGATTTCCAGCACCAGCGACTCGGCAATGGTGTAGCCAACTTCGTCGGCGGCCGTGATCCCGAAAGCGGTGTCCGCCAGACGGGCGACGTCCTCGTCGGATCCGGTGAAGGTCATCGCCGGGTGAATGGCCAGCGGTACGCAGTCCTGGCCGGTCAGCGGCGCCAGCACACCGATACCGTTGGCTCCCGATGTGTGGGCCACGATGGTCCCGGGCCGCACCGCCGAGATGGCGGCCAAACCCGAAACCAGCCCGCCCAACTCGGCGTCCGGCACCGCCAGAATGAGCAACTCGGCGCTGCCGGCAACGTCGTCAACGGGCGCTACCGGGGTGTCGGGCAGCCACCGCTGCGCGCGCCGGCGCGATGCTTCGGAAACGGCGCTGCACGCCACGACGACGTGGTCGACGTGCTCCAAGGCGGCGCCCAAGGCGGTGCCTACCCGGCCGGCGGAGATGATTCCCACCTTGAGCCGGGCCGGGCGCAATCCGTCGAGCTGCACCATCGCAGACGACCCTCGCAAGTTTCTTAGTTCGTTCCAGTCCCGCGTTGCGGGTACCGGACGGTCACCAAGACTTTACCCCGGTGATGATCTCGGCCGCGACGTGGCCTGCGCCACGGTCAGTCCTCGCGACGCCGGCGCCGACCGCCCGGGGTTGGGGTGGCCTGCAGCCGGGCCAGCAGTTCGGCGACGGACTGACTGCCGCTCGGCGGAGCAGACGGATCCGACGTGTCGTCGCTGCGGTGCCGGGCCGCCGGCTGCGGCGGTGACGACATGACCGGGGCTGTGTGCGGTGGTTGCGGCGGCGGCTCCGCCGTGGATTCCGCGGCATGGCGGGCCCGCCGGCCACCGGATTCGTCAGCTCGCCAGCCGCTTTCAGCGCCGGCGGCAGGCGTCGGCTCGGCTGGCGTGGCGTGTCGGCCGCGTCGCTCGGCAGGCGGCGGGGTCGCCAGTGTGGGCTCGCGGGCCGCCGTCGCAGTGTCCTCGGGCGCGCTGCTGGGGACCCCGGTGCCGGCAACCCAACTGCTGCCCGGCGATTCCGGTGGTTGCCATTGCCTTGCGGAGCTGACCGGCTGCCAGTCGGAGGCCGGCGGTGGCGGTGTCGGAGGTGGCGGTGTCGGGGGTGGCGGTGTCGGAGGTGGCGCAGGCTCGTATCGCGGCTCGGGCGGCGGCGGTGCCGACGCCTCATGCCGCGGCCGGATGTACGGCGGCGGTTCGGCCTCGTAGCGCTCTTGCGGAGCCCAGGCACTGGGTGGCGGCGGCGACGATTGGTCGGCCGGTGCTTGGCGCTCTGGTTGCGGCCACTGCGCCCCGCGGTAGGGGGAAGCGGGCTCAAACGGGGGACGGTATGGGTCCTGGTAGTCGTGCCGCGGCGGCGGCACCAGCGGTTCCTCGGGTACGTCGATGATCGAGCTGTCATCGGACCGGCGGGACGCCTCCTCCGCCCGGACCGAGGCGACCCGGTTGATCCGTTCCCGTGGGCTTTCGGTCTCCCGGTCCCACTCGCTGTAGCCCCGCACGCTGCCGCGCTCTGTTTCCAGCGCCGGCCGGTGGTTCAAATCGGTGTCGAACAATATCTCCAGGTTGGTGCGCAGCGCGGACAACTCGGCCCGCAGTGCCGCCAATTCGTCGGCGGCCTGCGCACGCAGCTCGGAGGCGAGTTCGCGACGCAGTTGGGACTCGACCGTGAGCTCGTATTCGCGGCGCGCTGAAATCTCCCGGTCCAACTGCAAGTCATAGACCAACTTCAGGTCCCGCACCCGCGCCTGGTCCACGTCGCTTTGCCGGCGATAGATCACCGACACGAAGGCGGCGACGACGGCGGCCCACAGCGCCAGAATCACTGCTAGCTTGAGGAGCTCCACCCGGTTGGTGAAAACCAGTGCGGAACTGGCCGCGATGGCGAGAACCAGCAACGCCGTCAAGAGCAGCCAACCCGGCCTGCGGCCGCCGCGCCGGACCCGGGCGCCGCGGGACAGAACGGTCATGGGCCTGAGAGTACCGGGCCGAGGTCAATCCGCGTGTCGTCGCAGTCCGGCGATTCTCACCTGGGCTAATCGCCCGGCAACTGCGGGGGCTAACCGCTCGCCCCCTCGCCGCCCTCGGTCGGCTCGCCGGGCGACTTGCAGCAATGTTGTAGCCAGAGCGCGGCAATCACCAGAGCCAGCGCGCTGACGGCAGCCACCGCCGTGCCCGCCGTGTCCTCCCCGGCCACCCGAAGCCACGACCGTCGCGGCAGCAGGTAGGCCAGCACACCCAGCCACCAACCCAGCACCAGCGCGCCGACCCAGGCCGAGGCCTTGGCGACCACCAGGCTGCGTGCCACCGCGAGCGGGTGCAGCCAGCCGGGCCCGTCGCCGATCTCGCCGTCGTCGATCTTGGCCCGCACGTAGCGCCCCCACAACGCCTCGGCGACCGCGACCGCGAGCAGCGAGAGCCCTGTCCACACCGTGATCGGCGGGAACCACCGATATAGCAGCACCACCAGCAGGTATCCGACAATCGCAGCGCCGACGGCCGCGGCAGTCAGGTGACGCTTGCGGGTGGGCCCCATCAGCTTCCCGACGGATGGAGCGTCAGTTCGGTCTTGCGGACACCTGCGCGGTCGGCCGGGTCCAGTTCGGCCAGCAGCTTTGCGACGAGTCGACGCTGGCCAGTGACCGTCAGCTCGGCGTCGGGATCGATCGCCAGCCAGGGCACCAACACGAAGGCCCGCAGATGCGCCAGCGGGTGCGGCAGGGTCAGTCCGTTGTCGCGGGAGAACAGCTCGGTGCCGTCGTCGTAGCCGCTGATCAGATCGACGTCGAGGGTGCGCGGACCCCAACGCTGGCCCCGCACCCGGTCAGCCGCCTGCTCCATCTCTTGGGCGCGGCGCAGCCAGCCGTGCGCGTCGAGCGTCGCCTCTTCGGCGATCAGCACCGCGTTGAGAAACGGTCCCTGCTCCACACCGCCCCACGCCGCAGTCTCGTATACCGGGGAAACCGACAGCACCGTCGGACCCAGCCGGTCGAGCACCGACTGCAGCCGGGCCAGCCGGTCGCCGAGGTTGGAGCCGATCGAGAGCACGACTCGTGTCATTGCAGCCCTCCGGCGGGGATCACCGACCCCCGGCCGCCGCGCCTTGACCGTCGCGCCACCACCGCCACGTCGGAGAACGGGTGCTGGATCGGGGCGTGCGGTTTGTGCACTGTCACTTCGACGGCGTGAACTCGCTTGTCGTTCATCACATCCTCGGCGATCTCGCCGGCAACGGTTTCGATCAGGTTGCGGGCCGGCCCGGCTACGATATCCGCTGCCCGTTGAGCCAGCAGCCCATAGTCATAGGTGTCCGCCAGGTCGTCGCTGGCGGCCGCGTCGGCCAGGTCGATCCACACCGTGATATCCACGACGAAATCCTGACCGTCGGCGCGCTCATGCTCGAAGATGCCGTGCCGACCGCGAACAGTCAAGCCGCGCAACTCGATTCGGTCAGCCATCGGTCCAGGCTCCCACGACCTTGAGCGCGTCAACGGTAGCCCGCACGTCGTGCACCCGCACGCCCCACACCCCGTCGAGCGCAGCCAGCGCGGAGATCACGGCGGTCGCGGTCTCGCGGCCGTCGGGTGGCCGCACGGCCCCGTCCGGACCGGCCAGCAGCGTTCCCAGGAATCGCTTGCGTGAGGCGCCCACCAGCACCGGCATCCCGGTGGCGACTAACTGCGGCAGCGCATGCAACAGCGCCCAATTATGTTGTGCCGTCTTGGCAAATCCCAGTCCGGGATCGATGATCAGCTTCGCCGGGTCGACGCCGGCGGCCACCGCTGCGTCGACGCTTTGCAGCAACTCGGCGCGCACCTCGCCCACCACGTCGTCGTACCGCGGCACCTGATGCGGGCGCGCGCCCGAGACCGATCGCCAGTGCATCAGCACCCAAGGCACACCGGCCTCGGCCAGCAGTGGGGCCATCGCCGGATCGGCCCGCCCGCCGGACACGTCGTTGACGATCTGCGCGCCGTTATCCAGTGCGGCACGTGCCACGTCGGCGTGCATGGTGTCGATGCTGACTGTAACGCCTTCTGCGGCAAGGGCTTTGATCACGGGTACGACGCGAGCGGTCTCGACGTGCGTGTCGATGCGCACCGCGCCGGGCCGGGTCGACTCACCCCCCACATCGATGATGACCGCGCCGTCGGCGGCCAACGCCAGGCCGTGCTCGACGGCGCTGTCGACGTTCAGGTAACGTCCGCCGTCCGAGAACGAATCGTCGGTGGCGTTCACCACTCCGATGACCTGGACGCGGATCGTGCTCACTTGCGCAGGATGAGCTCGAGCGCTTCAGCTCGAGATGCCTGATTGGTCTTGAACTGGCCGCGCACCGCCGACGTCGTGGTAATCGCGCCGGGCTTACGGACGCCGCGCATCGACATGCACAGGTGCTCGGCTTCCACCACGACGATGACTCCGCGGGGATCGAGCTTGCGCATCAGGGCGTCGGCGATCTGAGCGGTGAGCCGCTCTTGCACTTGCGGCCGCTTGGCGTACAGGTCAACCAATCGAGCGATCTTGGACAAACCGGTGACCCGGCCGTCATGGCCGGGGATGTAACCCACGTGCGCCACGCCGTGAAACGACACCAGGTGGTGCTCACAGGTGGAATACAGCGGGATCTCCTTGACCATGACCAGCTCGTCGTGCTGTTCGTCGAACGTGGTGTCCAGCACGCTGTCCGGGTCGGTGTAGAGCCCGGCGAACATCTCTTGGTAGGTGCGCGCGACCCGGGCCGGGGTGTCCTCGAGGCCGTGACGGTCCGGGTCCTCGCCGACCGCGTACAGCAGCTCACGGATCGCTGCCTCGGCGCGCTCTTGGTCGAACGTGGGCTTACGCAGGCTCCTAAAGCGGGGATCCGGCTGTGCTGTTGATGTCATCGATGGCCCCGTATTCTCAGCCGCGCGCGGGCGGGTTAGACCGGCTCGGGTCCCCACTTTGTTGGTCAGGGGGCGGGCCGGCCTCCGGCGTCGGCTTACCAGGCGGCGGGTATGGCGGGTAAGGCGGCGCTGGCTGGCCCGGATGACCACCGTAATGCTGCGGTGGTTGCGGCCAATGCGGGGGCTGCGATCCCGGCGGCGGGTACCAGTAAGTGGGCGGCTGCGGAGGCGGGGGCCACCCGGGAGCACGCCATCCGGCGGGCGCCCCGTAGTCAGGTTGTTGTGCATGCGGTGCAACCGGCTGCCGCGGATCGTGGGAACCGTTGGCTCCGTTGGTAGCCCGTTCGGCCTCGGCCTGAGCGGCTTCTTGTGACGCACGAGCGATCGCAGCCTTGAACGCGGGCTCGGGCGCCGGCTTGGGCCAGGGCTCGCCGCGCTCGATGGCCAACTCGCCGGGAGTCTTGATGGGCGGCTTGTCGGACGGGACGCGGCCACCGAAATCGTCGAACATGGTTAGTCGCGGGCGCTTTTCGACGTCGGCGAAGATCGCCTCCAACTCCGCGCGGTGCAGCGTCTCCTTCTGCAACAGTTCGCCGGCCAACGTGTCGAGCACGTCGCGGTATTCGGTGAGGATCTCCCAGGCTTCGGTGTGGGCGGCCTCGATGAGTTTGCGGATCTCCTCGTCGATTTCGCGGGCCACCTCGTGCGAGTAGTCCGGCTGAGTGCCCATGGTGCGGCCCAGGAACGGGTCGCCGTGTTCGGTGCCGTATTTGACCGCACCCAGCCGTGAGCTCATGCCGAACTCGGTGACCATCGCCCGGGCAACCTGGGTGGCCTTCTCGATGTCGGATACCGCACCGGTCGTCGGCTCGCGGAACACCAGCTCCTCGGCGGCCCGACCGCCCATCGCGAACACCAGCTGCGCGATCATCTCCGAGCGGGTGCGAAGACCCTTGTCCTCCTCGGGGACCGCGACCGCGTGCCCGCCGGTGCGTCCACGGGCAAGGATCGTCACCTTGTAGATCGGTTCGATGTCGGGCATCGCCCAGGCCGCCAGCGTGTGCCCGCCCTCGTGGTAGGCGGTGATCTTCTTCTCCTGCTCGCTGATGAGTCGGCCCTTGCGGCGCGGTCCGCCGATCACCCGGTCGACCGCCTCCTCCAGGGCCGCGCTGGTGATCACGGTGCCGTTCTCGCGCGCGGTCAGCAGTGCGGCCTCGTTGATGACGTTGGCCAGGTCGGCGCCGGTCATGCCGACGGTGCGCTTGGCCAGCCCGTCGAGGTCGGCGTCGGGGGCCATCGGCTTGCCCTTCGAGTGCACCCGCAGAATCGCTTTGCGACCGTTGAGATCCGGGTTGGAGACCGGGATCTGGCGGTCGAAGCGGCCGGGCCGTAGCAGCGCGGGGTCCAGGATGTCGGGGCGGTTGGTAGCCGCGATCAGGATGACGCCGGCGCGCGGGTCGAAACCGTCCATCTCGACCAGCAGCTGGTTGAGCGTCTGTTCGCGCTCGTCGTGGCCGCCGCCCAGGCCGGCGCCGCGCTGGCGGCCGACGGCGTCGATCTCGTCGACGAAGATGATGCAGGGGTTGTTCTGCTTGGCCTGCTCGAACAGGTCTCTGACCCGGGAGGCGCCGACGCCGACGAACATCTCGACGAAGTCCGACCCGGAGATCGTGAAGAACGGCACCCCGGCCTCCCCGGCGACCGCGCGCGCCAGCAGCGTCTTACCTGTCCCGGGTGGGCCGTAGAGCAGCACGCCCTTGGGGATCTTGGCGCCCAGCGCCTGATACCTGGCGGGGTTCTGCAGGAAGTCTTTGATCTCGTAGAGTTCCTCGACCGCCTCGTCGACGCCGGCCACGTCAGCGAATGTGGTCTTGGGCATGTCCTTGCTGAGTTGCTTGGCCCGCGATTTGCCGAAGCCGAAACCCATCCGGGCTCCGCCCTGCATGCGGGAGAACATCACGAACAGCCCGACCAGCAGCAGCAGCGGCAGCACATAGATGAGCAGCGATCCCAGGATGTTGCCCTGGTTGACCACCGTGGCGATCTGAGTGTTCTTGCTGCTCAATGCGTCGAACAGCGGTACGGCGTATCCGCTGGGGAATTTGGTGATGACTTTGTCGGACCCGTCGGTGTCCTTGTTGGCCTGTTTCAGGGTCAACCGCAGCTGCTGCTCGCGGTCGTCGATCTGGGCGCTCTTGACGTTGTCGGCCTTGATCTGCGCGACCGCCACCGAAGTGTCGACGGGCTTGTACCCGCGAGTGTCGTCACTGAAGTAGAAGAACGACCAGCCGAGCAGCAACACCACGGCGATCGCCGTCAGTGTCCGGATCACGTTTTTTCGGTTCATCAATCATCGGCCGTGCCCGGCCAGGTCCTTCCCGATACGCGCAGCTCGAATATCCAGGTTACCGTCCGGGCCTCTGACCCGGCGCGCCCCCGTCGGCATACTGTTAGATCAACGAACGAAGGTTCCCAACACCTTCCCGGGTGGCGGAGCTTGTGCTTTGGTGAGACACGTGCCCGATACTGTGCCCTCGACTGAACGCACCATCGAAACCAATGGTGTGCGCCTGCACACCATCGAAGCCGGGGAACGCGGCTCGCCCGTCGTCGTCTTAGCGCATGGGTTCCCCGAGCTCGCCTACTCGTGGCGCCACCAAATCCCGGTACTCGCCGCCGCCGGGTATCACGTGCTGGCCCCTGATCAGCGCGGGTACGGGCGCTCCAGTAGGCGCGACGCGATTTCCGACTACAACATCGCCGAATTGAGCGCCGATCTGGTCGGGCTGCTCGACGACGTCGGCGCCGAGCGGGCGGTGTTCGTCGGCCACGACTGGGGCGCCCCGGTCGCGTGGAGTTCGGCCCAGCTGCACCCGGACCGAGTGGCCGCAGTGGCCGGGTTCAGTGTTCCGGCCGTGCCGCGCGCGGCGGTGCCGCCGACGCAGGCGTTCCGTGAGCTGTTCGGCGAGAACTTCTTCTACATGCTCTATTTCCAGGAGCCGGGGGTAGCCGACGCCGAACTGGGCGCCGATCCCGCGAAGACCATTCGGCGCATGATGGCGGGCCTGCGGCCACCGGGTGATCACGAAGCCGCCGCGCGCATGCTGCAACCGGGTCCGGCGGGGTTCGTCGAGCGGTTGCCCGAACCGGACGGCCTGCCGAGCTGGATCAGCGCCGAGGAGCTCGACCACTACATCCGCGAGTTCACCCGCACCGGCTTCACCGGCGGGCTGAACTGGTACCGAAACCTCGACCGCAACTGGGAGATCCTGGCCAACCCGGTGTCGGCGACCATCACGGTGCCGGCGATGTTCGTCGCCGGCGCCGACGATCCCGTGCTGGGATTCATGCGCCGCGACCGCGCGACCGAAGTGGTGACGGGCCCGTACCACGAGGTGATCATCGAGGGGGCCGGCCACTGGCTGCAGCAGGAACAACCGGACCGGGTCAACGAGGTGTTACTGGACTTCCTATCTGGATTGGAGCTGAAGTGAACCGCCCACTGAACTTCGGGGTGTTCATCACCCCGTTCCACCCGACCGGCCAATCCCCCACGGCGGCACTGGAATACGACATGGATCGGGTGGTGGCGCTGGACCGGCTGGGTTTCGACGAAGCCTGGTTCGGTGAGCACCATTCAGGTGGCTATGAGCTGATCGCCTGCCCGGAGGTTTTCATCGCCGCGGCGGCCGAGCGCACCAAGCACCTTCGGCTGGGCACCGGTGTGGTGTCGCTGCCGTACCACCATCCGTTGATGGTCGCCGACCGGTGGGTGCTGCTCGATCACCTGACTCGCGGGCGGGTGATGTTCGGCACCGGCCCGGGCGCGCTGCCGTCGGACGCCTACATGATGGGCATCGACCCCGTCGAGCAGCGGCGGATGATGCAAGAGTCGTTGGAGGCGATCCTGGCGCTGTTTCGCGCCGCGCCCGACGAGCGGATCAGCCGTCACTCCGATTGGTTCACGCTTCAAGACGCGCAGCTGCACATCCGGCCCTACACCTGGCCGTATCCGGAAATCGCCACGGCAGCAATGATTTCACCGTCCGGTCCCCGACTCGCGGGGTCAATGGGCACGTCACTGCTGTCGCTGTCGATGTCGGTGCCCGGTGGCTACGCGGCGGTGGAGAACACCTGGGAGATCGTCCGCGAGCAGGCCAAGAAGGTTGGCCGCGACGAACCCGACCGGGCCAACTGGCGGATCCTGGGCATCGTGCACCTGGCCGACAGCCGGGATCAGGCGATCGACGACTGCACCTACGGGTTGCAGGATTTCGCGATGTACTTCGGTGCGGCCGGATTTGTGCCGTTGGCCAATCTGGTCGAGGGCGCCCAGTCACCGCACGAGTTCGTCGAAGACTATGCAGCCAAAGGGAACTGCTGTATCGGCACGCCGGACGATTGCATCGCCTATATCGAGGATCTGGTGGAGCGGTCCGGTGGCTTCGGCACCTTCCTGCTGCTCGGTCACGACTGGGCTTCCCCGCAAGCCACCTATCACTCGTACGAACTGTTCGCCCGCAAGGTGATTCCGCATTTCAAGGGACAACTCGAAGCACCGCGGGCATCCCACGAGTGGGCTCGCGGTATGCGCGATCAGCTGTTGGGCCGGGCCGGCGAGGCGGTGGTCAAGGCCATCAACGAACACACCGACGAGCTGAAGCTGGAAAGCGAGCAGGCCTGATGCGCGCCGCGGTACTGCGCGACCGGCGCATGGTGTTCCGCGATGACGTCCCCGATCCCGTTCCCGGCCCCGGTCAGGTGCTGGTTTCGGTGCGCGCGTGCGGAATCTGCGGATCCGATCTGCATTTCGCCGCGCACGGCGACGAGATGCTGTCTATGACAGAGCAAATGGGTGTTGGTGCCCCGACCGTCGACCTACAGAGCGACGTTTTCATGGGCCACGAATTCAGCGCCGAGGTCCTGGAAGCCGGACCCGACACCGACACCCATGCACCGGGGACTCTCGTAACGTCGATTCCGGTGCTGGCGTCCCCCAGCGGCTTCGAGCCGATCGTCTACTCCAACACCACACTCGGTGGTTATGCCGAACGGATGCTGCTCTCGGCGCCGCTGCTGTTGCCGATTCCCAATGGGTTGGACCCTAAGCATGCCGCGTTGACTGAACCCATGGCGGTCGGCCTGCACGCAGTGAACAAGTCGGCCATTGCGCAGGGTGAAACCGCGTTGGTATTGGGCTGCGGTCCGATCGGAATCGCCATCATCGCAGCATTGCGTATCCGCGGCGTCGAAACCATTGTGGCGGCGGACTTCTCACCGAAACGACGTCAACTTGCCGCCGCGATGGGCGCCAGCGATACGATCGACCCCGCCGAGGGCTCACCATTCGACACCGTCAACCCGAAGGTGGTCTTCGAAGCCGTCGGGGTGCCCGGGATCATCGACGACGTGATGCGCCGCATTCCGCCCGGGAGCCGCATCGTCGTTGCCGGGGTGTGCATGCAGCCGGACACCGTGCATCCGTTCTTCGCGATCGCCAAAGAGATCAACGTGCAGTTCGTGCTTGCCTATGACCCGACCGAGTTTGCCGAATCGCTGCGCTCGATCGCCGAAGGCGACATCGACGTGCGGCCGATGATCACCGGCGAGGTCGGCCTCGACGGGGTCGGGGACGCGTTCGACGACCTGGCCGATCCCGAGCGACACTGCAAAATTCTCGTCACCCCTTGAGGGGGTCTAGCGCCAGCCGACGGACTTTAGCTAGCCTGCGTTTTAGCCCTCGAATCGGAAGGGGGTGCCATCGGGTTGATTGGGCAGAGCGCCATCAACAGGGTGTGATCCGGCGCAGATCCGCGCCGCTCGACCGCAAATCGAATTCATTGCATACCAACCCATACCCCGTTAAAGAGGGAGAAATGCCATGATGCTAACGGGCTTTCGGATGCCCGCCGCGATCTTTATGACCGGCGGCGCGGTGGTCGCGGCACTCGGTTTGGCTGCGGCCCCAGCCGCCTACGCCGATGATGAAGGCTGGGGCGCGATCGCCGTCTCGATCGACGGAAAGTCCATCGGGGTGGCGACGAATCAGCCGAATTTGTACCTGGCCAACTTGGCGGCGACCAATGACTGCCAACAGGGCGATGCCACCTGTAACGTGCTGGTCTCCTTCAAGTCCCCCGACTGCGGCGCGGTTGTCAAAAACAACGACCAGTATTTCGGCGATATCGGTGCCACGGTGCAAGAGGCTGAGCAGAACGCCATGAACCAAAGTCCGGCCAGCACGGTGCTCCGCTCGGCATGCAACAACAACGCGTCTGCTGGCACCAGCAGCACACCGACCAGCGAAGACACCACGCCGACAAGCCCGAACTCCACTCCGCCCGGCGGGTGACAGTGGCTCGCGCATTGCGCGGGCAGACAACGAAATTCAGCGGCGACTGGAACCGGTCAGTATCGCGGCCAGCGTGTCCAGGGCGCCGGGGACGAGTCGGTAGTACGCCCATTTACCGCGTTGCTCACGCTCGACCAAACCTGCGTCGACGAGAACTTTGAGGTGATGCGAGACGGTGGGCTGGGATAGGCCCACGGGTTCGGTCAGATCGCAAACGCACGCCTCGGCGTTCTCATGCGCGGCAATCATCGACACCAGCTGCAGGCGGGTCGGCTCGGCCAACGCCTTGAGCACGGCCGCGAGCCGCTCGGCGGCTGCGCTGTCGAGGACGCCGCCGGTGACCGGCTGGCAGCAAGCGGATAGATCCGTGACCAGCATGGAACGATTCTGCCACACATATTGACAAACATCGATCTATAGGCCATTCTGCATGTCATATAGACAGTCATCGATGCAAAGGTTACGAAAATGACGAAGCCAGACGCCGAACTTCAGGAACAGGTGAGGTCCCGCTACGCCGAAGCGGCCACGGCAATCACCGCCGGCGATACCGAACTCCTCACCGCGGACAGCTGTTGCGGCTCATCCGGGCCAGCGGATCTCGAGGAGATCTTCGGGGCCACCCTCTACAGCGCCGACGAGCAGGCCGAGCTGCCCGCCGAGGCCGTCGCTGCGAGCCTTGGTTGCGGCAATCCGACGGCGGTCGCCGAACTGCGGGCAGGCGAACGGGTCCTCGACCTCGGCTCTGGCGGCGGCATGGATGTGCTGCTGTCGGCGAAACGGGTGGGGCCGACCGGATTCGCCTACGGCGTTGACATGACGGACGAGATGCTTGCTCTCGCGGAGGCGAACAAGGCCAAAGCCGGCGTCACTAACGTCGAATTCCTCAGGGGCACAATCGAAGACATCCCGTTACCGGATGCCGCTGTCGACGTGGTGATCTCCAACTGCGTGATCAACCTCTCGGTGGACAAGCCCACCGTCTTCGCCGAGATCTTCCGAGTTCTGGCGCCCGGCGGGAGGATCGGAATCTCCGATGTCGTCGCCGAAAATCAGCTCAGCTCAGCCGACCGATCCGAACGTGGCTCTTACGTCGGCTGCATTGCGGGCGCCCTGTCCCAACAGGAGTACCTCGACGGGTTGGCGGCAGCCGGATTCATCGACGCGTCGGTGACCTTTACGCATCGGGTCGCCGACGGCATGCATTCCGCGATCATCCGGGCCACCAAGCCGGCTACGGCTCTACGTTGAGATTGCGCGCAGGGTCGTGATTTCGCTCAGACAACTGCACTGAAGCGCAATCTCAACGGTGAATGGTTAGCGCTTTGCCAGCGCGGCAAGGTCGTGCGGCCCAGCAGCCGGGTAGCCGCCCGCTGATTGCAGCTGTCGCGACCACCCACCGACGAGGTCGATCAGCTCGTCGAGGTCGTCAGCCAATGCGGCAGTGATCGGCGCACATCCCGCATCGGTGGCAACCTCGATGGCCTCCCGCGCTTCCCGGCCGGCGTCGGTGAGCGCACCATCGCGGATCAGTCCGCGCGATTGCAGGCGTTCCTCCCCCGCAGCGAGGTCGTCGTCGGTCCAGGCTCTGGTGCGTATGTAGCTGCGCAGCGGCAATCCCCAGTAGAGCTCGGTGATCAGGCCGATCTCCACAGCGTCGAAATCGGCAGTGGTCCAGACATTCACGTGGACATCGCCGCGGTACTCACGCAGCTCGTCGGCCAAACGCCAGGCGTCTGCCAACGGTTCACCAGGCAGGCCCTGGGCGACCAGACCTGAAAAGAGCGGCTTGCCGGCCAACGGCAACCGTTCAGTGGCCCGCCGGAGCAGCTCCAGCACACGGCCGACGCCGTCTGGCTCAGCGCCGAGAACACGATGCAGTTGGCGCACCGCACCGTCGGTTCGTGTCGCACAGAGCGTTTCCACGTCGGTCAGCGTCCATCCCTTGGTGACCGCCGGCACCACGACCGCCGGGTTGAACACCGCGAAAGCCGCGGCAACCACCTCACCGGGCACCTGTCCCATCACCGAGCCGCGGCTGCAGAAGTAGGCCGCACCGTCCGGCATCTCGACCTCGCCCGTCTTGCCGGGGCTGGGCCCGAACCCGAGTGCCTGATAGCCGCTGTGGCATTCCGGCGCAAAGTACACCTGTCCCGCGAAGGGCTCGAGGGCGTTGGCGAGCGCTCTTTCCGGTGTGACGGTCATGACTGGCAATCCTCGCATAGGGTGCCTGTCATGCTCCGTCTTGTCGTCGCGTTGATCCTCGCCGCCGCCACGCTATCGGCATGTGACGGCGATTCTGCTCCGGTCAAAGACAATCCGCGGCAGGTGACAGTCGTGGGCGCCGGCCACGTGGAGGGTGTGCCGGACACCCTGACCGCCGACGTCGCCATCGAGTTCGTCGCGCCCGACGTCACCACGGCGATGGACAGGACCAACGACCGCCAGCAGGCCGTCATCCGCGCGCTGACCAACGCCGGTGTGGACAGCAAGGACATCAGCACCACCGACGTCACCTTGCAACCGCAATACGCCGGCAGTCCCGGAACCATCACGGGCTATCGCGCGGCCAACTCCATCCGGGTCAAGATCCGCAAGACGGACGCGGCGTCGCACCTGCTGGCCGTCATCGTCGAGACCGGGGGCGACGCGACCCGGATCAATTCGGTCAGCTATTCGATCGCCGATGACTCGCAGCTGGTGAAGGACGCGCGGGCACGTGCGTTCCAGGACGCCAAGAACAGGGCCGAGCAGTACGCGCAGCTGTCCGGGCTCAAACTGGGCAAGGTGCTGTCGATTTCGGAGAGTTCCGGTTCCACCCCACCGCCGTCGCCGATGCCGCGCGGCGCCATGTCGACCGAGGTTCCGCTGCAACCCGGCCAGCAGACGGTGAACTTCTCAGTGACCCTGAACTGGGAGCTGCACTAAGCGTTAGTCCTGATAAACCCGCGGGTCCAGGGTTCCGATGTACGGCAGGTCGCGGTAGCGCTCGTCGTAGTCCAGTCCGTACCCGACGACGAATTCGTTGGGAATATCGAAGCCCACATAGGCAATGTCGGCGTTGGCGCGCCGCGCGTCGGGCTTGCGCAACAGGGTGCACACCTGCAGCGACCGTGGCCGCCGGGTGGCCAGGTTGCGCCGCAGCCAAGACAACGTCAGACCGGAGTCGACGACGTCCTCGACGATCAGCACATCGCGATCGTTGATGTCGCGGTCGAGATCCTTGAGGATGCGCACCACCCCCGACGACGACGTCGACGACCCGTAAGAGCTGACCGCCATGAACTCGAATTGGGTCGGCAGCGCGATCGCGCGCGCCAGGTCGGTGCAAAACAGCACCGCGCCCTTGAGCACGGTGATCAGCAGCAGGTCTTGACCACCCTCGGCGATCACGTCGCGGTAGTCGTCTTCGATCTGTGCACCGAGCTCGACGGTGCGCTGCCGGATCTGCTCTTCGGTAAGCAACACCGACTTGATGTCCCCCGAATAGAGCTCGGCCACGCCCACAGCCTAAGTTGTCGGGCGGCGACCCGTCCCCCTCGCCCCTACGGGGCTGGGGGTGCCCCCAGCGCCCGGCTCCGCCGCGCCGCTAGATGGGCTCGGGCCGCAGCCTCAGCACATCGCCCTCACGACCAGCGAACAACCGTTGCCCGCGCAGCTTTGAACCGACCGCTACCCCGCCTTGACCCCGCCACGCGGTGACCAGCGTGTCGACTCTGCGGATCTGGTCATCAGTCAGCCCGACCGCACCTTCGGCCAATAGCCAGCTGCGGATCACTCCGCGGCGGATCGGGTCGGGCAGCTCCGCCAACGCGCGGGCGTCCAGCCCGTCGGCGGTGACCGTGGCGGTCAGCGCCTCTTCGACCAGGGCATCGATGAAGTCGGTTTCCTCCCGCAGTGCCGTCGCGGTGCGGGCCAGCGCCTCGGCCACCCCGCCGCCGAGCACGTCTTCCAGCAGTGGCAGCACCTCGTGGCGCAGCCGGGTGCGGGTGAAGCGACGGTCGGTGTTGTGCGGGTCCTGCCATGCCGTCAGCCCTAGCTCTGCGCAGGCGGCATGGGTGACGTTGCGCCGTACTCCCAGCAGCGGTCGACACCACGGCGGGTCGAACGGGCGCATCCCGGCGATCGAGCGGGCACCCGAACCGCGGCCCAACCCGAGCAGCACCGTTTCCGCCTGATCGTCGAGCGTGTGGGCCAGCAGCACCGGCTGATCTTTCCGGGCGTCCTCCAGCGCCCGGTAGCGGGCCGCGCGGGCCGCCGCCTCCAAGCCGCCGTCGCCGCTCACTTCGACGGAAAGCACTTGCGCATCAACGCATCCCAGCCCTAGCGCCTGCGAGTGTGCGGTGACCGCGATCTCGGCCGAGCCGGTTTGTAAGCCGTGGTCCACAATCAGCGCGGTGGTCGGCAGCATTGCGGCGGCGACGGCGGTGAGCGCCAACGAATCCGGGCCTCCGGACAGCGCCACACACCACCGCTTCGCGGTCGGCAGATATTCCTTCACATAGGAGGCGACGACACGGCGAAGCGCTGTTACAGAACCCTGTCGATCCATCGCTCGGGATGCTCGATCTCGTCCGGCAGCGGGAGCGTCTGGGGGCTGGACCAGACGACGTTGAATCGTTCCATCCCGACCCGCTTCACCACCTGGTCGACGAACGCCTTGCCGCGGGTGTATTGGCTGAGCTTGGCGTCGATACCCAGCAACGCCCGCAGAAGGCGTTGCAGCGGTGGCTGTTTGCGCTGCCGGCGGTCGTCGAATCGGCGACGGATGGTGACCACCGACGGCACCACCAATGGTCCGACGGCGTCCATCACATGGTCGGCGTGGCCCTCCAGCAACGTGCCCAGCACCAGCAGCTGATCGAGAGCGTTGCGTTGCGGCTCGGACTGCACGGCGCGCACCAGGCCCAGCACCCCGGTCGAGTGCGGACCGCCGTCCGACGACTCGGCGCGGCCGCGGACGAAGCCCGCCAGCCGGGTGATCACCTGGGCAACGTCGTCACCGCTTTCCTGAGTGAGCACGCCAAGCGCTTGGGACATGTAGTCGGAAAGCCACGGGTTGGCGGTGAACTGCACCCGGTGGGTGACCTCGTGCAGGCACACCCACAGCCGGAAATCGGAAGGCTCAACCCGTAATTGGCGCTCGACCGCCAACACGTTGGGATACACCAACAGCAGACATCCCGTGTCGCCGGCGGCGAACGGGTCGTACTGTCCGAGAATGCCGGAGGCGACGAACGCGAGCACTGCGCCGGTCTGCGCGCCGGTGAGTCGCCCGGTAATGAAGCCGCGCGGCTGGTCGGTGCCGCCCGTCATCACGCGCATCGACTCGGCGGCCGCGCGCACCCACGCCGCCCGGTCGACGATGCGGGCGTCGGGCACCACATCGCTGGTGTCCAAACCGGTGACGTCGCGCACCGGCGGTTCGGCCGCTTTGGCGGCATTGGCCAAGTCGTCGATCACCTGCCGACGGGTGTAGTCGGTCGACGGCGGACCGGGCCGCGCCAGCCGTTCGCCCACGGTGGCGGCGAACTGCCAATCGACGGCACGTCCGACGGTCAGCTCGGGTGCCGTCACGTCGCGCATCCACACGACCATAGAGCCGCGGCCAGGTTGTCGATCGCAATACGGCCGGTTGGGCCGGCATCGTTGGAGATCAGCGCGAAGGTCAGCACCCGCCCGCTGGCGTCGGTGACCACTCCGGCCAGCGAATTGACGGCGGTCAGTGAGCCGGTCTTGGCCCGCAACCAGCCCGTCGCCGGGCCGGGCCGGTAGGTGGGATCAAGGAAACGGTCGGACAGCGTGCCGCTGCCGCCGGCGATCGGTAGCAGATCCAGCAGCGGCCGCAACGCCGGCTGATCCGGTCCGGCAGCCGCCTGCACCACCGAATCAAGCGTTTTGGCGGTCAGCCGGTCGTCGACCGACAGCCCGCTGGCATCGCGCAGCATGGCATGGCTGGTGTCGACGTGCGCGGTGCTCAACCGATTGGTCACCGCGTCGACCGCACCGGTGAAACTGCGCGGCCGGCCCATGGCGGCGGCAACCTCGCGGGCGATGCACTCGGCCATCACGTTGTCGGAGGCATCCATCATCTGCTGCAGCCGCTGAATCAGCGGCGCGGACTGCACGGCGGCCAGCTGTCGCGCACCCTCGGGTGCCGGGTGGGCGGCCAGCGTCACCTTCGCCGGGTTGATACCCAACCCGATAGCCAACGCACGGCCGGCGTCCAGCGCCGGGGTGTGCGAACGGGTGGATTGGTCGGTGGCCGGCTGCACCCGCCCGCCGTCGAGCATCACCGACTCGATCGGGGCGACGTCGCCGCCCTCGATGTCGCCGGGGTCCCAGCCGGGAGCCACCGTGGGACCGCTGAAAGCCGAAGTGTCCACCTGCACGGCGGTCGGTGTCACGCCGCTGCGACGGACCTGATCGACAAGATCGCTCATGCGGGCCGCGCCGCGGTACCAAGTCACCTGGCCGGGCGCTGCGCCGGACAGCGTTGGATCACCACCTCCCACCAGGATCACGACCCCCGGCTGGTCGGCCGCGACGACCTTGGTGGTGACCCGGGCGTTGCGGTCCAATGCGAGCAGCGCGGCGGCGGCGGTGAGGGTTTTGTTGGTCGACGCCGGCTGCAACGGCAGCTCGTCCTGGTGTTGCCAGAGCTCCTTGCCCGTCATCGCGTCGGTAACCCGTCCGCCCAGCGTGCCCAGATTGGGATCGGCCGCCACCTCCGCCAGCGTCGCGGCCAGCCCGCTTGTGGTCGGCATGGGCGCATCGTCGGATACCGGCACGACCCCGGGTTTCGCGGTGACCGGTGCTGGTGCCGGCATGGTCTGGCTGGCGCCGGGCCCACGGCCGGTCGCCGTGAAGAACGCGCCCGCCGCCACCAGAACGGCAACTATCGCAAGCACGGCCGCCCCCACGAGCAGGTAGGTTGACCGCCGCCACCGAGTGGGACGCATGTCTCTCCTGACTGTCTGGTCCCATTCTGCCAACCACCTTGCTCTACTAGGGTGGACCTCCGACGTCCGCCGACGAGCGGTGACACCCCGCACGAAGCCTGAAGGAGCCGAACCGGTGCAGTTCGACGTGACCATCGAGATCCCAAAGGGCCAGCGAAACAAGTACGAAGTGGACCACGAGACGGGCCGGGTCCGGCTGGACCGCTATCTCTACACCTCGATGATGTACCCCGCCGACTACGGATTCATCGAGGACACCCTCGGCGAGGACGGTGACCCGCTCGACGCCATGGTGTTGTTGCCCGAGCCGGTTTTCCCGGGCGTGCTGGTGGCGGCGCGACCGGTCGGCATGTTCCAGATGACCGATGAGGCCGGCGGCGACGACAAGGTGCTATGTGTCCCCGCCGGCGACACCCGATGGGACCACATCAAAGACATCGACGACGTTCCCGCGTTCGAGCTCGACGTCATCAAGCACTTCTTCTCGCAGTACAAGGCGCTGGAGCCGGGCAAGTACGTCGAGACGGCGCACTGGGTCGGACGCGCCGAGGCCGAAGCCGAAGTGCAGCGCTCAATCGAGCGGTTCAAGTCCAGTGGTCACTGAAGGCGCCCTTGGCCTTCCCAACTGTCCGGCAGCATCGGCATGCTCGGGCTATCCGGAATTTCCTGGCCGCCCAGGGTGACCAGCCCGCCCGCTTGCACATCCGAGCGGCACACAGTCCCGGCGAACCCCAACTGCCCAGCGCCCATACTGTCGTCGGCCTGCAGGTACTCGTAGCGATAGCCGGGCAGGTCGATACCGCCACGTCGTCGACGTAGCCACACGTGCTGTGGCTGCGCTGCGGTCGCGGCCGGCGCGGTCGCGGCGGCTTCGGCGGCCGGGACCGCGGATTTAGACCGCGTCGCCAATGCCGAATCACGGCTCAAGCCAAGACCACTCACCAGATAGCCGAAACCTTCCGCACCGGTGACCGGTGTCGGTGGGACGGGCGGGGTCGGCGGCGGTGCGGCGGCCGAAGCGACCGCTGTCGCCGAGACGGCCGACGCCGCCGGTGCCGTCGGGAGCGTCGGCACCGGCGGGGCAGCGCCGCTCGTCACCGAAATCGTCGGCGGCGCAACGCCGGACGTCACAGGTTGTGGGAGCGGCGCGACGACGCTCGGAGCAGCGACCTCGCTCAGACCGGCCAGTCCCGACAGCCCGGCCAGGCCGCCGAGATTGACCAGCCCGCCCAGGTTCGGGATCGCCATGCTCAACCCGACCGCGCTCAACAGCGGCAGCTCCTGGATGAGGAACCGCAGCGTTCGCAGCGTCCAGTTGACGGCGCGATACGTCTGCCAGGCGACGAAGAAGGAGATCAGCTGCGAGGACTGCGAGGGGTCGAGCAGCCCTTGCCAATTCTCCTGTAGCCACAGCAGGGCCTGCTGGTTGCCGTTGAAGAAGTTCGACAGGTTCAGCAGGTATTGCGAAGGGTCCCAGTTGGGTTGGCCCTGCCCGGGAATCTGCTCGCCGTTCGGCCCGAACAGCATCTGCCAGATCTCAGCCGGCGTGGGCAACTGAAATGACCCGCCACCGCCGCCGTTGCCCCCTCCGCCGCCACTGCCGGGTCCTCCGCCACTACCGTTGCCGCCCGCACCCGTACCGCCGCCGGCGCCGCTCCCGGCGCTGGCCGGCTCCGCGATCGCCTGATAGGTGCTCATGGTGGTGGCCGCCTGGGTCCACATCCGCGCGTAGTCGGCTTCGTTGAGCGCGATCGGAATCGTATTAATGCCAAAGAAATTCGTGGCCACCAATATGCCGTGAACGATGTGGTTGGTGGCCAATTCCGCCAACGTCGGCATGGCCGCCAACGCCGCTGTGTAGGCGGCGGCCACCGCTTCATGCTGGGCCGCCGTCTCGGCGCTGACGGCGCCGGCCAATCCCAACCACGCCAGATACGGCACGTGTGCCGCCACATACTGTTCGGCGGTCGGGCCGTCCCAGGCAGCCTGAGCGCCCGTCAGGGTGGCGGTCAGTTCGCTTGCCGCCGTTTCATATTCGGTGCTCAGCGACGTCCACGCCGACGCGGCGGCCAACAATGGACCCGGGCCCGGACCGCTGCTCAGCAGCGCTGAATGCACCTCCGGCGGAAATGCCATCCACACCGGCGTGAGCATTGTCAGTGGCCCGCACCCAGATACGTCGAGGCCGCCGCGGCGTCGCCGGCCGAATAATTTGCGCCGGCCAGGTTCACCCCGACACCGGCGCGGCCCAGCACTTCGACCCCCTGGGTCGCCGCCGACTCATGCTTGGCCCCACGCGCGCTGAACATCGCCGCGGACTGCGTCGATACCGCATCCGCCGCCGGCGGTACCACCGCGGTGATCAGCGGCGCCGCCCCGGCATGCGCGGCCGCCAACCGGGCGGCGATTGCCTCGACGGCCGCACTGGCCGCAGCTAAACCCTCGGGAACGACTTGCAGTGTCATCGCAATTACTCCTTCCGGGGCGCTGGCGCCAAAGGCGTTGCACCCCAGTCGATTCCGGTGGCGATAGCCCAGCCAAGCAATCCCGCCACCAAACCGAAACCCAAGTGGAACAACACCTTTTCGGCCATCCCGGCCCAGACCTGTATGCCCACGAGTGCAACCAGGTGGATCGGCGCGGCCGCGAATGCAAGTAACCAGCGCCGTTCACGCACTATCGGCGCTCCGGCCACCACATACAGCAACACCGCTGCGGCCAGGTAGCGCAAACTGGCGTGATCACCCGGGCCGGCGTGCAGCATCAGCGCCGCAAAAGTCGAGCCCGTCCCGACCGCAATCACCGTCGGTCGGGTGCGCGTCACCATGGCCACCGCCACCAGCAGGGTCAGCCAGACCAGTCCCCGGTGCCCGGGCAGCCCCAACGGCATCCGCGCATCCAAAGACACCACGATCGCCAGCAGCGCCAGCACCGGGAAGCCGACCTCACGAGCGACGACCACGCTATTCGCCGGCTGCCGCATCGCCGTCGGTACGCGATACGACCCGTTATTGCCCACATACAACCGCACGTGCGGAACTTTACTCCGGATACATTCCTTGGATGCGATATCCGGCTGGCAATAGGCTGTGACCATGCGAACCGTGACACTTCGGCTTCTGGCGCCGGCGATCATGGTGATTGCCGTCATTGCCGGCATCGGGGTCAGCGGTTGCGACGCGTCGGAAACCGACGAATCACTGGTGGTGCAGCAGGGCAGCCGGGCACTCGCCCACTTCACCGTGCGCCAGCTACAAGGACTTCCCCAGGTCGAGATCACCACGCCGCAGTCTCGGGGCGCCAAGGTCCAAAAGGGGCCCACCGTGCGTTCCGTGCTCGACGCGGCACACGCCGACGGCGTCATCGTTGTGCGGGTCGACGGCCGCGACCCGGCTCAGACGCTCAGCGCCGCCGAGCTGACCAACGACGTCATCTTGGACATCACCAAACGACACACCCTCAAGCTCACCGGAGCCAACCTGACCCTGGACCGGTGGGTCCGCGACGTCACCGCCCTGGTCGTGAACCCGTGACTGATGGCGATGGCATCCTGGCATTGTGAGCCCGGTCGTGCACTTCGCCGCGAACTTCTGGTGGTTGATATTCCCGCTTGGCGGTGTGATCGGTGGGGCTGTGCGCACCATCGCGGCGGCCAACGAGCGCCGCGCCGAGCGACGGCTCGAGCGATATCGACTGAAGCAGCAGGCCAAGATCGCGATCGCAGAAGCGTCGGCGCGAAACCGAAGCAATGAGCAGAGCTATCGCCGGGAGCTGAGCAAGCTCATCGCCGAACATGACCGCACCAACGCGCGCTGGTTCGACTACGAAATGGATATCGCCAAACTGCTCGACTTTCCGATGATGACCGACATGCGCAATCCGCTGACGATTGCATTTCACAAGGCCAAGCGGCGCGCGGACTTGCTGCGTCCGGAACGCCTCGAGGACATGCTCGAAGACCGGAGCGCGCAACTGGACTACCGCGACGCCGTACACGAATACATCGCCGCGTTCGAGGTCGCCGAGGCCGAAGCGATCCGGCGGCGTCGGAGCGACTTCTCCGCTGACGACCAGCAGCGATTGGCTCGGGCCCAAAATTTGTTGCACCTGGCCCAAGACAGTGCGGCCAGCCCGCAGGAGCGCCAAAGCGCCTATGCCCGGGCGAGCAAGGAGCTCGACGGCCTGCTCGTGCTGCCGGCGCCGGTCCGCGCCAGCATCGAAGCACGCATTGCCGGCCAGATCGAGGCGTGAGAAGTTAGTCCAGCCGCTCCAAGGCGAGTTGAGTCAGATCGGTGTAGCAGTCGACGGCCATCGTCAAGTCGGCCTCCGCCAAGATCTGCGACACCACCGTCCGCAGACCCTCACGCCCACCGACCGCCAGGCCGTAAGCGTACGGTCGGCCGATGCCGACCAGCGCTGCACCCAGGCCAATAGCGCGCAGCACGTCGACACCGTCACGAATTCCCGAGTCGAAAGTCACCGGCAGATCACCGGCCGCGTCGAGAACTGTTTCCAGATGGCAGATCGCGGGGACACCGCCATTGGCTTGGCGCCCACCATGATTGGAGCAGGCGATGACGTCGACACCCAGCTGCCTGGCGCGGGCGGCATCGTCAGGCATACAAATTCCCTTGACGATCAATGGTAATTCGGTGAGTTGCCGTACCCAGGTGATGTCATCCCAGGTGAATCTGGGATTGGCGAAGACTTCCAGCCACACCGCGCCCGCGTGCATCGGGTCGAGATCCTTTTCGCTTGTCACCCCGGCCAATTCGAGGAAACGGGGGTCGGAGGTGTAGTTGGCGATGCAGTCGCCGCGCATCATCGGCATGAACCCATGTGACAGATCCCGCGGTCGCCAGCCCACGATTCCGTAGTCCACGGTGACCGCGATGGCGTCGTACCCTGCCTGCTCGGCTCGCCTGACGAAACTTTCGGTGAGCTTCTCGTCAGCGGTCGGGTAGAGCTGAAAATCCCCAATGAGTCGCCCCGTGCGTCGGCAACTTCTTCCAGCGTTGCCGACGACAAAGTGGAATACATTCCGACGAGGTCGAGCTCGGCGCAGACCCGTGCCGCCTCCAAGTCCCCCTCCGGCCGGATGTTGCCGAGCACCCCGACCGGGCACAGGAAGACCGGCGTCGGCAGCCTGCGCTCCAAGAAGGTGACCGACATGTCGCGGTCGCTGCGGTCCCGCAGCATCCGGGGCGTAAAGCCGTACCGGCGCAACTCGGCGACGTTGGCGTCCTGGGTGTGCTCGTCACCGGCGCCGCCTTTGACGTAGCCGTAGATCAGCGGGTTCATGTTTTCCCTGGCGCGGTGTTCCCACTCGCTGAATGTGAACGGAAATGATGAAGTTTTGTTGAGAACGCCGGCTTGGTAGAACCGATATTGGTAGTCGCCGAAGTTGCCCATTGCCGCTTCCCTCCTGGTCGGTGACGACCGGAGTCGGCTACCCGCTGCGGTCCATGGCTACACCGACGCTGTCTTTGTCTTTGACGTCTTTGACACGGGTCTTATAGAGGCTGGCCGCCGCCGTGATCGCGAGAGTCACCACGATGACAGCGAGGCTGAGCAGCGTTGGGATCTCAGGCACCTCGAGGGGCTTGCCGCCGTTGATGAACCACAAATCGTTGCCGTGCAAGGCGTGCAGCACCAGCTTCACCCCGATGAAAAGCAGGATCACGGCGAGACCCTTGGACAGGTAGACCAGCCGTTCCAGCAAGCCGCCGAGCAGAAAATACAACTGCCGCAGGCCCATCAGTGCGAACACGTTGGCGGCCAACACCAAATACGGCTCGCTGGTGAGGCCATAGATGGCGGGAATGGAGTCAACGGCGAATATCAAGTCGGTGGCGCCCAGCGCCAAGATGACCAGAAACATAGGCGTCATCAGTCTTTTGGCGCCGTCTTTGACGTAGAGCTTGAGGCCGTCCCAGTCGTCGGTGGTACTGAAATGCCTGCGCGCGAATCGCACGACCGCGTTGTCGGTGCTGTCGTCGAACCCGGCCTGGCGTCCCAGTTTGACGGCGGTGTAGATGAGAAAGACGCCAAAGACGTAGAAGATCCACTCGAACTCTCGAATCGCCACTGCGCCAAGACCAATGAAGATGCCACGGAATACCAACGCGATCACGATCCCGGCGAACAGCGCTTCCTGCTGGTACGCCTTGGGCACATTGAAACTCGCCATGAGGACCATGAAGATGAACAGGTTGTCGATCGACAGGCTGTACTCGGTGAGCCATCCGGCGAAGAACTCCAGCCCGAACTCGTGGCTGTGGGAGCTCCAAACCCAGATCCCGAAGATCACGGCGAGCCCGATGTAGGCCGACAACGCGAGAGCGCACTCACGCACCGTCGGCTCGTGCGGCCGGCGCGCAACAACCACCACGTCAAACAGCAGGACGGCGATCATCACGCCGAAAACGGCGATCCACTCCAACAGCGTCACGTGCACGGGATACCCCTTCTTCCGCCCACTGTCTCAATTGCAGGTTGCCAGCGGATGGCGGGAAGGTGACCTGCTCTGAGTATTTTCGAACCGTGGCGATGCCGGAGGTCCCCGCTCAAGCGTCGACCGGGCCGGTCGCTCGCGGCAGCGTCGCCAGAGTCGGGCTGGCGACCGTGCTGACCGCCCTGTGCGGCTACGCGGTGGTCTACCTGGCGGCACGGGACCTGGCTCCGGCCGGATTCTCCGTCTTCGCCGTGTTCTGGGGTGCGTTTGGCCTGGTGACAGGCGCCGCCAACGGGTTGCTGCAGGAAACCACCCGGGAGGTCCGCGCGACGCCCTACACCGAGATCGCCGCGGGTGGCCGTACCCGCCCGCTGCAGGTGGCGGGGATGGTCGGGGCCGGGGCGGCGGTGGTGATCGCCGCCAGCTCGCCGCTGTGGAGCAGCCAGGTGTTCACCGGCGAGCGCTGGCTCTCGGTGGGTCTGCTCAGCGTCGGGCTGGCCGGATTCTGCGTGCATACCACCCTGCTCGGCATGCTGGCCGGCGCCGACCACTGGACGCACTACGGCGCACTGATGGTGGCCGACGCCGTGATCCGGGTGGGGGTCGCCGTGGCCGCCTTCGTGCTCGGGTGGGGTCTGGGCGGATATCTGTGGGCGACGGTCGCCGGCGCGGTTGCGTGGCTGATCATGCTGGCGGTGGCGCCCACCGCCCGCGCAGCCGCCCGGTTGCTGACGCCCGGGGGAACCGCGACGTTCCTGCGGGGCGCCGCGCATTCGATCACCGCGGCCGGTGCCAGCGCCATCTTGGTGATGGGTTTCCCGGTGCTGCTCAAGGCGACTTCGGCTGAGCTGGGCGCGGCCGGTGGCGTGGTGATCCTTGCCGTGACATTGACCCGCGCGCCACTGCTGGTGCCGCTCACCGCGATGCAGGGCAATCTGATCGCGCACTTTGTGGACGCGCGCACCCAGCGGTTGCGGGCGCTGATCGCGCCGGCGCTGCTGGTCGCCGGTATCGGCGCCGTCGGCGTGCCGGCTGCCGCCCTGGTCGGCCCGTGGATCCTTCGGGTCGGGTTCGGCCCGGCCTACGACGCCGGCGGCGTGCTGCTGGCGTGGCTGACGGCGGCGGCGGTGACGATCGCCATGCTGACCCTCACCGGTGCGGCCGCGGTCGCCGCCGCATTGCATCGCGCATATGCGGTGGGCTGGGTGAGCGCTACCGTGGCGGCCACGGCGCTGTTGTTGTTGCCGCTGCCGCTGGAGACCCGCACCGTCATCGCCCTGATGTGCGGGCCGCTGGTCGGTATCGGTGTGCACCTCACGGCGCTGGCCCGCCCGGCCGGGTAATTCATTCCCAGCCAAATTTCCAGGTAAGTTGTGCTGTCGAAATGGGTTACCCCGACGTGTGGGTCATCGTTCCGGCCTTCAACGAGGTTGCAGTCATCGGCGAGGTGATGGCCGATGTCCGGTCGGTCTTCGATCACGTGGTGTGTGTGGACGACGGAAGCACCGACGGCACCGGTGAGGATGCGTTGCGGGCCGGTGCTCATCTGGTGCGCCACCCGGTGAATCTGGGTCAGGGCGCGGCCATCCAGACCGGTGTCGAGTACGCGCGGGCGCAACCGGGCGCGCAGGTATTCGTCACGTTCGACGGCGACGGTCAGCACCGGGTCAAAGACGCGGTGACGATGGTCGACCGGCTGGCCCGTGGTGACGTCGACGTGGTGATCGGAACCCGCTTCGGCCACGGGGTCAGCAGGCCCCCGCTGGCCAAACGGATCGTGCTGCAGACCGCCGCCTGGCTGAGTCCGCGTGGTCGCCGACTGGGCCTGACCGACACCAACAATGGCCTGCGGGTGTTCAACAAGACGGTTGCCGACGGGCTGGACATCACCATGAGCGGGATGAGCCACGCCAGCGAGTTCATCATGCTGGTCGCCGAAAACCGTTGGCGGGTAACCGAAGAGCCTGTCGAGGTGTTGTACACCGAATACTCCAAGTCCAAGGGACAACCACTGCTCAACGGCGTGAACATCATCTTCGACGGGTTCCTGCGCGGAAGGACGTCACGGTGAACTGGATTCAGATTCTGTTGATCGCATCCATCATCTCGCTGCTTGTCTACTTGCTGCGGTCGCGGCGCCGCGCGCAGTCACGAGCCTGGGTCAAGGTCGGTTATGTGATCTTCGTGCTGGGCGGTGTGTATGCCGTACTGCGGCCTGACGACACGACGGTGGTGGCGCACTGGGTCGGGGTGGACCGGGGCACCGACCTGATGTTGTACGCGCTGATCATCGCGTTCGTCTTCGCCACGCTCAGCGCCTACATGCGGTTCAAGGACCTGGAATTGCGTTACGCGCGACTTGCCCGGGCGATCGCATTAAAGGGCGCGCAGTCACCCGAGCAGGGCTAATCAGAATGCGCGTGCCGGAAGTAGTCGACGGCGCGCCGCACACCTTCGTCCAGCGCTACCTGCGGGCGCCAGCCCAAAACCCGTTGGGCCAAACCGATATCGAGGCATGAGCGCTTGAGATCACCGAGCCGCGGCGGGTAAAACTCCGGGTTGTCGGGAGCGCCCACCGCCGCGGCGACCACCGAATGCAGTTGGCGGGCCGAGGGTTCCACGCCAGTGCCGATGTTGAACCGCTGCCCGCCGCCCACCGGCCCGGCCGCTTTGACGAACGCATCCACCACGTCGTCGACGTACACGTAATCCCGGGTGTTCGATCCGTCCCCGAACACCCGGGTGGACTTGCCGGACAGCAGTGCCTGGGCGAAGATCGCGACGACCCCGGCCTCGCCGTGTGGATCCTGGCGTGGCCCATAAACATTGGCGGGTGCAATGTGCGAGCAATCCAGCCCGTAGAGATGCCGAAAGGTGTTGAGGTAGATCTCCGCTGCCACCTTGCCCGCGGCATACGGCGATGCCGGATCGGTCGGTTCGGCCTCGCTGGTCGGGTACTTGGGCGGGGTGCCGTAGATGGATCCGCCGGACGAGGTATTCACGATTTTGCGCACCCCGGCGGAGCGCGCGGCCTCGGCCAGCCGAATCGTGCCGATGACGTTCACCGAGGCGTCGAACTGCGGGTCGGCCACCGAGTGCCGCACGTCGATCTGCGCGGCCAGGTGAAACACCACTTCGGGTCGGTGTTCGTCAAGGATGGCCTGCAGATCGGCGGTCACGATATCGGCCTCGACGAAGGCGAACTCGGGATCGTCGGTGAGGTGCTCGAGGTTGGTGGCTCGTCCCGAGGCGAAGTTGTCCAGCCCCACCACCGCGTGACCGTCGGCGCGCAGGCGGTCGACTAGCGTCGACCCGATGAATCCGGCTGCCCCGGTGACCAGTACACGCACCGGCCCACCATACCGGCGGGTTCCGGCAGTGGCGCTGGCCGCCGTCGCGCTGGTCGCGGTGCAGTTGGTGATACGCGGGGTGCTGGCCTTCGGCGGCTACTTCTACTGGGATGACTTGATCCTGGTCGGCCGGGCGGGCACGCACAGCCTGCTGTCGGCGGCGTACCTGTTCGACGACCACGACGGCCACCTCATGCCGGGCGCGTACCTGCTGGGCGGTGTCATCACCCGGCTGGCGCCGCTGAACTGGATCGGGCCGGCGATCAGCCTGGTGGCGCTGCAGCTGTTGGCGTCGCTGGCGCTGTTGCGGGCGCTGCAGGTCATCCTGGGCTGGCGGCCGGTGCTGCTGGTCCCGCTGACGTTCGCCCTGTTCACCCCGCTGGGCATTCCGGGCTTCGCCTGGTGGGCGGCGGCGCTGAACTCGCTGCCGATGCTGGCGGCACTGGCCTGGGTGACCGCGGATGCGGTTTTGCTGGTGCGCACCGGCAACTGGCGCTATGCGGTGACGGGCGCGCTGGTGTACCTGGGTGGCTTGTTGTTCTTCGAGAAGGCTGCGGTGATTCCGTTCGCGGCGTTCGCGATTACTGCGCTGCTGTGCCATGTTCAGGGCGATCGGGCGGCGCTGACGACGGTCTGGCGCGCTGGAATTCGGTTGTGGGCGCCCGCGCTGGCCCTGACCGCCGGATGGGTCGCGGTCTATCTGGTCGTGGTCAACCAGCAGCGGTGGAGCACCGATTTGGCGATGACGGTCGATCTGTTGTGGCGTTCGATCACCCATGGGATCGTGCCCGGGCTGGTCGGCGGGCCCTGGGTCTGGGACCGCTGGGCGCCGGCCTCGCCGTGGGCCACACCGCCGCTGCTGGTGCGGGTGATCGGCTGGCTGGTGCTGGCCGCGGCGCTGGTGGTCACGCTGCTCCGCAAGCAGCGCATCGCGCTGGTGTGGCTGGCCGCGGCCGGCTACGTCATCGTCTGCCAGGTACCGATCTACCTGATGCGCTCGTCGCCGTTCACCGCGCTGGAGCTGGCCCAGGCGTTGCGCTACCTGCCCGACCTGGTTGTGGTGTTCGCGCTGCTGGCCGCGGTGGGATTCTGCGCGCCCAATCGCCCGTGGTCGCGGTGGTTGGACGCGTCCACGCGGCGTCGCGCTGCGACGACGGGCCTGGCGGTGCTGTTCGTTGCCAGCAGCTGCTACTCGACCGCGACGTTCTCAAAGTCGTGGCGCGACAACCCCGCTCAGCCCTACCTGCAAAATGCGCGCCGCGGTCTGTCTGCCGCGCATGCGCAGTCGACTGCGCCGATGCTGGACCAGGAGGTCGATCCGCTGGTGTTGCAGCGGGTGGCGTGGCCGGAGAACCTGGCCAGCCACATGTTCGCGCTGCTGACCGATCGTCCGGAGTTCGCAACGGCCACAACGCAATTGCGCATGCTCGACAGCTCTGGTCGGCTGGTCGACGCGCGGGTGGCGTGGATCCGCACGATCGTGGCGGGTCCGGTGCCGCAGTGCGGGTATTTCGTGCAGCCCGATAGCCCGGTGCGGCTTGGTCTCGACGGCCCACTGCTGCCTGCGGATTGGACCGCCGAAATCAATTACCTGGCCAACAGCGACGGCTCGCTCACGATGTCGCTGTCGGAAGGTGAGCACGTCAAAGTGCCCGTGCATCCCGGGCTGAACCGGGTTTACGTGCGGCTTGCCGGAGCCGGCAATGCGATAACCGTGACAGCCGACACCGCCGCGCTTTCGGTGTGCATCGCGGCCGGCCCGGTCGGATATGTGGTGCCGGCCTGAACGCGCGAGCGGCGGAGCGGGGTGGAGCCACCTAGGAGAATCGAACTCCTGACCTGCTCATTACGAGTGAGCCGCTCTGCCGACTGAGCTAAGGTGGCGTGCCCCTTGCGGGCGGGACGAGTCTACCGGTCGGCGCGCAACGCCTGGCCGATGGTGGCGACCATGGCATCGACGGCGAACTTGGGTTTGACGTTGACGGCCAGGGCTTCGCGGCATTCCAGCACCGCCTCGATGCAGCGCAGCAGCCGTTCGGGCGACGCGTGCGCGGCCATCGCCGCCACCCGTTCGGTCATGTCCGGGTGGTTGGCCCGCACGCCGGTCGCTCCGGCGGACATCAGCAGGGCGTCCCGGAAGTAGGTGGCCAGGTCGATCAGCGCGCGGTCCAGCGCGTCTCGGGACGCCCGGGTCTGACGTGACTTCTGCCGTCGCTCAAGGTCTTTGATCGCGCCAGTGGCGCCGCGCAGCGCGCCCGCGGTCCCCTTACCGGTGCCGCCGGCGCCGAGCGCGGTACGTAGTTCTTCGGTTTCGGCCTCGTCGCGGCCGGCGGTCAGCACCAGCGCCTCGGCCTCCGCGGCGGCCACCAGCTCTTCGGCGGCGGCATAGGCCCGCGACGGCGTGGCCGCGTCGCGGGCCAGTCCCAAGGCCCGCTGCCGCCGCTCGCGCGCTTCGGGGTCGGTGGCCAGCCGCCGAGCCCGCCCCACATGCCCGCCGCTGACCGACGCCGCCCAGTTCGCGGTGTCAGCGGCCAGCCCGTCACTGTCCACCAACACCTGCGCGATCGCCTCCGCCGACGGGGTCACCAACGCGACGTGCCGGCACCGGGACCGCAGCGTGATCGCGATGTCTTCGGGGTCCACTGACGGCGCGCACAACAAGAACACCGTCGACGGCGGCGGTTCCTCGACGACCTTGAGCAAAGCGTTCGCCGCGCCCTCGGTCAGCCGGTCGGCGTCCTCGATCAGGACGATCTGCCAGCGGCCGGTACTCGGGCGGCGGGAGGCGATTTGGACAATGGCCCGCATATCGTCGACGCCGATGGACAGCCCCTCGGGTATCACCCGACGCACGTCGGCGTGGGTGCCGGCCATCGTCGTCGTGCAAGCACGGCACTGGCCGCAGCCGGGGACTCCCGGTGCGGTGCACTGCAACGCCGCCGCGAAGCACAGGGCCGCCACCGATCGTCCCGAGCCCGGCGGTCCGGTGATCAGCCAGGCGTGTGACATGGCCGCGCTGTGAGCCGAATCACCGCGGGCCGCCTCGGCGGCGGCCACCAGCTCGGCTTCCACCGTCGCCTGGCCAACCAGCCGCGCGAATACCCCGGACATCACCGGCAACACTAGTGGCCGGTGCCGACGGCCCCGCAAAATGGCAAACGGCGCACCCCGCGCAGCCGGTTTTTAGCTACGTGTTCGTCCTCGTCGACCGATACGGTGGGCTCGTGAACACCGCAATGCCACTTCCCAGGCGAATCATTGGATTCGTCCAGTGGCTGGTGCGCACCCCATGGCCGGTGTTCTTGCTTTCGGTGCTGCAAGCCGACATTCTCGGCGCGCTGTTCGTGCTCGGGTTCTTGCGCTACGGGCTGCCGCCCGAAGACCGCATCGAGCTGCAGGACCTGCCGCCCGGCAACCTGGCGATGTTCGGGGCAGCGCTGGTTGTCCTGTTCATCTGCGGCTCCGCGCTGAGCACGCGGCTGCTGGTGCCGGTATTCCGCTGGCAGCGCCGGGAGAGTCTGCTCGCTGAGACCGACCCCTCCGCAACCGAGCTGGCCCGCAGCAGGGCGCTGCGGATGCCCTTCTACCGCACGCTGATCAGCCTGGGCTACTGGGCGATAGGCGGCACGGTCTTCATCATCGCCAGCTGGCGACAAACCAGCCATCTGGCGCCGGTGGTGGGGGTGGCTGTCGCCCTGGGCGCCGCCGCCACCGCCATCATCGGCTACCTGCAGAACGAGCGGGTGCTGCGACCGGTGGCCGTCGCCGCGCTGCGCGGTGGGCTACCCGAGAACGTCCGGGCCGCCGGTGTCATCGGACGCCAGATGCTGACGTGGACGTTGTCCACTGGTGTGCCGCTGCTGGCCATCGTGTTGGCGGTGGTCGCCAACAAGGCTGCGTTTCTGCACGGCTCGCCCGAGCAGCTGTTCAACCCGATCCTGTTGCTGGCGTTGGCCGCGCTGGGTCTCGGGTTGGTCAGCACGCTGTTGGTAGCCATGTCGATCGCGGACCCGCTGCGCCAGCTGCGCTGGGCCCTCGGCGAGGTGCAGCGCGGTAACTACAACGCGCACATGCAGATCTACGACGCCAGCGAGCTCGGCCTGCTGCAGGCCGGCTTCAACGACATGGTGCGCGATCTGGCCGAGCGGCAACGGCTGCGCGACCTGTTCGGTCGCTATGTGGGTGAGGACGTCGCCCGCCGCGCGTTGGAGCGTGGCACCGAACTGGGCGGTCAGGAGCGCGACGTCGCGGTGCTGTTCGTCGACATGGTCGGCTCGACCCAGCTGGCGGCCACCCGACCGCCCGGCGAGGTGGTCAGCCTGCTCAACGACTTCTTCCGGGTGGTGGTCGACACGGTGGGCCGACACGGCGGCTTCGTCAACAAGTTCCAAGGTGACGCCGCGTTGGCGATCTTCGGTGCCCCGATCGAGCACCCGGACGCATCCGGCGGGGCGCTGGCGGCCGCACGCGAATTGCACGACGCATTGCTGCCGGTGCTGGGCTCGCTGGAGTTCGGTATCGGCGTCTCGGCCGGCAGGGCCATCGCCGGCCATATCGGCGCGCAGGCTCGTTTCGAGTACACCGTGATCGGCGACCCGGTCAACGAGGCCGCACGGCTGACCGAGTTGGCCAAGCTCGAAGAAGGGCATGTGCTGGCGTCGGCGACTGCGGTCAGCGGCGCGCTCGACGCCGAAGCCCTGTGCTGGGATGTCGGCGAAGTCGTCTCGCTGCGCGGTCGCACCGCACCCACCCAGCTGGCCAGACCCTTGAATCTGGCTGCACCGGACGAAGTTTCGGACCAAGCCAGCGAAGCGAGCGAAATCAGCTAGCTAGCTACTGCTTCTTGGCCGGCGCCTTGCGCCGAGTGCTCTTCTTGGCGCCCCGCTTGACCGGGCCCCGTGCCCGCCGGTCGGCCAGCAGTTCGGCGGCGCGCTCGTCGGTGATGGACAGCACGTCGTCGCCCTTGCGCAGGCTGGCGTTGGTCTCGCCGTCGGTCACGTACGGGCCGAACCGGCCGTCCTTGATCACCATTTGCTTACCCGACGCCGGATCGATACCCAGCTCGCGTAGCGGCGGCGCCGAAGCTGCTTGCCTGCCACGACGTTTGGGCTCGGCGTAAATCTTCAGCGCCTCTTCGAGCGTGATATTGAAGATCTGGTCCTCTGTCGTCAGCGACCGAGAGTCCTTGCCGCGCTTCAAATATGGGCCGTAGCGGCCGTTCTGCGCAGTGATTTCCTCACCCGTCTCCGGATCGACACCTACCACCCGCGGCAGCGACAGCAGTTTCAGCGCGTCGTCGAGGGTGACGGTCTGCAGGTCCATGCTGCGCAGCAGCGACGCCGTGCGCGGCTTGGGACCGGTCGGCTTCTTGCCCTTCTTGGCGGTGGCGCCGGCGTCGCCGTCGTTGTCGGGCTGTTCCGGCAGGACCTCGGTGACGTACGGACCGTATCGACCATCCCTGGCGACGATCTCGTGCCCGGTTTCCGGGTCCACCCCGAGCACTCGGCCCTCCTGCGGGGTGGCGAACAGTTCCTCGGCCAACTCCAGCGTCAGCTCGTCCGGCGTCAACGCGTCGTTGAGGTTGGCCCGCTGCGGCACCAGCTCACCGTCGTCGCCGGCCACCATGCGTTCCAGATACGGGCCGTTCTTGCCTACCCGCACATAGATGGGTCTGCCCTGAGCATCGTCAAACACCTTGATCGAGTTGACTTCTCGGGCGTCGATGCCTTCCAGGTTGACCCCGACGAGCTTTTTGAGACCTCCCGAGCGCGCCACCGAGTCCGGGACGCCGTGGTCGCCGCCGAAGTAGAAGTGGTTGAGCCAGGTGGTGCGCTGCTCGCTGCCCGCCGCGATGGCGTCCAGCTCGTCTTCCATTGCGGCGGTGAAGCCGTAGTCGACCAAGCGGCTGAAATGCTGCTCCAACAGTCCGATCACCGCGAATGCCACCCAGGACGGCACCAGCGCGCTGCCGCGCTTGTAGACGTAGCCGCGGTCCTGGATGGTCTTGATGATCGACGAGTACGTCGAGGGGCGCCCGATGCCCAATTCCTCGAGCGCCTTGACCAGCGACGCCTCGGTGTAGCGCGGTGGCGGGTTGGTGGAGTGCACGTCGGGGGTCAGCTCGGTGGCATCCACCCGCTGGCCCTGGCGCAGGTGCGGCAACCGGCGCTCGGCGTCGTCGGCTTCACCGCCGGCCAGCTCGTCGACGGTTTCCACATAGGCCTTGAGAAATCCCGGGAACGTCAGGGTACGGCCGCTGGCGGAGAACACGACCTGGCGGCCGTCCGACTCGCCGTTGATCCGCAGACTGAGCGTGGTCCCGCGGGCATCGGCCATCTGCGAAGCCACCGTGCGCTGCCAGATCAGCTCGTAGAGGCGGAAATCGTCGCCGTTGAGTTCGCGGCGCACCGCGTCGGGGGTGGCGAAGGTCTCGCCGGCCGGCCGGATGGCCTCGTGGGCTTCCTGAGCGTTCTTCACCTTGCGGGTGTATTGGCGCGGCGACGGGTGTACGTATTCCTCGCCGTAGAGCTGACGGGCCTGGTTGCGGGCAGCGTTGATCGCCGACTCCGACAGTGTCGTGGAGTCGGTCCGCATGTAGGTGATGTAGCCGTTCTCGTAGAGCCGCTGCGCGATGCTCATCGTCCGCTCGGCCGAGAACCGCAGCTTGCGACCGGCCTCCTGCTGCAAGGTCGAGGTCATGAACGGCGGATACGGCCGGCGGGTGTAGGGCTTTTCCTCCACTGAGGCCACCGACAACTGCCCGCCGCGCAGGCCGGTGGCCAGTGCGGTGGCGTTGGCCTCGTCGAGGACGATGACCTCGTCGGGCTTGCGCACCACGCCCTGCGAGTCGAAGTCGCGACCGGTGGCCACCCGCAGGCCATCGACACTGGTCAGGCGGGCGGTGAAGGTGGGCGGGGAGGCTTCGGGGTCGGACACGCTGGCGTCCAGCTCGGCCAGCACATCCCAATAGGTGGCGCTGCGAAACGCCATCCGGTCGCGTTCGCGCTGCACGATGATGCGGGTGGCCACCGACTGGACCCGGCCCGCCGACAGCTTGGGGGCGACCTTCTTCCACAGCACGGGGCTGACCTCGTAGCCGTACAGACGGTCCAGGATGCGCCGGGTCTCCTGGGCATCGACCAGGTCGGTATCCAAATCCCGGGGATGCTCGGCGGCGGCGCGGATCGCCGGCTCGGTGATCTCGTGGAACACCATCCGCTTGACGGGGATGCGCGGCTTGAGGGTTTCCAACAGATGCCAGGCGATCGCTTCACCTTCGCGGTCGCCATCCGTGGCCAGATAGAGCTCGTCGGCGTCCTTGAGCAGGGCTTTGAGCTCGCTGACCGTGCTCTTTTTCTCCGGACTGATGATGTAGAGCGGTTCGAAGCCGGCGTCGACGTTGACACCGAGCCGCGCCCATGGCTCGGATTTGTACTTCGCGGGCACGTCGGCGGCGTTGCGGGGCAGGTCACGGATGTGTCCGCGCGACGATTCGACTACATAGCCGGAGCCCAGGTAGTCGGCCAGTTTGCGCGCTTTGGTCGGCGACTCGACAATCACGAGTCGCCGCGCGCTTCCAATACCCCTGGTCGTGGGGCCGCTGCCATTGCCGTTAGCCAACTGCGCTTAGCTCCATTTCTGGTTCCACCCCCCCGATAGGCCCGGCGTTGGTGTGCGTAGGCCCCTATAGACAATTGACAATGTGACACCCGCGACGGGCCGACGCAAACTGACGCCCCGTCAGTAACCCTTCCAATGACCGCTATGCACGCGGCCAGCTCGCCTTCGCCTCCACACTGTCAGGCGGTTCTCCGACATTTTCTACCAGGCGCGAGAGCCGGCGGCGGCCGCTGACCCGCAGCGCCGGCCGCGCGCCGCGGGTACCGATCAGAGTGGGCGCGATGCCGACCCGCATCAGCGCTGACGCCAGGGGGGAATGGGTGTCCGGTGCGTGCGGGTCGAGCCCGAGCAGGTAACGGTCGGCCTCGGGGCTGCCGGCCGCCAGCGTCCAGGCCCGCAGCTCCCGCGGGCCGGGCAGCCACAGCGGAGGCACGGTCTTGACCGCGCCGCGGGTCCACATGGCTGCCATCGCCCGCAGCCGCCCGTCCAGCGCCGTTCGCACCAGCGGGGTGTTCTCGTCGGTCTCGGTGATCTCGGCCACCAGCCCGGCCTCCTCGATCATCTCGGCCAACGCTTCGGCCCGCCAGAGAAGCTCCACCACCACCGAAAGCCGCGCCTGGTCGCCGACCACCACGATCTGCCCGGTGGCCGCCAGAACCCCGCTCAGGTCGGTGACCGCAGGCGGCACCGACTCAGCGGAGAAGAACGAGAGCTGGCTCACGTCAACGACAGTAGGCCCCCCGGCGACGGTGCGCGCCGTGGCGGGGCGGGGCGATAGGAGTGCAGTAGGAGCCCCAACAAACGAAAACCCCCGCCTTCCCATCGAGTGGGAGCGGCGGGGGATTCGTCTGAGGTGGCTCAGATGGAGCGGACGCCGGTGGCCTGCGGGCCCTTGGGGCTTTGACCGACCTCGAATTCGACTCGCTGGTTCTCCTCAAGGGTGCGGAAACCGCTTCCCTGGATTTCCGTGTAGTGGACAAACACGTCGGCCGAACCGTCCTCAGGGGCGATAAAACCAAACCCCTTCTCCGCGTTGAACCACTTCACAGTTCCCTGTGGCATTTCTCGATCTTTCCTTTACTACTGGGGAGCGGGACACCGCCTTTCGGTGGCCCGGGCCCGCTGTGACCGCTGACCTCGCGGAGTTGCCGGAACTTCACCCGAGCTAAAACCTCGCAGGAACCGCGGCCGCAACGTCGATCCTGCGAAAGTGTGACACGAACACAGAAGCTGCGACCGCAGATCAGTCAATCACGTTCCTGGCGTCGGCGACAGCCTCCCGCCGCCAATTGAGCAACCATCCGGTGAACAATTCAGGTGACGGCGGCTTGGAAGGGTGCGTAATGGTGACGTTCGGCAGCGAACTGCTAGCCGTCGCGGTCGCCGGTGGTGAGCCGGGCGAAAACCCGTTGCGCCACGTCGCTGAGCTGCCGGCGCGGGAGGGTCGGCCCGGTCCCTGGCCGGTCTGGGCCGACCCTGAGGTGGTTCGCGCGTTCACCGGGCGTGGCATCAGCTCACCCTGGTCACATCAGCTCGAGGCGGCCGAGCTGGCCCACGCGGGCCGGCACGTGGTGATCAGCACCGGCACGGCGTCGGGCAAGTCACTGGCCTACCAGCTTCCGATCCTCAACACCCTGGCCACCCAACCGCGGGCCCGGGTGTTGTACCTGTCACCCACCAAAGCGCTCGGCCACGACCAGCTGCGCGCCGCCCATGGGCTGACCGCGGCCACACCGCGGCTTGCCGACGTGGCGCCCACCGCCTACGACGGCGACAGCCCGGCCGAAGTGCGCCGCTTCGCCCGGGAACGGTCCCGGTGGCTGTTTTCCAACCCGGACATGGTGCACCTGTCGATAGTGCGTAACCACGCCCGCTGGGCGGTGTTCTTACGCAACCTTCACTATCTGGTGGTCGACGAATGCCATTACTACCGCGGCGTTTTCGGGTCCAATGTGGCGCTGGTGCTGCGCCGGCTGCTGCGGCTGTGCGCTCGATACGGTGGGTCGCCGACGGTCGTCTTCGCCAGCGCGACGACGGCGTCACCGGGCGCCACGGCCAGCGAGCTGATCGGCCGGCCGGTGCACGAGATCACCGAGGACGGCTCCCCGCAGGGCGGCCGCACCGTCGCGTTGTGGGAGCCGACCCTGCGCGCCGATCTGATCGGGGAGAACGGAGCCCCGGTCCGCCGTTCGGCCGGCTCGGAAGCGGCCAGGGTGATGGCCGATCTGGTCGCCGAGGGCGCACGCACGCTGACCTTCGTCCGGTCGCGCCGCGGCGCTGAGCTGACCGCACTGGCCGCCCGGGCGCGTTTGAACGACATCGCTCCCGAGCTGGCCGACAAGGTGGCCTCCTATCGCGCGGGATATCTGCCCGAGGATCGCAGCGACTTAGAACATGCGTTGGCCGACGGGCGGCTGCGCGGCATGGCCACCACCAACGCGCTGGAGTTGGGCGTGGATATCGCCGGCCTGGATGCGGTGGTGCTGGCGGGTTTTCCCGGGACGGTGACCTCGTTCTGGCAGCAGGCCGGCCGGTCGGGGCGACGCGGTCAAGGCGCACTGATCGTGCTGATCGCCCGCGACGATCCGCTGGACACCTACTTGGTCCACCACCCTGCCGCGCTGTTGGACAAACCGATCGAACGGGTGGTGATAGATCCGGCCAACCCGTATATCCTTGGGCCCCAACTGCTCTGCGCTGCAACTGAACTACCGCTCGACGATGCCGAAGTCCGGGAATGGGGCGCCGAAGCGGTCGCCGCTTCGCTGGTCGACGACGGGCTGCTGCGTCGGCGGTCCGGCAAGTATTTCCCGGCGCCGGGTGTCGATCCGCATCCTGCGGTGGACATCCGAGGGCCGACGAGCGGCCAGATTGTCATCGTGGAGACCGAGACCGGACGGTTGCTCGGCACTGCCGGGATCGGCCAGGCCGCGGCCTCGGTCCATCCCGGCGCGGTGTATCTGCATCAAGGCGAGAGCTACGTCGTCGACTCGCTGAACTTCGAGGAGGGCATGGCTTTCGTCCATGCCGAGGAACCCGGATATGCGACCTTCGCGCGGGAGCTCACCGACATCGCGGTGACCGGAGCCGGTGAACGCGCGGTGTTCGGTCCGGTCACGCTGGGCTTGGTGCCGGTCACCGTCACCAGCCGGGTCGTCGGCTATCTGCGCCGCCGGCTGTCCGGGGAGGTAATCGACTTCATCGACCTCGACATGCCGACTCAAACGTTGGCCACCACCGCAGTCATGTACACGATCACGCCGGAGGCATTGGTGCGCAACGGAATCGACGCGCCACAGATCCCGGGAGCACTGCACGCCGCCGAACACGCAGCGATCGGGCTGCTGCCCTTGGTGGCCAGTTGCGATCGTGGCGACATCGGCGGGCTGTCCACGGCGGTGGGCCCGGAGTCCGACGGGTTGCCCAGCGTATTCGTCTACGACGGCTATCCCGGCGGCGCCGGATTCGCCGAGCGTGGCTTTCATCAGGCGAGCACCTGGCTGGGCGCAACCGCGGCGGCCATCGAGTCGTGCGAATGCGCGCGGGGCTGCCCGTCCTGTGTCCAGTCGCCGAAATGCGGCAGCGGTAATCAACCGCTGGACAAGGCGGGTGCGGTGCGAGTGTTGCGGTTAGTGCTCGCGGAGTTGGCTCGGGAATCTTAGCGAGACGTGTGAAGGCGACCGACCCCTCGACGATCGACTTCCAGGCGTCTGCATCGTGGCAGCTGCCACCGACGCGCTTTCCTCACTTCTGAAGAACGCAGGTATGCCAAATAGAAACAGCGCGACGAACGGTCGGAGGACGCGAGCCGTTCCCAATCCAAAAGGCTGAGCAAAAAATACCCAACGAGCGGGCCATACGCAACTTACTGCACACGTGTCGAGCAACTGGCGAATTGATTACCGTCGGTCACGAAGCGAATTCGCCGGGCGCGCAACGAACTAATCCATTCATCCAACATCGGTAAAATATGCAGCCATGCCCCGCGACTGGCTGCTGGTGGAAACACTGGGCGATGAGCCGGCGGTGGTGGCGCTGGGCCGTCAACTGAAAAACCTTGTTCCAATTTCCGCATTTCTGCGACGCAATCCTCATCTCGCCGCCATCCAGACGGCGATCGCCGAATCGATGAAAACCGGTGAGAGCCTGGTCAGTATCACCCCAAAAAGCGACCGGGTAATCCGCACCGAGCCGGTGCTGATGTCCGACGGCCGCATGCACGGTGTACATGTTTGGAGCGGCCCGGCCAGGGTCGAACCGCTCGAGCGGCCGATCCCCGGGCCGCTCAAGTGGGACATGACCGTCGGTATCGCCACCGACACACGGGAGTCGTTGACCAACAACGGCAAGAATCCAGAGGTTGAGGACACCGACGGCCGCGCATTCGCCGAGAACTGGCCGGCGCGCGAGCTCAAGCCCAACGAAAGCAAGGTGCTTGCACTCGCGGTCAACCCCGAGCCGGGTCGAACCCTGTGCGCGACTTGGGACGCCACCGATTGGCAGGGCAACCCGATCAGGGTCGCTTTTGTCGCGCGCAACCTAGTGGAACCGGGCCCCGACGGCAGAGACCATCTGATCGCTCGCGGCATGAACTGGCGCGCCGATCCGGCAGAGCAGGCGGAGTCGAATAACGGGCTGGCCGAGCGCATTCTGCATGGGCTGGCGCAGCCGGGGGTGCATCGCGCCCTGATCGAACTCAACAACTGGACACTGCTGAAATGGCTCGACGAGCCGTGTCCCTTCTACGACTGGCGGCGCAGCGCGCGCAACGCCCCGCGGATCTATCCCGGCGACGAGCCGCGGTTGGCGGCGATGATCGACCAATTCGGCGAAGGCGCCGCCTGCGGGGTGTTGCGCATGCCCGGTCACGGCGATGCCTGGGTGCCGGTGCATGTGACGGTCAACCGGGTAGAGCTCGCCGAGCGGACATACGCCGGGCTCGTCACACTACGGTTGCCCACCGACGCCGAACTCGCCGCCGCCAAACTCGACTAAGCCGAGTCGGGCCCGGCCCGCGCGGCGGCGCGGGCAGCGCCCCACCTGCCGCCGGCCAGACCCACCTGCACGGTGACGATCACGTCGAGGCCATCCACCACGCAATCCGTGGTGACGCCTCGCATTTCGCTGACCACCGTCCTGGCCCGCTTGCATGCGGCTTGGGCTCCGCCGGCCAGCCGCCCGGCCGCGGCCAGCGCGGCCAGATCGGCCGCGGCCTGGGCGCGGTGGCGTGCCAGCACAGCCGAACCAAGATACACGCCGCCGCCGGTCACCGACAGCAATGCGGCCATCATCGCCGCCGCCACCACGGTTGCCGACCCGCGCTCAGCGCGACGGTTCTGCCGCCGAGGTTGCGGTGGCCGAGACGCCCAGCGCCGGAAGCAGATTCGATCGGGCGGTGACGGTTGCGACGACGAACTCGCCGTCTCGACGCAGCTGGACCGCGGCACCGCCCGGCGCGACGCGCCGGGCGGCCTCGATCGCCGAACGTTCGTCACCGCGTGCGGCCAACCGCGCCGCCTCACGCGCGGCATCGACACAACGCACCTGCATCGACACCGCGGTGATCCCGGCAAGGCAGACCACCAGCACCGCGACGAGCGCGGCGATCCCCAGCGCCGCCTCGACGGTGCTTGCGCCGTCATCTGCGGCTAGGTCTTGGTGTTGAGCGCGCGGGTGATGATGTTCGTCAGGGCGGTGACGATGGAGTCGCCGGTGACCACCGTATACAGGATCGCGCCGAACGCCGCTGCGGCAATGGTCCCGATGGCGTACTCGGTGGTGTGAGATTACACCGTGCAGAACCGACAGGCAGCACTGCATAGTGCCATCAGAATTTCTTCAGTTCATCCTTCGCCCATTGCACAAACTGCTCTCGGTGCGTCTCACGCCAAGCCTTGTCTTGGCGGTACGTGTCGCGGATTGGCGGCAGAATCGTCTGCCAGATGTCCTGCACCATGCGTTGGCCGGTAAGGGCGACTGAGAGCTTCTTCAAGTCTTTATCGTCGTACTTGCTCTTCCGATAAGCCTGGAAACCGCCGTCCGGAATCAGCTGCAATTCGAAGTATCCCTCCGGCTCCGCATAATGCTTGATGCCTATCTTGGCAGGCCCGAGTCTCGACCGATTGCGTGCGACCAATGCGAGCGAATCTTCTCGGAACATGTCGACACCCTGCGTCAGATGATTTCGCCGCCCGACAAAGGCGCCGTTCATTTCAGTAATGCCAGACAGTTTCACGTTTGGCGCTATTCTCTCGCCTTTGTGGAGCTTGTAGAGCAGCCAGAGAAAGAAATCAGGATCTAGCTCTTCTGTAATGCTGGCTGAACTCAGGCTCCCTGGTGGTACCTCGCCAGAGACCAAGGCGGTCAACGCGGGCCGTACGAATTCTGTCATCTCGGAGTCATTCCGCGACGCCACCAAAGCAGTCAGCTGGTCAGGCTCATGTTCGTCCAGAAGAAGTACATCGACCGCGCGCCGGTTGCTAATCCTTTGCCACTCAACGTCACCACCCAACCGCTTCGCCAGGGTGGTATCAATTTCGTCGTAGTAGTACCGAAGGCCGAGAATGTTGGTCTCATTATGGTTCGTCGCGACCTTGAGTTTGTAGCCCTTGTATGGGAGATAAAGTCCCTCGTTGCCAGCGAAGACTTCATCGTCAGACAGCGATCCCCATCCTTCGCTGAGTTTGGTGGGTTCCGAGGGATACCTCCGCTCGCTCGCTGCGCCGGCGATCCCGTCCAGGCCGGCCGACGTCTTCACCTTCAGGACGCTGACCGACAAGAGTCCCTTCGTCAGCAGCCCCATCGCTACCTCCCCCTCAAGTGGAAGCCATCTACACCCGCCTTAACCTTGAGGAGCTTAGGGCAACACCTCGCAAGAGGCGGCGACCAACGCTGTGTTATTTCCAGTTCCATTGGATTCGAGACAGTAAAGGCACCGTCGCGGACGATTTGGATCTCGGACACGGCTTGAAAGCCGCTACGGGCACTAAGGCCGGTGAAGATCACTCCTGTCCCGGTTGCATTCAGCCGCGCAGGCGTGTTGCGCCGAGTCTGGATGACGACCAAGTGTGAGCCGTAGGGACGAAAGTCGAGTTCCAATTCGCACTGTCGGCCCTCGGTGCATTTCCGGATCGCTTTACACATCCACGTTTCACCGGTTACGTGAATCTGAACGTTCACGCTCTGGTTGGGAGCGAGCGTAGGGCGACCGCTTTCCGGCTGATAAGTCTCCGCAGTTCTCCAGTGGAGTTCGACGGTGGGCCGACCAACAACAAAGCCCCAGAACACGAAAGCCAGCGTTGAGGCTACGACAGCCTCAATTAGCATCTCCAGGAGTTTCCCGTTGGTGAATTTCAACTCAAAAGGCACGAACGAAAGTAGCCAGAAAGTCACCACCGCCGAAGCGAACTTCGACGTCTCGAAGATCCACTCGCGTAGTTTGGAGGTCACAGGCCTGGGTCGACTCCGGTCAGACCCTTCCGAAGTGAGGCGAGATCTTCCTCATTTGCGTTGACAACGCCTTGCTGCGCTATTGAAAGATGGTTGTCAGCTCCACTAAGGAACTGGACTTGCTCCACGAATCGCCCAGACATGTGTCGATCGACGAAATCCCACAGTGATTGCCATTTACCCGCTTCTATGAGCTGGATAAGTTCACCCGACAGCCATTCTCTTTCTTCCTCCGCAACACGAACAAAGAATCGGTCCACAATGTGGAAGTCGAGCACGCGAAAGTCGGTTTGACCCAGGTGAAAGGCAATCGAGATGAGGTCATCCGAACCAGCCAGAAAGGCGTCTTTACGCTGCCGAAAAATCTGCACAGGTTGGAGCTGATCTGGGTTGGGTAGCGGCTCGAGTCCCTTCTCGTCGCCCCTTACCAGCTGGAGGACGGTCATGCTGCAATCCTCCCTCCGACCTCCGACATGCCGTCGGAGTACCCGAGCTTAGGCCGTTCTCTACTGCTATACCACTCGGCCGCCTCACCGAACCGTGTTTGTGACGGAAAGTCGCCACCAGCGTTACCAGCGACAACGCAAACACCGACTCCCGCGTGTTTGCGTTTCATCGCCGGACCATGACGTAGTCGACATGAGCTGTTCGGCGGCTGCCGTTGTAGATCTTCGGATCCCCGTCGATGGCGTACCGCTTGCCGTTCCACTCGACGGCGCTCTGAGCGCCCAGCAGATCGCGGTATCCGACCAGCCGTAGCCGATACCTCGAGGTGGTCCCGTCGTCGTTCTCGGTGGACGACAGCGGTTGCACGACGGCGCGGCAGACGACTCCGACCGTGCCGGGTTTCGTCATTTTGTTGCCGTCTGAGTCGATGGTCAGTATCTCGGGGTAGACGGTGACCTGATCGGTTCCTCGGTGCAGGAGGCTCATCAGCGGCCTCCGATGTTCGGGACGATCTGGAACATCTTGCTCGGCTTGACCCCGAGGCGTTCCCACTCCTCGGCGGTGATGCGGAGGCTGTTGTCGGCAGCCTCTCGCGACAGTTGGTAGCCGTAGCTGCCGTCCTGCTCGCTGAAGAGACCCTCGGGGTTGCGAATGACCCGCAGCACGGCCTCGGCCTCGATGTCGATCACGTCGTCCTGGTCGATGTCGCCTTCGGCGATCTGGTCGGCCAGGTCCGGGATCCTGCGGAGGATCTTGCGTTCTACCTGCTCGAGCCGGCGGTTGACGAGCGCCGTCTCTTCGGCGGTCAGCGACTTGCCGTAGATCGCCTGTACGTCAGTCGCTTTCGCGTATGCCATTAGATGGCCCTCTCTAGTCGGTCTAGTAGTGCGGCGGTGGCTGGGTTGGCCAGCAGCCCTGCGGCTTGCTTGGCTCGCATTTCTGCGAGGAACTCCGCGTGCGAACGCGGGGGACTCATGAATCGTTGCCGAAAGATCTCAGCCATAGACCCGCTGGGGGATGGTTTCGTAGCTGCCGTGCGGCGGCGTCTGGTCTTGCGTCCAGCTCTGGACATCAGTCCTCGGTCTCCGCGAAGTTCATCCGCGCCAGGAGCTGAGCCAGGAGCCCGCGCTGAACGCGGGCCTCAGCGATGAACGGGGAGATCACCGGCTGACCCATCGAGCCCCGCACGGTCAGCGGGGCCTCGGCGGCTGCCTCGTCCAGCTCCGCGATTTGATCGGCTACTTTGCACGCTTGGAATAGCAATTCGAGCCGGTCTGGCTCGTTTTCCAGGTAGAACTCTGCGGTGATTTTCCGCCATAAAGCCTTACCGTTTTTCTGCAAACCTGCAGGTACACGCATGTTTTTCATAACTTACTGACTCTCGAAAAATAGGGGTTTAAGTTTAATCGGATTTCTCACCCGCATAACCGACCGGTCGGGAAGGGGTGGGGAGGGGATGCCCCCTGGGGTCCGCAGCGAAGCCCACTTGTCAGCGGGCAACAGCTTTGAGCTGCAGATAATCCTCGCCGGCTCTCGCGAGCCGCTAATTCCTACGATGCTCTCGCTGGCGGTTCTCTCATGCCTGAGTTCGAGTTCGTGTCGTCCATCAGATCGGTTGGTTCTCATCGCTACGGTGAAGCTCGGTCATCGAACAAGGGCGGGGGTTGCAATGGCCTCGGAAGTCTGGGCAGCAGTCATTGGCGGTGTAGCGGGGTTGGCTACTGGGGCGCTCGGCTCGGTAATCGCGCCGTGGGTGAATTGGGGCATCGAGAAGCGGCGGTCTGACCGTCAGCACAGGCGCGACTTGGTTAAGGCGTGGCGAGAAGGTGTGACATACGAGGGACACGATTTCGTGCTGGCGCTCAACAGCAACTGGTATGAGACGCTGCGGCCGAACATGAAACCGGAGACCGTCGAGCGTCTAGAGCGACAACGGACGAGCATCGTGCCGCCTGACAATCATCGGCACTTCAAAGACGTATTCACCGGAGAGATAGACCGGATAGAACGCGAGTGGAAGCTCTGACTGTGACGTACCGAGTGAATTCCTCAGGAGGCGAGGGCAACGGTGTCTGACAATGCAAGATGGCCGAAGATGAGGGCCGACCAAGCGCAGAAGGCGGTTGACTTCTTACGTGAGGGTTTGAGTGATGCGGGTAAGGGTCTGGGCCCAGCGGCTGGCATGGGCGAGTTCATGTTTCAAGTCGGAAACTACGAGCAACTGATGGAGCTGGCGATGGGCTTGAAGGACGTTGCCGAGATCCTGATCGAAGGAACCGGTAGCTCCTACGAGGATGTCCTCGAAGGCGTCTCCAATAACATCGAGAACAAGCGGATCTGACCCCTCGGGGGACGGCGGATCTGGCCGTCCCCGTCGGGGATTCGATCAGGCGGCGTCGTAACCGCGAACGACAGCGGCTTCGTGCAGGAAGCCAACACCGACACGGGTGATCGCACGAACGTCGAGCGCGTCGTTGTAGAACCCGGAGTCCTTCGACCGAGTGACCTCGGCGTCCTTGCGGAGCACGGTCACGACACGGTCGCTCGGGATACCCCAGAACAGCGTGTCCTCGTCCACGGACGGGAGCGTCAGAACCGGCAGGCCCAGGACCGACAGCTCGCCGCGAGCGTCGAACGCGATCAGCGACTCGTTCGAAGCCTCAGCCTTCTTGATCTTCGCCAGCGTCTCGGCCGTGCTCGGGGCCATCAGCCAGTGAGTCAGCTTGGCGCCCACGGCCTTAGCCGCGAAGACGGCCTGGACGAACGGATCGGTGTTCGTGATCGCCGCGCCGGTATCGACCACAGACGGCGTGATCGACAGGAGACCGGACGGGCCGTTCGTCGTCGTGTTGCCGACGAACGCGGTGTCGATGGCGTGGCTGATCTGGTTGACCAGACCGCGCACCGCCAGCTCTGCCACCTCGGGGGAGCTGTCATCCGCGAGTTCGTTCGACAGGCGGGTGATGCCGCCGACCTTGCTCGGGGTGACCGTCACACCTTCGGTGTTGCCGTCGGTGGCGACGATGGTGCCCAGCTCGGTCAGCCAGTTCACGGCCGGATCCTCGTCCCAGATCGGGAAGGTCATCGAGACCTTGCCGGTCTTGACGACCGACGAAACCTGAAGGGCGACCGACTCCGACTCCAGCGCGGTGTTCAGCAGCTTGCCGAAGTCCTGCGGGGTGAAGGCGTCGTTGGTGCTCGAATGCTGCATTGCCATGTTTGTCCTCCTACGGACATGAGTAAGGCCCTTGGCACAGATACCAAGGGCCGCAATGGAATACTGTCTCCGGGCTAGACCTACGGTCTAGTCCGGTGCGGTTCTACAACCGCGAACGGTGCTCAGAGTTCGACCTACGGTCGACAGCTCCGGGCGTCAGCTCTTGAGTAAGTCAGAACCGGATTACGTCTCCCAGACTCTTCGGCTCGCGCTTCGCCGGGGGCCTGCCGCCGCGCCCCTGGGACGGGTCGTAACCGGGAGTCTGCTTCCGCAGACCCGGCCGCTCGGCGAGGATCGCGGCCACGTCAGCCGCCACCTTCTCGGGGTCCACGTCTCCGTCCTCGGTGAGATAGTCGGCCAACTCGTTTCCGCTGAGGCTGAACAGATCAGCCGGATGACTCAGCCCATCGGAGGCCAGGCGCTCGACCTCGGCGCGTTGCATCCGCTGAATGCGCTCCTCGGCTGCGGCCAAAGCCTCGCGGGCCTCGTTACGCTCCTTGCGGAACCGCTCCTCCTTATTGCCCTTGGGGCTTTCGAAGTCGTTCCCCGGACCTTCCCCCTCGGGTGGGGCCGAAAGTCCGTCAGCGACGCTCTCAGCGCCTTCGTGAGTTGTCTGGACAGCGTTCTCGTTGGTGTCTTCGCTCATGGTCGTCTCTCATCGGTTGCGGCGGTGCCATAGGGCACGCCTCAGTTCCATCGGGTCGGCGTCTTCGGGGAGCCCGAGGCGCTCGGCTACAGCCGCTCGCTTCTCTGGGTCCATCGGCCACGGCACGCCGTCGTTGGCGATCACGGCAGCCTCGTATGGCTGACCGTGTTTGGCGTACCACTCCTCGAATGTCAGCTCAGGTCGGTAGCTCACCGGCTCTCCCAGGCGCTCAGGACGGCTCCGTCGAACGGGTTCGGGCCGTCTCCGAGGGTGACTCCGGCCTTCGGGCCGAGGTGCCAAACCTTCGGCGGCGATTGGCCTTCTGCTGCTGCCAGTACGGCTTGTTCCAGTCGGCTCTGCATGTGTGTCTCCTATCTGTGGTGGGCGTCAGGCTCTGCCGTAGGCAGAGCCGAGACGACGAGAGCCCCGGCGGTTGGGCCAGGGCTCGCGGTTGGGGTGTTCGGTTGTCAGGCCCACGGGTCGCCGTGCGACCACGTCGTGGCTGCGGTTGCGGGTTCCAGATTCTGTGAAGCGCGTCCCTCGCGTGCTCGCGCCTTAGCCACCCAAGCGGGTGGCTCAGCCCACGGGTCATCGAACGGTGACCCGGTGGCGGTTGGAGGTCGTAGACCGACAAGCCCCTCCGGTGCCTCGGAGGCACCTCCGGTTGCGGTTGAAGGAACAGCCTGCCGATTGGCCGGCTGTTCGGCTGCCAGCGTTGAGGCAGCCTCACAGGAGGAGCCCTTCTTAGGGCTCCGACTATCGGCAACCTTTCCGGTTGCCTCTAATCCCTCAACCGCAAGAGACCGGCTCTCAAGGCCGGTCTCGTCCTGATCAGTTCTTGCATTACTGGAATGCACTTCTGGTGCATTCCTGGAATCCATTCCTATGGTGTCCGTCTGGTACCCATCCATGTGACCGTGGGACGGACACCTATGTGTCCGTGTGGCGGACACCTCCCCCGTCAACGTGTCCGTGGGACGGACACCCTCGGTGGCACTCAACTCCCGGATCTCGTCCGGGGTGAACGGTCGGTTCGTCATCTGCAGGTGCCAGCGCTCCCAAGCTGGACGGCTCTTGCCGGGGTTGTAGTGGATCTCCCGGACGAGCCAGCCGCGCCCCTGCAGCTCGTCCAGTGCTGCTGCGACGGTCTTCCGGTTCAAACCAATCGCCTCGGCGACGGCGGCGGCCGACTGCTGCCACTTCTCGTCATGCGACCAGACGTAGAGAGCCACGGCTCGTGCGTACGGCGAGAGCTTGCCGTCACGGGCAAGCGCCATCGGGATTCCTGCGTACAACTTCCCTCCACCGGGGCCGTGAGCCCCGCGTTCTCCGTGGTGCTGAACTAGGTTGCGACTAGCCATTTCGGCGAGCTGCCTCCAGCTCGGCGCGGAGAGCGGCCAGCTCGGCGCGTGCCTCGTTACGTTCAACTCGGTAGCGTGCCGCCTCCAGGCGAGCCTGCGCGGTCTCCTGCCGCGCGTAGGTGCGCTGCTTGCGGTAGTCCTTTGCTTCGGATCGGAGGTTGCGTATCAACCTCTGCACCGGCTCAGGTAGTTCCTGTTGCGTAGGTGCGGCTTTCATCTCTTCCCTCTCGGTTGAATTGTCCCGGCGACGTTTGTCGCGGGGTTCGCCTCCTGGGCGATGTGGGACCGGCCCACCTGGGGCCGGGGTAAATCAGGGCAGCTCTGGGAGCGCGCCAGCCTCGTATAGCTCGGCTAGGGCTTTGGCTACCTCGGCGGGTGCGACGGGCACTCCGTCGTGCTCGAACCGCACTCCAGCGGCCTCGAAGGCTCGGACGACCATCAGCGCGGCGCTGTTGCCTACGCGGCGTCGTCGCTCGCGTTCGGCCTTGCACTTGCGGCAGTAGCCGAACTTGTCGCGGTCGGCGGCGGATCGAATCTCATGCCCTTGAGGGCACCGGTTGGCGGGCATGTGCCCTCCTTTCTCGTGCGCCATGCGCGTGCATGGTTTGAGTCAAATAAAAAGAGCCAGAACGTAGTCCAGTTCTGGCAAGAGGAGAGAGACCCGCGCTGCCGCAATGTCCAGTACATCAGCGCGGGCTCTCGGTGACCCCGATCCTCATCGGTAACGGGACGTATGGCCGCGTCCCTTATCCGCCTGGGTGATGCAGGCGGCTCACCGCTGGAGCAGGTAGACCAGCGGGAAGTCTGTGACGGTCGGGGGAGACTGCCGACCGTCAGCCGGTGCCTGGGGCTGGCACCGTCAGGAACGACCGGAGGTCGATCCCTCAGAGGGACGGGTCTGACCGTCCCGTCTCGCGGCGCTTCAGGCGGTGGGGTGACCGCCGAGCTGCACGCAAAGTTTGGGGCGAGGGCCTTCCCCTAGGCCCTCACTATGTAGATACGTGTATGTTGTCGGCTGCCAGGTGAATGGGACCACTTCAGTGCTGGTTTTGCCATGAGCATGGGACCACCTGTTTGCCATTGATGGGACCACCTGGCTGGCGTTTTGCCAGTTATGGGACCACCCCGGCGTGGCTTCGGGTCTTCCGGTTGTTGAGCCGCTGTATTGGCCAAATGAGCTACCGGGAGGTGTCGGTGATCGAGGTTGTGGAGATGCTGCGGCTGTGGTTGCAGGGGCGGGGATTGCGGGAGGTGGCCCGGCTATCGGGAACCGACCGTAAGACGGTGCGCCGGTATGTCGATCGGGCGCGGGCGTGTGGGCTCGACCGTGACGGCGGTGAGTGTCAGCTGTCTGATGAGTTGATCGCGGCGGTGATCGCCGAGGTTCGCCCGCATCGGCCGGCCGGCAAGAGCCTGGCATGGGAAGCTATCGCCGCCGAGCATGAACGGATCAAGGCCTGGCTCAAAGACGGGCTGACGTTGACCAAGGTCCACACCTTGTTGGGACGTCGGGGTGTGGTGGTGTCGTATCGGACTCTGAATCGTTATGCCACAACTGAATTGGACTTCGGTCGGCGCCAGGCCACGGTGCCGGTGGCCGATTGTGAACCCGGCGCGGAGGTGCAGGTTGACTTCGGGCGGCTCGGCATGCTCACCGACGCTAGCGATGGTCGCCGTCGGGTGGTGCACGGGTTGATCTTTACCGCGGTGTACTCACGGCACATGTTCGTCTGGCCCACCTACCGCCAGACCCTAGCCGATGTGGTCGCCGGGTTTGAGGCGGCGTGGAAGTTCTTCGGTGGGGTGTTTTCGGTGGTGATACCGGACAACATGAAGGCCATCGTCATCGCCGCTGATGCCACCGAGCCCCGGCTCAATGATTCCTTCCGTGAGTACGCCCAGTCGCGTGGGTTCGCGATCGATCCGGCGCGGGTCCGCAGCCCGAAAGATAAGCCGCGGGTGGAGCGCATGGTGTCCTATGTGCGGTCGAATTTCTATGCCGGAGAAGACTTCCGGGATCTCGATGACTGTCGTAGCCGCGCCGAGCAGTGGTGTCGCGATACCGCGGGGATGCGCATCCATGGCACCACCCGGCTTCGTCCGGCCGAGGTGTTCACCGCTGACGAACTCCCGGCGCTGAAGCCGGTGCCCGACACCGTGTTCGACGTTCCGGTCTGGACGCACCCGAAGGTGGCCCCGGATCGGCATGTGCAGGTCGCCAAGGCGCTCTACAGCGTGCCCGGTGAGTTGATCGGCAAGCGCATCGCTGCCCGCGCCGATGCGCACTCGGTGAAGCTGTACTGGCGTGGTGAGCTGATCAAGGTCCACCCGCGGGTGGCGCCCGGCCGCCGTCACACCGATCCGGCTGATCTGCCCTCGGAGGTGTCGGTCTATGCCATGCGTGACATCACCACGCTGCAGCGCAAGGCCGCCGCGCACGGCGCTTATGTGGGCACGTATGCGTCCGCGGTGCTCGAGCATCCGTTGCCGTGGACCAAGATGCGCCAGGTCTACCGGTTGCTGGGGTTGGTGCGCCGCCACGGCGGCGCCGCGGTCGACGATGCCTGCCGGCGCGCTCTGGACGCCGAGGTCATCGACGTCGGGCTCATCGAACGGATCCTGACCCGCAATGGCGGGGAACAACTCCCGCTGATACCCAAACCGCCGGCACAGGCGTCGCGGTTCGTGCGCCACAGTTCGGATTTCGCGGTGCGGAGGCCCTCGTGAGCCCCACCCGCCCCGACGCCGCGCCGGCGGTCAAACCGATCGAGGTCTCCGCCGACCTCAAAGCGTTGATGCGTCGCCTCAAGCTGGGTCAGCTGCTCGACACCCTGCCCGAACGGTTGGCGTTGGCCCGCACCAACCGGCTGCCGCATCACGATTTTCTGGAGCTGCTGTTCGCCGACGAGGTCACCCGCCGCGACCGCGAATCCGCAGCCCGACGCGCCAAGGCCGCCCACCTCGATCCGGCGATGCAGTTGCAGGCCTGGGACGACTCCGCCGCGGTGGCCTTCGATCAGCAGCTGTGGGCCGAGCTGACCTCGCTGCGGTTTTTGGCCGATGCCTACAACGTGCTCATCATGGGGCCGGTCGGAGTGGGAAAGACGTTCCTGGCCAACGCATTAGGACATATCGCCGTCCGCCGCGGGCGCAGCGTGCACACCGAGCGGGCCGACAAATTGTTCAAACGCCTGCGCGGGGCACGCCTGGACGGCAGCTACGAAGACGAGATGCGCAAGCTGCATCGCGTCGAACTGCTCATCGTCGATGATCTGGCGCTGCACCGGCTGGAGGCCACCGAAACGACGGACTTCTACGAGCTGATCGTCGAGCGCCACCGCAAGGCCTCCACGATCATCACCAGCAACCGGGAACCACCCGAGATCCTGACCATGATGGCCGACCCGCTACTGGCCCAATCAGCGATGGACCGGCTGCAATCAGCGGCCTACGAACTCGTCGTCGAAGGCCAGTCCTACCGGCAACGCCAAAAGCCAAAGCCGGTCCCTCCGACTGCGTCGGATTGACCGGCAACGGCTCCGTCAGTCACCATCAACACGGCCCGTGACCGGAAGACGAACTGGTCCCATCCTCATGGCAAACCAGTGGTCCCATCACCCTGGCAGGCGACAGTATGTGGGGTTTTTGGCCCCTCACATGTAGGAAGGTGACACTTCGCGCCGACCCGAGGTCAGGAGCTCGACCCCTTCACTAGATAGATACGCGTCCTTTAGACCCCTCCGCTTATAGGGAAGGCGTCTGCAACACCCCTCCACTAGTAGGGAAGGTGAGTATTCGCCCTCTCCACTAATTGGGAAGGTGTTACTTGCAGGCAGTTCCGGCTATTTGTGAGCAACATCACCGAGGCGGTTCATGGCGGAGTCAAATGACAAAGCCCCGCACGATGGCGGGGCTCGGTCGGTCGGTTGGGTTAAGGCTGCAGCTACAGCCGCTCGGGCAGACGCAGCTCGAGAACGTGCTCGTTGCAATCACTCTCGGCGCAGGACGGGCAGTCTGCCGAGAACACCGACTCGAGGAATCCGAGGCTGATCAACTCCTCTACTGCGTCGGCGCAATCAGCCGCCGTCGTCGTGGCCATCACGTCATCACCGACCTTCCGGCCTCTGCGGTTGATCGACTCAGCCATGCTGTCGGCGTCGGTCTTCCCGAGCAGGATCTCGGTGGCGGCGTCAACCGGCGTAACCATCGCCCCGCCGTAATGCGCGATGATCGCGGCGAGCCATTCACTCCTGTCGAAGCCCATCGTCACGCTCCCTTCCGGTCAGTGGCGTCGATCTGGTCGTCAACGGCTCCTCCGGTGTGGTGAATTGTCTCCGTCCGTCCATCCGTGAGGTGGACGATCACCTCACCCGTTCGCAATTCGAGTCCGGCAATGCCGTTCGCCTTCATGGCTTCGAATGCCTGCTGAAGGTTGGCCGCAGGTCCGCTGGTCTCCAATTGCTGCCTCAGCGTTTCGAGGTCCGCGAAGTCGACATTCAGCGTCGGCCCCTTGCCATCGAGTGAGTAGACGAATCCGAGGGTGAAGCCCATCGAACGCAGCCACACGTTGCGAGCGGTCACGTCCTGCCGGTCCCACCAATCGGCGAACTTCTCGCCAGTCGGCTGCCAAGTCCAGCCAGCGGGCTTGATGGCTTCGGCTGCCAGCTCGGCCTGGCGTGCCGCCAGCGCCTCGATCCTGGCGTCCAGGCGGTCACGCTGCGGAGTGCCCTTGCGGAAGGCGGGAGAGCCGAGCTGATCCGCCAGATCCGCCAGGGTGCTGTCGATCTCGGCCAACTCGGCCGAGTGATCCGATCCTGAGTCCCAGACCCGTTCCAACCTCTCGGACGTGCCGAGCACGCCGAGCAGGAGCGTCTCCACCGTCTCGTCTGCATACTCCAGCGGTATCGACCTGTTGCCGCAGGGATCTCGGTACTGCGCCGAGGCACACCGGTATCGAGGCTTGCGCCCCACGCCACCCTTCAGCCGGTAGGCCGGCCGACCGCAGACGCCGCAGTAGATGACCTGAAGCAACAGACCCGAGGACCGTTTCGTCGGCTCCTTCCGGTTCTCCCGGTCGGCCAGCTCCGCGCCGACCCGGTCGAATACCTCTCGGGTCAGAATCGGCTCAGACCGGACGACTGGCGATCCGTCGTCGTTACGGACGACCGTCTCAGGACCGAACACCTTGCGGCCCTTCGAATCCCGCTTGACGCGGCCCTGGGCGTCTGTCAGCGGTTCCCGTGCCACTATCTGTCCCAACAGCGTGGGACTCGTCAGAGCCCGTTTCAGCGGGCTGGAATGCCACTGGTACCCCTTGACCTCTCGGCCCTGCAACTGCGCGAACCGATCCTTCGGAGTGAGCACCTTCCGAGCCGTCAGATCGTGAGCAACAGCTCGCAGCGGCTCACCGGTCAGCACCCGCTCAACCACCTCCCGAATGACCGTAACTTGCTCGGGATCCTGTACCAGTCGCCAATTTCCGTCCTCGTCCTGCTGAGGCAGGTAGCCCCACGGCGGAATGCCTCCCCGGTACTTGCCAGCCCGAATGTTGTACCGGGCAGCCGAGGCGTTGCGGTCGCTGATGGCTGCAAGCTCCATCTCGGCCACCTTCGCGACCAGGAGCGCGATGATGTCGCCGAACGGCTGAGTCAGGTCGAGGAACTGCTCGGTGGCTGACACCACCAAGACCGAGTGCTGCTGACACCAGCGGATGAGGTCCGCGAGGTCTAGGAGCCTGCGGACTATCCGATCCATCCGGTAGAAGACCAGAACGTCGAACTCGCCGAGCCGGTTGGTCAGCCAGTCGCCGAGTTGCGGACGGTCAAACGGCGACGTGGCCGCAGCCGATACGTCGAGATCCTCGGCGATCCCAACCACCTCGTACCCGCGCCGAGCGCACAGCTCGCGGCAGGCTTGTAACTGCCGCTCAGGGGAGGTTGTAGCGTCGGTGACGCGGGACAAACGGACAACGATCAGGGCACGCACGGTGGCATCCTCTCAGACGGTGTAAACCGAGCCGATCGCGTATTCGACGGTGGACATGCCCGCCTCGTCGACGACCAGCAAGACCAATCGCGCATGCATCTTCCGAAGCATCTTGGCTCCCTTCGCCTTCCCGTTGCTCATCAACCCGCCTCACAACAGCCCCGACTGCAGTACCTCACCGGCCAGTCCGGCGACCACCGGAACCAGGCCCAAGCAGACGAAGGCCGGCAAAAAGCACAGGCCGAGCGGGCCGGCGATCAAGATTGCTGCCCGCTCGGCGGCCGCGGTCGCCGCGTGGGCGGCATCCTGGCGGCACTGCCCGGCCAGCTCGGCCACCCCGTCGGCGAGCGCCACCCCGGAGGACGCCGAGCGTCGTGCCAGCCGAAGCAGCGCATCGGTCTGCGCATCGATAGCACCGGCCGCCAGGTCCGCCGGCGCCGTCCAGGCGACGGCCGGATCGGCACCCATGGCGAGCAGATCGGAGGCCCGGCGCAGCAACCTGGCCAGCAGCGGCGGAGCGGCCCCGGCGGTGGCGGCCGCGGCGGTCGATGCGGCCATGCCCGCCGCCAGGCAGACCGACAGCACATCCAGGCTCGAGGCCACGGCCAACGGGTCAGGGCCGCGCGCCGGGCGTCGCCGCGAACGTGATCTGCCGATGGGCAAGCCGGCGCGCGCCCGCACCGTCGACGGCCCCGCACCGCTCAGCAGTGCCGCAGCCAGCAGCATCGCCGCGGTACTCACGACGTCACCCGGTCGGTGATGCGGTCCGACCACAACAGCCCGGCGCACGCCAGTGTCACTCCAACCACCAGCAGCCAGCCACCCGCGCGTCCGTTCAACAGGAACGCCATCGGTCGCGCCCCGATCAGCTGGCCGAGCAACACCGCGAGTACCGGTAGGCACGCCAGGATCGCGGCGGTGGCGCGAGCACCGGCCATCGCCGAACTCACCTGTGTCGAAAAGCGTTGTCGCTCAGCGATATCCCGTTGCGCTGCGCGCATCAACGTCGACAGCGCCAAGCCGTGGTCGGCGGCCAGCTGCCAGCACACCGCCATCCGCTCCCACTGTGTGGGCAACGCTGACGTCCGGGCCGCGTTACGCAGACCGGCGGCGACGTCGGCGCCCAGTCGGGCGCGCGCCGCCACGGCCCGGCAACGGTCGCCGACGGACCCGCTGGTTTCGTCCGCCGCCACGCCGAACGCCTGCACTGGGTGCGCGCCGACCCGTAGCTCACCGACGAGCACGTCGATCGCGGTTTCCAGGGCGCGGCTCTCGGCACGTTCACCGCGGCCGCGGCGTCGGCGCCGCCAACGCAGGGCGCACGTCGCGGCCAGTACAGCTGCCGCCAAAAAGGTGGTGCCCGGCAGGAGTACCGCGCCGACGACGCCGACAACAGCCCCGCATCCGACCAACAACGGCGCTGCCGGGAACCGGGTTGTGCGGCAACGGTCCGGCGACGCCAGCCGCCCACGGGGCGAGTTCGGTAGCACGAGCAGCGCCAGTCCCAACGCGATCGCAGCCAGGGGATAGCCCGTCACGCCGCATCCCGGTTGCTCAGCAATCGGCGTAGCTCGGTGATCTCGTCAGCCACGCCACGATCGGCATGCCACACCGTGGCGACGCGGACTTGGCGGTCGGCGCGGCGCAGCATGGCGATCTCGCTCACCCGCCGGCGCCCGCTACGGTCGCGGGCGACGTGCACCAAAACCTGACCGGCTTATCTGTAAGGAGAGCGGCAGCTTGTTGAATATGGGCTGGTCAAGAGGTGTTATACATGTGGTGATCGGGCGGGTTGGTGGCTCGCCAGGTGCACATGTGTAGGTCGCGGCTCGGCGCGGAGGGTTCTGGATCCAGGTAGGCGGCGCCGATCATGTCGGCGATGGCGGGCATGCGGGCGGCGCTTCCGAGTGTTCGTGATCAATGCGCGACCGTCAGCAGATAAGCAGAGCTCGAAGATGCCGCAGTCGGCACCGGAATCGCTAAACCCACCACTTCTAACTACTTCGCCAAAGCGGACATCCTGGCGTTCTTGCTCGCAGTGTCCCCCCAAGACGTCGCCAACGAGATGTCCTCGATCGCGTCCGCGCGCGGTTCCCGAAAACTAGTACTACTGGTAGCGCACCGCTACTAGTAGTAGCGTGCTTGGTGTAGGTAGCTGGACGCAAGGGGGAGCACGGGCCATGTCGGCAGAAGATCCGCCGGCCGCGGCGATCGCCGGGGCGCCATTGACTGGTGCCGGTGAGGTGCTTGGCGTTACCCGCATCACTGGTCGGCTGGATGTCTCAACTCCTATGTGGTGCCGTCATGAACGCGGCAGCGTTCGCTGACTTGCGGTCTGCCGTCACGCCGAAGCGGGGGCGTCGCGCCCTGATCCTGGATGCGGTTGTGGCGATTGGGTCGCAGGGCGGCTATGACGCTGTTCAGATGAGGGATGTCGCCGAGCGGGCTGACATCGCCATCGGAACGCTCTACCGCTACTTCCCATCCAAGGTGCATCTGTTGGTATCGGCGCTGGGGCGTGAGTTCGAACGCTTCGACACCAGCTACGACTGGGCGGCGAGCGGCGCTACGGCGCAGCAGCGGCTGCGCCGTTTGATCGACCGTGTCAACGAGGAATGGCAGCGCAATCCCGGGTTGACGGAAGCGATGACGCGAGCGTTCGTGTTCGCTGACGCCAGTGCGGCCGCGGAGGTTGATCATGCCGCCAACGTCTTCGAAGGCATGCTGGCCCGCGCCATGAGCGGCGGTGAGCCCACCGAGGAGCAGCATGCTATCGCGACAGTTATCTGCGATGTTTGGTTGTCAAATCTGACCGCCTGGCTGAGCCGGCGGGTGTCGACGGCCGAGGTCTGTCGGCGACTCGACCACGCGATGCGCCTGCTGATCGGTGACGACGAGCACTCGAAAATCTGAATCGGAGGGCCGCGATAATGAAACTCGCAGTAGCGTAGCGCTACCAAGGGTAGTCTTTGTGGTGAGGACCTGACGTCGCGTCGAAGGGACGATCATGTTGAGCCAGTGGATCGAGGGGTGCGCCGTGCAGCGCGTCGCCGTCAAGGATGGCCTCGCCCTTGACCTCGACGAGTACAACGAGCTGGTCATTTGGGGGCCGCTGCGCTTGACTGTGCCCCCGGTGGGTGACTGCCCGCCCGAGGAGGTCGTCATCGATCCGAACGATGTGCCGGTGGTGCTGCGTCCGCTGTTGGATTTTTCGGGATCGACGTGCACTCGGGCGCTCTACGACGACGATGGCCACCTGCATCTGGAGTTTTCCACTGGCCACTGGATCGATGTCGCGGGCGATGAGAACCTGACGGCGTGGGAGTTGTACGGCAAATACCACGGCTATATGGCCTGCCTACCCGGGGGCAGGGTGCGCGTCGTGCGCCACGACATACCCGACGAGCACGACAGCACCCCAGCGGTGGCGCGATAGCGCCACACTGCACAGCAGGACTATTAGGTAGGAGCCAGCCCGCCCATGGCCGCAGTTGATCCGACCGGACCGCCGGCACGCGGGGCAGACGGCATTTTCGACGACGACGACATCGACCCGCGCAAACTTCGTTCACGCGCCCGGCTGCTGGACGCCGCCACGTCGCTGCTGACCAGCGGCGGGGTGGAGGCGGTCACCGTGGACGCGGTGACGCGGTTATCGAAAGTGGCGCGCACCACACTGTATCGGCACTTCGAGAGCACCACCCATCTGCTGGCGGAGGCGTTTGAGCGGCTGCTTCCCCAGGTGACCTCGCCGCCGGCCACGGGCGATCTACGTGACCAGCTGATCGAGCTGGTGCATCGGCAGGCGGCCCTGATTGATGAGGCGCCGCTGCATCTGACCGCGTTGGCCTGGTTGGCGCTCGGGCCCGATCCCAACAGCGACGCGCGCCAGCCCCTGGCCGGTCTGAGCGCTCGCGTCATCGAGCAGTACCGGCAACCCTTCGACGAGCTGTTGGCCGGCGCGGCGGCTCGTGATGAACTCGACGACTTCGACACCACGCTGGCCATCATCCAACTACTCGGACCCATCGTGTTCGCCAAACTCACCGGGATGAAAACACTGACACCCGCGGACCGTGTCCGCATCGTCGACGATTTCCTGGTGGCCCACCGACCACCGACGCCAGAAACCGCCTGACGATGCCCGGCGCTGCCACCACTACAGGGGCATCGCGTCGGCAACCTCAGGTGCATGCCATTCCCCACAAAGGGGTACTCATAGTAGCGTTGCGATACCGATAGTCTCTTTTCCATAGTCTCTCTTCCAGGGAGAGGCGCTTCCCTTTCGGGAGTAGATGCGATGACAGACGGCCGACCAGGTTCGACGGCCACGGCGAACGCGCGCCACACGGCACGAACCGGGCAGTCCCGGCCGCCGGCTGCCGGGAGGGAATACAGCGGGCGGCTGGCCGCCCTGGGCGGATTCACCGTGCGGCATAAAGTGCTGGTGATCGGGGCGTGGCTCGCGGTCGCGGTCGTGTTGGCGCTGCTGTTTCCGCAGCTGGAGACTGTGGTGCGGCAGCAGTCGGTGGATCTGATCCCCCGCGACGTGCCGTCGTTTCAGACGCTGGACCGGATGAGCGCCGCGTTCGGCGAGCAGGGATCCAAGACCACAGTCTTCGTCGCGATGGAAGACCCCGCCGGGTTGACTCCGGCCGCGCGTGACCGCTACGAGGCGATGGTGTCGCGGCTGCGCGCCGACACCGACCATGTGCTGCTGGTCCAAGACCTGCTGGCCGACCCGGTCACCGCCACCCAAGCGGTCAGCCAGGACGGCAAGGCCTGGTATCTGCCGGTCGGCGTGGCCGGCACCTTAGGCGACCCCACCGCGGCCGAGTCCGTGCAAGCGGTGCGCGCCCTCGCCGCCGAGGCCTTCGCCGATTCGAGCACCACGGTGCGGGTTACCGGTCCACCGGCCACGTTCAGCGACCAAATCGCCTCGGCCGAACACGATCTGGTGCTCATCTCGATCGCGACCGCGGGGCTGATCGCGCTGATTCTGCTGATCGTGTACCGGTCGGTGTTCACCGCCCTTCTCCCACTGCTGGTCATCGGTGTGAGCCTGGCCGTCGGGCGAGGTGTGCTCTCCGCGCTCGGGGAGATGGGCATGCCCGTCTCACAGTTCACCGTGGCGTTTATGACCGCGATCCTGCTCGGCGCGGGCACCGACTACACGGTGTTTCTGATCAGCCGCTACCACGAGCAGCGCCGCGCCCAGGTAGCGCCCGAGCAGGCCGCGATCTACGCGACCGCCAGCATCGGACGGGTCATCTTGGCCTCGGCGGCCACCGTGGCGTTCGCGTTCCTGGCGATGGTGTTCGCGCGGCTCAGCGTGTTCGCCGCTTTAGGCCCCGCGTGCGCGATCGCTGTCCTGTTCGGATTCCTGGCCACCGTCACGCTGCTGCCGCCGGTGCTGGCGCTGGCCGCCAAACGCGGCATCGGCGACCCCAAACCCGACCGCACCCGCCGCTACTGGAACAGCGTGGCCGTCGCCGTGGTCCGCCGGCCAGTCACACTGTTGACCATCAGCCTGGCCGTCCTGCTGGCCCTGTCGGCGGTCGCGGTGACCATCAACATCAGCTACGACGACCGCAAAGGCCAACCCGCCGACACCGCCAGCAACCAGGGCTACCAGCTGCTGGACCGCCACTTCCGCAAAGACGTCGTCTTCACCGAATTCCTGGTGGTCGAAAACCCCACCGACATGCGCACCGGCAAAGGGCTGGCCGATCTCGACGAGATGGCCTCACGCGTGGCCCAGATCCCTGGCGTCACCAAGGTCTCCGGGGTCACCCGCCCCACCGGTGAGCGGCTCGACCAAGCCGAATTAGCTTGGCAGAACCAACAAATCGGGGACAAGATGGCCGACGCCGTCGCCGACGGCAACGCCCGCAAAGCCGACCTGGCCAAACTCACCAACGGCGCCGACCAACTGGCCGCCGGGTTGGCCCAACTCGACACCACCCTGCGCACCGCCCTGGCCCCGCTGAGTGGGATCTTGAGCCAAGCCCAATCCGCCGGCACACAAATGCAGCAGTTCCGGCCCCTGCTGCAGCAACTTTCGGCCACCGCACCCGCGGTCGACCAGGCCATCCAGTCCGGGCCGGGACTGCGGCCATGGGCCGACCAAGCCGCCAACGCGATCGCCATCCTTGATCCGCTCGTCGGTGCCCTCAACACCGCTCCGTGGTGTGCCACCACACCCCAATGCGCCCAGATCCGCGACCAGGTCCAGGTCTTGGTGACCCTGCGCAACAGTGGCTTCTTCAGCCAGGTCGCCGACCTCGGCGACCGCTACAATCCCGCCACCGGCGCCACGGTCGCCGAAACCCTCGCCGACATCCGAAACGCCGTCACCGCCTTGGACAAAGCATTCGGAGCCCTCGGGGACCCGGCCGACCTGGCCGGCAACATCGGACGGCTCCAAGACGGCATCAGCCAACTGGCCTCCGGCGCCCAAGCCCTGGCCACCGGCGTGCACACCCTCGTCGACAGCAACCTCGAATTGCTCTCAGGCATGAGTAAGATCGCCACCCAACTACAGAACTCCGCCCGCGCCAGCGCAGATTCAGATTCCTCCAGCGGCTTCTACCTACCTCCCAACACCTTCGAAAACCGCCAATTCGCCGATGTCGCCAAGCAATTCCTGTCCCCCGACGGCAAGACCGCCCGCTTCGCCATCGAATCCAGCCACGACCCCTACACCGTCGACGCGATGAACCTCGCCCACACGGTCACCGACGTCGCCAACGCCGCCCGCCCCAACACCGCCCTAGCCCACGCCACCGTGTCAGTGGCCGGATTCCCTGCCGTCAACTCCGACATCGCACGCCTACTATGGGCCGACTTCGCCCAACTCGCCATCGCCACCATCGTGATCGTCGGCCTCATCCTCGTGCTGCTGCTGCGTGCCGTGCTGGCCCCGATCTACCTGCTGGGCACCGTCGTGCTCAACTACCTCGCCTCCCTGGGCATCGGCGTCCTAGTCTTCCAATACCTGCTTGGCCACGAAATCGCCTGGCCCGTACCGCTTCTCGCGTTCATCATCCTCGTCGCGGTCGGCGCCGACTACAACATGCTGCTCGTCTCACGGCTACGCGAGGAATCCGGCACCAACATCCGCGTCGGCGTGCTACGCACCGTGGCGAACACCGGCTCCGTCATCACCTCCGCCGGAGTCATCTTCGCCGCCAGCATGTTCGGCCTCATGTTCGGCTCGATCGCCATCATGATCCAAGCCGGATTCATCGTCGGATGCGGCCTACTGCTCGACACCTTCCTCGTCCGCACCCTCACCGTCCCCGCCATCGCCACCCTGCTGCGCGAAGCCAGCTGGTGGCCCCAACCCAACCGTGCGCCGTAACCCCCGCCGAGCCCAACAGGTGCTCGGCGGGCACTGACCCCACCAGAGGTCCACGGCCCGGCCAAGGAACCTCCTCTTTCTGATTTCACGATTCAGCAGTCAGGCCACCGTTTGATGCTCCTAAGGCCATCTACCGTCGGCGATTGGAGATTCGGGGTCGAATCGCAGGATGGCCTCGGCGGGGTTGGTGCCCAGTGCTCGGGCGATCTCGGTCCAGCCGTGGCCGTTGGCGCGGGCGTCGTGGACCAGTTGGGGCAGGCAACGTTCGGCTTGCTGGATGAGGCTGGCGACCAACGCGAGGCTGCGCAGATCATCTCCTAGCCAGACGCCGCGGCGATCGGCGAGGGCGGCCACGGCGTCGTCGATGAGGTCGAACGTGTCCTCGCCGGTGCGCGGATCCTGGGTGGTCACCCTCTCACGCTACGTCTGCGGCGGCGGCAGGAGCACGCCGATGTCGCGGTACCGCAACAAGCATGTCGATGTCATGGTTCCGTGACATCGACGCCGAGAAGGTGCGCAAGCTCCCACCTGACCAGGTCCGGCGCCGCTTGGACCGACGGGACCTCAGGGTCCAATCCAACATCAGTCAATGCTTGTCTGTCGTCGGGATCCATGCTCGTAGGACGCACTGCTCACTCGACCGGTTCCAAGGGATCGCACGCGGGTTGGTCGATGACGACGCTCGACAGAACCATGCCCGCTACCGATTCGGCGTCAGGCAACACGCACGCACCGCTTCACCAGTCACACGAGTCACATCAGCCACACTCGTACGCATGTTCGGCAGGCCCGACCGCCCCTTCCTGCACCGGCCAACCACTGATCGGCGGCGACTCACGCTGGCGCAGCCACCCACCATTCTCGGCCTGCGAAACATACTCGGAAGTGCACGAAATCGGCGTGTTTACACTGCATCTCACGATTTACACATGTATACTTTGGGCGTGGTGAAGCAGCCGAAATTGTCGCCCCGACACGCGGGGAGCCTCCGCAGTGTTGTAGGAAAAACCGTGCAGAATTTCTGCCATGGCGGTTCCGAAGGACTTGCTTACGGACTTGGTTACCCAGCACGGGTTGGCGTGGGCCAAGTTGCTCGGCGAGGTGGAGGTGGCGTTCGACAAGACCTTGGCCGCCTGGGCGCCGGTGTGTCCCGACCCGATGCGGATTCCGGGCGGAACACTGTGCAGCGATGTGCGTACCCGGGTGCTGTTGATGAACGGCATCGACGCGCGGAGCCGGTTCGACGACCCGCCGCGGACACCCCCGAAAGGGGCGTCGTGCGGCCCGGGGTCGACGCTGAAGATGACCTCCGGCCCGAGTTCGTCAGTGCGTCTCGGCGATACCAAGAAGGTGGCGTGGGCGCGGTTGCGCCACCTGCCACGCCAGGAGGCCGAGGACATCGGGGCGTTGGCCCCGCAGCCGATGCCAGCCACCCAGCCGGGCAAGCAGATGGCGTTCGACGCCGCCGAGATGGAATCGGAGCCGCAGGTGATGGGCCCGCCGGGCATCGGCGACCAGTACGAGTTCATCGCCTACTGGTGGGAGAGTCCGGGCCGGTTGTCGGTAGCCGGTGCCATCCTGGCCCTGGTCGCCGATATCGACACCAAGGACGAGCGGATCGTGGAGTTCGTGGAACTGCCGGCGGCGATCCGGCCCAAGACGGCGGCCGAGCTGGCGGCCCACGACGACTCCGACGACGAGGATGTGCGCGACTTCGAGGATCTCTTGCCTCCCGAATCGCCTTCGGAGACTGGGGATTCGGAGGCCTAGCCGATGCAGTTCTGCCGACTGGCGCTGACCGGGGACGAGGTGGTCGGTGATGACGACAGTCGAGGTGTTCGGCACCCGGGTCCGCCAGGCCCGGGTCCTTCGGCGAATGTCGGGTACCGCGGTCATGGAGCACATGGGCTGGCGGTCGCCGCGGCAAACCCGACTGGAGCAGGCCGAGACGGCGGTGCTCGACGCGGTGGAGTTCGACCGGCTGGCTGCGTTGTTGCGGTTCCCCCCAGCGTTTTTCACCACCGCCCCGGTGTCACGGGTGAGCACTCGGGATCTGTTGTTCCGGGCGCCGAAGTCCACCACGGCCGCCGAGAAGGAGTACCTGGCGGTGTTCGCCAACGTCATCGGTGATCTGGCTCATCAACTCAACCGGCAGGCCACCCTGCCGGCGGTGCGGCTGGAGCCGCTGCCGGCGGGCACCGATGTGGTCGCCGCGGCCGCGCAGGCCCGTCGGTGGCTGGGCGTGGAGCCTTTGACGCCGATCAAACGGTTGACCTACGAACTGGAAGCCGCCGGGGTGCCGGTGGTGCTGCGGATGAAGCATTCGCGCTCCACCGGGCTGATCGATTGGGACAATGCCGAGGACGAACCGGTCGGCTTGTTGACCGAGAAGCATCTGGGCTGTTCGGCGCGGACCGGCGACTATCGCGACCGCCCCGTTGTCTTGTTGCGTGGCATGGAGTCTTGGGAGCGCACCCGCTGGACGGTTGCCCATGAGATCGGGCATTTGGTGTTGCACCGCTACGGCGATATCAGCGATGAGGAGGAACGGGAAGCCTCCCGCTTTGCCTCCGAGCTGCTCGCGCCCGCCGAGGCGATCGCCGCCGAGATCCCGGCCTCACCGACACTGAATGACTTGATCGAGGTGAAGTTGAAATGGCGAATCTCGATCGGGGCGTTGATCATTCACCTTCGCGAATCGAAACTGATCGACGGTGCCCGCGCGCAGACGCTGCAGCGTCAGCTCTACACCCGGATCAACACCGACACCGGGCACACTTGGGGCAAAACCGAACCGGGCTGGGACACCTACAAGCCCGAGCGGCCCCGGCTGCTGCGGCGGTGGATGGGGGTCTGCTACGCCGGGGCCGATTCGGCCGAAGCCCTGGCCGCCCACAACCTGATCTATCCCACCGATCTGCTCGCCGACATCCTGGCCGGCCAAAGCGATGCCCCCGGCCGCACCCGGGCAGAGCACGCCAGAACCGCTGACGCCGGTGCCCGACAGGGCGACATCGTGGTGCCACTGCACCGGGCTCCCCGGCAGGCCTAGCAGAAAGCCACGGGTCGGTCAGCACACAATGGCACGCACACAGCGGATCGCACTGACCGATCGCCCCGACACCTACACCGTGCTGGGCGCCGATCATCTACCGATTGATCCGGCTGAGGAGTACCTGCAGTTCCTGCGTGACGACGCGGCCTCCCCGAACACGGTGAAGGCCTATGCCGCCGGGCTGGCGGCCTGGTGGACACTACTGGAGCACACCGGCACCGATTGGCGTGATGTCAGCACCGCGATGTTCGGTCAGTTCTTGACTTACCTGCGCAGCGGGGATCTGCCCGGCACCGCCCGCATCGGCGCCCCGCCGACGTGGCTGGGCCCGGCCAGCACCCAACTGCGGGCTGCAGCGGTGCTGGCCTGCTACCGCTACCACGCCGACGCCCACGGACTGACCGTCCCGTATCAGCGGCTGTTCACCAGCCGCGGCAAACGCGGTCGCTCCCACTACATTCCGATGCTGGCCGGGGTTGGCCCACCTCGAACCAAGGATCGCCCCGTCTACACGGTGCGCCGCGGTAACCTCGCCGCCACCCCGGTCCTGCTGCCCAGTCAAGTCAGCGCCATCCTTGACGGGTGCGCCACCCAGAATGGGCATGTCTGGTCCGGACCTGCCTCCGGCCTGCGTGATCGGCTGCTGTTCGCCACGCTGGCCGAGACCGGGATGCGGCTAGGTGAAGCACTGTCGTTGCGCCACCACGACTTTCACCTGGGCACCGGCGCCACCCCCTACATCGAAGTGGGCGCCCGCCAGGACCATCCGCGCGGAGCCCGCGGCAAGACACTGCACGGGCGACGGATCTACATCGGCGACGACCTGGAAGCCCTGTATTCGTCATATGTCTGGCATCTGGTCGATCACGGCGCCGACCTCGCGATACCGAACCTGGACACCCATTTCGTGTTCGTCAACCTCGTCGCCGGTGAACGCTTCGCCCCGATGCGAGCCGAAACCGTTTACGCCAAAGTCGATTCCCTGACCCGACGCTGCAACGGTGTCCTGCCCGAGGACTGGACACCGCACTGGCTGCGTCACACCCATGCCACTGCGCTGCTGCTGTCCGGAGCGCCGCCACACGTGGTGATGCGCCGACTCGGGCATGCCGACATCCAAACCACTTTGTCGACCTACGGCTGGGTCACCGAGGACGCCGAAATGCGCACCGTGGCCCAGTGGCGCAACTACGTGGCCGGATGGAAAGGCCTGCACGATGACGACCCCCACTGAGCCGCCATGCCCACCCACCGGCGAGGCCCCGTCACTGGTCGCTGGGCCCGGCTCGTGGGAGGCCCAGTGGGCGCAGGTTCCCGCCGCGTGGCGCCGGCCCGTCTACCCGATCTACGCGGCCCCCTATGACGAAGTCTTCCTGCGCAACCAGTTCTATCTGCGGGCCAACCGCGCCACCGCCGCACACGATTTCACCCCGGCGGCCCCACCGCGGTTCGCCGACGAGATCGCCTGGTGGGTGTGGTTGTGCTGGGATCAGCAGCTGCGCCGTATCGAGCCCTCCCTGCTGGCCTGGCTGGTGCGGACCCTGCCGGGTGCGGTCGCCGAACACAGCGCCCGCACCGGTCACCCGCCGGTCAGCATCGCTGATCTGGATCCCACCGAGCTGATCCGCCAGGCCGCCCTGGCGTTCCAGCGACGCAACAACCGGCTGCCGTCGGCGGGGTCGCGGCGCAACATCCGCCATCTCATCGAACATCTCCATTTGAGCGTGTCAGTGCGCTGCACCGACGCCCCGTGGTGGAGCCACGACATCTGGGATCTTCGCGCCGACCCCCGTATCCCTCAACGCCCGCACGAACCTCACCACGACCAAACGGTGCGGCTGCGCGGCATCGAACCGGTGTGGCTGCGGGAAGGGCTGCGGTTCTGGCTGCGCAGCGCCCTGACCTATGACTTGCTCACGTGGTCTTCAGTCGTCTCACGCACACGCAACATCGGCTCGCAGCTGGGCCGCTTCGCCCGCGACCGCGGGTATCTGCACGACCCGTTGATCAGCACCGACCCCGACGAGCTGCGGAAGGCGTTTCTGGGCTACCTGGAATACCTTCGATCACCGCAGGCCGCAACACAATCCGAGCGGCTGACCCCCTACACCGTGGCCAGCCTACAAAGCGAAACCCAGTCGTTTTACACGTTCATGCACGACCACGCCGCCGAGGCCGCCGCGGGCACCGGCAATCCCCGCTGGCGCGAGGCCACGCTGACCCACACCGCGTTGTGGTCACCGATCCACGCGCCCCGACGCCAGCGCCGCGAACGCGACCTGACCTGGTATTCCACCGCCGACCTGCAACGCATGCTCACCTACCTCGACGTGCTGGCCGCCGACCGCAAGCAGAAGATCGTCCTGACCCGCCCCGACGGCACACTGACCGTCCTGCCCGGGCTCGGTGACCCTCAGGCCGCCCGCATTTGGCTGCTGCAAGCCCTGACCGGCCGGCGAGCCTCGGAAATCCTGATGCTCGACTACGACCCGCTCGAAGCCATCCCCGGCCGCGACCGCCCCACCGACGCCACCGAAGCTGACAGCGGGGCGTTCGTCGCGCGGCTGCGGTATCAACAAACCAAAGTCGACGGCGTCATACCGACCATCCTGGCCGAGCAGGCCATCGTCGACATCATCACAGAGCAACAGGCCTGGCTCAAATCCAAATACCCTGCGCTGCAACCGAAATACCTGTTTCTCGGCATCAAGAATCAGCACCGAGGGCAACGGCCACGGTCCTACACCACCTACCGGGCGATGCTCGACAAGCTCGACCAATGCCACGACCTCACCGACAGCGCCGGGCGCCCGCTGCGATTCACCCAAACACACCGGCTACGCCACACCCGGGCCACCGAACTGCTCAACGACGGTGTGCCGTTTCACGTCGTGCAGCGTTATCTCGGCCACAAGAGCCCTGAAATGACCGCCCGGTATGCCGCCACCATGGCCGCCACCGCTGAGGCTGAATTCCTCAAACACAAGAAGATTGGGGCACACGGCGCCGACATCGAAATCACCCCGCACGACATCTACGAAATGACCCAACTCGCCAAGCGCACCGACCGGGTGCTGCCCAACGGGGTCTGCTTGCTGCCGCCGCTAAAATCCTGCGACAAGGGCAACGCCTGTCTATCCTGCGGGCACTTCGCTACCGACGCCACCCACCTGGCCGAACTACGGCAGCAGCTCGCCTCCACTCAAACCCTCATCGCGCAGCGTCAGGACCAATACCGGCAACGCTCTGGTCGTGAACTCGGCGAGGACAACATCTGGATCATCGAACGCCGCCGCGAAATCGCCTCCCTACAGGCGATCATCGACCGGCTCACCACAGAGGAAGCCGGTTCGGTGGCCGGCGCCGGCGCCGCCAAGCGACTGCCGCTGCTGCAGATCCAAACCCGCGGCGCGCACCAATCCGCACTCGACAAAGCCCGCCGCCCCCGCACCGGAGAACCGTGACCCCACCGCGATCGACCGAAGGCCTGCTGGTCAGCACCAAACGGCGCAAAGCTGCGACCCGCGCCAAGGTCCGAAAAGCGCTGCGCGAGATGAAGAAAAAAGGACGCACCATCAACATCAACGCCGTCGCCAACTACGCCAAGGTCGCCCGCAAGACCATCTACAACCACCCAGACTTGCGCGACGAGATCCGCGCGGCAGCCACTGCGCCGAGGCCGCGGCCGACCACCGCACCCGGCGACGAGGCCAACGGCCAGACCAGCATCACCGCCGCACTGCGCGACCAACTCCGCAGCCAGAAAACCCGCTACGAAACCGACATCGCCACACTCAAATCCCAGATCAAGCAACTGCAACAAGAATTGGCCACCGCACACGGAGAACTGCACCGACTCCGCAATGCCGGCGGCCACCCACAACGAGGAACGTCATGAAGTTCAAACGGCGAAACGCCGCCGACCTCGCGGACTTGATCTGCGGAAACGTCGGCTCCGACGATCCAGGCTTCGGCGAGAAGCCCAAGTACTTCCCCTACCGGTCAAGTAGCTACATCACCGAGTTCTTCGCCGACCTCGACACCGACTGGGTGCATGACGGCTCGACTCGACAATGGTGGGTAGCCGACGTCATCGAATCCATCCTTAACGAACCCCACGACGGGCCACACCAACCGCCGCAGACCTTCTGCCGTCTCATCGACCAACTCATGGACCCGCGCGAGGCCCTCAACGAAAGTGCCGACCGTCCCCGCGCACTGGCCCAACTCAACGAGGTGCTCACCCGAGAAGGATTCGAAGCGTTCTACGCCGAAGGCCGACACTGCTATCTACGCCACCTCGGCAGCGACACCGTCACCATGCTGCACGCCAATCCCCACCGGCCACTCACCCCCGCCGAAAACCAAAGGCGCACCCACTTATCCGCACACCTCGACACCTGCAGCGAAGATGCCCTCATCGAACACGTCCTCCTGCCACTCTTCCGGCAACTCGGCTTTCACCGCATCACCGCCGCAGGCCACAAAGACAAGGCACTCGAGTACGGCAAGGACATCTGGATGCGCTACACCCTGCCCACCCAGCACCGCCTCTACTTCGGAATTCAAGTCAAGAAAGGCAAACTCGACGCCTCCGGAGTCACCAAAACCGGCAACGCCAATATCGCCGAAATTCGCAACCAGGCACTGATGATGCTGGCCCACGAAATCTTCGACCCCGAACACAACAAACGGGTCCTCGTCGACCACGCCTTCATCGTCGCAGGCGGCGAAATCACCAAAGCGGCACGCAACTGGATCGGTAACGCCCTCGACGCCTCCAAACGCAGCCAAATCATGTTCATCGACCGCAACGACATCTTGAACCTCTATGTCGTGACAAACCTCCCGCTACCCGACGCTGCCGTGGCGCCCTCCGGTCCGAGGACCACAGATACCGACGAACCGCCCTTCTAGGCGAACAGCCAACGCAGCGTCAAGGACCTACTCGCCACCCCGGCGGGCCCTCAGCGACTACTCACCGTCAATGCGCATGCGATGCAGCAAGCCGCGACAAGTAACCACGAAGGGAACACCGTTACAGATAAGACTGACACCGACGAGATGCTCGGCATTCCAAATCCACGTGGGTACCTGTCTTACACATCCCAATCGACGTTACAGATAAGACCGCCGCGGCCAGTTGGCTGTGCAGTGCGTCGCGATCCAACCCGCCGAGCGCGCCCAATGCCTCCAACCGGGCCGGTACCTCGCCCGGGTTGTTGGCGTGCACGGTGCCCGCGCCGCCGTCGTGACCGGTGTTCAGCGCCGCCAACAGGTCGACGACCTCGGCGCCGCGAACCTCGCCGACCACGATGCGGTCCGGCCGCATGCGCAGCGCCTGCCGAACGAGTTGGCGCACAGTGACTTCGCCGACACCTTCGACGTTGGCGCACCGCGCCAACAGCTTGACCAGATGCGGATGCGCGGGCGCCAGTTCCGCGGCGTCCTCGACACAGACGATCCGTTCCTGCGGCGCCACCGCGCCCAACATGGCCGCCAGCAAAGTAGTCTTCCCGGCGCCCGTGCCGCCGGTCACGAGGAATGCCAGCCGCGCGCCGATGACGTCGGCGAGTAGCTCGGCGGCCTCGGGCGCAATGGCCCCCGCCGCGGTCAACGCCGGCAGATCCTGCGTGGCCGGCCGCAGCACCCGCAACGACAAACACGTGCCACCGACGGCAACCGGCGGGAGCACGGCGTGCAGCCGCACCGCGAAACCATCGCTGCCGATACCGGTCAATTGACCGTCCACCCACGGCTGCGCGTCGTCGAGGCGCCGGCCGGCGGCCAACGCCAGCCGCTGCGCCAGTCGGCGCACCGCCGCCTCGTCGCTGAACCGAACCGAACTGCGCCGCAGCCCGTTTCCGTCGTCGACCCAGACCGCGTCGGGCGCGCTGACCAGCACATCGGTGGTGCCTTCCGCGCACAGCAGCGGCTCGAGGATCCCGGCGCCGGTCAGCTCGGTCTGCAGCGTTCGAAGACTGTTCAATACTTCGGTGTCGCCGAGCAGCCCGCCGGATTCGGCGCGGATCGCGTCGGCCACCACACTGGGCCGCAACGGACCGGATTCCGCGGCCAGCCGCTCGCGCACCCGGTCGATCAGCGAACCGGTCATGCAGCCCCCGCAGCGGTGTGCGCCGGTAGCAGGCCGAGTATCCGGCGGGCCGCCGCCGCCAAGGCGGATCGGCGTCGAAACCGCAGACCGCCATGTTCGAGTTGCTCGGCGATACGCGGTTCCGCCCGCATCGACGCCAACATTGGTACGCCGGCGGTGGCCGCGACCTCTGCGGCGCGCAGCCCACCTGGCGATGGTCCGCGCACCACCAAACCGACGTTCGGGTTGCTGCGGCGTAGCACCGGGACGATCGTCGCGGTGGCCGCGCATGCCCGCACGTCGCATGGGGTGACGACGACGACGAGATCGGCGGCCTCCAGCGCGGTCTGGCTGGCATCGCTCAGCCGACGGGCCAGATCGCACACCACCGTGGCGCCGCCGCGCCGGCCGGCGTCGATGACCGCGGCGGCCGCTGCGGCGTCCACTTCGTGTCCGCGGCGGGCACCGGAAAGCATGCTGATCCCGCGGTGGCGCGGCAACGCCTCGCGCAGCGCGGTCCAGTTCAGTCGCCCGCCCTGTAGCGCCAGATCAGGCCAGCGCACACCCGGTGCGGATTCGGCGCCGACCAGCAAGTCGATGCCACCGCCCCACGGATCGAGGTCGAGCAGCAGTGGTTCGCGGGCAAGTCGCGCCAGCGCGGCGGCGAACAGCGAGGCGCCCGCTCCGCCGCGGCCGCCGATGACTGCGATGACCGGCCCGCACCCGGCGTCCTCGCAGGCCGATTCGGCAGCCTCGGCGAGTTCGCGGACCAGCTCCTCGCCGTGTGCGGGCAAAGTCAGCACCTGCTGGGCGCCGACCCGGATGGCGGCCTGCCAGACCGACGGCGTCGGTTCGGCGCCGGTCACCACCACGACATGGCGGCGACGCGGCAAGGCGAAGCGCGCGCAGCGCTGCGCCGCCGCCTCGTCGAGCAGCACTACCGCGGCCGCCGACCAGGTTTTGCGGCTCACCGGCGAGCTGTGCGCGCCGTGAACTACCCGGACTCCGGCGGCGGCCGCGATCCGGTCGACCTCGACCCGCAGTGCGGTGCCGGCCAGCACCGCCAAAATGCCGGGAGTCTTCGGACTGAACGCGCGGGTGGTCACCCGCTCACCGTGCCGGGTTACGGCACCGGGCCGCCAGCACCAAACGACGATCTGTGGACAGCGCGCGATCTGTGGAGATAGTCAACTAAGTCACAACGCCGGCGCACTGTTCTGGAAGCCGATACCGGTAGCAGATTGACCCGAGAAAGGGACGACCCCCGCCAGGGGGGGAGGAGGCGAGGGTCGTCGTGTATCAGCCCCGGGGGGTCGGGCTGATACACCCTCGGCGCGAAGCCGAGTACCGTTAACTATACACATGACAGCGCTACCTAGCGCAAGAGTGCTTGCTAGAGAAAGCACAATGTGTAACGCCGTGGGCTCGACGCCGCGTCGTCGTGAAGAGCGGCCAAACCCCAGCTCACAGTGGGTTTTCCGGTCATCCCTCGCCCCGGCGCGCGGCGCCGCCCTATGCTGGGCGCGTGAGCGTCTCCGAGTCGGCCGCTGACCAGCAAACTCCGTCGCCCGCACCGGACAGCCCCGGGCCAGGGGTCCGCACCGCCGCCTTTTTCGACCTCGACAAGACGATCATCGCCAAGTCCAGCACGCTGGCGTTCAGCAAACCCTTCTTCAATCAGGGCCTGATCAATCGTCGCGCGGTGCTCAAATCCAGCTACGCCCAGTTCGTCTATTTGCTGTCGGGTGCCGACCACGATCAGATGGATCGGATGCGCGTTCATCTGACCAACATGTGCGCCGGCTGGAACGTGGAACAGGTCAAGTCGATCGTCAACGAAACGCTGCACGACATCGTCACCCCGCTGGTGTTCGCCGAAGCCGCGGATCTGATCGCCGGGCACAAGTTGTGCGGGCGCGACGTCGTGGTGGTCTCGGCGTCCGGCGAGGAACTGGTGGCGCCGATCGCCCGGGCCCTCGGGGCGACTCACGCGATGGCGACGCGCATGGTCGTCGAGGACGGTCGGTACACCGGCGAGATCGCCTTCTACTGCTACGGCGAAGGCAAGGTGCAAGCCATCCGCGAGCTGGCCGCGCGCGAGGGCTACGCGCTCGAACACTGCTACGCCTACTCCGACTCGATCACCGACCTGCCGATGCTGTTGGCGGTCGGCCATCCGAGCGTGGTCAACCCGGACCGCGCCTTGCGCAAGGAAGCGATCGCCCGCGGCTGGCCGGTGCTGAGCTTCTCGCGCCCGGTGTCGCTGCGTGACCGCATCCCGGCACCGTCGGGTGCCGCGGTGGCGACGACGGCGGCGGTGGGTGTCGGCGCGCTGGCCGCCGGGGCGGTCACCTACTCGTTGCTGCGCCGCTTCGCGTGGTAGGACCCGTCAGATCCAGCAAACGACCAGCGGCTGTACTCATGTCGTTTCGGACTCTTAACACGATTGGCTCTTGCTGTGATACCGGTCACGTAGTACAAAGGAGGCACGGAAGCCCGGTGAGGCCAAGGTCGATCCGGAAGAGAAGGGTCGGTCTCCCGAACCGGGCGCCCAGCACGGTACCCGGCACCCACGCGGAGCCATAGCCGCGATAGAGGCAGAAGTGTTGCGGGCCTGCGTAATTGCGAAGAGCGGACGGCCTTGACGGTCCTTTGGGTGGGGCCATGGTCGCACGCAGCGCAAGATCGCCGAGGCCAACCCACGCAACCCACAAGTTGCACGCTTGGTAACCGAGTCCCGTGCTAGCGGGCGACGAGCCGATCATGCCGGAGCGTCGCCCGCTGTGCATGTCCGCGGCTCTTTTGTCTCTGTTGTCTCCGGCCGCTGGCAACCTACTTGGCCAGTGAATCGGCGATCGACAGCGCCTCGCGCGCCCCGTCCTGCAGGGCACGGCAGCACAGCTTGAGCCAGGCCGCCACCCCGTCGTGGCCGCCGGCCGCGAAGCCGCGCGCGGCCTCGCGATAGTCGGCGCCGCGACGCATCCAGGTCACCTCGGGCACGCCTAAGCCGCGTGGATCCAGCCCGCTGGCGATGGTGATCAGCCGCGCGACCGCGCGGGCCACCACGCCGTCGGCGCTGCCGAAAGGGGCCAGCGTCAACAGCTCGCCGTGCGCCACCGCCGCGATCAACGGTGCCGGCGCGCGGGTGCCCCCGCTGACCAGATCGGCGAGCAGCTCCAGCCGGGGCCCGACATCCGGGTCGGTGCGCGGCCGGCCCAACCGGTCCTCGTCGACCTGGTCGGCGGCGGCAAGCACGTGCAGGCGCGCCAGTGCCTGCAGCGGCGCTCGTTGCCACACCCCGACAAGGTTGGTTTCGCCGCCCTCGAGCGCCTGCGCCACGCGCAGCGCACCGGCGAAGACCGGATCGCTGGTCGCCGACTCGTCGAGCTGCACCGGTCCCCCGTCGAGCACCGATGACGCCCGCGCCGCCCGCAGTGCGGCTTCGGCGGCGGTGACCGGCCAACCGCGCAAATTGGCCCGGTGCCGATGCACCCGGCTCAGCGCGTCGCGGGCGTGATCGGCAGCGGCGGCGACACCGGGCAGCTCGGCCAGCAGGGCCAGTGGGTCAGTGGTCATAGGCGCCGCTAACGATACGTATTCGTCTTTGGCGGTCACCCGCGCCCTGGAATCGCATCGAGCAGCTCACGCGTGTAGGCCTCCCGCGGTCGGCTGAACACCTCCTCGGTGGCCGCGTGTTCGACCACCCGGCCGGCCCGCATCACCAGCACCTCGTCGGCGATCTGCCGAATGACCGCCAGGTCGTGGCTGATGAACAGGTAGGTCAGGCCCAGCGTCGCTTGCAGTTCGCCCAGCAGATCCAGGATCTGCGCCTGCACGACGACGTCGAGCGCCGAGACCGCCTCGTCGCACACCAGCACCTCGGGTCGCAGCGCCAGCGCCCGGGCGATCGCGACCCGCTGTTGTTGACCGCCGGACAGCTCGTGTGGGCGCCGCCCCAGCAGCGACGACGGCAGCGCCACCTGGTCGATCAGTTCCCGCACCGCTCGGCGTCGTTGCCGACGGTCACCGATGCGGTGGATGCGCAGCGGCTCTTCGATTGCCCGGAACACCGAATACATGGGATCCAAACTGCTGTACGGGTTTTGGAACACCGGCTGCACCCGACGCCGAAACTCCAGCGTCGCGCGCCGATCCAGGGCGGCGATGTCTTGACCGTCGAAGACGACGGCGCCCGACGTCGGTTGCAGCAACCCGAGCACCATTCGCGCCAGCGTGGACTTTCCCGAGCCCGATTCGCCGGCGACCGCCAACGTGCGGCCGCGCCGCAGCCGAAACGACACGTCGTCGACGGCGCGCAAATGGGTGTGCCGCCACGGCAACCCATGGGACTGCCGATAGATTTTGGTCAGCCCGCTGGCCACGACGATGTCGTCGGCGGACGCTTCGCGGTCTACTCGGTGTTGGTCCGCGGCCGGACGCAGCGCCGGTGCCGCCGCAACCAGCCGTTTGGTGTAGTCATGCTGCGGATTACCCAGAACCGCTTGTGCCGCATCGGTTTCCACGACAGCGCCACGGTGCATGACGACCACACGCTCGGCCCGCTCGGCGGCCAGCGCCAAATCGTGGGTGATCAGCAGCAGTGCGGTGCCGAGTTCGGCGGTGAGGCGCTGCAGATGATCCAGCACCTGCCGCTGCACGGTGACATCCAGCGCGGAGGTCGGCTCATCGGCGATCAGCAGCTGCGGCCGGCCGGCCAAACCGATTGCGATCAGCGCGCGCTGGCACATGCCGCCCGACAGCTGGTGGGGGTATTTTCGGGCCTGCGTCGCCGGGTCCGGCATGCCCGCGTCGGCCAGCAGCCGCTCGGCGGCGACGTCGTTGACGTTGTTGACGCGCAACGCTTCTGACACCTGGAAACCAACCTTCCATACCGGGTTCAGGTTGGTCGTCGGGTCTTGAGGCACGTAGCCGATGCCCGAACCGCGGATCGCCCGCAGCGTGCGCCGGTCCGCCGCGGTGATGTCGACGCCGTCGAACACGATACGCCCGGCAGTGATCCGTCCGCCGGGCGGTAGCAATCCGAGAACCGCTGCGGCCGTTGTGGATTTCCCCGAACCCGACTCCCCGACGACGGCGACGGTCTCGCCACGGCGCACGGTGAAATCCGCTCCCTGGACCGCGGGGTCGTCGCCGAAGCGGACCTCCAGGCGCTTCACCGTCAACAGCGGCTCGGTCATCGCGCCGCTCTCCCCCGCGACGCCGGATCGAGCGCATCGCGCAGGACGTCGCCCATCATCATGAAACCCAGCACGGTGATCGCCAATGCGCCCGCGGGAAAGAACAGAATCGGCGACCCCGCCCGCAGCCGGGTTTGCGCCACATTGATGTCGCCGCCCCACGACACCACCGACGGCGGCAATCCGACACCGAGGTAGGACAGCGTGGCCTCGGTGACGATGAACACACCTGACGCGATGGTAGCCACCGCGATCACCGGCCCGATGGCATTGGGCACCACGTGGCGGACCAAGATGCCGAACTTGGTCAACCCCAACGCCTTCGCCGCCAGAACATAGTCGCGGCCCCGCACTTCGAGAACCGCTCCCCGCGCGATCCGGGCAATCTGCGGCCAGCCGAACACCGCCAGGATCGCGATCACCGTCCACACAGTGCGGTGATGCACCACCTGCATCAGCACAATGGCGGCCAGCAGCAACGGGATTGCGAAGAAGACGTCGGCGACGCGGGAGACCAACGTGTCGATCCAGCCGCCGTAGAACCCGGCCAGCGCCCCCAGCACCCCGCCGAGCACGAACACCACCGCGGTGGCACCCAACCCGACCGCGATCGATGCGCGGGCACCGTAGACGGTGCGCGCATAGATGTCATGACCCTGCAAGTCGGTGCCGAACCAGTGCGCCGCCGACGGCGCAAGCAGGCTCTGGTCGGGGTCGGCGTAGCCGGGATCGGCAGAGGTGAACAGCGCCGGGAAAGCGGCGACGACGAGGGCGAACCCGATCAGCGCCGCAGCGACAATGAACTTCGGCCGGCGCCAGAATCCACCCCAGAGCTCAGCCATAGCGGATCCTGGGATCCAGTGCAGCGTAAAGCAAATCGACGATCAGGTTGGCAGCCAGGTAGATCACGACCAGCACCGTCACGATCGACACCACGGTCGGCGCCTCTTGGCGGGTGACGGCCTGGTAGAGCACGCCGCCGACGCCGTGGATGTTGAATATCCCCTCGGTGACGATCGCCCCGCCCATCAGCGCACCGAGGTCCGCGCCGAGGAAGGTCACCACCGGGATCAGCGAATTGCGCAGGATGTGGACCGTCACCACCCGCGGTCGGGACAGCCCCTTGGCGGTCGCGGTGCGCACATAGTCGGCGTGCGCGTTGGCGGCCACCGCCGACCGGGTCAACCGCACCACGTAGGCGAATGACACCGAGCCCAGCACGATCCCGGGCAGCAGCAACCGCGACAATGACGCGTCATCGCCCACCGTGACCGCGGCGATGCCCAGCCGCACTCCGAAGACGAACTGTGCCAGGAAACCCAGCACGAAGATCGGGATTGCGATGATGATCAGACTGGCGATCAGCACCCCGGCGTCGAAAACGCCACCGCGCTGAAGCCCTGCGATCACCCCGAACCCGATGCCCAGCACCGCCTCGACCGCGACCGCAATCAGCGCCAGTCTGATCGTTACCGGAAACGCCTGGGCCAGAACGGTAGTCACCGGCAGACCAGAGTAGGAGCGGCCCAGGTCGCCGCGCAGGATGCCGCCCAAGTAGTGCACGTACTGCAGCCAGAACGGGTCATCGAGGTGATATTGGGCGCGCAGCGCCGCGGCCACCGCGGGAGAAAGCGGGCGGTCTCCCCCCAGCGCCGCCACCGGGTCGCCGGGCAGCAAAAACACCATGCCGTAGATCAGCAGCGTGGCCCCGAAAAAGACCGGGATCATGACCGCCAGCCGCCGCGCGATATACCACGTCATATCAGGCCTTGATGATGTGTTCGTAGTCGGGCAGACCGTTCCAGGTCAGCGTGAGGTTGCTGACGGCCGGCGACCGGCCGGCCACGCTGACGGTGTACCACAGCGGTATGACGGGCATGTCGCGCAACAGGATTCGCTGTGCCTGGTTGGCCAGCGCGTGAGATTCCGCCACGCTGGGTGCCGCCGCGGCATCGGACAGCGCACTGTCGAAACGGGGGTTGGAATAACCGACGTCGTTCGCTCCGGCCCCGGTGACGAACAGCGGTTGCAGGAAACTGAGCAGCGATGGGTAGTCGCCCTGCCAGCCGGCCCGGAAGGCGGTCGCGATGCTGCGGCTGGTGATCTGCGTGCGGAATCCGGCGAAGGTGGGTTGCGGCGCGCCGACGGCGTCGATGCCCAGGACGTTCTTGATGCTGTTGGCCACCGCGTCCACCCATTCTTGGTGGCCGCCGTCGGCGTTGTAGCTGATTGCGTACTGGCCGTTCCACTTTGAGATCGCGTCGGCCTGCGACCACAGCTGCCTGGCCCGGTCCGGGTCGAAATCGAGCCCCTCGTTGCCGTCGATGTCGGCGTCGTAGCCGGGCAGCGAGCTGGCGGTGAATTCGCGGGCGGGCGTGCGGGCGCCGGAGAAGATCTGCCGGCAGATCTGCGGCCGGTTGATCGCGGCCGACAGCGCCAGCCGGCGCAACCGTCCCTCTTCGCCGCCGAAATGCGGCAGCCGCAGCGGAGTATCGAGGGTTTGGTTGCTGGCTGCCGGTGCGGTGATCGCCCGGTCGCCGAGGTCTTTGCGGTAGACCGGCAGCACACTGGGCGGGATGCTGTCCAGCACATCGAGATTCGACGACAACAGGTCGGCGTAGGCGGTGTCGAGGTTGGCGTAGAGGACGAAGCGCAAGCCTTTGTTCTGCGGCATCCGGTTGCCGTGGTAGCGGGGATTGGGCGTCAGCTCGATTTTGACGTTGTGCAGCCAGGGGTGCTCGCCGGCGAGTTGGTAGGGGCCGTTGCCGATCGGGTGTTGGCCGAAGGCCGCCATGTCGGCGAACGCTACTTTCGGCAACGGGTAGAACGCCGAAAACCCGAGCCGCAGTTTGAAGTCGATGGTCGGCGCCTTGAGGCGCACGGTGAAGTGGTGGTCGTCGATCACGCGCAGACCCGACATCGTGTGGGCAGTAGGTTCGGCGGCGGCGACGTCGTCGAAACCGGCGATCGGGCTGAACAGGCTCTGCTGAAGTTGGGCGTTGGACGACAACGCGCCGTAGTTCCAGGCGTCGACGAACGAGTGCGCCGTGACCGGCGATCCGTCGGTGAACGTCCATCCCGGTTTGAGCGTGATCCGGTAGTTGATGTTGTCGGTCGTCTCGATCGACTGGGCGACCTCCGGCGACGGTGTGCCGTTGGCGTCGTAGGACATCAGGCCGGCGAACAGCCGGTCGATGACACGCCCGCCGTTGGTGTCGTTGGTGTTGGTCGGGATCAACGGATTCTGCGGCTCGCCGGCGTTGACGATAACGACGTCGGTGCGCGTGCCGCCGCCTCCGCAGGCGGTCAGGGCCAGCGCGGCAACGGCGACAACCGCTGCCGCCACCGCACGCACCATGCCAGCGACCCTAGCTAGATCTAATTGTCGGACTCCTCCTCAGGTCGTCCCGACCTGCATCGTCGCCCGACTAGATCCAATTGTCGTGCTCCTCCTCAGGTCGTCCCGACCTGCATCGTCGCCCGACTAGGCTCGTCACCGTGACCGAAGCGCCTTCGTCGTACCCGCCGCATCCGGAGTTCAAAAAGCAGGCCAACGTCGGCGACGAGGCATACCGCCAGGCCGAGCGGGATCGGCTGAAGTTCTGGGCCGAGCAAGCCAACCGGCTGTCCTGGGCGACGCCGTTCGAGCAAGTGCTGGACTGGTCGGATGCACCGTTCGTCAAGTGGTTCGTCGGCGGCAGACTCAACGTCGCCTACAACTGCGTGGATCGTCATGTCGAAGCCGGGCACGGCGACCGGACCGCCATCTACTGGGAAGGCGAGCCGGTCGGTGACAGCCGCAGCATCAGCTACGCCGAGCTGCAGACCGAGGTGTGCAAGGCCGCCAACGCGCTAAGCGACCTGGGGCTGGTCGCCGGCGACCGCGTCGCGATCTACCTGCCGATGATCCCCGAAGCGCTGATCGCGATGCTGGCCTGCGCGCGGCTGGGCGTCATGCACAGCGTGGTCTTCGCGGGTTTCACCGCCACGGCGCTGCGCGCCCGCATCGCTGACGCCGAGGCCAAGTTGCTGATCACCGCCGACGGGCAGTTCCGCCGGGGCAAACCGATGCCGCTGAAGGAAGCCGCCGACGAAGCGGTCGGCGACGACAGCCCGGTCAAGAACGTCTTGGTGGTCCGTCGCACCGGGATCGACGTGCCCTGGACGGACGGGCGTGACCTGTGGTGGCACGAGGTCGTCGACCGGGCGCCGGCCGAGCACACCTGCGAGGCCTTCGACGCCGAGCACCCACTGTTTCTGCTGTACACCTCAGGCACCACCGGCAAGCCCAAGGGCATCGTGCACACCAGCGGCGGCTATCTGACCCAGTCGTCCTACACCCACCACAGCATCTTCGACATCAAACCGGAGACCGACGTGTTCTGGTGCACCGCCGACATCGGCTGGGTCACCGGGCACACCTACAGCGTCTACGGCCCGCTGTGCAACGGTGTCACGCAAGTTATCTACGAGGGCACACCGTCCACCCCCACCCAGCATCGGCATTTCGAGATCATCGAAAAATACGGGGTGACAATCTATTACGCGGCGCCGACACTGATCCGGACATTCATGAGGTGGGGCCGCGAAATTCCCGACGCCCACGATCTGTCCAGCCTGCGATTGCTGGGGTCGGTCGGCGAGCCGATCAACCCGGAGGCCTGGCGCTGGTACCGCGAGGTCATCGGTTCGGGTCGCACCCCGGTCGTCGACACCTGGTGGCAGACCGAGACCGGCGCCGCGATGATCTCACCGCTCCCCGGGATCGCGGCGGCCAAGCCAGGCTCGGCGATGACGGCGCTGCCCGGTATCTCCGCCAGAATCGTCGACGACGACGGCAAGCAAGTCGAACCGTGCCCCGACCACGGTGAGCACATCACCGGATACCTGGTCATCGACCAGCCCTGGCCGGCGATGCTGCGCGGCATCTGGGGGGACCCGGATCGCTACCGGGAGAACTACTGGACCAAGTTCGCCCAGCAGGGCTGGTATTTCACCGGCGACAGCGCCCGCTACGACCCCGACGGCGCCATCTGGGTGGAGGGCCGCGTCGACGACGTGATGAACGTGTCCGGGCACCGGATTTCCACCGCCGAGGTCGAGTCCGCCTTGGTCGGACATTCCGGGGTGGCCGAGGCCGCCGTGGTCGGCGCCGCCGACGAGACCACGGGACAGGCCATCTGCGCGTTCGTGGTTCTACAGGCCGACCACGCCGACAGCGTCGGTGAAGAGGTCCTCGACGAACTGCGCGATCATGTGGCCAAGGAGATCTCGCCGATCGCCCGGCCGCGGGAGATCCACGTGGTGCCCGAGCTGCCCAAGACCCGCAGCGGCAAGATCATGCGCCGGCTCTTGCGCGACATCGCGAACGACCACGAGCTCGGCGACACCTCGACGCTGCTCGATCCCGGTGTGTTCGACGCGATCCGGGCGGCCAAATAGCCGGCTCCGTCAGGTAGCCGGCGGCTCGCCCCCGACCGGAACGAACCCGGCCCCAGGGCGGTTCTTGGCGGCGAGGTCGGCAAGCACCGCGTTGATCGACACAACCGTCGCCGGGGTGTGCAGTGGGATGTACTTGGTGACGCAGGCCGGCAGGCTCTCGCTGAAGGCGCCGTGAATCATGCCGACCAGGCGATTGTTGACGGTGACCGGCGCCCCGGAGTCGCCCTGCTGGCCACAGACCTGCATGACGATGGTGCCCGGCTCCTGGCCCGGCCCCCAGGTCACGCCGCAGGAGTTGCCGGTGGTGCGACCCTGCTTACAGGCGATCTGGCCGGACGACGGATCCGGGCCGATACCGTCGATCACGAAACCGCCGTAGTCGGGCACCGGCGCGACCTTAGCCGGGTCGAACCGGATGACGGCGTAGTCGAGGCTGTCGTTGCCGGCCACCATGGTGCCCAGCGGACCGCGGTTCTGCGCGGCCTCGGCGGCCACCTCAGCGCCGGGGCCGCCGCAATGGGCGGAGGTGAAGCCGATCAAGGCGCCGGTGTCGTCGTTACCGATGCTCGTCAGCGTGCACATGGTGTCCCCGTCGATGACGATGCCCGCACCGCCACCGATCGGGACGCGGTCGTCAGCAATCGCGCTCGTCGACGCCACGGCGGGTACGCCCAGCAGTCCGATCGCCGCGGCCAATGCAGACACGACGCGGAACCGGCGGTGCGTAGTCTGCAAAGTCGTGCTCCCGTCGACGAATCCGAGATGGATGCGCCAGTCTAGCGTGATGTCAGTCCGGTTGGCCTCGTCTGGCAACGACGGCCATGGCAACATGAACCGCGTCGACAGCGAACCGGCCGGCTTCGAGGCGGGCCGGGCCCATTTAACCGGGAGGATCGTCTGTGAGTAGGCCAGATCGCAAGAGCTCCGGCAATGGCGTGCCCGGTACGGTGACCACAATTCCGCTGACGGATCCGCATGCGTTGCCGGCCGAACCCTCGATCGGAGATCTGGTCAAAGACGCCACCGCGCAAATGTCGACGCTGGTGCGCGCGGAGGTGGAGCTGGCCCGCGCGGAAATCACCCGCGACGTCAAGAAAGGCCTCACCGGTAGCGTCTTTTTCATCGCGGCACTGGTGGTGCTGTTCTACTCGACCTTCTTTTTCTTCTTTTTCGTTGCCGAGCTGCTCGATCTCTGGTTGTGGCGCTGGGTGGCCTACCTGATCGTGTTCGGGATCATGGTCGTGTTCACCGCGGTGCTGGCGTTGTTCGGTTATCTCAAAGTCCGCCGCATCCGCGGTCCCCGGGAGACCATCGAATCGGTCAAGGAGACCCGCACCGCGTTCACCCCGGGGCAGGACAAGTCCGGGTCGGCGGCGGTCAGTGCGCCGCAGGGCGGGACGCCCGCGGATCCCTCGGGTTGGTAGATGGCCGCTCCAGATCCGTCGGTGACCCGTATCGACGGGCCATGGCGTCATCTGGACGTGCATGCCAACGGCATCCGGTTTCAGGTCGTCGAGTCGACACCACCTGCCGGGGAGTCGGCCAGGGCGCCGATGGAGCGGCCGCTGGTGGTCATGCTGCACGGCTTCGGCTCGTTCTGGTGGTCCTGGCGGCACCAGCTGCGCGGGCTGACCGGGGTGCGGGCGGTCGCGGTCGATTTGCGCGGTTACGGCGGCAGCGACAAACCGCCCCGCGGGTACGACGGCTGGACGCTGGCCGGTGACACCGCCGGGCTGATCCGCGCGCTCGGGCACTCCTCGGCAACGCTGATCGGCCATGCCGACGGCGGGCTGGTCTGCTGGGCCACTTCGGTGCTGCACTCCCGGCTGGTCCGCGCCATCGCAGTGATCAGCTCGCCGCATCCTGCTGCGTTACGCGCCTCGGCGTTGACCACCAGAGATCAAGCCCGTGCGCTGCTACCGTCGTTGTTGCGCTACCAGGTGCCGATGTGGCCGGAACACGTTTTGACCCGGCATAACGGCGCCGAAATCGAGCATCTACTACGCAGTCGTGCCAGTGCGAAATGGCTTGCATCCGAAGACTTTTCGGAGACCATCGGCCATCTGCGCCAAGCGATCCAGATTCCGTCGGCAGCGCACTGTGCGTTGGAATATCAGCGCTGGGCGGTGCGCAGCCAGCTGCGCGACGAGGGTCGGCGGTTCATGCGGGCGATGAACGCCAACATCAATGTGCCGTTGCTGCACATCCGCGGAGATGCCGATCCCTACGTGCTGGCCGACCCCGTCGAACGCACCCGACGTCACGCGCCGCATGGACGTTATGTAACGCTCTCGGGTGCAGGGCATTTCAGCCACGAAGAAGCGCCCGACGAAGTCAACGGACACCTCACGCGGTTCCTGGACAAGGTGTACGGACTGGGGGTCAGCTAACGCACTCACCGGTGGGGACCGGCGCCGTGTCGCCGATCGCAGATAGTTGACCGGCCACCTCTTTGGCGGTCAGCACGAAACCCGTGTCATTGTCGTCGACCGCCGCGCCGAACACCATGCCGAGCACCTTGCCGTTCAGGTCGATCATCGGGCCGCCCGAATTTCCTTGTTCCACAATTGCCCTGACCGTGTACACCTCGCGCTCCACCGTGGAGTTACGGTAGATATCCGGACCGGACAACTTGATGACGTCACGTATCCTGGCCGGCGTTGCGACGAAGCCTCCGCCCCCCGGATAGCCCAGAACCAGAGCGTCATCACCACCTTTGACGGGGTGCTCGGCGAAGGCCAACGGCGACGACGCAAGATTGGGCACTGCCAAGATAGCGACATCCGCGTTCGGGTCATAGGAGACCACGGTGGCGTCGTAGGGATTTCCGCTCGCCTCGACGGTGACGTTGTTCGCGCCGGCCACCACGTGGGCGTTGGTCATCACACGGTCGTGCGAGAGCACAAATCCACTGCCCTCCAACACTTTCTGACAGCCAGGAGCGACCGAGCGGATTTTGACCACACTGGGCTCGGTGGCGGCCACCACCGGGTTGCTCACCAGGTCGGCGTCGGGTGTCGCGACCGCCGCAACCGGAGTGCGGCTGAACGGTTCAAGCACCTGCGGCAGACCTGAAGTGTCCAGCAACGCCGACAGCCGCTTGGGCACCGTCTTCAACCAGGGCGGTGCCACCTCGTTGACCTGGGCGAGCACCCGCGAACCACGCACTGCCGCAGCCAGACTGGGCTCATTAGACGAGGTGGTGAGCGGAGTCGCCAGCATCCAGGCCGCAACCATCACCACGACCAGCTGAACGGCAACCCCGATGACCGAGTCGAGAAACCGGATGCCGCCGCTGTGGATCGCGCCGCGCACCGCCCGGCCGAGCACCACACCGGCGACCTCACCGACGACGACCAGCCCAAGGATCAAGAACAGCGCCGCGAACAATTTGGCGCGGGGAGCGCTGATGTGCTCGACGAGGTGCGGGGCCAGCAGTACCCCGGCGACCGCGCCCAGCAGCACTCCGATGAACGACAGTAGCGAGCCCAATGCCCCTGAGCGCCAACCGGAAACAGCCGCGATGAAGGCTATCGCGAGCACCGCGATGTCCAGCCACTGTGACGAGGTCATCACCTACCACCCTCATGGTCGAGCAGAGCCATAGCTTCGTCGAGCTCGCGGATATCGTTGCTGTCCCACGGCTGCGCCCAGCCGGCGACATCCAGCATCGCTGAAATTACCTGGCCGGTGAAACCCCACACCAGCATTTGGTTCAAGAGAAACGCCGGGCCGGCGAAGCGACGGTGCAACGCGCGACGGTACACCATCAGCCGATTGGCCGGGTTGATGAAGGCCCGCACCGGAACCCGCGCGACGATTGCCGTTTCCGCCTCGTCGACGACAGCCACCGGCCCCGGATCCGGCGAGTATGCGAGCACGGGAACCACATGAAAACCTGACGGCGCGATGAACGTTCGCTCCAGGGTGGCCAGCGGATGCAGCCGGGTGACGTCGATGCCGGTCTCTTCGTGGGCTTCCCGCAAGGCGGTGGCCACCGGTCCGTCGTCGCCGGGATCGGAGGCACCGCCCGGAAAGGCCGCCTGCCCGGCGTGATGGCGCAGCGTGGCGGCGCGCACCGTCAGCAGCAGGTCGGCGTCGTCGGGAGGGGCACCGTCGGTCGACGCGCACTGCGGACCGGAGAACAGCACCAGCACCGCGGCATCGCGTCCGTCGCCGCGCAGCGCTGCACCCTCCTTCGCCGCGGTCACCATGGCCAACACATCGGCCGGCAGCCGACGCCGGAAGGCCTCCGGCACCTCGCCGACGTTGTCGACGAGCGGGCGCAGCCACGACGGGCTGAGTTCAGGCGTCAGCGGAACCGCAGCGGTCACCGGCGCCTCCCCTTTCTAACTGGCTGCATCGACCGCGGCCGCGATTTGCTCAGCGCTGTCGAAGGCCCGCGGCAGGGTCTGCGCAACGCTACCGTCCGGCGCCAGTACGACCGTCGCGGGCATCACATTTGGTACCCGCAATGCAGCGGCAATCCCCCGCCGGCCGTCCTGCAGGGTGGGCAGGCGCACACCCAATTCGGCCAGCAGCAGCAAAGCGGCGGTCTCATTCTCGTCCTGGTGCACGGTCACCACCGTCACCCGCGACCCGGCGCGTCGCTGATATTCGGCCATCGCCGGCAACTCGGCCTTGCATGGTTCGCACCAATACGCCCACAGGTTGAGTACCACCCGGCGCCCGGCCAGCGCGCGAGCCACGTCGACCACCGAACCGTCGGCTGCGCACTCCGCGGTGACACCGCGCAGGGCTACCGGGCCCGGGTCGTCACCGGCGCCCGGACACGGCGGCAAGGCGGCGCGCTGCCGCGGCCCGGCCAGCGCGGCCGGGGTGTCGGCGTCGCGGTGTTCGCGGCCCGGGCCGCCGATCACCGGAGCGGTCGGCGCGGTCGAGGAGCCGGACATGTCGCGCAGCTCGACGAGCAACGCCGCGACCAGGATTCCCACCGCGACCAGGATCGCAACGGTCCAGCGGGTCCGAGAGGTCATGAACGGGTTCGGTCTACAGTCCGGCCAGGGCCAGCAGGTGCTCGGTTTCCGGGCCCTGGACCAGCTCGGCGGCGATCAGCGGCTCGGTGGGCCCGAGCCCGAACGAGGGGCAATCCTTGGCCAGCACGCACACGCCGCACGCGGGTTTGCGCGCGTGACAGACCCGGCGGCCGTGAAAGATCACCCGATGGCTCAACAACGTCCACTGGTCGCGTTCGATCAGTTCGCCGACGGCGTGCTCGATCTTGACCGGGTCCTGCTCGGTCGTCCACCGCCACCGTCCGACCAACCGCTTGAAATGGGTGTCAACGGTGATCCCGGGGATACCGAACGCATTGCCGAGAATCACGTTGGCTGTTTTGCGTCCCACTCCCGGCAGGCTCACCAGCTCCTCCATGGTCGACGGCACCTCGCCGTCGAACCGCTCGACCAGCGCTTGCCCCAGGCCGATCAACGCCGTCGCCTTGTTGCGGTAGAAGCCGGTGGGGCGGATGAGATTCTCCAGCTCATCGCGGTCGGCTTGCGCGTAATCCAGCGCGGTGCGGTAGCGGGCGAACAACGCCGGCGTGGTCTGGTTGACCCTCTTGTCAGTGCTTTGTGCCGACAAGATGGTCGCCACCGTCAATTCCAGCGGTGTGGTGAAGTTCAGTTCGCAATGGGCATGTGGAAACGCTTCGGCCAGTTTGCGATTCATTCGCCGAGCTCGTCGCACCAACCCCAGGCGGGTCTCAGCGGACCAGCGTCGGGCCACGGCGCCGCCGCGCTTGCCCGTTGTCACGCCCGTCAGCGTAACTGGGGAAGATATCCGCTATTCCGTGATCCCACTGAGACCTTTGCCGTGTTTACTGGCTCCTTGTGTCCTGGTTGCTGGTGGGGTTCATCCCGGCGTTGCTGATGCTGGCAACGTACGGGCTGCAGCGACTTGAATCGGGCTTAGTGGACGAGACCCTCACGGCCAGCGACGTCGCGGAATTCTTCCGGGAGGCTGAGGCCGCCGAGATGAACACGCTGGCCCGCGAGGGCATGCCGCAGGCCCTGGATTGCCTGCATCGCCGCCGTGCACGGCAGGCCGCCGGGGCGGATCCAGTCCGGCAGGGCCCGGCGGCGCCACGGCACAGGCATTCGCGGACGAATCGGCAATTTGGGCCGCCCCAGCACGCTAATCATGTGTAGCGTTGGCACGTTGAGCTAGCGGCCTACCTTTAGACTCATCTCACAACCGAGTGTGGGCCGATGCGCAAATCACACTGATGATCTGAAAGGGCAATGTGGACGAGATCCTGGCGAGGGCCGGAATCTTCCAGGGTGTTGAACCCAGCGCCGTCGCCGCGCTGACCAAGCAACTGCAGCCCGTCGACTTTCCCCGCGGGCACACCGTGTTCGCCGAGGGAGAGCCCGGCGACCGGCTCTACATCATCATTTCCGGGAAGGTCAAGATCGGTCGCCGGTCCCCGGACGGCAGGGAAAACCTGCTGACCATCATGGGCCCGTCCGACATGTTCGGCGAGCTGTCGATTTTCGACCCCGGCCCCCGCACATCGAGCGCGACGACCATCACCGAGGTGCGCGCGGTGTCGATGGACCGCGACGCGCTGCGCGCCTGGATTTCCGACCGTCCGGAGATCGCCGAGCAGCTGCTGCGAGTGCTGGCCCGCCGACTGCGTCGTACCAACAACAACCTCGCCGACCTGATCTTCACCGACGTGCCCGGCCGAGTCGCCAAGCAGCTGCTGCAGCTGGCCCAGCGGTTCGGTACCCAGGAGGGTGGCGCGATGCGGGTCACCCACGATCTGACTCAGGAAGAAATCGCGCAGCTGGTCGGTGCGTCCCGAGAAACGGTGAACAAGGCGCTGGCCGATTTCGCGCACCGGGGCTGGATTCGGCTGGAGGGCAAGAGCGTGTTGATCTCCGATTCGGAGCGGCTGGCCCGCCGAGCGAGGTAAGCGCGGGCGCAGCCCGGGCGCGACCGAGCGAGCATCCGACACCGAGCGAGGTAAGCGCGGGCGCAGCCCGGGCGCGACCGAGCGAGCATCCGACACCGAGCGAGGTAAGCGCGGGCGCAGCCCGGGCGCGACCGAGCGAGCATCCGACACCGCGCGCGTTGAGATTGCGCTCAGGGTCGTGACCTCGGCGATTTCACAGCACCAGGCGCAATTTCAACGCCGAAGGTAGTCCAGCTGTGCCTGCACCGACCATTCGGCGACGTCCCAAAGCTTCTCGTCGACGTCGACGTAGACATGTTCGACGACCTGGCGCACGGTTGCGTCTTCGCCGAGTTCCTGCAGCGCTTGGCGTACCTGCTCCAGCCGCTGTTCGCGGTGCGCCAGGTATTCGGCCGAGACCGCCGCCAAGTCGGGCAGATCCGGCCCGTGGCCGGGTAGCACCACCCGGCGACCCAGACCCTGCAGGCGGCGCAGCGACTCCAGGTAATCAGCCAGACCGCCGTCTTCCTTGTCGATAACGGTGGTGCCGCGGCCCAGCACGGTGTCGGCGGTCAGCACAACGTCGTCGAGAACAAACGACACCGAGTCCGCGGTGTGGCCCGGGGTGGCCATCACCTTGATCGTCAAGCCGGCGGCCTTGATCACCTCCCCGTCGACCAGGTGGTCGCCGAGGTTACGCAGAAAACCGCTGCCCCTCGACCGCACCGGGGCGCCCGTCGCAGCCACCAGCTTGTCGATGCCGTCGGTGTGGTCGCCGTGGCGATGGCTGATCAAAATCAGCGCGATACGCCCAACGTCGGCAAGCCGGCCGATGTGCTCGTCGTCGTCGTCCGGTCCGGGATCGACAATCACCACCTCGTCGCTGCCCGGCCCGCGCAGCACCCAGGTGTTGGTGCCCTCCAGCGTCATCAGGCCGGGGTTGTTGGCCAGCAGCACCGACGCCGTGTCGGTGACCGGCCGCAGCTGCCCGTACGCCGGATGAGTCAGCAACCGACCTCGACCACCAACTCGACTTCCACCGGCGCGTTCAGCGGCAGCTCGGACACGCCGACCGCGGATCGGGCATGTGCGCCGCGGTCGCCGAACACCTCGGACAGCAGATCCGACGCGCCGTTGATCACGCCCGGCTGGCCGTTGAACCCGGCTGCCGACGCGACGAACCCGACCACCTTGACCACCCGGGTCACCGCGTCGATGCCCACCAACGAATCGACGGCCGCGAGTGCGTTGAGTGCACACACCCGCGCCAGGGCTGCCGCCTCCTCGGCACTGACCTCGGCGCCCACCTTGCCGATGGCGGCCAGCTTGCCCGCCTGCATCGGCAGCTGGCCGGAGGTGTACACCAAATTGCCGGTGCGCACCGCCGGTACGTAAGAGGCCAGCGGTTTGGCCACTTCCGGGAGTTGGATGCCGAGCTGGCCGAGCCGGGTGGAAACGCTCACTTCGGGCGTTTTAGATACGCGACGTGTTGCTCCCCCGTCGGCCCGGGTAACACCGAAACCAGCTCCCAACCGTCGGCGCCCCATTGGTCGAGGATTTGTTTGGTGGCGTGCGTCAACAGCGGGACGGTCGCGTATTCCCAGGCGGTCGGTTGGGTCATGACCCGAGCTTATCGTTAGGGCATCGGGCCTTCTGGCGCCCGGCGACCATGCAGGCCGCGGAGCGGCCTGAAGAGCAGCAGGGCCTTCTGGTTAGAGTGCATTGGTGGCGACCACACCGAGCGGCAGCAGTCACATCGGCTGGCCATCGCGTTTGGAGAAGGCCCGCCTGCATTTCGTGACGGGCAAGGGCGGCACCGGCAAGTCCACAATCGCGGCCGCGCTCGCGCTGACGCTCGCGTCCGGTGGACGCAAGGTGTTGCTTGTGGAAGTCGAAGGGCGCCAAGGCATTGCGCAACTTTTCGACGTGCCACCGCTGCCCTACAAGGAAATTAAAATTGCGACGGCCGAGCATGGCGGTCAGGTCAACGCGCTCGCGATCGACATCGAAGCTGCGTTCCTGGAATACCTCGACATGTTCTACAACCTCGGCATCGCGGGGCGCGCGATGCGGCGAATCGGTGCGGTCGAGTTCGCGACGACGATTGCGCCCGGCCTGCGCGACGTCCTGCTCACCGGGAAGATCAAGGAAGCGGTGATCCGCGTCGACAAGAACAGGCTTCCGGTGTATGACGCGGTGGTCGTCGACGCACCACCGACCGGGCGGATCGCGCGCTTCCTGGATGTCACCAGGGCGGTTTCCGACCTGGCCAAAGGCGGGCCGGTTTATTCGCAGGCCGAGGGTGTGGTCAAGCTGCTGCACTCCGACGCGACCGCCATCCACGTGGTGACGCTGCTGGAGGCGCTGCCGATGCAGGAGACCATGGAGGCCATCGACGAGCTGAAGGAGCTCAACCTGCCGATCGGCTCGGTGATCGTCAACCGCAACATCCCCGCCTATTTAGAGTCCGACGATCTGGCCAAGGCCGTCGAAGGCGATATCGACGCCGACGCCGTGCGCGCGGGGTTGGCCGCGGCCGGCATCAAGCTCAGCGACGACGATTTCGCCGGCCTGCTCACCGAGACCATCCAGCATGCCACCCGCATCGCGGCCCGCGCCGAGACTGCGCAGCAGCTCGACGAGATCCATGTACCGCGCCTTGAGCTTCCCACCATCGCTGACGGCGTCGATCTCGGCAGTCTTTACGAATTGTCCGAATCGCTTGCAAAACAAGGTGTTCGATGAGTGTCACGCCGCCCAAACTGGATATCGCCTCGATGTTGAGCGACACCGCCAACCGCGTGGTGGTGTGCTGTGGCGCCGGCGGCGTCGGAAAGACCACCACCGCCGCGGCCATGGCACTGCGGGCAGCCGAGTGCGGCCGCACGGTGGTGGTGTTGACGATCGACCCCGCCAAACGGCTGGCGCAAGCGTTGGGAATCAACGACCTTGGCAACACGCCGCAACGTGTGCCGCTGGCGCCCGAGGTGACCGGCCAGCTCTTCGCCATGATGCTCGACATGCGGCGCACGTTCGACGAAATGGTCGTGCAGTATTCCGGACCCGAACGCGCACAAGCGATTCTGGACAATCAGTTCTACCAGACGGTCGCCACGTCACTGGCCGGTACCCAGGAGTACATGGCCATGGAAAAGCTCGGCCAGTTGCTGAGCCAGGACCGCTGGGATTTGGTGGTGGTGGACACTCCGCCGTCGCGCAATGCACTGGACTTCCTGGATGCGCCGAAACGGCTGGGCAGCTTCATGGACAGCAGATTGTGGCGGCTGCTACTGGGTCCCGGGCGCGGGATCGGCCGGCTGGTCACCGGGGCCGTCGGGCTGGCGATGAAGGCACTGTCGACCGTGCTCGGATCCCAAATGCTCGCCGACGCAGCGGGTTTCGTCCAATCGCTGGATGCCACCTTCGGGGGTTTCCGGGAGAAGGCGGACCGCACCTACGCGCTGCTGAAACGGCGCGGCACCCAATTCGTCGTGGTGTCTGCGGCCGAGCCGGATGCGTTGCGGGAGGCATCGTTCTTCGTCGACCGGCTCTCGGAGGAGCGCATGCCGCTGGCGGGGCTGATCCTGAACCGGACCCATCCGATGTTGTGCTCGCTGCCGGTCGAGCGTGCCATCGACGGTGCTGAAACGCTGGAGGACGTGCAGCACAGCGCCGACGGCAGCCACGCATTGACCATTGCGGTGCTGCGGATTCACGCCGACCGCGCGGCGACCTCCAAGCGGGAAATCCGGCTGTTGTCCCGGTTCACCGGGGCCAATCCGCACGTGCCGGTCGTCGGAGTGCCATCGTTGCCGTTCGACGTTTCCGACCTCGAAGCACTGCGCGCGATCGGCGACCAGCTGACCGCTTAGACAGCGTTGCGGTGTTTGCGCTGGTTAGCGAAAAACTCCGCCCAGGACACCACCTCCGGGTGCTGCTTGAGCAATGCCCGTCGCTGGCGTTCGGTCATGCCACCCCACACGCCGAACTCCACCCGGTTGTCCAATGCGTCGGCGCCACACTCGAGCATCACCGGGCAATGCCGGCAGATCACCGCTGCCTTGCGTTGCGCCGCGCCCCGGACAAACAGCTCGTCGGGATCAGCCGCTCTGCAGAGGGCCTTCGATACCCAAGCAATCCGCGACTCGGAATCCGAGCGGCCCGCAGCATTGCCTGTCGATGCTCCATTGCGCACCACAGTCCGCGTACCTGACACCAGCGTCCCCTTCGCTATCAACCGCCGGTAAGGCGGCTCCACCCCTCGGTGCAGACGGACAGTGCGATCTACGCCACACTATGCACTTCGGTGTTACCTGTATCTCACTGTGCCGATAATTTAAGTGGTCAGCGGCGATTGTGCAAGATGTGATTTTCCTGAATTTTTGGACGACCGTCCAGCCCGAGGGGTTGTGGAGCCGGCGGAGCGGATCGCGGATTTCGCCGATAACGGCCCGATAACGCCCTGACCTGTGACGCAGGCGGAAATTCGGATAATTCCTCAGTAGCCACTCGAGACGACACCTGTCGCGACGCCGCTAGTCTAGGAGCCATGCCGGAGCGCGTTCCGACTGCGATTACGGTCGCCAAGCTCGCCGGATGCTGCCTGCTGGCCGGCGTCCTCCTGGCGGCTCTGATGTTTCCTGCTGCCGGCGGAGTCGGCCTGATGTCCAACCGGGCCTCGGAGGTCGTCGCCAACGGCTCGGCCCAGCTTCTCGAGGGCGACGTTCCCGCTGTGACGACCATGGTCGACGCCAAGGGCAACACGATCGCGTGGCTCTACTCGCAGCGGCGGTTCGAGGTGCCCACCGACAAGATCGCCAACACCATGAAGTTGGCGATCGTCTCGATCGAGGACAAACGGTTCGCCGAGCACAACGGCGTCGACTGGAAGGGCACGCTGACCGGGCTGGCCGGCTACGCCTCTGGAGATCTCGACACCCGCGGCGGCTCGACGATCGAGCAACAGTATGTGAAGAACTATCAGCTGCTGGTGCTCGCGCAGACCGATGCCGAGAAACGCGCAGCCGTGGAGACCACGCCGGCACGCAAGTTGCGCGAAATCCGCATGGCGCTCACCTTGGACAAGACCTTCAGCAAGCCTGAGATCTTGACTCGCTACCTCAACTTGGTTTCGTTCGGCAACAACGCATTCGGTGTGCAGGACGCCGCGCAGACCTACTTCGGTGTGGACGCCGCCGACCTGAACTGGCAGCAGGCGGCGCTACTGGCCGGGATGGTGCAGTCGACCAGCACACTCAACCCCTACACCAATCCGGACGGTGCGCTCGCCCGGCGGAACCTGGTGCTGGACACCATGATCGAGAACCTTCCGCAAGAAGCCGACGCCTTGCGGGCAGCCAAGGCCGAGCCGCTGGGAATCCTGCCGCAGCCCAACGAATTGCCCCGCGGCTGCATCGCCGCCGGAGATCGTGCGTTTTTCTGCGACTACGTGCAGGCGTATCTGGCTCGCGCGGGCATCAGCAAGGAGCAGCTCGCCCGGGGCGGCTACCTCATCCGTACGACGCTGGATCCCGACGTGCAGGCGTCGGTCAAGCAGGGCATCGATGCCTTCGCCAGCCCGGATCTTGACGGCATCACCAGCGTGATGAGCGTGATCAAGCCCGGCAAGAAATCGCACAAGGTGCTGGCGATGGCCAGCAACCGCAGGTACGGGCTGAACACCGACGCCGGCGAAACCATGCGGCCACAGCCCTTCTCTTTGGTCGGCGACGGCGCCGGGTCGATCTTCAAGATCTTCACGACGGCGGCCGCGCTGGAGATGGGGATGGGCATCAGCGCCCAGCTCGAGGTGCCCGGCAGCTTCCAGGCCAAGGGGATGGGCAGCGGCGGCGCCAAGGGCTGCCCCAAAGAGACCTGGTGCGTAATCAACGCCGGTAACTACCGCGGGTCGATGAATGTGACCGATGCGCTGGCCGCTTCGCCGAATACCGCGTTCGCCAAGCTGATTCAGCTGGTGGGCGTGCCGCGCGCGGTCGACATGGCGGTGCGGCTCGGGCTGCGCTCGTACGCCGATCCGGGAACCGCCCGCGACTACGACCAGGACAGCAACGAAAGCCTGGCCGACTTCATCAAGCGGCAGAACATCGGCTCGTTCACACTGGGCCCGTTCGAGGTGAACGCGTTGGAGCTGTCGAACGTTGCGGCGACCCTGGCCTCCGGCGGCGTGTGGTGCCCACCCAACCCGATCGACAAGCTGATCGACCGGGACGGCAACGAGGTCGCCGTCACCACCGAACCCTGTGAACAGGTGGTGCCCGAGGGGTTGGCGAACACGCTGGCCAACGCGCTGAGCAAGGACAGCCAGCCGGGCGGTACGGCAGCGGGATCGGCCGGGGCGGCGGGCTGGAACCTGCCGATGTCCGGCAAGACCGGCACCACAGAGGCGCACCGCTCGTCGGGTTTCGTCGGCTTCACCAACCAGTACGCGGCGGCGAACTACATCTTCGACGACTCCACTCACCCGTCGGATCTGTGCTCCTCGCCGTTGCGGCGTTGCGGCAGCGGGAATTTGTTCGGCGGTAACGAGCCGGCCCGTACCTGGTTCACCGCCATGAAGCCGGTGGCGAACAATTTCGGCGAGGTGAAGCTGCCGCCGACCGACCCGCGCTACGTCGACGGCGGCGCCAACTCGCGGGTGCCCAGTGTTGTCGGTCTCGATGTGGAAGGGGCGCGCACGCGGTTGAAGGAAGCCGGTTTCCAGGTCGCCGACCAACCCGCATCGGTCAACAGCACCGCCAAGTACGGGGAGGTGGTGGGAACCTCGCCGAGTGGTCAGACCATCCCGGGCGCGGTGATCACCATCCAGACCAGTAACGGCATCCCGCCGCCTCCGCCGCCACCGCCGGAGGGCGCGCCGGTACCGATCGGCTCGCAGGTCATCGAGATCCCCGGATTGCCTCCGATCACGATTCCGCTGCTGGCACCGCCGCCTCCGCCTACCGAGCCGCCGCCCCCGTAGCTTGCGCGCGGCGGGTCACCACATGACGCCGTGGTGATCACCACCAAATCACGGGGCGGCAGTACTCTGCTTTTATGTCCGCCGCTTGGAAAGCCACCGGTGCCGCCACGCTCGGCTTGTCGCTCACCGGAATCGGTTACGCGTCGATCATCGAACGCAACGCGTTCGTGGTGCGCGAAGTGACGATGCCGGTTTTGACCCCGGGTTCTTCGCCGCTGCGGGTGCTGCACATCAGCGACATCCACATGCGCCCCACCCAGCGCCGCAAGCAGGCATGGCTGCGCGAGCTGGCCGCCTGGGACCCAGACCTGGTGGTCAACACCGGCGACAACCTGGCGCACCCCAAGGCGGTACCCGCGGTGGTGCAAACCCTCGGTGACCTGCTGTCGGTGCCGGGCGTATTCGTCTTCGGCAGCAACGACTACTTCGGCCCGCGCCTGAAGAACCCGTTGAACTACGTGACCAACCCCGCGCATCGCGTACACGGGAAGCCGCTGCCCTGGCAGGATCTGCGGGCGGCGTTCACCGAGCGTGGCTGGCTGGATCTCACGCACACCCGGCGCGAGTTCGAGGTGGCCGGGCTGCATATCGCCGCGGCCGGCGTGGACGACCCGCACATTGCGCGCGACCGGTACGAGACGATCGCCGGGCCCGCGTCGCCGGCCGCCAACCTGCGGCTGGGCCTGACGCATTCGCCCGAGCCGCGGGTGCTGGACCGCTTCGCCTCCGACGGCTACCAGTTGGTGCTGGCCGGCCACACCCACGGTGGCCAGGTGTGCCTGCCGTTCTACGGCGCACTGGTGACCAATTCGGGTCTCGACCGGTCTCGGGCCAGGGGCGCGTCGCGTTGGGGCGCCAGCATGTGGCTGCACGTTTCGGCCGGGATCGGCACCTCGCCGTTCGCGCCGGTGCGGTTTTGCTGCCGGCCCGAAGCGACGCTGCTGACCCTCGTCGCGGCCCCGACCGGTGGCCGCGATCCACACATCAACCGGGGGCGCTCGCAGCCGACGTATTCGGTGCATTGAGCGAACAGACCAGGGTCGCGGTTCGCAGCCGACCACGCGGCTGGACCGACAATGCGATTCGTCTGATCGAGGCCGACGCCCGGCGCAGCGCCGATACCCACCTGCTGCGCTATCCGTTGCCGTCGGCCTGGAGCACAGACGCCGACGTCGAGCTCTACCTCAAAGACGAGACCACCCATATCACCGGCAGCCTCAAGCACCGGCTTGCCCGCTCGCTGTTTCTGTATGCGCTGTGCAACGGCTGGATCGGCGAGGACACCACGGTGGTGGAGGCGTCATCGGGGTCCACGGCGGTGTCGGAAGCCTACTTCGCCGCCCTGTTGGGCCTGCCGTTCATCGCGGTGATGCCCGCCTCGACCAGTGCGTCGAAAGTTGCGTTGATCGAATCTCAAGGCGGCCGTTGCCATTTCGTGGAGCATTCGGGCGACATCTACGCCGAGGCCGAACGGGTTGCCGAGCGGACCGGCGGACACTACCTCGACCAGTTCACCAACGCCGAGCGAGCCACCGACTGGCGCGGCAACAACAACATCGCCGAGTCGATATTCGTCCAGATGCGCGACGAGAAGCACCCGATTCCGGAGTGGATTGTGGTCGGGGCGGGCACCGGCGGCACCAGCGCGACGATTGGGCGCTACATCCGCTATCGCCGGCACGCCACCCGGTTGTGTGTGGTCGATCCGGAGAATTCCGCGTTCTACCCCGCCTATGCCGAAAATCGCTACGACACCGTCATCGACGCGTCGTCGCGCATCGAGGGCATCGGCCGGCCGCGGGTCGAACCGTCGTTTCTGCCGGACGTGGTCGACCGGATGGTCTCGGTTCCCGACGCCGCGTCGATCGCCGCGGCACGGCATGCCAGCGACGTGCTGGGCCGCCGGGTAGGTGCCTCGACGGGCACCAATCTGTGGGGAGCGTTCGGCCTACTGGCCGAGATGGTCGCGGCCGGCCGCGCTGGCTCGGTCGTCACGCTGCTCGCCGACAGCGGCGACCGTTACGCCGACACCTACTTTTGCGACGACTGGGTCAAGGCCCAAGGGCTCGATACCGGCCCCTCCGCCGCGGTGTTGGCCGAATTCGAACGCACCGGGCGCTGGGTGTGATCCCACGCGTCGTGCGCCTCACTGGCCGGAGCGGTCAGCAGTAGCCACAGCACGCCGAGAGCCAACAGGCCACCGAACACCACAGCGCCCAAGACCGTCATGATTCTCTCGCTCCTCTTGCACCGATTCGGTGGATATAAACAGTACTGATATCGAGGCGTATTCCGCGGTAACTGTGAGGGACGTCGCTGAGCGCTGATGATGTGATCTACCTGGCACAGCGCGTCAAGTTGGAGACGAGTGTTCGGGTACCCGTTGTCTGCGGCCAGTATGCTTTAGCGGCATCGCGGGTCAGTGCGATACGCTGTCGTGGCTTTATACGGGGTGTGGCGCAGCTTGGTAGCGCGCTTCGTTCGGGACGAAGAGGCCGTGGGTTCAAATCCCGCCACCCCGACACAAATCACAAGGCCTCGACCAGCAACAACACAGTCGAGGCTCGTTTTGTGCATATGCCATGCTTCGGGCATGCAGCTACCCGCCCAGCGAATGGTAGGGCCATGACAGAGACGATCAACGCCGACGAACAGCAGCCGCGGCACAGGCGCGGACTCTCGTCACTGCAAAAGTCGCTTTTCGGGGTCCTGGCGTTTTTCTTCGCCATTCATGTCGTGTTCTGGTTTCTCGAATTTCACGGCGGGGTTTCCCATGTCGTCGCTTCCACCGGATTGGTGGTTGTCGTCGTTGGATGCTTCTTGACGGCGCTTGCCCTGCCCTGGCTGCCGGTGGCGGGCCGTCGCGACTGGACGAAGTCGGAGCGACTGAGCGCGATGGTGATCGTGTGGGTCTTCATTGCTCTCATCCCACGCTTCATCTGGGAGCTGCCGTGGCTATTGCTGTTCGACCAAATCAGGGCCGGCGTACAGCGCGGCGCTCTGTGGACGTACATGTGGGCGCCCATCCTGCTCGGAGGCGACGCACGCTACTTAAACGGTGACCCGCTCATTGTCGTCCTTGAATGGATTGCCTTCTTCGTCGGCCTCTTCGAGGCCTACGCGATGGTGCAGTTCTTCCGGAATGGCAAGCAGTTCACCACCACTCAACTGTCATTCATCATGGGCGGGATGATCGTGGAGGTCACGCTGCCAGCGGTCTACTTCGGGGTGGAGATTGCGAACAATCTGCAAAGCATGAGCAGTCCGGTTGAGATGTGGATCAAGTTCGTGGTGCTGAACCTCTTGTGGTGCACCATGCCCTTTGTTACTTACTTCTGGGGCGTTCGCCGTATAGCCCGCCAAGACCTTGCAGTGAAGTTCTAAATACTCGACGCGGTCAGCACACCCAAACACCCAGGTCGCTTCGTTCGGGCCGAAGAGGCCGCGGGTTAAATCCCGCCAGCCTGACTCAAGGGTCTAAGACCGCCGCCTCTTGGGTAATCACCTGCCGGTACTGATCCGGACAGGAATGGGGTGTGCGATGGCGAGCACGTTGGTTGCCGATTTTGTGCTCGAACGGCTGCGCGATTGGGACGTCGAGAAGGTTTTCGCGTACGCGGGTGACGGGATCAACGGCCTGTTGGCAGCGTGGGGGCGCGCCGATAACAAACCGAAGTTTGTGCAGGCCCGCCACGAGGAGATGTGCGCGTTCGAAGCGGTGGGCTACGCGAAGTTCAGCAACAAGCTGGGGGTATGCGCGGCGACGTCGGGGCCGGGGGCCATCCACCTGCTGAACGGACTGTACGACGCGAAGCTCGACCGGGTTCCGGTGCTGGCGATCGTGGGGCAGACCAACCGCAGCGCGATGGGCGGGTCCTACCAGCAAGAAGTCGACCTGATGAGCCTCTATAAGGACGTCGCCAGCGATTACATCCAGATGGTCACGGTGCCCGAGCAATTACCCAACGTGCTCGACCGCGCCATTCGCACCGCGCTGGCCCGGCGCGCACCGACGGCGGTCATCATTCCCGCCGACGTCCAGGAGTTGGAGTACTCGCCGCCCACTCACGAATTCAAGATGGTTCCGTCCAGCCTCGGCTTCGAGTGGCCGCGAACGCAAGGTTCCCCGGAAGGTTTGCAGCGCGCCGCCGACGTGCTCAATGCGGGCGAACGCGTCGCGATGCTCGTTGGGTGCGGAGCCAAAGGAGCGGTTGAGGAGGTCACCGAGATCGCCGATATGCTTGGCGCGGGTGTGGCTAAGCCGTTGCTGGGCAAGGACGTATTGTCCGACGAACTGCCGTGGGTGACGGGCTCGATAGGGTTGCTGGGCACCCGGCCGAGCTATGAGCTGATGCGTGATTGCGACACTCTGCTCACGATCGGTTCGAGTTTCCCCTACACCCAGTTCCTTCCAGGGTTCGGCGACGCCCGCGGTGTGCAAATCGACATCGATCCCGCGTTGATCGGCATGCGATACCCGAACGAGGTGAATCTGGTCGGTGACGCCGCGGCAACGCTGCGGGCGCTGATCCCGCTGATCGAGCGCAAGTCCGACCGGTCCTGGCGGGAAAAGATCGAAAAGAATGTCCGGCGCTGGTGGCAAACCATGGAAATGGAAGCCAACGTGTCGGCTGATCCGATCAACCCGATGCGGCTGTTCTCTGAGTTGTCGCCCAAACTGCCCGACAACGCCATCGTCACGGCCGATTCGGGATCGGCCGCCAATTGGTATGCGCGCCAATTGAAGTTCCGCGGCGAAATGCGCGGTTCGCTATCGGGCAACCTCGCCACCATGGGCCCGGGTGTGCCCTACGGCATCGGCGGCAAATTCGCCAACCCGGACCGCCCGGTGATCGTGTTCGCCGGTGACGGGGCAATGCAGATGAACGGCATGGCCGAGTTGATCACCATTGCGCACTACTGGAAGGAATGGGCTGATCCGAGGCTGGTCGTCGCGGTTTTGCACAACAACGACCTCAACCAGGTGACGTGGGAGATGCGGGCGATGGCCGGTGCGCCGAAATTCCCTGAATCCCAGACACTTCCGTCTGTGGACTTTGCCGGTTTCGCGGCCAGCCTGGGTCTGGCCTCGGCCACACTGACTGATCCCGATCAAATCTCGTCAGCGTGGGACCAGGCCCTGGCCGCCGATCGGCCCACTGTGCTCGACGTGCACTGCGATCCCGACATCCCGCCGGTTCCGCCGCACGCCACCTTCGACCAGATGAAGGCCGCTGCTACTGCCGTGCTCAAAGGCGACGAGGACGCATTCGGTTTGATCAGGGAAGGCATCAAAGTCAAAGCGCAGGAGTTTATCCCGCACCGCAACTAGAGCCGCACCTAAAGCAATGGGTCAGATGTGGCCCATGCCTCCGCCGATGTGCGGCATCCCGCCACCGATACCGCCACCGATGTCGTGGGGCATTCCGCCACCGATGCCGCCACCGATACCGCCTCCGATGTCGCCAGGCATGCCGCCACCGATCCCGCCACCGATGTCGCCGGGCATCCCACCACCGATGTCGGGAGGCATACCGCCACCGATCGGCCCATCGGGCATCCCGCCGCCAGCCGGGTCGAGCGGCGGCGGCGCGATCGGTGGTGCGGGCGGAGCGTTGTCAGGCGGTGGCGCGACCGGTGGCACAGCGTTGTCGACCGGGGACGCGGGCGGTGGCGGCGCAGAAGACGGGGGAGCGAATGGGCTTCCCACGCACCCCGCGCTACCCGGCATGCCGGCGCATGCGGGATCCAGCGGACCGGTGGGTGGGCTCGAAGGTGACCCGGGCGCAGGCGGAGCAAACGGGCCGCCCGCACATATCGGGTTGTTGGGCTGGCTGATGCATGCGGGATCCGCCGGACCGTTGGGAATCGTGTTGTTGTCGTACGGGCCGCCCTGGCATGGGGCGACGTCAGGCATCCCCGCGCATCTGGGATCGTTCGGGTTGGTGGGCATCCCGGGATCGGGATCATCGAGCGGGGCGAGCGTACCGGGCATGCCGGCAAATACAGGTGTCGCGTTCGCGGGAAGTGTAAAACCCAACCCAGCCATTCCGAGAAATGCGACGGCTACAGCTATTTTCGTCAGCACGCCGGGATTTCTTGAGGTCATCGTCGCTCCTTAACGTGCGGGGCCAAACGACCAAACTGGTGTTTGCTGTTGTCCAACCATCACGTGCATGCTGGCATTTCCATTGGCTGCGCACAGCGAATTCGCAATAACTGTCTGCCGATTCGGCACCGCATCGATAATGGCATCGGCGATATCGGTGTCGTCGAAACCGGCGAAATGTGCCCGTATTCTGCGCAAATGTCGCGATATTCAACATGTGTCGGAATTTCGCCACATCGCAGAGAGACTGTTTTACTTCTGCCTCATTTGGGGTAAACCAGGGCGTGACCCAAGTACAGACCACGCTGGAACCTGCGTTGCCGGCGGCCAACGGCCCGCTGTCCATGGCTGTCCGGCGCAGCCTCACCGAACCTGCGCCGCGCGATCAGCTGACGCGCATAGGGGCATCGGTGCGCGAGTCGGATCCCTACGGGCTGGATCTGCAACTGGCGCTGTACATGTGTTACGAGCTGCACTACCGCGGCTTCGCGGGTGTCGACCCGACCTGGGAATGGAATCCGGGATTGTTGCACCTGCGCGGCCAAATGGAACGGGCCTTTCTGGCCGGCATCCGCCGGGAAGTCGGCCCGATCGACCCCGACCGCACTGCGGCAGCCGAAATGCACGCGCTCTCAATCGAACCCGCCGACGGTACCGGACCTTCCTACTGGCTGCGCGACCACGGGACCTGGGAGCAGATGCGCGAGTACTTCGTGCACCGATCCCTGTATCACCTCAAGGAGGGTGACCCGCATGCCTGGGCGATCCCCCGGCTCACCGGCCAGGCCAAGGCGTCGTTCGTCGCCGTCGAATTCGACGAATTCGGTGCCGGGCGCGGGCATCGAGTCCACCAGCAGATGTTCGCCGACTTGTTGTGGGCCGCAGGCTTGGATGCGACGTACCTCGGTTACCTGGACGCGGTTCCGGCGCAGTCGCTGGCGGTGGTGAACTTGATGTCGATGTTCGGTCTGCACCGGCAGCTACGTGGCGCCGCCATCGGGCATTTCGCGTCGACGGAGATCACCTCGCCACCAGGCTCTCGCCGATTGGTGGAGGCGTTGCAGCGCATGGGTGCACCCGCGGAATGCATTGCGTTCTATAGCGAGCATGTCGAAGCGGACGCCGTACACGAACAGGTGGTGCGCATCGACGTGGTGGGCGATCTGGTCGCCCGGGAGCCGCACTTGGAGGCCGACGTGGTATTCGGGATCCGCGCCCACGCACTGGTCGAAGACCGATTGGGCGACGCCATGATGGAGGCCTGGAAGGCCGGCCAGAGCTCGCTACGACGCCCGCTGGTCTGATTTCGTGCGGGCAGGGCGACACCGCCGGTGGCTGGTGTCGCACAGTGGGTAGTTTTTGCTGCGGCGGCAGGTGCAGACGGCCACCGTGAATCGGTCGGACTCGACGACGCGGCCATTGGGCATCTCGATGCGCACCGGCCCCGGAATCAGTACGGGGCCGTTTGGAATGATCTGCACTCGGGTCGGCTCGGTCATCGTTTGTCCGCTCGGATGACGATGAGTTCTTCGGTGCGACGGCCGTGCGGGATAAGGCCGATTTCTTCCAACCACCCGGCTCGCGCCGACATCACCGGACCGAATGGAATGATTTGCGAGACGACGACTTCCGCGTGTAGGCCGGATTTGCGTAACGCGTACAAGGACTTTTCCGTGCCGGCCAGCTCGGAGTGCACCAGCAACGCCGAGCCGCCATCGTCGAGCAAATCGAATACCGCGTGGCACAAAGGATCCAGCAGCAGGCGTCCGTCGACACCTGCGTTCCAGGCCCGCGATGGCCCCGCGGTGTGCGGGATGACCTTCGTGTCGCCGTGCGGCGGCGTGGGTACATACGGTGGATTGCACACCACGAGGTCGAACGGCCCGCATTCGTGCGCGCGGGTCCACGATCCCTCCCGGACGTCGACATCGACGCCGGCATGTACCGCGTTACCCCGCGAACAGTGCACGGCACGCGGACAAACATCGAACGCGGTGACGCTGCCTGCCCCCAATTCGGCGGCGGCGATCGCGACGAATCCACTGCCGGTACAGATGTCCAGCACCCGCGCTCCCGGCACCAAACCGGTGGTGTCCATGGCGTAGACGAGCAACTGTGAATCTTGCTGCGGTGGGTATACCCCCGCAGCGGCCGGCGAGTCCGTGACGGCCGGCGCCAGGTATGGAATCGTCACGTGGGCCTCTCAAGACGTCGCCGCGACGTTCGCGGCACTTGAGTGACTAATGCCCACAAACCACCGATTTAAAACTGTCAGTTCAGGCGCTGGCCCGCGCGTGTGCGAGCTTTTCGACGATGGTCGAGCAGAATGCGGGCAGATCCCGCGGCGAGCGGCTCGAGATCAAATTCCCGTCCACCACGACTTCCTCGTCGACCACGTTGGCGCCCGCATTACGCAAATCGGTGCGGATGCTCGGATATGAGGTAACCGTTCGTCCGCCAACGACGCCGGCCTCAACCAGCGTCCACGGTCCGTGACAAATGGCGGCCACCGGCTTTCCCGAATTGACGAAGTCGCGCACGAACGAGACCGCCGAATCGTCCATCCGCAGCTTGTCCGGGTTGACCGTACCGCCGGGCAGCACCAGCGCGTCGAAATCGTCCACCGATACGTCCGACACCGTTCGGTCCACCGGAAAAGTCCCGGCCGGCTCCAAATCATGGTTACGCGCCTGGATTTCGCCGGGCTTGAGCGACACCACCTGGACCTGCCCACCCGCCTCTTGTACTGCGGCTCGCGGCTGTTCCAATTCCACCTTCTCGACGCCGTCAGCGGCGAGGATGGCGACTGTCTTGCCCTGCAAATCGTGATGCGACATGATTTCCCTCCAGATGGGTCACTAGGGTTTCAAAACAACTTTCGTGCAGTTGTCCTGTTTGTGCTTGAAGATCTCGTAGCCGTGCGGTGCTTCCTCGAGTGAAAGCCGGTGAGTGATCAGGAATGTGGGATCTATCTCACCGTTGCGGATCCTCTCCAGCAGTGGGCGCATGTATCGCTGCACGTGACACTGACCGGTCTTGATGGTCAACGACCGATTCATGACCGCGCCGATCGGAAACTTGTCCATTAAACCGCCGTACACGCCGATGACTGAGATGGTTCCGCCGTTGCGACAACTCAGTACGGCTTCTCGAAGTGCGTGGGGCCGTTCGGTTTCCAGCCGTGCCGCCTGCTTCACCCGGTCGTAGGCGTCGACGACGGTCGACCCGTTGCGGGCCTCCATACCGACCGCGTCGATGCAGTGGTCGGGACCGCGGCCCGCGGTGATGTCCCGCAACGTCTCAAGCACCGACTGCTCGCCGAAGTTGACCGGTATCGCGCCTTTCTCGGCGGCCAGCGCAAGACGATACGGAACGCGGTCGATAGCAATGACTTTCGACGCGCCGAGCAGATAGGCGCTGATGATCGCGAACAGCCCTACCGGGCCGGCACCCCAGACCGCGACAATATCGCCCGGCTGGATACCACACATTTCGGCGCCCATGTACCCGGTCGGCAAGATGTCGGAGAGAAACAGCACCTGTTCGTCGGTGAGATCGTCGTCGATCTTCAGCGGTCCCACGTCGGCAAATGGCACCCTCGCGTATTCGGCTTGCCCGCCGGCGAATCCACCCAGCATGTGCGAATAGCCGAACAGTCCGGCCGGCGAATGGCCCATCAACTTCTCCGGAATTCCGGCGTTGGGATTGGAGTTCTCGCACAGCGAGTACAACTCGTTTTCGCATGCCCAACAGGCGCCGCAGGCGATCGGGAACGGCACGACGACCCGGTCACCGGCTTTGAGATTCGTTACACCCTTGCCCACTTCGACAACCTCACCCATGAATTCGTGTCCGAGGATGTCGCCGTGTTTGACGGTCGGGATGTAGCCGTCGTAGATGTGCAGATCGGAGCCGCAGATCGCGGTCGAGGTGACCTGCACGATAGCGTCGCGGTCGTTGAGGATCTTCGGGTCGGGAACCGACTGCACCTCCACGCTGTTGCGACCGGCCCACACGGTGGCCTTCATCGGTTGTGTCCCTTCGGCTGCGCTGAGTGCTGATGCATCTGCCGGCTCGCGGCAGTCCCCTCCGGCGAGCCGTCCGAGCGCATGACTTCGCCGGTCTCCAGCAGTTGTTTGAATCGGCGAAGATCGTCGTTGACTTGCTGGTCGGCCGATTCGCCGAACAGCGTCCCGACCGCTTTGCCCAGCGCCCCGCCCGGCAGGCGGTAGCTGATCACCACCCGCACCTCGGTGCCGCGCCCACCCGGCGCGGCTTTGAACTCCACGCTGCCGCCGTTCTCGATCGTCGACCCGGGTAGCGATTGCCAGGCGATGCGCTCGCCTGGCTCGTCGGCGGTGATCTGCGCCTCCCACTGGACGGACTGCCCGGCCGGTGCGGTGGCCACCCAACGCGTGCGACCGTCGGCTTCGACGGTCACCGACTTCAGGTGATGCATGAACGATGGCAGGTTTTCCAGGTCGCGCCAGAACCGGTAGACCTCCTCGGCAGACTTGCGCACCGTGACGGCCGCTCGAACCGTGCGGTGAGGTGTTCCGTCAGCGTGTCGGCCACCGTTTCTGGTGCTGCGAAGCGGCGCGTAGAGATCGGCCGCAGCGATGCCCACCAGCGCGGCGGCCGACACGGCGGTGCGGCGGCGTCGCTGCCGGTCTTGGTTGGTCGCTCCGATACCCAGCAGAGCCAAGTCAAGGGCGTCGCCGGCCACTCGCGTCCACACCAATTTGCTCGGCCCGAACAGCAGCGCCGCGGCATGGCCGCATTCACGCAAGCCCAACGCCCGGATCACCGGCCGGGTTCGGCCGTTGGCGTCGACGCCGGTCAGCGCCGCGACTTTCTCGGGCGCGAGCATTTCGCTTAGCCCCAGGCCCAGGCTTGCCCCGCCCAGCCCCTTCACCAGCGCAGTCTTGGTGTTCATGAACGACGGATTAGTCATCGCCATCTCCCTTGCCGGCCGCGGCGCGCAGCGCATCCAGCAGCGGCTCGGCCGCCTCCTTGAAAAACAGGTCTTGTGCCTCGCCGCCGATTTGGATCAGCGCGACGTCGGTGAACCCCGACTCCCAAAACGGACGTACCGCGTCGACGATCTGGTCCAGGTCCGGTCCGCACGGGATGCTGTCGGCCACGTCATTGGGGCGGACGAACTGCGTGGCAGCCGCGAAACCCGCCGTCGTCGGCAAGTTGGCGTTGACGTGCCAGCCGCCGCCGAACCAGCGGAATTGATCGTGGGCGCGTTGCACTGCCGCGTCGCGGTCGGGGTCCCAGCAGATCGGAACCTGCCCGATCACCCGGCCGCCCCCGGCCATGCCGGTGGCCTGGCGCGCGGCGTGCCACTCGTGAACCAGGTCTCCGTTAGGTTCGACCGCGACCAGGTGGTCGGCGAGGGTGGCGAACCGGGCGATGGACCGTGGACCGGTCATCGACACGGCGATGCCGACCGGGTCCTCTGGCAGGTCCCAGAGCCGGGCCGAATCCACTTGGTAGTAATGGCCGTGCCAATCGACCAGGCCGCCGCCGAACAGTGCGCGGATGATCTCAATGGCCTCGCAAAGCATGTCGTGACGTTGCTTGACCGCCGGCCAGCCTCGTCCGATCACGTGCTCGTTGAGGTTTTCCCCGCTGCCCAGGCCCAGGATGAACCGCCCGTCGGCGAGGATTTGCACGGTGGCAGCCTGCTGTGCGACGACGGCGGGGTGATAGCGCATCGTCGGGCAGGTGACGTAGGAGTACAGATCCACCCGGTCGGTGGCGTGAGCTACCGCTCCCAGTACCGCCCAGGCGTTGGGAGCATGTCCCTGCGATGCCAACCAAGGCGAGAAGTGGTCGCTGCAGACTTCAAAGTCGAAACCTGTCCGTTCAGCTGAAATCGCGTATTGGACAAGGTCTTTGGGGCCGTTCTGCTCGGTCATCAGGGTGTAGCCAAACCGCGTCATAGCATTCGGGTACCCCTGAGCAGCCAGGGCAAACGGCCGAGCTGCGATCGCACGCGCGCCGGCACCGGACGCGGCGGGCGGCGGCCGAGTCTAGAGCCGGTCCTTCACCGCCGCGGCCAGCCGCGATCCGTCGGCCTTGCCGGCGGCAATGGCGGTGGCCGCCTTCATCACCATCCCCATCTGTTTCATGCCAGGCCGCTCCCCCAATTGCTCGGCCACCTGCGCGATGGCGGTGTCGACGACGTCGGCGAGCTCACCCTCGTTGAGCGGGGGCGGCAGGTACTCGTCGATCACGCGTGCCTCGGCGTGCTCCTGGGCGGCCAGCTCACCGCGACCGTTTTGCGTGTAGACCTCGGCCGCCTCGGCCCGCTTGCGGGACTCCCTGGCCAGCACCTTGATCAGCTCGTCGTCAGTGAGTTCGCGCGACTGCTTCCCGGATACTTCTTCGGTTTGGATCGCGGCCAGCACCATCCGCAGCGTCGCGGTGCGCAACTTGTCCTGCGACCTCATCGCCTCGGTCAGATCTGCCCGCAGCCGGGCCTTCAGTTCAGCCATGGCCCAGACGCTACGCGAGCCGCCGGAGTTCAGGGACGCCTACGACAACCCGTGGCACGTTGAGAAATGGCCGGATCGCCGTAAGGATGGAGCCATGATCTGCGCTGCCGGCGATGCGCCACGAATAGGCGGAGCAGCGCTAGTGACCGACTTCGGGGGCGGCGCTTTGGTGCCCGTGTCGTGAGCATGCCGCCACAGGACTACCCGGATTACCCGGGCTATCCGCCCCCCGGCTATGGACCGCCCGGTTACCCGGGAGCGGGCTACCCGCCGCCCGGCTACGGATCGCCCCCGGGCTACGGACCGCCCCCGGGCTATGGACCGCCCCCGGGCTACGGGCCACCACCGGGCTACGGGCCACCACCGGGCTACGGACCGCCCCCGGGCTACGGGCCAGCCCCGGGTTACGGGCCAGCCCCGGGTTACGGGCCACCCCCGGGTTACGGGCCACCCCCTGGTTACGGTCCGCCTGGCGGCTTCGGGCAACAGCTCGGGCCCGGGACGTTCAAGCCGGGCATCATTCCGCTGCGGCCATTGAGTCTCAGCGACATCTACAACGGCGCCGTCGGATACATCCGCGCCAATCCCAAAGCGACCTTGGGACTCACCGCCATCATTGTCGTGACAGTCCAGCTGATCGCGCTGGCGGCGTCGGCTGGTCCGTTCTCCGCCGCGAACCAGCTGCAAACCGGTTCGCCTGACGAAGTGACCGGCTACGAGGTAACCACCTGGATGGTTTCGCTGGGGGCTGGTGGCCTGGTCAGTTGGCTGGCCGGAATCCTGCTCAGCGGCATGCTCACCGTTGTCGTCGGACGGGCAGTGTTCGGTTCGACGATCACAATCGGCGAAGCCTGGTCCAGAATCAGCGGGCGGCTGTTGGCGTTGATCGGCCTGGCCGCGTTGGAAGCCGGCGGAGCGATACTGCTTTTCGCCGGTGTGGCAGTGGTCATCGCTGTAGTCGGCGCAGTCGGTAATGCCGCTGCCGCATTCGTTTTCGGGTTCCCGTTGGTACTGGCCGTGATCGCACTCGTGGTCTACCTCTACACCGTACTGTCGTTCGCGCCCGTGCTTATCGTGCTCGAGCGGCTGCCCGTTGTCGACGCCATCACCAGGTCGTTTGCATTGGTGCGCAACAGTTTCTGGCGCGTACTCGGGATTCGGCTGCTGACCGGTTTCGTGGTGACCCTGGTGTCAGGCACCGTCGCCGCACCATTCAACTTCGCAGGCCAGTTACTGGTCGGACTGAGCAGCGGCAGCGTCCTGCTCAGTCTCACGATCAGTGCCGTCGGCTCGGTGATCGGCCGAATCATCACCGCTCCGTTCAGCGCCGGAGTCGTCGTCCTGCTCTACACCGACCGCCGGATCCGCGCCGAGGCATTCGATCTGATCCTGCAGACCGGGGCCGCCGGCGGTCCGGCGGCGACCGCGTCCACCGACAACCTGTGGCTGACCCGGCCGATGTGAGGTTGGTTGCCGATGCCTGCTCTCGACATTGACCGCGATGCCGCACACGAGGCCGCACAGCGTGAGCTCACCAAACCGATCTATCCCAAAGCGTCCCCGGCGCAACGCTTCCATGACTGGCTCGACGAGCTGATCTACCGCATCGTCGAGAAAGGATCCTCGTTGCCCGGCGGGTGGTTCACCATCGCCGTGCTACTCACCCTGCTGGCGGTCGCCGTGGTTGTCGCCATTCGCATCGCGCGACGCACCATGCGCACCCGCCGCGGTGCCGATTACCAGCTCTTCGGGGGTAGCCAACTCAGCGCTGCCGCGCACCGCGCTGCTGCAGAACGTTTTGCGGCCGAGGGCAATTGGACAGCTGCAATCCGGCATCGACTACGGGCCATCGCGCGCGGGCTGGAGGAGACCGCGGTTCTCAACCCATCTCCAGGCCGCACCGCCAACGAACTGGCTCGTGACGCCGGCGCGCGCATACCGCATGTCGCATCGCAGTTCACGCAGGCCGCAACAGCTTTCAACGACGTCACCTACGGTGAGCGGCCCGGAACATCGGAGGCCTATCAGCTGATCGCCGACCTCGACGACCAGCTGCGGGCCGACGCGCGGGTGCCGATCCGATGACAGCGACAATGCCGGCAACCCGAGGGGCGGGACGCTTGCGCTCGTGGCGTTGGGTCCTGCTGTGCCTGGTCGCCATTTGCGCCGTGGCTGCCGTGAGCGCCTACCTGACTGCGCCACGGCCCGGAGGCCAGATGGACCCGGCGTCCACCAACCCCGGCGGCGCACACGCGTTGGTCGCGCTGCTGCGCAGTCACGGTGTCGACGTCGTCGTCGCCCGCACCGTTGCCGACGTCGAAAAGGCAATGGATGCCCAGTCTTTGCTGCTGATCGCGCAGAGCCAACGCATCGCCGACCCCGAGCTGCTGCACCGGCTGGCAGAGCTTCCGGGCGACCGGCTTCTGGTAGAGCCGACGTCGCGAGCGCGGGCTGTGCTGGCTCCCCAGATCCGCATCAGTGCTGCCAGCACGCCAGACAGTCAACCCAATTGCGCATTGCGCGAAGCGAATCGGGCCGGATCAGTGCAATTCGGGCCGACCGACACCTACCGCGCGATTGGCAGCCGCGAGATCATCAGCTGTTATGGCGGGGCACTCATCCGCTACCGCGACGGCGACCGCACCGTCACCCTGGTCGGCAGCACCGACTTCATGTCCAACGGTGGCCTACTGCGGGCAGGTAATGCCGCACTGGCGATGAACCTCGCCGGTGCCCGCGCTCGTCTGATCTGGTACGCACCACAGCGAGTCGAGGGACACACATCCTCGAAGACAACGCTTTTGGGTCTGATCCCGGATAACGTTACCTGGATGGTCTGGCAGCTAGTGCTGGCGGTGTTCCTGTTCGCGCTCTGGAAGGGCCGGCGAATGGGCCCACTGGTCGCCGAAGAGCTGCACGTGGTTGTGCGCGCGTCGGAGACGGTGGAGGGCCGCGGACGGCTCTATCGGTCCCGGCGGGCCCGCGATCGCGCCGCGCAGGCGTTGCGCACCGCGACTCTGCAACGACTACTCCCGCGGCTGGGATTGGCCACTCCCAGCCCAGACGCGCCGGTCGCAAACGCCGTTGCACAGCGCAGCGGCTCACACCCGGATACGGTGTGGCATACGCTCTTCGGACCGCCACCGGCTACCGACACTGACCTGGTGCACCTGGCCCGTGCTCTCGACGATATCGAAAGGCGGATCAATTACTCATGACTCAGTCGGCCCCCGCCCCAGCTCAGCCGCCGGCGGCGGAATCGGCACGTCATGCATTGCTGGCGTTGCGAACCGAAATCGCCAAAGCCGTCGTCGGGCAGGAAGCGGTTGTCAGCGGCCTGGTTATCGCCTTGCTGTGTCGCGGCCATGTGCTACTGGAAGGTGTTCCGGGCGTGGCGAAGACGCTGCTGGTGCGCGCAATGGCAGCAGCATTGCAGCTGGATTTCAAACGAGTGCAGTTCACTCCGGACCTGATGCCCGGCGACGTCACCGGCTCGCTGGTTTACGACGCCCGCACCGCGGCGTTCGTCTTCAGGCCCGGTCCGGTGTTCACCAATCTGATGCTCGCCGACGAGATCAACCGCACACCACCCAAGACCCAGGCCGCGTTGCTGGAGGCAATGGAAGAGCGGCAAGTCAGTGTGGAAGGCGAACCGCGGCCGCTGCCCGATCCGTTCATCGTTGCAGCAACCCAGAACCCGATCGAATACGAGGGCACTTACCAGCTGCCCGAGGCTCAGCTCGACCGGTTCTTGCTCAAATTGACCGTGCCGCTGCCGCCACGTGACGCGGAGATCTCCATTCTCGGCCAGCACGCGCACGGATTCGATCCCCGCGACCTGTCGGCAATCGAGCCGGTGGCCGGCCCGGACGAGTTGGCCGCCGGGCGCGACGCCGTCCAGCAGGTCCTGGTCGCCGACGAGATCCTCGGCTACATCGTCGACGTGGTGGCTGCTACCCGCCACTCGCCGGCACTGCAGCTCGGGGTTTCGCCTCGCGGTGCGACGGCGCTGCTGGCTACGGCGCGGTCATGGGCGTGGCTGTCCGGGCGAAACTATGTCACGCCCGACGACGTGAAGGCCATGGCCCGAGCGACGCTGCGCCACCGCGTGATGATGCGTCCAGAAGCCGAACTGGAAGGCGTCACCGCCGACGGTGTGCTCGACGGAATACTGGCGTCGGTTCCGGTGCCACGCTAGTGATCCTGACCAGGCGCGCCGGTCTCGCCGCGTTGGCTTGCGTTTTTCCTATCACGGTATCGCCGTGGCCGGCAACAGCTTTCGTCGTGCTGATGGTGGCGCTCGCGGCGGTGATCCTCCTCGACGCCGGGCTGGCCGCCAGCACTCGCGCATTGCGCTTCAGCCGCGGGCCCAATCCTTCGATGCGGCTGGGCGAGTCGGCGAACGCCGTTCTGCTGATTCACAATAACGGCCGCCGCCGGTTTCGCGGGCAGGTGCGCGATGCCTGGCCGCCGAGCATGCGCGCCCAACCGAGCCTGCACACCGTCGACATCGCTGCCGGGAGCACGCAGCGGGTGGAAACCTCGCTTCGGCCGGTCCGCCGCGGTGATCACCGGTCGGCGTCGGTGACCGCGCGATCGATCGGGCCGCTGGGCATTGCCGGGCGCCAGAGTTCTGCTCCGGTTGCCGGACAGGTGCGGGTGCTGCCGCCGTTCTTGTCGCGCAAACACCTGCCGTCGCGACTTGCCAGGCTGCGTGAGATCGACGGCCTGCTACCAACGTTGACCCGCGGCCAGGGCACCGAATTCGACTCGCTGCGAGAATATGTCGTCGGCGACGACGTTCGCTCAATCGACTGGCGCGCCACCGCTCGGCGCGCCGACGTCGTGGTCCGGACCTGGCGTCCGGAACGTGACCGTCGCGTCGTCCTCGTCCTCGACACCGGGCGCACGGCGGCCGGCCGCGTGGGCGTGGACCCGACAGCCGGCGACCCCAACGGCTGGCCCCGGCTGGATTGGTCGATGGATGCCGCGCTGCTGCTTGCGGCGCTGGCCAGCCGCGCCGGTGATCACGTCGATTTCCTCGCCCACGACCGGGTGACCCGCGCCGCCGTGTTCGGCGCGGCGCGGACGGAGGTACTGGCCCAGCTCGTCGACGCGATGGCGCCGTTACAGCCGGCGCTCATCGAATCCGATTCCGCGGCGATGGTTTCCACCATTTTCCAGCGGGTCCGGCAACGGGCGCTGGTAGTGCTGCTGACCGACCTGAATGCGGCTGCACTCGACGAAGGCCTGCTGCCGGTACTGCCCCAGCTGTGCGGCAGACACAAGGTGATCATCGCCGCTGTCGCCGACCCGCGGGTCGATCAACTGGCCACCGGGCGCAGCGACGCCCCCGCCGTGTACGACGCGGCGGCGGCCGAACGGTCCCGTAACGACCGGCGGGCGATCGCCTCGCGGCTGCGCCAGCTCGGGGTGGAGGTGGTCGACGCAGCGCCCGCTGATCTCGGCCCGGCGCTGGCGGACTGCTATTTGGCGATGAAGGCCGCCGGCCAGCTCTGAGATTTTGGCCGTCATCAGCCGGTGGGCACCACGTCGGGCGCGTCGGCGATGTCGCCGGTCTCGCCGGCACGGGCCGCCCGCCGGCCGAAATGGATTACATAGGTCAAAAATGCGGCCTCGGCGGCGATTCCGATCCCGATCCGCAGGAAAGTCGGCAACGGGGACGGAGTCACCAGTGCCTCGATCGCGCCCGACACGAGTAAAACCACCACCAGCCCGATGACAACCGCGACGACGGCGCGGCCCTGCTCAGCGAGAACCTGACCGCGCGGTCGGTGGCCGGGCGCGATCACCGACCACCCCAGCCGCATGCCGGTCGCAGCGGCCAAAAACACCGCAGTCAATTCCAGCAGGCCGTGTGGGATCAGCAATCCCAAGAGGATGTCGCCCTTGCCCGCCTGCCACATGAGGCCCGCGACCCCTCCGAGGTTGGCAGCGTTTTGAAACAGCACCAACGGGATCGGCAATCCCAATACGACGGCGAACGCGATGCACTGAGTGGCCACCCAGGCGTTGTTCAACCACACCTGCAGCGCGAACGCCCCCGCCGGATGCTCGCTGTAGTACGAGGCGAAGTCGTGGTTGACCAATTCGTCGATCTCGCTTGGTGTTCCGATGCTGGCCTGGACCTCCGGATTGCCCGCGACCCACATTGCGATCGCGATCACCACCGCGAAGAACACCAGGGCCGTCGCGAGCCACCACCGCCAGGCACGGTAGGCCACCACCGGGAAGGAGACCGTCCAAAACCGGGTGAACTCGTTGCTCAACGGAGCGTGGGCGCCGGTGACGGCGGCGCGGGCCCGCGCCACCAGTGTCGAGAGCCGGCCGATCAGCACCGCATCCGATGACGCAGAGCGCAGCATCGACAGATGCGTGGACACCCGCTGGTACAGGTCGACCAGTTCGTCAATCTCGGCACCGGTGAGTCGACGGCGGCGCTTCACCAAATAGTCGAGCCGCTTCCAGCTGTCACGATGCGCGAGCAGGAACGCGTCGACGTCCACAAGCGCCAAGGGTAGCGGCCGCCAGTACGTAGCGGCGAAGCCGAGTGCAGCGGGTCGCCGCCAGTAGGTAGCGTTTGCCCTATGGCGGAGGTGGTGACCGGGGACGCGGTGGTGCTCGATGTGCAGATCGCGCAATTGCCGGTACGCGCGGTCGGGGCGGTGATCGACATCGCGGTGACCGTCATCGGTTACTTGCTGGGCCTGATGTTGTGGGCGGCCACCCTCGAGCAGTTCGACGAAGCAATCACCGCCGCCATCCTGATCATCTTCACCGTCCTGGTGTTGGTCGGATATCCGGTTGCCATGGAGACCGCTACCAGGGGCCGCTCGCTGGGCAAGATTGTGATGGGCCTTCGGGTGGTGTCCGACGACGGTGGACCAGAACGGTTCCGCCAAGCGCTTTTTCGCGCGCTGGCCGCAGTTGTCGAGATCTGGATGCTGCTGGGAAGTCCGGCGGTGTTGTGCAGCCTGCTGTCGCCGAAAGGTAAGCGGATCGGCGACATCTTCGCCGGTACCGTGGTGATCAGCGAACGCGGCGGCAGACTTCCGCCGCCGCCGGCGATGCCGCCGTCGCTGAGTTGGTGGGCGGCGTCGCTGCAGTTGTCGGGGCTGAGCGGCGCACAGGCTGAGCTGGCTCGCCAATTCCTCGCGCGTGCACCACAACTCGAGCCGCACCTGCGCTATCAGATGGCCTGTCGCATTGCTGCGGACGTGCTGGCTCATGTGGCGCCGCCGCCCCCGCCGGGCACTCCGCCGCATCTCGCGCTCGCCGCGGTGCTCGCCGAGCGACACCGCCGCGAGCTCGCGCGGCTGCGTCCTCCCGGTCCTCCCGCAGCACCCCCGCAACCCTGGCCTCAGCCGCCGCAATCATGGCCGCCGACAGGCGGTTTCACACCGCCGCGGTGAGTTATTGCACCACCGTGACGGCGACGATGACGATGTCGGCGACCAGCAACGCCAGTGCGCATAGCGGGACAGCAATCCCCCAGCGGCGCCGCGCGGTGAAAACCGACAGCACGATCGCCAGCGCGGCGACGATCGGGGCGCCGTAAAACAACACCCCAAAGCTGATACCGCCAGGCCCGAGGTTGGGGCATTGCCCAGGGCTGCAGCCGGCCGTGCTCATCACAGCGCCGAGCGCGAAGACCAGCACCACCGCCGCGGCGGGCACCGTCAACAGCGCGAGCACCCAGTTCACCCAGACGCGCAGCCGCCCACCTTCTGGTGCCTCGTTTGGGGCCGCCGGTGCGGCTGCGGTGTCGAGCTTCCCTGCGTTTGCCTCGTTCATCCGTGCAGACCTACCCACGTGGCTCCGACGGGAAACCGCGCGCACACGCCAGCCGTTGCATCGCGATATTATTCGATATATCGTAATCATATCGGTAGCGCATCGGGCGCTGCCTTTCCAGAAACGAGACACAGCATGGATGCACCATTTCCCCCGTTCGGGACCCCCTTCGGCGGCGGTGCCGGCCCGCATGGGTTCGGCTTCGGCCCAGTCGACCGCCGCGCACTGCACGAGCAGCGCCGGCAGGCTCGCCGCGAGTTCCGCAACTATGTCCGCGGCCACGACGCCGGTCGCACCGGGCCGTTTGATGGACCGTTCGGGCCGGGGTTCGGATTCGGTCGAGGTTTTGGACCCGGCGGGTTCGGCTTCGGGTTCGGCCCCGGCCCGCGCGGTGGGCGGCGCGGCGGTCCCGGTCGGCGTGGGCGTCGCGGCGACGTACGCGCGGCGATCCTGGTCCTGCTGGCCGAGCGAGCGATGCACGGTTACGAAATGATCCAGCAGATCGCCGAACGCAGCCAAGACCTGTGGCGTCCCAGCCCCGGCTCGGTGTATCCGACCCTGCAACTGCTCGTGGACGAAGGCCTGATCGTCGGTTCTGAAACCGAGGGCAGCAAGCGACTTTTCGAGCTGACCGAGGAGGGTCGGGCCGCCGCTGAAAAGGTCCAGACTCCGCCATGGGACGAGATCGCCGACGGCGTCGACCCAGCGCACATCAACCTGCGGACCGCCCTCGGCCAACTGTTCGGTGCCGTGGCGCAATCCGCGCACGCGGCGACGGCCGAGCAGCAGCAGCGCATCATCGAGATCGTCAACAATGCGCGCCGCGAGATCTACACGGTTCTCAGCGAGGACGAGTAGCCAGTTGGGCGGCGGGGGATCAGGACACGTCGACCCAGTCCAGGGTGCGTTGGACGGCTTTGCGCCAGCCGGCATACCCCGCCGCGCGTTCGTCGTCGCTCCAGTTCGGCGTCCACCGCTTGTCCTCGCGCCAATTGGCCCGCAGCTCGTCGGGATCAGCCCAAAACCCCACCGCCAGCCCGGCTGCATATGCCGCCCCCAGCGCGGTGGTCTCGGCGACCACCGGGCGCACCACGTCGACACCGAGCACGTCGGCCTGGATCTGCATGCATAACTCGTTGGCGGTAACGCCGCCGTCGACCTTCAAAACCTCAAGGCGCACACCGGAATCGGCTGCCATTGCCTCGATCACGTCGCGGCTTTGGTAGCAGATCGACTCCAGAGTCGCACGCGCCAGGTGCGCATTGGTGTTGTACCGCGACAGCCCGACGATCGCGCCGCGGGCATCCGATCGCCAGTACGGTGCGAACAGCCCGGAGAACGCCGGCACGAAATACACTCCGCCGTTGTCGGAGACCTGACGGGCAAGTGCCTCGCTTTGCGCCGCGCCGCTGATGATGCCCAGCTGATCGCGCAGCCACTGCACCGCTGATCCGGTAACCGCAATCGACCCCTCAAGGGCGTAAACGGGTTTGGCCTCTCCGAACTGATAGCAAACCGTAGTCAGCAGCCCGTGGGCCGACCGCACGATCTCTTCGCCGGTGTTGAGCAGCAGGAAATTGCCGGTGCCGTAGGTGTTCTTGGCGTCGCCCGGAGCCAGGCACACCTGGCCCACCATCGCCGCATGCTGGTCACCCAGGATTCCGGTGATCGGTACCTCGCCGCCGAGCGGGCCGGCCCCTGAGGTCACCCCGTGGGGCTGCGGAGACGCCGACGGCCCGATAGTCGGCAGCATTGCGCGCGGGATTTTGAACAGCGACAACAGCTCGTCGTCCCAGTCCAACGTTTCCAGGTTCATCAACATGGTCCGGCTGGCGTTGGTGACGTCGGTGCGGTGCACGCCGCCACGCGGACCACCGGTGAGGTTCCACAACAGCCAGGTGTCAGCGGTGCCGAACACGGCCTCACCGCGTTCGGCGGCCTCGCGCACCCCGTCGACATTGTCCAGAATCCACTGCAGCTTGCCCCCAGAGAAGTACGTCGCCGGCAGCAGACCGGCTTTACGACGGATCACGTCACCGCGCCCGTCCCGGTCCAACGCCGAGGCGATGCGGTCGGTGCGGGTGTCTTGCCACACGATCGCGTTGTAATACGGACGCCCGGTATGCCGATTCCACACCAACGTGGTTTCCCGCTGATTCGTAATTCCCAGGGCGGCAATACCTTTAGCCGCCAGGTTGGTCCGATTGAGCACCGAGGTCAGCACCGAAGAGGTGCGCTCCCAGATCTCGACCGGGTCGTGCTCCACCCAGCCGGCCTGCGGCAGGATCTGCTCGTGCTCGAGCTGGTGACGGCCCACCTCCGCGCCGCCGTGGTCGAAGACGATGCAGCGGGTACTGGTGGTGCCCTGGTCGATCGAGACGATGAACTCCGGCGACTCAGCCACGTCATCCATGATGGCGTACCTGGGCACTCGGGCATTCGACATTGTGGCCATCCGCAGCGTGCGGTGGCTTTTCGCGGCTAGCCTGGCACTGTGGGCGAGGAGGTCAAGCGGACCAGATACAGCCACGCGCAGCGGCAGGATTACCGGCGCAAGGTGCAGCTGTGTCTGGACGTGTTCGAAACGATGCTCGCCCAGTCGAGCTTCGAATTCGAACGCCCGCTCACCGGGATGGAGATCGAGTGCAACCTGGTCGACGCCGACTACCAGCCGGCGATGTCGAACAAGCATGTGCTGGCCGCGATCGCCGATCCCGCTTATCAGACCGAATTAGGCTTGTACAACATCGAATTCAATGTCCCGCCCCGGGCATTACCGGGCCGCACCGCAATCGAGCTGGAAGCCGAGGTGCGGGCGAGTTTGAACGCCGCGGAGTCCAAGGCCCATACCGACGGCGCCCACATCGTGATGATCGGAATCCTTCCCACCCTGATGCCCGAGCATTTGCACGAGGGTTGGATGAGCGACTCGACGCGGTATCGGGCCCTCAACGACTCAATCTTCATCGCCCGCGGCGAGGACATCCAGATCGACATCGACGGCCCTGAGCCGCTGAGCCTGAACTCGGCGACGATTGCACCCGAATCGGCCTGCACCAGCATGCAATTGCACCTGCAAGTGTCCCCAGCTGACTTCGCCAACAACTGGAATGCCGCCCAGGTACTGGCCGGCCCACAGCTGGCACTCGGAGCTAACTCGCCGTACTTCTTCGGTCATCAGCTCTGGGCAGAAACCCGGATCGAACTGTTCGCACAGGCCACCGACACTCGGCCGGACGAGCTCAAGGCTCAAGGAGTGCGGCCACGGGTGTGGTTCGGGGAGCGCTGGATCACATCGATCTTCGATCTGTTCGAGGAAAACGTGCGGTACTTCCCGTCGTTGTTGCCCGAGGTGTCCGACGAGGATCCCATGGCCGAACTCGCCGCTGGGCGCACGCCGCAGCTGTCGGAATTGCGGCTGCACAACGGCACCGTTTACCGGTGGAATCGCCCGGTGTATGACGTCGTAAACGGGCGGCCGCATCTGCGGGTGGAGAACCGGGTGCTGCCGGCCGGACCGACCGTCGTCGACATGATCGCCAACTCGGCGTTCTACTACGGCATGCTGCGCGCGCTGTCGGAAGAGGATCGTCCGCTGTGGACGAAAATGAGTTTCGCTGCGGCCCATGCCAATTTCCTGGAGGCCGCGAAGAGCGGCATGGCCGCGAACCTGTATTGGCCCGGCGCGGGCCAGGTGGCCATCGACGACCTGGTGTTACGCCAGTTGCTGCCGATGGCCGACGAGGGCCTGCGGCGATGGGGAGCTACCGCCGAAGTCCGCGACCGGTTCCTCGGCATCATCGAGGGCCGCGCGAAATCCGGCCGCAACGGGGCGACCTGGCAGGTGGCCACGGTACGAAAGCTGCAGGAAGGCGGCATGACCCGGCCCCAAGCGCTGGCCGAGATGCTCCGGCGCTACTGCGAGCACATGCACGCCAACGAGCCAGTACACACCTGGGAATAGCGATCAGCTCACGTCGGCCAGCGCCCCGGCGAACATCGCCAGATCCTCGCTGGTGGCGTCGACGTGCGGGGAGATTCGCAGCACGGGTGCGGTCAGCTCCAGCGGCGCCCGCTCCACCCCGGCTGCAGTGGTGACGATCTGGCGTTCGCGAATCAGCCGGCCGCGCACCACTTCTGGATTGGAGCCGTCCACCGCGGCGAGCGTTGTGATCGCGCTCGGCTCGTCGAGTGGCTCGACGACCCGCCATCCCCGCACATCGGCCAACGCGACGCGGGTCATCCGGCCCACTTCGGCGAGACGATCCCGCACCGCCGCCGGCCCGGCGGCCATATGCTCGCCCAGCGCGACCGAAAAACCCACTCGCGCCGCGATATTGGCTTCGCCGAGTTCGAGTCGCGCAGCCACCGGAAGCGACGACACCCAATCCGGTGGCGGCAGCCGCGGCACCAGCCGCTGCATGAGCTCGGCACGCACCGCAAGAACCCCGACACCGCGCGGGCCGGCGATCCACTTGCGCGACGACGCATAGGCCGCGTCGGCGCCCACCGCGCAATCCACGTGACCGAGCGCCTGGGCAGCGTCGACGACCAACGGCAATCGGAGTTCACGGCAGAGCTGGGTCATCTCGGCGAGCGGCTGCACCACCCCGCGGTGGCTGGCCACTGCGGTCAGGTGCACCAGGTCGGGCGGGTCGGTCGCCAGCCCCACCGCGGCTTCGTCGACCGCGACCCTGCCATCGCCGTCGACGGGCAGCGGTCGGCGGGCGAAACCATGCGCGGCCATCACCGCCAAGTTGGGCCCGTATTCGCCGGGCAGGCACGCCAGCGTGCGACCGCCGGGCGGCCAACTGCCCAGCAGCAGATCCAATGCGTGCAGGGATCCGGTGGTGAACACCACCTCGGCGCCGGGCATACCGAACAGCTCAGCAACCGCGGCTCGACCGGCATCCAGCGCCGGTGCGGCGGCCTCCGCCGCGACGTAACCGCCGACTTCGGCCTCGTGCCGCGCGTGTCGGGCGGCGGCGTCAAGCGCGGCGAAGCTCTGCCGCGAACAGGCCGCGCTGTCCAGGTGCAGCCCGGCCACCATCGGACGCGCCGCCCGCCAGCTCTCGGTCAACGAAGTCACTTGACGGCAAGCGACAAGCCGAAATCGCCGGCGTCGTCGGTCCACCATTGAGTGCGCCGCAGCCCCACCTCGGCGAGCTCAGCGGCCACCGCCTCGGCCCGGAACTTGCACGACACCTCGGTGAGCATCTCTTCGCCGGCGGTGAACTCGACGGTCAGTTCGAGCGCACCGATGCGCACCCGCTGCGGGCTCTCGGCACGCAGCCACATCTCCATGCGCTCCGCGTCGGCATTCCACCGGGCCACGTGCACGTAGGCGTCGATGTCGAAATCGGCGTCGAGTTCCCGGTTGATCACCGCGAGCACATTGCGGTTGAACCGGGCGGTGACTCCGGCGGCGTCGTCGTAGGCGCGCACCAACCGGCCGGTGTCCTTGACCAGGTCGGTGCCCAGCAACAGGCTGTCATCGGGCTGCATCACCGCGGCCAGCGACGCCAAAAAGTCGGCACGCGGACCCGGCGTCAGGTTGCCGATGGTCGATCCCAAGAACACGAACAGCCGCCGACCGCCCCCGGGGATCTCGGCCAGGTGTTCCTCGAAATCGCCGCACACCGCTGCGATTTCGATATCCGGATAGTCACGCTTGATAGCGGTCGCCGCCGAGGACAGCATGCTGGCGTCGACGTCGAACGGCACGAATCTGCGCAATGACCCGGCGGCCTGCAGTGCCTCCAGCAGCAACCTGGTCTTCTCCGACGTTCCGCTGCCAAGTTCGACCAAGGTGTCCGCCTCGGCGGCCGAAGCGATCTCAGCCGACCGGGCACGCAGGATCTGCGCTTCGGCGCGGGTCGGGTAATACTCCGGTAGCCGGGTTATCTGGTCGAACAGCTCGCTGCCTATCGAGTCGTAAAACCACTTGGGCGGCAATGTCTTCGGGAAGCTCCGCAGGCCGTCGAACACATCACGCCGCAGCGCCTGATAAGCGGAGTCCGCGCTCAGATGGTTCGACAGGGACAGCGTCATCGTTTTCCTCCCAGTGCGGTCAGGGTGACGCCGTCCGCGGTGACCTCGACGAGATGGCAGTCCGGAACGTCTTCCCAATCGGGGTCGTCGTCGTACGGCTCGCTGGCCACCACCACACCATCCTCGCGGCGCAGCACCGACAAGGTGTCACCCCAGGTGGTGGCCAACAGCCGTGAGCCGTTGCCGGCCAGTATATTCAACCGGGCATGCGGGTCAGCGGTGCCGAGTTCGGCGATTACGTCGCCCAGCGCATCAAGGCCGCGGGCAAAGATCAGGTCGGCGAGAATGGCGCTGTCACAAATTGATTCGGCGGACGACGTGACCGGCATAATGCGCCGGTCGACGATGCCGTTGTGCGAGAGCAGCCACCGGCCGTCGGTGAAAGGCGCCGTCGCGCTCACTTCGATCGGCATGCCCACCGTCGCCGAACGCACCGCCGCCAGCACGCAGTGACTGCGCAGTGCGGGCGCCACCGAGGTGAACGACACGTCTCCCCACAGCGGTGCTGCGCTGCGCCACCGCCGAATCTCATCGCCGTCGAAAAAGCCCACGCCCCAACCGTCGGCGTTGAGCAACCCATGCTTTTGCCGCCGCGGCGCGTAGGACTGAGTCCGCAGGCCGTATGGCGGATCGAGCACCAGCGACGAGACCGTGACGTCGCGGCCGAGCCATCCCAAGTGCCGGCACATCAGGCGTCCCAGGCCAGCCGGACGCCGCAGAAGATCTGGCGACGATACGGGTGATCCCAGTTGCGGAAGCTCGGCCGCAGGATGCCGGCCTCGACCGCCCACGATCCGCCGCGCAGCACTTTGTAGTCACCGAAGAAGAACGGCTGCGAATAGCGCTGGTAGATCATCGGGGTGAATCCCGGCCACGGCCGCAGCTCCGAGCTGGTCCACTCCCAGACATCACCGAGCATCTGCTCGACGCCGTAGGCCGACACCCCGTCCGGGTACGCGCCGACGGGCGCGGGACGCAGCGCCGCGCCACCGAGGTTGGCGTGCGTGGCTGACGGCTCCTCGTCGCCCCAGGGGTAACGGCGCCGGGCGCCCGCGGCCGGATCCCACGCGCACGCCTTCTCCCACTCGACTTCGGTGGGTAGCCGCGCCCCAGCCCACTTTGCGTAGGCCTCCGCTTCGAAATAGCTGACATGCTGGACCGGTTCGTCGGGCGGGATGTCTTCGACGTGGCCGAACCGGGTCCGGGTTTTCTGATCGGCGCTCCAGAATTGCGGCGCGGTCAGTCTGGCGCGCTGGCGGTGCTCCCAGCCGCGCGCCGACCACCACCGCGGCTCGTCGTAGCCGCCGTCGTCGATGAACTGCCGCCACTCGCCGTTGGTGACCGGTACCCGCCCGATGCGGAACGCCGGCACGTCGACGACGTGGGCGGGACGTTCGTTGTCCAACGCAAACGGTTCGGTCGCGGCGTCGACGCCCAGCACGAACGGGCCCTCGGGAACCAGCACCGACGTCCCCGCGACGCCGGGACGCCCGGGCGGCAGCGCTGTACCCGACGACAGCAACGGCGAGCCGGTGCGCAGGTTCAGCGCTTGCAGCATGGTTTCGTGGTGCTGGTGTTCGTGGCTGACCACCATCCCGAATGTGAAAACGGCGTCGGGCTCGTCGGGCAGCGCGTCGAGAGCATCCAGCGCCGCTGAGCGCACCGTGCTGCAGTACGCGCGGGCCTGATCGGGCGACAGCAGTGGCAATTCGGCTCTACTGGCCCGGGAGTGCACGAAGGCGTCGTAGAGGCCCTCGACCGCCGGCGGCAGCATCCCCGGCCGGTTCGGGTCGCCGTCGCGAAGCAGCCACAGCTCCTCCTGCTGGCCGATGTGGGCGAGATCCCACACCAGCGGGCTCATCAACGGGTCGTACTGCCGGCGCAGCTCGGCGTCGTCGAAATCCACCAGCCGCAGGGTGCGTTCGCGTGCCCGTATCAGGCCGTCCGCCAACGCTTCTCGTGATGTCACGATTGTCCTCGCGCTAACTGGCTGACGGTCGGCGCAATGCCGTGTTTGATCACCCGATCGCAGAAGTCGTCCGCGGGACAGCGGCCCTGCTCGACCGCCTGAACCAGGCGGCCCATCGCGCCGGTCATTGCAGGGGGCACCCGTTCGGCCGCGGCGGTCACGCAGCGCGTGGCGGCGGCGTGCAGCCGCCGATCGGCCAGCCCCACCCGCGCCGCGGTGTCCCAGGCCGTGGCGACGGGTTCGACGGCCTCGGCCGCGATGCTCGTCAACTGCGGGTCGTCCAGCAGCGCCACCAAGGTGTAGACCAGCGCGGGCCAGATCGCGTCGGGCACGCTGTCCAGATAGCGGATCTCCAGCCAACGTCGGGGCCGCACCGGCGGGAACAGCGTCGTGAGGTGGTACTCCAGGTCTGCCGTGGTCGGCCGGCGTCCACCGAGCACCACCCGGCCGTCGGCCCAGTCGGCGAACGGCACATAGTGCCGCACGGGCTCCGCGGCGCCTTCCGGGGGCATGTGCACCAACATCACCGGCGCCTTGAGCGCGTAACGCGCCCAGTCGGTGCCCGGATCGTCGCCGCTGGCGGTCAGGATGGGCCCACAGCGCGCCGCATCGAGTTGACTCCACACCCGTTGACGGGTGGACACCCAGCCGGAGAATTCTCCGCGCAACATCGGAGAGTTCGCGGCCATCGCGATCATGACCGGTCCGAGCGCGTGCGCCAGCCGCACCCGCGCCGCCCACCCGGCCTGCGGGCCCGCATCGACGTTGACTTGCACCGACGCCGTCGACGTCATCATCGCCGCCCCGGCCACGGCGGTGTCGGTGGCGGCGAAAAACTGTTCCATCGCCCGGTAGCGCGGTCCCGGATTTATCCGCTTGGCGGGTCGCAGCGGGTCCGCGCCCAGCAGCACCAGCCCCAGCCCGGCGGCGGCGAAAGCGGCCCGCAACACGTCCTGGTCGCGTGTCATCGCCGCGATGGCCGCTGCGACGCCGTCAGCGGGCGGGCCGGAAAGTTCCACGGCGCCACCGGGTTCGACGGTGACCACGCTGCCGCCCGGCATCGCCGGCAGTGACTCGATCACCTCGATGATCTCGCCCCACCCGGGCCGGCGGTGCGGCGCGACCGGGTCGTAGCAATGGGCTTCCAGTTCCAGCCCGACCCGGCCCAACGGGCCGTCGCACAGGCAGCTGTCGGTGATGTATTGCGCGGCGGCCGACAAGCCGGCCAGTTCCCCGTCAGCGAGGCGCGTGCCATCCAGCTGCGACGCGACGGCGAACGCCATATTCCAAATCCCTCCGGGCCCGGACCCTGGTCGCGGGCCGCTGGTTGCGCGCGGCTATCTCACGATAGCCGTAGGTTCCATCTTCCAGAGGGGTCCGACATATTCCCCCTGAGCCGGCTGTTTACTGCCCGAGCGCGTTCTCCATGGCTCCGGCCAGCACGTTCACCGCCGGACCGCCGTTACCCGATTGGCAGACCTTGGCCTGCAAAAGCACGTTCTCGCGCAGCCGGGTCTGGGTGAAACAACGCCGATCGGTGCCGGCTTGCTGCTTGGTCCAGGCCGCGTCGGTGGGCCCCGGCGGCCCACCGTCGAAGGACCAGACCTCGGTGACGCCGCTTTCCAAATGCATGCCGGTGGTCTGCCCGGAACAGCCGACGGTGCGGTCGGTGATGCGGTGAAAGGCCCGCTCCGCGGCGTCGTTGGTGGCAAACACGCCGACCGCCTGCTTGACCAGATGAGTCTGGTCAGTCGGCGACGTCTGGGTGCTGGCGCCGTTGAACGACGCGAGGTCGGGGTCGTTGTACACCTCGGGCAGGCCGATGTCCGCCCAGTTGTTGCACACCGGATTGTCGACCCAGAACCCTTGGAACGGCTCGGTGAACACCGACTCCGCACGCATCGGTCCGCCGACGATGTTGCCGACCGATCCCTTGCCCATGACCGCGTAGTTCACCACGCCGGGCACCGAGGGGTCGGCCGCCGCGCTCGGTGCGACCGCCACTGCCAAGCCGATGCTCATCACCACTGCAGCCACTCGCACGGTCAGGCCTCGGCGAAGACGTCGATGGTCATGGTTTCGATCATGCCAACACCCGCACCCCGATCAGGGGGCCGGGCCTCACCGGCTNCACCAGAACATGCACACGATGAACAGCACCGCCGCCGCGATGAAGACGAGTCCCGCGACGATTGCAACCCACGCCGCGACTTGATAGAGCCTGTCTGGCCGGGCCGGCCGAGGTGTGTCGCTCATGGTTGCAAATCATGCCTTACCGCAAGGCTGGTCGCGAGTGTTGATGAGCCCGGCGCCCCACTACGGGACTTGTGGGGCGCCGGGCCGGTGAAGGAACACTTGGGTTGATTACGGGCGAGCCGGAGCAGTGGTCGGGGTGACGGACTGCGGTGGCTGTGCGGGTCCGGGAACGGCGCTGCTGTCGGGCCCGCCGCCCGGTCCGCCGCCACCTGGGCGATGGTGGAACATCGCGTGGTGGTGATGCCAGTGATGGTGGTGGTGACCATGGTGGCCGGCGATTCGGTAGCCGGCGAAGAAAACGGTCGTCACGATGAACACGATGCCGGCGACGATCACCACCCACGCCGCGAACCTGTAAAGCCAGTACGGTTTCGCGGGCGGCGCGGTGTCGACCGCGGCCGACCTGGATGTTGTTTCAGGTGTTTCACTCATGGGAAGCATGATGCGCGCCCAACCGATAGTGGCAGCTAGGTGCCGGCTATGAACCAGCTATGAGTCATAGCTCTGAATCGCCGGTTATTCGGGCTTGAACGGATTGACCGCGAACTGGATCACCCGATAGGGCGCGCGGGCGCGTGGATCGCTGTTGTGCCATTGGCTGACGAACACCCGCAACTCGTCGAGCGTAGAACCGGGGGAAATGTAGCCGCCGTAGGGCTGGGCCAGCCGATTGTCGTGCGGCGGCGGCAAGCTTTCGGCCGGATCGGGCCAGTCGTCATGTTGCACAACGGTGGTCACCGGCGCGGTGCCCAGCGAGGTCGGATCGTTGGCGACCCGCACTTCCATGTCTCCGGTGCTGGCGTTGAAATACGACAGCACCGCCTTGCCGTCGATTTGCTGGAAGCTCATCTCGCCAACTTGCTCGTCCCACAACGGTGTTGGTGGTTTGCCCCACCCGCCGTCGGGTCCGGCCGCCCAGCCCTCCCAGCGGGACCGGTCCTCGAAGTTCTCCGGTGCGACCCGGTACAACGTGACCGGATGGGTGCGCTGAAAGCTGTCGGCGACGATGTACACCCATCCGCTCGGCGAGTCGGGCGTTGGAATCGGGTCGTAGTAGCCGCTGATCTGTGTCTGGCCGCCGTCCTGATAGCCGCCGTCTCGAACCGAACCGGGAACGGTCTGCCAAAACGCCTGCGTCGGCGCGGCTTTCACCAACCGTGAATTCTGCGGCACCAACTCCTTGGTGGTGGTTACCAGAAGATAGTTCTGCCGGTTGATCTGCACCACGCCGGCGGGTATCTGCGAGGTTCCCGGCGGCGCCGGGTCGGCCAGCAGTGGCTCCCACACTCCCCTGACACCGGTGTAGCGCACCCCACCCGGGTCGTCGACCGACGACATGTCGACGCGCAGAGCGATCGGTGAGTACCAGCCGCCGAACCCGACACCTTCGCCGGCGAAGCTGTCGCCGCAGACTTGCAGCACTTCACTGGGAAATTCCATGAATTCGCACAAGTCAGTGGCACCGATGCCGTAATCGCGTGTGGGCGTGCCGGTTCCGGCGGTGGGACCGATCCGAATCACTTCGCCGGGCGCCAGCGGCGGCAGGACCGGCCTGGGCATCGGCGCGGGTGGATCAGCGTGGGCAGGCGAAATGCTAAGCAGCGCAAGCAAACAGGCGACCAGGAGCGCGGGGCGTGCGGGTGAGCTCACCCCGGATCACAATTCGGCGGCCAGCAGCTCGGCGATTTGAATGGTATTCAGCGCTGCGCCTTTGCGCAGATTGTCTGCGGCGATGAACAGCGCCAGGCCGCGCCCGTCCGGAACACCCGGGTCCTGGCGAATCCGGCCGACCAGCGTCTCGTCGACACCGGCAGCGGCCAGTGGCGTCGGCACGTCGACCAGCTTGACGCCCGGTGCGCCGTCGAGCAACTCGCGGGCCCGCTGGGGTGAAAGTGGTTGAGCGAACTCGGCATTGATCGACAGGCAGTGACCGGTGAACACCGGAACCCGCACACAAGTTCCGCTGACCAGCAGGTCCGGGATGCCGAGGATCTTTCGGCTTTCGTTGCGCAGCTTCTGATCCTCGTCGGTTTCACCAGAATCGTCGTCGGCAAGGTTGCCGGCCAGCGGAACGACATTGAACGCGATCGGGGCTACGTAGGTGTTGGGCGCCGGGTAAGCCAGCGCGCTGCCGTCGTGCACCAGTTGCTCGGCGCCGTCGACCACGGCGCGGGCCTGCTCGGCCAGCTCCGCCACCCCGGCCACCCCGCTGCCGGACACGGCCTGATACGTCGAGGCCACCAGACGCACCAACCGCGCCTCGTCGTGCAGCACCTTGAGCGCCGGCATCGCCGCCATCGTGGTGCAGTTCGGGTTGGCGATGATGCCTTTGGGCCGGTGTCGTGCGGCGGCGAAATTCACCTCGGACACCACCAGCGGCACGTCGGGATCCTTGCGCCATGCCGAGGAGTTGTCGATGACGGTCACGTTGGCGGCGGCGAAGCGCGGCGCCTGCACTCGCGACATCGCCGCGCCCGCCGAGAACAGCGCGATGTCCAATCCACTGGGGTCGGCGGTTTGCGCGTCCTCGACCTCGATCTCCTGCCCTCGGAACGCCAGCTTGCGGCCCTGCGAGCGGGCCGAGGCGAAGAACCGCACAGTGCTCGCCGGGAAGTCACGCTCGTCGAGCAGCGTCCGCATCACCCGGCCCACCTGGCCGGTGGCACCGACTACACCGATGGCGACCATTACCGCCCCGTCCCGGCGTACACCGTCGCCTGCTCCTCGCCGCCCAATCCAAACGCCTCATGGAGTGCGGCGACGGCCTTGTCCAGCTCGGTGTCGCGGCACAACACCGAGATCCGGATCTCCGAAGTGGAGATCAGGTCGATGTTGACGCCGACCCCGGCTAATGCCTCACAGAACGTGGCGGTGACCCCGGGATGGCTGCGCATGCCGGCGCCGATCAGCGACACCTTGCCGATGTGATCGTCGTAAAGCACCTGAGAAAAGCCGATCTCATCTTTGAGCGCGTCCAGCGTTTCCACCGCAAACGGGCCGTTGTCGCGTGGGCAGGTGAACGTGATGTCGGTCTTGCCGTCCTCGACTTTGGAGACGTTCTGCAACACCATGTCGATGTTGATGTCGGCGTCGGCGACCGCGCGGAACACTTTGGCCGCATAACCGGGGATGTCGGGGATGCCGACGATGGTGACCTTGGCCTCGCTGCGGTCGTGCGCGACGCCGGTCAGGATGGGGTCTTCCATGGGTATGTCCTTGATCGATCCGGTGACGACGGTGCCCGGCTGGTCCGAATACGACGACCGGACGTGTACCGGAATGTTGTAGCGGCGGGCGTATTCCACGCAGCGCAGCATCAACACCTTGGCCCCGCACGCGGCCATCTCGAGCATCTCTTCGAAAGTGACGGTGTCGAGCCGGCGGGCATTTGCCACGATGCGAGGGTCGGCCGAAAAGATCCCGTCGACGTCGGTGTAGATCTCGCAGACGTCGGCGTGCAGCGCTGCGGCCAGCGCGACCGCAGTGGTGTCCGACCCGCCGCGCCCGAGGGTGGTGACGTCCTTGGTGTCTTGGCTAACACCCTGAAACCCGGCGACCAGCACGACCAATCCCTCGTCGAGCGCGGACCGCAGCCGGGCCGGGGTGACGTCGATGATCTTGGCCTTGCCGTGCGCGCCGGTGGTGATGACCCCGGCCTGTGATCCGGTGAACGAGCGGGCCTTGGCGCCCAGCGATTCGATCGCCATGGCCACCAGCGCGTTGGAGATCCGCTCGCCGGCGGTCAGCAGCATGTCGAGTTCGCGCGCCGGCGGAGCCGGGCAGACCTGCTGGGCCAGCTCCAGCAGATCGTCGGTGGTGTCGCCCATCGCGGAAACCACCACGACGACGTCGTTGCCCTGCTTTTTGGTTTCGACGATGCGCTCGGCGACCCGGCGGATCCGGTCGGCATCGGCCACCGACGATCCGCCGTACTTTTGCACGACGAGCGCCACTGCTGCCCTTCTCTGCTGCGGGTTTTCAGGTCGTCAACAGAATACGTGCTCGCTTGCGCCGCCCGACTACGGCAACGACGGCAGCGTGATCGTCAGCGACGGCAACTCGATCGTCGAGGGCAAGTGGAACCCGTCCGATGTCGTGGTGGTGGTTGTTGGCTCGGACGTGGTGGTCGGCTCGGACGTGGTCGTGGAGGGCCCGGAGGTGGTCGTCACAGACGGCGTCGGCACCGAGGGCGCACCGCCCTTGTTTCCGCCGAACAGCGCGACAATGCCCACGATGATCAGCAGGACCAGAACTATCAGCACGATGCTCAACAGCACCACGGAGTTGCGATACCAGGGCGTGCGGGGCTGGTCAGGTGCCACGATGGCCGATCGTAACAGCCGACGGCCTGTCCTGCGGTTTTGGCTGGAGCGCCGGTAGCGGTAGAGTTCACATCGTGCAGTGGGTGCTCCTTCTCGGACGCCGCGGCGGGGTCTGATTCCCAGACCGGCTTCCCGTCGCGGGAGTTCGCGATGCGCCGGTCTGATGTCCCTCTTGACACCCCGGAGCAATCACCGTGACTAGCTTTCCTTCACCGGTCGACGAATTCAGGTCGGCCCGCAGCATCACCAAACCCACCGGCGCACCCAACCCCGGCCAGCCCGCCTGGAACACCCAGCGCGGATCGTCGATGCCCATCGGCCGGTACCGTCCATTCGCCGAAGAGGTCGAACCCGTCCGGTTAGCCGACCGCACCTGGCCCGACCGGGTTATCGACAAAGCACCGATGTGGTGCGCGGTGGACCTGCGCGACGGCAACCAGGCGCTGATCGACCCGATGAGCCCGGCCCGCAAACGCCGGATGTTCGACCTGCTTGTCCGGATGGGCTACAAGGAGATCGAGGTCGGATTCCCGTCGGCCAGCCAGACCGATTTCGACTTCGTCCGCGAAATCATCGAGCAGGGCGTCATTCCCGACGACGTGACGATCCAGGTGCTGACCCAGTGTCGTCCCGAGTTGATCGAGCGCACCTTCGAGGCCTGCGAAGGCGCACCGCGGGCGATCGTGCACTTCTACAACTCGACGTCAATCCTGCAGCGGCGGGTGGTTTTTCGCGCCGACCGGGCGGCCGTGCAGGACATCGCGGTGCAAGGCGCCCGCAAGTGCGTCGAAGAGGCGGCGAAATATCCCGGCACACAATGGCGATTCGAGTACTCGCCGGAGTCCTACACCGGTACCGAACTGGAATACGCCAAGCAGGTGTGCGACGCCGTCGGCGAGGTGATCGGCCCCACCCCGGACAACCCGATCATCTTCAATTTGCCCGCCACGGTGGAGATGGCCACCCCCAACGTGTACGCCGACTCGATCGAGTGGATGCACCGCAATCTGGCCAACCGGGAGTCGGTCATCCTGAGCCTGCATCCACACAACGACCGCGGAACCGCCGTCGCCGCAGCCGAATTGGGGTATCAGGCCGGGGCGGACCGCATCGAGGGTTGCCTGTTCGGCAACGGCGAGCGCACCGGCAACGTCTGCCTGGTGACGCTGGGCCTCAACCTGTTCTCCCGCGGTGTCGACCCGCAGATCGACTTCTCCAACATCGACGAGATCCGGCGCACGGTGGAGTACTGCAACCAGCTGCCGGTGCACGAACGCCACCCCTACGGCGGCGATCTGGTGTACACCGCGTTCTCCGGCAGCCACCAGGACGCCATCAACAAGGGTCTGGACGCAATGAAGGTGGCGGCGGACGAAGCCGACAGCGACGTCGACGACATGCTGTGGCAGGTGCCGTACCTGCCGATCGACCCGCGCGACGTCGGGCGCACCTATGAGGCGGTGATCCGGGTCAATTCGCAGTCCGGCAAGGGCGGCGTGGCCTACATCATGAAGACCGACCACGGGCTGGCGCTGCCGCGGCGACTGCAAATCGAGTTCAGCCAGGTGATCCAGAAGATCGCGGAGGGCACCGGCGGCGAAGGCCGCGAGGTGTCGTCGAAGGAGATGTGGGACGCGTTCGCCGAGGAGTATCTGGCCCCGGTGCGGCCGCTGGAGCGGATCAGGCAACGGGTGGACGCTGCCGAGGAGGACGGCGGAAGCACCACCGTCACCGCGACCGTGAAGATCAACGGGACCGACACCGAGATCACCGGAACCGGCAATGGCCCGCTGGCCGCATTCGTCGACGCGCTGAGCCATGTCGGCTTCGAGGTGGCGGTGCTGGACTATTCCGAGCATGCGATGAGCGCCGGCGACGATGCGCAGGCCGCGGCCTATGTCGAGGCGCGCGTTGGGGACCGGACCGTTTGGGGTGTGGGTATTGCACCGTCGATCACCACCGCGTCGCTGCGTGCCGTCGTGTCAGCGGTCAACCGCGCAAGCAGATGAGAAGCGAGTAATCAGAACAGCGCGAACTGCTCGCCCGGCTCGTTGACGTCGACGAACTCCTCGATGCCGGTCCCGCCCACGACGGCACCGACGCCGTCCATGAACTGCGCGTCGGAAACCATCGGGACACCCAGTTCCCGGGCTTGGTATCCCTTGCCGTGTGCCGGCCGGGGCTCATTGCAAACCACCAGTGACGTCTCGCGGTCGACGGCGTCGGTGTAGGCCAGCCCGGCGTGCAGTATCCGCTCGACCAGTTCCTCGTGGGTGCGTTGCACCTCGGCGGCCAGCGCTACCCGCATGCCCTGCACCATCGGCCGGCCTCGCACATACGGGCCGGGGTTCTGGTACGGGCAGGGCATCCGGGAGGCCAGCATCTTCAGCGGGCGCAGCTCGTCGTGCGTGACTCGCCCGTTGGGCCAGCGGCGACGGCCGACCGGGCGAACCGGCAGCCAGATATCGCGCTCACGCGCCCGCTCCAGGGCGGCTCCCAGCACGTGCGTCAGCACCCGGGCGTCGTCAAACGCGTCGTGTGGCCGCTGCTGGGTCACTCCCCAATGCGCGGCCAGCGTTTCCAACCGCAAGTTGTCCAGACCAAGGTCGAGTCGGCGCGTCAGCTCGACCGTGCACATGACGCTGTCGATGGGCAATTCGGTGTCGATGAGCTCCGCCTCGGCGGCCAGGAAGGAGTAGTCGAACGCGACGTTGTGGGCGACCAGCGTGCGGCCGTCGAGCAGCTTGACCACGTCGTCGACGATGTCGACGAACTGCGGCTGGTCCTCGAGCATCGCGGCGGTCAGGCCGTGCACGTGGGTGGGGCCCGGGTCGACTTCCGGGTTGAGCAGGCTGACGACGGACTCCTCGATTCGCCCGCCGGCGTCCAGCGCCAGCACCGCCAGGCTGAGGATCCGCGCCTGACCTGGCCGGAAGCCCGAGGTTTCGACGTCGATGACCGCCCAGCCCGCGCTGGGTTCACTGGCTGGCCGACCCCAAGCGATGCCCATAAGGGGAGGATGGCATGTCTCGGCGACATCGCCGGTTCGCTGCGGCCCGTGTCGTGAAGTTAAAGTGCCCCCGTGATCACCGCCCGAGGTCGTCTCGCCCTGGCCGTCGGGGCCGGGGCGCGGTGGGCATCGCGGGCGACGGGCCGCGGTGCGGGCGCCATGATCGGCGGCCTGGTGGCGCTGACCCTGGACCGCTCGATCCTGCGTCAGCTGGGTGAAGGCCGGCGCACCGTGATCGTCACCGGGACCAACGGCAAGTCGACGACCACCCGCATGACCGCCGCCGCGCTGGGCACACTCGGCGCGGTGGCCACCAACGCCGAAGGTGCCAACATGGACGCCGGGCTGGTGGCCGCGCTGGCCGCGCACCGCGACGCCGCGCTGGCGGCGCTGGAGGTCGACGAGATGCATGTGCCGCACGTCGCCGATGCGGTCGACGCCACCGTCGTCGTGCTGCTCAATCTGTCCCGCGATCAGCTCGACCGGGTCGGGGAAATCAACGTGATCGAACGCACGCTGCGTGGCGGGCTGGCCCGCCACCCCAAGACAGTCGTCGTCGCCAACTGCGACGACGTGCTGATGACGTCGGCCGCCTACGACAGTCCCAACGTGGTGTGGGTGGCCGCCGGCGGCGGGTGGTCGGCCGACTCGGTGAGCTGCCCGCGCAGCGGCGAAGTGATCGTCCGTGACGGCGCGCACTGGTATTCCACCGGAGCGGATTTCAAGCGCCCCACCCCGCACTGGTGGTTCGACGACGAAACGCTGCACGGGCCCGACGGGCTGGAATTGCCGATGCGGTTGGCGCTGCCCGGCGCGGTGAACCGCGGCAATGCCGCCCAGGCGGTGGCGGCCGCCGTCGCGTTGGGCGCCGATCCGGCGCTGGCCGTGTCGGCCGTCGGCGCGGTCGACGAGGTCGCCGGACGGTACCGCACGGTGCGCGTCGGGGAGCACGACGTGCGGATGCTGCTGGCCAAGAACCCCGCCGGCTGGCAGGAAGCGCTGTCGATGGTGGACAAGCACGCCGCCGGGGTGGTCATCGCGGTCAACGGACAAGTGCCCGACGGTGAAGACCTGTCCTGGTTGTGGGACGTGCGCTTCGAACACTTCGAGGGTGTGCGCGTGGTGGCCGCCGGTGAACGCGGGACGGACCTGGCGGTGCGGCTCGGGTACGCCGGCGTGCAGCACACCCTGGTGCACGACACGGTGGCGGCCATCGCGTCGTGCCCGCCCGGGCATGTCGAGGTCGTCGCCAACTACACCGCGTTTTTGCAGCTGCAGCGGAGATTGCGATAACGGTGCGCATCGGGCTGGTGCTGCCCGACGTGATGGGCACCTACGGCGACAGCGGCAACGCGGTAGTGCTGCGGCAACGGCTGCTGCTGCGAGGCATCGACGCTGAGATCGTCGAGATCACGCTGTCCGAGCCGGTGCCGGAGTCGCTGGATCTGTACACACTGGGCGGGGCCGAGGACTATGCGCAGCGGCTGGCGACCCGGCACTTGATCAAGCATCCCGGCCTGCAGCGCGCCGCGGCCCGCGGCGCGCCGGTGCTGGCGATCTGCGCGGCCATCCAGGTGCTCGGCCAGTGGTATGAGACGTCGGCGGGTGAGCGGGTCGACGGCGTCGGCCTGATCGATGCGACCACCTCGCCGCAGCCCAAGCGCACCATCGGCGAGGTGGTCAGCAAGCCGCTGCTGGACGGGTTGACACAGCCGTTGACCGGCTTCGAAAACCACCGCGGCGGCACGGTGTTGGGTCCCGCGGCCTCGCCGCTGGGTGCGGTGCGCCGGGGCGCCGGCAACCGGGCCGGTGACGGCATCGACGGTGTGGTGCAGGGCAGCGTCGTCGCCACCTACATGCACGGGCCGTGCCTGGCCCGCAATCCCGAGCTCGCCGATCTGCTGCTGTCGCGCGTGGTCGGGGACTTGCCGCCGCTGGAGCTGCCCGAGGTGGAGTTGCTACGCCGCGAGCGGCTGCGGGCGTAAGTTACTGATTGTTATTCGGCAAGCTGAATTGGAACCCGTCTAAGATCGTGCGCTTGGCGGCCAAATATTCCGGGTTATTTGGCTCGATGGTTTGCGTGTCAACGGTCGAAATCCAAATGTTTTGGAGTTCGTCTTCGGCTGCGATCATCAACGTGGTGCTCGCCCGGCCTTCATAGGTGTAAGTGAGCGTTCTACTCGGGTAGCCGCACTGTGTGCCCGGTTCGTCGTTGTCTATCTTGACCTTCTGGGCACGCCCGGCGCGCTCAGTATCAAGTGCCTGTTCTGGTGTGCTTGCGTCACCGGTGACATTCGCCAGTGCCACCACGAAACTCGGAGTGAAACCACTGGCCTCCAAACTTGGTTTCGAGAGGGCACCGCGAACCAACGAAGAGTTCTCTCTCGTCGAGAACGTCCATCCGGCCGGCTTAGGGATGGCGAGCAGCGGTTCGTCCGTCGCTTCGGAGTGCAAGCGCACCAAGGGTACTCCAGGGTCAACGCATCGGCTGTCAGGAGTTGCGGTTTGCAATGCTGAGGACTCGGCCCCACCGCTGGACATGCGGTTCGTTGAGCAGGCCACTAAGGCACCAATCACAAATAAGGACGCAAGGAATGCGGTCAGAGGCCGTGTCCAGGCAAACACATCCAACTCCTGTCTGCGAGAAATTAAATGCGTGCAATTAGACCTTGTAGCGAAGGTAGCCGCCGAACAGCAACAGTATCACTATTAACCCCATGCCTAGACCGCCTAGCACACTTTGGAACGCGATCGCCAGTAGAGTGATTGCAATGAGTGGTGCGAAGCACCAATAGATCCACTTTTGCAATTTTCCATTACGAGGTTCAACGAATAGCGCCGTGCCCATGGTGATCAATATTGCGATCGCGATATACGATTCAGCGTGCGGGCTTACCATTCAGCGAAACACTTAATCATCGAATGCGGCATGCCAGCCCTTTGAAACCGTTTCACCCATAGATTTACCGACCTCGCTGCCAGCTATCCCGCCAACGATCGCGCCGATTCCAGCACCAACTGCAGCACCAGCGGCAGTACCTATACCAGGAACTACGGTACCTGCAGCGGCACCTATCCCGGCACCATATTCAGCACCTGTCGCAGCCCCCACAAAACCACCCGCGATGCTCCCAGCGGTCTTGGGTGCTACATCAACCACAGCGTCCCCGACCGGCTTTCCCTCGCTTACCTCGTTTTTGGCTTCATTTACACCGTTGGCGCCCTCAAGGATGTAGCCCGTGTAACCGAGTCGTTTGCCGACCTTACTGACGTCCTCCCAAATTTCCGACCCACGTGCTGCCGCCCGGTTTAGCTGCCCTTGAGTAGGACCAAGACCTGCTGATTGTCGCGGGATGGCGGCGTATTGAGCTGCGGTCCCGGCGGATTTATCGATCGCGTCACCCAAATTGCTGATGTGGGTGTCCATCGCTTGCGGCGAAGGCACGGCACCTTGCTGCGGTAGCTGACCGTTCGCTGGTACCGGCGTTGCTGGCAACTGCGCAGCGCCACCGTCAGCTGCCATGGCTTGGCTTTGGCCATCTTTGGGTGGCTGCTCGCCGGATCTAGCTGTAGGAGCTGGGTACGCAGCGGCGCCACCGTCCGTGGTTGTCAAGTCTCTTGCAGCGGCACTGTCGGGTCCCTGGGTCGCAATGACAATCGCACGCGCCAAGTCGGCGTCCACCTGTTCGCTTTTCGCAAGCGCGGCCGCCACCCGTTCTTGCAAGTTAGTCACTTTGGCGGCCACGCTTGCCGCTGCTTCCTCGTCAAGGGAGTCGGTGTTCGGGGGGATTACCTCATTAGTCGACGTATTGATCTCTACCGATGGCCGCTCGTCAGCATCGTTAAGAATGCCCTTGATCTCATCAGCCAAGTTGTCGGCTTCCTGATGCGCGTGCTCCATGCCAAGAGCAGCTAGTCCGAAGTTCTGTGCCGCTTCGTAATGATCACCAGCCGTCGCCGCCATCGATGTTCGAGCCGCGTCACCCCCGTGGCCCTCCCAGGTCGAGACTTTGGTCAACCCGTGAAGGAACTCGGCCGAATTGGTGTGGTTGACGGCAAGACCGCGAGTCGCACTAGCCAAATCCGCGATTTCCGGAGCCCATTCCAAAAGTTCTTTCAATGTCAAGGACACTGATTCACCTCACGGTGCAGGATCAGCCGCATCGATCGCATCGGCGCCGACGGTGTCGGTGTTGATGTACCTCACTGCAGCCTCGCGGTGGTCCTCGGCGTGTTTTGTGAGCCGCGCAGCGAAATGACCACCGTCGTCTTCCCACTTGCACAGCATTTGCCGCAGCGCGGCGCTGGCCGCACCGGACCCGATAGAAACTTGAGCGGCGCGCCAATGCGATCCGCTGTGTGCGGCCAGAAAATCACTGGTGTGTCCTTCGAGTCGTCCTGCGATCAGGTGCAGCTCGGTCGGATCGACCCGCAACGGCTCAGGCACAGTCACCCCCTCAAGGCTTACAAGATCGTTATTAGCTTAATGCCAGCAGCTAGAGGGGCCTGACGTTAATTTCCAGTCACGGGCCTAGCTGCTTCCTGCGTCGAGATCGACACCAGCGCGGGAAAGTGCGAGAGAGCGTCGCGCTAGCGTCGATTTCGGCGAAACGGGCGAGCAAAAACCGCGCGCAATTAGACCATCGCCCGGCGGCCGGCCAGCGCACGGCCCAGGGTCAGCTCGTCGGCGAACTCCAGATCGCCGCCCATCGGCAGGCCGGAGGCGATCCGCGTCACGGTCAGGCCGGGAATCTCGCGCAGCATCCGCACCAGGTAGGTCGCGGTCGCCTCGCCCTCGGTATTGGGATCGGTCGCGATGATCACCTCGGTGATGTCCACCCCGTCGACCTGCTCACCGATCCGATTCAGCAGCTCCCGGATCCGCAGCTGCTCGGGACCGACCCCGGACAGCGGATCCAGCGCCCCGCCCAACACGTGGTAGCGGCCCCGGAATTCGCGGGTGCGCTCGACGGCCTGGATGTCTTTGGGCTCCTCGACAACACACACCACGGACGCATCGCGACGGGTATCGGAACAGATTCGGCAGCGCTCGTCGTCGGAGACGTTGCCGCACACCGCGCAGAACCGCACGCCGTCGCGCACCTTCGTCAGCACGGCCGTGAGCCGGTCGATCTCCGGCGGCTCAACGGACAACAAATGGAATGCGATGCGCTGCGCGCTCTTTGGCCCGATACCCGGCAGCTTGCCGAGCTCGTCGATGAGATCTTGGACAGGCCCCTCAAACACCTGGCGCGCCGCCCATTCCTCCGGCCAGTGGGCCGAGCTGCTCCTGCGCCATCTTGGTGACCTGCTTGGAGGCATCGGCCAACGCGCCGACGATCAGATCCTGCAGCGTTTCGACGTCGTTGGGGTCGACGACCTTGGGGTCGATCTTGATCGCGACCACCTCGCCGCTGCCCTTGACGGTGACCTCAACCAGATCCCCACCGGCTTTGCCGTGTACCTCGGAGCTGGCGAGTCGCTGCTGGGCAGCCATCAGCTGCTGCTGCATCTGCTGTGCCTGCGCGAGCAACGCCGACATGTCGGGCTGGCCTCCGGGTTGCATGACAATCCCCTTGCGTGTTGGTCTCGACTTGGTTTCACCCCGGGTTCATGGGCGGTTCGAAACCTCAAGCCTAGACGGAGCCGGGCTACCGTGACGCGGTGCGCGTATCTGTTTGCCTGCGTGTCGGGATCGCGACGGCTCTCGGCGTACTGGTCGCCGGACCGATGCCCGCGGGCCCGACTGCCAGGGCAGTTCCTACCAGCATCGCCGGCATGATCGTTTTCCTCGACCCCGGCCACAACGGGGCCAACGACGCCTCGATCGGCCGCCAGGTGCCCACCGGCCGTGGCGGCACCAAGGATTGCCAAGCCAGCGGAACCTCAACCGACGACGGCTACCCTGAGCACACCTTCGCGTGGGACACCACGCTGCGGATCCGCGCCGCGCTCAACGCACTCGGCGCGCGGACTGCGATGTCACGCGGCGACGACACCTCGGTGGGCCCGTGCGTCGACCAGCGCGCCGCCATGGCCAACGCGTTGCATCCCAACGCGATCGTGTCCATCCACGCCGACGGCGGTCCGCCGACCGGGCGGGGATTCCACGTCAACTACTCGGCGCCGCCGCTCAACCAGGCCCAGGCCGGCCCGTCGGTGCAATTCGCCCGGATCATGCGGGATCAGCTACAAGGCTCGGGTATCCCGCCGGCCAACTACATCGGCAAGGACGGTCTGTACGGCCGCTCCGACTTGGCCGGCCTGAACCTGGCGCAGTATCCGTCGGTGCTCGTCGAATGCGGCAACATGAAGAATCCCGCCGACTCGGTGCTGATGACCACTCCCGCGGGCCGGCAGAAGTACGCCGACGCCGTGGTCAAGGGCATCGCCGGCTTTCTGGGCAGTCAGGTCAGGTCTCCAGCTGCTTCTTGAGGTTGGCCAGCACCTCGCCCTGAATTTTCTTGAGCCCCAGCGGCGCGAAGATCCGCTCGAAGAAACCCTTCACCCCGCCCGCGCCGGTCCACGTGGTCTTGACGGTGACGCTGGAGCCGTTCCCCGCCGGAGCCACCGTCCAGTTGGTGACCATCGTCGAGTTGGCGTCCTTTTCGATAACGGCGTGGCCGGCGACGTCGACGTTGGCCTGTACGTCACGGACCCGGGATTTGGTGGCTTGCAGCTTCCATTTGGCCACCGTCCCTTGTCCCTGGCCACCTTGCAGCACCTCGTAGTCGCGGTAGTGCGCGGACAAGATCTTCGGGCGGACTTCCTTGTAGTCGGCGACGGCAGCTAATACAGCCTGCGGCGCCGCGTCGATCAAAATCGTGTTGGCTGCGCTGACCTGTCCCATCAGGCAAGACTCCTTTGCTGCAAATGCACCGACACCGTTTTGCGGCACCGTGCAGGGGCCACTGTCGGGGACTAGGCTATATGCGATGCCTGTTCCTGCAGCCGCGCAAGAGGTTCACCGGGCGGGCGTTGAGCGGTTGTTGAAGAGCTATCGTTCGATTCCCGCGACGGCGTCCGTCCGTCTTGCCAAGCCCACCTCGAATTTGTTCCGCGCCCGCGCCAAGCGCGACGCCCCCGGACTTGACACCTCCGGGTTGACGAATGTCATTTCAATCGACCCGGATAACCGCACCGCCGACGTGGCCGGGATGTGCACCTACGAGGACCTGGTCGCCGCGACCCTGCGGTATGGCCTGTCCCCGCTGGTGGTGCCGCAGTTAAAGACGATCACCCTGGGCGGGGCGGTCACGGGCTTGGGTATCGAATCGGCGTCGTTTCGCAACGGGTTGCCGCACGAATCAGTGCAGGAGATGGACATCCTCACCGGCGCAGGCGAATTGCTCACCGTCTCACCACAAAACTATCCGGACCTGTATCGGGCGTTCCCGAATTCCTATGGCACCCTGGGTTATTCGACAAGGATTCGAATCGAACTAGAGCCGGTCAAGCCGTTCGTGGCGCTTCGGCACCTTCGCTTCCATTCGCTACAGGACATGGCTGCGGCGATGGACCGCATCATCGACACCGGCGGGTTCGACGGCGTGCCGGCCGACTACCTCGACGGCGTGGTGTTCGCCGCCGACGAAAGCTACCTGTGCATCGGCGTGCGCACCACCACGCCCGGCCCGGTCAGCGACTACACCGGGCAGCAGATCTTCTACCGGTCCATCCAGCACGACGACGGCGTCAAAGAAGACCGGTTGACCATGCACGACTATTTCTGGCGCTGGGACACCGACTGGTTTTGGTGTTCGCGCTCGTTCGGCGCCCAGAACCCCCGCATCAGGCGGTGGTGGCCGCGCCGCTACCGGCGCAGCAGCGTCTACTGGAAGCTGGCCGCGCTCGAGCGCCGCTTCGATATCAGCAACCGGATCGAAAAGCGCCGGGGCAACCCGCCCCGCGAACGGGTGGTGCAAGACGTCGAGGTGCCGATCGAGCGGACTGTCGAGTTCCTGGCGTGGTTCCTCGACAACGTGCCGATCACGCCGATCTGGCTGTGTCCGCTGCGGCTCCGCGATCAGGAGGGCTGGCCGCTGTACCCGATCCGGCCGGGCCACACCTACGTCAACATCGGCTTCTGGTCCTCAGTGCCGGCCGGCGAAACCGAAGGCGCGACGAACCGGTCGATCGAAGCCAAGGTCGCCGAGCTCGACGGGCACAAGTCGTTGTACTCCGATTCCTACTACACCCGCGAAGAGTTCGACGAGCTCTACGGCGGGGAGACGTACAAAACGGTCAAGAAAACCTACGACCCGGATTCGCGTCTTTTAGACCTGTACGCAAAGGCGGTGCAACGACGATGACAACGCTCAAAGAGCACACCCCTAGCACCAGAGGCAAATTAAGCCTGGCCGAGATCCTAGCCCTCTTGACCGAAAGTAACGGCCAGCCACTGAAATTCACCGCGTACGACGGCAGCAGCGCCGGCCCCGACGACGCCGTGCTGGGCCTGGACCTGCTGACTCCGCGCGGCACCACCTATCTGGCCACCGCGCCGGGCGAACTGGGGTTGGCCCGTGCCTACGTTTCGGGCGATCTGGCGGCGCACGGCGTTCACCCGGGGGATCCCTACGAGCTGCTCAAGACGCTGGCCGACAAGCTCGAATTCAAGCGACCGTCACCGCGAACACTGGCCAACGTGATTCGTTCGATCGGCTTGGAGCGGTTGGTGCCCATCGCCCCGCCGCCGCAGGAGGCCCTGCCCCGATGGCGGCGGATCGCGGAGGGATTGCGGCACAGCAAGACTCGCGACGCCGAGGCCATCCACCACCACTACGACGTGTCCAACACGTTTTACGAATGGGTGCTCGGCCCGTCGATGACCTACACCTGCGCGGTCTATCCCGACCCGGACGCCACGCTGGAGCAAGCGCAGGAGAACAAGTATCGGCTGGTGTTCGAGAAACTGCGTCTTCAACCCGGCGACCGGCTGCTCGACGTCGGCTGCGGCTGGGGCGGCATGGTTCGCTACGCCGCCCGGCGCGGCGTTCGGGCGCTCGGCGCCACGCTGTCGGCCGAACAGGCCGCCTGGGCGCAACAGGCCATCGCCGCCGACGGACTGTCCGACCTGGCCGAGGTGCGGCATTTGGATTACCGCGACGTGCGCGAGGGCGGTTTCGATGCGGTCTCCTCGCTCGGGCTGACCGAGCACATCGGTGTGCGCAACTACCCGGCGTACTTCGCCTTCCTCAGCTCCAAACTGCGCACCGGCGGGCTGCTGCTCAACCACTGCATTACTCGCCCCGACAATTACTCGACATTTCATGCCAGCGGCTTCACCGACCGCTATGTCTTTCCCGACGGCGAGTTGACCGGATCCGGACGCATCATCACCGAGATCCAAGAGGTCGGCCTCGAGGTGCTGCACGAGGAGAACTTTCGCCACCACTACGCCATGACGTTGCGCGACTGGTGCGCAAACCTGGTGGCGCACTGGGACGAAGCAGTGGCCGAGGTCGGCTTGCCGACCGCCAAGATCTGGGGCTTGTACATGGCCGCTTCACGGGTGGGCTTCGAACAAAACAAGCTGCAGCTGCACCACGTCCTGGCGGTCAAGGCAGACAAGCGCGGCAACGACGGCGGCCTGCCGCTGCGGCCCTGGTGGCAACCCTAGCCGAGTGCCCGGCTAGCCGTTATCGATGGGTCGCGCCCCCAGCTCGTTCTGCAGCAACTCAAGGGCGGCTTCTTCCGGATCGCGCCGCGGTGCCGACGCATCCTCGCGTCCGGCCTCGGCCAGCATGCTTTCCTCGTCGGCCGGCGCCGGGTCGGGCGGATCGTTAAGCGTCGGCGTGCCCGGCTCGCAGCGCACCCGCCAGTCCACGCCCAGCACGTCTTTCAGCGCTTCAGCGATGACGTCGGCGTTGCGGCCTTCGCACAGCCGCTTGGCCAGCGGCGCCGATTCATGGGTCAGCACCAGGGTGTTGCCCTCGACGGTGCGAACGGTCGCCCCGGCCAGCATCACTTCGGTGGTGCGGCTGCGCTGACGCACTTTCTCGCGCACCGTCGGCCACAGGGTTCGCACCGCGGCCGCTCCGGGCTCACCCGACGTCGGAGCCGGTGGCGGTGACGTCTGCTTCGGATGCTTCGGAGTTGGTTCAGGCTGTGGCTCAGGCGCTTTCGCCGGCGGGTTGGGTCTCTTCGGGGTCGCCGGGATCGACATGTCCAGCCTGGTCTCGATCCGCTCGATACGTTGCAGCAGTGCCGCTTCGGTGTCGCTGGCTGACGGCAACAGCAGCCGCGCGCAGATGACTTCCAGCAGCAGGCGTGGCGCCGTCGCACCGCGCATCTCGCCCAGCCCGGCCTGCACCACCTCGGCGTAACGGGTCAGCGTCGCTGCACCGAACCGGGCCGACTGATCGCGCATCCGGTCCAGCACGTCTTCGGGCGCGTCCACCACGCCCCGGGTGACCGCGTCTGGAACCGCTTGCAGCACAAGCAGATCACGGAATCGTTCCAACAGGTCGGTGGCGAATCTGCGGGGATCGTGACCGGCGTCGATCACCGACTCCACCGCCCCGAACAGCGCCGCGGCGTCGCCCGCGGCCAGCGCGTCGACGGCGTCGTCGATCAAGGCGACGTCGGTGGCACCCAGCAACGCCAGCGCCCGCTGATAGCTGACCCGGTTACCGTCGGCGCCGGCCAACAGCTGGTCGAGCACCGAGAGGGCGTCGCGCGGTGAACCACCGCCGGCGCGAATCACCAACGGGTACACAGCCTCATCGACGACGACACCCTCCTGCTCGCAGATGCTCGCGATCAGCGAGCGCATGGTGCGCGGCGGCAGCAGCCGGAACGGGTAGTGATGGGTGCGCGAACGGATCGTCGGCAACACCTTCTCCGGCTCGGTGGTGGCGAACACGAAGATCAGGTGCTCGGGCGGCTCTTCGACGATCTTGAGCAGCGCGTTGAACCCCGCGGTGGTCACCATGTGCGCCTCGTCGACGATGAACACCCGGTAGCGGGATTGGGCCGGCGCGTAGAACGCCCGGTCCCGCAGTTCGCGGGTGTCGTCCACTCCGCCGTGGCTGGCGGCGTCGAGTTCGACGACGTCGATGCTGCCGGGCCCGTTGGGCGCCAGCGCGACGCATGACTCGCACACCCCGCACGGGGTGGCCGTCGGACCTTGCGCACAGTTCAGCGACCGGGCCAGGATGCGCGCCGACGACGTCTTCCCGCAGCCCCGCGGACCGGAGAACAGATACGCGTGGTTGATGCGGCCCGCCGCCAGCGCGGTCGACAGCGGCTCGGTGACGTGCTCCTGCCCCACCACCTCCGCAAAGGTCGCCGGTCGGTACTTGCGATAGAGGGCCACGGTCAGCAGGCTACCGACGCGGTCCGACGTCGGCTTCCCCCGCCCAATGTGCGGCTGGCTTCACTCTCGCGCTCGAGTGTGAAGCTAGCTTCACGCTCGGCGTCGTGGGCGGCTTCACTTCAGCAGAGACTCGGTGGCGGCCAGCAGCACGCAGGTCGCCAGCCCGTCGATGGCGTTACGCAGGTCGGGCAGCGACGGGAAAGTCGGTGCAATCCGGATGTTCTTGTCCTCCGGGTCTTTTCGGTACGGAAACGCCGCTCCGGCCTCGGTCACGGCGATACCGGCATCCTTGGCCAGCGCGACGGTGCGCCGCGCCGTGCCAGGTAACACGTCGAGGCTGATGAAATAGCCGCCTTTGGGCTCGGTCCAGGACGCGATCTTGGATTCGCCCAGTCGCTTCTCCAAAATCTCCAGTGCCAACGCAAATTTCGGGGCCAGCAGTTGCTGGTGGCGCATCATGTGCAGGCGCACACCGTCGGCGTCGCCGAAGAACCGCAGATGCCGCAACTGGTTGACCTTGTCCGGGCCGATCGACTTCTTGCCGGCGTACTGCAGATACCAGGCGATGTTGCCCAACGACCCGCCGAAGAAGCCGACACCGGCACCGGCGAAGGTGATCTTGGACGTCGACGCGAACACATAGGGCCGATTGGGGTTGCCCGCGGCGGCAGCCAACCCCAGCACATCGACCTGACGGGGAAAGTCCAGCGTCAGGGTGTGCAGCGCGTAGGCGTTGTCCCAAAACAATCGGAAATCCTCTGCAGCGGTGCGCATTTGGACGAGACGGCGAACAGTCTCCCAGGAGTACGTCACCCCGGTGGGGTTGGCGAACACCGGCACCGCCCACATGCCCTTGATCGCAGGGTCGACGGCGACCAGTTCTTCGATCAGGTCGACGTCGGGGCCGTCCTCGCGCATCGGGACGGGGATCATCTCGATGCCCATCGTCTCGTTGATGGCGAAATGCCGGTCATAACCCGGGACCGGGCACAAGAACTTGACCGTCGGCTCGTCCTTCCATGGCCGCGGCGAGTCAACGCCGCCGTACAGCATGGAAAAGACGATGACGTCGTGCATCAGCTCGAGGCTGGAGTTGTTCCCCGCGATCAGGTTGGGCACGCTGACGCCGAGCAGCTCAGCGAAGATGGCCCGCAACTCGGGCAGTCCGTGCAGCCCGCCATAGTTGCGGGTATCGGTGCCGTCGGCGTCGCGGTAGTCGTCGCCGGGCAGGCGCAGCAGTGCATTGGACAGGTCGAGCTGCTCGCGCGACGGCTTACCCCGAGTCAGGTCGAGGGCGAGCTTCATGGCTTGCAGCTGGGCGTAGGCCTGCTGGTTGCGTTCATGCTGCGCCACGAGCTCCGCACGGTTAAGGGAATGGAATGACACCATGCACCTTTCACCGTCAACGCAACGCCCTGGACAGGTGGGGACCCCGCGCACCCGCTAGAGCCCGTTGACCCTTGCTGCCTTCCGGCCCTGGGGGAGTTCACAGGATGAACGCCGCGCGGGGTCCACCGCGAGTGTAGTCCCTGGGGTTCGGCGAACTCTTCTCAGCCGGGATCATTGCCCGCCTCCTCCTCAGACCACCGCGCGGTCTGCATCGTCAGCGGGCTGGAATCATTGCCCGCCTCCTCCTCAGACCACCGCGCGGTCTGCATCGTCAGCGGGCTAACATGGCCGACGGAGGATTCGCCTAGTGGCCTATGGCGCTCGCCTGGAACGCGGGTTGGGTTAATAGCCCTCGCGGGTTCAAATCCCGCATCCTCCGCCGTCGGTCCGGGACGCGGCCAGCATGATGGCTGCGCCCCGGCCACCACATTGAGGAGGCGTATGGGGCGCACTGTCGCCACGCTGTGGCAGGCTTCGTTCGCGATTGCGGCCGGCGTCCTCTATTTCTTCTTCGTGCTGCCGCGTTGGCCCGAGCTGATGGGCAGTACCACCCACACCCTGGGCACGGTGCTGCGAATCGTGGCCGGTGTGCTGATCGCCCTGGCCGCCCTACCGGTCGTGTTCACCCTGCTGCGGACCCGCAAGCCCGAGTACGGCACACCCCAGCTGGCGCTCACCTTGCGGACCTGGTCGATCGTGGCGCACGTCGCGGCCGGTGTGCTGATCGTCGGCACCGCGGTCAGCGAGATCTGGCTGGACCTCGACGCCGTCGGGCAGTGGTTGTTCGCGGTCTACGGAGCCGCCGCAGCGGTCGCGATCCTCGGGATCTCCGCGTTCTACCTGTCGTTTGTCGCTGAGCTGCCCCCACCACCTCCGAAACCGATCAAGCCCAAGAAGCCGAAGCGGCGTCTGCGTCGTAAGGCCAAGAAGGCCGCTGAGGCTGAGACCGCTGAGACCGCTGAGACCGAAGTCGACGAGACCGAAAAAGCCGAGGGCGAAAAAACCGAGACCGAAAAAGCCGAGGCCGAGACTGCTGAGGCCGAACCAGAGCCCGCCACGGCGAAGGCCGACGAGCAGACGTCGGCCGAGGAGCCCGAGTCGACCGCCGAGGAGCCGCCCGCCGCTGAGGAGCCGCCCGCCGCCGAGGACACCGTGGCGACCGAGGGATCCCGCGGTGGGCTGCGCAACCGCCGTCCGACCGGCAAAACGCGACGCAGACGCTCTCGCCGTGGTGTCGCCGTCGAAGATTAGTTAGGGCTGTTAACTTCGACGCGGCTTCCTTATGCTGAGCGAGTGCCAAACAGCTATCGAGTCGTCCAATGGACCACGGGAAACGTCGGAAAAAGCTCGGTTCAAGCGATCGCAGCTAACCCCAATTTCGAGCTCGTGGGGTGCTATGCCTGGTCGCAAGACAAGGTCGGCAAAGACGTCGGCGAGCTGTGCGGTGTCGCCCCGCTGGGCGTCGCCGCCACGAATGACGCGGACGCGCTGCTCGCGCTGAAACCCGACTGCGTGGTCTACAACCCGATGTGGATCGACGTCGACGAGCTGGTACGCATCCTGTCGGCGGGCATCAACGTGGTGTCGACGGCCTCGTTCATCACCGGACACAATCTGGGCCCCGACCGGGAGCGCATCGCCCAAGCCTGCCGACAGGGCGGCTCGACGCTGTTCGGTTCGGGTGTGAGCCCGGGCTTCGCCGAGCTGCTGGCCATCGTGTCGGCAATGGTGTGCGACCGTGTCGACAAGATCACCGTCAACGAGGCGGCCGACACCACCTTCTACGATTCGCCGGCGACGGAGCTGCCGGTGGGCTTCGGCAAGCCGATCGACCACCCCGACCTGCCGGCGATGACCGCGCAGGGCACGGCGGTGTTCGGTGAAGCGGTTCGCTTGGTGGCCGATGCACTGGGGGTCGAGCTCGACGACATACGCTGCCAGGCCGAATACGCGCAGACCACCGCCGGTCTCGACCTGGGGTCGTGGACGATCGGCGCCGGCTGCGTCGCCGGTGTCCATGCCAGCTGGCAGGGCGTGGTCGGTGACAAGACCGTCGTCGAACTCAACGTCCGCTGGCGCAAAGGCCAGACCCTCGAGCCGGACTGGAAGATCGGACAGGACGGCTGGGTCATCCAGATCGACGGCCGCCCCACTGTTCGAACCGCGGTGAGTTTTTTGCCCCCGCCGGATTTCCAGGCCGAGACGATCGCCGACTTCATGACGCTGGGCCACATCATGACAGCAATGCCGACCATCAACGCGATCCCGGCGGTCGTGGCCGCGGCGCCGGGCATCGCTACCTACAACGACTTGCCGCTGACTTTGCCAAGGGGGGTGGTGCCGAATAGTTCGAGAAAAATCTAGCGCGCGGGGATGTTCTGCAGCTTGGGTGCTAAGTCCGGGCAGTAGAAGCTGATAGCGCTGCCCAGGAATTGGTACGTCTGCACCTGACTGGTGCCACGCGGAAGGTTCTTTTCCAGGAAGTGAGCGGAGGCCGCAGCATCAGGATCGACGCCCTCACCCAGCCGCCGGCAGGCGATCTTGGCCAGATACGGATTGTAGTCATGCGGACCGTAGATCCCGTAACTGTTGATCTGTTTGTCGAAGTCGGTATCGGGGTCGGCGAGGGCGGGCGCCGCCAGCATTATCGCGACGGCAGCGGCAACGGCCGGGGCAAACCTAACTGCCTTCATGAACCGAATCGTATCCGGGCGAAACTTCGGCGCAGATCTCATCGCGTTGCCTTCCCAGCCGGTTTCCGTTTAGCCACGTATACCCATTAGAGTAGCTAAGGTTACACACAAGCTAACTAGTTGAGTTACCTGGCCCCCGTTTCAGGATGGAGGCACACACGATGGTGATTGCGACGCCTTCGCATCACTAATCGACTTCGGCACCGACGCCGGGCGCGAAGCGCGCGAGTGCTCGCGAGTGCTGAAGTCATCGACGGTCAACAGCTAGCGACGAAAGGGGCAGGGGTTTCAAGTGTTTCGCTTGCTCAAACGTGTGTGGCTGCCGTTGGTCATCGTGATCGTTGTGGTCGTCGGGGGGTTCATGGTGTTCCGGGTCCGCGGGTACTTCGGTGCGCACGGCCACGCCGGCGGCAACTCGCAGGTGTTCGAAGACACCAAGCCGTTTCACCCCAAGGTCGTTGTCTACGAGATCTTCAGCCCGAGCGGCACCGTCGCCGACATCAATTACCTCGACCTCAACGCCGACCCCAAACGGGTGGACTCGGCTCCCCTGCCCTGGTCACTCAGGTTGTCGACCACCGACCCTGCGGTGAGCCCAACCATTGTGGCGCAGGGTCGCGGCAACGCCATCGGCTGCCGCATCATCGTCGACGGTGTCGTCAAGGACGAAAGGATCCAAACCGGGGTGAACGCCCAGACCTTCTGCCTGGTGAAGTCCGCATGAGCCGCACCGTCGAGGTAAGACTCGAGATTGGGGAGCGGCGCGGATGAGCGCAGGCATCACCGACGCACCCACCGACGTCCTGCCGACACCGGTACAGGCGGTGCGGGAACGACTGCCGCTGTGGATTCACCGGCTGGCGGTGCCGATCATCCTCGCCTGGGTGGCCGTCACGGTGCTGCTGAACGTCATCGTCCCCCAGCTGGACGTGGTGGGCCAGATGCGCAACGTGTCGATGAGCCCCAAGGACGCGTCGTCGCTGATCGCCATCAAGCGCGTCGGCCAAGATTTCAACGAGTTCAAGTCCGACAGTTCGGCCATGGTCGTCTTGGAAGGCGAACAGCCGTTGGGCGAGGCGGCCCACAAGTTCTACGACGAGCTGGTTGCCAAGCTGCGGGCGGATAAAACACACGTCGAGAACGTTCAAGACTTCTGGAGTGACCCGCTGACCGCGGCGGGTTCGCAGAGTCCCGACGGCAAGGCCGCCTACGTCCAGGTCTACCTGGCCGGCAACCAGGGCGAGAGCCTGGCCAACGAATCCGTCGAGGCTGCCCGCGACATCGTCAACAGCACGCCGCCTCCGCCGGGTGTCAAGGCGTATGTAACCGGCGCCGCCCCACTGCTCGCAGATCAGCGCATCGCCGGTGATCGCAGCGTCAAGCTGATCACCGGGCTGACCTTCCTGGTGATCATCTTCATGCTGCTGTTCGTCTACCGGTCAATCAGCACCGTGCTGATCGTGATGGCGATGGTGTTTTTGGAGTTGGCGGTCGCGCGGGGGGTGGTGGCGTTTTTGGGCTACCACAACCTCATTGGGCTTTCGACCTTCGCGGTCAACTTGCTGGTGACGCTGGCCATCGCCGCCTCGACGGACTACGCCATCTTCTTGATCGGCCGCTATCAGGAAGCCCGCACCCTCGGGGAAGACCGCGAGTCGGCGTTCTACACGATGTATCGCGGAACCAGCCACGTGATCCTCGGCTCGGGGCTCACGATCGCCGGCGCGACGTTCTGTTTGCGCTTCACCCGGCTGCCGTATTTCGAAAGCTTGGGTGTGCCGTTGGCCATCGGCATGCTGACCATGGTCGCCGCCGCATTGACGCTGGGCGCCGCTGTCGTGGTCGTGGCCAGTCACTTCGGCCTGTTGGAGCCCAAGCGGGCCATGCGCATTCGCGGCTGGCGCAAGATCGGCGCGGTGATCGTGCGCTGGCCGGGACCCGTCTTGGTCGCGACGGTTGCGGTCGCGTTGGTCGGACTGGTCACACTGCCCGGCTACCGACCCGGCTACGACAATCGCCCTTACCTGCCTGCCGACGTTCCGGCCAACCTCGGCTATGCGGCCGCGGACCGGCATTTCTCCCAGGCCCGGATGAACCCGGACCTGCTGCTGATCGAAACCGATCACGACATGCGCAACCCGGCGGACTTCCTGGTGATCGACAAGGTGGCCAAGGCGGTCTTTCGCACCTCCGGAATCGGCCGGGTGCAGGCGATCACCCGGCCGTTGGGCACCCCGATCAACCACGCGTCGATCCCGTTCGCGATCAGCATGCAGGGCACCACCCAGCGGCTCAACGAGAAATACCAACAGGACCGCATGGCCGACATGCTCGTCCAGGCCGACCAGATGCAAAAGAACGTCGACTACCTGGAAAAGATGTTGGACATCACCAAGCAGATGTCTGAGACCACGCACTCCATGGTCCTCAAGACCAGCCAAACGGCGCTCGATACCTCCGACGTTCGCGACCACATCGCCGACTTCGATGACTTCTTCCGGCCGATCCGCAGCTACTTCTATTGGGAGAAGCACTGTTTCGACATTCCGGTCTGCCAGGCGCTGCGGTCCATTTTCGACACTCTCGACGGCATCGACATTCTCAGTGACGATATTCAGAGCCTGGTGCCGGACTTGCAGCGGCTGGATTCGCTGTTGCCGCAAATGGTTGCGTTGATGCCGGAAATGATCGAAAGCATGAAGACCATGAAGGTCATGATGCTGACGATGTATCAGAGCCAGAAGAGCATGCAGGATCAGATGCAGGCCATGTCGGAGAACCAGTCGGCGATGGGCCATGCGTTCGACGACGCCAAGAACGACGATTCGTTTTATCTGCCGCCGGAGGCCTTCGACAATCCCGATTTCAAGCGCGGTCTGAAGATGTTCCTCTCACCGGATGGGCATGCGGTGCGGATGATTATCTCGCACGAGGGCGATCCTGCCTCACCCGAGGGTATTTCGCGGGTCGAACCGGTCAAACACGCTGTGCACGAGGCGATCAAGGGCACCCCGTTGGAAGGCTCCAAGGTCTATCTTGGCGGTACCGCGGCCACGTACAAGGACTTGTCCGAGGGGTCGAAGTGGGACCTGTTGATCGCCGGGATCGCTTCGCTGTGCCTGATTTTCATCGTCATGCTGATGATCACTCGAAGCATCATTGCGTCCGCCGTGATCGTCGGCACCGTGCTGCTCTCCTTGGGCAGCGCTTTCGGGCTGTCGGTGTTGATCTGGCAGCATCTGCTCGGACTGGATCTGCACTGGATGGTGATCGCTATGTCGGTGATCATCTTGTTGGCGGTCGGGTCGGACTACAACCTGCTGCTGGTGGCGCGGTTCAAAGAGGAGATCCATGCCGGGCTGAATACCGGCATCATCCGGGCGATGGGCGGCAGCGGCTCGGTGGTCACGTCGGCGGGTCTGGTGTTCGCGTTCACGATGATGGCCATGGGGGTCAGCGACCTGGTTGTTGTCGGCCAGGTGGGTACCACGATCGGACTGGGTCTGCTGTTCGACACATTGATCGTGCGCTCATTTATGACGCCGTCCATTGCCGCGCTGCTGGGACGCTGGTTCTGGTGGCCGCAGCGCGTGCGTACTCGCCCGGCGAACGGCTTACGACGGAGTGTCCGGCCCCGGCCGGTGGCCGGCGAGCTGGTGAATCAGCACGCGCGCTGACCGCGCTGACAGCTGACAGCGTTGTGGTGCACTAGCTTTGAGCGTGCGCCTTAGGTAGCTCCGCAGTAGCGGCTTGATCGTCGTACCCGTTGCTCAGCAGCGAGCGAACAGCCGGGCGTGGACCGGTCGGCCGCAGCATTGTGCTGGCCGGCCGCGGGCGCACCCGTTGGGGCCACCAGAACCAACGGCCGAGCAAGGCTGCGATCGATGGCGTCATGAACGAGCGCACCACCAGCGTGTCGAACAGCAGACCCAAACCGATAGTCGTGCCGACCTGGCCGATGATGCGTAGATCGCTGACCGCCATCGAGGCCATCGTGAACGCGAACACCAGACCCGCTGCGGTGACCACCTTTCCGGTGCCGCCCATCGACCGGATGATCCCGGTGTTGATCCCGGCATGAATCTCCTCTTTGAAACGGGAGACCAGCAGCAAGTTGTAGTCCGACCCCACCGCCAACAAGATGATCACCGACATCGCCAGCACCATCCAGTGCAATTCGATGCCGAGGACGTACTGCCAGGCCAGCACGGAGAGCCCGAACGAAGCGCCCAACGAGAGCGCCACCGTGCCGACGATCACCATGGCGGCGACGAAGCTTCGCGTGATGATCAGCATGATGATGAAAATCAGGCACAGCGAAGCGATTCCGGCAATCAGAAGGTCGTACTTGGAGCCGTCCTTCATGTCCTTGAACGTCGCCGCTGTACCGGCGAGATACAGCTTGGCGTCCTCTAGTGGAGTTCCCTTCAGCGATTCCTCGGCAGCTTGCTTGATCGGGTCGACCCGCGCAATGCCTTCGGGCGAGGCCGGATTGCCCCGATGCGAGATGATCATCCGGGCAGCTTTCCCGTCCGAGGACAGGAACAGATTCTCGGCTCGTTTGAAGTCTGGGTTGTCGAAGACTTCCGGTGGCAGATAGAAGGAGTCGTCGTTCTTGGCGGCATCGAACGCCTTGCCCATCGCGGTGGCGTTGGTGCTCATTTCCTCCATCTGGTTGAAGATCCCGGACATGGTGCTGTGCATGGTCAGCATCATGGTCCGCATGTTCTCCATGGTCGCGATCATCGGTGGGAACTGCGCGATCATCTGCGGCATCAGCGCATCGAGCTGATCGAAGTCGGTGACCAGCTCCCGCAGCTTGTCGCTCAGCTCATCGACCCCGTCGATGGAATCGAAGATCGATCGCAGTGACCAGCAGATCGGGATGTCGTAGCAGTGCTTCTCCCAGTAGAAGTAGCTGCGGATCGGACGGTAGAAGTCTTCGAAATCTGCGATGTGATCCCGCAATTCGTTGGTGATGTCCACCATTTCCTTTGTCTCACCGACCATGTGGTGGGTGGTGTTGGTGAGCTGTTGCATGAGGTTGTACATGCGCTTCATCGTCGCGATGGTGGCACTGAGTTCGTCGGCCTGCGTCAGCATGTCGTCCATCCGGTTCTTTTGAAACTTCATGGTTTGCAGCTGACCGGCGTTTTGCATGCTGAGCTGAAACGGGATCGACGTGTGCTCCATCGCGGTCCCCTCCGGCCGCGTGATCGCCTGAACCCGGGAAATGCCCGGCACTTTGAAGACTCCTTTGGCGAGTTTGTCCAGCACCAGGAAGTCGGCCGGGTTGCGCATGTCGTGGTCGGATTCGACCATCAACACTTCGGGCATCATGCGGGCGGCGGAGAAATGGCGTTCGGCGGCGTCGTAGCCCGCGTTCGCCGGAATGTATCCCGGGATGTAGAGGCGGTCGTTGTAGTTGGTCTTGTATCCGGGCAGGGTGATCAGACCTATCAGGGCCACCGCGCAGGCCGCAGCGAGGATGGGCGCCGGCCAGCGAACGATCGCGGTGCCCACCCGCCGCCACCCGCGGACCTTGATGCGTCGCCGGGGATCGAATAACCCGTAGCGGCTGCCGACCGTCAGCACCGCCGGCATCAACGTCAGCGCGACGGCCACCGCTACCAACATGCCCACGGCACACGGGATGCCCAGGGTCTGGAAGTACGGCATCCGGGTGAATCGAAGACAGAACACCGCGCCTGCGATCGTCAGACCCGACGCCAGCACGACGTGCGCCACGCCACGATAAGTGGTGTAGTAGGCGGTTTCCCGGTCCTCACCGACCTGACGTGCTTCCTGATATCGCCCGATGAAGAAGATGCCGTAGTCGGTTCCGGCCGCAATACCGAGAGACACCAGAAGATTGACAGCGAAGGTGGACAGCCCGATCAGCTGGTGATAGCCCAGGAACGCGACAATTCCACGCGCCGCGGTCAATTCGACCCCGACCATCGCCAGCAACAGCACCACGGTGATGACCGAGCGGTAGACGAGCAGCAGCATCGTCACGATCACCATGAGCGTGAGGATCGTGATCTTGATCAGCGTCCTGTCGCCGCTATGGTTCATATCCGCGATGAGCGCCGCTGGGCCGGTGACGAACACGCGCAGCCCCGGCGGCGGCGTCGACCGCTCCACGGTCTGGCGCACCGCCTCAACGGATTCGTTGGCCTTGGCCTGACCTTGATTGCCCACCAAGTTCAGCTGCACATAGGCGGCCTTGCCGTCGGGGCTTTGCGAACCCGCCGCGGTAACCGGGTCACCCCAAAAATCCTGGACGTGTTGGACGTGCGCCTTGTCGTTCTCCAGCTGCTGTACCAACCGGTCGTAGAACTTGTGTGCGGCGTCGCCCAGAGGCTGATCGCTTTCCAAGACGATCATCGCGACGCTGTCCGAGTCGGACTCCTTGAACACCTTGCCCATGTGCATCATCGCCTGCACCGACGGAGCATCTTTGGGCGCCATCGAGACCGAACGCTCTTTGCCCACCTGCTCCAGCGACGGAACGGCAACACTCACGATGAAGTCGATCGCCAGCCAGCCCAGGATGACCAACACCGCGAATCGGCGAATGGTTCGCGCCGCGAACGGCGGTTTGACAGTTTCCGAGCCGGCGGGCGGAGTGCTCATGCGCCTTTGACCACGCAATACACGTAGGCGTTCACCTCATGGGAGACCCGCTCGTCTTTGACCTCGCCGTCGACCGTGATGCGGCATCCGATGCTGTTGCTATTGCCCTGCGCCACAATGTTTCCCATCACGGCAGGCAGATTCGTGGTCATGTGGACCGACCATGGCAGCTGCGCTGCGTCCACGCGCTGCGGCTCGGCGTTGACGTCGAAATAGCTGATGTCCGCCACGGTTCCCGGCGGACCGAAAATCTCGTACGTCAAGTGCTTGGGGTTGAACGGCTTGGTTTCCTCCATCTTGGTGTCGCCGTACTGCGGACGCTTCTCGGAACCGAAGACGCCATGCAGGCGCCACACAGTGAACCCCCCAGTGGTGACGACAACGACAATCACCAGTGGGATCCACATCCGCCGCAGGCCCGCGAGTAGCACAAATCCCCTTCAACACTTTGGTCCGCATTCACACCACACTGCCCAGGCGTATCACGGAGTGACAAGCGACGGTCACCTCGGGCGAGTGGCCCCCGGCGAGAGCATCGGTCCGGCCTTGACGAAGTAAATCATCAGGGCTCGGGGCACTCGCCGTGTGCCACCCGCATCTGACTGTAACGCATACGGTGTGCGTAAGAGGAGCTCCCTCTGGCGCGGTTCGACCTGCAAGGCACATGCTGTGCGTTATCCTGCGCTGCGTGGCGCAACTGACCTTCCAGCGCGCGCGGACGGAAGAGAAGAAACGCCAGCGTGCCACGGCGCTTATCGAGGCCGCGCGCTCGCTGGCCCTGGAAAACGGCGTCGCGTCCGTGACCCTGACCGACGTCGCAAAGCGCGCCGGCATCCACTACTCCGCCGTGCGGCGGTATTTCTCCTCGCATAAGGAAGTGCTGCTGCATCTGGCGGCCGAGGGATGGGTGCGGTGGTCAGACACGGTCTGCGCGGGACTGGACAGCCCGGGTCCCATGTCGCCGTCGCGCGTCGCCGAAACACTGGCCAACGGGCTGGCGGCCGATCCGCTGTTTTGCGACCTGCTGGCCAACCTGCACCTGCACCTCGAGCATGAGGTGAATATCGACCGGGTGATCGAGCTCAAACGTGTCGGCGACGCGGCGGTGACCTCGCTGGCCGACGCCATCGAACGGTCGCTGCCGGGCCTGGGACATTCGGGTGCGCTCGACATCTTGCTGGCCGCCTACTCGTTGGCCGCGCCGCTGTGGCAGATGGCTCATCCACCCGAAGGACTTCGCGACGCCTACCCGGAGGGTACGGAAGTCCCGCCGGACTGGAACATCGATTTCGCGGCGGCCCTCACCCGGCTGCTCACCGCGACGTGCGTCGGGCTGATCGCCCAGTCGAGCTGAACCGGCTTACCAGTCCCACACGGACATGTCGTCGGGCGGGTAGTTGGCGCAGTTGTCGGTTTCCTTCGCCACGACGCCCTTGTTGTTGAAGAAGATCTTCATGTGGTTGGGCCAGGCGAACCACAGCGGGTCGCCGCCGGAGCCCAGTGGCGGGTAGAAGTTCTCGGAGTATTCCCTGCGCTGCGCCGGGGTCAGCGAGTAAAACCAGTGCACCTTGTCCTGAGTCGCCTGCTGGACGTTGGGGTGATTGCGATAGTCGGTCATGTACCGCTCGTAATACACCGGTGCGTAATCTCTGGCGGCGGCCAGGATCTGCTCGGCGGTGCAGGTGGTGTTGATCATTCGCCGGGGGATCGGGAAATCCTCGGTGGAGTCCGCGGCGGCGCGCCCGGGGAACGCCACGGCCGCGGTAGCGATCGCCAGCACAGCCGCGCCGGCCCGGAGAAAAGTGCTCAGACTTGAGGGGCGCATAGCGGTAACTATAACGCTTGGATAACCGGAATGATTAGCGGGTCTTAAGAATTCTGTCGCGCCCGACGGGAGCCGGCTTCTTCACGGCTGACGACGATGTGACAGCATCCAGACATGACTGCGCGCAACATCGTTCGTAAGTTTTTCGTTGCGGTGACGGCGCTGGCGGCGCTGTGCGGCGTCGCCTCCTACGTCCCCGCGGCGACCGCCGAGCCGTGTCCGGACGCGGAGGTGGTGTTCGCCCGCGGCACCGGCGAACCGCCCGGCGTCGGTGGGACCGGTCAGGCCTTCGTCGACTCGCTGAGCGCGCAAGTTCCCGGGCGATCTGTCGGCGTCTACCCGGTCAACTATCCGGCCAGCACCGACTACTACAACAGCGCGATGGACGGCGCCGGCGATGCCCGTGCGCACGTCCAGAACATGGTTGCCACCTGCCCGAACACCAAAATGGTGCTCGGCGGATATTCCCAGGGCGCAAGTGTGATGGATCTGGCCAGCAACGAGATGCCGTCCCAGGTCGCCGACCATGTCGCCGCGGTCGCGCTGTTCGGCACTCCGTCGACCAACTATGCGCAACAGATGGCCGGCCGGCCATTTCCTGCGCTCAACCCGGGGTATCAACCGAAGTCCATCGACTTGTGCCTGCCCGACGACATAGTCTGCGCAGATAACGGGAGCATGATCGCCCACCTCCAGTACGTGCCCGAGATGACGAACCAAGCCGCGACATTTGCTGCCGGCCGGCTGTGAACGTTCCCGCCGAGCCGAGGAGCGCAGATGGACAGCACCGACGACGTCACCACACTGGAAGACCTCCGGGGCGACCTCGCGGGGCGGTACAAGTGGACGCCGAGCGCCGGTAGCTCGGTCGACAGCGCGATCGTCGATGCCGACATGGCGGCCCTCGACCGGGACGGCTACGTCATCTGGGAAGGCCTGCTCAGCGCTCAGCAGTGTGAGCAGATCCGGGAGATCGTGCGGCCCTGGCTAAGCCACACCGGACGCAACTCGTTCGAGGGCCGGCGCACCCAACGCGTCTACAGCCTGCTCAATCGCACGCGGGTGGTCGACAAGCTCGCCGAGCATCCGCGGGTGCTGGCCGTGCTGGACAGGTTGCTGCTGCCCAACTATCTGTTGTCGACCTTGCAGGCCATCAACATTCAGCCCGGGGAGACCGCGCAGCTGGCCCATCACGACGACGGGTTTTATCCGGTGCCGCGTCCGCGAGCACCGCTGTCGGCCGCGACCATCTGGGCGATCGACGACTTCACCGCCGAAAACGGCGCTACGGTCGTCTTTCCCGGCAGCCACCGCTGGGGCAAGCGCCGGCCGGGTCCGGATGATCGCGAGCTACCTGTCGTGATGCCGGCCGGCTCCTGCGTCTTCTTCGTTGGCACCCTGTGGCATGGCGGCGGTGCCAACACCAGCACCGGTGACCGGCTGGCCGTCACCGCCCAGTACTGCCAGCCGTGGCTGCGGCCGATGGAGGCCTTCACCATGTCGGTGTCGCGCGACGTTGCGCGTACGGTCTCCGACGACCTTCGCCGCATGCTCGGCTACAGCATCCACCCGCCGTTCATCGGCTCGGTCGACGGCTTGCACCCACTGCGGCTGCTCGACCAGCCCTAGTCAGGCTCAGTCAGCCTCAGTCAGCGCAGCGTTCGGGTGGTGCGACGGCCGGTCAGCGCCTGGTAGATCGCGATGAGGAAAATCGCGACCACGACGCCGACCAGGAACGGAATCCAGGCGATGCCGCCGTTGGCGTTCTGGTAGTTGAATTGGGCCGTCACCGCCGAGCCGATCAAACCGCCCACGGCGCCCAACGCGACCGTCATGAGCATGCCGATGTTTTGCTTGCCGGGCATGACCAGACGTGCCACCACGCCGATGATCGCGCCCACGATGATGGCGAGAACGATTGATCCGATCACTTGCTGCTCCTGTCGTAGCGGGCGCCGCTTTCGGCGCCTGTCGGTGATCGCGCTCACTGAAATTCCCCACTGACGCTCATCGAAATTCCCCACCCGTGTGGCTCCGCCGAGAAGGGCGGGCCTCCTTGGAAGCTGCTGGTGTCTGACGCCTGCAGCCGTTCCGAAGGAGGCCNGCCTGTCGGTGATCGCGCTCACTGAAATTCCCCACTGACGCTCATCGAAATCCCCCCCCCGTGTGGCTCCGCCGAGAAGGGCGGGCCTCCTTGGAAGCTGCTGGTGTCTGACGCCTGCAGCCGTTCCGAAGGAGGCCCGCTTTCTCATGCTCACATGGGAGGACGATGTGGAAGTACATGCCCTGCGCCGCCGTGGTTGGTCGATCTCGGCGATCGCCCGCCACACCGGGTTCGACCGCAAAACGGTCCGCAAGTACCTCAACGGCGACGCTGAACCGGGAGTGCGGGCGCGGCCCAGCCCGGATCCGTTCGAGCCGTTCGTCGACTACGTCACTGCGAGGTTGACTGAGGATCCGCACCTGTGGGCGCGCACCCTGTTCGACGAACTGGAGGAGCTGGGGTTCGCGCTGTCGTATCAGAGCCTGACCCGCAACATCCGCCAACGCGATCTGCGCCCGGTGTGTGAGGCCTGCCGCACGGCGACAGAACGTCCGAATACGGTGATCCCGCATCCGCCCGGCCACGAAACGCAATGGGATTGGCTGGAATTGCCGAATCCACCTGGATCGTGGGGGTGGGGCAAAACTGCGCAGCTGCTGGTCGGCTCGCTGGCCCATTCAGGCAAGTGGCGAGCGGCGTTGTCGCCGTCGCAGGATCAGCCGCATCTGGTCGCTGCCCTAGACCGCGTGACGCGCGCCCTGGGTGGGGTGACGCGGGTGTGGCGCTTTGATCGGATGACCACGGTGTGCGATCCCGGCAGCGGGCGGGTGACCGCGTCATTTGCCGGGGTGGCCAAGCACTACGGGGTGTCGGTGGCGGTCTGCCCGGCTCGGCGCGGCAATCGCAAGGGCGTGGTGGAAAAGGTCAACCACACCGCCGCCCAACGCTGGTGGCGCACCCTGGCCGACGAGACGACCGTGGAGGCGGCCCAAGCCAGCGTGGACCGCTTCGCCCGGATGCGCGGGGACACCCGCCTGCGTTCCACCGCCGACGGCAGATCGTCGGTGGCCACCGTCGCGGCGGGCGAACCGTTGCAGCCCGTGCCAGCGATGCCCTATCCGGTGATCATCTGCGAGCAGCGCACGGCCTCGCGGCAAGCGTTGGTGTCCTACCGCGGCAACCGCTACTCAGTACCCCCGGAGCTGGCCGCCGCCCAGGTCGTGGTCAGCCATCCGGTCGGCGGTGAGTTTGTCGACATCGCGACCACGACCGGGATCGTGATCGCCCGCCACCACCTGGCCGCCGACGGGCTTGGAGTGATGGTGCGCGACAGCGGTCATGTCATCGCGTTGGATGCCGCCGCGATGGCCACCGCGGCCACCGGCCGCCCGCATCGGCGCAAGGAACGCATCCCGCCCGGGCCGGCGGCCAAAGCCGCGGCCGCACACCTGCTGCGGCTCAAAGCCGCCAACACAGCAGATGCCGAAACATCAACACCATCAACCGATTCCTCTGTCGTCGACTTGTCCGCTTATGAGCGGGCCGCCCAGAACAGGACCGTGAAATGACTCCTACCCCTCGTACCCCGAAAACCACCACCACGACCACCGCCGCAGCCACGCCGTCGGCGGCGGCCTCGCGCTATCAGCAGCTGCGCTCGCATCTGGCCGAACTCAAATTGCACGCCGCCGCCGAAGCGCTGCCCGCCGTGCTCGACCAAGCCAACGCCGAGAATCTGTCGCTGACCGTGGCCCTCGAGCGGCTGCTGGCCGTGGAGGTCGATGCCACCACCGCCCGCCGCCTGGCCGGGCGGCTGCGCTTTGCCTGCCTACCCACGCCGGCCACTCTCGATGATTTCGACGTCGACGCCGCGGCCGGGATCGACCGCAAGCTCATCGACGAACTGGGCACCTGTCGATACCTCGAGTCGGCCACCAACATCTTGTTCATCGGCCCGCCAGGCACCGGCAAGACTCCCCTGTCGGTCGGCCTGGCCCGCGCCGCAGCCCATGCCGGCTATCGCACCTACTTCACCACCGCTGCCGATCTGGCCGCCCGCTGCCACCGCGCCGCGATCGAGGGACGCTGGGCCACCACCATGCGCTTCTACGCCGGACCCACATTGCTGGTTATCGATGAACTGGGCTACCTGCCGCTGCCCGCCGAGGCCGCTTCAGCATTGTTTCAGGTTGTCTCCCAACGGTATTTGAAGACAAGCATCGTGATCACCACCAACCGCGGCGTCGGTGCCTGGGGAGACATCATCGGCGACACCACGGTCGCCGCCGCCATGCTCGACCGCCTCTTGCACCGCTCAGTGGTCATCAACCTCGACGGTGAGTCCTACCGTCTGCGCGACCACCACCACGCCGCCGAAACGCTGCGCCGCGCCGCCACCGGCACCCGCCAACCACTACACTGACCACCGCTCACAGGTGGGGAATTTCAACGAGCACACCTGGGGACTTTCGATGAGCGCGATCATCCGACTAGGTGTTCCCCGAACCGAGGTGCTTGTAACCCATCAGTGCGTGCGGGCTGTGCAGGAATGCGCGTTTACGACCGGCTGCGGCAGGGGTATACGCATTCGGCGCTGAACATGGGCACTTCGTGTCCGGCCGGAAGGACTTCAGCCATAGGTCCGACGAGGCGTTCCGGCTTTTTCATCCGACTCGAGTTTGGAGATTCACAATGCGGAAAACCATTGCTATTACGGCAGCCAGTGGCGCGCTCTTGTTCGGTGGGGCTGGTGTTGCCAGCGCTACCGCGCCGAGTTCGCCCCCTACCTCGACCACGACGACCGTGGCCCAGGAAGGCGATAACGCCAACAACCACAGCGACAAGACCGGCTTGTGGGGACTGCTGGGCCTTGCAGGGCTGGCCGGCCTCGCCGGACTGCGCCGGCGTAACGACGCCAACTTCGCGGCGACAACGAGCGTGCCGGGCACGCGCGGTCAAACCCCGCACGCATAGTCCGCATAGTTGAACGACGCCCCCGTCACGGTGGTTCGCCGTGGCGGGGGCGTCGGACTATTTATTCCGCTTGCGGTCCGTATCCTTGCTCGGCTGAACCCGTTTCGGTTCGCCCGGCATCTTCGGATAGTTGGGTTCTCAGGGCATTTCAACCCTGTGCGGTTTTAGGTTCGCCCCCCACCAGATCGGACCGTCCTCCCAGGGATCGGCGAGCAGTCAGCATGTTTGCCTCGGAAGCCTGGTTCCGACATCAGGTGGCACGTCCTCACTGAACATGAGGTGCCTCGCGGTAGTGATCGAGGACCCGTGACCAGGCACCTCGGTACTTCAGTGCGTGGTATCGAGCCGGATCTCGTTGGGTAGTACACCGCTGACCCAATTGGCGGGGGTGCTTCTCGGCCGCGTGCCCCGCGGCATGACTGGTGGCCTGGAGAGCCATCTCGACGTTTGCGACGTCGACGTCGATGGCGTGGACATGCGGATCGGCGGACAAGAAACCCGCAGACTCGCCGTCGGAGACCGAGTCCGCATCGACGCAATCATGAAGATCGAACCCACCTACACTGCGCAAGCTGTCCACTACCTCGACGAGCAATCCTGAATTTCCCGGTCGGGGTCAGCCGTGCCCGCGGAAGATTATCCGCATCATCTTGAGGGTGAAGCGGGTGAACCGCCAGGACTGGATGAGTAGGTTCTGACGCGCTCGCAGTTTGCTGCGGGTGGGCAACGGGGCAGCGGCGATGCCTTCGGCAGTCCGGTCGTTGCCCGTTGGGTGGAGGCTGTCGTCGTCCACGGGAGCACCTTCCATACGGGTCATTCGGGGATCAGCCACCAGAACGGCCTGGCTTTGGCCTTGTAGATGAACAGGTAGTGCAGCAGCAGTTTCATCCAGTGCCCGGCCAGGCCGATCTCTCCGGACGTGCCGGCGAGATCGCGGCCGGTCTGCGGATACGTCTTCCAATCCGGGACGACCGGGTACATCGTCATCGCGGCGGCCGATCCTTGCCGGAAGCCGGTGCCGGCCGAGGCGACGCACGCGGCACCCACGGCCGCCATCGAGGCCGCGTGCGCAGGAACTTGGGTGGACTTGGTGATCCGGTCGCGGATGGTCTCGGCGACCGCTTTGGCCATCATGCCCGACGGCATGCCGGTGCGCGGCGGGGCTGGGGTGATGACCGTTCCCCTGACACTCTTGCGCGGCTTCGAGATCGGATGTGGAGGCGCGAACGCGATGCCGGGCGCGAAGATGTTCGGGTAGGCCGGCGACTCGTAGGTGCGCGGCCAGTCCTCGGCAGACCATTCTTCGTAGGGCTTGCCCGAGTAGTCGGCGTCGACCTTCAAAAATCCCGATGGCGCGAACATGGCGGACGTGATATCCGCGCCGTCCCTGTCGTAGGCGGCGAGGGTCACGCCCTTGAACGGTGGCAGGAGCATGGCGAAGTCGAAGTCCAGGTCGTGCTCGTTGCCGTCGAGTTGCTCGTAACGCAGCTTGCCTTCCATCACCTTGCTGACATGAGCCTGGGTGATGGCTTTGACGCCGCGCTCACGGAATAGGGACTCGGTCCACATCCGGCTGGACTGCACGAAGCCCTTCTCGACGAACTGCATGCCGTCGACGCCGAAGTCGCCCAATTCGTATTCGTTGGTGAGGTAGTAGATCTCGGCGAGGTCGCGCACCCCGGCGTTGCGCAGCGTGCGCTCGACGTTGAAGGTGTACTCGAACGCCGCGCCCTCGCAGGTGCAGTTGCCGTGGCCGACGCCGACGACCAGGCGCTGCTTCTCGCCGGCCTTCAGCTTGGCGACGACTTGTTCAAATGCCTGGGCCGTTGCTGCGGCGTGGGCAGCGGTGCACACCGACCAGGAGTGCCCATCGGGTCCGAGGCCGGGAGTGGCGGCGAAGTTCAGCTGCGGTCCGGTGGCGTTGATGAGGTAGTCATAGGTGAGATTTCCGGTCTCACCACGGTGTTCCTCGTCGGTGTAGGTGAAGTCCACCGACGGCGACGACTGCTCGCCCGTACCCTCGGGACGGATCGCGGTGGCAAGACCCTGATGGAAGACGATGCCCTTGCGGTTGTAGACGGGCTTGAGCGGAATCAGCACCTTTTCGACGTCCATCCGGCCGACACCGACCCAGATGTTCGACGGTATCCAGTTCCAGTCGGGCTCCGGTGAGATCACGACGACCTCGTGTGCGCGGGAAAGCATTCGGCGCAGGTGCAGCGCGGCGGTATGCCCGGCGATACCCGCGCCGAGGATTACGGTTCGTGCCATTGGTGCTCCTCGGTCGACAGTATGATCCGACCCCCATGGTATACCGCATGGGGTATACGCGCCAATTGGCGCGCGGCCCCTTAACGCCCTTGACCTCGAACCATGTGTGCCACGAACGTCGAGTATGCGTCCGCCGCCTTGACGACCAGGCCCCCAGATCGGGCCGGCGCTAACATGATTCGCCACTATGCCTTGGCCTGCGCCACGGCCACCGCGCGCAACTGCGCAATTTGCAGATTCATACCCCCAGGGGCGCCGCCGGTCTTTACGATTTCTGAGCTGGTGCCCTCAGCTCGGTCGGGGCGTCCGGCAGTTGTCGCCGCCGTGGGAGCTGCGGGACACCTTCACCATCTTGATTGAGCTGGAAGCCGCGGTGGTGTTCATCGGCGAGGGGTGGAGGAGATTGCCGGATCGCGGTCAGGGATGCCATCGGACCCTGTGCACGGCGTCACCAACGAGTTGCCAAAGCTGATACCCATGTTTCGGCAGGCCGACGATCGGCTGCTGATCTGTGCCACGAACTCGGTGCGGGCGCTGGATCCGGCATTCCTGCAACCAGGACGATTCGACTGCATCATTCCGATTGGCCCGCCGTATGCGACGGCCCGCATTGCGATGTGGGAGCGATTTCTCGGTTCGGCCGCAGACACCGTCGATGTTGACGCGCTGGTCGCCGAGACCGCGATGTTCACCCCCGGCAGATATCGAGTTTGCTGCGCGCAAGGGTGCGCAGTTCGGATTCGAACGCGAAATCGAGTTCCGCCGCGACGAAGCGGCGCAGACGTCGGACTACCTGCGGGCGATCAGCGAAACCAGCCCGTCGTTGACGCAGGCTGAGCTCACCGAGTTCGGTGAGGATACCGAGTTGTACACCCGCGGCTGTGATCCCCGCGGCGTGGCCTGAATCCGTTTTGCGTCGTGCAAGTTGGACGGGACCAGCGGGTGCAGCCGCTTCACTGGCATATACCCCCTCGGGTATGATATATCTCTGTAGCCGATCCACTTGGGACGGGTGCACGGCGGCCGGGAGGCTGTAGTGGGAGGCGGCCACGGATGGAGAGGCTTGAATGTTGACCTTTCTCAAGCGGGTTTGGGTGCCGCTGGTCGTCGCGCTGGCGGCGGTCGCCGGGACCCTGGCGGTAGTCAACCTTCGCGGCGTTTTCGGTTCCGGCGAGATCTTCCGCTGGGATGGCAGCGGCTCGTCGGTGATCGAGTCGATCAATGAAAAGCGGGTCGTCTATGAGGTTTTCGGGCCTGGTGACGCGAGCGGGGGAATCAGCTACCTGAATGAGGGGACGCAGCCGGCGCAGACATCGTTCACAACCCTGCCGTGGAGCTACACGATGACCACGACGAGTCCGGCGGTGATCGGCAATCTGGTGGCCCAGGGGGACGGCGATGAGATCGGTTGCCGCATCACGGTTAACGGCGACGTCAAAGATGAACACTTCGCCACCGGTCACCACGCCCAGGTCTTCTGTCTGGTGAAAGCCGCATGAGCAGCCACGAGAACCTCCGTCCGGGGTACATGCGCCTGGTTCGCCGCCTCGCCTGGCCGCTGATCATCGGCTGGCTGCTGCTGACCGTCGGCCTCAATGTGCTGGTGCCGCCGATCGAATCGGTGGCGCGGGACCACGCGGTGACGATGTCCCCGCAGGATGCGCCCGCAATGATCGCGGCAAAGCGTATCGGTGCGAAGTTCGAGGAGTTCGACTCCGATTCCATGGTCATGCTGGTGCTCGAAGGTGAGCGTGAACTCGGCCCGGATGCCCACCGCTACTACGACACGCTCATCGCGAAACTGGCCGCCGATCACGAACACATCCAGCACATCGCGAACCTGTGGGGTGACCCGATCACCGCCGCCGGCGTGCAGAGCAGCGACGGCAAAGCCGCCTACGCGCAGATCAACACCGCCGGTGATCAGGGCAGCACTCTGGGCAATGAGTCGGTCGATGCGGTACGCAAGATCGTCGCCTCGGTGCCGGCACCGGATGGGGTGCGCGCGTATGTCACCGGGCAGGCGGCGCTGACCACCGACATGACCGAGGCCGCCGACCACAGCATGCTCAAGATGATGGGCGTGACCGGCCTGGTCATCATCATCATGCTGGCGATCGTCTACCGGTCGGCCAGCACCGTGGCGCTGGCGTTGGTGATGGTCGGTTTCGAGATGGGTACCGCCCGCGGCCTGGTCGCGTTGCTGGGAGACCTGGGCCTGCTGGGGTTCTCGACGTTCGTGGTGGCGATGCTGTCGTCGCTGGCGATCGCGGCCGGCACCGACTATGCGATCTTTTTGATCGGGCGCTACCACGAGGCCCGCAATGCCGGCGAGGACCGCGAAACCGCCTGGTATTCGATGTTCCGCGGTACCTGGCATGTCATTTTGGGTTCGGGGTTGACGATCGCGGGGGCCTCGCTGTGCCTGCACTTCGCCCGGCTGTCGTATTTCAAAGCGCTGGGCATCCCGTCGGCCCTGGGTCTGGTGGTGGTGATCGCCGGTGCGCTGACCGTCGCCCCGGCTGTCGTCGCGGTCGCCAGCCGGTTCGGTCTGCTGGATCCCAAGCGGGTGGAGGGTCGCGGCTGGCGGCGCATCGGCACCGCCAACGTCCGCTGGCCGGGGCCGGTGTTCGTGGCCGCGCTGCTGGTCACCCTGGCCGGCATGCTCGCGGTGCCGGGCATGAAGATCAGCTTCAACGACCGTTACTACATTCCGGCCGATCTGCCGGCGAACGTCGGCTACGACGCCGCCGAACGCCATTTCAGCGCGGCACGGATGAATCCCGATGTGCTGATGGTCGAAGCCGATCACGACCTGCGGAACCCCGCCGACATGATCATCTTGGATCGGATCGCCAAAAACATGTTCCGCACCCGCGGTGTGGAGCGGGTGCAGAGCATCACCCGGCCGCTGGGCAGCCCCATCGACCACACCTCGATCCCGTTCCAGATCAGCATGGGTGCCGTCCCGATTCAGGAGAATCTGCAGTTCATGACCGACCGACTCGCCGACATGGTCACGATGAGCGATGACCTGGGCGCCACCATCGATTCGATGGTGCGACTGCGGGATCTTGTTGGGCAAATGAACACCACCACCGCGCACATGACCGACCACATGGCGGCGATAGACGCGACCGTCAACGAGATCCGCGACCACATCGCCGATTTCGACGACGTCGCGCGCCCGGTCCGCAACTACTTCTACTGGGAGCAGCACTGCTTCAACATCCCGGTCTGTCATGCGGTCCGGTCGGTGTTCGACGCCTACGACGGGATGGACAAGTTCAGCGAGAACATGGAGCCGTTGCTCGCCGACATCGCCGACATGAACACGGTGATGCCGCAGATCGTCGGGCAGTTCGACCCGATGATCGCGGTCGCAAAATCCATGCGGGGCAGCCTGCTCTCGATGCACTCGAGCTTCGCCGGACTGGTGACCCAGATGGCGCGGATGACCGACACCGCCAGCGAGATGGGCCGGGCCTTCGACGCATCCAAAGCCGACGACTACTTCTACCTGCCGCCGGAGGCGTTCGACAACCCGGACTTCCAGAAGGGCTTAGCACTCTTCTTGTCCCCGGACGGCACGGCAGCACGGTTCATCGTCACCTACGACTCGGACCCGGCCACGCCCAAAGGTATTTCGTTCGTCGAGCCGATGCTCGCCTCAGCGCACGACGCGGTGAAGGGCACACCACTGACCACCGCCAAGTTCTATCTCACCGGAACCGCCGCGGTCTACAACAACATCCAAACCGGCGCGGAATACGACATCCTGATCGTCGGAGCAGCGGCGGTGACCCTGATCTTCATTGTGATGCTGCTGATCACACGGGCGCTGGTGGCCTCGGCGGTGATCGTCGGAACCGTGCTGCTGTCACTGAGCGCAGCGTTCGGGCTGACCGTGCTGGTCTGGCAGCACCTGATCGGCCTGGAGCTTAACTGGATCGCACCGGCGTTCGGCGTCATCATCCTGCTTGCCGTCGGATCAGACTACAACCTACTGCTGGTCTCCCGCTTCCAAGAAGAAATCGGTGCCGGGATCAAGACCGGGATCATCCGCTCGATCGGCGGTACCGGATCGGTGGTCACCGCGGCCGGACTGGTTTTCGCGTTCACGATGATGTCCATGGTCGCCAGCGACCTGTACTCCATCGGTCAGGCCGGCAGCACAATCGGGCTCGGTCTGCTGTTCGACACCTTGATCGTGCGGTCGTTCCTGACACCGTCTTCGGCAGCGCTGCTCGGACGCTGGTTTTGGTGGCCGCAGAAAGTACAACAACGCCCGGCCCGTTATGTGTCGCGGGCTCCTCGGAGCCCATCGGCTGGCTCGGAAGCCCCTACCGAGGAGATTCCAACGAAATAAGCCGAGTTTCAACCGTTATCCCTGCCGACATATAAGGAGTGCACCCATGATGTTCGGGAACAATGTGCGCGGGTTCGGTTACTCGGCGTGGCGCGCCAAAAGTGGCATCGGCGGCTACTGGCGCCGACAGCGCCGGGTGTTGAGCGCGGCCACTACCCTGCTGTTGGCCAGCACCATCGCCACGACGGTGTTGCCCGGTGTCGCGGCGGCTGATTCCACGCAGGACTACCCGATACCACGCAGGATCATTCAGACAACGTGCACCGCAGAGCAACTCTTGGGCGCCGCGCGCGACCGATCTCCCGTATATTACGAGCGGTATATGACCGATTTTCGTAATCACCCGTTAGAAGTTCAGCGGGCGGCGAAGGAGGAAATACATTGGTTTCTTTCGCTGAGCCCCGACGGCCGCAGAGCCCAATCCGAGGAATGGGCCACTCATTTCGCTGACCCCCTGACCGCGGCGTGGCCGAACTGGGGGAAGATCTTCTTCAACAACAAGGGCGTCGTCGCAAAGACCACTGGCGCGTGTTCCCAGTATCCTTCCGACGATGACTCCCTATGGGACTGGTGAGACGCCGTGATGAGACAGGCAGGATTCGCGACGATTGTCGCTACCGCGATCACCTTGGCGGCGCCTGCGCATGCCGACGTCGACACCGAGTTTGCTGATCAACTCCACAGCCATGGCATCTACGGCAGTCGCGACCACAACGCGTGGCTGGCCGAGATCACCTGCGAACGACTGCTCCGCGGCGTGGACGCCACCACCGCCGACTCAACCCGTTTCCTATCCACCAACCTTGCCCGGAATACCAGCCAGCCGCAGGCGTGGGCGTTTCTGGCCACCGCGCTCGCGTTCTACTGCCCGGATCGTGCACTCATGTTGGACCCGCCGACACAGCGTGGTGACGTAGAGCAGGGTTGATACCGAGTACTGGACAGCGTATGTCGTTGGGTAGGTGGTGGCTGGCTATCACCACCGTCCGTTCTGCTTCGATCAGCCCGCCTTCGGGCTCAAGCAGCCGGCGCAGCAGCAGATCGGCGTCGCCGGCGTCGAGGTGCTCGGTGGGTTCGTCGAGCAAAACGATGCGCGCTGGTGAGAGCACGGCCCGGGCCAGCAGCAGTCGGCGGCGTTGACCCGCGGACACCGCGTGCGCGCCGCCGGATAACACCGTCGCCAAGCCGTCGGGCAGGCCGACCAGCCACCCACCGAGCCCGACCCGGTGTAGGACCGCCATCAGCTCGTCGTCTCGACAGTCGCGGCGGGCCACCAGCAGGTTGTCGCGGACGGTGGTGGCAAAAATGTGTGCGTCTTCGGCGAAAAAGGTGATGGCATTGCGCAATTGGACTTCGTCGAAATCACTGAGCGCGGTCCCGTCCAACTCGGCCCGGCCGCACACCGGCGGCAACAGGCCGGCCAGCGTCATCAGCAGCGTCGTTTTGCCGGAGCCGCTGGGGCCGGTGACCGCCAGCCGGGCACCGGGTTGCAGGTCCACCGTCACCAGGGTCGAGCGCTCAGCGTGGTGACCGGCGCGAATATTGGCAGCGCACAGCCGGTGGGTCACCGGTGGATACGCCTGTGCCGGTGGGCGAACCGGGCTCCGCGCCGGCGCACCCGCGGGGGCCAGATCGAGCAGGCGTCGCGCCGCGATCCGCGACCGGGTCAACTGGATGGCCGCGCCCGGCAACGACGTGGTCGTCTCGAATGCCGACAGCGGCAACAGCATCAGAATCGCCAGGGTGGTGGGCGCGACGGTGGACGCAATCGAGATGCCGGCTATCACCGCGCCGAGCACGCTGACCCCGATCGCTGCGGTGGGCATGGCGGCGGCCACCGCGGCCGGTGTTGCCGCGGCGTCGATCGCGTCGGCCCAGGCGCGTTGCCGACGCTGCGATTCGGCGATGATAGCGGGCAGTCTGCCGCTGACGCGCAGCTCCGCGGCGTGCTCCAGCGCGAGCATCGCCGCCACGTCACGCTCGGCCAGGTGTTGGCGGGCAACGGCTTCCTGCGCCGCCGCCGCCCGCGCCGACAACCACGGTGCGATCACTCCGGCAGCAAGCAAGCAGGTCGCCAGCACCGCGGCGGCCGCCGGCGAAATCACCGCAATCACCACCACAGCGGCCAGGCTCAGGACCGCCGCGACACCGATCGGCAGCAGGGCGCGCACCAGCACGTCGGCCAGCACGTCGACATCGGCGCCGACCCGCGCCACCAGCTCACCGCTGTGCAGCCGGGTCGCGACGTCTGCGGGTCCGTGGGCCAGCCGGCGATAGATTGCGACGCGGCCGGTGCCGGCCGCGCGCAGTGCGGTGTCATGGGTGGCCAGCCGCTCGCAGTAGTGCAGCACGCCGCGGGAAATCGCGAGTGAACGTACCGCGACGACGGCGATCGACAGGTCCAGTACCGGCGGCATCTGCCAGGCACGGGTAATCAGCCAGGCCGACACCCCGGCCAGCCCCAGCGCGCTGGCCTGCGACAACACCCCCAACGTGACTGCCAGCACCAGCCGGGGCAGCCGCGGGCGCAGCAGGGTTGACGCGCTCAGCAGATCAGGCCGGCGCATGACGACTCGCTTCCACGTCGATCACTCGATCGCCGATCGCCAGCACCGGGTCACGGTGGCCGACGACGAGCACCGTTGCACCGGCCCGCGCCCGCTCGACGAGGGCCCGCAACACCGCGTCCTCGGTCTCGGCGTCCAGGTGGGCGGTCGGCTCGTCGAACAGCAGCACCGGCGCGGGTGATCCGAGCGCGCGGGCCAGGCCGAGCCGCTGTCGCTGACCCAGCGACAGCCCGACGCCGCCGCCCCCTATCTGGGTGTGCACGCCGTTGGGCAGCTCCGCCAGCACCGAATCGAAGCCCGATGCCGCACAGGCGGTGTCTGCATCATCGAGTTCGCCGAACAAGGTCAGGTTGTCGGCGATACTGCCTGGGATCAGCACCGGGCGCTGCGGCAGCCAGGACAGCTGACGCCACCACCGGGCCGGGTCCAGGTCGGCGATGTCGATCCCGGACACGGTGACCCGCCCCGACGTCGGCACAGTGAGCCCGGCGACGCACTCCAACATGGTGCTCTTGCCGACGCCGTTGGCGCCGGTCAGCACCGTCACCTGGCCGGGCTCGATCACCGCGGTGAGATCGCGCGGCGCAAAGCCGTCCCGGCCGGCGACGCTAAGACGTTCGACGCGGATCACCGCACCGCGCGCGGCCACGCTCCGGTGTCCCGGGGTAGGGCCGGGGGAGTCGTCGATGAGCGCGAAAGCTTTGTCGCCGGCGGCCCGCCCGTCCTGGGCGGCGTGGAATTCCACCCCGATCCGGCGCAGCGGTGCGTACACGTCCGGCACCAGCAGCAGCACTGTCAGCCCAGCGGTCAGGCTCATCTGCCCGAACACCAGGCGTAGCCCGATGCTGACAGCGACCAGGGCAACGCCGAGCATGCCCAGCAGCTCCAGCACCAGTGCCGACAAGAAGGCGATCCGCAGGGTTGCCATCGCCGAACGGCGGTGCGCGGCCGACAGTTCAGCGATGCGCTTCTCGGGCCCGGCAGCCCGACCCAGCGCGCGCAGCGTGGGAATGCCGGCGATCAGATCCAGCAGCCGAGCCTGCAGTGTCGTCATGGCCGCCAGCGCCGCCGCCGACCGGTCGGCGGTGGCCAGGCCGATCAACACCATGAAGATCGGGATCAACGGCAACGTGACCGCCACGATCACCGTCGACTTCAGGTCGTAGAGCGCAATCACCGCCACGGTTGCCGGGGTCAAGATCGCGGCCAGCACCAATGCGGGTAGGTAGGCGGTGAAGTAGGGGCGCAACCCGTCCAGACCGCGGGTCACCACCGTCGCGGCGGCGTCGCGCCGGGCGGCTAGTTCACGGGGGGCTCGCGCGGTCACTGCGGTCAGCACCTGACCGGCCAGATCGGCGATCACCGCGCTGGCACCCCGCTGGCCCAGCCGCGCCTGCAGCCAGTGGGCCGCTGTGCGAATCGCCCATAGTGCCGCCAGGATTGAGATCAGCGGCAGCCAACGCTCGACGCTGCGGGTGGACGGGTCGGTGATAACCCGGGAGGCGATCTGTGCCAACACCATCGCCGAGGCGACCGCGCAGCCGGAAATCACCACACCGTAGGCCACCGTGGCGGCCAGGAACCGGCGCACCGCCGTCGAGGCCCGCCACAAGCGCGGGTCCAGCGGTGCTTGGGCTGACGAACCGCTTCCGCTCAAGACGGACGCCTCGAAAGGCCGATCGACGGAGGTATCCGCTCGGCCGAGATCCGCTGCCGGAACACCCAATACGTCCAACCCTGGTAGGCCATCGCCAACGGGGCGAAGACCAGCGCCGCCCACGTCATGATCTTCAGCGTGTAGGGGGTCGACGACGCGTTGTAGATCGTCAGGCTCCAGGCCGGGTTGAGCGTGGAAGGCACCAGGTTGGGGTACAGCGCAGCGAACAGCAGGATCACCACCGCGGCAACCACCATCGCGGTCGAGAAGAAGGCCCACCCGTCAGAGGCGCGCCGGCGCACCAACGCCACCGTCGTTAGCTGGGCGATGACCGCGACGGCCAGCACCAGCCAGGTCCAGGTCTTGCCGTAGGCCAGTTGGGTCCACAACCCGAACCCGGCCACCAGCGCGGTCACCGGTGCCGACAACCACGCCGCGAACCGCAGCGCGTCGTCGCGGATCGCGCCGGCGGTTTTCAGCGCCACAAACACCGCGCCGTACAGCACAAACAACCCGCCGGTGGCCAACCCACCCACCAGCGTGTAGGGATTGAGCACATCGGTGACCGACAGGTGAACTTGGTAGCCGGCGTCCACCGGCAGCCCGCGGACCAGCACCGCGAACGCCACCCCCCACAGCACCGCGGGCAGCCAGGAGCCGGCCGCGATACCGAAGTCAGCCCAGGCCCGCCACTTCGGATCGTCGATCTTACCGCGCCACTCGATGGCGACCGCCCGCACGATCATGCCGAACAGGATCACCAGCAGCGGCAGGTACAGCGCGGAGAACACGGTGGCATACCAGCCCGGAAACGCGGCGAACATTGCGCCGCCGGCGGTGATCAGCCAGACCTCGTTGCCGTCCCAGACCGGGCCGATGGTGTTCAGCGCCGCCCGGCGATGTTGCTCGGCGTCGCCGCTGCCGATCCGGCCGAACGGCTCCATCAGCATGCCCACGCCGAAGTCGAAGCCCTCCAAGATGAAAAACCCCAAGAACAGCACCGCAACCAGACCGAACCACAGCTCGTGCAGGCCCATCTCGATCGTCTCCTTCCCAAATTCGCTGCTCTTAGTAGGCGAATGACAGCGGAGCCACCTCGTCGCTACCGGGCGGAGCCGGCGGTGCGAGTTCGGCGTCGTGCTCCTGCGGCCCTTCGACGACGTAGCGCTGCAGCAGCCGGAACCAGATGACCGCGAGCACCCCATAGACCAGGGTGAACATCACCAGCGACGTGACGACCATTGCGGGTGAGTGACTCGACACACCTTCGGCGACGGTAAGACGGACCAGCTGGTCACCGGTCGGGTTGGGGGCGACGATCCACGGCTGGCGCCCCATCTCGGTGAAGACCCAGCCCGCGCTGTTCGCCAAAAACGGCGTGGGAATGGTCAGCAGCGCAAACCAGGAAAGCCACCGCCGATTCGGGACCTGGCCGCCGCGGGTCAGCCACAGCGCGGCCAGCGCGAACAGCACCGGAACCGCCAGCAGCCCGATCATCGCCCGAAACGACCAGTAAGTGACGAACATGTTGGGCCGGTAGTCGTTCGGCCCGAACCGCTGCTCGGAGTCCTGCTGGATGTCGCGCACACCCCGCAGCTGCACGTCGCTGAACCGCCCTTTAACCAAAAATGGCAGCACATAAGGAACCTCGATCACCCGGGTGAGGTGGTCGCAGTCGTTCTGCCGGCCGATCGTCAGGATCGAGAAATGCGGGTCGGTCTGGGTGTCGCACAACGTTTCCGCCGACGCCATCTTCATCGGCTGCTGGGCAAACATCAGCTTGCCCTGGATATCGCCGGTGAACAACAACCCCACCGCGGCGATCAGCGTCACCCAGCAGCCCAGGATGGTCGCCGGACGGTACATGCTGCGGGCGTCATGCTCAGCCGCGGCCCGGTCGGCGCCCGCGCCGGCGGCAAGCCCGGTGTGGGAGCGGACCAGCCACCAGGCGCACACCGCGGCCACAAACGCCCCCGCGGTGAGAAACGCCCCTCCAATAGCGTGTGAAACCGCCGCCTGCGCAGTGTTATTGGTGAATAACGCCATGATGCTGTCCAACTCGGCACGGTGCGTTGCGGGATTATAGTGCGCGCCGACCGGATGCTGCATGAACGAGTTGGCCGCGATGATGAAAAACGCCGACACATTGGTCGCGACCGCGACGATCCAGATGCACGCCAGGTGCACCCACCGGGGCAATCGGCCCCACCCGAAGATCCACAACCCAATGAAGGTCGACTCGAAGAAAAAAGCCGCCAGGCCCTCCATGGCAAGCGGGGCACCGAAAACATCGCCGACGAACCGGGAGTACTCACTCCAGTTCATGCCGAACTGGAACTCCTGCACGATGCCGGTGGCCACACCCAGTGCGAAGTTGATCAAAAACAGCTTGCCGAAGAACTTGGTGAGCCGATACCAGGCCGGGTTATCGGTGATCATCCATACCGTCTGCATCACCGCCACCAGCGGCGCCAGACCGATGGTCAGTGGCACGAAGATGTAGTGGTAGACGGTGGTGATGCCGAACTGCCACCGGGAAACATCAAGGGTATTCATCGGTCACCTCCCCAGCCACCGCGAACTTATTACTACGTAGTGTAGTAGTTTTGGCGCTCGCGTTCGGCGGCCGTTACGAACCCCAGCCGATGCAACAGCACACTCATCGGACACCAGCCCAGCGCCCCATTGAGCACCAAGTTCGCCCCGACCCACCCCGCGAGCACCCGCAGGCGACTCACATGCCCAGACTGCGCGACCTGAGTTACCAGCACCACAGTGCCGGCCATGAGGCTCACGATCCGCTCGATCGTCCATCCCTGCGGCTTGGGCATACCGAACATGCCGCGCTCCGTTAACATCTGGTCCTGCATCGCAGCCCTCCTCGTCGGTTCGGCTACCGGCTCATTTTGTTCTTTATCGGTCAAGTCGTCAGGTCAGGTAGCTGCGTCGGCTGGTAGCGCGGCGTGACGTAGCCGAGAAGTCTCAGCGGGATGATGGCGGTGATCAACCCTTTCCCGGTGGGGGCTGACGGGGTGGAGGTCGCCACAGATCAGCTCAGATCAGAGCGCGCTGATCGCGGCGCGTAGTTTAGCGGCGGCTTGGTCGGCTATATCTTGCAGGCTCGGCTGGCCGGTGACCTGCACCATGAGTTGCGGGTCCATCGCCTCGACGATGACCGTGCCGCCTTGGTTATTGGCTGAATCGGCCCGCACAACAACGTTGCACGGCAGCAACTGGCCGATCTGGCGATCCACATCCAAAGCGCGGTGCGCCAGCTCCGGGTTACAGGCCCCCAGGATGAGATAGTCCTCCATGTCCTGGCCGAGCTTTTGTTTCAGCGTGGACTGAACGTCGATCGTGGTCAGCACACCGAAGCCCTGATCGGCCAGCGCCTGAGTCGTCCGCTCCACGGCATCGGCGAACGAGGTGTGCAACGTGGTGCTCAACCCCAAGGTCATTTCGTCCTCCTCTATGTCGTCTGTGTCACGGTGTCGGTTGGTGATCGCGCACGGGTGAAATTTAGGCCAGGGCCAAGAAAAGCTTCTCCAGTTCGGCTTCGGTCAGACGTGGCCCGCCGCCCGAGCTGGTATCGCTGATGCAGTCCCGAAGCCCGCAGGCGACGATCTTGAAGCCGGCCCGGTCAAGGGCGCGTGACACCGCTGCCAGCTGGGTCACCACGTCTTTGCAACCGCGGCCCTGCTCGATCATGGCGATCACCCCGGCCAGCTGCCCCTGGGCACGCCGCAACCTGTTGAGCACCGCGGTGATGCTGTCCTCGTCACCAATCATCGTTTCCTCCACATCCGGTTGATAGCTGTAAGCGTACCCCCTGGGGTATAAGCGCGCCAAACGTCCACGCCGCTGAGTCGATCAAGCTACCGCACTAGCATACTGATACGGGTATAGGTATTATGGCCGTCATGGACGAACACGACCACTACCACGACGTACTCGATGACCTCAATCCGCAACACCGCGCGTTGCGGCAGATGATCCCCGGGGTCTACCGCGGATTCGCTGAGATGAGCAGCGCCGCGCTGACCTCGGGCGCATTGGACAAAAAAGTCAAAGAACTCATCGCGGTGGCCATCGGGGTCGTAGCAGGCTGCGACGGCTGCATCGCCTCGCACGCCCAAGCCGCCGCTCGTGCCGGCGCCACCAAAGAAGAAGCCGCCGAAGCCATCGGTGTCAGCATCTTCATGCACGGTGGGCCGGCCACCATTTACGGTGCCCGGGCCTACACCGCCTTCTGCGAATTCGCCGATGCCGCCGGTGCTTCGGCGGGATCGCCCCAATGAGCACCGCGTGGCGCACAGACTCGCAACGCGTCGGTGCTTCGGGTTGGGGACTCGCCCCAACAATCGCTGCAGGGTCAGGGGCCAGTCATCGCCACCTCCAAGGCCGAAAGGGGGCGCCATGGCCGGCTCCAGCCTGAGCCTGGCATCGTGCACGCCAGCGGTCGATATCGAGGCTGAGCGGGATCTGGCGGCTATGGCGCGGACCCGCTCGGCTCCCCACCATCACGGCGTTTCGCGCCGGCATCCTTCTTGTCGACAGTCAGCCCGAAGCGATGCCATCAGCGGGCGAAAGCCCTCATCGACATCAAGGTCCTCGGTATGGCCGCGGCACGCACCAAGATCGTCGACCGCGAAACCGCCGCCAACACATAGCCGCCCAACAACTCTCACATAATTCCGGAGGCACCATGTGCTATCCCGTCCGCTGCCCAGACTGTGGTAAAACGACCTGGGCGGCCTGTGGCCGCCATGCCGACAATGTCATGAACCCCCTGCCGCCTAGCCAGCGATGCACCTGCCGTACGGACCCCGCAAGGCAACACCTAACCCCCGTAGAGGCACCTCGGGCGACTCCCAGAGCTAACGGTTACACGCGTTTGAGCCCACCCGTCGTCGGGTAGGTCTGGAGATGCCATGACTGCTGAAGCACCGCCTGTTGCGTCGTTGCAAGCGCATCGGCCGTTTCCGGTCCGGCTGGGCCCGAGGGCAGTCTCGTCTACAAGCTGGTGACGACAACCGATCACAAGCTGATCGGGTTCATGTACGTCATCACCTGCTACGTGTTGTTTTTCGCGGGCGGTCTGATGGCGCTATTGATGCGCACCGAGTTGGCGGCGCCGGGCCTGCAGTTTTTGTCCAACGAGCAGTACAACCAGCTGTTCACCATGCACGGCACCATCATGTTGCTGTTGTACGCCACCCCGATCGTGTTTGGGTTCGCCAATCTGGTGCTGCCGTTGCAGATCGGCGCTCCGGATGTGGCCTTCCCGCGGCTGAATGCGTTTTCGTTCTGGTTGTTTGCGCTCGGTGCCATGATCGTGATCGCCGGTTTCATCACCCCCGGCGGGGCCGCGGACTTCGGCTGGACAGGGTATCCGCCACTGAGCAGCGCCATCCACAGTCCCGGCGCCGGTGGTGATCTGTGGATCATGGGTCTGGTTGTCTCTGGTCTAGGCACGATCTTGGGTGCGGTCAACATGATCACCACCGTGGTGTGCATGCGCGCCCCCGGCATGACGATGTTTCGGATGCCGATCTTTACCTGGAACATCTTGATCACGTCGATCATGGTGCTGTCGGCTTTTCCGATTCTGACAGCGGCACTGGTCGGGCTGGCCTACGACCGGCACCTCGGGGCCCACATCTACGACGCCTCCAACGGAGGCGTCATCCTCTACCAACACCTGTTCTGGTTCTTCGGCCACCCTGAGGTCTACATCGTCGCGCTGCCGTTCTTCGGCATCGTCACCGAGATCTTCCCGGTTTTCTCTCGTAAACCGCTATTCGGCTACACCACCATGGTCTATGCGACGATGGCCATCGCCGGGCTGTCAACGGCGGTGTGGGCGCATCACATGTTCGCCACCGGAGCGGTGCTGCTGCCGTTCTTCACCATCACCTCGTATTTGATCGCAGTGCCGACCGGCATCAAGTTCTTCAACTGGATCGGCACCATGTGGAAGGGCCAGCTGACGTTTGAGACGCCTATGCTGTTCTCGGTCGGCTTCGCGGTCACGTTCCTAGCCGGCGGCCTGACCGGGGTAATCCTGGCCAGCCCACCGCTGGACTTCCATGTCCACGACACCTATTTCCTGGTGGCCCACTTCCACTACACCCTATTCGGCACCATCGTGTTCGCCACCTTCGCCGGAGTATATTTCTGGTTTCCGAAGATGACCGGGCGGCTACTCGACGAGCAGGTGGGCAAGCTGCACTTCTGGCTGACCTTCATCGGGTTTCACACCACGTTTTTGGTGCAGCACTGGCTGGGCAACGCCGGCATGCCGCGCCGCTACGCCGACTACCTGCCCACCGACGGCTTCCAGGGCCTCAACATCGTCTCCACCATCGGATCGTTCATCCTCGGCGTGTCGATGATCGTGTTCATCTGGAACGTCTTCAAAAGCTGGCGGTACGGCGAGGTGGTTACCGTCGATGACCCGTGGGGATACGGCAACTCGCTGGAGTGGACCACCAGTTGCCCGCCGCCGCGCCACAACTTCACCGAGCTGCCCCGGATCCGATCGGAGCGCCCCGCCTTTGAACTGCACTACCCGCACATGATCGAACGACTACGCACCGAAGTCCATATCGGCCGCCACGGCCAGTAGCGGGCGTCAAACCGGTCCGGTACGCAGCGAAGCCGGTCGCAACCGACCCCGCCGCTGACGTGTCAGCTGTCGGCCGCCTCGGATTCACTTAACGAAACACGACAACCGTCCTCGCAGACACCGCCGAGTGAAGCAATCGGAGGCGAGCGATAACCCCAGCGACCGTGGAACCGGTGAGACACCGGCCGTCTTAGGCGCCCGGATGGCTGGCCCGACAGTGACAAACTTCCCCGGAATATACCCCTACGGGTATCCGTTGATGAAGTGAGAACCACTCTACGAATAAGGATGAGAACCACTCTACGAATAAGGATGAGGTTGTGATGAGCACTCCCACCGAGGCGCCCGCCGCAAGAGCCATGCCCCGCATTGGCGACCCAGCGCCCACGTTTACGGCTGTCACCACGCAGGGGGAGATCAACTTTCCCGCCGACTACGCCGGCAAATGGGTCATCTTTTTCTCCCACCCAGCCGACTTCACCCCGGTCTGCACCACCGAGTTCATGACCTTCGCCTCGATGCAGCAGCAATTCAAGGCCTACAACACCGAACTGCTTGGACTCTCGGTCGACGGGCTCTACAGCCACATCGCCTGGCTGCGGGCGATCAAAGACAAAATCACGTTCCGCGGCCTTAGAGCCGTCGACGTCGCCTTTCCGCTGATCGACGATGTCGGCATGGCTGTCGCCGACAAATACGGGATGATCATGCCCGGTAAGGATTCCACCAAGGCGGTGCGCGCGGTCTTCGTCATCGACCCGACGGGCACCATCCGCGCGATCATCTACTATCCGCTAAGCCTCGGCCGCAACTTCGATGAGTTGCTGCGTGTCGTCAAGGCGCTACAGACCACCGACCATTTCGGCGTCGCCACGCCGGCGGACTGGCAACCCGGCGAGCCCGTCATCCTGCCCACGCCCGGCTCCTCCAACGATGCGCAGGAGCGCATGGACGAATCCGCAGACGGCGTCGAGTGTCAAGACTGGTTCTTTTGCACCAAAGAGCTTTCTGCTGACGAGGTCGAATCCGCCATCCACGGCGCATCGTCCACGGCGCATAAAGAGTGATCGCGATGACCAACAGGGAGTTGCCCGAATGGCGATCCGTTCTGGTCGTAGTCGCCCACCCCGACGACGAGTCGTTCGGCTTGGGCGCGATCCTATCGGCGTTCGCCGACCAAGGGGCGAAGCTGGCTGTGCTGTGCCTGACCCGCGGCGAGGCGTCAACATTGCACGGGGTTACTGGTGACCTGCGTGACATACGGGCCGGCGAGCTGGCTGCTGCCGCCGAGGTACTCGGGGTGTCGGCCGTGCAGCTGCTGGATTACCCGGACGGGCACCTCGCCGACACGCTCCCCGAGGAGCTGACGATGCCGATTATCGATTTCGCGGAACGATTCGGCGCACAGGGGCTGCTGGTGTTCGACCCGAGCGGTATCACCGGGCACCCCGACCACCGGCAAGCAACCGCTGCGGCGCGGGCCGCCGCAGCCGAGGTTGGCCTGCCGGTGCTGGGCTGGACGCTGCCCACCACAGTTGCCGACGCCCTCAACGGCGAATATCACACGTCGTTCGTCGGGCATGGCATCACCGACATCGACTTGATTGTGCCGGTTAACCGGCGTCAGCAATACCAGGCGGTGCGCCGCCACCTGAGCCAAGCGCTGCCAACCAGTGTGCTGTGGCGGCGCCTGGAACTACTGGGCCCGTTCGAACACCTACGCTGGCTCCCGGGCACGCTCGCAGCGGCATAAAGATTGCCGCCTACCAGCGCAGGCCGTCCGTGGCATTGGCGACCACACGGGTTGAGTTTAGGCACAAACCCTCGTCATCGGTGTCAGTCCCGCGTTGCTTGTGAGGCTCGACCCATAAGCTAAGACGGACTGGACTCATTCAGTGGGAGAACATCGACAGAATGTCTGGCCATTCGATCGAGCTTGCCTTGGAGTCTGGCCCGATCTCGAATACTGACCTGAAGCTGCTCGGACAGGGCCTGGACGACGGCTTCAAGCTCCGTGCGCTTTTCACGAGCTGATTTGTAGCGCCGTTCAGCATCGAGGGCACGTTCGGTCATCGCCTGGAGCTTCTTGTGCCATTCATGTTCTTGCGGCGTCACGATCTGGTTCTGCTTCGCTACTGCCCGGTCCATCCAGTCACCGAGATCGCTGAGTGCGCCCCGCACGAGTCGGGTGCGTCCCACCCCCGCTTCGTTGGCCAAAGCGACGATGCTGCGCTTGCTCCGGTTTATGGGCTTCGGGGCCGGATCACCGGTTAGCAGGCTGCGCATCGCGACGAGGACGGCCTTGCGGGTGGGGTTACGTTCTGCTTTGATCTCGTCGTCGGTGGGAGGCCAGTTCCGTTCCGCGATGGGGATCTCAGAGCCGGATGTCATGCCAGGTACCCCTGCTTTGTGAAGCGGGGCGATTGCATCAGCGTTCATTCGTCTCGGACATCAGTTTCCGACTCTCCCGTGCTGGCCGTGCTTGTCTTAGCCTGTTCGGCGGTCATGATGTCCAGTAGGGGCAACGCTGTGGTTTCGTGGTCGGCGATGTGCTCTTCGAGGTGCGTGATCCGCTTGTTGATCCGCGCGGCCAGGATCGGGTTCGCGTTCTTTACTCGCGCTCGGAGTTGGGTGGCTTCTTCTTTGTCTTGGGCGATCGTCGCGTCGGTGTAAACACGGTTGCCGCAGTAGACCTTGCAGTCGTTTCGGTTCGGTTCACCGTCGTTTTCTCGCGAGCAGGCCATCGTTTCCGGCTTCAGAGGATTGGCCAGGCAAAGACAGCCATGGCCTGGATTCTCCCGGACGATCAGATCGGGGTCGCTACGAAGTCGGCGTTCGTCCTTCCTTGACAGGTCGGCATAGGTGCCGGGAAACCGTTTGGCGCCGAACCGGTTGAGAGCCTTTCCGAGCTGTTTGGCCGCTGGGCCGGACGCTTTCATTCCGGTTTTCGCGGCGTTCGCATGGTCTTGCAGTGTGGTGTAGAGAGCACGTGTGCGTTCTTCGTCCATTGTCGCGGCGATGCCGGAGGTAATCGTGGAGGCGTACCCATCGGTGGTGGTCGACTGCATGTGGCCGAATTGGACGCCCGCGGCGGCAAGACCGTCTGGTTGATTGACGATGTGCCAGGCGACGCTGCGACGAAAGCGGTCGAGCGTGACGTTTCTCGCCGGTTCGGGGTCGATGTGATGGGTCTGATCGATGCCGAGTTCGGTACTCAAACCGTTCGCGAACTCGATGAGTTCCTTGATCCATCGAGTCATCGTCGTGGTCAATACTGGTTGATCGTGCGACTTTGGGTAAGTCATCAGCCCAGCGGAGCCGGTGATTTCGGCGAGGCGTTCGAGCGCCGTGATCGCGTCGGCGCCGGGCTTGATGGTGGCCCACACCCACTGCTTGCCGCCGCGGTCCTGTTGGTCGTTGTCGTCACGGACAGCCTTGAAGATGCGCCCGTCGATCCGGTAGGAGTAGGCACCGTCCGGGCGTGGAATTGTCCGCAGCGCGCCGCGCTTCAGCTTCGCGCACTCTTCGCCACGCATTCCTGTGCACGTGCAAATCAGGATCGCCGCCGCCGCCTGGAGGACGCGCTGCAATTTCCCGATATCTCGGTAGTCGATCAGCTGAAGCCAGGGCTGCCCCTCGATGACGCCCGCGACCGGCACCGGAATCGGCTGCGGCAGAGCCGGGTTCACTGAGAACGTGCCGCCACGTTGCCGGCGCCAACTGCTGAAGTCGCGAACATGGATCTCTCCTCCGTGGAGGGCGATGAGGTATTGCGCAGCGATATGCCCCGTGATCTCGCCTTGAGGCAGGATCCCACCGCGGGAGGCCACAATCTGTTCGACCGCGTCGAAGCCCGCGCGTGAACTTTCTTTAGGTTGGGGGCAGCTCGAAACCGCGTTCCGCCACTTCACGGCGGCGACGATGTCAGGGGTGCATTTGAGTATCTGCTGAGACCACCACAGCAGCGGCGCGAATGCGTCCGGGTGAATGATCTCTTTGCTGTTGTCAGCGGCACGCGCACGGCGGCCCCCTCCGAGGTATTCGCCAGACCAAGACGGTTCAACCATGCGGTTGGCTTCTGGGAGATCGTCGGCCAGGTGCGCAATCACCGCTGTATACCCCAAGTGCTGCGCCTTCGCAGACTGGCTGGATCGCGTTTCGTCAGCGAGGAGTGCCGTTGCATACGTGTCGAGCAAGTCGGTACTCACGTCGCAGAGTTGGGTGATCCCATGCTGTCCGAGGAAATGAGCAAAGCGGCGCAGCGCCGCGAACCGTTGGTACACCGATGCTGCCGATGGCCACCTCCGACCGTTGCTTCCCGCAAGGTAGGCCACCGGGGCCGGCCTGTTAATGATCAGCCATACGACGCGCTTGAATGGTGTGATCAGATGCGGCGGGACCGAATACTGCTGCTCTTTGAGCCCGGGGATCCAGTGCAGGTTCTGGACGGTGCCGCGGGTGACCCCCATGGGACGAAGCGACCATGTGTCATCGGCGAATACGCTTCCTGGAAGATCGGGGTGCTTCACTCGCAGCGGATGCACGATGACCGGGCCGGCCTCGACGGCGGCCCAGTCGACGGCGGCTCTAATGTCGTTGCTGCCGGCAAGATCACGGGCGTTCGTAGTGCCTCGGCTCACGTGTATCGCCCGTTGAGTAGCAGATGAATTTCGGTTCGATCTTCGTCGGTGATGGTTTGTTCGGCGACAGCGTATTCGTCGGCGCTAATGAGTGTGCGGTCGTCGATGAGGGCGAGCAGGCACCCGTAGGCCATGGCTCGAAAGTCTGTCCAGTCCGGCCCGTCGGTGGATGCGATGGCTTCCAACTGGTGCCGAAGTTCGATGAGCCGGGGAAGGTGGCGCGAGGTGGCGAAGGCATTAGTGCATTGCAGGCACAGCAGGAAGTCGTCACCGCATGGCTTGCCAGTTAGGGGGTGGTGCTCCCAGTCGATGCAGCCGCCAATAGTCGTATCGGTGTCGGCCATCGCCATGCCGCGCTCAAACCGCATTTTGAGGTGGCGCTCGGCGTTCTTGATCACCGCCCACAGTCCCGTTTCGACCGCTTCAGTCATAAGGCGCTCACGTTCGACTTCCGACGCTTCGATGTAGCTTGTGGACCACGTTGCGCGCGAATGGCCCTGGGGCGTCCGGTCAACGAGTACTCGGACCGTCTTGCGGATGCGGGTGAACGAGATCGGCTCGTCCTGGTTCGGCCACCATTTGAGCCTGCTCAGCTTGAGGTGACTGGGGGTCAGGCCGACCGAAGGAGACGAGTCCAGAGCCTTCATCACAGGCCAGTAGACGATGAGGCGATCAGCTCCGGGCAGGTCGTTCGCCGCCAAGTAGTCACGTCCCGGTTGCGTCATCTGGATGATTTTTGTCATCGCCCGGCGCGCGTTCTTCGGTATCGCATGGAAGTCGTATGGGTGATCGTGTCGCCGCCGCTTTTCATCTTCGACACTCCAAATATCTTCACTGACACCGAGCCCCGGAGCGGCCGATGGAACCTTCCGTTCGTTGATCGGGGTGAAGTTCGCTCCTTCCAGGCAGGCGATGAGCACAGCGATAGCGACTGCCCCCTCCTGGCTGACGAACAGCATCGGTCGTGCCGCGTTGACCCCCGAATATCTGTAGTCGGAGACCGTGATTCCCAGCGCATCGCGAGTCGCATCCGATAGCGGAGCACCGGCCGTGGCGACTTCATGAAGCGCGTCGACGCGAGCCCTCTGCTCAGGTGGGAGTTTCGTACTGTCACGCCGCCGCAGCATGAGGAGATTTGGATAGATGCGCTGGTACTCGGCATTGACGGCGACTGTTGCTGCCTTGAGGATCGCGTCGTACACAACCTTTGGATAGGGCTGACTTTCGGCGGCGTCCCTCTTCGGGAGCCGTCGATTGAGGTGTTTCGGCAGGTCGGGGTGAAGTCGACGTGGATACCGACGAAGCACCTGCCGCACCGTGACCAATTGCCTGTGCTGGGTATTGCTCTTGGTTCCCTTCGCCGCCAAGTGCAGCAGGTAGTCGTTCCACCGGTCCGGGCTCAACTGGTCCAGGTCGCGCACATCGTGTTCGCCGCACCACCTCGCAAAATATTTCGTCCTGTCCCGATTTTGCCGTGCCGATTGGGCACTCTTCCAAACTCCGTTCACTCCCGTAAGGGCCTCGACGGCATCGGCGAATTGAACCCGGAGACGCGCATCACACGGCCACTCCCGAAGATCAATGACAGTAGGCGCATACGCCCCTGGAAGGGAGGCGACCACCACTTGCGGATCCTCGCGGCGCGTGACAACGCCGTCAGCTGACTCTCGGCGCGAACTTGCCGTCATGCGCCGGACCCGGTTAAATCGCGAATCTCAACAAGGTCGCGCGCCAGGGCTGACACCAGATCGCTCGTGGTGGCCATCTGGGCATTCGGGAGGCCGAACAGCCGGTCGAAACGCAGCCGTTGCACCCGCGGCATATAGGTATTCCGCGTCGTCTCCACCGACCTGTGACCCAAAACGTCCTTCACCGTGCGGAAGACCTCGTCGTAGCGAGACCCATCCCCGTAGGCGATGCTCTCGTCCCACCCGTGCGCGGCGTCGAGCCGCTGATGCAGTTGAACTGCCAGCGCCAGCGCGAAACTGAAACGAAGGCAATGCGGCGTCACGGTCAACTCGTCACTGGCCGCCCCGCCGGTGGCTTCAACTGCTGACCAAAGCCGCTCGTTGGCCGCATCGAAAACCCCGATCCACGACTCGTGATGAAACGGGGTTCCACCTTCGCTGAGCCACAACGCCATCGGTTCCGGGCGACCGTCGCGGAGCCAGAACAGGCGGCGGCGCAGAGCTGGCTTCAGAGTGTTCAGCGACATCACAGCGCCGTCGTCTCGGACGGCTTCGAACGTTCCCTTGCGAGAGCGCCGGACCTCCGTTACCCAGATGATGTCCTCGATCGCGTCGTAGCGGCCCTCCCGTATTGCCCGGCGGACGGCTGCGGCCCGGGCGACAGTCATGTAGCTGCGCAATGTCTGCATTACAGTGGGCGCCGCGTACCACATCCGCGCCTTGCTGTACTTGGCGATCGCTGCCGGCAACTTCGCCTCAATCGCGTCCGCTGATGGCAGTTCCGCCAGCAGCAGCGCGCCTGCTTCCTGCACGCGCAGACCGGTTGAATAGACGAAGTCGGTGAATGCCGTGTTGCGCAGTGAATTGCGGGCGCGACACGACTCGTCGTCGCCAGCCGCTCGCCACTGGCTCGCACCGATCCGTTCAACACCGCGGCCACGTAAGCCAACGTCACGCCACAGCCGGTAGGTGCCGGGGACGATCCACCGGTCCCTGTCCTTGCGCACGAACGCTGCGTTGGCCCTTACCCCGGGCACCCTTGTGGCACCGTGCCCGCCGGGCACTGGACTCGCCTCAATCACAGGGCCATTCGGTGTGATCAGTACCTTGCGGCTCACGGCCCAGTCGTACAAACCCCTGAGCGCGAAGACCGCCTTGTTCCACGTTGCGCCCGTCACCGAATCAGCGAACTGCAGGTGATCAGTTCGGCGGATCTTGTAGTCGATGAAGTCGTCTTCCGTTGCTTCCAGCCAGGTCAGCGGATCGTCCTGACCTCCAAGAAAGCCGCACCACTTTGCGATCTCGAGTGCGTACGTTTTTCGGGACGACAAGTCCAAGGAGGTGAACTTCGGGCACGAAGTGAAATAGAGCACCAGCCACTCATCGAGTTCGCCGTTACTCGACAGCAGGATCGGCGTACCCGTCACGAGCCCCGGTGGATGATCACGTCCGTCCACCGCGCTGCAGTCATCCAGCACATCCGAATACCCGGACGGCCAGGTACCCGCGTTACTGGTTGTCAGCACTGTCCACGTCTTTGCTGGAGCGGCGGCGGACAGCATGACTGCACCGTAAACCGGATCAAAAGTCCATCGGGCGCGACACGCCCGCACATACCTACTTCCTACGGAAGACCGATGGGTAGGGCAGATCGCCGAGGCCGCGCTCTTCGTCGGCGGCAGCCATGTCCAGCAACGGCTTGATCGACTGCTTCGCCGAATCGATGTCGGCCCACGGATCTTCGCGCCCGGCAACGAAATCCGGCACCGTCGCGATGGTGTAGTCGTCGGGATCCGCACCGGCGAGCTCGTCCCACGTCAGCGGTGTCGACACCGTCGCGATCGGCGTCTTGCGCGCCGAGTACGCCGACGCGAACGTGCGGTCGCGGGCGTTCTGGTTGAAATCGATGAATATCCGCTTACCGCGCTCCTCTTTCCACCACGACGTCGTCACCGCATCGGGCGCGCGGCGCTCCACCTCGCGGGCCAGCGCGATCCCGGCCCGGCGCACGGCGATGAAATCCCAGTCGGTTTTGATCCGCAGGAACACGTGCACACCCCGCCCGCCGGAGGTCTTCGGATAGCCGACCAGCCCAAGCTCGTCGAGCAGCGGCTTGAGCACGTCGACGGCGATGGCGCGAGCCTCGGCGAAACCGGTGCCTGGCTGCGGGTCCAGGTCGATGCGCAGCTCGTCGGGGTGCTCGGTGTCCGGGCAGCGCACCTGCCAGGGATGCAGTGTGATCGTGCCCATCTGCGCGGCCCACACGATCGCCGACGGATGCGTGATCTGCAGCGCGTCGGCGGTGCGGCCGGACGGGAACGTGATACGGCAGGTCTTCAGATAGTCCGGATGGTGCCGCGGGATCCGCTTCTGGTAGATCTCCTCGCCGTCGATGCCGTCCGGAAACCGCTGCAGGTGAGTGGGTCGGTCACGCAGCGCGCTCAGCATCGGCCCGCCGGCCACCGCCAGGTAGTAGTCGACGAGTTTGCGCTTGGTGCCGGCCGAGCCCAGTTTCGGGTAGTACACCTTGTCCGGGTTGGTCAGCCGGACCTTGACCCCGTCGACGTCGATTTCTTCCGCTGCAGCAGCCATATGTGATTCCAGCATGCCGCACGCCAGAATGAACCAATGGATTTACCCGTCATGCCGCCGGTCTCGCCGATGCTGGCCAAGTCGGTTCGCTCGATCCCGCCTGACTCGTCCTATGAACCCAAATGGGACGGATTCAGGTCCATCTGCTTCCGCGACCTCGATCAAGTCGAGCTCGGCAGCCGCAACGAGCGCCCGATGACGCGGTATTTCCCTGAGCTGGTGGCGGCGGTCAAAGCCGAGCTGCCGCCACGGTGTGTGATCGACGGCGAGATCGTCATCGCCACCGAACACGGCTTGGACTTCGAAGCACTGCAGCAGCGCATCCACCCTGCTGATTCGCGGGTGCGGATGCTCGCCGAAAAGACGCCCGCGTCGTTCATCGCGTTCGATCTGCTCGCGCTCGGCGACGACGACTACACCGGGCGGCCGTTCAGCGAACGACGAGCCGCACTCGTCGAAGCCGTGTCTTCGGCGGGGTTGCCCGGCCGCTTGATTCACGTCACTCCGGCAACGACCGACCTCGAAACCGCGCAGCGCTGGTTCGAGGAGTTCGAGGGCGCCGGGCTCGACGGCGTCATCGCCAAACCGCTGACGATCACCTATCAACCCGACAAACGCGTCATGTTCAAAATCAAGCACGAGCGCACCGCCGACTGCGTGGTGGCCGGCTATCGGGTACACAAGTCCGGTGCCGACGCGATCGGCTCGCTGCTGCTCGGGTTGTACCAAGACGACGGTCAGCTCGCGTCGGTCGGAGTTATCGGGGCATTCCCGATGGCCGAGCGGCGTCGCTTGTTCAACGAATTGCAGCCGCTGGTAACTACTTTCGACGATCATCCGTGGAACTGGGCCGCGCACGAGGCCGGCGAGCGCACCCCGCGCAAAAACGAATTCTCCCGCTGGAACGCCGGGAAGGATTTGTCGTTTGTGCCGCTGCGACCCGAACGCGTGGTCGAGGTGCGCTACGACCACATGGAAGGCCCACGATTTCGGCACACCGCCCAGTTCAGCCGCTGGCGCCCCGATCGCGACCCGCGCTCGTGCACCTATGAGCAACTCGAACAGCCCGTCACCTTCCGGCTGAATGACATCGTGCCCGGGCTCGGCCCGACCTGATCAGTGGTGTGCCAGAGTCGAAACATGCAGACCGTACATGTGGAAACGGTATTGCCTACCAGCGCAGACCGGGTCTGGAACGCCATGCAGTCACCGGCGACGTTCCTTTACGTGTGCCGAGGTCTGTTCGGTATGCCCGCGCTGGCCGGACGGTCGGAGCCGTTGCGGGCCGGCGAACGCGGGACCGGCTGGCTGTGGGCGTTTCACGTGATTCCCGCCTACCGGCACACCATCGAGGTGGTCGAGGTCGACCACAACGCCCGCACGATCCGCACCCACGAGCACGGCGGAATGCTCACCAGCTGGGATCACACCCTGCACGTCGAACCGATCGACGAACACACCTGCCGTTACAGTGACACCGTCGCCATCGACGCCGGGCGCGCGACGTTCGCGGTCGCGGCGACCGCGGTGCGGATCTACCGCTATCGACAGCGGCGCTGGCACAAACTTGTTCGTAAGCACCTCATGCCCGAAGGCCCCGCGTATGCGTCCTAGACGGCCAAGGGCAGTCTCGCCAATCCGCGCAAGGTGACGTTCGGTTTGTACCGAGGCTCGCCGTCTAATCGCGCGTTTGGGAAGCGGGCGGTCACCGCCGAGAGTGCGATGGTGGCCTCCAGCCTGGCCAATGGAGCGCCGAGGCAGTAGTGAATGCCGTGGCCAAATCCCAAATGCCGCAACACAGCTCGATCCGGATCGAAGTCATCCGGTCGTTCGAATTCGGCGGGATCACGGTGGGCAGCAGCCAGCAACAGCAACATCGTGTCACCCTTGACCACCGTAGTGTCTCCAATTGTCATGTCATCTGCGGCAATTCGCCCCACCAACTGCACCGGCGGATCGTAGCGCAGCGTCTCTTCGATGACGGCTGTCGCGCGACCGGCGTCCGCGGCTAGCGCCGCCCACTGGTCGCGGTGACGCAGCATCAGCTGTATTGCGTTGCCGATCAGGTTCACCGTGGTCTCGTGTCCCGCGATCAGCAGCAGGTTGCAGGTGGCGACGATTTCGTCCCCGGTGAGCTGGTCACCGGATTCCTCGACGGCGATCAAGCGTGACATCAGATCCTCGCCCGGGCGCGACCGTCGCTGATCGACGAGGTCGCGGATGTATTCGCGCAGCCAGCGGCCGGCTTGCATGCGCTCCTCGAAGCCGCTCGACGGTTCGCCGGTGAGGGTGATGAACGGGTCGAGCGCCTGCGCCAACAGCGCCGACGCGTTGCTGAACTTCGGCTCGTCTTCCAGCGGCACCCCGAGCAGCCGGCAGATGACCGCGACCGGCAGCGGATACGCCAGATCACCGATGACCTCGAAGTGCCCCCGCTCGGCAACGCCGTCGAGTAATCCGTCGACCAGTGAGGTGATTTCGGGTTGCAGGGCGTTGATCACCTTCGGTGCGAATGCCTTGCTGACCAGCTTGCGCAGCCGCGTGTGGTCGGGCGGGTCGAGGAAGAGGAAGCCGGGCGGCCCGAACGGACGGGGCGCGGCTCCTTCGGCGATTTGGCGTTGTGCGATGGTGGATTTGAGCCGATCGCTTGCCGACGACGGATGCCGCAGCACTTCATCGCAGTGCCGATACGTCGAGAACACCGTGAGATTTACCTCCGGCAACTTGATTGGCCCGCGCTCGCGGAGCTGCCGGAAAATCGGGTACGGATCGGGCCGGTTCGCGGGATCGAGCAGCTGTCCGAACAGCGCCTGCGACTGGGTGGTGTCCGGCATGGTGATCGGCTAACTGCGCAAGAACTCGACGATGTGGCCGGCAAGTTCTTCGCCGGCGTCTTCCTGCAGGAAATGCCCGGCATCGCGGATCACCGGATGGTCGATGCCCTGGGCGCCCCGCATCTGGCTTTGGAAGATCGGCGCCATCCCGCCGGTGATCGGATCGCCGTCGCTGAAGGCAACCAACATCGGTGTCGGGCTTTCGCACAGCTTCGCCCACGCTGACCGGTTGGCCGGTGCGGCCGGGTCGTCGGGCGTGGTCGGAATCAGGCCGGGCATGGCTCGTGGGGCCACGCAGTAGGTGTCGTCGGGAAACGGCGCGTCGTACGCGGCACGCACGGCGTCGCTCATCGGGCGTCGACAGCCCGACTCCACGAACCGACCGATGTCCAGCGTCGGGGTGTTCTGGATCGCTTCGCGAAACTTCCACCAGATCTCCGGCATCGGGATGTCGCCGGTCGGCAACCCGGTGTTGGCGACGACGATTCGGCTGAACCGCTTGGGATGTTCGGCGGCCAGCCGTAACCCGATCAACCCGCCCCAGTCCTGGCCGACCAGCGTCACGTTCTGCAGATCGAGGACGTCGAACACGCAGCTGCGCATCCACTCCACGTGCCGGGCATAGGTGTGGTCTTCGCGTCGGGTGGGCTTGTCGGAGCGACCGAACCCGACTAGGTCGGGGCAGACGACTCGGTAACCTGCCTCGGCCAGGATCGGGATCATCTTGCGGTACAGAAACGACCAGGACGGCTCGCCGTGCAGCATGAGCACCGGGTCGCCGTCGTCCGGGCCGTCTTGCACCCAGGCCACCCGCAAAGTGCCGCCGTCGTCGTCGGGAACCTCGCAATACCTTGGGGCGTAGGGGAATTCGGGGATGTTCGCAAAGCGGTCTTCGGGGGTGCGCAATGTCTGCATGGGGGTGAACATACCTGTCGATACCTGGTACCCGCTACGTCCGGCGGTCTGGTTTATACCCCCTAGGGTATCTGGTATTGTCGCTGTATACCCACCGGGGTATCTGATTTACCCTGCGAAAGGAGTGCCATGTCCATCGCGATCAGCACATCGACTGCCGGACCCGATTTCGACAAAGTTGTGTCCCGAACTCGTGAAGTTCTGAAGGACAACGGTTTTGGGATATTGACCGAAATTGATGTGCAGGCCACGCTGAAAGAGAAGCTTGGACAGTCAATGGAGCGCTACCTGATTTTGGGCGCGTGCAACCCACCACTGGCGCACCGGGCGCTGTCTGCCGATAAGCAGGTCGGACTGCTGCTGCCTTGTAACGTCGTCGTCCGAGAAGACCCCGAGGATCCCGCAACAGTGCACGTCGAGGCGATGAACCCGCAGCTCATGGTGCAGGTGATCGACGATCCGGCCTTATCGCCGGTTGCCGAGGAAGCCACCCGCCTACTCCGCGCGGCAATCACGACACTCGCCGAGGCGTTGTGATGACCAACGTCGAACTCTACGTCGATCCTGTGTGCCCATTCGCGTGGGTGACGTCGCGCTGGCTACAAGCCGCGGACCGAGGAAGCGGACTTCGCCAGATGAGCCTGGCGGTGCTCAACGAGGGCCGCGACGTCGACCCGGCGCACCGAACCAAAATCGATTGGTCCCGTCGACTGGGGCGGGTGTTCGCGGCCGCTACCGCCGACGGCGGGCCCGACGCCTTTCGCGAGCTCTACGAGGCGTTCGGTGGCCTAGTACACGATGCGGCCCAGGAATTGGCGGACACTGCGCTCAAAGAGTCACTGTCAGCGTCGAATTTGAACCCGGCACTCGTCGAAACACTCGATGACCCAGGATGGGACGACGCGGTACGCGCCACGCACCGGCGCAGTCAGGACGCACTTGGCGGCAGCGGCGGTAGCCCGATCATCGTGGTCGACGGCAAGGGTTTCTTCGGGCCGGTATTGACCCGCATCCCCAATCGTGACGACGGTGCCGAGCTGCTCAACGCGGTGTTGAGCGCTGCGTCAACGCCAGGATTCGCCGTGCTGCAGCGCCCCTACCAAGGCCCACCATCGACAACACGGGAGGAGAACAATGGCTAACGCGGATGCCGAGGCGATGGACGTGATACTGAAACGACTCCGCCGCGCGCAAGGTCAGCTCTCCGGGGTCATCTCGATGATCGAAGCAGGCCGCGACTGCAAGGACGTTGTCACCCAGCTGGCGGCAGTCTCGCGGGCGCTCGACCGTGCCGGTTTCAAGATCGTCGCCACCGGGTTGCGCCACTGCATCACCGGAACGGACAGCGGGCTCGGGCCGACCCTGTCCGAAGAGGAACTCGAAAAGCTGTTTCTGGCCTTGGCTTAACAGTCGCGCAGATCGGCCAGGTCCGGCAACGCCATCAGCCGGTCGAGGAACGGTCGCTGGCCCTTGAGGAGTTTGTTTCTGGCCTGGCTTACCGGAAACCAGCCCACTCGGTCGATTTCCGGAAATTCTCGGATGGTGCCCGAGCCGCGAGGCCATTCCAGTTCGAAGGTGTTGCTGTGGGCCTCGGTGATGTCGAGGTCAGCGTGTACGGCGAACGCGGTGACGATCTTGCCGTTGGGCTGTTTCACCGCACCCAACTCGACGTGCGGAGCGGCCGGTACCGCAAGGCCGAGTTCCTCGACGAATTCTCGTTGCGCCGCCACCCAGGGGTCCTCGCCCTCGGTGCATTCGCCTTTGGGGATCGACCAGGCGCCGGCGTCTTTGCGGGCCCAAAACGGGCCACCCGGATGGCCGATGAGCACCTCGACGACCCCGTCGCGCACCCGGTACAGCAGCACACCCGCACTCAGTTTGGGCACGAATCGACTCAGACCTCGACCGCGCGTTCCAAATCCTTCAGCGCCGATTCTAGGTGTCCGAGCAGTCGCTGCAGATGCGGCACACTGCGCCGACAGCCGACCAGCCCGAAGTCCAGGTTGCCGGCGTTGTTGACCACCGTGATGTTCAGCGCCAACCCGTCCAGGGCAATCGACAGTGGATAGTTGCCGTCGAGCCGCGCGCCCCGCAGGTACATCGGCTCGGTGGGCCCGGGCACGTTCGAGATGACGATGTTGAACGGCGGTGGGGCCGCCGTGCCCAATCCCGGCACGATGGCCAGCGCCATCGGTGACAGCAGAAGCGCCGACAATGCCAGCGCCTGAAGCCGGGGCAGTTCGGAGAACACTTTCTTGTTGGAGCGGGTCGACTCGCTGATCGCTTCCAGCCGCTTGGCGGGATCCTCGACATCGGTGGCCAGGTTGCACAAGATGGTGCCGACCATGTTGCCGCCGCTATCGGCATCCTCTTCTTTGCGCAGGCTCACCGGGACCATCGCGATCAACGGTGTGTCCGGGAGCGCATTCTGGTCGACCAGGTAGTAGCGCAGCGCTCCGGCGCACATCGCCAGCACGACGTCGTTGAAGCTCACCCCGGCGGCCTGCTTGATGCTTTTGAGGCGGTCTATCGACCACGACTGCGCCGCGCACCGGCGGGCGCCGCCGATCGGGACGTTGAGCATGGTGCGTGGCGCGGCGAACGGCAAGGTCAACTGTTGTTCGATCAGCGCAGCGCGAGCCAGCGACAGAGTCGAAGGACCAAATGCCGCAACCGATCCCGCGAGCTGACTGACGATCTGCCAGCGTGACCTGTTGGTCGAGTGCCGGCGGCGAGGCAGGCTCCAGACGGCTCGGATCTCGAGATCGTTGGGATCTTTGGACAACGAGCGTTGCATCAGCCTGAGCGCCGAAACACCGTCGACCAGCGCGTGGTGGAACTTGGTGTAGAGCGCGAACCGACCGTCGCTGAGTCCCTCCACGAAATGTCCTTCCCACAGTGGACGGTGGCGGTCGAGCAAGCTGCTGTGCAGCAGCGAGGTCAGCTCGAGCAGGTCGCGGATCCGTCCCGGGGTGGGCAGCGCTTGCCGTCGCAGGTGGTAGTGGATGTCGATGTCGTCCTCGTCGTCGTATGCCCAAGTCAGGTTGGCGATTCCGCCGAGAAGTCGTGCCGGACGCTTACGAAACGTGGGCTGAAAGTCCTGGTGTTCGATTAACGCCTCGTACACCTCGCGGGGGAACTCGGGTCCGGCGCCCTCCGGCGGCTCGAACAACGTCAGGCCACCGACATGCATTGGATGTTCCCGGGATTCGCCGAGCAGAAAAACCGAATCGGTGGGCGATATCAACTCCATCGACCCATTAAACCCTCGCGGGCGGCGGCGCAGTTCAAATCTGGCCGCTGATTACAAACCGCTAGATCCCTGGAATGCCCGGGATGTTCGGGATACCCGGGATGTGCGGGCCGGGGCCATGGCCGCCACCGAATCCCGGAATCCCAGGCCCCGGAATGTGCGGGCCGGGGATGTGCGGGCCAGGGATCTTCGGTCCGGGGATCTTCGGGCCCGGAATCCCCGGTGCTCCTGGGATTCCCGGTCCTGGGACGGGCGGTCGCGGCGCCGGCACGGGAATCGGCGGAAGCGCTGGCGGAGGTGGCGGTGCTATTGGCGGTGGCGCGGGCGCGGGAGCCGGAGCGACGGGTGCGGGAGCCGGTGCGGGTGCCACCGCCGGCGCGGGGGCCTGCGGCGCGGGCGCAGGAGCTGGGGCAGGCGGTGCCTGCTTGGTCGGCACCACAACCCGTTGCCCCAGGTTGGGCCGCTGGTCGACATCCGGTCGGATGTCGAGCGCCAAGGCAATGGCCAGCGCGGCCACCCCGGCGACGAAGATGATCAACACGCCCAGCGCGACCAGAAACGGCTTACGTTCGGCCTCCAACTGCTCCGCGGCGAAGTCAGCGTCCGCGTACCCGGTCACGGCGTCGGCGTCGTCGTCCGGGGCCGCGCTGTACGCCAGCGGCTGGTTGTCTTGGGTGGCATCGTGATCCGGGCCGGGTGCGGCGGCCAAGCCCGCCGCCAGCGCCACCTCCGGATGAACCGCACCAACGCCGGGGTCTTGCGCATACGCCAGCGCCGCGGTGGACGAATTGAACAGCGGCGCATGCGCCGACGCCAACGCGGCACCGCGAGCCAGTGCCGTTTCGGGCTCGTCGGCCGTGCTGACCACCAGCGAGGTCGCAGCCTCCAGCTCTGGCTTGACCATCTCGACGTTCACCCCGGTGTCGCCGACGACGAGCAGCTCCTCCGGGTGTGACTCCAGCCTGCCGGCGTCGGCCGCCATCGCGGTGAGCCGGGCGACAGCCTCGGTGTCGTCGTCGGGCAGCGGCTCTTGTCGCACGTCGGCGATCGAACCGTCAGAAGAGTCGACCACCGCCAGGGTCGCGGCGTCCGATTCGACGAAAAGCAGGCCGGTGTTGGCGCGGCCGCGCTCGCTGCCGACCCGCTGGGCCAACGCGGCCGCGGCCAAGAACGCCGACACCAGCATGACGTTCTCGACCTTGTAGGCCGCGAGCGCGTCCCGCAACGCGCTCGCCTCGATGGGATCGGTGCAGGTCACTCCTGTCGACTTCAGTTGGTAGCCACTTTGGGCGGCGCTTTGGTGCGTGCCGACGATCGCCGAGATCACCTGCTCGGCGGCGCTTGGGGTGGGCGGCCTGGTGGGGTCGCGATCGTCGGGGACCTCGATGTTGTCTTCGTCGACGATGGTGCCGTCGGCGTCCTCCCCCTCGACCAGGACCACGTGAACCCGCTTGGGAGCCATCGAGACGCCGAGGACGATGTCCACAATTCCTCCAAATCAGACTGTCGGCCGCTGTCTCGCTGCATACCCCCTGCGCTCGACCTTACTCGCGGAGCGGTCAGCCCACCGTTTCCAGCCGGTAGGGCATCGGGATCATCGGAGAAAAATTTTTGTTGGGTTTTCGTGCAATAGGTAAACCCTCAGGTTTTGCTTAGGGTACTTTCAGGATCGAGACCCGGTCGCCGATAGCCCTACGTAGAAGGGGCGAGGTTATGGTTGCCGCCCTGCACGTGCAGCGGAATCACTGGGGCGTACCGCGAGCGCGCGGCCGCCGGGTGGTCGGTCTTACCACCGTTGATGTTTTTCGACCTACTCACCAATCCGATCAGCAAGCCGGTGCAGGCGCTGCTGGTTCGCTTAGCGACGTCTGAGGAAGGTTAGGGCCATGGCTCATCGACGTGCCAACAAGGAACGCCCAACTTCACGCAAGGCGATGGCACGCCGCCGTCGGCATGCGGTTGGGTTGACGGGCGCGGTCGGCACGTTTTTGGCGTTGGGGCTGGGGCCGTTGGCTTTTGCGCCCACTGCCAGTGCCGATGAGTTCGACGTGATCATCGACCAGATCTTCAATGCGATCACGGCGTCATGGGCCGATCTGGCTGGCCTTTCCGGCGCGAGTGTTGCCGATGTGGGCTCGGTGGCTGCGGCCAGCCCGGCTGATGGTTGGTTGGATGTGCTGCAGCAGGACTGGAACGCGTTCGGTCAGCAGGTGGACACCGCGCTCAACACCTGGTTCAACCATGTCGAGCCGGCTGCCGCGCCCACCGCTGACGTGACGCAGATGAGTCCGAATTTGCTGGTCAACCCCGGCTTCGAAACGGCCGACCCATCCGGGTCGGGCTTCAGCGGCGTGACCATTCCGGGCTGGACGGAGAGCGGCACCCCGACCGTGATCGCCTACGGTACCCAGGGCGGGTATCCGCTCGGGCTCTCCTCTCCGGTCCCAAAGTTTTGGGCCTTTCCACAGACGGCGCCCCCGGGCGGTGGCGACAATTTCGCCGGCGGCGGACCCGTGGCCACGTCCAGCATCAGCCAAACCGTCGACCTCACCGGCGCAGCCGGAACACCGTTCACCCTGAGCGCGGATCTCGGCGGCCAAGGCTGGGACCCGTCCGTGGCCACAGTGCAGGTCACCTTCCTCGACGCCGATGGAAACGTCCTGGGCACCGCCCAGCTCGACCCGGTCACGGTATGGGATCGCCTGGGTTTCACCGGGTTTGAAGAACGCGACGTCTTCGGGACGGTCCCGGAGGGCACCACTTCAGCACAGGTGACCACAACCTTCACCGACAATGACTGGTTCCTCGGCAACTACAACGGCGCCTACGCCGACAACCTGTCGTTCACCGTCGGCGATCCAAACCTCACCCCGGCGCCGCTCGCCCCACCGACGTCCGATGTCGGCCAGTTGGATCACATCTTCCTGATCTACATGGAGAACAAGGGCAGCGACGACATCATCGACAGCCCCAACGCGCCGTACCTCAACAGCCTGATCAACACCTACGGATATGCGGACAACTACTTTGCGCTGAGCCACCCCAGCGACCCCAACTACATCCGGGTCCTGGGTGGAACGGACTTCGGCATCGACTACAACCCCGACGCGGCTGGCATCGACGCACCCAACCTCATGCAGGAAATTGATCAGGCGGGCTTATCGTGGGCCGGCTACGCGCAGAGCATGCCCAACCCGGGTGCCCTCGAGCCATCGGGTGACTACAGTCCCGACGAACTACAATTCATCCAATTCAGCTATGTCTTCGACAACACCCCGGACTACCTGCAGGACCACCTGCTCCCGCTGACGGACTTGTCGACTGACCTCGAAAACCCGAACACCGTTCCGGAATTCACGTGGATCGCTGCTGACGAGGACCACAACATGGAAGGCCCGGTCGACACTCTTAGTGGCGTTCTCCAGTTCATTGCCACCCAGTTCACGGACCATCAGTACAACATCGCGGCCGGCGACCAGTTCCTGCAGCAGCAGCTGTCCGTCATTGAAAACTCGGCAACGTGGAATGACCCGACGCAGAGAAGCGCGATCATCATCACGTTCGACGAGGACAACAACAACCTGTCACTGGGCTTCGGCAACGATGGCAACCACGTTCCGATGATCATCATCCCGAGCGATGGCGCGGTGACGGTCGGGGGGATGCAATCCGGCCACTTCGTCACCGACACCTACTACAACCAATACAGCCTGATGGCCACTATTGAAGACGCCTTGGGTCTGGCCCCGCTCACCGACAACGACCTGTACGCCATGCCCATGAACGATTTCTGGAACTAAAACTAATGAGAGCGGTGGGTTGAAAGGCGTTGTCACCGCCAGGGATTCATCGACCACTACCTGTGTGAGCGTGGGCGCTGGCCGCCGTCCGGCGCATATCGACAGCCGATTTTCGACAACTTCGTAAATTCTCTGGAAACTATTACCTTATTTTAATAAAATTAGACGCGTCGGCACAGATCCAGCCACAGCCATAGCGCGTGAGGAGGGCCCGCCCGCAGATGGCTCGTCACCGCAGCATCAAGGGGATTCGTCAGGCAGGTCGTGCGGTGGGGGTGGCCACAGCCGCGGGGGCCTTTCTGGCGTTCGGGACCGCGCCGCTGGCTACGGCACCGTCGGCGCGGGCCGACGTGGTCGACGACGTGATCGACCAAGCTCTGGCGCCGTTTATCGATGCGGCGACGAGCAGCATCGCCTGGGATTCGCTGTTGTCGTCCGCGGCGTGGCAAGCCTTCCTTGATCCCGCGCATTGGGATGAGGTGTTCGCCGAGGCGAGCGTTGTGCCCGCGGCGTCGGACTTGCCCACCGATTGGACCGGGTGGTTCGACCAAAATATCTACGCCCCGATCCACACCGGTATCGAGGAGTGGATTCAAAGCGACATCGGCAAGCAGATCACCGACGCCATCAATGCGCCCTTCACGCTGTTGACCGGGCGTGGGTTGATCGGNGCCGGCCGCACCGCGGTCGCGGCCGGAACCGAACAGCCCGGTGCCGTCACCACCATCGCCGCCGGCACCACCGGTGGTGCCGGCGGCGATGGTGGTGACGGCACCGGGCTGTTCGGTTCCGGCGGCGACGGCGGTGCGGCCGGCGATAGCAGCACTTCGGTTGGCGAGCACGCACTTCCGGCACTGGGCGGTGCCGGCGGTAACGGCGGAATGTTGGGCACCCACGGCGCGGTCGGCCAATTCGGCACGCTGAACGGCGTCCCGCCGAGCGATGGCCCCGGCATCAGCACCAGCGGCAGCTGGTTTGTCGACAGCGACGGCCGGGTCGTCATCCTGCACGGCTTCAACGAGGTGTACAAGGTGGCGCCGTTCGAGCCGTCCGCCGGCGGGTTCAGCGACGACGACGCGGCGTTCCTGGCCGCCAACGGCTTCAACGCGGTGCGGGTTGGTGTCATCTGGGCGGGAGTGGAGCCCGAGCCCGGGGTTATCGACTACGACTACCTGGCCTCGATCGAGAACACCGTGCAGACCCTGGCCAATCACGGCATCGTCAGCATCCTCGACTTCCACCAGGACTCCTACAGCAGCGTGTTCGCCGGCGAAGGTGCGCCGGAGTGGGCCACGGAAACCGGCGCGCTACCCAACCCGATCTTCGGTTTCCCGATCGACTACGCCCTGAACCCCGCCGAGAACCACGCTTGGGATGCGTTGTGGTCCAACGCCGACGCCTCCGATGGGGTCGGGCTGCAGAACCATTACGCGCAGATGGCAGAAGCGGTGGCGGGCTACTTCAAAGACAACCCCGCTGTGGCCGGCTACGAGATCATGAACGAACCGTGGCCGGGCTCGCAGGCGCTGTCCACCGTGTTCGGCAGCGCGTTCTTCGACGCCCAGCAGCTGACCCCCTTCTATGACCAGGTGTCATCGGCGATCCGCGCTGTCGACTCGAACACGCCGGTGCTCTACGAACCCAACACCCTGTTCAACGAGGGCATCCCCGCCCATTTGGGCACGGTGGACGCGTCGAATGCCGTCTTCGCGTTCCACGACTACTGCACTCCGCCCCTGAACACCGCGGAGCTCTGTCCGATGTGGAACGACTTGATCATGGACAACGTCGCCGCGTACGTGCAGCCGCGCGGGATCCCGGGAATGATCACCGAATTCGGCTCCGGTGACGGCCCCATCGCCATCGCCAGCGCGATGCGCGCCGCCGACGAGAACCACTACGGCTGGCTGCAGTGGGCCTACAACGGCGTACCCAACATCACTGGTACATCGCCCGGCAACGCGCTGGTGATAGATCCCAGCAAGCCGCCGACTGGCGACAACCTCGACATGGTCAGGCTGGACGTCTCTTCCGCGCCGTACCCGCAGGCGATCGCCGGCACCCCGGATAACTGGTCGTTCGACCCCGACTCGCAGACCTTCACGCTGAGCTATTCGACCGACATGGTCGGCGGTGACGGCAGCTTCGGCGCCGGCGCGCAGACCGAGATCTCGGTGCCGCCGATCCAGTATCCGGACGGCTACCAGGTGGCCGTCACCGGCGGGCACGTGGTCTCCGGCCCCGACGCACCGGTGCTGGTGATCGCCTCAGACGCAGGCGCAAGCAGCGTCACCGTCACTGTGACGCCCGCGTCGGGTTAACCACAGTCCGGGCGGGTGGCGACGCAAAATCATTGCGCCGGAAGGCTATTCGACGGTCGGCGTAGTTGACCAAGTCAACGACGCGACGCATCGCAGTTGGCGGTGGCGGAGGGATTTGAACCCTCGGACGGGGGTTACCCGTCACACGCTTTCGAGGCGTGCTCCTTAGGCCGCTCGGACACGCCACCGCCGGACAGCTTACCGAACCCCGTCCCGCTCACCCCAACCGCTGTCGCGCAAAAAAGTCCTCCAGCAGCGCGGCGCATTCGTCGGCCAGCACCCCGCCGCGCACCTCGGGCCGGTGGTTGAGCCGCCGGTCACGCACCACATCCCACAGCGATCCGACCGCACCGGTCTTGGGCTCCCAGGCGCCGAACACCAGTCGCGCAACCCGCGCCAGCACCAGCGCACCGGCGCACATCGTGCAGGGTTCGACGGTGACCGCCAGCGTCGTCCCCTCCAGCCGCCAGCCGTCCCCGAGCGCGTTGGCGGCGGCCCGCATCGCCAGGATCTCGGCATGGGCGGTCGGATCACCGAGCGCCTCGCGGGCGTTGACCGCCCGGGCCAGCTCGGTGCCGTCGGCACCGACGACCACCGCGCCCACCGGAACGTCGCGCGGCCCGGCAGTCGCAGCAACCGCCAGCGCGGCGCGGATCAGCTCTTCGTCGCCCGGCACCGACCGACGCGTCACCGACCCAGACGCTCGAGCACCGCCGACAGCTCCTCGGCGAAGCCCATTTCACGCGCAATGCGTCCCAACTGCTCGTCGGCGTAAAGGTCCGTCTCGTCGAGGATGATGCTCAGCACCGCCTCGGGCAGCCCGACATCGGACAGCAGCCCCAGATCGCCCTCCTCGAACGGCTCGGCGTCCTCGAGATCCTCGGGCTCGATATCGGCGTCGAGATTCTCCAGGACTTCGGCGGCGATGTCGTAGTCCAGCGCTGCGGTGGCGTCGGACAGAAACAGACGCGTGTTGGACGGTCCCGGCCGGATGATCACGAAGAACTCGTCGTCGACGTCGATCAGCCCGAATACGGCGCCGGAGCTGCGCAAGTCGCGCAGTTCACGCTCAGCGGCCGCCAGGCTAGTCAGTGCCTTGCGCCGCATTGGAGCACAGCGCCACTTGCCCTCTTCACGCACGACGGCAACTCCGAAGCCGTCCGGTGCGTCCGCCTGTGCGGAGGCCCGCTGTGGTCCCATGCGCGCAACGCTAGTCCCTGACCAGCCCGTTGACCACCCGATCGGCTTCGCGCCGGACGGCATGTCGGCCCGGAAGTATGCCAACCTTGGAAGGTGGCAAAAACACCCGTATGCGTCCTGGGGCTGGGACTGATCGGCGGCTCAATCATGCGGGCCGCGGACGCGGCGGGGTATGAGGTCTTCGGCTACAACCGCTCTGTCGAGGGGGCGCAGGCGGCCCGTTTCGATGGCTTCGACGCCACCACCGACCTCGACGAAGCGCTGACCCGCGCCGCGGAGCTCGACGCGTTGATCGTGCTCGCCGTTCCCATGCCGGCGCTGTCGACCCTGCTCACCCACATCAAGAAGCTGGCACCGAACTGCGCGCTGACCGATGTCACCAGCGTCAAGTGCGCGGTCCTCGAGGAGGTCACCGCGGCTGGGCTGCAGGACCGCTTCGTCGGTGGTCACCCGATGACCGGTACCGCCCACTCGGGGTGGAGCGCCGGCCACGTCCGGCTGTTCACCGGCGCGCCCTGGGTGATCAGCGTGGACGACCACGTCGACCCGACCGTGTGGACGACGGTGATGACGCTGGCGCTGGACTGCGGATCGGTCGTGGTGCCGGCCCGCTCCGACGAGCACGACGCCGCGGCGGCAGCGATTTCGCATCTGCCGCACCTGCTCGCCGAGGCGCTGGCCGTCACCGCCGCGGAGGTGCCACTGGCGTTCGCGCTGGCGGCCGGGTCGTTCCGGGACGCGACCCGGGTGGCGGTCACCGCGCCGGATCTGGTGCGCGCCATGTGCGAAGCCAACTCCGACCAGATGCTTCCGATGGTGGATCGATTCATCGAACTGCTGACGAATGCCCGGGATTCGCTGGCACACAACAATTCCGTGGCCGAGCTGGCTGAGGCCGGCCATGCCGCGCGCACCCGCTACGACAGCTTTTCCCGCCCGGAGATCGTCACGGTGTTCATCGGCGCCGAGCGCTGGCGCGAGGAGCTGGCCGCCGCCGGCCGCGCCGGCGGGGTGATCAGATCCGCTCTGCCAAGTCTGGATAATCCACGATGAGCCCGTCGGTGTCGACGGTCAGCGTGGTGTCGGACACCGGCGAATGCACCTTGATTTTCTCGGTCGTTTCCGAGCTGGCGCTGCCGTAGCTGATCATCGCCGAGCTGAGAGCCATCTCGGGCAATCGCACGTAAATCACCGGCACGGTGACCGAATTCGGCCTTTCGTGCAGGCCGCAGCGGCGGATCGGCAGGGTGTTGAAAAACGGGCTGAAGACCACGTCGATGTCGAGCGCGCCGTCGAAGGCGGCCCGCGACTCGCCGCTGTGGTCGGTGACCAGCCACATGTTCTCCTCGTCGCGGGCGACAGAAAGCTGGCGTTCGCGTTCGGCCACCGCCACCGTCAACCCGAACCGTCTGGTGGCACCCGCGTCGTCGGTCTGGATGTCGTAGTAGGCGCTGAACGCCGGATTGTTGCTCGTCGCGGCGGCCACGATGCGGCCGTTGGCCTTGACTCGATTGCCGGACAACTGCACCCGCACTGATTCCATGCGGGTCGCGTCGTGCGCGCGCCAGGTAAGGACTTTCGGCCAGGTGCCCGGCGTCGCGTCAGGGGGGGCTGGGCTCACTCGCTATACCGTAGGCGACCGCATTCGGTGTCGCACAGCCCGGGCGGGTCGTAGACCGAATACGGAACCGGCCGGTGCCCGGCGCCGACAGCCACACCGCGAATGCCAGTGCGGCGTCGAGGATCAACGCCAGTGCCGCGACCATCAGCGCGCCGACCAGGGCAAGGTGAAATTGGCGGACCTTGATGCCGTCGATGAGGTATCGGCCCAGCCCGCCCAGGCTCGCGTAAGCCGCCACCGTCGCGGTGGCCACCACCTGCAGGGTCGCGGTGCGCAGCCCGCCGATGATGAGCGGCAACGCATTGGGCACCTCGACGCGCAGCAGCACGCGCCGCTCGGTCATGCCCATCGAGCGGGCGGCGTCGACGACTCTGGCATCGACATTGGAGATGCCCGCGTACGTGGCGGCCAGCAGCGGCGGGATGCCCAGCAGCATCAGCGCGAAGATGGGCGGCACCAGCCCCAAGCCCCACAGCAGCACGGCCAACAACAGCACGCCCAGCGTCGGCAGCGCGCGCAGCCCGTTGATCACGGTGACCACCAGCAGCGCGCCCCGCCCGGTGTGGCCGATGATCAACCCGATCGGGACGGCGATCAGCGCCGACGCCAGCACCGCCAGCACCGTGTATTCCAGATGTTCGGCCGTGCGCGCCGCCAAGCCCACCGGCCCGCCCCAATTGGCCGCGGTGAAAAGGTACGACAGCGCCTCACTGAGGAAGTTCATCGCGCACCGCCCACGATCGGCGCTCTCACCAGACGACGCCGGGGTCGTTCCCACGGTGTGGCCAACCGGCCGGCCGACATGATCAGCAGGTCGATGACGACGGCCAGCCCGAAGATCGCGATGATCCCCGCCACCACCTGATCGCTCTTGTCGGCCTGGTAGCCCTCGGTGAACCAGGTGCCCAGACCACCGATGCCGATCACCGCCCCGACGGCCACCATCGAGATATTCGTGACGACGACGACACGCAGTCCGGCAACCAACACCGGAATAGACAGCGGCAGTTCGACTTTCAGCGCCCTGGTGATCGGCCGATAGCCGACGGCGGTGGCAGCGTCCCGCAGCTGCGCCGGGACCGCGTCCAGCGCTTCGGGCACCGCACGCACCAGCAGCGCCGTGCTGTAGAGCGTCAGCGCGACGACGACGTTCGCCTCATCGAGGATTCGGGTCGGAATGATCAGCGGCAACATCACGAACAGCGCCAGCGACGGGATGGTGAACACCACACTCGCGGTCACCGTGATCAACCGGCGCAGCGCGGTGTGATGCCCTGCGAGCACCCCCAGCGGCAGCGCGATCACCAAGCCGATCAGCACCGGCACCAACGACAGCCGCAGGTGGATCACGGTGAGCGTCCACGCCGCCGGCAGGTGAGTGAGCAGATAGTGCACGCTCAGTCCTGCCGCTGCGATTCCAGTGCGGCCAGCACATCGGCAGCCCGCACTCCCCCGATGACCTTGCCCGCCGTGTCGACGGCGACCCCCAACGCCGCCGGCGAGGACAGCGCGGCGTCCAGCGCCTGGCTGAGGTTCCCGCCCGGGCGCAACAGCGAACCGGCCGTCAGGCAATCGGGTAATGGCGCGCCGGTTTGGTACTTGCGCAGACCGGCGGCGTCGATCCACCCGGTCGGCGTGCCGTCTTGGTGCACCACCAGCGCCCAGCCGTCCTGCAGCCGCGCGCCGGCGACTTCGGACTCCGGGATCTGCGGAATGTCGTGCAGCGGCAGCCCGTCCGCGTCCAAACACTGCAACCATCGGTAGCCGCGGCCCAGACCGATGAAGCTCGAAACGAAGTCGTTGGCCGGCCGTGACAGCAACCGGGCGGGCTTCTCGTACTGCTGCATTGATCCGCCCGGGCCGAACACCGCGATGAAATCCGCCAGCCGGATCGCCTCGTCGATGTCGTGTGTGACGAACACGATGGTCTTGTGCAATTCGTTTTGCAGACGGATGATTTCGCGCTGCAGCTCGCGGCGCACTATCGGGTCGACCGCGGAGAACGGCTCGTCCATCAACAGGATCGGCGGGTCGGCGGCCAGGGCGCGTGCCACTCCGACCCGCTGCTGCTCGCCGCCGGAGAGCTGGGCGGGATAGCGGTTGGCCAGCTTGCTGTCCAGCCCGACCCGCTCCAGCACGTCATAGGCCGCACGCCGCGCTGCCCGCCGCGACTGGCCTTGCAGCACCGGCACCGTCGCGACATTGTCGATCACCCGCTGGTGCGGCATCAGGCCCGCGCCCTGAATCACGTAGCCGATCCCGAGCCGCAGCTTGACCGGGTCGACCGTGGACACATCGGCACCATTGACGCGCACGCTGCCGGAGGTGGGCTCGACCATCCGGTTGATCATTCGCATCGACGTGGTCTTGCCGCAGCCGGACGGTCCGACGAAGACGGTCAACGCCCCTTTCGGTACCTCCAGCGACAACCGGTCGACGGCAACGGTGCCGTCGGGATAGGTCTTGCTGGCCTTGTCGAAGGTGATCATCGGCGTATTGGATGATCGAAGCCGTTGCGCTGGACCCAGTTTCGCGCTGCCTGGTCCGGGTCGACGCCGGAGTTGCCCGACACGGTAGCGTTGAGTTCGGCGAGTCCTTCGGTGGTCAGCTTGGCCGAAACGGCGTCCAGAACGTCTTTGAGGTGATCGGATTTCTTCTGCGAATTCAGCAGCGGCACAATGTTGCCCGCCATGAAGTTGTGCTTGGGATCATCCAGCGTCACCAGGTGATGCTGGGGGATGGCCGGTGAGGTGCTGAAGATGTTGGCCGCGTCGACCACACCGTCCACCAGAGCGCGCACCGTGACCGCACCACCGCCGTCGCTGATGGCCACGAAGTTGTTGGGGCTGATGTCGAGGCCGTATTTCTCTCGCAGCCCCACCAGGCCCGACGGGCGGGTTTGAAACGCCGATGGGGCGGCGAAGCGCACCTGGGCCGAATGCGGAGCCAGATCGCCGATGGTTTTCAGGTTCCACTTCTGTGCGGTGGTGGCGGTGACGGTGACGCTGTCGGTGTCTGACGCGGGCGCCGGGGTCAGGATCGACAAATCGCCGGGCAGGCGCTTGTAAAGCTCCAACTCGACGTCGTTGAGCATGGTCGTCATCGCGTCGGGCTGGAAGTACAGCAGCAAGTTGCCGATGTATTCGGGAATCAGGTCGATCGAATGGTCCTTGAGCGCCGGGATATACGCCTCGCGACTGCCGACACCAAGACGACGTCCGACGTCGAAACCGTTGGCTTGCAACGCTTGTGCGTAGATTTCGGCGAGAATCATCGATTCGGGGAAGTCCGAGGATCCCACGACGATGGATTCCATGCCGCCGGACATGCCGCCAAGCGGATTGGGGCTACCGCAGGCCGCCAGCCACACAGTGACCAGGCACATCACAACCCACACCGCCGCGGAGCGCTGACGCAGCAGGCTCATAGCAGCAGACACTATCGCCATAACCCCTGCCGCACGACGCTGATTCCTGCAAAGATGACACCATGAGCAGCGATCCATCTGTGTCGCCCGATCAGCCATATCCCGCAGAGGCATCGAAAGGCGACACGGCCACCACGCCGTCGGGCCAGCCGGTGAAGTTCACCCGGGCCGGCGCACTGTGGTCGGCGCTGACCGTCGGGTTTCTCATTCTCATCGTGCTGTTGATCTTCATTACTCAGAACACGACCTCGGCGCAGTTTGCGTTCTTGGGCTGGCGCTGGACCCTGCCGCTAGGGGTTGCGATTCTGTTGGCGGCGGTGTGCGGTGGGCTGATCACCGTGCTGGCCGGCACGGCGCGGATCTACCAGCTGCGGCGCGCGGCGAAGAAACAGGCGGCCGGTCAGCGATAGCTAACCAGGGCTATGCGCGCTGGTTGCGCGGCAGCAGATCCCACACATGTTCGGTGCTGTTGACCGCGGCGACGGTGGCCTCCCCGGACCGGGAGAACAGCAGCCGGGTCACCGACACGTAGTCGACCGGAAACGACAACAGCCGCCGGGTTCCCAGGATCTGGTGTAGCACCACGTTGATCACCCCGCCGTGACTGAACACCGCGACGGTGTCTTGCGGTTCGGCGGCCGCGACGACGTCATCGACAGCGGCGCGTACCCGAGCGCAAAACGCAGCCTCGTCGACCGCGCTGGGCAGATGGCCCTGCGCCATGCGCGCCCACTCCTGCGGATTCTCTTCGCGGATCTGCTCGATGGGGATATAGACCGGCAGGTCGCGGTCGTACTCGGCGAACCTGTCGTCGATGTCGACGGCCAGTCCGCGCGCCGCGGCGACCGGTTCCGCGGTTTGGACGGCACGGCGCTGCGGGCTGCTGACCACCCGAGAAATCGGAAAGCGCGCCAACCCGTCGGGTAACCGCTTCACCTGTGCGCGACCATCTTCGGACAGGTCGGGGTCGGCGCCCTGGCCAGGTTCGCTGCGCAGCGGCAGGGCATGGCGGATCAAGAGCAGCTGCATCCGCTCAGCTTCGCATGCCGTCTTCGGCGTTTCGCACCCGCCGGGAGAATGCTATTCTCCAGCGCGAGAGCGAGGTGTGCGGTGCTGGACGAAGCGGTTTTGGGTCGCTGGCTAGACGCGAATCATGCTCCGGGCGCCGGGGAAAAACCTCTGCTGAAGCAGCTATCCGGAGGCTCCCAAAACACGCTGTATTTGATCGAGCGCGGCGCCGCGCGGATGGTGTTGCGGATGCCCGGCCCGCGAGCCGACGCGGCCCGGATCGACGGCCTGCTGCGCGAAATCCGGCTGGTGCGGGCGCTGTCGGGCACCGACGTGCCGCATGCCGAGCTGATCGCCGCCGACGATGTCGGCGATCAGTTCGGCATGCCCTTCTACGTCATGGCGGCGATCGACGGCTGGAGCCCGGTGGACGGCGGCTGGCCGGCACCGTTCGACACCGACCTGGCGGCGCGACGTGGACTGGCGTTCGAGCTGGTCGAGGGCGCGGCCAAGCTCGGCCGGGTGGACTGGCGAGCCCAGGGCCTGGAGGGATTCGGCCGCCCGGAGGGGTTTCACGAACGCCAGGTCGACCGGTGGCTGGCGTTTCTCGACGACTACCGGGTGCGCGAGCTGCCCGGCCTGGACGAAGCCGCCGAGTGGCTGCGCCGCAACCGCCCCGCGCACTACACGCCGGGCATCATGCACGGCGACTACCAGTTCGCCAACGTGATGTTCGCGCACGGGGCACCGGCGCGGCTGGCCGCGATCGTGGACTGGGAGATGACCACCGTCGGCGATCCGCTGCTGGACCTGGCCTGGTGCCTGCTGGGCTACGACGGCGAGCACCCCCGCAGCGACGGTTTCTATCTGGACATGACCGGCATGCCCGCGCGCAGCGAACTGCTGGCGCACTACGAGTCCGTGAGCGGGCTTTCCACCGAGAACATCCACTACTACCTGGTGCTGGCGAACTGGAAACTCGGGATTGTCTTGGAGAAGACATATGCTGCGGGCGTGCGCACCGGGAAAGTCGACCCCAAGATCACCGAGGCGTTCGGCCCGATGATCCTGCAGTTGATCGCGACATCGGCTGAACTGGCCCGGTCGAAATGAGTTACGCCGACCAGCTTTTCGACCTGACCGATCAGTTGGTACTGATCACCGGCGGCAGCCGCGGTCTGGGCCGGGCGATGGCGTTCGGGGTGGCCCGCTGCGGGGCCGACGTTGTGATCGCCAGCCGCAAAATGGACAACTGCGTGGCCACCGCCAAGGAGATTGAGGCCGAGACCGGCCGCACAGCAATGCCTTTCGCGGTGCACGTCGGGCGCTGGGATCAGCTCGACGGCCTTGTCGAGGCAACCTACGACCGGTTCGGCAAGGTCGACACGCTGATCAACAATGCCGGGATGTCACCGCTTTACGACAAGCTCACCGACGTCACCGAGAAGCTGTTCGACGCCGTCGTCGATCTCAACCTCAAGGGACCGTTCAGGTTGTCGGCACTTGTCGGTGAGCGGATGGTTGCCGCCGGTCGCGGATCGATCATCAACGTCAGCACCGCGGGCTCGCTGCGCCCGACGCCGGACATCGTTCCCTACGCGGCGGCCAAGGCGGGGCTCAACGCGATGACCGAGGCGCTGGCGAAAGCGTTCGGGCCGACGGTGCGGGTCAACACGTTGATGGCCGGGCCGTTTTTGACCGACGTCAGCAAGTCGTGGAACTTGGAGCAGGCCACCGAGAACCCGTTCCGCCACCTGGCGCTGCAGCGTGCCGGCGATCCGTCCGAAATCGTCGGTGCCGCACTGTTTTTAGCTTCGGATGCATCCAGCTTCACCACCGGCTCGATTTTGCGTGCCGATGGCGGGCTGCCCTGACAGGAGGTTTGGGCATGGCGTGGGATTTCTCCACCGAACCGGAGTTCGAGAAGAAGCTGGACTGGATCCGCCAGTTCGTTCGCGACGAGGTCGAGCCGCTCGAAGTGCTGTTTCCGGGCTGCGAGTTCTTGCCGCTGACCGACGAACGTCGCCGCATCGTCGACCCCCTCAAGCAGCAGGTCCGCGACCAAGGACTGTGGGCCCCGCACCTTGGGCCCGACCTCGGCGGACAGGGCTTCGGCGCGGTCAAGCTGACCCTGATCAACGAAATCCTCGGCCGCAGCCCCTGGGCACCGATCGTGTTCGGCACCCAGGCCCCCGACACCGGTAATGCCGAAATTCTGGCGCGCTTCGGCACCCAGGAACAAAAGGACCGTTACCTGGCCGGTTTGCTGTCCGGCGAGATCTTCTCCTGCTTTTCGATGACCGAGCCGCAGGGTGGCGCCGACCCGCGTGTGTTCACCACCCGGGCCGTCCGCGACGGTGATGATTGGGTGATCACCGGGCGAAAGTACTTCTCCTCCAACGCCTCTGTTGCCTCGTTTTTCATCGTCGTCGCGATCACCGATCCCGATGTGCCGGTGCACCGGGGCGCGTCGACGTTTTTGGTCCCGGCCGGAACCCCGGGCCTGGTGCTGGAGGCCAATCATCACCTGGTCGGCGCCCACCCGCACGAGCCCGGACATTCCCTGGTGCGCTACGACGGTGTGCGGGTGCCGTCCGACGCACTGCTCGGTGAGCCCGGCCAGGGCTTCTTGATCTTGCAGACCCGGCTGGCGGGCGGGCGGTTGCACCACGCTATGCGCTCGATCGGGATGGCCCAGCGTGCCATCGACATGATGGCTCGCCGCGCGAAAAGCCGATTCACCCAAGGCAGTTCGCTGGCCGACAAACAGCTGGTACAAGAGTTCATCGCGGACTCCTACGCGGAGTTGATACCGTTCCGGCTCACCGTGCTGCACGCCGCGTGGCTGATCGACACCGCCGGCGAGCACGCCGCGCGCACCGAGATCGGCATCTGCAAGATCCTGGCATCGCAAGTCCTCAAATCGATCGGGCTGCGCGCTATTCAAGTCCACGGCGCGTTGGGACTCACCGACCAAATGCCGCTGGTCCAGATGCTGCTCGGCGGCGTGGCGCTCGGATTGGCCGACGGGCCCACCGAGGCGCACAAGGTCAACCTGGCCAAAATGTTGCTGAAGAACTACGACGCCGAGGATGGGGAATGGCCGAGCGAGATGCTCGACGTCCGCCGCGACGCCGCCCGCGCCAAGTACGGTCACCTCGTTGACCAATAGGATCGCCGCCGCGGTCGAGCGCGCGCTGGACGATCGCCAGCGCGAAGCCACCGAGGAGGTCGAACGGATCTTGGCGGCCGCCATACGGGTGATGGAACGAGTGGCGCCCGACCCGCCGCGGGTCAGCGACATCGTGTCCGAGGCCGGGTCGTCGAACAAGGCGTTCTACCGCTACTTCGCCGGCAAGGACGATCTGATCCTGGCGGTCATGGAACGCGGTGTGGCGATGGTCGTCTCCTATCTCGAACACCAGATGGCCAAGGAGACCGCGCCGAAAGCCAAAATCGCGCGGTGGATCGAAGGTGCGCTGGCCCAGGTCGCCGACCCGCACCTGCTCAGCATGAGCCGCGCCGCGGTCGGGCAGATGTCGGCCGACGCCAACGTCGATGAGATCATGCGGCCGATGCGCAACCTGCTGACCGAACCGGTTGCCGCGCTGGGCAGCAAGGACGTTCGCCGCGACGCGGATGCGGTGTTCTATTGCACCGCGACCGCGATGCGCCGCTACCTGGATTCGGCCGTTCGCCCCGGCCGCGCCGACATCGACCATCTGGTGCGGTTCTGTCTACGTGGGCTGGGGGCCGATTGATGCGTGCCGTTGTGTGCCGTCGCTACGGTCCGCCGGAGGACTTGGTTGTCGACGAGCTGCCCGACCCGACACCCGGGCCTGGTGAGCTGGTGGTGCGGGTGCGGGCGGCGGCGGTCAACTTCCCCGACGTGCTGATGATCGGCGGCAAGTACCAGATCAAGATTCCGGTGCCGTTCACACCGGGCAGCGAATTGGCCGGTGAGGTAACGGCTGTCGGCGACGGCGTGACGTTGTCGCCGGGCGAGCGGGTGACCGGCACCGCGTTCGTGGGCGCCTTCGCCGAGCAGGCGTTGCTGCGTGCCGAGTTGGTGTCGGTGCTGCCCGACGGCGTCGACTATGCGTCCGCTGCCGGGTTCGGCGTCACCTATCGCACCGCATACCACGCTCTGCGCTCGGTTGCCCGCGTGGCAGAAGGTGATTGGGTGGTAGTGTTGGGTGCTGCCGGCGGAGTCGGGCTGGCCGCGGTCGATCTGGCGGTCGCCATGAAGGCCCGGGTCCTGGCGGCGGCGTCGTCCGCGGACAAGCTCGAGGTGTGCCGGCGGCGCGGCGCCGAGGCGACCATCGACTACGACCACGAGGACATCAAGACCCGCATCCGCGAGCTCACCGACGGGGGTGCGCAGGTCGTCGTCGACCCGGTCGGCGGCCCGTACGCCGAGCCGGCGTTGCGCGGTCTGCGACGCGGTGGGGTGTTCGTCACGCTCGGCTACGCCGCCGGCACGATCCCGGCAATACCGCTGAACCTCGTCCTGCTCAAAGGAGTCACCGTGCGAGGCATGGAGATCCGCACGTTCGCCGACGACTATCCCCACGAGGCCGCGCGCGATTTGGCCGAGCTGGATCAGATGTTCGCCGACGGGCTGGTCCGGCCCTACATCGGCGCGCGGTTCCCGCTGGCCGAGACTCCCGCGGCGCTACGCTACGTGGCCGAGCGCAAGGCGATCGGCAAGGTGATCATCGACGTCGATTGATCGAGTTCAGATTGCGTGCAGGGTCGTGAATTTCGAGATATCACAGCACTGCGTGCAATCTCAACGGGCACGTCACGGCGTGACGATGTTGAACGCCGGGTCCGGCCGGTCGATGACCCCGAGAAACGCCTGCAGCGCGGCCTGGTCACCGGAGACCTCCAGTCCGGGCGAGCTGAAATCGCCCGACGTGGCGGCTAATAACCGCACCTTGGTGGCCAACTGCACTGTCACATTCGCCGTCGCCGGGTCAGCCGGCAGCCGGCGATGCACAAGCACACCGTTGCGCAGCGTCACCCGATAGTTGGCGCCGAGGTCGGCGAAACTGATATCGAGGGCCAGGTCGAGATCCCAGGCGCGCGGCCCGTTGACGCTGATCGCCATTGCGTCGAAGATCTGCTCCGGTGTCAGCTGGGCCAGCAGCGATACCGAGGCCGTCTGCGCCGCGGTGCCGAGGTTGCCGTCGCGCAACTCGGCGGCCCCGGACAAAAAGAAGTTGCGCCAGGTCGCATTCTCGGCGCCGTAGGCCAGCTGCTGCAGGGTGTCGGCGTAGAGCTGCCGGGCCTCGGTATGGGTGTCCTCGGCGAACACCGCGTGATCGAGCAGGGTTGCCGCCCAACGGAAGTCACCGGTATCGAAGGCATTCCGGGCGAGACCGACCACCCGGTCGATGCCGCCCATCGCGTCGACGTATCGCTTGGCCAACGCCTCCGGCGGATGCGGCCACAGCCGCGCCGGGTTGCCGTCGAACCAACCCATGTAACGCTGGTAGATCGCCTTGACGTTGTGGCTGACCGAACCGTAATAGCCGTGGGTGTGCCAGGCCTTCTCCAGCGCGGGCGGCATTTGCAGCATTTCGGCGATTTCCGTCCCGGTGTGGCCCTGGTTGATCAGTCGCAGCGTCTGATCGTGCAGGTATGCGTACAAATCCCGTTGCAGCGACAGGAACTCGACGATTCGGTCGCGGCCCCAGGTCGGCCAGTGGTGCGACGCGAACACCACATCGGTGCGGTCGGCGAACAGGTCGATCGCCTCGGTCAGATATCCCGCCCAGACGTGCGGGTCACGGACCAGCGCGCCGCGCAGTGTGAGCAAGTTGTGCAGATTGTGGGTGGCGTTTTCGGCCATGCACAGTGCGCGGAATCGGGGAAAGTAGAAGTGCATCTCGGCGGGCGCCTCCGTGCCGGGAGCCAGCTGAAACTCGATCTGCACACCGTCAATGGTGTGCGTCTCACCCGTTGCGGTGATGTCGACGGTCGGGACGATCAGCGCCACCTCACCGGTCGACGGCACCTGTCCCAGACCGCAACCGACTTGGCCTTGCGGCCCGCGCGGCAGCAGTACCCCGTACATGTACGTCGCACGCCGCGCCATGGCCGGGCCGGCATAGACGTTCTCCTGCACGGCGTGGCGGGTGAATCCTTCCGGTGCCAGCACCGCCACGCGTCCGGCATCCACCTCGGCCTGCGAGGTGACGCCAAGCACGCCGCCGAAGTGGTCGAGGTGGCTGTGGGTGTAGATCACCGCGACCACCGGTCGTTGACCTCGGTGGGTCCGGTACAGCAACAGTGCGGCGGACGCCACTTCGGTGGATATCAGCGGATCGATGACGATGATCCCGGTGTCACCCTCGACAAAGGTGATGTTGGAGATGTCCAGACCACGGACCTGATAGATGCCCGGCACCACTTCGTAGAGGCCTTGTTTCGCGGTCAGAATTGATTGTCGCCAAAGACTGGGATGCACCGATGCCGGCGCCGCACCGCTGAGGAAGGAGTAAATGTCGTTGTCCCATACCACCCGGCCATCGGCGGACTTGACGACGCAGGGGCTCAGCGCCCCAATGAACCCGCGGTCGGCATCCTCGAAATCCGTTGTGTTATCGGGCTTCCGTTCCACTTGTTCCAGACTGCCATTGATGAGATTGGCGCGGACCGGAATCATCAATTGACGGCGACACCTGGGAATAGGTGTAAATCGGTACGCCTGAACCAAAATCCACAGCTAACTGTCAGAAATCGAATTTTTGCCAATTTTCCGTTTTTCACCCGCTGTGCCCGCATACTGCGGGAACAGTCCGCTAGTGGTGGCGGGCGTTCACTAAGGCAAAGGAGAACACGTGAACCGTGCAGTCACGATCGCAGCGGCAGCGTCGGCGATCGTCATCGTAGGTCTCTCGGGTTGTTCGAAGGACAAGTCGACGTCGAGCGGCAGTGAAAGCTCGCCGCAAGCTTCCGGCGCGTCGGCGACCTCCTCCGCCGGTGCCTCTAACGCGAAGGTCTCCATCGACGGCGAGGACCAGAACGTGCAAGGCACGACGGTGTGCACCACGACGGGCGGCAACGTCAACATCGCCATCGGTGGCGCAGCGACCGGCATTGCGGCGGTTCTCACCGACGCCGACCCGCCTGAGGTGAAGTCAGTCGGCCTGGGCAACGTCGAGGGTGTCACGCTCGGATACACGGCGGGCACCGGCCAGGGCGACGCCAAAGCCTCCAAGGACGGCAACACCTACAAGATCTCCGGCACCGCAACGGGAGTCGACATGAAGAACCCGATGCAGCCAGTCAACAAGCCGTTTGAGATCGATGTGACCTGCTCGTAGCACACGAGCACGAGGGGAATTTGGCGGCGCTTCGGCGTCGCCAAATCCTTTTAACCGGGCTGCTCGCCGACGGCCAGCGGCAGCCGCACGGTGAATTCGGTGTGCCCGGGTGCGCTGCGCAGACCGATCGTGCCGCCGTGGGCTTTGACCACCGCTGAGACGATCGCCAGCCCCAAGCCGGTGCTGCCGCCCTTGCGGGACCGTGACGTGTCGCCGCGCGCGAACCGCTCGAACACCTCCGACTGCAGGTGCTCGGGAATTCCGGAACCGTTGTCGGTCACCGTCAGCGCGGCATGCGACCCGTCCGTGCTCAACCCGGTGGTCACCACAGTTCCCGGACCGGTGTGGACCCGGGCATTGGTGAGCAGATTGGTCACCACCTGGTGCAGCCGGGCCGCATCGCCGTCGACGATCACCGGCTGGTCGGGCATGTCGAGCTCCCATTGATGATCCGGGCCCGCGACGTGCGCATCGCTGACGGCGTCGAGGGCAACCCGCGACAGGTCCACCGGTTCGCGCTCCAGCGGCCGCCCGGAATCCAGCCGGGCCAGCAAAAGCAAGTCCTCCACGAGGCGGGTCATCCGCTCGGCTTCCGAGCGCACCCGGCTCATCGCGTGCGTCACCGCGTCGGTGTCGCCCTGGACTCGCTGCGCCAGTTCGGTGTAACCGCGGATCGCGGCCAGCGGCGTTCGTAGTTCATGACTGGCGTCGGCGACGAACTGACGCACCCGGGTCTCGCTGGCCTGCCGCGTGGATAGCGCGGCCGCGATGTGGTCAAGCATTCGATTCACCGCCGACCCGAGTTGACCGACCTCGGTGTGCGGGTTGGCGTCCGCTTCGGGCACCCGCACCGGAAGCGTTACTTCACCGCGGTCCAGCGGCAGGTCGACCACTTCGCCCGCGGTTTGCGCGACGCGCCGCAGCGGAGCGAAGGCTCGACGAATGATGACGACGCCGGCGGTCGTCGCGGCGGCCACCGCGATCACAGTCACCACCGCGAAGATCAGCAGCACCCGGATCATGGTGGCGTCCACGTTGTCCATGGACAGCCCGGTGACGATCACGTCGCCCCCGTGCCGGGCGGGCGTGGCCACCACGCGGTAACGGCCCAGCTCGTCAAGACTCCGCGTCACCGGGGCCCTGCCGGGAACGACGGCTTTCAGTTGCGCTTTGGCCCCGTCGGTCACCTCGGCAGTGGTGCCGGTGGTGGTCAGATATCCGGCGTCGATGGCGGTGTCGCCGCTGATGACGGCGGCAACCATGCCAACCGGTTGCCCCGGGGCGTCCAGGAAATCCGGGCCGGGCCCCGGTCGTAACGGGCGGTGATGCCGCCACGGCACCGGCATCGGCGGTTGGGCGAATATCCGCACCGAGCGGTGAGTGGCGTCGTGCAGCTGTGTGTCGAGTTGTCCGACCAGATATCCGTACAACGCCAGCTCGGTCACCGCGCCGATCCCGATGCAGGCGATGGCCAAGATGATGATCTGGCCGGCCAGCAGCCGAGCGCGCAGCGACCAGGCCCTAGCGGGCGGCTGGTTTGAGGACATAGCCGGCGCCGCGCAGCGTATGGATCATCGGTTCGCGCCCGTTGTCGATCTTCTTGCGCAGGTACGAGATGTACAGCTCGACGATGTTGGACCGGCCGCCGAAGTCATAGCTCCACACCCGGTCCAGGATCTGCGCCTTGCTCAGCACCCGTTTGGGGTTGCGCATCATGAACCGCAACAGCTCGAACTCGGTGGTTGTCAATGAGATTGGCTCGCCGGCGCGGGTGACCTCGTGGCTGTCCTCGTCGAGGACCAAGTCGCCGACGACGATCTGTGCGCCGCTGTCGACCGTGGTCACCCCGGTGCGCCGCAGCAGAGCGCGCAGCCGCAGCACCACCTCTTCGAGACTGAATGGTTTGGTGACATAGTCGTCGCCGCCGGCGGTCAGCCCGGCGATACGGTCTTCCACCGCGTCCTTGGCGGTGAGCAGCAGAACGGGCAGTTGCGGATTGTGTTCGCGCAGTGTGCGTAACACATCGAGCCCGCTCATGTCGGGCAGCATCACGTCAAGGACGACGACGTCCGGCCGCTGGTCTCGGGCAGCCTCCAGGGCCGACGCCCCGTCCCCCGCGGCGGAGCTGTTCCAGCCCTCGTAGCGCAGCGCCATCGACACCATTTCGGCGAGCACCGGCTCGTCGTCGACCACCAGGACATTGATCGGGTTGCCGTCGGCACGCCGCATCACGACGCGCTCGGCGGTCATCCGGTGATCGCCACTGGGTTGGCTCACAACTTCCCAGTATGCGCACCCGAATGGGCCAAAGCTATGCCAAAGCTATGCGCACACTGTGAAGCAGCTATCGATCAATACCAATAGCGCCTGCCGCCGACCGGCCGGCCGACGCTGCCCAGGATCCAAAACACTGCACCGATGACCAGCAAGATGATGCCGAGCACCCAGAGCAGGTGAATCCCGAATACAAATCCAAGGATGAGCAAGACGACACCGAGGACGATCATGACTACTCCATTCCGATGAGATGTTCGATGTTGATTGCGGGCATTGAACTGGGTTCCGGCAAATTACAAGTCACTTTCGGGTTGACGCCGCCATAGTTCAATGGACCTGCGAGAACGGTGAGCGCAATACTTCCACCTGTTGCGCAGGTGGTGTCTGAACCTTTGAAGTAATCGCGCTGCCAAGCCGCGACCACCCCAATAAGTAGCCAGACGAACACAATGACCCCGATGAGTCCGCCATATCGCATCGTGACCTCCATGTCCGGGGACCTAAATTGTGGTGAGAGGTTTACCCGGCCGGGGAATTCTCAAACCCGTCTACTGACGCGGTGTCAGTTTCTCCTCGGGGAGGGCTCTGGCGGGGCAGCGAGCGGCGATATTGCGGCGATATTGCGGCGTCGGGGCGGGCCGGTAGGATTCTCAAGTAGCACTGCGGTACCTGAAAAGATTGCGAAGTGTTGCATGACGAGAAAGATGCAATGACCGACACACTCTTTGCTGATGTCTCTGAATACCAAGTGCCGGTGGATGATTCGTATCCGTACCAAGTCCTGTCAATTCGGGTGTGCGACGGCACATATCGTGACCACAACTTCCCCGCCAACTATGCGTGGATGCGCGGGGCATTGGACAGCGGCCGGCTGACCTTCGGCATCGTATACACCTATGTCCGGCCGAACTGGCAGGCGAACGCCGACACGGTGCGCACGATGATCGACAGCCACGGCGGGCTGCACCCGCGGGTCGCGCTGATGCTCGATGTCGAGTCGGGCGGCAACCCGCCCGGTGACGGGTCGAGCTGGATCAACGCCCTGTACTGGAACCTCGCCGAGTACGCCGGCAGCCCGGCCCGAGTTATCGGTTACGCCAACAGGTACGACTTCTTCAACATGTGGCGCACCCGCCCGCCGGGCCTGCGGGTAATCGGCGCCGGCTACGGCTCGAACCCGAACCTGCCCGGCCAGATCGCCCACCAGTACACCAACGGGCAGGGGTACAGCCCCAATCTGCCGCAGGGCTGCCCGCCGTTCGGCCGCTGTGACATGAACTCAGCGGATGGAATGACCCCGCAGGAATTTGCCGCCGCGTGCGGTGTCACTGCGGAGGTTGGTCAGCTCACCGCTGCGCAGCAATGAAATCCGTTGGCGGCATGACTCCTTCGTCCGGGATGCTGCGGCCATAGCGCCCCAGCATCTCCGCCATCGTCGTTGTCGCCACCTCCCAGCCGTGCTCGCCCAGCCACTGGGCGACATCGGTTCGCTCCTCGCGGTACCACAGGTCTTCGGTGTCAGGGACTTCCGTGCCGACCAGCTTGGCCGCCGCGGCGCGGTAGCGCCCCGTCAGTTCACGCTGGCGGGCCAGTAGGCCGGGGTCGAGGAAATTTTTGGCCGGTGCGTTGACAGCCAGTCGACTGCCGGCGGGGCTCAGCGCATCGATGCGCTCGAACAGCAGATCCTGGGCCCACGCCGGCAGGTACCGAATCAGTCCTTCGGCTGACCAGGCGGTCGGTCGCGAAACGTCAAACCCGCCTTCTTGCAGTGCTGTTGGCCAATCTTGTCGCAGATCCACCGAAACGTTGACGACCAACCTCGACGTCGGACGCGCGCCTGATTGCCGCAAGGTGGCCGACTTGAAGTCGAGAACCTTGGCCTGGTCGAGTTCATACACCGTGGTGCCATCGGGCCACGGCAACCGCCAGGCTCGAGCGTCCAGGCCCGCCGCCAAGATCACCACCTGCCGAACACCGGAACTCGCGGCGTTCAAGAAGAACTCGTCGAAGAACGCCGTCCGCACGGCCATGAAGTCCACCATCACCTGCAGTCGGCTCTGCAATTCCGGGTCGGTGTCAAGCAGCTGCGCCCGCAGCGCCGGATCGGTGAAGACTCGCCAGGTTCCGTCGCCCGCCGCGTCGACGAACATCCGGGCGAAAGGGTCCCGGATCAGCGGGTTCTCGCTGGCGGTTTCTGCGGCGCGGGCCGCGGCCACACCCAGCGCCGTCGATCCCACACTCTCGGTGATGTCCCACGAATCGTTGTCGGTTCTCGGCACTTCGGTTCCTTCCATCGCTAAGCACAACGCTAAGGACGGTGCGCGGCCAGCCACTCGGAGGCCCGGCGCTTGGATGCCCGTGACAACCAGGCGTCTTGGATGAGCTCGGCCAGTTCGGTTCTGCTGATCTCGCCCAACCGGCTGGCCCGGATCAACACCGAAGGATGCTCGTCGAAGCGATCGGTGGTGAAGAACGGCGACTGCGGATCCTCGACCAGCGCCAGTTTGTCGCTCTCGGATTCCACCCAGATCATGATCACGTCAAAGTAGCGCTCCCCGGTGTCCGGGTCGGCGGCGTCGGGCTGCGGGGTGCGGAAGAACACGAACGACTTGCCGCCGACCTGGTAAATCGGGTTGCCCTTCGGCCCTTCGATACGCCGGGTATGCGGCATCGCGGCGGCGAGCTGGTGAACATCGCTGAGCCGAGCCGGTCGATCCGCCATCGGTCTAGGTGGCCAGCAGCTCTGCCATGGCCGGCATGATCGTCTGCAACGCCTTGAGCGGCCGCAGCATCACCTTGACCGACACGATCTGCCCCTCGTCATTCCAATGGATCATGTCGATGCCGTTGACGTAGATACCGTCGATGGTGGCGGCGAACTCGAGGATCGCGGACCGCTCACTGTACCAGTGCTCGATGTAGTGAAAATCGGTGTCGGCGAACACTTTCGCGGCCGCCCGCAGGTATGCGGCGGTCTTGTCGCGGCCTTCCTGCGGGGTGAAGACCGCCGGTGAATAGAACACCGCGTCTTGCGCAAGCAATGTTTCCAGCTCGTCGGTGCGCCCGTTCTCGACGATCTCGATCCAGCGTTCAATGACCGGTGGCGTCATACGGCGATCCTTGCAGACGGTAGCTTTTCCACCGTGGAGAACCTGGATGCGGTCGCGGGGTGGATGTCGCAGCAGGGGCTGGGTGAGGGCCCGCTGGAGGATGTCACCGAGCTCAGCGGCGGTACGCAGAACATCATGCTGCGGTTTACCCGGTCCGGGCGGTCGTATGTGCTGCGCCGCGGTCCGCAATTCCTGCGCCCACGCAGCAACACCGTGATCCTGCGCGAGACCCGGGTGCTGGCCGCGCTCGCCGGCAGCGACGTGCCGCACCCGAGGCTGATCGCCCGCTGTGAGGACCCCAGTGTGCTCGGCGACGCCGTCTTCTACTTGATGGAGCCCGTGGACGGGTTCAACGCCGGAGTGGAGCTGCCGGCGCTGCACGCCAACGATGCGAGCGTGCGTTTCGGCATGGGCCTGTCGATGGCCGACGCGCTGGCCAAGCTGGGCGCCGTGGACCACGAAGCCGTCGGCCTGGCCGATTTCGGGAAGCCGGAGGGTTTCTTGGAACGCCAAGTGCCACGGTGGCTTTCGGAGCTGGAGTCCTACAACGAGTTCGAGAACTACCCCGGCCCCGAGATTCCCGGCGTCGACGACGTCGCTAAATGGCTCGACGAACGCCGGCCGTCGCAGTGGAAACCGGGCATCCTGCACGGCGACTACCACGCGGCCAACGTGCTGTTTTCCCGCACCGGCCCGGAGGTGGCCGCGATCGTCGACTGGGAGATGAGCACCATCGGCGACCCGCTGCTGGATCTGGGCTGGCTGCTGGCCACCTGGCGCCAGTCCGACGGATCCAGCGTGTTCGGCCACACCCTCACCGAGGTGGGCGGGCTGGCCGACAGCGAGGACCTGATCGAGCGCTACGCGGCCAACACCACCCGCGACCTGTCGAACATCACCTGGTACCGGGTGCTGGCCTGCTTCAAGCTCGGCATCGTCATCGAGGGCACCCTGGCGCGGGCCTGTGCGGGCATGGCGCCGCGGGAGATCGGCGACCAACTCCACGCGGCGACGGTGAAGTTATTCGAGCAGGCGCTGGAATTGATAGAGCGTTGATCGACTTCGAGATACCCGCGGAACTGGCGAGGCTGCGCGACGAAATCAGGGCCTTCGTCGCCGAGCAGATCGTCCCCTACGAGTCCGATCCGCGCCTGACCCAGCACGGCCCCACCGACGACCTGCGCGCTGAGCTGGTGGAGCTGGCCCGTTCGGCGGGATTGCTGACGTTCCAGGCGCCCAAGCGATTCGGCGGCCGCGAGCCGTCGCATCGCGAGCAGGCCGTGCTGTTCGAGGCTGCCGGATGGTCGACGCTGGGCCCGGTCGCGCTCAACTGCGCCGCACCCGACGAAGCCAACATGTATCTGCTGGGCAAGATCGCCAACGCCGAGCAAGCCGAGCAGTTCCTCGTCCCGGTCATCGAGGGCCGGCAGCGGTCGGTGTTCGCGATGACCGAGCCCGGCGGCGCCGGTTCGGATCCCAACCAGCTGGCCACCACCGCCGAGTTCGACGGCAGCCACTACGTCATCAACGGCCGCAAGTGGTTGATCACCGGCGCGCACGGCGCGCGGACATGGATCATCATGGCCCGGGCTCCCGACGGCCCGACGCTGTTCCTGTGTGACGGCAGCACCCCGGGGATAGAGATCGAGCGGGTGATGTCGACGATGGACCGCAACTACGTGGAAGGGCACGGCGTGGTGCGGTTCACCGATGTGCGGCTGCCGGCGTCGGCGGTGCTCGGGGAGGTCGGGCAGGCGCTGCGTTACGCGCAGCTGCGGCTGGCGCCGGCCCGGCTGACGCACTGCATGCGGTGGCTGGGCGCCGCAACGCGGGCACAGTCGATCGCGGTGGCGCACGCCCGGGAGCGCACCGCGTTCGGCAAGCCGCTCGGCGAACACCAGGGCGTGAGCTTCATGATCGCCGACAACGAAATCGCCTTGCAGCAATGCCGACTGGCGATCTGGTGGGCGTGCTGGACTCTGGACAACGGCAGCAAGGGACGCCATGAGAGCTCGATGGTGAAAGCCTTTGTGTCCGAGGAGCTGTTCAAGGTCGCCGACCGCTGCGTGCAGATCCTCGGCGGCATCGGGATCTCGGACGAAACTCCGGTCGGGATGATCTTCTCCGACATGCGGGCGTTTCGCCTTTACGACGGCCCGACCGAGGTACACAAATACGCCATCGCCCGGCAGGTGTTGCGCTCGCCTTGAGGCTATTCGGCGGTCGTCGGCACGTCCGCCAGCGCGTCGTCCAAGCTCATGTACAGCGAGAAAACCTTGTCCAGGTCGGTCAACTGAATCGGCCGGCGGGTGGCCGGGCGGTCCGCTACGACGGCCACCTGCGTCGATTTGCTGACTTTCTCCTGAGTGGCCACCAGGATCCGCAGACCGGAGGAGGCCAAAAAGTCGACCGCGGACAACTCGATGACGAGCACCGTCGGGTCCCCGGCAAGCGCTTCGGCAATGGCCGCTTCGAAAGCCGAAGCGGTGCTCAGGTCGATTTCACCGGCCGCACTGACCACGGCGACGCCGTCAGTGCGGGTCACCGAAGTGCTGAGTAAGTCCGGAGGAGACAACGACCGTCCTTATCTGGCGTCGCAATGCGGGCCGCGAGTAGGGTCCCCAACCGGAACTCGCTGCCGCGAACTGTCAGAAATAATACTTCACCTTTGCCGCCTGGACCTCGGTTACGCTTGGCTATTGCTTGCGGGCTTCCGCCGGCTTGTGGTGAGAACCGGGAGGTTCGATGACGGATCCGTCAACAAGCCTGGCAACCGCCGGCTTTTCCGGTCAGTCGGTGAGCATCTCCAGCGAGGGTTTGCTGCCGCAGCTGGTTCAGCACCTGCGCCAAAACCGCACCGCGCTGCGTGAGGAATGGGCCCGCCGCATCACCGAAGCGGAATTATTGACGGCGATGACACCCGAGGAGTTGTTCTCCGAGGCAACCGCCGTGTACGACAACTACGTCGAAGTGCTCGAAACGGGAAGCGTTGAGGCACTGCAGGCCTACGCGCGTGACCTGTCCGAACGCATCATCCCGCGGGGCGTGGAGACCGACGAGGTCGTCGGCATCGTGCTGCTGCTGCGCGACGTCCTGGCGCGCTCGCTGTTCTCCAAGTACCAAGGCGACTTCGAGATGCTCAACCGAGTGCTCGACGCCTACGAGCCGGCCGCCAACCGAATTGCCAACACGGTGGCCGTGAGCTTCGTCCAGGAACGTGAACGCATCATCCGTCAGCAGCAGGAAGCCATCCGGGAGCTGTCGACTCCGGTGTTGCAGGTGCGCGAGCAGTTGCTGATCCTGCCGATCATCGGCGTGCTGGACAGTCAGCGCGCCCGGCAGCTCACCGAGCAGCTGCTGCGGGCCATCCGGGCCAACCGCGCCAAGGTGGTTGTCATCGACATCACCGGTGTGCCCACCATCGACTCCACGGTGGCAAACCACTTGGTGCAAACCGTCGACGCCTCCGGGCTGATGGGCGCCAACGTGATCATCACCGGCCTGTCCTCGGAAATCGCACTGACACTGGTGACCATCGGACTGGATCTGTCGAAGATGAATGCCGTCGGAGACCTGCAGGGCGGCATCGAGGAAGCCGAGCGGCTCTTGGGCTACGAAGTCACCCGCACCGGCGAGCAGAGCGGGTGAGCACAAAGATCACGAGCGCCGCATGCCAGTACCTATTCTGAAGCAGGGCGCGATCCTCATCGCCTCGGTGCAGGCCGCGCTCACCGACTCCGATACCGAACGGCTCCGCCAGGATCTGATGGAGCGGGTCAGCCGGTTCCGTGCGCAGGGCATCATCGTCGACGTCACCGCGATCGATGTGATGGACTCGTTCGCCGCCCGATCGCTGCGCACCATCGCGCACATGACCAGGCTGCGTGGCGCGGACACCGTCATCGTGGGCCTGCAACCGGAAGTGGCGTTCGCCATGGTGCAGCTGGGGCTGGCGTTCGACGACATGTACACAGCGCTGGATTTGGAGGAGGGCCTTGCGCTGCTGAACCGGCAACTGGCACTGCGGAAATCGATCGGACCCGACGGTGTCGGATGAGCTCGGGGTGGACCTGAAACTCGACATAGTCAGTTCGGACGACATCGTCACCGCGCGCCAAGCGGGACATCAGCTGGCCCAAGAGCTCGGGTTCTCACTGACCGATGTGACCATGATCGCCACAGCAATTTCCGAGGTTGCCCGCAACATCACCAGCTACGCCGGTCGCGGCGAGGTCCGGGTCGCGGTGGTCGACCGGGACGGCCGCCAAGCGCTGGTGGTGCGCGCCCAAGACGAAGGCCCGGGCATCGCAAATGTGGAAAGAGCGCTCGAGGATGGGTATTCGACGGGCCGTGGGCTGGGTATGGGACTGCCGGGAGCCCGGCGGCTGATGGACGGATTGATCGTCGAGTCCAGCCCCGGCCAGGGAACGATTGTCGAGATGTGGAAATGGATTCCGTCGGATGGATGAGCACGGCTGGCTCGGCCCGCTGGAGTGGGCGGCGACGTCTCGCCCGCGGCAGGGCGAGCACGTTTGCGGCGACCGTCAGATCGCGGTCGAGGTAGACGGAGCGGGGGCACTGGTCGGCGTGCTGGACGGTCTCGGTCACGGCGCAGACGCCGCAGATGCAGCACTTTGCGGGGTGCAAGTCCTCACCGACGCACGCACCGAGCCGGTCGAGGTCTTGGTGCAGCACTGCCACCGCGCGCTGTCGGGCACCAGAGGCGCGGCGATGACCCTGGCGCGAATCGATTTCGCCGCCGGCATGCTGCAGTGGATCGGGATCGGCAATGTCCGCGCCAGCCTGGTGGCCAAAAGCCCGGGTGGTGTCGAGGTACGTTCGTCAGCGCGCCTCACCGGCGGGATCGTCGGATATCGGGTGCCGGAAGTTTTGTCGCCGCAGGAGGTTTCGATCCGACCGGGCGATCTGCTCGTCATCGCCAGCGACGGCATCACCGACGACCACCTCGACGACATCGACTTCGCCGCCCCCAGCCGCGTCATCGCCGATCAGATCCTCGCCCATCACAGCAAGCAGACCGATGACGCGCTGGTGCTTGCCACTCGCCATCGGGGCACCGCAGGATGACCCGCGCCAACGACTTCCATCGCGAGTACGCAGCCGCTCTGCGTACGTATCTCGAAGACCGCAAGGTCGCAAGCCTGGCGGTCGGCGAAGAACTGGGTCGTCGCGCGCTGCAGCAACAGATCAGCACGCTGGAGATCATCGAAAGACACTTCCGGCTGGTCAACGAGGACCTGGCACGACACTCGGAGGTAGATCGGTCCGCGGCGCTGGAGTTTCTGTTGCAGACGCTGACTCCGCTCGATGTCGCAAGCCGTGGGTTTCTGGACGGCACACGGCGTTACGAGGAACAGCGGGCCCGCGCTGAAGATCTCGCCGATCGCGACGAGTTTCGCACCGCGTTGGTGAATTCTCTGCAGGAGGGCTTCTTCGTGGCCGACGACCACGGCGCGGTCGTCGAAATCAACGACGCCTTCACCAAGATCACCGGGTTTTCGACCGACGGCCTGCCGTACCAATTTCCGCACCCGTGGCTGGTCGACAAGAAGGCGGCCGCTCAGCAGCAAGAACGCCTGGCCACCGAACCCCAGGTCCAATACGAGACTCCGATCCGGCACCGCGCCGGGCACCTCGCGTGGGTGGCGGTGAACATCAGCAGGGTCGTGGCAGAGGGCCCCGACGGTGACGTGTACGTGGGAACCATTCGGGACATCACCGCCGAGCGCGCCTTCGCTGCCCGGGAAAGTGCGGTCCTTCGGCTGGCGACGGCTGTGAGCGTGGCCAAGAGCATGACCGAGGTGTTGTCGATCACCTTCGACGAGTGCCGGACGGCTCTCGATGTTTCACGGGTGGTGGCCGCGATCTGGACCGACGACAGCATCGAGCCGACCGTGATGTCGGCGGGTGAACCTGCCGTGTCGACGTGGCGTGGGCTCGATCCGTTGCTGCAGCACACCTTTCAGGATGCGCGCCGCCAGTTGCCGCTCACCGTGCAAACCGTCGAATGGGCCGACACGCCGGGCCAGTCACGCGGAATCGTCGCAGTGCTCTCCGGTGCCGGCGACGTCGCGTTGTGGCTGGAGCTTCGGGCGCCGCGCCGAATCAGCGCTGAAGACCGGGTGCTGGCCACGGTGCTGGTGGGTCACCTCGGGCTGGCGATCCAGCATGTGCGCCAGTTCGAAAGCGCCCGCGAGACGTCACTGACGCTGCAGCGCACGATGCTGCCGTCGCTGGATCCCCCGCAAGGTTTCGCTGTTCGCTACGAACCGGCTGTGCCGCCCCTGCAGATCGGCGGCGACTGGTACGACGTGCTGCCGGTGGGCGAACACGAGATGGGCATCATCGTCGGCGACAGTGTCGGGCGTGGGCTGTCGGCCGCAGCGGTGATGGGTCAGCTGCGCAGTTCGGCGCGGGCGCTGTTGCTGACTGGAGTCGAACCGGCGATGCTGCTCGAGCAACTCGACGCGGCGGCTCAACGGATTCCGGATGCCTTCTGCGCCACCGTGTTTCTGGCGATCCTGAACACCGAGTCCGGTGAGTTGCGCTACAGCAGCGCCGGACACCCGCCGGCTGTGCTCGCCGCACCGCAAGGAGATGCGACACTGCTGACCCAAAGCCAGTCGGTGCCACTTGCAGTGCAGCGCAGGGGGCGCCGACCCCAGGCATCGGCGGTGATGGTGCCCGGATCGACATTGATGCTCTACACCGACGGGCTCGTGGAGCGGCGGGACACCTCCATCGACGACGGGATTTCCCGTGTCGCCCAGGTTGTGGTGAAGGGGAGCAATTTGTCCGCCGACGAGGTCGCCGACGCCGCCCTTGCCGAGATGGCACCGCCAAATGGATACGACGATGACGTGGCGATTGTGGTCTACCGCAGACCGTACAGCCCGCTCGTCATCGAAACCGATGCGCTACCAACTGAATTAGCCGATATCCGGCACCGACTCACCACCTGGATGCGCCAATCCAACGTTCCGGAGGAGTTGGGCGTCGACGTCATCTTGGCGGTCAGCGAGGCATGCGCCAACAGCATCGAACACGGTTACCGCGATCAGCGGCCCGGCAAGGTCCGCGTCGATGCCGGTTTCGACGGCGCGCAGGTGTGGGTCCGGATCACCGATTCGGGCTCGTGGAAGCCCGCGCCCTCGCCGGGCAACCGCGGGCGCGGGCTGCTGCTGATCCGGTCGGTCAGCGACTGGTTGGAGCTTGACTGCACGCCGTCGGGGACTACGGTCGATATGACCTTCAAAGTGCCGTCATCGTAGGAGCCTTGTTGTGGCACGACAGTTTGTCGAGACCATCGTCGACGCCGACGCCGCACGGCTTCTCGAGGTGTTCAAGGATCTGCACCGCCACCCCGAGCTGAGCTTTCGGGAGACCCGCACCGCCGGAATCGTCGCCCAGGCACTGAAAGAACAGGGTTTCACGGTGACGACCGGGATCGGCGGCACCGGGGTCGTCGCAATCCTGCGCAACGGAGCCGGCCCCACCGTGATGTACCGCGCCGACATGGATGCACTGCCGGTCGAAGAAGCCACCGGCCTGGACTACGCGAGCACGGTGCGGGTCACCCGAGACGACGGCACCGAATCACCGGTGGCGCATGTGTGCGGTCACGACGCGCACGTGACGTGGATGCTGGGGCTGGCCAAGGTGCTGGCGCAGACGAAGGACGAGTGGTCGGGCACGGCGGTGCTGATCGGGCAGCCGGCCGAGGAGCTGATCGGCGGCGCGCAGGCCATGGTCGACGACGGCCTCTACAACCTGGTGCCCAAACCCGATTTCTTCATCGGCATGCACACCGCGCCCGCTCCGGTCGGCATGGTGCTGGCCGCCGGCGGCCCGCGAATGGCGGGCACCGATCAGCTCGACATCGTGTTCACCGGCGTCGGCGGTCATGGTGCGCTGCCCCAGTTGGCCAAGGACCCGGTGCTGATGGCCGCGCTGGCCGTCGTCGAATTCCAGACGATCGTCAGCCGAACCGTGGCGCCGCAGGAGACCGCGGTGCTGACGGTCGGTGCGCTGCAGGCCGGCTCGAACCACAACGTCATTCCCGACCGGGCGTTGCTGAAAGCCAATCTGCGATGGTTCAACCCGCAGGTGCGCGAACAGTTGATCGCCGGGGTCAAGTCGGTAAGCGAAGGCATCGCCCGCACCTACGGGATGCCCGAGGACCAGTGGCCCGCGATCACGGTGAAGGGCGGATCGCCGCCGCTGGTGAACGACGACGCGCTCGCCGAGCGGGTGGCCGCGGCACTCAGCGAGGTGCTCGGCCCGCAGAACGTGCTGACCCAGGTGCCGGCGGTGACCGCCTCGGAGGACTGCCATCTACTCAAAGGCCCGCACACCGATGTGCCGCTGTGCTTCTTGATGGTCGGTGTCGCCGACCCGCAGGTGTGCGCCGAAGCGTGGGCGGCCGGCAGGCTGTTCCCCTATTCACCGCACAGCCCTGACTACGTCGTCGACCTGGCCGCCATCCCGGCAGGGGCAAAGACCGCCAGCCACGTGATGCTGGAGTTGCTGGGTAGTTAAGCGCGCCGTTTTTCCGCGATTGCGTGTGCGACGGTTGGCAAACCGCGTACCTTCCATGTCGTGCAGGAGGACCGACGGTTCGTCGCGAGCATTTCAAACGAATAAGGGAGTCGGGCATGACATTCGCGCGAATTTCCACCATTGGCATGATCGCCGCCGCGATCGCCGCACCCACTGCTCAAGTCGTATACGCCGATCTGGCTCTGACGTCTACCAACGGTCCGCTGTTGGGCAGCGAAACCGCGATCATCCTCGGTGGAACCACCGAACCGACGCCGTCGGTCGACTTCGCGCGGACCGCCGAGGAGTTGTATCTGAACCCGCTGGGTTTCAACGGCGGCTCAACCGACTCAATCGTCTGTTACATGGACGGCACCGACCCGTGCAGCGCACCGCTGCAGGTGCTGACCACACCCGAGCTGATTCAGCAGGGACCGAGCAGTTTGACCGCCGCGTCGGACATCGTTCTGGCGGTGCGGAACCAGTTCGACGCGAACCCGGGTGCGTTCGATGCCGAGCATCCGCTGACGATTTTCGGGTATTCGCAGAGCGCAACCGCCGAGTCGATCGCCATGAGCCGGCTCGCAGAACTCGGTATCCCCACCGATTCGCTGCACTTCGTGTTCATCGGCGATCCCTCCACCCCGGACGGCATCTGGCAACACCTGGAATCGGCCATGGACCAGACGCTCGGCTCGGAATTCACGGACTGGATTCTCAACACTTTCCAGATGAACGAGGTCCTCGGCAGCCTGACACCGAATGACCTGTACCCGGCAACCATTTACGATCTGCCCAGCGATCCGGTCTCCAACTTCGTAGACGTCTTCGAGGAAAAGGGCCTGTTCGGCGCGATGTTGGACATCCTCTGGCCGCATGTGTGGTACCTGGGGTTGACGCCGGATCAGATCGCCGACGCGACAATCACGACCGACGGCGCCCTGACCTACGTCGACATCGACGAGACGGGCATCAACGGCCTGCAAGCGTGGCTCGACGCGGTGTTCTTCGGCGGCGCCGCCAACAGCGGGCTGCTGGACAGCTTGTTCGACTCGCTGCAGCTGCTGTTCACCGGCTCGTACGCGCTCTGAGCGCCCGAAGAGATTGGAACCCTTCCTACGACGATCGACCCACCGCGCGCCGCGAGAATGGGTCAATCACCGGATGCGGCCGTTGTCCTGGCTTCCTAGCATTGCGGACATCTGCGACCATCGGGGTTCGACATGACCACACAGCACATCGAGACGCTGATCATCGGAGCGGGGCAGGCCGGCCTGTCGACCGGATATCACCTGCAACGCAGGAACCGACCGTTCTTGATCGTCGATGCGAATGAGCGCGTAGGAAACAACTGGCGCAGGCATTACGATTCGCTCCGACTCTTCACGCCAGCCAAGTACAGCGGGCTGCCGGGTATGGCATTCCCGAGCCAGGACCGGTGGCGCTGTCCGACCAGAGACGAGGTTGCCGAGTTCCTCGAGCGCTACGCGATCGAGTCGAATCTGCCGGTGCGGATGAGCACACGGGTGGACCGGCTGACTAAGCGGCCGCAAAACGGCTACGCCGCGTTCATCGGCGACGAAACCATAACCTGCGACAACGTTGTAATCGCGACCGGTACGTTCGGTCAGACGCCAGGGCTTCCGGACTTCGCTACAAAGCTGGATCCGACTATCCGGCAACTACATTCGAGCCAGTATCGGCGCCCACAACAGCTACAACCGGGCCCGGTGCTGGTCGTGGGCGCCTCGCATTCGGGCACCGATATCGCCTACGAGGCGGCGCTGACACACCCGACGATCCTATGTGGGCGCGACTGCGGGCAGATTCCGGTGCACTGGGACTCGCGCAGCATCCGCATAGCATTACCCGTAATACTCTTCACATGGCGTCACGTCCTCACGAGAAGGACACCGATCGGCCGAAAGGCGATGCGGCACATCCGCTTCCACGGTGGACCGATGCTCCGGATCCAGCGTGAAGATCTGGCAGCGCGCCGCGTGCAGCGCCACACAGCTCGCGTAACGGGCGTGATCGACGGCCGGCCGGCGCTGGACGACGGCACCGTCATGAACGTGCGAAATGTCGTCTGGTGCACCGGGTTCAAACAGGTTTTCGACTGGATCGATATACCCATCTTCGGGCCCGATGGCTGGCCACGGGAATACCGCGGAGTATGCGCCGACGCGCCCGGGCTGTTCTTCTGCGGGTTGAGTTTCCAGTACGCGTTCAGCTCGATGGTGTTCTCTGGCGTCGGCCGCGATGCAGAGTATGTCGCCCGCAAGATCGCGATGCGCGCGAGGCCAAAACGTGACGACCGCGGCGTCTCCCCGAGGACCGGGTCGCTGTTTGCCTGACGACGACCGCCAGCGCGTAACCTCATCCCCGAGCAAAGTCGCCGTTCCAGGGAGTGATGCGCGGTGGGCGTCGTTGATGACCTGCTCGCGGCGCGCGAGGTCTATGAGCGTGGTGAATGGGTGGCGGCCTACGAGGCCCTATCGGGCCTGGACAGGACCGGTAAGGACGACGCGGCCACGTGGAGGGCGAAGACTTTGTACGCCTTGCGACGGCCGCTTACCTGACCGGCGGGCACAACGACTGCATTCAGGCCCTGCAACGCGCCTACCAGATCAATCTGGATGCCGACGACGGTCTCGGCGCGGTGAGGTGTGCGTTCTGGCTGGCGATGGTGCTAACCAACGCCGGCGAGTCGGCGGTCGGCGGCGGCTGGGTGGCTCGCGCGCAACGGTTACTCGAAGACGCGCCGGGCGATGTGATCGAACGCGGTTATGTGCTGATCCCGGTAATGATGCGCCACATCTTCGCGGCAGAGTTCGCATCGGCACAGAGCTGCGCGGTAGAAATCACAGATTACGGACGCCGGTTCGGCGACGCCAACCTTGTCGCGATGGCTGTCATGCCGCAGGGCCGGCTTGCCATGTACTCCGGGCGTGTTTCCGAGGGGCTGGCCCTGCTGGACGAGGCGATGGTGTGTATTGCGACGGGCACGGTGTCGCCCGTCTTCGCCGGCCAGGTTTACTGCTCGATGATCGAAGCTTGCCAGGAGATTTCGGATTTCGGCCGGGCTGCCGAATGGACGGTGGCTTGACCAATTGGTGCGACGAGCAGCCGGGCCTGGTCCCGTTCACCGGCCAGTGCGCTGTGCACCGCGGCCAGATCATGAGGTTGTACGGCGCATTCGACGACGCGCTTCAGGAGTTCGGCCGCGCCACCGAGCGCTACCTCGAGGCGAACACCATCCAGGCGGCTGGGCTTGCACTGGCCGAAAGCGGTGACGTGCTGCGTATCCGTGGACAGTTCGATGCGGCCGAAGCGACCTTCACACAGGCGCGCGAATACGGGCACGAGCCGCAGCCGGCCCTGGCGCTGCTGTGGCTCGCCCGGGGTCGCGTCGCTGCCGCGGTCGCGGCGATCACACGACTCCTGGCCGAACCGCGCGACCCCGTGCACCGTTCGCAGTTGCTGCCAGCGGCAGTGGAGATCCTGCTGGCCGGAGAAAAGACAGACCTCGCCGCAGAGGTCAGCTCCGAACTATTCCAGATCGCGAGCGATTTCGGCTGCATAGCACTACGCGCCATGGCAGGCCGCGCCGCCGGTCACGTCGCACTGATGCGCGGCGACCACGCCGCTGCGATCCCGGAACTTCGACGCGCCGGTCAGCTCTGGAAAGAGCTCGGCGCACCCTACGAAGCCGCGCGATGCGCTCTGCTGCTCGGTCGGGCGCTGCGCGCGCTGGGCGACGAGGATTCGGCGGTGGCCGAGCTGACCGCAGCACATGACAGCTTCGCCCGCCTCCACGCCGAACCCGCCGAACGGGAGGCCGCGGCCCTGCTGCATCCGGGTGCCCCTGGGGGACTGAGTGCCCGGGAAGTCGAGGTGCTGCAGTTGGTGGCCGCGGGCAAGACCAATCCCGAAATCGCGGCGGCGCTGTTCCTGAGCGAGAAAACCGTCGCGCGACATCTGTCGAACATCTTCGCCAAGATCGACGTCAGCTCCCGCACTGCCGCCGCCGCGTCGCTTTCGAGCACCGATTGGTTTGACGCGGGTACGCGGCTGCACTAGGGACAGTCGCCAACTCAATTGGCCGGCCAGATTCCCGGATTGCTCGGCGACGGGCCTGGGCTGATCGCTGCGGCGCAGCAAAAGTTGTGTCAGGACACCTTGGGACACTGACATCCTGACACGGAAAGTGTGCCTGACCTGCCGATTTTGATGTCTAGTGTACTTTACTAGATAATGTCTAGTGCGCTAGACTACTCTTCATGGTGAAGGAGGAGCCAACCCGACAGGTCATCAAGCGGCTCAAGGATGCAGGCTTCACCCGCATCAGCACAGACGGCCGCCACTCCAAATGGCAGCACCCGACCGGTGTATGGGTCCCGCTCCCCGATACCCACCGCATGATCAGTCCGGGCGTCGTCCGCAAGATCAACCAAGCCATCCAAGAAAGCGAGGAACGCAAGTGACACACACTTACAAAGTCAACGTCACCCGCGACGGCCGCTGGTGGATGATCGACATACCCGAAATCGACCAACTCACCCAAGCCCGCCGCATCAACGAAATCGAAGACCAAGCGCGTAGTCTCATCGCCATCAGCACCGACACGCCACTCACCGACATCGACGTCGACATTACGATCGAGGTCACCGGCATCGGCGACATCGCCAAACGCGCACGCGACATCAACCGACGGCGCTGCGAAGCGCTGAAAGCGACCGAAGAAGCACAACGCGAAACAACCCACTACATCCAGCAACTGATGCGTGCCGGCATCACCGTACGCGACGCCGGCACGCTACTGGACTTCTCACCGCAGCGCATCAGCCAGATTGTGCATTCCGAACACATCGACGCCTAAATAGTTGTCGAGGACACCGGCAGTCCAAAACATCAAAATGATTTTGCCCAGCGACCTGGGCGGAGGGTGATGTCGCATCCAGCTTCCGACTGATGGGATTCCGAGGTTCCCAGAACCCAGACGGCCCATGGAATGTCCGGCCGTTGACTACATGGAGTGTCAAGGATCAGCCGAAGTAACTGTCAACCATCAGCCGAAACACTGTCAGGCATCAGCCGAAGACGCAAAGTCAAGTATCACCCGAGGTAACACACTGGTAGCGGCGCGCCCGAAGAGATTCGAACTCCCAACCTTCTGATCCGTAGTCAGATGCTCTATCCGTTGAGCTACGGGCGCTTGTGTTCAGTTGTGGTCTATATCATCCGGCGGCGACCCGCTGCGCCCGGCTTCGCCGCGCTTGCGATCGCCACGTGGCGGAGGCGAGAGGATTTGAACCTCCGGTCCCCGGTAAAGGGGACAACTCATTAGCAGTGAGTCCCATTCGGCCGCTCTGGCACGCCTCCTTGGATTTCTGAGGGTACCGGACCTGCCCCGACCTCCGGGCGGGTCACGGAACCGCCGCGGAGCACAGCGTACACAGTCGTTTCATATGCTGTCGAAATGACCGCCCGCCTCCGCCCCGATCTGGCCGAGGTGGCCCCCTATGTCGAGGGTAAAACGATCCCGGGCACGATCAAGCTGGCCAGCAACGAGACCGTGCATGGGCCGCTGCCCAGCGTGCGGGCGGCCATCGCCGAGGCCGTCGACGAGGTCAACCGCTACCCCGACAACCACAACGTCGAGCTTCGGTCGCGGCTGGCGCAGCACCTGGACTGCGGCTTCGCCCTCGAGCACATCGCCGTCGGCTGCGGTTCGGTGACGCTGTGCCAACGGCTGGTCCAGGCCACCGCGTCGGTCGGCGACGAGGTGCTCTACGGGTGGCGCAGCTTCGGGATGTATCCACTGCAGGTGCGGGTCGCCGGCGCGAACCCCGTCGAGGTCCCGCTGTGTGACGACACCTACGACCTGTACGCCATGCTCGCCGCCGTCACCGACCGGACCCGGCTGATCTTCGTCTGCAATCCGAACAACCCGACGTCGACGGTCGTCGAACCTGATGCGCTGGCCCGGTTCGTCGAGGCGGTGCCCTCCGACGTCCTGATCGCCATCGACGAGGCCTACGTCGAATACATCCGCGACGGCATGCTGCCCGACAGCCTGGGGCTGGTCCGGTCTTATCCCAATGTGGTTGTCCTGCGTACATTTTCGAAGGCCTACGGGCTGGCCGGGTTGCGGGTGGGGTATGCGGTCGGCGACCGGGACGTGATCGCCGCCCTGGACAAGGTCGCGGTGCCGTTCACCACGACCAACGTCTCGCAAGCGGCGGCGATCGCCTCGCTGGACGCCGCCGACGAACTGATGGCCCGCACCGACGCGGTGGTTGCCGAGCGAGCGCGGGTTTCTGCCGCGCTGCGCGACGCCGGTTTCACGCTGCCGCCATCACAGGCCAACTTCATCTGGCTGCCGTTGGGCGAGCGCAGCACGGATTTCGTGGAGCAGGCCGCGCAGGCCAGGATCGTGCTGCGGCCTTTCGGCAACGACGGTGTGCGAATCACGATCGGTGCGCCCGAGGAGAACGACGCCTTGTTGAAGTTCGCGCAGGGCTGGCTGAAAAGGAGTGATTCATGAGCGAGAGCTTGGCCCGCAAGAAGTTCACCGAGTTCAAGGAGCGCACCGGCCCGATCAGCGACGCCGAACTCGACGACTACTGGGCGAGTCTGCCGCCGGCGAGCATCGACGACATGCTCGGCGAGTGGAAGGGCGGCGAATTCGTCACCGGCCACCGGATGAATGGTCAGCTGGAAAAAGCCCGCTGGTTCGGCAAGACCTTCAAGTCGGCCACCGACGTGCAGCCGCTGGTGTGCCTCGACGACGACGGCAACCGCTTCTCCAACGTCGAGATGGGCAAGGGCGAAGCCAGCCTGTGGCTGGAGGAGTTCCGCGGCGAGGTGACGGCGACCATGGTTTACGACGGCCAGCCGGTGCACGACCACTTCAAGAAGATCGACGACACCGCCGTGATGGGCATCATGAACGGCAAAGGCGTCGTTGTTGACGGTCGCTACTTCTACTTCTACCTCGAGCGGGTTTAGGCACCTCCACGCACGCCCGCGCCAAACTCGCCAAACTCGCGTTCGCCGTAGGGACTTTCGGCCCTAGCCCACGGTGTGGGCCGCCCGCGAGGCTTCGGTTCTGGTGTGGGTCGGGTACAACAACTGGAGAGCGGGGTGGGCTTGTGGTCTACACGCCCGAGCCCGTGTCGGCACGCGAATTCCCCGATGTCGAGGTGTTTTCCCGTGGCCGGGTTCCGGCCTGGGAGGCCGATCGGGCGGCGCGTGCGGTGGGCCGTGTGTTAGCGCATCGCGGCATCACCGGTGGTGCGCGGGTGCGGCTGACCACGGCGAATTGCCCGGATGGGCCGATGCTGGTGCAGGTCAACCTGCGGGTGCGGGACACCCCCGTGCGGGTGCAGGCGGTCACGGCGGGTCGCGATGACTTGCCGACGGCGTTGATGCGACTAGATCGCCAGATCGTGCGGGTATGGTCACCGTGGCGGCCTCGGCCCTGGCCCGATCGGACTCGCCGGATTCTCTGGGCGACCGGCGAGGAGGTGATCGCCCGCCGTAAAGGCTATGCGCTGCGGCGGATGACACCGTTGGAGGCGGTGGCTGTGATGGATGCGATGGATTACGACGTGCACCTGTTCACCGATATCGAAACCGGCGAGGACGCCGTTGTGTATCGCGGCGGCCCGTCGGGGCTGCGGCTGGCCCGTCAGCTGCACATGTATCCGCCGGGCTGGTCGTGGTCGGCGCCCACAACACGCCCACCGGTGCCGCTGATTGTGAATTCGCGCCCGACACCCACGCTCACGGAGGCTGCCGCGATGCACCGGATGTGTGCGCACCACTTGCGGTTCGCGTTTTTCACCCACCCAGACAGCGGCCGCGGCCGGCTGCTGTATCCGCGCTACGCCGGCAACCTCGGATTGATCACCTCGATCGACGACTCCGATGAGGAGGGTGCATCGTGACCAACAGCCCCGAAAGCACCGACGCGAGGGCGCCGCATCAGACCGTCGAGCTCGACCGCGTCGAGGCGATGCGATTGCTGGCCAGCGTCTCCTACGGGCGGGTGGTCTTCACCCGCGATGCGCTGCCCGCGATCCGCCCGGTCAACCACCTCGTCGATTCCGGTCAGGTGATCCTGCGTACGCGGGTGAGCGCCACATTGTCCACCACGCTGCGATCAAGCCCCGATTCGGGCGTGGTGGTGGCCTACGAGGCGGACGACCTCGACCCGCAGCGGCGAACCGGCTGGAGCGTCGTTGTCACCGGGCTGGCCACCCCGATCACAGACCCCGATCGGATCGCGCGCTACGAACAACTGCTGCAGCCGTGGGTGAACATGGCGATGGACACCGTGATCGCGATCGACCCCGAAATCGTCACGGGCATCCGCATCGTTGACGGCAGCGCACAGCAAACCGCCGTCACCGGCTAGCACAAGTGGTGCTCTTCGACTAGCGACTTCTGACCTTTTCTAGCAATGACTTACGACGAGTCCGCGGGGCCGTCCGGCCGTCGTGCGCAGCGGCTCCGGCGATGGACTCTGCGTATGTGATACACGAACACCGGGGTAGCTGGCTACCGGACGGCGTGTACGGTGCGGCTGATCCCAGCTTCGCCTGCGCCATCCGCTGCTTTGCCGGATTGTTCCCGAGCCGCCGACTCGGCGGCGGCTCGCTCTCGGTATACCTGGATGGTTGGCCGGTTGTCGATGTGTGGACCGGGTGGGCCGATCGCGATGGCAGTGTGCCGTGGTCCGCCGACACCGGCGCCACGGTGTTTTCGGCGACCAAAGGCCTTACCTCCACCGTCATCCACCGGCTTGTCGACCGCGGATTGCTGGCCTACGACGCGCCCGTCGCCGAATACTGGCCGGAGTTCGGCGCAAACGGCAAGTCCGCCATCACCATTGGCGACGTCATGCGCCACCGCGCCGGCCTGTCACATCTCGACGGCGCCACCGCCGCCGATTTGATGGACCACCAGCTCATGGAGGCCCGGCTGGCAGCAGCGCCGGCGGGGCGGTTGCTGGGTAAGCCCGCCTACCATGCCCTCACCTACGGGTGGTTGATGTCCGGTCTGGCACGCGCAGTGACCGGCAAGGGAATGCGTGAGCTGATCCGCGTAGAGCTGGCCCAGCCGCTGAACACCGACGGTCTGCATCTGGGCCGACCACCAGCTGAATCACCGACCCAGACGGCGCACATCATCGCCCCGCAGAGCAGCAAGGCAAACCCGCTGTTCAACTTCGCAGCACCGAAGCTCGCGAAGTTGCCCTTCTCGGCTGCGTTCGGCGCAATGTACTTCCCCGGCATGAAAGCCTATGTCCAAGGCGACATCCCAATGCTCGACGGCGAGGTACCGGCCGCTAACGGGGTGTGCACCGCACGCGCACTGGCGCGGCTCTACGGTGCGATCGCCAACGGTGGCCGAATCGACAAAACCCAGTTCCTGTCGCCCGAACTGGTCAGCAGGCTGACCGGCAAGCCCAGCCTGAGGCCCGACCGCAACCTCTTCCTACCCCTGGCCTGGCACATGGGATATCACGCGGTACCTCTGCCCGGCGTGCTGCCGGGATTCGGCCACGCCGGCATGGGCGGATCGATCGGCTGGGCCGACCCGTCCAGCGGAATGGCGTTCGGCTTCGTGCACAACCGGTTGCTGACTCCGATGGTCTTCGACCAAGCCACGTTCATCGGATTGGGCGCACTGCTGCGACGCGGCGTCGCCGCGGCCCAAAGGTACGGCTTTCACATCGTGCCCGACCTCGGAGCGCCCTATCCCCAGCCCGCCGACGGCCGCCACCGGATCGACCCTCATTGCCACCGCAGATCCTCATCCAGTTGCTGAGCGTGTCTGTCACGTTGCTCCGCCGAGCGAGTATCAATCGTGACTTCTTGCCAGTACGCCGGACTGTAGAGATGAATGTCATTGCCACTGACGATCTTTAGCACGCCGCCCGTGAGAATTTCATAGGCGGCATCGTCTGGATACTCGTCATCCTCGTTGCGATCTTGAACCTGTATCCACATTTTCATGGTCGGGAAGCGGTCCTCTACATCGGCGGCGAATCCGGGTCTTGACGCTACCGCCCCGATGGCCGCATGCCCGGAGTCGCAGGTCCCGTTCATCTGTGCCAGAAGTCCCCACAAGGCGACCAACGTCCCGAACGGCAGCGACTTCGGGCCCTGCCGCGCTTCGGCCAGGTGATCCGATACCCGTGCGATGAACTCGTCTCAGCTGCCGGCTTGCGCCGCGATGTGCTTTCAGCGGCTGCACCAGACGATTGATCACGATGCTCCTTCTGGGGGCGGTGCGATCGGTTCACCGGATCAGCCCAACTCCTTGAATCTGCACACTTTTGCCGTCGCTGGCCACCTGCGCGCCGAATTGGTCGACGAGCCACAGGTTTGTCTCGAGGTGAGCACTGGTGCGCGGCACGATGTAGCTCGAACTGCCGTGGGCCAGCGCGCAGAACAGTACGAGTTGATCGGCCAGGTGACGATCCACCGTCGCCGCACTGCGCACGTCTTCGAGGAACGTCGCCGCGACGTAGCGGCCGATCTGTTCCGACGATCGGCGATACGTTGCGGCCCGGTCGGCACCGAGTCGGCTCCCGGTGCTGCTGGTCGCCCATATCGCCAGGCACGCGCCGGGATTGGCCGCGGTGACATCCTCGACGCGGTCGATGGCGCAGGTCATCCCCCCGGCTTGGATCTGCGCCTCACATGCCGATGCCATGCGCCGGCTCACTTGTCGGTCCGCCAGGTGGCTGGACAATGCGACGCCGTGAACGTCGCGAATCTGACCGGGGGCGTTGAGTTCCAGCGCGTCGAGTCCAGTACGCCTGGGTGAGACGGTCAGTTCGATGATGCCGCCGCCTGCCGGCAGGTACCCGGGCCGGATGACGTCGAGCGACACGTCCACCCCCATCGATTTGAGCAGCGGGGCGAGCACATGTTGCATGTGAAACGGTGACGGGGCGAAGTCTTGAATCAATCCGCCTGTGATGCGCGCGCGTACCGGCGCAGCGGCGAAGCATGCCACCGGCAGCACTCCCAACGCCAGCATGGTGGCCGAGCCCGAAGTGCCGATGTCCCATTCGAAGCTCCCGCCGCGGATATCCGGTCCGGGGATGAAATCGAATGCGCGGCTACCGACTTCGACCCCATCGACCGTCGCTCCGCACAGCTGCGCACAGGCCTGCACGTTCGTCATGTGTTGGGGTCGCAGCCCGGGTTGGGGGCGTTTCTGCCGAGCGTTGACGACGCGGACCGGCTCGCCGCGCAGCGCCGCCAACGCCACCGCGTAGCGGACGATGGTGCCGCTGCCGGACATCTGCGCGCCGTCAATGGTGATCACTGGCGACCCTGTCTACCGTTCGGCTCATGGAGCGGCCCCGGAGTCGGCTGGGATCCATCTCCGGGGCCGCAGGGAAACAGGCTCAGCTCGCGGCTTGCACCGGAACATGCTTCTCGGCCGGGGCAGCCCGTTCGGGAACGGCGACGTCCACGGTCAAGATGCCCTTGTCGTAGGTGGCCTTGATGTCTTCCTCATTGGCGCCCGCCGGCAAGGTGACCGACCGGAGGAACGAGCCGTAGGAGAATTCCGAGCGGCCCTTGTTTTCCTTCTTTTCGGTGCGTTCGGCCTTGATCGTCAACTGGCCGTTGCTCACCGTGATGTCGACATCCTTGTCCGGATCGATGCCGGGAAGCTCGGCCCGCAGCAGGTAGTGGCCGTCGGCCAATTCGTCTTCGATCCGGATCATGTGGGTGTCGAACAGCGGACGCAGGCTTGCCGCCCATGACGGAAAGCCGGTAAACATGTCAGACCAATCCGGCAGCCAGGACCCCGGCTGCCTGCGACGAGCGAGAGTCGACATGAGATCCTCCTTGATATCGGGTTGTCGTTGTGGGAGTTACCGTTTCCATCCTTCGCTTTTTGATGATCAACAGGTAGAGGCCGAAGTCCCATTCCGCGCAGACGTGACGAGTCGCCAATCGTCGGGCAGCCCGCGGGAAGTCACCGCCGTCCCTTGGGCCTCGATGTGCACGGTCGCCGGGCCGAGCCGCAGTTCGGTGAGCGCGAGTTTCCCCCACCGTTGCGGCAAGCGCGGGATCACGGTCAGTGTCCGCTTCGGCGTATGCGGCTCCAGGCCCAGAAACGACCGCACGAGCAGCAGGGGCGCGGCGCTGGCCCAGCCCTGGGGCGCGCACGCGGTGGGATAGGGCACCGGTCGGACAAACCGCGATCGGGAAAAGCCGCAGAACAATTCGGGCAGCCGCCCGTCGAACGCGTCGGCCGCGTCGAGCAGACCGCTTGCGAGCCGCTCGGCGAGCTCGACAGCGCCCGGCACGTGCCGGTAGCGCAGCAGGCCGGCGACCGCGATCGCGGTGTCGTGCGGCCAGACCGAGCCGTTGTGGTAGCTCATCGGGTTGTAGGCGCCCATCGTGGTGGCCAGGGTGCGCAACCCGAACCCGGAATCCATCTGCTCGCCGGAAAGCCGCTCGACGATGTCGGCGGCGTGCTGGTCGGTGGCGATACCGGTCCACAAGCAATGCGCGACGTTGCTGGTCAACGCGTCGACACGACGTTTACCGCCATCCAGAGCGACGGCGTACCAACCCTTTTCAGGAAGCCAGAACTCCTCCAAGAACTTGCCGCGCAGGGTGTCGGCCTGATCGCGCAGGCGGCTGGCCGCCGCCGGATCGCCGAAGGCCTCGGCCAGTTCGGCGCGCCCCAGCAGCGCCGCATAGTGGTAGCCCTGCACCTCGCACAGCGCGATCGGCGGTTCGGCCGGGTGTCCCTCGGCGTCGTTGATCGCGTCGTCGCTGTCCTTCCAGCCCTGATGGATCGGGCCGCAGGTGGTCGCCCGCTGGTACTCGATGAAGCAGTCGCCGTCGCGGTCGCCGTACTTCTCGGCCCAGGCCAGCGCGGCGTCTGCGGCGGGAAGAAGCGCCCGCACCGCGGCTTCGTCGGCTCCCCACCGCCAGGCCTCGGCCAGCAGCATGACAAACAGCGGCGTGGCATCGACCGAGCCGTAGCACGCGACGCCACCTCGGGTGTCGTCGGTGCCCGAGCCGCGACGCAGTTCATGCAGGATCCGGCCGGGTTGCTCCTCGGTCATGGGATCGACGTGGCGGCCCTGCAGCCGAGCGAGCCGCCGCAGCGTGCCGATCGCCAGGCCGACATCGAGCGGTAGCGCCATCCACGCGGTCAGCAGGCTGTCGCGGCCGAACAGCGTCATGAACCAGGGTGCCCCGGCCGCGACGAACGGGCCGGCCCCGGCGTCGTCGTCGCGGATCAGCAACGCGCCCAGATCGCTTTCGGTCCGCCGCAACACCTGGGCGAGTACCGGATCATCGGCGCTCAGGTCGGTCGCGGTGTCACGCCATGCACCGAGTTTGCGTGCAGGCGAGGCGGTTTCGCCGGTCCGACTGCGACGCGCCGGTGGCGGCGCGTGGGTCTGGCCGGGCTGCGCGAGGATCTCGGCCTGCCAGCGCTCATGGCCGGGCAGCACGATCTGCCACGACAGCACTTTGGGTATCACGGTGGGGTCTGCGGATGCGATCACCGGCAATGTGCGCAGGGGATCTGCCAGATCGGTGAGCACCAGTTCGGTTCCGAACACGGTGGGTTCCGCGCCGTGCAATGGTGCGCGGCCCTCTTTGACCGCGTACAGGTCGGCGAAATCGGCGTCGACGTGAACCTCGAGCGAGACCACAGTGGTCTCGTCGGTGAGGTTCTCCAGCGTGATGGTTTCGCGCAGGCCCCCGCCGATGACTCGTTCCCGCACCAGCAGCAGGCCGGTATCGGCGAAGCCTGCCCGCGGTGCTCTGCGCAAGACGAACTGTGCCGCAAAGGCTTCCGGGGTCTGCACGGACAGCGCCTCGGGCGTCTGACCGTCCAGCAGGAGCTCGTAGCGCGACAAGAATCGGGTATTGCGGACGAACAACCCGTGCGCGGTTCCCGGAACAATGTCGCCGTGGGTGTTGGACAGACAAAACGTCGAGCCCTCCACGAGGGTGACTGAGCCCGCAGGCGCAGTCATGCGCTCATCTCCATGACCTGGCGATCGACGCGGAGCGCTTGGCGGTAGATGTGCTCGTAGCCGTCGGCGAGTTGCTCGATACCGAAGTGGGCCTGGACGTGTCGGCGACAGGCCTCCGGATCGAGCTGCGATGCCTGCCGGATCGCATCGGGCAGCTCGCGTGGATCATCGCAGATGAACCCGGTGACACCGTCGACGACGACCTCGGGGACTGCGCCGCGGCGCAGCGCGACAACCGGCGTCCCGCAGGCCATCGCCTCGATCATCACCATGCCGAACGGTTCTTCCCACTGCACGGGAAACACCAGGCAACGGGCGTCACACAACAGGCGGCGTTTGGCGACCGCATCGGCTTGACCGAACAGCGAGTCACTTTCCCCCAGCAGGGGCTGGACCATCTCGCGGAAGTAGGCCTTCTCGGCAGGCTCGTCGCACTTGCCGGCAAGAACCAGCGGGACCCCGGCCTGATGGGCGGCCTGCACGGCCAGATGGGGTGCCTTGTCGGCAACAAAGCGGCCCAAAAACAGGGCATAGTCCTGCTTTTCGGCCTGAAATGGCCAATCGTCGATGCGCAGCGCGTTGTGGACGCGGCCCACCCAATTCAAATCGGGCGCCAGTACGCGCTGACGGTCGCTGATAGCGACCAGATGCACGTCGCTGCCGAGGCCGCGGTAGTAGTCGTACAAGTCACCGTGAGCGGGCCCGTGCGCGGTGACCACCAACGGCAACCCGAGCTCGCGATAGGCCGCCGCGTTGAGCGGCCCGGCCAGGGTGTGATCGTGGACGATATCGACCCCGTCGGTCTTGGCGAGCCTCTCGACTGCGCGTCGCGACCGCAGCGCATGCACGACCTCGGGGACCGGCTTCCCAAGCAGCTCGGGCACGGTGCGATCCCACAACGGCTGAAACTGCGCGGCGGTGCCCGGCCGGCCGGCGCCCAGCAGGGTCACCCGATGCCCGTGTGCCACCAGCGCATCGGCCAGATCGGCGACCACCGCTTCGATACCCCCGTATGCGGTGGGCGGAACCTCAAAGTAGGGCGGTGCCACCAAGACGACACGCAGCCGCCGAGGATGACCGTCGCCGTCGGCCAGTCCGGTGCGGAACCGACGGCTGGTTGCCGAACCCATTGCTGCATTCACGGTTTCATCGAGCTTCATCGCCAAGTCCTCCGAAATCGCCAACCACCATCCCCACAGTTAGTCGGATCGTGCGGAAATCCGTAGGGCCTACCGGCTCCCACCCAAAGGGCCCAACGTCCCTTAGCTCAACCGCGGTGCGCGGGTAATTCGCTTGTGGACTGTGTCGGCGGCCAGCACCGCGGGGGCGGTGAGCAAGGCGGCGAGGACGCCGATGAGGCTGGGCGGCGACTGGCCGAGCAGGTGTGCGAGGGGCGGGATGTAGAGGAACGCGGCCAGCATCACCAGCTCGGCGAGGACGGCCCCGATCAGCAGCCGGTTGTCGCGCAACGGGATCTGCCAGGCGAACCGGACGGTGCTGCGGCAGGCGAACGCGTTGGCCACCTGGCCGAAGACGATCGCGGTGAAGGTGGCGCCGGAGGCGGCCAGCATCGTCGCGCCGGCGGGGAACGGATCACCGAACCACCAGCCGGCGGCGAGGAAGGAGATCACGAAGGCGGCAAGGCTGATCGTCGCTTCGACCGGGCCGAGAATGCCGAACGCGCGGGTGAACAGCCTGCGGTCGATCAGGTGTCCGCGAGTCGGTGGACGGTCGAGCACGTGGCTCGCAGGTGGTTCGGCACCGAGGGCTAACGAAGGCAGAACGTCTGTTCCGATGTCGAGGGCGAGCACCTGCAGCACGCCGATGGCCAACGGGAAGGCCCCGCCCGAAAGTGCCCAGACGACAAACGGAGCGAGTTCGGCGACGTTGTCGGTGAGGTGGTAGGTGAGAAAGCGGCGGATGTTGACGAACGTCGACCGGCCCTGCTCCACGGCGGCGACGATGGTGGAAAAGTCGTCGTCGAGCAGAACAAGGTCGGCGGCCTCGCGGGCGACGTCGGTGCCGGAGCGGCCCATGGCGACGCCGATTGCGGCCTCCTGCAGGGCCGGCGCGTCGTTGACCCCGTCGCCGGTCATGGCGACGACGTGTCCGCGGGCTTGCAGAGCTTGGGCGATGCGCAGTTTGTCCTCGGGGGTCACCCTGGCCACGACGGTGCCGTCGCGATCCAAGAGCTCGCCCAGCCGGGCCTGGTCGGCCGGCAGCTCATGCCCGACGAACACCCGATCGCTGCTGCCGGTGAGCCCGACTTCACGGGCGATCGCGCCGGCCGTGTCGGGATGGTCTCCGGTCATCATCGCGACCCTGATGCCCGCCCGCCGGCACGCGGCAAGCGCGGCCGCGGCTGCTGGGCGTGGAGGGTCCTCCAGTGCGATCAGTCCCAGCAAGTTCAGGTCGGTTTCGGCCTCGTCGGCCGTCGTGGGCAGCGCGCCGGTGACTTCCCGGGTGGCGACGGCGATGACACGCAGGCCGCGCCCGGCCAGCCGGCGCAGCGCGTCCGTCGCCCCGGGTTGCGGGCCACAGCGGGACAGCATGGCGTCGGGTGCGCCCTTCACCAGCACCCGGTTTCCGACGACGACCGACATCCGGCGCCGGCGCGCGTCGAACGGGAACCGGGCTCGTTCGGGACGGCTCTGGATCTCGACGTCGACGTCGACGCCGGCGCGGCGGGCGAACGCGTCAAGCGCGGCTTCCATCGGGTCGCCCTGCGCAGTCCAGCGCCCGTGTCTGCGTACCGCCTGGCCCGAAGAGCAACGACGCGCGGCCAGCGCGAGGTCGGCCAGCGGGCCGCTGCAGGCCGGCGGCGTGCAGGTAAGCTCCCCGGTGGGTTCATAACCGTTGCCGGCGATGGTGACCGTGCCGCCGGGCATCCAGACCTCCACCACCGACATCTCGTTGCGGGTGAGTGTCCCGGTCTTGTCGGTACAGATAAACGTCGTTGAGCCAAGGGTTTCCACGGCCTCGAGGTGCCGCACCAGCGCGTGACGTTCAGCCATCCGCTGGGCACCCATGGCCAGCGAGAGAGTGACGGTGGGCAGCAGGCCCTCGGGGACGACGGCCACGCTGACGCCGACGGCGAACAGGAAACCGTCGGCGGCGGGTGTGCCCAGGAGCAACGCGATCGCGAAGAACCCGACACCGACGGCGATCGCGATGGCCGCGATGATGCGCGACACCCGGTCCAGCTCGCGCCGCAGCGGGGTCGGCGGGGGTCGTTGTGACGCAGTGAGTTTCGCGATGTCCGCGAGCCGGGTTCGTGCCCCGGTGGCGACCACCGTTGCTTGGGCCTCGCCTTCTACGATGAAGCATCCCGCGTAGAGCTGATCGCCCGCCGCAGGGTGCTCGGGCACGCTCTCCCCGGTCAGTGTCGAGGTGTCGACCGCCAGCGCGTGCACGGTGTCGAGGCGCAAATCCGCTGAGATGCGGTCGCCTTCGGCCAGCAGCACGAGGTCGCCGGTTACCAGCTCCTCGGCGGGCACCTGAATCGTGGTCCCGTCGCGCACGACGGTGACCTGCCGGGGCAGCAGGCCACGCAGGTGCTCGGCGGCGTGCGCGGCCTTTTGTTCCTGCGCGAAAGCGAACAGCCCGTTGAGCACGATGACCACGAACACCGCAATGCCCAGCTGCGGCATGCCGGCGATGAAGGCCAGCCCACCCGTCACCCAAAACAGCAAGGCGAAAAAGTGCACCATCTCCGAGATCAGGAGCCGCCAAGCCGGCACCTTGCGCCGCACGGGCAGCGTGTTAGGCCCCTCGGCGGCCAGCCGTCGCGACGCCTCGGCCGACGTCAACCCACGCGGCTCGGTCACACGCTCAGCCGTGCTCATGACCGTCGGGCATGCCGTGTGGGATGGCGTCGGGTCCACCAGAGCCCGACAGCCACTGCGACAGCGCACAAGATCGCGGCAATCACGACCGCCGCCGAACACAATGCGATCACTTCGACGGCGGTCATCCGCGCTCCCTTAGCCTTTCACCACTCCCAGCGGCACGAGCCGGGCGACCTTACGCGCCAGCCCGGCACGGTCGCTGGTCTCGATCACTTCATCGACGTCCTTGTAGGCGTCGGGTTTTTCCTCGGCGAGGCCGCGTCGCGAGGTGCCGCGCACCAGGATGCCGCGGTCCTTGAGGCTTTTGCGAAGGACGTCGGCGTTGGTGCCGCGGGCGGCCGCATGGCGGCTTTGCACCCGGCCGGCGCCGTGCGCGGTGGAAAAGAATGCCGGGTTGTCGCCGACACCCACCAGCACGTAGGAGGCGGTGCCCATGGTTCCCGGTATCAGCACCGGCTGGCCTACCTCGGCCAGGTCGGCCGGTAGCGCCGGGTGATGGGGCGGCAGCGACCGGGTCGCGCCCTTGCGATGCACACACAGGGTTCGGGTCTTGCCGTCGACGTGATGCTGCTCGATCTTGGCGAGGTTGTGCGAAATGTCGTACAGCACATCCAACGTGGTCGCCGTGTGCGCCTCGAACACCCGACGGGTGGCCTCGGTGAGCAGCTGCCGGTTCGCGCGACCGTAGTTGGCCGCGGCATTCATCGCGCCCAGGTATGCCTGGCCCTCCGGGGACGCGACGGGCACGCACGCCAGCTGCCGATCGGGCACCGTAATGCCGTAGCGGGACATCGCTGCCTCCATCTGGCGGACATGATCGGTGCAGATCTGATGGCCAAGCCCCCGCGAGCCGGTGTGGATCATCACGCACACCCTGCCCTCGGCCAGGCCCATCCGCGTGGCCACCGCCGAGTCGTAAACCCGGTCCACCGTTTGGACTTCCAGGAAGTGGTTGCCCGAGCCGAGGCTGCCGATCTGACCCAGACCCCGTTCGATGGCCCGCTCGCTGACCGCTGTCGCGTCGGCCCCCGCCAGCACGCCGCCGTCCTCGCAGCGCTCCAGGTCTTCTGCAACGCCGTGACCCTGTTCCACCGCATACCGGGCGCCGCCGGAGAGCACGCACTCCAGGGTCGCGCGGTCGCGCACCCGCCACACGCCCTTAGTGCCCACCCCGCGCGGTATCGCGTGGTCCAGGTGGTCCATCACCGCACTGATCGACGGCTGGAGTTGCTCGCGGTCGAGGTCGCGAGCCACCAGCAGCCGCACCCCGCAGGAGATATCGAAGCCGACCCCTCCGGGGGACACGACCCCGCCGTCATCGACGTCGGTTGCCGCCACGCCACCGATCGGGAATCCGTAGCCCCAGTGAACATCTGGCATCGCAAACGACGCGCGCACGATTCCTGGCAGCGTGGCCACGTTGGCGACCTGAGTCAGGGCCATGTCCTCGTGTTCGTCGGGCAGCAGCGCTTTCGTCGCGTACACGATCCCGGGCACCCGCATGGCGCCTTCTTGCTCGATGCGGAATCGGTACGGCGTTTCTTCGATGATCTTCATCCGCTCGGCCTCCCTCACACATCAAGCGTCACCAGGCATCGCCAGCCGGCATCACCGTGCGACAGCCGGAGATCATTGAGGGACACCGCCTTTGGCACCGCGCCCACCTGGGGCAGGGTGCTGGCGTCGACCATCTCGAAGATGACCTCCACGCTGTTGCCAGTGTCGCGCAGGGTGAGGTCGACGGGCGCTTCACCCTCGACGTCCAACAAGTAGATGACCTCCTCGAGCACGGCGACCAGCAGATCGTCGTCGCGCTCCTGCGTGAGCCGGGACCGGCGGGTGTGCGTCGGGCCGGCTACCGCGGTGTCCACAAAGCTTTCGACGGCGCCGAGCACCGCTTGCTTGATGCAGCCATCACGGGTGGGCGCCCACGCCTCGATCCGCAGATCAGCCGTGTGCGGCACGCTTCGATGCCCTGATGTGCTGTGCACCATGACTTTTCGACTCCCGCTACACGCCGGGCACATCCTGCTGGTGATTTTGGTTGGCGCGATCCAGCAGCTCGACGACTTCGTCGTCGGACGTCTGAGTGAAGTTGCGATAGCCCTGACCCACGGCGAAGAAGAACTGCGGCGTTTGTAGGCACACAATTTCGTCGGCGTAGCCGGTGAATCTCTCGGCGATGTCGGCACCGGCGATCGGCACCGCCAGCACAACCCGGCTGGCACCGCGGGCGCGGGCGACCTGACAGGCTGCTTTGGCCGTCGCGCCGGTCGCGATGCCGTCGTCGACGATCAGGGCGGTGCGGCCCGCCAGCGGGATCGGCGCACGTCCGCTGCGGAAGCGCTCCGCGCGGCGCTGCAGTTCGGCCCGCTGGTCGGCTTCGACCGCCGACATCTCCTCCTCGGACAGGCCGGCGTCCCGCACGACGGCGTCGTTGATCACCCGCGCGCCGTCCTCTCCGATGGCGCCGAAGGCCAGCTCGGGATGGAACGGCACCCCGAGCTTGCGCACCAAGAGGACATCCAGCGGTGCCCGCAGCGTTGTGGCGACTTCGAAAGCCACCGGGACGCCGCCGCGCGGCAAGCCCAGCACGACGATGTCCTGGCCGCGCAGTGGTTTCAGACGCTCCGTGAGCTGGCGCCCGGCATCGACGCGATCCGCGAACGGCCGCGTGTCATCGCGCAACGACGCCAATCGGTGGGCCAGCCACCGTAAGGCATCCTCGCGGTTACGGGACTGCGTCATAACCCCAGTGTGTCGCGCATCGGCGGCGTAGCGAAGGGCCATATGACCATTGCCGTCGGGACCAAGGCCTTCGATGGTCACAACGCTCGGTAATCCCCGTCCGAGGGTTCAAATCCCTCCGCACTGCCATTGTGATGTCTCAAGACATACGAATAGCCCGAACCCTCGTTTAGGGTTTGGGCTTTTTTGTTGGTCGACCGCTGGGCATGCCGCGGGGTTGGTAGTCGCGGGTGGGGTCGAGTGTTAGCTGGCGGAGGAGTTCGCCGGTGGTGGCGTTGATGATGCGGATGTTGAGGTCTTGGACGAGGACGAGTACACGGGTGCGAGCGTGGGTTCGTCCGACGCCGATGTGGTGTAGGCGTCCGGCGTGGCGCAGGGTGAGTTTTCCGAATTGGTCGATGCGGTCGGTGCGTACCCGGTTGTGGGTGTCGATGGATGTTGCTGGGTTGGCTTTGGGTCGGGCGGTGTAGGCGGTGGCGGGGGTGGCGTGATGGGGCAGGGATCGGTGTGGGCGGCGGTGGTTGTATTCCTCGGCGAAGGTGTCGAGTTGGGTTTGTAGCTCGGCGAGGGTGGGGGCGCGGGGTTGTCCGTTGATCCATTTTTTGAGGGTCTGGCGGCAGCGTTCGACTTTTCCGCAGGTGGTGGGGTGGTTGGTGGTGGAGTTGATCTGGGTGACGCCCAGGCGGTGTAGCTCGTTTTCGAATGCGTTGCGGCCACCTTTGCCGCCGGAAAGGCGGGTGGTGAAGACCATGCCGTTGTCGGTCAGGGTTGAGGCTGGAATGCCATGAGTTGCATAGGCTTTGCGGAATGTGTCGAGCACGATGGGTCCGGTGATGCGCAGGTGGGCGGTCAGCGAGAGGACGTAGCGGGCATGGTCGTCGAGCCAGTCGAGGATCTCCACGTGAGAGTGGTCGGCTAGCCACCAGTGGGTGAAGTCGGCTTGCCAGCGTTCGTTGGGTTGTTCAGCGGCAAAGCGGATGTAAGAGGACTTGGGCCGCTTGTGCGGGTGGGGTGCGATCAGCCCGGCCGCGCGCAGATGCCGGTAGATCGAGGCGGCCGAGACGATGCACCCATGGCGGTGTTGCAGATGCCAGGCGATCGTGTACGGCCCATTGTCGAGGCCTTTGCTCGCCAGCTTTTCCCGAAGCTCAATGATCAGCTCGATGGTGTCTTGCGCCAGCCGGGTGGGGGTGGTGTGCGGCCGGCGTGAGCGCGGCTGGAATGCGGCCTCGCCCTCCAGACGGTAGCGGGCCACCAGCCGGCTGACCCAGCCCTGGGAGACCCCATACTCGAAGGCCACCTCAGATTGGCTGCGGCCCTCAACGACAACGGCAGTGATGACTAGACGAGCCTTCGACACCCGCCGACAGTCGGGCGCTCACCTTATTCCGATGTCTTGCGACACGCTATTCGCATGTCCTGAAACCACACACCTCCGCACCGCCAACTGCCCCGCCGGTGTCTGCGCAGTTCAACCAGTGTTTTGCGGGTGGTGGCATCGGCTTCCACCCCCGGGGAACAGCCTCTCGGGCGCCGGGCCAGTACTCACGACTCCTGAAATGCAGTAGTCGACTACTCAGGACAGACCTTGCGAAAGCGCTGAGCATCGTGATGCGGGCCCAACGCCGGCCAGCAACACCTTCAAAGCGCCAACGGAGCAAAACAATGGCTAGCAGCGCCTACTCATGGAATCCGGCACCCGATCCGGCCCGCAGCACCGCCGCTCACCAGCGCCGGCCGGACCGCGGCAACTTGGTCGGCAGGAATGTCGGCCACGCTGTCATCGAAGGCCGGGTCCGCAACGTCGACAAAGGAATGCCGATCAACAACCAGGCCATAGTGCACTTCCGAGTCGAGCAATTCGACCGCGATGGCACCCGGCGCAGGATGGTATCGGTCCAGTACACCTCCTCCGGCGGATCGTTCGGCGGCAAGGATCTCGCGATTCATGACGGCGACCTGGTCCGGGTGCACGGGCAATGGGACGACGGCAGCATCGTCGCGCAGCGGGTGGAAAATCTCACCACTGGGGCGTCCAGTAAGGCCCCGAAGCCATTCAGCCCGCTCAAGCTTGTGATGATCGGCGCCGCCGTGCTGCTCGTCCCGATAGTGATCTTCTTAATCGGTACCTTCGCCGTCATTCCGATTTTCGAGAAGCACGAACGAGACACCACAAGCAGCTGGTGCCAGGACATGGTCGACGCCGGAATGCAGCCGCCGGCTTCGCAGTGCGGTACGCCATGACGGTCGCCACCGTCAGCGGCACCAGCCTCGACTACATCCAGCGGGTCGGTTTCGAACCACCGCAGGTGGAGCAGACCCGGGTCACTAGAGCACCGGCCGGCTCGCGAACGATGCTGCATGTCAGCGGGATCGGGCGACTGGGCAAGCACGAGAAGACGTCGCACCAGGCCGATGACATTCTGGGTGTCGACGACCTGTTGGTCGGTATGCACACCTCGCGGGTGCCGCTGGCATTCCGCGTGGGTCACATCGGTGGTACGGCGCGTGTCGAGTTCGGCACGTGGCTTCCCGGCACCTCCGACGGCACGGCGTTGGCGCGCCACACCCAGCTGTTGGAGTCCGGGTTGCGCTCGCTGTATCCCTCGATCGACATCACCGCGGTCGAGGCGCACGCCGGTCGGTGGCCACGAGGCGGACTGGTGATGGGAGTCCCGACGTTCAAGCTCCCGACCACAGGTGAGGGTGTCCGCCAGGTGGACCGACTGCTTCGCGCATTGTCTGGCCGCGACTGGTCCGCCCTGGTGTTGGCCCAACCCATCGATGACGCCCCGGTGCGCGATCTGAGGCTGCGCCTGATCAACGAGATGCGCGCAGTGCAGACTGATGCTGTCGATTTCGGTGTGCCCAGCCCGCTGGCCGAGAGTTACCTGGAAATGCTTGCCGCGCAGTTGGAAACGCTCAACAGCGGCCAGGGCGCAGGCACCTGGCGGACGGCCGTTTACATCCTGAGCGATCACGCCGGATATGACGAAGTGGCCAGCCTGTGGCGGGGGATCTACTTCGGCAACGAGTCGACACCTGAACCACTGCGGGTGTTCGACCGCGCTGATGCGCCAGCGCTGGCCGAGGCCTGGGCGTTGCCGGACCCGGTGGCAGCCGACAACCCGCCGGGGTACTACCGCCACCCGTTCCAGCACCAGACGCTGCTGAACTCGGCTCAGCTGGCCACCTATCTACAGTTGCCGCAGGTGGAGACACACGGCTTCGCCATCAAGGACATCGCGGACTTCGACGTCGTCACCGCCGCGCCCAATGTCGGCGACGTCACGCTCGGCCACATCATCGAACGGCGGATCGTCACCGGGCATACCTATTCCTTCGATCCCAACCGGTTGAACCGCCACGGGTTCATCTCCGGGGTGACTGGATCGGGCAAGACCAATACCGTGTTCCAGATCATCGGCGAAGTTGCTGCCCGTAAGATTCCGTTTCTGGTGGTCGAGCCCGCCAAAACCGAGTACCGGGCCTTACTCAATGATCCTGAGATCGGTTCCGCAATAAGCGTTTTCACGCTCGGTGACGAGCTGGTCTCACCGTATCGACTGAACCCGTTCGAGGTGCCCGACGGCATTCCCGTTTCGGTCCACCTCGACATGCTGCGGGCGGTGTTCAATGCGAGCTTCGGCATGTGGACCCCGCTGCCGCAGGTGCTGGAGACCTGCCTGCATGAGATCTACGCCGATCGGGGCTGGGACATCACCACCAACACCAACCCGCGCCTGCGGGGGTGTCGTGACCGGTCGCTGGCGTTCCCCACGCTGACCGAACTTGTCCGCAAGGTCGAGGTCACCGTCCCCAAGCTCGGGTACGACGAGAAGATCGCCAACGACCTCAGTGCCGCGTTGCGCACCCGGTTGAACAGCCTGCGCACCGGTGGCAAGGGCCGGATGCTGGACACCCGCCATTCCCTGGACTTCTCAGAGTTGTTGAGCCGGCCCACCATTTTGGAGCTGGAAGGGATGGGCGATGACGATGACAAAGCCTTCCTGATGGGTTTGGTGATGATCCGGCTCATCGAACACCGGCGCGCCCAAGGCGATTATGACGGGCTGCGCCATCTGTTGATCATCGAGGAAGCGCATCGGCTGCTGGCCAACACCGCACCCAAAGGCGGCGGTTCGGAAGGCGAAGGCGATATGAAAGGCAAGGCGGTAGAGACATTCTCGAACCTGCTGTCGGAAATCCGGGCCTACGGACAAGGCGTGTTGGTGGTCGATCAGGTCCCCACCAAATTGGCACCGGACGTAGTGAAGAACACCAACCTGAAACTGGCACATCGATTGGTCGCCGGCGACGACCGCCAGGTGGTGGCCGACGCCATGGTGATGACCAAAAGCCAGGAGTTCGCCCTGGCGACGTTGCCGGTCGGCTGGGCGGTGGCCTTCAACGACGGCGAGGACGCATCGCTGCTGTTGCGCATCCAACGCCGCAAGGGCGGTACGGGTACCTGGCCCACCGACAGCGACGTGCGAGTCCGGATGACCGGCGCCATCGCAAACACAGGGTGCGCTGAATTGGTGGCCTGCCCGCGCGCTTTGAACATCGTCGAAACCCCCTCGGTGAAGCGAGCATTCGGTCGGTCGGTGTTGTCCGCCATCTACAACCCGGGCGGACTGGGCCGGACCTGGCCGGATCTGGTGAGCCTGGTCGAGCCGCTGCGGCCTCGCAATGTCAACCGTGATGTGTTGCTACGGTGCGTCATTCACCGAGGCGCCGAGCAATGGGCCGATGCCGCGGGTGCACGTAGCGGGTGGACCTTCGATGACACCGCCAACGTCGCCGAACTGATCGGTCGGGCGATGAGGGCAGCGCAGGACGGAAACGACAGCGATCCGGCGCTCGAGGAACTGCGCCGGCAACTTCGGATGCTGCGCGGCGAAGGCTTCGGTCCGTTCCCCGCATGCGGTCAGATATGGGCCACCGACCCCACCGACGCGTGCGCGTGTGCGGTTCCGGTAGCCGAGCTCGTGGCCTCCGGACAGTTCAACGATGAATGGGTCACCGCACGCAACGACGACATCAGCAACGACGGCCTGCCCGCAACCTGGAATCTGTGCGGTGACGCGGCTTTTGAATTGGTCGAACTCCCATCGGATGAGGTACCGGACGAGCACGCGGTGCAGGTACGCGATACGGCGCACCGCGTGAGGCTCTGCTTCGCCCAGCAGATGCTCGGCGCCGCCAAGGGGGCCCACCCCGCTGCTCAACGGCGTTCGCTGGCAGCTCTGTTCACCGAACGGCAATTCGAAATCGAGCTCGAAAAAGAAGGAGAAGACAATGGCTGACAACATCACCAAGGATCGGACCCGCAGGACTGAAAGGCAGGAGCAGGAGCGGCGCAACCCGCGCGACCGCGGCGACTTCTCCCGGTCCTACCGGAACTGCCCAGGCGATGCCGACACCGACAAGAAGACCGGCGACCAGCGCACCGGCGCAGGTGACAACAAACGGCCGTGGAAAGAAACCGACAAGTCCGGCAACATCCACACCAAGAGTTCCGAAACCAGGACAACGAACGACGGGTCAAAGCACACGACGACCACCAGGACATCCGACTCTTGGACGGACAAGAAGAGCGGAATCGAACGCCAAAGAGACACCGAGACAACGGTCACGAAGGACAAGTCCGACTGCAGCACGACAACGTCGAACACGACCACCGATAGGACGACTCAGAAGGACGGCAAGACGACGTGGAAGGTGACTACCCAGACCGAAACTCGCGATAGGAACAACAACAAGACCCACGAAGAAAAGCAGACGAAGACCTATTCCGCGGACAACAAGTGGGGCATCTGACCCGCGCCGACGCGTGAGGTCCGGCACCGCCGGGAAACTGCCCCGGCTACCGCCGGGCCGATGTGACCTTCGAGCGCGCTGTTGAGGACTTTCGACCCCTCGCGCCATGGCGGGGTGGATGGGATGGTTTTCGGTGCCGGGGAAACCGGTGGTCTGTCCCGAAGAGCGGCATGGTCGAGTAAGGGCGATAAGGCGTGATCGCGACCTCAATGCGGTAAACGCACATGCCGCCTTCGGGCAGATCTGTGTATCCGCGGGGGTCCAAGGTGGCTAGCAATTCCGACATCGTGACCGTGCTGCTGGGCGGGGACGTCATGCTCGGCCGTGGCGTCGATCAGATCCTGCCCCATCCGGGCGAACCGGTGTTGCACGAACCGTATATGCGTGACGCTCGGGGATATGTGCGGCTGGCCGAGTATGCCAACGGGACGATTCCGCGCCCGGTGGACTGGGATTGGCCTTGGGGCGAGCTGCTGGGGATTCTCGAGACCGCCGCACCCGACGTCCGTCTGGTCAACCTGGAGACAACGATCACCACCGCCGGAGAATTCGCCGAGCACAAAGCGGTGTGTTACCGCATGCACCCGGACAACCTGCCCGCACTGACCGCGTTACAGCCCGACGTGTGCGCCCTGGCCAACAACCACATTCTCGATTTCGGCTACCAGGGGTTGACCGACACGGTCTCGGCTCTCGCTCAAGCGGGAATCCAGGGCGTCGGGGCGGGGGACGATCTGGCCACCGCGCGGCGCCCGGCGGCGGTCCCGGTCCACGGTGAACACCGGGTGCTGGTCGGCTCGGTCGGGGTGACGTCCAGCGGCGTTCCCGACTCGTGGGCCGCGCGTCACGATCGGCCCGGGGTGTGGTTGATCCGCGATCCGTCAGCGTGTGTCGCCGACGGTGTCGCGGCAGAAGTGCTGGCGCACAAGCGTGGCGGCGATATCACGATCGTCTCGGTGCACTGGGGACCCAACTGGGGCTACGCCGTGGCGGCTAACGAGATCGCGTTCGCGCACCGGTTGATCGACGCCGGTATCGACATCGTCCACGGACACTCCTCACACCATCCCCGCCCGCTTGAGATTTACCGCGACAAACCGATCCTGTACGGCTGCGGTGATGTCATCGACGACTACGAGGGCATCGGCGGCCGCGAATCGTTCCGCAGCGAGCTCAGGCTGCTGTATCTGGCCCGTATTCATCGCGTCAGCGGTGTCATGGTCTCGCTGCAGCTGATTCCGCTGCGTGTGCGGCGGATGCGACTCGAGCGTGCCTCGCAGGCCGACGCCGGGTGGCTGCGCACCACCATCGAGCGCATCAGCCGCCGGTTCGGCATTCGTGTCACATCTCGACCCGACGATCTACTGGAGGTCGTCTCCTTGCGCCGCGCCGCGGACACTCGGATGACTCCGGCGAGGGTCGGCGGCTAAACGGACAGCTGGTCGATGAACCAGTCGCGGGCCAGCGCCGCAACCTGTTCGAGGGCGCCGGGTTCCTCGAACAGGTGGGTGGCGCCGGGCACCACAGCGAGCTCGCACGGTCCGGGGATGGCGGCCTGTGCGCGCCGATTCAGCTCGAGCACAACCTCATCGCGGCCGCCGACGATGAGCAGCGTCGGCACCACGACGTCGTACAGATACCTGCCGGCCAGATCGGGCCGGCCGCCGCGGGACACGGCCGCCTTCACTTTCACCTGGGGATCGGTGGCGGCGACCAGTGCGGCGCCCGCGCCGGTGCTGGCGCCGAAGTAGCCGATGGGCAGTGGCGCGGTGTCGGGCTGGGCGGCCACCCAGGCGGTGACGTCGACGAGCCTTCGGGCCAGCAGTTCGATGTCGAACACGTTGGCGCGGCTGCGTTCCTCGGCCGGGGTGAGCAGATCGAACAGCAGGGTGGCCAGCCCAGCCTGGTTGAGCACCTCGGCGACGTAGCGGTTGCGGGGGCTGTGCCGGCTGCTTCCGCTGCCGTGAGCGAAAACCACGATGCCGCGCGGCGCCTCGGGGATCGTCAGGTGCCCGGTCACCGTCACCGGCCCTGCGGTCACGTCGACCTCCTCGTCACGCAACAGCGGGTCGCCGGCCAATGCGGTCTCGTCGTAGCCTGCGTGGGCACGGCCGAGCAGCGCGATCACTTCGTCGTCGGAGGTCTTGCGGAATCGGCGGTAGCCCTGCCCGACCGTGACATAGCCGTAGAAGGGGGGCGTTTCCAGACACACCACCTCGTCGGCGTATGAGCGCAACATGTCGACGACGTCCGGCGAGCCCACCGGGGCGGCGAGCACAATCCGCTCGACACCCTGGCCGCGGGCCGCCTGACACGCCGCCTTCGCGGTTGCCCCGCTTTCGAACCCGTCGTCGATGATCAGCACCACCCGCCCGGCCAGCGGGATGCCGTCGCGACCGTGCCGGTACAGGTCAACCAGATGCCGCAGTTGGCTTTGTTGCGCGGCTTCGACGTAGTCGACTTCTTCGCTGCTTACCCCGGTGTGCTCCAGCACGGCGTCGTTGATCACCCGCACCCCGCCCTCGGCGATGGCGCCGAACGCAAGCTCGGGCTGAAACGGCAGCCCGAGCTTGCGCACCACCAGCACGTCCAGCGGCGCCTGCAGGGCCTTGGCGACCTCGAAGGCAACTGGTACTCCGCCGCGCGGAATGCCTAGTACGACGACATTTTCACCGCGCAACGACTCCAGGCGCTGGGCCAGCCGGCGGCCGGCATCGGCACGATCGCGGAACAACTGCATGTGGTCAAGTGTGTCGCGATGCGCCGATGCGCCGAAGGGTCCAACGGCCACTCATGTGCAGGACTTATGCCCTGACGGCGTCGATCTTGTCGAGGTAGGAATCCAGCCCCCAACGCGCCATGTGGGCCTGATACCAGGCCTGGGTCAGCGTCGGCGCGCTGGTGTAGCGCTTCGGATCGGCCGTGGCCATGGTGCGCTCAGTGAGCAGCGCCATCAATTCGGCACGGTTGCGATCAGCCGGGGTCGCCCAGCGCAGTCGGTCAGTGGCAAGTGTCGTCATTTGTCCAAAGCGAACGCGACAGGCTCGCTTGGTATTCCAAGCGTTCGGGCGGTCTATCGCTGTTGTTTAAGACTTTTCGCGATCTTGATGCTCTTGCGTCTCCTTACCCTCCTGGGCCGGGGCTTTGCGCTCACTCACCGGTCGACGCGATCGGAAGTATGTCTCCGCCATCAGCAGGCGCCGGATCGCTTCCAGCGCACGATTACTGGCCACCACTGTGCTCCTCCTGTCACGAAGACCGCGGCATCGGCGACGGCGTGAAAGCCGGCATTGTCGACGACGCGAGCGACCTCAAGTTGTCCAAGGAATTACTGGAGGCGTCCGCCAAGAATTGCCAGGCGCGGTCATCGTCGCCGCGGCGGGGCAGCGACGCAGGATCGCTGTCGAGAGCGTTCATGCGTCCATCGTCTCGATGCGCCGGCGTGTCGGCATAGGGTCCGAAGTCCCCAAAACGTGAGGTGGACTTGACTTTCGGGCTTACTGGGCCGTCAGCCTGCGGGGGTGATCAGCCCGTAATGCCCGTCATAGCGGTGATACAACACGCAGGCGCGGCCCTGCGCCGCATCGATGTAGAACAGGAACGGCAGGTCGAGCAGGTTAAGCCGCTCGATGGCTTCCTGCTCAGTCAGACATGGTGCCGGCTGTGAGCTGAAGGTCACCGGCAAGTCAAATGGCTCGAGTTCCTCAGGATTCACCGGTGTCACTTGCGCCAAGCGCCAACCCGTCGGGCCGGCGCGGTACAACACACTCGCCATCCCGGTGCATTTCTCGTTGAACAGGTGGAACTCGTAGTCGAGCATGTCCATGTCCACTGCCGCTTCGTCGATCGTGCAGGACGAGAGGGTGTACGACTTGCGCCGCACGATTCGGCGTTCTTCGGGCGGCCTGGGAAAGTATTTGGGCCGGTGCGTGGGCTCGGACTGGTGCCGCCACTCATGCGGAAGGCTCACCGGTAGCGCTCCGCGTCGTGATTCCCAATGCTCGGCGGTCCGCTCGAGCCGGCGCCGTAGTCGAGCCTCGAGCCGATCGATCGCCTCGCGCGCGGTGGTGCCCTCCACCTGGGCGCGGACCAGGCGTCCGTCCACGTCGAGATTGGCCTGCGCGACCACGGCCCGCTGCACTGCCGGGTCGGGATGTCTCGTCAGTCTGACGCGAGCGTGCCGTACCGGGCGATGCGTGTACCGACCGAGCCCCCCGATCTTCTTACGCGCGTACGGCGCCACATCCGGCATCTGGCCGTGCGTGGTCACCTCCACGTCGAAGAAGGTCGGCAATTGATTCCTCTCCCTCATGGTTTGTTGCTACGCCGCAGGTCGACGCGGACACGAGGGCCAAAGGTCACCTCCCTCAGAACTCGCAGGTACGAGCAACGCAGCCGCCACTGAACTCCGTATCGGCCTGGGCCAGCGCGGGGTCGGGCGCGGCGTAGGACAGCACCTGTTCGTCCCGGCTGCCGTAGCGATACACCGTGATGCCCTTGACCTTCGCCTTCCACGCAGCCAGGTAGATCGCGCGGACGTCGTCGACCGTCGCGGTGGCAGGCAGATTCACCGTCTTCGACACCGCGGCGTCGACGTGGCGCTGCACTGCGGCCTGCATCCGCAGATGCCACTCGGGAGCGATCTCAGCTGCGATCGGGAACGCCGCCCGCACCTCGGCCGGCAACCGCGAATAGCTCCGCACTCCCCCTCGCTGCGCGATCTCGTCGATCAGCTCGTCGCGATAAAACCCTCGATCGCGGGCCAGCCGGTCAAAGCACGGGTTGACCTCCAGCAGGCGCCTGCCGACGATGGCCCGGGTGAAGGCGATGGCGAACATCGGCTCGATTCCCGCGGTGGTGCCGGCGATCAGCGAAATGGTGCCGGTCGGCGCGACGGAGGTGAGCTGTGCGTTGCGCCGCGGTCTTGAACGCGCGAACCGGCTGTCGGAGAACGCGGGAAACGAGCCCTTGTCTTCGGCCAACCGCCGTGACGCCCTGTGCGCCGACTGCTGAATGCGGCGCATGACCTGGCCGGCCAACCGTACGGCCTCCTCGCTGTCGTACGGAATACCCAGTACGGCAATAAGTTCCGCTAAACCCATCACACCGAGCCCGATCTTTCGGGTCGCCCGGGCGGCCTCGGCGAGTTCGGGGAAGGGGTAGCGGCTGACGTCGATCACGTCATCGAGGAACCGCACGGCCACCTCGGTGGTGTCGGCGAGTTTGTCCCAGTCGACGCGGCCGTTGCTGACCATGCGGGCCAAATTGATCGACCCGAGATTGCACGACTCGTACGGCAGCAGCGGAACCTCGCCGCACGGGTTGGTCGCTTCGATTCGGCCCCGCGCCGGCACCGGGTTGGCCCGGTTGATCGTGTCCAGGAACACCAGGCCGGGATCGCCGCACGCATGCGCGGCGTCGCAGATGGCGTCGAACAGCTCCGCGGCCGGGATGCGGGCCACCGTCTTGCCGGTGCGCGGATTGACCAGCCGGTGTGTGCCGCCACGTTCGACGGCGCGCATGAACGCGTCGGTGACACCGACCGACAAGTTGAAATGCGTTAATTTGTCCTGTGATTCGATTTTCGCGGTGACGAAATCGCGGATGTCGGGGTGCGACGCATCCAGCACCGCCATGCAGGCACCGCGACGGCGCCCGCCCATCGCGATGACACTGGCGGCCGTGTCATAGAGCTGGAGGAACGACACCGGTCCGCTGGCGGTGCCACCGGTGCCGGCCACCCGATCCCCGGCGGGACGCAAGCGGCTGAACGCATATCCAGTGCCGCCGCCGCTGCGCTGAATCTCGGCGGCGTGCCCCAACGTGGTGAAGATCGAGTGCAACGAATCCTCAACGGGCAGCACGAAACAGCCGGCGAGCAAGCCCAGGTCGGTGCCGGCGTTCATCAGGGTGGGCGAATTCGGCAGAAACTCGAGGTTGCGCATCAACGCCGAGAACCGCTCGGCCCACCGCGTCGACGAACCCAGTTGATAGTCATCTTCTGCCGCCGCGACGAAGCGCGCCGCGCGATCCATCATCTGGCCGGTCGACTCGATCGGCCGGCCCGTCTCGTCGCGCAGCAGATAACGCTCGCGCAGCACGGTCGCGGCGGCCAGACTCAGCTTCAGCTCGTCACGGACACCAAGTAATTCCTTGGCCGCGCGCAGTTCGGCACGGCGCTGCCGGTAGATGATGTAGGCGCGGGCGACGTCGTGCAGACCGGCTTCGCCGAGCTGCTTCTCGACGAAATCCTGGATCTTCTCGACGTGCGCGATTCCGGGTCCGAGTGAGTCGGCGACCGCCCTCGCCACGGCCACCGGCATGTCCGGATCGTCATATGCGACCTCGCGGGCCGCCCGCGCGACCGCACCTTCGATCCGGACGATGTCGAAAGGTACCAGCGTCCCGTCGCGGCGCCGGACCTTCGCCGGCCACCCGGCGGTCGCCGACTTCATCACCTGACCCGACGCCGCCTACCCGCTTTGGCCGTGCAGGACCGCCGACTGCGTCGCACCGAACCGATGTTGTGCCCGCTCGTCGGCTTCTTGCTGCTCCTCGGCGGTGACGACGATCGCGTCCGGTCCCGGAAACACCGTCGCCTCGTGATCCGAGTCAAGCCACCGCACGACGTACGGCGGTGAGCCATCGGGTGAGTGCACTTCGGTGATCAGGCCCCGCTGATCCGGTCGATCGATCGTCGTTCCCTTGATCACCAACCAGTCACCAACTTTGGCCTTCATCAGCTACCCCTTTCTTACGGCCTCAATCGTTGGGGTTGCCCTCTCGTAGCCACTCACAATCGATGATATGAGCGGCGGCCGCCGAAAGTCAGTGGCTGGTGAGCGCCTGCGGAGCGCAAACCGCTTTGGCGAACTGCACGATGGCGTGTTCGGGCAGGTGCCGCGCGATGTCGGCTTCACTGATCATGCCGACCAGGCGGTGATCTTCGATCACGGCCAACCGTCGGACCTGGTGCTCCTCCATGACGCGAAGCACCTCTTCCATGCTGGCGTCGGCGTCGACGTAGTAGGTGTGGCCCTGGGCCAGCTCGGCGGCGGTGGTGGTGTTGGGATCGTGCCCGGCGGCGATGCACTTGATGACGATGTCGCGGTCGGTGATCATCCCCTTCAGGCGGTCATCGTCGCCACAGATCGGCAGTGAGCCCACGCCCAGGTCGCGCATGCGCTGGGCCGCGGCGGTCATCGTCTCGTGCTCACTCACACATGTTGCGCCGCTGTGCATGATGTCACGGGCGGTAGTCATGGTGTACTCCTTGAAAATCGTCGGTAACCCGGGTGATTCGGCTCCCGGGCAATTCGATACTTGAACGCGGTGAGCACGCCGATCTAGGGCCGTTCGGCCTTCGATGTGTTCCGGCTGGCAAGGACCAGTGCCCTTCGGCGCGAGGGCCATCCGACCCTAGAAGCCGCCAGCCGGCTATGGCGATCATCAAAAGGTCAGCACTGAGCAGGTTGACCCAAGGAGATGTCGTGGACACCTACATCCTGGGCCCACCGCGATGGCGAATACTTCGAGCGTTGGGCCGTAACCCGTTGGTGCGCACTAGTGATCGCATCGAGGCCCTGGTGTGGATGCTCGCGGTGATGGTGTCGATCCTGGCCATCCCGGCCGCCGCCGCGATCGGCACCGCGGTGCACGAGTCGATGAGCAACCGCTACGCCGAGCAGGCCCAAACCCGGCATCTCGTCCCCGCGACGGTGATCGACGGCCGTGCCACCAACGAGCCGTCGATAGCGAAGACGACGATCACCGTGGATGCGCGCTGGTTCGTCGGCGGGCGCGAATACACCGGCACAGTCGACGCGCCGCCCACCGTCAGGACCGGCGACCAGATCGACGTCTGGGTGGACAACAACGGTCGTCGGGTCGCGAAGCCGACACCGGTTTCTGCTGCCGCCACTGACGCGGCGCTGGTCGCACTGGCGATCTGGCTGACCGTGGACACCGCGGCGGCCACCCTCTACATGGTCACTCGGTGGGCCGCCGACCGCTGCCGCGCCGCCGGGTGGCAACGCGACATCGATATCCTCGTCGGCCACGGCGGCGGCCGGGCCAACAGCCAGCGCTAGGGCTGACGTCCGGTGAAGGCGACCAGCCGGTCCAGGGGCGGCGCGTCGTCGGGCACGTCGACGGGGTCGTCGAACCCGGCTCGCACGCGGCCCTCCGGCGTGATGAACTTTTTCGCTTTGCCCAGCACGTATTCGGCGAACGAGTCGGCGACGTCGATGGGATAACCGATCGCCTTCGCGTAATCCCAACCGTGGACCAGGAATTCAAGCGAAAGGATGCCGGCGGCGAAGGTGGCGGGCACCTCGTTGGGCCCGATCGTGACGGTGCCGTCCAGGCCCCGCTGATGCCAGGCGTCGAGCGCGGGCCGGGCCGCGGCGATGACCTGGCGCTCCACCGAGTCGCCCTGGTCGCGGTCGGGAACCTGCGCGCCCGCCGCGCCGCCGAGCAGGGTGATCGCGTTCAGCAGGTGGTCGGTCAGCTGCTCGACGTTGAATTCCGAGCACGGCGTGGGTTTAGCCAAGTCGTCGCGTGCGATCGGATGCAGAACCTGCTGCAGAACGCCGAGTGTGGCTTCGGCGCTGGCGAGTTCGTCGTTGGGTGGTGAGTCGGGTCCGGGTCGTAGGTCGGCAGGCATGCCCTCCACGGTACGGTCTGTTCATGGGTCAGCCGTATGAATCCGTCACCGTCGAGACCAAAGATCACGTCGCGCAGGTGACGTTGATCGGACCAGGCAAGGGCAACGCGATGGGCCCGGCGTTCTGGTCGGAGATGCCGGAGGTGTTCGGCGCGCTGGACGCCGACCGTGAGGTGCGGGCCATCGTGCTCACCGGGTCGGGCCGCAACTTCAGCTACGGCCTGGACCTGCCGGCTATGGGCGGGTCGCTGACCGCGGTCATGACCGAGGCTGCGTCGGCTCGGCCCCGCGCGGAGTTCCACGCCGAGGTGACGCGCATGCAGAAGGCGATCAGCGCCGTCGCCGACTGCCGGACCCCCACCGTCGCGTCGGTGCACGGCTGGTGCATCGGCGGCGGCGTCGACCTGATCTCGGCAGTGGATATCCGCTATGCCAGCGCCGACGCCAAGTTCTCGGTGCGCGAGGTCAAGCTGGCGATCGTCGCCGACGTCGGCAGCCTGGCCCGGCTGCCGTTCATCCTCAACGACGGGCACCTGCGGGAACTGGCGCTGACCGGTAAGGACATCGACGCGGCTCGGGCGGAGAAGATCGGCTTGGTCAACGACGTGTTCGACGACGCGGAGGCTTCGCTGGCCGCCGCGCACGCCACCGCCGCCGAGATCGCCGCCAACCCGCCGCTGACCGTGCACGGCATCAAGGATGTCCTTGACCAGCAACGCATTTCGGCTGTCTCGGCGAGTCTGCGCTATGTCGCCGCCTGGAACGCAGCGTTTCTGCCGTCCAAGGATCTGTCCGAGGGGATCGCGGCGACGTTCGCCAAGCGGCCCCCGGAGTTCACCGGAGAATAAGGACCGCCGCGATTGGGAACACTCGGGATATGTCTACTTACCGAGTGCTCAATCCGCACGGCGAGGTCGTCGCCACCAAGGACATCGCCAGCGCCGAAGACGCGCATGCCTGGCTCGTCGACACCAAAGGCGACAAGACCGAGCTCGGCTGGCGAATGGAGGTCAACATCGACGGCGATTGGCGCTTCTTCGACCAGACCGACGGCGACCGCGCCGCAGGCGGCTGAGGCGGCGTTCGTCCGCCAGCCCCGACCTTGTACTGATTACTGCCTACGGATCGTCGTCGTCTTCGTTTTTGCGGAGGAGTTTTTCGGGGTGGTGGTAAGTGTTGGTGCGGGGTTGGCCCCGGTCGAGGTGTGGGGGTGGGATCCATTCGGTGTCGCCGTGAGTGTTTTTGCGGGTGGTCCAGCCCTGTTCGGTGACGAGTTTGTGATGCGTTCGGCAGCACTGAGTGAGGTCATTGACGTCGGTGGTTTTGCATTGGGAGTAGTCGGTGCAATGGTGGGCTTCGGTGAGGTAGCCGGGCACCGTGCAATTAGGGAAGCTGCAGCCGCGATCTTTGGCGTGCAACACAATTCGCTGCCCTGGCGAGGCGAGGCGTTTGGTGTGATACAGCCCGATCGCTTTGCCCTTGTCGAAGATGCATAGGTAATGGTGGGCGTGGGAGGCCAGCCGGATCACATCGCTCATGGGCAACAAAGTGCCGCCGGCGGTGAGCGCTTTGCCCGCACCGGCCTCGAGCTCTGCCAGGGTGGTGGTGATGATGATGCTGGCCGGTAACCCGTTGTGTTGACCGAGGTCTCCGGAAGCCAGCAGGGCGCGTCCGGCGGCGTTCAGGGCGTCGTGGTTGCGTTGGCCGGCGCTGCGGGTGTCGTTGTCGATGGCCGCCTGCGACGGAGTGCCGCTCACACAGGGGGTGCAGTCGTCGGGGTTGCACATGCCCGGCGCGGCCAGTTTGGCGAACAGCGCATCGATGGTCGCGCGGGCCTCGGGGGTGAGGTAGCCGCTGATTTTGGACATGCCGTCGATATCTTGCTTACCGATGATCAGGGTGCGCCGTCGTGCCCTGTCGTTGTCGGTGAAATCGCCGTCGGGATTCAAACAGTCAGTGAGCCGGTCGGCCAGCTTGGCCAACTGGTCGGGCCGAAACTCGCCGCCCTCGGTTGCGAGTTGGGCCTCGGCGTGCTCGGCGGTCTCCACATCGACCGCGTCGGGCAACCGATGATAGAAGTTGCGGATCACCGCTACGTGTCCGCCACCAATCGTGCCGGCACGCTGGGCCTCGGCGGTCGCCGGCAACAACGGCTCCAGCGGCTCACCGGTCATGGCGCGGCGCGGGCCCAGGTCCGCGGCCTCCCCGATGCGCCGGTTGGCCTCCGCGCGGGTGATGCGCAGCCGCTCGGCCAACGCAAACGACAACTTGCCACCCAACTCGCTCTCGTCGGCCTGCTCGCCGATCTGATTGATCAACGGGTGCTCCACCGCCGGCAATTGACGGCGCACCTTCTCGCAGCGCTCCAGCATCGCCAACGACTCCGGCACGGTCAACACATCAAATGTCAGATCCAGGGCGCGTTTGAGGGCGGCGTCAAGCGCGTCGAAGACCGCCACGATCTCCTCACGACTACTCGAACGCATGTTCGAATCTTATAAGAGGGGTCCGACACCCTCACCCCCAAAATCCCAGCTTGTGGGCAAAACCCAAACTGTGGATAACTCCGCGAGCCACCGCCAAGCCGGCGAGCACGTAACCTCGCAGCGATGAGCATTTCCGACGGCACCATCCGGGTACCAGCCGACCTCGACGCTGTCACCGCGATCGGCGACGAGGACCATTCCGAGGCTGACCCCGCGGCCATCGAGCGGATCTGGCAGGCGGTTCGCCACTGGTATCAGGCCGGGATGCACCCGGCGATCCAGCTGTGCCTGCGCCGCAACGGCAAGGTCATCCTCAACCGCGCGATCGGGCACGGCTGGGGCAATGCCCCGACCGATCCACCCGACGCGGAAAAGGTTCCGGTCCGCACCGACACCCCGTTCTGCGTGTACTCGTCGGCCAAGGCGATCACCGCCACCGTCGTGCACATGCTGGTCGAACGCGGGCACTTCTCGCTCGACGACCGCGTGTGCGATTACATCCCGACGTACACCAGCCACGGCAAGGACCGCACCACGATCCGGCATGTGCTCACGCACAGCGCCGGTGTCCCGTTTCCGACCGGGCCGAAGGCGGACCTCAAACGGGCCGACGATCACGAGTACGTGCAGGAACAGCTGGGCAAGCTGCGGCCCCTGTACCGACCGGGGCGGGTGCACATCTACCACGCGCTGACCTGGGGCCCGCTGATGCGCGAGATCGTCTATGCCGCCACCGGCAAGGACATCCGCGACATTCTGGCCACCGAGATCCTCGACCCATTGGGCTTCCGCTGGACCAATTTCGGTGTCGCAGCACAAGATGTCCCGCTGGTCGCGCCCAGCCACGCCACCGGCCGGCAGCTGCCCGCACCGATCGCAGCGGCGTTCCGCAAAGCGATCGGCGGTACGGTCCACCAGATCATCCCGCTCACCAACACACCGCTGTTCCTCACCACCGTCGTTCCGTCGTCCAACACCATCTCAACTGCCGACGAGCTGTCGAGGTTCGCCGAAATATGGCGTCGCGGAGGTGAACTCGACGGAGTCCGCGTCTTGCAGCCGGAAACACTGCGTGCGGCGGTACGCCAATGTCGGCGTCTGCGACCGGATTTGGCGACGGGCTTGGCGCCGGCACGGTGGGGTACCGGCTTTCAGCTGGGCACGAACAGATTCGGGCCGTTCGGCCGTAACGCGCCGGCGGCGTTCGGTCACCTCGGCTTGGTCAACGTCGCGATGTGGGCCGACCCCGAGCGGGAGTTGGCCGCCGGGTTGATCAGCAGCGGCAAGCCCGGTAAGGATGTCGCGCCTAAGCGCTACACGGCGTTGATGGACCGCATCGCCGCCGAGATCCCACGGGTGGCTCGCTGATACGGCAGAGTTAGACAAATGACGTCACCGCAGTACCCCGGGACGCCGCAGCAGCCGCGATATCCGCCATTCCGCCCGGTGCACGCCCCGACTCAACGCTCGGCCGCCGACGTCACCGCGACGTCGGTCATGTCGGTGTTCGCCCTGCTGGCGGGGATGGGGTCGTTCTTCTTCTCCTGGTTTTTCGCGATGGCCACCGACGCATGCATGTCGGAATGCAACACCACCCCGCTCGATTTGGCGTACCTCGTCACCTGGGGCGGCATCGTGATCGCGGGACTCGTCGCACTGGTGGGCATGAGGGTGGCAGGAAAGCGTGGTTGGGCGATGTGGATCTGGCCGACAGTGTCGCTGGTGTTGATCGTGGTCACATTCCTGATCGGCCTGGAACTCGCCAACTCGCTGATAACCCAGGGTTAGCAAAACGCGGTGGCGGAGGTGTGTGGTTTCAGGACATGCGAATAGCGTGTCGCAAGACATCGGAATAAGGTGAGCGCCCGACTGTCGGCGGGTGTCGAAGGCTCGTCTAGTCATCACTGCCGTTGTCGTTGAGGGCCGCAGCCAATCTGAGGTGGCCTTCGAGTATGGGGTCTCCCAGGGCTGGGTCAGCCGGCTGGTGGCCCGCTACCGTCTGGAGGGCGAGGCCGCATTCCAGCCGCGCTCACGCCGGCCGCACACCACCCCCACCCGGCTGGCGCAAGACACCATCGAGCTGATCATTGAGCTTCGGGAAAAGCTGGCGAGCAAAGGCCTCGACAATGGGCCGTACACGATCGCCTGGCATCTGCAACACCGCCATGGGTGCATCGTCTCGGCCGCCTCGATCTACCGGCATCTGCGCGCGGCCGGGCTGATCGCACCCCACCCGCACAAGCGGCCCAAGTCCTCTTACATCCGCTTTGCCGCTGAACAACCCAACGAACGCTGGCAAGCCGACTTCACCCACTGGTGGCTAGCCGACCACTCTCACGTGGAGATCCTCGACTGGCTCGACGACCATGCCCGCTACGTCCTCTCGCTGACCGCCCACCTGCGCATCACCGGACCCATCGTGCTCGACACATTCCGCAAAGCCTATGCAACTCATGGCATTCCAGCCTCAACCCTGACCGACAACGGCATGGTCTTCACCACCCGCCTTTCCGGCGGCAAAGGTGGCCGCAACGCATTCGAAAACGAGCTACACCGCCTGGGCGTCACCCAGATCAACTCCACCCCCAACCACCCCACCACCTGCGGAAAAGTCGAACGCTTCCACCAGACCCTCAAAAAATGGCTCACCGGACAACCCCGCGCCACCACCCTCGCCGAGCTACAAACCCAACTCGACACCTTCGCCGAGGAATACAACCACCGCCGCCCACACCGATCCCTGCCCCATCACGCCACCCCCGCCACCGCCTACACCGCCCGACCCAAAGCCAACCCAGCAACATCCATCGACACCCACAACCGGGTACGCACCGACCGCATCGACCAATTCGGAAAACTCACCCTGCGCCACGCCGGACGCCTACACCACATCGGCGTCGGACGAACCCACGCTCGCACCCGTGTACTCGTCCTCGTCCAAGACCTCAACATCCGCATCATCAACGCCACCACCGGCGAACTCCTCCGCCAGCTAACACTCGACCCCACCCGCGACTACCAACCCCGCGGCATGCCCAGCGGTCGACCAACAAAAAAGCCCAAACCCTAAACGAGGGTTCGGGCTATTCGTATGTCTTGAGACATCACAAACGCGGTGGCGGAGGGATTTGAACCCCCGGACGGTTTTAGCCGTCTCTCGCTTTCAAGGCGAGTGCATTAGGCCGCTCTGCCACGCCACCGCCGACCAGCGTAACGGGGCGCTAAGCCTTCGAAGACCGCCCGGTGCGCTTCAGCGCGACGCTGATCCGCCGGCAGTTCTCCCCCATCGCCGCGACCTGCGAACGTGACAACGGTCCCAGGAAGTGGGTCTGCACGCCCTGCGCGTAGGTGACCATGGCCCGCTGCACCGCCTCCCGGCCGTCGTCGGTGATAGTGGCGAACACTCCGCGGCGGTCATCGGGGCTGGCCGAGCGCCGCACCAGACCCTGTATCTCCAGGCGCCGAATCTGGCGGGTCAGCCGACTCGGCAGCGACGGCAGCGCGTCGGCCAGATCGCCCATTCGCAGCGAGCCGCCGCGCGCTTCGTCGAGCATTTCCAGCACCCGCACGTCGACCAGCGACAGCTGATGCGCCTCGGTGAGGCACCGGTTGAGCGCGGCGTACAACCGCAGCGTGGAGTCCAAGTAGTTCTGCCAAGACTTCTGCTCAGCGATATCCAGTCCGGGCATCCGGCTGGCTGTCCGGCCGGCGATGAGGCCGTTCATCCCGTCATGCTATGTGACACTTCGCGGTTGAAACAGGCGAAATCACAAGACGGTAGCGTGTCGAGAATGCATGCCATCGTCGTCGACGCCGATCAACTCCTTTGGCAGCAAGTACCCGACGTCACGCCCGCCCGCGGCGAAGTGTTGATCAAGGTCGCCGCGGCCGGCGTCAACCGCGCCGACGTGCTGCAGGCCGCCGGCCGCTATCCGCCTCCGCCCGGCGCCAGCGAGATCCTGGGCATGGAGGTCTCGGGCACGGTCGCCGAAACAGGCGATGAAGTAACGGAATGGTCGGTGGGGCAAAAGGTTTGCGCGTTGTTGGCCGGCGGCGGGTATGCCGAGTACGTCGCGGTGCCGGCCGGTCAGGTGCTGCCCATTCCGGACGGTGTAGAGCTGCACGACGCGGCGGGGCTGCCGGAGGTGGCGTGCACGGTCTGGTCGAATCTGGTGCTGACGGCCGGGCTGCGGGAGGGCCAGCTGGCCCTGATCCACGGCGGGGCCAGCGGAGTCGGCACCCACGCGATTCAGGTGGCGCGCGCGCTGGGCGCGCGAGTCGCGATCACGGCGGGATCGCCAGAGAAGTTGGAATTCTGCCGCCAGCTGGGCGCCGAGATCACCATCAATTACCGCGACGAGGATTTCGTCGCCAAGATCAAGGAAGTCAGCGACGGCGCCGACGTCATCCTCGACATCATGGGCGCGGCCTATCTGGACCGCAATCTCGACGCGCTGGCCACCGACGGCCAGCTGGTCGTCATCGGCATGCAGGGCGGCGTCAAAGGCGAACTCAACTTGGGCAAGCTGCTGAGCAAACGGGCGCGCGTGATCGGGACGACGCTGCGGGCGCGACCGGCCGCCGGACCGCACAGCAAGACCCGGGTGGTCGCCGCCGTGGCGGAGTCGGTCTGGCCGATGATCGCCGACGGGCGGGTCCGGCCTGTCATCGGCGCCCGGATGCCGATACAGCAGGCCTCAGCAGCGCATCAACTGCTCACCTCGGGTGGGGTGATCGGAAAGATCGTGCTGACGCTGGATTAGCTGGATCAGCCCAAAGACGCTAAAGCCCGCACCAACTGGTCGACCTCGGCCATGGTCGAGTAATGCGCCAGCCCGACGGTCACCGCGCCGCCGACATCGTTGACTCCGATCACGTCGAGCACCCGCGACGTCGCGTTGGAGATCGCCAGAATTCCGTTGTCCGCCAACCGTTGCACCACCCGCTCGGCCGGGACCTCGTGCACGGCGAACGTGACCACGGGTATGCGTGCCTCTGGCTGACCAATCACCACCACCAACGGCAGCGACCGCAGCGACATCATCAGATAGTCGAAGATCCGATCCATGTAGTCGCTCGCGGATCTCATTGAGACGGCGAGTCTTTCACGCCGGGTTCCGCGGGCCGACTCGTCGAGCGAAGCCAGGTACTCGATACTGGCGACGAGTCCGCCCAGCAGCCCGAACTGATGCGCGCCCACTTCCAGGCGAGCCGGCCCGGTCGCGTGCGGGTTCGTCGACACCGACCCGAACGAATTGATCACCGCCGGATCGCGGAACACCAACGCGCCCACGGGCGGGCCGCCCCAACTGGCCGCGTTCACCGTCACCACGTCGGCGTCGATCTCGTCGATGTCGATCAGCCGGTACGGCGCGGCCGCGGAATGGTCGACGACCACCAGGCCACCGACTTCGTGGATCAACTTGGTGACGGGCCGCAGATCGGTCACGGTGCCCAAGGTCCCCGACGCCGACGTCACCGCGACCAGCCGCGTCGACTGGCCGATCAGGCTCTCCCACTGCCACGTCGGCAACTCACCGGTTTCGATGTCGACCTCAGCCCACTTCACCTTGGCGCCGAACCGGTTTGCTGCGCGCAGCCACGGGGCGATGTTGGCCTCGTCGTCGAGGCGGGTCACGATCACCTCGTAGCCCAGGCCCGCCCGTGACGAGGATGCTTCGGCCAGCGATGCCAGCAAAACCGCTCGGTCGGCTCCGAGCACCACCGCGCGGGGGTCGGCGTTGAGCAAGTCGGCCACCGCCTGACGGGCCGCTACCAGCACGGCGGCGCTGCGCTGAGCCGACGGGTGCGGACCCACAGCAGTGGGGAAGGAACCGCGGAATGCCGTCGATACGGTGGTGGCCACCGATTCGGGAATCAGCATCCCCGCGGGTGCGTCGAAGTGCACCCAACCGTCTCCGAGCGACGGATGCAATCCGCGTACCCGGGCGACGTCGTATGCCATGCCAGCCACCTTCGAGTTCCCGCATATCCGCAAACCATTACGGTTGCGGGGCGCCCAGATACGTCCCCGCCGACCCGAGCCCGGTCGCCCGGCCAGCCATACTAGTCCAGTGGGGCTGACGTTCGGAACGCTCGTTGCTTTGTTTTTGCTGATAGTGCCCGGGGCGATCGTCGCACGCAGCGCGCAGCTAACGTGGCCCATCACGGTGGCGGTCGGCCCGGCGCTGACCTACGGTGTCGTCGCGCTGGCAATCATCCCGTTCGGTGCCATCGGAATCGCTTGGAACGCTTGGACGGCGTTGGGCGCGCTGACCGTCGTCACGCTGCTGGCGGCCGTTTTCCGGGCGGCGCTGACGCGCTTCCGCGACGTCGACGGCGAAGTGCGGGCATTGACCGGCGCGGCGGCCGCGACAGTGACCGCCGCGGTTGTGCTGGGCGCGGTACTGATCTGGTTGGCGGCGCTGCGCGGCATCCCGGACTGGCAATCCATCCCCAGCACCTGGGATGCGGTCTGGCACGCCAACACCGTGCGCTACATCCTCGACACCGGCCAGGCGTCGTCGACACACATGGGGCAGCTGCGCAATGTGGAGACCCAAGACCTGCTGTATTACCCCTCGGCGTTTCATGCGCTGACCGCGGTGTACTGCCAGCTGACCGGCGCCGCGCCCACCACCGGCTACACGCTGAGCGCGCTGGCCGCCGCGATCTGGCTGTTCCCGGTCAGCGCCGCGGTGCTGACCTGGCGGCTGCTGCGCAGCCGCACCACCGAAACCCGCGCCGTCGCGGCAAGCGCCGCCGCGGCGATGCTGGCGGCATCATTCACCGCGCTGCCCTACGTCGAGTTCGGCACCGCCGCAATGCCCAACCTCGTCGGCTACGGCCTGGCGGTGCCGACGTTTGCGCTGATCACCTCCACGTTGCGGCATCGCGACCGCGTCCCGATCGCGGTGCTGGCGCTGGTCGGGGTCGTCTCGGTGCACATCACCGGCGGAATCGTGGTCGTGTTGTTCCTCGTCGCGTGGTGGCTGATGGAGGGCCTGTGGCATCCGGTGCGCGGCCGGGTCCAGGATGCGGCCGCGCTGGGTGCCGTCATGGTGCCGGCGATCCTGGTGCTGTTGCCGCAGTTTTGGGCGGTCAAACAGCAGGAGGACATCATCGCCGGGCATTCGTTTCTGACGCACCGCAGCACCAAGCGGGGGGTTTTCGACGCGGTGTTCCAGCACACCCGGCACCTCAACGACTTCCCCGTGCAGTACGCCCTGATCGCCGTGACCGCTGTCGGCGGGTTCATCTTCCTGTTCCGCAGGATCTGGTGGCCGCTGGTGGTGTGGCTGGTGCTGATGGTGGCGATCGTCGATGCGGGAACGCCGCTGGGCGGGTCGATCGGAAAGGTGGCCGGGGCGTTCAGCAAGTTCTTCTACAAGGATCCGCGCCGGCTTTCCGGGGCGGCGTCGTTGCTGTTGATGCCGATGGCCGGTCTGGGGCTGTTGGCGCTGGTCGCGCTGCTGGTGGTCGCCGTGCGCCGCCTCAGCGACCGGCGGCTGCCGTGGGCCGCGGTGACCGCGAGCCTGCTGGTGACGGTCAGCCTGCTCAGCGCGTGGCATTACTTTCCGCGGCACCGGTTCTTGTTCGGCGACAAGTACGACTCGGTGATGGTCGACCGACGTGATCTGGAGGCGATGGCGTATTTGGCCAAGCTGCCCGGCGCGCGAGACACCTTGATCGGGAACGGCAACACCGACGGCACGGCATGGATGTACGCCGTCGCGGGGTTACATCCGTTATGGACGCACTACGACTACCCGATGCAGCAGGGCCCGGGTTATCACCGGTTCATTTTCTGGGCTTACGCCGACGATGCGGACACCGATCCGCGGATCGCCGACGCGGTTCGGGTACTCAATATCCGCTACGTCCTGACCAGCACACCGACAGTAAGAGGGTTCGCGACGCCTGACGGACTAGTGTCACTGGACAAGTCGAAGTCGTGGGTGAAGATCTATGACAATGGCGAAGCCCGGATCTACGAGTGGCGTGGCGCCCCGACAGTCCGACAAGCCTAGAGGGAGAGTGACTGGATTGAGTACCGACAACCGCGACGACGGCATCGAGGTCATCGGCGCCGACCCCCGTCTGATGGCCAAGAACAAGCCTGACGAGGAGGAGGACTCCGAGGACCAGTCGTTGACCGACCTGGTCGAGCAGCCCGCCAAGGTGATGCGTATCGGCACCATGATCAAGCAGCTGCTCGAGGAGGTGCGGGCCGCGCCGTTAGACGACGCCAGCCGCAACCGGCTGCGCGAGGTGCACGCCACCAGCATTCGCGAGCTCGAAGAAGGGCTGGCCCCGGAGTTGCGTGAGGAGCTGGACCGGCTGACGCTGCCGTTCAGCGAGGGAACCCCGTCGGACGCCGAGCTGCGTATCGCCCAGGCGCAGCTGGTCGGCTGGCTGGAGGGGCTGTTCCACGGAATTCAGACGGCGCTGTTCGCCCAGCAGATGGCCGCGCGTGCGCAACTGGAGCAGATGCGCCAGGGTGCGCTGCCGCCGGGAGCCGCCCGCGGCGGGCACGGGCACGGAACCGGTCAATACCTGTAAAGCAGCACACCGGTGTCCGTCCCGCACATCGAGACACGCAATGCGTGGGTGGAATTTCCCATCTTCGATGCCAAGTCGCGTTCGTTGAAAAAGGCTTTTCTCGGTAAGGCCGGCGGCACGATCGGGCGAAACGCATCCAACGTGGTGGTCGTCGAGGCGCTGCGCGACATCACCATGACGCTTGAGTTGGGTGATCGCGTCGGGCTGGTGGGACATAACGGCGCCGGGAAATCGACTCTGCTGCGGCTACTTTCGGGCATCTACGAACCCACCCGCGGTACCGCGTCGGTGACCGGCCGGGTTGCGCCGGTGTTCGACCTGGGGGTCGGGATGGACCCCGAGATCTCCGGCTACGAAAACATCATCATCCGCGGCCTGTTTCTCGGGCAGACGCGGCGGCAGATGCTCAGCAAGGTCGACGAGATCGCCGAGTTCACCGAGCTGGGCGATTACCTGTCGATGCCGCTGCGCACCTACTCCACCGGTATGCGGGTCCGGCTGGCGATGGGCGTGGTCACCAGCATCGACCCCGAGATCCTGCTGCTCGACGAGGGTATCGGCGCGGTGGACGCCGACTTCTTGAAGAAAGCGCAGTCGCGGCTACAACAACTGGTGGAGCGCTCCGGAATCCTGGTGTTCGCCAGCCATTCCAACGAGTTCCTGGCACGGCTGTGCAAGACCGCCATGTGGATCGACCACGGCACCATCCGCATGACCGGCGGCATCGAGGACGTGATCCGGGCGTACGAGGGTGAAGACGCCGCCCGGACTGTGCGCGAGGTGCTGGCCGAAACGGCCGGCGACGAGGTGTCCGGATGAGTTCGGTGTATGCCGTCGTCGTCACGCACCGGCGCGCCGACGAACTGGCCAAGTCGCTTGATGCGCTGACCACCCAGACCCGGTTGCCCGACCACCTGATCGTGGTCGACAACGGTTGTGAATACCGGGTAGCGGAACTCGTTGCAGCGCAGCCGGTTCCGACGACGTATCTGGCATCGCGCCGAAACCTCGGCGGTGCGGGCGGATTCGCGCTCGGCATTCTGCACGCTTTATCACTGGGTGCGGATTGGGTGTGGCTGGCCGACGACGACGGCCGGCCGGCCGACAGTCAGGTGCTGGCCACGCTGCTGGATTGCGCTGCCACGCACGGGCTCGCCGAGGTGTCGCCAATGGTGTGCGACGTCGAAGACCCGCAGCGGCTGGCTTTTCCGCTGCGCCGCGGCCTGGTGTGGCGCCGGCTTGTCTCCGAGCTGCGGGCCGATGAGGCCGACCTGTTGCCCGGGATCGCGTCGCTGTTCAACGGGGCGCTGTTCAGAGCGTCGACGTTCGAGGCGGTGGGCGTGCCGGATTTGCGGCTTTTCGTGCGCGGCGACGAGGTGGAGTTGCATCGTCGGCTAGTGCGCTCCGGTTTGGCGTTCGGGACTTGTCTGACCGCGACGTACTTGCATCCGTGCGGCTCTTCGGAATTCAAGCCGATCCTGGGCGGGCGCATGCACACCCAGTACCCCGAGGACCCCGCCAAGCGGTACTTCACCTACCGCAACCGGGGCTATCTGCTGTCCCAGCCGGGCTTGCGCCGATTGCTCTTGCAGGAGTGGGTGAGGTTCGGCTGGTTCTTCCTGGTGTCCCGGCGCGACGTCGCCGGTCTGTTGGAGTGGATCCGGTTGCGGCGCTTGGGACGTCGAGAGAGGTTCAGGCGACCATGACGACCTTCGAAGACGCCGCGGCGCAATCCAAGACGTTGGCCCGCGCGTGGCGTGATCTGGTGGAGGGCTTCCTGCGCCGGGAACTGTGGCTGCACCTGGGCTGGCAGGACATCAAACAGCGGTATCGGCGCTCGGTGCTGGGCCCGTTCTGGATCACGATCGCGACGGGGACGACGGCGGTGGCCATGGGAGGCCTGTATTCCAAGCTGTTTCGTCTCGACCTAGCTGTGCACCTGCCGTACGTGACGCTGGGTCTAATCATCTGGAACCTGATCAACGCGGCCATCATGGAGGGCGCCGACGTGTTCGTCGCCAACGAGGGGCTGATCCGTCAGCTGCCCGCGCCGCTGAGCCTGCACGTCTACCGGCTGGTGTGGCGGCAGGTGATCCTGTTCGCGCACAACATCATCATCTATGCAGTGATCGCGATCATCTATCCCAAGCCGTGGTCGTGGGCCGATCTGATGGTGATTCCCGCGCTGGGTTTGATCGTGCTCAACGCGGTTTGGGTGTCGCTGTGTTTCGGCATCCTGGCCACCCGCTACCGCGACATCGGCCCGCTGCTGTTTTCAGTGGTGCAGTTGCTGTTCTTCATGACGCCGATCATCTGGAACGACGAGACGCTGCGTCAGCAGGGCGCGGGCCGGTGGGGCAAGATCGTCGAACTCAATCCGCTGTTGCACTACCTGGATATCGTGCGGGCGCCGCTGCTGGGCGCCCAGCAAGAACTGCGGCACTGGATCGTGGTCGTCGTGTTGACTGTGATCGGTTGGGTTTTGGCGGCGTTCGCGATGCGCCAGTACCGCGCCCGGGTGCCGTACTGGGTGTAAGCACACCTCCTCCGCGGGTACCCAAGGCGGGCAGAGGAGGTTTCACGATGAGTGCAATCGATAAGGCCCGAAACAAGTTGCAAAAGCTCGGCGGTCGAGCCAAAGAAACCATGGGCCGCGCCAGAGGTAACCGCAGGCTTGAAAACCGGGGCGTGGGCGAGCAGTTCAAGTCAGACCTGAAGGACGCCGGCGAGAAGGTCAAGGACGCGTTTCGCGGCGGCCGTGGGCGCTGACGGTAACTGACGTTGCTGCCAGGGATTGCTATGCCGGGTCGTCCGGGCCGTTCGGACCCCTAATGGAGCCTCCGTCCGTCTCGCCGCCGCCCGCTTGGACGATACTTGCAGTGCCGCCGTCGCCGCCGGTGTGACCGGCGCCAGTGCCGTTGCCGCCGTCTCCACCAATAACGCTGAAGTTCCTCACCGCCGGCTCACCGGGGGGAGCGTCTTGCCTAGGCAGTCCCACCCCGACGAAGACGTCGGCGCCATTGCCGCCGGCGCCGCCGTCGATACCGGCGCCGCCGTTGCCGCCCGCAGCACTGTTGTCGACGGCGGTGCTGGTGCCGTTGTAGGCGAAGATGTCGCTGTCGCCGCCGGTGCCGCCCGTGCCACCAGCGCCATCGCCAATGCCGCCGGCGCCGCCCTGCGACACACCAGCAGCCTCGGCGTCCTCACCGCCCGCGCTGATCCTGGCATTGCCGCCGACACCACCGGTACCGCCGTCGGCGGCCTCGCCGCCATCACCGCCGGACGACACACCGTGGGCCGTCCCACCAGGACCGCCCTGGTCGGGACCGATGGGGTCCGTACCAGTCGTAATGTCCGAGCTCTCGATGACTGAGCTGCCGCCGTCGCCGCCCTGGCTGCCGGAGCCGGTTGCGGCACCGCCGTTACCGCCGGTGGAGACGCCATAGGACAGACCGCCAGCACTGTTGGAGTTGAGTCCGCCGTCGCCGCCGACACCGCCGGTACCGCCGTCGGTGGCGTCACCGCCGTTGCCGCCGACGGCAACGGCACCATTATCGGCAGTCCCGACGGTGCCGCCGTCATCGACTACGAAGCCGCGACCACCGTCACCACCCACGCTGCCGCTGCCGGTGGCGTCGCCGCCAGCGCCGCCGGTGATGCTGGCGTTGGTCACGGTGCCGTCATCAGTTGCCACGACAGCAGCCTCACCACCGGCGCCACCGGCGCCTCCGTCGGTGGCGTCGCCGCCAGCGCCGGCTGTGATGCCGACGCCAGCGATGACGCCGCCGTCAGCTGCAAACGCAACAGCCTCACCACCGGTGCCGCCCGCGCCACCGTCAACGCCGATGCCGCCAGCGCCGCCCTCGACTGCGGTGTCGGAGATGCTGTTACCGCCGTCCTCGGCGTCGATCACCGCGTCACCGCCGTTTCCGGCCGTCGAGCCGGCCAGCGTGCCGTCCGCGCCCGCGCCGCCGATAGCGGTGCTGTCACTGACGGCACCGCTTTGGAAAACAATCGCGGCCGTGCCGCCAGTGCCGCCGTCCGCGCCTGCGGCACTGTCGGTGCCGTCACCGCCGTCACCGCCGGCACCGCCGATGACAGTGTTGTTGGTGACGGCGTCGCTACCTGTGCCGCTGAGCCTGGCGTCGCCGCCATCGCCACCGTCGCCGCCATCGTGGCCGCCGGCACCGCCGTTACCGCCCGCCCCGCCGTTACCGCCGGTGGCGACCGTGTCGCTGACCGCGCCGCCATCGGTGGCGCTGATCGAGGCGGAACCGCCGGTCCCGCCGGCGCCGCCCGTGGCTTCGGTGCTTCCGGCGCCGCCAGCCCCGCCGGTGCCGCCGGTGGCGGTGACGTTGGTCAGCGCGCCCCCGTTGGCGGTGGACGTCTGGGCGGAGCCGCCGCCACCACCACCGCCGCCGCCCAGCCCGGCCTCTTCGGCCGTGCCGACACCGCCGGCACCACCGGTACCGCCCTTGCCGCCGACCGCGCCGGTGCCCTCGGCATCGCCTTGGCCGCCGGCGCCGCCGGCGCCGCCATCGCCGTGAATTCCGGCCACGCCCGTGGTGCCATCCTCGGCGCCGGCACCACCGGCCTTACCGGCAGCGCCGCCGCTACCCACCTGGGCGCCCCCGGTCCCGCCGGTGCCGCCGGTCCCGCCATTTCCGGTGCTGTTCGGATTGGCAAAGTCACCGGCCGCACCGGCACCACCGGCGCCGCCATTGCCGCTGTTGCCACCAACCCCGCCGTCACCGCCGTCCCCGGCTAGACCCGCGGAACCGAAGATGCCGCCCTCACCGGCGGCACCGCCGTCGCCGCCGTTACCAGCATCCCCGCCGCTGCCGCCGTTACCACCGGTGCCACCGGTGCCGTCCCCCTCACCGGCGAAGCTGCCCTCGGCACCGGTGGCCCCGACACCACCAACACCGCCGTTGCCGCCAAGCCCGCCTTGGCCGCCGTTGCCGCCGTCGCCGAACAGGCCGCCTTTGCCGCCCTTGCCGCCGTTACCGCCGTTGGTGCCATCACCACCATTGCCGCCGACACCGCCGTTGACCCCGGCTACACCAGCAGCCCCGGCTGCGCCGTTACCGCCGGCGCCACCGTTACCGCCATTGCCGCCGTTGCCGAACAAGAACGCGTCACCGCCGGCGCCGCCACTACCCCCGGCGAGCTCAGCAGTGCCGGCACCACCGTTACCGCCGTTACCGCCGTCGCCCCACAACAGGCCACCGGCACCCCCGGCACCACCGTCGCCTCCGTCGCCACCGTCGCCTCCGTCGCCGCCGTTGCCGAACAAGAACGCGTCACCGCCCGCACCGCCGTCGACACCAGCCTCAGTGCTATCCCAGCCGTCACCGCCGTCACCGAACAACAGACCGCCGTCTTGGCCATCGGGGCTTTCCATCGTCCCGTCGACGCCGTTACAGATCAGCCCGCAGGTATCACCGAGCGACCACCCTGCGGCCAATGCGTTGAGCTGGTCATCGACAGCATCGCCGAACGGCGTGCCGATCCAGTTGTTGACAAACCACTCGTTGAGCTCCTGCCCGAACGCCAAGAACGGGTCAGTCCCTGCAGTCGCGTTAGCGTCCAAGCCGAAATTGTCGAAGCCGAGCATCCACGACGCCGGATTCAGCAATGCCTCCAAACCACCGGCGTCGAACTCCGCCGCAGGCGCGCTCACCCACGCGGCGGGGTCGAACAGGTCGAACAAGTCCTCGAAGTCCGCATGCGCCGGCGGTGCCGCCGCCAGCGGGCCCAGCCCAAACGCCACAACCGACACCGCACTAGCCCCCAATCCGGCGACATGCGCGCCACGACCAGCCTTTCCCTTGCGTGTTTGACGATTCCGCTTGCTGTGTTGCCCGCCCATCTTGTGTTTGCCTCCCAATGCCGCGGGGAGCGATCGATCTCAGTCGTCGCTAAGGAAACTATTAGCGCACTTTTGGCCATAAAACGAGACCCGAAAATGAGATTTCCCGGGAGGCCGGCTATTGCCTCCGAGATAGCAAATTAGCCTTTATATGCTAGATGCAAATTTATTGCAGTTAGCATTTCATTCACGTTAATTGTGCAGTTACAGCAACCAAGCCGATGTACTCGGCGTCGCGGACGAGCGCCGGCCCAACGCCTTACAGCTTCTCAGTCCCCCACTCGCCTGCCTAATCAACGGCCAGAGGCACGGCCCAAAGTACATCAAATTGCACAATAACCGGTTCGTGCTTCCAGGCGCCTAACGCCTAATTCACAGCAAGTATTCAGCAATATGACAGCCGACTCCCCGCCGCCATTACGCACCCGCGACAATCATCGAGCATTCAACCGGTCGAATGCGAACCACGGCTGCGAATACTGTTGGTGTTATGGCGGGTTGTTCACGCCATCGTGACCCTCACGGAACCCTCCGTCGGTTTCGCCGCCGCCGAGCTGAAAGATAAGTAGCGTGCCACCGTCGCCGCCCCTGTGGCCGGCGCCGGTGCCGTTGCCGCCGTCTCCAGCGATAGCGGTGAAGTTCTTCATAGACGGCTCACCGGGAGGAGCGTCTTCATTAGGGAACCCCGCCCCGATATCGGTGTCACCGCCGGTCACGCTGAGCATAACGTCGCCCGGCTCGACCAGCGCACCGAAATAGAAGTCGCTCGACTGGCCGCGGCAATTGCGCAGCCGGATCCGGGCAGCAGAAACACAATGAATGAGTTAGCTCCACGCTTTCGCCAATACCCGCGACAATGATCGAGGAATCCAACGGCACAAAAGCGAACCGCGGCCCAGGTTTCCTGGGCCGCGGTAGCTGTTGGTGCGGTTACCTCACGGGTGATTCGCGCCGTTGTCGCCGGTGATGTTCTTTCCGTCGTTCTGGCCGCTGTCTTGCTGGAAGACACTGCCCTCTTGACCATCGCCGCCGGTCACGCCGGTGCCGGTGCCGCTACCGCCGTTGCCGCCGACGAGGGTGTTGTTACTCGCCGACGGCTCACCGGTGGGAGCACCCGCGTCCGGGTTTCCGGCCCCGACGTTGGCGTCACCGGCGTTCCCACCGGTACCGCCGTCGATACCGTCGCCGCCGATGCCGCCGGTAACGCTGTTGTCGGTGGCGGTACTGGTGCCGTCCAGGGCGGTAATCCGGCTGTCGCCACCTTCGCCGCCCTTGCCATCAGTGCCGTCGCCGAGACCACCGATGCCGCCCTGAGACGTACCGCTGGCCTCGGCAGTGCCGCCGCCTGCTGCGATGCTGGCCTTGCCGCCGACACCACCGGTGCCGCCGTCGGTGCCCAGGCCCCCGTCACCGCCGGTCGACGTACCGTGAGCCGTCCCGCCGGCACCACCCTTGTGCGAACCGAAGAAGTCGGTGATCTTCGAGCTCTGAATGTCAGAGCTACCGCCGGCACCGCCGGTGCCGCCGGTGGTGGCGTCGCCGCCGTCACCGCCGGTGGAGGTGCCATACGACACACCGCCCGCACCGTTGGACTCGAGCTCACCGAAGCCGCCCGTACCGCCCGTGCCGCCGTCTACGGCGTCACCGCCGTTGCCGCCGACGGCAATGGCAGCGTTGTCCGCGGTGCCGACGGTGCCGGCATTGCCGCCCGGGTTGCTGGTGTTGTCGACGACCAGGAATGCGGAGCCGCCGTTTCCACCTGTGCTGCTGGGGCCGGTCGCAGCGCCGCCGTCGCCGCCGGTGGCGCTGGCGTTGGTGATGACGCCGGCCTTAATGCCCACGGCAGCAGCCTGGCCTCCCGTACCGCCCGTGCCGCCGTCGGCGCCGAGACCGCCGACACCGCCCGTGACGGTGGTGTCGGAGATGTTGGCACCGGTGTTGGCGCTGACGTTGGCCGCACCGCCGGTGCCGCCCGTGCCGCCGTCGATGCCGGTGCCGCCGGCGCCGCCCTCGGCGGTGGTGTCGGACACGCTGGCACCGTTGGCGGAGCTGATGCTGGCCGCACCACCGGTGCCCGCGGTCGAGCCGGCGAGCGTGCCGTCCGCCCCCGCGCCGCCGGTGGCAGAGCTGTCAGTGAGAGTGGCGCCACCGGTGCTAACGACGTTGGCCTCGCCACCGGTGCCACCGGCCCCGCCGGCGGCGGAGTCGGTGCCGGCCCCGCCGGCACCGCCGACACCGCCGGTGGCGGTGCTGTTGGTGACGATGCCCGCCGGGCCATAGCCGTTCACCGTTGCGTTGCCACCGGTGCCACCGGTGCCACCGTCGTGACCGGCTCCAGCACCACCGGCCCCGCCGGCCCCGCCGTTACCGCCCCGGGCGGTGTTGTCGGTACCGGCCCACAGGTGGCTATTGCCGCCCGCGCCACCGGTACCGCCGGCAGCACCGTCGGTGCCACCATTGCCGCCGACCCCACCATTACCGCCGATGGCACTGCCACCGGAAAGGGTGCTGGAGGACACCGCGTAGCCGTAACCGCCATTGCCGCCGTCGCCGGCGCCCGTGCCGGTACCGCTGTTGCCGCCGTTGCCGCCGACGCCGTGGCTGCCGGTAACGACGCTGCCGTACTCACCGAAGACAGCACCCCTGCCGCCGTCGCCACCGGTCGCGCCAGCAGCTAGGCCGGCACCGCCCGTCCCGCCGATGCCAACACCATTGGTGACGGTGCCGCCGCTAGGTTGGTAGCCCAGCCCGGCGTCCACCAATCCGCTGCCGCCGCGGCCGCCGGTACCGCCGTTCAGGGCGTAGCCGCCGGTGCCGCCGGTGGCGGTGCCGGTCGCGGTGGCCGCGTGGCCAAGCCCACTGCCAGCCACCACCTGGGCGCTGCCGCCGTCGCCGCCCACGCTGTCGGCGCCGGTGGCCGCCCCGCCGTTACCGCCGGTGGCGGTACCGCTCGCGGCACCCGGGTGCGCTGCGTCGCCGAAGCCGCCCGAGATCCGGCCGAGCCCGCCGTTACCGCCCTGGCCGCCGTCAATGCCCACACCTCCGGTGCCGCCGGTGGCCGAACCGCTCGCGGTGCTGTGCGTGCCGGTGGCGTCGATAATCGCGGCGCCGCCGTTGCCGCTGGTGCCACCGCCAGTGCCGCCGACCCCGCCGGTGCCGCCGGTGGCCGACGCGGCGTTCACCGCGCCGCCCTGGCTGGCCGTGACCGTGGCGGACCCGCCGGTCCCGCCGGCATCGCCGATGGACTCCGTGCTGCCGGCACCGCCTTTACCGCCGGTCCCGCCGGTGGCCGTGACGTCGGTCAGGGTGCCGCCCGTGTCGGCGGACGTCTTGGCCCAGCCGCCGCCGCCACCGCCGCCGCCGCCAAGGCCGGCGTCTTGGGCCGTGCCGACACCGCCGGCACCGCCGGCACCGCCGTCGCCGCCGACCGCACCGGCGCCGTCGGCATCGCCTTCACCGCCGGCACCGCCAGCCCCTCCGTTGCCGTAAGTCCCGTTGTCGCCAGTGGCGCCAGTGTTGCCGCCGTTACCGACGCCAGCGGCGCCACCGTCGCCGCCTTCGCCCACATGGTCACCACCAGTGCCGCCGGTGCCACCGGCGCCGCCATAGCCTTGGCTGTTCGCGAGCTCAAAGTCGCCGTCTGCGCCGACGCCGCCGGTGCCGCCATTGCCGCTGTTGCCACCGACGCCACCGTCACCGCCGTCACCGGCTTGGCCCGCGCTGCCGAATGTTCCGGCAGCCCCGGCGTCACCGCCCTTACCGCCGTTGCCGGCATCGCCGCCGCCACCGCCATTACCACCGGTGGCACCGGCTCCGTCTCCGCTACCCGCGAAGCTGCCGGCCAGGCCCGTGGCGCCGGTACCACCGACTCCGCCGTTACCGCCGACACCGCCTTCGCCGCCGTTGCCGCCGGCGCCGAGGAAGCCTCCCTTGCCGCCCTTGCCGCCGTCGCCGCCGTCAGTACCAGTGCCGCCGTTGCCGCCAACACCGGCGTTGACCCCGGCTACGCCCGGATCGCCGGCAACGCCGGTCCCGCCGGCGCCACCGTTACCGCCATTACCGCCGTGCGAGAACCAAGCGAATAGACCGGCGTCACCGCCAGCACCTCCATTGCCGCCGTCGTCAGTGGCAGTGCCAATGCCGCCGTCGCCACCGTTACCGCCGTTGCCAAAGAAGAGGCCACCGTCGCCACCAGCGCCACCGTCGGCGTTGGCACCGCCATCGCCGCCGTTACCGCCGTTGCCGAACCAGAACGCGTCGCCGCCGTTGCCACCGGACGTCCCGGCCTCGGTGCTATCCCAGCCGTCACCGCCATTACCGAACCAGATACCGCCGCCTTCACCATCGGGGTTGTCCATGGTGCCCTCAGCACCGTTGCAAATCAGGCCGCACGCGCCGGCTGTGGGATCGCCGGCCGCCGTGGGCAGCGCCGCATACCAAGCGTTGAGCTGGTTATCCACGGCGTCGCCGAACGGCGTGCCGATCCAGTTGGTCTCAAACCAGTTGTTGAGCTCCTGCCCGAATGCCATGAACGGATCGGTCCCCGCCACGGCGTTAGCGTCCAGGCCGCCGAGGTTGTCGAAGCCGAGCAGCGAACCCCACGAGGCGGGGTTGAGCAGTGCCTCCAAGCCGCTGACGTCGAAGTCAGGAGCGGTTGCGCTCGCCCAAGCGGTCGGGTCGAAGAGGTCGAACAGGTCCTCAAAGTCGGCGTGTGCCGGCGGTGCCGCGGCCAGCGGGCCTAGCCCGAACGCCAGAAATGCTCCCGCGCTGGCCCCCAGTCCAGCGAGATGTGCACGACGGCGAGACTTCTCCTTGCGTGCTTGACGATTCCGCTTGCTGTGTTGTCCCGCCATTTGTGTGCCTTGCCCTCCCAGAGACATGCTGGAGCGGTCGCTCTCAGTCGCGTTAAGGTAACTCTTAGGTGCACCGTTTTCTCCCAAACGGGACAACTGACCCAAATGTATTTGAACAATCATCTAATTGGCTCCGCACAGCAAACGATGACGATCGATTGTGTCTACAAAGCCGCAGCCCTCAGTGCCTGAGCCAGCAGGAGCATGCAGACTCAGCGAATGTCGGCCAAAACATATCAGTGGGCGGCGGCGACGAGGCCCAGGCGACGTCTAGGGCGTACGTGCGTCCAAGAAACTCTCAGCAATGTCCGTTGCCATCCAGTAGGCGCCCGGGGCCTTCGCTGGGGTCGGGGGCACCCCGGAATTGCGCGGTCCGCTAGGCATGAATCATTTGCAACACAGGAAAGTTCGCGCGGCGAGCCATCGTTTCACCGTGTGTGTCCTAGCCGCTTGAACCGCGGGCGTCCATCCGCATACCGCCCAGTTCAATGTGAACCGGTAGCCGCTGCGGCGGTAGCACAGCAAATGGAATTCCAATCGATCACACAGGTTGTCATCGGGAATCTACGCAGGGCCGCCGGAGCAGCAACTCTGCCGCTGTAGCCCTACATGCAACGCGCGATCAGGGCCTTGGATCCACGGGGGCGTGCTAGCAAATGGCCGTGCTGATCGCCGCTGCTACTGTACGGCGACGTTCCTTATCTAGGAACTGGGACGCTGGCCCCAGATTCTGGATCCTTCCAGCACCTTTCACAGGTCGGCTGTACCAGTCGAAGGGCGTCTCTGCTTCCAGTGGCCACGCAATCCATCGCCTAACCCGCCGAAATGGGCACCCACAGGCCAGTCATCGCGCACTGTCGGCAATACCCGCGCCAATGGTCGAGCAACTAACCGGTCAAATAGCGAACCGCGGCCCAGGGAGGGGAAACCCGGGCCGCGGTCGCCGTTGGCGCTATTACCTCACGGCTGATTCGCACCGTTAGCACCGGTAATGGTGTTTCCGTCCTTGTGGCCGCTGCCCGGCTGGAACACAACAAGCCCTTGACCGGCGCCGCCAGTGTTCCCGGCACCCGTACCGCTACCGCCGCTGCCGCCAACGACCGTGTTGTTACTCGCCGACGGCTCACCGGTAGGAGCACCCGGATCCGGCCTCCCGGCCGCGACGTTGGCGTCACCGCCGATGCCCCCGGCACCGCCGTCGATACCGGCGCCACCGTCGCCGCCCGTGACACTGTTATTGATGGCGGTGCTGGTGCCGTTTAATGCCAAGATCCGGCTGTTGCCTCCAGCGCCACCCTTGCCACCAGCGCCATCGCCAGTGCCACCGGTGCCGCCCTGCGACGTGCCGGCCGCCTCCGCGTCCTCACCGCCCGCGGTGATCCTGGCATCGCCGCCGACACCACCGGTGCCGCCGTCGGTGGCGTCACCGCCGTCACCGCCGGTGGACATGCCGTGGGCCGTCCCACCAGGACCGCCCTGGTTGGGACCGAGAAGGTCCGATACGACGGAGCTCGAGATAGAAGCGTTACCGCCGCGCCCGCCCTGGCTGCCGGAGCCGGTGGCGTCACCGCCGTTGCCGCCGGTGGAGGTGCCGTACGACAACCCACCCGCACCGCTGGACCGGAGCTCACCCACGCCGCCGCTGCCGCCATGGCCGCCGTCGGTGGCATCACCGCCGGCGCCGCCGATGGCAACCGCAGCGTTGTCAGCGGTGCCGACGGTGCCACCCGGGGCCGAGCTGTTGGGCCTGACGAGCAGGACGCCGAGGCCACCGTTACCACCGACGCTGCCAATACCGGTGGCATCGCCGCCGGCGCCGCCGGTGGCGCTGGCGTTGGTGATCGCGTTGGTGACGCCGCTGGTGCCGGGAGTCGCCTCAACATTGACGTCACCACCGGCGCCACCCGTGCCACCGTCGGCGCCGACACCGCCAGCACCGCCGGTCGCGCTGACGTCGGTGATGATGCCGAAGCTTGCCTCCATATTGGCGTCACCACCGGCGCCACCTGTACCACCGCCGGTGCCAACGCCGCCGGCCCCACCCTCGACGGTGCTGTCGAAGATCCAGCCACGCTCGGTAGCGCGCATGATCGCGTTGCCGCCGTTGCCGCCGTTGCCGGCTGTCGAGCCGGCAACCGAGCCGTCCGCGCCCGCGCCGCCGATGGCAGTGCTGTCCGTGACGCGGGAGGCCCCAACGCCACCGATGGTCGCCCGTCCACCGGTGCCGCCGTTCGCCCCGGCGGCGCTGTCGGTGCCGTCACCGCCGTCCCCGCCGGCCCCGCCAGTGGCGGTGTTGTTGGCGACGATGTCGGGTTGATTGCCGTCGATGTTGGCCCTGCCGCCGGCGCCACCAGCACCACCGTCATGGCCGGCTCCGGCACCGCCGTTACCGCCGGACCCGCCGTTACCGCCCATCGACGTGTTGTCGGTGCCCCCACGCAACTGCGCGGCGCCGCCCGCGCCACCGGTGCCGCCGAGAGCGCCGTCGGTGCCACCGTTGCCACCGACTCCGCCGTTGCCGCCGATGACAATGCCGCCGGAGATGCTGCCCCTTCTCGTCAGCACCAGCGCGTACCCGCCCTTCCCGCCACCGCCGGCGCCTGCGCCGGTGCCGCTGTTACCGCCGTTGCCACCAGTGACCTGGGTGCCGGTAACGACGCTGCCCGACGTGACGGAGAAGTTGGCTGCACCGCCGTCGCCACCGGTAGCGCCGGCGGCCAAGCCCGCGCCGCCAGCGCCGCCGGTGCCGACACCGTCGATGATGGTGCCGCGGTCGCCGGTTCCGGCACCGAGCAGTGCGCTGCCGCCGTTGCCGCCGGTGCCACCGTTCAGGGCGTAACCGCCGTTGCCGCCGGTGGCCGTGCCGGTCGCGGTACCACGGCCGTCGGCGCCTCCGGCCTGCAGGGTGCCCGTGCCGCCGTAACCACCAGTGCTGCCGATGCCGGTTGCGTCGCCACCGTTCCCGCCGATCGCGGTGCCGCTGACCGAACTGTCGCGGGCGGCGTCAAGTACCGCCCCTCCGCCGTCGCCGCCGTGGCCACCGCCGGTGCCGACACCCCCGGTGCCACCGGTGGCCGAGCCGCTAACGGTGCCGTCCGCACCGTTGGCCGAAATGAGCGCCGCTCCGCCGTGGCCGCTGATCCCGCCGCCGGTGCCGCCGGCCCCACCGGTGCCGCCAGTGGCAGAGGCGTCGTTGACTACGCCACCATTAGTGGCGCTGACCGTCGCGGAGCCGCCGGTCCCGCCGGCGCCGCCGACGGTTTCGGTGCTACCGGCACCGCCGACCCCGCCGGCCCCGCCGGTGGCGGTGACGTCGTCGGCCAGCACGCTGTCCGCGTCGGCGGATGTCTTGGCCCAGCCGCCGCCACCACCGCCGCCACCGCCCAGGCCAGCTGCTTGGGCTGTGCCGACACCACCGGCGCCACCGGCACCGCCCTTGCCGCCGACCGCTCCGGTGCCGTCGGCATCGCCTTGACCGCCGGCCCCGCCGGCGCCGCCATTGCCGTGAATTCCAAAGGCGCCGTCGTTACCCGCGGTGCCGCCGTTACCAGCGCCAGCGGCGCCGCCTCTGCCGCCGTTGCCCACATGACCACCGCCGGCCCCGCCGGTTCCCCCGGCCCCGCCATTGCCATTGCTGTTCGGATTGTCAAAGTCGCCGGCCGCGCCGACACCGCCATTGCCGCCATTGCCGCTGTTGCCACCAGCACCGCCGTCACCGCCGTCACCGGCTAAGCCCGCGGTCCCGAAAATGCCTGCGGCACCGGCATCACCGCCCTTACCGCCGTTACCTCCGGCACCACCGCCGCCACCGTTACCGCCGGTGCCGCCGGTGCCGTCTCCCTTGCCCGCGAAGCTGCCGTCAATACCTGTGCCACCGTCGCCGCCGTCACCGCCGTCACCGCCGTTACCGCCTTGGCCGCCGTTACCGCCGGCGCCGAAGAAGCCGCCCTTACCCCCCTTGCCGCCGTTACCACCATTGGTGCCACCACTACCGTTGCCACCGGCACCGCCGTTGGACCCGGCTACACCGGCAGCCCCGGCCACGCCGTCACCACCGGCGCCACCGTTACCGCCGTTACCGCCATGCGAGAACCACGCGAACGCACCCGCATCGCCACCGGCACCACCGTTACCGGCGGAGATCAAGGCGGTACCGGCGCCACCGTTACCGCCGTCGCCGCCGTTACCCCAGAACAGGCCGCCGGCGCCACCTGCACCACCATCGGCGCCGACACCACCGTCGCCGCCGTCACCGCCGTTGCCGAACCAGAATGCGTTGCCGCCGTCGCCGCCGTCGACACCAGCCTCGGTGCTATCCCAGCCGTCACCGCCGTCACCAAACCACAGACCGCCATCTTGGCCATCCGGGCTTTCCATGGTGCCGTCGGCGCCGTTGCAAATCAGGCCACATGAGCCGGCCATGGGATCGCCAGCCGCTGCGGACAGCGCCGCATACCAAGAGTTCAGCTGGTTGTCGATCGCGTCACCCAGTGGCGTGCCGATCCAGTTGTTGACAAACCACTCGTTGAGCTCCTGCCCGAACGCCAAGAACGGATCAGTGCCCGCGGTCGGGTTAGCGTCCAGGCCGCCGAGGCTGTCAAGCCCGAGCCATGACTCCCACGAGGCCGGATTCAGCAGCGCCTCCAAACCGCTAACGTCGAAGTCAGCGGCAGGCGCGCCCGCCCAGGCGCTCGGGTCGAACAGGTCGAACAAGTCCTCGAAGTCGGCGTGTGCGGGCGGTGCTGCCGCCAGCGGGCCCAGCCCGAACGCCAAAAACGCCCCCGCACTAGCACCCAGTCCAGCGACACGTGCGCGACGACGAGCCTTTCCCTTGCGAGTTGGACGATTCCGCTTGTTGCGCTGACCAGCCATTTTTGTGTTGCCTCCCAATGCCGCAGGAACGACGCCTCTCAGCCGCCGTTAAGGTAACTATTAGCGCAATTTTGGCCATTAAGCGAGACCCGTAAGTGAGATTTTTTGGGGAGGTCGGCTATTGCTTCTGGGATAGCAAATTAGGCTCTATATGCTACATGCTATTTTTTTGCAATTAGCATTTTATTCGATCGAATAGTGCAGTTACAGCAAAAAGCGCTGCACTGGGCGGCTGTGGGTCGCACGCGGACGCAAACGTCTTACAGATTCTTAGTCCCACCCACGGCAGAACCATCTTGTCGACTCACACCAACAACGTTGCCGCACAGGCGAAATACCTGATCAGCGGCTAGGCATGATCTCGCCTGGGTGGCGCCGCAATTGGCAACATGCGTCCGATCGTCTGCATTCGCGATGGCCAAAGTACATCAAATTGTACGAAGTCGGGTCGATTGTGCGCCGAACCAGAACTCGAAGCCCGCATTGAGCATTCGTCGGTCGGCGCGCTGCAGCCGATTGCGCAGCAGGATCCGGGCAGCGGACGCAATGAATGCAGGCAAGTCATCTGCACGCTGTCGCTAATACCCGCGACATGGTCGAGCAATTAAGGCCTCGAAAGCAAACCGCGGCCCAGGAGAAGGGGAACCTGGGCCGCGGTAGCTGTTGGTGCGGTTACCTCACGGGTGATTCGCGCCGTTGTCGCCGGTGATGTTCTTTCCGTCATTCTGGCCGCTGCCTTGCTGGAAGACATCGACCTCCTGACCATCGCCGCCGGTGTTGCCGCTGCCGGTGCCGCTACCGCCGTTGCCACCGACGAGGGTGTTGTTACTCGCCGACGGCTCACCGGTGGGAGCACCCGCGTCCAGGTTTCCGGCCCCGACGTTGGCGTCACCGGCATTGCCGCCGACACCGCCGTCGATACCGTCGCCGCCGATGCCGCCGGTAACGCTGTTGTTGGTGGCGGTGCTGGTGCCGTCCAGGGCGGTGATGCGGCTGTCGCCGCCGGCGCCACCCTTGCCATCAGTGCCGTCGCCGAGACCACCGATGCCGCCCTGAGACGTACCGCTGGCCTCGGAGGTGCCACCACCGGCGGCGATGCTGGCCTTGCCGCCGACACCACCGGTGCCGCCGTCGGTGCCGAGGCCGCCGTCACCGCCGGTTGACGTGCCATGAGCCGTCCCGCCGGCACCACCCTTGTCCGGACCGAAGAAGTCGGTGATCTTCGAGCTCTGAATGTCAGAGCTACCGCCGTCACCGCCGGTGCCGCCGGTGGTGGCGTCGCCGCCGTCACCGCCGGTGGAGGTGCCATACGACACGCCCCCCGCACCGTTGGACTCGAGTTCACCGAAGCCGCCCTTGCCGCCATGGCCGCCGGAGACGGCGTCACCGCCGTTGCCGCCGACGGCAATGGCAGCGTTGTCGGCGGTCCCGACGGTGCCGGCATTGCCGGTCGGGTTGCTGGTGTTGTCGACGACCAGCCAGCCGGCACCACCGTCACCACCTGTGCTGCCGTTGCCGGTCGCAGCGCCGCCGTCACCGCCAGTGGCGCTGGCGTTGGTGATGACGCCGGCGTTGCCGGCGAAGGCACCAGCATCGCCGCCCTTACCGCCCGTGCCGCCGTCGACGCCGAGGCCGCCGGCACCGCCTGTGACGGTGGTGTCGGAGACGCTTCCATCGCTGGTGGCGCTGATTCCCGCGGCACCGCCGTCGCCGGCGGTCGAGCCGGCAAGCGCGCCGTCCGAACCAGCGCCGCCGGTGGCGGAGCTGTCACTGACGTGCGCACCGTTGCTGTTGATGTTGGCCGCGCCTCCGGTGCCGCCGTCCGCGCCAGCCGCGCTGTCGGTGCCGTCACCGCCGGCCCCGCCGGCTCCGCCGGTGGCGGTGCTGTTGGTGACGACGTCGGGGTCGCCGGAGCCGTTGATGCTGGAGTTGCCGCCGGTGCCACCGTTGCCGCCATTGTTGCCGGCTCCGGCACCGCCGTTACCGCCCGCACCGCCGGCCCCGCCGGTGGAGGTGTTGTCGGTGCCCACCCACAGCTGCGCGTTGCCGCCGTCACCGCCGTTGCCACCCAGAGCCCCGTCGGTGCCGCCGTTCCCGCCGACCCCGCCGGCCCCGCCGGTGGAGACACCACCGGACACCGTCCGCGCCGAATCCAGGTAGCCGTAGCCACCCTTACCGCCGTTGCCCGCGCCGGCGCCGGTGCCACTGTCACCGCCCGCGCCGCCGATGGCGGTGCCGTTGGTGGTGGTCGCGCCGTACTGGCCGATCACAAAGCCCCGGCCGCCGTCGCCGCCACTGGCGCCATCGAAGCCGTCACCGCCAGCCCCACCGGTACCGGTGCCGTTGATGACCGTGCCGCCGCTCGGGGCACCGCCGGTACCCGCGCCGACGATGCCGTCACCGCCAGCCCCGCCGTGGCCCCCGTTGCTGCCCGCGCCACCCGCGCCGCCGGTGGCAGTACCCGTCGCGGTAGCACCGGTGCGGCCGTATCCGGTGTCGGATATGAGCCGCCCGCGGCCGCCGTCACCGCCGGTGCTGCCCGTGCCGGTTGCGTTGCCGCCCGTACCGCCGACCGCGGTACCGCTGGCTGAGCTGTTGGGGGTGTTGCTGTAGCCGCCCGCGATGATGGCCGCTCCGCCGTCGCCGGCTTGGCCGCCGTTGCTGCCGACACCACCGGTGCCGCCGGTGGCCGAACCGCTGGCGGTGCTACCCCAACCGGAGGCCGAAATCAGCACCCCTCCGCCGTCGCCGCTGGTGCCACCGCCCGTGGCCCCGGCTCCGCCGGTACCGCCGGTCGCGGAGGCGTTGTTCACTGCACCGCCATTTCTGGCTATGACCTCGGCCGAGCCGCCGGTCCCACCGGCGTCGCCGATGGCGTTTGTACTGCCGGCACCGCCTTTACCGCCGGTTCCGCCGGTGGCGGTGACGTTGGTCAGCGTCCCGCCAGTTTCGGTGGACGTCATGGCCCAGCCGCCGCCACCACCGCCGCCGCCGCCAAGGCCGGCGTCTTGGGCCGTGCCGACACCGCCGGCGCCACCGGCACCACCCTTGCCGCCGACCGCACCATCACCGGAGGCAGCACCCTGCCCGCCGGCCCCGCCGGCGCCGCCGTTGCCGTGAATCCCGTAGGCGCCATCGTTACCCGCGGTGCCGCCATTGCCGGTGCCAGCGGCGCCCGCTTTGCCGCCGTACCCCACGTGGCCGCCGCCGGATCCGCCGGTGCCCCCGGCGCCGCCATAGCCGTTGCTGTTCGGGTTGTCTAAGTCGCCGGCCGCGCCGACCCCGCCAGTGCCGCCATTGCCACTGTTGCCGCCGGCGCCGCCGTCACCGCCGTTGCCGCTGTTGCCCGCGAGGCCGAAGATGCCGGCAGCCCCGGCGTCACCGCCCTTGCCGCCGTTACCGCCGTCGCCGCCGCCACCACCGTTGCCGCCGGTGCCACCGGTGCCGTCTCCGCTACCCGCGAAGCTGCCGGCCAGGCCCGTGGCGCCGGTACCACCGACTCCGCCGTTACCGCCGACACCGCCCTCGCCGCCGTTGCCGCCGACGCCGAGGAACCCGCCGGTGCCACCCTTTCCGCCGTTACCGCCGTTGGTGCCGTCGCCACCGTCGCCGCCGGTACCGCTGTTGACCCCGAGTACGCCCGGATCACCGGCAACGCCGGTTCCGCCGGCGCCGCCGTTACCGCCATTACCGCCGTGCGAGAACCAGGCGAATAGTCCGGCATTGCCGCCGGCACCACCGTTGCCGCCGTCGAGGCCGGCAGCAGCATCGCCGGCGCCGCCGTTACCGCCGTCACCGCCGTTGCCGAAGAAGAAGCCACCGTTGCCGCCGGCACCACCATCGGCGCCGGCGCCGCCGTCGCCGCCGTTACCGCCGTTGCCGAACAGGAATGCGTTGCCGCCGTCGCCGCCGTCGACACCAGCCTCGGTGCTATCCCAGCCGTCACCGCCGTTACCGAACCAGAGGCCGCCACCTTGACCGTCAGGGCTCTCCATCGTGCCGTCGGCACCGTTACAGATGAGGCCGCACACGGTAGTGGGGCTGCCGGCCGCTGCCGCCAGTGCCCCGTACCAGGTGTTGAGCTGGTTGTCGATCGCGTCACCCAGTGGCGTGCCGATCCAGTTGTTGACAANGCCGCCGTCGACACCAGCCTCGGTGCTATCCCAGCCGTCACCGCCGTTACCGAACCACAGGCCGCCACCTTGACCGTCAGGGCTCTCCATCGTGCCGTCAGCACCGTTACAGATGAGGCCGCACACGGTAGTGGGGCTGCCGGCCGCTGCCGCCAGTGCCCCGTACCAGGTGTTGAGCTGGTTGTCGATCGCGTCACCCAGTGGCGTGCCGATCCAGTTGTTGACAAACCAGTCGTTGAGCTCCTGCCCGAACGCCAAGAACGGGTCGGTGCCCGCCACGGCGTTAGCGTCCAGTCCGCCGAGGTTGTCGAAGCCGAGCAGCGAACCCCACGAAGCCGGGTTCAACAGCGCGTCCCACGAGGCCGGGTTCAGTAATGCCTCCAAACCGCTGGCGTCGAAGTCAGCGGCAGGCGCGCCCACCCAGGCGCTCGGGTCGAACAGGTCGAACAAGTCCTCGAAGTCGGCGTGTGCGGGCGGTGCTGCCGCCAGCGGGCCCAGCCCGAACGCCAAAAACGCCCCCGCACTAGCACCCAGTCCAGCGACCTGTGCCCGACGGCGAGCCTTCGTCTTACCTGCTTGACGATTCCGCTTGCGGTGCTGTCCGGCCATTTTATGTTGTGTCCTCCCGAAAACATGCATGCTGGAGCCGGTCGCTCTCAGTCGGCGCTAAGTTAACTCTTAGGTGCACCCTTGTCCCGCAAACGGCACAACTGATCCAAATTTTTTTGAACAATCATCTAGTGAGCTTCAGGACAGCGAACTACAGCGATGGATCCTGAGGACAAAGGCACAGCGGCAGCACCTGATCCGGCAGATGCGCAGCGAATACCGGTCGGGACGTGTCTGTTGGGTCGCACGGTGAGGCCGAGACGACGTCGAGGGAGCATGTGCGCCCAAGAAAATCTCGGCAGTGTCATTGACACCCAGCAAGCTCCCAGGCTCTCGGCGGCATCCCCGGGATCCAACGGCCCGCTATGCGTGAATCATTTGTGCAACAGGTGAATCCGTGTGGTGCGCTATGGATGCACCACGTACGTCCCAGCCAGTTGTGAACGCCGGCGGGCCGTACGCTGTACCGCCACTTCGACGCGAACCAGTAGCCGCTGCCGCATTAGCTCAGCAAATGGAACTCACATAGGAGCCACATGTTGTCGTCGGTAATTTGCGTCATGTAGCAGGTCTAGCAATTCTTGCAGCGTAACAGACGCACGATTCTGTCGCTGGACGACAGGGTCGTCACAGCAAACGGCTTCGCTAATAGACACTACTTACTGTACGGCACCGTTCCTTATTTGAAGTCTGGTACGACCGTTCCGGTTCGCCGATTTTTCACAGCTTCGGGTGCGTGGTCAGGCGGCTGTGGTCTCAGTTTTGGGCGACAATTGCAAGCCACCGCCGGCCGACTGAACCGGGGGGCTAGGCCGTCGCGCGCACGGCACCAAAAGCGAACCGCGGCCCAGGGTTCCTGGGCCGCGGTCGCTCTTGGTGCTGTTACGGAACGTCGTTGCCGGGGTGACCAGTAGCGGATTGTCCGTCCTGGTTGTCGTCGCCGTAGGCAAAGACATCGCCGTTGGTGCCGTTGCCGCCGTTATTGCCGGGGCCGGTACCGTTGCCGCCGGATCCGCCGGTGGCCGTGGCGTTATCCGCAGACGGCGTGCTCGTCCCAGGCGTCGTCGGGTTGCCCGCTCCGATGTTGCCGTCGCCGGCGTTGCCGCCGTGGCCGCCGTTGATACCATTCCCGGCCACGCCGCCGGTGGCAATACCGTTGGTTGCCGAACTGTCCTCGCCGAGTGCCACAATCCGACTGGCACCGCCGTTTCCGCCTTGGCCGCCAGCGCCGCTACCGGAACCGCCGTCGGCTCCCTGAGATGTGCCGCTAGCCTCGGCTCCGGTCCCACCGGCAGAGATAGCGGCCTTGCCGCCGTTTCCCCCGTGGGCGCCGGTGGTGGCGTTGCCGCCGTCACCGCCGGTCGACGTACCGTGGGCCGTCCCACCAGCACCACCGGCCATCGGTTCAGTGCCGAAGGCAGTGATCTTCGAGCTCTGAATGTCAGAGCTGCCGCCGTTACCGCCGACGCTGTTGGCGCCGTCGGCGTCACCACCGTTACCGCCGGTGGAGGTGCCGTACGACACGCCGCCCGCACCGTTCGACTCGAGTTCACCGAAGCTGCCGTTGCCTCCATGGCCGCCGTTGGTGCCGGCCCCGCCGTCACCGCCGATGGCAATGGCAGCGTTGTCAGCCGTACCGACAGTGCCCGCATCGCCCATTTGGAGGCTGGTGTTGTCGACGACCAGGTAGCCGCCGCCGCCGTTACCGCCGACGCTGCCAGTGCCGGTACCGGCGCCGCCGTCGCCGCCGGTCGCACTGCCGTTGGTGATGGTGCCGCCGACAGTTGCCACGGCAGCACCGGCACCGCCCGTGCCGCCCGTGCCGCCGTCGGTGCCGGCCCCGCCAGCACCGCCGGTGACGTCGACGCCGTCAACCGTGCCGCCCGTGGTAGCCGAGACTGTGGCCGCGCCGCCGTCGCCCCCGTTGGTGCCGGTCCCGCCGGCGCCACCAGTGGCCGTGCTACCGGCGACACTGCTGTCCGCACCATCCGCCGTGATGCTCGCAGTGCCGCCGACGGCAGTGTCGCTGGTCGCTCCTGCGACCGCGTGGCTATCAGTGATCGTGCCGTCGTCAGTGGCGCTCACCGTCGCAGAACTGGCGAGTCCACCGGAACCACCGTCGGCGCCCTCGGCACTGCTGCCGGTAATGGTGCCACCGGTAGTCGCCTGGACCAGACCACTTCCGCCCTGATTAGTGGTGCTGGGGCCGCCAGGATTCGTGCCGGCGTTCCCGCCGATGGCGGTGCTGCCACTGATGTGGCCGACGCCACTGCCGGGGTCGCCGAACACGCCGGCGAACACGTGCCCCTGACCACCTTGAGCGCCGGTGCCGCCGTCAAGGCCGTCGCCGCCGTTGCCGCCGGTAGCAGTGCTGTCGGTAGCGGTGCTGCCGTCAGTGTTGGCAACGATCCTGCCCTGGCCGCCGACGCCACCATGACCACCACCGCTGGCCGCGCCGCCGTCACCGCCGGTGGCGGTGCCGCTGGCCTGACTGTCTACACCGAAGGCCTGGATGTTGCCGATGGTGCCGTTACCGCCGACGCTGTTCGCGCCGGTGGCGTCACCGCCGTTGCCGCTCTGGCCGGTGCCGCTGGCTTGGGCCCCGTCGGCCAGAGCTGCCACCTGACCGCTGCTGCCGTTGCCGCCGGTGCCACCGTCGGTACCGTTACCGCCGTTGCCGCCGATGCCACTGCCGTCCGCGGTGGCGCCATCTCCGCCAGCCACGACACTTCCGATGCCGCCGTTACCGCCGGTGCTATTGGCCCCGGTGGCGGCGCCGCCATCACCGCCGGTCCCGACGCCGCTGGCCGTTCCGCCGTTGCCTCCGATGCCAGGCCTGACAAAGCCAGCCTGGATATTGCCGTCACCGCCGTTACCGCCGGTAGCCCCGGCGCCGGTGGCGTCGCCGCCCTCACCGCCGGTGGCGACGCCCGAAGCGCTGCCACCGGTGCCACCTTGGGCGCCTGCGCTGATCTCGGAGCTACCGCCGGTACCGCCGGTGCCACCATCGGCACCGTCACCGCCGGCACCGCCAGTGGCGCTGGCGTCGGAGACCGTACCGCCAGCGTTCGCCGCGAGGACGGCGTTACCACCATTACCGCCGGTGCCACCGGTGCTGCCGCCACCGCCGTCACCGCCGGTGGCGGTAGTGCCGTTAGCGACGGTGCCGCCGTTCGTGGCGGTGATAAAGGCTAGACCGCCGTTGCCAGCGGTGTCGCCGGCTAGTCCGCCGGCCCCGCCGCCACCGCCGATGGCTTTGCCGCCGGCCGCACTGCCCGCGCCGCCGGACTCGACGGCAGCGAGACCTCCGGTGCCGCCCGCCCCACCAGCAGTGGTCGCAGTGCCGTCACCTCCGTCACCGCCGGCACCACCGATGGCGACCCCGGTGGACGTGCCACCGCTGCTGGCGGAGACGAGGGCGCCGCCGCCACCGCCGCCACCGCCGCCGCCGTGGCCGGGCCCAGTCGCGGTGCCGTCAGCACCTGCGCCACCGGCACCGCCGGCACCGGCGGTGGCATTGGGGCCACTGGCCGCCCCAGCCCCACCGTTACCGCCGGCCCCGCCGCCGCCGTCGGCGGTGCCGTGTGTCCCAGCCTTACCGCCGGTGCCACCGGTGCCGCCCGTGCCGCCGTTGCCCTGGCTGATGCCGCTGGTGAAGTCGCCGGCCGCGCCTGCACCGCCAGCACCGCCAGCGCCGCCATTGCCGTAATCGCCGCCGTCACCGCCGTCACCGCCGTTACCACCCACGCCGCCGTTGGCCCACGTGCCGGTCGCGCCTGCACCGCCAGTGCCGCCGTCGCCACCGCTGGTGGCCAAGACACCGTCAGCACCATCGGCGCCCTTGTTGGCGCCGGTGCCGCCGGCCGCACCGCCGGTTCCGCCCTTGCCCACGCTGGTGCCGCGGTTTCCGCCGTCACCGCCGTTACCGCCGTCGGGGTGCGCAGCAGTACCGGCCGCACCCGCACCACCGGCGCCGCCCTTGCCGCCGTCACCGCCGACGCCGCCGTCGCCGCCGTCACCGGCCTTACCCGCCTTGCCGCCAATGCCGGCTCCGCCTGCCGCGCCGCCCTTGCCGCCGTTGCCGGCGTCGCCGCCGCTGCCACCGTTGCCGCCCTTACCGCCAGTGCCGTCGCTGTCAGCGAAAGTGCCGGTCAAACCGAGGGCCCCGGTGCCACCGACGCCTCCGTTACCGCCGACACCGCCGAGCCCGCCGTTGCCGCCGACGCCGAACAGCCCAGCATCGCCACCGGCACCGCCGTTACCGCCATTGGTGCCCTCACCGCCGTCACCACCGTTAGCGCCTGGGGTGTTCGGGGTTAATCCGGCCGCCCCGTTACCGCCGGCGCCGCCGTTACCGCCATTACCTCCGTTGGAGAACCAGGCGAATTGGCCTGCGTCACCGCCGTCGCCGCCGTTACCGCCATTGAGCCCGGCAGCGGCATCGCCGGCGCCGCCGTTACCGCCGTCACCGCCGTTGCCCCAGAACAGGCCACCCGTACCACCGGCACCACCATCGGCGCCGACACCGCCGTCGCCGCCGTCACCGCCGTTGCCGAACCAGAATGCGTTGCCGCCGTCGCCGCCGTCGACACCAGCCTCGGTGCTATCCCAGCCGTCACCGCCGTTACCGAACCACAGGCCGCCACCTTGACCGTCAGGGCTCTCCATCGTGCCGTCAGCACCGTTACAGATGAGGCCGCACACGGTAGTGGGGCTGCCGGCCGCTGCCGCCAGTGCCCCGTACCAGGTGTTGAGCTGGTTGTCGATCGCGTCACCCAGTGGCGTGCCGATCCAGTTGTTGACAAACCAGTCGTTGAGCTCCTGCCCGAACGCCAAGAACGGGTCGGTGCCCGCCACGGCGTTAGCGTCCAGTCCGCCGAGGTTGTCGAAGCCGAGCAGCGAACCCCACGAAGCCGGGTTCAACAGCGCGTCCCACGAGACCGGGTTCAGTAATGCCTCCAAACCACTGGCGTCGAACTCCGGAGTGGCACTCACCCAGGCGCTCGGGTCGAACAGGTCGAACAAGTCCTCGAAGTCGGCGTGTGCCGGCGGTGCTGCCGCCAGCGGGCCCAGCCCAAACGCCAAAAACGCCCCCGCACTAGCCCCCAGTCCAGCGACCTGTGCCCGACGGCGAGCCTTCATCTTGCGTGCATGACGATTCCGCTTGCTGTGTTGTCCGGCCATGTTTGTGTTTGTCCTCCCAAAACATGCTGGAGCCGGTCGCTCTCAGACGGCGCTAAGGTAGCTCTTAGGTGTACGTCTGTCTAAGAAACCGGACAATTGATCCACAACTTTTTTAGAAAAATCGTCCGTTGGCTCCCATAGCAAACTTCTGCTTGATCTGTGAATCTGAAATACGCTGTAAGAAGGCCTCATTCGGCGCAGCGATTCCGCAGATTCAGCGAATCTCTGGTACAACACACTTGCGGCGACGCGCCCGTGGCAAAGGGAACGGCGACCTCGTCCGGTGTATCCAAGAAGATCGCAGCAGTCTCAGCCGCCACTAGGCGCGGCTCGGTGTCCGCCCCTCAAAGGCACTGACATTCCAGGCGAGTGCGGGCAGCCTGCAAGCTTTAAATCGGTTGTGGCCCAGGAGAATGCAAGAGTATTTCTTAGGAGACATTCGGGTCTCGTGGCCGCCGCTGACCGACAGCGGCAAGTCCGCATGCGTTGAGAACTTCGACATGAACCCCTTAGCCGCTGCGGCGGTGGCACCGGCAAAACAACGTCCATCAAGATCGCGGCGATCGGTGGGCAATCTGCACCGAGGCCGCAGCATTTTGCAACTCAAGAATATAGACGAACAAAAACGCCTGTGCGCAACACGATTAGACCCTCGCCGCACTTACACGATCATCGCAGCAAACGAGGCGCCAGACGCCCGCCACTTAGTGTACGGCATCGTTCCTTCGCCAGAAATCTGGTACGTCCGTCTAGGTTTGCCGATCCGTACAGCACTTTCACAGCTCAGCGAGCCAGACCGAAACGCGTCCCATCCCGGCTGTCTGGCATCAACGCGAGTCACGCGCCGGACCGAACCGGGCGAGGGAGCCGTCACGCGGAACGTTCGTAAAACCCTCACCGCATGCACGAATAATTGGTTAACTGCAACACGGTCTTGGCAATCCTGTCGGTGGCAACCGCCGCGTCGCGCGAAGAAAAGGTCAGCAATAGTGAGCGAGCAAGTTGAGCCCAAGGGGCTCTCCGATGAGGCGCGCGAGCGCATCACCGCCGAACTGGCCCGGATACGCGAGCGGCGCGACCGGCTGGAGGCAGAGGTCAGAAGCGACCGCGGTGCGGTGAGCGATCACGCGGACGCCGCCGATGCCATCCAGCGCGCCGACGAACTGGCCAGTCTCGACGAGCGGATCATCGAACTCGACCGCCTGCTGCGGGCCGGCCCGGCACCGTCGGACGAAACCGGACTGCTGCCCGGCGGCACCGAGGTGACGGTGCGTTTCGATGACGGTTCGGTGGTCACCATGGAGGTGATTTCGGTCATCGAAGCGACTCCCGTCGGGCGTGAAGCCGAGACGTTGACCGCCGGCAGCCCGCTGGGGTTGGCCCTGGTAGGGCACAAGCCGGGGGACAAGGTGACCTATACGACACCGCACGGTGAGAACCAGGTCGAGCTGCTCGACGTCAAATATCCGCACTGACCCCGACTAAACTGCCCGCGATGGCCGAGATCGCCCCGTCGCGCGCGCAGCTGAGTTTGACCACCCAGGTGTGGCGCTTCGTCGTCACCGGGGGGCTCTCGGCGATCGTCGACTTCGGCCTCTACGTACTGCTTTACAAAGGGATCGGCCTGCAGGTCGATGTGTCCAAGGCGACCAGTTTTGTCGCCGGCACCATCACCGCCTACCTGATCAACCGGCGCTGGACGTTCCAGGCGCCGCCGAGCACCGCCCGGTTCCTGGTCGTCATGGCGCTGTACGGGATCACCTTCGCGGTCCAGGTGGGGCTCAACCACCTGTGTCTGGCGCTGCTGGACTACCGCAACTGGGCGGTGCCGGTGGCCTTCGTGATCGCGCAGGGCACTGCCTCGGTAATCAACTTCATCGTGCAGCGCTCGGTGATCTTCCGGCTGCGCTGAACGGACCCCCGCGGGCGGTACCCTCATTCACTGATGTTTCCCACGAGTAGCAAGCGGCTGACCGGGTGGGGCCGCACCGCGCCATCGGTCGCGCAGGTGCTCAGCACGCGCGACCCGGAGGTGATCGCCAAAGCGATCGCCTGCGCTGCCGACGCCGGCGCACGCGGGGTCATCGCGCGCGGGCTGGGCCGCTCCTACGGGGACAACGCGCAAAACGGAGGCGGCCTGGTCGTCGACATGACGACGCTCAACCGCATCCACTCCATGGACGCCGACACCCGCCTGGTCGACGCCGACGCGGGCGTCAGCCTGGACCAGTTGATGAAGGCGGCGCTGCCGTTGGGGCTGTGGGTCCCGGTGCTGCCGGGCACCCGCCAGGTCACCATCGGCGGGGCGATCGCCTGCGACATCCACGGCAAGAACCACCACAGCGCGGGCAGCTTCGGCGAACACGTGCGGTCCATGGACCTGTTGATGGCCGACGGAACCATCCGCACCATCACCCCCGACGGCGACGACGCCGACCTGTTCTGGGCCACCGTCGGCGGCAACGGGCTGACCGGGATCATCCTGCGGGCCGTCATCGAGATGACCCCGACCGAGACGGCGTACTTCATCGCCGACGGCGACGTGACCTCTAGCCTGGACGAGACCATCGCCTTTCACAGCGACGGCAGCGAGGCCAACTACACCTACTCGTCGGCCTGGTTCGACGCCATCAGCCCGCCACCCAGGCTGGGGCGCGCCGCGATCTCCCGCGGCTCGCTGGCCCGCCTCGAACAGCTGCCTAAGAAGTTGCAGCGCAATCCGTTGAAATTCGATGCGCCGCAACTGCTTACGCTGCCCGATATCTTTCCCAACGGGCTGGCCAACAAATACACCTTCGGCCCGATCGGTGAGCTGTGGTATCGCAAATCCGGGACCTACCGCGGCAAGATCCAGAACTTGACGCAGTTCTATCACCCGCTGGACATGTTCGGCGAATGGAACCGCGCCTACGGACCGGCGGGCTTTGGCCAGTATCAGTTCGTCGTGCCCACCAACGCCGTCGACGAATTCAAAAGCATCATCCGCGACATCCAAAAGTCGGGCCACTACTCGTTTCTCAACGTGTTCAAGCTGTTCGGACCGGCGAACAAAGCACCGCTGAGCTTCCCGATCCCCGGCTGGAATGTGTGCGTCGACTTCCCGATCAAACCAGGTCTCGGCGAGTTCCTCGACGAACTCGACCGCCGGGTCTTGGAATTCGGCGGACGGCTCTACACCGCCAAGGATTCGCGCACCACCGCGGAAATGTTCCACGCCATGTACCCACGGATCGACGAGTGGATTGCCGTGCGCCGCAAGGCCGATCCAAGCGGTGTGTTCGTCTCCGATATGGCCCGACGTTTGGAGCTGTTGTAGATGGTGTTTGACGCCGTAGGCAATCCGCAGACCATTCTGCTTTTGGGCGGTACCTCCGAAATCGGCCTGGCCATCTGCGATCGCTACCTACAGAACGCGCACGCGCGGATCGTGCTGGCGTGCCTGCCCGACGATCCGGGCCGCGACGACGCCGTCGCGCAGATGAAAGCCGCCGGCGCCAAAGGGGTGGAGTTGATCGACTTCGACGCCGTCGACACCGACAGCCATCCGAAGGTGATCGAGCAGGCGTTCGCCGGTGGCGACGTCGACGTGGCGATCGTGGCGTTCGGGCTGCTCGGCGATGCCGAAGAGCTGTGGCAGAACCAGCGCAAAGCCGTGCAGATCGCCCAGATCAACTACACCGCAGCGGTTTCGGTGGGTGTGCTGCTCGCCGAGAAGATGCGCGCCCAGGGCTTCGGCCGGATCATCGCGATGAGCTCCGTCGCCGGTGAGCGCGTCCGGCGGTCCAACTTCGTCTACGGCTCCACCAAAGCCGGCCTGGACGGCTTCTATCTGGGGCTCGGAGAGGCGCTGAAGGAGCACGGCGTACACGTCCTGGTCATCCGGCCCGGTCAGGTGCGAACCCGGATGAGCGCACACATCAAGGAGGCGCCGCTGACCGTCGACAAAGAATACGTCGCCAACCTCGCGGTCACCGCGTCCGCGAAAGGTAAGGAATTGGTTTGGGCGCCAGGAACATTTCGCTACGTGATGATGGTGTTGCGACACCTCCCACGGCCGATCTTCCGCAAGCTCCCGATCTGATAATGCGGAATGCGCTGGCCACCATCGGCCAGATGATCATCGCTGCGGCGGTAGCCATCGCGGTGGCCGTGGTGTCGCTGAGAGCCATCGCTTCGGTGAACTGGCCGGCCTACCCCTCGTCGAACCAGCTGCATGCGCTGACCACGGTCGGCCAAGTCGGCTGCATCGCAGGGCTGTTCGCGGCGGGCTGGCTGGGGCGACGCGGGTATCGAGTGCTCGCGAGGCTGGGCGGGCTGGTGTTCGTGTCGGCGTTCTCGGTGGCGACATTGGGAATGCCGTTGGGCGCCACCAAGCTCTACCTGCACGGCATCTCCGTCGACCAGCAGTTCCGCACCGAATACCTGACCCGTCTCACCGACAGCTCCGCGTTGCAGGACATGACCTACCTGGGGCTGCCGCCGTTCTACCCGCCGGGCTGGTTCTGGATCGGTGGGCGGGTGGCGGCGCTGACCGGAACACCGGCCTGGGAGATGTACAAGCCGTGGGCGATCACCTCGATCACAATCGCGGCGGCGGTCGCGCTGGTGTTGTGGTGGCGGATGGTGCGTTTCGAATACGCGCTGATCGTGACCGCCACCACCACCGCGGTGACGCTGGCCTACAGCTCGCCCGAGCCGTACGCGGCGATGATCACCGTGCTGCTGCCGCCGGTGCTGGTGCTGGCGTGGTCGGGCCTGCGCGCCGCCGAACGTGCGGCTAGCCGCACACCCGAGGTCGACGGTGCGGCTGGGCGCACACTCGCGGCCGGGGGCGCAGGCTGGGCGGCCGTCGTCGGTGCGGGCATCTTCCTCGGCGTCACGGCGACCTTTTACACGTTGCTGTTCGGCTTCACCGCGTTCACCGTTACCCTGATGGCGCTGCTGCTGGCCGCCACCCGGCGACGGCTGGACCCGCTGATCCGGCTGGCCGTCATCGGCGTGATCGCCGCGGCGATCGGCGCGATCACCTGGCTGCCTTTCCTATTGCGGGCGATGCACGATCCGGTCAGCAACACCGGCAGTGCCTACCACTACCTGCCGGCCGACGGCGCCGAGTTGACCTTCCCGATGCTGCAGTTCACCCTGCTCGGCGCGCTGTGCATGGTGGGCACCGTGTGGCTGGTCATGCGCGCCCGCACCAGCACCCGGGCGGGCGCGCTGGCGATCGGCGTGGTCGCGATCTACCTGTGGTCGCTGCTGTCGATGCTCACCACGCTGGCCCGCACCACACTGCTGTCCTTCCGGCTGCAGCCGACACTGACCGTGCTGCTGGCCGCCGCCGGCGCGTTCGGCTTCATCGAACTCACCGCCGCACTGTCGAAACGCGCACGCGCCGCGGTGCCGGCCGCCGTCGCGGTCGGGCTGGCAGGTGCGATCGGGTTCAGCCAGGACATCCCCGGCGTGCTGCGCCCGGACATCACCATCGCCTACACCGACACCGACGGCTCCGGCCATCGCGGCGACCGCCGACCCGCGGGCGCGGAGAAGTACTACCCCACCATCGACGCCACCATCACCCAGACCACCGGGCGCCCGCGCGATGAAACCGTGGTCCTGACAGCCGACTACAGCTTCCTGTCGTATTACCCCTACTGGGGATTCCAGGGGCTGACGTCGCACTACGCCAACCCGCTCGCGCAGTTCGACAAGCGGGCGGCCGCGATCAAAAGCTGGTCCAAGCTCAAGACCGCCGAGGAGTTCATACACGCGCTGGACACCTTGCCGTGGCAAGCTCCGACCGTGTTCTTGATGCGACGCGGCGCGAACGACAACTACACCCTGCGGCTGGCCGAAGACGTCTACCCCAACCAGCCCAACGTCCGTCGCTACACCGTCGAGTTCGACGCCGACCTGTTCAAAGACCCACACTTCCAAGTCAGCGAAATCGGGCCGTTCGTCCTGGCCGTGCGGAGCGCGCGCTGATGGCCACCGCAACCACCCAGGTCGGGCCGTTACCATCTAGGCCCGTGACTGACGCGGGAGCAAACTACCGGGCCGCCCGCGTCGTCGCCGTCGTCGCCGGTCTGCTCGGCACCCTGCTGGCGATCGCCACCCCGTTTCTGCCGGTCAAACAGACCACCGCCCAGTTGAACTGGCCACAGAACGGCGTGCTGAGCAGTGTCGAGGCGCCGCTGATCGGCTACGTCGCCACCGATCTGTCCATCAGCATCCCGTGCCAGGCCGCCGCCGGACTGACCAAGACCAACAGCGTGCTGCTGTCCACGGTGCCCAAACAAGCGCCCAAAGCCGTCGACCGCGGACTACTGATCGAGCGGGTCAACAACGACCTGCTGGTCATCGTCCGCAACACCCCCGTCGTCGTCGCGCCGCTGAGCCAGGTGCTCAGCCCGGGTTGCCGCAAGCTGGTGTTCACCGCCCACCCCGACCAAGTCACCGGCGAGTTCGTCGGGCTGACCCAGGGCCCCAACACCGAACACCCCGGCGAACCGCTGCGCGGCGAACGCGGCGGCTATGACTTCCGCCCGCAAATCATCGGGGTGTTCACCGACCTGAGCGGACCGGCGCCGCCCGGGCTGACCTTCTCGGCGACCATCGACACCCGCTACAGCAGCTCACCGACCTGGCTGAAGCTGGCGGCGATGGTCCTCGGGGTGACGCTGACCATCGCCGCCCTGATCGCGCTGCACGTCTTGGACACCACCGACAGCACCCGGCACCGCCGCTTCCTGCCACCGCGGTGGTGGTCGATCACCGGGCTGGACGCGTTGGTCACGGCGGTGCTGGTGTGGTGGCATTTCGTCGGGGCCAACACCGCCGACGACGGCTACATCCTGACCATGGCCCGGGTGTCCGAGCACGCCGGCTACATGGCCAACTACTACCGCTGGTTCGGCACCCCGGAGGCGCCGTTCGGCTGGTACTACGACCTGCTGGCACTGTGGGCCCACGTCAGCACCACCAGCATCTGGATGCGACTGCCCACCTTGCTGATGGCGCTGGCCTGCTGGTGGCTGATCAGCCGCGAGGTCATCCCCCGGCTGGGGCATGCCGTCAAGCACAGCCGCGCCGCGGCCTGGACGGCGGCCGGGGTGTTCCTGGCGTTCTGGCTGCCGCTCAACAACGGTTTGCGGCCCGAGCCGATCATCGCGCTGGGCATCCTGCTGACCTGGTGTTCGGTCGAGCGGGCGGTGGCCACCAGCCGGCTGCTGCCGCTTGCGGTGGCCTGCATCATCGGTGCGCTGACGCTGTTCTCCGGGCCGACCGGTATCGCGTCGATCGGCGCCGTGCTGGTGGCGATCGGGCCGCTGCGCACAATCTTGCACCGGCGCACCAGGCGGTTCGGCGTCCTGCCGCTGGTCGCGCCGATCCTGGCCGCCGCCAGCGTCGCCATCATCCTGATCTTCCGCGACCAGACCTTCGCCGGTGAGGTCCAGGCGAACATGCTCAAACGGGCCGTCGGGCCCAGCCTGAGCTGGTTCGAGGAGCACATCCGCTACGAGCGGCTGTTCTTAGCCAGCCCGGACGGGTCGGTTGCCCGCCGCTTCGCGGTGCTGGCGTTGGTTGTGGCGCTGGCGATTTCGGTCGCGATGGCGTTGCGCAAGGGCCGAATTCCCGGCACCGCCGCGGGCCCGAGCCGGCGCATCATCGGCATCACCGTGATCTCGTTCATCGCGATGATGTTCACCCCGACCAAGTGGACGCACCACTTCGGGGTGTTCGCCGGGCTGGCCGGATGCTTGGGCGCGCTGGCCGCCGTCGCGGTCACCGACGTAGCCATGCGGTCACGACGTAACCGCACACTGTTCGCGGCGCTGGTGATGTTCATCGTCGCGTTGTCGTTCGCCAGCGTCAACGGCTGGTGGTACGTATCGAACTTCGGCGTGCCGTGGTCAAATGCGTTCCCAGAGTGGCATTTCGGCTTCACCACGATGCTGCTCGGGCTGACGATGCTGGTCCTGCTGGCGGCGGCGTGGTTCCACTTCGTGAACAACAGCTCCGATTCGCCGAGCCGGCTGCCTCGAATCATGCAGTCGCCGTTGGGGATTGCCGCGTGGTTCATGGTGTTCTTCGAGGTGCTGTCGCTGACCCTGGGGATGACCGACCAGTATCCGGCGTGGTCGGTGGGCCGCTCCAACCTGGAAGCGCTAACAGGTAAGACCTGCGGAATGGCCGACGACGTGCTGGTAGAGCAAGACCCCAATGCCGGCATGCTGACGCCAGTCGGCTCGTCGGTGAAAGACGCGCTGGGCGCGGGCTTGACTGAAGGCTTTGAGCCCAACGGCATTCCGGCTGACGTGTCGGCCGACCCGGTGATGGAACGCCCGGGTGATCGCAGCTTCCTCAACGACGACGGGCTGGTCACCAGCAGCGAGGCAGGCACCGAGGGCGGGACCACCGCGGCGCCCGGCATCAACGGGTCCAAGGCGCGGCTGCCCTACAACCTCGACCCGGCCCGCACCCCGGTGCTGGGCAGCTGGCGCCCGGGCGTGCAGGCGCCGGCGTCGTTGCGCTCGGCCTGGTACCGGCTGCCGCCCCGCGACGAGGCCGGGCCGCTGCTGGTGGTGTCGGCGGCCGGCCGGTTCGACGCCGACGAAGTGCAGGTGCAGTGGGCCGACGACAAGGGCGCCGCGGAAGGAAAGCCCGGCGGCTCAATCGAGTTCGGTGACGTCGGGGCTGCCCCGGCGTGGCGTAACCTGCGGGCGCCGCTGGATGCCATCCCCCGCAGCGCCACCCAGGTGCGGGTGGTCGTCACCGACGACGACCTGGCGCCGCAGCACTGGATCGCGGTGACCCCGCCGCGGATCCCGCGGCTGCGCACGCTGCAAGAGGTCGTCGGCTCGGCCGATCCGGTGCTGCTGGATTGGCTTGTCGGCCTGGCCTTCCCGTGTCAGCGGCCGTTCGGCCACCAAAACGGTGTCATCGAGGCGCCCAAGTGGCGGATCCTGCCCGACCGGTTCGGCGCCGAGGCCAACTCGCCGGTGATGGACAAGAACGGCGGCGGCCCGCTGGGGCTCACCGAGTTGCTGGACCGTGCGACGACGGTGCCGACCTATCTCAAGGACGACTGGTTCCGCGATTGGGGGGCGCTGCAGCGGTTGACGCCGTACTACCCCGATGCGACGCCGGCACGGCTCGATCTGGGTTCGGCGACGCGCAGCGGCTGGTGGAGTCCGGCGCCGCTGCGCCACTGGTGAGCGCACGGTGTGCCGCCGCGCGGGCGGCATCGTCGGAACCCGCCTATGCGTCGCATACGATCGACCCTCGTGCCCCACGACGGTAAACAGCAGCGCATCGCGCGCGTCGTCGCCGTCGTGGCCGGAATCGCCGGCGTGCTGCTGTGCGGGCTGGTTCCGCTGCTTCCGGTGAAGCAGACCACCGCGACGATCCTGTGGCCGCAAGGCACCGCCGATGGGCATGTCACCGACATCACCGCGCCGCTGGTCTCGGGCGCGCCGCGGGCACTGGACATTTCGGTGCCCTGCTCAGCGATCGCCACCCTGCCCCCGGACGGTGGCCTGGTGCTCTCGACGCTGCCGGTCGGCGGATTCGAGGCCGGTAAGAACGGGCTGTTCGTCCGCGCCAACAAAGACACCGTCGTGGTCGCGTTCCGTGACACGGTGGCCGCCGTCGCACCGCGGTCGGCGATCGGCGCCGGCGCCTGCAGCGTGCTGCACCTCTGGGCCGACGTCGGCGGCGCGGGCGCGGATTTCGTCGGGATCCCCGGCGCGGCCGGCACTCTCGCGCCGGAGAAGAAGCCGCAGGTCGGCGGCGTCTTCACCGACCTCAAGGTGCCCCCGCAGCCGGGGCTGTCGGCCCGCGTCGACGTCGACACCCGATTCATCCTCGCGCCCACCATGCTTAAGCGGGCCGCGATGGTGCTCGGCGCGCTGTCGGTGCTGACCGCGATCGTCGCGTTGGGGATTTTGGACCGCCAATCCGGTCGGCGGGCGCCGCGCGGCTGGCGGCATCTGTGGCAGGCCGGGGTCGCGACCTGGCTCGCCGACGCCGGGGTGATCGGGACGCTGCTGGTCTGGCACGTCATTGGCGCCACCTCCTCGGACGACGGCTACAACCTGACCATCGCGCGGGTGTCCCACCAGGCCGGCTACCTGGCCAACTACTACCGGTATTTCGGCACCACCGAGGCGCCGTTCGACTGGTATCTGGGGCTGCTGGCGCACCTGACGTCGATGAGCACCGCCGGCGTCTGGATGCGGCTGCCGGCCACACTGGCCGGGATCGCGGCCTGGCTGATCATCAGCCGCTACGTGCTGCGGCGGCTGGGCCCGGGCAAGGGCGGCCTGGCCGGCAACCGGGTGGCGGTGTGGACGGCGGGCGCGGTGTTTCTGGCCGCCTGGCTGCCGTTCAACAACGGGCTACGGCCCGAGCCGCTGATCGCGCTGGGCGTGATCCTCACCTGGGCGCTGGTGGAAAGCGCGATCGCCACCCGGCGGCTGGTGCCGGCGGCGGTGGCGATCATCGTCGCGATGCTGACCGCGACGCTGGCGCCGCAGGGGCTGATCGCGGTGGGCGCGCTGCTGACCGGGGCGCGCGCGATCGCCCGGATGATCGACCGGCGCCGCGCATCCGATGGCCTGTTGGCGCCGCTCGCGGTGCTCGCGGCGTCGCTGTCGGTGATCACGATCGTGGTGTTCCGGGCGCAGACGCTGGCCACGGTCGGCGAGTCGGCGCGCATCAAGTACAAGGTCGGGCCGACGATCGCCTGGTATCAGGAGTGGCTGCGCTACTACTTCGTCACCGTCGAGAGCAACGTCGACGGCTCGATGGCGCGGCGGTTCGCGTGGCTGGTGCTGTTCTTCTGCCTGTTCGGTGCACTGGTCGTGCTGCTGCGGCGCGGCCGGGTGGCGGGATTGGCCAGCGGGGCGACGTGGCGGCTGATCGGCACCGCCGCTACGGGGCTGTTACTGCTGACCTTCACGCCGACGAAATGGGCGGTGCAGTTCGGCGCCTTCGCCAGCCTGGCCGGTGCCCTGGGCGCGGTGACCGGGTTCGCGTTCGGGCGGATCGGCCTGCACAGTCGCCGCAATCTGTCGCTGTACATCACCGGGCTGCTGTTCCTGCTGGCGTGGGCGACCTCGGGGATCAACGGGTGGTTCTACGTCGGCAACTACGGGGTGCCGTGGTTCGACATTCAGCCCGTCATCGCCAGCCATCCGGTGACGTCGATGTTCTTGGCGGCCTCGATCGTCACCGGATTGCTGGCCGCCTGGCAGCACTTCCGGATGGACTACGCCGGGCACACCGAGATCGCGCCCACCCGTCGCAACCGCATTCTGGCGTCGACCCCGCTGCTGGTGGTGGCGACGATCATGGTGTTGGCCCAAGTGGGCTCGATGGCCAAGGCCGCCGCCGTCCGCTACCCGATGTACACCACCGCCAAGGCCAACCTGGCCGCGCTGAAATCCGGGCTGAGCGACACCGCGTGCGCGATGGCCGACGACGTGCTGGCCGAGCCGGACACCAATGCCGGTCTGCTGCAACCGCTTCCGGGTCAACAGTACGGGCCGGCAGGGCCGCTGGGCGGAGTGAACCCGGTTGGCTTCAGCCCCAACGGCGTCGCCAAGGATCTGTCGTCGGATCCGGTGGTGTCCAAGCCAGGGCTGGTCAACTCCGATGCCTCACCGAACAAGCCCAACGCCGCGATCACCGATGCGGCCGGCACCGCGGGCGGTTACGGCGCCGTCGGTGTCAACGGTTCGCGGGCCGCACTGCCGTTCGGTCTGGATCCGGCGCGCACCCCGGTAATGGGCAGCTACGGCGAGAACAGCCGGGCCGCCACCGCCACCTCGGCGTGGTACCAGCTGCCGGCCCGCACCCCGGACCGCCCGCTCGTCGTCGTCTCGGCGGCCGGAGCCATCTGGTCCTACAAAGAGGACGGCGACTTCAGCTATGGGCAGCAGCTGAAACTGGAATGGGGCGTCACCCGCCCGGACGGCTCGACGCAACCTTTGGGTCAGGTATATCCGATCGACCTTGGGCCGCAACCGGCTTGGCGTAACCTGCGGTTCCCGTTGGCCACGGCCCCGCCGGAGGCCAACGCGGCGCGCATCGTCGCCTACGACCCCAACCTGAGCTCCGAGCAATGGTTCGCGTTCACCCCGCCGCGGGTGCCGATCCTGCAGACCCTGCAGGAGCTGATCGGATCGCAGGCCCCGGTGCTGTTGGACATCGCGACCGCCGCGAACTTCCCGTGCCAGCAGCCGTTCTCCGAACACCTTGGCATTGCCGAGCTTCCGGAGTACCGCATCCAGCCCGACCACAAGCAGACCGCGGCGTCGTCGAACCTGTGGGAGTCGGCCGAGGATGGTGGGCCGTTTTTGTTCACCACCGCGCTGCTGTGGACCTCCACCATCCCGACCTACCTGCGCGGCGACTGGTACCGGGACTGGGGCCAGGTGGAGCAGTACCACCGTCTGGTCCCCGCCGATGAGGCGCCGAACGCCGTGGTCGATCAGGGCGTCACCACCGTCTACGGCTGGAGTCGCCAAGGACCGATTCGAGCGTTGCCATGAGCGATCGCAAGCGCGGCGAAGCCGGGCGCAGCGGGTCGCGACCCGAGCAGCCCATGAGCGATCGCAAGCGCGGCGAAGCCGGGCGCAGCGGGTCGCGACCCGAGCAGCCCATGAACCGTGACGTGCAGCTGGCTCGCTGGGTGGCGACGATCGCCGGACTGGTCGGCTTCGTGTTGTCGATCGCGACGCCGCTGTTGCCCGTCGTGCAGACCACCGCGACGCTGAACTGGCCGCAACAGGGTCAGTTCAAAAACGTTACTGCTCCGCTGATTTCGCAGACACCCGTGGCGGTGACGGTCAGTGTGCCCTGCTCGGTCGTGCGGACGCTGCCGCCGCGGGGCGGGCTGGTGCTGGGCACCGCGCCCAAACAAGGCCGAGACGCCGCGCTGCAGGGGCTGTTCATCAACGTCAGCCGCCAGCACGTCGACGTCACCGACCGCAACGTCGTGATCGCCGGCGCGCCGCGAGACCAGGTCGCCGGCCCGCAATGTCAACGGATCGAGATCACCTCCACGCACGCCGGCACATTCGCCACCTTCGTCGGGCTTCCCGGAGCACCCGGGCAGCCGGCGGGCTTCTCCGACCCGAATCTGCGCCCGCAGATCGTCGGGGTGTTCACCGACCTGACCGGTCCAGCGCCGCCCGACCTGCGACTGTCGGCCACGATCGACACCCGATTCACCACGCAGCCAACGGTGTTGAAGTCGGCCGCCATAGTGCTGGCGATCATTTCCACCATTGTCGCGCTGATCGCACTGTGGCGGCTGGACCAGATGGACGGGCGCCGGATGCGCCGGCTCATCCCGGACCGCTGGCACGGCTTCAGTCTGGCCGACGCCACGGTGATCTTCGTATTCCTGCTCTGGCACGTGATCGGGGCGAACTCGTCCGACGACGGCTACATCCTCGGGATGGCCCGCGTCGCCGACCACGCCGGCTACATGTCCAACTACTTCCGCTGGTTCGGCAGCCCGGAGGACCCGTTCGGCTGGTACTACAACCTGCTGGCGCTGATGACCCACGTCAGCGACCAAAGCATCTGGATGCGGTTGCCGGACTTGGTCGCCGGGCTGCTGTGCTGGTTGCTGCTGTCGCGCGAGGTGCTGCCCCGGCTGGGCCCGGCGGTGGCGTCGAGCAAGGCCGCGATGTGGGCGGCCGCCCTGGTGCTGCTGGCGGCGTGGATGCCGTTCAACAACGGTTTGCGTCCCGAGGGCATCATCGCGGTGGGATCGCTGATCACCTACGTGTTGATCGAGCGGTCGATGTACTCGGGCCGGATGACGCCCGCGGCGCTGGCGGTGGTCGCCGCCGCGTTCACGCTCGGCATCCAACCCACCGGCCTGATCGCGGTGGCCGCGTTGGTGGCCGGTGGTCGTCCGATCCTGCGGATTCTGGTGCGACGGCACCGTCTTGTCGGCACCTGGCCGCTGGTGGCCCCGATGCTGGCCGCCGGCTTCGTGATCCTGCCGGTGGTGTTCGCCGACCAGACACTGTCAACAGTGTTGGAGGCCACCAGGATTCGCGCTGCGATCGGGCCCAGCCAAGCCTGGTACACCGAGAACCTGCGTTACTACTATCTGATCCTGCCCACCGTCGACGGGTCGCTGTCGCGGCGGTTCGGCTTCTTGATCACCTTCCTGTGCCTGGCTGCCGCGTTGTTCATCATGTTGCGGCGCAAGCGGGTTCCCGGCGTGGCCCGCGGGCCGGCGTGGCGGCTGATGGGCGTCATCTTCGGCACCATGTTCTTCTTGATGTTCACCCCCACCAAGTGGGTGCACCACTTCGGGCTGTTCGCCGCGGTGGGTGCGGCGATGGCGGCGCTGACCACGGTGCTGGTCTCGCCGAAGGTGCTGCGCTGGTCGCGCAACCGGGTGGCGTTCGTCGCCGCGGTGTTTTTCCTGCTGGCGCTGTGCTTCGCCACCACCAACGGCTGGTGGTACGTGTCGAGCTACGGCGTGCCGTTCAACAGCGCGATGCCCAAGATCGACGGAATCACAGTCAGCACAATCTTTTTCGTGCTGTTCGCGTTGACCGCGATGTACGCGATCTGGCTGCACTTCGCGTCCCGCGACCGCGGAGAAGGCCGGCTGGGCCGCGCGCTGACCGCCGCACCGGTGCCGATCGCCGCCGGTTTCATGGTCGTTGTGTTCATCGCGTCGATGGTGGCCGGCATCGTCCGTCAATACCCCACCTACTCCAACGGTTGGTCCAATCTGCGCGCGTTCATCGGCGGCTGCGGGCTGGCCGACGACGTGCTGGTCGAGCCGGACACCAACGAGGGTTTCATGGCGGCGCTGCCCGGCGACTACGGTCCGCTGGGCCCGCTCGGCGGGGTCAACCCGGTCGGCTTCACACCCGACGGTGTGCCGGAACACACTGTGGCCGAGGCGATTCGGATGGTCAGCCCGCCGCAGCCGGGCGTCGACTACGACTGGTACGCGCCGGCCAGGCTCAAGACCGCGGGCGTCAACGGATCGACGGTGCCGCTGCCCTACGGCCTTGACCCGGCGCGGGTTCCGGTGGCGGGCAGCTACACCAGCGGCCCGCAGCAGCAGAGCCGCCTCACCTCGGCCTGGTATCGACTGCCGCCGCGCGACGACGGGCATCCGCTGGTGGTTGTCACCGCGGCGGGCAAGATCGCCGGTAACAGTGTGCTGCACGGACATACTGACGGGCAGACCGTCGAGCTGGAATACGCGCGCGCCGACCTGGCCCCGGCCGGCCGGCTGGTGCCCTACGACTTGTACGGCGAGCAGCCCAAGGCGTGGCGCAACCTGCGGTTCGCCCGCTCCGAGATGCCCGCCGACGCGGTGGCCGTGCGGGTAGTGGCCGAGGATCTGTCGCTGACCCCGGACGACTGGATTGCGGTGACGCCGCCGCGGGTGCCCGAATTGCGGTCGCTGCAGGAGTATGTCGGCTCGTCGCAGCCGGTGCTGATGGACTGGGCGGTCGGGCTGGCGTTCCCGTGCCAGCAGCCGATGCTGCACGCCAACGGGGTCACCGAGATTCCCAAGTTCCGCATCACTCCCGACTACACCGCCAAGAAGCAGGACACCGACACCTGGGAGGACGGCGTCAACGGCGGCCTGCTGGGCATCACCGACGTGCTGCTGCGCGCGCACGTCATGGCCACCTACCTGTCGCGGGACTGGGGCCGCGATTGGGGGTCGCTGCGCAAGTTCGACACGATCGTCGACGCGCAGCCGGCGGAGCTCGAGCTCGGCACTGCCACCCGCACCGGGTGGTGGTCACCGGGCCAGATAAGGATCAAGCCTTAGCTTTTAGCCGCAACAGCTGTCTCAGGGTTCTCGGGCCGGCACAGGCGACACGGTGAATTTGGGCGGGTGCTCCGGTGGCACCGGCAGCCCCCAGGGTGGCTCGCGCCAGCCCGGATCGGGATAACTGCGCGGTGGCTGCTGGTTAGTTGAAGCTGTGGCGGGCAGTTGCTGGTTACCCCCCGGCGGCGCTACTTGCGACTGGTGTACGTGCTGGACAAGGTTATTCAAAATCCAAACCGCGCCGATAACAGCCGTAATGGCTGACAGCACCAGGGCGGCCCAGCCAAGCCAGCGCAATGTTGTTTTCTTTGGACCTGATCGCTTAGCCTCGGCCGCTTTCGATTTCAACGGCTTGAGCTCGACAATGTAGTCGCGTTGCGCCCGCGCATCGAGCACAGATCGGTCAGGCGAGGCTCCGGTGGGCGAAGTCGGGGCTTCGGGCGGTTCGGGGATGCCCGTGGTTTCTTCGCTATCCATCGGAGGCTCTCCCTCATCATCGAAGTGATGGACCTCAGCTAAGCATGGCTGGCCCTACATTCCGTAGCTGGCGTTTTACCAGTATTTCGTGGACCCGTCGGGACCGGCCGAGGTGCTGACCAACTTGGCGAAACAGTGCTCGTTGTCGAAACCCTGTTGTTGGCACCAAACATTCGCCTCGTCCGGGCCTGGGAAGGTCGCTGCGGCCACCGTGACCCACCACCCTGGTTCGCTGAATACAGACCACTCGTTGCTCCAGAGCATGCGTACATCGGTGAATCGCAGACGCAGCGCGAGGAATTCGTGGAGGATCGCGCAGTCGTCCCAGACCTTGCCGTCGGCCTCCAGCCCGGCGTGCTTGGAGCTGAGCTGTGCGAGCCAGTGCCCGTTGAGCTTGGTCATGATGAACGATCGGTCGCTGTCGGCCTGACTGCGCAATGCCTGTGAGCAGTTGCTACCGATGTCGGTCCCGGGCGGTGTGTACCCCGAGCCTGCCGTGGCCGACGGTGTCGTTCCCGGGTTCGTCGCTTGCTGCGCGCCGCCGCTCGGTCGTTCGCACTCGACCAGGATCCCGGGCTTCGCCGCAGCGCCTGCCGAGGAATCGACACCGGCCGAATCGGTCCCGAGGGTGTCTGGAAGTCGCCAGAACGCGCCCTGCGGGAATGTCAGCTCGACGGTGGTGCCGCCACCGCCGGAACCAGACGCTGGGGCAATGCCTATCGGATTCGAGCTGAAATCAAATGTGCCGGAAGCGATCACGCCACTGTCGTCGTGAATTGTGATGGAGGTGCCGGCGGCGCCGAGGACGTCGCCGCCTGGGCATGTTGCCGTCACCTTCAGGGTGACCACGAGCCCACCGCTGGCAGTGCGGAACGTCTGCGGGGTGAAGATGGGTGCGCTGCCGCAGCGAGTGTAGTAGCCACCGCCGTTCTGCTCTGCGGGCCCGGCGGTGTGACCCGCGCTGGATCCGGGTTCCTGAGCCGCGCCGCCGGTCGCGCCGTATGCCGTGATGGAATCGCCGGTGACCACGACGAACTTGTCGCCCGCCGCGTAGAGATAGGCGGCCGTACGCTCTGTATTTTTCGGGTAGTAGCTCGCTCCAGCCGTCGGGATGGGCCCCTGCATTTTCCATTCGGGGTTCCCTGTAGCGGCATTGGTGGCGGTGATGGTGCCGTCGTCGGCGAGCGCGATGACGCGGATACCGTCGCTGATCACGGCATCGGCGAACCGTGAACTCCACGGCGCGACCGTGCCATTCGGTCCAGTCCACACCGTCTGGCCAGTGCGGGTGTCATAGCCTTGTAGCGCACCCTTATCTGTCACGCCGACGGTGATGCGATCGGTCACCACAACGACGCGACTGATCCACGTCGCAGCGGACCAAGTCGATGTGCTCGCACCCGGGCGGTACAGGCGACCGCCGACCACGACCATCCCCGCCAGGTCGCGCGAGGTGATCGCTGGCTGTTGCTGCGTCGGTCCATCGGAGCCGTTCAGAGGATTCTCAAGGGCGGGCAATTCGGTGGTCGTCCCGTTCGGGTGCACAACCTCGTAACCGCTCGTCGTACGCTGACTATTCGAATCTACGGAGCCGACCAGACTGCCATCGGCAAGCACCTCACCGGCGCCGACGTTCTTGGATAGCAGATGCCCGTCGTCAGCAGACAGTACTACTTGGGTGCCGTTCCTCGACGCACCGACCAGGCCGCGGCCCACCCTGATCCAAACGAAGCCCGGCCCCGACGAGATCGGTACATCCGGGGCCACGGACCAGACCTGATGGCCGACACCCTCGAGCTTTGTCACGCGCATCGCGGATCCATTAGCGTCGCTGCCGACTAGGTAGACAGCCCGGCCGTCGAAAGCCGCTTCCCCGTGGATGCCCTTCGGGACAACCAAAGTGTTTGTCTCGGTGCCATTTCGTACGTCGATGAAGCCAAACCGCTCCTGATCATCCGTCGACTTGGAACATGCGATCAGGTGCCCGGCAATCTGGGCCGGACACCTCGCCTCGACCTGTGTGGTCCATGGTTGTCCGGTGGCCATATTCACACCAGCCAGGACGTGTTTGCGCTGGCTGTCGTAATCGGAGCCGGGTAGTGAGATTGCGATGCCACCGTCGTCCACCAAGGCAGGTGGGAAGGCGATCATGCCGTCTCCGACTGCAGAGCTCAACGTGAACGCACTGGCACCCAATTGATCGGCGGTCACTTTCCACGCCACCGACGGTGCCGTGGGGAATTCCCTGGTCAACTGACCAGGCACCGGCCCAGCCCCACCGTCCGATCCGCTGTGCGACCACCGCCAGACAACGACACCTGCCGCCACCAGTGTGATCACCGCGGCCACCACGCCGATTACCACAATGGGACCATGCGCCCCCTGCGGGCGACCGGGCGTTCGTGGCGCCCAACCGCTTCCAGGCGCAGGATGCGCATGCGCCGAACCAGACGATTGGAACCATCCTGGTTCGGTCGCACGACGGTCGTCCGGCCGCTGATCGGGCCAGCCGGAACCGCCAGTACTGGGCATGGCTGGTATCCAATCAAAGGCGATTACGAACTACCATCGTTCGTTCGGCCGACACCCACCTACTTGGAGATGAGTCTGTGATTACGTCGGGGCATTTGTGTGGGCTGCGGCTGGGTTTGCCGCGAGCGGGCGCAGTTGTACGCAGTTACCCGGCGTGTCGCGTACAAACACGCCCGCTCGCCGACAACGAGGGCGCCCGCGCGCGACGATTGCCGCAGCTCTCTCAGGGTTCTCATTCTTCGCTCAGTTGCGACCAGCGGCGATCGCGTCATCCGTTCGGATGACTGCCATCGAATTGGCGCTCGATCAGCCGGGCAACGTGATTACATTTTGCAGGTGAGGCGAGCCGGTCCGTACCTGTTGCCATTCTTGACGCGCGTAGCGACACTGGCTAGTGCTATCGGTGGCTCGAGCGCAACGGCGTCCGCCGATACGTCAGTTGAACTTGGCGCAGCATCCTCGCCGACCTTACCTTTTGCGATTACGGCATCGGCTGCGATACGTGAGCTGAATTCACCTGCTAGGCAGAGTCATTGACGCGTAGAAGCTCGGCGCACCAAAGACGGGAGCGGTAATGGGCGTTTTGATCGGTATCGGAATATGGGCGTTGGTGGCCTACCTCGTCTACAAACTATTCAGGCGAACAATGACTCGTAATCGTCCAGCTGGACAGAAATTTGAGCTGACGCCGGCAACTGCAGCAGCGATCCTCGGCATGCTCGTTTTCATCCCCGGTCTCTGGATTCTGAAGGTCGAGGGATGGCAGGAGACGATGTCGATCGACATCGACACGGGACAAACATCCACCACCAGTACTTTCGGATCCCAACTAGCTAGGGCTGCAGTGTACTTCGCAATCGGAGCTGCCCTACTTTTCGCAGCGAGGATTCTGGCGGAGAAGCAGACCTCTTGGCCGCCATCGGTGCAACAACTAATGCGACAACCACGACCGACCCCGCGCAGCTCCCCCAACGTATCACCTCCGACGAACGACCCTTTCAACAGAAGCGCTCCGGTGACAGCTCGATTCAATCCACCACCGAATTGGCCACCTCCTCCACCAGGCTGGTCACCGGACCCAAGCTGGAAACCCGACCCATCCTGGCCGCCCGCACCGCCGGGGTGGCAGTTCTGGATCGATGATTCGCCGACGCCTCGTGGGGAACTAACGAATATTGGCAGACAAGGGGTCACGGCTGACAGACCGCAACCTATGGGCCCCGGCCGCAACGATGAACGCGACGCAATGCAAGGAATGTACTCCGCAGCAAGCGACGGCAGCTCACGTGTGCCATGGCCCGGAAACAACACCGGCAGCAAAACCTATGGCCAATTACTTTTAAATCCTCACAATGTCAAGACACTTGCCGGCGGGATCGGCATTTTAGTCGGTTCGCTCATAGTCGTCGCTGGTGGCCAGCAAGCAAAGGTTTTCGGGCTGTTGATGATCGCCGCCTGCTGGGCGATATTCCTCCGACACGGCTACCACGAGAGCGCGGGCCTACGACTACAGACCCGAATCCCAGCCGCCGAGGCTGCCCAGATCATCACCGACCTTGCCAGCACCGAACAAAGCGCGGCGTCCAACGTCCAACTCACCGGTTCCCAGCCCGGGCAATTGCACTTCACCGCTTACACGCTCCCGAATCCGCTGTCGTTTCGCGTCACGCTGCATCCAGACGGCGCCGGATCCACGTCAGTCTCGACTCACCTCGTCAAATGGACTTGGCGACAATCTCGTTCATACTTCATACCCGTGCCCTTTACCAAGCGAATAGACGGCTACGGCGCATACAAGTCGTTCGCAACCCGCGCGCTCGACGCACTCAAACGATGTGACCCGGCGCTGACCGGCGGGTTTCAGAACAATCCGTCAGACTGACCGCCCCTGGCGATAAGCAGACGAAGTAGCCACGGCCGACCGTCCAGATCAGCTCCACCGTCGCATCGGGTGTGGTTGCCGCGCTATTGATTTCACGACAGAATGAATCGACGGCCCATTCGGCGTCGGGCTGTCAAGTCGTCGCTGATGTAGCCCGCGAATGGCAGTCGGTGGGCCAGTCCGACAATGCCGCGGCTATGCAGGGGGGCCGGCCCGAGGATCCCGAAGGTTAGACCGCTCTCGGCGACAAAAGCCGTCACGGGGGTTTGGTGTCATCCGCCGACCTCAAAAAGAATTTGGGCGCATGGGCGGACAGTTTTGCCGAGTTCGCCGACATCGCGCGAACCCTGGCCAGTGTCCCTGAGGATGTCCGTTTCAAACGATATGTCGAAGTAGTCAACAAAGTAGCCCACGGCACGGATGCATGACAGACGGCGTGCCCCTCCCCTTCCCGCGAGCGGGCGCAGTTGTACGCAGTTACCCGGCGTGTCGCGTACAAACACGCCCGCTCGCCGACAACGAGGGCGCCCGCTCGCGCCAAAAAGAGAGAAAACTAGATCGGGGTGAGGCCGTGCTTGCGCTGGACTCGGTCGAGTTTTTGCTTGTCGCGCAACAGCTTCAACGACTTGCGTAGCAGCAGACGAGTTTCGTGCGGCTGGATCACCCCGTCGATGTAGCCACGCTCGGCGGCAATCCACGGGATCGCCATATTCAGGTTGTAGCCCTCGATGAATTGCCGCTTGACCTCCTGTGCCTCGGGCGCATTCGGGTCGGGGAAACGTTTCATCAGCAGCTGCGCGGCCCCGTCGGCGCCGATCACCGCGATGCGCGCGGTCGGCCAGGCGAAGTTCAGGTCGGCGGACAGCTGCTTGGAGCCCATCACCGCGTACGCGCCGCCGTAAGACTTGCGGATGGTGATCGTCACCTTCGGCACGTCGGCTTCCACGACGGCGTTGAGGAACCGGCCACCGCGTTTGATGATGCCGCCCTTTTCCTGCTCGACGCCGGGCAGGAAGCCCGGGGTGTCGACCACGAAAACCAGTGGCAGGTTGTAGGAGTCGCAGAACCGGATGAATCCGGCGGCCTTGTCGGACGCCTCGTTGTCGATCGAGCCGGACAAGTGCATCGGCTGGTTGGCGATCACGCCGACCGGATGGCCGTCGACCCTCGCGAACGCGGTGATGATCGCCTGGCCGCGCTGCGCGGCGACGTCGAAGACATCGCCGTCGTCGAAGATCCGCAGCAGAATCTCGTGCATGTCGTAGGCGGTGTTGTCGTTGTCCGGCACGATCGAGTCGAGCTCCAGATCGCTCGGCGTGATTTCCGGTTCCAGACCGGGGTTGACGATCGGCGGGTCGTCGAAAGTGTTGGCCGGCAGGAAGCTCAGATAGTCGCGAACATACTGGAACGCCGCGGCCTCGTCCTCGACGACCTGATCGATGTTGCCGTAGCGGGCCTGCGCGTCGGCGCCGCCGAGCTCGTCGAGGGTGACGTCCTCGCCGGTGACGTCCTTGATGACGTCGGGCCCGGTGACGAACATGTAGCCCTGCCCGCGCACCGCCACCACCAGGTCGGTCTGGATCGGCGAATACACCGCTCCCCCGGCGCATTTGCCCAAAATGATCGAGATCTCCGGCACCAGGCCGCGCAGCAGCTCGTGGCGGCGGCCCAGCTCGGCGTACCAGGCCAGCGAGGTGACCGCGTCCTGGATTCGGGCGCCAGCGGAGTCGTTGATGCCGATGATCGGGCAGCCGACCATCGCGCACCATTCCATCAGCTTGGCGACCTTGCGGCCGAACATCTCGCCGACGGAACCCTGAAACACGGTCTGGTCGTGGCTGAACACCGCCACCGGCCGGCCGTTGATGCGGGCGTGCCCGGTGACGACCCCGTCGCCGTAGAGCGCGTTGGGGTCACCGGGTGTCTTGCACAGCGCGCCGATCTCCAGGAAGCTGCCCGGGTCGACCAGCGCATGGATGCGGGCGCGGGCGCTCGGGATGCCCTTCTTGTCCCGCCGAGCGATGGCCTTGGGATCACCGGGTTCTTTGGCCAGTTCCAGCTTTTCGTGCAGTTCGGCCAGCAGCTCCGCGGTGGTCTTGGTGGTCACTTACTCTCGCTCTCGCCTTGGATCTTGTTGAGCGCCTGCGTCATATGAGCGCCGACCTTGGCGATGATCGGCTCGTCGATGGCCTGGATGTGCTCGCCGCCGATCGGCACGATCTCCAAGTCCGACACGTACTCGCCCCAGCCGCCGTCGGGTTTGCGGGTGGCGTAGCGCGGTTCGAACATGATCGCGTCGTCGTGGTAGCGGTCGGCCATGTAGAGGGTGACATGGCCGTCGTAGGGCTGGATTTGGGCGGTGTCGATGGCCCGGTTGTCCAGATACGACGTGCGCTGGTGTTCGATGATCCCGCCGGGGATCTGCACGCCGCTTTGCTTGACGGCCTCCAGCACCAACCGCACCTGACCCTCGTCGTCGAGTTGTTCCAGCTGCTCGTAAGGGATTTCGGGGATCTCGACGTTAAAGGTCCGCTCGGCGAAGCGGGCGTAGCGCTCCCAGCGCTTGCGGATCTCCTCCTTGGTCTGCGGGATCTCCTCACCTGCGCGCACGGTGTCGATCAGCCCGACGAACGGCACGTCGCAGCCCTCTTGTTTGAGCCCGATCGCGCAGGCGTAGGCCAACACCCCGCCCAGCGACCAGCCGACCAGGATGAACGGCCCGTCGCCCTGCATCTCACGCAGTTTGGGCAGGTATTGGCGGGCCCGCTCTTCGATGGTGCCCTCGACGCGCTCGAAGCCGTACATCGGAGTGTCCGCCGGCAACCGGTTGAGCAGCGGCTCGTACACCACCGTCGAGCCGCCGGCGGGGTGGAAGACGAACACCGGTGGCTTGGTGGAACCTTCCGGTCTGGCCCGCAGGGTGCGCACGAACCCGTCGACCTGCCCGGCCTCAAGATACTCACGCACGGTGCTCGCCAACGTCTCGATGGTGTCGGCGGCCTTGACGTCGTCGGCGGTGATGGTGCCACCGGCGCGTTCGGAAAGCCGCTGCGCCATCTTCTCCGCGGCGGCGTCGTCGAGCTTGGGCAGCGGGTTGAAGATGCCACCCGGGGACTTGCCGGTGACGATCGCCCAGGTGGCGAACGTGACTCGCTCGGCGGCATCACGTGGCGGTACGTCGGCACCCAACGCCTCGGTGATGGCCTGCTGGTTGAGCGCCTGAGCGGCCGCTGCCAGATTCGGTTGCGCCGCCGGGCCTTCCGGGTTGGTCGGCGGCGGCGGGATCGGCACGTCGGAGGCCGGTGGTGCTTGCGGGTCAGGCGCGGGCGCGGCCACGCTGGCCGGCGTAGCGCCGGACAACAGCGCCGCCTGCTCCTTGGCGATCTCCTCGGCGGTCTTAGTCTTCTGGTGCTCGTGCAGAGCCTGCACCTCGTCGCGATGCTCGAGCGCGTACTTGATCAGTTCCTCGACGTTGTAGAGGTTGGCGTCGCGCACCGCCTGCAATTGGATTGGTGGCAGGTCGAAGTCGTACTCGACGCGGTTCTTGATCCGCACTGCCATCATCGAGTCCAGCCCGAGTTCGATCAGCGGCACCTCCCACGGCAGGTCTTCGGGCTCGTAGCCCATCGCCATCGACACGATGGTGGCCAGCCGCTCGCGCACCGTCTCGCCGGAATCCGGTGACCAGCGCTGCAATCCGCCTACCTGGCGGGCAGTGAGGCTGTCCTGCACCGGCTCGTCGGCTTCGGAGGCTTCCTCGGCGGCCGGGGCCTGCGTCGGTGCCGCGGTGACGGGCGCGGCGACGGCCGCACCGGCGCCGACGGCCGTAGGCAACACCGCCGCCTGCCCGGACCGCGACACCAGCGCGTCGTAGACCAGCGTGAAGGACTCGTCGATGCGGGCGTGCACCTGGACCGACGCCCCGCCGGGGTGCCGGGTCAGCGTGGTCACCAGCCGGGCGCCGTCGGCGGGCACCGCCCGCTGCTCCGAAGCGACCAGCTGCGCATCCGAAAGCACTTGCGACGCCGCGGCCTTCACCAGCGCAGCCAGATCGGTTTCACCACGCGGCGCGTACTCCCAAACGTGGCGGCCGTCGGGCATCGCGACGTGGGTGCCGGGCATGATCACCGACCCGTCGCCGGCGAAGTGCGCGTCGAGCCAGTGCTCCTTGCGGCGGAACCGGGTCGGCGGGATGTTGGCGTAGTCCTCGGGACCGCTCGCGCGGCTGAACAGTGTCCAGATGTCGAGGTCGTGGCCGTAGACGAACAGCTGGGCCATCGCCGTGGTCATCGCGTCGACGTCGTCTTGCTTACGGGCCAAGGTCGCAATCAGTTGCGCGTCAGGCAATCCCGCGGCAGCGGTGGTCAACCCCACCTGCATCAGCGCCACCGGGTTGGGCGCGAGCTCCAAGAACGTGGTGTGTCCGGCGTCGACGGCGTTGCGCACACCCTGGGTGAAGTAGACCGAGTGCCGCAGACCCTTCTTCCAGTAATCCACGTCGTGGATCGGCTCACCGCCCGGCCGGATGTAGCTGCCGTCGTGCACGGTGGAGAAGTAGCCGCACTGCAGCGGCATGGGCTCGATGCCCTGCAGCTCCGCGGTGAACTCGCCCAGCAGCGGATCCATCTGCGCGGTGTGGCTGGCGCCCTTGGTTTGGAACTTGCGGGCGAACCGGCCCTCGGCTTCACAGCGGGCGATGATCGCGTCGACCTGTTCGGGCGGCCCGCCGATCACGGTCTGGGTCGGCGCGGCGTAGACGCAGACCTCCAGATCGGGGAAGTCGGCGAAGACCGTCTTGATCTCGTCGGCGGAGTACTCCACCAGCGCCATCAGCCGGATGTACTCGCCGAACAGCATCGCCTCGCCCTCGCCCATCAGCCGGGCGCGCGGGACGATGATCCGGACGGTGTCGCGCAGCGAGAGGCCGCCGGCGAAGTACGCGGCGCCCGGCTCGCCCAGCGACTGGCCGATCACCGCAGCGGGTTTGGCGCCGTGCGCTTTGAGCAGCTCGCCGAGCGCGATCTGGATGGCGAAGATCACCAGCTGGACGGCTTCGATGGGGTATTCGACGGTGTCGTCGGTGTAGTCCACCGAGTCGTCGAGGATCATCTCGAGAATCGAGACCCCGCGCTCGTCTTGGATCAGCGCGTCGATCTTGTCGATCCACTCGGCGAAGATCGGATCGCGCAGATACAGGTTCTTGCCCATCTTGCGGTGCTGGGCGCCGAAGCCGGCCAGCACCCACACCGGGCCGTTGGCCACCGGCCCGTCGGCGGAGAACACGTTGGGTCTCTGCTTGCCTTCGGCGATGGCGCGCAGGCCCTTGATCGCTTCCTCGTGGTCACGGGCCAGCACCACCGAACGCGAGCGGCCGTGGTTGCGCCGCGACAGCGCCCGGCCGATCGACTCCAGCGACGATGCCTGTCCCTCAGGGCTTTCCATCCAATCGGCCAGCTCGGCGGCGGCGGCCTTCTTGCGGGACGTCAAGAACGCCGACACGGCCAGCGGCACTAATGGGGCCGGAGCCTCTTGCTCGGCAAGCTCTTTCAGCGCGGCCTCTTTGAGCCGCTTGGCTTCCTCGGTCATGCCGGGCAGTTCGTATTCCGGCTCCGCGGCCACCGGCGCGTGCTCGTCATCCCCGGATTCGGCGAACTCGCCGTACTCGTCGAAGCGGACGTGCCCGTCGTGCTGCTCGGCAGGAGTTTCGGCAGGCTGAGCTTGCGGCTCCGGCTCGGCCTCGCGTTCGACGACGTCACGCGGCAGCACCTCGCGCAACACCACATGCGCGTTGGCGCCGCCGAAGCCGAAGCTCGACACCCCGGCCACCGCGTAGCCGCCGTAGCGTGGCCAGTCGGCCACCGTGTCAAGGACTTTCAGATGCGCGGTGTCGAAGTCGATGTAGGGGTTGGGCCCGGCGTAGTTGATCGACGGCGGCAGCTTGTCGTGCTGCAGCGCAAGCACCGTCTTGACCAGGCTGGCCGCGCCGGCCGCCGACTCCATGTGTCCGACGTTGGTTTTGATCGCGCCGAGCAGGGCCGGCTTGTCGGCCGGCCGGCCGCGGCCGACCACCCGGCCCAGCGCCTGGGCCTCGATCGGGTCGCCGAGAACCGTTCCGGTGCCGTGGGCTTCGATGTAGTCGACGGTGCGCGGGTTGATGCCGGCGTCCTTGTAGGCGCGGCGCAGCACGTCGGCCTGGGCGTCGGGGTTGGGCGCAATCAGGCCGTTGGACCGGCCGTCGTGGTTGACCGCGCTGCCGGCGATCACCGCCAGAATCTGGTCGCCGTCGCGGCGGGCGTCGTCGACCCGCTTGAGCACCAGCATGGCGCCGCCCTCCGAGCGGGTGTAGCCGTCGGCGTCGGCGGAGAACGACTTGATCCGGCCGTCCGGCGCCAACACCTCACCGATCTCGTCGAAACCGAGGGTGACCGCCGGGGTGATCAGCGCGTTGACGCCGCCGGCCAGCGCGACGTCGCATTCACCGCTGCGCAGCGCCTGCACGGCCTGGTGCGTGGCGACCAGCGAGCTCGAACACGCGGTGTCCACCGCCACCGACGGACCGTGGAAGTCATAGAAGTACGAAACCCGGTTGGCGACAATCGAACTTGCCGTACCGGTGATCGCGTACGGGTGCGCGACGGTCGGGTCCGACATCGCCAGGAAGCTGTAGTCGTTGACCGAGGTACCGATATACACGCCGACGGATCCGCCGCGCAGGCTCGACGCCGGAATGCGGGCGTGCTCGAGCGCCTCCCAGGTCAGCTCCAGCGCCATCCGCTGCTGCGGGTCGATGTTGTCGGCTTCGGTCTTGGACAGCGCGAAGAACTCCGAGTCGAAACCCTTGATGTCCTTCAGATAACCGCCGCGGGTGCGGGCCTTTTTGATCCGCTCGGCCAGCCGCGGCTCGGCCATGAACTCCGACCAGCGGCCCTCGGGCAGGTCGGTGATCGCGTCGCGGCCTTCCAGCAGCGCCTGCCAGGTCTCCTCCGGAGTGTTCATGTCGCCGGGCAACCGGGTGGACACGCCCACCACCGCGATGTCGACGCGGTCCACCGGACCGCTTCGCGTCCAGTCGATGTCGTCGGCCTCGTCGCCGGCGACTTCGGGGTCGCCCTCGACGATCCAGGTGGACAGCGTCTCGATGGTCGGATGCTCGAAGGCGGCCGCGATCGACACCGTGACGCCGGTGCGGTCCTCGATGTCGGCGGCCATCGCCACCGCGTCGCGCGACGACAGACCCAGTTCCACCATCGGGGTGGCCTCGTCGATCGCGTCCGGCGACTGCCCAGTGGCTTTGGCGATCCACTCGCGCATCCACTGGCGCACTTCGGCGACAGTCATGTCGGTACGAGCCGACTTGGCAGGGGCGTCGGCAGGAGCTTCTGTATCAGTCATAGTCGTCGGGGTCAGTCGGCTCGGTCGGGGAAGGCGTTGGGGGCCGCGACCCCGCTGCGCAGGGTTCCGTCGATGTAGGCGGCCCGGCAGGCACGACGCCCGATCTTGCCGCTGGACGTGCGCGGCACCGAGCCGGCTTGCACCAGCAACACGTCGCGCACCGTCACCCCGTGTCGCACGGCGATGGCCGCGCGGATGTCGTCGGCGATGGGCTGGTAGTCCAGCTTGTGCGCACCCGGCGCGCGCTCACCGACGATCACCAACTGCTCGGAGGTGTCGTCCGGGTCGTACTTCAGGCCGGCGTGTGGATTGTCAAAGACCGCCTGCGGCAACTGGTTCAACGGCACCGAGAACGCGGCCACAAAGCCGGTGCGCAGCGCGCGGGTGGCTTCCTGCGCCGAGTACTCCAGGTCCTGCGGGTAGTGGTTGCGTCCGTCGATGATGACGAGATCCTTCACCCGGCCGGTGATGTAGAGGTTGCCCTTGTAGTAGGTGCCGTAGTCGCCGGTGCGCACCCACAGCCCGTCGTCGGGAGCACCCTCGGCGTGCGATGGGCTGGTCCGCGACTTGAGGATGTTCTTGAAGGTCTCCTGGGTCTCCTGGTCGCGCTTCCAGTAGCCCAGACCCATGTTCTTGCCGTGCAACCAGATCTCGCCGATGTGGCCGTCGGGCAACTCGCTGGCGGTGTCGGCGTCGACGATCACCGCCCACTCGTCGACACCGACTTGGCCGGCAGCAACCTGGGTGACGGCGCTCGGCGCATCCTTGTCGACCTCGACGAACCGGTGGTTGTTCAACGCCTCCCGGTCGACGTAGATGATGGTGGGCGCCTCGTCCATCGGGGTGATCGACACGAACAGCGTCGCCTCGGCCAGGCCGTAGCACGGCTTCATCACCTTTTCCTGCAGGCCGTACGGCTTGAACGCTTCGGTGAACTTGCGCATCGACGACACCGAGATCGGCTCGCTGCCGTTGAGCAGCGCCTTGACGTTGGACAAATCCAGCGGCGGCTCGTCGTCCTTGGGCAATCCGCGAGCCGCGGCGTGCTCGTAGGCGAAGTTGGGCGCAACCGAATAGGTCGGGCCCGTGTCGCCTTCGGTGCCGGCGAGGGCGCGCATCCAGCGAATCGGCCGGCGCACCACGGCGGCCGGCGTCATGAAGGTGCAGTAATAGCCGAGCACCGGCGAGAGCATGATCGCGATCAGGCCCATGTCGTGGAAGAACGGCAGCCAGGTGACGCCGCGGTCGCCTTCGACCCCTTCGAAGGCGTTGAGCACCTGGACCACATTGGTGGCCAGGTTCAGGTGGCTGATCTCGACGCCGGTCGGTACCCGGGTGGAGCCGGAGGTGTACTGCAGATAGGCGATGGTGTCGACGTCGGGGTTGGTGGGTTCTTCCCAGGTGGAGGCGACGTCATTGGGCACCGCGTCGACGGCGACGACACGCGGCCGCTCCTTGGCCGGGCGGGACCGGAAGAACTTGCGGACGCCTTCGGCCGAGCTGCTGGTGGTCAGGATCGTCGACGGGGTGCAATCGTCGAGCACCGCGTGCAGACGTCCCACGTGACCGGGCTCGGCCGGGTCGAACAGCGGCACCGCGATCCGCCCCGAGTACAAGATGCCGAAGAACGCCACCAGGTAGTCGAGGTTTTGCGGGCACAGGATGGCAATGCGGTCGCCCGGTTGGGTGACCTGCTGCAAGCGGGCGCCGATCGCGCGGTTGCGAGCACCGAACTCCGCCCAGGAAATGTCGCGGGCAACGCCGTCGCGTTCAGTGGAGAAGTCCAGGAAACGGTAGGCGAGCTTATCGCCGCGCAGCGATGCCCACCGTTCGACGTGACGAACCAGATTGGCGTTCTCGGGGAATCTGATCTCACCGTTCACGACGAACGGGTTGTGGTACGCCATCGGCACTGTCTCCTGTCAACCACGCGTCTTGGGCTAAGTGTGCGAGCTCCGCGGACGCTTTCCACCGGACGTCGGTCGCCGGCCCGGCCGGCGTGTCCTGCCTGCACCGTGTGTTGCGAGCGCCAAACCTCACAGATGCTACAGAAACACGATCGCAGCCGACCGCAACCGCATCGACCCGGCAGGCCGATCGGAGCCCTTCTTAGTTATCTCTTAATGTTAAGGGTCAGTGCGCTGCGGACCAAATCAAAATGCACCGCTTATCAGAACCGTTATGTCGGTCATCCGTGCTTGGGATGCGGCGCGTTCTTGATCAGCTCGCGGGCCCAGTTCAGCGTCCACTCGGTGGCCGGCTGGCCGTCCAAGCTCCAGAACTGGGTGGTGTTGTACAGCGCATGCACCGGTTGCCCCGCGCCGCCGGCCAAAGTGTCCAGCGTCTTGGGCAGGTTGACGATGCTGAAAGCCTCTTGCGGTGCGGCACAGATCAAGTCGCCCTGTCCGCAGATCTCGTAGGTCCGGTCATTGAGGTCACCGAAGCCGCCGGGCCGCGGGCCGGTCATCGTCAGGCCCATGCCAGACAGCACCGGAACCTCGTGCAGGGTGATCTCGGCGCCCTGGCCCGGCGGGTTGGGCCCGATGTCCTTGCCCACACCTGGTTGGCGACGACCGTCAGCGATCAACGTCACACCCAGCACGAGGTCAGCGTCGACCGGCCCGCGCCCGTTTCCGATGTCGCTGGCGATGTCGCCGGCGATCACCGCACCCTGCGAAAAGCCGATCAACACATAGCTGGTCAACGGGCATCTTTCGTTCATGTCGGTCAGCGCTTTGACCGCCGCCCGGGTGCCTTCTTTGCGGCTGTCGTTGTAGGACATCTGCTTGTCGTTGGACAGCGGATTGTGGAACTCAGCCGTGTAGGGAACCGTGTAATCCTCGAGCCGGCTGCTGTCGAATTCCTCGCTGAGCGGCCGGGTGACGTTGAGCAACAACGCGTTCGGGAATTGGACCGGGTTCAGCGGATTGTCCTGCGGCGAGGACTCCCAGGTGCCGGGAATCGACAGCAGCTGCACATCCGGGCAGCTGGCGTCCTGGAAGGCCGGTCGCGGCTTGTGCGGGCGGGCCGGGCTGCTGGTCGGCGGCACGATGCTCGGCGGCACCGCGCTGGGCGGCGTTTTCGGCTGGCGCAGATACATCACCACGAAAAGCAGCACCAACGCCACGACCAGTGCGACCGACGCGGCCGCGATCAGTCCCAGAATGCGGCGACGTCTACGGCGCGCATTAGCAGCCTTTTTAACCATGTCTCCTGCTGGCAGAGTCATTCGCAGTCGACGGCCGTGCAGCGGCCGTCGCACCCTGCTTCACGGTACCGGGCTGCAAGGCACCGGCGCCGATGACGGCGTCAGCGAATGGCGCCGACGATGTCGCTGGACATCACCGCCAGCTGAGAGGACCACGAACCCCAGCCGTTGTCGGCCTGCGGGAACTCGAAGTGCCCGTTGTGGCCGCCGACGTTGCGGTACTGCTGGTAGAAGAAGTGGCCGTCACCGGCGGCCCAGGCCTGCTGGCCGATCACCGCGGCCGGGTTACTGGCGCCGCCCTGCGGGGCGTACACCCATACCCGGGTGTTGTTGGCGGCCAGCAGCGCGGCGTGTTCGTCCGGGTCGTGCCACTTCCACCGCCCGAGCTGCGGGGCGCCCCACATGCCGTAGGCGTCGACGCCGCCAAATTGCGCCATGCCGGCGGTGATTGCGCCGTTCTCGTCGGTGCCCGACGGGCGCAGGATGCCCGACATCGAACCGGCATAGCCGTACCGGTCGGGGTGGAAGCACGCCAGTGCCATCGCGCCGTAGCCGCCTTGGCCGGCGCCGACGACCGCGTGGCCATTCGGGGCGAGTCCCTTGTTGGCGGCCAGCCAGTCCGGCAGCTCGCTGGACAAGAAGGTGTCCCACTGCTTGCTGCCGTCCTGTTCCCAGTTGGTGTACATGCTGTAGGCGCCACCGGCCGGGGCCGCCACCGAGATGCCCTTGCCGGCAAGCGTGTTCATGGCGTTACCCGCGGTCACCCAGTTGCTGAGCTCTGGATGGGCATCGAACGCGTCCAGCAGCACGACCATGTGCGGGCCGCCGGCCAGGAAGGCCACCGGGATGTCGCGGCCCATCGCGGCCGACGGCACCATCAGGTTTTCGTAGTTCGCCGCGCGCGCCGCACCGGCGCCCGTTACCAGCACCACTCCCGATGCGACCGTCAGCACGGCAGCGAACAGCACCCTTGCCAGCGTCGACAGACCCCTCATGTCCACCTCACTCGTGTATCGCTTCATCAACCCCGTGCAGGGCCCCGGCCCGCAACGTAGTGAATCACACCACACTCGACGGGATAGATGGAACGACTGACGGCGGCGACCATGAGGTCGCCGCCGTCGGCCATGTCGTTGTGTCGGCTAGCGGCCGGTGCCCGCAGCGACCGGGGTGCCGCCGCTGCCTTGCGGAGTGCCCTGGCTGCCGCCGGTGGTCTGGCCGGCCGCGTTGACCTGGCTGCCCTGGGCGGACTGGCCGGTGTCGGCGCTGCCACCGGGCGTGGCGCCCAGCGTGTGCTGCAGGTCTTCCTTCATGGCGCTCAGCTGCTGGCCCCAGTACTCCCAGCTGTGCGTACCGCTTTCCGGGAAGTTGAACACCGCGTTGTGACCGCCGCCGGCGTTGTAGGCGTCCTGGAACTTGATGTTGCTGGTCCGCACGAAGCCCTCGAGGAACTTCGCCGGCAGGTTGTCCCCACCCAGCTCGGACGGCTTGCCGTTACCGCAGTAGATCCACAGCCGGGTGTTGTTGGCGATCGTCTTACCAACGTTGAGCAGCGGGTCGTTGCGCGCCCACGCCGGGTCTTCCTTCGGGCCCCACATGTCGGCGGCCTTGTAGCCGCCGGCGTCACCCATCGCCAGGCCGATCAGTGACGGCCCCATCCCCTGCGACGGGTCCATCAGGCCGGACATCGCGCCGGCGTAGATGAACTGGTCCGGGTGGTAGTTGGCCAGGTTCAGCGCGGACGCCCCGGCCATGGACAGGCCGACCGCGGCACTGCCGGTGGGCTTGACCTGCCTGTTGGCCTGCAGGTACTGCGGCAGCTCGCTGGTGAGGAAGGTCTCCCACTTGTAGGTCAGGCAGCCGGCCTTGCCGCACGCCGGCTTGTACCAGTCGGTGTACCAGCTGGACTGCCCGCCGACCGGCATAACCATCGACAGGCCGGACTGGTAGTACCACTCGAAGGCCGGGGTGTTGATGTCCCAGCCATTGAAGTCGTCCTGAGCACGCAGACCGTCGAGCAGGTAGACCGCCGGTGAGTTGGCGCCGCCGCTTTGGAACTGGACCTTGATGTCGCGCCCCATCGCCGCCGACGGCACCTGCAGGTACTCAACCGGCAGACCGGGCCGCGAAAACGCTCCCGCGGTCGCCGAACCGCCGGCGACGCCGATCAGCCCGGGCAGCAGGGCGGCCGCGGCGGCGCCCAACGCGAGTCGGCGCGGCATCCCCTTCGCCGCGCCGAGAACTCTGTCAACAAGCTTCATCCGTGCTTCATCCTCATCTTGTGTTGGCCCATGTTTCGGGTCGGACTGCATGCGCTGTGTCCAACGTGCCCAGCGGGCGGCGCAGCAGTGCCCGTGTAGTCAACCACACCTTGTCGGCAACCCTCTCATCGAGACCACCGACAAACGCGGCTGCCGAGGGGTGTTGGACGTCACAGCAGAACGTGGTTGCACCGCGTCGGTGAATGTGCCCGCGCACCGTTCTTTGCCGGTGAGCGAGAGGTTTCGGCGTTGCTGTCGTCGTGGGATGTGGGCTGTTACAGTGGCGAGGCCGGCGAGGAAAAAATTCACATCGAATTCGTCGCTCCGTCTCTTCGATGCACAAAATCGGACGAGGGCCGCCATCGTCACTAGGGTTCGGCAAGCGAGATCAGCGATGACTCACGACACCAGCTACGGCCCGCCGGCCGGCATCCCGTTGTACGCCGGGGCGCCGGCTTCGGGAATTTCGAGCCCACACCGGACCAGGTCGTAGAGCGGAACGCGGTCGATCCGATACTTGGTGAACTCATAGGAATGCAACAGGTTTGAGACGAACCGATGCGGGCCCATCGGCCCGCGAACCGAGTTGAGCACCGCCTGGGTCGCCGGACATTTCAGTGCCGCTTCCGCCTGGGCGACCCACTTGGCGTCGAGGTAGCCGGGAACACCCGGATACCACTTCACCCACGGGCCGTCGGCGATCACCCAGTCCGGGAACAAGTTCTTGTCGTGACCGATCCGGCCGTACTTCAGCCGGTCGGTATGCGTGGCAAGCGGATTCGCCAACCCGATCTGGTCGATTACCCGCACGTCCAGGCCGACATTCATGCCCAGCATGCCCAGGTTGGTGAAAAACACTGTGTGCGGGCCCTTTTCGTCCGGCCCGCGCGGTGCCTGCTCCGGAATCACCGGGACCAAGTCCCACCGGTCGTAATCGCCCGACGGCAGCAGCAGCGCGCCCTCCGGCGTGTTGTTCATCGCCACCAGAACCGCACGCATTCGCGGATAGTCCAGGTAGTCGGCCGCGGTGAGTGGATGCGCATGCCCGGTCGCCTGGGCGTAGAACCGCCGCTCGTCGACGATGCCCGAGTAGGTGACGCGGGTCGCGTCGTCACCCATCCCGGGCGAATTGGCCGCCCACAGCGACCATCCGGCCACCGCGAGCCACAACGCGCTGACGCTGCCCGCCAGCCAATAACCGGTCTCCCGGGTAAAGCGTGATCCGTCCGGAAACACGACGGGCACCACCGCCACCGGTGCCAGCAAACAAAACAGCGGCACCAGCAACACCCGGCCGTGCATGAAGTCGCCGCCTTGCCGGATCCAGTAAAAACCCTGAAGCAGGCCGCTGACGATGATGAACGCCACCACCGCGGCGGGGCTTTGCACGAAGCGGGCCAGCGGCCCGTATTCCCGCGGCGGGGTGCGCCTATTCCAGACGGACCGGGCGCGGGAGGTCAGCAGCAGCAAACCCAGCACCAGCAACAGCAGCGCCGGCACCCACAGCGCGTAGGGGCGGTTGAAGTTGGACAGGTAGCGCATCCCCTGTGGCCACTTGTCGCCGGCGGCGTCCTTGGCCAGCGCGGTCGCGGGGAACAACAGCGCGTAGTAACCCATCCGAAAGATCTGATAGCCCACCGGAAGCAAGCCGCCGGCCAGCACGATCAGCGCCCGCCGCCGCCAGGTCCGCGCCGCGATCAGCATCATGATCAGCGCCAGGCCGCCGATCAGCGCCAGCTCGGGGCGCACCAGGACGCTGCAGCCCGCGACGAACGCCAGCGCACCGGTGAACAAACGGCCCGGCGGTCGGGTTCGCAAGGCCTGCGACCAGCAGACCATCATCCACCACAGCAGCCCCAGATAAGCCAGCACCAGCCCGTTCTCCAGACCGGATGTCGCGAAGTCGCGCGCCGGTGGCACCGCGATGTAGACCAGCGCGCCGGCCGGCAGCATGATGGCGCGTTGGCCCAAAAGGCTTGGCGCATATAGCCGCCCGGTGCCCAGCATCAGCAGCACGACGCCGAGCACACTCAGCGCCAGCGCCAGCACCAGCGCGACGTACTCCAGCCGCATCGGCCCGGCAAGCCAGCTGCCGGCGTAGATCAGATAGGTCCACAGCACCGACGTGTTCGCCTCCACCCGCTCTCCGGCGTTGAACACCGGACCGTTGCCGACCAACAGATTTCGCACCGTGCGCAAGACGATCAGTCCGTCGTCGGCGATCCAACGGCGTTGCCAGGCACCCCAACCGAACAGCGCAGCGACGATTGCCGCGCTGGCCCACAGACTGACTCGCACCGTGGTGTCGTAGGGGAATGACGAGCGGGCCGGCACGGGGACGGGTCGGCGGGGTGAGGCCGTGGCGGTGCTAGCCGAACGCAACAGCAGCACCAACGGTCCCAATCCAGGTCAGCGCCAGAAGCTGTAAGACTCTGTCGCGCAACGCAATATCTTCGGGTTCGCCTGCCAGCCCGCCGTCGACGTCGACCGCGTACCGCAGAACCGCGATGGTGAACGGAACTATCGACACCGCGAACCAGGTGCCGGTGTAGCGGTCGCGTTCGAACGCCCACAGCCCGTAACAGACCACCAGCGCGGTCGCCGACATCGTCCACACGAAGCGCAGGTAGGTGCTGGTGTAGCTCTCCAGCGACTTGCGGATCTTGGCACCCGTTCGTTCGGCCAATTGCAGTTCGGCGTAGCGCTTGCCGGCGACCATGAACAGCGACCCGAATGCCGCCATCAGCAGAAACCATTGGGACAGGAAAATATCGGCAGCCGCGCCGCCGGCGATGGCCCGGATCAAATACGCCGATGAGACGATGCAAATGTCAATCACCGCTTGGTGTTTGAGGCCGAAGCAGTACGCCAACTGCATGCCGATATAGACGGCCATCACCACCGCCAAGTTCGGCGTCAGCCACCAGGCGATGACGAGTGAGGCCACCCCGAGAATCGCCGCCAGCATGTAGGCCAGCCACTCAGGCACCACACCGGCCGCGATCGGCCGGAACCGCTTGGTGGGGTGCTCGCGATCGGCCTCCACGTCGCGGACGTCGTTGATCAGATAGACCGACGAGGCGGCCAGACAGAACACCACGAACGCGACGGCTTCTTTGCCGAGCACGTCGACGTAGTTGTAGCGGACCTCGGTTCCCAGCGCGGCCACCGGCGCCGCCAGCACCAGCACGTTTTTCACCCATTGCCGTGGGCGGATCGCCTTGGCGACGCCAACGATCAGGTTTGCCGGAGGTCCGGTCACCGGCACCACGTCCTCACTCATCGGCCACCCCTTACAACCGCCCGTCTAGCCGGACCGCGGCGGCTGCCACGGTCGCGCCGACACCCACGCCGACTGCCACGTCGCTGGGATAGTGCACGCCGAGCAGCATCCGAGACAACGCCATCGGCGGCACCAGCAGCGCCGGCAGCCGCGAGCCGGTGGCCCGCATCAGCAGCAGCGCCGCCGCGGTGGTGGAGGTGGCGTGCGCCGACGGGAAGCTCAGCCGGCTCGGGGTGCCGACGTGCACGGCGACCGCCGGATGGCGTGGCCGCTCGCGGCGCACCACCCGCTTGATCACCACGGCGGCAGCGTGCGCGGTGAACGCGCCGGCCCCCACCAAAAGCCATGCCCGCCACCGGTGCGGCTGCAGCAGCGCACCGAGCGCCGACACCGCCAGCCAGCCGAGGCTGTGTTCGCCGAAGTACGACAGGCCGCGCGCCGAACCCAGCATTCCGGGCCGCTCGGCCAGCGCCGATTGGATTGCCGCCAAGGCGCGCAGTTCCCCGCGTGGCGCGGTGACGCGACCCGGCGGCGCCTCCCGTGCGGGAGCGCGTTGCTCAGTCATGGCCTTCTACAGCGAGAAGGACGCTTTCCCACTTCTGCTTGCTGGACAGCACCGGCAACGCCTCGCGGTACACCCGCCGCATCTCGTCGAAGCGGCTGGCCAGCTTGCGCTGACGGCGCAGCGACTGCCACAGCAACCCGAACATCTTCGCCCGGTCACGCTTGCGGTACACCACACCGCGGCCGTCGGCGGTGGTGACGGTGGCCCCGTCGAGCGTGCACAGCTTGAACCACCGGGCGTCCTGGGTCGGGATGTTCAGCTGCGGGCGGTGGTGATGTTCCGGATCGGCCTTGGTGAGGTTGTGCAACGCTCCGCGGGCCAACCGGTAACCGATGGCCACCGGGTGCACCGGCGGACGCATCTGCCGGTTGCGCCGCGACGGCGCCGGCAACTCGTCGGCCCCCGGCAGCACGACGGCGTCCGGGTACTCCTTGCGGATGCGGTGCACCTCCGGCAGCGCACTTTCCAGGATCGAGAAGATGTGTTCGGGGCCGGCCAGGAAATCGTCGATGGCTTTGTTTTGAATCGCTACCGTCGAATATTCCAGACAGGCAAGGTGTTTCAGTGTCGCCTTGAGGTGGCTGCGCACCAGGCCCATGATGTTTCCGTCCCAGTGCATGGCCGCGACCACCAAGCGGTTACGCAGATGGAAGTAGGCCTGCCAGTCGATGGCGTCGTCCTTGTCGCTCCACGCCATGTGCCAGATCGCGGCGCCGGGCAGGGTGACGGTCGGATAACCGTGTTCGGCGGCACGCAGCCCGTAGTCGGCGTCGTCCCATTTGATGAACAACGGCAGCGGCTGGCCCAGCTCCTCGGCGACCTGGCGGGGGATCATGCACGTCCACCAGCCGTTGTAGTCGACGTCGATGCGCCGATGCAGCAGGTTGCTGCGAAGGTTGTTGTCGCTCAACGGGAATTTGGCGAAGTCGTGGTCGTACTCGGTGTGCGGCGCGGCGGTCCACATGAAGTTGTCCCGGTCCACCACCTCACCCATGATGTGCAGGTGCGACGGCTCCTGCAGGTTGAGCATCTGACCGCCGACCAGCATCGGCGACTTGGCGAATCGGTGCATGGCCAGCACCCGCAAAATGGTGTCGGGCTCGATACGGATGTCATCATCCATGAACAGGATCTGCTGGCAGTCAGTGTTTTTCAGCGCCTCGTACATCACCCGGCTGTATCCGCCGGAGCCACCCAGGTTGGGTTGGTCGTGAACGGACAGCCGGTTGCCCAGCGCGGCGGCGGCTGCGGCGAACTCCGGGTGGTCACGTACCTTCGAGGTGCCTTGGTCGGGCACGATCACAGCACCGATCACCTTGTCCACCAACGGATCCGAGGTGAGGTCCCGCAGCGCGTTGACGCAGTCGCTGGGCCGGTTGAAGGTCGGGATGCCCACCGCGATGTTGGCCACGCCCGGCGCCGGCACCGGCGCGTACCAGCCTGCGCTTTGCAGCACGACCTCGCTGTCGCTGGTGATGTCGAACCAGATCCACCCGCCGTCCTCGAACGGCTGTAGGTCCACCTCGAATTCGAGGGCCTCGGGCTGCTCGGCGCTGCCGGCGAAGTTGCGGCCTTCGATGTAGATGCGCGCACCGGTGGCCTTGGTGCGGTACATATCGACGCGCCCGGTGCCGGCCAACTCGGCGCGCAGCACCACCGAGGTCAGCGTCGTCCAGCGTCGCCAGTAGCTGGCCGGAAACGCGTTGAAGTAGGTCGCAAACGACACCTCGGACTCCGCGCCGATCTGCAGCGACGTGCGGGTGGCCGGATGGGCGCGGCGCGCGTTGGTCACCGACTCTTCCACGTAGAGCTTGCGAACGTCCAGGGGCTCGCCTGGGCGGGGCAAGATCACACGAGCAAGCAGGCTCACTGCGCTCATTTGGCGCCGCTCCTTTCCTCTAGCGGCAGACCGTCGCGCAGATGCGGCGCAAGGGTGTTCTCGTACATATTCAGTGCGCTGGCGATGGCCATGTGCATGTCCAGATATTGATAGGTACCCAGCCGCCCGCCGAAAAGCACCTTGGACGAAGCCGTCTCGGCCTTGGCCCTGGCCCGGTAGGCGCCCAGCACGGCGCGGTCGGCCTCGGTATTGATCGGATAGTAGGGCTCGTCGTCGTCGCCGGCGAACCGCGAGTATTCCCGCATGATCACCGTCTTGTCGGTGGGGTAGTCGCGTTCGGGGTGGAAGTGGCGGAACTCGTGTATGCGGGTGTAAGGCACGTCGAGATCGCTGTAGTTCATCACCGAGGTGCCTTGGAAGTCGCCCGTCGGTAGCACCTCTACCTCGAAATCCAAAGTGCGCCAGCCTAACCGGCCTTCGGAGTAGTCGAAGTAGTGGTCCAGCGGACCCGTGTAGACGACCGGCGCGTCCGGGCTGGCGGCGCGCAACTGGTCACGCACCTCGAACCAATCGGTGTTGAGCCGGACCTCGATGCGCTCGTCGGCGGCCATGTTTTCCAGCCACGCGGTGTAGCCGTTGACCGGCAGGCCTTCGTAGGTGTCGTTGAAGTAGCGGTTGTCGAAGGTGTAGCGCACCGGCAAGCGGGTGATGTTGGCCGCCGGCAACTCTTTGGGGTCGGTCTGCCACTGCTTGGCGGTGTAACCCTTGACGAACGCCTCGTAGAGCGGCCGGCCGATCAGCGAGATCGCCTTCTCCTCGAGATTGCGGGCCTCGGCGGTGTCGATTTCGGCGGACTGCTCGGCGATCAGCCGGCGGGCCTCATCGGGTGAGAAGTACTTGCCGAAGAACTGCGACACCAGACCCAGATTCATCGGGAACTGATAGGCCTGCCCGTTGTGCATGGCGAACACGCGGTGCTGATAGCCGGTGAACTCGGTGAACTGCCGCACGTAGTCCCACACCCGCCTGTTGGAGGTGTGGAACAGGTGCGCACCGTATTTGTGCACCTCGATCCCGGTCTGCGGCTCGCGCTCGGAGTACGCGTTGCCGCCGATATGCGGGCGCCGCTCCACCACCAGCACGCGCTTGCCGAGCTGGGTCGCCACGCGCTCGGCAACCGTCAAGCCGAAAAACCCGGAGCCGACGACGAAGAGGTCGAAACGAGAGGTCATCGGTTGAACAGGGTATCCGACCGGACAGCCGCCGCCCGCTTCGCAGCGCCCGGGAGCGAGGCTGTATCGCGCCGTGCGCGGCGAACGGGTCGCCACGAGGTGACAAAGGTCGCGATCTGCTCACGATTACATATCGTCACTCTAATCACACTATTCACATCAGTACCATCGATCACGTGGCCTGATCGCCAGGCACCGTGCCGCATTTCGCCGGCATGCGAACGGGGACCACCAAGTCCGCATTGAGGAGACTTTCGTGCCGAACCGACGTCGACGCAGGCTTTCGACAGCCATGAGCGCAGTCGCCGCTCTGGCGGTCGCGAGTCCTTTTGCTTATGTCGCGGTCTGCCAATTGACGGCCGACACCAAACCGGCTCCCGAGCACCACGAGTTCGTCCGAGCCGCGGAAATTACCGACCTGCCCGGCGAGCTGATCTCGGCGCTGTCCCAGGGACTGTCACAGTTCGGGGTCAACCTGCCGCCGGTGCCCAGCCTGACCGGCACCACATCGACGGTCTCGCCGGGGTTGACCAGCCCGGGTCTGACCTCGCCCGGCCTCACGACGCCGGGTCTGACCACACCCGGCCTGACCACACCCGGCCTCACGACACCTGGTCTGACCACACCCGGCCTGACCACACCGGGTGTGCCCACACCTGGCACGCCGGGCCTGACCGACCCGTCGCTCACCAGCCCGGACCTGACCGCGCCGGGTGCTACACCGGGCCTGACCACGCCGGGAGCTACGCCGGGAACCACGATGCCGGGCACCACGATTCCCGGCGCCACGACGCCCGGCACCACCACGCCCGGGCTCACCGACCCGTCGCTGACCACCCCGGGGCTGACCAGCCCGGCCGGAGTCACGCCAGGACTGACCAGCCCGACGGGTGTGGACCCGGCGTTGCTCAGCCCGGGCCTCACCTCTCCGGGCGAGATGCCGATCAGCGAGCCGATCGGATTGGACCCCGGGTTGGGTGGCACCTACCCGATCCTCGGCGACCCCTCGTTGGGGGCGATGCCGGCGGCGAGCTCCAGTGGCGGCGGCGGCCTCATCAGTGAGGTGATGAATGCCGCCAACCAGCTCGGTGCCAGCCAGGCTATCGACCTGCTCAAGGGCTTGGTGATGCCGTCAATCGCGCAGGCCATGCAGGGCGCCGCCAACGGTGGGGCAGCCGCCGCGCCCGTCCCGGCACCACCGCCTCCGCCGGCCTGATCCGGCCTGACCCGGCACATTTGGATTGTGTCCCCTAACGGCACCGCAGATGTTGGCTCACCCCTTCGGGCTCAACTCTGCGGTGCCGTTGCCGGGTCGGTGAACTAGTCCACCGCCGCGCCGTGTCGCATCATAAGCAACAGACGTCACATAAGTAACATCGGTGCGTGCCGCTCCGCCGTCGCCCGCCGGCGATACTGTTCACCGCCGTCACAGCGACCCTCGTCGTCGTGCCGTGGGCACTCACGCCGAGTGCGCCTGAAGACCGGCCAGCCGGCCCCGGCGACACCCAACTCACCCAGCAGCCCCTGGTCGGGCTGGGCGGAGGTGTATCGGTCCGGGAAATCAGCCGGCCGACACCGTTCTCCATGGTGGCGCTCACCGGCGGCGATCTGACCGGCACCTCGGCGCGGCTGCGCGCCAAGCGCGCCGACGGCTCCTGGGGTCCCTGGCACGACGCTGAGCCGCTGGGCTCGACCAGCGACGGCGGCCCGCACGGCACCGACGCGGTCTTTGTCGGCAAGACGACGACGGTGCAGATCGCGGTCACCCGGCCGGCCGATGCACCACTGACCACACCCCCGCCGGTCGCGAGGCGGACCGAGGCCGCACTGGGTTACCGCCCGGCGACGGTCGAAAAGCCACTGCCGCAGAACATTTCGGCGGTCCTGATCTCCCCGCCCCAGGCGCCGGCCGACAACCAGTGGACACCGCCCGCGGCGGTGATCGCGCCGGGCCAACCACCCCACATCATCAGCCGCGAACAGTGGGGCGCAGACGAATCCCTCCGATGTGGAACCTCGGTGTACGACAACGGGATTCGCGGCGCAGTGGTCCACCACACCGCGGAGAGCAACGACTACGGGCCGCTGGATTCCGCGGACATCGTCCGGTCGATCTACGCCTACCACACCCAAACGCTGGGCTGGTGCGACATCGCCTACAACGCCCTGGTCGACAAGTACGGCCAGGTGTTCGAAGGCCGCGCCGGGGGGCTCAGCAGAGCGGTCGAGGGATCACACACCGGCGGATTCAACCGCGACACCTTCGGGGTGGCGATGATCGGCAACTTCGACGACGAGCCACCCACGCCGATTCAGCTGCGCACGCTGGGCCGGCTGCTCGGCTGGCGGCTGAGCATCGACCACGTCGACCCGCACGGCACCGTGATGCTGACCTCGTCGGGCGGGCCCAACACCAACTTCCCGGACGGCGCAACACCGGCATTGCCCGCGATATTCAGTCATCGCGACGTCGGCGCCACCGACTGCCCCGGCAACGTCGCGTACGCCCTGATGGACGAAATTCGGGATATCGCAGCAAGATTCAATGAACCACCGGGGCCGCAGGATCTGGAGGCAGCACTGCAGGGTGGCGAGATCCATGCCCGGTGGCAGTCGATGGGCGGTATGAACAGCCCGCTGGGCGCGCCGACGTCGCCGGAGGCCACCGCGGCCGGTGACGCCCGGTATGCCACCTTCGACAAGGGTGCTATCTACTGGTCGCCGGTGACCGGCGCCCAGCCGCTCACCGGCGCCATCTACGACGCCTGGGCAGCGCTCGGCTACGAGCGTGGCGCTTTGGGACTGCCGACCAGCGGGGAAATCCAAGAGCCGCAATGGATTTCGCAGAACTTCCAGCACGGCACGTTGAACTTCAACCGCGAGACCGGCCGCGTCACCCGGGTCATCGACGGCGTCGCGCAGGAATTACCGCCACCGTCGCCGAGCGGGCCCCCGGTGCAGCTGGAGCGGTTCTCACCGGTGCACCCGGCCGCCTGATCCCGGCGAGCGCTACGACAGCCACCAGCGTTCCAACACCCGCGCCACCCCGTCGTCGGTGTTGGGTGCGGTGATCTCGTTGGCGGCGGCGATCGCGTCGGGGTGCGCGTTGCCCATCGCGACGCCGTGACCGGCCCGCAGCAGCATCGGCACGTCGTTGGGCATATCCCCGAACGCGACCATGTCGTCGTCGGCGATGCCTGACGGCTGCGCAATCTCGGCGATACCTGTCGCCTTGTTGACGCCCTGCGGGACAATCTCGACCAGACCGTTGTTGGTGGAGTACGTGATATCGCCTTGGCTGTCAATATGTTTGGCTAGTTCGGCTGCCATGTCGCCGCTGCTGGCCCCGGCCTTGCGGATCAGCAGTTTGATCGCCGGTGCGCTGAGCAAGTCCTCGATGGACACCTCGGTGTTGTCGGGGTTGAGCCAGGCGTGTTCATAACCCGGGGAGCTGACGAACTGCGGTGTCGCCGTGTCGTGGGCGCTGTGCCCGATCCGTTCGACGGCCAGCCCGACCCCGGGAATGGTGCGCCTGGCGATCTCCGCCAGCTGTGCAAGCGTATCGACCGAGAGAGTGCGCGCCGAGACCACCTGGTCGGTTGCCGGGTCGTAGATGACAGCGCCGTTGGCGCAGACCGCCATCGGTGCGAGGCCGAGTTCGTCGACAACCGGCTGCACCCAGCGCGGCGGACGTCCGGTGGCCAATACGAACCGCGTGCCGGCAGCGACCGCGGCGTGGATGACATTGCGGGTACGCGCGGTGATCTTCTCGTCGGCGGTGAGCAGGGTGCCGTCGACATCGCAAGCGATGAGCGCTGGCAACGTCACGGCAATCTCCTGTGGTCTAGGCAGCCCGAACCCGGGCTCATGCTCCACGCTTTCGGGCCCGTTCGGCCCGTTCAGCTTCCTCGAGCACTTTCGCCTCGTCCAGCGTGGGTGCTCCGCCACCCAGGCGGCGTGGTACCCAGAACGCCCCTTCGGGGTGGGGATATTCCTCTTGCACCCGGTGCAACAGCGACGTCATCTCGTCGCGCAGCGCGGTTTCGAGTTCTTCGACGCCGCCCCGCGGGGCGAGCGGCGGACCGGCCGCCACCGTGACCGGGATCTTCTTGCGCCCGAGGTTTCTGGGATGGTCTTTGGTCCAGATGCGCTGCGTGCCCCACACGATCAGCGGCACGATCGGCACCTGAGCCTCCAGCGCCATCCGGGCGGCGCCGGTCTTGAACTCCTTGAGCTCGAAGCTGCGGCTGATGGTGGCCTCCGGCATCAACCCGACCACTTCTCCCTCGCGTAGCCGTTGCACCGCGACGGCATACGCCTGTTTGCCGGCCGCCCGGTCCACCGGGATGGTCTTGGTGTGCTTGATCAGGAAATTGACCACCTTCACCTGCTGCATCTCGGCCTTGATCATGTAGCGGATGCGTCGGCCCCGGTAATGCACGGCAAGCCCGGCCGGCAGCCAATCCACGTAGCTGGTGTGGTTGATCGCTATCACCACGCCGCCGGTGGCGGGAATGTTCTCGAGGTTCTGAAAGGTGATGTCGGTCCCGGTGAGACGCACCAATGCCTTGGCGGCGATCTCGAGAGTTCGGAAAACCGGTTCCATACCCGCTACTCCGGTGCAGCCTCCGAGTCGGAGCGACGGGCGGCCCGGGCCGCCGCCCGCCGGCTGGCTTCCTCGGCATCCAGCACAGCGGCCTGCGCCAACGTGGGAGCGCCGCCGCCCAGCCGGTGCGGTACCCAGTACTCGCCGGGCGGATGAATCCCGTAGGAGTCTTGCGCCCGCTCGAGCAGATGCTGCATGCGGGAATGCAGCAACGTTGTCAGCTCCGGTGCCGGCAGCGTCGGCTCGATCGGCTCGCCGACGGCCACTGTGATCGGCACTTTGGGACGCAGCAGATTCTTCGGGTGGTCTTTGGTCCAGATGCGCTGGGCGCCCCACACGATGTGCGGGATGATCGGCACGTCGGCGGCGATCGCCATCCGCGCGGCACCGGACTTGAGCTCTTTGATTTCGAAACTGCGGCTGATCGTGGCCTCCGGGTAGACCCCGACGAGTTCCCCGGCGTGCAGCGCTGCGACGGCGGCCTCGAACGAGGCAGCCCCGTTTTCCCGGTCGACCGGGATGTGGCGGCAGCCGCGCATGATCGGCCCGGAGATCTTGTGGTCGAACACCTCCTGCTTGGCCATGAATCGCACTTTGCGGCCGAGGCCCTGCTGGTAGGCGGGCAGGCCCGCGAAGGTGAAGTCGAAATAGCTGGTGTGGTTGATCGCGATGACGGCCCCGCCGGTCCTGGGCAGATGTTCGACCCCGGTGACGGTGAAGCGTAAGCCCTGCACCCGCCAGGCCAGGCGAGCAAGCTGGATGATCGTTCCGTATACCGGCTCCACGGCCTCAACCCTAAACTTTTGCGCCCGGAGTGCGTCGGGGGCCGTCGAAGGAATCGGGCCGGCGAGCCGACCCCCGCTAAGCTTGGGCGGCAATGCAGGTCACCAGCGTCGGCCATGCCGGCTTCCGGATCGAGACCCGGGCGGGCAGCATTCTGTGCGACCCGTGGGTCAACCCGGCCTACTTCGGCGCGTGGTTCCCGTTTCCGGACAACAGCGCATTGGACTGGGACGCGCTCGGCGACTGCGACTACCTCTATGTCTCGCATCTGCACAAGGATCACTTCGACGCGCAGTTACTCGCCGAGCATGTGAACAAGCAGGCCGTGGTGCTGTTGCCGGATTTCCCGGTCCCGGATTTGCGCGACGAGTTGACCAAGCTGGGTTTTCACCGGTTCTTCGAGACGACGGATTCGGTGAAGCACCGGGTCAGCGGGCCCAAGGGCGAGCTGGACATCATGATCATCTCGCTGCGAGCGCCCGCGGACGGCCCGATCGGCGACTCGGCGCTGGCGGTCTTCGACGGCGAGACAACGGCGTTCAACATGAACGACGCCCGGCCGGTCGATTTAGAGCCGCTGCACGCCGAATTCGGCCACGTCGACGTGCACATGCTGCAGTACTCCGGCGCAATCTGGTACCCGATGGTCTACGACATGCCTGCCCGGGCCAAGGAGGTGTTCGGCGTCCAGAAGCGCCAGCGCCAGATGGATCGGGCCCGCCAATACATCGCGCAGGTCGACGCCACCTGGGTGATCCCGTCGGCCGGCCCGCCGTGCTTCTTGGACCCTGAGCTGCGTCACCTCAACGACGACCACGGCGATCCGGCCAACATCTTCCCCGACCAGATGGTGTTCCTCGACCAGATGCGCACCCACGGCCATGACCGCGGACTGTTGATGATGCCCGGTTCGACCGCGAATTTCACTGGCGCCCAGTTGGATTCATTGCTCCACCCGCTGCCCACGGAACAGGTCGAGGCGATCTTCACGACCGGCAAAGCGGCGTATATCGCCGACTACGCCGCCCGGATGGCGCCGGTGCTGGCGGCGGAGAAGGCGCGTTGGGCGCCGGCGGCCGGTGAACCACTTCTGGAGCCGCTGCGCGCAACGCTCGAGCCGATCATGCTGGCCAGCGACGAGGTCTGCGACGGGATCGGCTATCCCGTCGAGCTGGTGTTGGGGGCGGAAACCGTCGTCCTCGACTTCCCGAAACGCACCGTGCGTGAACCGGTTCCCGACGAGAAATTCCGCTACGGCTTCGCGATCCCGCCGCAGCTGGTGCGTACCGTGCTGCGCGACCATGAGCCCGACTGGGTCAACACCATCTTCTTGTCCACCCGGTTCAAGGCGTGGCGAGTGGGCGGCTACAACGAGTACCTGTACACCTTCTTCAAATGCCTGACCGACGAGCGTATCGCGTACGCCGACGGCTGGTTCGCCGAAACCCACGACGATACGGCGTCGATAACGTTGGACGGCTGGGAGATTCAGCGTCGCTGTCCGCACCTGAAGGCCGACCTGTCGAAGTTCGGTGTGGTGGAGGGCAACACCTTGACGTGTAATCTGCACGGCTGGCAGTGGAACCTACAGGACGGCCGCTGCCTCACCGCGCGTGGCCACGAGCTTCGGTGTAGGCGCCTATGAGCACGCAGCAGTATGACGACGGCCTGGTCCAACTGGATCGGGAAGCAATCACGTTGCACCGCTATCACTTTCCGTCGGGTACCTCGAAGGTCATCCCGCTGAGCGCCGTCCGCGGATACAAGGCTGAGCCGCTGGGACTGTTTTCGCACCGGTTGCGCCTCTGGGGCACTTCGGATCTGCGGCGCTGGCTGCCGTTGGATGTGCGCCGACCGTTCAAGTCGACGTTGATCACCCTGGACGTACCGGGGACCTGGCCCAGCCCCGCGTTCACGCCGGCCGACCCGCAAGAGTTCACTGCATTGCTGGACGAGCTACTGAGCCGTTGAGATTGCACACGGTGTCGTGGTTGCCGCGAATCAACAACCCTGCGCGCAATCTCAACGCCCGGCGTCGGCCAGTGCCTGACGGGCGGCGTTGTAGCCGGGGATGAACGTGATGCCCGGCCCGCCGTGGCATCCCGCACTGCCCAGATACAACCCGTCGATAGGAATGGGCTGACCGAGAAATCCTTGGGGGCCGGGGCGGTTGGGGCCGATCTGGTTGGGGTTCAACAGGCCGTGGCAGTAGTCGCCGCCCGGAGCACCGAACATGACACCCATGTGCCTGGGTGTGAACGTGGTGTGGCGGATGATGCTTCGTTCGAAGTTCGGTGCCAGCCGGGTGATCTTGTCGATCACCCGCTGGCCCATCTCGACTTTCGCCTGACCGTAGTCCACGCCGCCTTCGATCGGGAACCACAGCGCGAACGCCGACGCGGCGTGCTTGCCCGGGGGTGCCAGGTCGAGATCGTTCTGCGACGGAATCTGCAGCACCACCGTCGGATCGGCCGGCACGATGCCGCGCCGGCAGTCCTCCCACTGCTGCTGGACGTCTTCGGGCGTGCAGAACAGGCCGATCGATGCCTGCATGGCCGGCTCGTTGAGCGCCTCGTACGGCGCGGCGAAGCTGGGCGCTTCGTCCAGCGCGAAGTGCATCTGCAGATAGCTGCCGCGGTGGTCGGTGCGCGCAAAGCGTTCCCGGATGTCGGCCGGCAGCGCAGCCGAATCGACGAGCTCGTTGACGGTGAGGTCGGGCGCGATGCCCGAGACCACGATCGGCGCGGTGATGGTGTCGCCGGCCTCGGTGCGCACCCCGCTGACCTTCCGGTTGTCGACGAGAATCTCGGTCACCTTGGTGCGTAGCCGCACTTCGCCGCCGTGGTTGGTGAACGTGTCGCACAGATGCGCGGTGAGCGCGCCGATCCCGCCGCGCAGCTTCTTCATCTGCATGGTGTCGCCGTCGGGGACGCCCAGCCCGAACGCCAGCGCTGCGGCGCTGCCGGGGGTGGCCGGCCCGCGATAGAGGGTGTTGACGGCCAGCACGGTCATCGAGCCGCGCAGCGCGCCGTGCTTTTCGCGGTCGGGAAGATAGCGGTCCAGCACATCGGTGACCGAGCCGAACAGCATCTCATCGATGGCCGAGCGTTCGAATTCGTTGGTGGCGCAGGCGTACATCTCGTCGAGAGTCTTCGGCGGCGCGCCGGCGTCGAACCGGCCCAGTGCCCGAGTGGGTGCCTGGCTCCAGGCCATCAGCCCGGCCATGCCGTTGACGGCGTCGGCGTCGTGCACCTCGTTGAGGTGGGTGAACAACTTGACCGGGTCGCTGTACTGGATCAACGGATCATCGCCCACACCGCGCAGCGCGACCGACATGACGTCCAGGTCGATCGTCGGCAGGGTGTCCAAACCCAACGCCTCGACAACCACGGCCGCCGTCGGGAACTGCACCGACCCGGCGATCTCGAACCGGTAGCCGTCGAACAACTCGACCGTGGAGGCCATCCCGCCGGCGTAGAGCTTGGATTCCAGGCACAGCGTGCGCAGCCCGGCGCGCTGCAACATCACCGCGGCGGCCAGCCCGTTGTGCCCGGCACCAATGACGATCGCGTCGTAGTCCATGTCGCCCTCCGAGTGCAGGCTGGCATGCTTCGCCAAGTTTTGTCAATTATGACGAAACTGCGGGCGCTGACCAGGTGTCGGAGATACCGGCGCGCAGGGACTCCAGCGCCGCGTGGCACATCCGCGCCAGCTCACCGAGCGAGCGGTCGTCGCCTTCCATCCATACCTCCATGGCGCCGAAGACAGCCGCCGCGATACACCGGGCGGTCACCGCGAAATGCAGCTGGGCATCCGGTTTTTGCGCGGCCGGGCCGCTACGGCGTTGCAGCTGCGCGTGGATGGAGTCGGCGAAGTCGGCCTGGACATCGCGGATATGGCGGGCGATGCGGTCCGGGTCGAGCTCGGCGCCTCGCAGCGCGGCGATCTTCGTCACCGCTTCGACGTCGTAGGGAAACGCGAAGATGGCCGACTGCACCGAGTCGATGACCGGCTCGTCGGCCGGCCTGGCGTCCAGCGCCGCGCGAAACCAGGTCAGGCCGGTGTAGTCGGCGAACAGCAAGTCGTGTTTGGAGCTGAAGTGCCGATAGAAGGTGCGCAGCGATACGCCGGCGTCCGAGGCGATTTGCTCGGCCGAGGTTTCTTCCACGCCCTGGGCCAAGAATCGCACCAGCGCAGCCTGGATGAGCGCCTCGCGAGTGCGCTCGCTGCGCGCCGTCTGCGCCGGCCTGACCATGCCCGTAAAGTACCGCATCCAGTTCTGTCAATATTGACAAAACTATCCGGGTCCGGCGACACTGCCCCGCATGGTCTCACTTCTGGTGCACGCAATCCTGGGACTGACGGTGATCGGGTGGATCGTCGCGTCCAACCCGGCCGTGTTCGCGCGGCCTGCCCAGGGGCCGCGGTTCTCGCCGCTGGAGTGCCTGTTCTACGCGGTCGGTATCGCGTCGATCATCTTGGGCTGGTATTTCAACATCCGGTTCGTCCGGGAGTACGCCGCCGGCAATGCCAATCCTATTTGGGGCCCGGGCAGTTGGTCGGACTACATCCGGTTGATGTTCACCAATCCGGCGGCGGGTTCGGCCAGTCAGGACTACACGATCGCGAATGTGATTCTGCTGCCGTTGTTTACCATCGTCGACGGGTATCGGCGTGGGCTACGGCGTCCGTGGCTGTATTTCGTGTCGAGCCTGTTCACCAGTTTCGCCTTCGCGTTCGCGTTCTACTTCGCCACCGTCGAGCGCCAGCACCGGCACGAGCTTTCCCCCGCGGCCTAAGGCTCGAGGACCTCGGTGCCGACGAAGGGCACCAGCGCTGCGGGCACTCGCACGCTGCCGTCGGGCTGCTGATGGTTTTCCAGGATGGCGACCAGCCAGCGGGTGGTGGCCAGCGTGCCGTTGAGTGTGGCGGCGATCTGCGGCTTGCCGCCCGCGTCGCGGTAGCGGATGGCGAGCCGACGCGCCTGAAACGTGGTGCAGTTCGACGTAGAGGTCAGCTCACGGTAGGTGCCCTGGGTGGGGATCCAGGCCTCGCAGTCGAACTTGCGGGCCGCCGACGAGCCGAGATCGCCTGCCGCGACGTCGATCACGCGGTAGGGCACCTCGATCAGGCTCAGCATTTCGCGCTGCCAGTCCAGCAGGCGTTGATGCTCGGCTTCGGCGTCGTCGGGCACGCAGTAGACGAAGGCCTCGACCTTGTCGAACTGGTGCACGCGGATGATGCCGCGGGTGTCTTTGCCGTGACTGCCGGCTTCCCGGCGGAAACACGACGACCAGCCCGCGTAGCGCAGCGGTCCCGCGGACAGGTCGAGAATCTCGTCGGCGTGGTAGCCGGCCAGCGGCACCTCGGAGGTACCGACGAGATAGAGGTGGTCGGCTTCGAGGTGATAGACCTCTTCGGCGTGCGCGCCGAGGAATCCGGTGCCCGACATGACTTCTGGGCGCACCAGCACCGGCGGGATCATCAACGTGAAGCCATTGTCGACGGCCAGCCGGACCGCGAGCTGCAGCAGCCCCAGCTGCAGCAGCGCGCCGCGGCCGGTCAAGAAGTAGAACCGCGACCCGGACACCTTGGCCCCGCGTTCCATGTCGATCAGACCCAACGACTCGCCGAGCTCTAGATGGTCCCTGGGGTTTTCGATCGCCGCCGGCTCCCCGACGGTGTCCAGAACGGCGAAGTCCTCCTCCCCGCCGGCGGGCACCCCGTCGAGGACGACGTTGGGGAGCGCCAGGTAGGCCGCGGTGAACGCCGCCTCGGCGTCGGCCTGTTTAGCCTCGGCCGCCTTGACCTCCTCGGCGAGTTCCTTGGCGCGCTGCAGCAAGGCCGGGCGCTCGTCGGCGGATGCGGCGCCCACCTTTTTGCTGGCGGCCTTCTGCTCGGCGCGCAGCGAATCCGCCGCCGAGATCGCGGCCCTGCGCTGACGGTCGGCGGCCAGCAGCGTATCGACCATTGCGGGGTCCTCGCCGCGGCTGATCTGGGAGCGACGGACGGCGTCGGGGTCTTCGCGCAGCAACTTCAGGTCGATCACGGCCTAGAACACTACTTTTGATCGCCACGCCGCAGGACGGCGGCCACCGAGGCGCCGACTCGGCAGCAACAATCGCATCATTTGTCACAGCCCTCGGCGCGGCCTGTCAGAATAGACCCAATGTTGGATGCACCCGGGCAGGACAAACCGGTCGCCGACCAGCCGGTATCCCGGTCGTCGCGGTCCGGGTGGCTCCGGACCCTGCACGCGTCGGCTACCCGTCGCGCATTGCTGCTGACCGCGCTGGGCGGACTGCTCATCGCCGGAATCGTCACCGCCATCCCGATCGGCGACGGCGGCCGGCTGGCCGGCTACATCGACCCGGTGCCGGCTACCGGAGCCAAGGGCAACGAAGCGTTCAACCGTGCCGGTCGCGGCGACTGCCTGATGTGGCCGGACAAGTCGCCGGAGGCCGCCACCATCGTCGACTGCAAGGACGAGCACCGCTTCGAGGTCGCCGAGTCCATCGACATGCGGACCTTCCCGGGCTCGGAGTACGGCCCGGACGCTGCTCCGCCGTCGGCGGCGCGCATCGAACAAATCAGCCAGGAGCAGTGTGAATCGGCGGTGCACCGGTATCTTGCCACCAAGTTCGACCCGAACAGCAAGTTCACCATCAGCATGCTGTGGTCCGGTGACAAGGCATGGCGGCAGGCCGGTGAGCGCCGGATGCTGTGCGGGTTGCAGTTGCCCGGCGCCGACAACCAACAGCAGGTCTTCAAAGGCAAGGTCGCCGACCTCGACCAGTCCCGGGTGTGGCCGGACGGCACCTGCCTGGGCATCGATTCCTCGACCAACCAGCCCACCGACGTCCCGGTCGACTGTGCCGCCCCGCACGCGATGGAGGTCACCGGCACGGTCAACGTGGCCGCGAGGTTTCCCGAGGCGCTGCCCCCCGAGCCGGAACAGGACGCCTTCATCAAAGAGTCCTGCACCAAGCTGACGGACGCCTACCTGGCGCCGGTCCAGTTGCGCAGCACCACCCTGACATTGATCTACAGCACCCTGTCGTTGCCGAGCTGGTCGGCGGGCAGCCGCGAAGTTGCCTGCAGCATCGGCGCCACACTGGGCAACGGCGGCTGGGCCACGCTGGTCAACAGCGCCAAGGGGCCCTTGTTGATCAATGGTCAGCCACCGGTCCCGCCGCCGGACATCCCGCAGGAGCGGCTCAACCTGCCGCCGATTCCGATGCCCGCGCCGAGTTCCGGGGGGTCGAGTTCGTCGACGGCGGGCTCGACCGGATCGACCGGCCAACAGCAGCAGCAGCGGCAGGGCAACGAGCACCTGCCGCAACAGCCGGCAGGCCCGCCAGCCCAGCAGCAACCGGCAGCTCCCGCCCAGCAGGAGCCCGGAGCGCCGCCACCGGAGGCCTGG
>NZ_UEGW01000001.1:0-1222214 GCF_900417275.1 Mycobacterium shimoidei | reverse complement strand
GGGGATAAGGGACGCCCCCGCCGCCGGCTGAACCACCGCCCGCCCCGCCACCGGGAGGCTAGCCGGGTGGCAGTGCGGATGGACCCGCAACGGTTCGAGGAGCTGGTCTCCGAGGCGCTGGATCTGATCCCGCCCGAGCTGGCCGCCGTCATGGACAACGTCGTGGTCCTGGTCGCCGACCGCGATCCCGAAGACGCCGAGCTGCTCGGGCTGTATGAGGGTGTCGCGCTGACCGAGCGCGACTCCCACTACGGCGGATCGCTTCCGGACACCATCACGATCTATCGCGACGCGCTGCTGGACATCTGCGACTCCGACGACGAGGTCGTCGAGGAGGTGAAGATCACCGTGATCCACGAGATCGCCCACCATTTCGGCATCGACGACGACCGGCTGCACGAATTGGGCTGGGCTTAGCGTTATCCGGGGCTTTATCGGCGCGGCATCGCGGATTCGTCGGGCCCCGGTGCTACAACGGGGCCCATGGAAACCGGGGAAACGGGGGACACCGGCTGCCGCGATTGTCGGGCAGGTCTGGAGCATTGCCACGGCACCCTCATCCGCCACTGGGCCCGCCGCGCGGAGTGCACCGAGGACGGCTGCACCGGCCCGGAGCTGATGGCGCACGCGTTCGTCGTCGACTGCGACGTGGCCGGGTGCCAATGCGCCGAGCCCATCGCGCTGGCCGTCTGAGCGGGCGTCAGCCCATCGGGTCGGTGCTCGACTCCACCGCGTCGGCCACCGGCGTGGCGCTCGGTTCCGGATAGAACGGCGGGGACTGCTCGCCCCACTGCACGCAGCTCCACCGCCCGTCGGTGATCGGCACCAGCACCACCGACTCGGCGTTGCCCAGGTGATGGTCCAATGCGAAGCTGCTGTCGACTCCGGCCAGGACGGCCGCGGCCAGCCGGATCGCCGCGCCGTGGCTGACCACGACGATGTCGTTGTGCCAGCTGTCGTAATCGAGGTAGCGCATCCGCAGTTCGGTGAGCACCGGCACGTAGCGGTCGAGCACCTCTTCGCCGCTCTCCCCGCCCGGCAACGGCACATGGCGCTCCCCCTGGTGCCAGCGTTTGTAGATCGCGTTGAATTCGGCGACCGCGTCGTCGTCGCTGCGGTCCTCCAACTCCCCGACCTGAACCTCGTGGATGCCGTCGACGGCGTGACCGGATATTCCGAGCTGGGCGCCGACTTCCGCGGCGGTCTGCTCAGCCCGCACCGCCACCGAATGCATCAGCAGGCCGGGCCGTCGCACACCGTGGCGGGCGAAGGTGCGCGCCTGGTCGCGGCCCAGCGGCGTCAGCTCGGTGCCGGGCGGTCGGGTGTCCAGCCGGCGCTCGACGTTGCCGTAGGACTGGCCGTGGCGCACCAGGATCAAGCGCCCGCTCATGGTTGCCGACCCTGTAATCCGGCCAGCCAGCGGTTTGCCTCGTCCAGCTGGGGCGGCGGCGCGCCCGCGGCCGATCCCGTCGGCCAGGAACCCAAGTAACGCACATCGGCGCAACGGCGGTGCAGCGCCTTGAGTGCCTCGGCGACCGCGTCGTCGTCGATGTGCCCGACGCAATCCAGGAAGAACATGTAGGTGCCCAGTTCGGTTCGGGTGGGGCGGGATTCGATGCGGGTCAGGTCGATATCGCGCATCCCGAATTCGGACAGCGCGGACACCAGCGCCCCCGGCGTGTTGTCGATGCGCAAGACCACCGAGGTCCGGTCGGCACCGGTGCGCGGCGGGGGCGGGCCCGGGCGCCCGACAAGAACGAATCGCGTGCAGGCGTTGGGTTCGTCGACGACGCCCTCGGCCAGCGCCGCCAACCCGCGATGGGCCGCGGCCAGCGGCGAGCTCACCGCGGCGTCCACGGTGCCATCCACCACTTGCTGTGCCGCCTCGGCGTTGGAGTTCGCCGGGCGCAGTTCTACGCCTGGCATATTCTCGCCCAACCAGCGCCGCACCTGGGCGGCCGCAACCGGGAAGGCGGCCAGGGTGTGCACCTCGTCGCGGCCCCGACCGGGCTTGGCGACGATGGAAAACGCGACGTCCAGCGTGATCTCCGCGAACACCTGCACCGGCGACCCGATCGCCAGGCTGTCCAAAGTGGGGGTGACCGACCCGTCGATCGAGTTCTCGATCGGCACGCACGCATAGTCGGCTCCGCCGTCCCGGACCGCGTCCAGTGCCGCCGTGGTGGTGTCGGCAGGGATCGGCGTCACGTCGTCCGACCGAGGCTCGGGCAGCAGGCCGGTGTCGACCATCCGAAGCAGCGCCGCCTCGGTAAATGTCCCTTCCGGACCGAGATACGCGATGCGAGCCACGATTTAAACCCTATCGGGTGCTAGGTCTTGCGCCGGTCAATCCGACTTAGTTAAGTTAGGCTTGCCTCACTTGACGAAAGGTGATCGATGCCCGTCGCCCAACGCGCCGCCCCCACGACCGCAGAGCGAATCCGCAGCACCTGCCTGCGGGCCAACGGCGCGCTACTCGCGGTGGAGGGCGCCGAGCCGGTCTCCACGCCGCTGTACCACCTGCTCGGCGATGGCTCATTCGCCGTCGCGGTTCCGCTTGATCCCACCGTGCGCCTCGCGGGGGCACAGGCCGTGCTGGAGCTGGCCGACTACGCGCCGCTGCCGCTGCGGGAGCCGGTGCGCGCGCTGGTGTGGATCCGCGGCCGATTGCAGCAGGTGCCGTTGCGGGCGGTGCGCGACATGCTCGACCTGATCGCCAGCGAAAACCCGAATCCTGCTCTGCTGCAAGTGCAGACGGCGACGTCCGGCCCGGCCATCGAGGGCGACCCGCGCTATATGCTGCTGCGGCTGGAGATCGAGTCGGTGGTGGTCACCGATGCCAGCGGCGCCGAGACCGTTTCAGTCGCGGCGCTGCTGGAGGCGCAGCCCGACCCGTTCTGCACGCTCGAGTCGTGCTGGATCAAGCACCTGGACACCGCGCATCGCGACGTCGTCGCCAGACTGGCGTCGCAGCTGCCGACGCGGCTGCGGCGCGGCGACGTACGCCCGCTGGGACTTGACCGATACGGCGTGCGGCTGCGTATCGAAGCCGCCGACGGTGACCGTGACGTCCGGCTGCCGTTCCGGGAGCCGGTCGACGACGTGGCCGGCCTCAGTCGGGCCATTCGGGTGCTGATGGGTTGCCCGTTCACCCGTGCTGTCACCGGCCTATGGCGGCCGCAGTCCTGATCGGTCGCCGCCCCGGGCGGTTACCGTGTCGAGGTGACTTCGCCTGAGACTGCGGTGTTGCAGCGACGTGAGCTGCGCATCGAGATCGTTGTCGTACTGGGCGTCACGTTCGGTCTCAGCGCCGTCAGCGCCGTACTGCAGCTCGCCGATTCGGTGCTGCGCGACCTGAGCCGCCAGAAGATCCCGCTGAATCCGCGGCGCTCGTATTTCGACCTGATCGACCTGGGGCTCAACGCGGCTTCCGTTGCGCAACTGATCGCCTGGGGCGCACTGGGTCTGTACCTGCTGTGGCGCAGTGGCCTAACACCGGCGCGAATCGGGTTGGGGCGGTTGAACTGGCGCGCCGATCTCGGCGGTGCCGCCGGCTTGGCCGCCCTCATCGGGGTGCCCGGCCTGGGGCTGTACCTGGCCGGCCGGATGCTCGGGATCAACGCCTCGGTGATCCCATCCAGCCTCAGCGACACCTGGTGGCGAATACCGATGCTGGTGGCCGCCGCGTTCGCCGACGGGTGGGCCGAGGAGATCGTCGTGGTCGGCTATCTGATCACCCGGCTCCGGCAGCTGAACATGGGCCGGTGGGCGGCGCTGGCCTGCTCCAGCGTGCTGCGCGGTGCCTACCACCTCTACCAGGGGTTCGCCGCCGGGCTGGGCAATCTGATCATGGGGTTGGTGTTCGGGTATGCCTGGCAGCGCACTGGCCGACTGTGGCCACTGGTGATCGCCCACGGGTTGATCGACACGGTGACGTTCGTCGGCTACGCGCTGCTGGCCGGACATCTCGGGTGGCTGCGCTGATGAGCGACGACCTCTCGTTCGGCGAGCCTTCGCCGGTGATCCGCCGCCCCACCGACCCGCCCCGGCAACGCCCCCAGCCGCCGGCGCCCCGGCCGGTCGTGCGCCAACCGCCGGCCCGACCGTCCAAGCCCCGACGGCGTCGCAAACGCGCGTGGGGGCAGGTGATTTCGCTGACTCTGGTGATCGTCGTGCTGTTGATGACCGCCGGCATCCTGGGCGGGACGCTGTGGATGGACACCGCCCTGCATCGCCAGCCGGTACTGAGCGACTACCCCGGGCGCCCGGCCGCCGGGCGCGGCACCACCTGGCTGCTGGTGGGATCGGACAGCCGCCAAGGCTTGACGGCGCAACAGCAAGAGACGCTGAGCACCGGCGCCGACATCGGCGACGGCCGCACCGACACCATCCTGCTGGTGCACGTGCCCGCGTTCGGGTCAGACACCCCGACCACGATGGTGTCCATCCCGCGCGACTCCTACGTGCCGATCCCCGGCTACGGCCGCGACAAGATCAACGCCGCCTTCACCATGGGCGGTGCGCGGTTGCTGGCGCAGACCGTCGAGCAGGCCACCGGGTTGCGGCTCGACCACTACGTCGAGATCGGGTTCAGCGGGTTCGCCGCTGTCGTCGATGCGCTCGGCGGGGTCACCGCCTGCCCGACCGCATCGATCCAGGATCCGCTGGCCGGGATCGACCTGCCGGCCGGGTGCCAGTCCTTCGATGGCCGCAGCGCGCTCGGCTATGTCCGCAGCCGGGCCACCCCGCGCGCCGACCTCGACCGGATGGCCAACCAGCGAGCGTTCATGTCTGCCCTGCTGCACCGCGCGGCCAGCCCCGCCGTGTGGCTCAATCCGTGGCGCTGGTACGCGGTGCCGCGTGCGGTTGCCGACGCGCTGACCGTCGACGCCGGCGACCACGCCTGGGATCTGGTCCGGCTGGGCTGGTCGCTGCACGGTTCGACGACGGCGCTGACGGTGCCGATCGGCGAATTCAGCGGAAGCGACTCCGGGTCGGTGGTGGTGTGGGATCACGACGCCGCCGCCCGGTTGTTCGACGCGCTCGCCGCTGACCAGCCGCCGCCGGCGGCTTAGTCCATCCCCGCGCCCGTCAAACCGTCCTCCAGCCAGGCCTTCACCCGGCCGGGATGGCGGGTGGCCAGCCAGGCCACCCCGACCTCACGGCAGAACGCGACGTCGTCGTAGTGGTCGACGTTCCAGCAGTACAACGCCCGGCCCTTCGCCGCAGCGCGGTCCACGAGCTCGGGGTGCTCGCGCAGGGCCGCGATCGACAGCCCCACCGCGGTGGCGCCGACAGCGGTGGGCGCGCTGCTGGCCAGGTAGCGGGCCGCCGTGCCCAGCAGCACGGTGGGCAGCAGCGGTGCGGTCCGCCGCACCCGCCACACCGCGGCCGCCGAAAACGACATGACCACTGCTCGCGACAGGTCCGCCGACGCGGGTGTGGCAATGCCGAAGCGCTGCAGGAGCGCCAGGACTTTGGTTTCCACCAGGGCGCCGTAGCGCACCGGGTGTTTGGTTTCGATGAAAATCTTCACCGGCCGGTTCCAGTCCAGGACCAGCGCGACCAGCGCGTCGAGCGTCAGCAGACCGCTGTCGCCGTGGGCGCCGTCGGGCCGCCAGCTGCCGTGCCACGAGCCGTATTCCAGTTCGCGCAGCTGCGCCAGTGTCATGGTGCTGACCAGTCCGGCACCGGTCGAAGTCCGGTCCAGGCGGCGGTCATGCACACACACCAGATGACCGTCGCGGGTGAGGCGCACATCGCACTCGACGCCGTCGGCGCCTTCCTTGAGAGCGAGTTCGTAAGCGGCGAGGGTGTGTTCCGGCCGAGCAGCCGAGGCGCCGCGGTGCGCAACCACAAATGGGTGCCGGGCGAGCACCTCGTCGGCCCGCGTCATACCACTATGCTGCCGGGTCCTCACCCTTTAACTCAACTGCCGGGGTGGATGCCGGCGCGGCGGCGCCCTCATCGGGGACCACCACCCAGCGGCGGGCGGGCCGTTCGACCGGTTTGCGCTCGAACCCCTCGAAGACCCGCCCGGCAGTCGCGACCCCGGCCGCCGCCAGTAGGTAGGCAAATATCATCGTCACGGTGTTGTTGGCGATGCCCTGCGCGTCTTGGGCCCGACTGGTGAACCAAGCGAAGACCGACACCGCGGTGCTGAAGGTCCACACAATCCACCAGACCAGGATCGGCTTGCGCAGCCGTTGGAGGGCTTCTTCGACGTTGGCCAACTCGATGACGTAAACCGGCGCCCAGGCCAGGTTCACCAACGGCACCAGACAGCCTGCCCACAACGCGCGGACCGACCGCGGCTCCGGCCAACCGTAATGCGCGAATGCGGCTGCCCTCCGGGCAATCAACCACTGGGTCAGCGCGATCGCACACGTGATCACCGCGGCGATCGCGGCCAGGCCGACCAACACGCCCAGCCAGAATGCCGCGCCGGCCACCCACGGATTGAGCAGTGTGTTGCGGTTGATGATCAGCAGCAGGTACCGGACCAGGTACACCAGTGTGGCGATGCCCAGCACGACCTGGGTTGCGAACAAGGTTGTGCGTACCCGCGGCACCGACGGCCGGGGAGTTTCCGTCGCCGGCGGCGCCGGCGCGACCGGACCGGCGTGATCGGCCAGGCCCCATCGCGGTATGACGGCGTATCGCGGGGTGGGGCCCAGCGGGCGCCGTCGACGTCGGGGCGGTGGTGGGGGGCCGGGACGCACGGCAATCCACCGATAACCCGGTGGCAGACGCGGTGCTGAACGCTGCCGGGCTGCGGGGGCGGCCGCACGCTGATTCCACCGTGGATCAGGCGCCGGGATCTCCATCGACGGGGCCAGCAGGGTGCCGCGACAGCGCGGACACCACACTCGCTGGCGGTCACGCACGTTCCAGCGTGTGCCGCACTGGGAGCACACTTGGATCATTGACGCCACTCCTCGATCCCGGCTGCGCCGGCATCATCGTCGTCGACGTGGATCATTGACGCCACTCTCCCCCGTCATTGACGCGGATCACCGGACCAGGATAGTGGCGATCGCAAGCCGACAAGCGCGAAGCCGGCCGCCACCTCGCGATGCCAGCTACTAACGGCTATCCACAGTTTCCACAGGTTTATCCACATAGCCATTTGCGGGGGCGAGGCACTGACGCCGCAACATCGCGTATCACGGCACCGTAACTGTGGATAACAGTGCGGTAACGACGGCCACGATCGACAGGCTGGCGGGGGTCTGAGCTAACGCATCGCCGCGCTAAGCATCCCTCGATCGGGGGACATCGAGTGGGATGCCCCCGGGCCGAAGCCGGGCCCGGGGCCAAAACACGCGGTCCCCCGGCGCGCAGCTGTTCTGCCGGCACCCGGGCGGTTGTGTGCTGGTCAGCGCCCCGACACCCAGTCAATTTCCGCGCCGATTGGAATGGCGCTATGATCGCGACCACAAAGGTGTTTGTGACTCATCTCACTGGGGGCGAATTGCACATGCAGACCGGGGTCATCCGATGACGACGCAGCCGCTCGGGCCACAGTCGGCACCGTCGTCGCCACAGTGGTACGTCACCTCCCCGATATGCAATCGCTCCTACCTGCTCGCCGGGGTGCGGGCCGGCCTGATCGCCTTGGTTTTGCTGGCGGCGCTCGCCGTCATCGTTCTGGTCTGAATTCGACGCCCGCCGGGTGCGCGCCCACCGCGCACGTTCTTGCGGCGCGCGCAGTCATGGAGCAGGGTTGATCTGGTAAGTGACCACGCGGCGCAGCCCTTGCCCGTGAGTGCTAGAAGATAGGTCGTCAACGACCGCGTATGGAAGGAGTCTCGTGGCTGAATACACTTTGCCGGACTTGGACTGGGACTACGGCGCGCTGGAGCCGCACATCTCGGGGCAAATAAATGAGCTTCACCACAGCAAACACCACGCCACATACGTCAAGGGAGCCAACGACGCCCTCGCCAAGCTCGAGGAGGCGCGCAGCAAGGACGACCACTCGTCGGTTTTGTTGAACGAAAAGAACCTGGCGTTCAACCTTGCCGGCCACGTCAACCACACGATCTGGTGGAAGAACCTGTCCCCCAACGGAGGTGACAAACCAACCGGCGAACTCGCCGCCGCCATCGACGACGCGTTCGGGTCGTTCGACAAGTTCCGCGCGCAGTTCCACGCGGCCGCGACCACTGTGCAGGGGTCCGGCTGGGCGGCCCTCGGCTGGGACAATCTCGGTGAGAAGCTGCTGATATTCCAGGTCTACGACCACCAGTCCAACTTCCCCCTCGGCATCACTCCGCTGCTGCTGCTCGACATGTGGGAGCACGCCTTCTACTTGCAGTACAAGAACGTGAAGGTCGACTTCGCCAAGGCGTTCTGGAACGTCGTCAACTGGGAGGACGTCCAATCCCGCTACGCGGCGGCGACTTCCAAGACCAAGGGCCTCATCGCCGGCTGACTTCCAACCTTTGCCTCGGGGCGTCGCGCAAGCCGCGGCGCCCCGATTTTTTGGGGACCGTGCAGCCTGTCATTGTTGCAGTTCGTGCCCGGTTGGCCGTGTCCACTTGCGGGTATCCCCAGCCTGACGCATCCTGAGTCCATCGACCCGTCGGCATATTGCCGGACGGCCGACCCGAGCAGTACGGAGGGTCATATGGACGTTGGGCCAAGCGGGGCTGTCGAAGTCGCCCCTTTCCATTCCCATGGCTCCTTGAAGGGATTCGTCATCTCCGGCCGTTGGCCTGATTCGACCAAGGAGTGGGCGCAGCTGCTGATGGTCGCCGTCAAGGTGGCCTCCTTGCCCGGGCTGCTCTCCACCACAACGGTATTTGGCGCTCGCGAGGAGCTGCCGGAATCTCCCGAGCCAGGCACCGTCGGACTGGTCCTGGCCGAGGGACCTGTCGTAGGCGAATCCGCAATTCCGCCAGGCTATTTCGCGGAACGCCAACCGCCCGCGTTGTTGATGCTGCACCCGCCTTCGGAGACGACGCCCTCATTGCCCGAATGCACTGGTGCCGCATCAGGATGCGTGTTGTTGCCCGGGCTGCCATATCTGGGCCTCGAGCACCGTGCCGCCTGGGTGGAAGCAGAAGCCGATGGCACCATCACCTCGATGGTGAGCCGGGTCGGGGTCGACCCGATCTCGCACCCGGACACTGCGATTCTCGCGATGTTGCTTGCCGCATAAGGCTTTTGCGGTAATCAAATCGACAAATACGGCTAGCCGAAATCGTCGCGCACGCTGGTGCCTGGCGAACGTGACCGCTAGCCTGGGGTCGATTGTGCAAGCGGAATTCGAAGGGGAGTAGCCCTCAATCGTCGGGTCGACATACTGGCGAACAGCCCGGCCCGCGAACCATCCCGGCGTGGACGGTGGGCGAGACCTTCGACCCGATGTCCGACGAGCGGTCGTTCGTCGGCGACGCGTCGAAAGGTCACCAGCATGCTCTCAGCCGCGCTCCTGAGTTTCGGGGTGGTGTTTCTCGCCGAGCTCGGCGATCGGTCGCAGCTGATCACCATGACCTACGCCCTGCGCTACCGGTGGTGGGTGGTGCTGACCGGCGTGGGCATCGCGGCCAGCGTGGCGCACGGGATTTCGGTGGCTATCGGGCACTTCCTGGGCCTGACGCTGCCCGCCGAGCCGATGGCTTTCGCCGCCGCGATCGCGTTCTTGGTCTTCGCGGTGTGGAGTTGGCGGGAGGGCACCAGCGCAGACGACGACGTGCGGCCCGTCCGAGAGCCACGGTTTGCGCTGCTCGCGGTGGTGTCGTCGTTTCTGCTTGCCGAGTTGGGTGACAAGACGACGCTGGCCACGGTCGCGCTGGCCAGCGACCGGGACTGGGTCGGCGTGTGGATCGGCACCACCGTGGCGATGATCGTCGCGGACGGCTTGGCCATCGCGGTGGGAATTCTGCTGCATCGCCGACTGCCCCAAGGCCTGCTGCACGTGCTGGCCAGTCTGCTGTTCCTGTCGTTCGGTTTGTGGATGTTGTTCGACGGCGCCTTGGGCCTGCGGTGGGTCGCGGTCGGCGCGGTCGCGGCGACGGCGCTGGGCGCGGCGGTCGCCGCGGTGGTGCGGTATACCCGCCGCACGCCCGCCGAAGCCGCCGTCGCACAGGCTTCGCACGGCGTCGTCTAAGGCCCGTTACAGCCCGGACAGCAAAGCGCCATATCGAGCCGTCGCCGGCGTCAGTTTGTTGCCCAGCGGCGGCTCGTCGCGCCCGAGGAGGCCACTCGCCGCATTCAGCTGCGCAGACAGCGACCGACGCTGCCACAATTCGCTTGGTGCATCTTGTAAAAACGCTGCATGACGCGCGCGTCGTGCGTTGAAGATGTTGCGTTTGACGACTGTGGACGCCAGTACCAATTTCGTCCGGGTTTGCACTTGGTTGACGCGATAACTGTCGCTACGATGATCAGCAAATACGTGCCTGGAGCCTATCGTCCTGCCAAAACTGGTGGAGGTCATATTGATGAGCACGACGTTCGCTGCCCGCCTGAACCGCCTGTTCGAAACGGTCTACCCGCCGGGGCGGGGACCGCACACCTCCGCTGAGGTGATCGCGGCGCTCAAAGCGGAAGGCATCACGATGTCGGCTCCCTACCTGTCGCAGCTGCGCTCCGGCAACCGCACGAACCCGTCGGCAGCAACCATGGCGGCGCTGGCGAATTTCTTCCGCATCAAGCCCGCCTACTTCACCGACGACGAGTACTACGAGAAGCTGAACAAGGAACTGACGTGGATGGCCGCGATGCGCGACGAGAACCTTCGCCGTATTGCGTTGCGCGCCAAGGGTTTGTCACCCGAAGCCCAGCAAGACATCTTAGAGCGGGTAGAGGAGCTGCGCCGCAAGGAACACCTGGACGCCTAGCCTGACGAAAGAACGGCACCGAGTTCCGATTAGGGTTGGCACATTGATCGCGCACATGTAGCGCGATGGTCAGCGAGATACCGAAGAGGCGGCCGGGATGGGGTTGTTCCGCAAGCGAAAAAGCCGCGCGACGCGTCGTGCCGAGGCCCGTGCGATCAAGGCCCGCGCCAAGCTCGAGGCGAAGCTGGCCGCCAAGAATGAGGCCCGTCGCGCCAAGGCCGCGCAGCGTGCCGAAACCAAAGCGCTCAAAGCGCAGCTGAAAGCTCAACGAGACAGCGAGCGGGCGGCCCTGAAAGCGGCCGAGGCTGAACTCAAAGCAGCACGCGAGGGCAAACTGTTGTCTCCCACCAGGATTCGCCGAGCGCTGACGGTGTCACGACTTCTCGCGCCGATTGTGGTGCCGGTGGTCTACCGGGCAGCGATGGCCGCGCGCGGCTTGCTGGACCAACGCCGCGCCGACCAGCTCGGCGTTCCGCTCGCCCAGATCGGTCAATTCTCCGGCCACGGCGGCCGGCTGTCGGCGCGCATCGCCGGGGCCGAGCAGTCGCTGCAGGCCGTGCAGCAGAAAAAACCCAAGGACGCCGAGACCAAGCAATTCGTGGCGGCGATCTCCGAACGGCTCACCGACTTGTCGGCAGCAGTCACCGCGGCGGAAAACATGCCCGCGCCGCGGCGCCGGGCCGCCCACGCCGCGATCGCCAGGCAACTCGACGGGATCGACGCCGACCTGATGGCCCGGCTCGGGCTGGACTGACGATGCTGCTGCACAGACTGGTGGCGACGGGTTTGCTGCTGTTGGGGTTGGCATGCGCCGGCACGGCGACCGCCGGGACGGTCGGTGCGCACGCCGTGCGGGTCGGAACCACGCCGGCGGAGGGCGCCGTCGTCGAGAAAGGCCCGGAACAGGTCAGCGCGACGTTCAACGAGCCGCTGCAACCCGCGTTCGCGGCCATGACCGTCGTCGGGCCGGACGGCAATCTCTGGTCGTCGGGCAAACCTCAGGTTGCGGGTGCAGTTATCAGCGTCGGACTGCGGCCGCTGGGACCGGCCGGCACCTACACGGTGAACTACCGCGTCACGTCGGCGGACGGGCACGTGGTGACGGGCTCGTGGTCGTTTCAGCTCGCAGTGCCCGGCACCGGTCAGCCCGGGCCCGGCGCCCACACCGGTGGGGCCGGCGGCGACGGCGTGCCCATCTGGCCGTTCGTGGCCGGCGCGGTGGTGCTGGTCGGCGCCGGGGCATTCTGGGCGGTCCGCCAGCAGTCTTAGCTATCGCCCAGAAGGGTGGCCCGATCACCCTGGCATGATGGGGTTCATCCGCCGGCGTCCGCGACGAGAAACTGCAAAGGAGCTCCGACATGGCAGACCCGCAGGACCAACCGGACCACCCAGCCGACGTCGCGCCTGAACATGCCCCCGGCGCTGGACCGACCCCGCCCGCATCACCCGCACCCGCGGCGGACAACGCGGCGCCGCCGGCACCGCCGGCCGACCAACCACCGCCACCGCCTGCGGAGTCGGAGAAGCCGGCGAAGAAGGCCCAAAAAGCACCGGCCAAAAAGACGGCCGCGAAGGCCGCCAAGAAGGCACCTGCCAAAGCCGCCAAGAAGGCCCATAAAGCACCGGCCAAAAAGGCACCGGCTAAAAAGACGGCCGCCAAGAAGGCGCCTGCCAAGAAAGCCGCGCCCGGTGTCGCCAAGCAGGCCGCCACCAACGGCCAGCCCTCTGCCGGAGCGAAAGAGGCAGCGGCACAAGCGAAGTCAGCCGTGGACGCGGCCAAGAACCCGGTGGCCGGCGGGACTGAGTCACCCGCCGAGCGCTTCGGAGTGCCGGTTGCGGTGATCGTCGCGCTCAGCCTGCTGGCGTTGCTGCTGGCGCGACAACTGCGCCAGCGCGGCCGCTGACTGTGACGGTGACTTTCCGGCCGACCGCCGACCTGGTCGACGAGATCGGGCCCGATGTTCGCAGCTGCGACGTCCAATTCCGGCAGTTCGGTGCGCGCTCGCAATTCGCCGGTCCGATCAGCACCGTGCGTTGCTTCGAAGACAACGCGCTGTTGAAGTCGGTGCTCTCGGAGCCGGGCGAAGGCAAGGTGCTGGTGGTCGACGGCGCGGGGTCGCTGCACGCCGCCCTGGTCGGTGACGTCATCGCCGAACTGGCCCGCTCCAACGGCTGGGCCGGCTTGGTGGTGTATGGCGCTGTTCGGGACGCAGCGGCGCTACGCCGCATCGACATCGGCATCAAGGCGCTGGGCACCAATCCCCGCAAGAGCACGAAAACCGGTGCCGGCGAACGTGACGTCGAACTCATCCTGGGCGGTGTCACTTTCGTACCCGGCGACATCGCCCACAGCGACGACGACGGCATCGTCGTCGTCGCCGCGGACCGTTAGGCTGCCACCGCCGCGCGGCCCTATGGTGGCGGCCCGCCGCGCCCGGCTACGCCGCGCTTGCGACCGCCACGTGCTTGCTGAAGTGCAGCGCCTTGTCGTCGACCCGGCCACGCCGGATCAGGCGCAGGTCCAGCAGGTAGTTCTGCTTGAGCCGCCAGGGCGCCACCGCGCCCGCTTTGGGCAGGTAGTCCAGTGCCCGCAACACGTATCCCGGGGTGAAGTCCATCAGCGGACGCTCGTCCACCGCGTCACCGGGGTGTTCGGGGACCACGGTGTCGTAGCCGTGCGAGTCCATGTAATTGAGCACACGGCAGACGAACTCGGACACCAGGTCGGCCTTGAGCGTCCATGACGCGTTGGTGTAACCGATGGTGAAGGCCATGTTCGGCATGCCGGTCAGCATCATGCCCTTGTAGGCCATGGTTTCGCGAAGTTCGACCGTCGTGCCGTTGCGCCGAATCTGCGCGCCACCGAACAGTTGCAGGTTCAAACCCGTTGCGGTGATGATGATGTCGGCGTGCAACTCCTCACCTGAGGTCAGCCGGATGCCGGTCTTGGTGAACCGGTCGATGGTGTCGGTGACGACGTCGGCCTGACCGTGGCGGATCGCGCGGAACAGATCACCGTTGGGCGCCAGACACAATCGCTGGTCCCAGACCTTGTAGCGCGGGCCGAAGTGCTTCTCGACGTCGTAGCCCTCCGGCAACCGCCGCTTGGCCATCGTCATCAGGGTCTTGCGCATGTAGTTGGGGAAGCGCCGCGAAAGCTGGTACTGGATGGTGCTGAAGGCGATGGCCTTCCACCGGTTCACCACATGCGCGGCTTTGTCCGGAAGCAGCCGGTTCGCGCGCTCGGCGATCGGATCGACCTCGGGCAGCGAACCGATGTAGGTCGGTGAGCGCTGCAGCATGGTCACGTGCCCGGCGCCGGAGTTCACCAACGCCGGGATCAGAGTCACCGCCGTCGCCCCGGACCCGATCACGACAACGCGCTTGCCCGCGTAGTCCAAATCTTCCGGCCAGTGCTGCGGATGGACGATCGTGCCCTCGAAATCCTGCATGCCTTCGAAGGCCGGCAAATAGCCCTCGTCGTAGTTGTAGTAGCCGCTGCAGGCGAAAAGGAACGTGCAACTGATCTGACTCTGTTGGCCGTCACGCTCGACGGTGAGCTTCCAGTGGTTCTCGGCGTCGGACCAATCGGCGGCGACCACCTTGGTGCGGTAGCGGATGTGGCGGTCGATGCCGTTCTCCTCCGCGGCCTCCTTGATGTAGGCCTTGATCGACGCGCCGTCGGCGATCGATTTGGCCGAGCGCCACGGCTTGAACCGGAAACCCAGCGTGAACATGTCCGAGTCGGACCGGATGCCTGGGTATTTGAACAGATCCCAGGTGCCGCCGAGATCGTCGCGGCGCTCGAGAATGGCGTAGCTCTTGTTCGGGCAGCGGTCTTGCAGATGCCAGGCCGCACTGATGCCGGAGATGCCGGCTCCGACGATGACCACGTCAATGTGTTCAGTCATGCCGCCACGTTATCAACGCGGTGTCGAGTCAGTCAACATAGTGTTGAATCTTTCGACATCGTGTAAAGTAACCGTCGTGACTGCCGCTGTTCCTACCCACGCTTCCCGGGGCCGGCGCGCCTCGCGTCCCTCGGGAGACGAGCGCGAACAGGCGATCCTCGCCACCGCCGAGCGGCTGCTGGACGAACGCTCCTTCGCCGACATTTCCGTCGACGACCTCGCCAAAGGCGCTGGGCTTTCCCGGCCGACGTTCTACTTCTATTTCAAGTCCAAAGAGGCGGTCCTGCTGTCGCTGCTCGAACCGCTGATCGCGCGGGTCGATTCGGAGTTCGACGGTGCGATACAACGCCTGCCGGAGGATCCGCGCCGGGTGTGGCGCAATGGCATCAAGGCGTTTTTCACGGCATTCAGCTCGCACCGTGCGATGGCCCGGGCGGGAACCGAGGCGCTGGCCACCAGCTCCGAGTTTCGAGCGGTGTGGTCGGGCTTCATGCAAAAGTGGATCGACCAGACCGCGGCCATGATCAGCGCCGAACGAGCGCGCGGCGCCGCGCCCGACACCATCCCGGCCACAGACCTCGCCACCTCGTTGAACCAGATGAACGAGCGCACCATGATGGCCACGCTGTCCGCCGAGACGCCCGCGCTCGTCGAGGACCACGTCGTCGATACCCTCACCCACATCTGGGTGACCAGCATCTACGGCGAAGCCAGCTAAAGCGTCGCACCGCTATGCGAACATATGTTCGTGCGGTGTTCGACTCGGCAAACCGCCGACATCCTGCACGCTGACCTGGACTCCTTCTACGCCTCGGTCGAGCAGCGGGATGACCCGGCGCTGCGCGGCCGGCCCGTCATCGTCGGCGCCGGGGTGGTGCTGGCCGCCAGCTACGAGGCCAAGGCCTACGGTGTGCGCACCGCAATGGCCGGCCGGCAGGCCCGGCAACTGTGCCCGCACGCCGTCGTGGTGCCACCGCGGATGCGCGCCTACACCGCGGCCAGCGAGGCGGTGTTCGAAGTGTTCCGGGACACCACCCCGTTGGTCGAGCCGATCTCGGTGGATGAGGCGTTCCTGGACGTCGGTGGATTGCGCCGGCTCCGCGGGCCGCCGGTGCAGATCGCGGCCCGGCTGCGCGCCGACGTGCGGGATCGGGTGGGGCTGCCGATCACCGTCGGCATCGCCCGAACAAAGTTCTTGGCCAAGGTGGCCAGCCGTGAGGCCAAACCGGACGGGTTGTTGCTGGTGCCGCCCGACCAGGAGCTTGCGTTCCTCCATCCGCTGCCGGTGCACCGGCTATGGGGCGTGGGTCCCGCCACCGCCGCCAAGCTGCGCGCGCACGGCATCGAAACCGTCGCGGACGTCGCCGAACTCAGCGAATCGATGCTGGCCTCGCTGGTCGGCGGTGCGATGGGCCGCCAGTTGTATGCGCTGTCGCGCAACATCGACCGTCGCCGGGTGTCGCCGGGCGTTCGGCGCCGTTCCATCGGCGCCCAGCGGGCGCTCGGCCGCGCCGGCAACACGATGTCGGCTGCGGAGCTCGACGCGGTGGTGATCACCCTGATCGACCGGATCACCACGCGGATGCGGACGGCAGGACGAACCGGACGCACCGTGGTGCTGCGCATGCGGTTCGATGACTTCAGCCGGGCGAGCCGATCACATACGCTGCCGTGGGGGACGTCGTCGACACCGGTTGTCCTCGCGACCGCCCGCCGACTGCTCGCGTCGGCCGCGCCGTTGATCGCCGAACGTGGACTGACCATGGTCGGCTTCGCGGTGGCCGACATCGACCAGGCCGGCACCGAGCAGCTGATGCTGCCGTTCGGCCCGGCGCAGACGCAACCGCCCGCGATCGACGCGGCCGTCGACCGGGTGCGCCGCCGCTACGGCCGATCGGCCGTGACGCGTGCGGTTCTGCTTGCCCGGGATCTCGGCCTTCAGATGCCGCACCTGCCGGACTGAGCCGGCACCATCAGCATTCCCACACGGTGCACAGCTGTGGGTTCATCGCGGCGAACACCTCGCGGTCGCTCGGCGCTGACCACGCCACATGCGAGGCGCCCGACGACCACAGGCTCAACTCGCTGACCGAGCTGCCCGGTGACGAGAGATACACGTGCGCGGAGGTCTGCTTGTCGGGGATCTCGATAGTGGCCGCAAGCCGCACACATCTCCCCCGCGCAATATCCTCGCAGCGCGACGCCGGTGACGTGATGGTCACCTGCGCACCGGGAGCTGTTGTGGCGCAGTGGGACAACGCGTTTTCCAGCGCGGTGAACAGCGCGTCGGCGGCTTGTCCCATGGTCCAGGTGTCGCCCGGATAGTGGATGATCTGCTGCTGCAGTGACCAGCCCTGAGCGCCGTTGTCCACCCGCGCCCGCGCGGCGTCATCGCCTTGCCAACGCTCTTGGTCGGCGGGGGCGGTCTGGCAGAGCTGATAGATCCGGGACGTGCCGTCGCTCAACGGTCGGGCCACCGTATCGAGGCTGGGCCAGTGCTGAGTCTCGGCCAGCGGCAGCCGGTTTCGGTCTGCCCAGGCCGCTGCCGGAATCGTGGTTGTCGCCGGGACCACGTCGGCCGTGGACGTCGACACCGCGCCGGGCGCCGACTTGCCCCCGCACCCGACGGCAGCGCTGATGACGCAAGCCAGCACACTCAGCAGTGCACTTGTGCGACGCACGTCAGTAGCCCTGCGGCTTCGAGCCGGGATTGGCCTGCGGGATTTTGGCCGCCAGATCCGAGCCGTCACGGGAAACCCCGTATTGATCCATCACGTAGTTCATCGACGCGGCGACGTTGGCGACGGGATCATAGATGTTGTTCGATGTGCCCGGCTGGTGATATCGCGCGAATGTGCCGGGCACACACTGGACAAGCCCCCGCGAGCAGCCATTCCCGTACCCGTCGGCGACGATGTACGTCGACTTGGGCGGCTTGGAGTTGATGTCCCAGTCGTTCACGGCCGCTGGGTTATACGACGATTCCCGCAGCGCCATCGTCATATAGCCGTCGATCCAGTGTTGGCGGGCCACCGGATCGGTGATGCCGAGTTGATCCAATGCCTGATTGATCGCATCCCGGGCGGCGTCCGGCCCGCTCGGGTAGTTGCCGCGGTCGTAGGTCACCTGGTCGAGCGGGATGGCCTGCGGGCCGGCTCCGACGACGCGCTGCGGGCCCGCGGGGGCCGGCTGGTCGTCTTTGCCTTCCTTGCCGGCGAAGGTGTCCTTGATCTTCTTGCCCTGTTCGGTGTCGGTGCGTTCGTACTTCTCCGCAGCCACTTGAAGATTGGTCGCGAGCTTGGCGAAGTTGGCGCTCACCTGCTTGGCGGCGTCGGCGAGTGCGGTACCGACTTCTGCACCGGCGGCGCCGGTTTGAAAGCCCGGCAGGGCGCCGGCCAGCTCGTTCAGCGACTGCCCCAGACCCATTCCGGATAAATCCGCGCCGACCCGATCGATCGCAGTCCCGGCTGATCTCAGCACCGCCGGATTCACCCGCAAGCTCGCCGTCATGGCGTTAATCGTAAGGCGCTCAGCGGTTCGTCCCGCACACAAAATCACCGCGCGGGTTACGCCGCGCTCCACGCGAGCAACTCGTCGACCGGCCAGGTGTTGACGATGCGGTCGGCCGGGACACCGGCGTCCAGCGCGCGTTGCGCACCGTAGCCCAGAAAATCCAGCTGGCCCGGTGCGTGCGCGTCGGTGTCGATGCTGAACACGCAGCCGATCTCCAACGCCAATGTCAGCAGCCGGCTCGGCGGGTCGCGGCGCTCCGGGCGGGAGTTGATTTCCACCGCGGTGCCGTGATCGCGGCAGGCGGTGAACACCGCCTCGGCGTCGAACTTCGACTCCGCACGTATGCCGCGGTTTCCGGAGACCAATCGGCCGGTGCAGTGGCCCAGCACATCGACGTTGGGGTTGGACACCGCGCGCACCATCCGCCGGGTCATCGACGCCTCGTCCATGGAAAGTTTGGAGTGCACACTGGCTACCACGACGTCGAGGCGTTCCAGCAGCTCCGGATCCTGGTCCAGGCTGCCGTCGTCGAGAATGTCGACTTCGATGCCGGTCAGGACTCGCAGCGGCGCGAAATCCTCGCGCAGCTGGTCGATCACATCGAGCTGCCGGCGCAATCGTTCCGATGACAGCCCGTTGGCGATCGTCAGCCGCGGCGAATGGTCGGTCAACGCACAGTACTCGTGGCCGAGCGTCGCCGCCGTGGCCATCATCTCCTCGATCGGCGCCGAACCATCCGACCAGTTCGAATGCACGTGCAGGTCGCCGCGCAACGCGGACCGGACGTCACCGCCGCCGAAATCTGCTGCCGACGCTTTCAATTCGGCCAAGTAGTCTGGCTCGCGGCCGGACCATGCCTGGTCGATCACTTTCGCGGTCTTCGGGCCGATACCCGGCAGTGATTGCCAACTGTTGGCCTGGCCGTGGCGTTCGCGCTCGGCGTCGTCGAGGGCCTCGACGATGTCGGCGGCGTTTCGGTAGGCCATCACCCGCCGTGGGTCCTCCCGCGCCTGGTCTTTGTAGTAGGCGATCTGTCGCAGCGCGGTTACCGGGTCCATGACTCCAGTGTGCCCTGCGCTATGTCACCAACTGCCCGGCGACGAACCCGGCAAGCAGCACGGCGAAGCCGCCGATCTCGCCGGCGATGAGCCCGGCCATCGACAACCGCAGCCCGGTGGTGGGGTGTTCGAACTGGTTGGTGGTGTCTCGTCGGGCGCCGTGCGCGACATAGCTGGCGATCGCGACCAGGAAGTAGAACACCAGCACACCGGCTGCGACCAGGTTTACCCACGTCGGCCAGGCGCTCAGCTCGACGAAAACGGCGGCCAGCAGCGTGGCGAACGAATACAGCAGCGCGGCGCGATGCGCGATGTCGACATAGACGTGCGCACGGTGGTCGTCGGACACCATGATCTGGCGGTATTTCCAGACACCCAGGATCAGCGCCAGCAGAAAGATCAGACCCGCCGCGAGCAGCGTGAGCTTGGTGTCGATTCCGAGGGCTCCGAGGTCATAGCACATGGTCCGGGCGAGCATAGCCGGGCACCTGCCGGCTTCGTCAGCCGACTACTGTCGACCTAATGCGATTCGCGTTCAAGACATCACCGCAAAACACCACCTGGGCAGAAATGTTGGCTGTCTGGCAGGCGGCCGACGATATCGACGTCTACGAGTCCGGCTGGACTTTCGACCACTTTTACCCGATCTTCAGTGATTCCAGCGGCCCTTGCCTGGAGGGCTGGACCACGCTGACCGCGCTCGCACAGGCCACTACCCGGCTGCGGCTGGGCACACTGGTCACCGGCATTCACTACCGCCATCCCGCCGTGCTGGCCAATATGGCCGCTGCGCTGGACATCATCTCCAACGGCAGGCTGGAGCTGGGTATCGGCGCCGGGTGGAACGAAGAGGAGTCCGGCGCCTACGGCATCGAGCTGGGCAGCATCAAGGAGCGCTTCGACCGCTTCGAGGAGGCCTGTGAGGTGTTGACCAGCCTGCTCAGCCAGCAGACCACCGATTTCGACGGCAAGTACTACCAGCTCAAGGGCGCCCGCAACGAGCCCAAGGGACCACAGCGGCCGCACCCGCCGATCTGCATCGGCGGCAGCGGCGAAAAGCGCACGCTGCGCATCACTGCGCGATATGCACAGCACTGGAACTTCGTCGGCGGCACCCCCGAGGAGTTCGCCCGCAAACGCGACGTCCTGGCCGCGCACTGCGCTGACATCGGGCGTGATCCCCGCGAGATCACGCTGTCGGCTCATCTTGGCCTGGGCGCGGATCGCAACTACCAGAAGGTCATTGATGACGCAGCCGCGCTGGCCGCCGAAGGGCTGCAGCTCGGGATCGTCTACATCACCCCGCCGCACGACCCGGCGGTGCTGGAGCCGATGGCCGAGGCGATCCGGGAGTCGGGATTGCTCGGCTGACCCCGACGCTCAACCACCCACGCGACTGGTGAGCTGATCGGCAATCGCGGCGACGACCGCGGCCGGTTCAGTCGCCGACACGGCGATGATCGACGAGCCGACCAGTCGATATTCGGTGTTGGTGACATGCTGTAGTTGGCGGCTGGCGCCGGCGGCTTGTTGCTCGAACCGCACCGCGTTCGGCGTGATCTGACCGACCTTCAGCGTCAGTCCGGCAGTCCGATTGGCGCCCACCGCATCAGCGCAGGCCGGAACGTCCTTCGCCAACTGCGCAAACCGGGTGCGGGCCTGTTCCGCGCTGGCGTATTGGGCCACCAGCTGATTGACGAAGGTGTTCTGCTGACCGGTCGCGGTCCACTTGGCGTAGCTGCTCACCGGCGGCTCCCCGGACCCGAAGTACAGCGGCAGCACTTGGTCGCACGGCACCACCAGGCCCTCGTAGGGGTTGTCCGGTTTGTGTGCAATAGGTTCGGGGCCAAAGAATTTGGCGGTGCCGGGGTTGTCCTTGGCGACGATCGCGTTGACCTGATCCACCGCCACAAACATGTCCTCGGGCTCGCCGGCGGGGCTCTCAGACACCGCGGGGCTAGGCGAAATCGACTGTGGCTGCGGACTTTGCGACACCGGCTTGGACGATGACTGCGGACCACACGCCGACAAGGCGCACACCGCCATCCAAACCGTGACCGTAGTTGCTGCTCTGATGGTTACCACGACGCTCCTCGTGAATTAGGTTGGCAGGACTGTTCTTTCACGGTGCCCTCTACTGTGGCCGCACCACGCGGATGTTGCCGCCGCTCATCGAAGTCGTCACCGGTTGCGAATGTACCGGCGTGCCTGAAGTGTTCGTCTCGACGGTGACCCCGCTGCCCAGATAGATCGCGACGTGCTGACCGCCTGGGATTCCGCTGCTGCCGTCGTAGTAGATGATGTCGCCGGGCTGCAGGTTGGAGGTGTCCAGGTTCGTGCCGGTGAACACCTCGGTCCCGTTGCCGCTCGCGAGCATGTTCTGGTACTGAGTGCCGCTGAAGTGGTCGGGGTCATACCCGGTGGCCTGGTAGATGGAGTACTCGGTCAGCCCACTGCAGTCGAAGCCGCGATGTTCATAGTCGTGCCGCTGGTCGGCGAGCCCGCCGCCGTCATGCAGGCCGGATTGGGTGGTGCCGTCTTTGCTTCCGCCGCCCCACACATACCGAGTGCCCTGTTGGTTTTGTGCGGCGCCGACGATCTTCAATCCCTTGTCCTGCACCGCTTCTGGCAGCGGGTAGGCCGCCGGCGGCTGACCGTAGGGCCGCTGCGTTCCGTCGGCGTTCTTGCCACTCAGATAGTCCTTCCAATTCTGGTCGCGCTGTGGACCCGGCGGCATCGGCGGGTAGCCGGGCGGATTGATCGCAGGCTGCGCGTCGCTCTTCCAGCCGGGCTCGCTGGGGTAGTCGGCGGGGTCGCCCGGCGCGTGCGGGACCCGGTAGCCCGGATCACCGGGTTTCTGGTCGGGCCCGGGCACCGGGCTGTCGGTGTTGTTGCCGCCGGGCGCGTTGGGATCCTCGCCCTCGAATTTGTCGGTGGGCAGGTCCTTGATCGCCTCCCGCAGGCGCTGGGCAAGTTGGTGGTCCTGGCTTTCGAAGTTGGCGAGTTGCTTTTTCATCTCGACCGAATTGGCCGCGGCCAACCGTTGTACTTCGATCGCGGTAACCGGGCTGATCTGCGACAGCTGCTCCAACCGGCTGCCCGGCCGCACCGACACCGTGCCTTCCGGCGCGACCTGCCAGCCCTGCTGTCCGAGCTGCTCGACGCCCTGCAAAATGCCGTTGCGGGCCGCCGACAGCTGCGCGCCGCCCTCGGACAGCACCGACTGCACCCGCCCTACTGCGTCGGTGAGCTGCTGCTGTTGCGCCAGTGTGCGCCCGGCATTGCCGATCGCGGCCCGCGAGGCTTGTCCTTCCCAGCCGGCGTCGAGCTGGCTGACCGCCTGGCGACCGGTGTTTTGATGCTGCTGCATTGTCCCGGCATCGGTGCCCAGCTGCTCGGCGGTGCGGGTCAACGCGTCGAAATTCGACCCCTCAACATCACCGATAGTGAGTGGCACGATCCATTCCCCGTATCAGGTCCGACGGCATTGCGGCGCAGCAGGTTTGAGTCGAAGATCAGAGTCCTCCAAATTGACCGCATGCCCGCTGAATTGATTCGCGTTGACCCGCAAAATGGGCACGATAAAAATCGTAGCGGCCAGTCAGGCACTGCTATGCATGATTTTGGGCTGAGTTCCGCACCTGCGATGCAGGTAGCCGGGGCCGTCGGGGCAGGGTCGCGCGGCTAACTCGCGTCGATAACGTGTGGATCACGGCGAGCAAACCCGCGCGGTTGGCGGCAGCGCAGGCCGCCAACCGGTCAGACGCCGAGGCGCAGTAGATCTTCTTCGGTCACCAAGCGTTCCTGCCTGGCAGGAAACTCACGGCTCCTTACCGGGTGCCGGAGCCATGACCAGGCGATTCTCCCCACCCGTGACCGGGGTATCGGGTTGATATGCACAGTGATCACTCCTGCGGTCGCTCAACTCAACCCAGGCCCCGCGTTGTGCAGTGCCCGCAACGGGTTATTACACACCTACTATCTGGCAAACAGGATAAGACGCGCCGGAAACTTTATCAAATGTTTCGGATGATGCAGAAGTGACTAACGTTGCGGGGCGGTTGTCGGCTTAATAGGTGCCGGCAGCGCGCTACGCCCCATGAGGTAGCGGTCCACGCCTGCGGCGGCCGCACGGCCTTCGGCGATCGCCCACACGATCAACGACTGGCCGCGCCCCATGTCGCCGGCAACGTAGACACCCGGCACCGATGTCTCGAAGTCGTCGCCGCGGGCCACGTTTCCGCGTTCGGTCAACTCGACGCCCAGGTCGGCCAGCAACTCGGACCGCTCCGGGCCGACGAAACCCATGGCCAGCAAAACCAAGTCCGCCTCGATTTCGAAGTCGCTGCCCTCGGTCCTGACGAACTTCCCGTCGACCATGGTCACCTCGTGCACCTTCAGCGCGGTGACATGCCCGTCGCGGCCAATGAACTCCTCGGTGTTCACCGAGAACATCCGCTCGCCGCCTTCCTCGTGCGCGGCGGACACCCGGAACATCAGCTCATACATCGGCCACGGAGTGGACTCGGCGCGGGTGTCCGGCGGCCGCGGCATGATCTCGAACTGGTGCACGCTGAGCGCACCTTGGCGGTGCACGGTGCCCAGGCAGTCGGCGCCTGTGTCGCCGCCGCCGATGATGATGACCCTTTTGCCCTTGGCGGTGATCGGCGGCTCACCGTCCGGGCCCACGATGTCGTCGCCTTCCTGCACCCGGTTGGCCAGCGGCAGAAATTCCATCGCCTGGTGGATGCCGTCGAGTTCGCGGCCCGGGATGGGCAGGTCGCGCCAGGCCGTCGCACCACCGGCGAGCACCACCGCGTCGAAGTCGGCGCGCAACTGGTCCGCGGTGATGTCGACGCCGACGTTCACGTTCGTCCGGAATTCGGTGCCTTCGGCCTTCATCTGGTCCAGTCGCCGATTCAGGTGGCGCTTTTCCATCTTGAACTCGGGGATGCCGTACCGCAGCAGCCCGCCGATCCGGTCGGCACGCTCGAAGACCGTCACGCGGTGCCCGGACCGGGTGAGTTGCTGTGCCGCAGCCAAACCGGCCGGGCCGGAGCCCACCACTGCGACCGTCTTACCGGTCAGCCGTTCCGGCGGCAACGGCACCACCCAGCCTTCGTCGAAGGCCTTGTCGATGATCTCGAGTTCGATTTGCTTGATCGTCACCGGATCCTGGTTGATGCCCAGCACGCATGAGGATTCGCACGGCGCCGGGCACAGCCGGCCGGTGAAGTCCGGGAAGTTGTTGGTGGCGTGCAGCCGTTCGATCGCCTCGCGCCACCGGCCGAGACGAACCAGATTGTTCCATTCCGGGATCAGGTTGCCCAACGGACAGCCGTTGTGGCAGAACGGGATTCCGCAGTCCATGCAGCGGGTCGCCTGCTCCCGCAGCGTCTCGTGTGAGAAGTCTTCGTAGACCTCCTTCCAGTCGCGCAGGCGCAACTCCACCGGCCGACGCTTCGGGGTCACCCGGCGGGTGTACTTCAAAAAGCCCTTGGGGTCAGCCATGCGCCGCTGCCATCACTGCCTCATCGACGTCGGTGCCGTTGCGTTCGGCCTCGGCGATCGCCGACAGCACCTGCTTGTAGTCGCGTGGCATCACCTTGACGAAGAAACGCTGCTCGGTTTCCCAGTCGGCCAGGATGCGTCGGCCGATCACGGAATCAGTGTGATCCACGTGCGCCTCAATCATGCCGCGCAGCCACTGCAGATCGTCGTCGTCGAACTCGTCGAGGTCCACCATCTCGGCGTTGAGGTTGGTGGGCAGTTCACCCGCGGGGTCGTACACGTAAGCCACGCCGCCGGACATTCCGGCTGCGAAGTTTCGTCCGGTGCGGCCCAGGATGACCACCTTGCCTCCGGTCATGTATTCGCAACCGTGGTCGCCGACGCCCTCGACGACTGCATGCGCGCCGGAGTTGCGCACCGCGAAACGTTCGCCGACGACTCCGCGCAGGAACGCCTCGCCGCTGGTGGCCCCGAACAGGATCACGTTGCCGCCGATGATGTTGTCCTCGGCGACGTAGTCCTCGGGAGCCTTCTCGGATGGGCGCACCACGATCCGGCCGCCGGACAGGCCCTTTCCGACGTAGTCGTTGGCGTCGCCAAAGACCCGCAGGGTGATGCCGCGGGGCACAAAGGCGCCGAAGCTGTTACCCGCTGACCCCTCGAACGTGATGTCGATGGTCCCGTCGGGTAGACCTTGCCCGCCATAGGCTTTGGTCACCTCGTGACCGAGCATGGTTCCGACGGTGCGGTTGACGTTGCTGATCGTGGTGGAGAATCGGACCGGCGTCCCGGAATCCAGCGCCTCGCGGCTCATCACGATCAACTGCTGATCCAGCGCCTTGTCCAGACCGTGGTCCTGGCTGGAGCTGCAGTACAGATCCTGGTTCATGAACGCCGACTCCGGCTCGTGCAGCACCGGCGTCAGGTCGAGCTTGTGCGCCTTGAAGTGGGCGCGCGCCAACGTGGTGTCGAGCATCCCGACTTGGCCGACGGCCTCGTTGAGAGTGCGGAATCCGAGCTGCGCCATGTATTCTCGCACCTCTTCGGCGATGAACAAGAAGAAGTTCTCGACGAACTCGGGCTTACCGGTGAACCGTTGACGCAGTACCGGGTTCTGGGTGGCCACCCCGACCGGGCAGGTATCGAGGTGGCAGACCCGCATCATGATGCAGCCGGACACCACCAGCGGGGCGGTGGCGAAGCCGAATTCCTCGGCGCCGAGCAACGCGGCGATCATCACGTCGCGGCCAGTCTTGAGCTGACCGTCGACCTGGACGACGATCCGGTCCCGTAACCCGTTGAGCAGCAACGTCTGCTGGGTTTCGGCCAGCCCAAGCTCCCATGGCGCACCGGCATGCTTCATCGAGGTCAGCGGCGTTGCGCCGGTGCCGCCGTCGTGCCCGGAGATCAGCACCACGTCGGCGTGCGCCTTCGACACGCCGGCGGCAACGGTGCCGACCCCGTTCTCGGCAACCAGCTTCACGTGAATCCGTGCCGCCGGGTTGGCGTTCTTCAGGTCGTGGATCAGTTGCGCCAGATCCTCGATGGAGTAGATGTCGTGGTGCGGCGGCGGTGAGATCAGACCGACCCCGGGAGTGGAGTGCCGTACCTCGGCAATCCACGGGTACACCTTGCCGCCCGGAAGCTGGCCGCCCTCACCGGGCTTGGCGCCCTGCGCCATTTTGATCTGAATGTCGGTGCAGTTTGTCAGGTAGTGCGACGTGACGCCGAACCGACCCGAGGCGACCTGCTTGATGGCACTGCGGCGCCAGTCGCCGTTGGGGTCGTGCTCGTAGCGGCTGAAGTGCTCGCCGCCCTCACCGCAGTTAGACCGTCCGCCCAGGCGGTTCATCGCGATCGCCAGTGTCTCGTGCGCCTCGGCGGAGATCGATCCGTAGCTCATCGCGCCGGTCGCGAAGCGTTTGACGATCTCGGTGGCCGGCTCCACCTCTTCGATCGGCACGGGCGGGCGCACGCCCTGGCGGAACTTCAGCAGCCCGCGCAGCGACGCCATCCGCTCACTTTGGTCGTCGACCAGCCGGGTGTACTCCTTGAAGATCTTGTACTGTCCGGTGCGGGTGGAATGCTGCAGCTTGAACACGGTGTCCGGGTTGAACAAGTGGTACTCGCCCTCACGGCGCCACTGATATTCCCCGCCCACTTCAAGTTCGCGGTGCGCGCGCTGGTTGGGCCGGTCCAGGAAGGCCATGGCGTGTCGGGCCGCCACGTCGGCGGCGATGTCGTCGAGCGTGATACCCCCAGTGGGGCAGGTCAATCCGGTGAAGTACTCGTCGAGGATCTCCTCGGAGATGCCGACGGCCTGGAACAGCTGGGCACCGGTGTAGGAAGCCAGCGTCGAGATGCCCATCTTGGACATCACTTTCAGCACACCCTTGCCGGCGGCCTTGATGTAGTTCTGCAGCGCCTTCTCGCGGTCGATCCCGGTGATGACCCCACGGTCGAGCATGTCCGCGATCGATTCGAACGCCATGTAGGGATTGATGGCTGCCGCCCCGAAACCACACAGCATGGCCATGTGGTGCACCTCGCGGGCATCGCCGGCCTCGACCACCAGCCCGACCTTGGTCCGGCTACGTTCGCGCACCAAGTGATGGTGAACAGCCGAGACGGCCAGCAACGACGGGATCGGGGCCATCTTCTCGTCGGACTCCCGGTCGCTCAAGATGATGATCCGCGCACCGTCGGCGATCGCGGCCGAGGTCTGTGCGCGCACGTCTTCCAGTGCGGCCTTCAGACCGGAACCGCCCTCGGCGACCGGGTACAGGCAGCGAATCACCTTGGACCGCAAGCCGTGCCGACGCCCGTTGACCTCGATGTCGGGATCGAGGTTGATCAGCTTGGCCAGCTCGTGGTTGCGCAGGATCGGCTGCGGCAACACGATCTGGTGGCAGGAGTTCTCGTCCGGGTTGAGCAGGTCACCCTCCGGCCCGAGGGTGTGCTGCAAGCTGGTGACCACCTCTTCGCGGATGGCGTCCAGCGGCGGGTTGGTCACCTGGGCGAAGAGTTGGTGGAAGTAGTCGAACAGCATCCGGGGCCGCGTCGACAACACCGCGACGGGCGTGTCGGTGCCCATTGACCCGATCGGCTCGACGCCGTTTTGCGCCATCGGCGCCACCAGCAGGTTGAGTTCCTCGTAGGTGTAGCCGAAGACCAGCTGCCGCAACACCACTCGGTGGTGTGGCATCCGCACGTAGTTGCCCTGCGGCAGTTCGTCGAGCGGGATCAGACCCTTGTCGAGCCACTCCTGGTAGGGGTGCTCGGCGGCCAGCTCGGCCTTGATCTCCTCGTCGGCGACGATGCGGCCTTGCGCGGTGTCAACCAAAAACATCCGGCCCGGCTGCAGTCGCATCCGGCGCACTACCTTCGACGGGTCGAGGTCGAGCACGCCGGCCTCCGACGCCATCACCACCAGGCCGTCGTCGGTGACCCAAATCCGCGATGGCCGTAGGCCGTTGCGGTCCAGCACCGCGCCGACGACGGTGCCGTCGGTGAACGTCATGGACGCCGGGCCGTCCCACGGCTCCATCAGCGACGCGTGGTATTGGTAAAACGCGCGGCGCGCCGGGTCCATCGACTCGTGGCGTTCCCAGGCCTCCGGGATCATCATCAGCACCGCATGCGCCAGGCTGCGACCACCCAGATGAAGGAACTCCAGCACCTCGTCGAAGCGAGCGGTGTCAGAACCGCCTCTGGTGCAGATAGGGAACAGCTTCTCCACGTCGTCGTACGACCCGAAGATGTCGGTCTTGATCAGCGCCTCGCGGGCCCGCATCCAGTTCTCGTTACCGGTGACGGTGTTGATCTCGCCGTTGTGGGCGATTCGCCGGTACGGATGCGCCAGCGGCCAGGACGGAAATGTGTTCGTCGAGAACCGCGAGTGCACGATGCCCAGCGCACTGGCCAGCCGGTCGTCCTGGAGGTCCAGGTAGAACGCCTTGAGCTGGGGCGTGGTCAGCATGCCCTTGTAGACAAAGGTCTGACCGGAAAGGCTTGGGAAATAGACGGTTTCGCGACCGGGACCATCCTGCCCCGGCCCTTTGGTGCCAAGCTCGTGTTCGGCGCGCTTGCGGATCACGTAGGCGCGCCGCTCCAGCTGCATACCCGAAGCGCCGGCGATGAACAGCTGCCGGAAGGTGGGCATGGCGTCACGCGACAATGCGCCCAGTGATGAGTCGTCCGTGGGTACTTCGCGCCAGCCCAGCACCTGCAGGCCCTCGGACGTGACGATCTTTTCCACGGCGGCGCACGCCGCGGCGGCGTCTTTGGACGATTGCGGCAAAAATGCGATGCCGGTGGCGTACTCCCCGGCGGGCGGCAATTCGAAGTCGACAACCGACCGCAGGAAGTGGTCGGGAACCTGAATCAGGATGCCCGCGCCGTCACCGCTGTGCGGCTCAGCGCCGGCGGCACCACGATGCTCGAGGTTGAGCAACGCGGTGATCGCTTTGTCGACAATGTCGCGGCTGCGGCGGCCGTGCATGTCGACGACCATGGCGACCCCGCACGAGTCATGCTCGAACGCGGGGTTGTAAAGCCCCTCGCGGTTGGGCGCCATTCCTGACCTGACCTTCCAGAAGTCTCTGCGCGGCAATCATGTGCGGCTCCGTCGGCGCCACGCTCCAAGGATGCGGGTCCTTCGGTCTTGTCGACAAGCTGTTCGCCAAGTGGCGATGATCCGATTAGAGGATGTGTCCGTGCAGCGCTGAACGGTGGCCTTGGTGCCCAGTCTCGACAAGCCGTAAAACGATATGACAAAAACCGCCTGACATGCCAACTTCGTCAATAGTAACCCGCCAAATGGCCCAGGCCGCGGCCCGCGGGCCCGATGCCGGGCAGCTTTGCCCGTTCTGGTTGCGCGGGAGTGTATCTGCGCGTGGTGACCTTGATTTTTCGGTCGTCGATGATAACGGCCGTCGACAGGCGATTTGCTGTGTCTGTCGTTGGACGCGCAGCGACCTCTGCCGGCCGCCACGAGGCGGGGTGTGCCCGGTGATGAAGGTCACCATAAGTCATGGCAGGGCTATTGCCGGGACCATTGCCGAAGCCTCAAATGACTTCGACTGCCGGTCGGGTGCCGTCCGGGTCAGGGCAGGGTCGAGTTTGCACAGCCGGGGTCGCCGGTGGCTCCTACTTGTCAAGTGTGTTGGTGACCGATACTGATTCCATGCCGACATTTTTCGGCCGGATATGAGCTGAGGAGCCATGAGCGAGCGTGACGACTTCCTGCGGGACCGCCTGCGCCATGCACCACCTGTTGCACCCGGCGCGCACCCGCAATCCGGACAGCCTCACCCGTCGCATCCGCCTCAGCAACATCAGCCTCAACAGCTTCAGCCGGTCCGGCAGCACACCCCGCCCGCGCCGTCGCCGCTACGCCCCCCACCGCGGCCTCCTGGCATGCCGCAGCGGGATCGCTGGTCGGACATCGACATCGCGTCGATATCGGCGCCGCGCGGACGCCCGGTCCCCGGCCGCGGGTGGCGACAACTGGTGTACAAGGCGACCTTCGGTCTGGTGAATCCGGGCCCGTCCGCAAGCGAACGCAGGGAAGCCGAATTCGAGAGCATCATCAGGTCCACCCTGCACGGCAACTACAAAGTCGGGGTGCTCGGCAAGGGCGGTGTCGGCAAGACCACCGTCGCCGCATGTGTCGGCTCGATCTTCGCCGAGCTGCGCCGCCAGGACCGGGTGGTGGCCATCGACGCCGATACCGCGTTCGGCCGGCTGGGCAGCAGGATCGATCCGCGAACCAGCGGTTCGTATTGGGAGCTGACCGCGGACAAGAACATCCAATCGTTCGCCGACGTCAGTGCACGTGTGGGCAGCAATTCCGCCGGCTTGTATGTCCTGGCCGGAGAACCGCCGGCCGGACCGCGCCGAGTGCTGGATCCGGCTATCTACCGGGAAGCGACGTTGCGGCTGGACCGGCATTTCACCATTTCGATCATCGACTGTGGTTCGACGATGGACGCCCCGGTCACCCAGGAGGCGCTGAGCGACCTGGACGCGCTGATCGTGGTGTCGTCGCCGTGGGCCGATGGAGCCTCGGCAGCCGCGCAAACCATGGAGTGGTTGTCGGCGCACGGGCGCAGCGATCTGCTGCGCCGCAGCATCCTGGTGCTCAACGACTCCGACGGCCATGCCGACAAGCGCACACGGTCCGTGCTGGCGCACCAATTCCTCGACCGCGGGCAACTGGTGGTCGAAGTGCCATTCGACCCGCACCTACGGCCCGGCGGTGTCATCGACGTCAGCCGGGAAATGACGCCCGCCGCCCGGCGCAAGTTTTTGGAGATCGCCGCCGCGGTCGCCGGGTTCTTCGCGTCACAGCCCGACAGCGTGCGTGAGCGCCGCGCCCGCTAGGACCGTCAGCCGGCCTCGGCGGTCCGCTTGAGCCCGGCGCTTTCCATGTCGACATAGGAGCGGACCCGCGATCCTCCGATCAGACGGGCCAGCCACGCCATCGGACCCGACGCGGCGAACTCCAGCCGGGTGCGCACCTGTCCGCCGGTGTCCTCGATCAAGTGCACGGCTTCGAAGGACAGGCCGGGCCGGCGGGCCACCCAGGTGAAGTTACGCAGCGGCTCGAGTTCGGTGACCGTCCACACCGTCGGAGGTCCGATCGGCTGCGTCACCCGGGCCTGGCTGCCCACCGCCAGCGGGCCATCGTCGAGGCGCTTGATTTCGCGCATCGACTCCGTCCAGTCGGGCCAGCGTTCCACGTCGGCCAGCAGCTGCCACACCCGCTCGGCGGGGGCGTTCACCGTTTCTTCGCGTACATATCGCATCCGCTCAGAATGCCCGAGCGCGCGCCACCGGGTCCGCGGTGGCCTCGATCTTGGTGATCAGACCGGCACCGATGCTCAGCACGATGACGGCGAACAGCTGCCGCTTGGCGAAAGCCAGCACCACCGGTTGTCCGGCCGGCCCGCTCACCAATGTCACGCCCGGGCCCAGATAGCGCAGCAGGTTCGTGGCGACGTCGCGTGGGCCGTGGTTGACCTGCGGCGGCGGGGCGGGGTCGACGAGTTGCGTCCCAATCCCCCAAACGGTGGGATCCAGTACCGCGGCCAGCCCCTGCAAATCGCCGTTGGCGCAAGCGGTGATGAACTTCTCGGTGACGAGCTGATGCTCCGCGGAGGGCACCTCGTTCAGCTTCGGACGCCCGGCACTGAATTTCGCCCGCGCACGTCGGGCCAGCTGCCGGCAGGTGCCGACCGGACGGCCCACGGTTTCGGCGATGGCGTCGAACGGAACCCCGAACACGTCGTGCAACACGAATGACACCCGCTCCCCGGGACTGAGTCGGCGCAGGATTTCCAGTAGCGCCGTGCGGATCTCGTCGTCGAGCGTCACTCGATCGGCCGGGTCGGGACGCCGGGATTGGTTGACGGCGGCCGCGTCCGGGCCAAGGTCTTCGGGACGCTCATGACGGGCCCGCGCTGAACGTACCTGGTCTAAACACAGCCGGCCGGCTACCACGGTCAGCCAGCCGCGGACGTCGTCGATCTCGTTGATGTCGGCGCGGGAAAGTCGCAGAAACGCTTCTTGCGCAACGTCTTCGGCATCACCAACGTCTCCCAGCATCTGGTAAGCGAGATTGACCAGATACGGGCGATGCCGCCGCCAGGCCTCGGTGACCTGATCTGACTGGGGTTCGGTCATATATCGACGACGATTTGGCGGCCGGAAAAGTTACGCATTTCGGTTGTAACTTTCCCACGCTGCGCCTCGTCCTTGGTGAAAAGCACGTCAACAAACGCATGAAGGAACGCACCATGACGATCGTTGTCACCGGAGCCACCGGCAATGTCGGACGGCCCCTTGTCGATGCATTAGCCGCAGCCGGCTGCCGGGTACGGGCGGTCACCCGCGCGCCGGCCAACACCGCGTTCCCCGCCGGTGTCGAGGCGGTCGACTCGGCCGTCGACGCGCTCGAAGGCGCCTCGGCGGTATTTCTGAACTCCCGGGCGCTCGGTAATCAACTCACCCAAGTGGTCAACCGGGCGCAGCGCTGCGGCGTCAGCAAGCTGGTGGCGTTGTCCGCGCTCAACGCCGACGACGACTTCGCGCGCCAACCATCGCGGTTTCGGGGGGACCGCAACAAAGAAGTCGAACAAACCGCGATCGACTCCGGCCTGCCCTGGGTGAGCCTGCGGCCAGGGGTATTCGCGTCGAATTTCATCGGCATGTGGGCCCCGCAGATTCGTGCCGGTGATGTGGTCGGCGGTCCGAGCGCGGTGGCGTCGACCGCCCCAATCGTCGACAGCGACATCGCGGCCGTTGCGGCGCGGGCCTTGCTAACCGACGAGCTCGACGACCGCAAGATTATGCTCACTGGCCCGCAGGCGTTCACCAATTCCGAGCTGGTGGCAATCATCGGCACAGTTTTGGACCGCCCGCTGGCTTACCGTGAGATGCCAACGGACCTGGTGCGCCAGCAGTTCATCCGTATCGGTTTGGGCACCGGATTCGCTGACGCCTACATCGCCTTTCTCGCTGAAACGATCGACAAACCGGCGCTTGTCACCAACGAAGTCGAGAAGATCCTCGGGCGCCCTGCGGTCACATTCGCACAGTGGGTTGCCGCGCATCGCGACGCGTTCACGACGTAACCCCGCAAGCAAGTCGCCGCGAAACGACCAAGGAGGCAAAACGATGTCAGATCCACGTCCCCCGCGTTACCTCAAACCGATGAACAAGGTGATGATGGCCATTCAGAAGCTGGGCATCCCGACCGGCCCGGCGATGGTGCTGACGGTGCCCGGACGCAAATCCGGCCAGCCGCGCCGCACGCCGATGACACCGTTCGAATTCAACGGCGACCTGTACGTGGTGGCCGGCTATCCGGGTGCCGATTGGGCTGCGAACGCGCGGGCGGCCGGCGCCGGCGTTCTCAGCCGCGGACGCAAGTCACGCCGCGTCAGGATTGTCGAGTTGACTGCCGCCCAGGCCCGTCCCGTGCTGCGCGAATTCCCGATCAAAGTTCCTGTCGGGGTGGCGTTCGCGAAACGTTCCGGGATGGTGCGCGACGGCACGCCCGACGAGTTCGAGGCGCTGGCGGGCCGGATGACGGTGTTCCGATTCGACGCGGTGTAGTAAGCGGCGGTTTCCTAAAACGCGATGGGCACATGCTTTTCCGCGCACGCATCGATGACCGCCTTGGTGATGTCTTGCGTGCGCAGCGTCTCCAGGTCGGCCACGGTCACCGAGCCACGGGCGGCGCGGTGCTGGGCCGCCACCCGTGAATCTCGCAGTCGCTCCGCACGTTCGACAACGTTGCGGGCAAACCGGCCGTTCTGCATGACGTCGATGCCGTGACTGCCGTCGGGCGCCCGGTACGCCCGCAGCGTCTTGCACGCGATGTTCAGCGCCTCGCGCGCAGCCGGTTCCAGGACCGTCGCGCGCGGCTCACCGTAACGCACCGCGATTTCGACCAGTTCGTCCGGCGTGTACGACGCAAACCGCAGCTTTCGGTTGAAGCGGCCGGCCAAACCCGGGTTGACAGCGAGGAATTCGTCGACTTGTTGCTCGTACCCGGCCCCGATGAAGCAGAAGTCGAAGCGGTGCACCTCCAGCGCGACGAGCAATTGGTTGACCGCCTCCATCCCGATCATGTCCGGCGTGCCGTCCTGATGACGTTCCACCAGTGAGTAGAACTCGTCCATGAACAGGATGCGGCCCAGGGACCGGTTGATCAGCTCGTTGGTCTTCGGCCCCGACGCCCCGATGTATTCGCCGCAGAAGTCCGAGCGCTTGACCTCGATGATCTCGGGATGGCGCACGATGCCCAGCCCCGCGTAGATCTTGCCGAGGGCCTGCGCCGTGGTGGTCTTCCCGGTACCGGGCGGGCCCACCAACAGCACGTGGTTGGTCTGACTGGCCACCGGCAAACCGGCAGCCAGCCGCAAACCGCGAACCTCGATTTGGTCTTCCAGCTCGGCCACCGCCTGCTTGACCTCGGCCAAGCCCACCTGGCTTTCCAGCAATGCCCGGCCCTCGGCCAGCAGTGCCTCGCGGCGCTGGATGTCTTCGGTTTCGCGGCGCTGCTGATCGGATTGCTCGGTCGTGACGTCCCATTTGTCGGTGCGGGTGTTGATGGTTTCCTCGTCGGTCACGACCAGTTGCAGCTCTGGATCGGCCAGCGCCTTTTTCGCGGGCTCGATGAGCGCACCGTTGACGGTGGCCTTGGACAACCAGACTTGGGCGTTGTCCTGCTCGCCGAGCAGCCGGTGGGCCATCCCCCGTACATAGGCCAGATCGGCTGCGATCAAAGGAAACTCGTTCGGGTCGATCGCTGCGACCGCGCTGTCGGTGAGCTGGTGGCGACGCGATTCGGCCGGGCCGCTGTGCCCGGCGCGCAGCTCGATTCGGTTCGTCCAGTCCAAGGCGACCAGCGGCTGGCCCAGGTGGGCGGCCGCATGAGCGGCCAGCGTGTTGGTGGCCGCGGTAACCGCTGCCATGATGACTGCCTGCGGCGGCAGATCGGCGGTGGCGACCGAGATCACGTCGGGCCAGCGCTGTGTGGCGAACATCAGATAGGCCCGTATGTGTTGGCGCCACTGGTGGTTTTCCCAGGAGTCCAGCAACGCCGAATCACCCAGCAGCGCAGCGGCTTTCTCATACTGGCCGTCGTCGATGAGGGCGCTGGCCAGCGCCAGGCCGGCGTGTGACGCCTCGGTCACCGACAGCGACAGGTAGGGCCCGGCTTTGATCGGTGCGGACAGTTGCGTTCCGAGCCGGTTGGTCTCCCGGTGCAGCCGGGCGCCGTAGGCATAGAGCTCCTGCAGCGTCGACAGCGAATCGTCACCGGTGGCGACCCGGCCAAGCCATGCGTCGGCCATCGATGGATCGATCTCGGTCGCCTCCCGGAACCGGCTTTGGGCGCCGTCCAGATCCGGCGGGCTGACGTCGAGCAGCGCCATCGCCTGATCGAACCGCTTGCGGGCGGCGACAATCGACGTGCTGCTGCTCATCGGCTAGTCCACGTGTTCGAGCTCGGACGAGGTCGGGATGCTACGCAGTGAGGATACGTAACGGTTCTCGGCGCGGAACAACTCGATCTCCACCGTGTACACCTGCCCGGCCGCCCGCACCTCCACCGTCGCCGGACCAACCTGGGTGATGGCGACGTCGACGTTCCGTCGGTACCGCTCGCCAGGTTCGCCGACCGAAACCAACGTATTCGGCCGCGGCGCCGGTGCGACCGTGCCGTCGACGACGCTGACAGTGGTGCCCGGGACTGGTCTGGGTTGATCGACCACGGCGATATCGGGCATTCGAACACTGGCCCAGCGCTGTAGGTTTCGGGTGTGGACGGTGACACGCTCGCCCGCGCCGGCCATCCGGATCACGATCCGTTTGGCCAGACTGTCTTCCGCGGCGATGTGCACCCGGCTGAAATCACCGGGGTCGTCCAGCGGCAACGCGAGCCGGTTGCCGGCCACCACCTTGCCGAGCAGAACCCCCGACGGGCCGATCGGAATAGTCAGTGGGCTCGACATGGCACCGCGGCGTAGGCCAACCAGCGTCGGCGTGGGACCGCACAGATTGGCGGCCGCGGCGTCGGCCTGCTCGCCCGGCAGTGTGCGCAACAGCACGCTGGGCGGGGCCGCGGGCGGTTGGGCGTCACGCACCGTGATCGTGGCCGTGGCGGTGCCGTCGTGGAATAGCGTGATGTTTTGGATGATCCCGTCGGCGCGCACCGTCCATCCTTGCGCCAGCGTGTCCGAGCTGATGTCGCGCGGGTGGTAGGAGTAGGTAGTCAGCCAGCCGACGTCACTGCGCACCGAGTTCCAGCGTTGATTATGCCCTTCGAGGGCGGACCGGCCCAGCCGTCGTTCCAACTCGACGATGTCGGTGGCCGTGGCGACTCTGGCGCAAATCCCCTGCTGGCGCATGGCATTACTGATCCGCTGCGCGGCCGCCAGCGTCGCCGTGCCGATCGAGGCGCGCCACTGCAGGGCCTCGGCGTTGCGCATGGCCGCGACCCGCACGACAAGCCAGGTTTCCCGTCGCCCGGCGTAGGGCGGGGTGCCGATCAGCGTGTCGTAGACCCGTGGATAGTCGCCGACGCTGCGTCGCCGCGACCCGGCACTGACCACACTGAGCGAATCGATTGTCAGACCGAGACTTTGCTGAAGCAGGGGCCGCAGATTCCAGATGTCGAGCGTGTTGTCGGTGTGCGTCGACGCCGACCCGGTGAACAGCGTTGGCGTGTGCGCCTTGCCGAGCAACTGCACCGCGGCCGTCGCGACGCCGTCCTGATACCGGACCCCTCCCCCGGCGCCGTCGTTGGCGACCGTCACCGGCTCCGTCCAGGATTGCGCCCGACCTTGCCTGAGCCACAGCGCCACCCAGGACCACGCCGGCCTGCGTCGCCAGTGCACCACACCGACGGCGATCCCGAATACCAAACCGATTGCCGCACCCGGATATCCACCGATAGCCCAGCCAATCGAGGTGGCCGCCAGGACACCGGCGATGGTGGCGAGCTTGGTGACGTTCATCTGGTGCGCCGGGCGCGAGCGACGGACAAGGCAATCACCGCGACACCAAGCACGACACCGGCGAATACCAGTGCGACCGTCCGGGCCCGGTGATCAGGTCCGGGCGGCGGCGCGGCGGGCTGTACCACACGACTCTGTGCGCCCGGCGGAACCCGTTCTCCGGCAGGCACATCGAAGGTCAACGCGGCCACCGGATCGACTACCCCGTAGCCCACCTGATTGTCGACTCCGCGCGGCGGGTTATGCGCGGTCGCCAGGATCCGGTTGATGACCTGGTGCGCGGACAATTCCGGGTACTTGGCCCGCACCAGTGCAGCGACTCCGCTGACGTAGGCCGCCGAAAAGCTGGTCCCCCAAAACGGCATCGTTCGTTCGCCCGGGCGCACCGGCGGATACGCGTTGGCGGGCGTACCAGTTTGCGGGGACAGTCCCATGATCCCGACACCGGGTGCTGCCGCGGCCACCCAGGGACCGGCGAGACTCCTGCTGATCGGCGCGCCCGCATTGTCGACCGCGCCCACCGACAGCACATAGTCGGAGAACCAGGACGGCGACGAGACCGTCTTGACCTGATGCCAGTCGCGTGGGTCAGCGGGATCCAATGGGTCGAAGGAGGGATTCTGCGCGCAGGACTCCTCCCCGTCGTTACCCGCCGCCGCGACGATTACCGCGTCCTTGATGGTGGCCGCGTACCAGACCGCGGCGCCCAGCGCACTCTGATCCAGTGGGTCGGCCGCTGAGACGCACGAGGTGACGCTGATGTTGATGACTTTGGCGCCCATGTTGGCCGCATGCACGATCGCTTTGGCCAGCGTGGCGATGGTGCCGGCCTTTCGGCTGGCCTCCGCATCGCCGGCGCGCGGATGCTCGGGCTCGTAGGCGCGGGAAGACTGCCGGATGGAGATGAGCACCGCGTGCGGGGCTACCCCGACGACGCCGTCGGGCGTGCCCGGTTCCGGGGGTGGCACCTCGGGATCTTCCGGCTGGTCGAGTGCCGGTACGCCCGGGCCGTTGGAGGGTTCATCCGGCGGCGGCGGTGGCGGTTCGGCCGGTTCGGTTTGGGTGATCGTCACCGCCGGCGGAGGTGGCGCCGGCGCGGCCGGCGCCGGGGCGTCGATCGGTGGCGGTGGCGCGGACTCGGCGCGCGCCGGCCCGGCCGGGGCCGCGAACGCTGCGCTGACCGGCATGGGTGCGGGCATCGGAATGCCCTGGGGCGCAGCGCCAATCACCGATGCCACGATGGTCCCGTGTGCGTCGCAATCCATCAGCCCGTCGCCGCCCATGATGTAGTCGCCGCCGGCGACGACCGGCAGCCGTCCGCTCGGATTGACTCCGGTGTCGATCACCGCCACCGGCACACCGTTGCCGGTCGAGTACTCCCAGGCCTTGCTGACGTTGAGCATGGTGAATCCGGGCGCGGTGACGGTCACATCCGGGTCGGCGACGGTGGTTGTGCGCGCGCACGCGTTGCTTTGCCGCATCGGCTGGTCCGGGCCGGGCGCATCGTCGGCAGGCACTCGGCTCGGGTCGACGCTTGGTGGCGGAATAGATTGAGCAGCAGGCAGATTCGTGCACAGCGCGGTCAGGGCGGTCGCCGCCGCAATCGAGAGGGTCCGGCGCGGCGTCATCGCATGCGTACCCAGGTGAACAACCCACCGATCCAGGCGGCCAACGGCAATGCCGCGGTGATTGCCGCCAACTCGAGCCATTCGGTGAGCATCCGCACCAGCGGGGTAAACCGGGTGACCGGGACCAGCAGCGCCGCGGCCAGACCGCACCCGCCGAACGCCGCCAGCGCCAACGCCGCCCACAGCACCGAGTCGGCCGAATCCGCCGGCTGGTGCACGACGTATTTGGCGACGCACACACATGTCGCCGCCGCCGCGCCGCAGACCAGCGCAACGGCCTGGCGCTTGTCGGTGAAAGCCCGCCCACGGCTGATGAAGATGAGCACGAACAGCCCGGCCAGCACCGCGGCGGGCACACTGCGGGCCCGTCCGGGCATCAGCGTCGCCCACACACCGGCCGGTAGTGCGAGCGCCGCACCCACACAGATACCGGTGAGCACCCGGTTGGCGCGCACCGCCGCCGCGGCGATCTGTTCTCCGGACGGCGTGCTGTCCGGGTTCGATTCGTCTTCGCCGCCGCTCGGCACCGGGGCGACGGTATCGGCTGGCAGCCCGTCCGCGCGACTGAACAGGTCACGGCCGGTGATCGAGCCGAAGTGCGGCGGCCGGATCCGCGCGACCCACAACGCGATCGTCGGTGCCAGCGTCAAGATCACCAGCAATGCGATCAGCGTGCACATGCCCAGCCATTGGGCAGGAATTGGTCGCCACATGCGGGCGGCGGCGACCGCGCCGCCCACCGCGCACAACGTCACCACGGCAGCAGCCACGCTGAGACGACGCCGTGTCAGCGCGGCGATGCCCCAGGCCAGCAGGGCCAGGGCGAGACTGGCAATGAACAGGTGCGCCGAGCCGAGCTGCCCGGGCGCTGCGGCCCCCGCTCCCACCGCCAGCAGCGGCACCGCGATCCACGCGAATCCGTCGAGCAGATCCCGTCGATCCGGCCACCACAGCCAAATGGCGGCCGCGCCGGCCACCATCACCAGGCCGAGCACGCCGACGGCAACGGCGGGCTGAGCCGAGTCCGTCGCCGCACGAGCGCGTACGCCCAGGGCGATCAGCGTCGCGGCAACCATCGCCAGGATCACCAGCGCGACGTGTGCCGCGGTGGCGGCAGTGACCGGTTCGAACAATTTCCTGCCGATCCGCGCCAGTCCCGTCGACAGCGACTCGTACTGCGGTTCAAAAGAATCCCCTGGCGTCGCCGGGACCAGAACCAGGGTTGCTCCGTCCTCGATGCCCAGTTCATCGAGGGTCTTGCGCACATCCAGGCGAGTGCCGTTGGCCTTGTGCAGTTCGTAGCCCACGCCGGTTTGCAGGCCGCTCATACCGCGGCGTTTGAGCTCGTCGCTGAACAGCTCGACGAGGTTGTCGATGAACATCTCGATCGGTACCGCCGCCGGATACACCTGCGAAATAAGGTGCTCGCCGTACACCACCGCGACCGCGCAGCGTGCCGGAAACGACACCTTGGCCATTAATGCGGCCTGTCCGCTTCCGGGGTGTATTTGTCGGCCAGCGCGGCGGTGATCTCAAATAGCCGCAACCGTGTTTTCTTTTTCACTTCGTGTTGTGTATCAATGATGCCGCCTTTTGCAAGATGCGGATCGTACGGCATGAATTCGACGCTAGCTCCGGATTGTGCAAAACGCTCCGTGAGATAAAGTCTGGCGTTGTTATCGTATTTGTTGCGGCTGTCATTGAGAATGATCATGCTTCGGGACACGAGTTCGTGATAACCCATCGACCGCAATAAATCGATTGAACGTGTTACCGGCAACGAGGTATCCGCAGTTAGGCCGGACACGAAAACAATGGTGTCGCACGCGTCGAACACCGCCTTCATCACCGGGTGTTCGAGGTCGTCGGAGGTGTCGACGACGATGACGTTGTGTGTGCGTCGCAGCCGCGACAGCACCCCGGTGAACATCGCCGGAACCAGCGGCCGAGGTTGGTCGGAGACCCGGTTGCCGGCCAGCACATCCAATCCGAGGCTGTTCTGCCCCAGGTGTTCCCGAATATCGGCATAGCCTTGGACATCGGTGTCATTCAGCACGTCGGAGTAATCGCCGGGCGGGGCCTCGTCGATGCGGCCGGCCAATGTTCCGAAACCGGGCGCGGCGTCGATTGCGACGACGTTCTCCGGGCGGCACTCGCGAAATACCGCGCCGATGCAGGCGGTCATGGTGGTCTTGCCGACGCCGCCCTTGCCGGAGACCACCCCGATGACGTACTGCTTGCGGATGTGGCGCCGTATGCGGGCCTGCAGCTCACGAAAGTGCCGCTCCCTCGGAGATTCACCGGGATTTATTGCGTGAAATGAGGCCGCATAAATTAACTTGCGCCATCCGGAATTCGGTGGAATTTTCCGCGGTGCGACCATATCGGAAATGCGCACTGTCTCGGAGACCGATTCCGTTTGTCCAGGACGCGTGACGGGCGATTCGCTCCAGACCGGGCCGCTCTGCTCCGACAAATCTGCGGGCGCTTTCCACGGATTAGTCACGGTGCAGATGCTAACACCGTGCTTTTGGCTAGACAGCTTTTCGATGGGCATACCACTCCTGTCCCGCGGGCAGCCGCCGCAGCATGCCTGCCACTGCGGATGCGATGGCGTTGTTCGTGCCCGGGCCCACGACCAGCCACACCCGGCCGGCATATGTCAGCTGCTCGACAACCAGTCGCCCTTCTTCAGTGTCGATGATCGTCACCGCGCCCTGGTCGATGTGCGCCCGCGCCGGCCGGTCGGTGGCCGCCCCGTATTGGATCGCGACGATGGCGGCCTGCGCGGCGCGCTGCTCGTCGGCAACCCACCGCAAGATCCTTCGCTGGTCCGTCTCGAGCCGGTGCCGCGCCAGCAGGGCGCGCAGCGCCTGCGGGCTGGCCGCTGCGGCACGCACGGCCGAGGCGTCCAGGGTGACCGGGCGCAGCGGTGCCGCCGGCCGCGACCCGCAGAGCCGCTCGATCTCGGTCGCGATTACCACGTTGGCCGGCCCCTCGGCGGCAGCGATCCCGGCTCCGTGCAGGTGAATCAGTTCGCCCGCTCGCTCGATGACCACCCACCACGTGGCGTACCTGGCCAGCAGCGCCCGCCTTGTTGCGGCCTGGCCCGGGCGGCTCAGGTGGACCAGCACCGCAACGTCGCGACGGGACAGCACCGTCAGCCACTCCAGTACGGTGGCGTCGACGTCACCTGACTCGTTGACGACGCCCCACGCGCGCAACTCGACGATCACTGGGTGCGTCAACGCCACCTGTTTGGGTTCAACGCTGGGCAGGTGCGGGCGCAGGCTCAGCTCAGGTGCCACGACTTCGATCCCGGTGAGGACCTGTAGTACCCACAGGCCGTCTAGGGTGGTCGTCAACACCTTGTCCGCCAACGCATCCCGTAGGCAGTGGCTAGATGAACGCTTGACTGATGGCTTGGTCGGTCGCCTGCGCGCTTTCGGCGGTGTCGTTGACGACGCGCCCGTGTTGGCTCACGGTGTGAATCAGGCCCTCTAAGCCGTGCAGCATCTGCTGCTGCGCGTCGAAGAACGCTGCGGCGCCGGTACCTTGGAAGAAGTCGGCCAGCGCTTGGGTGCGGTGCTGGATGTCGTCGTGAATTTCCATCAACTGCGCGGCGCGCGAAGCGACGTCGGATGCGAAACCGGTGACGGCGCCGTAGTTGTAGGTGATTTGGTCTGACATTATCTATTCCTGTCTAGTTGCTTCGCTATTGACGGGGCTTAACGCGCACCGGTGAAGAGTCCGGTAAACCCATGGGACGCATCGGCTTCGTGGTTTTCCATGAGGGCTGCGGCCCGGCCGAGTCCGTGGGCCAGCCGTTGACCACCGGCGACGGTCTGTTGTAGGTCGTGGTTGATTTGTCCTGCGGTGGCCAGCGACGTGGAGCCTGCCTGGCCATGCCAGGTCGCCACACCGATGACGTTTTCATGGCCGGACAGATATTCGTTGGCCACGGCGGTTGCATACTGCAGGGCCGATTCGATGGCCTGCTGGGTGATGCGCAGCAATTCCGGTGTCACGACAGTTGCGTTCGGCATGCCCACTCCCTGTTCTCAGCCGCTTGCACGCGGGGGTTTGGCTAGGAGTTTATGGCCGATTCGGTGGCTGTCACTTCACCTGTGGACAACCTGTTGAATTCGCGATAGCTGCTGTGGCACAACATTATTGCTGTCATTGCTGTGATTGCTCTGGATCATCGTCGGCGTAGACGTGTGCCCGCGCCACCGGCTCTTCGGCTGATTCGTCTCGGGTGCGTGGGTGCGGCCGGGATGGTGCCATCGCGACCGGCGAGGCCGTCGGGCCGCGCGATTCATTCGCGGTGCTGAACCGCTGCGGCCGCAGCCCGGCCGGCCTCCCGCCGGGCGGCGGGTCGAAGCTGTTCGCCGGGCGGCGGTAGCTGGTCAGCCCGGCGCCCGGGTAGCTGCCAGCACCCACTGCGGTCGGCCCCGCCGCGGCTCTCCCCGGGCCGGCGAGCGGTTCGGCCCCGGCAACGTCGGACGCTGCGCCCGCCGGGAACATTCCGCCCACGGACTGCAGCAGGGTTTGCGGCATGCCTGTCGATCCCTGCAGTGCTTGCGCGGGCATCTGCGCGAGCGCCGCCATCGGCTGGGCGACGCCGGAGATTCCTTGCTGCAGCGGTTGTGTCAGCGAACCGATTCGGCCCGCCGCAGCCGCGGGCACGGAGCCGATCTGCTCGACGGCCTGGGCGCCCCGGCTCGAAGCCTGCACCGCATCGCTCAGCCCGGTTTGAGCGGCGGTGCCGGCCAGGGCCGCACCGGCTGCAGTCGGCCCGGCGGGTGACGCACCGATCGGCGCGATGGGCGGCGGCACTGCCAGTGCGGCCGTCAACGCGCTCAGCGCAGCGGAATACGCCCACCCCACGCTGGAATTGTGCGGCCAATGCTCACCGAAGTATTCGGTGTCCAGCGCGACGATTTCCGGTGTCCGCACACCGAAGAAGTTCGTGGCATTGGCGGTCGCCCACTCGTCGCGGTTGGCTTGGCATACCGCCGATGGGATCACCGAGGAACTCGCGGTGCTGAACGCGTCCGCGGCTGCTTGCGTGATCGCGATCTTTTCAGCGATCCACGCGATCAGGGCCTGCAGCGCGGTGTTGATCCCCACCACCGTCGCGGTCGACGCGGTGGCACCCATGCCCTGCCAGCATGTGGCGGTGGTTGCCGTATTGGCGGCCGAAATACCCATCGATGTTTCGTGGCAGGCGGTTTCGGCGGTCCAGGCAGCATTGTTGGCCAGCACCGACGCCGGGCAACCGGTTTCGAAGGTGGCGGCGATTGCTTCGGGTGGACCAGCCCATCTCGGGTCGGCCATGGCCTCTGCTAGGCCAGGTTAGCCGCGCGCAGCGCTTCGCTCGCCACGTAGGTGCCCGACCCGAGCGCTTGAGCCCCGGCGAAAACGGCCCGCTGGCCCACATGTTCGCCGGCAGCCGCAAGGTAGGCCGCGCCAGTAGCGTTCAACGCAGCCGAGAACGCCGCCGAGTCGGCGTCTGCCGCCATCGGTGTCACCGTAGTCAGCGCGGGAGCGACCATGGCGGTACCGGCGGCCATTTCCGCTCCGATCCCCGCTTCCGTCGCCGCCGACACGTCGACTGCCCCCGGAACTACGTTGAGTGGCAACATTTTTCTCCCCTCCATTTTAATTTTGGGCTACTCAGGAATGCCGACCAGCACCCCCTCGATCGCCCCGTCGGTGGTCACCAACAAACCTCGGCCCGGCGCCAGTTGTTGTGCGCTGACTCGACCGGAGACTTTGACCGTGCCCGGGTCGTTGTCCATGAACAGCGTGGGTGCCCGAGAGCTGGTCATCTTCTGCAGGAACGGGTTCATCACCGAAATCCCGGCCCAGTTACCGGGAAGGCGAGACGCGATGACGTGCAGGCCGATCTCGCGGCTGCGCTCGATCAAGCCCCACAGCGGCGCGGTGGCGGCGGGCTTGCCGATCTCGCCGTGCGGTCGCAGTTCGTGCTCGTCGTCGATCAGAACGAAGTGGCGCGACCCTTCCCAGCCGCTGCGCCTGAGCAACTCGTCTTGGCTTAGCCCCGATGGTGGCAGCCGGTCACGCAGGACTTGCGCCAATTCCGTGATGACGTCGTCGATGTCCTCGGGCGTATACGCGTAGCTGCGCACATGGGGGGCGCGGATTTTCCCGATAAGCGACGTCTTCGGGTCGATGATGGTGATCTGCGCCTGCTCGGGCGTGAACCGGCCCGCGATCGCGTGGCCCAGCGCCGCCAGCGTTGTTGTCTTTCCGCACCCCTGGCGACCGACCACCAGCAGGTTGGGCAGTGTGCCCGCCGGAAGCGATACCGGTTGCAGGGCGCTTTCCCCGATCGCGAACGGGATGCTCATTTCCTCGGTCGCCTCGGCGGTGTCGGCAAAGTCGGCGATGATCTGGCTCAGCGCAACGCGTTCGGGCAACCGGGCAAGGCTTCGCACCTTGCGGGCTCCGGTCAGCTCAGCGATGAGTGCTCCGGCCTCGCGGGTCGGAACCCGTGCGCCGTTGGTGGCGGTGATCTCCGGCACCCCGACCAGCAGCTCGTATCCACGCCTGGTCAGACCAAAACCCGGGCGGTCCAGGGTGTTTCGCGCCGCTCTGCGCTGTTCGACGGTGGTACCCATCTGTGATTCTTCAGGATTGCTGAGTCGTAACTGGATTCGGGCGTTCGACACATTCAGCAGCGCCTGCTTCTGACCCACCAGCCAGGCGTTGGCACTGGTGATCACGTGTACGCCATATGACAGACCTTGACGTGCAATCGCGATCGCGCGATCACCGAGTTCGGAGTCTTTGTCGTAGAGGTCGCCGAAGTTGTCGATGACCAAAAATACGTCGCCGAATTCGTCGTCCGGGTCGGTGCCACCGCCGCCCGCCGCACCGAAGCGCCGTTCACGGAATTCGCTGATGTCGATTTGATAGTGCTTGAACGACGCCTCCCGGGCGCGAATCAACGCCTCGACGGCGGCCACGGTGCGCGACACCCCTTCGCTGTCGGCCATACTGACCACCGCGGCCACATGGGGAATGTCCTCGACCGGATACAGCGACGCGCCGATACAGAAGAATGTCACCCGCTCCGGCCGGTACATCAGTGCCGCGGACATGATCAACGTCATCAATGTGGTCGACTTGCCGCGTTGAGCGGTGGCGACCACCATGATGTTGTCCATCTCGGCGTCGATCCCGTGGACGCGCTGCGCGTGCTCCTCGGGGATATCGACGATGCCCACCGGGAACACCAGCCCGGGGTTTTGCCCATAGTCGACGCGCCAGTTCTTACCGCGCCAGCGTGACACCAGCGCGTCGACAGGTTCGCTGGTTTCCAAAGGCGGAAGCCAAATCTGGTGCGGAGGCCGTGCCGAGTGTGACCCAAGCGAGTCACGCACGACGTCGACCAGTTTCTTCTTCCGGAAGCCGTCGGAATCGTAAAGATACTCGTCTGGTTGGTCCGGCTGTTCGGCCGCCGACAGCGTGGCGCTGTCGGCGTCGCTGAGAGGCTGGTATTCCCACGTCAGTGGCCGCGGCTTGGAGAAGCTGATGTCAACGGTGCTAGTGGGGTGGGCGACTTTCTTGGGCACGACGAACGGCGCCGAGACGTAAAAGCACCGGAACTGTTCTAAGTCCCGCGGCCCAACCTTGAGCAAGGCGTACCCGTTTTCCTTCGACGGCAGGTGCAGTGCTGCGTCGCTGCCGATCACATCGCGGGAATCCTCAGCGGTCTCGGCGCGCAGGGCCACCCGGAACGCGATGTTGCTTTTCACCTTGCTCAGCGACGACAGATCCAGCCGCTGGCCGCCGAGAGTGAAGAAGACGTTGCAGCCCCGGCCTTCTTGCCCGATGTGGATGACCAGATCAATCCAATCCGGGTGATGGATGAACAGTTCCAGATACTCGTCGATGATGACCAGCAAGATCGGCACTGGCTCGAGGTCGCGTCCCGCCAGTCGCATCTCCTCATACTCGTTGGCGTCGCGGGCGCCGGCCTCCTTGAAGAGACGGTAGCGTCTGGCGATTTCGCCGTTGATGGCTTTGCGCATTCGCTCGGCGAGGTGGCGGTCGTCGTTGCCGAGGTTGGACAACGAGGCGGCAACGTGCGGAAATCCCTGCAGGTCTTGCGCGGCGGATTCGAACTTCATGTCGACGAAGATCACGATGAACGTTTCCGGTGAATGTGTCAGCGCAATCCCGCTGCACAGCGACAGGAAGTATTCGGACTTACCTGAGCCGGAGGTGCCGATCACCACCGAGTGAAATCCGAAGCCGCCGAAGTCCTTGGCGCGCAAGATCACGTATTGCAGTTCGTTGTTGGGCTTCACGCCGACCGGAACCATCGCCCACTTCGGGTCACCGCGACCGCGGCTTTCCGCCCACAGCCGGTCGACATCGAGGTGGCGGGGATCACCAATGCCGAGCGCTTTGAGCAACTCGCCGCCCTGGCTGTCGGTTTCGGTGACGTCGCCGGAGCTGGTCGGCGTCCACCGGGCCATCGCCCGCGCGTAGCGGTTTGCGGTGCTCTCGGCGAGCAGGTCGGCCACCGCATAGAACGCGTCCTGGTGATACAGCTTGCCGCCGCGGAGGGTGAAGCGCTCCTCCGCGGTGGTGAAACCCACCCCGGTGCCGAGGCGAGTTGCCAACCGCAGCACCGTGATACCGGCCATGCCCTTCTGCCCGGTGACGCCCTCCCATTGTTCCGGCGTACCGACGGCATCGTCGACGATCACCCAATGCGGGCCGAGCGTCAGGCCGGGCATTGCCTCCAGCGGTGACGACATCGACGTCGGGCTGGTCCCGGTGGGCGGCGTCCATGGACCGCGCCCTTTGCGGTGCAACTCGGAATCGAGTGCTTCCTCGAGTTCGGTAGGCGAGACGAAGATCAGTCGCCGCATCCCGCACGCGTCGAACATCTCGTCGTGCTGGTTGTGCGGCAACCACACCAGCCAGGACCACAGCTGCGGATGGCGGGTGACCACAAGGAATTTCAGGTCGTTGGGGCTGTGATAAACCGCCAGTGAGCACAGGACCGCACGCACCAGGCGGTGCAGTTCGCCCTGGTCGTCACCGACGAAACTGAAGCCGGGCTTCGACCGCAGGCTCAGCACCTTGCCGATTCCGCGGATCTTGCTCTGCTCGAGGATGAAATCTCTTAGCGCACTGCCGGTTACCGGTTCCAGCTCTTCACCGACCGGGACGTCGGGCCACTGCAGCGACACCGCGGATTCATTGGCCTGTTGAACCCCGATCCCCAGGCGGACATCGAGGAAATCCGGGTCGCTGGGCCGGCGCTCCCACATCCGGGGACCACCGATGACGGTGTCCAGCTGTTGCGGGTCGGCATGGACGAACAGCTGGCTACGTCGCTGATCCTGGACGGCACGCTGGATTTCGTCGCGGTCCTCGTCGAGCTGACGCAGATAGACGCGGCGTTGCTTTTCCTGTTCGCCCCAGGTGATTCGGCGTCCTCGACCGAAACGTCCGCTGAACATGAGCGCGCCGAAGCCGACCAGCCCCATCATCGGGAAGAAGCCCGATTGCAAGGACCGGATGCCGGACACGTACATCACCACAAGTGTCCCGAGAATCCCCACCAGCAAAGCCGGTAAGGCGATCATCAGCAACATGTTTCGCGGTTCGCGTTCGGGCAGCGCGAGCGGAGGAGCAACCACCACCCGGGTCGGTGAAACGACCGGTGGCGCGGTGCGCGCGCCTCTGGGGAAACCTCGCTTGGACACCCGCTAACCTCCGGTCGAGTGGTCGACGCCCGGGACCGGCGCCACTGCGCCGCCGGCGGTGACAGCATCGCGGGCCAACAGCGCGCTGTCGCGACTGATCGCCGGTCCGGGCGCGAAGGTACGCACTATCGCCCACGGCGCCTGCACGGCCAGGCCGGGATCCAGCGCCAGCGCTCGCAAAGTGGCCCGGTCCCATTGGATTCCGTACCTGACACCTTGCGGCGACAACCAATACAGGCTTTCCCGGCTTTCGGAGGTGACGGCGCCGCTCGTCGTCGCAACGAAGTTTGCCGCCCCCGGCATCACCAACGCCTGATCGGCTTCCACCGAATCGGGCCCGCGGTCGTCACGCACCAGACGCACCACCCGCGACTGCATGTTGGGAGGCACCGGCAGCCGCCGACCGCTGATGATCGTGGTTTCGGCCTGTGGTTCGCCGCTCTGTTTCGTCCAGGCCAGACAGGTCACCGGGTTGGCGACGGTGTCGATGAAGGTCAGCTTCCCGGCGGGATAGTAGTCGACATCGAGCACGTCCACCGTGGGGATGTTGACCAGCTTGTCGGGTGACACCAGCCTCGGCGTCGGCGAATTCTGCGAATTGGCGGTGCGGACGATGTCGGCGACGAAGCCGCTGACCTTCTGCACGCCGCCGGGCAGCAGCACATAGAACCCACTGACGACCCCGTTGGCGTCGCGGGTTTCCAGCACTGTTCCCACCGTCTCGTCCGGTAGCCAGGTCGACGGCGTCCCCACTTCCGGAATATCCGGCACCACAAGAGGTTCGGTTGCGGGCATGGCGTCGAACAGAGCATTGGAGATTTCGATTGGGTGCGTGACCGTCGGATCAAGACCCAAGTTGAATGTCACCGACCGGTCCCGAAGGTCAATACCTGATCGGCGTCCGCCCCAGATCACGTAAGTCGAGCCGTGGTGGTTCGCCAAGATGGCCTGCTCAGGCGCCATCGGACCGGCCCGAGCGGTGTCGGTGAGTGCGCCGGCGATTGCGGTCACCACGGGCTGTGTGCCGCTGCCGGCAGCGGCGGCGGTGTCGCAAACCGACCACGCGGAGTTCGGCTCGGAGGAGACCGCAAAATCGCTTGGCACTCCGGGGATGCCGATCATCGGACCGGTCGGGTACTTGTCGATCTCCGAGGACCGAACCCAGGTCGGCGTGCCGCCGTTGCCCACGGCGAGGCGCGCTGAGGTCAGGTTGAGCGCGGGATACAGCCGGCCGTCGATCTTGGCGTAGATCGCCCCGCTGTCACGATCGCCGACGATCACCGACTCCCCCACCAGCCCTGCCGGCTTCAGGAAATGCAGCAGCGCCATCCAGCCCACCCCGAGCAGGACTAGCACCATCGACAGCGCCAACGCCGCTTGTTGTTTGCGGTCATCATGCTTCATTCGGACCGAATAGCGGGTGATCGCGGCGCGTAGCCGTCGGTTGTAGAACAGGTGCCCCGAATTCTGATCTCGGTTGGACAAGTTCAGCGGCACGATCAATATCCTTTCGGCGGCCGACGCGCATCCGCCTGCTGCACCAGTGCAACGAGATTCTCCCCGTTGGCGGCAACGCCGTACCGATGCATGACATAGTTCATCGACGCACAGATATTGGCGACCGGATCGTAGATATTGGTCGAGGTGCCCGCCTGGTGATAGCGGGCGAACGTAGCGGGGATCGTCTGGGTGATACCCCGCGCGTAGCCGAGGCGATAGCCGTCCGGTTGCCGCGGTCCCGGCTCGGTGGCCGGCTCCGAGGCCACCGCAGTGGGCCGGCCACCTGATTCTCGGGCGATCAGCGTCTGGTACCCGTTGAGCCAATTGCGCCGGGCCGCGCGATCGGTGACGCCTAGGTGGTCGAGCGCGGCGTCGATGTAGTGCCGAGTCCGATCGGCCGGCCATGGATGCCGCTCGTACCGGACGGCACCAAGCGTGGCACCGCCTGGCGTCGACCGGCGTAGATAGCCGAGCCGGCGCAGCCGGCGCGCCAGCCGCCCCGCGTGTCGATGCGAGCGCTGGATATGGCGGCGCTGCGCGCGGAGTCGAGCAGCCATGCGCCGCAATGCCTCTCGCCGCCCCATGGTGGTGTCCGCGGCTGGCATCGCGTCGCCGTATGCGTCGTGCAGGACGCTGCGGGTGGCATGCCGTCCGCGCCGATGGTCAGCGCCCGCGTGCACCAGTGCGGCGGCGATGTGACGATCAACCGCGCCAGCCCGCCGCAGCCGAGCAGTGAGCTGGCGCGTCGCCGGCGCCGAGACCGCCTGCTCGGCCGGTGTGCTGGCCTTAGTTGTTCGGGTGAGCAGGTCGGCGGACGCATCGGCGAGCTCTGGTTCGCCGCCGTATAGGCCGTGCCCGCGAGTCAGGAGCTCGACTGCGTGCACGGCAAGCGGATCGGGATTCATCGAGGGTTGCCACCGTAGCGTGTTGCATTGTCGGCTTCGGCCTCGGCGCGTAGCGCCGCGATCGCGAGGTTCAACCGATCCGCCAACTCGCAATGGGTGTAGCTGGTCATCACGTCGGGGTGCAGTGCCAATTCGATCAACTTGCCGTCCGAATTGGCGATGGCATGAATATCACCCAACTCAACGCTGTAGGTGATGGATTCAGCCTCGGCGACAAGCGTTTCCCATCGGTCGGCGGCCTCGCTGAGGTCCCGTAGCACCGATTCGACGAGATCCTTGTCACTTCGCTCCCGACTGTGCGCCCCCGACATCGTGTCAGTATGTCGACGGCCAACGACCAGCGTCAATTCAGGTTTTCAGACCGTTGCGCAGATTTGCTGACCGCGGGCGCGTTGAGGGCCTGGTACCAGGCGAAGTGGTAATTCGCCGTTATGCGGTCCCCGGTGGCGATGCCCTCGGTAGCGGCCAACAACAGGCAGTCGAGCAACAGGTCGTGGTCGACGGTCGGGTACTGGCTCACCAGCTGCAGTCGGGTGGTTTCCAGGCAAGCGTGCAACTCGTCGATCTCGGCTGCCAGAATGGCCGTGCGCTCGGCACCCGCTTTGGCCAAGGTGTGCACTATCCGCGGCAAGCCGTCACGCCTTTGGGTTGCGGCGCACAACAGCCAGCCCAGATCGTCGATCGGCGGCAACCGCCGCGGCCATACCGAATTCGCAGCCGTGTCCAATTCCGTTGCCCAGCCGAAAGACCATCCCAACGGATCCCCGGGAGCATAGGCAGCCACGGCCGTCGTCGGGCCCAGAAGGTCGGTCGCGGTACCGATGCGATGCTGCGGCGGCAGCAACCGCACGTCGGCCGGCACGGCGATACCCGGCGGTATCCATCCCCCGGCGATGTCGGTGGTGACCACCGTCATGCCGTTCTCTTTGTCTCCGGCGGCCCAACACAACCCCGGCTCTTGCCGGGCCATGAACTCGACGAGCTTGTGTAGTCGTTCGTCGGCCGACTGCGGTTGAGCGGTGTTGGGCGGCGCCTGCGGCGCCGGCGCGTCGGGCCCGATCTCCGCTTCCCGGTTGTCAGACGGTGCCGATGTGACGACCGGCAGCGGCGCAGTGTCATCGGCGCTTGGCCCCTCAGCGGGCCCGGGGGGAACCGGCGGTAGCTGTTCGGTGGGAAGGTCCTCCAGCTTGTTGCGCAACCGGCGCAGGGCCGCTTCGACCCGCTGGGCGGCCACCGCTCGCGCGTCGTTGACCACGCGCGTCTCTTCTGCTTGGCGCGCGGGAGCGGTCATCGCGGCATGCCTGATCGCGTTCAGCTTGTGGTTGGCCGACCGAGCGATTCGTTCCAACTCTGCCCTGAGATGCCTTGCCACCGTGACGTTTTCAGGGGATCCTCGGGACAATTCGTCCGGCCATAGACCATCGATCACCCAAGGTGTGCAGTCAACGCCCGAGCCGAAGGCCGGAATCGCGAGTGATTCCTGAGCCGCTCTCCGGAGACGCTGACGCGCCGTATTCCATCCGAAGATCGCCACCGGCTAAGCGTACCGTCGCCGTCGAGGAGTCCAAATAGTGCGTGAATTGTGGGCGGAGCGTAGCGACAGTAGCGTCAAACCATGGCTGATTCTGCGCTGCACCAACAGCTGCACGAAACATGCGTGTTGCTGGCTCGCGCGCGAGAATTGTTTGGCGCCAACCCCATCGATCCGCCCACCGATGTCGTACCGATGCCCGGGGCGGTGAGTGGCTGGTTACGCTAGCTGCGGTCGAGAGCGGCAGTGCAATCGATGGGCCAGTAATTTTTCGACGGCCGCATCGAGGTGGGCGGTGGTGGGAACCTCAGCTGACGGAGTATGCCCGGCCTCGACGATTTCGCGGCGTATCTGAAGCAACGCCTTCAGATAGGAAACGTCTGCGGCCAGCAGAATGCCTTGCGCCAACGTCGCCGCGTCGGTGTCCATCGCCCCCTCGCTCAGCGCCAGGCTGTGCAGATATCCGCCGCGACAGGACCGGACCAGGATCTGCCCGCTCGGGTGCACCGTGTCGAAGTCCGGATTGGCATCACTCATCGTGCGTCGTCACCGATGCGGTCCAGTGTGCGCGCGGCGTTGTCCTCGTGTTGTTCCCATAGATCCGCGGCCGCGCGGAGCTTGTCGGCGATGTCGGCGTGATCGTCGGCTTGCTGTTGATAGCACTGTCGCCGCTGGTCGAGCAGGTCGCGGCCGGCGTCACGCAGCGCACCGAAGATCGGTCCGAGGGAATCCAGGCTTTCCTGGATCGCCGGATGCGACGACGGGATTGCGCGTAGGTACTCGGCCAGCTGATCGTGGTGGTCGGCCGCCGCGCGTAGGTCCGCCGGCACCACCTGGATTTTCTCTGCCATCGTTGTCTCCTTCTACCCACCGGCGGGCCTGGTCGGCGCCGGCGCTTCGGGGCGGGCCGGTGCGGCGGCGCTCACCGGTGCGGGCGGATGTTCCCAGCCCAGAAAACTCGGTCCTTTCACCGTGGAAATGTGCTGAATCTGTCCGTTGAGTAGGGCCTTGCTGTTGCCGAGCGCAAGCGCGTGGTGATCGGTGAACATGCCGATGTCGCCCGGGACCACGCGCTCTGGATCGATCGGCTCCGTGACTGCGGTACCGGCTGGCGGGATGGTGATCCCCTGTTGGCGGAACGCGTCCGGAATGGGTGTCCCACTCGCAGCGGCCTTGATCGCCGCAGCGAGTTGGGGGCTGGCAGCGGTGACCGTCTCACCGCTCGGCAACGTGACCGTAGTTGGTCCGCTCGGCGGTGGAGCTTCCGCCGTGGCTGATGGCGCCGGCGCGTCGTCATCAGAGCCTGGTTGGTCGGCATCGGCCGAGCCGCGGTCTTCTTCGCGCAGCAGATCTTCCGGTACATCGTCAACAGGCTCGCTCGATCCCCTGCCCAGTTCCGGTGCCGATCCGGGCGATGGCATTGCGCCCGGCATGCCCAGGGGCGGTATTGACCCCGGGACCGCTCCCCCACCCAGACCCGGGAAGCCCGGCATTGTCGGCGGCATCGGCATCGCCGCGTCGCCTCGCGGCGCTGGGTCCGTGGACATCAGGTCGGGATAGTCGTCGACCAACGAATCCAGGTAGGGGTCCATCTCGGCTTCCGGCAAGGCCGTTGGCGCCTTGCCCGGGGCCGGTGAGTCCGGTGAGTCCAGGGTTCTCGAACTGTCATACAGCGACGTCCACGCCGCCATGAGCGCCGACTTCGACGTATCGTCGAGGCCGGTGTCGGCCACCACGGCGCGGATGTCTCGGAGCTTGCCGATGAGAAACCGCTGCATGTCCCGCGCCCCCGACGGAGTGTCGAGATCGGTTCGGGTGCGGATTGCCGCCTGAATGTCCTGCTGCAGACGGTCGAGCGCGTCGCGGCCCTGGACTGTTTGCAGATGCGCGTTCAGTATCGCGTTGATTACCTGCAGGTCGATCTGGGCAACAGCTGAATTCTGGTGCGCCAAATGGGCTTCCGCACATCGAATGCTGTCTGCCGCGTCGCCGAGCTGGCGCTGCGGAACCGGCCCTTGCATGCGGCGACCGTAGCCGCAGCCGTGTTCGCCGACAATTCACTTGTTAGCCGACTTACGGCAGCGGCCGCCGGATCTGTACGTGGTCGCCCAACCGGCTGATCCGCACCGTGGCGCCGGCATGAGGTGCCTCGACGACCAAATTGTTGCCGATACACATTTGCACGTGCCCCGGGTGGGGGAACACCAGGTCACCTGGTCTGGCTTGCCAGCGCGGCACCGGAATCCCCTCGTGAATCTGCTGATAGGTGGTGCGGCTCAACCGGATTCCGGCCTGTGCGTACGACCATTGCACCAGCCCGGAACAATCGAACTGGCCGGGACCGGTTGCGCCCCAAACGTATGGCCGGCCCAACTTGGACAGCGCCGCACGCACAGCAACCCCGGCGCGGCCGCAGGCCGGCGAGAACCTGGCGGCGCGCCGGCGCAACGCGCGATAACGCAACGCCCGCAGGGCCGCCGAGTGCCGCCGGGCGCGGGCCCGAGCCGACAACACATGCCGGCGTTGTGCGTGCAGTCGCGCCACCCGCCGGCGTACGGCTTCCCGCTGGGCGAGCGGCGCGTTGGATGTGCCCCGGTCGGCACGGGCCTCGTCGAGTACTCGCTTCGTGTCGTGGTGCGCCGCCAGGTGGTCGTGGTGGGCCGCACCGACGACGGTCGCGACCGCGGCGTCGGTGTCGGCGGCGGAGCGTAATGCGGCGCGGCTGCCACTGACCGCGAGCTGGTAGCGCGCCCCACCAGCACCGGTAAGCACCGCAGCGCCCGGAGCCGGAGCGTCGTGCACCGCGATGAGCGTCGCGGGTGGGCCGGCAGCTGCGAACAGTTGGTGCGCTCGGCCGAGCACTTCGAGTTCGCCCTGGCTCATCGGCCTCCTTAATCGCCGGCGTGCTCCACGAAAGCGCGAACGCGGGGGAGTGCGCCGGGAGGGATCACACCGCTGTTTCGGATATCCCACATTTCGTCCGCGGTGATCCCCAGGAGTGCGGCGATGACAGGTTCGGGCAGCGACGATCGCGCGCAAGCTTGGTCGAATCGGGCACTCAAGCTGGTCGGCATGCGTTGAAGCAGCTCGGTGCGGGTGGCGTCGATCGCTTGCAGATGCCGCATGATCCGACTGGCCGATTCGGGATCGGCGTTGACGGCCACCCGCCACGAGTTCGCGGCCAACAGCTCCGCCTTCACGCACTGTCCGATCACAGAGAGAATATACGTCTCATATTCGTTTGATGTTTTCGCTGGCAGGCGATTGATCACCGAGTTGAGCGCTTCCAGCTGAGCTTCGGCGTATTTCTCCAGCACTTCGGTGTCGCCGTGGCGGTCCACGACAATCGCCCCTGGGGGTCGTGCGGACATGCCCTCGGTGGGCTTCGCGCCGGTCAGCTGGGCCAGCTCGGCCATCGGATCGGACGCCACCAGGAGCCGGTTGTAGGTTCCCGGTGGCAGCCCAAGCCCGTTTTCTACCTTTTGAATCGTGGTTTTATGCGGCTTGCGCGCGCCGCGCTCCAGATAGCTCAGGCCCATCACGCTGACGCCGGTCGCGGCGGAAAGGTCGGCAAGCGACCAGTCGAGCGACTCGCGCACGGCCCGCAGCGCCGCTCCCGCTGATTCACGGCTCACCGCAGCGCTCCGCACATATCCGAATATTACAAGAGCAACCGTGGCTGTCTCGTTATATACGTATTTGTAGCGTTTCCTTGCGGCGAACATCGGAGTGTGTATACGCTTCCGCCTACGTTTTACACCTGTAGAGGAGGCGCCCCGATGGGTTACCCGTGCTCAGTCAATCCTGACCTTTGGTTCGGCTACGCCGACGACGATGGCGGCGATGGCGCCGCGAAGGCCCGCGCCTACGAACAATCGTCGACCGAGGCGCGGCTGCTGTGCTTGCGTCGCTGTCCGCTGACACAACAGCGCCGATGCGCCCATGACGCCGTCGAGCACCGCGAGGAGTACGGGGTATGGGCCGGCGTGAAACTGCCCGGCGGGCAATACCGCAAGCGTGAGCAGCTCGCCCAGGCCCACGACACGTTGCGGCGGATCGCCGCCGGCGAAATCAACTCCAGGCAACTACCCGAAAACTCTGCGCTGCTGGCGCGGCGGGAGGGCGACGCCGTCGCGGTGACGACCACGGTGTTCCACCTGCCGACCGTGCTCGGCCCGCCATCGGCGGCCTGACCCGCGGGTTTGACCGGCCCGCAAAGCGGCAACTGCTCGGGTCAGAAGAAGTGATCGGCGACCTGACGCCGATGGCTGTGACTGCAAGGGCACATCATGGGTTTCGACTTGACACCGACGGCAGCACAGCACGACTTGGCCAAGCGCACACACGAGTTCGCCGAGACGGTGGTTCGCCCGGTCGCCCTCGGCTACGACCAACGGCAGGAATTTCCCTGGCCGGTGCTCGAGGAGGCCGCCGAGCAGGGCTTCTACAGCCCGTTGTTCTACCGCGACCTCATCGGTGACCCCACCGGGTTGTCGTTGCCGATGTTCATGGAGGAGCTGTTCTGGGGTTGCGCCGGAATCGGATTGGCCATCGTCATGCCGGCGCTGGCGCTGTCGGCGATCGGGCAGGCCGCGTCTGCTGAGCAGATGCTGGAGTGGGCGCCGGAATGTTTCGGAACGCCGGGCGACATCAAACTCGCGGCACTGGCGATCTCCGAACCCGAGGGCGGCAGCGACGTCCGTAATCTGCGCACCACGGCCCGACGCGACGGCAGCGACTGGATCATCGACGGCCACAAGATGTGGATCGGCAACGGCGGTATCGCCAACGTGCATGTGGTCAACGCCGTCGTGGACGAGGAGTTGGGCCACCGCGGCCAGGCGTTGTTCATCGTCCCCGGGGGCACACCCGGGTTGGAGCTGGTGCGCAAACTCGACAAACTCGGTTGCCGTGCGTCGCATACCGCGGAGTTGCGTTTCGACGGTGTCCGCATCCCGGAGAGCAATTTGCTTGGCGGACAAGAAAAGCTCGAGCACAAACTCGCCAAGGTCCGCGAAGCCGGCGCTGGGAAAAGGTCCAGCTCGGCAACACTGGGTACGTTCGAACAGACCCGCCCGATGGTCGCCGCGCAAGCGATCGGCATCGCCCGCGCCGCGCTGGAGTATGCCACCACCTACGCCACGCAGCGGGAAGCTTTCGGCGCACCGATCATCGACAACCAGGGCATCGCATTCCCGCTGGCCGAGTTGGCCACCCAGATCGATGCCGCGCGGCTACTGACCTGGCGCGCGTCCTGGATGGCGGCGAACGGAATCGCGTTCGACCGCGGCGAGGGTTCGATGTCGAAGATGGCCGCCAGTGAGGTCGCCGTCCGGGCCACTGAACGCGCGATCCAGACGATGGGCGGCTGGGGCTACATCACCGATCACCCAGTGGAGAAGTGGTATCGAGATGCCAAGCTGTACACCATTTTTGAGGGCACCAGCGAGATCCAGCGGATCGTGATCTCGCAGGCGCTGGGCGCCTCGGAAGGCGCTTTGCCACTGCACTTCGAAATCGAGCCGTCCGGCGGTCCGCTGAATCGGATGTTCGGTCGGGGCACTTTGTTGCGGTCGCGGGCAGCCGGCGCGGCGCTCTCGGCCAAGGACCGGATCCCTGAACCGGTGCTGCGCATCGCGATGAAAGCGCTGCGGCCACCACGTCGGTGAGGGCCGTATGGTTGGGGAACAAATGGCAACAGACAAAACCGGCGCGCAAACCACGGTCAGCGCCGAAGCGGGCAAGTACACGATTGGTGTCGACGGCAAGACGGTCGGCCACGCCAACGTCGCCGACCGTGATAACCAGCGCATCTTTTATCACACCGAAATCGACCCTGACTTCGGCGGACGCGGGTTGGCGACCATTTTGATCCAGGAGGCGCTTGAGGCCACCCGGGCGGACGGCAAGCGCGTCGTCCCGGTCTGCGAGATGGTGGCCGGCGTGATCAAGAAGAGTCCGAAGTTCCAGGACATCGCGGACCCGGTTACCCCGGACATCCAGCGCTGGGTGCAGACGTTGCCGCTGGACTGACGCCTGCGTTCGCGCGCAAAAAGCGGAACGGGCGTTGTTTCCACAGCCTTAGGATTACCGCAGTGCCTGCGTGCCGCCACGGGGTGGAATGATGTTGCTCGCCGCCGGGCGGCGCGTGTTTTGTGGTGGGCGCGCGGACGAGAGGAGCGGTCGATGGTGCGCCGTTTCGCCGTTTTGCTGGCGACGGTCGCGTTGGCGATCTTGAGCGCGCCTCCCGCTTCGGCGATCGCCCCTCCCGCGATCGACCCGGCCGCCATGCCGCCCGATGAAACCGGGCCCGACCAGCCTATGGAGCAGCGTCGCGTCTGCGCGGCGCCGACGTCGTTCCCGGATGCGAAGTTCGCCGATCCGTCCTGGGCCGCCAGCTACCTACACATCACTGACGCCCAGAAGTTTGCCACCGGCGCCGGCGTCACCGTCGCGGTGATCGATACCGGCGTCAACGCCTCGCCGCGGGTGCCCGCCGAGCCTGGCGGAGATTTCGTCGACAAGGGCGGCGACGGGCTATCAGACTGCGATGCGCACGGCACCTTGACCGCGTCGATCATCGCCGGGCGGCCGGCGCCCACCGATGCCTTCGTCGGGGTCGCACCCGAGGCCCGGCTGCTCTCGTTGCGGCAGACCTCCGAGGCGTTTCAGCCGGTGGGCGCGCGGGTCGACCCCAACGACCCGAACTCCACCCAAACCGCGGGATCCATCCGCAGCCTGGCGCGCGCGATCGTGCACGCTGCGAACCTGGGCGCGGGCGTCATCAATGTCAGCGAAGCGGCCTGCGTGAAGGTCACTCGGCCCGTCGATGAATCGACGCTGGGTGCCGCCGTCAACTACGCCGTCAACGTCAAGAACGCAGTGGTCGTCGTAGCCGCCGGCAACACCGGTCAAGAGTGCACGCAGAATCCGCCGCCCGACCCGTCGGTGCCCAACGACCCGCGCGGTTGGAAACAGGTTCAGACAATCGTGACCCCGGCGTGGTACGACCCGCTGGTCCTGACGGTCGGAAGCTTCGGCGAGGACGCCGCGCCGAGCAACTTCTCCATGCACGGGCCGTGGCTGGGTGCCGTCGCACCGGGCGACAACATCATCGCGCTGGGCTACGACGGCAACCCGGTCAACGCGCTGCAGGGCCAAGACGGCCCGATCCCCATCGCCGGCACGTCGTTTTCCGCGGCGTACGTCTCCGGGGTGGCGGCGTTGGTGCGGCAACGGTTCCCTGATCTGACGCCGGCACAGGTCATCAACCGGCTCACTGCCACCGCCCGGCATCCCGGGGGAGGTGTGGACAACGTCGTCGGCGCGGGCGTGATCGACCCGGTTGCCGCCCTGACGTGGGAGCTTCCGGCCGGTGCGAAGACCGCCCCCTACAACGTCAAGCAGATGCCCCCGCCGGCCTACGTCCCGCCGCCCGATCGCGGGCCGATCACCATCGTGGTCATCGGCGGTGTCGCCCTGGGGCTTCTGCTGGGTGTGGGTGTGCTCAGCCGACGGGCGCTGAGGCGTCGATGAGCAACGTCGTCGCGGTGCGATTCACCACCGGCCATTCCATAGTGGCGGCGGCGCTGGCCCCGGCGTGCGTGGCGTTGTTCGCGGGGCTGGGTTATCTGTGGCTCGGTATCACGCTGGCGGTGCTGGTGGTGCTCGCGGCCCTGATCGCGGTGCGCGGGCGACGACTGACGGGCTGGATCGCGGCGCTGAACTCCTGGCGGCGACGGCGCCGCAGCGCACCAGAGCCGCCGTCGGAGCCCGCCGTGGGTGCCACGGTGATGCCGGGAGATCACGTCGCGGTGCGCTGGCAGGGCGAGCATTTGGTTTCGCTGATCGAGCTGGTTCCGCGGCCGTTCACACCGACGGTCATCGTCAACGGCGAGGCGCACACCGACGATGTGGTGGACACCGAGTTAGTGGAGCAGCTGCTTGCGGCGCATTGCCCCGATCTGGCGGCCGACGTGGTATCGGCCGGGTATCGCGTCGGCAAGACCGCGCCGGCGAACCTGGTCGGTCTCTACCAGCAGGTGATCGGACCGTATCCGGCGCCGGCTAACCGCCGCACCTGGATCGTGCTGCGGGCCGACCCGGAGAAGGCGCGCAAGTCGGCGCACCGGCGGGCCGCCGGAGTGGAGGGCCTGGCCCGGTATCTCGTCGCGTCGACGACGCGCATCGCCGACCAACTGGCGAGCAACGGCATCGACGCCCGATGTGCCCGCACTTTCACCAGTTTCGACCGGGCCACCGAGATCAGCTTCGAACGTGAGACGTGGTCACTGATCAAGGGCCGCAGCGCATTCACCGCTGCCTATACCGCGCCCGGCGGTCCGGACATTTGGTGGTCGGCGCGCGCCGACCACACCATCACCCGGGTTCGGCTGGCGCCCGGCATGGCACCGCAGTCGACGGTGCTGCTGACCACGCTCAGCCATCCGAAAACACCGCGTGGGTTTTCGTGTCTGTTCGGCGGCCAGCGAGCCGCATTGGAGGGCGAAGCACCGGTCAGCGACCGGCATTACCAGTTGCCGATCGGATCAGCTGGTGTGCTGATCGGTGAGACAACCGAGCGCTACCCGGTGTACATGCCGTTCGACGACATCGACGTGAGCGTGAATCTCGGTGATGCCCGGCTGTTTACCCAATTCGTGGTGCGTTCGGCAGCCGCCGGGGCGGTCGTTACGCTGGAACCCCGATTTCAGGAGTTCGCCGCATACGTCAACGGCCACATCGGATCGGTGAACAAGGTCGTTTGGCCCAACGCCACGACGTACCTGGGTCCGCGTCCTGGGGCCAGCCGAATCATCCTGCGGCACAACTTCATTGACACGCCACGACACCGGCAGTTGCCGATCCGGTTGATCAACCCCCGCGAAGAAAGCCGTTTCCAGTCGGCATTGGAGAAGTAGATGGGCGAAGAACTCAGGGTCGACACCAACGATCTTCGGGCCAAGGCCGACGAAATCAACGGCATCCACTGGGCTACTCCGGGGGAGGAGCCGCCGATCACCCCAGCATCCGCGCTGACGACGTCGATCGACGCCGCTGCCAACCTCGCCAACGCCGCGCGATCCATTTGGGAATACCAGAACTGGGGCGCTACCGAAGGCAAGCGGCTGGCAGAGTCGCTGTACCACGTCGCGAAGGCATATGACGAAGTCGACCTGCGCGCGATGAGTGAAATCAACGCCGGAAAGCCGATTTCCAATGGTCCCGTCAAGCCCGACGACTGCTCCATTCCACCGGCTTCACACCCCAGCGCACCGGGAGTGCCCGGTAGACCCGGCCATGGACAAGGTGACCCCGAAGAGGTTGAGAATGCCCTCAAGGACGGTGATCAGGGCGCCTCGCTGCGGGCGGCTGCAAACTTCTGGCGCACGACCGGTAACAACCTCCAGACGGCCGCAGAGCCATTCCAGGTGAGGATTCAGAACTGGGAAGGCGTGGCCGCGGAGGCGGCCTACGGTCGTTTCAACGATTTCGGCGGGTGGCTGCACAGCCTGGCGGGCACCTGGCAGCAGCTTGCCGCCGAGGGAGACAGAGTCGCCGACGCACACGAGAAAGCCCGCGCCGACCACACCCCCATTTACGACCAGTGGATGGCGCTGAAAAAGCAGTATGAGGCCGCGGAGGACGGCGACAAGCCGGCCATCCTGGAGGGCCTTTTCAAGCTACAGGCGGCGTCCGAGCAAGTCCGCGCCGCATACGCGTCAGCTGCCGCCATCGATCGGGTGCAACCGCCCGAACCCCGCGATGGTGCCGGCCCGTCGATCCCGGTTTCGACCAACGGCGACCCACGCCGACCCGCGGTGCCGGCCGGCGAGGAAGGCACCGAGGCCGAAACCTCGCAGCCGGGAACAGGAGTCGGCGGCGGGCAGCCCGGCGGGGGCGGTGGCGCCGCCTCGCAAGGCGGTGCGCCGTCGTCGATGGCCGCGCCGGTCGGCCAATCGGTCGCGCCGCAGCAGACTGCAGCCGGTGCGAAGCCGGCCGGCGCGGGCGTACCGGCCGGCGGTGGCGCACCCACTGCCGGTGCCGGCGCCGGAAAGGGCGGCGGCATACCCGCCGGCGGATTGCCGGGCGGTATGCCGGCCGCGGCCAAGGCCGCGCCGAACTTGCCCAAGGGGCCCAACCTCAAACCCGCCGGAACAAAAGGAGGCGGCGCCGGTGGCGGCGGAGGTGGTGGCGGCGGTGGACCGCGCCCACTGCAACCCGCAGTCGCCGGTACCGCGGTGGCGCCGTCACATGGAGCGGCGGAACATGCAGCGGAGGCCGCGGCCAAGGCCGCCCCGGGTGGTGCGATGGGTGGTGCCATGGGCGGCGTTCCGATGGCCGGCCACGGCGCTCACGGTCAGGGCGGCAAGGAAAAGCGGCGCTCTCCAGGACTTAGCCCCGACGAGGAGCTGTACAAGGAAGATCGCGAGTGGACCGAGGGCGTCATCGGGGCGCGCCGCCGCAAAGAGGCGCCGGATGCCAAGGAGTCGAAGTGAGCGCAGACATGCATCCGGAAGTGGCAGCGGTGCTTGAGCAGGCGCAGCGGTTGCAGGCAGTTCTTGACGAGCAGCTGCACAAGATGAAATCTGAAAGGTTCACCGCGACAGACGAATCCGAGTCCGTCGAGGTCACTCTGAATGGACACCATTGGCTTACTGACGTCGTCATAGCCGACGGGCTGCTGCGTCAGGGCGCGGACACCGTCGAGCAGCGGCTCAACGAGGCGCTGCAAAACGCGACGGCTGCCGCCACTGCCTCGATCGAAGCCGACCGCGAACGGCTCGAAGCGACGATCGCCGACATAACCGGTGAAGCTGGTTCGGAGTTGGCCTGACATGGGAGCGATTGACGCCTTCATGTCGACGTGGTCGAATGCACGCTCGACGCTGGGGGAGGGCACTCCGCAGGACGGTACGCAGTTCGATCGCAGTACTCAGTTGCGGCAGGCTCAAAGCGGTGTGGAGTCGGCAACGCCGGGGTCTAGGTGGACTGGCACAGCGGCTGATTCGTATGCCGAGACCAACAGCAAGCAGGCTCGGGTGCTAGGGCAGATGGCCGGGCTGGATCAGCGCCTGGGCGCCGAAGTCGACCGCTCGGCTGCGGTGGTGACTGCGGGTCGGCAGAACTTGGATCAGGTCAGGCAGTGGGTGCTGGACGCGGCCTCGACCGTGCCGCCGGGTGCGGATCGCGAACAGGCGTTAATGCCGATCGCCCGCAAGGGGATTGGTGACGTTGTGGATGTCGTCCGGCAGACCAACAGCGACCTCAACGCTATCGGTGGGCGTATCCAGACGATTGGCAACGAGTACAGGGTGCTAGGTGGCCCAAAGCAGAACGGGCCGGGTGATCAGGATCCGGACGGAAAGGATCGCAAGCGAGAACCCCGGATCCCCGACAGCAAGGACCCCAATGAGGTTAAACGGTGGTGGGATTCGCTGAGCAAGGCTCAGCAGGATCAGCTACTCCGCGATCATCCCGACAAATTAGGGAACCTCAACGGCGTTCCGGTCGTAGCGCGCAGCACCGCGAACAAGACGGTGATGCAGGCGGACATCGACCGAGTCACCAATGCGGCTGCCCAACATAATGTCAGCGTCGATGAAGTCAAGGCGCATCCGCAAGACTATGGACTGACGCCGACCGATATCACGCGATATACCAACGCAACTAAGGTCAAGGAGGGGCTGGAGAAGAACAGCGCGAGGACCGGTGCTCCGACGTTCCTCCAAGTGTACGAACCGGAGAAGTTCAACGGACAGGGCCGCGCAGCCATTGCCATTGGCAATCCTGACGTCTCCGCCAACACTGTCGTCGTAGTACCAGGGACTAGTCACAGCGTGACGGAGGGCTGGCTCAGCAGCAATGATGCCGCCAACGTCTATAACGAAACCAAGAGTGCCGATCTCGGCAGCAGCAGATCCGTCGTCGCATGGATGGGCTATGACGCGCCCGATAGCTTGGGCGATCTCCGAGTCGCACAGACCAGCCTGGCGCATGAGGGCGGGACCCTGCTGGCGTCAGACGTCAACGCCCTTAACGCCACCCATGTAGGCGCGTCACACGTCACCGTTATTGGACATTCTTATGGGTCAACGACGGTAGCCGATGCGGCAGCCGGATACGGCATGCACGCTAATGACGTGGTTCTGATTGGCTCCCCGGGAACCGACCTGGCGCGCAGTGCTGCCGACTTCCATTTACCCGAGGGCGGCCACGTGTTTGTGGGTGCGGCGTCGACCGACCCAATCGCCGGGATCAGCGCCGGCCTCAACGAACATGTGCCAGGAACTGGGATTACCGTAGGCCTTGGCGTCGACCCGGCGGGCGACAACTTTGGGTCGACACGGTTTAAAGCCGAAGTAGCGGGAACAGCGCCGTGGAAGGATCACAGCCACTATTTCGACCCCGGCAGCGAATCCCTCTACAGCATCGCCGATATTGCCTCCAGCCACGGCGATGCTCTGCAACGCCACGGCATGACGGCTCCGCATCGCTATCCAGCCGGTCTTCCCTGGGATCCCGAGCTAACCCGGCCGGGCACGACCGGTCACTACCACTAGAAAGAATTCCGGCTTGGACGTACGAATTCGCAACATTCGGGCACTACTAGGCGCTGGCGCGGTAATTCTCGTCGCAGGATGTGGAGCTATGAACCCTTTGCATGAAAACGTGTCGAATCCGATGACACCCGAGCAGTCGAAGGCTCAAGTTGTCGATGCCGCGCGAGAGATAGTTAATGCCTTGGGTCTTCACGTCGTCGAAGCATTTTTTTGGCGCTCATCCTGCAACGACCAAGGCGATCCACCTTTCCGTGGGGAAATGAGAATTGCCTATCCACGAGCCGCAAGCTTCGAGGAATCTGACACCCAGATTGCCAAGATGACGCAGAGCCTCCAGAGTGCCGGCTGGACAGGCGATCCTGGCTTTCACAGCCATGGCACGGTCCTCAAAAAGGACAACGTGGTCGCTGTGCTCGATTCTCAAGACGTCAGTTTGCCTCACCGGGACATCCGACTCTACGGTGAGTGCCGTGACGTGACCACCACGAAGAACACAAAGGGATCGCCCGAACCCATCGTCTTCAGTTAAAGGCCTCGTCCGTCCTGAAGGTTTTATCGCTGACTTGCGCCGACCAGCGCACTGTTGAGCAGACTCGTGATGTGCTGCCAGTACAGCCAATTCGCCACAGCGTCGCGTTGTTCGACGGCGTGCACAGCGGTGTGCGCGGCGTGCAGGGCCAGCCCTTGGCAGTGGTTGGAGTAAGCCGCGAATGCTTGCAAGTGCGCCACGCCGCGGTCGGTGTCGCTGCTCATCAAGTGCTTCATCACTTCCCACCACAGCGTGCTGCGCTGATCGGCCGGCGGCGAGGCGTCCACCGGCGCCGGAGGCAACATGTCGACCAGACTCAGGTCGCTGATGCCGGCCAGCTGAGCCGCCGCGTCGGGAGCGACGACGTCCAGGCGAGAGCGGCCTTGCATCTTGCCGCTGGCGGGGATGTCTTCTTCTACCAGAATGTGTTTCGGCGCACCGGGATCAATACCCTCGAAATGCTCCTCCTTGCCAATGACAATCCGCAGCGTGGTGTCGTGATGCACCGCCCAATCTTGCAGGGCCAGATGTGGATACGTTGCCCACCGCGCCCGCTGCTCGACAGGAACGCTGTCGTCGGCCGACGCCATGGTCACTTGAGTGGGCAGCGTGACCGCCTCGGGGATGTAGCCCAACCCGTAGCTGTTGGCCACCACAATGCGCCCATCTGCGGTCACTGCGGTCATCCAGAAGAACCGGAAGTCGGCCGGGTTGGCCATATCGGCGGCATTAAGCGCAGCGGCGATGCGGTAGGCCACCCGCAATTGGTCGGTGGCGCTTTGCCGGTTGGTGGCGTCGGCTACCACATCCTTATGCGCCCGGGCCGCCGAGACCGGGATCGGCGCCGGCGCGACATCGGACTGCGACGAGCCACCTGACCCGCCACCACCGCTCCCGCTAGTGCTATTGGTGGAGGCCGGATGCACACCCGGCCCGCCTGGACCGCCCTGAGTGGCACTGCCCGGTGCTCCCTGTCCACCCCCGCCCGGCGGCTGCACCGGCCCGGCCGGCGGCGGGGTGGGCGGTGGCAGCAATGGCATCGGTGAGGCGGTGCCGCCTGAACCCGACATCACTGGGGAGGCGGCCATTCCGCCGCCACCGAGACCGGTGCCGACTCCACCGCCACCGCCTTGGCCGCCGCCGCCACCGCTATGGGTGACATTAGAGACGTGCGCGGCAGGCGTTTCCGGAACCGCCGGGCCGTGGGCCGCTGCCGGTGCCATCATTGCCGACTCCGCTGCCGCGAGCGGCACCGCCGATGCGGCAGCTGCACCCAACGGCGCAGCACCTAACGGCGCCCGGCCGAGGGCTTGCCCAGCGGCAGCCTGCGCCGCTGAGGACTCAGGTCGGTCCAGTCGTTCTTGTCCAGGTCCCTGCCCCTGGCCGAATCCACTTAGGCCGGCCATTGCCGATGGCGCAGAGGAACTGCCATGAGAAGGTGCACTCCCCATACCTATGGACGGCGTCGGTCCAGCTGACGACGGTGGAGCTCCAGCACTACCACTGGCGATCTGGCCTGGCTCGCTCCGCAGAGTTACTGGTGGCGGAGTTGAAGATTTGGCGCTGGCGGGTGGCGGTGGCGTGTATGCCGCTGGAGCGGTACCCCCAGCGCTAGCCCGAGTTGAGGCAGAATTGCCTGACAGTGCTGGGTCTGGCCGTGGCGGCGGAGGTGGTACATATGCATCCGGCCCGGATCCTCCAGCGGCAGCTCTAGTTGACCCGGAGTTACCCGGTGGTGCTGGGCTCGGCCTCGCTGAATTGGGAGACGCGTACACATCGGGCGCGGAGCCCGCAGCGCCGGGTCTGCCGTTCCCGTTCGGAGCTATAGCCGACAGAGGCGGCTTAGCCCCCGCTGAATCCTGCTGCGGTGGCATTTTTTGATTCAGAATATTCTTGAGGGCGGCGTAGGGTGGTTTCCAGCTGGCGGCAGCCGGCACATTTGCTGCTGCCGAGTTCACGTCGCCAACGTTCTCGCTATGAACTTGGCTGACCAACGACGCAATTGCATCAGCACGGTCGTCAGCATCGCTATTGGAGTCGCTTTCCAGTTCAATAATCTGCTGTTGAGCTTGCTGAACCCGGTCGACAATCGTCGCTTTGATCTGCGCAACGCTACTAGCGACACGGTCATACCAGGTGATCGCACTGACAAGACTATTTTGCATTCCTGTCAACTCATGAATAATTTTGTCGACCTCACCGTTAGCTGCGTTAGCAGCGCCGCCCGACCAAATGCCTCCGCTGAAGATCTCGGCCTGCTCATGCTCCCATCCCTCAAGCGCGTTAGTTAGCTGGCGCAATGTGCTCTTGAAAGCATCGGCGCGGCTGTACAAGCTGTCCTCGTCGACCTCCGGCCAACCGCCCGGGTTAAGCATTTGTTCGGCGTACTGTCCCGTTGGTTTTGGCTTACCCATCGGTTACCTCTCAACCGCGGCACAGGCTGAATTGATTATGTGTCCAGCAAAGGCAGAAACGTTAGCTAACTGGTTATCAGCCGGAGTATAGCTTGGTATTGATTGAACAAATGCCCGGCGGTACTGCGCGGCAAGGGTAGCGAAATCCTGCCAAGTCGAATTACCGCTTTGCTGGCCTAGCGTTTCGATTTTCTGCGCGAATTTGCTCATCACTTGCGCCGCGTCGTCATTTACTTTCTTCTGTTCTGGACCCCATTCAGCAGCTGGGACATTCGGGTCCGTGGCGCGCCAGTCGGCTGTATCCGCGTCCAACTGATCCAGCGCCATCTTCCACGGGCCACAGGTCGGATTGTCCTTGGTGAGGAATTGCGTGGGACTTGCTGGATCGCCAGGTGGTGTGACCTTAGATGGTGGTGCCGCCGGCTCGATGAACGGCGCACGCGCCTCAGCTGAATGGTCAGCGACTGCGGCACAAATCGCTCCGATCGTGCTCGACGCACTGTTTGCGACGCGGGCCAAGTGGTCGTCGTTGGCAGTGTAGTTGGGGATGCGATCGGCGTAGGCGCGCGCGTAGGCGATGAACTGTTCGTAGAGTTCACGCATCACCCGATGTGGCGTGGTTTTGGCCAGCGCCACGGATTGGTCAGCGGCGGTACGCATCGCCTGTGCCGCAGCTTGGTACTGCGAGTGTTGCTCAGGAGTCCAGCTGGTGGCGGGAACTGACGGATCCCGATTTTCCCAACCGTTGCTCTGCCCAGCGGAGAGGTTCGTGCCGATGGGCGTCCATGCTGCACAGGTGGAATCACTCGTGATAAGTGCGGCGGGTCCTTTATCCGCGCCACTGGCTATTCCCAAAGCCAAACCAGACGTCGGTGTAGCCGGATCGTGTGAGCCACCGTCGGAATTGGACCGCAGAACCACAACCGTGACTGCAACCGCCATCGCAATAACAGCGACGAGTGCTACTACACCAATTATCACCCACTTCAAGCTGCCGCCCTTTTTCGGCGGACCAGCGGGTGGATACCACGGCTGCTGTTGTCCCTGTGGCGGCCCATACGGCTGGCCTTGCGGTGGCGGGCCGAATCCAGGTTGCCCGGGCCCGGGTGCACCTGGTCCTGCACCCCATGGATTCTGCGGCGGCGGGGAAGTCATGCACTCACCTCGGTGTCACCCAACGCAATTCGACCCTTCTCACGGATCCGCACATTAGCCGCCGCATCGTCAACGCAGCTTCCCTTCAGCTTAAGTTATCGGCCGCCATGCTCGACGCGGCAATTTGTCGGTCCGACCAGCGCGGTTCCGCTCTAAAATCAGCATCAGCACCTCGAATCTGGTGTTCGGCCGCGCTGCAATATCAGTAGAAACCTCCGATGCAGCGATCCACGATTTTTCCAAATCGATCGGATACGCACAATTCGTGAAACTCAAGCGCAATGAATTGACACCAGCACGACTAGAGCTCAACGTCGGTCGGTGGCTGCCCGGGGCGACTGGGCGCCTGCGGTGTGATCGGAACGCCGGGGCCGGCAGACTGACCACCAGCAGCACCCCCTCCGAGAGAATCCGGATTCGGAGCTAGCGGCTGCCGCTGCGGGCCAGCGGCTTGCTGCCTCGGTTCGCTTGCCTCGCTGGGCTTTTCTTCGGACCTATCCTGCTTCGCCTCCGGACTTCCCGGTTGCGGCATATCGCTTGGCTGATTCGCGTTGACGCCCTGCTGCCCAAGCTGGCCGGCGGAACCCATCCGGCCCGCCATGCCCATCATGCCCATCATGCTTTGCGGCACCACGCCCAGCATTCCCGCCATCTGCATCGGCATCTGTGCCGCTTGCTGGGCCATTTGCATCGGCATCTGCGCCAGCTGGCCCAGTTGCCCCATCTGGCCCATCATCCCGCTCATCGGGTTGCTCCCCGGCGCCCCAGCCGTTCCCGGTGCACCGCCAGTCTGGCCCTGGCCGCTGCGGTCAAACTGTTGCTGATTGAATTTCTGCCCGAGGTTTTGATCGGTGTCGCGATAGCGACTAGCCGCTTCACCGAACTTGGCGGCCGTCTGCAGCGCCGCCTGCTTGACCCTATCCAGCGTCATGGTCCGACTATCGGCTCTTCCACTTTGGGAATCTGCGCGGCGATCGCGGACGACAGCGCATCACTTCCCGACACAGAGAAGCCTGCTGGAGCGGACGGGATGTTGTTGGCGTGTTCGCTCAGCCGCGCCCCTGCTTCCTCCAACTTGTCGTGATCGACTTTCAGCGTCTCATGCGTCATCGGTGACCCTCCCGCGCTGCGCCTTTGCCAACGAAATCATAAACGGCACCTGCCCTATCAACCTGCACCAATTCCTCGCCGCTACAGCCGGATATTGCGAATCATGTCGTACACGCTGGCGATCCACAGCAGCAGCGGAATCACCGCAGCGATGGCCGCGCCGTCGATAAGTTCCAGAATCCGCTTGGTCACCGGCGACACCCGACCGATTCCACTAGTTGCGCCAACCAATATCACCGCGACGATGGCCAACGCGAGGTAGATGCTCAACGGCACCCAAGCGGCGTGCGGATACCACAGACTCACCTTGGTCACCACGCCAGTCGGGATGGCTACAGCCGCAGCCAATAGCGCCCAGGCACACCAGGGTTCGGCATACAGCCGAGACCGGAATCCGCACACCAACGTCACGAGTACGGCCACGATCAGGCTATGCACAAAGAAGTGGCCGCGTACCACCACCGCGATCGCGCCGGCCGCCAGGACCAGGGTGCCGGCCGCGACGAACCCGATCAGCAGCTGTTTGGTCAAGCGGCTGCGCTCGGTCAGCCGCGCCGCCGATTCGGGCACTGAGGCCATAATCGCTTGCCACGTGGAGGATTCCTCGTCCACGGAGTCGGGTGTCTCGACCGCATCCAGCAACTCTTCGTTGCCGACGTTCTCGCCGGGCGCCGGAATCGGCGGCAACGCAATCCGCGCGACCGCCACCGTCAGCTTGGCCGCATTGGTCACCACAAACAACCCGAAAAGGATGGCCCCGGGTGGTACCCAGTGCTGCCCACCATAGCCATAGGCGATGGCGGCGCCGGCTACCGCGATCGCCGTAACCGTCGCAAACGCGGCCAACTCAGCACGCTTGCGCGGACCGCCGCGTGTAGCCAGGGTCAACAGCAGCACAGCCATCGCGCCCGCAGCCAATTGCGGTGCGCCCAGCGAGTCGACGCCACGCGGTAAGGGAATCGCCAACGCCACAGCGCCGGCGATGATCGGAAAAGCCGATAGCAGAAGGCTTTCCGCCATATTCAAGTTGCCGTACCGGCTCCGCGCGAACAGGCTGCCCACCAATAAACCGATGCCCAGTGTCCCCAGCGCCGGCGCCCACCACAGCGGATGTCCCGTGTTGGACCACGCCAAGAGCGCGAGCACGGTGATCGCCACCGCGCCCAGCGGAATCGCGGTAACGACAAAGCGATTCAGCGCCGAGCGATCGAATTCCGGCGACTCATCGAGCACCGCGATCGCATCGATGACATCCTCAACCAGCGGTCGATATCGCTCGGTGCGACTAACCGACACCAGGGTAAGCAAGGCGCCGTCGACCACACCCGCATCGTCGAGCGATTGGTCAAGTTTCAACGGCGGCCCACCCGGGCGGGCGAAAGCCCAAACACCGGTTGCACCGAAGTCGAAGCCGGCCAGGACGTCGGGCGGAGTGTCTTCGAGCAATTCGGCGAGCACCGCGACGGTTTCATCGATATACGCCTCGATAGGCGTCGCCGAGGGCAACACCAAATCCGTCATTCGCTTACCGGTCAGGATCGTCACCCGGGTGGTGGCCGGCCTGCTGGGTGTAGTGCCCGACGTTGCCGGGGCAGCTGCTGGCGCGCTCAACGCCGCTCAAGCCGATCGAAGTCGTCGGACAGCGCCGCGGCCAACTCAAGGATCCTGCGCTGGAAGGTCGAACCCAGCAGATCGAGCTGGATTTCCGTCCCGGACGCAATGTGCTTGTCCCACGGCAACTCGATCACCCGGCCCGGCTGCAGGTGCCGCTCGAATTGCTGCAGCAAATCCTCGACATCCAGGTTCGGCTTACCCGGCACAACGTGGTTGATGACCACGCATGCCCGGGAGAGCAGATCCTGATATCCGTTCTGGCGCAGCCAATCCATCGCGACCGCGGCCTGCCGCGCACCGTCGATCGACGCGCTTGCGACGATCACGATCCCGGAAACCGTCGACAGCACAGCCTGGCTGGCGGAATCGAAAAGCCCTGTGCCGCAGTCCGCGAGTACCAGGTTGTAGTACCTCGAGACTATTTCGGTCGCGCCCTTCCAGTCCTCATCGTTGAACGCGCGGCGCGCCACGCTGTACTCCTCGGAGGCGAGCACCTCTAAATTCGACGCGTTCATGCTGGTGTGGGCACGAATGTCGTTGTAACGCGACAGCGACTTGTCAGCAAGCAGATCCGCGATGGTGGCCGCTGACTGCCGACCCGCACGATCGGCGAGGTTCCCCGCGCCAGGATCGGCGTCGATAGCCAGAATTCGGTCACCGCGCACCTTGGCCAGCGCTGAGCCCAACGCCACGGTCACGGCGGTCTTACCGACACCGCCTTTCAGACCCAGGATCGCGATCTGATACGAGTCGCGGGCGTTGCGGCGCACTCGCATTTGCAGGTCGAGTTCGTAGAGTTCGTCCGGTGACAAACCCAGGTTCACCCGGGTCAGCAGATAAAGCCAATGCCGCCATCCACGCTGCGACGGCATCTTGACCGGCGACTTGATGCCGACGTGCGACAGCGCGTCGATCGCGCGATGGTTGCCAATCGTCGCGGCGGATGTTTGGGCCGGCTGGCTGGGCTGTGGTGCAGCGACCCGCCATCCTGTATCCGGCTGCGACTCGGCGAAATGCTGGCTCGGCGCCGGTGCGGGTTGCATCTGCGGCGGGGGAGGGGGCGGTGTGCGCGGCTGCTCATAGCTCGCGCCCGCGGCTCCCGTTTGCGGCGCCGCGGCGCCGTTCGAACGCGGGATCGGTATGTCGGTGTGCGAATGCTGCTGTTGCGGCGCGGCCTGAGCCTGCCAAGCCTGTCCCTGGGACGGGCCATTGATCGGCATCGGCGGCGGCGGCGCGTCGGGCGAGGTCGATGGGCTCGTCGGCTTCGGGTTGGGCTGGTACCGCCGCACGGCATCCAGATCCACCTGCGTCGTAGCGTCCCCGGGTTGTTCCTCGGGGGCATTGAAAAGCCGGTCATAGTCGGCCGACATGAGCACCTCTCAAAATCGGTTCAAGGTGACAAAGCACGCGGGGGGCGAAGTCCCCGTGTGGTCGGACTCGCCCCCCGGCGCCCTGCTGTCCTAGGCAAACATACCGGTGACGCCGGCTTCCGTCTGCCCCATTGTCTGGCCGGCCTCGCTGATGGTCTGCGCCAGATTCTGCAGCGCAGCGTTCAGCTCGGCGGCGGTATTGTCCCAGCGCATCTGCACCGCCTGGTAGGCCTCCGAACCGGAACCGCCCCACACCGCTGCCAGCGCGGCAAGAGAACCCTTGCCCTCGTCGAGCAGACCGTGGGTGGTCTGGACGGCGCCTTGGATGTCGCTGGCGCCAGCTTCGATGCCGGCGAAGTTCCACAGCTGTTCGCTCATATTCTTTGCTCCGTTTCTCGTGGGGGTCGTGGTCAGATGTGCATCGCGGACGACAGGTTGCCCGACTGCTCCTCGTCGGTCGAGGTGTAGTGCGCGCCCGCCGTGTGGATGTTCGTCGAGATGTCGTTGAGCTCCATGATCTGCTGGTTGGCAGCTTCCTGGAACCGCATCAGCGCCGTCTGCGCGGCCGTGCCGGCCTGGCCCTGGAACTGGCCGGCGAGCGTGCCCGCCACCGACTCGACGTGTGCGATGACCCCCTTGAGCTCTCCGGAGATCCGTTCGAAGTTGCTGGCCTCCTTGGCGAGGACAGCGGCATCGGTTTGCATCTGTGCCATGCTGAACTGCTTCCTCTCTTCCTGTGTCCTCACCACGGGAATGGCGAGTCTTCCGGCCGTCATGGCCGTGAAGTCTTTGGCTGGACGACTACCAGTCGTCCCCTTCGTCTTCACCCAGGTCCTGGGCGAGCGGTGCGGGCGCTTTCAGAGCCGCCTTGGTACCCCCGGTTTTCGGTGCCTGGCCGGCCATGCCGACCGGTCCGGCGCCCCCTGCGCCGATTGGGGCCGCGCCAGCGGTCGCCGACGCTCCCGCAGCCGCCCCGGCATCTACCGCCGCCGGCGCCACCGGAACGTCGACCCTGTCAATCAGCTTGGCCATCAATGGTGTTCGCGGTGACGACCCGCCCATGCCGGGCAGCGAAGCCGCCCGCACCAGCCCGGCCCCGGAAGCCGGCCCTGAGCCACCAACCAACGGATGGTTCGACAGGGGACTGGCCCCGAGCAGACCCATCTGGATGCCGTGGTCGTTGGACCCCATGCTTCCCATTTGGGTGAACATCGACGCGACTTGCTGCATCGGCTGAGTCAACTGCTGCATGGGGTTGCTTGCCACCAGCTGCCCCAACTGCGCCGGGATCTGCATCGCCTGCGAGCCCACCTGCGAGCCGACCTGCATCGCCTGTTGCATCGCCTGCTGGGGAGCTTGCGTTGCCTGATTTTCCTGAGTCGCCTGCGACACTCCCTCGTTCGCCCCGCGGCTCGCAGCGCCTTCCGCATTGGTGGCCGCCATGTTGGCCAAGTCCGCGCCCTTGCCGCTGTTCAGTCCGACCGATTCGATCGTGGCTTGCCCGGTGACGTGGGTGAAGACCGCATCGCGCGCGACGGCACCGGCCATACCTGCGGCGGTCCGGCCCAACGACGCACCGAGCACCGCCTCACCGACACCCGGAATGACGATCGGCGTCATCGGCATGATCGGCTCGAACATCGTGTTGGCGGTGGTCTCGGCCAGATAGGCGTACATCACGTTGGCCGCTTGCACCCACATGCGGACGTAGTCCGCCTCGTTGATTGCGATCGGAACCGTGTTCACACCAAGGAAATTGGTCGCATTCAAGATCGCGTTGGTGATGTGGTTCTCTACGATCTCAGGTATCTGCGGGGTGGTGGTGGCCGCGGTGACGTACGAGGCTGCCTGAGCACTCGCCTGCGCGGCGCGCTTCTGCGCCTGCAGTGCCAAGGTTTCAAGCCAGGCCACCATCGGCATGACCGCCGAAACCCCTCGCTCGCTGCCCATCCCGGTCCAAGCCGCGCTCAGCGCGGCCAGCGCCGCCGCGAGTTCGGCAGCCTGCGCCTCAAGCGCCACAGCCCAGGCTTCCCACCCTGCGGCCGCCTGCAGCATGGGTCCTTCACCCGCCCCGGCCTGCAGCCGTGCGGTATTGAGTTCCGGCGGCATCGCGCCGTACTCAACCCCGAAAGGTGGCGTGAACACCATGGCGTAACTGCTTTGCTTTCGACGTGGCTGCCCGAGTACTAGGCCAGGGTGGCGGCGGCCGCGGCGTCGACGGTCGTGTACATCGCGGCGATCTCGACGTACGCTGCGCCGGCGCGGGCCAGCTCCTCTTGTGCGAACGTGTGCAGCGCTAGCGCTTCGACGCCGTCCGACGCGAACGCCATAGCGGCCTGCGCTGAAACCTCATCCACTCCGGCCGGCACCAATCCTGTTACCGCAGCCGATGCCGCCGTCCCGGCGGCCAGGCCCTGTGTACCGTTGGCAATCACCTGCGCGCCAATACCGGCAGCGGCGGGGTCAAATGACATCGGTTGCATTTGTAATTTCTCCTCCTACTTCGTCGGAGACGGTGGGCCGTAATGTCTCCTTGCGGAAGCTGTCGGATCGATCCTAACCGCCCTGTGAGGGTGGTAAAGACACTTCTTCTGGGGGATCGACATAGGCCGCCTGTATGACCTCTTTACCGTCCGGAGAGACGAGAAATGCCTGGCCAGGAGGCCTTCTCTTGACCTTGATCTCATTCGACGGGAACTCGGTTTTATCCCCAGACAGGAACAACGTCGGCGATCCTGCTCCAAATGCGGCGCCGACGAACTTGTCCATCGTCGCGCGATGCGCGTGGCTCATTTGGCAGGTGACGATAATGTGTAAACCAATATCCGCGGCGGCTGGCAATAACGGGGCCAGCGGGGTCATCGGCGGCATCGCACCGCCGGCGGCGACGATCATGTGCCAGTCATCGACCAGTAGCACGACGTCGGGTCCGCTCCACCACGACCGCGTGCGCAGCTGCGCGGTTGTCAGGTTGGCCGGCGGCAGCCGCTTTCGTAAGTTGATCGCCAGCGCCTTGATGGCCTCGTCGAGGGTTGCGCTGTTCCGGTTGATTGCGCCCGCATCGAGCAGATGCGAGTCGGGCACGGCATCCAACAGACCCGACCGGTAGTCGGCCAACATAAACCGCACCTGATCCGGACTGTTTCGCGCGCAGATGGCCTGAGCGACCGCATGCGCGATGCGCGTCTTCCCTGATTTCGCGGCACCGAAGATCAACAGGTGCGGCGTCATCTGCATGTCCGCGTAGGCCACCGAGAGATCCGATTCGCGCACCCCGATCGGAACCATCCAGCGGGTGCGGTAACCGGCGTCTGGTCCCGGTGGGTTCGGATCGAGTTCGTGCAGGTAGATGCGTTCGGGCAGCACCCGTACCTCCGGTGCCTGCTCCGTGTGCTGGGCTGCAATCTGCTGCACCGCCTGCGATATCGCCTCCACTAGGTTGTCGGCGCTATGCACACCGTCCAGCCGGGGAACTCCCATCATCAGGTGGTGTTTTTCCATCGAGATCGCCCGGCCGGGCCGGTTGGCCGGAATCTCACGGGTCATCCGGTCGATCTGGGTTTCGTTGATATCACCGAGCCGGAACTCCACCTTGGTGCCGAGGTAGTCACGCACCCGCGCCTTCAGTTCCGTCCAGCGGGGCGTGGAGATGACGGTGTGGACACCGAATGCCAATCCCTGGCCCGCGATGTCCTGCACCATCGCCTCGAGGTCAGGGAATTCAGACACAAACGCCGGCCACCCGTCGACGACCAGGAACACGTCGCCGAAAGGGTCCGCCGCGGCTGGATGATTCGGGTCCTCGCGCATCTGCCGATACGCCGTCATCGAGCCAACCCGGTACTGCTTGAAGATGTTTTCCCGCTCGCGCAACACGGCTTTCATTTCTGCGACCATGCGGTTGACGCGGTCCGGTTCGGACCGGGTCGCCACTCCGCCGACGTGCGGCAGATCTTCGAGATAGATCAGCCCGCCGCCGCCGAGGTCGATGCAATAGAACTGCACGTCTCGCGGCGAGTGCGTGGCGGCAGCCGACAGCACCAGCGTTTGCAGGAACGTCGACTTCCCGGTCTGCGGGGCTCCGCCGACGGCGATGTTGCCGCCGGCGGCTGAGACGTCGATTCCCCACACTTCCTGGCGATGCCGGCGCGGCTCGTCCATGATCCCCAGGCCGAAACGCAGCGGCTGCCGGTTGTCACGTTCGATGAGTTCGTTAACCGGCGTGGGATCCTTCAACGGCGGCAACCACATTCGGTATGCGATCGGCTCGCCGGTGCCCAGTTGGTCGAGCACGACCTCGCGCAACACTCGCGGTTGTTGTTCGATGCTCATCAGCGCCGCTCCTTCACATCGCTTCGCTTCGGATCGTCGCTGGCGCGGATCACGATGTCACCGCCAAGTCGAAGATCGGCGCCGCAGTGAACTGGTGGATATGCACATCCCGTCGCCGTTGCTGCGGCTTGGGGGCCTCGCTACCGTCGCCGTTCTGTGTGAGCTCAGTGGGTACGTAATTCGTCCCGGTATAAACGCTTTTGAACTTGACCGGGTCCTCCATGCCCACCCGCAGGAACCCGACACCGCTTTCCTTGTTGGTGATGTATTGCGCTTCCGGCGTTCCGATCACCGCCTTGGATTCCGCGGAACTGGTGGTGCGCAATGCGATGCGGTAAGTCAGGTTCGGTTCGAGTTTGTCGATGCGCACGCCGCCGGTGTTGAGCGACTGGGTGGCCAACAACAGGTGCACCCGCAACGATCGCCCGACACGACAGATCCGGTCGAACAACGCGATGAAGTCCGGGTGGTTCTGCAGCAATTCGGCAAACTCGTCGACGACGACGAAAAGCGTTGGCAGCGGCGGAAGATCGGCGCCGCTCTCCCGGTGCTTCTCGTATTCGGCAACGCCGGACAACGCCCCGGCGGCACCGACCTGCATACCGGCCTGCCGCAATATGGACTGCCGGCGGTCGAGTTCACCGGTCAGCACCTCCCCCATCCGGCTGACCAGCTCGGCTTCCTCCTCCATGTTGGTCACCACCGCGGCAGTGTGTGGAAGCCGCTCCATGCCGAGGAATGTCGAACCGCCCTTGAAGTCGGTGAGCAGCAGGTTGACCTGATTGGGATGGTGCGTCGCGGCCAGCGACAAGATCAGCGTCCGCAAGAACTCTGACTTTCCGGACCCGGTGGTGCCGATCAGCATCCCGTGTGGGCCGGCGCCGAACTCCGCGCCCTCCTTGATGTCGAGGTAGATGACATCACCGGTCTTGAGCTCATGGCCGAAGGGGATCCGCAGCCGATCCTGGTCGGCGTCGGCGAACATCCGCCACCGGCTCGGCAACACCTCTTCGACCGACTGCGCGCCGACCAACTGATGCCATTCGGTCGACACCTTCTTCTGCACCCGAGTGGTCTTGTCGATGATGGTGCCGGTAATCGACCAGCCGGCCAGCTTGCGCGCGATCCGCGTCGCCAGTTCCGGTGACACCGAGTCGGTCAGCGACGTCACTTGGCGGAAGCTCTGGTTGGGCAGGCGGTCGTCGGCGGTGCGGTCTTGGTCGACGCGAATGCGGTAGGCCGAGCCGCGATGGTTGCCCAACGTGAGCAAGGTGACGCCGGCCCGACCATCGATCGGGAAACCCGCCGAGCCGCCGGTCAAATCAACCACCACCACGTATGGCCCGCCGGGGCCGGCATCCGGAGTGTGCGGTCCGCGCGCCGTCAGATCGGACAGACCGTCCGGACGGGTGAAGATCATCCGGGTGGACCCCGCCGCATCGGTGTCCGTCTGATGCTGGACATGCGGGAGCCATTTCATCCACGACCAGTCCGGATCCTCGGGGTTATCTGTGAGCACCCGGATCTGCAGCAGGTCTGGCGGATGGAACACCGCCAAATGGCAGATCATCCCCCGTAAAAGTCCCGCCGCGCCGTCCGGATCACCACCGATCGCGATCGTCGGAAAGGTCCGCAGCTGAACGAGTTTCGGGCAATCGTGGATGAGCCCGTGGGTGCGTAGGAACTTCAGAACCCACATGTGGCTGACCGGCTCCAGATGCGGTTGCGGCGCGGCGTCGGGACCCGCGAGTTCACCGCCGAGGGCCGGCTTGAGCAGTCGGTCCACCGCCGGCTCGGACCCGAGTCCGATCCGTGCGGCGCCAAAGAAGTCGGCGTTCGCCGGCCTGGACCATTGCCGGTGCGTGCCAATCAGCGAAATAAGGTCTTCCGGGTTGGGCGCGTGATAGCCGAAGAAGGTCACCTGTGCACTCGCCGAGGATGTGACCCGGGTGCGCAAGCCGGCCAGATAGCGCAGATACTCCTTACGGTCAGCATTGATTTCGGGAACCTTTTTGCCGCCCGGCCCACCGCCGGCCATGAAGCCGACGGTCGCCATGATCATCATCAGCGGCATCATCAACATGTAGGGCGACAGTTGCCGGACGCCGGTAAACACCATGATCGCGATCATCCCGAGCATGCCGCCGGCCATCACATATGGCATCGCCTTCTGGATGCCCGAGGCGGGGATTTCGACTCCGAGGTCCTCGGGTGGTGTGACGGTGATTTCGCCCGGGGTCAGCCTCGGCCCACGCTTGATGGTTGGGGTGAACTTCTTGGTCGTCATCAGCCTTGTCCTGCTTCGACTTTCCGGGGTTTAGGGTCTGGCGGCAGCGTGTCATGCTCCAGCAATGCGGCCTGCTTGGACAGCACAGGCCCATCCACCAGCAGCCGAACGATCTGCCACGGCGCCTTTTTGGGCGATGTCAGTCCGAGGGTTTTGGCGGTCTCGTCGTCCGGCAACCCGTACCGCACTCCTTGCGGATCGATGTAGTACAGGGCTTCACCATGTTTGGGATCCGGAGCCTGCAGCCGGATGAATTTCCCACCGTCAATGAAAACCGTCGCCGAACCGCCGATTTGCTTGATCCCGCTATTCATGGCCGCTGGCGCGATTGGCAGATGCCGACCACTGAGCACCGCAGTCTTCGGCGCCTGATCACCGGGCTCGCGCTCCCACGACCAGCACAGGACAGGTGCCTCCTGCCGAGCCACGATCTTCAGCGGCTCATCCGGCAGCGGTGAGGCGTACACGCGTTCGGGGATCTTGGCGACCAAGCTCGACTCGATGGTCGGGGGTGTGAGCAAACCATACGAGTTCGACGCCCGTAACGCCGCCGACGTGGTCGCGTTCACCTGTGCGACACCATCCGGCAGCACCACGAACTTTTGCGGCCCTGCCTCACTTTGCGTCTGAAACACCGATCCGATGACCAGATTTGGCGGCAAGCCAACGGTATTGGGCTCGCCTGCCCCGGGAATCGGCGGCAATTGCCAAGGCCCGACGTTTGGTATCCCGTTATACAACCCCTCGGACAGCGGAGTGGGCTTGGCAGTAACCGGTATTCCCACCGCCGAGGCGACCGCACGATCAGTCAGGTCGATGGCATGGCGTCCTTTTTCGGTCACCACCCATTCTTTGCCGTGGAAGGAGACCAGCAGCGCCTGGTTTGCCTGCATGGGACCCACGGACCGATCCGTGGACATCGGCATCGCTATCACCGACGTGTCGACTGCCGGAGCAACGCTGTCGGCATTGGCGACGGTGTCGCACAGCGCCCAACTGGATGTGACGTCTGAGGACACCGGCGTGGCATAGGGCGCACCGGGGATCCCGATGCGCTGTCCTTTGGGCATTCTGTCCAGCTCGGCTGACTTGACCGCGGAGGGGTTACCGGTGTTGCCCAACACCAACCGGGCCGACGTCAAGTTATACACCGGATGCAATTCCCCGGTGCCTGGCATCACCACATACAGCTGGTTGGTGGTGCGGTCAACAAGAAGGTTGTCGCCGCTTCGTCTGCCCAGAGGTTTGAAATATGCCAAGAGGCCGGCGCCCAGTCCGACCAACACCGCGATAGTGATGCCGACGCCCACCGCGCGGCTGTAGAAAGCCAGCGGATCGTCGAACATGCGCGTATCGCGTCGCACGATGGCGTGCTCGACCCGGCGCAGCAGAAACCGCCAGCCGCTGACCTGAATCTTGGTAGTAAGCCGGAAACTTGCCATCTGTCACTCGCCGATGTTGAGACGTCCGTGCACAACGCTGATGGCCTCAGCCATGTCCTGCGCATTGATCTCACGGAGGCGATCTACGTCCAGTGATTCGAAGTCGCCGGACTGCGCTAAACGCATGTCTCGGTACTGTTCACCCGACTCGACGAGTTGCCTTGCGTAGCGGCCGTTTCCGGCGACATCGAGCGCCGGCTTATCGCCAATAGAGCGCTGGCTGAGCAACTTTGCCGCCTCCAGTAGCTGCTCGGCAGCATCCAGGCTGAGCGCCGAGTCATTGCCCGCGGCAATGACTTTGGCTATTTCGAGGATCTCCTCGGGAGAGTAGGAGTCGAATTCGATCCTCGTCGCGAACCGCGACCGTAGACCGTCGTTGGCTTCCAGCAACCGGTCGATGTCGTTGCTGTAGCCCGCGATGATGACCACCAATCGATCACGATCGTTCTCCATCCTGGCCAGTAGCGTGTCCAGCGCCTCAGTTCCGAACGGGTCGGCGCGGCCATCGCGTTCCTGCACCAGCGTGTAGGCCTCATCGATAAACAGCACACCACCGACGGCACGGTCGATTGTCCTGGCCGTCTTGACCGCCGACTGGCCCTCGTACTCGGCGACGAAGTCCTTACGCGAGGTCTCGATCAGCTTCGGTTCACTGATGACGCCCAGCCCCGCCAGGATGTTCGCCACGACGCGGGCGATGGTCGTTTTGCCGGTACCCGGTGGGCCGGCGAAGATCATGTGCTTGCTCGCCTGGGCAACCTTCATGCCTTTGGCGGCGCGAACTTTCGCCATTTGAGTGGCGGCGCGATACCGCTCGATCTGCTCCTTGACTCGGGTGAGCCCGATCTGGCGGTCCAGCTCGGCCTGTGCCTCGGCCAGCAGTTTCTCTCGACCCGAGGTGTCGGCCACGGCACTGGCCGGATCCCAGGGATCCTTGCGGGAGGAAATCTTTTCCGCACTGGTGGTGACCAGTCGATACGACGGGTCACTAAGTGCGGCAGCTACTTTCGGCTCCGGATAGCTGGTCTGCAACCATTCCAGCAGCGCCACCGCAGCCTCCTCGTTGCCCTGAGTGCGCTTGGCCATCGCCAAGTACCAGGCGATGGCGCGCGCGCAGGCTTGACCGGCGGGTGAATCGTTCGCCTCGGTGAGCCGGCGCTCGGCCTCGGTGAACAACCCGAGGTTGGCTGAGGCCACACCGTGGGCGACGCTGGCTGCGGCAGCCAGGAAATTGTCGGGCCAGGTGGTGGCACCCCTGACCTGCTCGATCACATCGGTCCAGCGCTCGGCCGCGCCGTACACCACCGCCTTGACCCAGGCCACCAGGTGCTCGGCGCCGTTGGCCGGGGTCGCCTCGAGTGCGTCCATGGCGTCGACATAGTTGCCGGCCGCGGCCTCGCTCACCGCGAACCCCATGGTGATCGCCAAAGGGGAGTGGACGGGGTAAGTGATGTCGCCGTACATCCCGCCGATTGGAACCCGCGCGTTCAGGGTGTGCATGGAGATCTCCGCGGCACCGGCTAGCCGCCCGAAGTTCGCCCGTGAGTACCATGCCCGGAACAACGTCACGCGGTCGGTGTCGCCGCAGCGGATCCGGCCGATCCACGCATCACACGCGGTCTCGTCGTAATTTGTTATTTCGGTGAAAAGTTCCATGGAACGCGCCGACGACATGGGCAGCATGTTGACTGCGCTTCCGAACAAATTGGCCAAATGATCAGTCATGGTCACCTGAATATCGAGTTGCGAACAATTGCGCTGTTTTTGCCGTCGCCTCTTCCGGAGACGGCAGGCCCAAGTCGCGGGACAGGAAGTCGCGCGTGGCTACATTGTCATGGCCCAATTCCCGCATGCCGTCGAGCATGAACGTGTACTGGGCCGAGCGTGCCTTTTGCCGGGCCAGGCCGGCAATTAGCAGGATCTCTTCCGCGAGCTGGGGTTCGGTCATGTTCGTGACCCTGGCGCTCAGGTCGATGCGGTGGACACGTCCATCCAAATACGCTGACACAGAAACGGTTCCCGGCGGGTTGGTCACCGTGAACAGCGGCGGCGAAGGCTCTTGCTCATCGCCAGATTCGGCCGCGAAGCCCGCGATGGAGTCGAAAGTTTCCTCATCGTCGCTGGGTTGCGTTCTCACATAGCCTTCGAACGCATCGAAGGTTGACCCCTCGCCGTAATCGTCGACGGAGAAATCCAGCGCGGCGAGATCGTCGCGATCATCGTCGCCGGGCAGGTATGGCGGCGTGCCATCCACCGTCGCGTCCTTCCTGAACTCTTATTGCGAGTAGTCGACCTCGGAGCGGTCGAACCACGACTTCGAGGGCAGGAACTCCACCAAGCCGTCGAGCGCACGCTGAAGGTTATCTTGTGTCCCTGGAAGGAAACTCCCGTAGAGCTCTCCGTTGACGCGGCGGGGAATCGACACCAACCGGCCATGCCGTGAGTCGGCGACGCCGGCGGCCAGGTCGGTCGTGGTCGTGGTGCCCCCGGGATGGCGCTCGGTGGCCGTGATCTCCACCCAGCTCGTCGGGTTGGCAACGATGTCGGCGTACACGCGGGCCGACGCGGGTGCTACGCCGTATTGCGCGATCTGGGATGGAGTCGTGCACTCGGCCAGCTTGCTCGCGACGCCGGTAAGTGGTTCGACGTCTGCCGGCTCGGCAGAGCCCAACACTGTGGTCACCATGCCGGCCAGGCCGATCTGCGGCGCGACTAACTGCAGCACCAGCATGTCTCCGTCGCGAGCCGCGATGACGTGGCGTTCTCCCTTGCGGCACACCACAAATCGCACCATCGTGCCGTCGTCGACGTCGCGGCGCCACCATCGAGCCTCCAGTGTCCGGTCCGCGCGGCTAAGAGTGTCGACCATGGCCGCGACGGTCGGATGTGGGTTGCCGTAGATGTCAAGCACGCCCTGATCGGTAAGGTCGCGGCGGACTTGGTCCCAGACCAGGTTGCGTAATTCCACTTGGGGGATATTGGGCCGGATCGCTAGCGCAATCGGGAAATCCATCAGACTGAGCCGATCAGCGATCACCAGCATGCCGTCAATGGTCACCTCAACGGCGACGACGTCATCAACGTTGGCCACCGTAGGGTCGGCGGTGTAAGGACTGGACATCTTTTACCTCGGGTACACCTCTGTGTTGAGGTCGCCGACTAATTGGCGGTTGGTCATGGCCGGCTCCTCTCGCCGCGAAGTTCGTCCCAGAACTCCGTTCAAAAATACGTTGTTGTGCCCGCACGCACGCGGCGGATGCCGAGATCCTGCAGCATTGCCCGGACTATCTCGACCGCCGACCGTGCCAAAACTCGCTTGAGAATGTGAGCCTAACAGCGCACAGGTGGGGGTTTATGCAGCAATTTTTGTCGCGGACAGGTCAACGCCAACTGATCTGGGAAATCAACGATTCGATCGCCTCGGCGGTCCCGGCCGGCAACGCGTCCTCGGTCTCCGCGCGAATGATCATCTCGTCTGTTACGCCGGCCGCCTGCGCGGTCTCTGCTATCGACAGGTTCGCCCGTCGACGCGCCGCGTACAGCCGCTGGCCCAACGTCGCGCCCGGAGCCGTCGCACCCTGCATCATGAGCTCGTCATAGTGATGACGCACGGTGCTCAATGCCTTGATTAGTGGTGGGGTGACCCGGCCGATTTGGGTGGCGCGAACGGCTACCGCCTCCAATCGGCGCAAATCCGCCAAGATCGGCGCGACCTTGCTGGTGAACTCAGGATCCGATGGGGGCGGCAGGGCAGCGATGGCAAGGTTGCAGGTGTCTACCGCGGCGATGACTGCCTGCGCGATCAACGGCACCTGATTGTCCGCGGACAGCACCTCGGTGACCTCTTCGCCGGGGACCGGGCCACCCTCCCGGATGCGCGCGATAGCGCCCGGCGGCCAGCGCAACACCTCCTCGAGCTTGGCCCGGGTACGTTCTCGCGGCCAGCTGCGGCCTTTTTCGAAAGCGATCAGGGCGCCGGCGTTGATCACCCCATCGGCGGCGAGGCTGCGCTGACTGATATCGAGTTCCCGGCGTCGTGCCGCGGCGGCCGCCCCGGCGCGCACCACCCCTGGATCTAACGCGTCGATCTGCCACGTGCCAGTGACATCGAGGTCTTGTGGCTCGTTGGACCGCCGTGGGTCTTCGGTCCGTTCCGGATCGCCGTCCTGCGCGGTCAACATCGTTGACTCGGCAGTCGACTCAACATTGGTCATCTCCGGAGATTCCTTGATGTGCTTGGCGATCAGCCGCCTCTGCGATCTTAACCGTTGCATATGCCGGAGCGCTACGCCCATAGCTACGTTTGTTGCGTCACAAAACTGACGCGGTGCATACAGTCGACTGATAGCAAAACTGTATCGGCGCTACGGCTTACCGACGGGTAATTGTCGCGGTCGCGTGCCTGGCCAGGCGGGGGTGGCCGGCCGCGATGACGCTTTCGGTGTTGCTCACCCCAAGGTGGACCAGAAGGTCGCTGGAGAAGATCGTCGCGCGTGTTGACCTGCAGAAGAGCGATGTCGCGCCGCTTGCCTGCGGTTTCGCCTGCAGCTTTCCAGCCCACGACCCCGGCGAGGAAGACCGGTCGGCGTGACGTTTTCTGAAGCATTCGTAAAGTGCCGTAGCGCCCGCTGCGGTCAATATAGCGCTAACTGTTGCACTGCTACGGTTTTGTGCTATACGCTTCTGAACCATCCGCCGCGGAGTGCGGCACTTAGAGAAGGAACGGGACACATGACCGCAACAGCTCTCTACGAGCTCCCCCTGGGTGCGTGTACACAAGACCCGGAACGTTGGACGACGATCGCCGACGATGAAGCCAAGATGATCTGTCGGTCCTGCCCGCGGCGCTGGCTGTGCGCCCGCGAAGCGTGCGAGCTGCCCGGGGTGGAGGGCCTTTGGGCCGGAGTCGTCATCCCTGAGTCGGGCCGCGCGCGGTCGTTCGCACTGCGCCAGTTGCGCTCGCTCGCCGAGCGCAACGGTTACCCGGTCCGAGGCCGCAAGGTCGCGCCGATCCCCGCCTAGCCACGCAGGCATCCGCCGCCGATTACGAGGGGTTGGCAGCGGGGCCCAAGATACGACCAACCCCTGCGGAACACCCGAAGGTGATCTCCGCAGGGGTCGGACTTTTGTGCTGACTAGGTCAGGACGCCGGTGTGCCCTGGCTTGGGCTTCCGGTGGAGCCGTTCTGGCTACCCGCGGGGGTCGCCGGGTTGGCCCCGGGTGTCCCTTGGCCGGTGGACGTATCGGGGCTGCCCGCAGTACCGGGCGCCTCCGGAGTGCCTGCCGAACCGGGTGTGCCCTGGCTGCCAGCGGGAGCCTCCGGGCTGCCGGCGGTCGCGGGCGCCTCCGGCGCACCGGCCGTCCCCGGTGCGGCTTCGCTACCAGCGGTGCCAGGCGCTGCCGGGGTACCTGCCGCTCCCGGCGCCGCCGGTGTCCCCGCGGCAGTCCCAGGCTCTGCCGGCGTCCCGGCCGCCCCGGACCCAGCCGGGGTACCCGCCGGGACTGGGGTCACGCCGCTGCCGGTGGCCGGCTGATTCCCCGGCGTACCAGCGGGAATCGGAGTTCCTTGGCTGCCGCTTGCCGCCGGGTTACCGGCCGGGTTCGCTGTCCCCGGCGTTCCGGATTGAGCGGGCGTGTTGGAGTTCGCGGCGCGCGATGACGTCGACCCGCCACTGCGACCTTGTGATTGTGATTCCACCCAGGTGGCCAGTTCGTTGCCCGCGGCATCGATGTACACCACCGAGTTCGGCGCATCACCGGTGACGTCGAAATAGATCTTGCCGGTCGTCTTACCGCCCGGATTGAGTGTCGCCGGGTTGACACCCTGCGGTGTGGCGACCTGGTAGAGGGCTCGGTAGGTCTGACCGCTGCTAGACCGGGCGTTGAAGTTGGACACGATCGGAGTCGCGCCGCCCTGGATGGCCTCATCGGTAGCGGTGGCTTCCCAAAGGGTGCCTTCTACCGGGTACGGAATAGCGTCCGAGCTCGGTTTGAGGCCGGTGACCGTCCATCCTTGGACATTGTCTCCGTGAACGATCTTTGCTTGGCTGCCCAAGCTCTGCGTACTGGCGACGGCGCCTTCATCAGCTGTGGCGACCGATGTGCCGACGATGCCGACGGCGCCTGCGGCGGCAAGTGCTGCTGCTGCCAATGCGGTGATCTTCAAGGTGGTTCACTCCTTAATGGTTGTCGTCTTCATCCTGGTTAGGGGCGGCGGCGCTGCGACACATTGCTGCAACCGCCGACAATTGAATGCCGATACTGCGCAGCTTAGAGGCCAGCAACGGTAATTGACACATCTGTTTTCTACCACCTGCCGGATGGGGCTGCACCGCCTTTGCATATGCCTAATAGCCCCCACGTGGCCGGCTGACACGTGTCAAGAATGCGTGCTCCACCACATATAAAGCTGGTCGAGAGTCGGCCCCTCCGCGTCTGTTTGGACGATGCCAAGCAGCATGACTTCCTCGTTGCTCCACATCACCATCGGATTGTTTTGCTGAGACCCACACAGCAACATGCCGCTGATTTGATCAGGCGTGGCGTTTCGGTGCCATGGACCCGGTGATTGAATCCGGCCCGGGCAGTCGACTGGAGCGGATGTCTTGGACGTCTTGTCAAACGCGGCCCTGACCGATGCCTTATCGGGGAATAGCGTGTAGGTCGCCGATGGCGGTCCGTCAGGATCAACGTTTGGTCCGCACAAAACTTTGGCGAGTGCATTGTTCGGCGGACTGCTCGGCTTGCAGGCGTCCGGCGGGTAGCCCGCAGGCAACAGACCGAACAGCTTCGCCTGGCTTTCGGCGGCCGGCGGTTTGGGAACCGTCGTGGTCAACGCAGCCGTGGGGGTGGGCGTCGCTTCGGTTGTGCTCTCCGCGGGTGGCGTGGACCCCGACGGCCACAGCAGCCAAATGCTCAGCAGCACAACGACAGTCACCACCCCGGCGGCGATCAGCGGGACTTTGCCTCTTTGTTTGCGTGGCGGGCGGCGCAGCGGGCGCACACCCGGCGGCGGTGCGCCGAATTGGCCCGGCCAGCTGCTCCCACCTGGCGTGAAGGATGGGCGCGGTCCGTCCGCAGAGCCATGGGTGTGACCGACGCCCGCACCCCACTGCGGGCTCGGGTGCGGCGGCGGTGCCGGGCGTGGCAGAGGCTCGGGACCGGCGGGGCGCGCATGAGCTGGCCCCGTAGCCGGGTGCGGTGCTGGCCTGGACGGCGGTGGGGGAGGAGGGGAAGGCGCCGACCGTGGGGGCGGCGCCTCGACTTCCGGCAGCGTTGCTTCCTGGCTGTGCTCGATGATGTGGCCGGCGCGATCCTGATCTGGCGCGCTCAGTGCATCATTGGCTGCTTGGGCGAGCTCACCGGCGCTGGCGTAGCGGTCCTTGGCTTCCTTAGCCATACCGCGGGCAATTACGTGGTCGAATGCGCGGGGAATTCCAGGCCGCAGCTGGCTGGGATGCGGAATGGGATCCATCAGGTGCGCGGTGATCAGCATTCCGGCGCTGTCGGCCCGATACGGTGGCGATCCGGTCAAGCACTCGTGCAGCACGCACGCCAATGCGTAGACGTCGACGCTGTGGGTCACCTCGGCGTTGGTGAAACGCTCAGGCGCCGCGTATTTCCAAGTTCCCACCGCGCTGCCCGCCTGGGTCAACCTCTCGTCGGTCGTCGCACTGGCGATGCCGAAGTCAACAAGATAAGCAAAGTCGTCCGGAGTAATCAGGATGTTTTCCGGTTTGATATCCCGGTGTATTACTCCGGCCGCATGGGCGGCGTCTAAAGCCGCAGCGGCCTGGCGCACAATTGCTACCGCGCGTGGCGGATCCAAAGCACCAGATTCTTTCAACAGGGTGGCCAAATCGGTGCCTTGAATCAGGCGCATATCAAGATATAGCTGTCCATCGATTTCGCCGTAATCGTGGACAGGCACCACGTGCGGTTCTTGCAGCCGTCCGGCCATTCGGGCTTCGCGCTGCAGCCGTTCACGAAATACCGGATCTTGGCATAGAGCGGGCGACAACAGCTTGAGCGCCACAGCCCGCTCTTTCACGGTGTCCTCGGCTTCGTAAACCTCGCCCATGCCGCCGCGACCGAGCAGGCGCGTGAGGTGATAGCGGCCAAAGGTTGACCCCACGCGCGAACCCTGCGCGGTGTCGCTCATCGCCGACTCCTTAAGCCACCCATAACCCCACCGGCAGCGGCTTGACGATCATCCGGCAGACCCGCCGACGGCTACGCCAGAGTGCGTCAACTATGACGGCAAATCCCTGCCACACTGGTCACACGCTAACCGTAGCAGTCGTCTCAGCGCGGATTCGGCCTCTTGGTTAGCCTGCCAACCCGGGCCGGCCGGCCAGATAGATACTACGAGAGAGTTTGCGGAGCGCTAGCCGCTATGCGTGAGCGCCGCGGCGGCGACGGGGCTCGGCCAGTGGTTCGGGCTCCGTCTCCCGAACGGATGGTGAGCCGGAGTTCGCGGGCCGCATCCTTACGTCCGGTGGTCCCTCGAGCTGCCTGCTCCGGACTCGGTCTCGAATCTCCTGCGTGGCCTGCTTGATTCGATCGATCTCAGCACGCACGTCCTCTGGCCTGGTCTCCTGGCTTGCGACTTGGAAATAGGTCAGCACCCAACGCAACAATTCCAGCTTCTGCTTTTCCCGCCTGGCCAGGTCGTGCGTCGTCATCAATTCGATCCGCTGAACCGGGGGCAAAGACCCCCAGTCAAGTACGAACTTCGTTTCGATGGGCTTGCGCCGTCGCTTTTGAAGCGCACGCCACCGGCCTGCCGGCGCCGGACTGTCGTAATAGGTGACCGTGCCGGCGAAGCGCGATGCGATCGCGCCGCCCAATTGGTGACGATCGAGCGCAGAATCCCATACCGTGCGCCACTCCTGGCCGGGCGCCAGCTCAGGCAGCTCTTCCGGCAGACGCAACTCGGTGATGTCGACCATGCCCTCGTAGGCGTTTTCATACTCGGCGACCGTGGGCGGGTTATTGAACCCGAAGCGGACGTCGTAGGCCGTCCGCTGACCGAAGTTCCTGACCACCAGCTCGATGAGATGCCAGTCCGCGGCGTGTGGCTCCATGAACATGGTGACCTGCGGGCGGTTGTCTTCGAAGCTCAGCTTGCGAACCCGACTCAAGTGGTAACGCACATAGATCAGGGCCGCTACGGCGACGACCACCATCGCCCACAACGCCAAACCGAGCCAGGTGGTGGACCCTAGGTCGGTCACGGCGTGCCATCGGTCATTGATCCAACCCACTGAATCCACCTCCCCTCCCACTTGCCGCAGCACCGGTACCACACGGTCCGTTCTGCTGCATCATAGGACTGCAGCACGTCCGGTTAATTTGGAGATAACCGCCGAATCGATTCGTTTTAACTATCCGGTTGCCGCAATAGCGCCGGAACCTACTGTCGCCGTGCGTATTTGAATGTGGCGGCTAAAAATCAAGTCGCCGATTTTGGATGGACGCGGCACTTGGCAATTCTCGTCAGGCGTGGGCCTGACTTCAAAGCTGTGGGCGAAGGGGGACTTGAACCCCCACGTCCCGAAGGACACTGGCACCTGAAGCCAGCGCGTCTGCCATTCCGCCACTCGCCCGAACGACCGCTGGAGCCTACCACTGTAATAGCTCACGCCCGCAACCGTGAGGGCGGACCGACCGACCAGGCGGCTTCCCCGGTCCACAATCTGTGACCTGCATGAATCTGATTCTCAGAGTTCTCGTGGTGCCGCTGCACCCCGCTCGCCCGATACCATTCGGGAGACAACACGCGTGATGCGACGCGCGGAGGCCGTCCGCCCTGCAGCGGCAAGGTAGGAAGACGAGTGAGGCAGGCGCTGGGCATGGGCAGCCAGAAAGGGCTAGTTCAACGTTTCGAGCGCAAACTGGAAGCCACCGTCGGAGATGCGTTTGCCCGGGTGTTCGGTGGTTCGATCGTTCCGGAAGAGGTCGCGGCGATGCTGCGCCGCGAAGCCAGCGAGGGTATCCGGGCACTTCCCGACGATCGCTTTTTGGCACCGAACGAATACATCATTACGCTCGGTATACACGACTACAAGAAGGTGGGCACTGACCCGGATCTCACAGCCAACGCATTCGCTGGCAACTTGGCGGGATATATCAGCAAGCAGGGATGGCAAACATATGGTGACGTGGTTGTCCGGTTCGAGCGGTCGTCGAACCTGCACACCGGCCAGCTCCGCGTCCGCGGTGCTGTCAACCCGGACGCTGCGCCCCGCTCGACCGTTAGCGAGTTCGCCCCTCCACAATCAGATCATGCGTTTAGCGCAGAATCAGGAGTACCACTGATGACTGATAATTCGAGCTATCGCGGCGGCCAGGGGCAGGGGCAGCCGGGAGACGAGTACTACGACGATCCCTATGGACCGCCGCCAGATGACCCGCGCGCCGGCCAAGAGCCTCCTCGAGAGCCTTACCCACCGCAGCCGGGCGGCTACCCCGACCAGCGGGGCTACCCGCCGCCCCGACAACCGGAACAGGGCGGGTATCCGGACCAGGGCGCCGGCTACGACCAGCGCGGTGGCTATCCGCAAGGCGGCTACCCCGACCAGCGGGGTTATCCGGAGCAGGGCGGGTATCCCGGCCAGGCCGGCGGCTATCCGCCATATGAGCAACGGCCTGCTGGTTATGGCGGGGGTCCGGGCTATGACGCCGGTCCGGGCTACGACCCCGGTTATCGCCAGGGCGGCGGGTACGGCGGCCCACCCGGTGGCCAAGGTTACGGCGACTACGGTGACTATGGCCGCGCCCCCGCTCGCCACGAAGACGTCGGCTACGCGCAGCCCGAGCCGCGGGCTCCATATCCCGACCAAGGCGGTGGTTACGACCAGGGCTACCAGGGCGGACCGGGATACGGGCGCCAAGACTACGGTCAGCCTGAATACGGCGGCTACCCGGACGCCGGTCAGGCCGGCGGGGTTTACGCACCCTCCGGGGGTGGCTACGCCGAGCCGTCGGCCCCCGAATACGACTACGGTCAGGCGCCGGCGCCCGGCGGGTACGGCGGCTACGGCCAGAGCGGTTACTCCGCCTCAGGAACCACCGTCACCTTGCAGCTCGATGACGGCAGCGGCCGCACCTACCAGTTGCGCGAGGGCGCGAACATCATCGGCCGCGGACAGGACGCGCAGTTCCGGTTGCCCGACACCGGGGTTTCACGTCGCCACCTGGAAATCCGCTGGGACGGGCAGGTCGCACTGCTGTCGGACCTGAACTCCACCAACGGCACCACGGTCAATAACGCACCGGTGCAAGAGTGGCAGCTGGCCGACGGCGACGTGATCCGGCTGGGCCACTCCGAGATCATCGTCCGTATTCACTGAGCTCGCCCGAGACGAAGCTACCCAGCTTCACCCCGTGTTGAGCGCCGTCCAAGTATCGTGACCTTGCTGATGTGCCCGGTATCGCGGACGCAATGAGTGCGGATGCCAGCACGGACCAGACGGAGGGCCGCCAGATGCAGGGACTGATACTGCAGCTGACGCGCGCCGGTTTCCTGATGCTGCTGTGGCTGTTCATCTGGTCTGTGCTGCGGATCCTGCGCACGGACATCTATGCGCCGACCGGCGCCGTCATGGTGCGACGCGGTCTGGCGTTGCGCGGCACTTTGCTACCGGCACGGCGGCATCGCGACACCGCTCGCTACCTGGTGGTCACCGAGGGCGCTTTGGCAGGAGCTCGCATCACGCTGAGCGGTCAGCCGGTGCTGATCGGGCGCGCTGACGACTCCACCTTGGTTCTCACCGACGACTACGCCTCGACGCGGCACGCGCGGCTCTCAAAGCGGGGCTCGGAGTGGTACGTCGAGGACTTAGGATCGACCAACGGTACTTACCTCGACAGGGCGAAAGTGACGACGGCAGTACGGGTTCCCATTGGCACGCCGGTACGCATCGGCAAAACGGTGATTGAGTTGCGCCCGTGACCCTCGTCTTGCGGTACGCGGCGCGCAGCGACGTCGGCCTGGTGCGCTCCAACAATGAAGACTCGGTCTATGCCGGCGCGCGGCTACTGGCGCTTGCCGACGGTATGGGCGGCCATGCGGCCGGTGAGGTGGCCTCGCAACTGGTTATCGCCGCGCTGGCACACCTCGACGACGACGAACCGGGCGGAGACCTCCTCGGCAAGCTCGAAGCCGCGGTGCGCGCCGGCAACTCGGCCATCGCCGCTCAAGTCGAGATGGACCCCGAGCTCGAGGGGATGGGCACCACACTCACCGCAATCCTGTTTGACGGCAACCGTCTTGGGCTGGTGCACATCGGCGACTCGCGCGGCTACATGCTGCGCGACGGAGAGCTGACACAGATCACCAAAGACGACACCTTCGTCCAAACCTTGGTTGACGAAGGGCGAATCACCCGAGAAGAGGCACACAGCCACCCGCAGCGCTCATTGATCATGCGCGCGCTCACCGGGCACGAGGTCGAGCCCACCTTGACCATGCGCGAAGTCCGGGCCGGCGACCGCTACCTGCTGTGCTCGGACGGACTGTCCGACCCGGTCAGCGACGAGACCATCCTCGAGGCGCTCAAGATTCCCGACGTCATCGAAAGCGCCGACCGGCTCATCGAATTAGCGCTGCGCGGCGGCGGGCCGGACAACGTGACGGTGGTGGTCGCCGACGTCGTCGACGACAACTACGGGCCTACCCAGCCGATCATCGCCGGGGCGGTGTCCGGCGACGACGACCAGTCCACCCGGCCGAACACGGCAGCCGGCCGTGCTTCGGCCATCAGCCCACGCAAGAGTGTTGTCAAACGTGTTCTGCCACAAGCTGACTCGTTCATTCATCCGCGACGATCGCGGCGCCGGCTGGCAATCGGCATCACCTTGGTGGTGTTGCTGATCCTCGCCGCGATGGCAATCGGCCAAACCGTCATCCGCAGCAACTACTACGTCGCCGCCTACAACGGCGACGTGTCGATCATGCGCGGAATCCAAGGGTCGATCCTGGGCTACCCGCTACACAAGCCGTATCTCGTCGGCTGCCTCAACGCCCGCGACGAACTGTCGCAAATCAGCTACGGCCAGCCCACGAACAGCCTCAACTGTCGCCCGATGAAGTTGTCCGACCTGCGGCCGTCCGAACGCGCGCAGGTTGCGGCGGGCCTGCCCGCCGGAACTCTCGAAGACGCGATCAGCCAGCTGCGCCAGTTATCCGCAGGCTCCTTGCTGCCGCCTTGTCCGCCGCCACGCGCCACGTCGCCTCCCGCGGCGCCGCCACCCGTCCCGCCATCCGCCAGCCGCACACCGGCGCCGAGCGCGCCGCCAAGCAGCACGGCGCGCCCCCAAGAACCGGGAGGGCAGTCGTCGCCCGCGACCACGTCACCCACACTGCCCGCCGTTGCCCCACCGTCTCCTGAGCCAGGCACCAACTGCCGGGCGGCGGCATGACACCCGCCGGGGCTGACGCAGCGGGGGCATGCCCGCAGAGGGGGGGACTCCCACCCGCGTGCGGGGGACAGCGCGCATGACGACGCGGCCCCAGCCGGCGGTTGCGGTGACCCCGCCGCTGCCGACTCGGCGCAATGCCGAAGTGCTGCTGTTGTGCTTCGCTTCCATCATCACCGCCGTGGCGCTGGCGATCGTCGAAGCCAACCAGGACCGCGGATTGCGTTGGGACTTAATCACTTACGCCGCCGCGTTCCTGGGGCTCTTCGTGGGCGCGCATCTGGCCATCCGTCGGTTTGCGCCCTACGCGGATCCGTTGCTGTTGCCGGTGGTTGCGCTGCTCAACGGCCTGGGCCTGGTGATGATCCACCGCCTGGATCTCACCCACCCGGGCGGCAGCCCCGACCCCAGCGCCACCCAACAGATGTTGTGGACCTTGGTGGGAGTGGGCGCGTTCGCCGTTGTGACGATCGGGTTGAAGGATCATCGACAGCTGGCCCGCTACGGCTACATATGCGGCCTTGCCGGCCTGGTGATGCTGGCGATCCCGGCGTTTTTGCCACGGTCATTCTCCGAGCAAAACGGTGCCAAGATCTGGATTCGGTTGCCGGGCTTCTCGATTCAACCCGCTGAATTCTCCAAGATCTTGCTTCTGGTCTTTTTCTCGGCGGTGCTGGTCGCTAAACGCAGATTGTTCACCAGTGCCGGCAAGCATGTCCTGGGCCTGGATCTGCCCCGGCCCCGTGACCTTGCTCCGCTGCTGACCGCCTGGATCGTCTCCGTCGGCGTGATGATCTTCGAAAAGGACCTGGGCACATCGCTCTTGCTGTATGCCTCGTTTCTGGTGATGGTCTACCTGGCCACTCAACGGTTCAGTTGGGTCGTCATCGGTTTCGGCCTGTTCGCACTGGCAAGTGTTGCGGCGTATTACCTCTTCGCCCATGTCCGAATACGGGTTCAGACCTGGCTGGACCCGTTCGCCGACCCCGACGGCAGCGGCTACCAGATCGTGCAGTCGCTGTTCAGCTTTGCAACCGGGGGAATCTTCGGCACCGGGCTGGGCAACGGCCAGCCCGATACGGTGCCGGCGGCGTCGACCGATTTCATCATCGCCGCATTCGGAGAAGAGCTCGGCCTGGTCGGGCTGGCCGGCCTGTTGATGCTCTACACGATCGTCATCATCCGCGGGCTGCGCACCGCGATCGCGGTGCGCGACAGCTTCGGCAAGCTGCTGGCGGCCGGTTTGTCGTCGACGCTGGCAATCCAGCTGTTCATTGTCGTCGGCGGAGTCACCAAGCTGATCCCGCTGACCGGACTGACCACCCCCTGGATGTCTTACGGCGGGTCGTCGCTGCTGGCCAACTATGTGCTGTTGGCCATCGTGGTGCGCATCTCGCATGCGGCGCGACGCCCGTTCCGCACCCGTTCGCACAACACGTCGCCCATCGCCGCGGCCAGCACCGAGGTAATCGAGCGGGTATGAACGCCTCCTTGCGTCGAATCTCGGTGACCGTCATGGCGCTGATCGTGCTGCTTTTGCTCAATGCCACAGTCACCCAGGTTTTCACCGCCGACGGGCTGCGCGCCGATCCCCGTAACCAGCGCGTCTTGCTCGACGAGTACTCGCGTCAACGCGGCCAAATCACCGCGGGCGGGCAACTGCTGGCCTACTCGGTGGCCACCGACAACCGGTTTCATTTCCTGCGGGTGTACCCCGAGCCGCTGGTCTACGCGCCGGTAACCGGCTTTTACTCGCTGCGCTATTCCAGTACCGGATTGGAGCGCGCCGAAGATCCGGTGCTGAACGGATCCGATCGGCGGTTGTTCGGCCTGCGCCTCGCCGATTTCTTCACCGCGCGCGACCCGCGCGGCGGCCACGTGAACACCACCATCAATCCGCACGTCCAGGAGGCGGCCTGGGATGCGATGCAGCAGGGGTGCAACGGGCCGTGTAAGGGGGCGGTGGTCGCGCTGGAACCGTCGACCGGCAAGATCCTCGCCCTGGTGTCCTCGCCGTCCTACGACCCGAATCTGCTGGCATCGCACAACGTCGAGGAGCAGTCGCGGGCCTGGCAGGGGCTACGCGACGACCCGAATTCGGCGCTGACCAACCGCGCTATCGCCGAGACGTATCCGCCCGGCTCGACGTTCAAGGTGATCACCACCGCGGCGGCGTTGCAGTCCGGCGCCACCGAGGATGCGCAGTTGACCGCGGCGCCGACCATCCCGCTACCCGACAGCACCGCCGTGCTGGCGAACTACGGCGGCGAACCTTGCGGCAGCGGCGCGACGGTGTCGCTGCGGGAGGCTTTCGAGCGGTCCTGCAACACCGCGTTTGTCCAGCTCGGCCTGATGACCGGGGCCGACGCCCTGCGCAGCACCGCGCATGCGTTCGGCCTGGACGCTTCGCCGGAGGCCATTCCGTTGCAGGTCGCCGAGTCCACGCTCGGCCCGATTCCGGATGCGGCCGCGCTGGGCATGTCGAGCATCGGCCAAAAGGATGTCGCCTTGACCCCGCTGCAAAACGCGGTGGTGGCCGCGACCATCGCCAACAACGGGGTCACCATGCAGCCGTATCTCGTCGAGAGCCTCAAGGGGCCGGACTTGTCGAATATCGGCAAGGCCACCCCGCACGAACGTCGGCGTGCGGTGTCGCCGCAGGTCGCAGCTAAGCTAACAGAGTTGATGGTCGGCGCCGAGCAATTCACACAGCAGAAAGGGGCCATCCCCGGCGTGCAGATCGCATCCAAGACCGGTACCGCCGAACACGGCACCGACCCGCGTAACACTCCACCGCACGCGTGGTACATCGCTTTCGCGCCGGCACCGTCGCCGAAGGTGGCCGTTGCAGTGCTGGTGGAGGACGGCGGCGACAGGCTGTCCGCAACAGGGGGTGCACTCGCCGCGCCCATCGGGCGGGCAGTGATCGAGGCCGCGCTACAGGGAGGACCATGAGCCCGCGAGTAGGTGTGACGCTGTCTGGCCGGTATCGCCTGCAGCGCCTCATCGCCACCGGCGGCATGGGCCAGGTGTGGGAGGCGGTCGACAGCCGGCTGGGCCGCCGCGTCGCGGTCAAGGTGCTCAAGAGCGAGTTCTCCTCCGACCCCGAGTTCATCGAGCGCTTCCGCGCCGAGGCGCGCACGACCGCGATGCTCAACCATCCCGGGATCGCCAGCGTGCACGACTACGGCGAGACCCAGATGAACGGCGAAGGTCGCACCGCGTACCTGGTGATGGAGTTGGTCAACGGCGAGCCGCTCAACTCCGTGCTCAAGCGGATGGGCAAGCTCTCGCTGCGCCACGCGCTGGACCTGCTCGAGCAGACCGGGCGTGCCCTGCAGGTCGCGCACGCCGCCGGGCTGGTCCACCGGGATGTCAAACCCGGAAACATCCTCATAACTCCCACCGGCCAGGTGAAGATCACCGACTTCGGCATCGCCAAGGCCGTCGACGCGGCGCCGGTGACCCAGACCGGCATGGTGATGGGCACCGCGCAATACATCGCCCCAGAACAAGCGCTCGGTCACGACGCCACCCCAGCCAGCGACGTGTACTCGCTGGGAGTTGTTGGGTACGAATCGGTTTGCGGCAAGCGGCCGTTTACCGGCGATGGTGCGCTGACGGTCGCCATGAAGCACATCAAAGAGCCGCCCCCGCCGCTGCCCAGCGACCTACCGCCCAATGTGCGCGAACTGATCGAAATCACGTTGGCGAAAAACCCGGGCATGCGCTACAAGAGCGGGGGTCCGTTCGCCGACGCGGTCGCCGCGGTGCGCGCCGGACGCCGCCCGCCGCGGCCCCACCAGGCGGCGACCCGCGGGCGGGCGACCCCGGCGTCGAGTCCCTCGGGTGCGCAAACCCGGGCGGCGGTCGCCCCCGCCCGCGCCCCCGCGGCGCGGCGATCCCGCCCGGCAACCGGTGGACACCGGCCGCCGCCACCGCGACGCACTTTCTCTCCCGGCCAGCGGGCGCTGCTGTGGGCGGCCGGGGTGCTGGGTGCGCTCGCGATCATCATCGCGGTGCTCATCGTGATCAACTCGCACGACGACGGTTCGCAACCACAGCCGTCGGCCCCAACGGTCACCGACACCGGCACACCGAGTCAACAGCCCACCAACGCGGGCATGGCACGTGGACAGCCGTCCAATTGGACGGATCCCGGGGTGGTGGGTAACTCTAGTGGTCAGAGTAAGCAGCGCGACCGAAGCCGAGCTATCGGGCCTGTCGTGCTGACGCAGCACCCCGCGTCACTGGCCAGATACGAAATACGGTAATGACCACCCCGCAACACCTGTCTGATCGCTACGAGCTTGGCGAGATCCTCGGCTTCGGCGGCATGTCGGAAGTTCACCTCGCCCGAGACCTCAGGCTGCACCGGGATGTGGCGGTCAAGGTGTTGCGGGCCGACTTAGCCCGCGACCCCAGCTTTTATTTGCGGTTTCGGCGGGAGGCGCAAAATGCCGCGGCGCTGAACCACCCGGCGATCGTCGCGGTGTACGACACCGGGGAAGCGGAAACCGAGGCGGGGCCGCTGCCCTACATCGTCATGGAGTACGTCAACGGCGTCACGTTGCGCGACATCGTGCACACCGACGGGCCAATGGAGCCGCAGCGGGCCATCGAAGTCATCGCCGACGCCTGTCAGGCGCTGAACTTCTCTCATCAGCACGGCATCATCCACCGCGACGTCAAGCCGGCGAACATCATGATCAGCACGACCGGCGCGGTGAAGGTGATGGACTTCGGCATCGCTCGCGCTATCGCCGACAGCGGCAACAGCGTCACCCAGACAGCGGCAGTGATCGGGACGGCGCAGTACCTGTCGCCCGAGCAGGCCCGCGGAGACTCCGTCGACGCCCGCTCCGACGTCTATTCGCTGGGCTGTGTGCTTTACGAAATCCTCACCGGCGAGCCGCCTTTCGTCGGTGACTCACCGGTAGCAGTGGCCTATCAGCACGTCCGCGAGGATCCTGTTCCGCCGTCGCAGCGTCATGAGGGTATCTCCCCCGAACTCGACGCGGTGGTGCTCAAGGCGCTGGCCAAGAACCCGGAGAACCGTTATCAGACCGCCGCGGAGATGCGCGCCGACTTGGTGCGGGTGCACAGCGGCGAGCAGCCCGAAGCGCCCAAGGTGCTCACCGCCGCCGAGCGGAGCTCCATGCTGGCATCGTCGGGTCCGTCGACGGGGGTGCAGACGGGGCCCATGCCGCGCCACGAACTCGACTTCACCCGGGACCGCAACCCGGGTTCGGTGGGTCGCTGGCTCGTCGCCGTCGCGGTGCTGGCGGTACTGACGGTGGTCGTGACGATCCTGATCAACACGTTCGGCGGCAGCACACGCAACGTGCAGGTTCCGGACGTGCGCGGGCAGGCGTCCGCGGATGCGATCGCTGCGCTGCAGAACCGGGGTTTCAAGACCCGTACCCAGCAGAAGCCCGATTCGACAGTGCCGCCTGACCACGTCATCGGCACCGACCCCAGCGCCAACAGCGCGGTGGGCGCCGGCGACGAGATCACCGTCAACGTCTCCACCGGGCCCGAGCAGCGCGAAGTCCCTGACGTTTCGTCGCTGAGCTACGCGTCGGCGGTGAAGAAGCTGAAAGCCGCCGGGTTCGGTCGTTTCAAGCAGGTCAGTTCGCCGTCGACGCCGGAGATGAAGGACCGGGTCATCGGAACCAACCCGCCGGCGAACCAGACGTCGGCGATCACCAACGAAATCACGGTCATCGTCGGCTCCGGTCCGGCCACCAAACAAGTCCCCTCAGTGGCCGGCCAGACCGTCGAGCTGGCACAGCAGAACCTGACTGTCTACGGGTTCACCAAGTTCACCCAGGCCGCGGTCGACAGCCCCCGCCCCGCCGGCGAGGTCGTCGGCACCAACCCGCCCGCGGACGCGACGGTGCCTGTCGACTCGGTGATCGAGCTGCAGGTGTCCAAGGGCAACCAGTTCGTGATGCCCGACCTGTCGGGCATGTTCTGGACCGACGCCGAACCTCAGCTGCGAGCGTTGGGGTGGACGGGCGTGCTGATCAAAGGTGCCGACGTCGACGCCGGCGGCGACAAACACAACCGGGTGGTCTACCAGAGCCCATCGGCGGGCCAGGGCGTCAACAAAGACGGTCCCATCACGCTGAAGTTCGGTCAGTAGTCTCCAGCGGCCGCACCGCCGCCAGGACCTCGCTTTCCAGCCTGCGCACTAGCGCGTCGTCGCGAGCGTGTCCGCAGTAGGCCAGCCAGTTCGCCAGCATCCGATGGCCGCCCTCGGTGAGGATCGACTCGGGATGGAACTGAACACCGTGGATGGGCAATTCGACGTGCCGCACCGCCATGATCACTCCGCTGCGAGTGCGGGCGGTCACCTCCAGTTCAGCGGGCATCGTTTCGGGCAGGATCGTCAAGGAGTGATACCGCGTCGCGGTAAACGGGTCCGGAAGACCCTGCAGCACACCGGTGTTCGTGTGGAACACACTGCTGGTTTTGCCGTGCAGCAATTCGGAGGCCCGGCCCACGGTGGCGCCAAACGCAACGCCGATCGCCTGGTGGCCCAGACATACGCCCAGCAGTGCGGTGCGGGTCGCTGCGCACGCTCGAACCAGGTCGACCGAGGCGCCGGCGCGTTCGGGCGTACCGGGTCCGGGGCTCAGCAGTATCCCGTCGTACTCCGCGGCCACCGCCTGCTGATCGGACAGCCGGGCGTCGTCGTTTCGCCATACGGCAACCTCGACACCAAGCTGGCCCAGGTATTGGACCAGGTTGAAAACGAAACTGTCGTAGTTGTCGACGACCAGCACGCGCATCCGACCAGGTTAGCCTCCGGTTGTTGCCCGCCGATCAGTAGCTCACCGGACCGACCGGCTGCGCGAAGTGCATCCGCACCGGTTCGGTGTATCCGGCGACGTGTACGTCGGGCATGACTTGTTCGGTATAGCCGAGACCGAACCGCGCCACGTATTGCTTGTACAGGGTCACCAGCGGAGCGTTGGCCAACGCGGCCTGCATGGCAGCCGGGTCTCCGACCGCGCTGATCGTGTACGGCGGACTGTATGTTCTTCCGTTGAGTAGCAACGTGTTTCCGACGCATCGGGGCGCCGATGTGGCGATGATGCGCTGGTCCTGCATCTGGATGGCCTCCGCGCCGGCGGCCCACAATGCGTCGAGCACACCCTGGATGTCCTGCTGGTGCACGACCAGGTCGTCGGGTGACGCGTCGCGCGGGAAACGTCCGTTGGCGTCGCGCTGCGCATCGTTGAGAGTGACCACCAGGCCCGGTCCGTGAACCGGATCGAGCCCGGTCTCGACGGCCAGCTCCGCCGAGCGCCGGTGCATCGCCGCCAACGCTTCATCTGTCGACCGCCCGTGCGTGGAATCGATCGTGCTCGCCAGTCGATCGCGCTCACCGCCCAGACCCGCGACCTTCGACTGTGCCTCGCGGACCAGATCGACCAGCCGCGGCGCATCGCTGCCCCGGATCTCCCCGCCGCGGGACACCCCGTGGGTCGCGCCCAGCAGTAGGCCGGCCAGCAGGCATACCAACGGGACGCCGACGCGCCACAACGAACGCGCTCCGCGGCGGGTGCTGCGCCTGGCCATCGGCTCTCCGTTCGTGGGGGTGCGGGTGGGTTAGTCTCGTAGCCGAACAATGCTTGCAACCCAATGGTTGCACCCGCTCGACCGTCCTGAGGTATCGATGCCCAAGTCCAAGGTCCGAAAGAAGAACGACTTCACCGCCCGTGCGGTGAGCCGTACGCCGGTCAAGGTCAAGGCTGGGCCGTCCAGCGTGTGGTTCGTGGCATTCTTCGTCAGCCTGATGCTCATCGGTTTGGTCTGGCTGATGGTGTTTCAGCTGGCAGCCACCGGACCCGATGCGCCGTCGATGCTGGATTGGATGGCGGAGATCGGTCCGTGGAACTACGCGATCGCCTTTGCTTTCATGATCAGTGGGCTGTTGCTCACAATGCGGTGGCGGTAGAAGTTTCCCGGTACCGTGATGAATTCATTTAGGGTCTGCGGCGTTACTGGATTAGCAAAACGGCGCATACTCAATCACACGCGTGTTATTCATCCCCATTGTGTATAGCACTTGTGGATAACTGCATCCGGTGTGGTGGGGGCGCCTGAGATGGCGGCACAGCAAACACAATGGGAGCCCTCCGCTGCGGGAATCGCAGGTTGTGGCTTCGTCGGCGCTGTGATGGCTATCGCATGTGTGACTGTGGTCACAGACGTGCCCGGCCGGTTGCTGACCGGTATAGCCGCAGCGGGATTGCTGATGTTTGCGCTCGTCTCCTGGCGTGCGCGCCCGAAGCTGGCAATCACCGACGAAGGGCTGGCGGCCCGCGGCTGGATGCAAACGCAGTTTTTGCGGCGCGCCGATATCAAGATCATCCGGATCACCGAGTTCCGCCGAATCGGCCGAAAGGTACGGCTATTGGAGATCGATACCGTCGATGGCCGACTGCTGATCTTCTCGCGGTGGGACCTCGGCACCGACCCGCTGGAGGTGCTCGACGCGCTCACCGAGGCCGGCTACGCCCCCGGGTGAGCCAGGCGCGTGTGGCTAGGAGATGGTCACCGACTCGATCACTACCGGCTCTGTGGGCCGGTCGCTTTGATCGGTCGGCGTGCTGGCGATCGCGTCGACGACTTGCTGAGACTGCGGATCGACGACCTCACCGAAGATGGTGTGCCGACGATTCAGATGCGGTGTGCGGTCCACGGTGATGAAAAACTGCGATCCATTGGTACCGGGACCGGCATTGGCCATCGCCAACAGATAAGGCTTGTCGAACTGCAACTCCGGGTGGAACTCGTCGGCGAACTTGTAGCCGGGTCCACCACGCCCGGTTCCGGTGGGGTCGCCACCCTGGATCATGAAGCCGCTGATGACTCGGTGGAACACGGCACCGTCGTAAAACGGGCCGGTGCTGCCACCCGAGGCGTTTTGGGTGGAGTAGTCCTTGGTGCCCTGCGCGAGACCCACGAAGTTCGCGACGGTTTTGGGAGCGTGGTTTCCGAACAGCGCGATCTTGATGTCGCCGCGGTTGGTGTGCAGTGTTGCAGTGGCAGTTTGAATTGGGCTGGTGGTCACGGCAACACAGTCTGCCATCACCCGTGCGGGCGTCCGCCGGCCGGTGCCCGGTCGTAGCGACACATGCGCCGTCCGGTCCCATTGACCTCCGCCGAGTGGCAGGGTGGAGGTCTACGCACGGTCGGCAGAAAGGCGGCAGATGAGCGCGACGACGAACACCCGGTTGACGCCACGCCAGCGGCTGAGTCGCGGGTTGGCGTATACCGCAGTGGGTCCGGTGGACGTGACGCGCGGGGTGGTGGGACTGGGCGTGCAGTCGGCACAGGCCGGCGCGTCGAGTCTGCGTCGCCGCTATCGGGAGGGCCGGTTGGCGCGCGAGCTGCAAGCGACGCAGGAGGCCATCGCCCAAGAACTCGCCGCGGCGCAGGAGGTGGCCGCCGGCCTACCGGAGGCGCTACAGAAGGCGCGGCGATCGCAGCGCCGCGGCAAGCGGCCGTGGCTGATCGCCGGCGTCGTGGTGTTGGCCCTGGCCGGCGGCGCGGTCGTGTTCTCGATCGTCCGGCGTTCCACTCGCCCGCCCGAGCCGTCGCCGCGGCCGCCAAGCGTCGAGGTGCAGCCGCGGCCGTAGTGCCTACCGGTACCCGCGTTTGAGAAGGTGCCGCGCACCTGCGCTCATCGCTTCCTGGCTCGCGATGTCGAAGCCCAATGCGTTGGCCAACCGGTCGGTGATGTTGAACGCAAGGCAGACTGCGAGAGCGTCTTTGACCGCAGCGGGAGAGACCCCGGCAGCCAGAACCGCGCGGATGTCAGCCGCGTCGATGCTCTGCTGCGCGGTGAGCTTGCCGAGCATGCGCAGCGTTGCCCGGAGCGGCTCGTCGATCGGTGCGGTATCCAAATCCGCAAGCGTGCCCTTGACCCTCGCGTCGTCGCCGTACCACAGCGTCGACGTGGCCGAATGGGCCGAGACGCAAAACGGGCATTGGTTGACTTTCGAGACGTAGGCCGCCATCAGCTCGCGATCCCCGATCGACCACTGCGATGGCCCGCGCATCGCTTCATGGGTCAACGGGCCGGCGCCGTAAAAATCCGGACGGTGGAGCGCCAACTTGACCGCATCGACGACGGGCTGGCGGGTCATCACCCGGATGAGCGCAAAGATGGCCTTGGTCGACGGGCGATGGCCTCGCTCGAGGATCTCGAGTCTCACGCGTCCGAAGCTTCTGCCGTCGCGTCGGCCAAGGCGGCTAGCGCGCCGCTGTACTGACGGTTCGCCTGGCCGATGGCCGCGCATACCACGACTTCGAAGATCTGATCCTCGCTGAGGCCCGCCGCGCGGACCGCGGCAAAATCCTCGTCGGTCACCTGGTAGGCGCGCACGGCGACCTTCTCGACCAAAGTGCGAAGTGGTTCGTCTAGGCCCGCGTTGTCAAATGCGTTGCGGCGCAACTCCGGTGCGGCCTTTCCGTTTTCACCGAGCACACGGGCGAGGAGCTCCTGGTGCAGCTGCGCTATCTCGACCATTGCTCTGAGGCTAATAGGACGCGCCTGCGACGTCGATGGGTGGAGCCTAGGGGATTCGAACCCCTGACTTCTGCCTTGCAAAGGCAGCGCTCTACCAACTGAGCTAAGGCCCCTCGCTGCCATGTGCTGTCTGGTCAGCTGCCATATGCCACACCTCGACCCCCCGCCGCGACCGAATTACCACCGCCAACAGGGCGACTGCCGCCAGCGGCAGCACCAGCCTCACGGAGCGTCTGGGCGAACACATGGTTGTGGGCCTAGGAGGACTCGAACCTCCGACCTCTTCGTTATCAGCGAAGCGCTCTAACCGCCTGAGCTATAGGCCCGCACACGCGGACAGCCGAGCGACGAGATTACCGTATCGCGCACCCTCGACCCTAATTCCCGATTCCCGGGCGGATCCCGATTGCCCGCCTCCTCCTCATCGCGCTACGCGCTCTGCATCGTCGCCGGGCTAGTCTCGATTGCCCGCCTCCTCCTCATCGCGCTGCGCGCTCTGCATCGTCGCCGGGCTAGTCCCGATCCGCCAGTGTCACTTCGATCCCACCGATCAGGTCGGTCGTCAGGTTGTACACGAACACACCAATGGTGGCCATCGCGGTGAGCAGCACGATGTTCACCAGCCCGATCAACAGCGCGCCGCCGAAGATCGCGCCGCTGGAAACCAACTCGGCACTGCCGCTGGAGTTGTTCAGCAGATCGCCGACATTGCTGTTCAGCTTGCTCCACACACCCATCCCGCCGAGGACCAGGTACAGGAAGGCAACGGCGATCATCCAGACGAAGAACAGCGCCACGGAAAGCACCAGCGATACCTTCAATGTGCTCCACGGGTCGATCCGGCGGATCTGCATGCTGGCCCGCACCGGGCCCCGGGATCGCGCTGCGACCTGGATCCGGGCGGTAGGGCGGTCCGCGCCGGACGCCGCGGTCTCCGGCGCGCGCTCCGGCGTCGCCCTGCGTGGCGCCGGTCGGGGAGTGCGCCCGGACAAGTCCGGTAATTCACTGGCGTAGGCCTCGCCGTGCCGACCCTCTCCGCGGGCGGGCGGCGAGTCGGCATCAACTCCAGCGCCGGACGGCGCGCCCAGCGTGGGTGTCTTGCTGCGCCCGGTCTGCGGCGGCACCCCGCCGCCGGGCGCCGCCGTCCCCGAGATGAATCGGGTCAGGCGCGCTTCCACACCTGGCGAGTGGCCCGCCGACCGGGTTTCTCCGTGCGCAGGCGCCTCGCCAGCCGGACGAGGCGGGGTAGATGACGGCCGACCGCCGGCCGCGCGTGGGGGGGATGCCGCCCCGCCGGTTTCTGGGCTGCGGCTCGAGGTGGGATGCGGCTCGGACCGGTGTGCGGCTCCGCGGCCGACCGAGCCATCACCATTAGAGCTGTCGCCCCGCCCGGGGTATCCCGGCTCGTTCGGTGAAGTCACCTACGGCTCCTTACGTGCGGTCGCCTCGTGTCGGCTCGGGCCGGCTGACGCCCAGCGCTAGTCACCAGGCTAGGCCTCGTCCCCCTCCGGGCTGTCCGTTACGGCCGCTTCCTCGGCGTTACGTGCAATGGCCACCAGTGTGTCGCCCTCGCCCAAGTTCATCAAGCGAACGCCCTTGGTTTGCCGTCCCGCCTTGCGTACCTGCCGGGCCGCGGTCCGGATTACGCCGCCGCCGGAGGTGATGGCGTACACCTCGCTGTCCTCGTCGACGATCAACGCCCCAACCAGCCTGCCACGTCGCTCGTCGTACTGGATCGTCAAGATGCCCTTACCGCCGCGGCCCTGCGTGGTGTACTCCTCGATCGCGGTGCGCTTGGCATAGCCGCCGGACGTCGCTACCAGCAGATATGTGCCTTCGCGCACCACGTTGAGCGACAGCAGATAGTCGTCGGCGTTGAACCGCATGCCCTGTACACCCGAGGTCGCGCGCCCCATCGGGCGCAACGCTTCATCGGTTGCCGAGAACCGGATGGACTGGCCGTTGGCCGAGACCAGCAGCAGGTCGTCGTCGGCCGAACACAGCACCGCCCCGACCAGTTCGTCGCCGTCGCGCAGATTGATCGCCACGATTCCGCCTGAGCGGTTCGAGTCGAAGTCGGTGAGCTTGGTCTTTTTGACCAGACCTTTGCGGGTGGCCAGCACCAGATACGGCGCGTCCTCATAGCTGCGGATCTGGATGACCTGCGCGATCCGCTCCTCGGGCTGGAATGCCAGCAGGTTGGCGACGTGCTGGCCGCGCGCGGTCCGCGAGGCTTCCGGCAGGTCGTAGGCCTTGGCCCGATACACCCGGCCCTGGCTGGTGAAGAACAGGATCCAGTCGTGCGTCGAGCACACGAAGAAGTGCGCGACGATGTCGTCCTGCTTGAGGCCGGCGCCCTGGACCCCCTTCCCGCCTCGTTTCTGACTGCGGTACAGGTCGGTCTTGGTGCGCTTGGCGTATCCGGTCTCGGTGATGGTGACGACGACGTCTTCGCGTGCGATCAGGTCCTCGTCGCTGACCTCGCCGTCGGCGGCCACGATGCGGGTCCGGCGGTCGTCGCCGTGCTTGTCGACAATCTCTTTCAGCTCGTCACGCACGATGCCGCGCTGCCGCTCGGGTTTGGCCAAAATGTCTTCCAGATCGGCGATTTCGGCTTCGATCTTCGCCAGGTCGTCGATGATCCGCTGGCGCTCCAACGCCGCGAGCCGGCGCAGTTGCATGTCCAGGATGGCTTGCGCCTGGATCTCGTCGATGTCGAGCAACTCGATCAAGCCCTGGCGCGCGATGTCGACGGTTTCCGACGCCCGGATCAGTGCAATCACCTCGTCGAGCGCATCGAGCGCTTTGACCAGACCGCGAAGAATGTGGGCCCGCTCGTTGGCCTTGCGCAACCGATAGGTGGTGCGGCGCACGATGACGTCGAGCTGGTGGTCCACGTAGTGGCGGATCAGCTGGTCGAGGCGCAGCGTGCGCGGAACCCCGTCAACGATCGCCAACATGTTGGCGCCGAAGCTGGTCTGCAGCTGGGTGTGCTTGTAGAGGTTGTTCAGTACCACCTTGGCCACGGCATCGCGCTTGAGCTCGATGACGATGCGCAACCCCACCCGGTCACTGCTCTGGTCTTCGATGTTGGCGATACCGGCGAGCTTGCCGTCGCGAACCTGCTCGGCGATCGAGGTGATGAAGTTGTCGTGGTTGACCTGATAGGGCAGCTCAGTGATGACCAGCGAGGTGCGACCGCGCGAATCCTCTTCTATCTCGGCGACTCCGCGCATCCGGATGGATCCGCGACCGGTGGCGTACGCTTCGGCGATCCCCTCCGAGCCGACGATCAATCCGGCAGTGGGGAAGTCGGGCCCCTTGACCTTCTTGGTGACCGCCTTGAGTGTCGCCTCTTCGTCGGCGTCGAAGTTCTCCAGGCACCAGAACACCGCCTCGGCGAGTTCTCGTAAGTTGTGCGGGGGGATGTTTGTGGCCATGCCGACGGCAATGCCACCCGAGCCGTTGGCCAGCAAGTTGGGGAACCGGCTGGGCAACACCGTCGGTTCCTGCACCCGACCGTCATAGTTTGGTATGAAATCGACTGTCTCCTCGTCGATTTCGCGAAGCATTTCCATCGCCAGCGGAGTCAGCCGCGCCTCGGTGTACCTCATGGCGGCTGGCGGATCATTGCCCGGCGACCCGAAGTTGCCCTGGCCGTCGACCAGCGGATAGCGCATCGACCACGGCTGCGCCATCCGCACCAGGGTGTCGTAGATCGACGCGTCCCCGTGCGGGTGGTAGTTGCCCATCGTCTCGGCGACCGAGCGCGCCGATTTCGCGTGGCTGCGGTCCGGCCGGAATCCGGAGTCGTACATGGCGTAGAGCACCCGGCGGTGCACCGGCTTGAGGCCGTCGCGCACCTCCGGCAGCGCGCGGCCAACGATCACGCTCATCGCGTAGTCGATGTAGCTGCGCTGCATCTCCTGCTGAATGTCGACCGGCTCGATGCGGTCGGCGGCGTCACCGCCCGGCGGCAGCGTAGTATCTGTCATTGATTTCCTTGAATCCCCTTAAATTTCCTCAAACGTCCAAGAAGCGAACGTCTTTGGCGTTTCGGGTGATGAAACTGCGGCGGGCGTCGACATCCTCGCCCATCAATATGGAGAACAACTCATCGGCTGCGGCGGCATCGTCCAGGGTCACCTGACGCAGCACCCGCGCCGAGGGATCCATCGTGGTCTCCCACAGTTCCTTGGCGTCCATTTCGCCGAGGCCCTTGTAGCGCTGGATACCGTCGTCCTTATTGATCTTCTTGCCGGCCTTCAGCCCGGCTTCCAGCAATGCGTCGCGTTCACGGTCGGAGTATGCGAATTCCGGGTCGCTGCGTTGCCACTTCAGTTTGTACAGCGGCGGCTGCGCCAAGAACACGTGCCCGTTCTCGATCAGCGGCCGCATGAACCGGAACAGCAGCGTCAGCAGCAGCGTCGAGATGTGTTGGCCGTCGACGTCGGCGTCGGCCATCAGCACGATCTTGTGGTAACGCAGCTTGCTGATGTCGAATTCGTCGTGAATTCCGGTGCCCAGCGCGGTGATGATCGCTTGGACTTCGGTGTTCTTCAGCACCCGGTCGATGCGTGCCTTTTCGACGTTGATGATCTTGCCGCGGAGCGGCAGGATCGCCTGGAACATCGAATCGCGCCCGCTTTTGGCGGAGCCGCCAGCCGAATCACCTTCCACCACATACAGTTCCGATTTGCGTGGGTCGGTGGACCGGCAGTCGGCCAGCTTGCCCGGCAATCCGCCCAAGTCGGTTGCGGTCTTGCGGCGCACCAGCTCTCGTGCTTTGCGTGCGGCGATGCGGGCCTGTGCCGACGACACCGCTTTGTTCACGACGGTCTTGGCGTCACTGGGGTTGGCCTCGAACCAATGGGTGAGTTGTTCGTTGCAGACCTTCTGTACGAACGACTTGACTTCGGTGTTACCCAGCTTGGTTTTGGTCTGACCCTCGAACTGCGGCTCGCTGACCTTGACCGAGATCACCGCGGCCAGACCCTCACGGATGTCGTCGCCGGTCAGGTTGGGATCCTTGTCCTTGAGCAGCTTGCGATCCTTGGCGTACTTGTTCACCACCGAGGTCAACGCCGCCCGGAAACCCTCTTCGTGGGTGCCGCCTTCGTGGGTGTTGATGGTGTTGGCAAAGGTATGCACCGACTCCGAATAGCCGGCGTTCCACTGCATCGCGATCTCGACCTCGTGGCCGGGGCCTTTACCGGAGAAGTCGACGATGCTGCTGTGGATCGGGTTCTTGGTGCGGTTGATGTGCTTGACGAAGTCGACCAGGCCGCCCGGGTAGTGGAACGTGCGGTGCCTGACCTTGTGCGGGGCGTTGCGCTCCTGGGCTTGGTCCTGTGCGGACTTCGGGGCCTCGGCGGTGTCGCTGACGACCTCGTCGACGACCTCCTCGGCGGCGACGCGCTCGTCGGTCAGCTCGATGGTCAGACCCTTGTTGAGGAACGCCATCTCCTGCAGCCGTCGAGCGACGGTCTCGAAGTCGTATTCGGTTGTCTCGAAGATGTCCGGGTCCGCCCAGAACCGCACCGTCGTCCCGGTCTTCTTGGTTTTCTCGCCCTGCTTGAGCGTGCCCGGCACCGAGTGGTCGTAATACTGCGACCATTCGTAGCCGTCGCGGCAGATTTCCACCTCGAGCCGGGTGGACAGCGCGTTGACCACCGAAACGCCCACACCGTGCAGCCCGCCGGACACCGCATAGGCGCCGTCGTCGCCGCCGAATTTTCCGCCGGCGTGCAACTGCGTCATCACCACATCGACAGTGGGGATGCCGGTCGCGTGCATCGCCACGGGGATGCCGCGGCCGTCGTCGGTGACTTCGACGCCGCCGTCCGCAAGGAGTTTGACGTCGACTTTGGTGGCGAATCCGGCCATCGCCTCATCCACCGCGTTGTCGACGACCTCCCAGATCAGATGGTGCAGACCGCGTTCGCCGGTGGAACCGATGTACATGCCGGGCCGTTTGCGAACCGCCTCCAACCCTTCGAGAACCTGGATATCCCCGGCGTCGTATGAGGTGCGGGCCTTCTTCTGGGCAGGCACGATTGAAAGCTCTCCTTGGGGGGCGGGGCACGGCCAGCGACCGCGCGCGGGTTCTCCGGCCAGTCTACCGTTCGGAGGCGTCCGCACCGATTCTGCGAGGGTGTTTCTACACAGCTATCTGCGTCGTGCACGGGATTTCTCGGATCTACCTGCGTCCGGACGCTTGACAGAGCCGGTTTCTCAATTCTGGCGGCCCTGAGCCAATCCTTCGCGGACTTAGCCGTAGGTGTCCCGAGGACCCCGCCCGGCGATATGCAGCGGGCCTTTCCGCCACGACGGCGCCGCGGGGCCGGTGATCTTCAACGTCCTCACCACCCCCTCGCCGACCTCCGCGGCGATCTTGGCAATCAGCTGCGCCTGGATGATCCGTAACTGGGTGGCCCAAGCCGTCGACTCAGCCGACACGCTCAGCACCCCGTCGCGTAGGGCGGTCGGCGTGGCATGTTCGGCGATTTGTTGGCCGACGACCGCCGACCACCGGCCGAACACGGCACCTTCGGCGACCCGCGGCGACCAACCGCGCTTATTCGCCACCTCACGCGTCACCGCGCCGAGCGGCTGTGGGTCTCGACTGTCAGGCCCGGGCCCGGACCAGCGTCGTCGCCCCGCCGTACCCGCGAAGCGCCGAGCCGGCGGCGCCGTTCGCCGACCCTGGCCGACGTCTTTTCCCTGACTGCGTGCCGCGCCGCGGGCCTCCTCGAGCGTGCGCCGGACCAGATCCATGCCGGCCACCGCACTCAAGCGTTCAGGCGGGCCGACATTCGCGTCATGCTCGGTCACGTCTGCACCGCCGATACCCGCCCGTGGTCGTCGTCGCGCAACACGATCCCGACCCGTTTGGCATCCCAATCACTGGGCACGTCCTCCGCGACGGCTGCGGTCACCAATACCTGTTCAGCCGATGCCGCGGCCGCGGCCAGCGCCCGGCGGCGCGCGCTGTCCAGCTCAGCGAACACGTCATCAAGCAACAACACCGGGTCGGTTCCCTCGGCGCGCAGCAATTCATACGAAGCGAGCCGCAGAGCCAACGCCATCGACCACGATTCACCGTGGCTCGCAAAGCCTTTCGCAGGTTGGTCACCGAGCCGCAACTCCAAATCGTCCCGGTGCGGTCCTACCAGACACACGGCGCGATCCAGTTCGGCCGGTCGACGCTTGGCGATCTCCGCCAACAAAGCGGCCTGCAGGAACTCCACATCAGCATCATCACCCGTGTCGATGTCGATGCTGGCGCGATAACCGATCGCCGCCGACCGCGATCCCGGCGCCAGCATTGCGTAGGCCTTCTGCACCTCGGGTGCCAACTGGTGCACCAACTCGATTCGCGCCGCCATCAACTCCGCACCATGGGTCGCCAAATGCCGGTCCCAGGCGTCCAGCGTGTCGACTACATCGCGATCGCCTTGGCGCCGACCACTCGCGGTCTTGAGTAGCGCCGTGCGCTGACGCACCACTTTGTCGTAGTCGGCGCGCACCGCCGCAATTCGCGGCCACCGCACCGTCGCCAGATCGTCCAGGTAACGCCGCCGGTCGGCGGGGTCGCCGCGCACCAGCGCCAAGTCCTCCGGCGCGAACAGCACCGCGCGCAGCACACCGACCACTTCGCGGGCGCTGCGCACCGGTGAGCGGTTCAACCGGGCCTTGTTGGCTCGACCGCTCGCAATCTCAAGGTCGACGGCGCACTCGCGGCCTTCGTTGACCACAATGGTCGACACCACCGCCCGGGCTGCCCCGACCCGCACCAGCGGTGCATCGGTGGCGACCCGGTGCGAATTCAATGTCGACGAATACCACAGGGCCTCAATAAGATTCGTTTTGCCGTAGCCATTAGGACCGATGAATACGGTACGTCCGGGATCCAATTCGAGGTCGGCGTGCGCCCATGACCGGAAATCCCGCAGGCTAAGACGACGGACGTGCACGCCGGCCCGCTAACCCGGCAGCCGGACCGGCATCAACAGATACACATAGTCGGTCGACACGGCAGGGAACGGGCCTTTGCCCGACACGACGTCATCAGACGCCGGCCGCAACACCGCTGGCCGGCTGGGCGTGGTGAAGCCGAACGACACTCGCTCGGAATGCAGTGATCCCAGCCCATCGGTCAAATAAGTGGGGTTGAAAGCAATCGTCAGTGGTTCGCCGGCGAACTCGACCGCCAGATCCTCTTCCGCGCGCCCGACGTCGTCGGCGCCGGCCGAAAGCCGCAACACACCGTCGCCGAATTCCATTCGCACCTGCGCACCGCGGTCGGCGACCAGTGCCACCCGCTTGATCGCCTCGGTCAGTTCATCCACCCCGATGGTGGCCACGGCAGTGTGTTCGGTCGGCAGCAGCTGACGAAATTTGGGGAACTCCGCGTCCAAGAGCCTGGTGGTGCTGCGCTTGCCGTCGCCGCTGATCCCCAGCAACCCCTCCTTGCCTACGGCCGATCCCGCGCCCAATGACAACCGCACCTCTGAACCGTCAGTGCCCGTCTTGGCCGCCTCAGCCAAGGTCTTGGCCGGCACCAGCACCGCTGCCTCGATGTCGGGCGAGGCCGCCGACCAGGTCAGCTCGCGAACTGCCAACCGGAACCGGTCGGTGGCGGCGAGCACTACGGTTTCACCGGAAATCTCCACGCGGATACCGGTGAGCATGGGCAAGGTGTCGTCCCGGCCGGCGGCCACCGCCACTTGGCTGATGGCCTCGGCAAACAAGTCTGCTGACAACGTCCCTGTTTCGTCCGGTAATGCCGGCAACGTCGGGTAATCCTCGACGGCCATCGCCGGCAAGGAGAACCGGGAATTTCCGCAGGTCAACGACACGCGACTACCGTCGACGTGGACATCGACCGGTTTATTCGGCAAGGCTCGAGTGATGTCAGAAAGCAGTCGGCCGGACACCAGAACTGTTCCGGGCGAGGCGATTTCAGCGGCCAGGCTCACCTCGGCGGATACCTCGTAGTCGAATCCCGAGATGGTCAGCCCGTCGTCTGAACCGGTCAGCAAGACACCGGCGAGCACCGGCACTGTCGGTCTGGTGGGCAGGTTCCTTGCCACCCACGCCACCGCATCTGCGAACTCATCTCGTGCCAAGCGAAACTTCAAGTCGGTGAGACCGACCTTGGTCGTCGCCACGTCCATAGCGTCCCTTCATCACCTCGAACAACAAGGTTCCTAATTCAGCGGCCACTCCCGGTGACGAAGCCTGTGCGTGTAATCCGCCGCGACGGCCATAAACGGCAGTCGAACCACAACGTTAAAGCCTTCGTCGCCATCTTGAAAGCTAATCGACTCCTATGACACTGGATCGCCGCGAGCTGAGTGCGGGATGTGGAACACCTGATCCCAAGGGCTGTTTTCGAAGAGAAACCTATGAAGAGATTCCAATAGCAGTAGTAAGTCCTGTGCACGTTGGGGACAAAGCCGGGTCGGCGCTGCGTGGGCGCGGTAATCGGGTGTGGATGGTGGCTTTGCTGGCTGTGAGTGGGCTGTGCGGTGGCTGGGGATGTCGTCTCGGTTATCCAGGAAGAGGTGCAGCGCCACCGGCGACGTCGAGTGGTTACTCACAGGGGTATGCACAAGTGGGGGTGGCAAAAATTTTTCGGCAGAACTGCAACGCATCAGCGCTTCGAGCGCTGGCGGATCCGGGTGGTGAGTTCTTTGACGTGGTCGAACACCTCGCGGCGTTCGGCCATCTCGCCCCGGACCTTGCGTTCGGCATACATCACGGTGGTGTGATCGCGGCCGAAGGCTTGGCCGATTTTGGGCAACGACAGGTCGGTGAGTTCGCGGCAGAGATACATCGCGATTTGACGGGACTGGGCGAGCGCGCGGGTCTTACCGGGGCCGCGGAGCTCTTCGACGGTGGTGTCGAAGTATTCGGCGGTGGCCGCCATGATTGTCGCCGCACTGATCTGCATCGTGCTGGCGTCAGCAATCAGGTCGCGCAGCACGATCTCGGCCAGCGCTTTATCGATCGGGGTCTTGTTCAACGAGGCGAAGGCGGTGACGCGAATCAGCGCGCCCTCGAGTTCGCGGATGTTGCGTTCGATGCTGCTGGCGATGAGTTCGAGGACTTCGTCGGGGACGGCCAGGCGTTCCATCTGTGCCTTTTTGCGCAGGATGGCGATCCGGGTTTCCAGCTCGGGGGGCTGTACGTCGGTGATCAGTCCCCATTCGAAGCGGGTACGCAGGCGGTCTTCGAGCGTCGCGAGCTGTTTGGGTGGGCGATCGGATGAGATGACGATCTGTTTGTTGGCGTTGTGCAGTGTGTTGAAGGTGTGGAAGAACTCCTCCTGGATGCCTTCTTTACCCTCGATGAACTGAATGTCATCGACCAGCAGCACGTCGACGTCGCGGTAGCTGCGTTTGAACGCGACCTTGCGGTCGTCGCGCAGGGAGTTGATGAAGTCGTTGGTGAATTCCTCGGTGGAGACGTACTTGACGCGCATGCCGGGAAACAGTCGTTGCGCGTAGTTGCCGGCTGCGTGCAGCAGGTGTGTTTTGCCGAGTCCGGATTCGCCCCAGATGAACAACGGGTTGTACGCGCGTGCCGGTGCTTCGGCTATCGCGAGCGCGGCGGCGTGAGCGAATCGGTTGGACGCCCCGATGACGAAGGTGTCGAAGGTGTAGCGGCGGTTGAGGCTGGTTCCGCCGGCCGCGGCGTCGTTGTTACTGGGCCGGTCGGTGAAGTAACTAGGCCAGCTTTCGTGCGCACTCGCGAGGGCTTCCCGATCTTCGTCGACTTCGTCGATGTCGGATCCGAGATCGTCAGCCGATGCGGCTGCGCCATTGTCGACGTCATCTTCGGCCGGCGGGGCGATGCGGACGCCGAGTTCGATCGGCTGGCCCAGTCGGCGGCTGAGCGCTTCGGTGATCTGGGTGCGTAGGTGGCGTTCGATCTCGTTCTGTACGAAGCTGCTGGGAACCGACAGTAGGGCAAATCCTTCGGCGATTGTGAGCGGTTGTACGAGGTTCAGCCAGGCTCTTTGCTGGGGGGTCAGCGGTGGGCTGAATGGTTCGCCGTTGCTCGGCGCGCTGTCTGGATGGATTTCCCCGTTGAGTTCGGAGACAACCGCATTCCATACGGTCGCAAAACTCGACCCGGGATCATCGGTCACCGATTAGCCCCCCGGTTCGAGATCTACCAACAGCCACTGTTGGCGCTGACGACCTGTCCACATGGTTATCCACAGGTGTGGACAGGACGGTCGTCATCGCGACGCAACCTATCGCGGACGGCGCGCGGAATCGGGTTTCACGTCTGTCAGCAAAAGTTGCCTGGACAGAAAACCGATTCGCCATCCTCGCTTCAATGTCGGCCGCCACCTCAGTCGGAGGCGGCGCGGAAACTACACCGCCCGAAGCTAACAGTTTTCGGTGCGAGTGCCAACCGTTCTGCGACATTGCCATCGTGGTTCGATGAGATCACGGCCGCTCTGTGGCGGGTGGGGAATCAGTGAAGAATTTCCGGTGCTGCCGAGGCGTTCGGCGGCCAAGTTTGACCGGGCGAAGGCTGGTCAGTACCCTCGAACAGTCGCCCGAAAGTCGGCGATACGGCTGCGATCCGGGCTATCCGTCCGGGGCCCGCGCCGGTTACCACCGAGACACAGTCCGTCGAGGGCTAGTGAGGGCAAACGCGTCCGGCCAGGCAACGGTTGTTGCTCCAGCCCAAGCGCGTTGCCAGATGTAACGAGGAGTGAGCCGTGGCGAAGGGTAAGCGGACCTTTCAGCCGAACAACCGGCGCCGAGCCCGCGTCCATGGCTTTCGGCTGCGGATGCGTACCCGGGCTGGGCGGGCGATCGTGTCGAACCGGCGGCGCAAAGGGCGCCGTTCACTTACCGCTTGATCCACTTCCGGTGGTACAGCGGTGCTTTCCGCGCGGAATCGGATGACGCGGTCGGCTGAGTTCGACGCGGCGGTCAAACATGGGATACGGGCTGTGCAGCCCGATCTCGTCCTTCACGCGCGACGGGCTGAGCAAGGCTCGCCGGTGAAGGTCGGGTTGATCATCACGAAGTCCGTGGGCTCGGCGGTGCAACGCCACCGAGTCGCCAGACGGTTGCGGCACGTGGCGCGCGAGGTGGTCAAAGACCTCGAGAACGCAGGGAGCTCGGCCCACGTGGTGATCCGCGCACTGCCGAGCAGCCGGGACGCGACCTCGGCGCGACTCGAGCGGCAACTGCGTTGCGGGTTGCGGCGGGCTTGTCAAGTTGCGGGGGCCCGGCAGTGATTGTCGGGGGGAGCGGATGGGCCCGCCGAGCGGGTGCGACAGCGGCGCGCGGGCTGATTTTCGTCATCCAGCTCTATCGGCACATGGTGTCCCCGCTGCGGCTGCCCACATGCCGATTCATCCCCACCTGCAGCCAATACGCCGTGGACGCGCTGACCGAGTACGGGTTGGTGCGGGGTTGTTGGCTGGCCCTGGTGCGGCTGGCGAAGTGTGGGCCGTGGCATCGGGGAGGATGGGATCCGATACCCGAGCGCCAGAGGACGCCGGCGCCCGCACGACACGTCTGCCGAGCCGCAGCGGAGCAAGGGGAGCGGGGCGTGTCGGCAGAGCAAGCGGAGAGGGACTCCATTGTTTGATTGGTTCAGCCTGGACATCATCTACTACCCGGTGTCGGCGATCATGTGGGTCTGGTACAAGGCGTTCAGCTTGTTGCTCGGACCGACGAACTTCTTCGCGTGGGCGCTGGCGGTGATGTTCTTGGTTTTCACGTTGCGCGCGTTGCTGTACAAGCCGTTTGTCCGCCAGATCCGTACCACCCGGCAGATGCAGGAGTTGCAGCCGCAGATCAAGGCGCTCCAGAAGAAGTACGGCAAAGACCGCCAGCGGCTGGCGCTGGAGATGCAAAAGCTGCAGCGCGAACACGGCTTCAACCCGATCCTGGGCTGCCTGCCCATGTTGGCGCAGATCCCGGTGTTTATCGGGCTCTACCATGTGCTGCGTTCGTTCAACCGGACCACCGGGGGCTTCGGTCAGCCGCACCTGTCGGTGGCCGAAAACCGCTCGACCGGGAACTACGTTTTCAGTCCGAGCGACGTGGCGCACTTTCTGGACGCCAACCTGTTCGGCGCACCGATCGGGGCGTTCATGACGCAGCGGACCGGGCTGGACGCTTTTACCGAATTCAGCCGTCCCGCTGTGATTCTCGTGGGTGTGCCGGTGATGCTGGTGGCGGGGATTGCCACATACTTCAACAGCCGTGCATCGGTAGCGCGGCAGAGTCCCGAGGCTGCGGCGAATCCGCAGACCGCGATAATGAATAAGCTTGCGCTGTACGTATTTCCGCTCGGCGTCATCGTCAGTGGGCCGTTCTTGCCGCTGGCGATCATCGTGTACTGGGTTTCGAACAACATCTGGACCTTCGGTCAGCAGCACTACGTGTTCGGCATGATCGAGAAGGAAGAAGAGGCCAAAAAGCGCGAAGCGTTGCAGCGGCGATCGGCGAATGCGCCGCCGCCAGGCGCCAAGCCGAAGCGCGCGCCGAAGGCGGCGGCGACGCGCGCGAACGGGTCACCGGCCAGCGCGGGTGCGCAGCAACCGCAGACTCCCGACGGGGAGGTCAACGGGCAAGTAGCGGCCTCGAACGAGTCAGACGTGAAAGCGGGCAAGCCGAATCAGCCTGCGAGAGAAGCTAGTTCAGCCAATCGAACCCCGCGGCCTGGAGCGAAGCCGAAGAAGCGCAAGCGGTGACCCGCAACGGCGGCGCGCGGTAACAACCTAGCGGGGTGAGCCAGCTGCCCCTGAAGGACGGGAAAGAAAGAGATAGGCATGACGGACGCCGAGACAACCGAACGCGAAGCAGACGATGCGCCCGAGCAACAGGCACAGGAGGAGGCGGAGTCGGTGGCCGACGCCGATTCCGTGGCGGACAGCGATCTGGAGGAGCGGTTGGTCGCCGAAGGTGAGATCGCAGGCGACTATCTGGAAGAGCTACTGGATCTGTTGGACTTCGACGGCGACATCGATCTGGATGTGGAGGGCAGCCGGGCGGTGGTCAGCATCGACGGCAGCGACGACTTGAACAAGCTGGTGGGCCGCAAAGGGGAAGTCCTCGACGCGCTGCAGGAGCTGACTCGGCTGGCGGTCCATCAGAAGACCGGAGTGCGGAGCCGCTTGATGCTCGACATCGCCAGTTGGCGCCGCCGCCGGCGAGAGGAGCTCGCGGCGCTAGGCGACAAGGTCGCCAGGCGAGTGCTCAAGACGGGCGAGCGAGAAGAACTCGCACCGATGACGCCGTTCGAGCGCAAAATCGTGCACGACGCTGTCGCGGCGGTGCCCGGAGTGCACAGCGAAAGCGAGGGCGTCGAACCCGCCCGGCGCGTCGTCGTCTTGCTTGACTGAGCGCGGAGTTACATCCGTGTAGTTCCCAGAGGCGCGCGGTGATCGGCCGAGTGAACCGGGAGGATGTTTCACGTGAAACATGTCGAGGTGGCCGCACCGCCGGACGCCGCCGCCGCGATTTTCGGCGATCGCCTCGACATCGCCCAACAATATGCCGAGTTGTTGGCGGGGGCCGGCGCCGAGTGGGGAGCCTTCGGGCCGCGGGAACTGGACCGAGTGTGGGAGCGGCACGTCTTGAATTGCGCGGTTGTCGGGGAGCTACTGGAGCCCGGCGAGCGGGTGGTGGACATCGGCAGCGGGGCCGGCTTGCCGGGCATACCGGTTGCCATCGCACGACCGGACATTCGCGTGACGCTCGTCGAGTCGCTGTTGCGCCGGACCGACTTCTTGCGCGGCGTCGTCTCCGAACTCGGCCTCGATGTGGACGTGATCCGGGGCAGGGCGGAGGACCCGAGGGTCCGGGACGGCGTCGGCGGAAGCGACGCTGTAATGTCACGCGCGGTAGCCACGTTGGACAAGTTGAGCCGGTGGAGCCTGCCGCTGCTGCGACCGGGCGGGCGGATGCTGGCGATCAAAGGCGAACGGGCAGCGGAGGAAGTCCGTCAGCACCGGCGTGTGATGGCCGAATTGGGCGCCGTGAATGTCAGGGTGGTGAAATGTGGCGTGAGCTTCTTGAGTCCGCCCGCAACCGTGGTGGTGGCGCAGGGCGGAGGGCCGGTATCGACCGCGCTGCAACCACGTCGACCGTCGCAGAAGTCGAACAGGGCCAAAAGGGAGAAGCTATGACCGCGCCGGGCGGGCCGGCCGCCTCCGAGCAGGGGGCGCCCCAGACGTCTTCGCCGAATGTTTCACGTGAAACATTGGCCGAATACGACACCCCGATCGGCGCAGCTGCGGAGCGCGCGATGCAGGTGCTGCACACCACCCATGCACCTTTGCGGCGCCCCAGCCAGCGCCGGCTCTTGACCATTGCCAACCAGAAGGGCGGGGTCGGTAAGACGACAACGGCGGTAAACCTCGCGGCCGCGCTAGCGATCCAGGGAGTCAAAACCCTTGTCATCGACCTGGATCCGCAGGGCAACGCCAGCACCGCGCTCGGTATCACCGAACGCCACTCCGGCACGCCGTCGTCGTACGAGGTACTCCTCGGGGAGATTCCATTACGGACCGCGCTGCGCCGCAGCCCGCATAGCGAACGCCTGTTCTGCGTGCCGGCCACCATCGACCTGGCCGGTGCCGAGATCGAATTGGTCAGCATGGTGGCGCGCGAGAATCGGCTGCGGACCGCGCTGAGCGATTTAGATCAGTCCGACTTCGACTACGTCTTCATCGACTGCCCGCCGTCGCTGGGGCTGCTGACGATCAATGCCCTCGTCGCGGCCCCGGAGGTGCTGATTCCCATCCAATGCGAGTACTACGCGTTGGAGGGTGTCTCGCAGCTGATGAACAACATCGAGATGGTGAAGGCACACCTAAATCCCCATCTGGAAGTGTCGACCGTGATCCTGACGATGTATGACGGGCGGACCAAGCTCGCCGACCAAGTCGCCGACGAGGTGCGCCGGTACTTCGGGGCTAAGGTGCTGCGCACGGTGATCCCGCGCAGCGTCAAAGTCTCTGAGGCGCCGGGCTACAGCATGACGATCATCGATTACGACCCGGGTTCGCGCGGCGCGATGAGCTATCTCGACGCCAGCCGCGAACTTGCCGAGCGAGACCAACCACCAGCCGCGAAGGGACAACCATGACTCGCGCCGCCGGCGATAGAGAAACCAGGGACGGGGTGGGGGCACCACCCGCTTGCGGGAAAGGGGGGCGCTCATGACTCAGGCGTCACGAAAGAGAGGCGGCCTTGGCCGCGGGCTGGCTTCGCTGATTCCGACCGGGCCGTCGGAGGCTGAGACCCAGTCGTCGGGCATGGGGCCGCGGATGGGCGACGCGGCCGCCGACGTCGTGCTGGGCGGGCCCGGACCGAGCGGCATCGGAGCGGTGTATCGCGAGATCGACCCAGCCAGCATCGAGCCGAACCCGCGCCAGCCGCGGCAGGTGTTCGACGACGAGGCGCTGGCCGAGCTCGTGCACTCAATCCGAGAGTTCGGCCTCATGCAACCCATCGTGGTCCGGCCGATCGGGACCTCCGGCGATGGTGTGCGCTATCAGCTGGTGATGGGGGAGCGGAGGTGGCGCGCCGCCCAGCAGGCCGGCCTGACGGCCATCCCGGCGATCGTGCGTGAGACCACCGACGACAACCTGCTTCGGGATGCACTGCTGGAGAACATCCACCGGGTTCAGCTGAATCCCTTGGAAGAAGCGGCGGCTTACCAACAATTGCTCGACGAGTTCGGTGTCACCCACGACGAACTGGCGGCCCGCATCGGCCGGTCCCGTCCTCTCATCACCAACATGATCCGGTTGCTGCGCCTGCCGATCCCGGTGCAGCGCCGCGTCGCGGCCGGCGTGCTGTCGGCGGGCCACGCCCGGGCGCTGTTGACGCTGGAAGGCGGCCCGGAGGCCCAGGAGGAGCTCGCGGCCCGGATCGTCGCCGAGGGGCTGTCGGTGCGGGCTACCGAGGAAGCGGTCACGCTGGCCAACCGCGGCGATGGGAACAAGCCCGCCCCGCCGCGCCGCAAGCCGATCCACATGCCCGGTCTGCAGGACGTTGCTGAGCAGCTTTCCACCGCGTTCGACACGCGGGTCACCGTCAGCCTCGGCAAACGCAAAGGGAAGATCGTTGTCGAATTCGGCTCGGTCGACGACCTGCAGCGCATCGTCGCCCTGATGAACGGCTCCAAGGGCTGAACTGGGACCAAGGGAAATTACGTCACTGTGACACTTCGGCCGGGCCGAACCGGCTCTGACGCGAAACGTTTTGCACGCCAATACATTTGAGGCGTGGCGGACCGGTGACCGGTGCCGCGCGGCGCTACTGGCCGGGGTCGGTCAAATGCTTTTATCCTGGAGGTGCTGTTAGCGCCTCATGAAAAGCAGGATCATCAATGGCAGCACCGCACGGCGGCCTAGGAGTCTAGTGTCTGCTCGAATCACACCGCTTCAGCTCGACGCCTTCGAGCAGTTGCCGAAGCACGCCCGCCGGTGCGTTTACTGGGAGGTCGATCCGGCCACCCTCGGACAAGCCGATCACCTCACCGACCCGGTGTTCGAGAAGGAAGCCTGGTTGTCGATGGTGATGCTCGAGTGGGGATCGTGCGGACAGGTGGCCATGGCGGTTCCAGCGGAGTGCGGGCCCAGCGAACCGCCGTGCCTAGGCTACGTGCTGTATGCCCCACCGAGGGCGGTGCCGCGGGCGCGCGGGTTCCCCACCGCGCCGGTGTCGGCCGACGCGGTGCTGCTGACGTCGATGGGAGTCGAGCCGGGGCGCGGGGCGGAGGACCTGCCGTACGACCTCATCGCTCAAGTCGTCGACGAACTCGTTCGCCGCGGTGTCCGGGCGCTGGAGGCGTTCGGGCGTACCGAAGACGTGGCCGAACTGCTCGAGGAGCCGACCGCAGACCCCGCGTTGGCCCCGGTTCTGGAGACGCTCGGTGACTGCTCAGTCGACCGGTGCGTGATCGCCGCGGACTTTCTGCGTGACGTGGGATTCACTGTGGTGGCCCCACACCGGTATTTCCCCCGGTTGCGTCTGGAGCTGGACAGGGGTCTTGGTTGGAAGGCCGAAGTGGAAGCCGCGCTGGACCGCCTTCTGGAGAACGCCCAGCTACAAGCGGCCGGCCTGCAGGAACGCTAAGCAGGCGCGTGCCCGATCAGGAACCGCTGAGTCGGCTCGCCTGTTCCACCGACAACTCGTGAGCGAGCAGTTCGGCGAAGGTGAAAGTCCCAGTGGGACGGTCGTTTTTGCCGAGCAGGTACAACCGCTTCACGGCGGCGAGGATCCCTTCGGCGATGGCGTCGCGTGTCTGCGACCTCACCAGCATTCCGCGGTCATCCGGGTTGGTGATATAGCCTATGTCGACCTGAACAGTAGGCATCCTGGTCAGGCGCAGCAGATCCCAGGTGCGGCCATGGGTCCGGCAGTCGCGTAAACCGGTGCGCGCGACCACTTCTCGCTGGATGAAGTCGGCAAGCATACGGCCAATGGTCGACACCGAGCCGTGCGAATTACCGAAGTGAAAGGAAGCGACGCCATTGGCGGCCGGACTGGAATGGGTGGCGCAGCGCAAGCTGATCATCAGGTCGGCACCGACGGTGTTGGCCGCCGCGGCACGTTCGGCATCCGATGGACTGTTGTTGGGCGGCCGGGAAAGGAACGTCTCCATCCCGATCGCGGTCATCCGACCCTCGAGCCGACTTGCCAAGTCCCACAAGATATCTGCCTCGCTGATCGGGCCCTCGACATCTTGCATGATCAGGCCGTGATCGGCGCCGCCGCGACCCGGATCGATGATGATCCGCTTGCCGGACAGCTTCGGGCCGGATCGGCGGACCTGCTCTTCTTCGCGGATGGCGTGCAGGGACCCGCCGCTGACTCGTGCACTGAGAAAGTACAAGGAGCGCAACGTTTCCGGGCCGCAGATGCCGTCGGCATAGAGTCCGTACTCGCGCTGGTAGGACATCAACGCGTTGTGCGTCTGCAATCCGAAGTATCCGTCGACCAGGCCGGTGTAGAAGCCCAGATCCTGCAACCTGGCCTGCAGGGTGGCCACGTCATCGCCGTACATCGGAGCGCCGAACTGGTGGCTCAGCGTGCGCGCACCCAGCCGGTAGGACGCCTCTTTCAGTGCCCGATACGTCGCTTCGCCAACGACGCCGTCCACCAACAGGCCCCGATGTTGCTGAAACGCCCGCACCGCGCGGTCGAGTTCCTCGTCGAACACATCAAGGGCGACATGCTTTCCGGTGGTGAGGTCTTCGTCGGGTGATTCCAGATGCCCCAGCGCGGCAAGCGCAGCCCGAATCTCGGTGACCGCTGCTGCGCGGTCACCAAGGCGCAGCGGTTGGCCGGCGCCGCGAGGCGGTGTCGACATCCAGGGCCTCCGGTGAGCAAGTGTGCGACAGCCCTGCCGTTGCTTGACAGGCTTGGCGGTATTGTCGCAGACGCTTGTCGGTTTCGGGAAAAGCCCAGGCAGATGGTCAGAAGACGTCGGACAGTTCGCGCAGCAGCGCGGCCTTGCCCTTGGCCCCCACGATGCGCTTGACCGGCTCACCGCCCTTGAACAAGATCAGCGTAGGAATCGAGACGACCTGAAAGTTCCGCGCTGTTTCGGGGTTGGCGTCCACGTCGAGTTTGGCGACGGTGAGGTGCCCGGCCTTTTCGGCCGCGATTTCGGCCAGCACAGGCGCGACCATTTTGCACGGGCCACACCATGTAGCCCAAAAGTCAACCAGCACAGGCTTATCGCTGGATAACACATCCGTCGCAAACGAAGCGTCGGAGACATCCACAGGGGCGCCGGTGTTTTCGGTGTGGGTCATCGGGGAGCTCCAATCATTTCAGTGCTGCCGGCGGCTCCGGTGGCCTTGGGCGGTGCAGCTTCGGCGGATTCGTCTGAATGCTCGGCCAGCCACCGTTCGGCGTCGATCGCCGCAGCACAGCCGGTGCCGGCCGCGGTAACGGCCTGACGGTAGACGCGGTCCACCAAGTCGCCCGCAGCGAACACACCATCCAGCGACGTACGGGTGGTTCTGCCCTCCACCAGCACATAACCGTCCGGGTCTAGATCTACCGCCCCACGGACCAACTCCGAGCGAGGGTCATGGCCGATCGCGATGAACACCCCGGTAACGGCGAGGGTGGATTCTTCACCGGTGACGGTGTCGCGCAGCCGCAAGCCCGTCACCGTGTCTTCACCTTCCACGGCCACCACGACGGTGTTGGTGATGAACCGGATCTTGTCGTTGGCGCGCGCACGGTTGAGCATGATCTTGGAGGCGCGGAACTCGTCGCGGCGGTGCACGACCGTCACGCTGCGAGCGAACCGGGTCAAAAACGTGGCTTCTTCCATCGCCGAGTCGCCACCGCCGATCACGGCGATGTCCTGGTCGCGGAAGAAGAACCCGTCGCAGGTGGCACATGAGCTCACGCCGCGGCCGAGCAGCTCCTGCTCGCCGGGCACATGCAGATAGCGCGCGGCCGCGCCCATCGCCAAGATGACAGCTCGGGCTTGATGCGTCTCCCCATCGGCCGTGACCACCGATTTCACCGGGCCCTCCAGCGACACCGACTCGACGTCTTCCATCCGCAGGTCGGCGCCGAACCGGAGGGCTTGCTCGCGCATCTGGTCCATCAACTCCGGGCCGGTGATGCCGTCACGGAAGCCGGGGTAATTCTCCACGTCGGTCGTCGTCATCAATGCGCCGCCGAATGATGTTCCTTCGAACACCAGTGGCGCCAGCTGCGCACGGGCGGTGTAGAGGGCCGCGGTGTATCCGGCCGGCCCCGAGCCAATGATGATCACGTCGTGAACAGTGCTGGTGGCAGTCATGCGAGCCTTTCGGATACTTCCAACGAGTCAGACAGTTCGAACGCCAGCGTAGGCGGTGGTGTTCCCGAAGCCTCGACGGTCGCCAGCGCGGCGCAGCCGGGCGCAGCGTATCTTACGGTCGCTGGATCGGTCTGTCGGCCAATAACCCGGTGTCCGCTGAGCTGCAGGTCGATGCCACGGCAACCGCTGTCATGGTGCCGGGTGTGTCACCCGGTAGCACCAACAAAACCGCGGGCCGGCCGCTCACCTCGAGTGGTTGGGCCGCCAGCACCCGGACCGTCGGTGGGTAGCCGAGGCCGCTCAAACACGACGCGCGGCGTTGCGGATCGGCAAGTGGACCGTAGTCTGCCTCGTGGCCGAGCAAGGCCAGGATCTGCGGGTCCGACAGCGGGATGGTGGTGGCCGGCCGCGACACGGTGATGTGCTCCGCAGTGGTGGGGCTGCTCGGAGCCGGGCCGGGTGCGCTGATCAGCGCCGCGGTACCCCACACGACGGCCACCGCGACCGCGGCCAGGCCGGCCAGCGCGGCGAGCGCCCGCAACGGGCGGGTCGCGGGGCGGGCGGCGTGCGCGGCACCCACAACGCCAACGCGCCGGCGACCGGAGTCCGCGTCGTCTGCTGCACTCATCGGCCCCAGTGTCCGTTATGCCGGCGCGGCGTCGGTGTCGAGGTGGCCCAGCGCCGCCGCCAGGCGGGCCCTCGCGCGGGCACAGCGGCTCTTCACGGTCCCTTGGGCAACCCCGAGTAGCCGTGCGGTGTCGGCCACGGAGTAGCCGTGCATGTCGACTGCCACCACAGCTGCGCGCTGCTCCACCGGCAAGCGCATCAACGCGCGTTGCACCATGATCGCAGTTTCGACCTGCGTGGTCCGATCGGTTACCGGATAGCTGTCATCCAGCGCTGCGACAAGATGAGACCTGTTGCGGCGCAACCGATCCAGGCACGCATTGACCACGATGCGGTGCAGCCAACTGCTCACGGCCGCGTCGTGACGAAACGAGCCGGCCGCGCGATGTACCGAGAGCATCGCATCCTGGAGGGCATCGTCGGCGTCCTCAGCACTTCCGCTGGTGAGCCTCGCAAGACGGTGCAGTCGGCGGCGGTGGCGCATGAACAGCTCCTCGAAGGCGTAGCGGTCACCGGCGACATGAGCGGCCAGCAGCTCGGCGTCACTGCATTCGCGCCGCATCCGGCCACCTGGCTGCACGGCCGGACACTAACCAAACAGCCGCCGTGCGGCACTTCACCCGGCGGGATACGTCAGGAGGCTGCCTGCACAGTGATTTCGGATATTCCGGCTTCGCTTTTACCGTCGGTGGTGCCCAACGTGGAGATCCACACCAGCAGGTTCGACGTCGGCGCTGAGGCATTGACCTGGATGGTGTTGTGGCCGGGACGCACCGGCGTCGGCTGGGTCAGCGCGGTGGTGTCCTCCAGCTTGGCCGGGCTCGAGGTCGGCGCCGAGCGGATCTGGATCTTGGTGCCGGTGCTGGTGATGTCGACAGAAACTGCGCCCACAGTGGTGGGCTGGGGGAGCTGAAGCAGCAGTCCCACACCGTCCTTGAAGCTGGGGAACGGCACGGCGTCGGTGTAAATGTCAGTGGTCCAGAGTGTGGCCGGGTTCCCGTCGATCGCCTGCCCGGCCTGGCTCGGATTGTCAGCCTCCCCGCCGGGTGAGAAAACGGTGGCTCGGGTGGGTTTGACGATGCTGCCCGACGGCGCCGGGCTGCTTTCCGCCGACGAGCTCGACGAGGGGGAGTTGAGGCCGAGCCGGTCTTTGTCCAGGCCGCCGTTGAGGTCACCGAAGATTCGCCCGAGCACCGACGCCAGCACCAGCAGCGCGACCACGATGACGGCGACACCGGCGCCGACCCCGATCATCACGTTGCGTCGCCGCCGCAGCCGAGCTTCCTCGTCGATCGGCCCCGTCGAGCGGGCCACGCCCGGCCGCGGGGGAGACGGCTCTTCCTCGTCGACAGGTGTCAGCAAGTCGGTGCGGTCAGCCACCGCCGTTGCCTGCTGCAACAGGTTCAAAAGCGTTGCCGCACTGCGGATAGCGTCGCCTTTGAGGGAGTGAGTGGCGGCCGCAGAGATTTGGAACGGAATCTCGCGATCGATCACCCGAGGTTCGATGGGCTGCCCGGCGGCATCACGATCGGCCGGTGCCAGGCCGCTGCGCACCCCGGACTCGGGCAATGGCCACCGGTTGACCAGCAGCGCGTAGAGCGCAGCGCCGATTCCGCGGATGTCGGCTTCGGGGGTGGCGTTGGGCATGCACGCCGGGAACGCCAACACCACGTCGCCCTCGATGCTGACCCGCACCCGGCTGGGGTGATCGATTGATAATGCGACGCCGGCATGATGGGCCGCCTCGGCCGCGGCGGCAAGCGTTTGCATGGCCCGGGCGGCGCCGACCGCCGACGGAGACGTGTTGGCCACCTCCTGCAGCGAGCCGCCGCGGATCCATTCGGCTACCACCAATCCGTGGTGACCGGTGTTGACGACGTCGAGCACCCGGGCGATACCGGGTTTGTCGATCTGGCTCAGCCGCAAGGTGCGGGACAAGATGTCGCGGGTAGCCGCCTCGCCCAGAGTCCCGCCGGGATCGACGAACGTGAGCGCCACCTGGCGGTCCAAGGCAGTGTCGAGTGCTTGCCAGAACTGCAAAGCCGGTGCGCCACCGTGGAAAACCAACAGACGGTAGCGGCCCCCGGCGATGCTGGCGCCGGGCACGAGCTGAGCGTCATCGGGGGACGCTGACGGTTCGACCGGCGGGGCATGAGGGTCGATCGGGTCTGGCTCGGCCGCGTGGTCACGGGAGCTGCGCGCCGACCCCGCCGGCAGGTCGCCGTTCGCCGGCCCGGAAGGCGGGACCGCCGACACCGTGCCGACCTGACGATCGGCCGGAACGTCCGGCTGGAAGTCGTCCGGAGACTGCGGCGACGGCTCGGCGCCGGACGCAGGCTTGGAGGAGGTGCTGTGCGGTGGGCCCTCAGTCACCTCCGGTCCTTTCCCGAGTTCCGTCCTGGCTACGTGTCGCGCCGGCCCGCGCCGGATGGGTTCGGCGACCGGGTGACCCCCCGGCGCGGACCAATTCCTCTGCTCAGGGTACGGGACCGCGCCGCGGCCGGACAGGTGATCGGATCGTGCAGCCCGACCGGGGGCTAACTTGCCGGCGTCGCCAGGTTTCCCGCCGCCGAGCCAGCGCCGGCAGGCGGCCACCGCGGCGTGCGCCTCCGGTACTTCGCCACGCAGCATGATCACGACGATGATCGGCACCATGATCACCGCCAGCACGAAAAGCCGCAGCAGCGACCCCGCCCCGCCGCCGTAGCTGGTCAGCGCCTCCAGCCCCATCAATTGGTCCACGACGTGCGCGATCAGTCCGGCCAGCAGCGAGCCGGTGATCGTCACCAGCACCGTGCGCACCTCCGCCGCGCCTACCAGATGACCTCGTGGCGGGCGCAGCGCATTGCGCAGCAAGTAGTAGCCGACGATGGCGCCGGCCAGGAAGCCCAGGCCGTTGGCGAAGCCCAGGTAACCGGCGACGAGTTGCGATTCGTCGGTGAGATAGGGCGCGAGCAGCGACCCGACGATCTTGACGGTTGTGATGACAAGGACGATCACGATCGGTATCCACGGCTGCTCGCGGGCGTAGAAAACGCGCAGCTGCAACAGCACCAGCGAATATGGGATCAGCGTGAACGCCGACAGGGTGATCGCGGCGCCCAGATAGCCGGCGTCGATCTCGCCGAAACGACCGTAGGCGAACAGCGCGCTGCCGATCGCGGGCCCGCCGACTGTCATGAATGCCACGATCGGGATCAGCGTGATCATGGTCAGCCGGGTAGCCAGCGACAGGTCGGCCAGTACGGCTTCGGTGTCGTCGGCCGCCGCGTTGCGGCTCAGCCGTGGCATCACCACCGTCAATACCGTCACGCCGATCATGCCGAACGGCAGCATCAGCACCAGCCAGGTGTAGTTGTAGATCGCCGGCCCGGACGCCGCTGCGGTACTGGCGATCTGGTTGCCGACCACCAGGCCGAGCTGGCTGATCAGCACGTAGAACACCATCGCGGCGGCCATGGCCCCGAAGCGTTTGAGCCGATCGTCGATCCCCCACAGCGGGCGAAGGCTGATGCGCTGGCGCCGCACGGCGACCAGCAGTACCGCAGCCTGCACGACGACGCCCAGGGTGGTGCCGATGCCCAGCACCAGCAACTTGGCGTTGCCCATCCGCACCGGGTCGACGGAGAGCTGACCGGGCACCGCCAAATAGACGGCCAGTGTGGCGATCGCGACGACGTTGTTGACGACGGGCGCCCAAGCCGGCGGCCCGAACACGTTGCGCGTGTTGAGAATTGCCATGAACACCGACGACAGGCCGTAGAAAATCACCTGCGGCAACAGCAGGTAGGCGAACGCGGTGGTGAGCGGCTCGTTGACTTGGGGTTGGCGGCCCAGCATCAGTCGCACCAGCAGCGGCGCCGCCGCCACCGAGAGCAGCGTGGTGACCAACAGCACGGTGGTGGCCAGCGTGACGAGACGGCGCACAAATGCCGCGCCGCCGTCGGCGTCGTCTTGCTCTGCCCGGGCGAGGACCGGCACGAAGATCGCCGTGAACGTGGCTTCCAGGACCAAAGCCGCGATCATGTTCGGCAGTTGATTGGCCACCGAGAAGGCGCTGGAGAGTGCCGCACCCAGGATCGCCGCCAACAGCACGATGCGGGCGAACCCGGTGAGCCGGCTGACCAGCGTCGCGAACGCCATCGCCCAGGAGCGTGACACCACGGCCGCGTCGGAGAGCTCGGGACGTGGCGCAGGCGTCACCCGCGACGACTGGGGAGGGGGCAGCGGTCGCCGCGGCCGGTGCGCCGGCGGCGGCACGCGCCGACCGGCGGCATTCATACCCGGTGCTCCTCGATCGGGCGCGCGTCTTCGGTGAGGTCGACACCGCCGGGTTTCGGGCGGTCGAGATCGGCCGGGTCGGGTTGGCCGCGGAAGCGGTGCCACAGCCGTCGTCCCGCCAGCGTCACCAGCACCGCCGCGGCGGTCAGCGTGATCGCGAACAGCACCTTCCCGTAGGCGTTGGAGTGCACCGACAGGCGCACCGGGTCGCCGAGCGGCACACCGTCCGGGGTGCTCAGCGACACGTCGACGGCGACGCGCTGAGTGAAGTTGACTTCGATCGGCACTCGCACCGGAAGATAGCCGGGTGGCAGCTCGATTTCGCCGGGGTCGGTGACGGTCATGCCGGGCGGGGCGTCGACGTGGAGCCGGACCCGGATCGGGACCGCCAGGCCGTTATGCAGTGCCAGCGGCAGCGGGCTGTGCTCGGTGGCCAGCGTGTAGGAGCCGCCCGGGTTGACGATCGTGACCGCACCGAACAGGTCGTTGATCGTGGTGTCCACGATCTCCAGTCGCCGGTGGGCCAACCCATTGCGGGTGTCCGGGCGCTCGGATTGGCTGACCGCACGCAGCATGTCTTCCCGTAACGGCGCGGTGTAGCTGACGCCGGTCAGGCCGGTGCGTGTATCGGTGGTCACCGCCGAGGCCAGCTTCCACAGCCTGCCCAGCTCGCCGCTCATCTGGGCCACGATCACATTGTCGAACCGGCCGCGTTTGGGAGGTTCGGCCGCCACGTCGTCAGGATCGCCGGTTGCGGGCGGCACGCTTGAAGCATCAGCGATCAGGGCGGGCAGCGGTCGCGGCGTTGCCAGCCCGGAGCGGATGGCGGTGGCGAGCGTGCTCAGCACCGCTTCCGCGTCATCGGACTGCAACGTCCAGGTCGCCGGCGGCAGCAGAATTTCGGCGCGCTGCTCGACTTCGGGCTGCAGGCTGCGCCACAGCATCGACGCCAAAGCGTCCTGACGGCGCGCGGCCACGGAGTCGCGTCGTAGCCGGACAGCCAGCGACGCATCCAAGTAATTCGGGGAGACTGGATCGCTGCCCGCCGCCGCCAACGCGGCGCCGACGGTCGGGTCGAACGGCGCGGTGACGACCTGCGGCGAGATCCGTCGCGGCGCGATGTTCGCGGTGGCGGGCCGGCCGGCGTCGTCTTCGGCGGCGCAGGGCGCCGCGGCGATCGCGACGGTATTGGGGGTATTGGGGTTGCGGCTCAGCAGGTCTACGGTGCGGCGGGTCAACACGCCTTCGGAGATCAAGGTGGCGCCCCGAACCGAGCTGATGCCAAGGATCTCGTCGATGATGTCGCTCGAGCTACTGGTCGCCGTCGCGCTGAGGGCCGAGTCGCCGACCCGCTGCACGACGTCGAGGTCGGCCTGTGCGTAGGGAACCGGCGCGACGCACATGCGGTGCGCCAGTGCGCGCAATCGGTTCAGCCAGGCCGCCGCCGCGGCCTGACCGGCGCCGGGGTGTGCGGGCGCGCCCGGGCCGATGGCTTCGGGGGAGTCCGACACCAGGTAGCCACCGGTCATCGCGTTGACGGTGACCAGAAGGTCGGGGTCGACAGCCAAGCACAGCGAACGCCCGACGGCACCGTCGGGATCGACCTCGCCGCTGGTCGCGAACTCGGCGGCGGACAACAAAATGTCCAGCCGGCCACCGTTGGCCAGCGATGTCGCCAGCTCGTCGTCCATCAACCGCACCGGAATGGTGCCGCCGGGCACACCCGGCGACAACCGCGGCCGGTCCGCCAACGGCCACAGCATGGTCACCTGTACCGGCTTGGAGGTGTCGGGTGCGACGACGGAGGAAAACGCGTCCGCGGAGGTGTCGGTGGGGTCGGCGGGCACGCCCACCACCGGCAACAGGAAGCGGGCGTTGTCCAGCCGGGCCGGTTCCCCGTAGTCGGGTGTCCCGTTGACGTTGACCAGCAGCGGGTAGACCCCGGGCTCGTCGATGCCCAGCGACGGGCCGTTCGCCGAACGCAGCGGCGCCGACAGCGTGAAACCGGCCACCTGGCCGCGCTGCAGTTCACCCGCGACCGTGAGGAAATCCGCGATCGGCTGGTATTGGTCGGTGCTGCCGTCGAGGTTGGTACGCAAACCCGCCGAGGAGTGCACCGGTGTGGCTCGCTCGAGGCGGACCATCACGTCGCGCACCGGCCGGTCGCCGACGTTGGTCACCACTCCGGTGACGGAGACGACGGGCTCGCTGGTGGTGGTGACCACGTTAGGGGTCACCTGGTCGACTCGAATTTGCACAAATGGGGTCGTGCCGGGCTCGCCCGCGACGGCCGGTGGCGCGACGGTGGGAACAATAAGCACGGCCCCTAGACCAGCCAGGATGCCGGCCACCATGGCGAGGCGCTGCAGCCCGGCCCGCCCGTGGCGATCGCAAGCGCGGCGAAGCCGGGCGCAGCGGGTCGCCACTGGGAACAGCCGCGGCGTTCTCACGGCCCTGGACCGCGACCGTTCTTCGCGCCCGGCAGGTTGTCGTCGCGGCGACGGTGGTGGGCGCGGGAATGCGTCTGCGGCCGCCGTCGCGGCGAAGTGGGCGGCAACGGTGGCAACGCGGCCGGTCCGTCGGTCTGCAGCTTGTCGATCAGCTCGTCGGCCACCTCGGCGAGCCGCCGTTCGTCGGCGTAGGCCAGCCTGGACGCCAGATCACGGATCGGCACCCACGCCACCTCGGCGACCTCGAGGTCTTCATCGGACAACTCCCCGCCCGAGCACCGCATCAGGTAGTGATGCACGGTCTTGTGCACCCGCCGCCCGTCGGTGACAAACCAGTAGTCGATGCTGCCGAGCGCGGCCAGCACGCTGCCCCGAATTCCGGTCTCCTCGGCGACTTCCCGGATCGCGGTCTGCTCGGCAGTTTCGCCGAGTTCGATGTGCCCCTTGGGCAACGACCACAGCATGCGGCCGCGGCGATCGACACGACCGATGAGCGCGGCAACCTGGTCCTCGCGTGGCCCGTCGATGCCGGCGATAACCAGCCCGCCCGCGGATGTTTCGTGCACGGTACGCAAGCGCTCGGGACCACGTTTGCCGGAGCGGGAACGGCCCGATTTAGCCGAGCCGGTGGCTTTGCCGTCGACTTTTCCGTTCTGAGTGCGGATTTCGGGCGGCCCGGCACGGCGCCGGCTCCTACGTCGATTGCGGCGCCGGCGTGGTTGGGCTTGTTCGCCGTCCGACACCCAAGCGATAGTAGCTGGCACGACCAAGCCCCTCCGGACGTACTCGCCGCTGGCGCACGATTGGTGCTGGATTGTTGTGCTCCTGCGCCATCGGCCCGGCCGCATCGTCGCACGACTGTGTTCGATGGTCGTGCTCCTCCGCGGCCGTATCCGGCCGCATCGTCGCACGACTAGGCTCATCGAACGTGCCCGACACTGCCCAGGACGCCGACCTGCTGACCGCGGCCGCCGTTGCGCTGAACAGGTATGCCGACCTGTTGCGCGAACTCGGCTCGTTGTTCGCCGCGTCCGGTCACGAGCTGTATCTCGTGGGCGGTTCGGTGCGCGATGCGCTGCTGCAGCGGCTGAGCCCCGATTTGGATTTCACGACCGACGCGCATCCCGAGCAGGTGCAGCAAATCGTGCGGCCGTGGGCCGATGCGCTCTGGGACACCGGGATCGAGTTCGGCACCGTCGGTGTGGGCAAGGGCGATCACCGCTTGGAGATCACCACCTTCCGGGCCGACCGCTACGACCGGGTGTCGCGCAATCCGGAGGTTTGCTTCGGTGACCGCCTCGAGGAGGATCTGGTGCGCCGCGATTTCACGGTCAACGCGATGGCGGTGCGCGTCAACGCCGACGGACTGGGCGAATTCGTCGACCCCCTAGGGGGTTTGGCGGCGCTTCGCGCCGGGGTGCTCGACACTCCCGCGACGCCGTCGGAGTCCTTCGGCGACGACCCATTGCGGATGCTGCGTGCCGCCCGGTTCGTTTCGCAACTCGGGTTCAGCATCGCCCCGCGGGTGCGCGAGGCGATCGTCGAGATGGCGCCGGAGCTCGGGCGTATCACTGCCGAACGGGTGGCCGCCGAGCTGGACAAGCTGCTGCTCGGTGACGACCCCGTCGCCGGGATCGAGCTGCTGGTGCAAACCGGCATGGGTGAAGTCGTGCTCCCCGAAGTCGGCGGCATGCAGATGGCCATCGACGAACACCACCAGCACAAAGATGTCTACCGGCATTCGCTGACCGTGCTGCGGCAGGCGATTGACCTCGAGGATGAGGGCCCCGATTTGGTGCTGCGCTGGGCGGCGTTGTTGCACGACATCGGCAAACCCGCCACCCGCCGCCACGAGCCGGACGGCGGCGTGAGTTTTCACCACCACGAGGTGGTGGGCGCCAAGATGGCCCGCAAGCGGTTACGGGCGTTGAAGTACTCCAAGCAGATGATCGACGACGTCTCGCAACTGGTGTATCTGCATCTGCGCTTCCACGGCTACGGGGACGGCAAGTGGACCGATTCGGCGGTGCGCCGCTACGTCACCGACGCCGGTCCGCTGCTGCCCAAACTGCACAAGCTGGTTCGGGCCGACTGCACCACCCGCAACAAGCGGCGCGCGGCCCGGCTGCAGGCCAATTACGACGAGCTCGAGGCACGAATCGCCGAGTTGGCCGTCAAGGAAGACCTGCAGCGGGTCCGGCCAGACCTGGACGGCCACGAGATCATGAAGTTGCTGGACATTCCGCCCGGCCCGCAGGTCGGTGAGGCCTGGAACTATCTGAAGGAGCTCCGGATGGACCGCGGACCGCTGTCCCGCGAGGAGGCGACGGCCGAACTGCTGGCCTGGTGGAAAGCGCGCGGGAACCGTTAACGACGGCGCCGCGTCTGACCAGCATGGAGTATTGCTTGGGCGTCGGGGACGGCGCGGCACGGATCTGGGATGGTCAGCCCGACCTCGACCTCGACGGTGACGGGCGCTTCGAGGCGATCGGCTTGGACTTCGACGGCGACGGCCTGCGCGACGACGCGTTGGCCGACTTCGACGGCGACGGGATCGCCGACCACGCCGTGCTGGACCTCGACAACGACGGCACGCCGGAAAGCTACTTCACCGACAACGGCACCGGGACGTGGTCGGTAGCGGCGGAGCCAGGAAGTAAAGGCGGACAACTGCGTTGGTTCGGCCTCGACGGTGTCGAGCAGACCGGCGGGCCGATGGTCGACTTCGACGGCGACGGTCAGATCGACGACCGGCTGCTCGACACCGACGGCAACGGACTGGCCGATCAGGTGATGTGTGCCGACGAGACCGGCGTGACGGGATATGTCGACACCGACGGCGACGGCCGGTGGAACGTCCGGCTCACCGACACCGATGGCGACGGCACCGCCGACGGCGCCACCGAGCTGTAGCCGTCGAGTTACGCGAAAACACTTGCAGCAAAGCTGCTTTCGACGCAGCCCCTATCGCCCAGGGCGGGGTTGGTGGGCCCTGTCTCTCTTCGCGCGCGACTGCGCGCTCATCGCCCAGGGCCCGGTGGGCCGGCGAAAGCCTGCGCGATCTCCAGCCAGCGCTGTGCGTCGGCGCCTTCGGCGGAGACGTCCAGAGTGTCGCGCGGCCGGCGCTGCGTGACCAGAAAGCAGAAGTCCTCGGCGCTACCGGTCACCCGCTGAGCAGCATCCGGCGGACCCCATGTCCACAGTTCACCGTCTGGAGCCCGCAGCTCGACGAAGAACGGGTCGGTCGGCGGCGGCAGCCCGTTGATGGTGAACGCGTAGTCGCGGGTCCGCACGCCGATGTGCGCAATGGACCGTAGCCGCGCGGTGGGTCGGCGCGTCACGCCAAGGGCGTCAGCGACGTCAAGACCGTGCGCCCAGGTTTCCATCAACCGCGCCGTTGCCATCGACGCCGCACTCATCGGCGGCCCGAACCAGGGCAGCTTGCGGCCGTCGGGCACGGCCAACAACTCGTCATGCAGCCGGGCGCGGGTGGTGCGCCACTCGGAGAGCAGCTGCGCGGGTGCGCTGGCCGCGCCTTCTTCGGCGGCGGCGTCGACGAAGCCGGTCGGGTCGGCCGCCGCCTCCTCCAGCACCTTGGCAAAGCCGGCTTCGTCGGTAACGGCGGTCAGCGCGAGGCGGTCGGTCCACAGCAGGTGGGCGATCTGGTGTGCAATCGTCCAGCCCGGGGCGGGCGTCGCAGCCGCCCATCGATCGTCGGGAAGGGGCGCCACCAGCGCGTCGAGCTCATCGCTCTCAGCGCGCAGATCGTCGACTATCGCGGCTGCGCCGGCCATGGCGCGTACTCTAACGGCTGGCGCCACCGCCTTCCGCCCGGGCTGCCGCCGAAATTGTCGATTCGGGCCCACGCCAGCGAAGTGTTGGTATTCTCTGCACCCGCTGGAGGTTGATGACCGCACTAGCGAAGCAGGGGGATTTTTTTTGGTGCGCTGCCACGCATTCCTGCACAGCATTGGCGAATTTATATGGGGTCAGCTCGCGCGGAACCGGAGAACAGGTAATGAGTAAGGCGGCGATTACCGCAGCGTTCGCGGCGCCATTGGTGGCAGGCGCCGCGGTGTATTCGACGACCTTTGGAAATATTCGTCATTCCGATTATGAATTGACCAGCGAAGCGCTGGTTATGATTCCGGCAGAAAACCAAGAATGGCTCGATGTAACGAACACCTTGTATCTCCAGCCGCACGGTTTCGACGGCACCCCGACGTGGCTTCAGGTACCGGAAACCTATAACCTGGATGCGAGCGTCAGGGATGCCTCGAACATTCTGATAGATGCGGTCCAAAGCCGCTGGGACGCTGGGGAATTCAGCGTAGACGATCCGCTTTACATATTCGGTTACTCGCAGGCGGCCGTGGTGGGCGGAATGGTTCAGGACGACCTATACGACTACGGCATACCCTCGGACGCTTTGCATTTCATTCTGGTGGGCGACAGCGCGTCGGCTCATGGAGGATTTCTCAACGAGTTCATAGACTGGCTTCCAGAATGGATGCGAGAGCCCATGATCGCCTACATTCAGCTGAACCACGCGGGTTCGGTGCTGGGCGAGGTGACCCCCAATAATTTTTATCCGACGGATGTCTATACCCTCACCGGGGACGGCTGGGCGAATTGGGATGACGGCGCCAACATGGGCGGGCTTTTTACCGAGCATCTGGCGTATCTGGGTTTGACGCCGGAGGAGGTCGACTCCGCGACCCCGCTGATGGACGGTCTAACCACGTACTGGACCATCGACAGCGCAGAAGTGGACCTCTGGTCAGCCCTGTGGAACGGATTCTTGATCGGGATATCGCCGTTCTTCCAGTTCTGATGAGTTATCGCCGCCGACCGACGAACGCGTGTACGGCGAGCCCGCCCAGGTAGAGCAGTGACCCGGCCAGCACCAACCCGGGGGCATGCCCGTCGGCGGGTATGACGATCGCCGCCACGGTGACCGCCACGATGAACGAGACCCAGAACACCGAGTCCTGCACCGCGAAGACATGTCCGCGCAGCGCGTCGTCGACATCGACTTGCATCGCGGTATCGGTGCACAACTTGACCACCTGTCCGGCCACGGCGAGGAAGAATCCGCACACCACCATCACCGGCACATGCAGGCCAACCCCGGCGACCTGGATGCCCGCCGCAATCGCCAATGCGCCGTTGGCCGCGGTGTAGCGTCCCCATCGCCGCACCACGATCGGGGTCAAGGCGTTGGCCAGAAACGAGCCGGCGCCCGCCGCGGCGACGAACAACACCGCACTACCGAGCCCACCGACGGACACGCCACCGGTGTGGCGGACCAACAGCAGCACCAGCAGCGTGTTGACCCCGAACACCATGCGATGGGTCGCCAGCCCGGCCAGGGTCGCGGTCACCGTTGGGCGGGCCAGCGTGGTGCGCGCGCCGTGCAGCCACCCGGTGACCACCAGGTAGAGGACCGATCCGTGAATGGCACGTTTGGTGTCGTCGGGCCCGAGGACGCGGGCAGCGAACCGCAGTGACAGCAGCAGCGCGATCGAGACCGGGACCATCGCCAGAGTGATGATGGCGGCTGCTCCGTGGTCGCCGCTGCCGAAAAGCCAGCGTGGCACCAACATGAAGTTCGCGCCCGCGAACGCCGCGACCGCGCCCACCGCGGTGGCGATCGAATTCATCGTCACCACCTCTTCGCGCGGCACCAGGTGCGGCAGCGCCGCCGACAAACCGGAGGAGACGAACCGCCCGAAGCCGTTGACGATCAGAGCGCCGCACAAGACGGCCGGGTCACTCGTCCCGAGGGCCAACAGGCCCGCGACCGCACCCACCGACCCCAGCCGGCCCAGGTTCGCGCCGACCAGGACCAGCCGGCGATCCCAGTGATCCAACAGCGCGCCGGCGAACGGGCCCAGCAGGGAGTAGGGCAGGAACAGCACCGCGAACGCGCTTGCGATCGCCAGCGGGCTGGCGGCACGTTCCGGATTGAACAACAAGGCCCCCGCCAGACCCGCCTGGAAGAGGCCGTCACCGAACTGGCTCACGGCGCGCAGCTCCAGCAGCCGCTGGAAATCGCGCAGACTGCGCAGCGACCGCCAGACCGCGACGGACGGGCGGGTGTGAGTCACTGGACCTACTTCCACGGTGCGGCCAGGCGGCCTACCGCCGCGCCTGAGACCCCGAAAAACCAGACTACAAATATCGAACAGCGCGCGGCTTGTTAGCCACGTCGACCTCGCGTGGATGCGATGATGGTCTGGTGGCGCAGCACGAAGATCCCGAGGACTATGTCGCCCCCACCGCGCACCGGGTGCGGGCGGGCACCCTGCTGCTGGCCAACATCGATCTTCTGGAGCCGACCTTTCGCCGCAGCGTGATCTACATCGTCGAGCACAACGAGGGCGGCACCTTGGGGGTGGTGCTCAACCGACCCAGCGAGACCGCCGTCTACAACGTGCTGCCCCAGTGGGCGAAGCTGGCGGCCAAGCCCAAAACGATGTTCATCGGCGGGCCGGTGAAACGTGACGCGGCGCTGTGCTTGTCGGTGCTGCGGGTCGGCGTCGAGCCGGACGGTATACCGGGCCTGCGGCACGTGGCCGGCCGATTGGCGATGGTCGATCTCGGCGCGGATCCCGATGCGATAGCCCCGCTGGTCGAAGGTGTGCGGATCTTTGCCGGGTACTCGGGGTGGACAATCGGGCAGCTCGAGGGCGAGATCGAGCGCGACGACTGGATTGTGTTGTCGGCATTGCCGTCTGACGTTTTGGTGCCGCCCCGGGTGGATCTGTGGGGCCGGGTGCTGCGACGCCAGCCGCTACCGCTGTCCCTGCTCGCCACCCACCCGATCGATCTCAGCCGCAACTGAATTCGTTGCCAGCTGTCAGCGGCAGGGCAAGGTGCAGCTCGCGCAGTCGCCCGCGCAGTGTGCTGCGGCCGCTTCACGACGCAGCGCATACCGTGCGCTCTGCCACGACCCCACGGCCACGGTGCCCACCGCGCCTGCGACGCAGACACCGACCAGCACGACGGCTGCCCGGTGCGGCCCGGCCAGCGCCACCGCACCGCCGGCCGTGAGCATGACCGCCGCGGCAAGCTGAGTCGGCGCAATCGAACGCGTGACCCATTGCGGGTCGTCGGCAGCACCCGACCTCGACAACGACCGCAACCCGAGCACGCCAGACACGAGCGCTGCACACAGGCAGACGACTCCCGCGATCAGCATGGGATCACGATACGAGGCACCGAAAGTCAGTGCGCGGCGGGAGGGACTCCCGGGACGTGCGGCAGCGGGGCCAGGCCGGGCATGCCGGCAGCGGGTGCGGACGGCACGGCAGGTGCCGGTGGCGTGGTGGCCGAAGCGGCACCGGGCACACTCACCCGGAACCCGTTGACAATCGCGTCGGTGGCCGGCGCGTCGGCGACGGCTTGGGTGACACCGGTCGTCACCGCCAGCGACACCAGATACTGGTCGGGTCCGGCGGCGGCAATGACATGGCGCCGAGATGTGTTGAGCGTCATATCGTTCTGGCGGTATGTGCCTTCGATGACCGACGACGGGAACCCGCAGAAGTCGGCCAGGCTGGCGTTGGTGGTCTGCCACGCCGGCAGTTGCTGGCTGTCGACGAACCCGTGGGTGATGGCCTCGCGCGGGTCGAAGTTGCCGATCAACTTGTACACCACGACCTGCGCGTTCGACGTGTACAGGCTATTGCGGGTGGGCGAGCGGTCGGCGATGACCGCGAACGCGTCAGGCACGTTGGGGTCGGGTACCGGCGTCCAACGCGGCGGCAGCGGCAGGGTGATATCGAGCGCTTTCAAGTTCTGTGGTTGTTGCGGTTCGAGTTTGACGCCATTGCTGTCGAAGTATTCGCGCAGCGTTCCGCTGGTGGCCGGGACGATCGTCGGTGGTGCCGGCGCCGCCACGGGCAGGGGCGCAGCAACTTGGCTCGGCGCCGACGGAGCTGCACCCGGGATGGCGCTGCCGACGTAGCCCAGGGTGTTCGGCGACGCGTAAGGCGGCGTGGGAACGGGTGCGGGGGTGGGCGCGGGGGAGAACACCGGGTCTGCAGCTGCGGTCGCGCAGGCAAATCCCACCAGCCCCACGACACCGACAGCAGTGCTTGCCACCAGTACCCGCAAGCTGCGGGCGATCTGCATCATGAGAGTCGGTCCTTCCCAACGGTGCGGCCTTGACGGCGACTGTAACCAGGGGCGACGGGCGCAGCCAGGCTTGGAATAGACCTGGAATAGACCTGGAATGAACCTCTGATCGGTCCGCGACGGAACCGAGACCATCTCGTGGCCGGCAGGGGCCGAGCGTGGCCCTTATACCCTGTGCAAGTGACCGAATCCCCGATCGAGCCCGACTCCGAAGTGCCGCGGTACCGCTACACCGCGGAGCTGGCCCGTCACATCGAACAGACCTGGCAGGACAACTGGGCCAGGTGGGGAACGTTCAACGTGGCCAACCCGGTCGGGTCGCTGGCGCCGACGGACGGCTCGACGGTGCCCGAGGACAAGATGTTCGTCCAGGACATGTTCCCCTATCCATCGGGGGAGGGTCTGCACGTCGGCCACCCGCTGGGCTATATCGCCACCGATGTGTACGCCCGCTACTTTCGGATGACGGGCCATAATGTGCTGCACGCGCTGGGTTTCGATGCTTTCGGTTTGCCCGCCGAGCAGTACGCGGTGCAAACCGGCACCCACCCGCGTGAACGCACCGAGGCCAACATCGTCAACTTCCGGCGTCAGCTGGGCCGGCTCGGTTTCGGCCATGACGCCCGACGAAGCTTTTCCACCACTGACGTCGAGTTCTACAAGTGGACGCAGTGGATTTTCCTGCAGATCTACAATGCCTGGTTCGATGTCGACGCCAACAAGGCTCGGCCCATCGCCGAGCTGATCGCGGAATTCGAATCTGGCGCGCGGACTTTAGATGACGGGCGGGATTGGTCGACGTTGTCCGCCGGTGAGCGGGCCGACGTGATCGATAGTCACAGACTGGTGTATCAGGCAGATTCGATGGTCAACTGGTGTCCGGGCCTGGGCACCGTGCTGGCCAACGAAGAGGTCACCGCCGACGGGCGTAGTGACCGCGGCAACTTTCCGGTGTTCCGGAAACGGTTGCGGCAGTGGATGATGCGGATCACCGCCTACGCTGAGCGGTTGCTCGACGACCTCGAGCTGCTGGACTGGCCGGAGAAGGTCAAGACCATGCAGCGCAACTGGATCGGTCGCTCCACCGGAGCAGCCGCGCTGTTCAGCAGCCCTGCCGGCGATATCGAGGTCTTCACCACCCGACCCGACACCCTGTTCGGCGCCACCTATCTGGTACTTGCCCCCGAGCATGAGCTGGTCGACCGGCTGGCCGCCGCCGATTGGCCGGCCGGCGTGGACCCGCGCTGGACGTTCGGAGCGGGCACACCCGTTGCCGCCGTTGCCGCCTACCGCAAGGCCATCGCGGCCAAATCTGATTTGGAACGCCAGGAAAACAAGGCGAAAACCGGTGTGTTCCTTGGCAACTACGCCATCAACCCGGCCAACGGCCAACAGGTGCCGATTTTCATCGCCGACTATGTGCTGGTCGGCTACGGCACCGGGGCGATCATGGCGGTACCGGGCCATGATCAGCGGGACTGGGAGTTCGCCCGCGAGCTCGGCCTGCCGATCGTCGAAGTCATTACCGGCGGCGACATTTCCCAGGCCGCCCACACCGGTGACGGCGTGCTGGTGAACTCTGACTATCTCGACGGGATGGACGTCGCCACGGCCAAGGAGGCCATCACCGCGCGGCTGGAATCCGAGGGGCGCGGCTGGGCCCGCGTCGAGTACAAGTTGCGGGACTGGCTGTTCGCGCGGCAGCGATATTGGGGTGAGCCGTTTCCGATCGTTTACGACGAGGACGGACGGCCGCACGCGCTGGACGAGTCCGCGTTGCCGGTGGAGCTGCCCGACGTCCCGGACTACTCGCCGGTGCTGTTCGACCCCGACGACGCCGATAGCGAACCGTCGCCGCCGCTGGCCAAGGCGACCGATTGGGTGCATGTCGAGCTCGACCTCGGCGACGGGCTGAAGTCCTACACCCGCGACACCAACGTGATGCCGCAGTGGGCCGGCAGCTCCTGGTACGAGTTGCGCTACGTTGACCCGCACAACCCGGATCGGTTCTGCGCCAAGGAGAACGAGGCGTACTGGATGGGTCCGCGACCGGCCGAGCACGGACCGGACGACCCGGGGGGTGTCGACCTTTACGTCGGCGGCGTCGAGCACGCCGTGCTGCACCTGCTGTACGCCCGGTTCTGGCACAAGGTTCTCTACGACCTGGGCCACGTCACCTCACGCGAGCCGTACCGCCGGCTGGTCAACCAGGGCTACATCCAGGCGTTCGCCTACACCGATGCCCGCGGCTCCTACGTGCCGGCCGCCGAGGTGATCGAACGCGACGGCAAGTTCTTCTACCCGGGACCGGACGGCGAGATCGAGGTTTTTCAGGAATTCGGCAAAATCGGTAAGAGCCTGAAGAATTCGATATCGCCCGACGAGATCTGCGACGACTACGGAGCCGACACGCTACGTGTCTACGAGATGTCGATGGGTCCACTGGAGGCGTCCCGGCCCTGGGCCACCAAGGATGTCGTGGGTGCGCACCGGTTTCTCCAGCGGGTATGGCGGCTGGTTGTCGACGAGCAGACCGGCGAAAACCGCGTCGACAATCATGCCGCGCTGCAACCCGATACGCTGCGGCCACTGCATCGCACCATTGCTGGTGTCTCCGAAGACTATGCGGCGCTGCGGAATAACACAGCGGTGGCCAAGCTGATCGAATACACCAATCACCTGACCAAGACCTACCGCGATGCGGTGCCGCGCGCAGCGGTCGAACCGCTGGTGCTGATGCTGGCGCCGTTGGCGCCGCATGTGGCCGAGGAGTTGTGGCAGCGGCTGGGCAACACCACCTCCCTCGCGCACGGACCGTTCCCGGTGGCCGACCCGGCCTATCTGGTCGACGACACCGTCGAATACCCGGTGCAGGTCAACGGCAAGGTACGCGGCAAGGTGGTGGTGGCCGCCGACGCCGACGCGGACACCCTGCAAGCCGCCGCGCTGGCCGACGAAAAGGTGCAGGCGTTCCTGTCGGGAGCCAAGCCGAAGAAGGTCATCGTGGTACCCGGCCGGCTGGTGAACCTCGTCGTCTAAAAGGTCTGCTCGCGCGAGGTTAGCGCTGGCGGATCACCACCTCGTGGACGTGGCCGTCGGGCGGGGTGGCCACCACGTTCGCGACAACTTCGGCGACGGTCTCCGGCCGCAGGAACCGCGTGGGGTCGTACTCGCCGCCCTCGAACGCGACCAACTCACGCTGCATGTCGGTGTCAACGCGGCCGGGATAGACGGTGGTGACCCGCAGCGCGGATTCGTCGGCGCGTAGCGAATCAGCGAACGCGCGCAACGCAAACTTGCTGGCCGAGTACGACGCCATCCCGGGTGACACCGCCCGCCCCGAGCCGGAATTGATGAACACCACCTGGCCGCGGGAACGCCGCAGCGCCGGCAGCAGCGCCAACGTAACAGCCACAGCTCCAACCACATTGACCTCGAAAGTGGTGCGCCACTGGTCGACCGTGCTTTCGCCGACGTGAGCGGGCATGGACACACCGGCGTTGTGCACCAGCACGTCGAGCTCGGTGATCGACTAGGCGGCAGAGCGGATCGCCTCGGCGTCGGTCAACTCCAACGGTAGCGTCGTCGCATTCAGGCGGCGCGCAACGGCATTCAACCGATCAGAGGGCCGGCCCGCCAGCAACAAGGTGTGCGTGGTGGCCAACGCGGTGGCTATCGCGGCCCCGATACCTCGGCCGGCGCCGGTGATGAGTGCGCTGGGCATCAGCGAAGTCGTTGCCGCGCTACGGCCTTCACGCCTGCTCTTGCTGGGGTGGTGCCGCAGGAGGAGCCGGCTCACGGGCCGCCAACCGCTCCAGCGGCGTGAGCGCCTTGGTCAGGGTTTCCAGGTCGGCCTCGCTGAGCTGGCTGAGCATCCCGGCCAGCGCGGAAATCCGGTTGGCCAGCGACTCACGGTGAACGGCCAAGCCGCGCGGAGTGATATCGACCAGCACAGCGCGTAGGTCGGACGGGTCACGCGACCGCTTCACCAGGCCGATCTTCTCCAGCCGTCGAATCGCCACGGTGGTGGTGGGTGTGCGAACCCGTTCGTGCGCGGCCAGATCGGTCATCCGGATCGGGCCCTGGTCGAGCAGTGTCACCAAGATCGACAACTGCGCCAGGGTCAGCTCGCCGGCAGCAGCCGCACCGGCGCTGGGGTCACCGCGGCGCAAGATGGAAAAGAGTTTCGATAGCGTTCGGTGTAGACCCTCAGCCAGCTGTGTCACCTCTGGCACGGTGGCTTCACGTTCCGCCATAATTCGCCAGTCTAACCGGATAGCCCCATGGCCACCCGAAAACCGTTTTCCAGCGTTACAGCACTTGGGAGAGAAACCGCTGGAGCCGCTCGGTTTCCGCCGATTCGAATATCTGGTCGGGCGCGCCGGTTTCCACCACCGCGCCGTGATCCATGAAGACGACGGAATCGGCCGTCGACCTGGCGAAACCCATTTCATGGGTGACGACGACCATCGTCATGCCCTCCTCGCCCAGTTCGGCGATCAACGCCAGGATGCCCTTGACGAGTTCCGGGTCCAGCGCTGAGGTCGCCTCGTCGAACAGCATGACCTGCGGGGCCATCGCCAGCGCGCGGGCGATCGCCACCCGTTGCTGCTGGCCGCCGGACAACGCGCTCGGGCGGCTGTGCGCCTTGTGTTTCATGCCGACTCGGTCCAGCTGCGCCAACGCCTGTTGCCGCGCGGCCTCGGCCGGCAGCCGCTTGAGCTTGCGTGGCGCGAGCATGACGTTGTCCAGCACACTGCGATGCGGGAACAGGTTGAAGTGCTGGAACACCATCCCGATGCGCTGGCGCAACTGGTTGGGGTCGTCACCGAGCACCGACCGGCCGTCGAGCAGGACATCGCCGCTGTCGGGTTCATGCAAGCGGTTCAGGGTCCGAAGCAACGTCGACTTACCCGAACCTGACGGCCCGATCACAGCCACGGTGGTGCCTGCCGGCACGTCGATGTCGACCCCGCGCAGCACGGTGTTCCGACCGAATGACAGACGAATTTCCTTGCCCGCCAACGATACCGGCGGCGGACGGTCCTGGCCCTCGGTCACGTCATCTCCTGTCCGGTTGCCGATGCGATGCGGTCCAGCGGGTCCTCCGGCTCAGCCGGTGCGCGCCCCTGCCGTAGCCGTTTGTCGACGTAGTTCACCAGGTGGGTCAGCGGGATGGTCAACGCCAGATAGAAGATTCCGGCGGCCACCAACGGCGACAGGCTGCCGGTCTGTGCATTGAGGTCACGGCCCACCTGGAACAGCTCCCGCTGACCGGCGATCAGGCCCAGGAAGTACACCAGCGCCGAGCCTTTCAGCAATGCGATGAACTGGTTGACCAATGCCGGCAGCACCCGGCGAATGCCCTGCGGCACTACCACCAGCCGCATCGAGGACCGATAACTGAGGCCCAGCGCGCGAGAGGCTTCCAGCTGGCCGGGCTCGACGCTTTGGATACCGGCGCGGAAGATCTCGCCCACATAGGCCGCAGCCGTCAACCCCAGCGCGACGATCCCCAGCGGATACGGATTGTTGTTGGTCAAGCCGCCGACGATCGGCCCCACGCCAAGGCCTATCAGCAAAATGATCACCACTTCGGGCAGGCCGCGGAAGATGTCGGTGTACACCCTCGCCGGCCAACGCAACCACCGCGAGCGTGAGATCCCGGCCACCGCCAGCATCATCCCGACCGCCAGGCCGATGACACTGGCGCTGACGGTCAGGAGCAAGGTGTTGGGCAAGCCGGTCTTGAACAGCAGCGGGATGGCTCGCTTGTACATCTCCCAGTCGAGGAAGGATTCCCGCAGCTGGGCCAGCGTGGACGTGGGCACGGGCGGTCCGGCCTTAGGCCGGTGATGATGCTCGGCGATCCTGGCGAAGTCCGGCAGGTGCGGGGTCAGCGCCTCTTTCGACCCCGGCTTCCAGTCCGGTGGTAGCGGTCGGGGAACCCACTCGGAGTACAGGGCGGACCAGGTGGCGTCGGCGATGACGGCGTCCAGCCCCGAGTTCAGCGCAGCGATCAGCGGCCGGTTTTCCTTCGCGACCGCGTAGGCCACGAAATCGCCCTCGCTGAAGGTGTTGGCGACGATCACCGCGGGGCCGCCGGGCCGCACCGCGTTCATCGCCTCCAGCCCGCCGGCAACCCACGCGTCGATCTGGCGGGTCTTCAGGCTCGCATACGCGGTGGTGAGGTCGGGGAATTTCACCGGCTGCAGATGCAGGGTCTCCACGATGTAGGCGTCCTGCACGGTGCCTTGAACGACGCCGATGCGCTGACCGGGCGCCAGGTCATCGAATCCGGTGATCGGTGAACCGGGCTGGACGACAAGCGCGGCATAGCCGAAGTCGTAGCCATTGGTGAAGCTGACCGTGCGCCGCCGCGCGTCGGTGGCCATGATCGACGCCGAGCCGACGTCGAAACGGTGGCTGGCGACTTGGGCCAGCAGACCCGAGAACTCGGTGCCGACGAATCGCACCCGCAAGCCCAGCTTGGCGGCGATGGCGCGCAGCAGCTCGTTGTCGAAACCGCTGAACTGGCCGTTGGCGTTGATGCAGACGTTGGGCGGAGCCTCCGACAGGGTGCCGACGGTCAGGGTTCCCGGGGTGATGAGACCCAACGACCTGACGTCCACCGAACTCAGCGGCTCCACGTTCTCGGTCGTGTACTTATCCTCCCGCGGACGCTTGGCGGTCGACAGTTTCGGCGGCAACTCGGTCGCGCTTTGCAGCCCCGGCGGGGCGCATCTCGTGTCGGCGCGGGCCAGCGGAGCCGACCCGAGACTGCAAACCAACAAGACCACCGCGAGCACTGCTGACAACCTGCCGGCGTGGACATCCATAACCGCAACGTACCGGCCGGTTTGCTCCGGCCGCGGCAGCGCCGGGCCGCATCAGGGTGGGTCGATGGTGTTGTCCGACGGCTCGAGCACACCGCGGCGCACCAGTTCGGTCACCATGACCTTGGCCATCAATGCTGCACCCCCGCTGCACGCCGCCCGCGCGGCGGCGGGCTCGCGGTGGTGGATGGCCGAGGTTTCGTCTTCGTAGAACGGCAGCATTTCGGTCGTGAGATTGGGATAGCTCAGCAAGAAGCTGTGCGGAATCAGTCCTTGCGACGCCCGGATGGCCGCGTGCAGCCGTGGTCCGGCGTACTCGTCGTTGACCGCGGTTCGGTAGTCGCGGGCCGCCTGCTGAAATGCCCGTGGCTCCTTCGCATTACGCAGCGCGCGCATTAGGTTGTCGAGCTGGCCGAGGATATGCGGGGTGGGATTGGCGGCGGCCCGCGCCGAGGCCATGCCGGTCAGCATTCCGTGCAGCTCGTAATGCTCGCGGATGGTGTCTGCGTCGAACCGCTCAACGAACGCGCCGCGGTGGTAGCTGGTGGACAGCAGCCCGTCGTGCTCGAGCTGGACGATGGCCTCTTGCACCGGGACGCGGCTCATCCCGAGATGCTGCGCAATTTCATTGCGGTCGACGCGATCACCGGTGCGCAGCTTGCCGGTCAGCACGAGTTTGAAGATGTGCGCGACGACCAAGTCTTTTTCCTTGGCCCCGTACTTCTTCGGCATGCTATCAACGCCGATCGCGCCACCGGCACAAGGCTTCCGCGCCGCTCAGATCGTAGTCTGGTCCGTCGCAGCCGATGGTCAACAGCGTCACGCCACGCTCGAGCATTTCCTCCGCCTCGGCGATCAGCTCCTCGGCGCTCCTGCCGCGCCCGGTCTCGCCGCCGACCGCGGCGGAGCGTTCAATGCTGTCCGGATCGCGTCCGACGGCCGCGCAGTGGTCGGCCAGCACCGCCGACTTCTTCGGATGGGTTTCGGCGGTGGCGAAGCTGTGCCAGATGTCGGCGTGCTCGGCGACCAGGCGCAAGGTCTTACGCTCGCCCTCACCGCCGATCAACAGGGGAATGTCGCGGGTGGGCGGCGGATTGAGCTTGGGCAGACGCGATTTGATCCGCGGCAGCGCACCGGCCAGGTCGTCCAAACGGCTACCGGCGGTACCGAATTCGTAGCCGTACTGGATGTAGTCTTTGCGCTTCCAGCCCGACCCGATGCCCAGGATCAGCCGGCCGTCGCTGATGTGGTCGACGGTGCGGGCCATGTCGGCCAGCAGTTCGGGGTTGCGATAGGAGTTACAGGTCACCAGCGCTCCGATCTCGATGCGCGACGTCTGCTCGGCCCAGGCGGCGAGCATCGTCCAGCATTCGAAATGGGCGCCGTCGGGATCGCCGTAGAGCGGGAAGAAATGGTCCCAGTTGAACGCGATGTCCACGCCGATGTCTTCGCAACGGCGCACGGCGTCACGGATCTGGTCGTATCGCGGCGCGTGTTGTGGCTGCAGTTGCACGCCGATGCGGATTGCACGATCGCGAGAAGTCATAGCACTACCGTAGGGCCCGAGCTGTTACGCACAACACACCGAGTTCCGCTACGGCGGTTTCGATACCATCAGCATCACCATCGGCATCGAAATAGTCCCCAGTGGGTGGTCAGGAAGGCCGATCGATGCGCATTGCGGTCACCGGTGGAACGGGGTACCTGGGCGCGCACATCGTGCGCGCGTTACTGCAGGCCGGCCATCAGGTGCGGCTGTTGGTCGCCCCTGGCGACTCGACGGCCGTGTTGGATCGATTCCGGGCGCTCGGGTCGGTGACCGTGGTCGTCGGCGACGTCCGGGCGGCCTCGACGATCGAGGATCTTCTTGTCGATGCGGACGCGCTGCTGCACGGTGCGGGCATCGTCGGTACGGATGAGCGTCGCGCCCAGCTGATGTGGGAAGTGAATGCTTATGCCACGGAAGCGATTTTGACTCGTGCGGTCGACCTCGGGCTCGATCCGGTGGTGCTTGTCAGCAGCTACAGCGCGCTGTGGCCGCCGCCGGACGGCATCATCACGCCGGATTCGCCCACCGCATATGGGCGCAGCGCGTACGCCAAGACCAAGGGATACGCCGACCGGGTCGCCCGGCGACTACAAGACACCGCAGCGCCGGTTGTGGCGACTTATCCGTCGAGTGTGGTCGGACCCGCGTTCGGAACAGCTCCGGGTGTCACCGAGCGGGGCTGGTCCCCGATCGTTCGATGGAGGGTCGCGCCGCGGGTGCGCGGCGGCATGCAGATGGTGGACGTACGCGACGTTGCCGAGGTGCACTCGCGCATCATGACGGCCGGTCGCGGTCCGCGCCGATACGTCTGCGGCGGACAGTTGCTCAGTTTCGATGAGATGATCGACGCGCTCGAAGCGGGCCTGGGCCGGCCAATACGTCGCATCGGCTTGTCACCAAAGCTGTTGCGCGCCATGGGCCGGCTTGCCGACGTTGCCGGTCGGTACGTGCCGCTCGGTGACGGCCTCAGCTACGAGGCGGCGGCACTGCTCACCGCCGCAACGCCCACTGACGACACCAAGACGCTGCGAGAACTAGGGATCAGCTGGCGGCCCCCCGCAGCCGCCATCATCGAGTCATTGCGAACCGGACGCGGCGACCCTCAGCGCCCGCCGAGTACTCCGGACACGAGCTCGATCAATGCCCGCGGTTGATCACTTTGCACGGAGTGCCCCGAGTTCTCGACGACGTGCGCCCCGCGGAAGTGCCTTGCGCGACGGCTCAACTCGGCGACGTCCTCGTCGGTGACAAAGCCTGACGCGCCGCCGCGGATCAGCGTGACGGGCGCGGTCACGGCGTCGACGTCGTCCCACAGGCTGGCGAAGTCGGGGAAGTTCCGGATGGTGTCGTAACGCCAGGTCCAGCGGCCGTTGTCGAGTTGGCGCGAGTTGTGGAAGACACCGCGCCGCAGCGCCTTGACGTCGCGGTGCGGCGCTGCGGCGGTGGTCAGGTCCAGCATGGCCTGGAAGCTGGGGAATTCCCGCTCGCCGTGCATCAGCGCAACGGTGCCCAGCTGTTCCTTGGTCATTTCGGCGTGGCGCTGCAGGGCCGAAGGGGTGACGTCGATGAGGACGAGTTCGCGCACCAGCTCCGGCACGATCGCGGCCAACCGGATCGCGGTCAGTCCGCCCAGTGACATGCCGACGACCAAATCGGCCTGTGGCGCAAGCTCGCGCAACACCGGTGCGAGGCTGTCGGCGTTGAGCTGCGGTGAATAATCGCCGTCGTCGCGCCAGGCCGAATGCCCGTGGCCGGGCAGGTCGACCGCCAGGGCTGGCTGTCCCAGGCCGACGATCACGGTGTCCCAGGTGTGCGCGTTCTGCCCGCCGCCGTGCAGGAAGACGATGCGCGGACGCTCGCCCCAGCGCAGCGCGCTGATCGCCCCGACGTGGACGCGCGCTACATCAGGCAGCGGACCGGAAACACCGGCCTGCTCGGCATTCTCGTGCAGCAGCGCGAATTCAGATAGTCCGGCCAGTTCGTTCGTCATTGTTGGTCTACCGCGAAAGTGCAAGTAGCGACGCATTTTCCAAGAAGAGCCGTCGGCAGTTGCACTTTCGCGAAGGGGTTAGCCGATGATGAACTGCTCGAGCTCGGTGCGCGCGATGTCATCGGGGAGCTGCTGCGGCGGGCTCTTCATCAGGTACGCCGACGCCGGGATGACCGGCCCGCCGATGCCGCGGTCCTTGGCGATCTTGGCCGCCCGGATCGCGTCGATGATCACGCCGGCCGAGTTGGGCGAATCCCACACCTCGAGCTTGTACTCCAGGTTCAGCGGCACGTCACCGAAGGCGCGCCCCTCCAGCCGCACATACGCCCACTTGCGGTCATCGAGCCAGCCGACGTGGTCAGACGGCCCGATGTGGACGTCTTTGGTCTTGAACTCGCGCTGCAGGTTAGAGGTGACAGCGCGGGTCTTGGAGATCTTCTTCGACTCCAGCCGCTCACGCTCGAGCATGTTCAAGAAGTCCATGTTACCGCCGACGTTGAGCTGCATGGTGCGGTCCAGCTGCACGCCGCGGTCCTCGAATAGCTTGGCCAGCACCCGGTGCGTGATGGTGGCGCCGACCTGGCTCTTGATGTCGTCGCCGATGATCGGCACCCCGGCGTCGGTGAACTTGCGCGCCCACACCGGGTCCGACGCGATGAACACCGGCAGCGCGTTGACGAACGCCGCCCCGGCGTCGATCGCGCACTGCGCGTAGAACTTGTCGGCCTCTTCCGATCCCACCGGCAGGTAGGACACCAGCACGTCGACCTCGGCATCCCGCAGCACCTTGACCACGTCGACGGCTTCCACGTCGGAGACCTCGATGGTGTCGGCGTAGTACTTGCCGATGCCGTCCAGGGTCGGGCCGCGCTGCACCGTCACGTTGGTGGGCGGCACGTCGGCGATCTTGATGGTGTTGTTCTCCGAGGCGAAGATCGCGTCGGACAGATCGAAGCCGACCTTCTTGGCGTCCACGTCGAACGCGGCGACGAACTTGACGTCGCGGACGTGGTACGGGCCGAACCGCACGTGCATCAGGCCGGGCACCGAAGAATCCTCGTCGGCGTTCTGGTAGTACTCGACGCCCTGGACGAGCGAGGACGCGCAGTTGCCGACGCCGACAATGGCGACCTTGATCTCCGTCGACGCCTCGGCTGGGGTGTGCTCAGTCATAGGGCGTTCTCCTTACTTCTACCTGTGTCGTGCGTTGGTTGGATTTCGGTTAGGACTGCTCTGCACGGCGTTGCGCCACGCGTTCGGCTGCGATCAACTCGTTTAGCCAGTTGACTTCCCGCTCGCTCGATTCCAGCCCCAGCTGATGCAGCTGGCGGGTATAGCGATCGAACGAGCTACTGGCCCGCGCCACTGCTTCACGCAGGCCCTCGCGGCGCTCTTCGACCTGGCGGCGACGGCCCTCCAGGATGCGCATCCGCGCTTCGGCGGGAGTGCGGTTGAAGAACGCCAGATGCACTCCGAACCCGTCATCGGTGTAGTTGTGCGGGCCCGTATCGGCCACCAGCTCGCTGAAGCGCCGGCGGCCAGCCTCGGTCAGCTGGTAGACGCGGCGGGCACGACGCACCGGCGTTCCGGCCGGCGCGGCGTCCTCGGCGATCAAGCCGTCGGCCTGCATCCGACGCAGCGCGGGATAAAGCGAACCGTAGGAGAACGCCCGAAACGCCCCGAGCAGGCCGGTCAACCGTTTCCGCAGCTCGTAGCCGTGCATGGGCGACTCGAGCAGGAGGCCGAGGATGGCTAGCTCCAGCACCGGGTCACCCCCTTTGCTCTGTTCGTTCGGACGCTCTCATATCGAGCTACAGCCTCGCGCCATAGTATCGCCCCGATATATTCGCCACCACACCCGCCGGTATTCACGCAGCGTTCAGCAGCTCACGAGGGATAGATCACCCGGGTGACCGCGCCGTCACCGGCAAATCGGATATAGCCGCTGCCGTAGTCGCCGGAGACATAGACCGACAGCGACACCGCGCCGGGCGTGGTCGGGTCCGAAGATGGCTCCACGATCAGATACGTTGTCTTGACGTCGGACTGTTTGATGCCCAGGGTTTCCGGTGCACCGCGCAGGATACCCACTGTCGTCTTGGCGTCGAAGCTGGCCAAGTCGACGGCAACGGCGTCGCTCCGCTTTGCTGAGCCGGTCGGATCGCCCCACCCGCCGCGGTAGGTGTAGCTCAGTTGGCGGCGCGCCTCGGTGGGATCCTGGCGGTCCATCACCGCGTAGTCGGGGTAGATCACCAGCCGAAAGCCCATGGTGTCGCCGAACTTCTTGCGGGCCTGTTCGAGCAACCCGGTCAAACCGCCCAGCGAGTGCAGCTGGCGGGGCGGTGTCAGCACAACCGGAGCGACACCGTCGGGCTTGGCTCCGGGATCGGATTTCGCGGAGTCTGTGAAAGCCAGCGGCGAGCTGCTGTGGCCATAGAGCCCCCACCCGATGCCCACGCCCAGCAACACCGCCACGATCAGCGCGGCCGCCACAAGCCCCCAGCTGCCCACTTTGGGTCCCGATGTCAGCGCCGGCAGTTGCGCAGGGGCGCTGGCGGTTTGCAGATCACTCACCAGCGCGTGCAGATCGCCCAGGGTGACGGCGCTGGTGGCTGAGCTGATCCGACCCCGATGCTCCGCCATCGACAATTGGCCCTCTTCGAGAGCCTTGTCGAGAATCCGGCAGGTGTCCTCCCGGTCGGTGTCTTTGGCCCGGGTCCCCGCCTTTTGCCACGTCGCCACGGCGATGATCGTAGAAGCCGATGCCGCCAGGTGATCTGCGAATGCCGCACTTCGACCGGGGTCGGGTCGTTCGTCACACATCGGCGATCGCTGCGCCGTCGTACTCTGGTGGGCGTGCGATTGCAGCGACAGGTAGTGGACTATGCGCTTCGGCGCCGCTCCCTGCTGGCCGAGGTCTATTCCGGCCGGACCGGAGTGTCCGAAGTATGCGATGCCAACCCCTACTTGTTGCGCGCCGCGAAGTTCCACGGGAAGCCCAGCTCGGTGATGTGCCCGATCTGCCGCAAGGAGCAACTCACCCTGGTGTCGTGGGTGTTCGGCGACCATTTAGGCGCGGTGTCTGGCTCGGCACGCACCAGCGAAGAGCTGGTGATATTGGCTTCCCGCTACGACGAATTCTCGGTTCACGTGGTTGAGGTATGCCGGACCTGCAGCTGGAATCACCTAGTGAAGTCGTATGTGCTTGGCGCGGCACGCCCGCCCCGGGGTTCGCGCGGCACCCGGACGGCGCGTAACGGCGCCCGCACGGCCAGTGAATAACGAAGGGCGCGAAGACCGCTCAGCCACTGACGCCTCGAACGGATCAAAGGCTGGCGGACGCCCCGCCGATGAGAACCCCGGCGGCCCGCGGCGACCGGCCGGCACACCGCCCCGCCGCCCGGTCCCGCCCGACGACCGGTTGACGACGATCCTGCCGCCCGTAACCGATGACCGTGACGCGATCGAGGCGGTGAAAAGCGCACTCGACAGCCCGTCGAGGCCGGCACCGTCGAGGCCGGCACCGCCGAAGCGCCCAGACCGCGATCCGATCGAAGCGGTCAAGGCCGCACTGGACAGCGTGCCGCCGCCGCGGCGCCCGGGAGGCGGCGGACCGCCAGGCGGGCCCACGCCGGGCGGGCCGCGCCGGCCGTTCCGTGACCAGCTTCGCCAGCTGGACTGGAGCGCGCTGCGCCGGATCAACTGGCTGTGGGTACGCCGGTGCCTGTACGTGACCGCCGCGGTGGTGCTGCTGCTGCCGATCGTCACCTTCGCGATGGCGTATTTCATCGTCGACGTGCCCAGGCCCGGGGACATCCGCACCAACCAAGTGTCGACAATTCTGGCCAGCGACGGCTCCGAGCTCGCCAAAATCATTCCGCCGGAAGGCAATCGAGTCGATGTCAACCTCGACCAAGTACCGGTGCATGTTCGCGAGGCGGTCATCGCGGCCGAGGACCGCAACTTTTACTCCAACCCCGGCTTCTCTTTCAGCGGTTTCGCACGGGCGGTCAAGAACAACCTCTCCGGCGGTGACTTGCAGGGCGGTTCGACCATCACCCAGCAGTACGTCAAGAACGCGCTGGTGGGTTCGGCGCAATACGGGTTGCGCGGATTGATCCGCAAAGCCAAAGAACTCGTCATCGCGACCAAGATGTCTGGAGAATGGTCCAAAGATGATGTACTGCAAGCTTATTTGAACATCATCTACTTCGGCCGCGGCGCCTATGGGATTGCGGCCGCGTCGAAGGCGTACTTCGACAAACCCGTCGAGCAGCTCAACATCTCCGAAGGGGCGCTGCTTGCCGCATTGATACGCCGGCCCTCGTCGCTGGACCCGGCCGTCGACTTCGAAGGCGCCATCGAGCGCTGGAACTGGGTGCTCGACGGCATGGTGGAGACCGGCGCCCTGTCGCCTAACGACCGTGCAGCCCAGCAGTTTCCGGCTACCGTCCCACCCGAGTTGGCCAGGGTAGAGGATGAGACCAGCGGCCCCAACGGCTTGATCGAGCGGCAGGTGACCAAAGAACTGCTCGAGCTGTTCGACATCGACGAGCAGACCCTCAACACGCAGGGACTGCAAATCACCACCACCATCGACCCGCAAGCCCAACGGGCCGCGGAGAAAGCGGTGTCGAAGTATCTGGACGGTCAAGACCCCGATATGCGTGCAGCGGTGGTCTCCATCGACCCGCGCACCGGCGCGGTCAAGGCCTACTACGGCGGCCCGGACGCCAATGGCTTCGACTTCGCGCAGGCGGGCTTGCAGACCGGGTCGTCGTTCAAGGTGTTCGCGTTGGTCGCGGCGCTCGAGCAGGGCATCGGGTTGGGCTACCAGGTGGACAGCTCCCCACTGACGGTCGACGGGATCAAAATCACCAACGTCGAGGGTGAGGGGTGCGGCACCTGCAACATCGCCGAAGCGCTCAAACGGTCGTTGAACACGTCCTACTACCGGCTGATGCTCAAACTGAAGAACGGTCCGGAAGACGTCGCCGAGGCCGCGCACAAGGCGGGTATCGCCGAGAGTTTCCCCGGGGTCCCGCACACGTTGTCCGAAGACGGCAAAGGCGGGCCGCCGAACAACGGGATCGTGTTGGGCCAGTACCAGACTCGAGTCATCGACATGGCCTCGGCGTATGCCACGTTGGCCAACTCAGGTGTTTACCACAAACCACATTTCGTGCAGAAGGTCGTCAACTCCACCGGCAGAGTGCTCTTCGATGCCAGCACTTCGGACAACGACGGCGAGCAGCGGATCGACAAAGCCGTCGCCGACAACGTGACTTCGGCGATGCAACCGATCGCCGGCTATTCACGCGGGCACAACCTCGCGGGCGGTCGGCCCTCGGCCGCCAAGACCGGCACCACCCAGCTCGGCGACACCGATGCCAACAAGGACGCCTGGATGGTCGGCTACACACCGTCGCTGTCGACCGCGGTATGGGTGGGCACAACCACCGGCGATAAGCCCCTGGTGACCAGCGGTGGCGCGCCGGTGTGGGGCTCCAGCCTGCCGTCGGACATCTGGAAGGCGACCATGGACGGCGCCCTCAAAGGCACCAGCAACGAGTCCTTCCCCAAGCCGGCGGCAATCGGTGGATACGCCGGTGCACCGGCGGCGCCACCGCCACCACCTCCGCCACCAGATGTTGCCGGGCCGCCGTCCGAGACCGTCATTCAACCGACGATCGAAGTGGCACCCGGGATCACGATCCCGGTCGGGCCGCCGACCACGATCCCGGTTGCGCCGCCACCAGGGCCGGCGCCGGGTCCGGCGCCAGGGCCGCCCGCAGTTCCCGCGCCGCCGCCGTGACGGACGCTGCACCGGGGCGCGCCACGATCTCGCCGCGCCCGCTGGCGGCTGATTTACGCTCGGCCGGTGATCGCGATTGTCCCAGCCGCACAGACGTTTTGGGTTCGGCGTTGTCAGAGGTCGTCGGCGGCCCGGTAGGCCGACACGCCCTCATCGGGCGGGCCGGGTTCTGGACACCGTTACGGGTGATGTTCTTGTTCGCACTGGTGTTTTTGGCGCTGGGCTGGTCGACGAAGGCGCCCTGTCTGGTCAGCACCGGCACCGGGCCGGGCGATACGCGGGTGGCGAATTGGGCCAACCAGCGTGCCTACTACGAGCTGTGCTATTCCGACACCGTGCCGCTCTACGGCGCGGAGTTGTTGAGCCAAGGCAAGTTTCCGTACAAGTCGAGCTGGGTGGAGACCGACTCCGACGGCAAGACCAAGATCCGTTACGACGGTCAACCCGCGGTGCGGTATATGGAGTATCCGGTGCTGACCGGTATCTACCAGTACGTGTCGATGGCGCTGGCGAAAACCTATACCGCGTTGAGCAAGTTCATCGCGCTGCCGGTGGTGGCCGAGGTGGTGGTGTTCTTCGACGTCGCCGCCCTGGGTTTGTCGCTGGCCTGGCTGGGCACGGTCTGGGCCAGCGCGAGGTTGGCGGGGCGGCGGATATGGGACGCGGCCCTGGTAGCAGCCTCGCCGATACTGATCTTTCAGGCGTTCACCAATTTCGACGCGCTGGCAACGGGTTTAGCAACGGGCGGCTTGCTGGCGTGGGCGCGCAGACGGCCACTGCTGGCCGGCGCACTGCTCGGGCTTGGCGTCGCCGCCAAGCTCTATCCGGTGTTGTTGTTGGTTCCGCTGTTGGTGTTGGCGATCCGCACCGGGCGATTGGCGGAGTGGGGCCGCGCCGCGATTGCGACGGTAGCGACCTGGCTGCTGGTGAATCTGCCGGTGATGGTGTTGTTTCCGCGGGGATGGTCAGAGTTCTTCCGGCTCAACGCCCGCCGCGGCGACGACATGGATTCGCTGTACAACGTGGTCAAGTCGTTCACCGGTTGGCAAGGGTTCGATCCGGGGCTGGGGTTGTGGGAGCCGCCGATAGTGCTGAACAGCGTCGTCGCAGTGTTGTTCTTATCATGTTGTGCGGCAATCGGTTACATTGCGTTGACCGCGCCTCGGCGACCCCGGGTGATGCAGTTGGCGTTCCTGGTGATCGTGGCGTTCTTGTTGACCAACAAGGTGTGGAGCCCGCAGTTCTCGCTGTGGCTGGTGCCGCTGGCGGTGCTGGCATTGCCGCATCGTCGGGTGCTGTTGGCATGGATGACCCTCGACGCTGTGGTGTGGGTGCCGCGGATGTTCTACCTCTACGGCACGGGCAACCGCGGGCTACCCGAGCAGTGGTTCACCGCGACCGTGGTGGTGCGCGACGTCGCGGTGCTGATGCTGTGCGCGCTGGTGATCCGCCAGATCTATCGCCCGGACGAGGACCTGGTGCGCTGGGGCGGACGGATCGACGATCCGGCCGGCGGCGTGTTCGACCGGGCCGGCGACGCGCCGCCGAGCTGGCTGCCCGGGTCGCTGCGCCCGCGGCCTGGTGCTGCCGAGCGGGAATCCCCGGCTTCGAGGGTGAATCCTGGGCTTCCAGCGTGAATCCTGGGCGAGCCTGCCTCGGCGTGTCGCCGCCCTCAGTTCACACTCGACGCCGTGAGCTCACACCCGCCGATTTCATAAGCTCAGCCGCCGTCCGGTAGCCTGAGGCCGTTGCCGACGCAGGCGACCCTCCTGCCACGGACAAGACCGCGGCCGCAGACGACCATAGGAGGTGATGAGGTTCCCGTGCGTCCATACGAAATCATGGTCATTCTTGACCCCACGCTCGACGAGCGCACCGTGGCTCCGTCGCTGGAGACCTTCCTCAACGTCATTCGCAAGGATGGCGGAACGGTGGAGAAGCTCGACATCTGGGGTAAACGCCGACTGGCCTACGAGATCGCCAAGCATGCTGAAGGCATTTACGCCGTGATCGACGTCAAGGCCGAGCCGGCGACGGTGACCGAACTTGACCGTCAGCTCAGCCTGAACGAGTCGGTGCTGCGCACCAAGGTCTTGCGCACCGACAAGCACTAGCCGGCGCTGTCACCTGTGAGCGAATGGCCGCAGCGCGTCGGAGCTGTTGCGTAGGCTCAGCGCCATGCCCGCCGGAGCGCAGGTGGATCTAGGAGGAAATCATGGCTGGTGACACCACCATCACCGTTGTCGGAAACCTGACCGCTGACCCCGAACTGCGGTTCACCCCGTCCGGTGCTGCCGTGGCGAACTTCACCGTGGCCTCCACACCTCGGATCTACGACCGCCAGAGCGGGGAGTGGAGGGACGGCGAAGCGCTGTTCCTGCGGTGCAACATCTGGCGCGAGGCCGCCGAAAACGTCGCCGAGAGCCTGACCCGGGGATCCCGTGTGATCGTGCAGGGCCGGCTCAAGCAGCGTTCGTTCGAAACCCGCGAGGGTGAGAAGCGCACCGTGTTCGAGGTCGAGGTCGACGAGATCGGGCCATCACTGCGCTACGCCACCGCCAAGGTCAACAAAGCCAGCCGCAGCGGCGGCGGTGGCGGCGGCTTCGGCGCCGGTGGCTCCCGGCAGCAGGCGCCCGCTCAGTCCAGCACCGGAACCGGCGACGACCCATGGGGCAGTGCTCCCGCGTCGGGTTCGTTCGGCGCCGGCGACGACGAGCCACCCTTCTGATACCTGAACCTGATACCCGAACGACAGAACGAAAGAGACAGACATGGCTAAGTCCAGCAAGCGACGGCCGGCTCCGGAAAAGCCGGTCAAGACACGCAAGTGCGTGTTCTGCGCCAAAAAAGACGTGGTGATCGACTACAAGGACACCGCGTTGCTGCGGACCTACATCAGTGAGCGCGGCAAGATCCGCGCCCGCCGAGTGACCGGCAACTGTGTGCAGCACCAGCGCGACATCGCACTCGCGGTCAAGAACGCCCGCGAAATGGCGCTGTTGCCCTTCACCTCCTCCGCGCGGTAGACCGCGCTCCGCAGAACGGAAAGCATCCACAGATGAAGCTGATTTTGACCGCCGAGGTTGATCACCTTGGTTCCGTCGGCGACACCGTCGAAGTCAAAGACGGGTACGGACGTAACTACCTGCTCCCCCGTGGGCTGGCGATCATGGCGACGCGCGGCGCGCAAAAGCAGGCCGACGACATCCGCCGCGCTCGTGAGAGCAAGAAGGTGCGCGACATCGAGCACGCCAACGAGATCAAGGCGGCGATCGACGCGCTCGGCACGGTGTCGCTGCCCGTGAAGACTGCGGGTGACACCGGCAAGCTGTTCGGCTCGGTGACTGCCGGCGACATCGTCGCCGCGATCAAAAAGGCGGGCGGGCCCAACCTGGACAAGCGCATCGTGCGGTTGCCCAAGGGACACATCAAAGCCGTCGGCAGCCATTCGGTCACCGTGCAGCTGCACCCCGAGGTGGACGTCGAGCTCACGCTGGACGTCGTCGCGGAGAACTAGAACCCCGTCGAACCCTCAACCCGGCGCGAGGCTCGATGCCTTCGCCGGGTATGCGCGCTGCGCCGGCGAATTTTCCGCCACCAGCGAAGGTTGTGAACGTAACCGCCTGTTCACGCGCGCCAAAGCCCGCCGTCACGCAACACGCCCAAACCGGCAACCTGCACGACACGCCGAAGAGATTCTCATCCACATAAATTTCGTGTCGCTGTGGTCCGCTTATCTGCAGTAATGCCGCACCGTTCAACCCTGGTCCACAGGTTTTCCACACTCGCCCTAACACAGGTGCCGACGGATATGCACACGCGATGCACAGATTCATGAACAACCCAGTTTGGAGGGTGCACCAGCAACCTTTAGCGTCAACCGGGGCGTGGGCGGTGTCGGTGCATTGACTTAGCGTTCAAACAGCCGGATGTCGAATGCACGTTCGAGCCAGGTGCCGAAGGAGGTGGGGACCCTATGGCGGTGGTCGATGACCTCGGACAACCTGGCATGGACGTGCCCAGCGAGGACTTCGGCCGCCAACCACCGCAGGACGTCGCCGCCGAGCAGTCGGTGCTGGGCGGGATGCTGTTGAGCAAGGACGCCATCGCCGACGTTCTGGAACGACTGCGGCCCGGCGACTTTTACCGCCCTGCCCACCAGAACATCTACGACGCCATCCTCGATCTGTACGGGCGCGGGGAGCCCGCCGACGCGGTGACCGTGGCCGCTGAACTGGATCGCCGGGGCCTGTTGCGCCGGATCGGTGGCGCACCGTATCTGCACACCCTGATCTCAACGGTGCCCACGGCCGCCAACGCCGGCTATTACGCGGGCATCGTCGCCGAGAAAGCGCTGTTGCGTCGGCTGGTCGAAGCCGGCACCCGGGTCGTGCAGTACGGCTATGCCGGTGCGGAGGGCTCCGATGTGGCCGAGGTGGTCGACCGGGCCCAAGCCGAGATCTACGACGTCACAGATCGGCGGCTCTCCGAAGATTTCGTTGCGCTGGAAGACCTGCTGCAGCCGACCATGGACGAGATCGACGCGATCGCCTCCACGGGTGGGTTGGCGCGTGGGGTACCGACGGGGTTCACCGAACTCGATGAGGTGACCAACGGTCTTCACCCCGGGCAGATGATAGTTATCGCGGCTCGGCCTGGTATGGGAAAGTCCACTCTGGGACTCGATTTCATGCGGTCTTGCTCAATCAAGCATCGCATGTCGAGCGTCATCTTCTCGCTCGAGATGAGCAAGTCTGAGATCGTGATGCGACTGCTGTCCGCCGAGGCGAAAATCAAGTTGTCCGATATGCGTTCGGGCCGGATGAGTGATGACGACTGGACACGGCTTGCGCGCCGGATGAGTGAAATCAGCGAAGCGCCACTGTATATCGACGATTCGCCGAACCTGACCATGATGGAGATTCGCGCCAAGACAAGGCGGCTGAGTCAAAAGGCGAACTTGAAGCTCGTCGTGGTCGACTATCTGCAACTGATGTCGTCTGGCAAGAGATTTGAGTCACGCCAACAAGAAGTGTCCGAATTCTCCCGCAGCCTAAAGCTTTTGGCGAAGGAGCTGGAGGTCCCAGTGATTGCCATCAGCCAGCTCAACCGCGGTCCGGAGCAGCGCACAGACAAGAAGCCAATGTTAGCTGATCTACGTGAAAGCGGTGCCATTGAACAAGATTCGGACCTGGTCATTTTGCTGCATCGTCCGGATGCATTCGAACGTGACGATCCGCGTGGCGGCGAGGCGGACTTGATCCTTGCCAAGCACCGCAACGGTCCAACCAAAACGGTGACCGTCGCGCATCAGCTGCACCTGTCCCGATTCACCAACATGGCGAGGTAACTAGGCCAGCCGGTTGTAGGTTCTCAGATTCCTCTGCACTTTCTCAGTGTCGACTGCACTTGCTCTGCACTTTCTCAAGTTGGCTGCACCTTGCTGTGGGGCGGGCTGCCCTCGGTGATCCCAGGCCGACGAGAATGGAGCGCCGTGCTTCTCGCCGCCCTGGTTCTGACGGTTTGCTGCTCGCACACCGAGGCGCCGCCGCCCGCACCGCCCGGCGACGATCGGCCAACGCAATGCCCGTTACAGCGCGGTGCGCAAAGCGTTATCGCGGCTGCGCGGCGTGGACTCCGTCGAGCAGATGCTGGATCGCGCGCCGGTTGAACTGTGCCGGTGTGGATTCGACCGGGCCATCATCTCGCGGGTCGAGGAATCGACGTGGTGGGTGGAGGCGGTCCACGTCAACGGCGACCCCGAATGGGCTTGCGAAATCGCCCGGGTGGCACGCGAGCATCCGATGCGTATCGATCACCCGCTGGTCGAGTGCGAGATCATGCGCCGGCGCGCACCGGTTCTGGTCCCCGATGTGCAACGTGACCACCGCACCAATGCGGCGATCGGGCAGGCGTCGCTGTCACGGTCTTATGTCGCCGCGCCGATAATGCCCGACGGGCGGATCATCGGTTTGCTGCATGCGGACTGCTACAACAGCCGACGGCACGTCGATGAAGAGGACATGGCGGTGCTGTGGATGTTCGCCGAAGGCTTCGGCTATGCGTTCCAACGCACTGCGCTCAGTGAGCGGCTCCGCTCGGCGCGGAGCGAAATTCAGCGAATGGCGCGCGACATCGCCAGCGCCGCAGACAATTTGTGTACCGCGCAGACCGTGCTGGGCCGGCGGCGGCCGGTGAGCGAGCTTGGTACGCCGGCGCCGGTGGCTGCGTCACTTGCCCCCGGCTCCGGTATCGATTCGCTGCTGTCGCGACGCGAGATCGAGGTCGTCTCCCTGATGGCTCAAGGCAAGAGCAACGGCTCGATCGCCACCCATCTGGTGATCTCGGAGGGGACGGTCAAAACACACGTCAAGCACATCCTCCGGAAACTCAAGGCGTCCAACCGCGCCGAGGCGGTGTTTCGCTACATGCGGATGACCGCAGTGCACGGAACCCCACCAGCGATCTCTCACACACCTTCGGACATTGCGCCCTAACGGATTTCAGACAGCATGAGGACGCCGCGTGCTGCGCTCACGTCTCACCTGACCGCCATCAGCAATTGAGCTAACCCCGAACGAGCAAGCGATCTCCCGCGACCGCGATAGGCTCAGCCGGGTAACTACGCGCATCCGCCGACCCGGCAGGGGAAATTATGGATCTGCAGTGGTCAGAAGCTGACCGTGCATTCCAAGAGGAAGTTCGGGCTTTCCTCGACGCGAAGCTGACCCCGGAACTGCGGCGGGCGGGGCGTTTGATGACCAGCGTCTACGCCGATCACGAAGCGAGTATGGCGTGGCAGGCGATTCTGCATGAGCGGGGCTGGGCGGCGCCGGCCTGGCCGGTCGAGTACGGGGGCTGCGACTGGAGCCTCACCCAGCACTACATCTTCAACCGCGAGACGACGCTGGCCGGTGCGCCGACGCTGTCGCCGATGGGAATCGGGATGGTCGCGCACGCGATCATCAAATACGGCACCGACGCGCAGAAGGACTACTTCCTGCCCCGGATCCTGACCGGCGAGGTCTTCTTCTGCCAGGGTTACTCCGAGCCCGAGGCCGGCTCCGATCTGGCCGCGCTGTCGATGGCTGCCGTGCAGGACGGCGATGACCTCATATGCACCGGCAGCAAGATCTGGACCACCCATGCCGCCGAGGCGAATTGGATGTTCGCACTGGTGCGCACCTCCCGTACGAAGAAAAAACAGCAGGGCATCACCTTCGTGCTGATCGATATGACCTCGCCCGGCATAACCATTCGCCCGCTGGTGATGATCTCGGGCGAACAGATCCAAAACCAGGTGTTCTTCGACGAGGTGCGGGTGCCCAAAGCCAACGTCATCGGCGAGATCGATGACGGCTGGACAGTCGCGAAGTATCTGCTGGAGTTCGAGCGGGGCGGCGGTGCGGTGTCGCCGGCGTTGCAGGTGCTGGCCGAGGAGATCGGCGAAGCGGCAAAGACCCAACCTGGATCAGGCTCGGCCAGCCTTGCCGACGATCCAACCTTCAGGCACAAACTCGCTGATGCGCGTATCCGCGCCGAGGTGTTGGAGATTCTCGAATACCGAGTACTCGCCGCGGTAGCCGAGGGCCGCAACCCCGGTGCGTCGTCGTCGATGCTCAAGATCTTGGGCACCGAACTCAGTCAGACACTCACCGAACTCGCGTTGGAGGCGGCCGGGCCGCGTGGCCGCGCCTATCAACCGCATGCCACAGCGCCCGGAGGCCCGGTCGCCGAATACGAACCACCCGCTGACGGATACCTGTCGGGCGAGCCGTGGCAGGCTGTAGCGCCCTTGCGGTACTTCAACGACCGGGCGGGCTCGATATACGCCGGCAGCAACGAAATCCAGCGCAATATCCTGGCCAAGGCCGCATTGGGGTTATAGATGGACTTCGACCTCACCAACGAACAGCAACTCCTACGTGATGGAATCACCAAGTTCCTGGCCGCGCGGTATCACCTCGAGAGCAGCCGCGCAGCCGCCAAGACCGGTGCCGGTTGGCAACCCGATATCTGGCGTGGCTTTGCGACGGAGCTGGGCATCCTGGGCGCCACGCTGCCCGAAGAGGTCGGTGGAATCGGCGGCGGCCCCGTCGAACTCATGATCATCACCGAGGCGCTTGGTCACGCCTTGGTGATCGAGCCGTACGTCGACACCGTTGTCGTCGCCGGCGGGCTGCTGCACCGCGCGGGCGGCGAGGTGGCGAAATCTGTGCTGCAGCAGATCGTTGCCGGCGGCGCGGTGGTGGCGCTGGCCGCAGCGGAGGCGGATTCGGCTGATCGCTGGCAAGAGGTGTCGACCGTGGCCGAACCCGACGGCGATGGTTGGGTGTTGAACGGCTCGAAGATCATGGTCGTGGGCGCACCGCTGGCAACACAACTGCTGGTCACCGCGCGCACACCGGGCGTAGACGGAATCTCGTTGTTCATCACCGATGCTGACTCGGCCGGCATCGAGGTTCACCCGTACCGAACCATCGACGACCGTCGCGCCGCCGATGTCACCTTCAAAGATCTACGGCTTTCACCGGAGGCCCTACTCGGCGAGCAAGGCCAGGCAGGCCAATCGTTGGCCCGGGCGCGGGACGACGGTGCTGCGGCGGTTTGCTCCGAGGCAGTGGGCTGTATGCGAAAAGTGTTGGCGGACACTATCGAATACTGCAAGCAACGCCAGCAGTTCGGACAGCCGATCGGCCGGTTCCAAGTGCTGCAGCACCGCATGGTGGACATGTATATGGAACTCGAGCAGTCCGTCGCCGCCGTGTATCTGGCGATCCTCAATCTCGAGGCGGACGAAGCGACCCGTGCCCGCGCGGTATCGGCCGGCAAAGCGACCGTCGGACGCGCGGCACGGTTCATCGGTCAGCAAGCCGTGCAGCTGCACGGCGGGATGGGGATGACCGAGGAGCTGGCGATCGGTCACTACTTCAAACGCCTCACCGCAATTCAGTACGAGTTCGGCACCACCGACCAACACATCGCGCGGTACGCCGAGCTGACAGCGTCATAGCTGCTGCCGGAGCCGACGGCGCCGTCGCCTAGTTACGCAACCGCGCAAAATACCGGAAGTACCCGGTAACGCACCTTGAAAGTTGCTTTGCCGCACTCGATTCCGACCTCACCGTCGAGGGCTAACACCGTGGGACCATGCACGGGGGTGAACGTGAATTCCGGCACGTGCATCTCGTGATAGAGCGGGCTGCGAACCAGCCGGCCCAGCGCCAGCGCGACGAGGATGCGCAGTCGGCTCAACGTGCGGCCCGTCTCGAGGATGCGGACATCCATCAAGCCGTCGTCTAGCCGCGTTCGAAGCGACGGAGCGAAACCCGACGGCAGATAGGTCGAATTACCAAGGAAGAACAGCGATGTCTGCAGCGTCTTGTTGTCGTAGGAGATTGTCACTGGCTCATCGCGCCGCAGCGTGTGGAACATCGAGTAAAGGCTCGCCAGCGGCTTGCCGATCCTGTGCTCGAGTTTCTCGCGAGTCTGGACGAACTGCGGGTACGCGCCGATGCTGGCGGTGTTGACGACGATGTGGTCCTCGTTGAGGCACACCACGTCGACGCACGCAGCATCGCCTTTCTGGATGGCGGCGACGGTCTTGGCCACGCTGTCGCAGCCGATGTCCTTCGCGAAGTGGTTGAGGGTGCCGGCCGGGAAAACCGCCAGCGGAACCCCGGCCTCGATGGCGACGCCCGCCGCGCATGACACGCTGCCGTCGCCGCCCCCGACAGCGAGCACCTCCGCTCGGTCGGCCGCCGCGCGCAGTGCCGCCTCGAGACTGTCGTCCTCGGCCGGCGTGACGATCTCGGCTGCGGGCAGCGCCTCGCGCACCTCGTCGCGGAGACGCGCTCCCGCCCCGGTGCCGGAGGCCGGATTGATCACCAGCACCACGCCGGCTCCATCGGGACGTGCCGGGGTGTCGAGCCGGAGCGGGTCCGCGGTCGGAATCTTCGTCGGCACGGTCGGCGGCACGATCCGCGCACCCAGCACCGCGATCGCTGCGCCGATGCCGAAGCCGGCGAACACATCGCCCGGATAGTGTGCTCCGGTAGCGACGCGGGACAGTCCCACCAGTCCGGCAAGTAGTGCGGTCCCCAGTCCGAGCAGGGGGTTCTCCAGTCCGACGCTGACGGCAAACGCGGCGGCGCTCGCGGTGTGGCCGGACGGTAGCGAGTTGGACGTGGGGATTCGTGTGCTCTGCCTGCCAAGCGGCACCAATAACCGGTTCGGCCGCGGACGCTTCCAGGCCCGCTTGGCGAGTTGGTTAGTGAAGGCACTGGTGACGGCGAGGGTTGCGACGCCGCGAACCGCGCCGCGCCGCGAAGCGCGATGCCCCGATGCGGCCAACACGGCGGCGATCGCCAACCACAGCTTCGAATGGTCCGCCGCCCGGGTCAGTCGCGGCATCACTGCGTCGAGCAGGGGACTGGGCGATTCGGCGACGGCTTCGAACACCTCACGGTCCAGCGTGCCCAAGCCCTCGCCGATCTGGCGGATACCGCGAAGACTCCGAGTGCGTAGCAAGTCCATGCCGCCAACTTAACCGCGCCTCTGTGTCTCGCAGGCAAAGCGGCCGAAGTCGGAGTTCAGCGGAAGCGGACGTTCACTGTCGCCAGACCGAAGATCTTCCGGCCGCCGGACTTCGCGCCGACAATGACCACACCGCTGCGGGTCGCCGGATCCAACGACTTGATCTTGCCGCTGAATTCGATGTCTGCGCCCTCGGCGGCCGACACGATCGCGGGCGCGGAGAGTCGCACCGCGTAACGGGTGACCGCACCGGGATCACCCGACCATGCCGAGACGAATCCGGCGCCCAACCCCATGGTGAGCATTCCGTGCGCGATCACGTCGGGCAGCCCGGCCAGCTTGGCGATGTTCTCGTCCCAGTGGATCGGGTTGGCGTCACCGGCTACACCGGCATAGTTCACCAAGTCGCCTCGCGACAGTCGCGCGTGGTGCGTTGGTAGCTCGTCGCCGACATGCACGTCGTCGAAGCTCGGCGTCCCTGGCACGCGGGTCATGCCTGCGTCGGCGATCCGAATCTCCGCCTCGGGACGCACAGTCTTGTGATACTCGGATTCGCCGACTCCGAAGATGTCCACGTCGTGCATCATCATCTTTTGCACGGCCGTCTTGATTCCCGGACCGACATCCTCGTTGGTGAGGCCGACGACGGTGGTGTGCAGGGTGTGCACCCGCTCACCGGCGGTGTCGGTGAACGTGTTGGTCACGGTGATCAGGTCTCTGCCGGCGATCCTGCGCACCGATGTCAGCTCGACGTCGACCCGCAGCTCGTCGCCGGCGACAATCGGGCGGTGTTGCTCGAACACCTCTTCGGTCTGCATGTACGTGTCGTAGCCGACGACCACGTCTTCGAACATGCGGCGATTGCACGTCATGCCGGGGGTGGACGTGAACGTCAGCGGCGCCACCAGGTCCGAATATCCCAGTTCGGCGGCAGCGGCGACATCCCAGTGCGCCGGGTGATAGTCCTGCACGGCCCGGGCGTACTCGCGGAGCTTCTCGCGGCCAACCAGATAGGGGAGGTCCATCTGGTAGTAGTGACCGACCCGCGATTCGAGCGCCGACGTCTCTGCTGCTGTGGTCATGAATGTGCTCAGCTCTTCTCTTCGGCTCGTTCGCTGTGGCCGACCAAAGCACACTAGCCTGCCGGATACCAGGGCGACACCAGCCGATGCGTTCGGTAATTGACGCCGGACGTTTTGATGCACTAATTTTCCGGGGCGTGATGCTCTCGGTTGCCGCCCAACTGGCGCGCTGGATCGCCCCTTTACTGACAATTGCCACCATTGCCGGCCCGGGTCTTCTTTCCGGCGCGGCGCAAGTCGGGCCCGCTCCGAAAATTCGTCTGGCCTCTGACGATGCGAACCCGTTGGCTGGAGCGCCGTTCTACGTCAATCCCGCCTCGGCGGCCATGCGCGCCGCGCAAAAGGCCGATCCGCCGAGTCCTGAGTTGACCGCCATCGCTAACACGCCGCAGGCGTACTGGATTGTTCCGGGCGGTTCGGCGGGCACGGTCGGGAAGTACGTCGGCCACGCGCAGGCTGCCGGTGCCATCCCGGTGCTGGCGATTTACGGAATCCCGCACCGCGACTGCGGCAGCTTCGCTGCGGGTGGCATGGGCTCGGCCGCCGAATACCGTGGCTGGATCGACGGCATCGCCGCCGGCGTGGGCGGCTCGCGGGTGGCGATCGTGCTCGAACCCGATGCGTTGGCCATGGCCGACTGTCTGTCGGCTGATCAGCGCCAAGAACGCTACGACTTGATTCGTTACGCGGTCGACACGCTGACCCGCAACCCGAACGCGGCGGTGTACGTCGACGCCGGGCATCTACGCTGGCACAGCCCCGAGGACATGGCCGCCAGGCTCAACCAGGTCGGTGTGGACCACGCGCGGGGTTTCAGCGTCAACGTTGCCAACTTCTACACCACCGAGGACGAAATCGGTTACGGCGAGGCGATTTCGGGGCTCACCAACGGATCGCATTACGTGATCGACACGTCGCGCAACGGTGCCGGCCCAGCGCCCGACTCCGAACTCAGCTGGTGCAACCCAAGTGGTCGAGCGCTGGGCACGCCGCCTACCGCGGCTACCGCGGGTGCGCGCGCCGACGCGTACTTGTGGATCAAACGTCCCGGCGAATCGGACGGGTCATGCGGCAAAGGCGATCCACCGGCGGGCAACTTCGTGAATCAGTACGCCATCGAGCTGGCCCGCAACGCGCACCACTAACTGCTGTATATGGTCGAGCAGTGACGATCACGTACGACGATGCGCTGCGCGACCGGATCCGTGCACACTTAGCCGGCCACGACCGCCGTGCCGTGACCGATCCGACCAAGAGACATGCGGCCGTTGCAGTAGTGCTGGTCGACTCCGAGGCAGACGAGGAGCCGATGCCGGAGGCCGGCCTGGGGCGTCGTATGGTCGGCGTATCGGGTGGTGCGGCATTTTTGCTGTGCCGCAGAGCATCTCGCCTCACTTCGCATCCCGCACAGTGGGCGCTGCCCGGCGGCCGCCTCGACCCTGGCGAGAAGCCCGTCGTCGCCGCGCTTCGAGAGTTGAACGAAGAGCTCGGTATCTGCTTGGCCGACTCGGCCGTACTAGGCCTGCTCGACGACTACCCGACGCGATCCGGATACGTCATCACACCGGTGGTGATCTGGGGCGGCGGCCGACTGGATCTGAAACCTGCGCCCGACGAGGTAGTGGCGGTTTACCGAGTGGGGCTCTCCCAGCTGCAACGCGACGATTCACCGCGATTCATCGCCATCCCGGAGAGCCCGAGACCGGTCGTGCAAATCCCGTTGGGCGACCACCTCATCCACGCACCGACGGGTGCTGTGCTGTTGCAACTGCGGTGGCTGTGTCTGGAAGGTCGCCACGATCGCGTCGACGAACTCGAGCAACCGGTGTTCGCCTGGAAGTAGGTTCACACCGGACGCGACCGTACCAGTGTCGGCCACCAGAACCACGGGCCCAGGATTCGCACGATGCACGGCACGATGAACGAACGCACGACCAGCGTGTCTAGCAGCAGGCCAATACACACGGTCGACCCCACCTGACCGATGGTGCGCAGATCGCTGGTGAGCATTGCCAGCATGGTGATTGCGAACACCAACCCCGCGGATGTCACTACAGCCCCGGTGCTTCCGAGTGCGCGGATGAGACCGGTGTTCAGCCCGGCGTGAAGCTCCTCTTTGACTCGGACGATCAGCAGGAGGTTGTAGTCCGAACCGACCGCCACCAGGATGATGAACGTGAGCGGCATTACCAGCCAGTGCAGGGGTAGGCCGACGAGGTGTTGCCAGACGAGTATGGACAGCCCGAATGCGCCGGCGTACGAGAACGCCACCGTGCCGGGAATGACCAAGGCGGCCATCAGGCTTCGCGTGAGGAACAACATGATCAGGAAGATCAGCACGAAGGCGGCGATCGCCACGATAAGCAGATCCGATGCGGCGTATTCTTTGATGTCCTTGTCGTTGGATCCTGAGCCGCCGATGTAAACCCGCGCGCCGGCCACCGACGTCTCTTTCAAGATCGTGGTTATCGCCGTGGGGAATTGTTCGACGTGCTCTACGCCTTCGGGTCCCATGGCGTTGCCCTCGTGGGTGACGATGAACCGAGCGGCCTTGCCGTCGGGTGACATCAGCAGCTGCATGCCGGTCTTAACGTCGTCGTTGTCGAAACCTTCACGGGGAATGTAAAAGAAGTCATCGCTGCGAGACCGGTCGAAGTCAAGCCCGACATTGATCAGATCATCGAATGTCTGGTCGGTCTGCGTGGACTGCAACGCCGACTGTCCATAGGTGCTGACCAAAAGAGCAGCCAACGCCTCCGAGTCGTCAGCAGTGAGTTTCAGCTGTGTGATGACTTGCGGCAGCAGCTTGTCCAGCGCCTCGAGGGAGGTCCTGGCGTCCTTGATATCGGCGGCCAGGTGGTCGATGTTGTCGAGGCCGTCGAAGAGTGATCTGAACGCCCAGCAGATGGGGATGTCGAAACAGTGCTTCTCCCAATAGAAATAGCTCTTGATCGGCCGGAAGAAGTCGTCGACGTTCGAGATTTCCTGGTTCATCTCGTCGGTGATCTGTTGGAGATCGGCGACCGTGAGAGCCGTCTTGTGCAACTCGTCTGACATCCGTTCAAAGAAGACGATCTCTTTACGCAAGACTTCGACAGTGTGCGCCGTGATCTGTGCCTGCATGTCGGTATTGGCGTTCTGCTGCTTGTTGAACGGGAGCTGTTGGCCGTTTCCGCTGCCCTGCGTGGTGAACAGGTAGGGCAGCGTGGCGTGTTCCAGCGGCCGGCCCAGGGGCCTGGTGATGCTTTGCACCATCGCGACGCCGGGAAGACGAATGAGACTCTTGGCCACTCGGTCTAACGAGATGAAGTCAGCCGAGTTTCGCATGTCGTGATCCGTCTCGATCATCAGCATCTCGGAGAACAGCTTGCTCTGCGGGAAGTGTCGATCCGCCGCGGCGAAACCCTGATTGGCGGGGGCGTTGTGCGGTTGGTACTGACGGTCGTCGTAGTTTTGCCGGTATGTCGGCACGAAGATCGCCCCGAGCATGACCGCAGCAGCACTGGCCGTGAGGATCGGCACCGGCCACCGCACCACGCTCGCCCCGATCCGCCGGTACAACGTCGCCTTAGCCTGTTGCCTCGGGTCGAAGAGCCCGAAGGCGCTGCCCACGGTCAAGATGGCCGGGCCGAGCGTCAACGCTGCCGCGATGGTGAACAGCATGCTGATCGCCACAGCCGGCCCCATGGTGTGGAAGTAGTTGAGCCGCGCGAACGTCAGGCAATAACACGCCCCGGCGATCGTCAGCCCCGAACCGAGGATGATGGGTGTCACACCCTTGTAGGCGGTGTAGAACGCGTCTTCTCGACTTTCGCCGGACTGTCGCGCCTCGTGATAGCGGCCCATCAAGAAGATCCCGTAATCGGTCCCCGCGCCCAGGGTCAGCGCCACCAGGATGTTCACCGCGAACGAGGACAGTTCGATGTACCCCAGATGCCCGAGGGTTGCGATAACCCCTTTCGCGACCAGCATCTCGATCAGAACGCCGAGCAAGGGCACCAGCACGTTGGCGATGGAGCGGTACACCAGCAGCAACATCACGACGATGAGGCAGATCACCACGATCGTGATGTTGTTCAAGCTCGAATTGGCAATAGCCACCGTGTCCGAGGCGAGCGGTGCCGCGCCGCTGACGTAGACCTTGAGTCCGGGCGGTGCGGGATCTTTGGCGACGATATCCCGAACGGCGGCAACGGATTTGTTGGCTTCCATCTGGCCGATGTCGCCCGCCAGACGCAACAGCACGTACGCGGCCTTGCCGTCGACGCTTTGTGCCCCTGCCGCGGTGATCGGTTTCCCCCACAGATCCATGACGTACTGCACGTGCTGGGTGTCTTGCTTGAGTCGGCGCACCAAATCGTCGTAATAGCGGTGGTCCGCATCACCCAACGTGCGGCCGGCTTCCAACACGAGCATGGTCAAATTCGTCGAGTTGGACTCCTGGAACTTCTCACCGATGCGCAGCAGCGCCCGCTGCGACGGTGCGTAGTGCGGGACCATCGGGCCCGCGAGCTCCTCTGCGACGCGCTCGACCTGTGGCATAAACGTGTTCGTCGACACGGCGAGAAGCGCCCAAAACGCGATGATCGGTATCGCGAGGAGGCGGATTATTCTGGGGACGAGAGGCCGTCTCGCCCGATGCTCGCTCACGCGGACTTCACCCGGCACATGACGTGCGCATCCTCATGGTTGTCCGACTGTTCGTCGCGGACAATGCCATTCACCAGCATCCGGCAGCCGAGCTGACCACCATGAACCTGCGCCGAGATGCTGCCGGATACCACGGTGAGCGTCGTCGTCTCGGTGTGCGACCACGGCAACGTCGTCAGGTCAACCTGATGCGGATGCCCGTCGATGTCCAGGTAGACGAGCATCCCGCCGTCACCGACCGAACCGAACAGCTCGTAGGTGAGTTCTTTGGGCGTGGTCTGTTCCGGTGCGGCCGGGCCGTTGACCGTGATGACGGGCGGGGGAGCGGAGAACTGATGCACCTTCCACATGCCCACGGCTCCCGCGCTGACGGCAACGACGGCCACCAATGGCATCCACGTCCGCGCCAACACGGTCCTGCCGACTGAACGGGGGCTCACTCGATCGCCTTTCAGAACCCGGTCTCACACCTCACGTTTTCGAGAAGGCCGCTCCTATATCAATGTGCTTGACATAGGAACGCAAAGAGACTACCAGCCCAGGTTCAAAACCCGGACACGAGGTATCGGAGTCACTTCAAGATGACGTCTGCCAGGCGTCCCTTCAACCTGGCGCTGATGAGCATCCGAATGGTGAAGTTTGTCGCCGCCAACATGGGAAACACCCCGAGGAACGTCCGCTCGGAGGGCGTCGCTCCGTGCAATTGTTCAAGGCTGCCGAAGACGAAGAAGCATCCCACCGAGAAGAGGGCACCGGGGATGGCGTAGGCCATCAAGGAGCTGCGGTCGGTAACGACTTGCCGCGCATACTCCAATTCATCCCGCGACATAGCTTCGCGTTTGCGCAACTTGGCCACGACGGCTTTGGAGCTTCCGATTTGTTCGCCGATCGGGCTTGTCGGTCGACGCAGCAACCGGTTTACGAAGACGGTGGCGACGGCGGCAAACACCAGTACCAGTACGAACGAGAGCAAGGTCAAATAGCCATACAAACCCGAAACCATCGCTCGCGCCTCCTTCGCTTTGCGGTCGAACTTAGCGCATCGCTCGGCCGAAGCGATCGGTTACTGCAGTGGGTGCATCTCCTGCAGCACGGTCGGCACCAATTCGCTGACGGTCGGATGAATATGCATGGTGCGTGAGATTGCGGTGTAGGGCTTCTTCGCGGTCATGATGTCGATGATGGAGTGGATGACTTCATCACCTCCGACTCCGAGGATCGCGGCGCCGAGGATCTGTTCGGTTTCAGCGTCAACGACCACTTTCATGAAACCCTGGGTTTCGCCCTTCTCCACGGCGCGTCCGACTCGCGTCATCGGGCGCTTGCCCACCAAGGCTTTTCGGCCCGATCTGCGAACTTCGTCGGCTGTCATGCCAGCCCGGCCCAGCGGGGGATCGATGTAGAGCGCGTAGGAGGGAACACGGTCGCTGACCCGGCGTGGCACACCGTCGAACACGCCGTTGTTGGCCGCGACGATCTCGAAATCGTTGTATGCGGTGTGGGTGAACCCGCCGCGGCCGTTGCAGTCGCCCATCGCCCAAATATGCTCCACACTTGTGTGCAGTTCGTCGTCGACGACGACGTATCCCCGGCTGTCGGTTTCGACGCCGGCGTTCTCCAAGCCGAGGTCATCGGTATTCGGGCGCCGGCCTACCGCCATCAGCAGGTGCGTCCCGGCAATGGGCGGTGCGCCATCGCGCGGTGTCACTTCGAATCCGTTGTCACGCTTGGTGAATCGAACATCGTCGGCGTCGACGATGACGTAGACGCCCTCGCCCTCCAGGATCTCACGGATCGCGGCGGAGACGTCTTCGTCCTCGCGTGGGATCAGCCGCGGAGCCTTTTCGATAACCGTGACGTGTGCCCCGAACCGCCGGTACATCTGGGCGAACTCGAGCCCGATGTAGCTACCGCCGACGATGACGAGATGCTCTGGCACCGCGTCGAGTTCGAGGATCCCGACATTTGTCAGATAATCGATGTCGGAAAGTCCCGGCATGTCGGGCACTGCCGCCCGTTCGCCGACATTGAGGTAGATCTTGTCGGCCGCGAGCAGCCGCTCGTCGACTCGGATCTCATGAGACCCTTCGAACCTGGCATGGCCACGGATGAAGGTGAGTCCCTGCATACTGGCTAGCCACGACTCGACGCTATGACGGTCGTCGCCGGAGACCCGGTCTTTGCGCGCCTTGACTTTGGCCATATCAACGGTGATCTCACCGGTTCCGACGCCATAGTCAGCGCCGCGGCGCGCGACATGGGCGGCGTGCGCGCTCGCCACCAGTGTCTTGGTCGGGATGCAACCGTAGTTGACGCAGGTGCCTCCGACCAGGTGGCGCTCGATCAATGCCACCTTCTGTCCGGCGTCGGTCAGCCGCGCGGCCAGAAACGGGCCCGCCTGACCGGCGCCCACAATGATCGCGTCGAAATTTTCCGCCATCGGTCTAGTCGGTCGCCACATGCGGCGGGTCGTAGATGACGAGAAAGACGAGGTCGTCGTCGCCGGTGTTGACCAAGCTGTGCTCGTCGTTTGCCGGAACCTTGACCAGCGTGCCCGGCTTGGTCTGCCAACTCTGATCGCCGATCTGCACGCGGCACGTGCCCGTCAAGAAGTAGAACGCGTGGTTGTAGTCATGGTGATGAGGTGTGGATCCGCCACCCGGGCCGAACTTGGTCAGTTGGGCGCTGAACAGTGTCGAGTAGTCGGTCCCGACGAGTTCCTCGCTGATCCAGAAGCTTTCCCCGAGATTGGTTTCGTGCCACACGATGTCTTCCGGTGCGAACACTTTCGGCAATGTGCCTTGATTCATTCCAAATCGTCCTTTCGTGCACTTGTATGATGACTCAAACGTTTTGAAAGGCCAACTCTTCATAACTCAGTTGCTATGCAACGATCACCTTGGCGATATGGAGGGTCGATGACGACCTTGTCGCAGCTCAAGACGTTCATCACGGTGGCCGAGCAGGGTGGTTTCACGGCGGCGAGCCGGCGCCTCGGGTTAACGCAGCCGGCTGTCAGCCGCACCATCGCCACGCTGGAAAAAGAGCTCGGCTTGCCGTTGTTCGTTCGCCGCCGCGAGGGGCTAGTGCTGACCGAAGCCGGCTCTGTGGCCCTTGCACATGCCAGAGAAGCGGTTCATCACCTGACGTTGATGCATACCGAAGTTGCCGGCTTGGCCGGTGACATCACCGGGACGCTGTATCTGGCGAGCATCCCGACGGCGACTGCCACTCTCGTTGCTCCGCAGCTGCAGACCTTCGCGCAACGGCATCCGGCCGTCAGCATTCGATTGCTCGAAGGCAGCGAGGAAGAGGTCCGCGACTGGCTCGATCAGGGCGCCGCCGAGGCTGGGGTGGTCCGGTTGCCGATCAAGGGGCTTGAGGTCGCGGCGCTCGGTGACCAGGAGATGGTGGCGGTCGTGCCGGCGAGTAGCCGGCTGGCGTCGAAGGACACCATCACCTATCCCGAGTTGGCCGAGGAGCCTTTTGTCCGCGGCCACGGTGGCTGCGCCGATGTGTTCATGCCCATCGCGCGGCAGGCCGGGGTCGCGTTCGACGTCGCCTTCGACGCTCGCGAGATCGCGGCGGCGCTGGAGATCGTGCGCGCGGGACTAGGGGTGAGCATCTTGCCGCGCGCCGGCCTGCCCGACGTACCCGGCGTCGCGGTGCGCGCGCTGATCCCAAAGACGGTGCGGCATCTCGGTATTGCCATCTCCGCCAGCGCGTCAGCGGCCGCGCGCGCGTTCCTCGAGCAGATCGCCGTTCAGTCCGGCGGCGTGGGGCTCATCGAGCCGATGAAATAGGTTTCGTGCCCGGTGGGGTATCCGCCGCCGTTGGTGGCGATATGAACATGGTCGTAGTGGTTGAGGGTTTCGGAACCGTAGTCGGCCGTCCAGCTTCCCCCGCCGACGCCCGGATAAATCTTCTGGCGCCAGATCACGTGATTGACGCCCCAGCGCTTCGCGTTCGCCAAGGCATACCCAGCGATTTGGTTGCCGAGCTCGATGCCTTCGGGGCTGTGGTAGTTGGGGATCATCACGTCGATCGCCAGCCCGTTGGGATGCCACTTCAGCGCGTCCTGCCGGAATCCGCCGATGGTGGTGATCTGCGGGAACAACACACTGATTGCGCGGGCTGCCCAGATCGTCTTCACCTGCAGACCTTCCTCGGGTGCGACACCGGCGGGCAGCGCGATCTGGAAATTCTGGGCAGCCAGCGGCGCGTTGGCATCTGCCGCGAGCGCTTCCACCTCCGCGGGGGTGGCAATGTGCGGCTGCGCGGGATGAACCGGAGGCGGCGGGCTAGTCGGAACAGCGGTGGGGCTGGGCGGTGCACCGATGTGAGCGTTGACGCAGCACGGCGGCTCTGCGCGTTGGGCGTAAAGCATTCCAGCCGACGCGATGAGCGAGGCCACTATTGCCAGCCAGCGGCCACGGCCATTGGCTAACACGTTCGTGCGCACGAACAGCACCTTAATGCCGTGCACGATGCGTCGCGGCAATCTCTACAATTCCTCAGTCGTCTAGTACAGCGGTACAAACCGGCTGTCAGCCACGAAAGAGCTTACGTCCCCGCGTAAACGACGCCACTAGGTGATGGACGCCGCGTAGATCTGCTCGATGTTTGATCGGAGCTTCTCGTCGAATTCCGCATCCGTCTGGTCGGCGCTCAAGCCCTCGGTCAAGGCTCGCGAGAAGCTCGCGATGAGGTGGTGATTGCGGGCCAGGATCGTGCAACTGTCGGCGAGGCTGTAGCCGCCGGACAAGGCGACCACCCGCAGCACCCGGGGATGCTCGATCAACGGCGCGTAGAGGTTGTCTTCATCTGGCAGGGTCAGTTTGAGCATGTACTGGGTGCCTTCGCTCAGCTCGTCGAGCTTCGCCTTCAGTGCCGCCACCAGCATGCTGTCAGCTTTGGCCTTGTCGGGGCATTTGATGCTCACCTCCGGCTCCAAGATCGGCATGAGGCCCCGCTCGGCGATTTTGTGTCCGTACTCGAACTGCTGGTCGACGATGGCTCGGATGCCCTGCTCGTTCGGCTCTTGAATGAACGACCGCATCTTGGTGCCGAATACGCCCTTATCGACAGCTCGGTCAAGCAGGGAGTCGAGCTTGGTCATCGGCTTCATCAGCTGCACGCCGTTGTCGACGTCGCTGAGCCCCTGGTCGACCTTCACGAACGGGACGATGTGCTTTTGCTTCCACAGGAATGCCACCGTGTCCTCGCCGTTGATGGTGCGGTCCATCGTCTGCTCGAAAAGGATGGTTCCCAGTATTTTGTCGCCGGAGAAGCTCGGGCTCGACATCAGCCGCTCACGCATCTGATGGATGAGATCGAACATCTTTTCTTCGGTGTCATAGGCGTCCTCGGGAATGCCATACAGCTTGAGAGCCTTTGGGCTGCTGCCACCGCTTTGGTCCAGCGCAGCGATGAAGCCCTGCCCGGACGCCATCACGTTGAGTTGTTCCTGGTTCACGGCAGTCCTTCCTCTTTCTCGATCGGGCCGAAAACCTGCGGCCACCACTAATGGGTATACCCGTTACCACCGTGGCACGGTCGCGGGCCTCCGCGACGGCCAGTCACAGAAGGAGTATCCGATGGCACAGCGTGACCATGACTCCGGCGATGACTTGTTGCAGGAACTGCTGCTCGCCTACGGGCCGTGTGGTCAAGAAGACGCGGTGCGCGAGCTGTGTGCCCGCGAATTACAGCCCGTCGTCGACGACATGTGGACTGACGAGGCCGGCAACCTGATCGGTCACCTGCGCGCCACCGATGGCGCAGGCGACGATGCGGCGACGCGGCTCATGGCGCACATGGACGAACTATCGATGATGGTCAAGCGGATCGGATCCGACGGAACGCTGCATCTGACGCAGCTGGGCACGATGTATCCGGGAAACTTCGGGCTCGGCCCGGTCGCAGTGCTCGGCGATCACCAGACGTTCACCGCCGTGCTCACACTCGGCTCCGAACACACCACCAAAGAAAGCCCGAAGATCTGGGAAACCAAGCCCGACCAGGGCGACAAGGCGCTGGACTGGCAGCACGTCTACGTTTTCACCGGCCGCACCGCCGAAGAGCTCACCGCCGCCGGTGTGCACCCCGGTACCCGGGTGTGCGTCGACCGGAGCAAGCGAACCCTGGTCGAGCTGGGCGACTACCTCGGCAGCTACTTCCTCGATGATCGCGCCGCAGTGACTGCCCTGCTGCGTGCGGCTCGCCTGCTGCGTGAGCGCGAGCAACGACCGGCTGAAGACGTGTATTTCGTGTTCACCACCAACGAGGAGATCGGTGGGGTGGGCGGCTCATACGCCAGCGCCAGCCTGCCGGGCCGACTCACCCTCGCCTTGGAGGTGGGGCCCACCGAGCAGGAATACGGGACCAGCGTTACCGGAGGGCCCATCATCGGCTACAGCGACGCCCAGTGCGTCTACGACAAGGACGTCGCCGACCGGCTGATGGCGATCGCTACCGAGCGGGGACTGGCGCCGCAAGCGGCTGCGCTGGGGGCGTTCGAGTCCGATGCCTCGCACGCCAAGGCCAGCGGGCTGACCCCATGCGCGGGCCTGCTATGCCTGCCGACGCTGAGCACCCATGGTTTCGAAGTCATCGCTCGCAGCGCGATTGATGCCATGGCGGCGATCGTCGTCGACTTTTTGCTGCCGAGCCGCGCGTCTTAGGGTCAAACGATGAAATTCGAAGAGTATCGGGGATACGACGCCACCGGACTGGCAAAGCTGGTCGCCGATCGGCAGGTATCGGCTGCCGAGCTACTCGTCCTGGCGCGCGAACGAGCGGCCGCGGTGAACCCGCGAATCAATGCGATCGTTCGTGACGTTCCCGCCTCGCCGGCACAGGAACTCAGCGGCCCGTTCGCCGGGGTTCCCTTTCTGATCAAGGACATCGCGCAGGACTACGCCGGCCTGCCCACCTCGCAGGGCTCGCGCGCGTTGAAGTCGTTGCCGGTCGCCGAGCATGCGACCGTCGTTCAGCGCTGGATCGACGCCGGGCTGGTCATCTTCGGCAAAACCAACCTGCCGGAATTCGGGGCGAAGGGCATTACCGAACCGGTCGCGTGGGGCCCGGCGCGCAATCCGTGGGACGTGCAGCGAACCCCGGGTGGGTCCTCGGGCGGGTCGGCGGCCGCGGTCGCGGCCGGGATCGTGCCGTGCGCGGGCGCCAACGACGGCGGTGGATCGATACGGATCCCGGCGGCCTGCTGCGGCCTGGTCGGCCTCAAACCCGGGCGGGGCCTGACACCCATGGGCCCGGCACTCGGCGAGTTCATGCACGGTGCCGCCGTGCAGGGCGTGGTTTCACGGACGGTGCGCGACACCGCCGCGATGCTCGACGTCATCTGCGGCGGTGAGCCTTTCGGCCCCTACGCGCCGGGCATGCCCGCGTCGCCGTTCGCATCGTCGGTGGGAGCCGATCCCGGCAAGCTGAGGATCGGCGTGCGGGTGCCGTCGGCGATCAACCCCACGCCGCACCCTGAGGCGTTCGCGGCTGTCGAATCCGCCGTTCGCGGGTTGACTGAGCTCGGCCACCACGTCGAGGAACTGCCACAGGCGCCCTACGACGACGCCGCGCTCGCCCGGGATTTCCTGTGTAGCTGGTTCGTCTACATCGCTCGCCAGGTCGCCGAGGCCAAGCGACTCACCGGTGCGGGTAACGAGTCGTTCGAGCGGGACACACTCATCATGGCGGCCCTCGGTCGCGCGACCAGCGGAGTCGAATACCTCGACGCCGTCGAGCGCCGGCACGAGCACACCAAAAGATTGACCGAGTTCTTCGACTCCTATGACCTGCTATTGACGCCCACCCTCGCAACTCCGCCGCCCAAGATCGGTGAATTCGATCTGCCGATTGCGCTGCAATACGGGGCCGACGCCCTAATCAAGACCCGCACAACTCGCCTATTGCGTGCCACCAACATCGTCGACGACATGGTGGACAAGAACCTCGGCTGGGTGCCCTACACGCAGTTGGCGAACTTAACTGGGCGCCCGGCGATTTCGCTGCCCCTACACTGGACGGCCGACGCGCTGCCGCTCGGCGTGCAGTTCGTCGCCCCGCTGGGTGGGGAGCCGTTGCTGCTGCAGCTGGCGGCCCAGCTCGAGCAGGCGCTGCCGTGGGCCGATCGGCAGGCGCCGCTCTAGGCTGGGCCCGCCGCTCAGTTGACTCTGCGTCCACCACGTAAAAGTGCGAGTGCGATGCGTGGTCAGCGCAGAGTCAACGGAAGGAACTAGGCCGCCGACTTTTCCAGGATGTGCACGCCGCAGGCCGAGCCCAAGCCGATCACGTGGGCGAGCCCGACCTTGGCGTTTTCGATCTGGCGGTCGCCGGCTTCGCCGCGAAGGTGGTGGCAGATTTCCCAGATGTTGGCGATGCCGGTGGCCGCGATCGGGTGGCCCTTGGACTGCAACCCGCCTGAAACGTTGACCGGGGTAGCGCCGTCGCGCCAGGTGGCGCCCGAGTTGAAAAAGTCTGCGGCGCCGCCCTCTTCGCACAACATCAGGTTGTCGTAGTGCACCAGCTCGGCGGTGGCGAAGCAGTCATGCAACTCCACGAGATCCAGATCGCTCGGGCCGATGCCGGCCTGCTCGTAGGCGGTCGCCGCAGCGTTGCGGGTCAATGTGTTGACGTTCGGCAGCACCTGGCAACCCGCCTCATAGGGGTCGGTGGTCAGTATCGACGCCGACACTTTCACCGCGCGCCGACGTTGTTCGAGGGAAAGCGATTTGAGCGTCTCACCGTTGCACACGATCGCCGCTGCAGCCCCGTCGCAGTTGGCCGAGCACATCGGCCGAGTGTTGGGGTAGGCGATCATGACATCGTTCATGATCTGCTCGAGGGTGAAGCGCTTCTGGTAGGCGGCAAGCGGATTCAACGTCGAGTGAGCGTGGTTCTTCTCGCTGATCTTGGCGAAGAGCTCGAAGCTGGTGCCGCCGTACTTGTGGCCGTATTCGGTGCCGATCTGAGCGAACACACCCGGCATCGATTCGGTGCCGATCCTCCCGTCGATCGGCGCGACCGCGCCATAGCGGCCGTTGGGCTCCCACACCTCGGCGTCCTTCTTCTTGCCGCCCGCGCCGAGCAACCCCGCGCCGGAGAGCTTTTCCACGCCGACCGCCATCCCGTAGTCGACCTCGCCGGCCTTGACAGCCATGATGGCGGTCCGCAGCGCGGTGGCCCCGGTAGCGCAGGCGTTGGCCACGTTGTACACCGGGATACCGGTCTGACCGATCTGTTTCTGCAATTGCTGACCGATCCCCGCGTTGGCGGCCATCAAGTTCCCAGCCGCCAGCACTCCGATATCGGCCATCGACACGCCGGCGTCGGCGAGCGCACCGGTTGCGGCCTCTGCGGCCAGATCGACGGTGTCTCTGTCGGGGTGTTTGCCGAACTTGGTCATCTTGATCCCGAGGATCCAGATTTCGTCGCTAGCGCTCATCGTCGCTCCTTACTGTTCAGCTGGCCGGCTCGAAGCCAAAGCCAATCGCTTCGGTACCGGCGGTGTCGGTGCCGATCGGGTAGGTGGCCAGCCGCACCTTCATCCCGTCATGCACGTGCTCGGGGTCGGGCTCGACATTGATGAGATTGGCGCGAACCTGGGTGCCGTCGCAGTCGACCACGGCGGCGACGAATGGGACGGGGATGCCTGGCGCGGCGAACGTGACAATCGTGAACGCCCGCACCGTGCCCTCGGTCGCGACCGGGACCGTCTTGAACTCGGTGGCGAAGCAGCTCGCGCACCCGTTGCGCCGATCGAAGAAGCGGGCGCCACAGTTCGTGCATTCCTGCGCGACCAGGTGCGGTTCGCCGTCGTCAAGCACCAGATAGTCGACCAATGGGATCTGCCTGGCCATAGGAACCTCCATGTTCTCTTCAACGGACGTTAGCGAACCTGCGCCCGGCAGGACAGATCGGGCACCAAGCGCCGCCAAAAAAGTATCGCGGTACCGAGGACAGCCCGTCGCGGCGGCGTGATGATCAGACGATGACCGATCCAGCCAGTGCAGACCGGCCGACACCTGACGTCGACGTTGTCGTCGTGGGCGCGGGTATGGCCGGCTTATACCTCGCCTACCGACTGAGCCTGGCCGGATACCGGTTCCGGATATTCGAAGCGGCCGACGGCGTGGGCGGCACCTGGTACTGGAACCGGTATCCGGGTGCCCGGGTCGACGTGCCCAGCATCGACTACATGTACAGCTTCGATCCCGATTGGCAGCGCGACTGGCAGTGGTCGGAGAAGTACGCTACCCAGCCGGAGCTCTTGCGCTATTTGAACCACGTGGCCGACAAGCACGACCTGCGGCGCCACATCACGTTCTCGACGCGAGTTCAGCAGGCGCGCTGGGCCGACGACGCGTCGCTATGGCATGTCAGCACCGACCGCGGCGACGAGGTCACTTCCCGTTTCCTCGTGATGGCGACGGGCTGTCTGTCCATGCCCAAGCAGGCCGAGGTCGACGGACTCGAACGGTTCACCGGTGAGGTCTACTTCACCAGTCGCTGGCCGCACGACCCGGTCGATTTCAGGGGCAAGCGGGTCGCTGTCATCGGAACGGGTTCCTCCGGGGTTCAGACGATTCCAGTTATCGCCCGGGAAGCACAAGAGCTGGTGGTGTTTCAACGCACCCCGTGCTTTTCGATCCCGGCGCGTAACGGCCCGTTGCCGCCAGACAAGGCTGCGCGCCTGATGAACGAGCCGGAATACCGTGCGGCGGCGAAGAACTCGCCTGGCGGCATTCCGATGGAGCGCAGTATCACCCCGACGTTCACCGTGTCGGAGACCGAACGCCAACAGCGCTACGAGGACGTTTGGCAGGGCGGAATGCTGTTCGACGTCCTGAACGTCTTCGCCGACGTGATGAGCAATCCGGCAGCCAACCACAAATTGGCCGAGTTCTTCCGCAACAAGATCCGCACCATTGTCGACGACCCGCAGACCGCGGCTGATCTGTGCCCCACTGATTACCCCATCGCGACGAAGAGGCCGTGCCTGGACACCGACTACTACGCGACCTACAACCTGCCCCATGTACGGCTTGTCAACGTCCACAAACACCCCATCCGGCAAATCACCGAGACCGGCATCGATACCGCCGGCGAGTCGTTCACCTTCGACGTGATCGTGTTCGCCACCGGCTTCGACGCCGTCACAGGTGCGCTGACAGCCGTCGACATCAGAGGCCGTAATGACTTGGCGCTGAAGGACAAATGGGCGGACGGGCCCAAGACCTACCTCGGGTTGACCACGAACGGATTCCCCAATCTGTTCCTGATCACCGGCCCGGGAAGCCCCTCGGTGCTGTCGAACATGATCGTTTCGATCGAACAGCACTCGGATTGGGTGCTCGACTGCCTCGATCAGCTCAACGCCGGCGGCTTCGACGTCATCGAGCCCACCGAACTGGCCGAAGCCGGCTGGACGCAACACGTCAACGACTGCGCCGAGATCACCCTCTACCCGCAGGCGAACTCCTGGTACATGGGCGCCAACGTGCCGGGCAAGCCGCGGGTTTTTCTGGCCTACTGCGCAGGCCTCGACTTCTACCGCGCCAGCTGCGACGAGGTCGCCGCCCGCGACTATCTGGGCTTCACGCGTTCGGGCCCCGGCGGCTCGCGTTGCAACGACGGGGTGGTGCGACGGCTGCAACCCGACGTCGAGATGATGCTCGACGCGACGGCCGAGCTGGGCCTGCCGCCGATCGAATCGATGTCGGCAGCGGACGCCCGCACCTTTTACCTGCAGATGTCGACGGCCCGACCACCCGGACCGGATGTCGGCGAGATCATCGACGGTGTGTTCTCCGGCGCCACAGGCGATTTAGCGTACCGGCTGTACCGACCCACGACTGCGGGTCCGCACCCGATCGTCGTGTACTTCCACGGCGGCGGTTACGTCTTGGGCGACGCGATCTCCGACGATCCGCTGTGCCGGGACCTGTGCGTGCGAAGCGACACGGTTGTCGTCTCGGCGGACTATCGCCACGCCCCCGAGCACCGCTTCCCTACGGCGATCGACGACGCTATGGCTGCGGTGCGGTGGTTCGCCGACAACGCCGAGGTGCTCGGCGGCAGACCGAACCAGCTCGCGGTGTGCGGCTGGAGCGCGGGCGGTGGCATCGCCGCGGTGGTATGCCAGCTGGTGCGGGACTTGGGCGGACCGGCCATCGCGGGCCAGGTGTTGTTGACGCCGATGATGGCCGGTGCGACAACACGGGCATCCATCACCGAGAACGGCGACGGCTACGGTCTCACCACACCGCTGCTGCGGTGGTTCTGCGACCACTACATCGATCCGGCTGATCGAAATGACCCCCGCTTCGCACCCCTACACGCCCCGGATTTGTCCGGGCTGCCGCCGGCCATCGTGGTGACCGCCGAGTTCGATCCACTGCGCGACGACGGGGAGGCCTACGCCGCGGCGCTGGCCGCGGCAGGTGTTCCGACGGAGCATGTCCGCGCCCGCGGCCACACCCACCAGTCGGTGGCGATGGTCGATGCGGTCATCTCGGGCGCACCGGTACGCGCACGGATGGCCGACTCGCTGCGCCGGTTGTTCGTCGCGACGCGTGCGCCCGAACCCGCTTCCTGACGAGGTCAGTACGTCAGCGCGCAAAGCAGTGGCAGCAGCGCGAGCGCCAGCGGCTGCGGTTTCGTCGCCGGGTTGTAGGCATAGCGTCGCGCCCTGCGCAGCCCGAGATGCATCGAGCGGGCATAGGCGGCGGTGTTCAGGGCAAACTGCGGGTCAACCAACACCGATACGCCCACGGCTCTCGACGGTCCTGGTTCGCCGGCGAGGAGTTCACCCAGGGTGGCGCCGTCACCGTCACGCACAGGCCACGGACCCTCGCCGCCGCACGTGATTTCGGCGATTCGTTCGTCATTCGGGCCGTACACGGTGAGGGTGTCGCCGCGGCGTTCACTGCGGGCCACCCGAACGCCCGCTGGATCCGTCACCGTCACGATCGCCGGTTTGTCGTTGATTGAAGTTGCCCGGGCCAACGGGCCGTCCGCGCCGATCAGGTCGATGTGGATGTTGTCGCCGACGCCCATGCCGGTGAGGGTCCACAGTTTCCAGAACTTCTGAGCCAGCTTGCCCCCGTGGTGCACTCGCCGGCTAGCCGCGAGCACGGCGTCGTTTCCGTCGATGATCTCCCAGTGGTGGCCGAGGGGACTCGCGCCGGCATGAAAGACGGCGCTGATGGCGCCGCGGGTCAGGTCGTCGAGCGAACGCGCAGCGTAAGACATATCAGTAAAGAAAATGACACGCGTGGGGGCGCCGCAGCGCGTTTTGATCGAATAGGCCCATGGATGCACAGGACGCACAGGACGAGCCGGACGCTGCGCCATTGATCAGCGCCATCGGGCTGGGGGTTGACGGCGAACACGGACCGCTCTTCTGTGCCGTCCATCTCGCACTCACAGCGGGCTTGCACGCCATCCAGATGCCGGGTGGACCAGGGCAGACTGCCCTGTTGTTGACGCTGGCCGGGCGGCTCAAGCCCACCCACGGCACGGTAAGGGTGTTCGGTGACTCGCAACCGCGCGCAATCCGCCGGCACTGCTCGATCGCGGCGTTCGCCGACATCGACGATTTGGAGGAGTCGGTCACGGTGCAGACCGTGCTCGCCGAACAACGCCGATGGCTGGCGCCGTGGTACTCGCAGGTGCCGATGCAGGCCGGCCAAGCCGAGCTGAAGGAGGTGTTCGGCGAGATCGCCCCGCCGTCGGCGAACTCCTACATCGTCGAGTTGTCCGACCTCGAACTGTTCTTGCTGCGGATCACTCTGGCGCTGATGTCGGACCGGCCGATCCTGGTCGTCGGCGACCTTGAACAGGTCCGGGACAACGCTCGACGGGCGACTGCGGTCGAGCGGCTCGGCGCGATCGCGACCCGGCGCACGGTCGTTGTGGGGGTGACCAATCCGCTGGGCGCGGACGCTCCCGAGCACGAGCTTCACGATTACCGGACGCTGACCGGGGAGGGCTGACGATGCTGGCTGGTCTTGCACTGGGCTCGGAGATCAAGCGGTTCGGCCGCAGCCGGATGACGCGGGCCGCGATCGTGGTGCTGATGCTGCTGCCCCTCGTCTACGGGGCGCTGTATCTGTGGGCGTTTTGGGATCCGTTCGGCCACGTGAACAAAATGCCCGTAGCGCTGGTCAACGCCGACCGCGGTGCCGTCGTTTCCGGGCAACGGCTAAATGTCGGCGATGAGATCGCCAAGGGCCTGACCGCTGACAGCGACCTGGACTGGCATGTCGTGGATGCCGAGCAGGCACGCAGCGGAGTCGACCACGGCAAGTACTACTTCATGCTCGAATTGCCGCCGGACTTCAGCGAAGCAATCGCGTCGCCGGTGACCGGGCACCCTAAAAAAGCCGATCTGATCGCCGTGTACAACGACGCCAACAACTACATCTCGTCAAGCATCGGCCGCACCGCCGTCGACCAGGTCCTCAACGCGGTATCGACGCGGATCTCCGGACAGGCAGTCAACCAGGTGCTGTCGGTCGTCGTCTCGTCCGGTGCGGGCATCAAGCAGGCTGCCGACGGGGCCCAACGACTCGCCGACGGCGCGGCTCAGGTCGACGGCGGTGCCGGGCAACTGGCGACCGGCCTGCACACTGCCCGGTCCGGATCAGCGCAGCTGGCTGCCGGCGCCAAGCAGCTCTCCGATGGGATCAACCAGGCCACCGACCCACTGCTCGCGGTGGCCAAAGTGCTGTCCGCGGTAAGTGGCAGCACCAGTGCGATCCAGCAAGTCGCCGACCAGATCGATGCGATCGCCGCGGCTCAGGACGCCGCCGCAACCTCCTTGTCAGGGGTCATCGATCAGCTGTCGGTAAGCCAGGACCCGACAGCACGCAACGCCGTGGGAGCGCTGCACGGCATACAGGATCAGCTCCGGCAGCACCAGTTCACACCCCAGCTCCGCCAGCAGCTCACTGACGCGCAAAACGCCACCGGCCCAGTGAGATCCGCGCTCGACAGAGTCGGCAGCGGCGCGCAGGACCTGACCGACAAGATCACCCAACTACGCAACGGAGCCCAGCAGGTCGCCGCTGGCAACGCCGAATTGGCAAGCGGTATCGCCAAACTCGACGACGGCGCCCAGCAGCTGAAATCAGGCACCGCACAACTCAAGGCCGGGTCAGCCGAGCTCGCGGCCAAACTCGCCGACGGGGCCAAGCAGGTCCCCGACTGGACCACCCAGCAGAAGAACGCCATCGCCGACACCATCGGCGGCCCGGTTCATCTGAAAGCCACACACGAGAACGCCGCACCCAACTTCGGCACCGGGATGGCGCCATTCTTTTTGACCCTCGCCTTGTTCTTCGGCGCGCTGGTGCTATGGATGGTGTTGCGACCCTTACAAAACCGTGCGATCGCCGCAGAAGTACTTGCGCTGCGCGTGGTGCTTGCCAGCTACCTGCCCGCAGCGGCCATCGGGATCATCCAAGCGATCATCTTGTACTGTGTGGTGCGCTTCGCGCTTGGAATGCACGCGGCCCATCCCGTCGGGATGCTCGTTTTCATGGTGCTGATCTCGTGCGCGTTCGTCGCCGCGACACAGGCGATCAACGCGCTCGTCGGCCCGGCGGTGGGCCGGGTGCTGATCATGGCCTTACTCATGCTGCAGCTCGTCAGCGCCGGCGGCATGTACCCGGTGGAAACCACCTCAAAACCGTTCCAGACCCTGCACCGCTTCGACCCGATGACCTTCGGCGTCAACGGGCTGCGGCAACTCATCCTCGGCGGTATCGATTTCCGGCTGTGGCAGGCGATTATCGCGCTGGTCGGCATATTGGTCGTCGCGGTGACGATCGCTTGCCTATCGGCTCGACGCAATCGACTCTGGACTCTCACCAGGCTGCTGCCGTCGATCAAAGTCTGATGCGCTCAGTCGTTGCGGTGCAGGAAGCCGTGCAGGATCGCCTGGACGAGTTCCTCGACGATCGCCTCCCGCGACGGCTGCGCGGCTCCGGAGTAGGCCGAACGCAGCGCGGCCATCCCGGCGATCATGGCGACCGTCGAGCGCGCCGGCAGGTCCGGCTGGCTTGACCGCAGTCCCCGCAGATGCATTCCCTCGGCGCTGATTTGGCCGAGCACGGTGAGCGCATGCCTGATGTCGGCGATCCCGGCCTCAGCGATCTCGTCATCGCTGAGCGTGTCCGATGCGATGAGCGTCACGAGCAGGCCCCGGTGTTCCACCAGTAGGTCGTAGAGCTGCCCGACGAAATGGCGAGTCAGTTCCTCCTCGTCGGTTTCCTCGGGAACCACCGACCGCCACGTCTGACCGAACTCGTCGACGAAGTTGGTGAACGGCAAGACGAGGGCTTCGCGGAACAGGCCGGCCTTCGACCCGAAGTGGCGAAAGAGCAGATGCTCGGTGACACCGGCCGCCTGGGCGATCTCCCGCGTCGTGGTGCTGCGGTAATCACGGCGGGCAAACAGATCACGGGCTGCGTCGAGCAGCAAGGTCCGCGGCGCGCCGCGCGGGCGGCGGGTGGCCTGAGCGGAAGGTCCTGGGGGCATCGTTGTTCGCTACTCCAACTCGGCTGTTGGCGCACTCGAGCCAACCAATCTTCAATCTTAAGATAGTGTGCGCTATCCTTTCGATCCGGGAAGGGGCGCAGCTATGGGCGTAGTCGTGGTGCTCGGCACACTCATCGGACTGATCGTCCTGATATACGGCCTGGTCATCTACCTCGACCCGGAAGTACGCGGGGCTACGACCGATGAACGCTGAGCTGACGCCGCTGCTGAAAGCAGCCATCGCCTTCGCCTACGTCGGCGGGGTCTCGTTCGTGGCGATCGGTGTCTACCTGAGCTACCGCCGTCGACGCCTGCACCCGCTGTTGCTGCTCTGCATCTCGGCGATCTCGTTCTCGTGGATCGAGGCACCGTACGACTGGGCGGACTACGCGCAGTTCCCGCCGGCCATTCCACGCATGCCGTCCTGGTGGCCGTTGAACATGACGTGGGGCGGTCTGCCCTCGTCGGTGCCCATCGGCTACATCCCCTACTTCGTGCTGCCTGCTGTGATCGGCGCCGTACTCGGTCGTTGGCTGAGCTCGAAGATGCACTGGCGCAGGCCGATCACCCTGCTCAGCGTTGGGCTCGTCGTCGGGTTCGTGTGGGCTTTTCTGTTCAACGCCATCCTGGGGGCCCGACTCGGAGTTTTCCACTACGGCAAGGTGATACCCGGCCTGGGGCTATGGGAAGGGACCAAGCAGCAGTACCCCATCGACGACGCCCTGGCAATGGGGGTGCAGATGATGGTCTTCACCTACCTGCTCGGACGCACGGATTCCCAGGGGCGCAATGTCATCGACATGTGGGCCGACAAGCGATCCTCAACCCGGCTGCAATCTGCCGTGCTGTCCATCGTTGCTGTGGTTGTCATCGGAAACTTGCTCTACGGAGCGGTTTTCGCACCGCACCTCGTTGCGAAGCTGCAAGGTTGGACGACCGCGGGGCCCGCGGCTCTGCTGTTTCCCGGCGTAGAGAACCAACCCCTGTAGGAAGTAGACCAGTGATCAGCAACCAAACTGCGCAGCTGTACTACGACCCGTTCGACATCGATATCGACGACGATCCGTACCCGGTGTGGAAGCGGATGCGGGACGAGGCGCCGCTGTACTTCAACGACAAGTACAACTTCTATGCACTGAGCCGCTACGACGACGTTGCGAGCGCACTTCCGGATTGGCAGACATACCGGTCCGGTCGCGGCACCACCGCCGACATTCTGTTCAGCGGCATCGAAGTACCGCCCGGCATCTTGCTGTTCGAAGATCCGCCGCTGCACGACTTGCACCGGCGCTTGCTGTCGCGGGTCTTCACTCCGCGCCGGATGCTGGCGGTGGAGGGTTTGGTGCGCGATTTCTGTTCGCGCGCGCTGGATCCGCTTGTCGATCTGGACGGATTCGACTTCGTCGCCGATCTTGGTGCGGTCATGCCGATGCGGACAATCGGCTACCTGCTGGGCATCCCGGAGGAGGGCCAACAGCTGATCCGTGATCGCAACAACGAGCGCCTCGCGGTCGACCGGCGGCCGGGAGGCGAGGTCAGCCCGACGGTTTTCGAAGATGCGATCACGATGTTCGCCGAATACATCGAGTGGCGGGCGACGCATCCCTCCGACGATCTGATGACGGAGCTGCTCAACGCGCACGTCGAAGAACAAGACGGATCGTCGCGTCCGCTCGAGCGCACCGAAGTCCTCGCCTACACCGCGATGATCGCCGGCGCCGGTAACGAAACCACCACTCGGTTGATCGGGTTCATGGGTCAGCTGCTCGGCGAACATCCCGACCAGCGACACGAACTCGTCGCCGATCCATCGCTCATTCCGGGCGCGGTGGAAGAAACGCTGCGCTACGAGGCGCCATCACCGGTGCAGGCCCGCTACGTCGCCCGCGACACCGAGTGGTACGGCCGCACCGTGGCGGAGGGCTCGTACATGTTGTTGCTCAACGGGTCGGCGAATCGTGACGAACGACGGTTCAGCGAACCGGACCGCTACGACATCCACCGTACGGGTGGGCATTTGAGCTTTGGACACGGTTTGCACTTCTGCCTCGGGTCGGCGCTGGCGCGGCTCGAAGCGCGGGTGGCCTTCGAAGAGGTGCTGAAGCGGTGGACCGACTGGGAAGTTGACTACGCCAACGCGCGAAAGGCGCACACCTCCAGTGTGCGCGGATGGGCAAAGTTGCCCGTCAAGACCAAATAACGGGCCTCAGCGGCCGGTGCGCTCCCGGTGCTTGCAACCCGGCCAGCAGCATGGTCGTCGCTTGCCTTCTTCCAGCTCTTCTTGGGTCCGGCGGATGCGGCGTTCGCGGGTCTTCTGTTGCTTGGCGTCCTCGACCCAACAGATGAACTCGTTGCGCGCCAGCGGCGTGATGTCGTTCCAGGCGGCCAGTGCTGTGGCATTGCCGACCAACGCCGTACGCAGGTCCGGGGGCAACTCGTGCACCACACCACCGGGAACTTGATCGCTGCTCACGCGGCCAGCGTACTTGCCGCGTCGTTTTGCCCACGATGGCGCATAAAGGACGCATAAAGAATGAGCCCAGCGATTCTCGGCTGGGCCCATCCTGGCGACACGTCTAGTTGTTGTCCTGGTTGGCCTTCTGACGCTCTTCTGCGGCCTTGGCGCTGGCGCGCGCCGCTTCGGCTTCGGCTTCCCTTTTGGCCGCGTCTCGTTGAGCCTCGGCCTTGTCCTGCTGGGCTTTGGCTTCCTCGACCATCTCGTCGTTGCCAGTGACGGAACCGACCGCTTCTTTGGCCAGCCCCTTGGCGCCCTCCACGACGCCCCTGACGGCCTCTCCGGGACCGCTCTTGTCGTCCGCCATTTTGTCCTCCCTCAGGTCGGCGGCGTTCCCGCCTCCGGCCTTTCAGTTCCCGCCGTGCGTGGAACGCAAACCCGTTCATGCGGACTGATTTCACGGGTTGCGGTGAATGCCTCAGCTGACCGATACTCGCCGGTCGTCGATGGTGGCGAAGTCTGCGGCCACGTCGCTGAGCACCGCGAGCAGGTTTTTGACTTTGGCCGCTTCCTCGTGGGTGGGAATCTCGCCGGCCTCGAGGTCGTCGAGGAGTTCGGGGCGCAGGCCGGTACCGTTGGCCACTTCCTGGGTGGACAGTTTGGCGTGGATACGCGCGGCGTAGAGCTGTTGGCCAAGACTCGAGCCGGGCGCGGCCGCCACGCGACTCATCAACTGGTCGTAGCGCCGGCGAACATCGCTGAGCGCCATGATCACGCTCGGAGAGGATCGGCTGCGGCCGGCTGCTTCGGTGAGCGCGGCCCGCAGTTTGCGCATGCCGGCCAGAACGACGTCGGCGCGTTGGTGAAACGTCGCGTCCTGTGCGGACGGCAAGGCATCGATGGCGGCCACATGCATGTGGATGGCGGCCTCGGAAAGGCTGACGATGACTGACGACTCACCGTCGTGCGGCGCGGGCTGCGACGGCATTGCTCCACGTGACACCGAATCGACATTAGCGGTCCGCGCCGACGTCGTACACCATGAGTGACGGCCCGCCGGTGCGATCGGCGCGGGCCGACGAGTATCGCCTTGACCGCACCGCTCTAGTCTGAACCGCATTGCGCGGTGTGCTCGGTGAGAGGGGAGGCAGGTGACTGAAGTAATGCAATCCGGCGGGGCCGCCGGGCCTCGGCAGCTCGGCGACTTCAACGGTGCGCCGCCGCCGTCGCCCCGCCTCGAGCCGCCTCGCCGTGCACCGCGGTGGTCCGACTTACCGGGAGGGTGGGGCAGCGTCGGCTGGGTGACCTGCGGAATCGTCGGCAGCGCCGCCATTGTCTGGTTTATCTTTCTCAGTCCCGCCCCGAGCGAATCCAAGGCGCAGTGGTTCTTCGGTGCGGTCGTCTTCGGCGTGGTGCTGGTGGCGCTGTGGCAGACCATCACCATCCAGCGTTACGCGGCGCGCACCGCTGCCGAAGCCGTCGAACGACTACGCGGGCAGTTCGTCGCCGCCGAGGAACGTTCGGCCCGCGAGGTCGCCATAACGCGCAGGTTGCACCAGACCGAGATGGAAGCCCAACAGGCATTGCATCGTGCCGCGATGGACGCTGCGCGGGAGCACGCGGCCGTCGAGCGCACACAGCTGCTCGAGCGGCTACAGAAGCAAGCGATGATCGAGGTGTCGCGTGCCGTCGCGGCGCACACCCGGATGCTGGCAATGCTGTGGAACGAGGCTGCACGGGTTCTGCGCATCGAGGACGCCGCTGAGCGGGAAATCGCGATGAACCCGATTTTCGAACAGATCGGGCAAGTCGTGAGCGACTTCTCCGTCGAACTGGGCAATGCGCACCTGCTGATCGAGGATCACGACCTGCACGCCGCCCTGGACCGGATCAACGAGGCGGCGGTCATGGCGGTTCGAGTGGCCGAGGAGATCCACGCCGCAGTTGTCGAAGGCCAAGAGCTCGACCCCAACCCCGTCCCCGCGGTCCAGCGACTGATGCATGCGCGGGCCGCAGATGCCCGGCGGTTGGCATGGCAGTTGTTGCGTGCCGGCCTCGACGACGACGGCCGCGGTAGCTGATCGCTCTGGCGTTCTTGCAGCGCGGTCAAAGCACGCCGCGTCGAAGCGGTTGCGGCGACCGCCAGCGCTTCGCGTTCGGATTCCGGGTCGGGCGACAGCAGGCTGCCTGTCGCCGGCACGCCACCCGAGCCCAGCTTGTTCATCCGCTTAGGCACAGGTGCGCCTTGGTATTTCAGCGGGACGGGGCCAAGCTCGGTCGATACCGGTCTAGTGCTAGGTGCCGCAGAAGGTCTGGTATGGCCCGAAATCTTCCGGTGCCGCAGCGGCATAGCGCTGTCGGCCCGGCCGCTCGTCATAGGGCGCGGCCAACACCGCCAGTAGTCGCTCGAGCGGGTCCAGGTCGCCGTCGGTTGCCGCGGCAAGAGCTTCTTCGACGAGATGGTTGCGGGCGATGTAGACGGGATTGACGCGGTCCATTGCGTCGGCGTCCGGATCCAGCGCCAGCCAGCGCGCCAACCAGTCGTCGAACGCGGCGTGCTCGGCGACGAGTGCGCGCGCGGGCTCGGCCTCGCCGCGGGCGGCTCGGCTCAGGTGGCGGAAGAACGAGGTGTAGTCGACGCGATGCTGCTCGAGCAACCCGAGCAGCTCGGTGCCCAGCTCGTCGGCGTCGGCCGATAGGCCGAGCTTGGCGCGCATGCCGGCCGACCAGGCCGCGTCGTATTTGGGGCGAAAACCTTTGAGTGACTCCACCGCGACGGCCACCGCCTGCTCCCGGTCGTCGGCGAGCAGCGGCAGCAGCGCCTCGGCGAACGCGCCCAGGTTCCATTCGGCGATGGCCGGCTGATTTCCGTAGGCGTAGCGACCCCAAAAATCGATCGAGCTGAAGACCGTGGCCGCGTCGTAGGAGTCCATGAAGGCGCAGGGCCCGTAGTCGATGGTCTCGCCCGAGATCGTCATGTTGTCGGTGTTCATCACCCCATGGATGAAGCCGACGAGCATCCACTGCGCCACCAGCGACGCCTGGGCGGCGATCACGGCTTCCAGCAGCGCAAGGTAGGGCTGGTCGCTTTCCACCGCGCCTGGATGATGCCGGGTGATCGCGTAGTCGGCGAGGCGGCGCAGCAGCCCCACGTCTTTGGTCATCGCCGCGTATTGGAACGTCCCGACCCGCAGATGGCTGCTCGCGACCCGGGCGAGCACTGCGCCGGGCAGCAGGGTCTCCCGTTGCACCACGCGCCCGGTCGCGACCACGGCCAGCGATCGGGTCGTCGGGATGCCCAGAGCGTGCATGGATTCGCTGACGACGTACTCGCGCAGCATCGGGCCGACCGCGGCAAGCCCGTCGCCGCCGCGGGCGAACGGCGTGGGCCCGGAACCTTTGAGGTGCAGGTCGCGAGGCTGGCCGTGGGTGTCAACGAGCTCGCCGAGGAGTAGGGCGCGACCGTCGCCTAGCCGCGGAACGTACCCGCCGAACTGGTGCCCGGCGTAGGCCTGGGCCACCGGGTCTGCGTCGGCGGGAAGGCGGTTGCCGACCAAAAAGCGCAGCCCGTCGGGACTTCGCAGCCACGCCGGGTCAAGGTCGAGCTCGGCGGCCAGTGTTTCGTTGAGCACGAGCAATCGCGGCTGCGCAACCTGCTCGGCCTTCCAGCGGATCGCCAACTCCGGCAGCTCACGGGCGAAACGGTCGTCGAGCGTGATGGTCGGTTCGGGTGCAACGCTCACCTCACCGAGAGTACGGAGGAAGCGTCTGAAGCCGCGGCCGACCGAGGCACGGCCCTCTGCAAGACTTCCAGCATGGGTGAAACGGCGCGGCTGCTCGACCAGTACCGACGCACGGGACGAGTCTTCACCGCGGGTGGGATCAGGTCGTTCGTGCTCGACGAGGGCCCACCGGACGCGCCGCCGGTCGTGTGTGTACACGGGGTGCCGGCGTCGGCCTATTTGTACCGAAAGGTCGTTCCGGCGCTCGCCCGACACGGCCTGCGCGGTATCGCGGTCGACCTGCCGGGGCTCGGGCTGGCGGAACGACCGGACGACGCCGACTACCGCTGGAGCGGGCTTGGCCGGTGGCTGCGCTCGGCGATCGATACGCTCGAGCTGGAACGGTTCCATTTGGTGGTGCACGACATCGGCGGGCCAGTGGGTTTCGAGGTGGCGCACGCGGTCCCGGATCGCGTGCTGTCGATGACGGTGCTCAACACGATCATCGCGGTCGAGACCTTCCATCGGCCCTGGCCCATGGAGCCGTTCGCGCATCGCGGGCTTGGCGAAGCTTGGCTGCAATCGATGCGGATTCCCGGTGCGTTCGAGGCGATCATGCGGATGGTCGGGGTCAGCCGGGGGGTGCCGATCGCCGAGATCTCGTGCTGGAAGCCACTATTGTTCGGCGACGACGACGGGCGGGCGTTTCTGAAAATCATGCGCGGCTTCGAGCTCACCGCCGAAAGCCAGCGTCGCTATGTGGCCGCCGTGCACGACACGCCCTATCCGGTTCAGATCGTCTGGGGTGAACGAGACCGGATGCTCAGCTGGCGCCGCCACGGGATGCAGGCTCAGGCGGCCAGTGGCACCGAGCAGGTAACGCTGTTGCCGGCCAAACACTTTGTGCAGGAAGACTGCCCGCACGAGGTCGCCGCCGCGGTCCATCGGTTCATCGAGCAACAACGTCGCTGATGAACATTGCCGCCAAAGCCGCCAAAGCCGTCGACAGGCTTGCCAACCCGGCCGGCGTGGCGGATCTCGACAAGTTGCGCAACGTCGTCGCCGGTAAGACCGTGCTGGTGACCGGGGCGTCGTACGGTGTCGGCGAGGCGACCGCGCGCAAGCTCGCGGCAGCGCGCGCGACGGTGCTGGCGGTTGCCCGCTCGGCGGACCGGCTCGCCGACCTCGCCGCATCAATCAACGCGGGCGGCGGGCGTGCGTTCGCCTATCCGGCCGATCTGACCGACGAAAGCGCGATCAACGCTCTGGTGCAACGGATCAACGACGAGCACGGCGCGCTCGATGTTGTGGTGAGCAACGCCGGCAAGTCGCTGCGGCGTTCACTGCATGAGCAGTACGACCGGCCGCACGATTTTCAACGCACCATCGCCGTCAACTATCTCGGGCCGATCCAGCTGCTATTGGGTGTGCTCCCGGCAATGCGGAGTCACCGCGGCGGGCACATCGTCAACATCTCCAGCGTCGGCGTGCGGGTCCCGCCCGGTCCGCAGTGGGGGGTCTATCAAGCGTCCAAGGGAGCGTTCGACCGCTGGTTGCGAAGCGTCGCACCGGAATTGCATTCTGATGGTGTCGACGTCACCTCGATCTACTTCGCCCTGGTTCGCACCCGGATGATCGAGCCCACACCGTTGCTGCGAAAACTGCCGGGCCTTTATCCGGACCAGGCCGCCGACGTCGTCGCCAAAGCGATCATCGAACGTCCCCGCGCGATCGCGCCGGTGTGGACCTGGCCCGCTGAAGTCGCTTCGGTGATGCTGGCCGGTCCGGTCGATCGGGCCGCGCGGATTTGGTACCGCAACGTCATCGACTCCGATGGAGAACACCCATGACCGCCTTTGACGTGGTGACCGTGACCGCCCGGGCGCTGCTGAAATCACACCTGCTTCGCCTCCCGGGGCCGATGGCCTTGGTCCGGCTGGTGAGCGAGGTGCGCCGAGGCGGCATGAATCCTTTTACGCTGCTCGCGGTCGTCGCGGCGCGGTGGCCCGACCGAACCGCGGTCGTCGACGACGACGGCGTTATCAGTTATCGGGAGCTGGCGCAACGAACCGAAGCGCTTGCCGCCGAGCTGTATCGCCGTGGTGTCAAACCCGGCCAGGCAGTCGGGGTCATGTGCCGCAACGGCCGGAGTTTCGTCGAAGCACTGTTCGCCGCCGCATTGGTCGGTGGCGACGTCGTTCCCATCAACACCGAATTCCGTGCCGATGGGCTGGCCGCGGCGTTGACCGGTCACGACATCAAAGCCGTGATCTGCGACGGCGAATTCAGCGAGCGGGTGCGGGCCGCCGACGCCTCAGCCATCATCGTCGACCCGGAGACTGTTGAACCCGCGCAACATGATTCGCGGCCCAAGGTGGCGCGGGCGGGTCGGATCGTACTGCTCACATCCGGCACGACGGGAAAACCCAAGGGTGTGCCTCGCGCACCTCGAATCAATCCGGGGGTGCTCGGTGTCGGCGTCACGATACTCGATCGCACCGGACTGCGCGTCGGATCTCGAATTGCTGTGGCGGTACCCATGTTTCATGGGCTGGGCTTGGGCATGACGATACTGACCGTGGGTCTGGGCGGGACGATACTGACCCGGCGACGGTTCGATGCCGAGGCCGTGCTGGCCCAGGCATCCTTGTATCGCGCCGATGCGCTGACCGTAGTTCCGGTGATGTTGGCGCGCATCCTTGAGCTGCCTGAAGCTGTTCGTGCGCGAAACCCGGTGCCGGCGCTGCGCGTCGTGTTGTCCAGTGGTGCCCGGCTCGAGCCCGGTTTGGTGCAACGGTTCATGGACGCCTACGGCGACGTCCTTTACAACGGCTACGGTTCCACCGAGGTCGGGATTGGCGCTTTGGCTACCCCGGCCGAGCTGCGTGCGAATCCCGAGACGGTCGGCAGGCCGTCGATTGGCTGCTCGGTGGGTATCTTCGACGACGACGACCGGCCGGTGGGCCCGCATGTGATCGGCCGGGTCTTTGTCGGCGGCGAGTTGACGTTCGAAGGCTATACCGGTGGGGAGGGCAAGGACGTCATCGACAACATGACCGGGACCGGGGACATGGGCTATTTCGATGAGTCCGGCCAGTTGTTCATCGTGGGCCGTAGCGACGACATGATCATCTCGGGCGGAGAGAACGTCTATCCCCGCGCTGTGGAAAACGCGCTCGCCGAGCACCCCGACATCGTCGACATCGCCGTCGTCGGGGTGCCCGACGAGCAATTCGGTCAACGGTTGGCCGCGTTCGTCGTGCCCAGGCCGGGCGCCGCCATCGACAAAGAGGCAATCCGAGAGTATTTGAAAGACAAAGTTTCCCGATTCGAGCAACCCCGCGATATCAGCGTTGTCGACGCCATCCCGCGTAACCCGGCCGGCAAGGTGCTACGACACGAATTGCCGACCTGAGTGGCGATCGAACTACTTGACCACCCGCAGCCGAGGCTGCTGTGGCTGCGCCTCGTCACCGATGGTCGGTGTTTGGGCTTCGGTTACTTTGATCAGCCAATTGGGCGCCAGTATTGAGACGGCGGTGGCCGCGGCGGTGGAGCCCAGCACCCCGGTCCACGCCACCGGACCCAGCGGCGTGCAGCCGAAGAATTGGCTGACACCAGGTGTTTGGACGATGCCCACCAGTACCGCCGCACTGCCCAGCGCGGTGGCCACCACCAACGGACTGTGTCGGCGGGTCAGCATCGTCTGTGCCAGCTGGGTTGCCACGAGGGCTGTCAAACCCATTGTGGCCGTTCGTCTTTCCGTGCCCGGGGTCCAGCGTCCGATGGCCCATGCCGCGGTGGCGCCGGCGGCGGTCACAGCACCGCGGCTGACGATCTGCCGCAGCAGCGGCACGTCGAGGGACGGCGTCGACTCGAGCAATATCGCCCGCTGGTGCCTCCGCTCGGCTTCTTCGGCTTCCCGATCGAGTCCCGCCTCGGTCTCCTCGGGTTGTGGATACTGCGGGGTGACCGCCACCGCGAGCGCCGGGAACATGTCGGTGAGCAGGTTCACCAGCAGCAGCTGACGTGTTCCCACGGGCGCCCGCCCGGCGCCGAATGCTGTTCCGATGATGGTGAAGAGCACTTCACCCACGTTCCCGCCGACCAAGATAGTCACCGCGTCGCGCACCCCGGCCCACATCCCGCGGCCCTCGACCAGCGCGTCGATCAGCACCCCCAGATCGTCGTCGGTCAACACGATGTCGGCGGCGCCGCGGGCAGCCGAAGAGCCGCGACCGCTCACCCCGATACCGACGTCGGCCATCCGGATGGCGGCGGCGTCGTTGGCGCCGTCGCCGACCATCGCCGTGACTTGCCCGCAACGCTGCAGCGCGGCGACGATCTGCACCTTCTGTTCGGGGCTGACGCGGGCGAACACCTGAACGTCGGCGGCGAGTTGGGCGCAGGCTTCCTCGTCGAGGCCGACAAGCTCGGCGCCGGTGACCACCCGGGCGTCGGGCGGTAGACCCAACTGGCGGGCAATAGCCCGCGCGGTGACCGGGTGATCGCCGGTGATCAGCACCACCTTGCGCTCGGCATCCAGCAGCGCCTCGATCAGCGGGCGCGCCGACGGCCGTGCGGTATCCGCCAATCCGACATACCCGATCAGCTCCAGGTCGTGCGCGGCAGCATCGACGGCGTCGGCGTCGGTGTCGTCGTCATCGGCCGTGTCACCGTCCCACTGGCGTCGCGCCACGGCCAATACCCGCAAACCCTGTTCGGCGAGGCTGTGCACCAACGACTCCGCGTCGTCTCGGTCGCCGTCGGAACCATCGAACCGGCAGCGCGGCAAGACGACCTCCGGCGCGCCTTTGATCATCAACAACGGCGTCTGTCCGTCTGCCCGTGCTGTTCCTATCGCGGCGGCATAGCCGCGACTGGACTCGAATGGCACCTCCGCGAGCACAGTCCAATCGCCTTGGCTGCTGAAAGAACTCGCCGCGGCGAGGATGGCCTCGTCGGTGGCATGGGCGTGGCCCTGTCCATCGTGCGGCCGGGTGGACGCGCGCGCCGCGGCGCGCAACACCTCGGCGGCCTGCGGATCGGCGGCTTCGGGGAAGGGCCCGTGCGGGCTGGTCCCGGCGGGCACCGAGCGCACCACTCGTAGCCGGTTCTCGGTGAGCGTGCCGGTCTTGTCGAAACACACGGTGTCGACCCGCCCCAGCGCTTCGATGGTGCGGGGTGCGCGGACCAGCACACCGCTCGCCGACAGCCGGCGCGCGGCAGCCAGCTGAGCGAGGGTGGCCACCAGCGGCAGACCCTCGGGCACCGCGGCCACCGCGATCGCAACGCCGTCGGCCACCGCTTGACGCAGGGATGCCTGGCGAAGCAGGGCCAATCCGCTGACCACCGCTCCGCCGGCCAGCGTGAGAGGAAGGACCTTGCCGGTGAGATCCCGCAGCCGGGCCTGCACACCGGCCGACGACTCGACATCGGCGACAGCCGAGATCGCGCGCTGCGCCGCGGTCGCGCTGCCGGTTGCGACGACGATCGCCCGGGCCCGCCCGGCGACGATGGTGCTGCCCTCGAACAGCATGCTGGCCCGCTCGGTGTCGGCGGCGGCCACCGGCTCCACCTGTTTGTCCACCGGCAGCGATTCACCGGTGAGCAGCGACTCGTCGACCTCGAGGTCCTCGGCGACCAGCAGTCGCGCGTCCGCGGGCACGACGTCGGGCGCGGCCAAGTCGATCACGTCGCCGGGCCGCAGCGAGCTCGCGGGCACGGTGGCTGTGCGTTCGGCGTGCTGGGCAGCCTCCAATCGACGCCGCGTGGTCGCCACCGCGGGGACGATGACACGACGCGCCAGTTGGTCCTGTTCGGCGAACAGCTCGGCGGCCGCCGCGTCGGCCCGCAACCGCTGCACACCGCCGACGATGGCGTTGGCCGTCATCACCCCGGTGACCAACAAGGCATCGATGTTGCTGCCGACGATCGCGGACGCCGCCGCCCCCACCGCCAGCACCGGGGTCAGGGGGTCGGCCAACTCCGCCCGCGTCGCTGCCGCCAAGCGTGCAAGACGACGTGCCGGCTCCCGCAACGGCGCAAGGAAAGGGTTGTACGACAGATCCGCGAGAAATCGCTGCCACGACGCCGTACCGGGTTCGACGGCCAGCGGGCGCGCGCCGCCGGCCAGCCGCGCGTAGACGATCTCGGGGTCCAGAGCATGCCAGGCGGTCAGCAGTTGCGGGGTGGGGTCGGGCAGCCGCAGCACCTTGGCCGCTGAGATAGCGCCGGAAACCAACGCGGTCGCCGCGGCCGCGTTGACCGGATTGAGCCAGCGCCGCACGGCCAGCGGGTTAGTCGGGCGAGGTTCGCCGGTGACCAGCAACAGGCCGTCCAGCGTGGAGCCACCCTGGGCCAGGCGTACCGACGCTTCACTGGCCCGCCGGGCCGCGGGCAGCGCCGAGAGGATCCGCACTGCGGCAGCCAGGTCGGTGCCGGTGATGATGTCCGCGGTCCACGGCGTTGCGGCTTGCGGATCGTCGAGGGCCACCCCGACATCGGCGATGGCCAGCGCCGCCAACGTGTCGGTCGATGCGAAGTCGCGATGCAGTGCGGTGATCAGCATCACCGGGCCGCGATCCGACCGCAGTTCGCGAACCAACTGCAGCAGCGGCGTTCCGGCGGGATGACTCGCGGCGACGCTGGCGGCCAGATCCTGGGTGCCCGCCACATGGCGCAGCACGACCCGGGCGCCGGTCCGGTGTGCGGTCTGCATCAGCGCGACCGCGAACGGATCGACTTCCCAACCCACCTCGACGCTGCCCACCTGTTCACCGTCGACGATGAGTTGGGCGCGTTCGAGCCCCTGGGCGGGCGTCGCCGAGGGACCCTGCGCCGGAACCCACCTCAGGCGCGCCCCGGTGGCCGGCAACTCGTCGGGGTCGGGCTCGGGTGGTTGTTCGGCATGCAGCAGCGCATCGGCGACCTCGTAGACGCGGTCTTCATCCCAGCCGGGTGCCTCCCCCCGCGCGTGCAGCACCGCCCGGGCGTCGCCGCGCAGTGCGGCGCCGTCGATGACGATCACCTTCACCCGATCCAGCCGGCGCAGAGCCCCGGGGTCGAGCACGAGTTGACCGGCCTCGGCCAGGCCGCGGCCCAGGACCGCGGCGAAGGCCTGCCGGCCCATGTGCGCCGCTTTCGGCACACCGGCCAATATCGCGCCGGCCGCGTCCTCGGTGCCGCCTCCCGCGAGCAGAGCACCCGCCGCCGCCACCAACGAGCCGTTGGCGGCCTGTGCGGCGTATTCCTCCACCGGTCCGGCCATGGAGCCCTTTGCGGTGTCGATCGCCGAGTCGATCGCGCCGTCGACCACGACGTGCGACGCCTCACCTGCCTCCGCGGCGGCCCAGTTGTGGCGCGGCGCTTGTGCCCCATCGCCGGCCGATGAGATCACCGGGACAACCGGCGCCTGTGGTCGCTTCGGCGAGGCAAGCTCGGGCTCGCGGCCTCGCCACCGATCGCGGTGGGCTACTGCTTCGGAGATTTGCAGGGCTCGCTGGGCCAGGTCGAGCAGGGGTGTGCCGACCGCCTGGGTCAGCCCGTTGGCGGACGCCGTCGTCGCGCTGAGCGCGATGTCGGTGCCCACCCGCCCCAGCCGCGACTCCAGAAATGACACCACCCGAGGCTGGTTGCTGATGAGCGCGGCCGCGGCCCGGGTGGTTCGCGGTGCCGCGGGCAGTCGGACCACCCAGCCGGTAACGGCGGCACCGATTGCGACGATGTCCAACGCTGCGGCGGTCAACGGGACCAGGATCGCCAACGGATTGCCCGGGTCGGCAAACGGCGCGGTTCGCGGGGCCGACTTCCCGGCCGTCGAGGCCAACTCGGCTGCCACCGCCGCGACCGCTTCACCGACGGCGTCCACGATGGCGTCGGCGTCGGCGCCCTCGGTGAGTTCGACCACCAGCCGACCCAACGCGCCTTCGATATGCGCCGAGGCGACACCCGGAATCTTGCGAACCGGTTCTTCCACCGCCGCCGCATGCTCGTGCCAGCGCGGGAACGGCAACAACGGGTCCAGGTCGAGATGCACGCGTCGTCCGCTTCGCCAACGCACCGGCGGCTCGGTGTGGTCGGTGGATGCGCGGTCGGGAGTGGTTGTCCCGAGCAATCGGTTGGTCGATTGTGCCACCGACTGCACCACCGGCTTGGCAAGCAGCTGCACCGCGCCCACGGCGTCTGCGGCGCCCTGAGCACCGGCTTGCAGCAGTTGTATTGCCCCACCCGTCATGCCACCGATTACGGTGCCCACACCGGGAATCCTCATCGTCTCAACCCTTGTCTGACCTTCGATCGCGCTTTGCGAGGCAATACCCCGCCCTGTCCACAATTAGTCGAAAACCGGTGTGCGTGGGTGGCGCCACGGCGTTGCTGCCCGACGTGCCCATCGAGTCGGCGACCGCAGCGGTCATCGGGTAGCGCAGGCGGCCGCTTCCGGCTGCTTCGCCCGGTTCACGGCTTCGTCCCGACGGTGACCAAATCGGAGATCAACTTAGTCCACACCGGTCGGGGCAGCCGGTGCTGCTCGGTGACGGTGAAACCAGCGCTTTCGAACAGTGACCGCACTTCCGGCGGCGACGCGTGGTGCGCGGGTTTCCATCTGCTGCTGGCAGGGCCCTGCAGCCGCGGTGACCGCGCGCTCAACGCCACCACCATCGCCAGCCCGCCGGAGGCCAGCACGCGGTGGAACTCCCGGACGGCCGCGGGCTGGTCGAAGAAGTGAAACGCCGAGGTGCTCACGACGGCGTCGAGCGTGCCGTCGCCGAACGGAAGATGCTCGGCGGGAGCCTTCAGCCATTGCACCCGCGCTGAGCGGGTCCGGGCCTGCGCGAGCATCCCATCGGACATGTCGACCCCGTAGATCTCGTCGGGCTTCAACTCGCGCTCGATGCGATCGGCCAGCAGCCCTGTGCCGCAGGCGATGTCAGCGATCCGACGAGAGCTGTGGGCCGCCAGGTGCTCGATCACTTCGTCGTGCGCCGCACGGTAGACCCACCGCTGAAGGACCGGAAGGTTGTAGGCAGGTGCCGCGAAGCTCCAGAGCCGGGTGACGGTCTCGTTGAAGCCTCGTCGTGCAGCTTGCGGAGCCCGAGGAGCCATGCCTTAGCGTAACTGTGTCAGCCACCGGGACGGAGCCTGCGTATGACCGAGCGCGAGGATCGTCGGGAAATCGCTGATGTGCTGGTGCGGTATGCAACCGGGATAGACCGCCGGGACTGGTCGCTATTTCGCACTGTCTTCACCGAGGACTGCCAGCTCGACTACGGCGAGATTGGTGCTTGGAACGGCGTCGACGCGGTCACCGAATTCATGCAGCAGGCGCACGCGATGGCCGGCCATACCTTGCACCGGCTGACCAATCAGGTCATCGATGCCGACGGGGAACGCGCGGTGGCTCGCACTTACGTCGACGCGCTGATCATGACCGCTGACAACAACTCCGGTGTGAACGGAATCGGTTACTACGACGACGAACTCGTGCACACCGATGGCGGATGGCGGATTGCTCGCCGGCATTTCACCATCGTGCGCGTTGCGCCGGTAGGAGGACCATCATGACATTCGCCGCCAGGTACGGTCCGTGGGCCCTGGTCGCCGGCGCGTCCGAGGGTGTCGGCTCGGCGTTCGCCGAAGCGCTGGCTGAACGCGGCGTCAATGTTGTGCTGGTGGCCCGCAGGCAAGCCGTCCTGGACAGGGTTGCCGACGGCATAACCGCCCACACCGGTGTTGAAACCCGGGTCCTGGCAATGGATCTCGCTGGTGCGGATGCCGCCCGCCGCGTGGCAGATGCGACCGACGGCCTCGACATCGGCTTTTTGGTCTACTGCGCGGGTGCCGATCCCAACTTCGCGCCCTTCCTGGCCGGCCCCATCGGCGTGGCTGAGGGCATGGTGTGGCGCAATTGCATGGTGCCGATGCAGCTGAGCCATCACTTCGCCCCGGCGATGGTGCAGCGGGGCCGGGGTGGGATCGTGCTGTTCAGCTCGGGTGCTGGCCTCGTGGGGGGACCGAACATCGTCGCCTACAGCGCCAGCAAGGCGTTCGACATGGTGTTCGCCGAAGCACTGTGGGCTGAGTTGCATGACAAAGGTGTTGACGTGCTGGGCCTCGTCCTCGGCAAGACTGACACCCCGGCATTGCGTCGGCTCGAGTACAGCAGAGGACGACTCAGCTCCGAAGACGAGACGCCGGCGGATGCTCGCGCCGTCGACGAAGTCATCACAGAGGCGTTCAGCAACCTCAGCAACGGTCCGACGTGGATCGTCGGCAAACAGCTCCGCGGCGCCGCCCAGATGTTGGGCTCGATGACCCGCAACGAGGCCGTGCGGCTGATGACGCAAGCCAGCGCGGCGGCGATGGGCAAGGGTTAGTTGATCGACAGGTCCGCCGTCGACCCGGGAAGGAGGCCAGCCGCGGATGACGGGAAACTGTGACGGCAAGATCGCATTGGTGACCGGTGCGAGCCGCGGGTTGGGCAAGGCGATCGCACTCCGATTGGCCGCCGAAGGCGCCACCGTCGGGTTGACCGCCCGCACCATGGAACCTGACCCCAAATACCAAGGATCACTGCAGCAGACGCTCGCGGAGATCACCGCCGGCGGCGGATCGGCCGTCGCCATTCAAGCCGACCTGTCGAAACCCGAGGACCGTGAGCGGCTGTTCGGTGAGTTGGTCGCGCGCGTCGGCGCACCGGACATTCTGGTCAACAACGCAGCGGTGACGTTCCTGCGGCCGCTCGACGAATTCCCGGAGCGGCGCGTGCGGCTGATGATGGAGATGCACGTGCTGGCCCCGCTGCACCTGTCCCAACTGTCGATACCGGCCATGCGTGAACGTGGCCGAGGCTGGATCTTGAACATCACCTCGGTCGGCGGCGATCTGCCCGAGGGCCCACCGTTTTTCGACTTCGACCGCACCGCCGGATTCGGGATCTACGGCACGGTGAAGGCGGCCCTGAACCGGCTCACGAAAAGCCTTGCGGCCGAACTCTACGACGACGGCATCGCGGTCAACGCCGCGGCACCGACCAATCCGGTAGCTACCCCCGGTGCGGGCGCACTTGATCTCGCCAAAGTGGACACCGAGGACATCGAACTGATCACCCAGACTGCTTTCATATTGTGCACCGGCGACGCCAAGACGCTGACCGGCCGCATCGCGCACACACAGTCCTTCCTCCGCGAGATCGGCTGGTTGCGTTGACTGTTCAACTTCGCGGAATTCCGGCGAGCTTGTCGGCGAACTTGGCCTCGGCCGCTTCCCGCAAACGCAGCAGGTGCTCGGACGGAAACACATCAGGCGAGGGTCTGTAGTCCTTGAGCAGCAGCCGCGCCAGCGTGACCTTGTGTACCTCGGTAGGGCCGTCGGCCAAACCCAGCACGAACGATTCGACCAGGTGCTGGACGAACGGCATCTCATGGGTGGTGCCCAGCGATCCGTGCAGCTGCAGCGCACGAGATGACACGTCGTGCAACACGTTCTGCATCATTGCCTTGACCGCGGAGATGTCGGCCCTAACCGCCTTGTAGTCACCCCGCTGGTCGATCTTCCACGCAGTCTGCAAGGTGAGCAGCCGAAACGCCTCGATCTGCATCCAGGAGTCGGCGATCATCTGTTGGACCAGCTGCTTGTCGCCGAGCATCTGGCCCTGGGTATGCCGGGACACCGCGCGCTCGCAGAGCATGTCGAAGATCCGCCGCACCAGGCCCACAGTGCGCATCGCGTGATGGATGCGCCCGCCACCCAGCCGGGTCTGCGCGACGACGAATGCCCCGCCCCGCGGGCCGAGCATGTGGTCGGCCGGGACCCGGACGTTCTCGTAGCGCACATAACCTTCACGCCCGCTGCCAGGCTGCTGATACCCCAGGCCGACCTCGCGTAGCACGTTGATACCCGGCGTCTCGGCCGGCACCACGAACATCGAATGCCGCTGGTAGGGCGGGGCGTCGGGATCCGTCACCGCCATGACGATGAAGAACGAGGCCAACGACGCGAACGACGAGAACCACTTCTCACCATTGATCACCCAGTAGTCGCCGTCTTGCACGGCGCGAGTGGTGAACACCTTTGGGTCCGATCCACCCTGCGGCTCGGTCATCGAAAAACACGACACGATCCGGTTGTCCAGCAGCGGTTCGAGATAGCGCTTCTTGAGTTCGGGCGTGCCATAGTGGGCCAGGATCTCGCTGTTCCCGGAATCCGGTGCCTGACAGCCGAAAACGATTGGGGCACACTCTGACCGACCAAGAATCTCGTTGAGCAGCGCCAGTTTCACCTGGCCGTATCCCGGTCCGCCGAGATGTGGACCCAGGTGGGTGGCCCACAGCCCGCGGTCCTTGACAATCTCCTGCAGCGGCGGAATCAGGGCTTGCCGGACCGGGTTGTTGAGATCGTGAGACTCCTTGACTATCAGATCGATTGGTTCGCATTCCGAACGCACGAAATCGTCAACCCACGCGAGTTTCTCCGCCCATTCAGGGTCGGTTGAGAAATCCCATGCCATCGCGCATCCTTTCGATCCTAGCTGTCGGCAGCGCCCGTCGCGGACGACCACTTCTTGCGCAGGGCCTCCGCTTCCGCTGTGGCATGGCTGAGCACTTGATTGCGGTTCTCGAGCTCCAGCGCCGACGCCAGCCCTGCGGCGTCGATGTTGACCTGTACTGCTCGCTTGGTCAGCTGCACCCCCAGCGGAGTGAGTTCGGCGATTTGCGTGGCGATTTCAAGCGCACGGTCGCCCAACTGGTCAGGCTCCACCAGTTGGCTCACCAATCCACGACGGTCGGCTTCCTCGGCCGAGACCGTACGCCCGGTCAGCATCCAGTCGGCGGCGACGCCGGCACCGACAATGCGTGGCAGCAAATAACTCATGCCCATCTCCGCGCCGGACAATCCGAGCAGGATCGCGGCGTTGCCGAACGTCGCAGCCGTCGAACAGATCCTGATGTCGGCGGACAGGCACAGTGCCAGCCCGGCGCCGACACAGGGCCCGTTGACGGCGGCGATCACCGGTTGTGGCAGGTCGCGAATCGCCTGCGGAAGCGAGGCCATCGTTTCCTGGAAGCGCAGGCGATCGATTGCTGGGGCCGTCGCCTCGAGCAGCCCCGGCCCGAAGTCGCGCACGTCCATCCCCGAACAGAATCCCCGTCCGGCCCCGGTGACGACGACAGCCCGCACTGACGTGTCCGCGCCCAGCGCGGCCAATGTCCCGGTGAGTTCGCCGACCATGACCTGGTTGATCGCATTGAGTCGCTTCGGCCGATTCAGTTGCAGTACTGCCACCCCGGACCGCGGGGTTTCCACGGTCAACGTTTCACCCATCGTCACCGCCCGAGCATGCAGATGCGGCGCCAGCTTCGCCGCCACCGGGAATGGTATTTCGCTTACCCGTGCCGCTTGAGATCGGGGTCTTGGAGACGGCGTTTTCAGACTCAGGATGATTTCAAATCATCTGCGGCCACCTGGTCATCGAAAGCGCAGCTTGCGCTTTGTAATAGCGTTCGCCGAGCCAGTACCAGGGGTTGAGCGCCAGAAATTTCAGGCCGTATCGACGGCCGAACAGCGCGACAGTTTGTCCATAGAGCGGACAGAGGAGCGCAATGATATTTTCGCAGCATTACCTTGCCTGCCTGTCGCAAGCCTCTTATCTGATCGGAGATGAGACCAGTGGCCGTGCGGTGGTGGTGGATCCGCGGCGCGACGTCGACACCTACCTGAGCGAAGCAGCCGAACACGGCTTGCACATTGAACGGGTCATTGAAACGCACATCCATGCCGACTTCTTGAGCGGCCATCTGGAGTTGGCAGCGGCCACCGGAGCGGTGATCTCCTACGGAGAGAAGGCCGACGTGCAATTCCCGATCGAACCATTGCGCGACGGCCAGAGAATTTGTTTAGGAGAAGTGGCTCTGCAGATTCTGGCGACCCCGGGCCACACCCCCGAATCGATCTGCATCGTGGTCTACGAGCACGCCGACGATGATCTGCCGTACGGAGTCCTCACCGGCGACACCCTGTTCGTCGGTGACGTGGGCCGCCCCGACCTCATGACCTCCGCAGGATTGTCGCCGGACGCACTGGCCCGGGCGCTCTACCAATCGCTGCACAACAAGCTGCTGAAGCTGCCCGATGCCACGCGGGTCTATCCCGCGCACGGTGCCGGGTCGTTATGCGGGCGGCGACTGTCGAGCGAAACCAGTTCAACGATCGGTGACCAGCGCCGCACCAACTACGCGCTAAACATAAGCGACGTCGACCAGTTCGTCGTTGCGGTCACCGAAGCACAGCCGCTCCGGCCGCCGTACTTCGAGTTCACTTCTCGCCGCAATCGCGAGCAGCACCCGCTGCTCGACGAACATGGGTGTCCACGCCTGCTGGATATCGACCAGATCTGCAAATACGCGCAGGCCGGGGCGATCCTGCTGGACAGCCGCGAGCCGGGCGATTACGCGTCCGGACACCTGCGCGGCGCGATAAACGTCGGGCTGCAGGGGCGTTTCGCTGAATGGGCCGGGGTCGTCTTATCGCCGGACCGCGACATCGTGTTGGTCGGTGACCCGACGTTGGCGCGCGAATCCACCACGCGGCTTTCCCGGGTGGGATTCGATCGGGTTATTGGTCAAATACGGGACCTGGAACAGGTTTTCACCCAGCGGCCCGAACTCGTCGAAACTTCGTCGCGGTTGAGCATCGACCAACTTGCCGAGTTGCGCGGGCGGGAACCACGCCTGCAGCTGGTGGACATCCGCAGCCCGGCGGAGCGGGCGCAGGGCGCGATCCCCGGCGCGCGGTCCATCCCGCTGCCCGTGCTGACCGGTGTGATGGCCGACTTGGACCGGGCGGCTCCCGTAGTCATCTACTGCGCGAGTGGCTACCGCTCGATGGTGGCGGCGAGTGTCTTGCGGTCGGCAGGGTTCGACGATGTCTCGGATGTAATCGGGGGCTTTGAGTCATGGCAAAGTTGCGGCCTGCCCTCGTCGTCAGGGGACGACGACGGACCGCCGGTGGCAGCCGACGGCCGCAATGCCGGGCTGATTGTGCACCGAAAAGACCCGCTCAACTGTGAGACATCCCTTCCGTCGCTGATCGGAAGTGTGGTGATGCCAATCTCGCACTTCTATGTCCGCAACCACTTCCCTGCGCCGGCTCTGGATCCCGAGGCGTACGAATTGACGGTGACCGGGCTGGTCGAGCGACCGTTACGGTTCGGAGTCCATGATCTGAAACGCATGCCGTCTCAGTCGCTGGTTTCGACGCTGGAATGCGCGGGCAATGGCCGGATTCAGTTCGACCCGCCCGTTGAGGGCGAGCAGTGGCGTTTCGGAGCGGCAAGCACGGCCGAATGGACGGGCGTCCCGCTGGCGGAGATTCTCGACCGGGCGGGTTTGACGGCCGGCGCTCACGATGTCGTCTTCCGCGGCGCCGACGCCGGACTGGTCGACAACCTAACCACCCCGGTGCGATTCGAGCGGGCTTTGTCGATCGCTGACGCCTACAATTCTGGCGCTCTGGTCGCCTACGCGATGAACGGCGAGCCATTGCCGCTGCAGCATGGCCGCCCTGTGCGGCTTGTCGTCCCGGGCTGGTATTCGGTGGCTTCGGTCAAGTGGCTCACCGAAATTGAGGTGATCGGGCAGTCGTTCGAAGGTTATTTCCACACCGAGCGATACCAGTACGAATGGCCACGCGACAACGGTGTCGTTCGTGAGCCGGTTCGGCTGCAGCGTGTTCGCTCGGTGATCGCCGAACCCGCCGATGGCGTATCGGTGCCCGCCGGTGAGCTGGTGGTCCGAGGTGTTGCATGGTCAGGCGCGGCGGCGATCGATCGCGTCGACGTCTGCATCGGAGAGTCGCCGTGGCAACCGGCTCGGCTGATCGGCGAACGGCGCCGGCACAGCTGGCAGTGGTGGGAGTTGTTGGCGCGATGTGAAACGGCCGGGCCGACCACCTTGCGGGCCAGGGCGACCGACCTCGCCGGCCGCACCCAGCCCGATCGGCCGGAATGGAACCGTCTTGGGTACGGCGGCAACGCTATTCACACGGTCACGGTGAGAATCGAGTGAGTTCGTCGACGGCTGAATGTCGCAGCGCGAATTGGCGGTCTATCCACATTTGTTCTGGTTGATTCCAAACCTTCGACAAGAAACGTCCGACCAATAGATTTCCCGCGTGATCTATGTGTGCAGCCAAGCAGCGGCATCGTGCCACAGCGCGCGTCTTTGACCACACATAGCCAGACCCCCGACACCAGCGAGGAGCACGATGAGCCGTATCCACAACCGGCATGGCGAGCAAACGCCATGAAGGTCGTCGCGGCCGCCGAATCGCCGCCGCTGCTCAGCTCGTCTGTTCTGGTCAAGAGGCAGTCTGGCAGCTTGGTGCAACCGCAAAGTGGTCTCGTGCAGCAAATTAAAGTTGTTGCACGGGCGTTGAGTTGGCGGCGGACCGGGTGATTCGATGTCGGCACTTTCAGCCACGCACGCGGAATCAGGGGCGGTTTGGTCCAAACCCGCTGCCGCAGTCGGCGACTTTGTGGTTCTCGCAGGCGAAACCTTCGCCGCCACATTGCGCCGGCCCTTCGCCTGGCGCGAACTGATCGACCAGATCTGGTTCGTGGCCAGGGTGTCAATCGTCCCGACCCTTGTGCTGTCGATTCCCTACACCGTGCTCATCGTCTTCACGCTCAACATCGTGCTGATCGAGGTCGGCGCCGGCGATTTGTCCGGTGCCGGTGCAGCGCTCGCCTCCGTCACCCAGGTGGGCCCAGTGGTCACGGCGATCGTCGTGTCCGGTGCGGGTTCCACCGCGATGTGCGCGGACCTGGGGGCACGGACCATCCGCGAGGAGATCGACGCAATGAAAGTCATCGGCGTCAACCCAATCCAGGCACTGGTAGTGCCTCGCGTGATCGCGGCGACATTCGTTGCGCTGATGCTCTATTCGGTCGTGGCCGTCGTGGGACTTTCGGGAAGCTATTTCTTCGTCGTGTTTGTCCAGCACGTCACACCGGGGGCATTCGTCGCGGGGATGACGCTGCTCACCGGACTTCCGCAGGTGATCGTTTCGCTGGTCAAGGCGCTGCTCTTCGGCCTGTCTGCAGGCCTGATCGCTTGCTACAAAGGACTTTCCGTCGGCGGCGGACCGACCTCTGTGGGCAACGCGGTCAACGAGACTGTGGTGTTCGCGTTCATGGCCCTGTTCCTGATCAACATCTTGGCCACCGCATTCGGTGTCAAGGTGGCGCCATGACGATGGCCGAGGAGCGGGAAGTCATCGCAGTCAGCGCGCCCGCCCGCAAGGCCACTGATGCGAAAACCAAAGCAGGGCCGGACAGCCGTGCGAGCCGTGTCAACGAAACATTCACCCGGATGGTCGAAGCCACCCGCGCCCTGGGTGAGCAGACCGCCTTCTACGGCAACGCACTCGCAGCCACCGCCGACGCCGTCCGGCGCTACCCCGGTGAGGTGCTGCGGCTTATCGCCGTTCTCGGGATGGGCACCGGGGCACTGGCGGTGATCGGCGGCACGGTGGTCATCGTCGGATTTCTGACCCTTACCACCGGCGCCCTGATCGCCGTGCAGGGCTACAACACCTTGTCCAACGTCGGGATCGAAGCTCTCACCGGCTTTCTGGGCGCATTTCTCAATGTCCGCTTCATCGCCCCGGCGACCGCAGGCGTGGCACTGGCCGCCACCATCGGCGCCGGCGCAACCGCGCAGCTGGGCGCCATGCGCATCAACGAGGAGATCGACGCACTGGAGGCGATGGCCATCCGGCCGATCACCTACCTGGCGTCGACCCGCATTGTGGCGGGGGTTGTCGCGGTCATTCCGATCTACACCGTCGCGGTACTGATGTCGTTCCTGGCCACCAGGTTCGGCACGACGATCATCTACGGACAGTCGCGCGGCGTCTACGACCACTATTTCTCGTCGTTTTTGCACCCGACGGATCTGTTGTGGTCTTTCACCGAGGCGTTGACGATGGCAGCTGCCGTGATGTCGGTGCACACCTACTACGGCTACACCGCGACTGGGGGTCCCGCCGGCGTCGGCGAAGCGGTCGGTCGAGCGGTGCGCACCTCGATCACCGCGGGCGTTTTCATTTTGCTGACCATCACACTGTCGGTGTACGGGCAGTCCGGCAATTTCCACCTGTCGGGGTGAGGACCATGAACAACACACCCCGGCGCGGGGCGATCGACCCGATCTGGTGGGCACCGGTGCTGCTTGTTGTGATCGTGGCCGTCAGCGCGCTGACCGCAATGACGTTCTCCGGAACGCTGCGGACGACTGTTCCGCTGACCGTCATCTCCGACCGCGCCGGTCTGGTCATGGAGGACGGGGCGAAGGTGAAGCTGCGCGGTGTGCAGATCGGCGAGGTCGCATCCGTAGAGGCCTACACCGATTCGGCCGGCACCAATCTCTCGAAGCTGAAGCTGAAGATAGCCCCGAACGATTTTCGCTACCTGCCGAGCAACGTAGAGGCAGAGGTCAAATCGAGCACTGTCTTCGGCGCCAAGTTCGTCGATCTCGTCGTTCCTCCGCAGGCTCACAGCCAGCAACCATTAGCGCCCGGCGCTGTATTGCGCAGCCGCAACGTGACCGTCGAGGTCAACACCGTGTTCGAGAACCTGCAGGCGATCGTCCACGCCATCGACCCGGCGAAACTCAACGCCGTGCTCTCGGCGGTGGCAGAAGCCGTGCGCGGCAAAGGTGATCGCATAGGACAGGCGATCACTGCGGGGAATCGAACGCTGCTCACCGTGAACCCCAGGATGTCCACGGTTGCACAGGACTGGCAGCTATTCGACAAGACCGCGCAAGCGTATTCGGATGCAGCACAAGACATTCTCTCGCTTCTGGATTCGTTCTCCACAACCAGCGCAACGATCACCAGCAACAAGAAGGCGCTCGACGAACTGCTCCTGTCTGCGATCGGGTTCGCCAATTCGGGTATCGACACGATCGGTGCAAATCAGCCGAATCTGGTCGGCGCGATCAACGTCGTGGAGCCGACCTTCTCGCTGCTGAACAAGTATTCGCCGACCTACACCTGCCTCTTCCAGGGCGCGCAATGGTTCCTCGACCATGGCGGTAGAGCCGCCTTGGGAGGCAACGGCAAATCGGTGATCATGGACGCGGCGCTGCTATTCGGCGACGACCCTTACCGCTATCCCGACAACCTGCCGATCGTGCAGGCTAAGGGCGGCCCGGGCGGCAAGCCCAGCTGTGGGTCGCTGCCGGACGTCAGCAAAAACCTGCCGGTCAAGTATCTGGTCACCGACACCGGGTTCGGTACCGGACTTGATATTCGGCCAAACCCCGGGATCGGCTTCCCAGGCATCGCCAACTACTTCCCGGTCACCAAGGGGACGCCTGAACCGCCACGGATTCGTTACCCGGGCGGCCCGGCACCTGGCCCGTTGCCGGCCTATCCGGGCGCGCCGCCGTACGGCGCACCCGACTACGGCCAGGACGTCACCGTGACACCAAGTCAGGAACAGCCATGAGGCGGGACACATTGCGCACCGCGATGCGGGTGGCGCTGTTCACGGTTGTCTGCCTTGCCTTCGTTTTCGTCTTAATCGCGGTGTTCGGGCAGCTCAGGTTCGACACACGTGCCTCCTACAGCGCGGTGTTCACCAACGTGTCCGGCCTCAAGGGCGGCAACTTCGTCCGCATCGCCGGTGTCGAAGTCGGCAAGGTCAAAGGCATGAAGCTGCACAAAGACGGAACCGTGACGGTCGACTTCGCAATCGACAAGAAGTTGACGCTCACCGAAGGCACCAAAGCAGCGGTTCGCTACGAGAACCTCATCGGCGATCGTTATCTGTCGCTGGAAGCAGGGCCGGGCCCGACACGGAAACTGCAGCCGGGCCAGACGATTCCATTGACCAGGACATCTCCTGCGCTTGACGTGGACGCGCTGATCGGCGGTTTCCGGCCGCTCTTTCGTGCATTGGACCCCGATCAAGTCAATGCGCTGTCCGGCCAACTGCTCAGAGTGTTCCAAGGCCAGGGCGGCACCATCTCCTCGGTGCTGGCCCAGACGTCCGCGCTGACCAACACGCTGGCCAACCGGGACAAGCTCATCGGCGAGGTGATCACCAACCTGAACACCGTGCTGCACACCTTCTCCGCTCGGGACAAGCAATTCTCGGACGGCTTGGACAAGCTGTCTCAATTGGTCGAAGCGCTGGCCGAGCGCAAGACCCAGATCACCAACAGCATCGGCTATATCAACGCTGCTGCATCATCGGTTGCCGACCTGTTGACCGTGGCCCGCCAACCGATCAAGGACACCGTTGTGCAAACGGATCGGTTCGCCGGGCAGGTGGAGGCCGATCACGACTATGTCGACGACTTGGTCAAGACGCTTCCCGACGCCTATCAGGTGTTGGCCCGCAACGGGCTTTATGGTGACTACTTCGGCTTCTATCTCTGCGACGCGATTCTGAAGGTCAACGGCAAGAACGGCCAGCCTGTCTTCATCAAGCTGGTGAGCCAGGTAACCGGGCGGTGCGCACCGAAATGAGCGCGATTGCAGCTACTTTGAAGTCGCGGCTGAAGCGGCCCGATATCAAGCCGCTTGCCGAGCGGAACCGGGTCGCGGTCGGCGTGACCGGGATCGCGATCGTAGTGGCCCTGGTGGTCGGCGTGTTCTCCTACAACAAGATCCCGTTCATCAAGGGCACCAGCGACTACTCCGCCTACTTCGCCGAAGCCGGCGGCATCAAAACAGGCAGTGATGTGCGGGTTTCGGGCCTGTCAGTCGGCAGGGTCTTTAGCGTCAAACTCGACGGCCAGAAAGTATTGGTGAAGTTTTCGGTTAACAACGGTGTCGAGCTTGGTGACCGGACCGAGGCGGCGATCAAGACCGAGACGGTACTGGGCACCAAGATGCTTGAACTGACCCCACGAGGAGACGGCAAGCTCACCACCACGATCCCGCTGGAACGAACCAGCTCGCCATACGATCTGCCCACCGCGCTGGGCGACTTGACGACCACCATCAGCGCGCTGGACACCACCAAGCTGTCCTCGGCCCTCACCACGTTGGCGGATACCTTCAAAGACACCCCACCGGACCTGAAGGTCGCGCTGGAGGGGGTGGCCCGGTTCTCCGGCACCCTGGACAACCGCGACGCAGCGCTGCGCAACTTGCTGGCTGACGCCAACAAGGTCACCTCGGTGCTGGCAAAACGGAGCGACCAGATCGCCAATCTTGTCGTCAACGCGAACGCTTTACTCAGAGAACTTCTGACGCAACGCAATTCCGTTGACGCGCTGATGACCAGCCTCACCGACGCGTCGCACCAGATTTCAGGCTTGGTCAACGACAATCGCAGGGAACTCCAGCCCGCTCTCGACAAGCTCAATGGCGTGCTGGGGATCCTGGACAACCGCAAGCAAGAACTACAGCGCACGCTGTATCTGCTCCGGCGTTATGCGATGTCGTTTGGCGAAGTCCTGGGGTCCGGGCCGTTCTTCAAGGCATCACTGGTCAACCTGGCACCGGGCCAATTGGTGCAGCCGTTCACCGACGCCGCGTTCTCCGACCTCGGACTCGATCCCAACGTGCTGCTCCCGTCGGAACTGGTCGCCCCGCCCACCGGCACGCCCGGCCTGCCGCCACTGCCGTTGCCGTATCCACGCACCGGGCAAGGCGGCGAGCCGAAACGCACGCTGCCCGACGCGATCACCGGCAACCCCGGCCAGCAGTCATGCGGGCCCCCCGCAGTGCCGCTACCCGCGCCTGGGTGCTACCCGTACCGGGAACCCCCGCCCGCGGCAGCGCCGGGGGAACCGCCCCCAGGACCGCCGGCAAGCCCGACTCCCGCGCCCGCACCAACGCCGATCTACGTGCCGGCACCCAACGAAGTACCTGCGAGTGGGGGACGATGATGGCGAAATATCCACGCGCCGTGCGGATCGCAACAGCGATCGCCCTGGTCGTGACCATGGTGGTCGGGGTCGGCGTAACCACCGCCTCATGGTGGAAACAGGTGACCAGAAACACCTACGTCGCCTACTTCGCCAATACCAACGGTCTCTACACCGGCGACGAAGTCCGAATCCTCGGCGTCGCCGTGGGCACCATCGAGAAGATCGATCCGCAGCCGAATGCGGCAAAGGTCACGTTCACCGTCGACTCGCAGTACCCGGTGCCCGCCGACGCCAAGGCAGCAATCCTGTCGCCGTCACTGGTCACCGCAAGGGCGATTCAACTCGTTCCCGCCTATTCCGGCGGACCGAAACTTCCGGACGGAGCAACGATTCCCCAAGAGCGCACCGCCGTTCCGGTCGAATGGGACGACCTGCGCAAGCAGTTGGAGAAGCTGACCGACTCGTTGCAGCCGACGACACCCGGTGGTCCCAGCGCCCTGGGCGAATTTGTCGACACGACCGCGGCCAACCTACGAGGCGAGGGGGACACCGCGCGAGACACGGTGATCAAACTGTCGCAGGCGGTTTCGGCGCTCGGCGACCACAGCACGGACATCTTCAGCACGGTCCGCAATCTGCAGCTGCTGGTGACCGCGCTGTCCTCGAGCAGCGAGTTGCTAGCCGCCTTCAACAGGAATCTCGCCGATATCACCACGGTGCTGTCCAATACGCCCGACGAGTGGGCTCAGGCGATGCAGGGGTTGGACGCGGCGGTGAACGACCTGCGTGGCTTGGTCGCCGACAATCGGGAGGCGCTCGGGGCAACGTTCGACCACCTCAACGCGATCACCACCGCGATGAACGACAGCCGCGGAGACATCAAACAGATTCTGCATGTCACGCCCACGGTTTTCCAGAATTTCATGAACATCTATCAGCCCGCACAAAGCGCGGTCACCGGCATTCTGGCGCCTGTGAATTTCGCCGACACGGTCAAATTTCTCTGCGGCTCAATCGAAGCCGCGGCGCGCGTGGGCGCGAAGCAGTCAGCGAGATTGTGCGAGCAATATCTGGCGCCGATCATCAAGAACCGCCAGTACAACTTCCCGCCGATCGGACTCAACCCGTTTGTGGGAGCATCGGCGCGGCCCAACGAAATCACGTACAGCGAAGACCGACTCAATCCGCACCTGCCGCCCGCTGGGCCTGATGCCGCTCGGTCGGCGGACCCCGGCCAGGGACTGCAAGGCTTGATGATGCCGCCCGCCCCGACACCAGCGCCGGCGGAGGGCGTGCCGTGAGGCGCCGTGTGGCCGCCCTGGGCCTGGTCGTTGCCTGCCTGTCGGCGACGACCGGGTGTCAATGGCGCGGCCTCAATTCGCTGAGGTTGCCCGGAACCGAAGGGGCCGGCAAAGACGCGTACACCATCGCTGCCCAGCTGCCCGACGTCGTCGTCATACAGCCCAACACCCGGGTTCGGGTCGCCGACGTCAACGTCGGCAACGTCACCAAAATCGAGGTACAGGACTGGCATGCCCTGGTGACCATGCGCATCAACGGTGACGTTCATCTGCCGGCGAACAGCACCGCCAAGGTGGGGCAGACCAGCCTGCTGGGGTCCATGCATATCGAATTGGCACCGCCCACCGATGAGCCGCCGCAGGGTGAACTCACAAACGGCTCTGTGATTCCGCTGTCCAAAGCCGCTACCTACCCGACCACCGAGCAGACCCTGGCGTCGGTGGCAATTCTGCTGAACGGCGGTGGGCTGGGCCACATCCAGGAAATCACCCAAGCATTCGCAACCGCGTTGGCGGGCCGTGAGAACGATATGCGCAGCCTGCTGACCCAACTGGACACCTTCATCGCCCAGGTGCACTCGCAGACCGATGACATCATCGCGGCCACCGAGAGCCTCAACTCGCTGGCCGGACAAGTCGCGGCGAAGGATCAGGCCGTGGACAAGGCGCTCACCACGATTCCGCAGGCATTGGCCGTGCTGTCGGATTCGCGAAAGAAGCTTCTCGATGCCATCGATGCGGTGGGCAGGTTCAGCGGGGTCGCGGCCTCGACGGTCAACCAGACCAAAGAATCGCTCACCGAGAACTTCCGCAATCTCGCGCCGGTGCTGCGGGAATTGGCAAACGCCGGGCCTGCCCTCACCAAGGGGCTGGATTTCCTGTCGACATATCCGTGGGTGAAAAGCAACGTCGCCAACTGGTTTCGGGGTGACTTCGCCAACATCACCCTCGTTCTCGATCTGACCTTGAGCCGAATCGACAGCGGCTTCTTCACCGGAACCAGATGGGAGGGCAACCTTACCGAACTCGAGTTGCAGTGGGGCCGCACGATTGGCCAGATGCCCAGCCCGTACACCGCGGCCAATCCGTTGATCGCGCCCTACCATTTCGGGGGGTACTGACGTGTCTGGCGTTAGCGCGCTGCGGTTGTCCCGCCGGGTCTGGACGCAGCTGGCGATCCTGGCCACGGTCACCGCCGTCGCCGTCGGTGTAATGGCTTTCGGCTTTGTGAAAGTGCCTGCCCTGCTCGGAATCGGCCGATATACCGTGATTGTCGAGCTTCCCAGCTCCGGTGGGTTGTACCCGACCTCTGTGGTCAACTACCGCGGCAGCGAAGTCGGCACGGTCAAATCGGTCGATGTCACCGATCGTGGCGTGCGTGCCGTCCTATCGCTGAATTCCGACATAGCGATCCCCGCCGATGTAATGGCTGCCGTACACAGCCGCTCGGCAGTCGGTGAGCAATTCCTCGAGCTGACCCCGCAACCGGGGAAGGACACCAGGTTGAAGCTGCGCGACGGCGACGTCATCCCGGTCGGCAGCACCCAGGTTCCCGTCGACATCGGGTCTCTGCTGGATGCCACCAACAGGGCGCTGCAGGCGATCCCGCAAGACAACCTGCGCACAGTCGTCGACGAATCGGCGAAGGCCGTCGCCGGGCTGGGACCGGAATTGTCACGCATCGTCGACGGATCGGCAGCGTTGGCCATCGAAGCAGGCAAATCCAGCGACGCGCTGGCAGAGCTGATCGACCTGTCCCCACCCGTGCTCGAGTCCCAAGTGCAGACCAAGGATTCGATCGCGACGTGGGCACGGCGGATGAACTCGATTACCGGTCAACTCAAGGCGCAGGACGCGGCTTTCGCCGATCTGCTCAATACAGCCGGGCCGGCGCTGGATGAAGGCAGGGCGCTGTTCGACCGGTTGGCACCTGCCCTGCCGGTGCTGCTGGCCAACCTCGTGACCGTGGGCAAGATCGCGGTGGACTACCGCAACGATCTCGAGCAGCTGCTGGTGCTGTTTCCGCAAGGGACAGCGGTCATGTCGGCGATCGCCCAGCCTGACTCAGACAGTGAGCAGGCTTACAAAGGCATTTACCTCGACTTCAACCTCAACCTCAACCTGCCGCCGCCCTGTAACACCGGGTTTCTGCCCGTCCAACAGCAGCGGGCGATGTCACGCCAGGACTATCCCGACCGTCCGGCCGGTGAGCTGTATTGCCGCATTCCGCAAGACTCCGACATGAATGTTCGCGGCGTACGCAACACCCCTTGCGAGACGAAGCCGGGCAAGCGTGCCCCGACCGCCGAAATGTGCGAGAGCGACGAGGAGTATGTCCCGCTCAACGACGGCCTCAACTGGAAGGGCGACCCCAACGCGACGCTGACCGGTCAGAGTGTGCCGCAATATCCACCGGGCGCTACGCCGCCTGCGCCGATCGCGATTCCCTACGACCCGGCCACCGGAAATTACGTCGGACCGGATGGCCGCCGCGTCACCCGGCCCGACCTGGCCGATGACCCGAAAGGCAAGACATGGCAGAGCATGCTGATACCGCCGAACAGTTAGAGCCGCACAGAGATGCGCACCCAGCGGTGTCGAACACCCGCGCGTTGATCACGTTCGGTCTTGCCGCCGTCACGGCACTAGCCGGTTTGACCGGCTGGCTGGGATACCGCGTCCACCAAGACCGCGATGCGCAAGCGCGGCGCGACCTCTACGTGCAGGTCGCTCGTCAGGCCGCGATCAATCTCACCACGATCGACTACACCGAAGTCGACTCCGACATCAAGCGGATCCTGGATTCAGCGACCGGCACGTTTCACGATGATTTCCAGCATCGGTCGCAGCCGTTCGTCGATATGGTCAAACAGGTGAAGTCGAAATCGGAGGGCTCGGTGTCCGAGGCGGCGCTGGTGTCCGACACCAAAGATCAGGCGCAAGTGATCGTCGCGGTGTCGGTGAAGACCACGACGGTTGCTGCCGCACCAGAACAAGAGCCGCGCAGATGGCGATTGCGGATAACCGTTGAAAGGACGGAAGGGTCCGGAAATTCCGAAAATTCCAGTGATAGCGCCAAGGTGTCGAATGTCGAGTTCGTGCCATGACCAACGAGGTACTCCGCCTCCACCGGCCCGGCTTGCTAGCGCGGGGCGTGGTACCGGCATTGGCGCTGATCCTGGCGCTAGGGGCCGGGTATCTGAAATGGCTGGATGTCATGGCACGTGAATCGCATACGGCGGCCGAACAGTCGGTTGCAGCAGCCACCGACGCAACGGTGAAGATGCTGTCCTATCGTCCGGAGACGGTCGATCAGGACCTGACTTCTGCCGCCGATCGCCTCACCGGTGGGTTCCGCCAGCAGTACACCCAGCTCGTCACCGACGTCGTTGCTCCCGGCGCCAAACAGCAGCGAATCTCGGCGGTCGCTACCGTGCCGGCAGCGGCTTCGGTTGCCGCGACCCAAAACCACGCCGTGGTGGTGGTTTTCATCAATCAGACCACCACGATCGGCGACGACGCGCCCACCCAGACCAACTCCAGCGTGCGCATGAGCCTTGACAGGTTCGGTGACCGCTGGCTGGTGTCGCAGTTCGATCCCGTGTGAGCCATGAGTGAGGTCAATGTGAAACACCTGTCGGTACCGATGCGGCTGATATGCGCTGTCGTGCTGGCAGCCGGCTCAGCGATGTTGAGCTCTGCAATGTCAGCGGCCGCCGGCGTCGAGAACCTGATGGTGCCGTCCGCGGCAATGGGACGTGATATCCCGGTGAGCTTTTCGGCAGACGGACCGCATGGAGTGTATTTGCTCGACGCGTTCAACGCCGGACCAGACGTCAGCAACTGGGTGACCGCCGGAAATGCGATGAACACGCTTGCCGGTAAAGGGGTTTCGGTGGTGGCACCCGCCGGCGGTGCCTACAGCATGTACACCGACTGGGAACAAGACGGCAGCAAGCAGTGGGAAACGTTTTTGTCCCGTGAACTGCCGGACTGGTTGAGCGCCAACAAGGGCATGGCCCCCGGCGGTCACGGCGTCGTCGGCGCCGCACAAGGTGGCTACGGCGCAGCGGCGCTGGCGACCTTCCACCCCGACCGATTCCGCTACGCCGCGTCGTTGTCGGGATTTTTGGCTCCGGAACGAACCGGGGTCGACGGGGCGGTCGCCGCAGGCCTCAAGCAAGGTGGCGCTGACAGCGACAAGATGTGGGGTCTGCCCCAGCTGGGTCGCTGGAAGTGGCATTCCCCGAACCAGCACATCCAGCAACTGGTGAACAACAACACCCGGCTGTGGATCTACAGCCCGGGAAGCGGCGCGCCCAGCGACCAGGCCGCGATGATCGGCCAACCGGATATCGCCCAAGGCACCAACGCGACGTTCTACGCGCATTATCGCGACGCCGGCGGGACCAACGGCCACTTCGACCTGGGCCGCCGCGGCGGCAATGATTGGGGGACATGGGCACAGCAACTCAATGCGATGTCCAACGATCTCGCCGCCAATATCCGCTAGGGCCGGTGATGCTGTGAGTGGCAGGAATACGAGCCTTTGTCTCGCAGTGATCTTGTGGGCTGGTTCCGCAGTGTTTTCCACGCCGGTAGCCGGCGCGGACAACTCGCGGCTCAACAACGGCGTCGTCACCAACGTCGACACGATCAAGAAGCAGGCCGGCTGCACGACGTCCCTGCGAATCAACCCGCAGCTGCAGCTGGCCGCTCAGCAGCACACAATCGACGTGCTCAACCATCGCGATCTCGACGGCGACATCGGCTCAGACGGGTCGACGGCGCATGACCGGGCCGAAAACACCGGCTACCGCGGCACGGTCGCCGAGACCACAGCCATCAACCAGTCGCTGGCCATCAACGGCCTTGACGTCATACGCAATTGGTATTACCGGCCCGACTACTACGCGATCATGTCGAACTGCGCCAATACCCAAATCGGGGTGTGGTCGGAGAACAGCATGGACCGCAGCGTCGTCGTCGCAGTGTATGGCCAGCCGGGCTAGCCACCGGCGCTTCCCAAGTCCGGTGCATACGAGGGCGGCGGGTAGACGCCCCTGAGCAGCCACGCGAATGCCGCGAAACCGTATTCCAGCTCGTCACTGGCGTCGTAGTCCGGGTTCGGATCCATGAGGGCAGCCCTTCGTGCGCCGGTCTGCCCAAGCTCTCATGCGGTACCGCGGTTCTACAAGGCTTATGCTTGCGCTGATCCTAATGTTCTCCTGATGTTCGGGGGAGGCCAGCGCCGAGCTCAACCAGGAGCTAAGTTCAGGCTATGCCGCAGGCTGACAAATCTCGCATCGATGTCGACGCGGCCGACGGCGTGACGACAGTCCGATTCGACCACGCCCCAGTAAATGCCCTCGATCTGGACTTGCTAGAGGCCGTGGTGGAAACCATGCGCCGCATAGCAGGTCCGCTCGTCATCACGGGCGCCGGCAGATGCTTCTCGGCCGGTGTCGATCTGCGGGCAATCATCGACGGCGGCCCGGAGTACACCGGCCGTTTTGTCGGCATGCTCAGCGAGGCCTTTCTTGCGGTCTTCGAGCATCCGGCGCCGGTAGTCGCCGCCATCAACGGGCACGCCATTGCGGGCGGCTGCGTGTTCGCCATGTGCGCCGACATCCGGTTCATGTCCACCGGGACAATCGGTCTCACCGAACTTGCGGTCGGTGTCCCGTTTCCGGTGGCGGCCCTCGAGATATGCCGCTACGCGATGGGAGCTTCGGTGACCCGCGCGGCGCTGCAGCCGTCCACCGTTGACGCCGACACCGCGTTGTCGCGGCGATGGATCGACGCGGTTATCGACGACCGCGATCTCCTCGCGGAGGCCCTCACGACAGCGCGCACACTCGGCGAGCATTCTCCGGCTGCCTACGCGGCCACCAAGGCGCAACTGCATCGACCGGTCCGAGCAGCGATCGACGCGGGCGCCGAAACCGACGCGCAGGTGCGGGCCGCGTGGATCGCCGACGATGCCCGCAAGCGCATCAGCGCGTTTCTCGACTCCTTGACCCGCGGCCGCTGAGGCAGCGGCTGTGAGCTGGTTGATCACTCATGCCGAGCGGACACTGTCCGAAGACGTGCCGGCGGCGCCGGATGACGTGCGCGACTTCTACGTCGAGTTGGACAACATCAAAGTCGTTCACCCGCTGGTCGTTTCGGTGCGCAGCTTATCGCGCCTCGAAACCGGCGATGGTTATGAGCAGACCTATCGGGTGGCCGACCGGATCCCGTTGGGGATGGTGAGCCTGCGGATCAGCTACTGGGCGCGGCTGCAGGTGCCCGCACACGGCGACGTGCTCACCGAGGCCCGCCAATTCCCACGAGTCCGGTTGAGTGGTCGAGTGAGTTTTGAGCCGATCCCCGCCGGCACAAGGCTCACCGAGCGGCTGCGCATTGCGGCGCCCCGCCCGCTGGCCGCGATCACCATCCGAGAGGCCGTAGACGCGCATGTCGCGATGCTGGCCGGCATCCGGGACCACTTTCGGATGCGCGGATAGGTGTGGGGCGATCGAGGATCAGCTGAGCGCTGCGTCGGACAGATACTTCGTCGAACTCCACCCGCCGTCCACCACGATGGTTTGACCGTTGATGAAACTACCGCCCGGCGAGCACAAAAACGCAACCGTGCTGGCCACGTCGTCGACCGTGCCGAGTCGCTGGTGCGGCGTCATCTCGGTGTTGAGCCGCCGGAACCGCTCGTCGTGCAGACGCTGTTCGGTCATCGGTGTTTGGATCACCCCGGGCGCCACAGCGTTGCAGCGAATCCCCTGTGCCCCGTACTGGCAGGCGATGTGGGTGGTCAATGCCGTCAGTCCGCCTTTGGCGGCCGAATATGCCCCGCCGCGAAGACCGCCCACCACGGCGAACGTCGAGGTGATGTTGATGATGGCCGATCCGGCCGCCATGTGCGCCAGCACGTCTCGTGCCAACCGGAACGGCGCCCGCAGCATGACATCTAGGAAATAGTCCAGTGCCGCGTCGTCGGTTTCATGGAGTGGCGTGGGATTGCCCACGCCGGCGTTGTTGACCAGGAAATCGATCCGGCCCCAACGGTCGACGGCGGCGTCGATGATCCGCCTCGGCGCATCGGCGGCCATCAGGTCGGCGGGCACTGTCGTGACACGCTCGGAATCGCCGATAGCCGCGGCCAATTCAGCCAACCGCACCTCGTTGCGTCCCGTCGCCAGAATCGCCATGCCCGCGTCGGCGAGCTTGACCGCACAGCCGAACCCGATGCCGCCCGTCGCGCCGGTCACGATTGCTACTTGCATCTCAGCCGCCCATCTCCATCAGCACCGCCTTGATCTGATGCTTCAACACCTTGCCGGCGTCATTGCGCGGCAGCTCCGGCCAGATCGCCACCTGCTCAGGCGCTTTGAACCGCGCCACCCCGCGTTCCTGCAAAAAGCTCAGAAGGTTCGCAACGTCGGGGACCGGCGAGCCGGACGGCACGATGACCGCGCAGGCTCGCTCCCCGGTGCGCGCGTCGGGCAAACCTACAATCGCAACCTCGGCGATGCCCGGGTGTCCGATCAGGATGTCCTCGACCTCTTTCGGGGCGATGTTCTCCCCGTTGCGGATGATGATGTCCTTGGCCCGGCCGGTCACCACCAGGTACTCGTCGTCGACCCAACGCGCCAGATCTCCAGTGCGGTAGTACCCCGCCGGATCGAAAGCATCCGCCTCGTCTTCCGGATGCAGGTAACCGACCAGCATTTGCGGTCCGCGAACACAGATTTCGCCGTTGTCGAGTTTGACGTCCGCGTAGCCGATGCGGCCGTCGGTGTCCGCGGCCCGCTCGTCATCCGACGGCGACCCGACCGTGGTGACCGGCACTTCGGTCGAGCCATACACCCGGGTCACCACGGCCTGCTCGAAATACGCAGCCGCTTCCCGGACCAACGATGGTGACACCGACGCCCCGCCACAAATGAACAACTTCAACTCGGGCAGCCGGGTATCCGCACGTCGCGCGGCTGCCAGTAGCTGCTCGAGAAACGGTGTGGCGCCGGCAATGTGGGTGCAGTGCTCGGACTGGATCAACTGGACTGCGTCATCGGCGTTCCAGCGCTCCATCAGCACGGCGGTCGTGCCCAGCAGCAGGGGGCATTCGAACGCATAGATCGAACCACCGATATGCGCGATCGGTGACGGCACCAGGAAGGTGTCGCCGGGCTCGATCTGCCAGTGATCACGGAGCTGGTGTATCAGTGCGTGCATCGAGTTGTGGCTGTGCAGAACCCCTTTGGGGCGACCCGTGGTTCCCGATGTGTAAAGGATCATCCGCGCCGAGTCGGGGTTCAGAACCGGCAGCTCGACCTGCGGCGGTGATTCTCCCAGCAGCGACTCGCCGCCGCGTATCACCACGACGTCGGGCGGCGAATCGAGCTGTGCCGTCACCCGGCCCAGCATCGCGACATAGTCGTGTCCGCGGAATTCGCTGGGAATGAAAATCATCCGGCTGCCGGCGTCTTGCAGGATAAAGCGCAGCTCGCGGTCGCGCAGCGAGGGCAGTATGGGATTGACCACCATCCCGGCCAGGGTGGCCGCCAGGTAGATGACGGCCGCTTCATGCCAGTTGGGCACCATGAACGACACCACACTGCCCGATGGCATCCGTGCCAGCATCGCCTTGGCCAGGACCGTGGCTTGCTGGTCGAGGGTTTGACAGTCCAGCCGGGTTGGGCCGTCGACCACGACGACCCGCCGCGGCGCGCATTGTGCGGCTGACCGCAACGAATCGGCCAGCGTGGTGTCGACCCACCAGCCGCGGGCGTAGGCATCGGCGGCGCGCGCGTCATCCCAGCGGACTCGGTGTCCGCCGATCAGCTTCGCGTGCACACCTTGCGACATGGGCTCCAGCCAAACCTAACCGCGCACCCGCCGCATCGTCATCGAGTGACGAAATCGCGAGGCAGGGTGGGTGTTGACCGTTACCTGTGCCACCTCGCCGTCCGAAGTGGTATAGGTGCGACGCACTTCGAGCGCCGGTGTGCGCGCTTCCACACTGAGCGCACTGGCCAGCTGCGGTGAGATCAGCACCGCGGCGATCTCTTGGCGAACCTCGACGATGCTCAACCCGAAAAGGTCTTCGATGAGCGGAAAAATCGGGCCGCTGTGGCGTTGCAACAGCCTGCCCACCGCCGCGAACGCACGGTTGATGTAGTACTCGGTGCGGCACACCGGAAACTGTGCGCCGTCAATCTGCCGAAAACCGAGCACCGCCAACCACTCTTCGCCGCTGACCAGCCCAGCGCGCTCGGCCAGTTCGTCGTCGACTACGACCATCTTGGTGGACTCGATCGCGAATTGCGCACCGGTCGCAAAAGCCAGCAAGTCGTTGATCGACACAACATCTTGCACATAGGACTCCGATGACGGTCGCGGAACGACCATGGTGCCGGTGCGCGGCCGCGACGCGACAAGGTTGTCGTCGCGAAGGCGCCTCAGCGCCTCACGAATGGTGTAGCGGCTGACCGAAAACCGTTCGCACAACTGGTGTTCGGTGGGCAGACGCGAGCCCACCGGATACACTCCGTCGACGATCTCCTTCCGCAGGGTCCGCGCCACCTGCAGATAGCGGTGATCGGCGGTACGCGGGTCAGCCACGGCGATCCTCGCGGTGAAACGCCAACACGCTGCCGTCGGCGTCGGCGGAGACATACAGTGTGCCGTTACGCCCGGCGGTGATACCGGCGAAGGGTCCCTGCGGGCCGGAAAACGGGGGCATTCCCTTCAGCGGCTTGGGAACTACGCCCGCGGGTGCGCCGACCGGCAGCCCGGTGGCGATGGCGCGAAGGCTGCGGCGTTCCAGGTCGAATTCGATCAGCGCCTTGGCCTCGGCATCGACGACGTACATTCGGTCGTCTTGCAGCAGGACTCCTTGCGGGCGCCCCAACCCCTCAAGGACCGTTTCGGTGCGTGATCCGGTCGCCTTGACCACGCGCCCGGCCGCGGCCTCGGTGATCAGGCATCCGCCGTCGCCGCTAACGGCCACGCCTACCGGGTCGTGCAGACCCGTGGCGATCACTTCGACCTGCCCGGCCCGGATCGACAACACCCGTCCGGTGCCGAGTTCGGCGACCACCACACCATCGGTGGTCGTGGCCACGCCGTACAGCTGGTCGAATCCGTCAGCCAGCACCTGGCTTTCGCTGTCGGCGGGCCGGTAACGCGAGAGCTGGCCGCCGGAGGTGGTGACGACGAATTCTCCGGGTGCCGTCGGCGCCACGCCCCGCAGAAAGCCCGGGTAGCCCGGTGTGAAAAGCATCCCTACCGTGCGCAGCGTGCGATCTGGACCCAGGACGTAGAAGTAAGTCCCGTCGGCGATGTACAGATCGCCGTCCGCCCCGACGGCCAAGTCCAGCGGCCAGTTCAGCCCGCCCGGTAATACGGTCTTTGTCCGACCATCGGCGAGGATCTCGGTGATCTCACCGGTGAAGTTCGACACGAACAGCCGATCACCGCAGAAGGTCAGGTTGTCCAGGCCGGGGTTCAAGTTTGCGAGCACTGTCTGCTTGCCGGTGCGGGGGTCGATCCGTAATACCTGGCCGCTGTGGACCTGGGTGGAAACGATGTGACCTTCGGCGTCGAACTTCACCGCATCGGGTACGCCCAGTCCGGTGGCAACGCGTTGTGGCTCACCGCCGTCGAGATCGATCCGCCAGATCTCGTTGGCGCCCATCACCGGGAAGTACAACATGCCGTCGGGCCCGACCTCCATCGCGTTGGGCGACGGAGTGTTGTCGAACAGCACCCGCGGCGCGCCTCCGCGAAGGTCGAGTTCGAGAAGCCGCCCGCCCTCGCGGCACTCGCCGATGAACAGCCGGCCCTGATGCACGGTGATGCCGTTGGCGCTCGGGACGTCGTCGCGCAGTACCCGGGTGTGGCCGTCGGGCTCGCGCACGCTGACCCGGCCGTCCATCACCTCGGTGGCGTAGAGGTTTCCGCTCGGGTCGAAAGCCACGTCGTCGGGTGCGACGATGTCACCGCCCTTGGCGCTGATGGTCTCCAGGTGGCCGCTGTCGATGTCCAATGCGCTGATCTGGCTGCCGGTCACTTGCGCGATGTAGATCCGCCCGTCCGGGCCCGTGCGCAGGCCGTTGGCGCCGAAAAGTCGGCTCGGCGGGGTGAGCCGCTCCAGCCGCCAGCCCTCGGCAACGTGCGGCGAGCTGCCCGCGAGATAACGGCCTTCCTGCAGCAACATCCGCGTGTGACCTCCCAGCTGGGCCGGTGCCGGCTCAGTCGGCGACGATAGCAACCCTGGCTGGTCCAGACAATAGGACGAAACGGCTGGACACCCGCCTCTTGACTGGAGCAGAGTTGCGGAGAATCATGTTCTCAATTATGCACATCGTACTATACTTGTCCGGACAAAATGGGCGATAACCCGTTGGGGCTCGACGGCCGGGTGGTGGTGGTCGCCGGCGCCGGGGGCGGCGGCATCGGGACCACCGTGACGCGCATGGTCGCAGCGGCGGGCGCGACGGTGATTGCGGTGAGCCGCAATCGGGACAACCTCGACCAACACATCGGGCCATTGATCGCGCAAGGTCTGTCGGTCGTGCCCGTCGTCGCCGACGTGGCGACCGACGACGGGGTGGCGGCAGCCATGACCGCGGCAACGGGAGTCGGCGGTAACTTGCACGGCCTGGTCAATGTCGCCGGCGGTGCTGCGCCGTCGACGTGGATGCCCGCCACCCGGGTGAGCCGCAGCGATTGGCGGGATTTGTTCACCCACAATCTGGAAACGGCGTTTTTCATGAGCCAGGCGATGGCCGCGGAATTGACCGCGCAGCGTCGTCCCGGTTCGATCGTGTCGATCTCGTCGATCAGTGGAATCAACACCGCGCCTTTCCATATCGCCTATGGCACCGCGAAGGCCGCGGTAGTCGCGGCGACCCGCACCATGGCTGTCGAATTGGCGTTGAGCAACATTCGGGTCAACGCCGTCGCTCCCGGCATCACCGAGACCCCGGCGTCTCGCACCTACGTCGATCAGGACGCCGAACGTGACCGGCGTGCAATCGCGATGGGCCGGCGGGGCCGACCCGAGGAGCTGGCCGGAGTCATCCTGTTCTTGCTGTCCGATTTGTCCAGCTACATCACCGGCCAGACGTTGCTGGTCGACGGCGGCCTCGACCTCAAGTGGACACACTTGGACGCCGACAACATCTCGCTGTTCTTAAAGGACGAGTCATTCAAAGCCGCCCTGAGGAGTATGGGATGACTGACAGCGAAGTCCAAGCGGCCGAAGACCTTTCCGCACCCGTGACGATCGGGGTGGAAGCCTACCTCTCCGAGGACTATGCGCGCGCCGAGCGCGACAAGCTGTGGCGCAAGGTCTGGCAGCAGGTCGGACGGGTCGAGGACCTCCCCAAGGTGGGCAGCTACCTCACCTACGACATCCTCGACGACTCCGTCGTGGTGGTCCGCACCGGTCCCGACACGCTGAAGGCGCATCACAACGTGTGTATGCACCGCGGTCGCCGACTCGTCGATATCCCTGACAACGCGAAAAGCGCGTGCGGGCACAAGAAGTCGTTCGTATGCGGGTTCCACGGCTGGACTTACGACCTGGACGGTCGGTGTGTCCACATTCCCGAGCAGCAGGACTGGCAGGACGCGCTGACACCGGAGAACACGCACTTGGCTCCGGTCAACGTCGACACCTGGGGCGGGTGGATCTGGATCAACATGGACCCCCATTGCGAGCCGCTGCGCGATTATCTGGAGCCGGCCGCCACCATGCTCGATCCGTTCGGCTTGCCGAACATGCGCTGCAAATGGCGTAAATGGCTTCGCTTTGGGTGCAATTGGAAGGTCGCGATGGAAGCCTTCAACGAGACCTACCATGTCGCCACCACCCATCCCCAGTTCAACAAATTCAGTACCTTCCGTGGCTGGGCCAAGGCGCACGGCAAACACAGCAACATCGGTTACGACGCGCCGACAGACCTCGCGGAGACAAAGTCGAAGATCCGGCTCGGTTCCGGAGACCCGCGTATCTCCACAGCGGAGATGCAGATCTACACGCTGGAGGAGACCAACGCCACCACGACCAAGACGCTGGTGGAGGCGGCGCGCCGGCTCGTCGACGAGCTGCCGGAGGACACCCCGGCCGACGAGGTGCTCAGGCATTGGCTCTCGTCGGCGCGGCGCGACGACGCGGCCCGCGGAGTGATCTGGCCGACGATCGATCCCGAGCACTTGGCCAAAAGCGGTACCGCATGGCAGATTTTCCCGAACTTCCAGATCGGCCAAGGCCTGACCACTGCGCTGTGCTACAGCGCCCGCCCCAACGGCTACGACCCGAACAGCTGCATCTTCGAGGCATCTTGCTACGAGCTGTATCCGCCCGGTGAAGAACCAGACACCGAATGGGTGTACATGCCCGAAGACGACCCGGGCTGGCGCACAGTGTTCCCGCAGGACTTTTCCAATATGGCCGCGGTACAACGGGGCATGAAATCGCTGGGCTTCAAAGCCACCAAGCCCAATCCCTATATGGAACGCAGCACGGCCAACCTGCACCGCAACCTGGCCGCCTACATGGGCACCGGTGCGCCACGCGAACTAGCGAAGGAGTCACAACAGTGAAAGTCAATCTCGGGTTCGGGGCGCACAACTCCCACGATTGGGAGCGTGTGCTGGCCGCGGATTTCAGCCGCCCGCCCGCAACCCCCGACTGGCAGTGCGTACAGGGAACCTTGGCGATTGCCGATCTGGCCGAACCGCTCGGGTTCGACGGCATCTGGATGCCCGAGCACTGCGGAACACCGTATGGCATGACGCCCAACCCGATTCAGACACTGAGCTACTTCGCCGGCCGCACCGAGCGGGTGAGCCTGGGTACGTTCGTCGTCGTGGCGCCCTGGTGGCATCCGGTCCGGCTGGCGCACCAGATCGCCTACCTCGACATCATCTCCAACAGCCGCTACACCACGATCGGCATCGGCCGCGGCGTGTCCAAGGGCGAGTTCGACGCGGTCGGGGTCCCGCGAGAGGAAAGCCGGCAGCGGTTCAACGAAACCCTCGACATTCTGCAGCTGGCGTTGAGCGGAAAGCGGTTCTCCTACGAGGGTGAGATCTTCACCGTCCCGGAGATGTCACTGCGCCCGGAGCCGAAGAGCGACGACCTGTTCTCCCGGATCTACAGCTCGTCATCGACCGCGGAGTCCCTGGAGATCTTGGCTCGCCGCGGAATGGTGCCGCTGTTCGTCGGCAACAAGCCGATCGAGGACGCCGGCCGGGAAGTCCAGAAGGTCAACACGTTCCGCAAAGAAGAAGGCCTGCCTCCCTGCCAACCCAAGAACGTGATGTTCATGTACTGCTGCGCCAACGCCGAGGACGCGGCGAAAACCGAAGAGTGGATCTGGACGGCAAACCGCGATGTCACCGTGCATTACGGCTTCGCCGACGCTTCCAACTTCAAAGGTGTCAAGGGGTATGAGGCCTACGCGGCCCGGGAGGCCAGTGCGACCGCGGTGCTGGCATCCCAGGTGCAACAGGGCGAGAAGAGTAAGTCGAAGACACCTGGGTATCACGCCTCCAACCTGTTGATCGGCACCCCGGACGTGATTTTCGACCGCCTGGTGGCCGCCCAAGAGGCGTGCTCGTTCTGTGAGCTGACGATCGTGCCGCAATTCGGCACGATGCCATACGAGGAGGCGATGGCCAGCACCGAACTGTTCGCCAAGGAGGTGCTGCCGCAAGCCCAGAAGATGGCGGCGCCGCTGCATGCGGCGGCCCTTCCGGAGAACGCACTGGCATGACGCGCCGGCGACGATGCAGAGCGCAGCGATGAGGAGGAGCGGCGCCATATGACGCGCCGGCGACGATGCAGAGCGCAGCGATGAGGAGGAGCGGCGCCATATGACGCGCCGGCGACGATGCAGAGCGCAGCGATGAGGAGGAGCGGCGCCATATGACCACAGACTGCGAGCAACCCACGCAGACGCCCGACGACATCGACATCGAGGCGTTGCGGGAGAAATACCGCCAGGAACGGGAAAAGCGACTGCGCCCAGAGGGATCCAAGCAGTACGTCGAACTCACTGACGACTTCGCCGGCTACTACGAAACCGACCCGCACTCGCCGCCCTTGGTTCGCGACCCGATATCAGCGGACATCGACGTCGCTGTCTTGGGTGGCGGGTTCGCTGGCCTGCTCGCGGCGGCCCACTTGAAGAAGGCCGGCGTGGAGGATGTCCACATCATCGAGCTCGGCGGCGACTTCGGTGGTGTCTGGTACTGGAACCGCTACCCCGGCATACAGTGCGACAACGAATCGTATTGCTACATACCGATGCTTGAAGAGCTCGACTTCATGCCCAGCAAGAAGTTCGCCGACGGCGCCGAAATCTACGAGCATTGCCGCCGCATCGGAAAGCACTTCGGGCTCTACGACACCGCGATCTTGTCCACCCAAGTCCGTGCGCTGCGCTGGGACGAGCAGATCAAGCGCTGGCGCATCGACACCGACCGCGCCGACGACATCCGCGCCCGGTTCGTCGTCATGGCCTCCGGCCCCTTCCACCGGCCCAAGCTGCCCGGCATCCCCGGTATCAAGGACTTCAAGGGGCACAGCTTCCATTCATCTCGGTGGGACTATGACTACACCGGCGGAGACACCAGCGGCGGGCTGTACAAGCTGGCCGACAAACGTGTGGCGCTGGTGGGCACTGGCGCTACCGGAGTCCAACTCGTCCCCCATCTCGGCCGATACGCCAAGCACCTGTATGTGTTCCAGCGGACACCGTCGTCGGTCGACGTCCGCAACAACACACCGACCGATCCCGAATGGGTGAAGTCGCTGCGGCCGGGCTGGCAAAAGGAGCGGCAACGCAACTTTCATGCCTGGACCTTCGAGGGCATGGCGTTGGGGCAGCCCGATCTGGTGTGCGACTTCTGGACCGAACTGGGACGCAACACCGCGGCGCGGGTGCAAGCGCTCGACGATCCCGCGTCGATGACGCCCGAACAGTTCATGGCGATCCGTGAAGAGGAAGACTACAAAGTGATGGAGCGGCTGCGCCGCCGCGTCGCCAGCATCGTGAAAGATCCCGAGACCGCCGAAGCACTCAAGCCCTATTACCGGTTTTTGTGCAAACGGCCCTGCTCCAACGACGAATATCTGGCAACCTTCAACCGGCCCAACGTCACGCTGGTGGATGTGTCCGCGTGCAAGGGCGTGCAGCGCGCCACCGAAAAGGGGCTGGTCGCCAACGACGTTGAATACGAGGTTGATTGCATCATCTACGCCAGCGGCTTTGAAATCACCACGGAAATCAGCCGACGCTACTCGATCGACACCATCGAGGGCCGTGACGGCGTGTCGCTGTTCGACCACTGGCGCGACGGCTACAAGACGCTGCACGGGATGACCAGCGTCGGCTTCCCGAACCAGTTCTACACCGGCTTCACCCAGGTGGGTATTTCGGCCAATATCGCCGCGAATTACGAACTGCAGGGCGAGCACATCGCCTACATCATCGCCGAGGCGCTGGCCCGCGGCGCGCTCACCGTGGAGCCGAGCCCGGCCGCACAAAACGAGTGGTGCCGGACCATCCGCGAAACCGCGATCGACAACTCGGCATTCGACGCCCAATGCACGCCGGGCTACTACAACAACGAAGGCGGCGGTGGCGGAGAAGGTCTCCGCTCGCACCTGGGCGAGCCGTATGGGCCGGGCTTCTACGCATTCGCGGACCTGTTGGCGCAGTGGCGCGCCAAGGGTGATCTCGACGGTCTGCTGTTGGGAACGTGAATGACTGAGTTGCGATTCGACCAGCGGGTAGCCGTGATCACAGGCGCCGCACGGGGATTGGGGCGCGCCTACGCGGTCCTGCTGGCCTCGCGGGGGGCCAGGGTCGTCGTCAACGACACCGGAGGCAGTCTGACCGGGGATGGTGTCGACTCCGGGCCCGCGGGCGAGGTGGTCGAGCAGATCCGGTCTGCCGGCGGTGACGCGGTCGCGTGTACCGAGTCGGTGGCGACACCATCCGGGGGCAAGGCGATTATCGAGACTGCGCTGGATCATTTCGGACGCGTCGACATTCTCGTGCACAACGCCGGCACCGTTCGTCGGGCACCGCTGACGCAGATGAGCTATGAGGACTTCGACGCGGTACTCGACGTGCACCTGCGGGGTGCTTTTCATGTCGTGCGTCCGGCGTTTCCGCTCATGCGCGAGGCCCGCTACGGCCGGATCGTGTTGACGTCGTCGATCGGCGGTTTGTACGGCAACCACGGTGTGGCCAACTACGCCGCCGCGAAGGCAGGACTTGTCGGCTTATCCAATGTCGTCGCGCTGGAAGGTGCGTCCGACAACGTGATGTGCAATGTCATTGTGCCCTCGGCAGTGACCAGAATGGCCGAGGGACTGGACACTTCGGCGTATCCGCCGATGGACCCGGATCTGGTTGCACCGGTCGTAGGCCTGCTCGCTCACGAAGCCTGCCCAATCACCGGTGAGATGCTGGTGTCCGTCGCCGGCCGGGTGGCCAGGGCACTCGTCGCCGAGACACCGGGCGTATATCACCCGTGCTGGTCGATCGAGCAGGTGTACGAAGAACTCGACGCCATCCGGGATACCCAGGCGCCGTTGGTCTTTCCGGTGGTGCCGGACGGGCATACCGACCATCTGCGCTACAGCTTCGAGTTGGCGGGCCGCCATGGTTAATGTTGACGGACGCACCGGCCCGCTGGCCGGAGTGCGCGTGGTCGACCTCACCGCAATGGTGATGGGACCGTACTGCACCCAGATCATGGCCGACATGGGCGCCGACGTGATCAAGGTGGAGCCGCCCGAAGGGGACAACACCCGTTACATCTCGGTCGGGCCGGAACCGTCGATGAGCGGTGTGTTCGTCAACGTCAACCGTGGCAAGCGCAGCATCACCCTCGACCTGCAGTCGCAGGCCGGCAAGAGCGCGCTGCGGGCACTCGTCGAAACCGCGGACGTGTTCATCCATTCGATGCGGTCCAAGGCAATCACCCAGCTCGGCTTCGGCTACACCGATGTCGCCGAGATCAATCCGGCGATTGTCTACACCAATTGCTACGGCTACGGCCGGCGAGGGCCGTATCGGGACCGACCGGCCTATGACGACACCATCCAGGCCGAATGCGGGCTTCCGGCCGTCCAGGAGCAGTTGACCGGTGAGGCCAGCTATGTCGGAACCATCATGGCGGACAAGGTCGCCGGGCTGACGGCGCTCTACGCGACGATGATGGCGCTGTTCCATCGCGAACGAACCGGCGAGGGACAAGAGGTCGAGGTCGCGATGTTCGAAACCATGGCGTCGTTCATGTTGGTCGAACACGCCAACGGTGCCATGTTCGATCCGCCGCTCGGTCCGGCCGTTTATCCGCGTACGGTTGCGCCCAACCGCAGGCCGTATCGCACCAGCGATGGTTATATCGCTGCGCTGATCTACAACGACAAGCACTGGGCGGCATTCATCGACGCGGTCCAGCCGGCGTGGGCCACGTCGCAGCACGCCAGGCTGGAGCAGCGGGCGCGCGACATCGACACGATCTACGCGCTGCTTGCCGAAACGCTGCAGGAGCGAACGACCGACGAATGGCTCAAGTTGTTCCGTGAACTGGACATACCCGCAGCGCCGCTGAGCACCCCCGCCGAGTTATTCGACAATCCCCACCTGAATGCCGCCGGATTCTTCGAGACGGTGGATACTCCGCATGGACCCGTGCGGTTTCCCGGTGTGCCGACCTGGTTTTCGCGCAGTCCGGGACGGGTCACCGGTTCGGCCCCGCAGCTGGGTGCCGATACTGCGGAAGTGCTCGCTGAACTGGGGCGAGCGGAAGTGCCCCCGGCTCGCGCCTAGGCGTGTCATCCCGGCAATTCGGATGAGCCGCACCTAAACTGGCCCTGTTCCAGCAGTAAGGGGGCGGCGACGTATCCGCGGCGACAACGACACCGGCCAAGCCAGCGGTCGGGACGCGCTAGGGGCGAGCCCGGCCGGGGTTTACCCTGCGCAGGTTCATGGTGTTCGACGCCCCCGCTGGGTTGCCCCTCCCCGGCGTGCTCGCCTGGCCACATCACGAAGTAGCGACCGGCGTCCCGGCATTGACGCGCTGGACGGCGTGCGCGCGGTGGCGGTGGCGCTGGTGCTCGCCGATCACGGCGGCGTCCCCGGCATGGGCGGTGGATTTCTGGGTGTCGATATCTTCTTCGTGCTCAGCGGCTTTCTGATCACCTCCCTGCTGCTAGACGAACTGGGGCGCACCGGCCGTATCGACCTGACCGGCTTCTGGACTCGCCGTGCACGACGGCTGCTGCCCGCGCTGGTGCCGATGGTGCTACTGGTTGCCGTTGGGCGACAGTTCTTTTCGGCCGAAGCCGTCGCGGGGTTGCGTGACGAGGCTGTCGCCACGTTCTTTTGGGCAGCGAACTGGATGTTCGTCGCGCAGAAGACCGACTATTTCAGCCAGGGCGCACCGCCGTCACCGCTGCAGCATGCGTGGTCGCTTGGCGTCGAGGAGCAGTACTACCTGGTCTGGCCGCTGCTGCTGATTGCGGTGGCGGTCGCGTTGGCCGCGCGGGCACGTCGCCGGGGCAGGCTGGCCACCCTGGGTGGGGTTCGGCTGAGCATTTTTGTGCTGGCCACCCTGGGTGCGTTGGCGTCCGCGGCGGTTGCCGTCCTCGTCGCGTCCGACGCCACCCGTGATCGGGTCTATTTCGGCACCGACACCCGGGCCCAGGCGCTGCTGACGGGTTCGGCGGCGGCTGCGTTGCTGGTCGGGGATTGGCCGGCGCTGAATCGCGGCTGGTCGCTGATCCGGACGCGGTGGGGTAAGTGGACCGCGCGTCTGCTGCCGGTGATTGGCGTGGCCGCGCTCGGCGTTGCCGCGCATTACGCGACCGGTACAGCGGCCGAATTCCGGCACGGTCTGCTGGCGGCCGTTGCGGTGGCGGCTGTCTTGGTGATCGCGCCGGTGGCGCTGGATCAGCGCGGGCCCGTTGCCGTCGCGCTGGCGTGGCGTCCCCTGGTGTGGCTGGGCACCATCTCCTACGGCGTCTACCTCTGGCATTGGCCGATCTTTCTGGTGCTCAACGGAGAACGGACCGGCTGGTCGGGGCTGTCACTGTTCGCCCTGCGGTGCACGGCGACGCTGGCGGTATCGGCCGCATCGTGGTGGCTGATCGAGCAGCCGATCCGCAAGTGGCGGCCGGTGCGGGTGCCGTTGTTGCGGCTGGCCGCAGCCACCGCCGCAACCGCGGCCGCCATGACGCTGCTCATTGTTCCGGTGGGGGCCAAATCGGGCGGGACGGAAACCAGCATGCCGCCGGGCATCTCGTCGGTCGCGGTGGTGTCATCCTCGCCGCCGACCGGGAATCGCCCCGCGCGGGCCGTCGGCCAGCGCGATCCGCATCGGCCGTTCACCGTTTCGGTGTTCGGCGACTCGATCGGCTGGTCGTTGATGCACTACCTCCCGCCGACCCCCGGTTTCGATTTCGTCGACCACACGGTCATCGGGTGCAGCCTGGTCCGCGGCGGCCCGTACCGCTATCTCGGTGAGACCCTGAACCAGAAAAGTGAATGCGAATCATGGCCGAGCAGATGGTCGGCGCAACTCCGCGAGGACCAGCCCGACGCCGTCCTGTTGATCGTGGGCCGCTGGGAAACGGTGGACCGGGTCAATGAGGGACGCTGGACCCACATCGGTGAGCCGGCGTTCGACGCCTACATCGCCGGCGAGCTGAGCCGCGCCCTCGACATCCTCGGTGCCAGTGGGGCGCCGGTGACGGTGGCAAACCTGCCCTACAGCAGGCGCGGTGAGCAGCACGACGGAAGTCTGTACCCGGAGGATCAGCCCGAGCGGGTGGACAAATGGAACGCGTTGCTGCGCCGCACTATTGGGCACCGCCAGAACGTCGGGATACTTGACCTGAAGAAAAAGCTGTGCCCGGAGGGCGTTTACACCGCCAAAGTCGATGGCATTCCGGTGCGCAGCGACGGCGTTCACCTGACCGAGGAGGGCGTGAAATGGCTGACCCCATGGCTCGAGGAATCGCTGCGCTGACTTGCTGCCGGCCGCTTACGTTTGACGATATTGCAGGTTAGTGCCACCATATGGACAACATCTGTGTATGCGATGGCGCCCGCGCGCGCCCCGGCCGTGAGGAGGTGAGGGGAAATGAGTCCGAGTGACTATTGCTATCCGCATTCGGTATCCGTTTCGTCCCGATCCGGTCGCGGCATTCCCGTAGCTGTTTGACGGCTGCTCAGCGCAAAGCCGACCGGTCGGGCTTCCCGGCAGGAGAAGATCATGGCTTTCGTTGTCGCACAGCACATTTCGCCAATGCTGCAAGTCGGCCGACGTCTGACGCGTCGGGTGTGGGCACGCTGCAACCTCACGCCGCAGGAGCGGGCCAACCTGTATGTGTCCCGGATGCCGGTGGCGGTAATCACCGCGTCGCTGGGCGGGCATCCGTCCCCTTCCGGCGGCCAGTACCGCTGAGGGGCCCCGTGACATCATCGGCGGCATCACTGCGCCACCGGCAACGTCGTATTACGCGATGACCTCGATCGGATCGCCGAGGCGCACGGTGTCGAAATACCACGCCGCGTTGTCCGGGCTCAGGTTGATGCAGCCGTGGCTGACGTTGGCATAGCCCTGCGAATCCACCGACCACGGCGCGGAGTGAACGTAGACGCCGCTCCAGGTGACCCGCACCGCGTACGACGCGGTGATCTTGTACCCGTCGGGCGAACTGAGCGGGATGCCGATGGTTCGTGAATCCATCACGACCGTGCGCTCCTTCGACAGCGCGCTGTAGCTGCCGATCGGTGTCGGGCGACTGGGCTTGCCCATCGACGCCGGCATTGTGCGCACCACCTCGCCGTTGATGCTGACCGTGAAGGTGTGCGCGGAGATGCTGGCGACGCCGCGGACCTCGTCGCCGGTTTCGAAACCAGTCGACAAGCCGTGCACCGACAGGTCCACGTGGCTGCGCGGAGGCCAGTAGCTATCCGGGATCCATTGCACGACGGTGTCATTGACCCAATCGAAGTGCCCGGTGGTGTGGGTCGGTGAGCTGACCTTGATCGTGCGCTCGGCGGCGGAGCGGTTCGCGACCGGTCCGGTGAACGTGACGATCACGGGATGAGCGACCCCGACCACCTCCCCGTTGGCCGGCTGGATGGATGCCACGCCCGTGATCGCGCTCGGCGGTGCGAACGCCGCCGTACTGGGGCTCGCGGATGTCGCCACGGCCAACGCGACAACGCCTGCCGCGACAAGCACGTGTCGCACATGTCGAACCGATCTACGCATGGCTTCCACCCCTCTGAGACGGCGCGTCTGCAAACATTCCGTTGCTCTAATATGTACCCCAATTGTCACCCAGCAAACGATCACCGCAGCAAAATCGGCAAGATCGGGCAAACCAATTGATCGCACCTCAGGGCTGGTCGGCGTGGTGAATGAGGCCCGCAGCGGCACGGTTCAAACTCATCGGAACATGCCCTTTGGCAAGCTCGGAATGCGGCACATGGACGCAAACCGGCGTTGTGTTAAACAAACGGAGTGTCTAGCTGAGCGGAGGTCGAAGCAGCCGTGGCCCTCAACAAACTCGTCGGCTCGGCGGCCGAAGCGGTCGCCGATATCCCCGACGGCACCAGCGTGGCCGTCGGCGGCTTCGGACTGGCCGGCATCCCATGGTTTCTCATCGAGGCTTTGCTGCATCAGGGCGCAACTGACTTGACGATCGTGTCCAACAACTGCGGCGTCGACGGCGCCGGCTTGGGATTGTTGTTACAGGAGCACCGGATCAGCCGGGTGGTGGCCTCATACGTGGGTGAGAACAAGGAGTTCGCCCGGCAATATCTGGCGGGTGAGCTGACGGTCGAGTTGACCCCGCAGGGCACCCTGGCGGAGCGGCTACGCGCCGGTGGCAGCGGCATCGGCGCCTTCTTCACCCCCACCGGTGTCGGCACCATGGTCGCCGAGGGCGGGCTGCCGTGGCGCTACCGACCGGACGGCGGCGTAGCGCTCGCCTCGCCGGCGAAGGAAGTGCGCACCTTCGGCCAAACGCAGATGGTGCTCGAAGAGGCCATCGTCACCGACTACGCGCTGGTGCGCGCCGCCGTCGCCGACAAGGCCGGCAACTGCCGCTTCCACGCAGCGGCCCGCAACTTCAATCCGCCGGCCGCCATGTCCGGACGCATCACCGCGGTCGAGGCCGAGCGTGTCGTCGAAGTCGGTGAGCTCGACCCCGACGACGTCCATCTGCCCGGCATCTTCGTCCAGCGTGTCCTCGCGCTGACCCCAGAACAAGCCGCGCGCAAGGACATTGAGAAGCGCACCACCCGGAGAAGGCGATGAGCTGGAGCCGCGACCAGATGGCCGCCCGCGCAGCGCGGGAGTTACGCGACGGCGACTACGTCAACCTCGGCATCGGCCTGCCGACCCTGATTCCCGATCACCTGCCCGAAGGACTCGACGTCACCATCCACGCCGAGAACGGCATCCTCGGGGTGGGCCCGTTTCCCTATGACGACCAGGTCGACCCGGACCTGGTCAACGCCGGCAAGCAGACGGTGTCTGTACTGGCCGGGGCGTCGTTCTTCGACTCGGCGACCAGCTTTGCGATGATCCGCGGCGGCCACGTCGACCTCGCGGTGCTGGGCGCCATGCAGGTCGCGATGAACGGCGACTTGGCGAACTGGATGATCCCCGGTGAGATGGTCAAGGGCATGGGCGGCGCCATGGACCTGGTCAGCGGTGCCCGACGCGTCATCGTCGTGATGGACCACGTCACCAAAACCGGTGCGGCCAAACTCGTTACCGCTTGTCAGCTGCCGCTGACCGGGCGGGGCGTGGTCAGCCGGGTCATCACCGACCTCGCGGTGCTCGACGTGTGCGGCACCGGCTTCACGGTGACCGAGCTGGCGCCGGGCGTCGAGCATGACGAGGTGGTCGCCAAGACCGCGGCGCCGGTGATTTAGCTGGCGGTCTTCACCCGCGCCGCTGCGGATTCCGGCATCGGCTCGTAGCGGGCGAACGACCGGGTGAACGAGGCGGCGCCGTGGCCCAGTGAACGCAGATCGATGGCATAGCGAGTCAACTCCACTTGCGGCACCTCGGCCCTGACCACCGTGCGCTCGTTGCCGGCGGTGTCGGTCCCCAGTACGCGACCGCGGCGCCCGGACAGATCACCCATCACCGCACCGACAAGGTCGTCGGGCACCAGCACCGCGATTTCGTCGATCGGCTCGAGCAGGATCACCTTGGTCGCCGCCGCGGCTTCCTTGAGCGCCAGCCCGCCGGCCATCTGGAACGCGAAGTCCGACGAGTCGACACTGTGCGCCTTGCCGTCGAGCAACGTGACCCGGATATCGACTACCGGATAGCCGAACTGCACGCCTTTTTCCATCTGCGCGCGGACACCCTTCTCCACGCTCGGGATGAACTGGCGCGGTATCGCACCGCCGACCACCTTGTCGACGAACTCGAAGCCCGCCCCCTCCGGAAGCGGCTCGACTTCGATGTCGCAGACGGCGTACTGGCCGTGCCCACCGGACTGCTTGACGTGTCGGCCATGGCCTTTGGCCTTGCGCGCGAACGTTTCTCGCAACGGTACCCGAAGATCTACGGTGTCCACGGTGACGCCGTACCGGTTGGCGAGCGCGTCGAGCAGAACGCTGACGTGCGATTCGCCCATGCACCACAGCACCACTTGGTGGGTTTCCGGATTCTGCTCGATGCGCAGCGTGGGGTCCTCGGCCGCCAACCGTCCCAGCCCGACCGACAGCTTGTCCTCGTCGCTCTTGGCGTGCGCCTCGACAGCGACGGGCAACAGCGGCTCGGGCATCGCCCATGGTTTGAGCACCAGCGGCTTGTCTTTGTCAGAGAGCGTGTCACCGGTTTCGGCCCGGCTGAGCCGCCCGATCGCACAGATGTCACCGGCCACCACGATCGAGGCCGGCCGCTGCTGCTTGCCGAGCGGGAACGACAGGGCGCCGATGCGTTCGTCTTCGTCGTGGTCGGCGTGGCTGCTCGATCCGTTGGACGAACCGAAGAAAGACTCAAAATGGCCCGACACATGAACCGTCGTGTCGGGCTTGATGGTCCCGGAGAACACCCGGACCAGACTGACCCTGCCGACGTAGGGATCCGACGTCGTCTTCACCACTTCGGCGAGCAGCGGCCCACCGGGGTCACAAGCCAGCTGGTCGTGCGGGGCCCCTTGTTGGGTGAAGACCTCGGGCAGCGGATGTTCCAGCGGCGACGGGAACCCGCGGGTCGCGATCTCCAGCAACTCCAGCGTGCCGACGCCGGTGGTGCTGCACACCGGGATCACCGGGAAGAACGAGCCCCGCGCGACCGCTTTCTCCAAGTCCTCGATGAGGACCGACTCGTCGATCGCCTCGCCGCCGAGGTAGCGCTCCATCAGCGATTCGTCCTCGGACTCCTCGATGATCCCTTCGATCAGAGCACCCCGGTGCTCTTCGATCTGATCGGCATACGACGGGTCTGGCGGATGGGTGGTCCGGTTGCCGTCAACGTACTCGTAGTGGGTCTGCGACAACAACCCGATCAGGCCGTCGCCGGCCGGCAGATACAGCGGCAAAACCTTGTCGCCGAATGCCTCCTGGGCCGCCGACAGCGCACTTTGGTAGTTGGCGCGGGCGTGGTCGAGCTTGGTGATCACCACCGCCCGGGGCATGCCGACCTGGCTGCACTCCTGCCACAGCGACTTGGTCGGCTCGTCGACCCCCTCGTTGGCCGCGATCACGAAGAGCGCGCAGTCCGCGGCCCGCAGCCCGGCGCGCAGTTCGCCGACGAAGTCGGCGTAGCCGGGGGTGTCGAGCAGGTTGACCTTCACGCCGTCGTGTGCCAGCGACGCCAGCGCCAGCCCCACCGAGCGCTGCTGCCGGATTTCGGCCTCGTCGTAGTCGCAGACCGTGGTGCCGTCGGCGACTGAGCCGGGCCGAGACAGCACGCCCGAACTGACCAGTAGCGCCTCGACGAGCGTGGTTTTGCCGGAGCCGGAGGGCCCGACCAATACCACGTTGCGGATCGCGGACGGATGGTCCGCGGTGGGAGCGGCTCCTGCGCTTGTCGAAGTGTTCGCCTTATCTGCCATGTGGTGCTCTCCTCGTACCCGGAGTTATCCGCCGGCGGCTCACCTGTTCAGTCACCTGGTAGCCACCTTTCTCCACCACACCCGCGCAGCACAAGGGCTTTGGGAATAGTGAGAGTTACGCGTGCCAGCTGCTCCAGCGGCGCACCGCGACGGCGATCACCGGGCCGTCCAACCGAACCGATTGGTACTGGGGGTATTTCGCTCGCAACCGGTCATAGCCGGCTTGCAGTGCTTCGTCGTCTTGACCGCCCGGGTGGTGGATCTCGGCGATTCCGTCGGCGCGGACCCACCACAGCTGGGTCCAGTCGTCGGCGTAGTGGTCGACGAGCACACTGACCCGGGGCTCGTTGTCGATGTTGGCCAGGCGGCGCAGCCGTCGAGTCGTCTTGGGTTTGGCGTCGACGGCGGTGTAGATGAAATCCTCGCGTGACAAGTCGCCTGACAAGCGAACGGCGAACACCACGGGCACCAAGTGCGGCATCCCGTCGGGAGCAACGGTGGCCAGCCGTGCTACGGAAGCCCTCGCAAAATTGGCTTTCGGGTCGAAGTCGACCACGCGTCCAGCCTAAGCGGGTCGCCACGGAGGAGCCGGGCGCGGCGGGTCGACCACGAGCAGGGCCCACCAGTTTGCCAGGACGAGACGCTGGTTAACCCGTATGCTGCGACAAACCCAGCAATTGCGGGTTGACCCTTGCGGCTTGTCCTCGAGTGGCTTGTCCTTGAGTGGCTTGCCTTTGACTAGGAGGTGACGGGATGAGCGGATCGCACCGCCAGAAACCGTGGTGGTCGTGGTTACTCACTCTGGCGTCAGTAGTGGGATTGGTGGTCTTCGCAGCACCGGCATACGCATCACCGCCGGCGCCGGCTCCAGCCCCCGCGCCGCCAGCCGATCCGCTGGCCACCGTGGCGCAAGTCGGCCCGCAAATCGTCAACATCGACACCGAGCTCGGGTACCAAAGCGCGGTCGGCGCCGGGACCGGGATCGTGATCGACCCCAACGGTGTAGTGCTGACCAACAACCACGTGATCGCGGGCGCCACCCAGATCACCGCCCGATCCATCAGCACCGGCCAGGCCTACCCGGTCCAGGTGATCGGCTACGACCGCACCGAGGACATCGCCGTGGTGCAACTCGGCGGTGCCGCCGGATTGCCGGTGGCAAACATCGGCGACTCGAACACGGTGAGGGTCGGCGATCCGATCGTGTCGCTGGGCAACGCCGGCGGCGCCGGCGGAACCCCCAGCGCGGTGGCGGGCCGTGTGGTGGCGCTCAACCAGACCGTTTCGGCGTCGGACTCGTTGACGGGCAGCACCGAGACACTCGACGGCTTGATCCAGGTCGACGCCGGGATCCGGCCCGGCGACTCCGGTGGGCCGACCGTCAACGCTGCGAACCAGGTGATCGGCGTGAACACGGCGGCGTCGGAGAACTACCACCTGGGCCGGGGCCAGGGCTTTGTGATTCCGATCAACCAAGCGATGGCGATCGCCGGGCAGATCCGCTCCGGGGCCGGGGGGCCGACAGTGCACATCGGCCCGACCGGGTTCCTGGGTGTCGGGGTGACCGACGCCAACGGCGCCGGTGCGGCCATCCAGCGGGTGGTGGTCGACGGCCCCGCCGCTCGCGCCGGGATCAGTCCCGGGGACGTGATCACCTCCATCAACGGCGCGCCAGTCAACTCGGCCACCGCGCTGACCAACCTCATGGATCAGCATTACCCCGGCGACACCATTGCGGTGGGACTGGCAAGCGGTGCCGTCGCCAACGTGACGTTGGCGGAAGGGCCGCCCGGCTGATATCAAGGTTGGTGGCGCTCAAAGGTGGCGCGTCGCATACGATTCCGTGCGTCCGGTGCGGGGTACGCCTGAAACTGTGGATTTGATCAACGACGGCACCGTCGAACACGATCCGACCGAGGGCAGCCGGGTCCAAGCAGGGGTTGTCCAGCATCCCACCGCCGAAGACTTCGCCGACGCCCGCGCTCTTCCGGCCGACCAAACCTGGTTCAAGCGCGCAGTTTTCTACGAGGTCTTAGTCCGGGCGTTCTACGACTCCAACGGTGACGGCTCGGGTGACCTGCGCGGGCTGACCGAGCGCCTCGACTACCTGCAGTGGCTGGGCATCGACTGCATCTGGTTGCCGCCGTTCTACGACTCGCCGCTTCGTGACGGCGGCTACGACATCCGCGACTTCTACAAGGTGCTGCCCGAGTTCGGGACCGTCGACGACTTCGTCGCGCTGGTCGATGCGGCTCACCAGCGGGGCATCCGCGTGATCACCGACCTGGTGATGAACCACACCTCCGACACGCATCCCTGGTTCCAGGAATCCCGGCGCGACCCCGACGGCCCGTACGGCGACTACTACGTCTGGAGCGACACCAGCGACAAGTACGCCGACGCGCGGATCATCTTCGTCGACACCGAGGACTCGAACTGGACCTTCGACCCGGTGCGTCGGCAGTTTTACTGGCACCGGTTCTTCTACCACCAGCCCGATCTGAACTACGACAACCCGGCCGTCCAGGAGGCGATGCTCGACGTCATGCGGTTCTGGCTGGGCCTGGGCATCGACGGGTTCCGGCTGGACGCGGTGCCCTACCTGTTCGAGCGGGAGGGCACCAACTGCGAAAACCTGCCCGAGACCCACGCGTTCCTCAAGCGGGTCCGCAAGATGGTCGACGACGAGTTCCCCGGCCGGGTGCTGCTGGCCGAGGCCAACCAATGGCCCTCCGATGTCGTCGAGTACTTCGGCGACCCGGCCACCGGCGGCGACGAATGCCACATGGCGTTTCACTTCCCGCTGATGCCACGCATCTTCATGGCGGTTCGCCGTGAGTCGCGCTTTCCCATCTCCGAGATCCTGGCGCAGACACCACCGATCCCCGACCTGGCGCAGTGGGGCATCTTCCTGCGCAACCACGACGAGTTGACGCTGGAGATGGTCACCGACGAGGAACGCGACTACATGTACGCCGAGTACGCCAAGGATCCCCGGATGAAGGCCAATGTCGGCATCCGCCGCAGGCTGGCGCCGCTGCTGGACAACGACCGAAACCAGATCGAGTTGTTCACTGCGCTGTTGCTGTCGCTGCCGGGATCACCGGTCATCTACTACGGCGACGAGATCGGTATGGGTGACGTCATCTGGCTCGGTGATCGCGACGGGGTCCGCACGCCGATGCAGTGGACACCGGATCGCAACGCCGGCTTTTCCACCGCCAACCCGGGTCGGCTCTACGTGCCGCCCAGCCAGGATCCGGTTTACGGCTACCAAACCGTCAACGTCGAAGCGCAGCGGGATACCTCGACGTCGCTGCTGAACTGGACGCGAACCATGTTGGCCGTGCGACGACGGCACGACGCCTTTGCGGTCGGAACCTTCACCGAACTCGGCGGGTCGAACCCGTCGGTGCTGGCGTACTCGCGCGAGACCGACGACGACGTGGTGATCTGCGTCAACAATCTGTCCCGGTTTCCGCAGCCCATCGAACTGAACCTGCAGCACTGGAATGGCTACACGCCGGTTGAGCTGACCGGACACGTGGAATTCCCCCGGATCGGACAGCTGCCATATTTGCTGACGCTGCCGGGCCACGGGTTTTACTGGTTCCAGCTGTCCGCGTCTGAGGAGTCGCAATGAATTTGCCGTGGTCAGAATGGTTACCCCAGCAGCGTTGGTACGCCGGACGCAGTCGCGAGCTCTCCGCCGCCGAGCCCGGCCTGGTTGTCGCGCTCGGCGATGACCTCGAGCTGGTGCTCGTCGACGTCGCCTACACCGATGGCTCCACGGAGCGCTACCAGGTGATCGTCAGCTGGGACTCCGTGCCGGTCCCCGAATACAGCAGTGTCGCCATCATCGGCGTCGATGGTGACCGCACCGCCTATGACGCGCTCTACAACCCCGCCGCGGCGCAAGTTTTGCTGTCGCTCATCGACAGCTCCGCGGTGCGCGACGTCGTCACATTCACCAAGGAGCCCGATGTCACGCTGCCGCTGGACGCGCCGGCGCGAATCTCGGACGCTGAGCAAACCAACACCAGCGTGATCTTCGAGCGCGAAGCCATCCTCAAGGTGTTTCGCCGCGTCACCCCCGGAATCAACCCCGACATCGAATTGAACCGGGTGTTGGGCCGCGCCGGAAACCCGCACGTCGCCCGCCTGCTCGGTGTCTACGAAATCGCCGGTGACGGCCCGATTCCGCTCGGCATGGCGACTGCCTACGCGAGCAACTCGGCCGAAGGCTGGGCGATGGCCAACGCCAGCGTGCGTGATCTGTTCGCCGAGGGGGACCTGTATGCCTACGAGGTAGGCGGCGACTTCGCGGGCGAGTCCTACCGGCTCGGAGAGGCCGTCGCCTCGGTGCATGCCACCCTGGCAGAGCAGCTGGGCACCGCGCAGGCGACGTTCCCGGTCGACACCGCGCTGGCACGGCTGGCGTCGACGGCTGCGTCCGTGCCGGAGCTGGCGCAGTACGTCCCGACGATCGAGGAACGGTTCCGCAAGCTTGCCGACGAGACGATCACGGTGCAGCGAGTGCACGGAGACCTGCACCTGGGCCAAGTGCTGCGCACACCGGAGACCTGGCTGTTGATCGACTTCGAAGGTGAGCCCGGACAACCCCTCGACGAGCGACGCGCGCCGGATTCGCCGTTGCGCGACGTCGCCGGCGTGCTGCGCTCCTACGAGTACGCCGCCTACGGGCCACTGATCGATCAGGAGGACGACAAGCAGCTTGCTGCCCGGGCCCGCGAATGGGTGGAGCGAAACCACACCGCGTTCTGCGACGGTTATACGGCGGCGTCCGGGGTCGACCCGCGCGAGTCGCCGTTGCTGCTGGCGGGATACGAACTCGACAAGGCGGTGTATGAAACCGGTTACGAGTCTCGCCACCGGCCCAGCTGGCTACCGATCCCGCTGCGGTCGATTGCCAGGCTGACCGCCGTCTAGCACGCGCCGAAACGAAATCGGCAGCAGCGCCGGGGGAGCGCTGCTGCCGATGTCTCGGTGGTGATGCCGTCAGGCGGGGTTGGGCACCCCGGCCAGCATCCGCTGAATGTCGGGCTTCATGGCCACCAGCTGCTGGTTCCAGTAGCCCCAGTCATGCGTTCCGTTGGCGGGGAAGTTGAACACCCCGTTCCTACCGCCCGCGGCCGTGTAGTTGTCCCGGAAGGTCTCGTTGGTGCGCAGAGTGAAGCTTTCCAGGAACTTGGCCGGCATGCTGTCACCGCCCAGATCGGTGGGAGTGCCGTTACCGCAGTACACCCACACCCGGGTGTTGTTGGCGACCAGTCGCGGGATCTGCAGCATCGGGTCGTTGCGCTTCCAGGCCGGGTCACTGGTCGGGCCCCACATGTTGTTGGCGTTGTAGCCACCCGCGTCGCCCATCGCGAAGCCGATCAGCGTGGGCCACCAGCCCTCCGAGGGGTTCAAGAATCCCGACAGCGATGCCGCGTAGGGGAACTGCTGCGGGTAGTAGGCCGCCAGAATCAGCGCCGAGCCGCCCGACATCGACAGCCCGACGGCCGCGTTACCGGTCGGCGACACACCCTTGTTCGCCTGCAAATACTGCGGCAGCTCCCTGGTCACGAAGGTCTCCCACTTGTACGTGGAGCAGCCGGCCTTACCGCACGCCGGCTGGTACCAGTCGGTGTAGAAGCTGGACTGCCCGCCGACCGGCATGATCACCGACAGACCCGACTGGTAGTACTCCTCGAAAGCCGCAGTGTTGATGTCCCAGCCGTTGTAATCGTCCTGGGCGCGTAGACCGTCCAACAGGTACACCGCGTGCGGCCCGCCGCCCTGGAACTGCACCTTGATGTCGCGGCCCATCGACGGCGACGGCACCTGGAGGTACTCGACCGGCAGACCCGGTTTGGAGAACGCCCCCGCGGTCGCCGAGCCGCCGAGGGCTCCGATCAGGCCGGGCAGCAGGGCCGCGCCCATGGCCGCGATCGTCAGCCGACGCGGCAAACGTGTCGCCGCGCCACGTAACTTCTCAACGAACTTCATAACTCCTACCCATCCTCGATTTTCATCTGCCGCAAAGTGCGGTCGAAAGGCTTTCGGTCGCAGTCAAACACAGCAGAACCCCTACTCCCGGTTGCCGCCTCGGGGTGGGACATCGCGGTTGGCTAACGATTAAATGACAGCGCGGACTCTCGAAGATAACGAGTGTGTTTCGACAGCCTGCTCCAGCTCGAAATAGCCTGTCTAACAAGATATTTAGTGAATCATTTGGCAATGGGATGCAAAACGACGCTGGTCAGCACACCGTTGTCAGCGGTGGCGGTCATGTAGGTGCAGTGCGGTTGGCGACGGCGATCAGTCGGCGAGCCCGGATTAAGCAGTCGTAGACCGGTTTTCGTTGTGGTGTCCCACGGGATATGGCTGTGACCGAAAACCAGCACCTCGGTATCGGGATAGAGCCGAGACATTCGCGCCTCGCGCCCGGTCGCCGGTCCGGTTTCGTGAACCACCGTGAAATGCAGTCCGCCCAGCATCGCATCGGCACGTTCGGGAAGTCGAGCGCGCAGTTCCGGGCCGTCGTTGTTTCCCCAACACGCAACCAGCCTGGCCGCCTTGTCTCGCAGGGAGTCGAGCAGTTCCGGCGCCACCCAGTCACCAGCATGCAGAACGACATCGGCCTTGCTCACCTCATCCCACACCTGCGCCGGCAGATCCCGGGCGCGCAGCGGGACGTGCGTATCGGCCAGGAGCAACAGCCTCACGCGGGGCTAGGTTAGCGGTCGCTGCTGCGGGCCTCGGCGCCGGTTTCGCAGACGTCGAGAGCGTCGTCGGACGCGGTTCGCCCGACGTACTTGCCGTCGTCGTCGCCTTCACCGGCCCGCGAGCGTGCCTCGTGAGACTCGGATTGGACGTCCGACTCGGTTCTTTGACCCTTCGGTTCAGCCATGGTGAGGTGGTTACCCGCGCCCGGAGCTTGATGAAACACCGCTAGGGTTAGCCCATGCGCACATTCGAGTCAGTCGCCGACCTCGCCGGCGCAACTGGACAAACCCTCGGCCACAGCGAGTGGGTCACCATCACTCAGGAAGACGTCAACCTGTTCGCGGACGCCACCGGTGATCACCAGTGGATCCATGTCGACCCAGAAAGAGCGGCGGCCGGTCCGTTCGGCACTACCATCGCGCACGGCTTCATGACGCTGGCTCTGCTGCCACGCCTGCAGCACCAGATCTACACCGTCAACGGTATCAAGTTGGCAATTAACTACGGGCTCAACAAAGTTCGCTTCCCCGCACCGGTACCGGTAGGGTCGAAGGTGCGCGCGGAAACGTCGCTGGTCAGCGTCGAGGACCTCGGCAATGGCGCGGTGCAGGCCGTGATGTCCACCGTCGTCGAAATCGAGGGATCGAGCAAGCCGGCGTGCGTGGCGGAGAGCATCGTCCGCTATATCTCGTAGCTCATGCCATGGACGCTGAACTGGCACGCTGGCTGGCCGCCGGCAAGCATTTCGACTACCTCGGCTTCGACATCTTCTACCGGATGGAGGGCAGCGGACCTCCGCTGCTACTTGTCCACGGCTATCCGTTCAACTCTTTCGACTGGGCGCTGATCTGGCCGACCCTGACGCAACGATTCACCGTCATCGCGCCCGACATGATCGGCATGGGATTCTCGGCGAAACCGGTTGCCTACGAATACTCCGTGCACGACCACGCCGACATGCACGAGGCGCTTCTGGCCCACCTGAACATCGACGACGCCCACATCCTGGCCCACGACATCGGTGATTCGGTAGGCCAGGAACTGTTGGCCCGACACGAGTTTGGTTCCCAGACCAACGGCGGTTTGCGCATTCGCTCGATCACCTGGCTCAACGGAGGCATGTTCGTCGAGACCTACACACCGCGGGTGGCGCAGAAGCTGATGTCGCGCACGCCGTTGGGTGACATCTTCAGCCGTGTGCAGAACAGCGCATTGTCGCGTCGGCTGCTCGAACCGACGCTGCGGGAAATGTTCGGCCCCAACACCAAACCGACGCGCCACATGATGGACGTGTTCAACCAGATCTTGGATTACAACGACGGTCGCCGGGTGCTGCACAAGGTCGGCCGCTTCATCAACGACCGCTACACCCACCGGAACCGGTGGGTGCGCGCCATGCGGCAGACCGCGGTTCCGATGCGATTGATCGACGGGCCGGTCGACCCTAACTCGGGTGCACACATGGCGCGCCGCTACGCGGAGGTGATACCCCACCCCGATGTGGTGATGCTGGCCGACGACATCGGGCATTGGCCGCAACTTGAGGCGCCCGATGCGGTGCTGACCCACTTTCTGGCCCACATCGACCGCGTCACCGCCGGTTGACCGCAGCCGCCGTCAGTATTCGGCGACCGCGTGCTCAAGTCGCTCGGCCAGCCGAGCTTGTGCTTCGGCCTTCCGCGTCGGGATATGCTGAGATGGGAAAAGCGTTGACACAGGCTGATATTCGCGCAGCGTGCGACGGGCGACGGTCATCTTGTGCAGTTCGGTGGCGCCGTCGGCAATACCCAATGACTCCGCAGCGAGCATCATCCTGACGAACGGCATTTCGTTAGATACGCCCAGCGCCCCGTGCAGGTGCATGGCGCGCTGCACGACGTCGTGCAGCACCTGCGGCATGGCCACCTTCACCGCCGCGATGTCGCGACGCACCTTCTGGTAATCGTGGTGCTTGTCGATCAGCCAGGCGGTGCGCAACACCAGCAGCCGGAACTGTTCGATCTGAATCCAGCTGTCCGCGATCTTTTCCTGCGTCATCTGCAGATCGCCCAGCCGGCCGAACCGGGTTTGCCGTGACACGGCCCGCTCGCACATCATGTCGAACGCACGACGGGCCAGTGCGATCGTGCGCATCGCATGATGGATGCGCCCGCCGCCGAGCCGGGTCTGCGCGATGGCGAACGCCTGCCCCTCGCCGCCGAGCAGGTGATCGGCGGGCACCCGCACGTCGGTGTAGCGGACATAGCCATGAGTGGCGTGCGAATCGGTGCCGACCCCCACATTGCGCACGATCTCGATGCCGGGAGTCTCGGCCGGGACGATGAACAGCGACATCTTGTCGCGGGTGCGGGCGTCGGGGTTGGTGACCGCCATGACGATGAAAAACGTGGCGTGTTTGGCGTTGCTGGAGAACCACTTTTCGCCGTTGATCACCCACGAGTCGCTATCCCGTTCGGCGCGGGTGACGAACATCCCCGGATCTGATCCGCCCTGCGGTTCGGTCATCGAATAGCAGGAACTGATCTCGCCATCGAGCAGCGGCTGCAGATAACGCGCTTTTTGCGCCTCGGTGCCGAACAACGCGATGATCTCGGCGTTGCCAGAATCTGGTGCCTGGCAGCCGAACACCGACGGCGCCCACCGCGACCGGCCGAGGATTTCGTTGAGCAGCGCCAACTTGACCTGCCCGTAGCCTTGGCCGCCGAGTTCGGGCGTCAGGTGCGCGGCCCACAGTCCCTGGTCCTTCACCTTCTGCTGCAGCGGCCGCAGGATCGCCATCGTCTCGGGGTTTTTCTTGTCGTACGGATCGAGCGCCACCAAATCGAGCGGCTCGAGTTCGTCGACCATGAACTGTTCGACCCAATCCAGCTTGCGTTGATATTCGGGGTCAGTCTCGAAGTCCCACATAGTCCGTCAGCGTAGGCCCCCTAGTGGCGACGCGCTGCGCCCGGCTGCGCCGCGCTTGCGATCGCCACGGGCCCCTAGTGGCGACCCGCTGCGCCCGGCTGCGCCGCGCTTGCGATCGCCACGGGGCCGCTAGCCTGGCGGGGTGACCATCCAGGCCCGGCCCGCAGGCAAACCCGACGTCGTCGAGTTATCGCACGTTCTCGGCAGGGCCTTCTACGACGACCCGGTGTCGATGTGGATCATGCCCGACGACAAGGCGCGCGAGACCCATCTGCGCAGGTTCTTCGCGGCGACGGCCCGCCATCATCACCTGGCCGGCGGCGGCGTGGAAGCAGCGAGCGACGGGTCGACGATCGGTGCCGCCGCGCTGTGGGATCCACCGGGCCGCTGGAAGCAACCGCTGCGTGAACAGTTGATGATCATGGCCTCGCTCATCCGCGGTTTCGGGTTGCGGCTGGCGGTGGGCCGCAAGGTCAGCGAGTTGCTCGACCTGATGAAAGAAAACCACCCCGAAGAGCCGCATTGGTACCTCGCCGCAATCGGCAGCGACCCGGCGGTCCGAGGCCAAGGCTTCGGGCAGGCCCTGATGCGGTCACGACTGGACCGATGCGACGCCGAACACTGCCCGGCGTATCTGGAATCGAGCAAGCCGGAAAACGTGCCGTACTACGAACGGTTCGGGTTCACCGTCACCGGCGAGCTCGTGGTTCCTCGGGGTGGGCCGACACTGTGGGCGATGTGGCGAGCGCCCAGGTAGCGACGCCGCCGTTCTGGCGCGACGAACAAGCTCAGGTCGTACGGGTGCTGTCGCGCAGCGTCGCCCGAAATTGCATCACCCGATAGGGCCAACCGCGGGCGGTGTTCCACTGGGACACCACCAACCCGACACCGCCGGCAACATCAAGCCGCGACCCCGGCAGCACATATCCCCCGTACAACTGTGCAACCCGGCTGCGAGCGTGATCCTCAGTCTCCCAAGAGGTTCCGACGACCGGCAGCTGCAACGGCGCATCGCGCGCGCCGGTAGGTGATTCGATCACTCGGTAGCCCAGGGCGTACTTCGACGACAGGAACCCGCCGAGGATCCACCTGCCAGAGGCCAGCCGCCGCAAGGACAGCTCGCCCCAGGTTTCACCGTCCGGCGTGATCGGGGTCGGATCGCTGCCCCACGACCAGCGACCCGACCGGTATCCCCAGCCCCGGTAGCGCGAGGCGTCGCCGAGGTGCGCCGGACGCACCCGGCGAAGGATGACACCCTTGTCGCGCTGAAACCCGGTGGAAACCACATACACCCAGCCGTCGTCGGGGTCGTAGTCCCACGACCAGCATTGGGCGTGGCCGTCATGCAAATCGGCCGGAAATTCGGTGCCGAGACGCTGCCACGAAATTGCGTTGTCCTCGGATCGCCACAACTCGGTCCACACCACGTTGCCGAAACCCCGGTTGACGATGGCGTGCAGATACAGCGCATCCTCGACCCGTAGCAGATCCGACGGGATCACCGTGCTGATGCCGCGGCGCATCCGGCCCGAGGCTGTGCTGCGATGCGGGTAATGCCACAGCTGGTGCGCGTAGTGCGGGTCTGGACCGCCGGCGCGCTGATATCGGATCGGCCGGGCGGCGTTCCCTGTTCCGATCAGGATCACCGGTGAACGCCAGTCGCCGTGGCCAACCTGGTTGCCGGAGAAGGTATCTCCGAACACCGACACCAGCTTTCCGTTGGGCGCGCGCACCGATGCGCCCAGATCTGCACAGGTGACTCCCCATCGGTCGGTGAGACCCGGACCGGTGAGGTCAGCCAGCTTGCCGTCGGTGCGCCGACGCGAGCTCAGCTCGACCACGGCGTGACCGGCCGTTCTTGGCGTTGACCGTCGACGATGACGTCCACCTTCTCGTTGAAGAAGGCGACACGCTCTCGCACCGGTTCGGCCTCCGGCAGCGGCGCGGGGTACGTCCAGGCCACGTCTTGGGGGCCGTCGGGCACCGACAGGTACGACGCCCGGCCCTTGTAGGCGCAGTAGCTGACGGTGTCACTGGGTTCAAGGTCGACGACGACGTCCGCGCGCGGCAAGTAGTAGCGGATCGGCAGCCGCGTCTCGAACAGCAACAGCGCTTGCGACGATTCGGCCAGCAGTCGGCCATCATGCTCGATCCGGACGGGTCGGGTGCTGGACAAGATGTCGATCCGGACGAAGGGGTCGTGCGGGTGAGCCACGATCGGCTCGTCCTCTTCACGCCAGTCGAAGGCGTTGAAATCCAGGATCAGATAGCCGGCCAGGTCGGGGTCGTCGCTGCGAACTGCGCTGCCGGGGTCCAACCGCGCCGAGACATCCCGCTCCGGTATCGCGTACGTCGGGACCAGTCGGCCCGGCTGCCAGACCAGCCGGCCATCGAGCGTGTCGGCGACCAACTGGCCGCTCTGATACACCCGCAGCCGCTTTTCGGTGGGCTCGTAGCGCAGCGATCCGAGCGCGTCGCCGAGCAGATCCCGCATCTTGATGGCCATCCACCCATCATCACCCGGGCGCCGTTACGGGTTGCTGCGCCAACCCGCGACACCGACCGCGATCATCCGCAACTGCTTGATCGCGGTCCGCCTGATCTCATCGATCGCCTCGGCGCCCTGGGCGTCCTCGATCGCTTCGGCGACCACGATCATCGAGTTGACGAACAGGGTGGCCAGCACGTTGAGGTCCTCGGTGCTCCAGGTATTCGGGCCGTTGAAGCGCGCCAGGTCGGTTGCCAGCTCTGAAGTGATGAGCCGAAGTTCGGTGCGAATCGCATAGCGCAATACCGTGACGCCGCTGGCCCGCTCCCGGTAGATGAAGCGCCAGTGCTCGCGGCGTTCGGTGATGCTGGCGATCACGATCTCGACCGACGACTCGATGACCCGATTGGGGTCGAGCTTGCCGGCGCGGGCACCGCGGAGCATGTCGCGCAGCGTTCGAAACGACTCGTCGATGAGCACCAGCCCGAGCGCCTCCATCGACTCGAAATGACGGTAGAACGCCGCCGGCACGATCCCGGCCTCCCGGGTCACTTCCCGCAAGCTCAGGCTTCCGAAGCCGCGATCGCTGAGCAGTTTGAGCGCGGCGGCGATGATGGCACGCCGGGTCGCCTCCTTGCGCTCCTCCCGGGACAGGCTTTCTCGGTGGTGGTCGCGCCCCGACCGACGTGACCGTGAGCTGGGCGTACGACTGTTCACCGTGTGAACCCTACCACAATGCAGCTCGAATGCTTGACGACCTGCATTATCACGCAGCATGGTGTACAGATGTTCACTCAAAACGTCACCCGGGGTTTGAGTCAGCGGGTGCTGGGTTCAGCCCTGGTCGACGTGCTCACCGGGCCACACGGTGTCGACCGGTACACCGAACTACTGGCCCCGACGTGGACGCTGGGGGAGGCTCGCGGCAAAGTCGTCGACGTCCGGCGGACCACGCCGCGCAGCGTCACCCTGACCCTGCGGCCAAACAACGCGTTCGACCGCGGCCGCGCCATGCGAGCCGGACAGTACGTCAACGTCACCGTCGACGTCGACGGTCGGCGGCACACCCGCTGCTACTCGCCGGCCAACGCCGAGGGCAGTGCATTTCTGGAGCTCACCGTCGGCCACCACGACGGCGGGGTGGTTTCGGCCTACCTGCATGAGCACGCCCGCCCGGGCATGGTGGTGGGCCTTGCCGGCGTCGGCGGCGACTTCACCCTGCCCACACCGCGGCCGCGGCGCATTCTGTTCGTCTCCGGTGGTAGCGGTATCACGCCCGTGATGGCGATGTTGCGGACACTGATCGCCGAAGGGCACACCGGCGACATCGCGTTCGTCCACTACGCGCGCACCCCGCAGGAAGCGTGCTATCGCGACGAACTCGCAGCGATGCCGCGGGTGCGGGTGCTGCACGGCTACACCCGATCCGGTGAAGGGGACCTCGACGGTCGGTTCGGGCCACAACACCTGGAGGCGGCCATGCCCGATGCCGACGCGGTATTCGTCTGCGGGCCACCAGCTTTGATCGCGGCGGTGCGTGAGCACTGCAGCAATGTGCATGCCGAGAGCTTCGTGGCGCCGGCGATTGGGCTGCCTTGCGAGCCGACAGGCGGTCGAGTCACGTTCGCCGACAGCGGGATTGACGTCGTCGACGACGGTCGCCCGCTGCTGGAGCAGGCCGAGTCGGCCGGGCTCACCCCACAGAGCGGATGCCGGATGGGCATCTGCCATACCTGCACTCGCCGCAAGACCCGCGGCGTTGTGCGCAACCTGACCACCGGTGCGGTGTCAGCGACCGCCGGCGAGGACGTGCAAATCTGCGTGTCCGTTCCAGTCGGCGATGTCGACATCGCGCTGTAAACAACTACAGGAGTGACGATGTCACAACCCAAGATCACGCTAACCTCCGAACAGGCCGACGAGTTCGGCCGCGAACTCGACGCCATCAGACAACGAGTGATGGCAGACCTCGGCGAACGCGACGCCGACTACATTCGCCGCGTCATCAAGACTCAACGTGCACTCGAGGTCGGCGGGCGCGCTCTGCTGTTCTTTCCGCCGGCGTGGCTGGCCGGCACCGCGATGCTTGGCGTCTCGAAAATCCTGGACAACATGGAGATCGGCCACAACGTCATGCACGGTCAGTACGACTGGATGCGCGACCCGACGATTTCCGGACGCACGTTCGAGTGGGACACTGCCTGTCCGGCCGATCAATGGCGGCACTCGCACAACTACATGCACCACACTTACACCAACATCGTGGACATGGACCGTGACATCGGCTACGGCATTCTGCGGATGAGCGAAGACCAGCCGTGGCGGCCGTACTTCCTGGGCAACCCGGTCTACGCATTCCTGCTGATGGTGTTGTTCCAATACGGCGTCGCGCTGCACGAGCTGGAGACCGAACGGATTCGGGCCGGTGAGATCACCCTCGCGGACAAACGCGATATCCTGCAAGGCATTTGGCGCAAAACCCGTAGGCAGATGCTGAAAGATTATGTCGCCTTCCCCCTGCTGGCCGGCCCCTTCGCGCCATTCGTTTTCGCCGGCAACCTGTCGGCGAACCTCATCCGCAACATCTGGTCCTACATGATCATCTTCTGCGGCCACTTCCCGGACGGCACGCAGGAATTCTCGATCGAGGAGACACAAGACGAATCTCGTGGCATGTGGTATCTCCGCCAGATCCTCGGGTCGGCAAATCTGGCCGGCGGCAAGCTCTTTCACCTGCTATCCGGCAACCTCTCCCATCAGATCGAACACCACTTGTTCCCGGACATGCCGGCCCGTCGCTATGCGGAGATCGCGCCGCAGGTGCGCGACATCTGCGGGCGGTATGGAATCCCTTACAACAGCGGACCGCTGACCACCCAATTCGCGACCGTGGTGCGCAAGATCGTCAAGCTGGCCTTTCCGCCGAAGAATCGGCCCGCCACCATACCGCTGGGCCGGCAACTCGCTGCCTGAACTTCGAAATTGCACCCAGGGTTGTGCTTTTCAGAAAATCACGACCCTGCACGCAATCTCGACGGCTACGCTGCCATCCATGGTTACTATGCCTGCCCTCGACGGCGTTGAGCACCGGTTTATCGACCTGGCCGACGGCGTCACCATCCACGTCGCCGACGCAGGCCCGGCCGGCGGGGCGCCGGTCATGCTGGTCCACGGCTTCCCGCAGAACTGGTGGGAGTGGCACGCGCTGATCGGCCCGCTGGCCGCCGACGGCTACCGGGTGCTGTGCCCCGACCTGCGCGGCGCGGGCTGGAGTTCGGCGCCCCGCTCGCAATATCGCAAAAACGACATGGCCGAAGACCTGTCGGGTGTGCTGGACCGGTTAGGCGTGGGGCCGGTGAAGCTGGTCGCCCACGACTGGGGCGGGCCGGTGGCGTTCATCTTGATGCTGCGGCACCCCGAGAAGGTCAGCGGATTCTTCGGCCTCAACACCGTGGCGCCGTGGGCGAATCGCGACCTTCGCACGCTCCGGCACCTGTGGCGGTTCTGGTATCAGATCCCGATCATGCTTCCCGTCGTCGGCCCGCGGCTGATCGCCAACCCCAAAGCCCGCTTCTCCCGGATGCTGATGTCGTGGGTCGGTGCCGGATTCTCGCCGCCCGACGAGGACGTCCAGATGTACATCGAATGCATGCGTCAATCCGGTCATGCGGTCGCCGGGTCGCGCTGGTACCGGACATTCCAAATGCGGGAGATGGCGCGCTGGATGCGTGGCGAATTCGATGACGCCCGTGTCGATGTCCCGGTCCGCTGGCTGCACGGCACCGGAGACCCGGTGATCAGGCCGGATCTGTTGCGTGGCTACGAGGAGCGCTGCAGCGATTTCGAGGTCGAGCTGGTGGACGGCGTCGGCCACTGGATTGTCGAGCAGCGACCTGACCTGGTGCTGGACCGGCTGCGCAAGTTCATGGCGGCTTGACGCTCAGTCGACGCTTCGGAGCGAGCCCAGCAGCGCGACCGATGCCTGCACGGCGGGGCCGACGATCTCGCGCACGTCCTTGCCGTCTTCGACGGCGACCGCTGTCAGTTCCCACAGGCCGCCCAACAGGATTACGGCCAACGGCGGCGTCAGCGGCACCAAGCCGGCCCGGCGGAATCCGGCGCTGCCGCTGAGGTCGATTAGCAGGCTGGTCAATGTTTGCAGACCTCGCCGCTGCGCCGGACGGGCGGCGTCGCCCAGCGACGGAAGTTCGCGGATCGAGCTCAACGTGACCGCGGGACGCGCTTCGATGTGACTCACGTACGCTTCGACGGCCTGACGAATCTGGCACTGCCAGTCGGCATCGGGGTCCACCGCTGCCCGAATGTCGGCTTCGAGTTGCTCGTTGACCGCGTGCAGCAACTCGAGGAAACACTCCTCTTTGCTGGCGTATTGGTCGTAGAAGGTGCGCTTGGACGTGCGGGCGTGCCGAACGATGTCGGCCACCGTCGTCGCACGATATCCGCGTTCGCCGATCGAGGTGGCCAGCCCGTCGAGCAGCCGGCGCCGAAACGGGTCGATGTCGACGAACGCCGCATCGGCCACTGCGGTCATGGCGACGCTCCTTTCGCCGGAACCCTTGCCAGTAGCTGGTACCACCCGGTACCGTACCCCACATAGTCGTTGGTACACCGCGGTACCACGCGAATGTTTGGGAGCGCATATGACTGAAGCTGTCACCGCCGCGCCGCCCGCCGTGCGGCTGCCTCCGTCGCCCCGGATTCCCAAAGTCGTTCAGGGGGCAGCGTTCGTCACGTCTCGCCGGTGGACGGTTCAGCAACTGGTCCGCCGCTACGGCAAGGCGTTCACCCTGCAGCTTCCGGTCTACGGCAATACGGTCGTGGTGGCCGAGCCACAGTTGGCTCGCCAGATCTTCACCACCAGCCCGGACGTACTGGGCAACATCCAGCCCAACCTGAGCCGGCTGCTCGGCTCGGGCTCGGTATTCGCGCTCGAGGGCGACGAGCATCGCAGGCGGCGGCGCCTGCTTGCCCCGCCCTTCCACGGCAAGAGCGTCAAGAACTACGAAGCGCTCATCGAAGAGGAGACGCTGCGGGAGACGGCAAACTGGCCGCAGGGCAAGCAGTTTGCGGCACTGCCGTCGATGATGTCGATCACGCTCAACGTCATCTTGCGCGCCGTGTTCGGCGCCGCCGGCGCCGAGCTCGACGAGCTTCGCCGCATCATCCCGCCCTGGGTGACGCTGGGCTCTCGGGTGGCGGCCTGGCCCAAGCCGTCCCGCACCTACGGACGCTACAGCCCGTGGGGCCGGCTGGGCGAATGGCGGCGCCGCTACGACGAGGTGATCGACAACCTGATCGCCGACGAACGCGCCGACCCGAACCTCGCTGAGCGGACCGACATCCTTGCGCTGATGCTGCGTAGCGTCTACGAGGACGGTTCGGCCATGTCGCGCAAGGACATTGGTGACGAGCTGCTGACCCTGCTGGCTGCCGGGCACGAAACCACCGCGGCCACACTGGGGTGGGCGTTCGAACGGCTGTGCCGACACCCCGAAGTGCTGGCCGCGCTGGTCGAGGAGGCCGACACCGACGGCAACGAGCTGCGCCAGGCCACCATTCTGGAGGTGCAGCGCAACCGGACAGTCATCGACTTCGCGGCCCGCCATGTGTTCGCGCCGACATATGAACTCGGCGAATGGGTCATTCCCCGTGGGTGTTCGATCTTCGTCAGCATCGCGCAAATGCACACCGACCCCGAGGCATTTCCCGACCCTGACCGCTTCGACCCGCAGCGCTACATCGGGACCAAACCGCCGACGTTTGCCTGGATCCCGTTCGGCGGCGGGGTCCGCCGTTGCGTGGGCGCCGCGTTCGCCAACCTGGAGATGGATGTGGTGCTGCGAACGGTGTTGCGCCACTTCATAATCGAGACCACAACCGCTCCCGGCGAGAAATGGCATGGTCGCGGTGTCGCGTTCACCCCGAAGGACGGCGGACGCATCGTGGTGCATCGCCGTTAAGATCTGCGGTCATGGCCGCCGACGGTAACCAGCTCCTGGACACGATGAACAGCGCGATGGAGAACACCATCCCGATCGCGCACAAAATGGGCGTGAAGGTGGTCGAGGCTCGGCGCGGTTTCGCCGCCACAACGGCGCCCGCCGAAGGCAACGGAAATCACTTCGGCGTCATGTATGCCGGCGTGCTGTTCACTGTCGCCGAAGTCCTCGGCGGAATCATCCCGCTCATTACCTTCGACAGCGCAAAGTATTTCCCGCTTGTCAAAGGTGTCGAGATCGAGTTCGTGGCGATGGCCCGCACCGCGGTCCGCGCACAAGCAACGCTCGACGAGGAAACCATCGAGCGCGTCGAAGCCGAGGTCGCCGAACACGGCAAGGCCGATTTCATCCTGGATGCCGTAGTGACCGACGCCGACGGCCAGACCGTCGCCACCACCCGCGGCTGCTACCAGCTACGCGCACACGGCAAGTAGCCCACGCAGGTTCTGGCTGAAAATCAGCCCTCGACGTTCGCCCGACGCGGCAGCTTCCAGTTCGGCCGGATGAAGTGGCAGGTGTAGCCGTTCGGGAACCGTTGCAGGTAGTCCTGGTGCTCGGGCTCGGCCTCCCAGAACTCTCCGGCGGGACTGACCTCGGTGACCACCTTGCCCGGCCATAATCCGGACGCGTCGACGTCGGCGATGGTCTCCTCGGCGATCCGCTTCTGCTCCTCGTCGAGGTAGAAGATCGCCGACCGGTAACTGGTGCCGACGTCGTTGCCCTGGCGGTTCTTGGTGGTCGGATCGTGGATCTGGAAGAAGAATTCCAGCAGCGTGCGATAGTCCGTCTCGTCCGGGTCGTAGACGATCTCGATCGCCTCGGCGTGGCCGGGGTGATTGCGATAGGTGGCGTGCGCGTTCTCACCGCCCGTGTACCCAACCCGGGTGGACACCACCCCGGGCTGATTGCGGATCAGATCCTGCATGCCCCAAAAGCAGCCGCCGGCCAGGATCGCCTTGTTATAGCTCGTCATGCTTCGAGCATAAGAACTGCTCGACAAACCCGGGTAGAACGTGTTCTAGTTTTGGCGTGACTCCCCGCACTTTCACCCGCGGTGAACTGGCCGCGGCGTTCGAGGCGTTCGAGGCGAACGTTGCCCGCGCGGCCGAAACCAAAGACTGGGACGCCTGGGTCGAGCACTACACGCCCGACGTCGACTACATCGAGCATGCGGCGGGCACCATGAAGGGCCGCGACGAAGTGCGGGCCTGGATCAACAAGACGATGACGACGTTTCCGGGCAGCCACATGACCGCTTTCCCGTCGCTGTGGTCGGTCATCGACGAATCCACCGGGCGGATCATCTGCGAGCTGGACAACCCGATGGTCGACCCCGGCGACGGCACCATCATCAGCGCGACGAACATCTCGATCATCACCTACGCCGGCGACGGCCTGTGGTGCCGCCAAGAAGACATTTACAACCCGCTGCGCTTTGTGCAGGCCGCGATGAAATGGTGTAAGAAAGCGCAGGCGCTGGGCACCCTCGACGACGACGCCGCACGGTGGATGCGCCAATACGGAGGCAACGGATGAACGCACAGCCCAAGCTGGTCATCGGCGCCAACGGCTTCCTCGGATCACACGTCACCCGCCAACTGGTCGCCGACGGCGCCGACGTGCGGGCCATGGTGCGACCGAACGCCAACACCCGATCGATCGACGATCTGGCGCTCACCCGCTTTGTCGGTGACGTCTTCGACACCGACACGCTGCGCGAAGCGATGAACGGATGCGACGTCGTGTACTACTGCGTCGTCGACACCCGCGCCTGGCTGCGTGACCCGGCGCCGCTGTTTCGCACCAACGTCGAGGGACTGCGCAACGTCCTCGACGTCGCGAAAGACGCCGGTCTGCGGCGGTTCGTCTTCACCAGCACCTATGCGACGGTGGGTCGGCGACGCGGCCATGTGGCAACCGAAGACGATCAGATCGTGCGACGTGGACTCACCGCGTACGTTCAATCCCGCGTTGAGGCAGAGGATTTGGTGCTGCAGTACGAGGCGGAAGCCGGTCTGCCCGCCGTCGCGATATGCGTCTCGACGACCTATGGCAGCGGTGATTGGGGCCGTACCCCGCACGGCGCCTTCATTGCCGGCGCGGTGTTCGGCAAGCTGCCGTTTGTCATGAACGGCATCCAGCTGGAAGTCGTCGGCGTGGACGACGCGGCCCGGGCGCTGATTCTGGCCGCCGAGCGTGGACGCAACGGCGAGCGGTACCTCATCTCCGAACGGATGATGCCGTTGAAGGAGGTGGTGCGGATCGCCGCCGATGAGGCCGGTGTCCCGGCGCCGCGACGCTCGATTTCGGTACCGGCCCTCTATGCGCTCGGCGCGGTGGGCAGCCTGCGCGCCCGGCTGACGGGCAAGGACGCCGAACTCAGCCTGGCTTCGGTGCGGATGATGCGCGCCGAGGCCCCCGTCGACCACAGCAAGGCGGTCCGCGAGCTCGGATGGCAGCCACGGCCGGTCGAGGAGTCCATCCGCGAAGCCGCCAGATTCTGGGCGGAGTTGCGCAACGCCAAAGGAAAGAGCACAACTGCCACGTGACCAAGAAGGTACGCGTCGACCTGAGCGGCGCGCCGCAGACCATGCTGGCGACGCTGTATGCCAAAGCGCTGGACGCCGACTTCGCAAAACCCATGCTGGGCGATCGGTACGCCAAGGAGATCATCGAGCGCATCGACTACGACTGGACCAAAACGACTATCAACGCGCGTCGCGCCTACTCGGTGACCACACGGACAGCGCACTTCGACCAGTGGGCCGGTAGTTTCCTTGCCGCGCACCCGGAATCGATTGTGCTGCATTTGGGATGCGGCCTGGACAGCCGTTTTCTCCGGCTGCAGCCCGGGCCTACAGTCGAGTGGTACGACGTCGACTATCCCGAGGTGGCGGCGCTACGCGACCAGCTGTACCCGAGCCGGGAGCACTATCACGTCGTGGCCGCCTCGGTCACCGACTCGGCATGGCTGGCGGACATCCCCACCGGCCGGCCCACGCTGATGATCGCCGAAGGGTTGACCATGTATCTCACCGAGCAGGACGGGATCGCCCTGCTGCGGCGGGTGGTCGAGCGGTTCGGTTCGGGCGAGTTGCAATTCGACGCATTCAACTGGCTCGGGATCCGCGCGCAGTGGCTCAACACCGTGGTCCGGCGGTCGGGATCCACCCTGATCTGGGCGGTCAACGGTCCCGACGACATCGCCGCGGCGGTACCCGGGGTGCGCCTGCTGGCCTGGGAGCGGTGGTTCGAGTCGGCCACGTTCGCGCAGCTCCCCCGCTCGTCGCGGATGCTCGGCAGAGTGATGGCGCTGATCCCCGCGGTTGCCAACATGGCGCAATACCATCGCTGGGCATTCTGATCGGGCGGGTCAGGCGGGAATCTCCGCCGTAGCGTGGTGTTGCATCTGCTATCCACATCTGAGGAGATGTCATCATGAGCCACCGCCCTGTCTTGGAACCGACCGCCGGGCACCCCATCACCATCGAGCCGACCGCGGGGCGGGTTCGAGTTCGCGTCAACGGGGAGATCGTTGCGGACACGCGTGCAGCGCTGGGCCTACGCGAGGCCACTATCCCTGTGGTGCAATACATTCCGTTCGATGATGTCGTGCAGGACGTTTTGACCCCCACCGACACCACCACCTACTGCCCATTCAAGGGTGAGGCCAGCTACTACAGCGTGACCACAGCGGGCGGCGACACCGTCGAAGACGTGATCTGGACATACCGGGAGCCCTACCCCGCAGTGGCGGCGATCGCCGGTCACGTCGCGTTCTACCCCGACAAGGCCGAGATCAGCGTCGAGCCGGACTAATCGAATACCTCTGCCGCTAAACGGGTGTCGCTGTATTCACGCACCGAAGTGATGAGCCCGTCGCGGGTTTCGACGAGGAAGACGAACGGGCTGTCGTAGCGCGTCCCGTCGGCGGTGACGCCGTGGCCCTGCGCCTCGATCACCACGCTCTCGCCGTCGTTGAAGCAGCGGATCAAGTCGAAGGTGAGCTGTAGGCGGTGTTTGCGCCGCTCGACCTCGCGTCGCAATGCCGCCTTGTCCATCGTCTCGCGGGTGACGATGGACCAATACGTGAAGTCGTCGTGAAGAAGCGTGAAGCACTCGTCGATGTCGGCGCCATCGGAGAGGCACTGCAAAAACATCCACGCCTGTTCGGCCTGCGGGTCGTCGAACGGGGTGGTCACAGTTGCCATCCTGTCGCGGAAGACGGTTGAGGGTCAATTGTCGGCCGGCCGACCTACACTTTCCGGGGATCTGGACAATGGAAGAAACTCGCACGGTCACGTTCCCCGGCGTGGTCAGCCCCGGGCTTACGCTGGCCCCGCTGCAGCGCGGCCGGCGCGATCCGTGCTTTCAGATATCCGACGATGGCGCTATCTGGCGTACCAGCCTGCTGCCCAGCGGACCCGTCACGGCGCGGATCAGCCGGGTGGCCCGCAACGCCGTCGAGTGCAGGGCGTGGGGGAGTGGCGCCGCGGAATTCCTCGACGCGTTACCGGCGTTGCTGGGCGCCGACGATGACCACGCCGATTTCGTGCCGCGGGAACCGACGGTTGCCGCCGCACACCGAAGGGTTCCGCATCTGCGGCTGGGACGCACCGGGCAGGTGCTTGAAGCGCTGATCCCGGCCATCCTCGAACAGCGGGTGCCCGGCGCCGACGCGTTTCGGGCCTGGCGGCTGCTGGTGACGAAGTTCGGCACGCCGGCTCCCGGGCCCGCACCGGCGCGCATGCGGGTGCCGCCGTCAGCGCAGGCGTGGCGAATGATCCCGTCGTGGGAGTTCCAGCGCGCCAACGTGGATCCCGGCCGGGCCCGCACCGTCGTCGGGTGCGCGCAGCGCGCGGACTCGCTGCAACGATTGGTGTCATGGCCGTCCGCCCAGGCCCGCGAAGCGTTGACGTCGCTGCCGGGTGTCGGTGCGTGGACCGCCGCCGAGACCGCGCAGCGCGCGTTCGGTGACCCCGACGCGCTGTCGGTCGGCGACTATCACATCCCCAAGATGATCGGCTGGACCCTGCTCGGCCATCCCATCGTCGACGACGTCATGGTCGAGTTGCTCGAACCCATGCGGCCGCACCGCCACCGGGTGGTGCGCTTGCTGGAGGTCAGCGGTCTGGCCGTCGAGCCCCGCCGCGGAGCCCGATTGCCGGTGCAGGACATCCGGTCGCTGTAGCGGGCGCGCGCCCGGTGGTTATCGAGCGTGGCCATCGGGTATGCGTAGCCGCAAGCGATCGACGACTGCAAGGAGCAATTCGATGAGTCAATTCACTGTCCCCGGCATGACCGACAAGCAGGCCGCTCAAGTGGCTGAGCTGCTGCAAAGACAGCTCAGCACCTATAACGACCTGCACCTGACGCTCAAGCACATCCACTGGAACGTGGTGGGCCCCAACTTCATTGGAGTGCACGAGATGATCGACCCGCAGGTCGAGCTGGTTCGCGGGTACGCCGACGAGGTGGCTGAGCGGATCGCGACGCTGGGCGGGTCGCCGGAGGGCACCCCGGGCGCGATCATCCGGGACCGCAGCTGGGACGACTACTCGGTGGGGCGCGACAGCGCGCAAGCACATCTCGCGGCGCTCGACGTGGTCTACACCGGAGTGGTCGAGGACATCCGCAAGGCCATCGAGGAAACCGAGGAAGCCGACCCGGTCACCCAGGACATCCTGATCGGGCAGGCCGTCGAACTGGAAAAGTTTCAGTGGTTCGTGCGTGCCCACCTGGAAAACCCCGGCGGCAAGCTTGCCCACCAAGGATCGTCGACCGAGCGGGGCGCTGCGAAAGCCGCGCGCCGCAAGGGCTAACCCACCCGGCGAGCGGGCGTGTCCCCGGCCGACACGCCGCGCCGATCGCCGATTCTGCGCCCGCTCGCGGCGAGGTGGTGCAACTCACCGATGCCGTCTCACCCCGCCATGGCTAACTTGGACCGACCAGCGTGCCGCATTTGCGGCAGCGCGGTCCGGCAAACTACTGCACCGGTGCTCGCCGGCGCCGTCGCCGCGGCCGCGGTGGGGTGAGGCACCGCACTCGAGCCGCACATGCGAGCGCGACTCAACAGGCGGCCGGTCCGCCGTATTGACTTCGTTAAACGTAAGTAAAAAGAGATTCTGGCAACTTCTATCTGTTGTTCGTTCCGCAAGTAATAACCGCGACTTGTGGCACAATCCAAAACGTGCCGCACCCTGCAAGCAGGGGCCCCGGTCGCCCCCCTGCAGCGAAGGCGGCCGAGACCCGCAAGCGTATCTTGCTTGCGGCTCGTGACGTGTTCAGCGAACGCGGTTACGACGCCGCTACGTTCCAGGCGATTGCGCTGCGCGCCGATCTGACCCGGCCGGCGATCAATCACTACTTTTCGAGCAAGCAGGTGCTATACCGCGAAGTCGTGGAACAGACCAACCAACTGGTGGTCGAGGCCGCCATCGAACGGGCCCGGCGCGAGCCGACCCTGATCGCGCAGGTGTCGACGTTCCTCGCCGGCGCAGTTGAGGCAGACTCCGAAAACCGTTCGGCCGCGCGGTTCCTCGTCACCGCAATCCTGGAATCACAACGCCATCCCGACCTGGGCGACGCCGAGCACGATTCCCTGCAGAACACGCGCGCCTTCTTCTCGTGGGCGACTCGGCAAGCGATTGAGCGCGGCGAACTCCCCCCCGATACCGACACCGAATCGTTGACCGAGGTGTTGATCGCGGTTCTGTGTGGTGTGGGGTTCTACGCCGGCTACGTAGGATCCGACCAAGAGATGACGACGATCATCGCCCAACTCAACCGGCTGCTGGCCGGCTCGGTGCTGCAGCCCAATAGCGGCAGCTGCCACCCGTGAGATAGCGCACAACACCAGATAGTTTGCCTAACTTATTGGGTACCATGGTGCCCATATGACCGAACTGGATGAACTGCGCTCGGTACGCAGTGAAGGGGACAGTTGGGACATCGCGACCAGCGTCGGCGCGACCGCAGTGATGGTGGCCGCCGCCCGCGCTGCCGAAACCGCTTGCGCTGATCCGTTGGTTCGCGACGAGTTTGCTCAGCTGCTGGTGTCTTCCGCGGGGCCGGGGTGGGCACAGCTGGCCAGTCCCGACATGGATTGGATCGGCGACGACGAGCACGGCCGGCGCGCGCACCGGGTGTCCCGCGACTACCAGGCCGTGCGCACCCACTTCTTCGACGAGTACTTCGATGCCGCCGCCAACGCCGGCATCCGCCAAATGGTGATCCTGGCCGCCGGACTGGATTCACGCGCATACCGGCTGAATTGGCCTGCGGGCACCACGGTTTATGAGATCGATCAGCCCAAGGTGCTGCAATACAAGACCAGCACTTTGGAAATGGCCGGTGCAACTGCCAAGGCGACGCGACGGACCGTGCCGGTGGACTTGCGCGACGACTGGACTGCGGCATTGCAAGCCGCTGGGTTTGACCGATCGCGGCCGACGGCTTGGCTGGCCGAAGGTCTACTGCCCTACTTGCCGGGCGAGGCCCAGAACCGGCTCTTCGAGATGCTCACCGCGCTTAGCGCGCCGGCCAGTCAGTTCGCAGTGGAAGTCTTCAACGTCGACTCGACCAACGAACGGCGGCGCGCCGCCCGGCGGGCGCGCTGGGCCCGGATGCAGCGGCTTGGCCTGGACGTCAACGTCGAAACCCTGACCTACCACGACGACGCCGAGCGGGCCGATGCCGCGGAGTGGCTGACGGAGCACGGCTGGCAGGTGAGCACCGTGGCCAACCGTGAGGAGATGGCACGGCTGGGCCGACCGGTCCCCGACGACCTGGCCGACGAGGCCATCGTCAGCGACCTGCTGCGGGCACGTCTGGGAGGATCATGAGCACCTTGCGCACCCACGACGACACCTGGGACATCGCGACCAGCGTGGGCACCACCGCGGTGATGGTGGCCGCCGCTCGCGCCATCGAAACCGACAGGGCAGAACCGCTAATCCGTGATCCGTACGCGAAACTTCTCGTCGCCAACGCGGGCGCGGCCGGGTGGGGATCCATGCTCGACGAGACGATCGTCGCCAAAGTGGAGTCCATCGACCCGGAAACCGCGGCAGTCTTTGAGCACATGCGCAGCTATCAGGCCGTGCGAACGCATTTCTTCGACGCCTACTTCGCCGCTGCGGTTGATGCAGGCATCCGCCAGGTGGTCATCCTGGCCTCCGGGCTGGATTCTCGCGCGTACCGGCTGGAGTGGCCCGCCGGCACCGTGGTCTTCGAGATCGACCAGCCCAAGGTGCTGGCGTACAAGTCTGCCACCCTGGCCGAGGCGGGCATCACCCCATCGGCCGACCGCCGTGAGGTGCCTATCGACCTGCGCCAGGACTGGCCGGCAGCACTGCGCGGTGCGGGTTTCGATCCGGCGGCGCCGACAGCATGGCTGGCCGAAGGGTTGCTGATGTATCTGCCGGCGGACGCCCAAGACCGGCTGTTCGAGCAGATCACGGAACTGAGCACGCCGGCGAGCCGCATCGCCGTCGAAACCGCCGCCCGCCATGCTGACCAGCGCCGCCAAGAGATGCGGGAACGGTTCCAAAAGGTGGCCGACGAGCTCGGCCTGCAACAGAGCGTCGACGTCCAGGAGCTGATCTACCACGACGAGCATCGGGCGGATGTCGCCGACTGGCTGAGCAAGCACGGCTGGCACGCCACAGCGCAGAATTCGGGAGACGAGATGCGCCGGTTGGGTCGCTGGGTGGACGGCGTGCCGATGGGCGACGACAAGGATGCGTTCGCGCAGTTCGTGACCGCCGAGCGCGGCTAGGCCGCGGCAGCCTGTTGCCCAACCAGCTGGTTGATTAGGATTGGGTTTCCTCCGCTCAGGAAGGGGAGACCATGACCACCGAAGCCGCCGCAAAGGCCACCAGCGACACCACCCCGGCTGGTCCAGATATCGCTGCGATCCTAGCGCGGTTGCGGCGAACCTTCGCTACCGGCAAGACCCGCACCCTGCAGTGGCGGCAAACGCAGCTTCGCGCCCTTGAGCGGATGATGGCCGAAAACGAGGCCAAGATCGCCGAGGCGTTGAACGAGGATCTTTGCCGCAAACCGTTCGAGGCCTGGATGGCCGATACCGCGACCACCGCCGGTGAAGCGCGCTACGCCGCCAAACATGTCAAGAAGTGGATGCGCCGCAAACACCGTCGGCTCGAGCTTTCGCAGCTGCCCGGTCGCGGGTGGATCGAATACGAGCCGTACGGCACAGTGCTGATCATCGGCGCCTGGAATTACCCGTTCTATCTGACACTTGGCCCGGCCGTCGGGGCGATCGCCGCGGGAAACACGGTGGTGCTCAAGCCCTCTGAGATCGCGGCCGCCTCGGCTCGGTTGATGGCCGAGTTGGTGCCGCAGTATCTGGACACCGATGCGATCGCCGTGGTCGAGGGCGACGCCTCGGTCAGCCAGGAGTTGCTCGCGCAGGGCTTCGACCGGGTGCTGTTCACCGGCGGCACCGAGATCGGCCGCAAGGTCTACGAGGCTGCCGCGCCACATTTGACTCCGGTCACGCTGGAGCTCGGCGGCAAGAGCCCGGTGATCGTCACTGCCGACGCCGACGTCGACGTTGCGGCCAAGCGGATCGCCTGGATCAAGCTGATGAATTCCGGCCAGACGTGCGTGGCGCCCGATTACGTGTTGGCCGACGTCAAGATTCGCGACCAGCTGGTCGACAAGATCGGCGAAGCCATCACCAAGTTCGCCTCCGATGAACCGACCGGTATGCGCATTGTCAACAAGCGCCAATTCGACCGGCTGACAAGCTATTTGGCCGATACGAAGGGAACCATCGCGCTCGGTGGTGCGTCCGACGCTGCGACGCTTCGCCTGCAGCCCACCGTGGTGGTCGATCCGGATCCGGACGATGCATTGATGCGCAACGAGATCTTCGGTCCGATCCTGCCGGTGATTTCCGTCCAATCTGTCGACGACGCAATTGGATTCGTCAACTCGCGACCGAAGCCACTGTCGGCGTACTTGTTCACCAAGAGCCGCGCGGTGCGTGAGCGGGTGATCAAAGAGGTACCCGCGGGAGGGATGCTGGTCAACCACCTCGCCTTCCAGGTGACCACCACCAAACTGCCGTTCGGCGGCGTCGGGGCCTCGGGGATGGGCGCCTACCACGGCCGCTTCGGATTCGAGGAATTCAGTCACCGCAAGTCGGTGCTGACCAAGCCGACCCGACCCGACGTGTCGGCGATGATCTACCCGCCGTATACAGAGAAGGCATGGAAGTTGGCGCGCCGGCTGTTCTGATGCCGGCGCGTCCCACCCAGAAAGGACAGTTATGCCCGGAGTGCAGGATCGCGTCGTCATCGTCACCGGAGCCGGTGGGGGGCTGGGCCGCGAATATGCGCTGACCCTCGCGCGCGAAGGTGCCAGCGTCGTCGTCAACGACCTCGGTGGTGCGCGCGACGGCACCGGCGCAGGTCATGCGATGGCCGACAAGGTGGTCAGCGAGATCAAGGATGCCGGCGGGCGGGCAGTCGCCAACTATGACAGCGTCGCCGATCAAGACGGCGCGGCCAACATCGTCAAGACGGCGCTCGATGAGTTCGGCAAGCTCGACGGCGTGGTGAGCAACGCCGGGATTCTGCGCGACGGCACCTTCCACAAGATGACTTTCGAGAACTGGGACGCCGTGCTCAAGGTGCACCTCTACGGCGGGTACAACGTGATTCGTGCCGCCTGGCCGCACTTTCGCGAGCAGAGCTTCGGCCGCGTGGTCGTAGCGACCTCAACCAGCGGTCTGTTCGGCAACTTCGGTCAGGCCAACTATTCAGCCGCCAAGCTGGGTCTGGTGGGCTTGATCAACACGCTGGCCCAGGAGGGCGCCAAGTACAACATCCACGCCAACGCGCTGGCGCCGATCGCCGCAACCCGGATGACCCAGGACATCCTGCCGCCGGAGGTGTTCGAGAAGCTCACACCCGAATTCGTCGCGCCGGTGGTGGCTTACCTGTGTACGGAAGAGTCCGATGACACCGGGTCGGTGTTCATCGTCGGCGGTGGCAAGGTCCAGCGCGCCGCGCTGTTCCAGAACGAGGGTGTGACCTTTAAGGAGCCACCCTCGGTCGAGGACATCGCCGCGAACTGGTCGAAGATCACCGACCTGTCGGCTGCACAGCAGGCGAAGTTCTCGCTGTAAGCCGCCGTACGCGCACCGCTTGGGTCTAGAACCCAAGCGGTGCGAGGTCCTCCATGATGTTGTCCAGCGCGTTCTGGATGATGAAGAACGAGAAGCCGGTGGCCACTGTGTAGATCGCGGTGTTGGCCGCGATCGGCAGACCGATTGCGTCGATGAAGTCGCCGTTCTGCAAGGCCTCGGTGAACAGCGCGAGGTCGTATGCCGGGACACTGGTCGACAGTGCATTGGAGATGTCGCCCAGAGGCAGGAACACGGCATAGGCATCGGCAAACGCCGCCGAGATGGCGTTCGCGATATCGGTCACCGACGGCGTGGCCAGCGGTTCTGCCGAGAGCACATCCGACAGGTCAAAATCGACCGTCGGCATCCACGCGGCGGGGTTCGTCAGATCCTCCTGGAAAGCTGCGAACCCTTGTTGCGCCCCCGTGACGAGGTCGTTGAAGAGCTGGGTCGGGTCGACGTCGGGGAACAGCCCGAACGGAGTGGGGACGTTTGCAAACCCACCCGCCAGCAGGTTGTCCGGGTCGAGCTGGTCACCGCCGTAGCCGAGGTCGACGAGGATCTTCAGGTCCGGCTCAATGAGATCCAGGAACGGTTGCGGTACACCGAACGTGCCGAGCGCGGTGATCAGCGGCAGTTCCGAGGGAATCATGTAGTAGGTGGTGCTGGTGGTTCCGTCGGTGGGCAACAGCACCGCCGACGCAAGCTGCTCGTCGCTGAGGATCGGATACGAGCCGTGCACCGATGGGTTACCGAACCCCAGACCCAGTAAGGCGTTGAGATCCGCCAGGAAGTTCAGCGGGTACTTCGGGAAGTCGGCGTAGCCGTCGTACTCCAGTGTGTAGATGGTGGTCGGGTAAAGGTCATCGGGCGTGGCGCCGTAGAACGTCAGACCCAGGCTGGGCAAGACCAACTGCGGGTCGTTGAACATTTGGCCGTTCATGTCGGTGAAGCCGGCGAAGCGCTCGAGGATCCCGCCGTTGGGGTTCATCGGATCGCCGATCAGCACAAAGTTCACCTGCGACGGGTCCACACCCTTGTCGGCGAGTTCGTGCATCACCAGCGAGGAGATGACGGAGCTCTGCGAGTATCCGAAGACCCCGAGGGTCCCGCCGTCCGGGACCTTGTTCGGGTCGGCCAAGTCGTTGAGGATCTGGGTGGTGAGGATGTCGACCCCCCGATCGACCGACACGTCGAGCGTCAAGTCCTTGATGCCGGTGAGGGGATACAGCCCTTCGGGTGTGAACAGACCGTTGACGTCGCACGGCGCGGAGGGGCAGGGCGAGTCGAAATTGACCGACGGGAAGTTGGGCTGGATGAATCGGGTGAAGACGTCGGCCATGTACGCGCCGTTGAAGCCCTCCTGCGGTATCGGCGTGCCGCTGCCGCCCATGAGCTCCACCCAGGACACGTTTTCGTTGGGGAACGGCGGCTCGCCGGGTGGGGTCGGTGCATCAGCGAACGCGATGGCCGAGCCCGTCATCGACGTAAGCGATATCATGCCTGCGCCAGCAGTTGAGAGCAGTCCAACCGTGAGCCAACGAAGCGTCCCGCCTGTCATTACGACCTCTCCGATCCTTAATCGAGCATGGCGCAGCCATATGCGACGTATGTAGAATCATGCACCGCAAGCCGCTCCGGCGTCTACGAAATCCTCAGCTGTTTCTTGCGATAATCTCAGTCGGTAACGGGGGTGAATGTCAACCCAGCAACGCCGCGCGCAACGCATCGACGTCGTCCGCGGTGACACCGGAATCACGTAAATAGCCGCCGAGCGAGCCGAACTTCTCGTCGATCGTTCGCCGTGCGGCGTCCAAATACTCTGCACGCACACCGAGGACTTCGTCGGAAAGGCGTGCCTGCGTGAAGGTCATCACCTCAGGGGTGAGTTCGGTGTCCGCCCGCTGCTCGATCATCTCCAGGATCCGGGTCCGCAGCGCGGCGGCGGCGTCGTTGCTGCGCAGGTAATCGGCCACCACCGCATCGCGATCGAGGCCGATCGCCTCCAGCACCGTCGCGATCATGAAGCCAGTGCGGTCCTTGCCGGCGAAGCAGTGCGCCAACACCGGGCGTCCGGAGGCCAACAGCGAAACGACGCGGCGCAGCGCGTGCTGCGCCCCGTTGTAGGTGGGGAAGCGTTGGTATTCGTCGATCATGAAACGGGCGGCGGCCTCGGCAACCGATTGGTCACTGGGTTTCTCGGTCAGCATGCGCTGCCATGCATGTTCGTGCGGCGCAACGCTTTCGGACTCTTCGGTGGCGAGGTCGGGGATCGGCAGCAGATGGATGGCGACTCCGTTGGGCACCCGGCCCGGGCCGCGGCGCTCGACCTCCCGCCGGGAGCGCAGGTCGGCGACGTCGGTGATACCCAGCTCGCGCAGTGCTCGGCGGCCGTCGTCGTCGAGTTGGCTCAATTCACCGGAGCGGAACAACCGGCCCGGCCGAATTCCGACCGATAGCCCGACATCTCGGAAGTTGACGGCGCCGGACAGCTCCACGATCTCGGTTGCCACCTAGGTGACCGCCGCCGCGAACGGGCTTTTCTTCCGGCCGATTTCGGCTCGTGCGATCGATCGTAGGTGCACCTCGTCGGGACCGTCGAAGATGCGCATTGCCCGGTGCCAGGCATAGAGGCGGGCCAGCGCGGTGTCCTCGCTGACGCCGGCCGCCCCGTGTACCTGGATCGCGCGATCGATCACGCCGCAGGCCACTTGCGGGGCCACCGCCTTGATCTGCGAGACCAGCAGGTGCGCGGCCTTATTGCCGTGCTGGTCGATGGTCCATGCGGCCTTTTCGCATAACAGCCTGGCTTGATCTATTTCGTTGCGTGACAACGCAATTGCCTGCTGGACCAGGCCTTGGTCAGCCAGCGGGCGGCCGAATGCCACCCGGTTGCGGGCGCGATCCACCATCAGGGCCAGCGCACGTTCGGCGCCGCCGAGCGCACGCATGCAGTGGTGGATGCGGCCCGGTCCCAACCGCGCTTGGGCAATTGCGAAGCCGCCACCTTCTTCGCCGAGCAGGTTCGTGACGGGGACCCGGACGTTGTCGTACACGATCTCGCAATGCCCCGGCTGGTCCTGGTAGCCGAAGACCGACGTCGAGCGGATGATGGTGACGCCGGGCGTATCGATGGGCACCAGAACCATCGACTGCTGTTGGTGGCTGGCCGCTTCGGGATTGGTCCTGCCCATCACGATCAGGATCTTGCAGCGCGGGTCGGCCGCGCCGGACGTCCACCACTTGCGGCCGTTGATCACATACTCGTCGCCGTCGCGCACGATCGACGTCTCGATGTTGCGGGCATCGCTGCTGGCGACCGCGGGCTCGGTCATCGAGAATGCGCTGCGGATCTCCCCGGCCAGCAACGGCTCCAGCCACTGCTTGCGCTGCTCCTCGGTGGCGAACAAGTGCAGCGTCTCCATGTTGCCGGTATCCGGGGCCGCGCAGTTGAGCGCCTCGGGCGCGATCTCCAGGCTCCAGCCGGTCAGCTCGGCCAACGGGGCATACTCCAGATTGGTCAGCCCCGACTCGGCCGGCAGGAACAAATTCCACAGGCCCGCGGCTTTGGCCTTGGTTTTCAGTTCCTCGATGATCGGCGGAACGGTGTGGTCGTTGGGGCCGGCTTCGCGACGGTATTTGTCGTACTCGGCCTCGGCCGGGAAGACGTGCTCGATCATGAAGTCGGACAGTCGTTTGTGGTAGTCGATAGCCTTGGCCGACATCGCAAAGTCCATGCCCGTCACGATATGCCACCGCGGTTTGGGCGCAGGATGGGCGTATGACAGACAGCCGCCCGCCGTTGCCGCCGTTCACCCACGAGACGGCGATCCAGAAGGTTCAGGCCGCCGAGGACGCCTGGAACACGCGTGACCCACAGAAGGTCGCCGCCGCGTACACCGTTGACTCGCATTGGCGTAACCGTGACCTGCACATCCAGGGGCGTGACGAGATCGTCGCGTTTCTGACCCGCAAGTGGCAGATCGAGCTGGACTATGTGCTGCGCAAGAGCCTGTGGAGTTTTCACGACAACCGGATCGCGGTGCGGTTCCAATACGAATGGCACGACGATGCCGGCCAGTGGTATCGCAGCTACGGCAACGAGTTGTGGGAGTTCACCGACACCGGGCTGATGGCCCGGCGTGAGGCGAGCATCAACGACGTGGCGATCTCCGAATCGCAGCGGCGCTACTTCGGGCCGCGTCCGCCGCAGGAATACGGCCAGGACATCCCACTGTGGTGACGACGCTAAGGTGAGTGCCGATCTATGGGGTAGGAGCGCCGAGTCATGACAGATACGCAGACCACTGTGGGGGTGGTCGCCGAATCCGGGGCCGACGAGCGTCGCGTGGCGCTGGTCCCGAAGGCGGTCGGGCCGCTGGTGAAAAGCGGGGTGGCCGTCGTCGTCGAGCCCGGTGCCGGCGAGCGTGCCCTGCTTCCCGACGAGCTCTACACCCAGGCCGGCGCCACCATCGGTGATGCGTGGGCCGCGGACGTCGTGGTCAAGGTGGCGCCGCCGACCCCAGCCGAGGTCAGCCGGCTCAAAAGCGGCCAAACCCTGATCGGCTTCCTCGCTCCCCGCAACGCCGACAACCAGATCGAGTCGCTGGCCAAGGCGGGCGTCCAGGCGTTCGCGCTCGAGTCGATCCCGCGAATCTCCCGGGCGCAGGCGATGGACGCGCTGTCCTCGCAAGCCAACGTGGCCGGCTACAAAGCGGTGCTGTTGGCGGCCTCGGAGTCGACCCGGTTCTTCCCGATGCTGACGACCGCGGCGGGCACCGTGAAACCGGCAACCGTGCTGGTCCTCGGTGTCGGCGTGGCCGGGCTGCAGGCATTGGCGACCGCCAAACGGTTGGGTGCCCGCACCTCTGGGTACGACGTGCGCCCGGAGGTCGCCGACCAGGTCCGATCGGTGGGCGCGCAGTGGCTCGATATCGGTATTGATGCATCCGGTGAGGGCGGTTATGCGCGTGAGCTCACCGAGGAAGAACGCGCACAACAGCAGAAAGCGTTGGAGGAGGCGATCACCGGGTTCGACGTGGTGATCACCACCGCCTTGGTCCCGGGCAAACCCGCGCCGCGGCTGGTGACCGCCGCGGCGGTGCAAGGCATGAAGCCCGGCAGCGTGGTGGTCGATCTGGCCGGGGAGGCCGGCGGCAACTGCGAACTGACCGAGCCCGGGAAGACCGTCGTCAAACACGACGTCACCATCGCCGCACCGCTGAACCTGCCGTCGACCATGCCCGAGCATGCCAGTGAGCTCTACAGCAAGAACATCACCGCGCTGCTGGAGTTGCTGATCAAGGAGGGCACGCTGGCGCCCGACTTCGACGACGAAGTCGTGGCCGCCGCGTGTGTCACCCGGACGGCCGGAGAGGACCGCTAGATGTACGACGAGCTGTTGGCCAACCTGGCGATCCTGGTGCTGTCCGGGTTCGTGGGCTTCGCCGTGATCTCCAAAGTGCCCAACACCCTGCACACCCCGCTGATGTCGGGCACCAACGCCATTCACGGCATCGTGGTGCTCGGCGCGCTGCTGGTACTGGGGCGCATCGAACATCCGACGCTCGCCCAACAGATCATCCTGTTCGTCGCGCTGGTGTTCGGCACGCTCAACGTCGTCGGCGGCTTCATCGTCACCGACCGGATGCTGGGCATGTTCAAGGGCAAGAAACCCGCCAAACCCGCAGCCGAGGAGCCGGTGGCCAAATGAATTACCTGGTCACGGTCCTCTACATCATCTCGTTCGCGCTGTTCATCTACGGCCTGATGGGCCTGACCGGCCCCAAGACCGCGGTACGCGGGAACTGGATCGCCGCGACCGGCATGGGCATCGCCGTGGCGGCCACCCTGATCTTCATCCGGCACACCGAGCACTGGCCGATGATCATCGCGGGCCTGCTGCTCGGGGTGGTGCTTGGCGTGCCGCCGGCGCGGCTGACCAAGATGACCGCAATGCCCCAGCTGGTGGCGTTCTTCAACGGCGTCGGCGGTGGCACGGTGGCGTTGATCGCGCTGTCGGAATTCATTGACACCACCGGGTTTTCGGACTTCCAGCACGGCGAGTCGCCCACCGTGCACGTCGTGGTGGCGTCGTTGTTCGCGGCGATCATCGGCTCGATTTCGTTCTGGGGGTCGATCATCGCGTTCGGCAAGCTGCAGGAGATCATCTCCGGGCGGCCGATCGGGATCGGGCGCGCACAGCAGCCGTTGAACCTGCTGCTGCTGGCCGCGGCGGTCGCCGCCGCCGTGGTCATCGGACTCCACGCGCATCCGGGCAGCGGCGGGACCTCGCTGTGGTGGATGATCGGCCTGCTCGCCGCCGCCGGCGTGCTCGGTCTGATGGTGGTGCTGCCGATCGGCGGGGCCGACATGCCCGTCGTCATCTCCATGCTCAACGCCATGACCGGGCTGTCCGCGGCTGCGGCCGGGCTGGCGCTGAACAACACCGCGATGATCGTCGCCGGCATGATCGTCGGCGCCTCGGGTTCGATCCTGACCAACCTGATGGCCAAGGCGATGAACCGGTCGATCCCGGCCATCGTCGCCGGTGGTTTCGGCGGCGGGGGCGTGGCGCCGGGCGGCGCAGACGGCGGCGACAAGCACGTCAAGTCGACCTCGGCGGCCGACGCGGCCATCCAAATGGCCTACGCCAACCAGGTGATCGTGGTTCCGGGCTACGGGATGGCCGTCGCGCAGGCCCAGCACGCGGTCAAGGACATGGCGACCCTGCTGGAAAGCCGCGGTGTGCCGGTCAAGTACGCGATCCATCCGGTGGCCGGACGGATGCCCGGCCACATGAACGTGCTGTTGGCCGAGGCCGAGGTCGATTACGACGCGATGAAGGACATGGACGACATCAACGACGAGTTCGCCCGCACCGACGTCGCGCTGGTCATCGGGGCCAACGACGTCACCAACCCGGCCGCCCGCAACGAGGCGTCCAGCCCCATCTACGGCATGCCGATTCTCAACGTGGACAAGGCGAAGTCGGTGATCGTGCTCAAGCGGTCGATGAATTCGGGATTCGCCGGCATCGACAACCCGCTGTTCTACGCCGACGGCACCACGATGCTGTTCGGGGACGCGAAGAAATCGGTGTCGCAGGTAACCGAGGAGCTGAAGGCCCTCTAACTAAAGAGCGCCGAGATCGACATCGGCGAGCCGGTTACTCGCAACTTTTCGCGCTGGCGTCGATCTCGGCGGGGATCGCGTCGATCAGACCGGGGGATACGCCGGCGGGGGGTAGCCGTTACCGTCGACGACGCCGCGGAACCCCCACGGCACGAACCGGAACCACCACTCGACCTCGTCGGTAAAGTCGTAGCTCGGGTTGGGATCCGGATTCATGTGATCACCTCTCGAGTCGCGACGTGCTTCGTCGAAAGTCTAGTCCTGTCAGTCGGCGGTGCGACAGCCCACCGGCGGGTTTGCTTAAACTACTAACCAGTTGATTGACCGGCAACCGATCCGGTCCTGTCGATAGTGAGTAGAGATGGCTTCCGAGAACGGGCGCACCCGCCGCGAGGAGTTGCTGAGGGTTGCCACCAAATTGTTCGCTGCTCGTGGCTACCACGGCACCCGGATGGACGACGTCGCCGACGTGGTGGGGCTGAACAAGGCGACGGTGTACCACTACTACGCAAGCAAGTCGCTGATCCTCTACGACATCTATCAGCGGGCCGCCGAGCGCACACTGGCCGCCGTGCACGACGATCCGTCGATCTCCGCACGCGAGGCGCTCTACCAGTACACCGTGCGGCTGCTCGATCAGATCGCCGCCAACCCCGAAGGTGCGGCGGTGTACTTCCAGGAGCAGCCCTACATAACGGAGTGGTTCACCGAAGAGCAGGTGGCCGCGGTGCGTGAGAAGGAGAGCCAGGTCTACGAACACGTGCACGGGCTCATCGATCGCGGTATCGCCAGCGGTGAGTTCTACGAGTGCGACTCCCACGTGCTGGCACTGGGTTATATCGGGATGACGCTGGGCGCTTACCGGTGGCTGCGGCCGAGCGGACGCCGCAGTGCCAAGGAGATCGCCGCCGAATTCAGCACCGCGCTGCTGCGGGGATTGATCCGAGACGAGCAGATCCGGGTGGAGTCGCCGCTGGGCGTCAAAACCGAAATCGATACAGCCGGTCGAAGTTCCTGATTACCGGGATCGCGCCGACGATCCGGTAGAACAGGCGCTGCGGCTGCGACGGGATCTTTGCCGGGTCGACGATCGGTGCTATTTCGACGAGCTTCAGCCGCGGGTTGCACTCGGTGAATTCGCGGCCGTCACGGGTGCCGGATTTGACGATCCCCTTGGTGAAGACCTTCGACAGTCGGGGCGCCCACGGCGCCTCCAGGTCGGCCAGCAATTCACCGTGCTCGAACCGATCGAGCAGCCGGCGCAGCAGGTCGCCTACCTCGGCCTCGGTCAGGTACATCAGCAGTCCCTCGGCGACGATCAACGCGGGGCGGTCCGCCGGTACCTGGTCGAGCCAGTGCGCATCGGTGACCGACGAGGCGATCATGCGGTAGCCGTCGGTGTCGTCGTACAACTTGCGTCGCAAGTCGATGACTTGCGGCACGTCGACGTCGAACCACTGCACCCCGGCGGGCGGCCGCAGCCGCAGGTAGCGAGTGTCCAGCCCGCAGCCCAAATGCAACACCGCAGCGTTGGGATGGCGGTCCAGGAACTCGGCCGCCCACGCGTCAAGCTTGCTGGCGCGCGCCGCAACCAGAAACTGGTACAGCGATGGCTGGACCTTGCGGTGTAACCGGGCGAAGTCATAGTCGATGCGCTGCACCGCCTCGGCGGCCGCCTGGTCGCCGAGAACCGGTTGTGCCGAACGGCTTTCGTAAGCACGGAGGTACAGCGTGCACAGATTCGTCCACTCCACCGAGCCCCACCGCACCCCGGAAAAGTCGACCTTGTCCGTCATCGCTGCCTCCTGGCCCGGTAGTCCTGCCACAACCGCTCGAGTTCGTCGCGGTAGTCGGTGTTGCAGAACTCACAGAAATCCCGAAAGTCCTCCAGCCGCTGCCGTTGTTCGGGGCGGTCCTCGCCAAGGATTCGCAAGCCGAACTCGGCGGCGGGCACACCCGGCTGCATGAGGCTCAGCTGCACATTGAGGACATGAGTGAAACCGCCGGGGGTGACGCGGTAGCGGTGTTCACGCGAGGCCGACGGCAGACGCTCGATCATCCCGGCGGCCAGCAGCTGGCGGGCCACCGTGCTGATCGATGCTTTGCTCACCGACAGCGCCGTCGCCAACTCCGCCAGCGACTGCTGCGGCGGATTGCAGATCATCAGCCAGCCGTAAACCCGGCCCATGGTCCGCGGCCCGCCCAGCCCCTCGAAGAACAAGCCCATGCGGTCGACGAACTCGGCCTCGTCCGGAGACATCATCACCCTTCGTTCAGGACAAACTAAACGTACTGTATCTACTCCCGGTGTGACTGGCGGTCCGGGCGGCGCCGAGACTGGTCGGCGTGACTACTGACGTGTTCCGCTTGGACGGGAAGGTCGCCGTGGTGACCGGCGGTGGTCGCGGCATCGGGTTGATGATCGCGCGCGGACTGCTGCAAGCCGGTGCGACGGTGTATCTGTCCAGCCGCAAAGAAGGCGAGCTCGACGCCGCCGTGGCGGAGTTGTCGCACCACGGACCGGTCCGTGCCATCCCCGCCGACCTGGGCACCGCCGAGGGTGTGCAAACACTTGCCCGCGAACTGGCCGATCGGGAAGACGCCCTGCACCTGTTGTTCAACAACGCCGGGGCCGCCTGGGGGGCGCCGTTCGACGAGTTTCCCGAGTCCGGGTTCGACAAGGTCTTCAATGTCAACGTCAAGGGCGTGTTCCTGCTGACTCGCGCGCTGGTGCCGATGTTGGCCGCCGGCGCAACCGACGACGACCCGGCCCGCGTGATCAACACCGGCAGCGTCGACGGGATCGTCGCGCCGGGACGCGGCAGGAACAATTTCTCCTACAGCGCCAGTAAGGCGGCCGTGCACATGCTGACAAAGCATCTCGCCGGAGAACTGGCGCCGCGGATTCTGGTCAACGCGATCGCGCCCGGGCTTTTTCAGTCCCGGATGACCAAGGAGTTGCTGCGGGGCGGGCCCGACGCGGTCGGTTCGCTGCTGCCCCTGAAGCGAATCGGCCAACCCGACGACATGGCCGGCATCGCGGTGTTTCTCGCCAGCCGCGCCAGCTCCTACATCACCGGTGCGGTGATCCCCGTCGACGGCGGAGCCAGCGTCATTCGTTGAGCTGGCTCAGTTGCCCGGCTCCTCCTCGTCGCGCTGCGCGTCCCCCTCGCCGCTTCGCGGCTGGGGGTGCCCCCACCGCATCGTCGCCGCGCTGGGTTAATTGCCCGGGTCCTCCTCGTCGCGCTGCGCGTCCCCCTCGCCGCTTCGCGGCTGGGGGTGCCCCCACCGCATCGTCGCCGCGCTGGGTTAATTGCCCGGCTCCTCCTCGTCGCGCTGCGCGCTCCGCATCGTCGCCGCGCCCAGATGCTGGTCGAGGAAGGCGATCTGGTCGGCGACAACTCGCTCGAACGCGTCGCCGACATAGATCGCGAAGTGACCATCCGGATAAACCTTGACTTCGCCGCGGGGCGCGGCAGCGGCGTACCGAAGCGTGGGACCGGCGGGCGCCACCGAGTCGGTTTCACACACGCAGAACAGGATCGGACACGACACCTTGGCGGCCAGCCGGCCCGGACGGTAGGACAAGAGCTTCACCCCGATCCGGGCCGCGACCTCGTTTCGCAGCGACACGCCCTCGGGCACCAACTTCAGATAGCCGGGGTACGCATCGGGGGCGTTCATCAGCGCGACTTCGCCCGGGTTGCCGGCCGTGGCGACCATCACCGGGGGCCGGCCGAAGCGGGCGCCGATGATGTCGCGTATCGCCAAGGCGGTGATGCGCGCGCTGATCCACGGGCTGAGCGTGCCGAAGGAGGCGATGCTGTCGGTGAACGGGCACTGCGAGACGACAGCCGCGATCCCCGGTATCCGCGCCGCTGTGGCAATCACGTGTCCACCGGCAAACGACGTGCCCCACAGTGCAATTCGATTGACGTCGATGCCGGAAAGGGTGCGGGCGTACGCGATGGCGGCGACCCAGTCCTGCAACTGCATGCCGATGTCGAGGACCTGGCGCGGCTGGCCTTCGCTGTCGCCGAAGTTTCGGTAGTCGAACACCAGGCACGCATACCCGGCGGCGCTGAACCGTTCGGCGTAGGCGTCCAGCCGCATCGTGCGCACCGCGCCCAGCCCGTGGGCCATCACGATCAGCGGCGCATCGCCGGAGCGGCCGGGGCGGTACAGCCAGGCGCTGATCCGCTCGTGACCGGAGTTGAACCAGACGTCGTCCCGCGCCACCATGTGCCGCATTGTTCCGTACGGTGAGATGACATGAAAGACCGACGGCGGAGGATGCGGTGAAATCGACGTTGCTGTCCCGGCGTGACCTGGACTTCCTGCTGTTCGAGTGGTTGCGAGTCGAGGACTTGACGAAGCGCGCGCGGTTCGCCGAGCACTCCCCGGAGACGTTTTCTGACGTGCTCGAGCTGTGTGAACAGTTGGCGACCCGATACTTCGCGCCGCACAACAAGAAAAGCGACAACCACGAACCCAGCTTCGACGGCTCGAGGGTCACGGTGATCCCCGAAGTCAAAGAGGCGCTGGACGCTTTCGCTCGCGCTGACCTGATCGGGATGGCCATGGACTACGAACTGGGCGGGGCGCAACTCCCGGTGACCGTCGCGCAGGCGGGGTCGGCCTGGTTGTCGGCGGCCAACGTCAGCACCGCCGGCTACCTGATGCTCACGACCGGCAACGCAAATCTGATCGCGAAGTTCGGTACGCCCGAACAGGTTTCGACGTTCGTAAAGCCGATGCTGGCCGGCCGATTCTTCGGGACTATGTGCTTGTCCGAGACCCAGGCCGGGTCCTCGCTGGGCGACATCCTCACCCGCGCCGAGCCACGCGAGGACGGCAGCTACCGGCTGTTCGGATCGAAGATGTGGATTTCCGGCGGCGATCACGAAATGAGCGAGAACATCGTGCATCTTGTGTTGGCCAAGATCGCCGGCGGCCCGCCCGGCACCAAGGGCATCTCGCTGTTCATCGTGCCCAAATACCTTGTCGGCGACGACGGCGCCGTCGGGCAGCGCAACGACGTGGTGCTGGCCGGGCTCAACCACAAGATGGGTTACCGGGGAATCACCAACACCGTGCTGAATTTCGGCGAAGGAGGCTATCTCCCGGACGGTGAGCCCGGCGCGGTGGGCTACCTGGTCGGCGAACCGCACCGCGGCCTTGCCTACATGTTCCACATGATGAACGAGGCCCGCCTCGGGGTGGGTATGGGCGCTGTCGCACTCGGCTACACCGCATACCTGAAGTCACTGCAGTACGCCCGCGAGCGGCCCCAAGGACGTCCGGTGACAGCGAAAGACTTTGCCGCACCGCAAGTTCCGATCATCGAGCACGCGGATATCAAACGCATGCTGCTGGCGCAGAAATCCTACGTCGAGGGCGCGATGGCGCTGGCACTGTACTGTGCCCGGCTGGTCGACATCCAGCACAGCCCGGAATCCGATGACGAGCTGGACAAGGCCACGCTGCTGCTGGACATCTTGACACCGGTCGCCAAAAGCTGGCCGTCACAGTGGTGCCTGGAAGCCAACAACCTGGCGATCCAGGTGCACGGCGGTTACGGCTACACCCGTGAGTACGACGTCGAGCAGCACTACCGGGACAATCGCCTCAACCCGATTCACGAGGGCACCCACGGCATCCAAAGCCTGGACCTGCTGGGCCGCAAGGTTACTGCGCGCAGCGGCACCAGCTTGGTGGCGCTTGAGGGCGCGGTGGCCGAAACCATCGCGGCTGCTCGGTCAGCAGGCGGTGAGCTCGTTGAGCTGGCCGGCCAACTGCACGCGGTCACCCAGCGTCTGGCGGCGGTGACGACGGCGATGTTCGCGTCCGGTGACATCGAGGCCGCGCTGGCCAACAGCGCCATCTACCTCGAGGCATTCGGGCACATCGTGATCGCCTGGATGTGGCTGGAGCAGGTATTGGCCGCCGATGGGAAGCCCGGCGACTTCTACGACGGAAAACGCCAGGCGGGCCGCTACTTCTTTCGCTACGAATTACCCAGGACCACACCGCAACTCGATCTGTTGGAGAGTCTGGACCGGACCACCTTGGAGATGCGGCCGCAGTGGTTCTAGCGCAGTTGACCGAGGTGGTCGGCGCCGGCCACGTCAGCGCGGACCCCGACGTGCTGGCCGGGCGCAGCGTCGACCACACCGGCCGCTACCGCGGACGGGCCAGCGCGCTGGTGCGGCCCGGCTCGGCCAAGGAGGTGGCCGAGGTGCTGCGCAGATGCCGCGACGCCGGTGCACACGTCACCGTCCAGGGTGGGCGCACGTCATTGGTGGCCGGCGCGGTGCCCGAGCACGACGATGTGCTGTTGTCCACCGAGCGGCTGAACTTCGTCGGCGCCGTCGACACCGCCGAGCGTCGCATCGAAGTCGGTGCGGGCGCCACGCTGGCGGCGGTACAGCGCGCTGCTGCGGGTGCCGGGTTGGTGTTCGGTGTGGACCTTTCCGCACGCGACACCGCGACCGCCGGCGGGATGGCCTCGACCAATGCCGGAGGCCTGCGCACCGTGCGCTACGGAAACATGCGCGAACAGGTGGTCGGTCTCGACGTCGCGCTGCCGGACGGCTCGCTGTGGCGCCGGCACTCGCACGTACGCGCCGACACCACCGGCTATGACCTGCGCGCGTTGTTCGTCGGCGCCGAAGGCACCTTGGGCGTGATCACTGGACTGGATCTGCGGCTGCACCCCCAGCCCTCGCATCGGGTGACCGCGGTGTGCGGGTTCGCCGAACTGGCCGGGCTGGTCGATGCCGCGCGGTTGTTCTGCGACCTCGACGGCATCGCCGCACTGGAGTTGATCGACGCCCGGGCCGCCACGCTGACCCGTGAGCACCTGGGCGTACCAGCGCCGGTGGCCGGAGACTGGCTGCTGTTGGTGGAGCTGGCCTCCGACCACGACCAGACCGAGCGACTTGCCGCGGCGCTGACGCGCGTCGCGATGGTCGATGAGCCCGCGGTCGGCGTCGACCCGGCGGCGCAGCAACGGTTGTGGCGGGTGCGCGAATCGGTGGCCGAGGTGCTCGGGGTGTACGGGCCGCCGCTGAAGTTCGACGTATCGCTGCCGCTGTCGGCGGTCGGCGGGTTCGCCACCGAGGCGGACGCGCTGATCGGCCGGTATGCCCCCGATGCCGTTGCGGTGCTGTTCGGGCATATTGCCGAGGGCAATCTGCATCTCAATGTGCTGCGCTGCGCGCTCGACGCCGAACCCGACCTATACCGGGCGGTGATGGAGCTGATCGCCGGTTGCGGCGGCAACGTCAGCTCGGAACACGGCGTGGGCAGCCGCAAGCGCGAATATCTGGGCATGTCACGCGAGCCGGCCGATATCGCCGCGATGCGCCTCATCAAGTCGGCGTTCGACCCGACCGGCTACCTCAATTCGGCGGTGCTGTTTCGCGCCGATTGATTCCCACTGCGTGGCGCAACTGCGCCAGGAATTGGTCGGCATCGTCGCTGCGCACCAGGTAGTGCGAGACGGCCACCCGGATCGCCGTCGCGGCTCTCACAGCGCCCCCGGGGCCGGGCATCAGCCGCTGCAATTCCGCCCGCATCAGCGGGATGATGCGCGAGAGCTCGGCGATGACGTGCTCGGGTTCGATGTCGACCATGCGCACACCGGTGTAGGAGTGCTGGTATTCGACGATGAAACGCAGCGCCGCGTCGAGCTTCTCGATGCCCTTGAGGCCGGCGGTTGCCCGGCTCAGCCCGCTGTCGAACGTCTGGCGTTCGTAACGCGAAAACGCCGACAGCAGTTCCTCTTTGGATGGAAACCAGCGATACAGCGTCGGTCTGGACACCCCGGCCTGGGTGGCAACGTCGGACAAGCTGAGTTTGCGCTGGCCGTTGCGGCTGAGCACCTCGGCGGTGGCGGCGAGGATGCGCTGCTCGGTCGAGGTATCGAGCCCGGTCATGGTTTCCAATCCGAATCTTTACAAAATTTCACTAAAGTGTCACGCTGTGCTGGTGCCCCGGTCAATGGCCCCCGACCTCCAAATCTTAGCCATGACGAGCAGGTCATGACCCAGTTTCGCACCGCCACCATCACCGACGCCTCGTCCCCGGTGGCGCTCGCAACGGCCGCACGATTGGCACGACGCGGCGACTTGGTGCTGATGGGAAGCCGTGATGTCGATGTTTGCGAGCGCTTCGCGATGCGGCTGCGGGCGGCCGGTGCCGCGGCGTTCGCTGCCCACCTGGATCTCGCCGACAGCGCATCGATCGACCGGTTCGTCGAGTCCGCGCACTACCTGATCGGTGACGCCGATGTTTTGGTCACCGGCGCCGGCGTTGCCAACGGTTGCTGGTTCGGCGCGCAACACCTTGCGGCTCAACTGATTCCGCCAATGATCCAGGCGGGACGCGGTGATGTGGTGCTAATCAGCCCGGAGCTCTTGGGGGCGACGCCGCAGACGGCCGACCGGGAGTTCGAGCGGTGGCTGTCGGGCTTGGAAGCCGAATTCGTCGGCACCGGCGTGCGAGCGTCGATCGTCCGTTCGGCCGGCGGCGACGGTCCGGTCGTGCCCGGCGACGTCGGCCGAATCGTCGCCGCCATGACCGGCTCACCGGAGCGGATGCGCCTGCGCGTGGTGGAGGTCTGTCCGCCGGCCCGATCGCCGCTCGGGCGCTTTACATATATGTCCTAAAATGTCACGCTGTACGGCATGACCACCGATGCCGATCAGACCCAGTGGTCCGTCACGGGCTTGCTCGACTTGTTCGACGTGCGAGCCGACGGCGCCGACAAGTTCAGCGGTGACACCGGCCTCGCCGGCGTCGACGAACGGCAGGTCGTAGAAGGCACCCAGGTCCTTGCGCAGGTGGTTGTTGCTGCGGCCAAACGGTTTTCGGAGAAGTCGGTCCGTTCTGCGCACGCGGTGTTCGCCCGCGCCGTCACCGTGGGGTCGCCGGTCGAGTTCGAATTCGACGTCCTGCACGAGGGCCGCTCTACCGCCACCGCCGTCGTGACCGTCGTCCAGAACGGTCGGCGCTGCATGACCATCACCGTCTTTGCCGACGTTCCCTCGCCCGACGTCATCCGCCATCACGTTCCGCGGCCCGAGGTCGCGGGCCCGGACGAGGCCAACGTCTCGCAGATGCCGATGAACGGGCGGCAGGTCCGGCTGGTCGATGTGGTCGACGTCAACAGCCCCGACGAGGTGGGGCCGCCGGAGTTGTACGCCTGGCTGCATTACGACCCGATCCCGACCCGTGACGACTTGGCCAAAGCTCTGCTTGCGTACTTCACCGGGCATCTGGGCATCTCGACCGCGATGCGTGCGCATGCCGGCATCGGCACCAGCCAGTCGCATCTGACGGTGTCCACCGCGCCGATGACGGTCACGGTCAGCTTCCACGAACCGGTGCGCTGGGACGGCTGGCTGCTCTACTCGCACGAAAGCACGCAGGCCGGTGCCGGCATGTCATACATCCGCGGCACGGTGCACACCGAAGCGGGGGAGTTGCTGGCGTCGTTCACGCAGGAGGCGTTGATCCGCCCGATGCGGGGCAGCGACACCTCGATCGCAGTTCAGTCCCGGTTGTAGCGGGCCCCTATGACGGCAGTTCTGCGGCGACGTCGGCGCGTGTCTCATCGAAGCTGAAGAATCCCTTGATCGGCAGGCTCTCCGGAGGTGGGTCCGGGTAGCTCCAGGCTACGTCCGCGATGACCGCGTCGCCGATCACCGCAGCCCAATACTTCGCTGTCCCTTTGTAATTGCAGTACGTGGACGTCTCGGTAGGGCGCAGTAGATCGGTGCGGACCAATGACGGGTCGACATAGAGCCGCGGCGTCAGCGCGGTTTCGAACACGATCACTGTGTCGTCGGTGTCCACCAGCGTCGTGCCCGCCACGTCGACGCGCAGCCGGCGTCGCGTCGGGCGGCAGTCCACCCGGTGATAGGGATTCGGCGGGTAGTGCACGAGCTTGCGACCTTCCTCCAACCAGGTGTCGACCGCATCCCAGGGCACCCGCACGTAGCCGGGCGCCTCGGGTTCGGGCTCGCTGGGCAACCCGCCGACCGCGTCGGCCGGAAATGCATACGACAGTGGCTGATTCGGGCGGTGCACCAACAATGCCCGCTCGGTGTCGATGACCATGCGTCCGTTCTGGATTGCCTGCACCCGGCGCGGGTGCGGCTCAACGTAAACCAGGTTGTCGGGCAGCGGGGCAGAGAACCGGCCGGCGGGGTCAGGGCTTAACGGTCCGCGACCAGCGACCAGGCTCATGGCAGGCAACCTAGCTCAGTTTGAGGCCAACCGCGTGCCGAAGCTGCGCCAAAAATTCGTCGTCGTCGTCGCTGCGCACCAGATAGTGCGACACCGCAACCCGGATTGCGGTGGAGGCTTTCACCGTGGCGCTGGAGCCGGTCAGTAGCCGCTCCAGCCGGGTGCGCATCACCGGAATCACCTCGGACAGTTGAGCAATGGTGACCTCAGGCTCTACATCCACCATCCGGACACCCGAATGCGAATGCTGGTACTCGACGATGAACCGCAAAGCAGCGTCGAGCTTCTCGGGCCCCCGCAGCCCGGCGGTAGCCCGGCTGATGCCGGATTCGAACATCTGGCGCTCATGAACACCAAAAGCGTCGAGCAACTCCTCCTTGGAGGCAAACCATCGGTACAACGTCGGGCGGGACACGGCCGCCTGCACCGCGACGTCGGAGAGATTGAGTTTGGTCACGCCGTTGCGGCCGAGCACTTCGGCGGTGGCTACCAGTATCCGCTCACGCGTCGTCACAACGCCCCCGCACTTGGTGCAGGACCGCCCGGCAAATCCGGGAATTGGCCGCCACCGGTCGATAGCCTCCTAATTTCGCCGGCCCATCCGGTTAGCTTACAAACGAACGGCAAAGTGTAAGGCGATTGGGAAGGAAACCGCGTGGCTGGACCACTGGAAGGCATCAGAGTCGTCGAGCTCGGCGTCTGGGTGGCCGGCCCGGCGACCGGAGGCATTCTCGCCGACTGGGGCGCCGACGTCGTCAAGATCGAGCCGCCCGCCGGCGATCCGGCGCGCACGTTCGGACGAATGCTGGGAGTGACGGACGACGTGAGCCCTCCCTTCGAGATGGACAACCGCTCGAAGCGCAGCATCGTTCTTGACCTCACAACCGACGACGGGCGCAACAGTGCGTTCGAATTGCTCAGCAGCGCTGATGTTTTCGTGACGAATGTGCGTCCCGGCGCACTGCGCAGGCTGGCCCTGGACTACGAGACCGTGGTGGGCATCAACCCGGGATTGATCTACGGGCTCATCACCGGTTACGGGCTGACCGGACCCGATGCCGACCGGGCCGCCTACGACGTCGCGGCGTTCTGGTCGCGCGCCGGGCTCGCGCACCTGCTCACCGTTCCCGGCCACCCTCCGCCGTTTCAGCGCGGCGGGATGGGTGATCACGCGGTCGGCATGACTTTGGCGGCGGCGATCTGTGCTGCGCTGATAGCCCGGGCCCGCACCGGGACGGGTCAACTGGTGACGACGTCGTTGTATCGCCAGGGCGCATACACGGTCAGCTTCGACCTCAACACCTTCCTGCTCACCGGTCACCCGATCGCGATCGGGCAGCGGGAGTCGATGGGCAACCCGTGCATGAACAACTACACCGCTGGCGACGGGCGGCGGTTCTGGGTCGTCGGGCTCGAGGGTGAGCGACATTGGCCGCCGTTGTGCCGCGTGGTGGGCCATCCTGAGTGGCTGACCGATCCGCGGTTCGCCCAGCCGCGGGCTCGGGCCGCAAACGCCGTCGAGCTCATCGGCCGGCTCGACGAGATCTTCGCGACCAAATCGTTGGATGAGTGGGCGGAAGTGTTTGCCCGCGAACCGGACTTCTTCTGGTCGCCGATCAACACAGTCGAGGACGTCATCGCCGACGAACAGTTCCACGCCGGCGGCGGGGTTGTTTATGTGCCGGACGGCGACGGCGGTGTTCCGATGGTGGCGACACCGGTCGACTTCCACGGCACACCCTGGGAGCCTCGCTGGACCGCGCCGGGTCTCGGTGAGCACACCGACGAGGTTCTCGCCGAACTCCGATCGGGCCGTAGCTCGTAGCGCGCTGAAGCCGCTAGAAGGTGATGAGCTGACGCACGGCCAGGCCGTCGGCCAACTGGTCCATCGCGACGTTGATGTCGTCCAAGGCGATCCGCGAGGACACCAGTGACTCCACCGGTAGCCGGCCCGAGCGCCACAACGCTACGAACCGCGGGATGTCGCGCGCCGGTACCGCCGACCCCAGGTAGCTGCCGATCAGCGAGCGGCCTTCGGCGACAAAACCCAACGGCGGCAAGGTGATCCGAGCCTGCGGCGTCGGCAGTCCGACGGTGATGGTCCGCCCGCCGGGTGCGGTCAAGTCGATCGCAGTCTGCAGGGCGACGGGGTGGCCGACCGCCTCGATGACAATCGGCGCTTTGACACCGGCGTCGGTGGCCGCCTGCGGAGTGTAGGTCTCGTGCGCTCCGAGCCTGCTGGCCGCGACCAGCTTGTCCGGCAGTCGATCGACCGCGATGACCCGAACGTCGTCGTGCGCCAAGGTGGTCAACACTGCCGCCATCCCGACACCGCCAACGCCGACGACCGCCACCGTCTGGCCCGGCTCCGGCTTGCCGACGTTGAGCACCGCGCCGCCGCCGGTCAGCACCGCGCAGCCCAGCAGCGCCGCCACGGCGGGAGGCACGTCGTCGGGTACGCCTACCACACTGGCGCGGTGGACCACGGCATGCGTGGCAAATCCCGACACCCCCAGGTGGTGAAACACCGGTCGGCCGTTGCGGCGCAGCCGCATCCCGCCGCCCAGCAGAGTGCCCGCGGTGTTGGCGGCGCTGCCGGCCTCGCACGGTGCGAGGCCTTCGGTGGCGCACGCCGGGCAGCGGCCGCAACGTGGCAGAAACGCCATCACCACCCGCTCGCCGACGTTTAGGTCGGTGACGCCGTCACCGACCTGCTCGATGACGCCGGCCGCCTCATGGCCGAGCAGCATGGGCACCGGCCGCACCCGATTGCCGTCGACCACCGACAGGTCGGAGTGGCATACGCCGGCCGCCTCGATGCGGACCTGTAGTTCATTGGCGCCCGGCGGCGCCAGCTCGACGTCAACAACCCGGATGGGTCGCGACTCGGCGTACGGCCGGGGCGAGCCGATGCTCTCCAGCACCGCTCCCCGGATTTCGAGCATGTTCGAATACAACCATGGCGTCATCGAAACCGGGCTCCCCGCAGCCGGAGAACCTGACCAGCAGCGACTTCCCGGTGCACTGGCCCGTCCTCACCCGATGGGCCGACAACGACATGTTCGGTCACCTCAACAACGCGGTGTACTACCAGCTTTTCGACACCGCGATCAACGGCTGGATCAACACCAACGTCACCGGCATCGATCCGGTCACCACGCCATTGCAGGGCATCGTCGCGGAGTCGGGTTGCCGGTATTTCACCGAACTGCATTTCCCCGAGCGGCTGGTCGTCGGCCTGGCGGTCACCCGGCTGGGACGCAGCAGTGTCACCTATCGGCTGGGCATCTTCCGGGACGGTGACGCGCAGCCGATCGCTGCACTCGGGCACTGGGTGCACGTCTACGTCGACCGGGTGAGCCGCAAACCGCAACCGATTCCGGACGAGATCCGGGCGCTGCTGTCCACGGCCACCGTCGACTAGCACGCCGGCGCCGCGCCGTTATGCTCGGCGGATGGCGATCGTGAGCAAGACCGTTGAAGTCGCTGCCGACGCGGCGTCGATCATGGCGATCGTCGCGGACTTCGAGTCGTACCCGCAATGGAACCCGGAGATCAAAGGGCTGTGGGTGCTTGCCCGCTACGACGACGGCCGGCCCAGCCAGCTACGCCTCGACGCCGCCTACGAGGGCATCGAGGGCACCTACATCCAGGCGGTCTATTACCCGGCCCCCAACCAGATCCAGACGGTCATGCAGCAGGGCAACTTCTTCGCCAAACAGGAGCAGCTGTTCAGCGTGGTGGAGCTCCCAGGGTCGTCGCTGCTGACAGTCGACATGGATGTCGAAACCGAAATGCCGGTCCCGGGCCCGATGCTCAAGAAGTTGGCCGACAACGTGTTGGACTACCTGGCCGACAACTTGAAAAAGCGTGCCGAGCAGCTGGCCTCCAACCGTTAGTCCCAGATACCGCTGCTGTCCAGGCGCTCGGTCAGCCGGCGCGCGCCGTCAACGAACTGCCAATTGGTGTGCTCGACCACGGCCGCGGTGTCGCGGCGGCGCAGCGCGGCGATCAGCCGCCGATGATTGTCGACGGCCGCTTGGCCCCATCCGGGATCGGCGGCGTAGACCCGTAGCGGCATATATCGCGCGACGTGCAGCAGGAACCAGGCCAGCTTGATCCGCCCGGCGGCACGGTTGAAGGCGCGGTGAAACGCGAATTCAAGCGTCACGATCGCATCGATGTCCGCCGACGCCACGGCCGCCGCCAATGCGGTGTTGATGTGTTCGAGTTCGTCGATGTCCGCATCGGTGATGTGCTCGGTGGCCGTCGCGGCAAGCTCCTTGGCGAGGGTGGCCTGCAGCCAGAAAATGTCGTCGATGTCGCGCCGGCTCAACGGCGACACCACGTGGCCGCGATGCGGCTCGAGCTGGACCATGCCCTCGCCGCGCAACTTCAACAACGCCTCGCGCACCGGGGTGATGCTGACACCGAGTTTGGCCGCGGTCTCATCGAGCCGGATGAACATCCCCGGCCGCAGCGCGCCGGACATGATCTCGGCCCGCAAATGGCCCGCGACCTCGTCGGATAACTGCGCCCGGCGCAGCGGAGGCCGGATGTCCGGCTGAACCGAAATTGGTGCGTTCACGTACCTTTCCTAGGGCTTGTCTTCGCGGCGCTGAGACCTTAATGTGACCCAGGCAACATCAAGTTTTATCACATATCAACCTCAGGGCGGCGTGACGATGAAGGGAAACCAGTAGTTGACCGCGCAGCTGACCACCGCCACCGAACAGCCGTATCGATCCCGCCGGCAGAACTGGGTCACTCAGCTCGAGCGGCACGCGCTCATGCAGCCCGACGTAACCGCGCTGAGGTATTTGGGTCGCACCATCACGTGGGCGGAGCTTCTGCGGCGGGTCACCGCGTTGGCCGACGCCTTGAGCCGCCGAGGGGTCGGCTTCGGGGACCGGGTGATGATCCTGACGCTCAACCGTCCCGAATTCGTCGAGTCGGTGTTGGCCGCAAACATGCTGGGCGCGATCGCCGTGCCGGTGAACTTCCGGCTGACGGCACCCGAGCTCGCCTTCCTGGTCGACGACTGCGAGGCGCGGGTGATGATCACCGAACCCGTGCTGGCCGCCGTTGCCACCGGCGTCCGCAACATCACGTCGGTGCTGGAGACGATCATCGTCGCCGAGGCCGCGACCGAAAACGGCCTGCAGGGCTACGAGGAGCTGATCAGCGAATCCGGTGATCGCCACGAACCCGTCGACATTCCCAACGACTCGCCCGCGCTGATCATGTACACCTCGGGCACCACCGGTCGGCCCAAGGGCGCGGTGCTGACCCACACCAACCTGGCCGGGCAAACGATGACCGGGTTGTATACCCACGGCGTCGATGTCAACGACGTCGGCTTCATCGGTGTCCCGCTTTTCCACATCGCCGGAGTCGGCAACCTGCTGACCGGGATGCTGTTGGGCATCCCCACCGTGATTCATCCGCTCGGAGCGTTCGATCCGGGTCAGCTTCTCGACGTGCTGGCCACCGAGAAGGTCACCGGCATTTTTCTGGTGCCCGCGCAGTGGCAAGCGGTATGCGCTGCGCAGCAGGCCAATCCGCGCGATGTGCGGTTGCGGGTGATTTCGTGGGGCGCTGCGCCGGCCTCCGACACGCTGCTGCGGCAAATGTCGGAAACGTTTCCCGGAGCGCAGATCCTGGCCGCCTTCGGCCAGACCGAAATGTCGCCGGTGACCTGCGTGCTGCTCGGCGAGGACGCGATCAGAAAGCGCGGATCGGTCGGCAAAGTGATCCCCACCGTCGCCGCTCGAGTGGTCGACGACAACATGAACGATGTACCTGTCGGTGAGGTGGGTGAAATCGTGTACCGCGCACCGACGTTGATGAGTGGCTACTGGAACAACCCGGAGGCGACCGCCGAGGCGTTCGCCGGCGGCTGGTTCCACTCCGGTGACCTGGTCCGCATGGACGAGGACGGCTATGTCTGGGTGGTCGACCGCAAGAAGGACATGATCATCTCCGGCGGCGAGAACATTTACTGCGCCGAGGTGGAAAACGTTCTGGCCAGTCACCCGGCCATCGTCGAGGTCGCTGTCATCGGTCGACCGCACGAAAAGTGGGGCGAGGTGCCCATTGCGGTTGCTGCCGTCACGCAGGACGGGTTGCGGTTGGAGGATCTCGAAGAGTTTCTCAATGAGCGACTCGCGCGCTACAAGCACCCGAAGGGCCTGGAAATCGTCGATGCGCTGCCGCGAAATCCGGCCGGGAAGGTGCTCAAGACCGAGTTGCGGGCTCGCTACGGTACGGCGAAAGGCGCCGAATCCGCGTCTGCATCAAGAGATTCTGCGGGCGGCGCGGGAAGTTGACATAACAATTGTCTTCCAGGTCACGTTGACGAAAGGTCAATAACGCGGATGCGGTGCGAGCCCGACAGGCCATCAGGTACATTCCTGTGGTCCCGCTTACTACCTGTCAGTAGGGAGGCGGCGGTCACACTCGTTGTAGACAGGCAAGGAGGAGGCGTGCGACAGGATCCGCCGCGTGACCGCAAGGCATGCGGACTGGTGAGGGGGCAATGGTGACGACGACGCAGCCGCGCCTTACCGACTACGTCCGCGATCAGCTGGGTCCGCCACTGGTCCTCATCGGCGGCTTCTTCCGGATGTGTGTGCTGACCGGAAAAGCGTTGTTCCGCGTACCGTTTCAGTGGCGCGAGTTCATCCTGCAGTGCTGGTTCATCATCAGGGTCGCGATTTTGCCCACCATGGCCGTTTCGATCCCGGTCACGGTGCTGTTCATCTTCACGTTCAACATCCTGCTGATCCAGGTCGGTGCGGCCGACATTTCGGGGGCCGGAGCGGGAATCGCCGTGGTCACCCAGATCGGTCCGATCGTGACGGTGCTGGTGATCGCCGGCGCCGCAGCGACCGCGATCTGCGCCGACCTGGGTGCGCGCACCATCCGGGAAGAGATCGACGCGATGGAGGTGCTGGGCATCGACCCCATCCATCGGTTGGTGGTGCCCCGGGTGCTGGCCTGCGCGCTGGTCGCCATGCTGCTGAACGCACTCGTGAGCATGGTGGGACTGGTGGGCGGCTACCTATTCGGTGTATACCTGCAAAACGTGTCCGGCGGTGCCTATCTCGCCACGCTGACCCAACTCACCGGATTGCCTGAAGTAGTAATCGCGACGATCAAGGCCTTGACCTTTGGACTCATCGCCGGCCTGGTCGGCTGCTATCGGGGCCTGACTGTGCGTGGTGGTTCGAAGGGTCTGGGCACCGCCGTCAACGAAACCGTGGTGCTGTGCACGGTGGCGCTTTACGCGGTCAATGTCGTACTGACCACCATCGGTGTCCGGTTCGGGACGGGGGCGCTGGGATGACGGCGACCCAAGTACTGCGGACCCGCTTCCCCCGGGCGGCCGGCAGCCTGCGCCGCTACGGCGGCGCCGCGAGCCGACCGCTCGAAGAAGCCGGAAAGCTCGGCTGGTTCACGGTTATCGGCGCTCGCGACATGGTGTGGGCGGTCTCGCGCTACCGCAGGGAGATCGTGCGGCTGATCGCCGAGGTCGGTATGGGCACCGGCGCCATGGCGGTTGTCGGTGGCACCGCGGTCATCATCGCCTTCGTGACACTGTCGTCCGGCTCGCTGGTCGCCATTCAGGGCCTTGCATCCCTGGGCCACATCGGAATCCAGACGCTGCTCGGGTTCGTCGCCGCATTCATCAACGTTCGTCTCGTTGCCCCAGTGGTGTCCGGCGTCGTACTGGCGGCGACGGTCGGCGCCGGCGCGACCGCGGAACTGGGCGCCATGCGGATCAGCGAAGAGATCGACGCGCTGGAAGTGATGGGCATCAAGTCGATGGCCTACCTGGTATCCACCCGGGTACTAGCAGGACTCGTGGTGATCATCCCGCTCTACTCGCTGGGGTTGATCATGTCGTTTCTGTCTCCCCAAGTCATCACGACCGTGCTGTACGGGCAGTCGTCGGGCACTTACGAGCACTACTTCCGAACGTTCTTGCGCCCCAACGATGTGTTCTGGTCGTTTGCGGAGGTGATCGTCATGGCCGCGGTGGTGATGCTCACGCACTGCTACTACGGGTATAACGCCAGCGGCGGCCCCGTCGGTGTTGGTGAGGCGGTAGGCCGGTCGATGCGCTTCTCATTGGTCTCGGTGAACGTGGTAATCCTTTTGTTCGAAATGGCGCTCTACGGCGTTGATCCCAACTTCGCATTCACGGTGTAGCTGCGATGACATATCCACAGGGGAAGATAAACAAGCCGCCGCTTGCGCCGTACAAGACTGCCGGCGTGGTGGTTTTCCTGATCTCCGCGCTGGTGCTGTGGTTGGTCTACCTGCAGTACAAAGGAGACTTCACGCCGAAAACCCGGTTGACGATGGTGGCCAATCGGGCGGGCCTGGTGATGGATCCGGGTTCGAAGGTCACCTATCACGGCGTCCAGATCGGCCGGGTGGCAAGCATTTCCGAAATGCAGCAGGACGGCAAACCGGCAGCCAAATTGTCTTTGGAGGTGGATCCGAAATACACCCACCTGATCCCGGCGAACGTGGACGCCAAAATCGTGGCGACCACGTTGTTCGGTGGCAAGTATGTGGCATTCAGTTCACCGGAAAAGCCGGCCCGGCAACGAATCACGCCTAACACGGTGATTCAGGGATCACATGTGACGACGGAGATCAACACGCTGTTCGAGACGATCACCTCGATATCGGAGAAGGTCGATCCGGTCAAGGTGAACCTGACGTTGAGCGCGGCGGCAGAGGCGTTGAGCGGGCTAGGCGACAAGTTCGGCCAGTCCATCATCAACGGCAGCGCGGTGCTCGACGATGTAAATCCGCGAATGCCCACGATCCGCCACGACATTCAGCAGCTGGCCGCGCTGGGCGACACATATGCCAACGCGGCGCCGGATCTGCTCGACTTTTTCAACAACGCGGTGACGACCGCACGCACGATCCACCGGCAGGAAAAGGACCTGGATCAGGCACTGTTGGCGGCGACCGGATTCGGTAACACCGGTGCGGAAATCTTCGAGAAGGGCGGGCCGTATCTGGCGCGTGGAGCGGCCGACTTGGTGCCCAGCGCCCAAACGCTCGACACCTACAGCCCGGAATTGTTCTGCACCCTGCGGAATATCTCCGAAGCCGAACCGCTGGTCGCCGACTTCACCGGCCGTGTCGGCGGCTATGCGCTGCGAACCACGACCGAGCTGTTCTCGGGCCTGGGACTCATGCTGAACCTCCCGGGGCTCGGCATCACGCTGGCCACACAGGGTCTCGCGGGCCTGGCCGGGCTGATAGGCGGCTCGCAATATCCCTATATCTATCCGGAGAATCTGCCGCGGGTGAACGCTCGCGGTGGACCGGGTGGGGCGCCGGGATGCTGGCAGAAGATCACCCGTGACCTGTGGCCGGCGCCCACGCTGGTGGCCGACACCGGGGTGAGCCTCGCACCGTTCAACCACGTGGACACTGGCTCGCCGTATGCGATCGAGTACATCTGGGGCCGTCAAGTAGGGGACCAAACGATCAACCCATGAGTATCAGAGGCACTGTTATCAAGCTCAGCATCGTCGCACTGGTGCTGCTGTTCTTCACTGCACTGATCGCCGTGGTCTTCGGTCAGATGCGCTTCGACCGGACCTACCGCTACACCGCCGAATTCACCAGCGCCAGCGGACTGCGGGACGGCCAGTTCGTCCGAGCCGCCGGCGTGGAGATCGGCAAGGTCAAGAAAGTAAGGCTGGTCGATCGCGGCCACCGGGTGCGGGTGGATTTCGATATCGACCGCTCGGTGCCGCTCTACCAGTCGACGACCGCCCAAATCCGCTACCTGAACCTGATCGGTGACCGGTACATGGAGCTCAAACGCGGCGAAGGTGAGGGCTCCGACCGGGTGTTGCCGCCCGGCGGATTCATCCCGCTGTCACGCACCCAACCGGCCCTGGATCTCGACGCGCTGATCGGTGGTTTCAAGCCACTGTTTCGGGCGCTCGACCCCGAGAAAGTCAACAACATCGCGTCGGCCATCATCACCGTCTTTCAGGGGCAGGGCGGCACGATCAACGACATCCTCGACCAGACCGCGCAGCTGACCTCCCACATCGCCGAGCGCGACCAGGCGATAGGTGAGGTGATCAAAAACCTGAACATCGTGCTGGACACCACGGCCAAGCACCGCGCCCAGTTCGACGAGACCGTCGACAACTTCGAAAAGCTGATCACCGGCCTGAGCAACCATTCTCAGCCGCTGGCCGCCGACGTCGCGAACATCAGCAACGCCGCCGGCACGGTCGCCGACCTGCTGGCCGACAACCGCACGCTGCTGCACAAGACGTTGAACTACCTGGAGCCGATTCAGCAGACGATCATCGATCAACGCGATGCCTACGACGATCAGATCCATCGGACGCCGACCGGGGTCAGCATTGTGGGTAATGCCGTGGGCAACTACGGAGACTTCGTCAGCTTCTACTTGTGCGACTTGATTCTGAAAACCAACGGACTGCAGCCCGGTGGCCCGGTCCGCACGGTCAAGATCCTGCAGCAGCCGACGGGTAGGTGCACGCCGCAATGAGAACGCTGGAACCCCCGAACCGGCTGCGGATCGGCATCATGGGCGTCGTCGTGGTGCTGCTGGTGATCGGCGTCGGCCAGACCCTGACCAGTGTCCCGATGCTGTTCGCCACCCCGACCTACTACGGGCAGTTCACCGACAGCGGCGGGCTGAGCAAGGGCGACAAGGTGCGCATCGCCGGCATGAACGTCGGCACCGTCGAGGAGATCAAGATCGAGGGCGACCACGTCTTGATGAAGTTCACGACGGGCAGCAACACCATCGGCACCGAGAGCCGGCTGGCCATCAAGACGGACACCATCTTGGGCAAGAAGGTGCTCGAGGTCGAGCCGCTGGGCACCCAGACGTTACGTCCCAACGCCACACTTCCGTTGGGGCAAAGCACCCAGCCGTACCAGATCTACGACGCGTTCTTCGACGTCACCAAGGCGGCCTCCGGCTGGGACATCGACACCGTCAAGCAATCGCTGCATGTGTTGTCCGACACCATCAATGAGACCTACCCGCACCTGAGTGCCGCCCTGGAAGGGGTGGCCGAGTTCTCCGACACCGTCGGCAAGCGTGACGAGCAGGTCAAGCATCTGCTCGCGCAAGCCAACAAGGTCGCCAGTGTGCTCGGGGACCGCAGCGAACAGGTCGACCGCCTGCTGGTCAACTCGAACACGCTGCTGGCCGCGTTCAACGAGCGCAGCAGGGCCATCAGTGCGCTGCTAAGCAACGTCTCGGCATTCTCGACCCAGGTGCAGAACCTGATCAACGACAACCCCAACCTGAATCACGTGCTGGAGCAGCTGCGTATCGTCAGCGACCTGCTGCAAAAGCGCAAGGACGACCTGACCGAGACGATCGTCATCCTCGGCAAGAACATCGGCGCGCTCAACGATGTCGTCGGGTCCGGGCCGTACTTCAAGGTGTCGCTGTCCAACCTGTTGCCGTACCAGATTTTGCAGCCCTGGGTGGATGCGGCGTTCAAGAAGCGCGGCATCGACCCGGAGGAGTTCTGGCGCAACGCGGGGCTGCCGGCCTTCCGGTTCCCCGACCCCAACGGCACCCGGTTCCCCAACGGTGCACCGCCGCCGGCACCGCCGGTGCTGGAGGGCACGCCGGATCATCCGGGACCCGCGGTTCCCCCAGGGTCGCCGTGCTCTTACACCCCGACGCCCGAGCTGCTGCCGCGGCCAGGGAACCCGATGCCGTGCGCTGCGATCGAGCAGGGGAACGGACCGTTCGGGCCCAATGGGCCGTATCCGGGACCCGATATCGTCACGTCTCCGCCGAACCCGAACGGATTGCCGCCCACTGCGGGGATTCCGATCGCCGGACGGCCCGGCGAGGCGCCACCGGACGTGCCGGGCACACCCGTGCCGATTGCGCCGGGGCCGCCCGGTGCACGCAGCGAACCGCTGGGTCCAGCTGGTCCGCCGCCGCCGCCGTCGACGTTCGCCCCGGGGTTGCCGCCCGGACCGCCCGCGCCACCGGGACCCGGCAACCAGCTTCCGGCACCGTTCATCCCGCCGGGCGAACAGGGAAGCCAGCCCGGTGGTGGCGGTGGAAGTCTTGATAGGAGCCAAGGGTGAGCACCGTCTTTGACATCCGTAACCTGCGCCTACCGAGGCTGTCCCGGGCGTCGGTGATCATCGGCTCGCTGGTGATCGTGCTGGCGCTGGTCGTCGCCTTCGTCGGGTTTCAGCTCTTCAAGAAGCTGACCAACAACACCGTGGTCGCGTACTTCCCGGAAGCCAACGCGCTCTATTCCGGCGACGAGGTCCGGATCATGGGCGTGAGCGTGGGCAGGGTCGACAAGATCGAGCCGGCCGGCGACAAGATGAAAGTGACGTTCCACTACTCCAACCGTTACAAGGTGCCGGCCAACGCCATCGCGTCGATCCTGAACCCCACGCTGGTGGCGTCGCGGTTCATTCAGTTGGATCCGCCGTACAAGGGTGGCCCGGTGCTGCCCGACAACGCGGTGATCCCGATCGAGCGCACCCAGGTGCCGACCGAGTGGGACCAGCTGCGCAACACCGTCACCAACATCATCTCCAAACTCGGACCCACCAAGGAGCAGCCCAAGGGGCCATTTGGTGAGGTCATCGAGGCGTATGCGGACGGGCTGGCCGGTAAAGGCCAGCAGATCAACAAAACCCTGGACAGCTTGTCGCGGTCGCTGACTGCCCTCAACGAAGGCCGCGGCGACTTCTTCGCGGTCGTGCGCAGCCTGGCGCTGTTCGTCAACGCGCTGCACGAGGACGACCAAAAGTTCGTCGCGCTCAACCAAAACCTCGCCAAGTTCACCAATAGCCTGGTCGGCTCCGACCGGGACCTGGCGAACGCGCTGCAACAGACGCAGGGCCTACTGGAGACGGTGCGTCCGTTCTTGGAGAAGAACCGCGAGGTATTCGTCCACGACGTCAACAATCTCAACGACGTGACCACCGCGCTGGTCCAGCCTGAACCGCTGGATGGGTTGGAGAACTTCCTGCACGTTGCGCCGACGGCGTTGGCGAACGCCGGCGGGATCTACCACCCGGCGCAAGGGGCCGTTGTGAGTAACGGGGTGTCCGCGGCCGGCGCAATCGGTTTCGCGAACCCCATGCAGATGTTCTGTAGCTCGATTCAGGCCGGCAGCCGGCTGGGTTATCAGGAATCGGCTGAACTGTGTGCGCAGTATCTGGCGCCGATTCTGGATGCGATCAAGTTCAACTACCTACCGTTCGGGCTGAACCCGTTCACCACCGCGGCGACGATACCCAAGGAAGTTGCCTACTCCGAGCCGCGGCTGCAGCCGCCGCCGGGCTACAAAGACACCACCGTGCCCGGGATCTGGGTGCCCGACACGCCGTTGTCGCACCGCAACACCCAGCAGGGCTGGATTGTCGCGCCCGGAATGCAGGGCGTAGAGGTCGGGCCGATCACGCGGGGCCTGCTGACCCCGGAATCGCTGGCCGAACTGATGGGCGGCCCAGACATCGAGCCGGTCCAATCGCAGTACCAGACCCCGCCGGGGTACCCGAACGCATACAACGAGGAGCCAGGTCCGCTGCCGTTCATGGGAGTGCCCGGCAACCCGCAGCCGATCGCGCCGCCGCCGCCCGGACCTAACGTGATACCCGGTCCGGTCGCGCCGACGCCGGCGCCCGTCGCGGGACCGCCGCCGGGCCCGGCTCCGGCGGGACCACCGCTGCCCGCTGAGGCGGCCTCGTCGGCGGGAGCGGGCCAGTGAGGGGCGCGATGAGCATGAAGCAGGTGATGCGCTGGACTCGCCACCGTGCGTGGCAGGGGCTGATTCTGCTGATGGCCGCACTCATGCTGAGCTCGTGCGGGTGGCGCGGTATCTCGAACGTGTCGATCCCGGGCGGCCCGGGCACCGGCGCGGGCTCCTACACCGTTTATGTCCAGGTGCCGGACACGCTGGCTATCAACGGCAACAGCAAGGTGATGGTTGCCGACGTGTTCGTCGGCTCGATCCGCGATATCCAGCTCAAGAATTGGGTGGCCACCCTGACACTGGGCCTGGACAAGAGCGTCAAGCTACCCAAGAACGCCACGGCCAAGATCGGGCAGACCAGCCTGCTGGGTTCTCAGCACATCGAGTTGGCGTCGCCGCCCAACCCGTCGCCGGAACGGCTGAAAAACGGTGACACCATCCCGTTGAAGAACTCGTCGGCGTATCCCACCATCGAGCGCACCTTGGCCAGCCTCGCGATGATCCTGCGCGGCGGAGGGATCTCGAATCTGGAGACACTGCAAAACGAGGTCAACAACATCCTGGCCGGTCGTGGTCCGCAGATCCACGACTTCCTCGGCAAGCTGAGGACGTTCACCGCCGAGCTCAACCGGCAACGCGACGACATCACTCATGCCATCGACTCCACCAATCGGCTGCTGGAGTACGTGGGGCCGCGGGCGGACGTCATAGATCGGCTTCTCACCGAATTCCCGCCGGTGATCAAGCATTTCGCCGAAAAGAGTTATCAAGACCTCTTGATCAATGCGAGCGACGCGGTGGGCCGGCTCAGCGCGGCTGCCGACCAGTATCTGTCCGAGACGCGCGGCCCGCTGCATCAGGATCTGCAGTTACTGCAGTGCCCGCTGCGGGAATTGGGCAAGGGTGCACCTTATCTGCTCGGTACCCTCAAGATCCTTCTCACGGTGCCGTTCGACCTCGACACCGCTCCGCAGCTGATCCGGGGCGACTTCATGAACGCGTCGATGACTGTCGACACCACGTTGTCGGCCGTTGACAACGCGTTCTTGACCGGCACCGGGTTGTCCGGCGCGCTGCGGGCCCTCGAGCAGTCATTCGGTCGCGACCCCGCGACGATGCTGCCCGACGTCCGCTACACGCCGACCCCAACAACGCCCCGGGTGGGCCACTGGTCGAAAGGGCGGACCGGAATTGCTGACTCGCGGTATCAAGCGCCAGCTGATCATCTTCGGCATCCTGACCCTCATCGCGGTGCTGGTGTTGGGTTGGTACTACCTGCGCATCCCCACCCTGGTCGGCATCGGCCAGTATGAGCTGAAGGCCGATCTGCCGGCATCGGGTGGTCTGTACCCCACCGCCAACGTGACCTATCGGGGCATCACGATCGGCAAGGTGACCGACGTCCAGCCCACCGAGAAGGGCGCTCAGGCGACGATGCGCATCGACAATCGGTACAAGATTCCGGTCGACGCGTCGGCGAACGTGCATTCGGTGTCGGCCGTCGGTGAGCAGTATCTGGACCTGGTATCGCCCGGCAACCCGGGCAAGTTCTTCTCACCCGGGCAGATCATCACCAAAGCCACAGTTCCCAGCGAGATCGGACCGGCCCTGGACACCGCCAACCGAGGGCTGGAAGTGCTGCCCACGGACAAGATCGCACAACTGCTCGACGAAACCTCGCAATCGGTCGGTGGGTTGGGTCCGGCGCTGCAGCGGCTGGTCGACGCCACGCAGGCGATCGTCGGGGACTTCAAAACCAACATCCGCGATGTCGACGACATCATCGAGCACTCCGGTCCGATCCTGGACAGTCAGGTCACTTCCGGCAGTGCGATCGAGCGCTGGGCGCGCAACCTGAACAACTTGGGCGCACAGGCTGCGGAAAAGGACGAGAACCTGCGCAGCATTCTGTCTCAAGCGGCACCGACCGCCGATGAGGTCAACGCGGTATTCAGCGACGTCCGCGACTCGCTGCCGCAGACGTTGGCCAACCTCGAGATCGTGATCGAGATGCTCAAGCGTTACAACAAGGGTGTCGAGCAGGTGCTGGTGTTCTTGCCGCAGGTCGGGTCGATCGTCCAGACCATCTCCGAGCCGTACAAGGACGACCACACGGCGCCGCTGGACTTGGTGTTGGCGATCAACTACCCGCCACCTTGCTTGACCGGATTCCGGCCCGCATCACAATGGCGCTCGCCGGCGGACACCACGATCACGCCGATCACCGAAGCGCATTACTGCGCCATCCCGCAGGACCACCCGTACAACGTGGTGCGCGGATCACGCAACATCCCGTGTGTCGACGTGCCGGGTAAACGGGCGCCGACACCCAAAGACTGCCGCAGCGACAAACCCTACGAACCGCTGGGCACCAACCCGTGGTACGGCGACCCGAATCAGATCCTCAACTGTCCGGCGCCCGGTGCCCGCTGTGATCAGCCGGTCAACCCCGGCCAGGTGATACCGGCGCCGTCGATCAACACCGGGCTCAACCCGTTGCCGGCTGATCGGCTCCCACCGGGTGGACTGACACCGCCCCCGAAGAACGATCCGCTGACACGGCCCGGCACGGGCACCGTGCAATGTAACGGACAACAGCCCAACCCGTGCGTCTACACTCCGAGCGGGGGCCCCACCGCGGTCTACAGCCCGCAGAGCGGTGAGCTGACCGGCCCCGACGGCGTTAAATACTCCGTCAGCAACTCGAGCAGTACAGGAGACGACGGATGGAAGGAGATGCTGGCACCAGCCGGCTGAACCCGAACGCTACCGACAGTTCGTCGTCTTCAAAGGTGGAGAGCCAGGATTCGCCTTCGGAGGTGAAGGCCGAGGATTCTTCAGAATCCGAGGTCGGAACCGACCAGACCAGCACCGAGGTGACGGCCGAGGATTCTTCAGAATCCGAGGTCGGAACCGACCAGACCAGCGCCGAGGTGAAGGCCGAGGATTCGTCAGAATCCGAGGGCGGAACCGACCAGACCAGCACCGAGGTGGCGGGAGAGGAGTTGTCCTCGGAGGAGACGGCCGAGGATGCGGCTGAATCCGAAGACGGCGACTCCCCGCAGGTCGAAAGCAATCCCTCGCGGCTAGGCCGCGGGTGGTTCGTCGCCCTGATCGCAACACTCCTCGTGCTGGCCGGCGGTCTGGGAACAGCCGGTTATTTTGCACTGCGCGCCAACAAGGAGAGCCGGACCCTCGCACAGGACAGCGAGGCAGCTGTGCAGGCCGCAAAAGATTGCGTCGCGGCAACTCAGGCACCCGATATCGCCGCGATGGTCGCCAGCCAGCAGAAGATCATTGACTGCGCAACCGGAGACTTCCGGGCTCAGGCGGTGCTCTACAGCAGTCTGCTCATCGATGCGTATCAGGCAGCCAACGCCCATGTCCAAGTGTCCGATATGCGTGCGGCACCGGAACGCAGCAACGCCGACGGCTCAATCGACGTGTTGGTGGCGGTGCGGGTCAAGGTGACCAACACTGAAGCCGCGAACCAGGAGGCCGGCTACCGATTACGGGTGAAGATGGCCCCCGACGAAGGTCAATTCCGGATCGCCAAGCTTGACCAGGTGGCGAAGTGACAGCGGTGGTCGAGAAGACCGAAACTGCGCCGACGGTTAACACAGCAGCTCCAAATCGTCTGGCGTCCTGGAAAATTCGCGCATCCGCCTTCCTCATCGATGTATTGCCCGGGCTTGCCGTGGTCGCGACCATGACGCTGGTCGGCTCGGCGGTGCCGCTGGGCAGCACATGGTGGTGGCTGTGCGTGTATGCCCTGGCGACCGGGATTCTGCTGACCTTGATCAACCGGGTGGTATGGCCGGCCAACCGCGGCTGGAGCCTGGGCCGGGCCTTCGTGGGCATCACAGTCGTCCGACCTGATGGGACTTCGGTGGGGCTCGGGCGGCTGCTGTTGAGGGACCTCGCCCACCTGCTGGACACCGTTTCGGTATTCGTGGGCTGGCTATGGCCACTGTGGGATCCGCGGCGGCGTACCTTCGCCGACATGTTGCTCGACACCGAGGTGCGCTGTGTCGCACCAGATCAGCGTCCGGCCGGTATCCGCCGGATCACCGCGATCGTGGTGTCGACGGCGGCGCTGCTCTGCGTCGCTGGGGCGATGATGGGCATCTGGGCGGTCTGGCTGAACGATCGGAAATCCGACCAGACCCGCGCCGAGATCGAAGCTGCGGGCCCGAAAATGGTCGCCCAAATGCTGACCTACGATCCGAAAACGCTGGATGAGGACTTCGCGCGCGCGCAATCGCTGACAACCGAAAAGTACCGGCCAGTGTTGGCCGAACAGCAGGAGACGGTGAAAAAAGGTAACCCGGTGGTCAACGAGTACTGGGTGACCAACAGCGCGATACTGTCCGCCGCGCCGGATCGCGCAACGATGATGATGTTCCTGCGGGGTCACCGGGGCGGAGAGAATCAGGAGCGCTTCATCACCGCAACAGTGCGAGTGTCGTTCGTCAAGGGCGACGGCGAGCGCTGGCTCGTCGACGACCTCAACGTGGTCACTAAACCAAACCCGCCAAAGGGTCAAAAATGAGTCCCCGCCGTCAGATTCAGCCGGGCGAGGAACCGCTGCTTTCCGGGCAGGTACCGGATCCAACGCTGTGGTCGCGGCTACCTCTACCACGTCTGCGACTGCCTCGACAATGGTGGAAGCCGTCCCGGAGCTGGACGCTACCGGGAGTGTTGGTCGTTGCAGTGTTGCTTGCGGTGGGCTCGATCGCGACTTCCGCCGTTGTCCTGATCCGCCATCAGGCACGTCACGAGCTGGCGATGAAGGAAGTTGACGCGCTGGTTTTCGTCCGCTCTTTCATGACCACGTTCACGTCGCTAGATCCCTTCCACGCCAACGACTATGTTGACCGGATATTCGCGCACGCCACAGGTGATTTCGCCAAGCAGTACCACGACAAGCAAAACGAGATTCTCGCCGGCGTCGCTCAAGCGGAGCCCACCAAAGGAACCACTCTGGAGGTCGGGGTGGAAAGGTGGAACGACGATGGCAGTGCAAATGTGCTCGCGGCCACCGAAATCACGTCCAGGACACCCGATGGAAAGCAAGTAATCGAAAAGACCAATCGTTGGCTGGTAGTTGCTCAACGGGAAGGCGATCAGTGGAAGATCAGCAGCCTGCAACAGGTGATCTGAGCGACGACGTTTCCGGTGACACGTCGGAACAGGCGGCATCCGTCGACACCGATGCTTCCGAAAGCGACACCGATGCTGCCGAAAGTAGTTCAGAACCGGAGGCTTCCGACGCTGAATCCACCGGTGACGACGCCGATGCCGTCGTCGGCTTCAAGACCCGGCGTCCAGCCGGGCGACGGCTGTTCGTCGCGGCGGCGGTGGCGGCTGCGCTGTTCGTGGGCTCAGCGGCGTTCGCCGGTGCCACGGTACAGCCGTACCTGACGGACCGGGCGGTTGTCGCCACTAAGCTGCGCATCGCGGAGACGGCCGCCAACGCGATCACCACGCTGTGGACCTACAACCCCGACAACATGGACAAGCTGGCCGATCGTGCGGCGCGATACCTCAGCGGCGACTTCGAAGCTCAGTACCGCAAATACATCGACGCAATCGCGCCGACCAACAAGCAAGCCCAGATCACCAATACGACTCAAGTCACTGGGGCGGCCGTGGAATCGCTGACCGCGACCGATGCCACCGCGATCGTCTACACCAATACGACATCCACGAGCCCACTGACAAAGAACATACCGTCGCTGAAGTACTTGTCTTACCGGCTGAACCTGAAGCGCGACCGCGCGCGCTGGCTGGTCACCAAGATGACCACCATCACGTCATTGGATCTCACGCCCCAACTGGGGTAGGCCGAATCGGCTCGACCGGCGCTAGTTGAACGCAAGCCAGCTGGGCAGCGCCCGCTCGTGAGAGTCGCACAGCACCTGGCGCGTGTCGCAGGATCCCTTCGGCACGCCGGCTCCGGCCCACATCCCGCCGGTATCGCGGCGCAGCACGATCGCCGACGACCCGCCGCCGTCGAGCAAAATGGCTGTGTCACTGCCCAATCCGCGGAACAGGTCCTGGATGTTGTCCGGCGTATAGCTGCCGCCCTGGAACACGTAGACCTCGTCCTTGGGCTTGGAGTAGGCGATCGCGGTGCGTGCGGCGCTGGGTCCACCGTCGTTGAGCTGACCGGTGATACCCGGGGCCAACAACCCCAGTCCGCTCACCGCGACGAATGACTCCCCCTTGTCCACCAGGCCCTGTACGAGCGGGCCCGCCGCGTCGTAATCACGGCCGTCGCGACCGCCCTTGGGCCACACCACATATGGTGCCCCACGCGTCGGCAGGATCATCGTTGCCAAGGCGGCCCAGTGCTCGTCGCCGCCGGACAATCCCTGCTTGCCGGCGTACGGGACTGTGCCGGTAACCGCCTGATTGGCCCGGCCCATTCCGCGGGTGTTGTCGACGAACACGCCCAGCGGTGAACTGCAACCGGTCGACTTCCAGGAGCCGCCCTTCTGGCCGCGGATATCGAAGAAGTTGGCGTTGATCGCGATCGTCGGTTGACCGAGAACTTGCCACGCCTGTAACGGCGGATAGGTCTCCGATGCCTGCATGAGCCCGTCGCTGGTGCGCGCACGGGGATCGCGTTCGCAGCGTGCCTGGAAACCGCGATGGCTGTCCACCAGGAGGTGCGGCGAAAGCCGTTGCGAGGCAGCCTTGATGATCATCAGGTGGCCGCCGCTGTTGCCGTCGTACCAGCGGCCACTCGCATTGAGCATGGGTGCCGGGTGTCCCGCCCCGAAGTTGTACACCAAGTACGAGCCGCGGGTGTTGGCGATGGCGGCGGCCAGCAGGTCGCGGGCCTCAGCCCGCGCAACCGGCTGCCCGGTACTGGTGGCCAGGCCCACGCACAGCGTCACCGCAGCGCAGCAGGCGGCCAAGCGCCGGAAGACGGCGGCGAGACTCTGCACTTGTTGCCCTTTCGGCACGGGGTCGGTACAACAAGCAGAACATTAACCACAGTGAAAACACTGTCAACTTGCGTAACGAAATCGTGACGCTTTGGCTGCGGTCCAATGACGTTCGGCCGCTTGACGTTCCGCTTACCGCAGGGTGCCGGCTATTTGTCGGGCTCGGTCGCTGTCGAGGCCTGCGCGGTCTTTGCGGTCTCCTCTGCCTCGGGTTCGTGCGCCGAGTCGGATTCCGCCGAGTTCTCCTGATCGCCCCGACGGTCGTACCTGCGGGTGACGATGCCGCCCAGCAACAGGCCGACGACGAGCCCGATCGCCGTCCACAGCAACGCTTGCGACAAGCCGGCTTGGAACTGACCATCGAAGTACAGCAGCGCCCGGATTCCCATGAACACTTGGTGCATTGGCTGGAATCTGGCCAGCCAGCTGAACACCGGTGGCGTCGCCTCCAACGGGATCGCGGCACCCGCGGAGGGCAACCCGAGGATCACGAAGAGGAACATGCCTACCAGCAGACCCGCCGAACCCAGCACCGCGATCAACGAAGTCGCGGTGATCCCGACCGCGGCGATCGCGAACACGCCGTAAAGCCACAGCAGCGCACCGTGATTGATCGGCATGCCGAGTCCTTTGGCTATCGCAAGATAAGCGGCCGAAGTCAACACCGCCACGGCCGCCATCAAGGCCCATTTGATCAACAAAGTACGGAATCGCGAGACCCTGACTTTCTCGGCCAATCGGTACACCCGGCCGAATTCCGCTGGGGCATAACCGAGCATGGAGTCCACGAGGGAGCCGACCACAATGCTGCCGACGAAACCGGCCAGCACCACCAGCAGCGCGTAGTAGAAAGCGGAGAGCCCATTGCCGGTTCCGCTCGGCAGCGGGTTGTACGCCTCGCCTCTGACGTCAATCGGATTTGCCAGCAGCGCCGCGACAGCCCCGGGCAGCTCCTTTCCTTCGGCCTGCGCCACCGCATCTTCCAAAAGACGTTGCCCGAAACTGCGATTCGTCGCAGACACCGCATGGTTGAGAGACTGACCGGCGATGCTGGCGCCCAACGCGCCGGCGCGCGGATTGCTCAAAACCAAGACCATCGGCCGCTCGACGCGCCCGGCGCCGGCCGCCGCCTTGGCATAATTCTGCATCTTCGTGGAAAAGTTCGGCGGGATGAGCGCCGCACCGTAGACCTGGGCTGCCGACAGTTGGTGCACCCCGTCCTCGCGGGAAAGCAGGCGCACGTCGAACTTGTTCCTGTCGATGCCGGCCAGCATCTTCTCAACCATTTGCCCGCCGGTCGGTCCGGCATCGTCGTTGATCACGGCGACGGGGAAATGCCGCAGGTTGGCCGCCGGGTTCAGCAGCCCGCTGAGGAAGAACGCCGCCAGCGCTGCCATCAGCGCCAGCGACACGACGATGGGTGCGGCCCAGAAATTCACCGTCCGGGCGGGGTTGACATCGGCCTTGGCATCGGCCGGCTCTTTCAGTGGCTGGGGGTCAGGCATACCGGCTCCTTTTCGTCGCGCCCAACCCTAACCGCGGCTGCTGCCCAGAGCCGCATGCATCTCCCAGACCAGGATTTCTGACGGCTCGACAGCTGTGACCCGGCGCCCTTCCGACGGCGCGAACCGGACCGCATCGCCAGTGCTCAAAGCGCCCTGGGCGTCTTCTAGCGCGAGCGTGCCGCCGGCAACGAACAGGTGCAGGTACGGCGCTGCGGGCAGTTCGACCGCGTCATTCGTCCGTAGCCGCGCGACGTGCAGCGCCGCGTACCGGTTGTGGATGGTGATCGCGGCGTCATGCCCCGGCATACCCGAAGCGATGATCTGCAGCCGGCCGTCGAGCAGCGCGTCGTCGATCTGGTGCTGCTGGTAGCCGGGATCGATGCCCGACGTGTCGGGCGCTACCCACATCTGGACGAAATGTACCGGTTCGGTGGTCGAGTCGTTCTTCTCCGAATGCAAGATGCCGGTGCCCGCCGACATGCGCTGCGCCAGGCCGGGATAGATCACACCGTGATTGCCGGCGGAATCACGGTGTGCCAGTGCTCCACCCAGCACCCAGGTCACGATCTCCATGTCGCGATGCGGATGGGTGTCAAACCCGGCCGCCGGTGCCACCTCGTCGTCGTTGTTGACCAGCAACAGCCCGTGGTGGGTGTTGGCCGGGTCGTAGTAATCGCCGAATGAGAACGAGTGCCTGGAGTTCAGCCATGACGTCGTGGTGACGCCCCGGTCGGCGGCGCGCCGGATATCGACAGTGGCGGGCATGGCCCCAGGCTAGCCACTGATGGATCTACCGGCGCACTACGTGCTCTTGTGCGGCACGCCGACCGTCAGGCCGCCGTCGACGACGAACTCGGCGCCGGTGCAGTACGACGACTCGTCGGAGGCCAGGTAGACGATGCAGGCCGACACCTCGCCGGGGTCCGCGGCGCGGCCCAGCGGGATCTGCAGGAAGTCCTCGGGGATGCCGGCGGTCATCGGGGTTCGGATCATGCCGGGGTGGATCGAATTGACCCGGATGTTGTGCGGGGCCAACTCCAGCGCGGCGGCCTTGGCCAGTCCGCGCACACCGAACTTCGACGCCACGTAACCGTAGAGGCCCGGGCTGCCGCGCAGGCCTTCCACCGAGGAGATGTTGATGATGGAGCCCCCGCCGGCCACGATCATCGGCTCGACCGCCGCCTGCATGCCCAAGAAAGTCCCGGTGAGGTTGATGTCGATGATCTTCTGCCAGTCGGCGAGCGGGAAGTTCTGCAGAGTGTTGCCGTTGAGGATGCCGGCGTTGTTCACCAGCACGTTGAGCGCACCGAACTCGTTGACCGCCGTTTCGACGGCGGCCCTCCACTGATCGGGCTGGGTGACGTCGAGGTGGACGAACCGGGCGGCAGCCCCCAGCTCCTCTGCCAGCGCCTTGCCGTCGTCGTCGAGGATGTCGGCGGCGACGACCTCAGCGCCTTCGGCGACCAGCGCCCGTACGTGTGAGGCGCCCATCCCGCGCGCGCCGCCGCTGATCAGTGCAACTTTTCCGTCTGCGCGTCCCATGGCGGCTCACGCTACTAGGCGGGTCAGGGTGTGCCCGCACCCGATTCCCGCTTTCGGCGCTAGAGCCGGTCAGGCAACGCGAATTTCGGGAACAGGCTGGTGTCGAGGAAGGCGACGACGTGCGATACGCCGTCGGCGCGCATGTCCAGTACCTGCAGCTGGAACGGCTTGTGTTGGTCGCCGTCGCGCATGTACATCGCGGCGGCGGGCTGACCGTTGGCAACCAGGGGCAGCAAGCGCATATCGCCGGCCGCCTGCGCGGGGCATTGAAGACGGATGAGGGTGGCGATGGCGTCCGGGCCCCGATACCAACTGTTCGAACGGCGGCATCTCCCAGATCGCCTCGGCGGTGAACATCTCCACCAGTCGGTCCACGTCGTAGTCTTCGAACGCCGCGATGTAGCGGGCCAACCGGTCCTGGGCGTCCGCCGAATCCGGTGCGGCGAGCCGATCGTCGGTGCTGGGCCCCGCGGCCTGCAGCTGCCCGCGCGCCCGCTGCAGCAAGCTGTTGACCGCAGCGGTGCTGGTGCCGATCGCGTCGGCTACTTCGGCCGCCTTCCACTGCAGCACGTCGTGAAGCAGCAGCGCTGCCCGCTGACGTGGCGACAGGTGCTGCAGCGCCGCGACGAACGCCAACCGGACCGATTCGCGCGACCCGACGATGTCGGATGGGTCGGCGATATCGGGCAGCGGCTCCAGCCACGCGACTTCGACCCGCTCCACCATCTCGGCCGTCGGATCCGAGCAGGGCGCGCCGAGCCCGGTGGGCAACGGCCGGCGTTGCCGGCCCTCGAGTGCGGTCAGGCAGGTGTTGGTGGCGATGCGATGCAGCCAGGTTCGCATCGACGACTTGCCCTCGAAGCGGTCGTAGGCTTTCCAGGCACGCAGATAGGTTTCCTGCACCAGATCTTCGGCATCGTGTAGCGAGCCGGTCATCCGGTAACAGTGCGCGAGCAGTTCGCGCCGGTAGGGCTCGGCGCGGGCGGAGAAATCACTGTCGAAGCTCTCCGCGAGCAGACTCACGCGGATGAGCATACGCAGACGATCCGACACAAGCTCGCTACGCTGCCTTCGATGACAACCACCCGCACCGAACACTGCTTCGATGGTGTCGGCGGCGTGCGCATCGTCTACGACGTGTGGACACCGGACAGCGAACCGCGTGCCGTGGTCATCCTTGCCCACGGGTTCGCCGAACACGCCCGCCGTTACGACCACGTCGCCCAGCGGTTCGGCGAGGACGCGCTGGTGACCTACGCGCTCGACCATCGCGGCCATGGCCGCTCCGGTGGTAAGCGGGTGCGGGTCAAAGACATCGGCGAGTACACCGGCGACTTCGACACCCTGGTCGGCATCGCCAAGAAGGAACACCCGGGATCCAAGTGCATCGTGCTCGGCCACAGCATGGGCGGTGGGATCGTGTTCGCCTATGGCGTCGAGCGCCCGGACAACTACGACTTGATGGTGCTCTCGGGCCCGGCAATCGCGGCCCAAGACTTGGTCTCGCCGTTGGTAATCTTCATCGCCAAAATCACGGGGGCCGTCGCGCCGGGACTTCCGGTGCAGGAACTGGACTTCAGCGCCATATCCCGGGACCAGGCGGTAGTGGACGCCTACAACAATGACCCGCTGGTCTACCACGGCAAGGTTCCCGCCGGTGTTGGGCGTGCGCTGCTGCTGGTCGGCGAGACGATGCCCCGACGCGCTCCCGCGCTGACCGCGCCGCTGCTGGTCGTGCACGGCGAGCAGGACCAGTTGATCCCTGTCGCCGGCAGCCGTCGCCTGGTCGACGCGGTGGGCAGCTCCGATGTCGAGCTGAAGGTGTACCCGGGGCTCTACCACGAGGTGTTCAACGAGCCCGAGCGTGATCAGGTGCTCGACGACGTGGTGTCGTGGATCAACGCCCGCCTGTGAATGTCGGCGTGAGTGTGTCGCCGGTGTCCCTTAGTTTGAGGCTATGAGCAACGCCGGTGATGATGCGGAGCGCAGCGATGAAGAGGAACGGCGCAATGACTGACGACAAGATGCTGGCGCGGATCGCCGCACTATTGCGTCAGGCCGAAGGCACCGACAACGTCCACGAGGCCGACGCCTTCATGGCGGCCGCGCAACGGCTGGCCACCGCGACGTCCATCGACCTGGCGGTGGCGCGTTCGCATGCCGCCAAGCGCACACCGGCACAGACGCCGATCCAGCGCACCATCACCATCGGGGAGGCCGGAACCAAGGGACTGCGCACCTATGCACAGCTGTTCGTGGTGATCGCCCACGCCAACGACGTACGCTGCGACGTGGCGTCGAACTCCACGTTCGTCTACGCCTACGGATTCGCCGAGGACATCGACGCCAGCCACGCGTTGTATGCCAGCCTGGTGGTCCAGATGGTGCGCGCCTCCGACGCCTACATCGCGACCGGTGCCCACCGGCCGACGCCGACGATCACCGCGCGGCTGAATTTCCAGCTGGCCTTCGGCGCCCGGGTCGGACAGCGGCTGGCTGAGGCGCGCAGGCAAGCGCAGCAGGAAGCGAAGGAAGATCGCGGACGCGCGCCCGGGACAGCTCTCGCATTGCGGAACAAGGAAATCGAGCTGCACGACTACTACCGCAGGATGTCCAAGGCTCGGGGCACCTGGCAGGCCGCGCGCGCCTCGGCCGGGTACTCGTCGTCGGCGCGGCGCGCCGGTGACCGAGCGGGCCGTCGCGCCCGTCTGGGACCCAGCCAGGAACTCTCGGGAGCCCGTACCGCGCTGGAACGGTGAACGCCGCCGACCGCGACACCCAGCGTTCGAAGGTCTACGCCGCTGAGGATTTCGTTCGAACCCTGTTCGACCGCGCCGCCGAACACGGCTCGGCGAGCGTCGAGTTTTTCGGTGCGACGCTGACGTTGCCGCCGGAGGCGCGCTTCTCCTCGGTAGAGGCCGTGCAGCGCTATGTCGACGAGGTGTTGGCCCTGCGGTCGGTGCAGCAGCGGTGGTCGAAGATAGCGCCGCTGAAGGTGCGCGCCCGGCGAGCCGCCACCGCGGCGCACTACGAAAACCGGGACGGCGCAGGGATTATCGCGGTGCCCGACCGCGACAGCGCCGACTGGGCGATGCGAGAGCTGGTCGTGCTCCATGAGATCGCTCATCATCTGTGCACAGCACAGCCGCCGCATGGACCGCAATTCGTGGCAACTCTATGCAGCTTGGCCGAATTGGTGATGGGACCGGAGGTCGGTTACGTGCTGCGGGTGGTGTACGCCAAAGAAGGCGTGCGCTAAGCGCATTGGGGTGGCGTTGTGCCGAATGCACGAAACCGAGCTGGCCGACCGCGCCTTCGGGCGGTTTAGGCCAGCTCGGCTCCGTGATCACCAATGGCTAGCTGACGGTGACCAGCTCATCGCCACAGGTGCACCGGTACGGTTCACCGGCCCCGTCGCAGTGGCAGGGCACCTCGATGCGCACCCGGCACCCGCAGCCCTCGTGGCCACACGTCAGTACGGTCCCGGCCTCATTGCTTCCCATTTGCTTCACCCTTACCTGTATTGGGGACCCCAGTTTGGTCGGAGGGATCCGGGCTTCTAGGTGTGCGGCCGGCCCTGGTACCGGGTCAGCCACGCGTCCCACCATATACCCCATAGGGGTATGGAGTAAAGGTCTGGCGGAAATTTTTTTCACCGGATCGGCTAGCGTGGGCGCGATGACACAACAGCCGGGTCCCAAAGACGTTGATGCCTTTCTGGATAGCACCGTCGTCGGTGACGATCCCGAGTTGACCGCGGCGTTGGCTACCAGCGACATGGCCGGTCTGCCTCGCATCGCCGTGTCGACTCAGCAAGGCAAGTTTCTGTATCTGCTGGCCGGGGCGATGCGGGCGCGCCGCATCCTGGAGATCGGCACGCTGGGCGGTTTCAGCACCATCTGGCTCGCCCGGGGAGCCGGCCCCGACGGGCAAATAGTGACCCTGGAGTGCGACCCCAAGCATGCCGAGGTCGCGCGGGCCAATTTGGCCAATGCCGGCGTCGCCGACCGCGTCGAGGTACTCATCGGCACCGCACTGCAGACGCTGCCTACTCTCCAGGGCCCCTTCGACCTGGTTTTCATCGACGCCGACAAGGAAAACAACATCAGCTACGTGGACTGGGCGGTGAAGCTGTCTAGGCCAGGATCAGTCATCGTGGTGGACAACGTCATTCGCGAGGGACGTATCTTGGCGCCCGATTCCGGCGACCGGGCGGCCGCGGCGTCGCGCGCCACCCTTGAGCTGATGGGTCAGCACCCGCGGCTGGACACCGCGGTGATCCAGACCGTCGGGGTCAAACAGTGGGATGGTTTCGCGATTGCGCTGGTGAAGTAGGTACGGATTGCCAGCCGGCGGCGGTGCCAACTTTCGTTGCTGGCGTTTGCTCGGCGAGCGTAGCCTGGGGATGGATGGATGGGTTGCAGTGAGCCCAAAAGGCTTGCTGCATAACAGAAAGGTCACAAAATGAGCACAGTCCATTCATCAATTGATCAACACCCCGATTTGTTGGCTCTGCGCGCGCGATACGAGCGTGCCGCCGAATCGATGACCGCGCAGGTAACCTTCGGGCTCGCGCTGCTGACGGCGGTTTATACCGCGGTATCGCCGTGGATCGTCGGATTCCACGACGCCCGGCCGATTGCCGTCAACGACCTCGTCGTCGGCCTCGTGGTTGCCATGCTGGCATTCGGATTCGCGGCTGCGTTAGACCGCACGCATGGCATGACCTGGACCATGCCGGTTTTCGGCGTGTGGCTCATCGTCTCGCCATGGGTCGCTCACGGTGTTTCGACCACCCATCCGATGATTTGGTCGAACGTCGTGGCAGGAGCGTTGCTGACGTTCCTTGGTCTCAATGCCGCGTATTTCGGTATGCGCGCGCGTAATTCGGCCACTGGCTGAGCACCGCTCAGCTGCAGACCGCTCCGATCGCCGCCGAGCCCACCAGCTTGATGTACTTGGCCAGCACGCCGGTGGTGTACCTCGGCGGCAGCGGAGTGAATCCCGCACGACGGGAGGCGAACTCGTCGTCGTCCACCAGCACGTCGAGAGTGCCGTTGGCGACGTCGAGGCGGATGCGGTCGCCGTCGCGCAGGAACGCGATCGGTCCGCCATCAACCGCCTCCGGGGCGACGTGCCCCACGCACAGACCGGTGGTGCCGCCGGAGAACCGGCCATCGGTCAATAGCAGGACGTCCTTACCCAATCCGGCGCCCTTGATGGCGCCGGTGATCGCCAGCATCTCGCGCATGCCCGGGCCGCCCTTGGGGCCTTCGTAGCGGATCACCACCGCGTCGCCGGCGGTGATGGTGCCGTTTTCCAGCGCATCCAACGCCGCCCGCTCCCGGTCGAAAACCCTCGCGGTGCCCTCGAATATGTCGGAGTCGAACCCCGCCGACTTGACCACCGCGCCCTCGGGCGCCAGCGACCCGTGCAGAATGGTGATCCCGCCCGTCGGGTGCAGCGGGTTATCAAGTGCACGCAGCACCTTGCCGTCGGGGTCGGGTGGTGCGATGTGGGCGAGGTTTTCAGCCACGGTCTTGCCGGTCACCGTCAGGCAATCGCCATGCAGCAGGCCGGCATCCAGCAGCGCTTTCATTACCACCGGCACCCCGCCGATCCGGTCTACATCGACCATCACGTGCTGACCGAACGGCTTGACGTCGGCCAGGTGCGGCACCCGCGAGCCGATGCGGTTGAAGTCCTCGAGCGACAGCTTGACGTTCGCCTCATAGGCGATCGCCAGCAGGTGCAGCACGGCGTTGGTCGACCCGCCGAAGGCCATCACGACCGCGATCGCGTTCTCGAACGCCTCCCTGGTGAGGATGTCGCGCGTGGTGATGCCGCGGCGCAGCAGTTCGACGACGGCCTGGCCGCTGTGCCGGGCGAACGCGTCGCGGCGGCGATCGGTGGCCGGTGGTGCCGCGCTACCGGGCAGCGACATGCCCAGTGCCTCCGCGGCGCTGGCCATCGTGTTGGCGGTGTACATCCCGCCGCACGCGCCCTCGCCGGGGCAGATGGCCCGCTCGATCGCGTCGACATCTTCGCGGGGCATCAAGCCGCGCGCGCAGGCGCCGACGGCCTCAAAGGCATCGATGATCGTGACCTCGCGCTCGCTGCCGTCGGAAAGCTTCGCCCGGCCGGGCAGAATCGAGCCCGCGTAGAGAAACACCGCGGCCAGATCCAAGCGGGCAGCGGCCATCAGCATCCCGGGCAGCGACTTGTCGCAGCCGGCCAGCAGCACCGATCCGTCCAGTCGCTCGGCCTGCATCACCGTTTCGACACTGTCGGCGATCAGCTCCCGGGACACCAGCGAGAAGTGCATGCCCTCGTGGCCCATCGAGATGCCGTCGGAAACCGAAATGGTCGCGAACTCAAGCGGATAGCCGCCCGCTGCGAACACACCCTCCTTCACTGCCTGGGCGAGGCGGTCCAACGACAGGTTGCACGGCGTGATCTCGTTCCACGATGACGCCACCCCGATCTGCGGCTTGGCGAAGTCGTCGTCGTCCATGCCGACCGCGCGCAGCATTCCGCGGGCGGCGGCTTTTTCCAGCCCGTCGGTGACGTCCCTACTGCGCGGCTTGACGTCGGGGTTTGTGGCGGTGGTGGGGGGCTTGTTTGCGGGCACCGTCCAAGTATGCGCGTGGCCATACTGGGGCCCAAATCAATTTCGATACCCCGCAGGGGTATCAGGTACCGTGGTGGTATGGCGGTGACCGGCGACATCGGCGCCGCACGGCAAGCCGAGATCGACCCGATGACCAAGTTCCTGGAGGCCAGATGACAACCCCCAGCTCGTCCGCGCACGGCTACACGGCGCAAAAGGACAACTACGCCAAACGGCTGCGCCGCATCGAGGGCCAGGTGCGCGGCATCGCGAAGATGATCGACGAGGACAAGTACTGCATCGACGTACTCACCCAGATCAGCGCCGTCAACAGTGCCCTGCGGTCGGTGGCGTTGAACCTGCTCGACGAGCACCTCGGCCACTGTGTCAGTCATGCGGTGGCCGACGGCGGCGGCCAGGCCGAGCAGAAACTGGCCGAGGCCTCGGCGGCGATCGCGCGACTCGTGCGCTCATAGCGCTCAGGGAAAGTCGCACGCACCCGAAAACTCGTGATTGAGTAACGGGCGTGGGGGCACTGCGTACGGTGAATGCAGCGCGATCGCGCCGCAGGTTGGCCGACCCCGCACCTCGCCCCATGACTGCCCAGACCCGAACCATCCCCACCGGACCGTGGACGCTGCGGACCGCCGTGCAATTGTCGGTGCTGGCCGCGGCGGCGTTCATCTACGTGACCGCCGAGATCGTGCCGGTGGGCGCGCTTCCCGCGATCGCTCGCGATCTGCATGTCAGCCTGGCCCTGGTCGGCACGCTGTTGTCGTGGTACGCGCTGGTGGCGGCGCTGACGACGATCCCCCTGGTGCGCTGGACCGCGCATTGGCCGCGGCGGCGCACACTGCTGGTGACGCTGGTGTGCCTGACCACCTCCCAGCTCATCTCGGCGTTGGCGCCCAATTTCGGGGTGCTGGCCGCAGGACGGGTGCTGTGCGCGGTCACGCACGGGCTGATGTGGTCGGTCATCGCCCCGATTGCGACGCGGCTGGTGCCGCCCAGCCACGCCGGACGTGCGACGACGGCGATCTACGTGGGTACCAGCCTGGCCCTGGTCGTCGGCAGCCCGCTGACGGCGGCGATGAGCCTGATGTGGGGATGGCGCTGGGCCGTGGTGGGCGTGACCGTCGCCGCAGCGCTCGTCACGCTGGGCGCCTGGCTGGTGCTGCCGCGGCTGGTGCTGACCGCCGAACAGCTCGAGCGTGTCGGCCCGCGGGCACGTCACCACCGAAATGGGCGGCTGTGGGCAGTGAGCTTGCTCACCATGCTGGCCGTCACCGGTCACTTCATCGCCTACACCTTCATCGTCGTGATCATTCGCGACGTCGTCGGGGTGCGGGGACCGAATCTGGCCTGGGTGCTGGCGGTCTACGGGATCGCCGGGCTGGTGGCGGTCCCCGTGGTGGCGCGACCGCTGGACCGACGGCCCAAGCGCGCCGTCATCATTTGCATGGCCGGCCTGGCCGCGGCACTGGTGATATTGACAGCACTCGCCGTCGGCGGCCGGTCAGGCCCGGCAAACGTGCTGGTGGGGACCGGTGCGATCGTGCTGTGGGGGGCGATGGCCACCGCGGTCTCGCCGATGCTGCAGTCCACGGCGATGCGCAACGCCGCCGGCGACCCGGACGGGGCGTCGTCGCTGTACGTCACGGCTTTCCAAGTCGGCATCATGGCCGGATCGCTGGCCGGTGGGCTGCTCTACGAGCGCAGCGTGCTGGTGATGCTGGCCGGATCGGCGGTGCTGATGGGTGCCGCGTTGGCCGGCATGACGGCCAGACGCCACATCTTCGACGTCGACTACGGCGACCGGCTCTGAGGCGCCGCCGTCGCGCGGCTTGTTATTTGCCCAGTTCAGTGCGTTGAAGGGCGCCGCTGGGCGGTTGCACAATCGGGTTCTGGCCGCCGTGCTGTGCCAAACTGGTTGGGAATGTGACTGGAGGTGTGGATATGTCACGAAGGACGAGGGGAACTCTCGTCACGGCGCTCAGCACGATCGGATTGAGCGCCGTGCTGGCGTTCAGCACAGGTCTGGCGTTAGCCGACCCCGATCAGCCGCCGCCCGGCCAACCTGGTGTGGTGGACCCTGCTGCTGCCGATGCGCCCCCGCCCCCCGCGGCCGCGTCGAGCACCTCGACAGTGTGCCCGCGGTCGGCCGANGGTACCGCCGGCAGCCCCGGCCGTGGCACCGCCGCAGCAGCCCCCGGCCGATCCGCTGGCATTGCCGCAGCAGCCCCCGACTGATCCGTCGGCTCCAGCGGCGACACCGGCTGCCGTGCCGACGGGCCCGGTGGCCGGACAGAACCCGGAGCCGTTTATCGGTCAGCCGCCGTTCGTGCCGCCGACGTTCGTTCCGGTCAGCGGCTCGACCGTCGGTGTCGCCCAGCCGATCATCATCAACTTCGCGCGGCCGATCGCCGACCAGGCCATGGCCGAGCAGGCGATTCACATTTCGTCGACCCCACCGGTGCCCGGCAAGTTCTACTGGATGACGCCCAGCCAGGTGCGCTGGCGGCCGATCAACTTCTGGCCGGCGCACACCGCGGTGCACATCGACGCTGCCGGCACCATCTCGGACTTCTATATCGGCGACGCGCTGGTGGCCACCGCGGACGACGCCACCCACACGATGACCGTTACCCGCAACGGGACCGTCGAGAAGACCATCCCGATGTCGATGGGGATGTCGGCGGGCGGCCACCAGACTCCCAACGGCACCTACTACGTGTTGGACAAGAAGGCCAAGGTGGTGATGGATTCCTCCACCTACGGGGTGCCGGTCAACTCGGCCTACGGCTACAAGATCGACGTCGAAAACGCCGTCATGTTCGACAACAGCGGCGATTTCGTGCACAGCGCTCCGTGGTCGGTGGCCGATCAGGGTAAGCGCAACGTGAGCCACGGCTGCATCAATATCAGCCCGGCCAATGCGAAGTGGTTCTTCGACAACTTCGGCACCGGCGATCCGATCGTGGTGAAGAACTCCAGCGGTGGGACCTACTCCAAAAACGACGGCTCCAACGACTGGCAGCTCTAGCGCCTGCCCGCGCTAGTTCCAGATCCGGACCCGCCGAGCGGGCTCCAGGTACAGCTCGTCGCTCTCGGTGACGTCGAAGGCCTCGTAGAAGGCATCGATGTTGCGGATGACGCCGTTGCAACGAAACTCCGGCGGTGAGTGAGGGTCGACCGCCAGGCGTCGAATCGCTTCGGCGTCACGGGATTTCGTCCGCCATACCTGTGCCCAGCCGAAGAACACCCGCTGCATGCCGGTAAGTCCGTCGATCACCGGTGCGGGGCGCCCATTCAGCGAAAGCTGATAGGCGAGCAACGCGATAGACAGGCCGCCCAGGTCACCGATGTTCTCACCGACGGTGAACGCGCCGTTGACATGATGACCGTTGCCCAAGCTCCGCGGCGTGTACACGTCGTATTGCTCGATCAGCGCCTTGGTGCGGGCCCCGAACTCCGCACGGTCGTCGTCAGTCCACCAGTCGACCAGATTGCCGTCGCCGTCGTACTTGGCGCCCTGATCGTCGAACCCGTGCCCGATCTCGTGACCGATCACTGCGCCGATACCGCCGTAGTTGGCGGCGTCATCGGCGTCCGGGTCGAAGAACGGTGGCTGCAAGATGCCTGCCGGAAAGACGATTTCATTCATCCCCGGGTTGTAATAGGCGTTGACGGTTTGCGGCGTCATAAACCACTCGTCACGGTCGACCGGGCCGCCGAGTTTCGCGAGCTCACGGTCGTGGTTTACGGCGTAACCGCGTTGGTAGTTTCCGTACAGATCGTCGCGGTCGATCACCAGTGCCGAATAATCCCGCCACTTCTTGGGGTAACCCACTTTCGCGGTGAACTTGTCGAGCTTGGCCAATGCACGTTCCCGCGTCTGCGGGGTCATCCAGTCCAGGTTGGTGATGCTGATCCGGTAAGCCTCGCGCAGGTTGTCCACCAATTCGTCGATGCGGGCCTTGGCGTCTGGTGGGAAATGCCGTTCGACATAAAGCTTTCCGACGGCATCACCGAGCAAGCCCTCGACCAATGACACTCCGCGCTTCCAGCGTTCCCGAATCTCTTCCGCCCCGGTCAGCATGCGGCCGTAGAAGGCGAAGTCCTCGCGCACCAACGCATCGGTGAGCAGTGAGGCGCGCGCGTGAATCAACCGCCAACGTGCCCAACGCTTCCAGTCTTCGAGGCTCTCGCTGCGCCACAGCGCAGCGAACGAGGAGAGGTAATCAGGCTGGCGTGCAACGAGTTCGGCGACCAAATCGGGGGTGCTGCCCAGCGCGGTCACCCAATCGACCCACGGGAAGCCCGGCGCCTGCTGCTGCAGTTCGGCGAAGTTACTTAGGTTGTAGGTCAGCTCGGCGTCCCGGCGCTTGACCACGTCCCAGTGCGCGGCGGCGAGCTTGGTCTCCAATGCCACGATGCGCTCGGCGGTTTCGGCGTGATCGGCCGGCTCTCCGCCGTACACCAGCGCGAACATCCGGGCGATGTGGCCGGGATAGGCGGCCAGCACCTCGGCGTGCTGCTCGTCGCGGTAATAGGACTCGTCGGGAAGACCGAGTCCCGACTGGGTGACGTGCACCAGATAGCGCGTCGAGTTTTTCGCATCGGTGTCGACGTAGATGCCCACCCCGCCGCCGACACCGGTGCGCTGCAGCGCACCGATTATGGCCGCCAGCTGATCGGGACTTGCGGCGTCATCAATGCCGGCCAGCTCGTCGAGCAGCGGCGCCACACCACGGCGCTCCACCGCCTCCTCGTCGATGAAGCTGGCGTAGAGGTCACCGATGCGTTGTTCGTCGGAGCCGGGGCCGGCCCGTCCAGCGCGCTGCTCGCTGGCTTCGACGATCAGGTCGCGCACTTGCACCTCTGCCCGGTCGAACAGCGACCGGAAGGCGCCGTCGGTTGCGCGGTCGGCGGGGATCCGATACTCGGCCAACCAGCGACCGTTGACATGGCCGAACAGGTCGTCTTGTGGGCGGACGTCACCATCGACATGGCTCAAATCGATGCCAGAGCGAAGAGCTTGAACTGTCACGTCGCCATCCTTCCATCTGTCCGCGTCGGCGTGGACGCGCCGCAGGAACCCCGGGTAACGGTTGGCGATGTCGGGTACCCTCACCGCCATGCCTGACGAGGAACAGCCCGAAGCGCCGGCCGAGCAGGACGCCCCCACGGCCGAGGATCAGACCGAATCATCGATCGAGGACAGCGCAGCAGCCGAGGAAGAACCCGAATCGGCGGCCGACGAGGACGACGAGGACCAAGCCCGGGTGCCCGAGCGATCGGGCGGGCCAATCTTCTCCGTCTACGGCATCGCGTCGGCCGTCCTGGGACTCTTGTCGGTGGCCGCGATCGTGGTGGGTGTGATTTTTTGGATGCAACACCGCGACCATGTCGACGAGCGTTCCTACCAGAACCGGGTCATGGGTACTGCGGGTAGCTGGGCAACCCTGTTGATCAACCTGAACCCCAACAACCTGGAGGCCGGCACGCAGCGCCTGCGTGAGAGAACGGCCGGCCCGCTCAACGCGAATTTCGATTCTGTTTTTGCGCCCTATCGGGAACGGGCGGAGAAGCTGCAGTCGCGCAGCACGGGGCGCATCGAGTCACTGGCGATCGAGCGGCTGCACAACGACGCGGACGCTGCCGGTGGCACTGAGCCGTCGAATCCCACCGGCAAGTCGAATGTGGGCCGCCGCACCGACACCGTCACGGTGATCGCGATGTCGGTCGTCGAAAACCCAGGCGGTAAGCCGACGGGCGTGCGCTGGAACCTCCAGCTGGACGTCTCCGACGTGAACGGCAAGCTAATGATTTCACAGCTGAGGGCGATCAAATGAGCAACCAGCCCAAGCGTTCGATGCGAAATCTGTGGCGGATGCTGGCTTTTGACATTGCCGCTCCGCTGGCCGCCATAGGCGGTCTGGTGATGGTCGGCGTGGTGCTGAGGTGGCCGGCGTGGTGGATCTCGGCGTGCTCGGTGCTGATCCTGCTGATTGTCGAGGGCGTCGTCGTGAATTTCGTGCGGCTGCGCCGTGAGTCGGTGACGGTCGGCACCGACGACGCCGGGCCGCGGCTGCGGCTCGCCGTCGCCGCGCTGTGCTTGGCTGCTCTGGTGGCGGCGGTCGTCCTCGGCTACACCCGCTGGACGATTCCCGACCGGGACTTCGAACGCGACTCCGCCGAGGTGGTGCAAATCGCCGCCGACGTGGCGCAGGAGACGGCGACGGTCAACGCCAGCAGCCCGACAGCGTCGATCGACAAGGCCGTGCAGCGGGTGGCACCCGAGCAGGCACAGGCGTTCAAAGAACGATTCGAGAAGATCGCCACGAATCTGGCCAGCCACAACGTCAACATTGAGGCGTCGGTCATCACGGCCGGGGTCGAGCTCGGACAAAACGGCGCCAAGGTGGCGGTGGTACTCCACAGCACCCAAAGCACTTGGGATCAACCGCCGAAAACCAGTGTGGTCCCGGCGCGGGTGACCCTGCGCAAGGAGAACGACCGCTGGCTGGTGCTTGACGTGTCGCCGATCCAAGCCCGCTGACAGCGGCGGCGGTCCCTCGGCGCTAAGTGGGTGGCGGTAGCCTCACGGCCATGCCTGACGGGGAGCAGACCCAGAGCGCCGACGACGCCGGATCGACCGACGAACCCTCGGACGTTCCGGTCTTCTCCGCCTACGGTGTCGCATCGGCCGTGCTCGGCGTGCTGTCGGTGGCGGCGATCGTGTTGACCGGCATGATCTGGACGACGCACCGCAGCGACGTCAACGACCGGCGCTATCTGGGCCGAGTCATGCAGACCGCCGCCGAGTGGACCGGCGTGCTGATCAACATGAACACCGACAACATCGACGAGAGTCTGCAGCGGTTGCACGACGGGACCGTCGGTGACCTCAACGCCGACTTCGACTCCGCGATCCAGCCCTACCGGCAGGTGGTGCAACGGCTGAAGTCCCGCAGCACCGGCCAGGTCGAGGCAGTGGCGATCGAGGCGGTGCACCACGAGTTGGACGCCCCGCCGGGCGGCCGCCCGCCCGCCGAACCGTTGCCGGCGGAGATGGCCAAACGCACCGACAACGTCATGGTGGTCGCCACGTCGGTCAACGAAAACACCGGTGGCAAGCCGCAGATCGTGCACTGGCATCTGCGGCTGGCCGTCTCCGACGTGGACGGCAGACTGTTGATCTCGCGGTTGGAGTCAATCCGATGAGAAATCGACTACGGCTGGCGCTGTTCGACGTCCTCGCACCGCTGGCCACCATCGCCGCGCTCGTTCTGATCGGTGTCGTGCTGGGCTGGCCGCGGTGGTGGGTGGCGGTGTGCGCGGTGCTGGTGCTGCTGGTGGTCGAGGCGGTCGCGATCAATTTCTGGCTGCTGCGCCGTGATTCGGTGACCATTGGCACCGATGACGACCGCCCGGCGCTGCGGTTCGTGGTTGTCGGACTGTGTGCGAGCGCGCTGATCGCCGCAACGATCGTCGCGTTCAACGGCTGGAGTACGCCCGACCGGGATTTCAAACGTGACTCGGCCGAAGTGGTGCGGATCGCGACCGAGATGGCCGAGGCGACGGCCACGTTCACCCCGGGCCACCCGGCGGCCTCGATCGACCGGGCTGCGGCGTTGATGGTGCCGGAGCAGGTACAGGCGTTCAAAGACCAATTCGCTAAGGCCACTGCCGATCTGGCGCAACGCAACGTCGTTGCTCAGGCGTCCACGTTGGAGGCCGGCGTCGAGGCGATCGGACCATCCGCGGCCAGTGTGGCGGTGATCATGCGCGGGACCCGGAACACTCCCGGGGAGCAGCCCGAGCACTCGGTGCTCGCGTTGAGGGTGGCGCTGACCAAGAAAGACGATCGGTGGCAGGTGCTGGAAGTGGCACCCATCCACGCGCGCTGAGTAGCTCAGCACAAGCGGGCGTGCTCGACCATCAGGCAACGGTCCATCACGACCTGCAGTCCGGCGGCCTGTGCGTCGCGGCCCACCTGCTCATGCCACAGACCCTGCTGAAGCCACAGGGTTTTCGGCCGCGGTTGCAGCGCGAGTGTTTCGGCCAGCACGGACGGCAACTCGTCGAAGCGCCGGAAAACGTCCACCAGGTCCGGAACCACCGGTAGGTCGGCCAGCCGGGGATACACCCGGGCGCCGTCAATGTCGGTGATCGTCGGGTTGACCGGAAACACCTCGTACTGGCCGGTGGAGCGCAGATACGAATAAATCTCGTAGCTGGGCCGGCTGCGCTTGGCTGATGCTCCGATTACGGCGACGGTGCGGGTCTGTCGCAGGATTCGGCGCAGCGTGGTGTCGTCGGGCCGGCCGATGCTCAACTATCGTCCTGGCCACGCTCGGAGCGCGCCTTGGCGAACCGGTCGGACAGCCGTCGCATCCGGATCATCAGCGAGGCCGACGGGCTGATCTTGGCTTCCAGATAGTCGGCCAACTCTTCGGCGGGCACCCCGATGCGCGACGCGAATTCCCGTGGCGCCAAGCCGGATCGCTCCATCAGCAGCCGGACGTGGCGGGCAACCTCAGCGCGCTCGTTGGCCTCCAGATGCGCGCGGGCGCGGTCCAGCACCTCGGCGAGCGCTTTGGAAATGCCGTACGGGCGGGAATCCTCCAACACCTCTTCGACCTGGCGGGCGGTCCGCCCGAACGGGTCTCGTTTGAGCGCGACGGCGATCTGCTGCCAGGTGGAGATGTCGCCGCCCTCGAGCGCCGAACGGATCGCCGAGGTGGGCCACAACTCCACCGGCTGGTCGGCGTAGGACGGGGCCTTGACGCGCCGCTGCGGGGACGGGCCGGATCGGCGTTCGGCCGGGGACCGATGCGGCGCCGGTCCGGGGCGTCGGTCCGCAGCCAACGTCACCTCGCCTCCTCGAGCATCGCCACCGCTACCGACAGGCAGCGCTGCCTGACCTCATCCCAGTTTGCCTTGCCATCGGCATCTGGCCACTGATCGTCCTCGAGATCGGACGGGTGCGGATCGGCCAGCCGACGAACCAGCTGGGTAGCGATCCATTGTCGCCTCGGTGATTGACAACAGTAGTACCTGTCCATCCCGGCCAGGACCACCGCCGCGGTTTCGGGCTCCATCGCGTCGACCAGCTCAGCAAATTCGGCGTAGTCGCGGGTGCTGTTACGCGACATGATCAGGTAGCCCTTGAGACGCAGAGTTTCGGCGCCGGTGGGGATCTGCAGCCGGTCACCGGTCGGCAACTGCACATGGGTGGTTTCCACCGGGCTGCTGCGCTGGTAGGCCGGCTGATCGGTGTCGCTGTCCGACGCCGCGGTCTGCAGCGCGTCGAGGGCGACCGAGAGCCGACCGCGCCACAACGTGACCGGGTGCAACGGCCGCGCGGTACGCCCGGCACCGTTGCCGGGCGGCGAGCCGCCGGCGAGTTTCCTGGCCGCGGCCTGACCGTTGCCCGCGGTGGCCGCGGCCCTCGAGGCGGGCAGTGCGGCCTCGCCGTCGCCGCCCTTGACTCGTGCCCGCAAGCTGCCGTTGCGTCCGCATCCGCTGAAGGCCAACGGATCTGCCACGCAAATCGCATCGGGCGCAAGGTGTTTGAGCTTGGCGGCGGATTTGAGCACAACCCGCAGGTCCGCTCCCGGCACCGCCGCCGCAGTGATGTCATCGGGGATCATCACGACGTCCCCGAGCTCTACCTTGGGCAAGGGCTTTTCGAAGTCGACCGACGGCAAGATGCGGTGCAGCCATGACGGCAACCACCAGTTCCATTGGTCGAACATCGCCATCAGCGCCGGAACCATCAGCAGCCGCACCACGGTGGCATCCACCGCGATCGCCACCGCGCAGGCGACTCCGATCTCGGCGACCAGCGGCATACCGGCGAAGGCGAAGCCGATGAACACCGCGATCATGATCAGCGCCGCGCTGGTAATGGTGCGCGCGCTGGTGCTCACCCCATAAGCCACCGCGTCACGGGTATGCCCGGTTTGTAAGAACCGCTCCCGGATTCGGGTCAGCAAGAAGATCTCGTAGTCCATCGACAACCCGAACGTCATCGCCAGCACCAGCGGCGGAACGGTGGAATCGATCGACGTGATCGGGGCGAACCCGAGCTTTTCCAGCCACCCCCACTGGAAGACCATCACCAGGCTGCCGTAGGCGGCGGCCACCGACAGCAGGGTCATCAGCACGCCCTTGAAGGCCAAGAACACGGACCGGATCGAGACCAGCAGCATCACGAACGCGATCAGTGCCACAAACACCAGCACCAGCGGCTGGGTTTTGGCCACCTGGTCGTCGAAGTCCTTGATCAGCGCCGTCGGCCCACCGACATCGACCTGCGCCGAACCGATCTCGGACACATGCGGCAGGTGGGCACGCAACCAGTCGACGGTGTGGCGGGCGGCCAAATCCTCGGGATCCACTGCCAAGATCGCCGCCACCATCGCGCTGCTGTTGTCGTCGGCGAACACCGGCGGGGCCACCGAGACGACGTCGGGGGCCTGCGCGACCTCGCGGCTCAGCCCCTTCAGTGCCTGACTGTGCTTGGCCGCGGACGCGCCGCCGTCGGGGAAGCTGACCAGGATCTGCACCGGCCCCAACGCGCCGGGCCCGAGCGCGTCCGCCGCTCCGGCCACCCCGGCGCGGATCTCGTGTGCCGAGTCGAACTGCCGCAGCAGGCTGTTTCCCAGCACCATCGACAGCGCCGGTGTCGCCATGGTGAGCAGCACCGCGGACGCGGCCAGCGCCGCCGCCCACGGCCGGCGCATCACCGCAGCGACCCAGTGCATCCAGAACCGTGACTGGGTGGACTCGGGCCGGCGCGACCAGTGCAGCATCGCTGACCTCTTCGCCGCAGCCCGGCCGAAGGTCGCCAGCACCGCCGGCGTCATCGTGGTCGAGGTCAGCATCGCCACCGCGACCGCAAGGATGGCGCCGGTCGCCATCGACGCCAGCGCTGGAGTGTCGATCAGGTAGATGCCGGTCAGGGAGGCGACGACGGTCATGCCGGACAGCACCACCGCCAGGCCCGAGGTGGCCATCGCCGCGTCCACCGCTTCCTGGGGTTGACGGCCGGCCCGCAGCTCTTCACGGAACCGCATCAAGATGAACAGCGAGTAGTCGACAGCCAGCGCGATGCCGAACATCGACACCGTCGAGGTGACGAACACCGACATCGTCATATAGGCCGACAGCAAATAAACCATGCCCATCGTGATGGCGACCGTGCAGATCCCCAGGGCCAGCGGGATGGCTGCCGCGGCAAGCGAACCGAACACGGCGAGTAGCACAATCAGGATGATCGGAAGGTTCCAGCGCTCGGCCGCGGCGATGTCGTGTTTGGTGTTGGCTGCCGCTGCCGTGCTCAGGGCGCCCTGACCGATGACGTGTAGGTGTACCCGGCCGTTGTCGATGCGTCCCGGCTGATCGCCCTCGACGCCGATTTTGGCGCGCAGTTTTTTGGCGGCGTCGCTGGCGCTGGCGCTGCCCGAGTCCAACCGCAACGACACCACGTACGGGCGATCCGGCTGGGGCGGTCGCTGAGCCGGGTTGGCCACGATCACCACGTCGGGAACCTCACCGGCGACCCGCTTGAGCAGCGCGACGGCCCTGTTCATGTCCTCGAAACTGGCGTCCGCGCGCGGCGCCGCCACCAGCGCCAACGGCGAGGCGCCCAGATCGGGGTAATGGGCCTCGAGCTCATCGTGGACCCGCAGCGACTGCGAGCCGGCCACCTCGAAGCCGCCACCGGTCAGGTGACCCGATCCGGTCACCGTCAGATAGATCGCGGGCACCAGCGCAAGCAACCAACCTGTGAAGACCAGCCAGCGGACGCGACGCAGGCTGCTGCTGAGGCGCATCATGAACTGCTGGATGGTCGCTCTCCCCGCACTCTGCTATTGCGCTGCTGTTGTTGCGCGGCGACCCGCGCTTGCGGTGGGCCGCTCCCGCGTTTCGTGCAGGCGAGCCTACCTCAGCACGCCGTCTGTTGACTGGGGTTAGGGGTCGCTGAGCTGCAACGACTCAGCATCGGCGTTCGGCCCCACCCGCTCGTGGGCCGGACAACGCCCCCCGCCAGCCGGATTGGCGGCGTCACCGCGCGCGATGGCAGGATGTCGATCGGCTTAAGGAGAATTCATGACCATGTTGCGCCGCAACCTCTTCGGCGTTCTGGCGGCGACTGCGCTGGGGCGGCACCGTGATCCTGGCGCAGGCTGAGCCGACGGCAGTCGGCGCGTCTGATCCGTGTGCGGCCAGTGAGCTGGCGCGAACGGTCGGATCCGTCGCCACGTCAGTGGGCGACTACCTGGACTCGCACCCGGAGACCAACCAGGCGATGACCACCATGCTGGCGCAACCGGCCGGTCAGCAATCCGCCAATTCCCTGAAGGGCTATTTGGACGCCAACCCGAAGGTGGCCGGCGACCTGCAGACGATCTCGGCGCCGCTGACCGGGTTGTCGATCAAGTGCAGGCTGCCGATCAGCGTTCCGCAGATGCTGGGCCTGATGCAGGGCACGCAGGGCGCGCCGCCCGGGGGCTTACCGGCGGCGCCTGCTGGACCGACCGGACCGTTACCCGGCCCGCCGCCGGCGCTGCAGATCAGGTAGGCGCCGGCCCGTTTCCGCGCTCGGGCTCAGGCGGGGGCAGCGGTCCTTGCAGGGCGTCGGCGCCCGGATCGGCGGGCGAGTCACCGGGTGGCGTCGGGGCCGCGTCCGCACCAAGTTGCGCTGAGCTCGGCTCCGCGTCGGGGTCGACCTCGTTCTCGGTGCGGAACATGAAGAAGAACACCACCCAGCCGACAGCGGCGATCAACAACCAGCTGATCACCCGGTAGATCAACATCGCCGAGATGGAGTCGGGCAACGACATGCCGCTGGACACCAGGCCCGGCACCAGCACCGCCTCGACGACCAACAGCCCGCCCGGCATCAACGGGATGGTGCCGACGGCGCGCGCCGCCGCGTAGGCGACCGTCAACCCGGCCAGCGACGCGTTTCCGCCGGCAGCGTAGGCGGCGAAACCCAGGCAGGCCACGTCGGCGGTCCAGTTGAACAGCGACCAGCCGAACGCCACCGAGAGATCCCGGCGGCCCAGGCTGACCGACTCCAGCTGGTTGAGGATTTCACGCCACTTCGCCAAGCCGGTGTCGGACGGTTTGCCCCGCACCGAGTTGACGCAGGACAGCACCCGCACGCCGATTCCGTCGATCAGCTCGGGCCGGGACGCTACCGCCTGCGCGAGCAGCAGCAGCGCGACGAACCCGCCCAGGGTGAACAGCAACGAGAACGGGTTGTTCTTCGCGCCCAGCAAAAAGGCACCGCCCAGACCGAGTAGCGCCAGCCCGACCGCTTGCAGCACCCCTGACATGACCAGCTGCCAGGACGCCACGAGCGTCGACGCACCCCAAATCCGTTGCTGTCGAAGGAGAAAGGTGGCCGACAGCACCGGCCCGCCGGGCAGCGTGGTACTCAGCGAGTTCGCGGCGTAGAACGCGGCTTCGGACCGCCACTGCCGGACTCGTACCCCAGCGGATCGCAACAGGGTGCGCTGGATTTGCGCGAAGCTGTGCATTGACGCGGCGGCCGCCACCATGGCGGCCAGCAACCACCACCACTTCGCTGAGTACAGGCTCTGCCATGCCTTGGCCAGCTGATCCCACACCAACGTGACTTCGACCGCGAGCACGATCGCGACGACGCCCAAAATGACCCAGCGGAGCCACCAGTACCTGCCGCGGGCGGGCGCCTCGGCCTGACCATGGACGTTTCTGGGCGGCGCGTCGTGCGACACGTGCTTTAGGGTAGCCGCGCATGTCCCGCCAGGATGGTCGCTGTCCAACGCGCCGTGTCGGTATTTGCGCCGGTTACGCTTAGCCGCATGCCGTCGATCGACGACTCGGTCCAGCCCCTGGTCCGCAAGAGCGCGGCATGGGCCTGGCGGCTGCTGGTGATCCTGGCTGCCGTGGTCGCGTTTCTGTGGGTCGCGAAAAAGCTCGAGATCATCGTCGTTCCGGTTTTGGTGGCGTTGATGCTGAGCGCGTTGCTGGTCCCGGCGGTGGACTGGCTGGATCGCCGACGCCTGCCGCGCGGTCTCGCGGTGACGCTGGTGCTACTGTCCGGCTTCGCGATTCTCGGCGGCATCCTGGCGTTCGTGATCACCCAATTCGTGGTCGGGCTACCGGACCTGGTGGACCAGGTGACACACAGCATCGACACCACCCGTAAGTGGCTGATCGAAGGACCGCTGCATTTAAGCCGCCAACAAATCGACAACGCCGGCGACGCCGCGATCGAGGCGCTGCGCAACAATCAGGCCAAGCTGACCAGTGGCGCGTTGTCAACGGCGGCAACCATCACCGAAATCGTGACGGGCGCCCTGCTGACGTTGTTCACCCTGATCTTTTTCCTCTACGGCGGGCGCAACATCTGGCAGTACGTCACCAAGATCTTTCCCGTCGCGGTGCGCGAACGGGTGCGCGAGGCGGGCCGGGCCGGCTACGGCACGCTGATCGGTTACGTCCGCGGCACCTCGCTGGTGGCGTTGGTCGACGCGGTGGGTGTCGGCATTGGGCTGGTGATCCTGGGCGTGCCACTTGCGCTTCCACTGGCGTCGTTGGTGTTCCTCGGTGCCTTCATCCCTCTGGTCGGTGCGGTGATCAGCGGCTTCCTTGCGGTGGTGGTAGCCCTGCTCGCCAAGGGGTTCATCTACGCGTTGATCACCCTCGGTGTGATCATCGGCGTCAATCAGCTTGAGGCGCACATCCTGCAGCCGTTGGTGATGGGGCGCGCGGTGTCGATTCATCCGCTGGCGGTCGTGTTGGCGATCTCGACCGGCGGCGTGCTCGCCGGGATCGTCGGCGCGCTGTTGTCCGTACCGGCGGTGGCCTTCCTCAACAACGCCTTCAAAGTGCTGCTGGCCAGAGAGCCCTCCGAAGAGGCCGAGGTGCTCACCGAAAACGGCGATGCCGTGATGACGGCCGAACCGGATGACGTGGCTGAGGAACACGCGCAGTCGAAAGCCGAACGGTTGGGTTAGAAACGTCCTTCTCTGCGCAGCAGATCCTGGGCGCTCAGCTTGCCGCGGCGCTGCCGCGGCGGCTCGGCGTTGGGCGCATCAGCGCCTCGTGCATCCAATTTCTCGGTGGCCGGCTCGGATTCGTTGTCGTCCGGTGGAACGGGAATCGCTGTGGTGGCGTCGTCGCTGTTGGACTCGCCGGCCGGCGCTGAGGGCGTCGGAGTGCTGCCCGTGGGACGCGAATCACCTTGACGTTCAGGAGTTTTGGGTCCACGAAGCTCATTGAGCCAGGATTCGATCTCGCGATCTCCCGCGGCGGTCGGTTCACCCGGCGCCGGTGGGTGCTCGCGGCTCGGGGCGGGATCGGGTGTGGCGAAGCGTGTCGTCGCCGGCTCCGGTGGCTCCGCCGCTCGCATCCGGGTGGTGCCGGTGGTCGATGGTCCATCCTGGGCCGGGCCCCGGTAATCCGGCCGGGCGGGCGGGCGCGGACGAGCCCGCGTGGCCGGGTGAGTGGGGTCGTGCGGCGGTCGCGGCTTGACGGCGACCGGGCCGCCCGCGCCGGCGGCAGCCCGCGCGGGCCGACGGGCGGCGGGCAGTTTCCGCTCGTCGGGTAGATGTATTTCGCCGAGCCCGAGCCGGTTCTGCATCCGTTTCATCCACCGCGGCGCCCACCAGCAGTCGTCGCCGAGCAGCTTCATCACCGAGGGCACCAAGAACATTCGCACCACGGTCGCGTCCAGCAGCAGCGCGGCCATCAAGCCGAACGCCAGGTACTTCATCATCACCAGGTCGGAGAACACGAACGAGCCGGCAACCACGGCAAGCACCAACGCCGCCGCGGTGATGATGCGACCGGTCGTCGCGGTGCCGATCCGGATTGCCTCCGCGGTGGACATGCCGCGTTCGCGCGCTTCAACCATCCGGGAAACCAGGAACACCTCGTAGTCGGTGGACAAACCGAAGACCACCGCGATGATCAAGCCGATGACCGGCGCAGTCAGCGGGGTGGGAGTGAAATTCAGCAGGGTGGCGAAGTGCCCGTCGACGAATATCCATGTCAAGATGCCCATCGTGGATCCCAGCGTGAGCGCACTCATCACCGTCGCCTTGATCGGCAGCACCACCGAGCCGAACGCCAAGAACATCAACAGCGTGGTAGTCGTCAACAAGATGACGAGCATCAACGGCATTTTGCCGAAAATGCCGTGAATCGAGTCCTGAACCAAGGCCTGGGTGCCGCCAACCATCACGGTGAGGCCCTTGGGTGCGGCGATCGCCCGCAGATCGGCGATCTTCTTTCCCGCGTCGTTGGGGTTCACCAAGCCGTTTTGGATCACGCGCACCGACGGATCCTTCGATGCGCCTTGCGCATACGGGCGTTCCTGCCACATCTGGCTCGAATCGCCGTTGGGGTCGATGAACCCGGGTATCGCCATTGCCTTGTTGCGAATCTCGGCGAGTTGTTGGTCGGTGACCGGTTTGTGGTCGTTGTTCTGGACGACCAGCGTCACTTGCTCGGTGCGATACCCCGGAAAAAGCTTGTCGAAATGTTCCTGGGACTGCCGAACGGAATTGTCTGGGGGCAAATACTTTTCGCTGAAGCCGCCGAGTTGGAGCTTGAACACCGGGAAGATCAGCGCGATCATGACGAGCACGATCGGGGCGGCGTAGAGAACCGGCCGCTTCATCACGCGGTTGACCAGCTTGCCCCAGAACTCGTGCTCGACCTCTTCGCGGGTCTTGGTCTTTTGCAGCAGGTTGGCCAGCCAGTTGAGGTAGGCGCGGGAAACCTTCCAGTTCGCCAGGAACGGGACCTTGAGCAAGGTCCGCACGCCCAGCGCGTCGACGTGGCTTCCCAGGATGCCGAGCACGGCCGGCAGGATGGTGATGGACAGGATCGCCGAGAGCATCACCGACGCGATCGTGGCGTAGGTCAGCGACTTCAAGAACCCCTGCGGGAACACCAGCATGCTTGCTGCTGAAACCGCGATCAGGACCGCAGAGAACGTGACCGTGCGTCCGGCCGTCATCATCGAGCGGCGCACTGCGGCCTCGGTGTCGTAGCCCTCAGCGATCTCCTCGCGGAACCGGCTCACCACGAAAAGCCCGTAGTCGACAGCGATGCCGAGACCGACCAGCGTCACGACCGGCTGTGCGAAGAAATGCACGGGCCCGAAAATTGCGGTGAAACGCAAGATCCCGAGTGCGCCCGCGATGCTCAGGCCGCCGACCATCACCGGGAGACAGGCCGCCACCACGCCACCGAAAACCAAGAACAGCACCACCGCGACCAGTGGCAGGGCCAGCACTTCCATCCGGCGTTCGTCTTGGGCGATGGTGCCGGTCAGCCCCTCGGCCACCGGTTCCAGGCCGGCCAGTTGCACCCGGCCGCCGTCGAGCTTCTGCAGTTCCGGCGCCACCTCCTTGTAGTTGTTCAGGATGGTGTCGTCGTCGTCGCCCTTCAGCGGGATGGACACGAAGGTGTACTTCTTGTCGGCGGTCTTCATGCCCTGCACCACTTGGCTCGTCGAGTCAGGTGCGCGCAGATATCCCGCCCAGCCGATGACCTGGTCGGGGTGATCTTTGACGAACTTGTTGAGGTCATCGGCGATCTTCTTCGACCAGGCCTTGTCGTCGATGGTCTTGCCTTCGGGTGCCGGCAGCACGGCCACGATATGGCCGGTGCGGTCGCGGCCGTAGACCTCATCGGCCAGCACCGAGGCCGTCACCGACTGGCTGTTGTCGTCATAGAAACCGCTCTGCGTGAGGTGCTTGCCCAGGCTCATCCCGAAAATGCCGCCGCCGAGGCACAACGCCACCATGACCCCGATGACGATGTACCGATAGCGGTACACAGTTCGACCCCACCAGGCGAACACGTCAGCTCCTTACCGGATCGGTGGCGACCCGCGCATTGGGTTTCCAGTTATCACACACGCGAGGTCAGCAGCGACGACAACGGCCGATACGGCTGCAGCCACGCTCCTTGCTCAGGCAGCGAATCCAGTCCGATTCGCGGCAGCGGCTCCCGAAAGACACCGTCGATGTCCTCCAGGTCGACGAACTCCAAGCTATCCGACGCTAACGCCCAACTCGCGTGTTCGCGAAATCCGAGCACCTGGACGGGCACCCCCGCGCGGGAGATCTCCTCCAGCGGTTCGCGAAATGCCTGCCCGTCGGCGGAAGCCACCACCAACGCCGCCAACCCCTCGTCTCCGCGTTGCGCGATGTGCTGCAGCATGTCGGAGTCGACGTCGCTGTCCTCGTCGACCTTCGGCTTGGCGAAGACGGCGAACCCCACGTTACGCAAGGCATCCACCCACGGCCGAACCACGTCGGCGCTACCGGGCGCGATGTTGGTGAACACGGTGGCCTCGGGCTCGGCCGAAATGTCGTCCGCACGGGCCGCCACCTCGGCGGTGCGGGCCAGCAACCAGCGGCCCAGCGCGTCGAAACGTGGCCGCTCCAACGCGGTCGGTCGGCGCCCCAGAATGGAACCCAGGCCCATGTCCAGGTTGGGTGCGTCCCAGACCAGCAGTACTCGGCGCGCACCGGCGTCGATCCCGGGGACCTCCGGCGGGGACACCGGCGCGGAGACCGCGTCGGGTTCGGTCGTCGGTTGGTCGATCAGGCTCATGGTTGACGTCTTTCCCAGACCAGCTCGGTGACGGCACTGCCGGCATCGCGCGCCTTGCTCTCGTATTTAGTAGTCGGCCGTGCGACCGAGATCGGTAGTCCCGGCGTACCCGGATCCACCCGACGTAATCGAGGTTCGGCGTCGCCGACCTCGGCGATCTGCTCGGCGTAACCGGCGTGGTCGGTTGCGACGTGCAGTATTCCGCCCGGCTTCAGCCGGTCGGCGATCAAGCCCACAATGGCCGGCTGCAGCAGCCGACGCTTGTGGTGGCGGGCCTTGGGCCACGGATCGGGGAAGAACACCCGCACCCCGGTCAGCGAACCGGGCGCCAACAGGTGTTCCAGCACGTCGACGGCGTCCCCGCGGACCAGGCGGATGTTGCTGATCCTCTCGCGCGCGATGGCGCTCAGCAGTTGTGCAAGTCCCCGCCGATACACCTCGACGGCGATCACATCGACATCCGGTTCGGACTGCGCCATCGCGACCGTCGAAGTTCCGCTACCGCAGCCGATTTCCAGAACCAGCGGCGCCTGGCGCCCGAACCATGCGCTGGTATCCAGCGGCGGGGCCGGCCCGTCGGCGTCGCGCGCGACCACGCCGAGCTTTGGCCATAGCCGCTCCCAGGTTTGCTGTTGAGCGGCCGTCAAGGCCGAGCGGCGGGTCCGGAAGCTGGTGGTACGGGGATAGCCCCCCGTATGCCGCGGTGCAGGCACGCCGGCATCGGGGCGCGTTTCCACGCCGGGCTGTGCGTGCATCCGTCCATCGTTACCCATAACTCATGGTGTAGCCGCATCGTGTTGCAGATTGATACCCAACAGTTGCCTTCGGCTGGTAGCTGTAATCACTGGCTCGCGGCCCAGCGGCCCGGATGGCACGATGCGCCTAGCCCGCTCGGCGACAATGCAGGCCGGGCACGGTGAAGCGGCCAGCGGCAACCAGGCAGGACATGATCGGACAAGGGCACCAGGTTTTCACCGATGAGCTGGCGCGATTCGCTGCCACGAGCGGCGATGCGCTCTGCGCGGTGATTGTCGAGCGACTCGCCGCGCCACTGCGGGTGGTGGTAACCGGTCGCGCGGGCGTCGGCCGCCGTACCGTTGCTCGGGCCCTTGGCCGGTGCGGGGTGACGACGTGCGCGGGACCGGCTGACATGCAGGTCCATGTCGTTGTCGAGGTGGTCAAGCCCGAGGACCGGGCGGCGGTCGCGGCGGCGCGGCATCCGCTGCTGGTGGTGTGGAACAAGGCCGACGTGACTGGGGAACCGCACGTCATCCCGGGCGTCCCGGTCGAGCCGATGGTGGCGTTGCTGGCGGTCGCCGAGCTCGACGACACCGCATGGATCGCGCTGCAAGCGCTGGCCGCCGATCCCTGCGATGTGAATTCGTGGGAGAACTTTGTGACCGCCGACCACGCCATCCCGGCGCAGACGCGGCGGCGACTCCTGGACGTTTTCGATCTCGTCGGCATCGCGCAGATGGTTGCCGATATTCGCCGCGGCGCCCCTAAAGCTGTCGTGCAGGCCCGGCTGCGGCAGCGCAGCCGGGTCGACGCCGTCGTCGCCAAAATCACCGCGCTGGGCGCCGCGGTGCGCTATCAGCGGATCCTCGAGGCCGTCGCGGAAATGGAGGCGCTGGGCGTCAGCGATCGGCGGGCCGCCGAGTTCTTGACCCGCGACGCCACCGTGGTCGCGCGGATGGCCGCCGCGATGGACGCCGTCGAGGCCGCCGGACTGCCGGTGGATCGGGGCGACAGCCCGGCGGCGCATCTGCGGCGGGCACTGCGCTGGCAGCGCCACCGCAGCACGGGCGTGCACCGCGGCTGCGGCGCCGACATCGCCCGGGGCTCGTTGCGGCTGTGGGCGCGAGCCGGGGGAGTGTCATGACCGACCCGGTCGCCGAGGTGGACGCCATGATCGGCGCGATCAGCCCGCGGCTGCCCGCTCCCACGGTCCAGCGCCGCGACGTGGTGCTGGTGACCGGACCGTGGCTGGCCGGCGTCAGCGGTGTGGCCGGCGCGCTGGCCGAACGGTTGCCGCAGTACACGTTTGTCGAGTCGACGGAACTGGCCTCCGGCGAGGCGCCGATGGCGGTGGTGTTCGTCGTGTCGGCCGCGACCACGCTGACCGGATCCGACGTTGCCCTGCTCGACGCCGCGACGCCCGACACCGACGCGGTGATCGGCGTGGTATCCAAGGTCGACCTGTACCCCAACTGGCGCGACGTGCTGATCACCGACCGCGACACGCTGGCCACCTACGCTGCTCGCTACGGCCGGGTGCCCTGGGTGGGGGCCGCCGCCGCGCCCGAGCACGGCGAACCCCGCGTCGATGACCTGGTCGCCGCGGTCCAACGACTGCTCGCCGAGCCGGACCTCGAGCGTCGAAACCGGTTGCGGGCGTGGGAATCGCGCCTGCGCAGCCTCGCCTGCCGATACGAGCGCGACGCCAACGGCGCGGGTCGCCGGTCACGGATGGAGGCGTTGCGCGAGCAACGCGCCGCCCTGCTGCGACAGCGGCGACTGTCCAAATCCGAGCGCACCATCGCGTTGCGCAGCCAGACGCAGCAGGCCAAGGCCCAGCTGGCGTACTTCGCGCGCAACCGCTGCACCTCGGTCCGTTCGGAGCTGCAGGAGGATATCGCCGCGCTGAGCCGCCGGAAGCTGGCGGACTTCGAGCCCTACGCCCGCGACCGCCTCGAGCGGGTGATCACCGAGGTCGACGACGGCATCACCGAGCAGCTGACCGATGTTGCCCACGCACTGGACCTGGCGGTTGACCCGCCGGCCGCCGATTTGCCGAGCGTGGACGTCGGGGCGCCGCCGCTGAAATCGCGGCGGCTGGAGACCCGGCTGATGATGCTGTTGGGCGCGGGCTTCGGAGCCGGTGTGGCGTTGACGCTGAGCCGACTGGTGGCCGACCTGACTCCCGGGCTGACCGCGGTCGGGCTTGTCGCCTGTGTGGCGATCGGGTTGGCCGTGACCGTGTGGGTGGTCGGCACCCGCGGCCTGCTGGCCGACCGCGGGGTTCTCGACCGCTGGGTGGGCGAGGCGACCGGGTCCGTGCGGGCCGCTGCCGAGCACCTGGTTGCCACCCGGGTGCTCGCCGCCGAATCGGCGCTGGGTGCCGCGCTGGCCGACCAGGATGAGACCGAGGCCGCGCGGGTCAAACACGACGTCGCCGCCATCGACGCCGAGCTGCGCGAGCACGCGGTCGCCGCGGCGCGGGCCACGGCCCAGCGCGACCGGGAGATGCCCACCCTGCAAGCCGCTCTGGCCGCGGTGCGTTCGGAGCTCGGTCAGCCGGGCGTTGCGACCCCAACAGTTGTGGCAGATGAGGCGATCTGAATCGTTCCTGTGAGCGAGCCGATACGCTCCCGGGCCTTTTTGGGTATACGGCCCGCGATAACCTGTTCTAAGGGTTACCGCAAACCCGGAGCCTACGTCCGCAGAGCATGCAGGAGATTTTGATGACCTCAGCGACCGTCCCCGGTCTGGATACCGCGCCGACAAATCACCAGGGCCTGCTGGCTTGGGTAGCGGAGGTCGCTGAGCTCACACAGCCGGACCGAGTGGTCTTCGCTGACGGCTCCGACGAGGAGTGGCAACGGCTGGCCGACCAGCTGGTCGAAGCCGGCACATTGAAGAAGCTGAACGAGAAGAACCACCCGAACTCCTATCTGGCGCTCTCTGACCCGTCGGACGTGGCGCGGGTGGAGTCCCGCACGTTCATCTGTTCCGAACGCGAGGAAGACGCCGGCCCCACCAACAACTGGATGGACCCGAACGAAATGCGGGCCACCATGACCGAGCTTTACCGCGGGTGCATGCGTGGCCGCACCATGTGGGTGGTGCCGTTCTGCATGGGTCCGCTGGGCGCCGACGACCCCAAGCTCGGCGTGGAGATCACCGACTCCGAGTACGTCGTCATGTCGATGAAGGTGATGACGCGGATGGGCACGGCCGCGCTGGAGAAGCTCGGTGACGACGGCTTCTTCGTCAAGGCGTTGCATTCCGTCGGCGCGCCGCTGGAGCCCGGTCAAAAAGACGTTCCGTGGCCGTGCAACGAAACCAAATACATCACCCACTTCCCGGAGACCCGGGAGATCTGGAGCTACGGCTCGGGTTACGGCGGTAACGCGCTGCTGGGCAAGAAGTGCTATTCGCTGCGGATCGCCTCGGCGATGGCCCGCGACGAGGGTTGGCTCGCCGAGCACATGCTGATCCTCAAGCTGATCTCGCCGGAGAACAAGGCGTATTACTTCGCCGCGGCGTTCCCGTCGGCGTGCGGCAAGACCAACCTGGCGATGATCCAGCCGACCATTCCGGGCTGGCGCGCCGAGACGCTCGGCGACGACATCGCCTGGATGCGCTTCGGCAAGGACGGCCGGCTCTACGCGGTCAACCCGGAGTTCGGTTTCTTCGGGGTCGCGCCCGGCACCAACTGGAAGTCCAATCCCAACGCTATGCGCACCATCGCCGCCGGCAACACCATCTTCACCAACGTCGCGCTTACCGACGACAACGACGTGTGGTGGGAAGGCCTGGAAGGCGAGCCGGATCACCTGATCGACTGGAAGGGCAACGACTGGGTCATCCGCGAGACCGAAACCAAGGCCGCGCATCCGAATTCGCGGTACTGCACGCCGATGTCGCAATGCCCCATCCTCGCCCCGGAATGGGACGACCCGCAGGGCGTGCCGATCTCGGCCATCCTGTTCGGCGCCCGCCGCAAGACCACGGTGCCGCTGGTGACCGAGGCCCGCGACTGGCAGCACGGCGTATTCATGGGCGCCACCATGGGCAGCGAGCAGACCGCCGCCGCCGAGGGCAAGGTCGGCACCGTGCGGCGCGACCCGATGGCCATGCTGCCGTTTTTGGGCTACCACGTCGGCGACTACTTCCAGCACTGGCTGGACCTCGGGAAGAACGCCGACGAGTCCAAGCTGCCGAAGGTGTTCTTCGTCAACTGGTTCCGCCGCAGCGAGGACGGCAAGTTCCTGTGGCCGGGCTTCGGTGAGAACAGCCGGGTGCTGAAGTGGATCGTCGATCGCATCGAGCACAGGGCCGGCGGCCGGGACACCCCGATCGGCGTCGTGCCCGCCGCCGAGGACCTCGACCTGGACGGGCTGGACGTCGACCCCGCCGACGTCGAGCGCGCCCTGGCCGTCGAACCCGGCGAATGGCGCGAGGAACTGCCGATGATCGAGGAGTGGTTCGAATTCATCGGCGACAGGCTGCCTACCGGCGTCAAAGACGAGTTCGAGGCGCTCAAGCAGCGCCTGGGCTAACCGCTTTCTCGCCCTGGATCAACCAGCGGACCGCTTGACACCCGTCAACTTTGGCGGCGGTACAGTCTGCCCATGCAGATTCGCGAGCACGTTGGGGCCGGTAAACCGGCGGTCATCCTCCATCCCTCCGGGGCCGTCGTCACGTTCGACGCACTGGAAGCCCGCGCCAACCGACTGGCGCACTATTTCCGGCGGGCCGGGTTGGTCGAGGGCGACGCCGTCGCGATCCTCATGGAGAACAACGAGCACATCCACGCGGTCATGTGGGCCGCGCGCCGCAGCGGCCTGTACTACGTGCCGATCAACACCCATCTGACAGCCGCCGAAGCTGCCTACATCATCGACAACTGCGCCGCCAAGGCGATCATCGGCTCGGCCGCGCTGCGCAAAGTCTGCGAGAACCTGGACGAGCACCTGCCGGGCGGCTTGCCCGAACTGCTGCTGATCGCAGACGACGACCTCGAGGGCTGGCAGCGTTACCCGGAATGTGTTGCAGACCAGCCGGATACGCCAATTGACGACGAGCGCGAAGGTGATCTGCTGCAGTACTCGTCAGGCACCACCGGTCGGCCCAAGGGCATCAAACGTGAACTGCCGCACGTGCATCCGGCCGAAGCGCCCGGCATGATGTCGGCGCTGGTAGGGTTCTGGATGAATACCGACTCCATCTACCTGAGCCCGGCACCGCTGTATCACACCGCGCCGTCGGTATGGTCGATGAGCGCACAGGCCGGCGGCATCACGACCGTCGTACTGGAAAAGTTCGACCCGGAAGGCTGCCTGGAGGCGATCCAACGCCACCGCGTCACGCACGCCCAGTTTGTCCCGGCCATGTTCACCCGGATGCTGAAACTGCCGGCGTCGGTGCGTAATTCGTACGATCTTTCCAGCCTCCAGCGGGTGATGCATGCGGCGGCACCTTGCCCGGTGGAGATCAAAAAGCAGATGATGGACTGGTGGGGGCCGATCATCGACGAGTACTACGCCTCCTCGGAAGCCATCGGCTCCACGTTGATCACCGCCGAGGAGTGGCTGGCCCACCCGGGCTCAGTGGGCAAGCCGATGGCCTGCGAGATCCACATCCTCGACGAAAAAGGCAACGAATTGCCCCCGGGTCAGGCCGGCGAAATCTACTTCGACGGCGGATTTGCGTTTGAATATCTCAACGACCCGGAAAAGACCGCGGCGTCCCGAGACACCCATGGCTGGGTAACCGTCGGCGACATCGGCTATGTCGACGACGAGGGCTACCTGTATCTGACCGACCGTCGCCACCACATGATCATCTCCGGCGGGGTAAACATCTACCCGCAAGAGACCGAGAACCTGCTGGTGACCCATCCGAAGGTGTTGGACGCGGCGGTGTTCGGCATACCCGACGACGAGATGGGACAGAGCGTCAAGGCGGTGGTCCAAACCGTCGACCCCGCCGACGCCACCGATCAGTTCGCCGAGGAATTGCTCGGCTGGCTACGGGATCGCCTGGCGCACTACAAATGTCCACGGTCAATCTCTTTCGAGGCGCAGCTACCGCGCACCGACACCGGCAAGCTGTACAAGGGTGAGCTGGTCAAGAAGTATTCGGCGTGACACTGCGCATCGTTGACCTGACGGAGCCGCCGCAGGTGGACGATGCCGCGGTGCCCGGCGTGGTGGTGGCTGTCGGCCCCGTCGCCGGTGCCCCTGAATATTGGTTGCAGCGTGCGACTTTCACGCTCACCGAAGACGTTTGCGCCGACCGGCGGGTGATCACCGTCGACTCGGTGCCCGACAGCCTGGCACAACTGCGGGAGCGTTGCGAGCACTGGCCGCAGGCCAGTGCGGTGTGCGACGATGTGCTGCGCAGCGTCGACCCGGCCGGCCCGGCGTTTCCCGGGGTGATCGCCGAGTCGCTGGCCTACTCCACGTTGCAGTCCGGCCCGGAGTTCGCCCGCTGGCTCGCCGAACGCGGTCCGGCCCGGATGCCCGAGATCGCCGACCCGGTGCACAGCGAACGGGACGTCAACACGTTGCGGATCAGCTTCAACCGGCCGTCGCGGCACAACGCCTTTTCCACCGATGCCCGGGCCGCCCTGCTGGAGGCGCTGGCCGTCGCGCAGCTCGACCCGTCGATCGACGAGGTGGTGCTCACCGGCAACGGGCCGTCGTTTTGCAGCGGCGGCGACCTCGCCGAATTCGGCACCTTCAGCGACCCGGCCAGCGCGCATCTGGCGCGCACCCGGCACAGCCCCGCGCTGGCGCTCGACGCGCTGACCAACCGGCTGGGGCGGGCCTGCCGCGCCGAGGTGCACGGCCAGGTGCTGGGCAGCGGGCTGGAGATGGCTGCGTACTGTGGATGGGTTGCAGCTCAACAGGATTCAGTGTTCGGGCTGCCCGAGCTGGGCCTCGGCCTGATTCCCGGTGCTGGTGGCACCGTCAGCGTCACCCGCCGAATCGGCCGCTGGCGCACCGCCTATCTGGTGTTATTCGGGCGCACGATCGACGTGGATACCGCGCTGGCCTGGGGACTGGTAGACGCGAAAAGCTAACCTTCAGAAGAAAATACCAGCATGCGGTGCCTGCTGCACAGCGAACAGCTCGTCGGCGATCGCGAGCGCCGCGGGGTCGTCGGCACGCGCCCGTCCGGCGACGGCCAAAGTGCGCCAGGTCGTGCCGCCAAGCAGGACGGCGGCAAGGCCAGCGACATCGATCTGCAGGTCGGCACGCCGGTCCGTCGGTTCCGCGCCGTCGCCGCAGATGACAAAGGTGCCCGAATTATCCGGCAGCAGTGGGTCATCCACGGAAATGACAACCGCATCGTCGCCGGTGTACCGGCGGGCTGACAGTGCCCGGCCGGTATCGACGACGCGCAGCCAGGTCTCGTCGAATAGTCCGGTGATCCGCGCGGCGCGCCGGTCTACCAGCAGATGCGGCAGCGGGTCATCGAGCGGCAGCGACCAGAACACCAAGCGGTCGACGAGGTCGAGCTCCAGCAGGAAGCGCAGCAGTCCGAGGTAGGCCTGGAAGGTGGGTGCGAAGAAATCTTCGACCACGATCTTGCGCTGTTCACTGAACAACCATGACTTGGTATCGACGGGGTGGTACCGAACGAATCCCGACTCGGATCCCGGCTCACCGTGCACCGCGAAATATGTTGGCTCTGTCGACGCTTCGGTGCGCAACCGCAGGCCTTGCCACCACACCGCGGGGCGATCGACGGTTCCCGGGCGCGACGGTCGGTTATCGGCGCAGATCCGGGGCAACACATCCCAGGCCTCGGCGGCGTCGATCAACCGCACTGGACCTCCGACGCCGACATCGGGCCGCAGCGCAGCGCGTGCCGTGTGGACCTCGACGGCTTGTGATGAAGACGCGACACCGTAGCCGTACCGCTCGTAGATCGTCGCCTCGGAGGCGCGCAGCGTCGCGACGACCTCGCCGCGCGCGGCGATGTCGTGCAGTTGATGACGCATCAGGTCGGTGGCGATTCCTCGGCGGGTGAACGACGGCAACACCCCGACGTGTGTCACCGCGGCGTGGCCGACGACCGCGCCGCCGGGAAGCGTCAGGTCGCTCGTCGCGGCATCGGCGGTGCCGACGATTCGCCCGTCGACGAAAGCGCCCACGGTACGGCCGGGTTCGAGCAGTTTGGCGATCTTGCCGGGCGGCAAATCCGACAGCGGCGGGAAGCCGATCATGGCAGCGCGAAACACGTTCGCCGCAGTGATCAGGTCGTCTTCGCTGTTGAGCACACGGATGTCGGCCACGGTTTAAATCCCGCCCCTGGCCACGAGTTGACTGGCGATGACGTTGCGCTGGATCTCGTTGGTGCCCTCCCCGACGATCATCAGCGGTGCGTCGCGGAAATACCGCTCGACGTCGTACTCGGTGGAATAGCCGTAGCCGCCGTGAATGCGCACCGCATTCAGCGCGATTTCCATGGCCACTTCGGAAGCGAACAGCTTGGCCATGCCGGCCTCCATATCGGCACGCTCGCCGCTGTCATAGCGTTCGGCCGCGTACCGGGTCAACTGGCGCGCGGCGGTCAGCTTGGTCGCCATGTCCGCCAGATAATTGCCGACGGCCTGATGCTTCCAGATCGGCTGCCCGAAGCTTTCCCGCTGCTGGGCGTAGGCCAGTGCGTCCTCGAGCGCTGCCGTCGCCACCCCCAACGCCCGGGACGCGACCTGAATCCGGCCGGTCTCAAGGCCTTTCATCATCTGAGCGAAACCCTTGCCCGGGGTCGCACCGAGAATCGCCGACACCGGCGCCCGATAGCCGTCGAAGGACAGCTCGCAGCTTTCCACGCCCTTGTAGCCCAGCTTGGGCAGATCCCGCGAGATCGTCAGGCCCGGCCCCGGCTCGACCAGCACCACCGAGATACCCCGATGCCGCGGCGTCGCCGCAGGATCGGTTTTGCACAGCAGCGCGATCAGCCCGGAGCGGCGGGCATTGGAAATCCAGGTCTTGGATCCGTTGATCACCAACTCCTCGCCGTCGCGCAGGGCAGTGGTCGACATGTTCTGCAGGTCAGAGCCGCCGCCCGGCTCGGTCAGCGCCATGGTGGCCCGCATCTGGCCGGTGGCCATCACCGGCAGGTAGCGACGCTTTTGCTCCTCGGTACCGAACTCGGCGAGCAGCTTGGCGACAACGGTATGCCCGCCCATCGCGCCCGCCAGGCTCATCCACCCGCGCGCCAACTCCTGAGTGACCAGCACGTAGCACGGCATCGACACCGGCGACCCGCCGTACTCCTCCGGGATCGCCAAGCCGTAAATGCCGATGCGCTTCATCTGCTCGATCCACGCCTCGGGATACTCGTTGGCATGCTCGACGTCGCGCACCGTCGGTTTGACTTCCTTGTCGACGAACTCACGCACCGTTTCGACCAGCATCGTCTCTTCGTCGTTCACCACGCCATGCTGACACGGCGGGAAGCCCGATGAGCAGCGGGCCGTACTTCGACGACCTGCACGTCGGCCAGGTCTTCCCGGACGCTCCCTCGATGACGCTGACGCCCGGGTTGGCCGCGGTCCACCAGAGCATCCTCGGTGACCGGCTGCGGCTGCCGCTGGATGCCGAATTGTCGCAGGCGGTGACCGGTTTGACGGCGCCGCTGGCCCATCCCGGGCTGGTGTGCGACGTCGCGATCGGGCAGTCGACGCTGGTCACCCAGCACGTCAAGGCCAATCTGTTCTACCGCGGCCTGGTCTTTTACCGCTTCCCGGCGATCGGCGACAGCCTGTTCACCCGCACCGAGGTGGTGGGCTTGAAGAAGAATTCGGCCAAGCCCGGCCGAAAGCCCACCGGTCTGGCGGCGTTGCGGATGACGACCATCGACCAGGCCGATCGGCTGGTGCTGGACTTCTACCGCTGCGCCATGCTGCCGTTGAGCCCGGATGCCGAGCCGAACGCCGCGGATCACGCGGACGACCTGTCGGCCATCGGCGCCGATTTGGTGGCTCCGCCGCCGGCTACCCAGGAGTGGAACGGTGATGTGTTCCGCGAACGTATCCCGGGCCCGCATTTCGACCCCGGGCTAGCGGGCGCGGTGCTGCGCAGCAGCGCAGACGTCGTCAGCAGTGCGCCAGAGCTCGCCCGGCTTACCTTGAATATCGCTGCGGTGCATCATGATTCACGCATCAGTGGACGCCGGCTGGTCTACGGCGGGCACACCATCGGGCTGGCGCTGGCGCAAGCCACCCGGCTGTTGCCGAACCTGGCGACGGTGCTGGGCTGGCAGTCCTGTGACCACACCGGCCCGGTGCATGAGGGCGACACGCTCTACAGCGAGCTACACGTCGAGTCCGCGGACCCGGTCGACGACGGCGGGGTACTCGGGTTGCGGTCGCTGGTGTACGCGGTCGGCGAGTCCGAGCCCGACCGCCGGGTGCTGGACTGGCGTTTCACCGCACTGCAGTTTTGAGTTCCGGGGTGCGCACAATGGAGGGGTGGACTGCGCGGCGACCGACTGGGCCGGTAGCGGGCTGGCCTGCCTGACCGGCCCGGCCGGCGGGCCGCCGGATTGTTCCCGCGCCGCCGTTCTGGCCGAGGCGCGACGGGTGACCGCCGACATCGCCGAGCTCACCGGTGTCGAGGTGGATGCCGGCGCCGTGCTGGCGGGCCGTGCCGCCCTGTTGGGATTGACCCGACAGGGCCGGGTTTGTCCGGGCGGCGCGACGCGACTGCTGCGCAGCGCCGACGGCTGGTGCGCGATCGCGCTGCCGCGCGCCGACGACGTCGCGGCGGTGCCCGCGCTGCTGGGAGCAGAAGACGCCCCCGTCGACCTATGGCAAGCATTATCCGATTGGACTGCAACACATTCCACTCGCGAAGTAGTCACCCGCGCCCAGCTGCTGGACATCGCCGCGGCGGCGCTGGGCGAGGTTGCCGCGGCCGCGCCGTCGGTGCGGCGTATCGATGACCGCAGCCAATCGCGCGGTCCGGACGGCCTCCTGGTTGCCGACTTGTCCTCGCTGTGGGCGGGACCGCTGTGCGGTCAGCTGTTGGCTCGGGCCGGCGCCGTGGTCGTCAAGGTGGAAAGCCCGACGCGACCGGACGGCACCCGCCGCGGCGATCCGGCATTCTTCGACTGGATGAACTCTGGAAAGCTCTGCTACGCAGTTGATTTCGACAAAGAGTCCGATGCGCTGCGGGAACTGCTGTCGGCTGCAGACGTCGTCATCGAGGGCTCGCGCCCGGGCGCGCTGCGGCGGCGGGAACTAAGCGTCGACGACCCACCCGCCCGACCGGGGCGGGTGTGGCTTCGCATCGGCGGCTACGCCGGTCAACCCGACCGGCCGGCGTTCGGCGACGACGCCGCGGTCGCCGGCGGGCTCGTCGGCGACGGGCCGGTGTTTTGCGGCGACGCGATCGCCGACCCGCTGTCCGGCCTGGAAGCCACCCGGGCGGTTCTGCAATCGCTGCGGCGTGGCGGCGGCGAGCTGATCGAGGTGTCGATGGCCCAGGTGGCCGCCCGCTACGCGGCACTGCCCCGGACCGCGCCGACCTGCGACGCGCCCGTCGCTGCTCCGCAGCCGCCCGCACCGCTGTCGGCTGCATCCCGGCTGGGCGCCGACAACGCCGCGGTGCGACAACTCGTGGCCGAACGGCTCTGCGCGCCATGCTGATCCAACACGCCACCAGACTCGACGGCGTGGTGCTCGACGTCCGGGTCGGGGCGCAGATCGACGAAGTGGGTGAGAATCTCACGCCCCGACCTGGCGAAGAGGTGTTCGACGCGCGGGGCGGCACTGTGCTGCCCGGCCTGCACGACCACCACGTGCACCTGCACTCCGCAGCCGCCGCGGAAACCTCGGTCTGGGTCGGGCCACCGCACGTCCGCGACCGCGACGCACTGGCAAAGGCGCTGGCCGCCGCCGAGCCGGGTGATGACGGCTGGATCCGCGCCGTCGGTTACCACGATTCGGTCGCCGGGCCGATGGACCGCACCATGCTCGATGCGCTGAAACCGGCTGTGCCCGTTCGGGTTCAGCACCGCAGCGGGGCGCTGTGGATCCTCAACTCCGCCGGCCTGGCCCGTGTCGGGCTGGATCAGCATTCCGATGGTCGGCTGCGCAGCGCCGACCGGCATTGGTCGGACAGCCTGCAGCGCCGCCGCACCAGCCTGGCCGATGTCAGCAGCAGGCTGAGTCGCTACGGGGTCACCGGAATCACCGATGCCACACCGGATCTGGATATCGGCGACATGATGAGGTTGACCGAACTGCACCGCCACGGCGAATTGCACCAGCGCCTGTTCTTTCTGTCGCCCGGCAAGCGGATCTTGCACGACGACGACCTCGACCTCGATGATCTTGCCGATTGGATCGCCGAGCGGCACCGCTCCGGCGGCGCTGTCGCGCTACATTGTGTGACCGCCGCCCAGCTGATCGTCGCGATCGCGGCGCTGCGTCAGGCCGGCACGCATCCGGGCGACCGTATCGAACACGCCGCGGTGGTGCCGGCCGACAACCTCGACGACCTGGTCGACCTGGGGGTGACGGTGGTGACCCAACCCAACTTCGTCGCCGAGCGCGGCGATCAGTACCTGAGCGACATCCCCGCCGCCGAACACGGTCAGCTCTGGCGGCTGGCGTCGCTGCTGCTGGCCGGTATCCCGGTCGCGTTATCCACCGACATGCCCTTCGGACGCGGAGACCCCTGGGCGACCATGCGCGCCGCGGTGCACCGCACCACCCGAGGCGGCGGGGTGCTCAACGCTGACGAAGCAATCTCAGAACGCAGGGCCTTGATGATGTTTCTCGGTTGGCCCGAACACCCGTGCCGGGTGCGCACCATCGAACCGGGCCAACCCGCCGATTTGTGCGTGCTGAGCGCACCGCCGGAAACGGCGCTGGCCGAGTTAAACGCCGATCTCGTCGCGGCCACCATCATCGGTGGTGAAATCGTCTATACCGCACAGTGATTCAGCTGAGCTCGCGACGGACATCAGTGAGGTAAGTCGCGAAATGGGGTATTGCGGTAGGGATCCGGCTCTTTGGGCAGACCCAGCACGCGTTCGCCGATGATATTGCGTTGAATCTGGTCGGTTCCGCCGCCGATCGAGGTGAAATACGCGTTGAGGGTTCGGAATGTCACCGCGTCACCGACCGGGTTCTCCGGCCCGGCCAGCATGGATTCGGCACCGATGATTTCGGTTTCGACCCGGGCGGTCTCGTGCAGGATCCGTGACATCGCGATCTTGCTCAGCGCCATCAGGGTGGCCGCCTCTTTGCGGTCGGTAGTGGTCTTCGATCGCTGATTGTTCCAGCGGTTCACCGTGGCCAGCGCGTCGACTCGGGCGATCTGCTGACGGACATGGGCGTCGTCGAGCCGGCCGAACTCCTGTGCCAACTGCAGCAAGCCGCCCGACTGTTCGGCCTTGGGCCGCTTGGCGGTTTTGGAGGTGCGGGCCAGATCGCCCATGAACCGGCGTTCGTGGCCGAGCGCGACTTGCAGCACCGACCAGCCGGTCCCGGGCTCACCGACCAGATTGTCGGCGGGCACCCGCGCGTTCTCGATGAACACCTCGTTGAACTCCGATTCGCCGGTGATCTGGTGGATCGGGCGGATCTGTACGCCGGGCTGGCGCATCGGGAGCATGAAGAAGCCGATCCCGTTGTGCTTGGGCACGTCCCAGTTGGTGCGCGCCACCAGCATCCCGTAGTCGGCGTCCTTGGCGAACGACGTCCACACCTTCTGCCCGTTGATCACCCACTCATCGCCGTCGCGTTCGGCGCGGGTGCGCAGGCTGGCCAAATCCGATCCGGCGCCCGGTTCGCTGTAGAGCAGGCACCACGTGGTTTCGCCGCGGATCGACGGTGGTATCAGCCGTCGCTTCTGTTCGTCGGTGCCGCAGTCGTGCAGGGTGCAGGCGAACAGGTTCGCCCGATCGTGACCGGAACCCGGCGCCCCGACCGCCGCGAATTCGGCTGCGACAACGCGGGATTGCGCATCGGTGAGGCCGCGCCCGTACCACTGGCGTTCCCAGCTGGGCACCGCCCAGCCGGCCTCGAACACGAGGTGCGCCCACTTGGTGCGATCGATGTCCGCCGACCAGTTGGCGGCCAGCCAGCCCCGCACCTCATCACGCACTTCGTCGTCAGTCAAGCGGCGCTCCACCTCATCAAGCTCCGATCTGCTGAAGGTAGCGTTCACGATGCCAGGACGCGCTGCCCAGCAGCTGGGCGTCACCGCGGGCGCGGCGCAGGTACAGATGTGCCGGGTGTTCCCAAGTGAATCCGATCCCGCCGTGTACCTGGATGTTGGTCGCCGCCACGAAGACGAACGCGTCCGAGCAATACGCCTGTGCCAGCGCAAGGTCCGCGATCCGCGACGGCGCCTGCCGCGCGAACGATTCGGCGGCGAAACGCGCCGCCGACACCGCAGACTCGGCTTCCAGCAGCATGTCGGCGCACATGTGCTTGACGGCCTGGAAGCTGCCGATCGCCCGACCGAACTGGAAGCGGGTCTTGGCGTATTCGACGGCCATCTCCATGGCGCGGCGCGCACCGCCGGCCTGTTCGCTCACCAACGCCACTGCCGAGGAATCCAGCGCAGCGCCGCAGATCTCGACACCGCGACCCTGGTTGCCGACCAGCCGCGCCGGCGTATCGGCGAATTGGATCCGGCACAATTTGCGGGTCTGGTCCACCGTGGTCAGCGGCGTGATCTCCACGCCCGGTGCGTTCGCCTCGACCGCGAACACCGCCGGCCCGCCGTCGGTGGCGGCCAGCACATACGTCAGCTCGGCCAGTCGCCCATCCAGCACGAAGTCCTTGCACCCGGTCACCCGCCACGCGTCACCGGCGGCGGTGGCCGACGTCGCGATCGTGGCAGGCACCCGGGTTGAGCCGTCCTCGGCGAAGGCGACGTTCGCGATCAGCTCACCGGCCGCGATCCGCGGAAGGACCGCGGCGCATTCCTGCGCGTCGCCCGCTGCGGCCAGCAGGTTGGGTACCAACACCGCCGTGGACAGATACGGGCTGACCAGCAGTGCGGCGCCCATCTCTTCCATCACGATGCCCGCCTCGACCGGCCCGGCGCCGGCGCCGCCATGCTCCTCGCTGATCAGCAGCCCCAGCAGGCCCATGGCCGCCAACTCCTGCCACACCGCGGGATCAAAACCGGTGTCGGTGGCCATCAACTCCCGCACGGCGGCCTCCGGCGAACGTTTCGCCATCATCTCGGCGACCGTGCTGCGCAATGCCCGTTGCTCGTCGGTGACTGCAAAACCCACGCCGTCAGCCCTTCCCTGCCAGGGCGGTACGCAGGCTGGCGCACTGGCTGGCGAAAAATTCCTGTGACACTTGAGCTTTCGGAGCCACCAGGTCGAAGCCGTGGAAAGCACCGGGAATTTCCTCGACGTGGCACGGAACCCCCGCACGGCTGAGCCGTTCGGCGTAGACGAGATCCTCGTCGTAGAACAGGTCATTGGTGCCCACGCCGATCCACGCCGGCGGTAGACCGCTGAGGTCCTCGCGACGCGCCGGAACCGCGACCTGCGGGTCCGCGTCACCCAGGTAAGCCGCCCAGCCGAACCGATTGCTGCCGGGGCTCCACAGCCGGTACGGCCTGCTCGTCGGGCGGGTCGAGCTGCGGTCGTCGAGCATCGGGTAGACCAGCAGCTGCATCGCCGGGGTGATCTCGCCGCGGTCCCGCGCGAGCAACGCCAAGGCAGCCGCCAAGCCACCGCCGGCGCTGGCACCGCCGATCGCCACCCGTGCCGAATTCACCGAGGCCAACCCGGCCAGCCAGGTCAACGCCGAATAGCAGTCCTCCAGCGGGACGGGGTAAGGATGTTCGGGCGCCAGCCGATACTCCACCGACGCCACCGTGACGCCCAGCTCCCGGCTGAACCGGCGGCACAACCTGTCGTCTTGCTGGGCCCGGCCCATGACGTACCCGCCGCCGTGGATCCACAGCAGGGCAGGGGTCGGTTCGGCGACCCCGGTCGGGCGAAAAAGCCGCACCCCGGCACCGGAGTCGAGGGTGAGAACCTCGACTCCCTCCGTCTCGCCGCGCCGTAAGGCCGTCAGCGCTCGGATCAGCCGTAACGTGCGCGGGCTCACCACTGTCCGCGGGGCAACGCGCGCGATTCTGCGGAGGTCAGGATGAAAATCGGTGCTCGGCACCGGTCCAGTATGGCCGGTGTAGCCGGCGGCGGATCGGGGTACCGGTGGTGCATGCTGGGGCACCTGTACGAGCGGGCGTTGAATGGCGAGCGATGTTGGATCCGGCATGACGACGGCGCGGTTCGCAAGCTTCCGGTGCATCGGTGGTTGGGTGGTCACGACACCGACGACTCGTTCGACGAGGTCGTGGTGCAGATGTGCACCGGACCCACCATCGAATTGGGCTGTGGGCCTGGGCGTTTGGTGGCCCGTTTGATCCGGCGCGGAATACCGGCGCTCGGCGTGGACCGGTCGGTGACGGCGACCCGCTTGGCTGGCCGCTGCGGGGCGGCGACGCTGCTGGGTGATGTGTTCGAGCCGTTGCCCGGAATGGGTTGCTGGCAAACGGTTTTACTGGTCGACGGCAACGTCGGCCTGGGCGGTGACCCAGGACGGATTCTGCGACGCGCAGCCGACTTGCTGTGCCGCGGTGGACGCTGCATCGTCGAGTTCGACACCGAAGCGGTGGGTATTCGCATCAACCGGGTACGGCTGGAGTCCGCTCGGCTGATCGGGCCGTGGTTTCGGTGGGCTTCGGTCGGCGTGGATAGCGCCGAGATGCTGGCCGGGCAAGTCGGTCTTACGCTGACCGGTGTGCGGATGATCGGCGATCGGGTAGTCGCCAGCCTCACGGCACTGTGAGATTGCGGTGGCGCAGTCCACTGCGCGGACCGTGGCTGACGTCGGTGTTCGGGGCTGTGCTGCTGACAACACTGCCCATCGTCATCCTCACCGGGCTGCTGTCCTACATCGCCTACGCGCCGCAGCTCGGCCAGGCCATCCCCGGCAACGTCGGCTGGCTGCGGCTGCCGACCTTCACCTGGCCCACCGACCCGTCCTGGCTGTACCGGCTGTCCCAGGGCGTGCACGTCGGGTTGGGGCTGGTGCTCATCCCGGTCGTGCTCGCCAAGTTGTGGTCGGTGATACCCAAACTGTTCATTTGGCCGCCGGCGCGCTCGATCGCCCAACTGGCCGAACGGCTTTCGCTGGCGATGCTCGTCGGTGGCATCCTCTTCGAGATCATCACCGGGGTGCTCAACATCCAGTACGACTACATCTTCGGATTCAGCTTCTACACCGCGCACTACTTCGCTGCCTGGGTGTTCATCGCCGGCTTTGCCATGCACATCACGCTGAAGATCCCGCGTATGGTTCGCGGGCTGCAATCGCTCAAGCTACGAGAAGTGTTGCGCACCAACACATCCGACACTCGCCCGGAAGCACCCGACCCCGACGGGCTGGTAGCCGCCGACCCCGACGAACCGACCATGAGCCGACGCGGCGCCCTGCTGTTGGTCGGTGGCGGCGCATTGCTGATCGCTGTGCTGACCGCCGGCCAGACCCTCGGCGGTCCCACCCGCGCGGCGGCACTGTTGTTGCCCCGCGGCCGCACCCGGGCCGGGGATTTCCAGGTCAACAAAACCGCCGCCGCCGCCGGCGTCGACGAGCGAAGCACCGGAGCACAATGGCGCCTGACATTGCGCGGCGGCCCCTCGCCGATGGTGCTCGACCGCGCCGCGTTGATGGCCCTGCCGCAACACAGCGCCCGACTGCCGATCGCCTGCGTGGAAGGCTGGTCGACCACCCAGACCTGGAGCGGGGTGCGGTTGGCCGATCTGGCGCGGCTGGCAGGTGTGCCGGAGCCGCGGGCGGCGCGGGTGACATCACTGCAGCGCCGCGGCGCATTCGGCGAAGCGAGCCTGCAGGCCAACCAGATTGCCCACCCCGACGCGCTGCTGGCGCTGCGTGTCAACGGCGCGGACCTGTCGCTCGACCACGGCTATCCGGCGCGCATCATCGTTCCGGCACTGCCCGGGGTACACAACACCAAGTGGGTCAGCTCCATCGACTTCCAGGGGGCGTGAGATGCCGCGTTACGGTTCGCATCCGCTGCACCTGGCCACGATGATCGCCGGCTTCGCGCTGTTCGGCTACATCCTGGTGACCGTCAACGGTGTCACCCTGTGGAATCCGCACCGCTGGTGGCAGTCGATCGCGGTCTGGTTCGTCGCCGCCGTCGTCGCCCATGATCTGCTGCTGTTTCCGCTCTACGCGCTGGGCGACCGGCTGTTGGGCAGGCGGGTGCGGCGCGTCTCGGCCCGCAATCACCTGCGGGTGCCGGCGCTGGGGGCGGGGCTGACCCTGCTGGTTTTTCTGCCCGGAATCATCCGCCAGGACGCGACGACCTACCTCGCCGCGACCGGACAAACCCAGCAGCCGTTCCTGGCCCGCTGGTTACTGCTCACCGCGACGATGTTCGCCGCCAGCGCCGTGATCTACCTGGTGCGATCAGCCGTCGCTCGCCGGCGCTATCGAACCGGGACCTGACACGTGTCCAGATTGCCGTTTGAGGCCAATCCCCGGGAGGTACGCTCCCCGGCATGCGCCCCGCGACGCGGTATCCCGGACCGACCATGGCCGACCGGGCCCGGTGGTTGCTGCGAGCCCGCCCTGCCGACTACATGCTGGCCCTGAGCGTCGCGTCGGCTTCGCTGCCGGTGGTCGGAAAGCAGCTCGAGCCGCTCGGCGGGATCGCCGCCATGGGCGTCTGGGGCTATCGCCACCTGCCCGATTTCCTGCTCGGCACCGCCAAGTCCTTGCTCACCGCCGGCGGCGGCGAGGCGCGCCGGCGCGACCGCGAGCAGACACCCGCGGTCCTGCAGGCAGCGCTGCGCGGCATCGTGGCGTCCCAGCAAGACATCGGGTGGCCCGCGCCGGAGCGAACCGCGCCGATGTGGAAGGCGCTTCAGCACCGCCGGTACCTGCACCGCAGCTCCGTGCGTTACGGGGAGCACCCCTGCCAGCTGCTGGACGTGTGGCGCCGCAAGGATCTGCCGGTGCGCCCGGCGCCGGTGCTGATCTTCGTGCCCGGCGGCGCGTGGGTACACGGGGGCCGCGCCCTGCAGGGCTACACGCTGATGTCGCATCTGGCCGAGCTGGGCTGGGTGTGCCTGTCGATGCAGTACCGCGTCGCCCCGCACCACCGCTGGCCGGCTCACATCACCGATGTCAAGACCGCCGTCGCCTGGGCGCGTGCCAACGTCGACAAGTTCGGCGGGGACCGCGATTTCGTTGCGGTAGCGGGCTGTTCGGCCGGCGGCCACCTGTCCGCGCTGGCCGGGCTGACCGCCAACGATCCCGAGCTGCAGGGCGAGCTGCCGACCGGCTCGGACACGTCGGTGGATGCGGTGGTCGCGATCTACGGTCGCTACGACTGGCAGGACCGTTCCACCGCCGAGCGGGCCCGCTTCGTCGACTTCCTCGAGCGGGTGGTGGTCCACCGGCGGATCGACCGGCATCCCCAGGTGTTCCGCGACGCCTCACCGATCGCCCGGGTGCATCCGGCCGCGCCGCCGTTCCTTGTCATCCACGGCAGCAACGACACGGTGATCCCGGTGGAGCAGGCGCGCAGTTTCGTCGAGCGGCTGCGCTCGGTGTCGCAGTCTGCGGTGGTGTACGTGGAGTTGCCCGGCGCCGGGCACGCGTTCGATCTGATCGACGGCGCCCGCACCGGCGCGGCGGCCACCGCCGTCGGGCTGTTCCTCAACCAGGCCCATCACAACCTGAAGTCAGCCAGAAACACTGCCAAAGAGGTTATTTGAGCACCGGCCGACTGTAGTGTCGCCTGCACGGGGGACCCTCGACAGCGGGAGGTGTGCCGGTGAAAAGACTCAGCGGCTGGGACGCGGTACTGCTGTACAGCGAGACGCCGAACGTGCATATGCACACCTTGAAGGTCGCGGTCATCGAACTCGACCCCGACCGGCGCGACTTCGGTCTCGAGGCGTTCCGCCGGGTGATCCACAGCCGGCTCTACAAGCTGGAGCCGTTCCGCTACCAGCTGGTCGACATTCCGCTCAAGCTGCATCACCCGATGTGGCGGGAAAACTGCGAGGTCGACCTGACCTACCATGTGCGGCCGTGGCGGCTGCCGGCCCCGGGTGGCCGGCGCGAGCTCGATGAGGCGATCGGTGAGATCGCCAGCACTCCGCTGGACCGCAGCCGGCCGCTGTGGGAGATGTATTTCATTGAGGGCCTGGCCAACCACCGCATCGCCGTGGTTGGCAAGATTCACCACGCGCTCGCCGACGGGGTCGCCTCCGCCAACCTGCTGGCCCGCGGCATGGATCTGGCCCCGGGGCCGGATTTCGGCCAGGGCCGTTTCACGCCCGATCCTGCTCCGTCCACCGGCGAGCTGGTGCGCTCGGCGTTCGCCGACCACCTGCGCCAGCTGGGCCGCATTCCACGCACCGTCCGCTACACCGCCGAGGGCATCGGCCGGGTGCGCCGCAGCACCCGCAAGCTGTCACCGCAGCTGACCCGGCCGTTCACCCCACCGCCGACGTTCATGAACCACATGCTCACGCCCGCGCGCAAATTCGCCACCGCCACTTTGGCTTTGGCCGACATCAAACAGACCGCCAAGACACTCGGGGTCACGATCAACGACCTGGTGCTGGCCCTGTCGGCCGGCGCGCTGCGCAAATTGCTGCTGCGCTATGACGGCAAGGCCGACCATCCGCTGCTGGGCTCGGTGCCGGTGAGTTTCGACTTCTCCCCGGACCGGATCTCGGGCAACCACTTCACCGGAATGCTGGTGGCGTTGCCGTGCGATGTCGATGACCCGCTGGAGCGGGTGCGCCTGGCGCACGACAACGCCGTCGACGCCAAGGAGAGCCACCAGCTGCTCGGCCCGGAGCTGGTCAGCCGGTGGTCGGCCTACTTCCCGCCGGCCCCGGCCGAGTCGTTGTTCCGCTGGCTGGCCAGCCGCGACGGCCAGAACAAGGTGCTCAACCTGCCGATCTCCAACGTTCCCGGTCCGCGCGAACACGGGCGGGTCGGCGGCGCGCTGGTCACCGAGATCTATTCGGTGGGGCCGTTGACGGCGGGCAGCGGGCTGAACATCACCGTGTGGAGCTACGTCGACCAGCTCAACGTCTCGGTGCTCTGCGACGGCGCGACCGTCGACGACCCACACGAGGTGACCGAGGCCGTCATCGACGACTTCGTTGAATTACGCGCCGCCGCAGGGCTTTCCGAGAAACTGACGGTCGTCGAGGCCGCGATGGCGCAGGCCTGACCGCCGCCGCGCCGAGTGTGGGCCTTATGTACGCCAAACCCGGGTTTCGCGTACATAAGGCCCACGTTCGGCGATCAGCCGGATAGCCGATCGAGCAGGTCGCGTCGGACGATCTTGCCGGTACTGCTGCGCGGCAGCTCATCGAGCACGACGACCTCGCGCGGCACCTTGTAATTGGCCAGGTTCTCGCGCACATGTTGCTTCAAAGCGTCCGCGCCGACCGTCGAGCCGTCGGCCAGTACGACGAACGCAGCCAGTCGCTGGCCGTACTGCTCGTCGTCGACGCCGAGCACCGCGGCCTCGGCGACGTCGGGGTGGGCCATCAGCGTCTTTTCCACCTCGATCGGATAGACGTTTTCCCCGCCGGAGACGATCATCTCGTCGTCACGGCCCACCACGTAAAGCCGCCCGGCGTCGTCGAGGCGGCCGACATCGCCGGACGCCATGAAACCCTGGTGAAAGTCCTTGGTGCTGCCGGAGGTGTAGCCGTCGAAGCGGTTGGAGTTACGCACGAAAATCTGGCCGACCTCGCCGGTCGGGACTTCGCGGAATTCGCTGTCAAGAATCCGGATTTCGGTTCCGACCGCGGGCTTTCCGGCGGTGTCGGGTGCGGCTCGCAGATCCGCGGGCGTGGCGGTGGCGATCATGCCGGCCTCGGTGGCGTTGTAGTTGTTGTAGATCACGTCGCCGAATTCGTCCATGAACCGCGTGACCACGTCCGGACGCATCCGTGAACCCGACGCGGTGGCGAACCGCAACGACCGGCAGCTGTAGCGGCGGCGTACCTCGTCGGGCAAGTCCATGATCCGGTCGAACATCACCGGCACCACGCACAAGCCGGTGGCCTGGTGGCGGTCGACGAGATCGAGGGTCGCTTCCGGGTCGAACTTGCGTCGGGTCACCACCGTGCAGGCCAGCGACGCGGCGAAGATGAACTGCGAGAAACCCCACGCGCGTGAAACATCGGCGCGACCACTACGATGGTCTCCTCGGTGTGCCACGGCACCCGATCCAGCATCGCTTTGAGTTCGGTGGCTCCACCACCGGAATGCTTGGCGCCCTTCGGGTTTCCGGTGGTGCCCGACGTCAGCAGGATCATTTTGCCGTTGCGCTGCGGCTTGCCGGGACGCTGGCCGGCATGCGCGGCAATCAGGTTTTCGACGGTGCGCTCGTGCGGCTGCTCGGTCCAGGCGACGATGCGGACGGTGTCCGGCCGATCGGCCAGCGCACGGTCCACCGAATCGGTGAATTCCTCGTCGTAGATCACCACGTCGGCGCGCTCGCGGTTGACCACCTCGGCCAGCGCCGGCCCGGCGAAGGAGGTGTTGAGCAGCAACACGTCGGCGCCGATCCGGTTGGCGGCCACCAGCGCCTCAACGAAGCCGCGGTGGTTGCGGCACATGATGGCGACGACCTGCGGGGCGCCGCCGGGCAACCCCTGCAAGCCGGCCGCCAACGCGTCACCGCGGCGGTCGAGCTCGCGGTAGGTCAGTGTTCCCAACTCGTCGATCAACGCCACCCGATCGGGACAGCGTCGGGCTGACATCGCGAAACCGCTTGTGACCGAGAGGCGTTCGCGGCGTGCGGCGGCGGTGACGCGCAGATACTTATCCGGCCGCAGTGGCGCGATGATCCCGGCGCGGACCATCGCTTTCAGCAGACCGAAAAGCTCCACTAGCCGATTATCGGCAGTCGGCGCTCACGGGCCAGCTTGTCGAGCGCTTTCTGCATGACGTAGCGCACATGGGCGTCGACCTCGTCGATGTCGGGATCCTCGCCGAACTGGCCGGCCACATCGATCGGCTCGAGCACCTGCATGACGATCTTGGTCGGCAGCGGCACGTTGGGTGGCACCACCACCGACAGCCCGAACGGAAAGCCCACCGAGATCGGCAGGATCTTCACCCGCATCAACTTGTCCAACTGCAGCGCCCGGGCCAGCCATGTACCGCGGGACAAATAGAGCTGGCTTTCCTGGCCGCCGATGGCGACCGCCGGCACGATTGGCACCCCGGCGTTCAGCGCTGCCCGCACATATCCGGTGCGACCGTCGAAGTCGATCTTGTTCTCGGCCAGCGTCGGCCGGTACACGTCGTAGTCGCCGCCCGGGAACACCACCACCACGCCGCCGGATCGCAGCGCGGCGTCGGCGTTCTCGTGGTTGGCGCGGATGAAGCCGGTGCGGACGAAGAATTCGGCGATCGGGCCGGTGAACATCACGTCATGGCTCAGCGTGTAGACCGGACGGTCGTAGCCGAACTTCTCGTAGAAGCCGGTGGCGAAGACCGGGACATCCATCGGGAACAACCCACCGGAGTGGTTGGACACCACCAGCGCCCCGCCCGGCGGGAAGGTGTCCAGTCCGCGCACCTCCGCTCGGTGATAGCCCTTGATCAGCGGGCGCAGCCAGCCGATTACCCGTTCGGTGAGGCCGGGATCCCATTTCGAGGTCTCGGTCGGTTCTTCGGTTGCAGTCACCGGTCCCCCTGAAATTGGGCGCGGATTTGGTTGTGATGGTAGCTCAATGCGGTTCGCCGAAAATTAATAGGATCGCAGCGTGCGCGACGACGTGCTGGGGATGACCGCGACGACGCTGAGCCCGATTCGCGGCAGCGGCCAGCCCGGCGAAATTCTCGTGGCCGTGCGCGGTGCTACCGAGACCTATATTGCATTTGCCGACGAACCGATCGCCAAAGATGAGACCGTACTCATTGTCAGTGTTCGTCCGGGTCGGCAAGTGGACGTGGTGCTCTGGCCGGCGGAGCCGACGACGCCAAAACTCTGAGAGGAAATCGCATGCTTGGTTACCACGTTCCCGAGCCGGACGAGGCGATGTTGATCAGCGGGGCCCGGTCGCGGGGAGACGAGCCATTCCGGGTGGTGATCGGCCACGGCAAGTGGGTGATGCCGTTCTTCCGCCGGGTCAGCTTCTTGTCGCTGGCCATGTACGAGGCCGAGATCGAGGAGCGCTGCGTCACCGGGCAGGGCATTCTGCTGGACGTCCGGGCGGTGATCGCGTTCAAGGTGGCCAACGACACCGCGTCGATTGTCAATGCGGCGCAACGGTTCTTGTCTGAGCAAGAACAGGAGATGTCGACGCTGACCGGCCGGATCTTCTCCGGACATCTGCGCTCGATCGTCGGCTCGATGACGGTCGAGGAGATCATCCGGGAACGGCAGAAGCTCGCCGACGAGGTGTTGACGGCATCCAAGATCGAGATGGGAAACATTGGGCTGCTTGTGGATTCGTTCCAGATCCAGTCGATTGACGACGGGAACCTCGGCTATATCGCCGCGCTCGCCGCACCGCACAACGCCGCCGTGCAGCGTGACGCACAGATCGCCCAAGCGCAGGCCCGTCAGGCGGCGGCCGAAGCAGAGCAGGCGTCGCTGCGCGAACAAGCGAAGTATCAGCGAGAGACCGAGATCACGCAGGCGGAGTACAAGAAGGACATCGACCGTGCGAATGCCGAAGCGGCACAGGCGGCTCCGCTGGCTCAGGCACGAGCCCAGCAAGAGGTGATGGAAGAGCAGCGCCGACTTGCACAAAAGCGAGCCGATTTGCGCGAGCAGGAGTTGCAGGCAGAGGTGGTCAAACCCGCTGAGGCCGAGGCGGAGCGGGTGCGGATCATGGCCCAGGCCGACGCCGACCGCACCAGGATCGCGGCCGAAGCGGCGGCGTCCAATAACCGGATCGCGTTGGATCAGCAACTGATCGAACAGCTTCCGCTACTGGTGTCCGAAGCCGCGAAGGGACTCGCAGGAGCGCGGCTGACCGTGCTCAACGGTCCGGAGGGGATCAGTGAGATGGTCAGCGGTGTCGTCGCGCAGGGGCTGTCGATCCTGGGCACGCTGAAGGAGAACCTAGGCTCGACCAACAACCCCGACGAGAACGGCCAGGGCGAGCTGCAGGCCAACCCGGCTCCGCCGGTGAACTGACCGCGTAACTGGGCGCGCATCGGCCGGTGGATACCATCGCTGCGGACCGTCACCGGAAAAGAAGGAGCGTCACACCGCCGTGAGCACCGACACCGACAGCAACCCCGAACCCGAAGTCCTCGTCGAACAGCGCGACCGGATCCTGATCATCACGATCAACCGCCCCAAGGCCAAGAACGCCGTCAACGCCGCGGTCAGTAATGGCCTGGCCGCTGCGATGGACCGGCTGGACGGCGATGCCGGCCTGTCGGTGGCGATCCTGACCGGGGCGGGCGGCTCCTTCTGCGCCGGCATGGATCTGAAGGCGTTCGCGCGCGGCGAGAACGTCGTCGCCGAGGGCCGCGGGCTGGGCTTTACCGAGCGGCCGCCGGCCAAGCCGCTGATCGCCGCCGTGGAAGGCTACGCGTTGGCCGGCGGGACCGAGCTGGCGTTGGCTACCGACCTGATCGTGGCGTCGAGGGACGCGGCGTTTGGGATCCCCGAGGTGAAACGCGGACTGGTCGCCGGCGGCGGCGGGCTGCTGCGGCTGCCGCGACGTATCCCGTATGCGATCGCCATGGAGCTGGCGCTGACCGGGGAGAACCTGCCGGCCGAGCGCGCGCACGCATTGGGCCTGGTCAATGTGCTGACCGAACCCGGCAAGGCGCTGGACGCGGCGATCGAGCTGGCCGAGAAGATCACCGCCAACGGCCCGCTGGCGGTGGCTGCCACCAAGCGGATCATCGTGGAGTCCCAGGGCTGGAGCCCGGACACCATGTTCGCCGAGCAGGCCAAGATCCTGATGCCGGTGTTCGCCTCCAACGATGCCAAAGAGGGTGCGATCGCGTTCGCCGAGAAGCGGCCGCCGAAGTGGACCGGGACCTGAGCCGCCACTGCCGGCATGGACCTCGCCGCGTTTCTCGCCCGCATCGACTACACCGGGCCAACCGAACCCACGCTGGAGACGCTCAGCGGACTGGTGGCCAACCACGGCCGCTGCATTCCGTTCGAGAATCTCGATCCGCTGCTCGGTGTGCCGATAACCGACCTCAGCCCGGACGGTCTGACCGACAAGCTGATCCACCGGCACCGGGGCGGCTACTGCTTCGAGCACAACAACCTGATGCGATATGTATTGGAGCACTTGGGTTTTGAGGTTGATTCACTGGCGGCAAGGGTGGTGTGGATGAGCGCCGCCGGGGTGGACGGACCACCCACCGCGCAGGATCACCAGGCGCTGGCCGTGCGCATCCCCGGCATCGAGGACGCATTCCTGGTCGACGTCGGATTCGGCGGGCAGACCCCCTCGTCGCCGCTGCGACTGGTGGCCGGGCCGAGCCAGCCGACGCGCCATGAGCCGTACCGGCTGCGCAACCACGGCGGCGGGTATGTGGTGGAGGCGCTGGTCCGTGAGGTCTGGCAACCGCTGTACACGTTCACCACCGAGCCGCGGCCGTTGATCGACCTCAAGGTGGGTAGCTGGTACGCGTCGACCTATCCCGAGTCGCCCTTCGTCAACGGGCTGGTCGCCGCGCTCGTTACCGACGATGCGCGATGGAACCTGAGTGGCCGCAAGCTGGCGATCCATTCGGACGGCAGAACTGAGCGCATCCGGTTCGAAACGGCCGCTGAGGTGGTCGACGCGTTGGCGAATCGGTTCGGAATCGACCTGTCCGGCCTCGGCGATGTCGAAGCCCGCGTGGCCGAGGTGCTCGCCGCAGAGCAATAGTTGCATCATCTAAACTGGCATGACACTTTCGGTGACATCTGTAACGGGCCGACACCTAGAACGTTCAAGGACTGAGCTTTGAGTATTTCGTTACTCCTCGAGATGGCGGTGTCGAGCAACCCCGAGCGGACGGCGGTGGTCTCGAACGACGTTCGCTTGACCACCCAGCAGCTCAGCGACCTTGCCGACGGCGGTGCCGGGGTGATTGCGGCTTCGGATGCCGCGCACGTGGTCTACGTGGGCGTCGGCGGGGCGATGTTGCCGCTGCTGATCTTCGCCTCGGCGCGTGCGGGCCGGGCGTTTACGCCGATCAACTACCGGCTGTCCGCCGAGGGCATCCAGGCGCTGATTCAGCGGCTGCCCGAACCGCTGGTGATTGCCGACGGCCGTTACCGCGAAATGCTCGGAGACTCACATGGGCGGGTGGTGGATTCCGAGGATTTCTTGGCCCAGGCTCGTGGTGCAGAACCGGCGGCGGAGTTTCCCGACCCCGAGTCGACGGCGATCGTGCTGTTCACCTCCGGTACCACGTCGGTGCCCAAGGCGGTCGAGCTCTCGCACAACAACCTGACCAGCTACGTGACGGGAACGGTGGAGTTCGAGTCGGCCGAGCCCACGGATGCGGCGCTGATCTGCGTGCCGCCCTACCACATCGCCGGGGTCAGCGCGGCGCTGTCGAATCTGTATGCGGGCCGAAAGATGGTGTACCTACCGGTCTTTGACGCCGAGGAGTGGGTGCGGCTGATCAATGCCGAGCATGTCACCACCGCAACGGTGGTGCCGACCATGCTGGACCGGATCGTCACCGTACTGGAAAGCGGCCACCATGAGCTGCCGTCGCTGCGCAACCTGGCCTACGGCGGATCGAAGGTGAGCTTGCCGCTGGTGCGCCGTGCACTGGAGCTGCTGCCCAACGTGGGCTTCGTCAACGCCTATGGCCTGACCGAAACCAGTTCGACGATCGCCGTGCTGACCCCCGACGACCATCGGGCGGCACAGGCGGCGTCGGATCCCGCGATCGCCAGGCGGCTGGGATCGGTCGGTCAGCCGGTGGAGGGGATCGAGGTGCAGATCCGCGACGAGACCGGTGCCGTGCTACCGGCGGGGGAGACCGGTGAGCTGTTCGTCCGCGGCGAGCAGGTTTCCGGGCGCTACGCCGGGATCGGCTCGGTGCTCGACGAGCAGGGCTGGTTCTGCACCAAGGACCTCGCCACGCTCGACGAAGGCGGCTACCTGTTCATCAGCGGGCGCAGCGACGACACCATCATCCGCGGCGGTGAAAACATCGCGCCGGCCGAGCTGGAGGATGTGCTGATCGAACACCCGCACGTGCGCGACGTCGCCGTCGTCGGCGTCGACGATCCGCAATGGGGCCAGGCGATCGTGGCGGTGGTCGTGCCCGCCCCCGGCGTCGCGCCGGACCCTGATGAACTGCGTGAGCATGTCCGCAAAAGCTTGCGGGGGTCTCGTACCCCCGACCGGGTGGTGTTCCGCGACGAGCTGCCCACTAACGCGACAGGCAAAGTGCTTCGTCGTGAAATCATTGAAGATCTAGAAACTTTAGGATCGAAATCATGATCAAGAACGGGACCCGTTTGGCCAGCCAGGTGTGCGACACCCAGGTCATCGTCGTCCGCAGTGCTGACAGCCTCGACGACCTGCGCTGCGGCGGCGCGCCGATGGTGCCGCTGGGCGGTGAGCGTTCCGGCGAGCTGGATCCGGCGTTCGCCGACGGCAATGTGATGGGCAAGCGTTACGTCGACGAGACGGGCGCGGAGGTGCTGGTGACGAAAGCCGGCGCGGGAACCCTGACGATCGGTCAGACCGCGCTGAGCCTCAAAGAGGCCAAGCCGCTGCCGGCCAGCGACTGAATCATGACCGGTGGCCGGGGACTCCGTCGCGGTGGACGAATTCCCTTGCCTTGACCAGGAATTCGAGTTGGTCGGCGACCTTGCGTAGCGGGTCGGTGCTGTGAGTCGACCGGCAGAGCACCACGGCGCCTTCCAGTGCGGCGATCGACATCACCGCGAGCGAATCCGCATCCGGCTCGGGTAGCCCTTCGGCGACGAACGCGCGTGCCAGCGCTGTGCGCCAGCCCGCAAAGATCTGACCGGCCTCGGCAGTGAGCCCGAGTTCGTCACCGGGACAGCCGATTGCCGCAGCCACCACGGGGCAGCCTGCACTGAAGTCGCTTTCGGCCAGCAGGCCCTCCCAGAACGCGACGAACCGCCGCAACAGCGCCATCGCGCCCCGCTCGGCGGCGTCGTTGATGTCGGCGGTGATCGCATCGCCGGCAAACCGCAGGGCTTCGGTCAGGATCTGATTGCGCCCTTCGGGGAAGTGGTAGTACACCGACCCGCGGGGGGCGCCGCTGCGGCTGAGAACCTCATCGATGGTCACCCCGGCTGCGCCGCGCTCGCGCATCACCTCGGCCGCGGCGACCAGCATCTTGGTGCGTGTTCCGCCGCGCTTGGTGTGTTTGGTGGCTGTGGCAATGGACATGCTGGCTCCCCCGGTGACTTCCCTCAGGCGGCGTCGTGCCGCCACTGCGGAATGCGCCAGTGCATGCCGCGCGGGCGGAAGCGTACCGACCGCAGCGGGGGGTGGGGCAGGTTGGGAAGTTCACGGGTGAAGCGGTGACGGGCGAAGTTCAGCTCGAGGACCCACATGATGTTCTCCTGCCTCATGCGCGTGATGCAGCCCATGATTATGCAGAAAAGCATAGAACAACATAGGGTTTCTAGCAAATTTGGCTAAGACGAGCTGCTTCAGACCGTGAAATCGCAGGTCGAATGGCCGTAAGTGATGACGTGGGCGCAAATTTTTATGTCTTATTGCATAGAACTTACGCCTGCGGTTGACTTGCGCGATGACCGACGACTCGACCTTAACAACGGTGTCGCTCGAGCGGGATGGCCACGTGCTGCTGATCGGGCTCAACCGGCCAGAAAAGCGCAACGCGTTCAACCGAGCGATGCTCGCCGACCTGGCTCGCGCCTACGCGGTGCTCGAGTCCGACGCGACCGCACGCGCAGGTGTGCTGTTCGCCCACGGCGACCACTTCACCGGCGGCTTGGACCTGGTCGACGTCGCACCGGCCATCGCCGGCGGCGAATCGCCCATCCCCGACGACGGACGCGACCCGTGGCGCCTCGACGGGCCGTGGACCACGCCGCTGGTGGCCGCCGCGCATGGTTGGTGCATGACGCTGGGCATCGAGCTGCTGCTGGCCGCGGACATTCGCGTTGCCGCGGCGGGCACCCGGTTTGCGCAACTGGAAGTGCAGCGCGGCATCTATCCGTTCGGCGGCGCGACCATCCGGCTGACCCGCGACGGCGGGTGGGGCAACGCGATGCGCTGGCTGCTCACCGGCGACGAGTTCGACGCCGCGGAGGCACACCGCATCGGTCTGGTCCAGGAAGTAGCCCCCGATGCGACCGCTGCCCTGGCCCGGGCGCGCGAGATCGCGCACACCATCGCCGATCGCGCTGCGCCGCTGGGCGTGCAGGCCACCCTGCGATCGGCGCACCTTGCGCTCCACCAAGGCGAAGCGGCCGCGATCGAGCGGCTGCGACCCGAAATGACCGCGTTGTTCGGCACCGCCGACGCCGCCGAAGGCGTGCAGTCGTTCGTCGAGCGGCGCCAGGCACGCTTTGAAGGCCGCTAGCTTCGCCAAACATCGCTGCACAGGGTTTTTGGGATTACAGTCGCCGGCAAGGACATACCCCGTCCGGTAGGAGGCTTGGCCATGACCACGAGCGCTGGAGTCACCTCACCGGTGGCAGACGACGTGCAGATCGTGCGCCGCCTCCTCGCTCACATCGACGCGGGGACGACCGATGAAGGCGAGGTATGGCGAGAACCAGTCCAAAATTACCTTGACCCAAAACGATTCGCGGACGAGCTGCGTATGCTGCGCTCGTTTCCCAGCGTGTTCATTCCCTCGGCGGCCATCCCGAACCCGGGCGACCACGTCGAACGTGTCTGCTTCAGTACGCCACTGTTCGCGGTGCGGGGGCGCGATCGGCGGGCACGGGTTTTCCGCAATGCGTGTCGTCATCGCGGGATGGCTCTCGTTGCGGGCACGGGTTGCGCTCATGCGTTGGTGTGTCGTTACCACGGCTGGACTTATCGTCTCGACGGCTCACTGGCCCACGTCCCGCACGCAGACGCATTCCCGGGTCTGGACCCCGCCACCCGGGGCCTTGTCGAAGTCACCAGCACGGAGGCCGATGGCCTCATCGTGATCGGTGCCCTGAACCCCGACGCGGCGTTGCAAGCGCATGCGCAGGATGCGATGACAGCGCTGACCGAAGGCAGTGCGTGGCGCGACAAGCTGGTGCCGGCCAACCGCCTCGTCGCCGAGGCGTCGGTGGTGCTGGCGATCAATTGGAAGGTGCTTGTCGAGCAGTTCCTGGAGGGTTACCACATCCGCTCAACGCACCACGAGACATTCTTCCCGTTGCAGTATGACGACCTCAACGTCGTGGAAATGTTCGGCTCGAACAGCCGAATCACGTTCCCGTACCGCAACATTGAACGGCTCCGTGATCGGCCGGAGTCGACGTGGACGATCGGGCGACGCGTGACATTCGTTTATCAGCTGTTTCCGAACGTGATGTTGGCGACCTTTCCGGATCGGACATTTGTGATCGTCGTCGATCCGATCGACATCGACCACTCCAGAATCACTACCTACACCGTCACCACGCCCGAGAACGCGGCCGAACAACACGACGGCGCACCGTCGGGGCCCACCCCGCTCGACCGAGGCGTGGTGGAGGACAACGAAATGTCGCTGGGCGTGCAGCTCGGCTTGCAGGCCGGCGCGAATGAGTTCGTGGAGTTCGGACGGCACGAAAGCGCCATCGGCCACTTCCACAGCACGTTAGATCAACGGCTCGCGCTGTTGACCAATTAACGCCGTACCCCTTCGCCGAGACGGGCGCGCAGATCCTTTTCGAAAGCGACGATCTCCGGGTTGAGCCTCTCTGTCCGCAGGCGCTGCAGGTTCGGATAGCCCGCGTCGCGTTCGGCGTCCCACTCGTCGGCGAACTTCCCTGACTCGATGTCGGCCAGCAGCTCGCGCATCACCGCGGGGATGTCGAGGCCGTCGTAGCGACCCGCTCGCGACATCTGACCGTACTGGCTGGTCGGCGAGTGGTAGCGCATCTGTCCGGCATAACCTTCCAGCCGCAGCAGGCGGTAGTTGCGCTCGACCTCACCCGAGAGCATGAGCTCGGTCATGATCGCCTCAATCGGGATGCCGGCCTGCGACATCAGCTCGACGAAGCTCCTCGAGACCCGGCCCAACGCCGGTGCTAACACCTGCTCCACCGCGAGGTCCAGGACGGCCTCTTGGCGCGGTGTCATCTCGATGGCACCTTGCCGCAAGCCCCCGACAGCGTGTCCGATGCCCAGCGTGCGCGCCAACGCCGTCCCGGTGTTGTCCTTGTGGATTCCAAGCGCGGTGATGAAACCGACGCCTTCGGTGTAGCACTCGCGGACCTCGCGACCGAGCATCCGGGGGGCGACCATGCCGACGTCGCAGTCGGGGTCGATCCGGTCGAACGCCGCGACGTAACCCGAGGCCAGCACCCACAGCGCATCGGGTTTGGGCGTGATCGGCAGTCCGGGGATGACGTCGTCGGGAACCAGCGTGCAGATCACGTCGCACTCGCCGGCCGCCTCGATCTCATGCGCGGCGAAACCCTCGGCCTCGGCATGGTCCCGGGAGTCGTCGGCACGGGTGAAGACCTCCACCGCGAGACCCGAATCACGCAGATTCAGCGCCCACGAGCGGCCCTGGTTGCCGTACCCGACGACGGCAACCCGCTGTCCGTCCAGCGCCGACAGGTCAGCGTCGGACTCGTAGTAGATCTTCGTCATCAGCTGTCGATGGTGTGGCCCATCGGCATCAGCACGCTCTTCTGCTGGGTGAAGTGCTCGACGCCCTCCGGACCGTTCTCCCGGCCGATGCCGGAGTTCTTGTAGCCGCCGAACGGACAGCACGGGTCGAAGGCGTACCAGTTGATGGCGTAGGTGCCGGTGCGGATCTGCTCCGAGATCTCAATGCCCCGTGGCACATTGGTGGTCCACACACTGCCCGCCAGACCGTACACCGAGTCGTTGGCGATCTTGATTGCGTCTTCCTCGGTGTCGTAGGGGATGATGGAAAGCACCGGCCCGAAGATTTCCTCCTGGGCGATCGTCATCTTGTTGTCGACGTCGGCGAACACCGTGGGTTGCACAAAGAAGCCGTTGTCCAGACCATCGGGTCGTCCGCCGCCGCACACCAGCCGGGCGCCCTCCTCGACGCCCTTGGCGATGTAGCCCTCGACCCGGGCGCGCTGCTTCTCGCTGATCAGCGACCCGATCTGGGCGGCCGGGTCCGACGGCGGCCCGACCGGCAGTGCCTTCACGAAGTTGCTTACCGCGTCGACGATCTCGTCGTACCGCGAGCGTGGAGCCAGAATGCGAGTCTGGGCCACGCAGGCCTGCCCGGTGTTCATGATCCCGGAGAACACCAACATCGGGACGGCCGACGCCAGGTCGACGTCATCGAGCACGATGGCCGCTGATTTGCCGCCGAGCTCCAAGGTGCACGGCTTTAGCATCTCTGCGGCGCGTCGGCCGATCTCCTTGCCGACGCTGGAACTGCCGGTGAAGGTGAAAAGGTCGATGTCGCGGTTGGACGTCAGCGCCTGTCCGGTCTCGACTCCGCCGGGCACTATCGACAGCACACCCTCGGGCAGGCCGACTTCGGCGAATACTTCCGCCAAAGCGTTTGCGGTCAGCGGTGTTTCGGCGGCCGGCTTCAGCACGACCGTGCAGCCGGCCAGCAGTGCCGGGCCCAGCTTGTTGACAGCCAAGAACAGCGGCACGTTCCAGGCGACGATCGCACCCACCACGCCGACGGGCTCGCGATACACGATGCTTTGCCCGTAGCCGCCGTTGCGGATGTCTCTCCACTTGACCTGCTCGACGGCGGGGCCGGCGAAGAAGTTCAGCGCCCCGATCGAGCTCATCCAGTGCATCGTTTCGATGGTGGTCGGCGGTTGACCGGTCTCGCTCGCCAGGAGCTCGGTGAACAGGTCCTTGCGCTGCTCCATCAACTTCAGTGCGTCGGCGAGCAGGGCCGCGCGCTGTTTGGGTGGCGTGGTCGGCCAGGGGCCGCTGTCGAACGCTGCGCGGGCCGCGGCGACCGCGGCGTCGACGTCGGCTGCCCCGGCCAGTGGCACCTTGCCGACGTACTCCCCGGTGGCCGGGCAGTGCACCTCGATGACTTCGGAGGTCGACGGTTCAGTCCACTTCCCGCCGATGAACAGCTTGTCGTATTCGGTCTTGATGTCGCTCATGGCAGCCGCTCCTCCTCATCGCTCCGGTTCCCGCAGGCGGGCGGTGCTCCCACGGCATCGCCGCCGGCGGTCATGGCCGCCACCCTACCCAGCTGGCGGCAAAACGAGAACACGTTTCAGTCAAGTGACGCCCGCGGTTGCAGCACCAGCACCAGATTGCTCACCAGGAACTCGCGCAGGATCGGGATCGACGTCAGCCACCAGGCCCATCGAGGGTGGTAACGCGGGAATGCGGCGATGAGTGCACCGGTGCTGGCCGCCCAGTCCAGACCATCGGCCGCGGAAACCGCGAACAACGACGAACCGTAGTTGTTCTTCGCCGGGTGGCCATGCCTGCGGGCATAGCGCGCGGCGGCGCGGGCTCCGCCCAGGTAGTGGGTGAGCCCCAGCTCATGTCCGCCGAACGGCCCCAGCCACACGGTGTACGACAACACCGCCAACCCGCCCGGCCGGGTCACCCGCAGCATCTCGGCGCCCAGTTGCCACGGCCGCGGAACATGCTCGGCGACGTTGGATGACAGGCAGATGTCGACCGAGGCGTCGGCGATCGGCAGCGCCATCCCGGAGGCCCGGATGAATGCGCCGCCACCGGGCCGGGCCGGGGCGGGCCCAACCGCGTGCAGCTCGTCGGGATCGGGTTCGACTCCGATGTAGCGAACCCCGACGTCGGTGAACGCCGTCGCGAAATACCCGGGCCCGCCGCCGACGTCGAGCAGCGTCTGACCGGCCGGTGGACGGCCATGGACGGCCTGCCACAAATCGCAGATCATCGCCGCGGTGTCGGCGGCCAGCATCCCGTAGAACCGGGCGGGCCGGGTTTGCTCGTAGCGAAACTCCGTGAGCAGCCGCACCGAGCGGGACAGCGTCGCCCGCCGGGCGAACACATCGGTCACGGCCATCGCTTAAACCCTACGGCTGGGCCCTCCGGCCGGGCTCCTTCTCATCGCCTGCGGGCGCTGCATCGTCGCCCGGCTGGGTCTTTTGGCCGGGCTCCTTCTCATCGCCTGCGGGCGCTGCATCGTCGCCCGGCTGGGTCTTTTGGCCGGGCTCCTTCTCATCGCCCTGCGGGCGCTGCATCGTCGCCCGGCTGGGTCTTTTGGCCGGGCTCCTTCTCATCGCCCTGCGGGCGCTGCATCGTCGCCCGGCTAGGCTGGACCGCGATGTCCGCTCTGCGCTCCGTCCTGCTGCTGTGCTGGCGTGACACCGGCCACCCCCAAGGGGGCGGCAGCGAGACTTATCTGCAGCGCATCGGCGCGCAACTGGCCGCATCGGGCATCGCGGTCACGTTGCGCACCGCCCGTTATCCCGGTGCGGCCCGTCGCGAAGTGATCGACGGAGTTCGGGTCAGCCGCGCCGGCGGCCGGTATTCGGTGTATGTGTGGGCGCTGTTGGCGATGGCGGCGGCCAGGCTGGGGCTGGGCCCGCTGCGCGGGGCGCGCCCCGATGTCGTGATTGATACCCAGAACGGGTTGCCGTTTTTGGCGCGGCTGCTCTACGGGCGGCGAGTAGCGCTGCTGGTACACCACTGCCACCGCGAGCAGTGGCCAGTGGCCGGCCCGATCATGGGCCGAGTGGGGTGGTTCATCGAGTCGTGGCTGTCGCCGCGGCTGCACCGGCGCAATCAGTACGTGACGGTGTCGTTGCCGTCGGCCCGCGACCTGGTCGCACTCGGCGTGGCTAACGAGCGAATCGCCGTGGTACGCAACGGCCTTGACGAGGCTCCCGCAGCGTCGCTGCGTGGGCCGCGCTCGCCCACACCGCGTGTGGTGGTGCTGTCGAGGCTGGTGCCGCACAAGCAGATCGAGGACGCATTGGACGCCGTCGCCGTGCTGCGGCCACGGATGCCAGGTGTGCATCTGGACATCGTCGGCGGCGGCTGGTGGCATCAGCGGCTGGTCGACCATGCCCTGCGGCTGGGCATCAGCGACGCGGTGACCTTCCACGGACACATCGACGATGTCGCCAAGCACCATGTGATGCAACAGTCTTGGGTGCACCTATTGCCGTCGCGCAAAGAAGGCTGGGGTCTGGCGGTGATCGAGGCGGCGCAGCACGCGGTGCCCACCGTCGGCTACCGCTCGTCGGGCGGGCTGGCCGACTCGATCATCGACGGGGTGACCGGCATCCTGGTCGACGACCTGACCGAGCTGGTGGATCGGCTCGAGCAACTGCTGTGTGATCCGGTGCTGCGCGATCAACTCGGCGGCAAGGCGCAGGCACGCAGTGCTGAATTCTCTTGGCCGCAAAGCGCCGACGCGATGCGTACCGTTTTGGAATCGGTGCTGGCCGGCGACCGGATCAGCGGCGTGGTGTAGTTCCGGAACTCGTACGCTAGCGCGCAGGATCGGGACTGAACGGACGAGAGTACCTGGCCAGCAATCCTCTCGTTAATGGACATTGATAGAGCAATGAATCTTGCGTACATCAGCGCCTTGATGCCCGGTGAACGAGGGTAAGTGCCGCAGTGAGAATGGTGTCGATGAAGCACCCAGTTTTCGGCGGAACCCAAGGCAGACTGCGGTCGCGTCACTTCTTGTCGCGAGGTAATCGGCAGCCGGTACTACCCGAAATCAGCGCAGCCTTCTGCGTTCCCAATCTTATGGATGTGCCCGTCTCATTGAAGAATTCGACATCATGATTGTCGGGGGAATCACGAAATACCTGGATGCTGTTAGCGCCAAGCTTGGCGGCAGCATCGCGTGCGATCTCAAACACAGGTTTCCAACTGTTTTCGGGAATGGGGATGTCGGATACATAGTTCGGCATGAGCACCAGTTGACCGTCGGACTGCTCGTAGGGGGGGGTACAGCCTGCACGGCTAGGCTCGCGATGCCATGTCCATACTAGCGACGGTACAAGCGATGAAGCTTTCGCGCCGATTTGCTCGATGGTTTCCTTGAGTTGCGCCTCTGTCTCCTCTAGCGACGGCATCATTTTTAGTCTGGCAGTCGCGTTGGCGGCTTCGGCAGGATCTGTTGGCTGATAAGGGTTTTTCATGTGACATCCTGTTATAACAAGTGCGATGAGGACAATCGCAGCCTGTAGAAGGCTGGGGACGCGGCGGGGATGTTTTTTCATCGGTTAGTAATTAGTTTCCGCTAATCGGCGTGAGCCCGGCGATGACCGCCGCGATGTTGTATCCGCTGGTCCGGGGCTGGTGGTTTTCGCCTTGCTGGGGATATTGGCTGTGTGCGTGCGGGCCGCTCACACCTTCCAAGTTGCGGCCGTCGGGCACAGTGGTAGGACCAGTGGCCAGGTGAATGAAGTTGGGGTTGGTGGCCGGGTTGGGACCGAAGTTGCCGAATTCAGCGTCCGCGTAGGACCCGAGAATCGGGATGCCCTGGGCGATGGCCCTGACGTCATACACCTTTTGGATGGGATCGTCGGGGGCTTCCATGGCATAAACGTGGCCAGGTTGCAGGTGCAGCTGGGCTGGCGTGGAGGCTTCGATGCCGGGCGAGCCATAGAAAAGGGCGTCGCTGACCCCGTGGTCTCCAGGCTCTTGAAGGGCTAGCCCGGTCGTTAATGAGCCATATGAATGCCCGATCGCGGTCAGATGCGCTGGCGCACCCTGATGGGTGGCTGCCAACCCGTCATAGAAGCGGGCCAAGTCGTGCGCCCCAGCACGGGCCAGGTCGTCGTGGCTGACATCCCATACGCCCGCGGCCGATGCGCCGAGGTGATCCCAGCCTGGGACCTGCGGTGTGTCATAGCCGATCCAGGCAATTGTCGCGACAGACTCGTCGCCTCGACCCGCCAAGTCAAGCTGCTTGCCGGCTTCAGCTCGAGCGTGCGCTGCTTCATCCGCCATGGTGTTGATGCCCCCGTGCACGGTGGTGTTGAGGCCGGGTGTGGTGACCGAGACGTGGGTGGCGGTGTCGGGGTTGCCGACCGCAATCGCTGCGTGCACCTGGCGCCCGCTTTCAGTGTCCAGCAGCATTAGTTTGCGATCGGGGCTAGCTTTGATGGCTTTGTCGACTGCTTGCAGGTCGGGAAGGCATCTTGCACCGTTTTGGGCGGCGTCGTATTGGCGTTGCCAGGCCTCATAGGCTTGCCGATCGGCGAAAATCGCGCCCGGCTCGTTCGGGTGTGGAATGTTTTTGCCCTGCGCCCAGTCGGGGTGCTGGTTTCTCAGCGCATCGGCTTGCGCGGCAGCAACCTTAGCGCGGCCCAACTGGTCAGCGAGGTTGAGCCGATTGTAGTGGTCGTAGCCCAGATGGTCCGGCGGGTCGCACGGCATCCCAGGGTGGTTGCCGATGTTGTGGTTTCGGCTATACAGCCAGTCCTTTTCTTCCTTGCTGAGTTTGTCCCACAAGTCATGGAATTGAGTGGGATCGTCCGGAAGCGGTCCCGACAAAACCGCCCGCACATCGGGACGGTCCTCGAATGGTCCGGTCGCGTCGTGGCCGGCCGTACTGATTGCGCGGGCCAGATCCGCGTCGGCAGTGTTGGCGTCGGCGAGCACTTTTGTGATCCGCGTTTCCAGTTCGGCCTGATGCTGTTGGTTGGTGGGGTGGTCCATGTCCAGCGAGTCACCGGGGGTGACGGTCCCGGTGGCCCGGTCGATCTTGAACCCCCACGCGTCAGCGTCGCGGTCGATACCGCTCAAGGTGTCTTTAACGCTTTGGATTTCATCGGCAGATTTGCCGATCGCCGCGCCGACGGCCTGCATCTCATCGGCGTGCGCCGCAAGATGGGTGCTCAGCTTGTCCAGCGACGCCCGCGCGGCGTCCCCGCTGCTGCCCTGCCAGCTGGCAATAAGGGGCAACCGGCTCAGGCCGGTCTTGACCTCATGAGCACTGGCGCCGCGTTTGCCCAAGGCGGTCGACACCTGGCGAAGACACCCCACGTCCCAACGGTCAACATCGGCGAGGCTGACCGTCATCAGAGTTGGTCGTTGATAATGTCCGCGCTATGGCCATCGACCGCCTGGTACCGGTTCCTGGCCGCCCGAAAGGTCTGCTCGTGACCGGCGATGCTGTCGCATAGCTGCTCGGTCGTGGATTGCCATTCAGCGAGTTTGGCTTGCAGCGCGGCAGCAGAGGCACCGACCCAACCGGTTTGCGCGGCTTCAATGTCGCTATCCGCCTCGGCGTGGGCCGCCCGCAGATCGGCGTGATGCACACTCATGTGATCGGCCGATACGTGCAGATCAAGCGGATCAACTTTCAACGGTTCAGGCACGCTGCACCTTCCTTTGTTTGCCCAGGACAGCATAACTGCACCTAAAGCAGCGACGATGCACAAAATTGGTCGGCTCAATGCGTTCAGCGGCGCCAGTGATAGCAATAACGACAGGCATGGCCGACCACTGCGAAGTGTGCGAATTGTGACCGGCACTTTGGCTGCTCTGTTTGTTCCATATCGACGTGGACGCTTGCGCGAAGCGCTCAAACTCGAACAGGTTGTCGCGGTGGCGCAATCAATCCGGGGCGGTGATGCGCTTGCGGATCCACTTGGGCCCCTCATAAATCGCAAGGTGTCCCACATCTAGTGATGAGAACCCTCGTCAACGATCGGTGCCGGTGCGCACATTCTCACCGGTACGTCGACTCCAACCGGCGACCACCGCCCCCGCCGCAGCGCCGACGAGCATCGCCAGCCACACCAGATGCGCGACCAGCACGCTGCGCCGATGACCGGCAGCGGCGGTGCCGCCTTGCCCGCCGACGCGATAGAGAATGAGATCGGTGCCGTGGTGCACAACCGGAAGTCTCGTGAGAGTCTTTGCAGCAGAATCAAACTCGCCGGGCGTGCCGCGCTCGACCACCAGCCAGCCAACCCCGGCATCGGCCAGCGCGCGGGCATCTGCTCCCGACAGCAGCAACCGCTGCACGGCACGACCATGCGCGCCTTCGCCCGGAACGGTCACCCCGGAAACGGTGAGGTCGCCGGTGGTCAGCACGTCGGCGCGCAGCCAGCGCGGCAGCGGATCCAGCACCGGCTGTTCTCCCGACCACCAAAAGCGGCGCATGGTCCCCGCGGGCAGAACCGCCACGGTCGCCGGGCGTTGGTTGATCGCCGCCGCGACCGCCGGCCAATCGCTCGGATAGTGCACCGGATGGACCTTTCCCCAGACACCCCAGGCCAAATCCGGCAGCGTGAGCATCACTGCGGCGCAGCAGATCAGCGCCGCGGCCACCGGGCGCAACCAACGCCGCAGCGCCGGCACCGCGCTCGCGCCCGCCAGCACATAACCGGGCATCGCCAGCGCCACCCACTTCTGCGCGTCGCGGACGATGCCCAGTCCCGGTACCGCGTCGAGCACACTGTGCAGCACCGACTGACCCACCCCGGTGGCCAGCAACGCCGGCACCACAATCGACACCGCCGCCAGCACCAGCAGTGGCCTGGCCATCGGGCGCCGCAGCGCGGTGGCCAGCCCAGCTACCACGATGCCGAGCAGCACCACCGTGCCAACGAGCGCGAAAAGCGTTGTCCGGGATGGCGGTACCGCGTCGGCATTCCAGATGCCGCCCAGCCCGGCCAGGCTGCCCAGCGTGCCCAGTTCGGGCTCGGCGCGGGCGGCGAACGCGGCGATCGCCGGCGCCTGAGCCCAGTTCTGGGCGGTCAGCGACGAGCCCAGCGCCGCGGCGACCAGCCACGGCAGCGCGGACAGGACCGCGCATCCCAGCGCGGCGGCGGCGCACAGCCAGCGCGGGCGAGGCCACAGCGCGCAGGCCAGCGCCACCGTCGCCGCCAGCAGCAGGCCGCTGGGCGTCAGGCCGGCCAACGCGATCCAGAATGCCAACGCGAAAAGCCGCCGCCAACACCATGCCGACCGCAATGACAGCATCGTCGTCGCCACCCACGGCAGACAGCCGTATCCGACCAGCAGGCTCCAATGCCCCTGCAGCAACCGTTCAGCGACATACGGATTCCAGATCGCCACCGTGGTCGCGACGAACTGGCCACCCGCCCCGGCTTCCGGCACCACGAGGGCGGCTAACCGCGTCGCACCCCAGCCCGCCAGCCAAAGACCAACTACCAGCAGTGTTTTCACCACGACGCCACCGTCGATGACATGAGAGGCCAGCGCCACGGCGAAGTCTTGCGGTGTCGCCCGCGGCGCCGATTCCGATAGACCCAGCGCGCTATCGGACAGATAGGAGCGCGGTGTGGACACCGCGTCGCGCAGCAGCAGATAGCCGGGGCGCAGCAGCGGCGCCACCACCAACACCGCCAGCAGCAGCGCGTACCCCGGGCGGGACCACCGCAGCACCCGGCGGCCTGGGCCGGCCACAGCTGGGCGAACTAGACGGACGGCCCCGACTCAGGCGGACCTGATTCGGGTGGACCAGCTTGCGGCGGACCGGTATCCGTGCCGAGGTTGGGCGGCGGGGTGGGCAATTTCTCGGTTTTCGCTTCGGCACCGGGCACCGGCTCTGTCGGCGGCTCGCGGCCACCGAAGATGCCGTGATCGGCGGTGTCGCCGGGGCCGAGCACCGCCGCCTCGGTGCGCAGGCTGAACGATCCCAACAGCACCCCACTGAGCAAAGCGATCAAACCGGCCGCGGTGAAGGTGATCGGCAGCACCCGCGACCACAGCGCCAACCGGTCGCGCTCGTCACGCGCGGCGTTCACCTGCTCTTCGATCGTCTCTTCGGTGGAGGTCACCTTGTAGTCGGCCAGCGTAACCTCGGGCTTCAGCGGGTCGCGGGCGAAGTAATGATTGGCGTGCTCTTCTTCTTTGACGATGGTGCCCGACTCCGGGTCCACCCAGAAGGTCCGCTGCGCCGCGTAGTAACGGGTCAGGGTGATCTTCTCGTCGGGATCGCCTTCCAGTCCCCACCTTCCGGCGGTCTCGGTGGCTTTGCTGTCCTCGTCATGGGCGTACAGCGAGGGGTATTTCACCGGGTCGGACAACTTGCCGTCGTTGTCATAGCCGACGTTTTGGGTGAACTTGTACGTGGTCAAGCCGTTGACGTCTTCTTCGCCGACGTAATTGGCGTCAAAAGCCTTTTGCGCGATCGGGTCGAAATACGGATAAGTTTGCTTTTCGGTGTGGAAAGGGAAGCGGTAGGACAACCCGTCGTGCGGCAGCGCGATGTTGGTGGGCGGGCTGTCGTCGTTGATGGTGCGCGGCTTTTGCACGGCGCCACCGGGATGGGTGTCGTCGGAGACGGCCATCGCGGTTTTGCGGTTGAGCGTCACGGTGTCGACGATCGCCAGCAGCAGCCCACTGTCCTTTTGCATGTCGGTGCGCCGCACCGAGCTGCCGACCTGCAGGGTGACGACGTCAGCATTGGCCGGTGATTCGACGCTGACCTGCTTCTGGGACACCAGCGGCACGTTCTTGTTGACGACGATGCGATCGCTGGACAACGAGCCGGCGTCGACGGCCGATCCGCTGCCTTCGCTGACCAGAGAGGTGTCGACGTCGAGCGGAATTTTGGCGATCCTGCTGGTGGTGTACGTCCACAGCAGTAGCGCGGCGATCAGCAGCGCGGCCCCGAGACCCATGATCCCGCATGCAGCGATCCGCAACATGACTGCTCGGTTCACGTGCTCGTGACCTCCTTCTGGTCCCATCAGGATCTTGGCCGCCGAACCCGGCCCAACCGGTAGCAAAGCAAACCCGTCTGACCCTAACAGCAGAATTTAAGGTGCCGGCTTATGTCTGCGCGGCCCGCAAATCCGGTGTACCCGATTCGTCCGGGCAACCCGTCACGGGCAGACTGTCGGCTATGACGCGCGGCAACGACGGTGATGCCCTTGATGCCGGCGAAGCCGCGATCGAGGAGTGGCGCCATGACCCCTAACCAGCAGGTGGGTGGGACCCGGTCCTTCCTGCCCGCCGTCGAGGGCATGCGCGCATGCGCGGCCATGGGCGTGGTCGTCACGCACGTCGCATTCCAGACCGGGCATTCCCACGGGGTCGACGGGCGGCTGTTCGGGCGCTTCGATCTGGCGGTCGCGGTGTTCTTCACGCTGTCGGGATTCTTGTTGTGGCGCGGGCATGCCGCAGCCGCCCGAGACCTGGGACCCAGCCCGTCGACCGGTCACTATCTGCGCTCGCGGGTGGTGCGCATCATGCCGGCATATGTAGTGGCCGTCGTGGTGATCTTGACCCTGCTGCCCGACGCTTCGCACGCGAGCCTGACGGTGTGGCTGGCCAATCTGTCGCTGACCCAGGTCTATGTGCCGCTGACGCTGACCGCCGGGCTGACGCAGATGTGGAGCCTGTCGGTGGAGGTCACGTTCTATCTGGCCCTGCCTGTCCTTGCGCTGCTGGCCGTCCGGTTGCCGGTTCGGGCGCGGGTGCCGGTGATCGCCGGCCTGGCAATTGCCAGCCTGTTTTGGGGATGGATCCCATTCCACGCGCCATCCGGGCTCAACCCGTTGAACTGGCCGCCGGCGTTCTTCTCCTGGTTCGCAGCCGGGATGCTGCTCGCCGAGTGGGTGCACAGCCCGCTCGGGTGGCCGCATCGACTGGCGCGCCACCGCGTGCTGATGGCGGTTGTCGCCGTGGCCGCCTACCTGGTGGCCGCTTCGCCGCTCGCCGGTCCGCCGGGGCTGACACCGAGCACCGCCGCAGAGTTCACCGTCAAGGCGGCCATGGGCGCGCTGGTCGCCGTCGCGCTGGTCGCGCCGTTGGTGTTGGACCGGCCGGACACCCCCCATCGGCTGCTGGGCAGCGCCCCGATGGTGACCCTGGGACGCTGGTCCTACGGCATCTTCATCTGGCACCTTGCGGCGCTGACCATGGTGTTTCCGGTGATCGGCGAGTTCTCGTTCCAGGGCCACATGCCGCAGGTGTTGCTGCTGACGTTGTTTTTCGCCATCGCGATCGCCGCCGTGAGCTACGCGCTGGTCGAGTCACCGTGCCGAGAAGCGTTGCGACGCTGGGAGACCCGCAGGCGGGAGCCTCGCGAGGTCAGCCAGCGCCAAGCGGACGCAATCGCGCCATGATCTCGTCGCGTACCGCCGAGCGGCGTGCCTTGCCGGCGTCGTCGCGTAACGGGGTGTCCACGAACTCGACCATGTGCGGCACCTTGTAGCCGGCAATGCGTTCCGCCAGAAACGCCTTCACCGCCTCTTCGTCGAGGGATGATCCGGCGATCGGCTGGACGAGAGCGTACGGCACTTGACCCAGGTCATCGTGCGGCACGCCAACCGCCAAGCAGGACAACACTTCTGGATGCGCCGACAGAGCGTTCTCGATCTCGGCGGGGTAGACGTTGCGGCCGCCCACGGTGAACATGTCGACGCGACGGTCCGACAGGTAAAGGAAACCGTCTTCGTCGAAATATCCCAAATCGCCGAGCGAGTCCCATCCGTCGCGGTTTTTCGCGGTGACCCCGACATATCGGTAGGTCGGTGGGCTGCCCGGGCTGGGCCGCATGTAAATCTCGCCGACCACCCCCGGCGGGCGCTCCCGGCCGTCGTCGTCGAGCACCTTCATCTCCCCGGTGACCACCACTCCGACCGACCCGCGGTGGGTCAGCCATTGGTCGCCCGAGATGAACGTCAATGCCTGAAGTTCGGTGCCGCCGTAGAGCTCCCACACTTTCTCCGGACCGAGCAGATCGATCCACGCCTCCTTGACCGCCGGCGGGCACGGTGCCGCCAGGTGCCAGAACCGTCGGATGGACGACAGGTCGTACGACTGCGGGTCGGCGTGGTAGACCGGCAGCACCCGTTGCATGATCGTCGGCACCGTCATCAGGAACGTGACGCGATGGTCGGTGATCAGCCGCAGGAATTGCTCGGGGTCGAACCGGCTCATCAGCACCAGATGGTGGCGCATCAGCAAAGCCAGTGTCGCGGTGGTGAATCCGGTGTTGTGTGACAGCGGCACCGGGACCAGCGTGGTGTCACCTTCCTGCGCGCCCAGCGGATAACCGATGGCCGGCGGTATCCGGCTGTCGCCGCCGGCTTCGATCAGCTTGGGCCGCCCGGTGCTGCCGCCCGATCCCATCGCCTTCCACACCGGCGACACCGCTTCCGGTAACGCACCATCCGACAGCGCCGGTTCGGGAGTGAAACCTGCTGGTACGTTCGCTATTTCGGGGTGATCGCCGCCCACTAGCAGAGCGGGCTGTCGCAAGTCCAGCAGGCCCTGTAATTCCGCGTGCGGCAACCGCGCCGACAGTGGTTGGGGCACCGCACCCAATTTCCAGCACGCCACGGCGGCCTGAATGCACTCAATGGAGTTCGGCAGCACGATGGTCACATAGTCGCCGATGCCCACACCTCGTTCGGCGTACGCACGGGCCAGCCGGTTCGTCGAGGCGTCGAGCTCAGCGCGGGTGAGGGTCATGCCGTCACAGGTGACCGCGGGCTCGTCGGGAGCGATGGCTGCAAGCTGCGAGATCTGAGTCCCGATGGGCGGGATCGGCTCAGCCTGGGTCATTCGTAGGCACCCGTCCTTTCGAAGATGCGCCGTGGGTTGTCGACGAGCATCGTGTGCAACTGCTCGTCGGTGACGCCGCGCTCCTTCAGCGCCGGGATCACGTCGTTGTGGATGTGCAGGTAATGCCAGTTGGGCGCGACCACCGGCAACAGCTCCTCGGGCAGCGCGTCGAAATAGCAGTTGGCGTCATGGGATAACACCATCTTGTCGGCGTGACCGCGCTCGCACATCTGCGCCACGATGTTGACCCGGTCCTCGAACGGCGAGATCACGTCGATACCGAACCGGTCCATGCCGAGGTAGGAGCCGGCGGCGATGAGCTCCTCGAGGTAGCCGACGTCGGTGCTGTCACCGGAATGGCCGATGATCACCCGGCTCAGGTCGACGCCCTCCTCTTCGAAGATGCGCTGCTGTTCCAGGCCGCGCCGCAGACCTGCGTGGGTGTGCGTCGAGATCGGCACCCCGGTACGTTTGTGCGCCTGCGCGACGGCACGCAGCACCCGCTCCACCCCGGGAGTGATACCGGGTTCATCGGTGGCGCACTTGAGGATTGCCGCCTTGATACCGGTATCGGCGATGCCCTGTTCGATATCGCGGACGAACATGTCGGTCATGATCTCCGGGCCGTCCAGCTGGGTTCCCGGTCCCTGGTAGTGGAACCGGAACGGCACATCGTTGTAGGTGTAGAGCCCGGTTGCCACCACGATGTTGAGTTCGGTGGCGGCCGCGACACGCGCGATGCGCGGGATGTAGCGGCCCAGCCCGATGACGGTGAGGTCGACGATGGTGTCCACCCCGCGCGCCTTGAGTTCGTTGAGCCTGGTGATGGCGTCGGCCACGCGTTGTTCCTCGTCGCCCCAGGCTTCGGGATAGTTCTGGGCGACCTCGGTGGTCATGATGAACACGTGTTCGTGCATCAGCGTGACCCCGAGATCGGCCGTATCGATTGGTCCACGTGCGGTATTCAGTTGCGACACGCACCCGATGCTAAGGGGCGGACTCGATTACCGACAGGGTGTTGTCACTGTTAGTGGTGTAGGCGGTGTGAGTGCTGGGATCGACGGCCACCCGCTCCGGCTGTTCGCCGACGGTGATCGTGGTGGCGACCGCGCGGCGGGTGGTGTCGATGACCGACACCGTGTTGTCGTCGCTGTTGATGGTGTACGCGGTGTCGGCGCCGGGGTCGACGGCCACCCCGCGCGGACCGTTGCCGACTTTGATCGTGCCGGTGACCGCGCGACTGGTGGTGTCGATGACGAACACGGCGTTGTCGCTGTTGGCCACGTAAGCGGTGTGGATCCGGGGGTCGACGGCGACCCCGCGATTGCCGGAGCCGACTTTGATCGTGGTGGCGACGACACGCCGGGGACCGTCGATGACCGATACGGCGTTGTCGCTGTTGGCCACGTAGGCGGTGTGGGTGGTCGGATCGACCGCCATGCCGTAGGGGTTGATGCCGACCGGGATGGTGGCGACCACGGTGTTGGTGGTCAGGTCGATCACCGAAACGCTGTTGTCCCAGTTGTTGGCCACGTATGCGGTGTGGGTGGTCGAATCGATAGCCACGCCCCACGGGTTGGTGCCGACCGGGATCGTGGCCCGCACAGTGCCGTTGGTGGCGTCGACGACCGATACCGTGTCGTCGCGGTTGTTGGTGACGCAGACGGTGTGCGTGGTCGGGTCGACGGCCACGCCCTGCGGGTGTTGCCCGACGGGGATGGCGCCGGTCACGGTGCGGTTGGCGGTGTCGACCACCGACAGCGTGTTGTCGCCGTAGTTGGCCACGTAGGCGGTGTGCGTGGTCGGATCGACCGCTACTCCCTGCGGGTGTTTGCCGACCGGAATGGTGGCGGTGATGGTGCTCGAGATGGTGGCAACGGGCGGCTCGCCGTGCCGGTGGTGGATCCAATACGCGCCCCCGGCGACGGCCGCCAGCGTGACGACGCCGGCCGTGGCGACCAGCGCGGTCCTGCCGCGTCGCGCGGTTCGCGGCGGTGCCGGTGCCGCGCCGGCGGCGGGGCTTGCCGTGACGGGGCGCGGTGCCGGAGCCAACGCCTGGCGGGCGGCCTCGGCGAGCTCAGCGGCACTGGCGTAGCGGTCCTCGGGAGATTTCGCCAAGCCGCGGGACATGACGTCGTCGAATCGGGGCCGGACATCGGAGCCCTGTTGGCTGGGCCGGGGAATCGGGGCGGTCAGGTGGGCGGCGATCAGGGCGGTCCGGTCGTCAGTCGGGTACGGCGGTGCACCGGTGAGGCATTCGTAAAGCACGCAGGCCAGCGCGTAAATGTCGGCGCGGTGGTCGCTCTCTTCGTCGGTGAACCGTTCGGGCGCCATGTAGGCGAACGTGCCGACGGTGGTGCCGGCCGTCGTGATTTTGGCGTCGGTGGCGGCGTTGGCCAGCCCGAAGTCGGTCAGGCAGGCGAAATCCTTTGGCGTGAGCAAGATGTTGGCGGGTTTGACGTCGCGGTGGACGATCTGTTCGGCGTGCGCGGCATCGAGGGCCGAAGCGATTTGGCCGACGATCGATACCGCCCGCTGCGGCTCCAGTGGACCACTCTCGTCGATCACGGTGCGCAGGTCGGTGCCGCGGATCAGCCGCATGTCGATGAACAGTTGGCCGTCGATCTCCCCGTAGTCGTGGATCGGCACCACGTGCGGGTCGCTGAGCCTGCCGGCGGTGCTGGCCTCCCGAAACAACCGCTGCCGGAACACCGGGTCGGCGGAAAAGGACTGCGGCAACAGTTTGAGCGCTACGGTCCGATTCTTGTTGGTGTCGAAGGCCTCGTATACCTCACCGAACCCGCCGCGGCTCAGCAGGCGCTTCAGCAGGTACGGGCCGAACTGCGATGCGGCGTGGGGTCCCTCAGCCGTGCCGCCGGCTGGCGGCTCCTCCACCAACAGCACCTCCCCGGCGATCGCGAGCTCCTCGCGGTTGGAGTCTAGGCGTCGAGCGCTACGCAGGCGTCAGTATTGGCCCGCGACTGGAAACGGTCTTGAGAAGTGAGCTGGCTCACACTAGAGTGACCAGTGGTCATCGCAGCGAGGAGGCGGTATGCCGACGGTTACCTGGTCGCGCGTCGACCCGGCTCGACGGGCGGCCGTGGTGGAAGCCGCCGAGGCCGAGTTCGGCGCGCACGGTTTCTCCGGCGGCAGCCTGAACGTCATCGCCCGCCGCGCCGGAGTCGCCAAGGGCAGCCTGTTTCAGTACTTCGCCGACAAGCGCGACCTGTATGCGTTCATCGCCGACGTCGGCAGCCAGCGCGTGCGCTCCTACATGGAGAACCGCATCCGTGAACTCGACCCCAGCAGACCGTTTTTCGATTTCCTCACCGACCTGCTCGACGATTGGGTCGCCTACTTCGCCGATCACCCCCGGGAACGTTCGCTACATGCGGCGGCCAGCCTCGAAGTCGACACCGATGCCCGTATCAGCGTGCGGTCCGTCATTCACCGCCATTACCTGGAAGTGCTGCGCCCGTTGGTGCGTGACGCGCATACCCGCGGCGATCTGCGGGCGGATTGTGATATCGACGCGCTGTTGTCGCTGCTGCTGTTGATCTTTCCGCATCTCGCGCTGGCGCCGTACGTGCGCGGCATGGATCCGGTCCTCGGGCTCGATGACCCCACCCCAGAGCAGCCTGCGCTGGCCGTGCGCAGGCTCGTCGCCGTCTTGGCAGCCGCATTCGCCGGATTGCCGCAAACGCACCGCAATGATCAAAAGGAGGTCACCGCGCCATGACACGCACGAGTTCAGGTTCAATGGTCAAAGGCGGACTCAACTGGGACAGCTTGCCGCTCAAGCTGTTCGCCGGCGGCAACGCGAAGTTCTGGAATCCGGCCGACATCGACTTCTCCCGCGACCGCGCGGACTGGGAAAAGCTGACCGACGTCGAACGCCACTACGCCACCAGGCTGTGCGCCGAATTCATCGCCGGCGAGGAAGCGGTGACCGAGGACATTCAGCCGTTCATGAGCGCAATGCGCGCCGAAGGACGGCTGGGCGACGAAATGTATTTGACCCAGTTCGCATTCGAGGAAGCCAAGCACGTGCAGGTGTTCCGGATGTGGCTCGACGCGGTCGGCGTCACCGAAGACCTGCATCCCTTCTTGGACGACATCCCCACCTACCGCACGATCTTCTACGAGGAATTGCCGGACTGCCTCAACGCGTTGTCGGTCGATCCGTCACCGGCGGCCCAGGTCCGCGCGTCGGTCACCTACAACCACATGGTCGAGGGCATGTTGGCGCTGACCGGCTACTTCGGCTGGCACAAGATCTGTGTGGAGCGCGGCATCCTTCCCGGCATGCAGGAGCTGGTCCGCCGCATCGGTGACGACGAGCGGCGCCACATGGCGTGGGGCACCTTCACCTGCCGGCGCCACGTCGCCGCCGACGACGCCAACTGGGACGTCTTCGAAACCCGCATGAACGAGTTGATGCCGCTCGGGTTGCGCCTGATCGAAGAAGGCTTCTCCCTTTACGACCCGATGCCGTTCGACCTTTCCACCGAAGAGTTCATGCAGTACGCCAGCGACAAGGGGATGCGGCGTTTCGGCACGATCTCCAGTGCGCGCGGACGCCCGGTCGAGGAGATCGACCTCGACTACTCGCCGGTGCAGCTGGAAGACACCTTCGCCGACGAGGACCAGAAGGCGCTGGCCGGGGTCTCCGCGTAGCGCACCTCCCGCACCCCGCGCCGAGCGTGGGCCTTAAGTACGGGAATGGCGTGAAATTCGTGCATAAGGCCCACACTCGGCGGGTCCGACGTCGGCTACTTGCCGCCGTCGGCAGAGCCCACCCACACCGTCTTGGCGTTGCAGAATTCGCGAATGCCGTGGCCGGCCAGCTCGCGGCCGTAGCCGGACCGTTTGATGCCGCCGAACGGCAGCTCGGGGTAAGACACCGTCATCCCGTTGATGAAGACCTGTCCGGCCTCGATGTCGTCGATGAAGCGCTGCTGCTCCGCCTCGTCGCGGGTCCAGGCGTTGGAGCCCAGCCCGAAGGTGGTGGCGTTGGCGATCTCGATGGCCTCGTCGATGTCGGCGACGCGGTACACCGAGGCGACCGGGCCGAACACCTCCTCGTAGAAGATCGGCATGTCCCGGCTGATGTCGGTGATCACCGTCGGTGGGTAGAACCAGCCGGGACGGTCGAGACGCTTTCCGCCGCACCGGATCACCGCACCGGCGGCGACGGCCTCGTCGACCAGCTTCTCGACGTCGGCGCGGCCGGATTCGGTGGCCAGCGGGCCGACGTCGGTGTCCGGGTCGGTCGGGTCGCCGACCCGCAGCGCGGCCATCTTGTCGACGAACTTGGCCAAGAACTCGTCGTAGACGTCGGCGTGCACGATGAATCGCTTCGCCGCGATGCACGACTGGCCGTTGTTTTGCACCCGCGCGGTCACCGCGGTCGACACCGCCGCGTCGAGGTCCGCCGACGGCATCACGATGAACGGGTCGCTACCGCCGAGTTCGAGCACGGTGGGCTTGATCTCATCGCCGGCGATCGCAGCGACCGACTGTCCGGCCGGCTCGCTTCCGGTCAGCGTGGCCGCGGCCACCCGGGGATCGCGCAGGATGGTCTCCACCGCGCTGGACGGGACCAGCAGCGTCTGGAAGCAGCCGTCGGGGAAACCGCCGCGACGGATCACGTCGGACAGGTACAAGGCGGTCTGCGGCACGTTGGAGGCGTGCTTGAGAATTCCGACGTTGCCGGCCATCAGCGCGGGCGCGGCGAACCGCACGGCCTGCCACAGCGGGAAGTTCCACGGCATCACCGCAAGCACCACGCCCAGCGGCTGATAGCGGGTGTAGGCCTTTTTCGCGCCGACCTTGCCCGCGTCAGCCGGCTCGTCGGCCAGCAGCTTCTCGGCATGCTCGGCGTAGAACCGAAAACCCTTGGCGCACTTCAAGACTTCTGCCTTCGCCGACGCCAGCGTCTTGCCCATCTCCAGCGTCATCATCGCCGCGACGTCGTCGGCTTCGGCCTCCAGCAGGTCAGCGGTCGCGTTGGTCCACTCCGCGCGCTGGGCGTAGCTGGTGCGGCGGTAGTCGGCGAACCGGTCGTGCGCGCGGGCGATCGCGGCGTCGATTTCCTCGTCCGTCGCCGCGGTGAAGGTCTTGACCGTCTCTCCGGTAGCCGGGTTGATCGTGGCGATGGGCACGCTGCCCTCCTTTTGCTGCGCGGGGTGTCGCATTCCAGACTGCCACTATGGTGGCCAGTGTGAGCACAGCCGCCGAGTTGATGGTGAAATGCCTGGAAAACGAGGGTGTCTCCGTTGTCTTCGGGCTACCCGGTGAGGAGAACATCCGATTCGTGCAGGCGCTCGCCGGCTCCGATATCCGCTATGTGCTCACCCGCCACGAGCAGGCGGCGGCGTTCATGGCCGAGATGTATGGGCGGGTCACCGGCCGGGCCGCGGTGGTGTCGGCCACGCTGGGCCCCGGCGCCATCAACATGCAGCTCGGGGTCGCCGACGCCACCACCAACAGCACGCCGCTGGTCGCGATCTCCGCCCAGGTGGGCCACGATCGTGAATACAAGGAATCGCACCAATACGTCGACCTGGTGTCGATGTTCGCGCCGATCACCCGCTGGGCCGACGGCGTTCCCACCGCCCGCGCCATCCCGGAGATGTTCCGTAAGGCCTTCAAGCTGGCCGAAACCGAGCGGCCGGCTGCCGTTTACCTCGCGGTGCCAGAACACATCGACGCTGACGAAACCGACTACGACTTGGCGCCGCTGCCGCGCAATGTGGTGCGCGCCGAGTCGCCCTCGCCCAGCCAGGTCCAGCGGGCGGTCGAGATCTTGCGCGCCGCGAAGCGGCCGGTGCTGCTGAGCGGGCACGGCGCTGCCCGCAACGACGCGACCGCGGCCCTGGTCCGGTTCTCCGAGACGCTCGGCATCCCGGTCGCCAACACCTTCCACGGCAAGGGCGTGATGCCCGACGATCACCCCAACACCATCGGGACGATCGGGTTCATGCGGCACGACTATGTCAACTTCGGGTTCGACAACGCAGATGTCGTGATCGCGGTCGGCTATGAGCTGCAGGAGTTCGATCCGGTCCAGATCAATCCCAACGCCGACAAGAAGATCATCCACGTTCACCGGTTTCCAGCCGAGGTGGACATGCACTATTCGGTCGACGTAGGCATCATCGGTGACATCAGCGCATCGTTGGACGCGCTCACCGACGCGTTGGCGGGCCAGCACTTCGCCAGTGACGGCGCCGCTCCGGGACGTCATCTGCTGGCCGAGGAATGCGCCCGCGGACAACAGGATTCGCGTTTTCCGCTGGCGCCGCAGCGGTTGGTGGCCGATATCCGCGCCGCGTTGGGCCGCGACGACGTCGTGCTAATGGACACCGGCGCCACCAAGATGTGGATGGCGCGGTTGTACCCGACGTATCAACGCAACACCTGTCTGATCTCAAATGGATTGTCCACCATGTCTTTTGCGCTTCCCGGAGCGCTGGGGGTCAAGCTGGCCCGGCCGGAGGCCAAGGTATTGGCGGTGGTCGGCGACGGCGCGTTTTTGATGAACTCTCAGGAGATCGAGACCGCTGTGCGGGAGCGAATCCCGCTGGTGGTGCTTATCTGGGATGACGGCGGTTACGGCCTGATCGAGTGGAAGATGGATCTCGAACTCGGCGACCATTACTACGTCAAGTTCAACAATCCAGATGTGGTCAGTTACGCCGAAAGCTTCGGCGCCAAGGGATACCGCATCACCAGCGCCGACGAACTGCTGCCGACGCTGAAAGCCGCGCTCGACGACGACGGTGTCTCGCTGATCTCCTGCCCGGTGGACTACTCGGAGAACCTGCGACTGACTGAGCGGCTGGGCCAACTGGACGGCACGCTGTAGCGGTACCACCTAAAACACACAGAAAGACAACATCATGACCACCACACTCAGTGACACCACGGTCCTATTGGACGAGCTGGCCGGCCGGGTCGACGCCGCCAACCCGGATTCCCGCCTCGAGGTGACCAACGCGATGACGGGACAACTCCTGGGCAGCGTCCCGCGCTGCACCAGCGATGACGTGATCGCCGCGGCCGAACGTGGTCGCGCCGTTCAGCGCGACTGGGCCAATCGGCCGATCCGCGAACGTGCGGCCGTGCTGCGGCGCTTCCACGATCTGGTGTTGCAACACCAAGACGAGGTTCTCGATCTCATTCAACTCGAGAACGGCAAGGCGCGCCGGCACGCGTTCGAGGAGGTCATGGACGTCTGCGTGACCGCCCGCTACTACGCCAACACCGCCGAAGGCTACCTGCGTCCCAAGCGCCGCCAAGGGGTGCAGCTGGTGCTGACGCAGGTGACCGAACTGCACCACCCCAAGGGGCTGGTCGGCATCATCTCGCCGTGGAACTACCCGCTGACTCTGGGGATCAGTGACGCGATCCCGGCGATCGTCGCCGGCAACGCCGTATTGGCCAAACCCGATCAGCAGACCCCGTTTTCGGCGCTGTGGGCGGTCCGAATGCTCGAGAAGGCCGGCATGCCAGCGGGTTTGGTGCAGGTGGTCACAGGTTCTGGTGCCGAGTTGGGCACGCCGATCATCGAGCAGTCCGATTACCTGATGTTCACCGGCTCAACCGCGACGGGCCGCACCGTCGCTGCGCAGGCCGGTCAGCAGCTGATCGACTGCTCGATGGAGTTGGGCGGCAAGAATGCGTTGCTGGTGCTCGACGACGCCGATGTCGACAAGACGGTGTCCGGCGCTGTGCGGGCCGCGTTCTCCAACGCCGGGCAGCTGTGTATCTCGGTGGAGCGGATCTATGTGCCCGGTTCGTTGTGGGATGATTTCGCGAAACGCTACGCGGAAGCTGCTAAAGCACTGAAACTGTCTGCGGAACTTGACTATTCGGCCGACATGGGGTCGTTGATCTCGGAGAAGCAACTCGAGACGGTTCGTCGTCACGTCGACGACGCGGTGAGCAAGGGTGCCGAGGTGCTGGCCGGTGGCCGGGCCCGTCCCGACATCGGCCCGTATTTTTACGAGCCGACAATCCTGTCCGGGGTGCGCGAAGGCATGACCGCGTTCGCTGACGAGACGTTCGGGCCGGTGGTTTCGCTCTACCGCGTCGACAGCGAGGAGGAGGCCATCGCGAAGGCCAACGACAGTGACTACGGCCTCAACTTCAGCGTCTGGACGTCGAATGCCAAGCGCGGCCGGGACGTCGCGGCCCGGCTACAAGCCGGCACCGTCAACGTCAACGAGGCCTATGCGGCGGCCTGGGGGTCGGTGGACGCCCCGATGGGTGGCATGAAGGCATCTGGTCTGGGGCGCCGGCACGGCGAGCACGGCATTCTCAAATACACTGAGTCCCAGACGATTGCGGTCGAGCGACTGCTGCCTGTCGGAGTGCCGCCGGGGCTGCATCCCCGCCGCTATGCGCGGATCATGTCCCGCGGCCTGCGCTTGTTGAAGCACATGCCGGGAGTCAAGTGACCTCAGTGTTGTTTGACGACGGAACGTGGTGCCGTCCGCCACAGGCGCCGACCGTCGGGTTGCGGCTTGGGCGGCTCGAGTAACAGCACTGCGCGGTTGTCGAGTAATACCGGGCGGACCCAGTCACCGAGTTCGATGAGCTCGCCCGGCTTGGGCTGTTGACGTGCTCCGTCGCGGGCGAGGTCGATGGGTGTCAGCGCATGTAGGTCGTCGATGGTGGCCTCGTAGGGGAGCTCTTCGATGCCCGGCAGGGTGATGAACAGCCCGTCGTTGCCCGACAGTTGCAGCCCGATCGCCGCTAGCGCGCCGAGTACCCCGTCCTGGGTGCCGCCGTGTCCGGATAGATGCACGCCGAGCTCGGCGGCAAGTTCACGGGCTTGTCCGGCGTGCAGCACTTCTTGCTTCGCGCGATATCCGAACTCCACTAGCATCTCGGCGTTTTCGCCGAGCAGCCCGGGGATGGCCACGGCGAGACCGGGATCGGCGTCCGCTGGACAGACTCGTTCGAGGAACTGACCGGCCAGCTCGATGATCTGTGCCGCGACGGCGTCGGGATTGTCCTCGGGGCTGCGCCAGGCCAGGCATGCGCTGGAATTGTGTGAAGTATAGGGGATTCGGTCGTCGACCAGGAGCTGATGCCGAGTAGCTCCGGCGGCTGTACCGAGGTTTGCCGCGGCGAGTTCGCGCAGCAGGGCACGGGCGCGCCGCCCCGTTCCGGGGCTCCACTGGTTGTCGGTGTCGTCGATACCGATCAGCACGTCGACGCCCGACAGGGCGGAGCAGCTATGCGCCATGGGTTCCTTCATATCAACTCAAGTACATTCGGTTGCATGACCGAGCGCCCCGAAGTCCCATGGGCCGAGTAACAACGCGCCGGCGCGTCAGTCACCTCACGTCGGGTCGTGCTGCCGAGCGACCCGAAACCCTTGCGGTCGAGGAACCACTGGAGATCCGGCTCAACGGCAGCCCGTTGACGGTTACGATGCGCACGCCAGGATCGGATTTCGAACTGGCGCAAGGGTTTTTGCTTTCTGAGGGCGTGATCGCACGTCGTGACGACTTGCTGACCGTGCGGTATTGTCGCGGTGCAGAAGCGGGCAACCTCAACACCTACAACGTGCTCGACGTCACATTGGCCCCCGGCGTGCCGATGCCCGAGGTGGGTGTCGCCCGTAACTTCTACACCACATCCTCGTGTGGTGTCTGCGGTAAGGGCTCGTTGGAAGCGGTGGAATTGGTCAGCCGGTACTGTCCGGGTGACGATCCGGTGCACGTCGATGCCGCGGCGCTGACGGGCATGCCCGAGAAGTTGCGCACGGCCCAGGATGTCTTCGCCAGTACGGGCGGTCTGCACGCAGCCGCGTTGTTCGACGCGGACGCGACCATGCTGGTGGTCCGCGAGGACATCGGCCGTCACAACGCGGTGGACAAGGTGATCGGCTGGGCGGTCGAGCAGGACCGGATACCGCTGACCGGCACGGTGCTGTTGGTCAGCGGACGCGCCTCGTTCGAGTTGACCCAGAAGGCCGTCATGGCTGGAATCCCGGTGCTGGCAGCCGTTTCGGCGCCGTCGTCGCTCGCAGTCGATCTCGCCGGCCAGTCCGGCCTGACGCTGGTGGCTTTCCTGCGGGGGGATTCCATGAACGTCTACAGCCGCCCCGACCGTATCGGCTAACAGTTGCCGGTCCCGCTGCCCGGGCCACCCGGACCTCCCACACCGGGTCCGCCGCCGCAGCCGCCGCCCCCGCTGCCGGGTGTGATACCGTCGGTGCCGTTGGCGCCGCCGTTACCCGATCCCAGCGCGGCGCTGCCGCCGTGGCCGCCCCCGCCGCCGGCTCCGCCGGCCGAGTCGGCCACGTCGGTCGTCCCGTTACCGCCGGCCCCGCCGTCGCCGCCGTTGCCGCCGTCGCCGCCCGCGAAACCGTCTCCGCCGTGCCCGCCGGACACCACCGCCGCCGCGCCGTCCCCGCCGTCGCCGAACAGGAATCCGCCGTCGCCGAGGTCGCCGAACAGCCCGGTGCTGCCGAACACCGACGTGTTGGAACCGGTGAAGTCGTCGAGGCCGTTGCCGATCAGCTCGCGGCCGAACCACTCGACGAACGGCTGGTTGATGCCGGCAAGGAATTCCGCGTTCGCCGGATCCTCGATAAAGCTCTGGCCGGCGGCGTGAATCTGGGTCCACAGGTCCGTCATCGAATCTGCCGGCAGCGCCGCGGCCAGCAGCGGCTCCGGTGAACCGGCCGAACTGTCGAGCAGGCTGTCCGGAACGGTGAACGTGCCCGACATCAAATCCACGATGGGATCGACGATCAGGTCGAACAGGTCCGCATCGGCGGTGGCCGGCGGCGAGACGCCGAACGCCAGGAACGCGCCGGCGGCCGCGCCGACAGCGACCCCGCGGCGGGCCGCCTTGGTCGCGGTCGATCGACGACGCTGCCGGGTGCGGCCACGACGGGGCATTTCGCTGTCTCCTTATCGGCGCGCGAGTACTCCTCGGTGCCCGTCAAGGTACTAGCTCTGATTCTGACCCGCGGATGCTATCCCGAATTTCCTCCGCTTCTGCGGAGAATTTAACCATCTAGCGTCCGGATTGTAGCTTTTCGAGCGCAACCGGGCGCAGGTAGGCGCCTTCGAGGGTGCGATGCCACCACGCCCGATCGCGCAGCAGTTCTCGCCAGGTGGTGAAGCGGTAGCGGTAGAGCTGGGCCCGCACGAATTTCGGCGGCGACTCGCCGAAGGGGTTGTGCTTGAGCAGCCGCAGCGTCGCCGGGTCGTTTTCCAGCAATCGCACCAGCAGCGCGCGCAACCATGGGTAGGCGTAGTGCGGGGAGATCGCCGCGAACCACATCAGCCAGTCCAGCCTCAGGTGATACGGCGCCCATTGCGGCGGCAGCCGACGTACCGATCCCGGCTTGCCTTTGAACTCGTATTCCTTCCACACCGTGTGCTCGGTGATCGTCGGCTCGTCGGTGCCTTCGAGCACCACCTCCCGGCGAACGCGGCTGATGCTGCCGAAGGCGCCGTAGGTGTTGATCAGGTGATAAGGGTTGAACGACATGTTCATTCGCTGCCGACGAGACAGCATGTTGCGCGCCGGCCAATAGCTCAGGAACAGCGACAGCGCGGCGAACGCAATCACCAACCCGGCGAACCAGTTCGGCGCGTCCGTCATCGCGGGCGGTTGCGGGATCGGCACTACCGCTGCCCACCAGGACGTGTCGATCACGCTGGCGCCCAACACAATTGTCAGCCAGTTGAGCCAGGCGAAATTACCGGAGGCGACCAGCCACAGCTGGGTGATGACGATGATCGTCCCCGCCACGCTTGCCACCGGCTGCGGGGCGAACAACCCGAACGGCACCACGAGCTGCGCGAAATGGTTGCCGGCCACCTCAATTCGGTGCAGCGGTTTGGGCAGGTGGTGGAAGAACCAGCTCAGCGGTCCCGGCATCGGTTGCGTCTCGTGGTGGTAATACAGGCACGTCAGGTCGCGCCAGCAGCGATCCCCGCGCAGCTTGATCAGGCCCGCGCCGAACTCGAGCCGGAACAGCAGCAGCCGCGCCAGCCACATCGTCAACACCGGCGGTGTGATGTGCTCGTTGCCCAGAAAGATCGCCAGGAACCCGGCCTCCAGCAGCAGCGACTCCCATCCGAACGAATACCAGGTCTGCCCGACGTTGACGATCGAGAGGTAAAGGACCCACAGCAGCAGCCACATCAGCATTGCGGCCCATAACGGCACCAGACCCGTAACGCCGGCCACGATCGCCGCGGCCAATGCCGCGCCGAACCACGCGACGGCGGCGAAAAACCGGTCGGAGTAGTGCGCGTGAAAGATGCTGGGCGCTCGCCGAAAAGAGACTCCGGCCAAGTACTTCGGCACCGGCATCATGCCGTGCTCACCGATCAGTGCGCGGAATTGCCGCGCCGCGGCGATGAACGCGACCACATAGATGGCTGCGATGCCGCGCTCGAGTATTAGCCTGCCCAGCCAATATTCAGGTGCGCCGAACCATTCCATGTTCGCACTCCCGGCGACGGTGGACGTCTATTCTCGCGCTTCGCCTGGTTGCAATACCACCACCGACGCTACTAGCGCGGCCAACGAGATCAGTGCAAGCAGCTGCACCACGGCAGAGTGTCCGGCATATCCGCCGACCGATCGCCACGGGTGCCGCGACAACGCGGCCCCAGCGGCAATCAGCCCGCCGGCGCTGAGCGCGACGGACACCATGTCGCGTCGCCTGGCCCACTGCAGGGCGAATGCGGCGCCGAACGCCACGACACCCGCCGCGCCGGCGATCACCGCGCCGGCCGCCAGCACCGGCACCACCGCCCACCGGCCGGGCGTCCAGGGCGGAGCCGGTGCATCCTGGCGCGGTTTTCGCCTGGCCGGCCACAGCGCCAGCAACGCCAGCAGCGGCAGCAGCGCCAGACCCCCGGCCAGCGCGACCCGGTAGGCAAAGTTGGGCGCGAACGTCAGCGTGATGACGCCCGAGGTCCCGGCCGGTACCACCCAGCCCTGTTGCCAGCCGTTGACGGCAACCGGCTCGAGTCGGTCGCCGGCGCTGGTGCGCGCCACCCAGCCGCGGTTGATGCTTTCCGGCACCACCAACACCCGCGAGGCTGATGCCGGGGCCACCCGCACCTGCCGATGCGCCGGCCCCCATTCGCCGGTATCGACGGGAACCGTTGTGGCACCGGATATTTCGGATTCCGACAATTCGGCGCCGTCGACAATGAACTGTTCGCCGGGGCTGATCAACAGTTCCTGCTGACCGGCCGGCAGCTCGATCGGCCGGTCCTCGCAGGGCTGGGCGATCACCGGGTCGCCGTTCAGCAGCGCGGCCACCGTGGTGGTGATCGCGGTGTGCACAAACCGGCCGGCGATCGCGACGACCGGGCCGCGCTCGCAGCCCACGGTGACCTCCCGCGCGCCGTTGCGGGCGGCGTCGGCGGGCGCAATCGGGTGGCCGTCGCTGTCGAGCACAGCGATCTCGGCCAGCCCCGGTGGCTTGAGCTGATCGAACCCCAGCGCGGTGCGATCGATGACGTCGTCCCAGTCGAGCAAACTGACGGTGAGGGTGTCGGTGACTCTCGGGTGCAGCCGCACCGTTTGTGCGGACCCGTCGTTCGAGCTGAGTTCCCGCACCTGCGGGCCGTCGCCGAGGTCTATGGCGACCAGGGTCGGGTGCGCGGGCACCGCCGACCCGCTGGGCACCAGCCGCAGCCCGGCCACCTCGGCCGGTCGGGGCAGCGTCAAGGTCAACGTGGGTGGCGTCTTGTGCTGCACCACCCGCTGCGGCGCCGTCCAGGCGGTGCCCGGATCGCCGTCGGTGGCCGCATACGCCGAGCCCAGGACATCGATCAGATCCGAGTCGCCGCGGGCCCGGGTGGTGTCCGGCTCGGCGACCAGGTCGGCCAGCTTGGGGCCCTGCCGAGCCCGCACCCACACCGTCGGCGTCACCGACACCGGCCGCGGCACGCTCAGGGTGCGGCTGAAGGTGGCCGGGGTTTCCGGGGCGAGCGCCATCGACGCCGCGCACCGGACGTCGTGCGGGCCGCGGGCGCAGCCGGGCCGGCCCAGCATCTCCGGTCCCAGGTCCCAGCCCGCCACCGCGCCGCCGGGAGGCGCGGGAACCAGCGCGCTGTGCCGCAGGTCGATCGGGTGAGCGAAGCCGGACGCGTCGTACTGGGTGAACGACAGGTCGGTGATGCCGAACTGCACACCGGCCGACCCGTCGCTGGTGCCGACCGCGGTGATTCGCACCCACGGTGTTTCGCCGTAGGGCAGCGCCGCGGTGAGGGGCTTGCCGGCCTCGTCGAACCGCAGCGTGGTGGTGCCGTTGACGGTCGATATCTCGATGCGGCGAACCTGCGCGCCGACGGCGGTGGCGCTGGGCGTCAGCGTGATGGCGGCGTTGGTCACCGGATGGTCGAAATCCACCTGGAGCCACTGCCCGACGGCCGACTGCAGCCCGTTGGAGACCCACGCGGTCGATGAGTCGCCGTCGATCGCGGCGGCGGGTGAGCTCCCCGGCGCGACGTCGGGCAGCGCGGTCGCATCGGACGACGAGCTGGAGGCGGTGAGCCGCCCGCCGATCCAGCCGCCGTAGACGGTTTCGGCGCCCGGGGTGGGGTAGTCGGGCACCCGGTTGAAGGTGTGCCGGGCGTCGCCGGCGGCGCGGATGGCCGAGGAATGGTTGTCGACGCGGCCGTAGTCGGTTTCCCGCGCGACCGGGGTGTCGCTGACGGTGACCTCGGGCGTGGGCAGCCCGGCGCGCTCGGCGTCGGCGGCCAGCAGCACCGGGCCCAGCGCCGGGCGGCCCTGCAGTCGCCGTCGCTCGTCGAGGCGCAGCAACACCTCGGGCCCGCCGGCGACGCGGGGCAGCCGGTCGAGGTCGGCCAGGTACGGCGTGCCCGGATCCGCGGCGTTCACCCGGTAGATCTCGACCGCCGGATATCTCGGTCGCAGTTCACTGTCGCTGACAAACCCCGCCACCGGGCCGGGGCCGACCGGCGCACCGAACTGCGCCACCTTTTCCAGCCGCGGCGACCCCGCGATGGCGCGGCGCACCAGAATCGGGCGGGCCGAGCGCGACGTCTCCGGGTCCAGATCGTTGCGCAACGCGATGTATGAAATCCCTTGGCGGGCAAGGGTATCGGCTAGGCCCGCGGATGGCCGGCCGGCAGCGAGCAGGCGTTGCACCGAATCGAGCGCCCGGATGGCCGGCGGCGGGATCAGCGGGATCGAGTCACGCACCCCCCATGGGCGCTCGCCCAATACCTGCAAGGGTTCGTCGTGGCTGGTACCCCACACCTGGGTGGCGAACGGCGCGCCGGGGACCACCAGCACCCGCCCACCGGTGTTGTGCTGGTCGAGCCAGCTCGCGGCGTCGTGCCAATACTGCGGGATGGCGCGGAACGTGCCGGGCGGGGTGAGCCGACCAGTCCATGCCAGCGACGTGCCGACGATCAACGCGGTCAGCACGACGATCCCGGCGGCGACGCGTCTGTCGCGTTCCGGGTGCGCGAACGCCTGGATCCATTCCCGGGCCGGGGCACTACCGGGCAGCGGGATCCGGCTCAGCAGCTGCGCCAGACCGAGCACCAGCGGGATGCGGATCAGTGATTCCAGCTTGTGCACATTGCGCAGCGGCGCGCCGGCGGCGTCCAAAAACGCCTGTACCTGATGGGCCACCGGCGACCCCAGCCGACCCGAATAACCGGCGGCGATCAACACCACCCCGACCAGCAGCATGCTCACCAGCCGGCCCCGGGCGGGCATCGCGCGCATGGCCAGACCTGCCAGACCCGCCGCGGCCACCAGGCTGGTGGCCAGGATGGCCACCGTGCCGGTGACCAGCGGCGCGCCCGCGGTCGCGGTCGGTGCGACGAACGGTGTCCAGCTGTCGGTGCCGCGCAGCACCTCCACCAGCGACGACCATTGTGTTGTGACGCCCGAGGATTCGATGAAATCCAGAAACGGCGGGCTGATCCGGGCCATCAGGATCAGCGCGGCGAGCCACCACGTCATGGCCAACACCAGCGCGACCAACCACCAGGCGGTGTAGCGCCACCACATCCGGGTCGGCCGGTGACAGGCCCACCAGATCACGGCGGGCAGGCAGCCTGCCAGCGTCGCAATCGCGTTGACCGCGCCCATCAGCGCCACCGCCAGCCCGGCCTGCCCGGCCAGCCGCCGCACCGACCTGCCGGGTTCGGCGCGCAGCGCCAGGATCGTCGGCAACAACACCCACGGCGCCAGCATGATCGGCAGGGTTTCCGACGAAATCGAGCCCAGGGTGGTGAGCACCCGCGGCGACAGCGCGAACGCGGTCGCGGCAACCACCCGCGACGCCGGTGTGCCGATTCTGAGCGCCTCGGCGACCCGCAGCAGCCCCCAGAATCCGACGGTGAGCAGCAGCGCCCACCACAGCCGCTGGGTCACCCAGCCCGGCAGCCCCAGCAGGTGGCCGCCCAGGAAGAACGTGCCGTGCGGGAACAGGTAGCCGTAGGCCTGGTTTTGCGCCTGCCCGAACGGCAGTTCGCTGTTCCACAGGTTGGTGGCGCGCGCCAGAAAGCGCAGCGGGTTGGCGGTGAGGTCGAGCTTGGTGTCGGGGGAGATCTGCCCGGGTGACTGGGCGAAGCTCAAAACCAGCGCGAGCGCCCCGACCAACCACAGCCACCGCCGCGACAACGGCGCCGCTTGCGGTGCCGCGGCCGCTTCGGCAGCGGGCGCGCTCGGGTTAGGCGCGGTTGCCGTACTCAACCCGGTTGAGCACCGACGACTGGGGATCCCCGCCCGGAAGTGGTGGCTTGCTGTCCTGCTGCACCATCAGGGTGATCCCGAAGATCGCGGCAGCGCCGAGCAGCAGGCCGACCACGATGCTGGCGGCAGCGGGCGCAACGAACCGGTTCATCGGGTGGCTCCTCAGCGTTGGGAAATCTGCGGCGATGCTTGTCGCCAAACCTAGCAGGCTGCATCCGCCCGGGAGCGCCGTGACAGCATGGCCCGATGGCTTTCCCCCGCGTCCCGGCTGTCCTCATCACTGTGGCGGTCACTGTGGCGGCGCTGATCACGGCGTGTGGCACCGCCAAACCGCCCGCGTCGTCGTCTTCGGCGGCCCCGGCTCCGGCCGGCCGACCACCGACCTGTGGCAATCCGGAGGCCATCGTGGCCGGGCTGTCGGCCCGCGACAAGCTGGCGCAGCTGCTGATGGTGGGCGTGCGTGACGCCGCGGATGCCAAGACCGTGGTGGCCGACCATCATGTCGGCGGGATCTTCATCGGCAGCTGGACCGACCTGTCGATGCTGAGCGACGGCTCGTTGCGTGCCATCACCGGCAGCGCGGGCCCACTACCGCTGGCGGTCAGCGTCGACGAGGAAGGCGGCCGGGTGTCGCGGCTGTCGTCGCTGATCGGGCCGGCGCCGTCCTCGCGGGTGCTGGCCCAAACCCAAAGCGTCGACGAGGTTTACGGCCTGGCGTTGGATCGCGGCCACAAGATGCGCGGTGTGGGGATCACCATCGACTTCGCGCCGGTCGTCGATGTCACCGACGCGCCGGACGGCACCGTGATCGGCGACCGGTCATTCGGTTCGGATCCGGCGCTGGTCACCGACTATGCCGGGGCGTATGCGCGCGGGCTGCGCGACGCCGGGCTGTTGCCGGTCCTCAAGCACTTCCCCGGTCACGGGCACGGCTCGGGCGACTCGCATACCGGCGGCGTGAGCACCCCGCCACTGGACCAGCTGCAAGCCGACGACCTGGTTCCGTACCGCACACTGACCACCGCGTCGCCGGTCGGGGTGATGATCGGTCACCTGGTGGTGCCCGGCCTCACCGACGGTCAGCCGGCCAGCCTGAGCCCGGCCGCGATAGGACTGCTGCGCGACGGCGGTTACGGGGGTCCGCCCTTCAACGGGCCGGTGTTCAGCGACGACCTGTCCAGCATGGCCGCGATCAACGAGCATTACGCGGTACCGGATGCGGTATTGCTTGCCCTGCGCGCCGGCAGCGACGTCGCGCTGTGGGTCACCACCGACGAGGTTCCCGCGGTGCTGGACCGGCTGGAGAAGGCGTTGGCCGCGGGGGAGTTGACGCAGCTGGCGATCGACGCCTCGGTGCTGCGGATGGCGACCATCAAGGAGCAGCAAGCCGGCTGCCGCGGCTAGCCGGGATGTGTCCCGGTGGCGCATTGCTTACGCTGGAGTCAGTGGCTTTCGGCGCGACGACGAAGGACAACACATGGCAAGTGGTACCAAGCGGCTGCCCCGTGCCGTCCGTGAGCAGCAAATGCTCGACGCCGCCGTGGAGATGTTCTCGATCAACGGCTACCACGAAACGTCGATGGATGCGATCGCGGCGAAAGCGCAGATCTCCAAGCCGATGCTGTATCTGTATTACGGCTCCAAGGAGGAGTTGTTCGGCGCCTGCCTGAACCGTGAACTGGCTCGCTTCATCGACACCGTCCGCTCAGAGATCGACTTCGAGCAACGCCCGAAGGACCTGCTGCGCAACGCCATCGTGTCGTTCATGCGCTACATCGACACCAACCGGGCATCGTGGCTGGTGATGTACACCCAGGCCACCAGCTCGCAGGCGTTTGCTCATACCGTGCGCGAGGGACGCGAGCAGATCATCGACTTGGTGGCTCGTCTGCTCGAAGCCGGAACCCGAAATCCGGATCTGAACAGCGATTTCGAGATGATGGCCGTCGCACTGGTGGGAGCCGGCGAGGCGGTGGCCACCAGGCTCAGTACCGGTGACACCGGCGTCGACGAAGCCGCCGAGCTGATGATCAACCTGTTCTGGCGGGGCCTGCGGGGGACACCGAGCGAAACCACCACCAGCTCCGGCTAGAGCGCGCAGGATTCACAGCGGTCGCACTGTCCCGGTGAGATACGGGTAGCGCTTGGTGATGTTGCGCAGGTTGATGTCCCAGCCGTTGTCCGCCTGTTCGATGTAGAGCCCGGCGCTGGCGGGCAGCACCAGCGGCTTACCGAATCGCACCGAGTAGCTCACCGCATCGGGCAGCTTGCCCTCTAGATTCACCAGAACCGCTGCAGCACTGAACATCCCATGCGCGATGACAGTCGGGAACCCGAACAGCCTGGCGCCGACCGGATTGGTGTGAATCGGGTTGTGGTCCCCGCTGACGGCGGCGTAGCGGCGAATCTGGCTGGGTGTTACTCGCAGGATTGCGTTGGGTGGCGGCAGTTTTGGCTGTTTCTGCGGTGGCGGTTTGGGCTCGTCGGATAAGCTGGTGCGTTGCTGATGCAGAAACGTCGTCACCTGATGCCAAGCAGGCTCGTTGCCGACGCTGACGTCGGTCACCAGGTCGACCAGCAGACCCCGGCGATGTTCGCGGAGGTTCTCCGCATGCACCCGGACGTTGACGGTGTCGGTCACCGCGATCGGCCGGTACTGAGTGATGTGGTTCTCGATATGAACCGATCCCATTGCGGGGAAAGGGAAATCGAAGCCGGTGACCAACGACATCATGGTCGGGAAGGTCAGTGCGAAGGGGTACGTCAGCGGCACGTTGTCGCCGTAGCGCAGCCCGGTGACCGCCGCATAGGCAGCAACGTTGGTGCGGTCGATGGGCAGGTCTTTGACTGTCAACGTCCGGTCGGGCGGCCGGTCGCCTCGCGGCACGAACGGCAGTGCCCCGGCCGCCGCGCGCACCAGATTCTTCAGGCCACTGGGTTGGGTCATGGTTGTCACGCCCCCAACATCGCCTGGCCGCACACCCGAATCACGTTGCCGGTCACCGCATTCGACGCCGGGCTGGCGAAATAGGCGATCGTCTCGGCCACGTCGATGGGCTGGCCGCCCTGATACAACGAGTTCAGCCGGCGCCCCACCTCGCGGGTGGCCAGTGGGATCGCCGCGGTCATCTGGGTTTCGATGAATCCCGGCGCGACGGCGTTGATGGTGATGCCTTTCTCGGCGAGTTCCGGTGCCAGCGCCTGGGTCAGGCCGATCATGCCGGCCTTGGTGGTGGCGTAGTTGGTCTGGCCGCGGTTGCCGGCGATACCGGCCATCGACGACAGCCCAATCACCCGGCCGCCTTCACCGATGCTGCCATTGCCGACCAGCCCCTGAGTAAGCCGAAGTGGCGCAAGCAGATTGACCGCGAGCACTGCGTTCCACCGGTCAGCGTCCATGTTGGCGAGCAGCTTGTCGCGGGTGATGCCGGCATTGTTGACCAAGATGTCGGCCCGGCCGTTGTAGTGATCGCGCAGATGCTCGGTGATCTTGTCGACGGCATCCTGCGCGGTGACGTCGAGTGTCAGCGCGGTGCCGCCGGTCCGGCTTGCGGTCTTCTCCAGAGCCTCGGCGGCGCCCTCGACGTCGATCGCGACCACCCGTGCACCGTCGCGGGCGAACACCTCGGCGATCGTCGCGCCGATGCCTCGGGCCGCGCCGGTCACGATGCCGACCTTGCCGTCCAGCGGCCGGTCCCAGTCCGCCGGCGGGGTGGCATCCTCGGCGCCGACGTAGAACACCTGGCCGTCGACGTAGGCCGACTTGGCCGACAGGATGAACCGCATCGTCGACTCCAGGCCGGTCGCGGCCGGTTTGGCGTCGGGCGCGAGGTAGACCAGCGCGACGGTGGCGCCCCGGCGCAGCTCCTTGCCCAGCGAGCGGGTGAAGCCTTCCAGCGCCCGCTGGGCGATTCGCTCGTCGGTGCTGCCGGCCGCCTCGGGGGTGGTGCCGACCACGACGACGCGACCGCAGGCGCCGAGGTTGCGCAGCAGCGGGGTGAAGAACTCATACAGCGCCGTCAGCTCGGCGGGGGCGGTGATGCCGGTGGCGTCGAAAACCAGCCCGCCGAACGAGTCGGCCCAGCGGCCGCCGAGGTTCGCGCCCACCACGTCGTAGTCGGCGTCCAATGCCGCGCGCAGCGGCTCAACCACCCGGCCTTGGCCGCCGATCAGCAGCGAGCCGGCCAGCGGCGGATCACCGACGCGGTAGCGGCGCAACGGCTCGGGCTGGGGGATGCCGAGTTGCTTGGCCAGAAACGATCCGGGGGCCGAGTTGACGACTTGGGAGAATAGGTCTGGTGGAAGCTTGCGGGCCACTGATGTTGCCTTCCGTGTCGAGCGTTCCTGCTATCGAAAACGGTATCGGAGTCCTAACTTACTCCAGAGTAAGAACGGTGGGTACTATGGGTCCCAGACCGCGAATAACCCTCAACCGACGGAGATAACCGTGGCTACTGCAAGTTCTTCGACCAAGACGAGCACTCAGCGCCGGGTCGCCGTCCTGGGCGGCAACCGCATCCCGTTCGCGCGTTCCGACCGCGCCTACGCCGAGGCGTCCAACCAAGACATGTTCACCGCGGCGCTGGCCGGATTGGTCGACCGGTTCAATCTGGCCGGCGAGCAACTGGGCGCGGTGATCGGTGGCGCGGTGCTCAAGCACAGCCGTGATTTCAACCTGATGCGCGAATGCGTGCTGGGGTCGGCGCTGTCGTCCTACACGCCGGCATTCGACATTCAGCAGGCGTGCGGCACCGGTCTGCAGGCGGCGATCGCCGCGGCCGACGGCATCGCCGCCGGCCGCTACGAGGTCGCCGCCGCCGGTGGGGTGGACACCACCTCCGATGCGCCGATCGGTCTGGGCGACAACCTGCGCCGTACGTTGCTGGGGCTGCGTCGGTCCAAATCCAACGTCGAGCGGCTCAAGCTGGCCGGCAAGTTACCGGCCAGCCTTGGCGTGGAGATCCCGGTGAACAGCGAGCCGCGCACCGGGCTGTCAATGGGCGAACACCAGGCCATCACCACCAAGCAGATGGGCATCACGCGACGCGACCAGGACGAGCTCGCTGCGGCCAGCCATCGCAACATGGCCGCGGCCTACGACCGGGGTTTCTTCGACGACCTGGTTACGCCGTTTCTGGGCCTCTACCGTGACGACAACCTGCGACCCGACGCGTCGGTGGAGAAGCTGGCGCAGCTCAAGCCGGTGTTCGGGGTGAAATCCGGTGACGCCACGATGACGGCGGGCAACTCGACGCCGTTGACCGACGGCGCTTCGGTGGCGTTGCTGTCCAGCGAAGACTGGGCCGAAAAGCACGGGCTGACTCCGTTGGCGTATTTCGTCGACGCGGAAACGGGCGCAGTGGACTATGTCAACGGCGCGGACGGGCTGCTGATGGCCCCGACCTATGTGGTGCCGCGACTGCTGGCGAGAAATGGACTGCAACTGCAGGATTTCGATTTCTACGAGATCCACGAGGCGTTTGCTTCGGTGGTGCTCGCGCACCTGCAGGCGTGGGAATCCGAGGAATACTGCAAGCAGAAACTGGGCTTGGACGCCCCGCTGGGGTCCATCGATCGGGCCAAGCTCAACGTCAACGGTTCGTCGTTGGCGGCCGGGCACCCGTTCGCCGCGACCGGCGGGCGGATTCTCGCGCAGACCGCCAAGCAACTGGCGGAGAAGAAGGCCAAGCAAAAGGGTGCCGGCAAGCCGCTGCGCGCGCTGATCTCCATCTGTGCCGCCGGCGGCCAGGGAGTGGCCGCCATCCTGGAAGCCTGACACCCGCCCGCGGGAAATTTCGCGGGCAGCAGTCGGGCAATGGTCGGGAAATGGTTTAGCGACCCGACGCCGCGGTTATCCGATTTGCGGATTGCTCCGTGTTGTCGTCCGACCCCCCGACCCGATGACAGCGCGGAGCATCCCTGTGATTTGGCCGCAAGACGGCGGCCAGCTAGAGGGGGCCACCGCTCGGAAGAGGGGATTCAGCGGTGGCCCCCCGTATAGGAATTGTGGCGCTGCCCAAGACACAAATTCCCCCATTCCGCAATGAAATGGGGGAACGTGCGTTGGCGGTGCTTGGTGGAGGGGCTAGAAGGCCGCCTCGTCAAGCTCCATGATGTCGTTGTCGAGCGTCTCGAGCACCTGACGAGTGCCGGTCAGCAGCGGCAGGAAGTTCTTGGCAAAGAACGACGCCACCGCGATCTTGCCCTCGTAGAAGGCCCGGTCGGTGTCGCTGACCCCGGCGTCGAGCTTCTCGATGGCCACCGCGGCCTGACGCTGCAGCAGCCAGCCGATAATCAGGTCGCCGACGCTCATCAGGAACCGCACGGAGCCCAGGCCCACCTTGTAGATGCTGCTGATGTCCTCCTGCGCGGCCATCAGGTAGCCGGTCATCGCCGCGGCCATCGCCTGCACGTCGGCCAACGCGGTAGCCAGCAGCGCCCGCTCGGCCTTCAACCGGCCATTGCCCGCCTCGTTCTTGACGAACTCCTCGATCTGGCTCGACACGTGGGCCAGCGCCACACCTTTGTCGCGGACGATCTTGCGGAAGAAGAAGTCCTGCGCCTGGATGGCCGTGGTGCCCTCGTAGAGGGAGTCGATCTTGGCGTCCCGGATGTACTGCTCGATCGGGTAGTCCTGCAGGAAGCCGGAGCCACCGAAGGTCTGCAGGCTCTCGGTGAGCTTGGCGTAGGCCTGCTCCGAGCCGACACCCTTGACCACCGGCAGCATCAGGTCGTTGACCCTGACGGCCAGGTCGGCGTCCACGCCCTGCACGGCCTTGGCCACCTCGGCGTCCTGGTAGGTCGCGGTGTAGAGGTACAGCGCACGCAGACCCTCGGCGTAGGCCTTCTGGGTCATCAGCGAGCGGCGCACGTCGGGGTGATGGGTGATGGTCACCCGCGGCGCGGTCTTGTCGGTCATCTGGGTCAGATCCGCACCCTGCACACGCTCCTTGGCGTAGGCCAGCGCGTTGAGGTAGCCGGTCGACAGCGTCGCAATCGCCTTGGTGCCGACCATCATCCGGGCCTGCTCGATGACCTCGAACATCTGCGCGATGCCGTTGTGCACCTCGCCGACCAGCCAACCTTTGGCGGGCACGCCGTGCTGGCCGAAGGCCAGCTCGCAGGTCGCGGAGACCTTCAGACCCATCTTGTGCTCGACGTTGGTGACGAACACGCCGTTGCGCTCGCCCAGTTCACCGGTCTCGAAGTCGAACAGGAACTTGGGCACGAAGAACAGCGACAGACCCTTGGTGCCGGGGCCGGCGCCCTCGGGGCGGGCCAGCACCAAATGGAAGATGTTCTCGAACAGGTCGCCGGAGTCACCGGACGTGATGAAGCGCTTCACGCCCTCGATGTGCCAGGAACCATCGTCCTGCTTGATCGCCTTGGTCCGGCCGGCGCCGACGTCCGAGCCGGCGTCCGGTTCGGTGAGCACCATGGTGGCGCCCCAGCCGCGCTCGGCGGCCAGCACGGCCCACTTCTTCTGCTCTTCGGTAGCGAGGTGATAGAAGATCGCCGCGAACCCGGCGCCACCGCCGTACATCCACACCGCCGGGTTGGCGCCCAGCAGATGCTCATGCAGGGCCCACACCAATGCCTTGGGCATCGGCATGCCGCCGAGCTCCTCGTCGATACCGACTTTGTCCCAGCCGGCCTCGAGCACAGCGCGCACCGACTTCTTGAACCCCTCCGGAAGCGTCACGGAGTGCGTCTCCGGGTCGAAGACGGGAGGATTACGGTCGCCCTCGACAAACGACTCGGCGATGGGGCCTTCAGCCAGTCGGCTGATCTCCGCGAGCATCTCGCTGGCGGTGTCGGCATCTAGGTCGCTGTAAGCACCCTCCCCGAGAGCCTTGTCGACTCCGAAGACTTCGAACAGATTGAATACCTGGTCGCGAACATTGCTTTTGTAGTGGCTCACGTGTCCTCCTCGATGAGACTGCCACTCGTGGTTGGGTACTAGGGCTAAGTTACCCACCAGTAACAGCGATAAGCATACCCATCGGTAACTTGAACGCAACACAGTGTGAGCTAAATTTCATCGGCTAAACAACCAACCGGTTGGGTTCTCGTTGATCGCGACCGTGGCGCGCCGTCTCACCAGCGGTGATGATGGGCAGGTGGCATCTGTGTCGAGCATCACTACCCTGCCTGTGGTCGATCTGAGCGCGCGCCCCGGCACACTGCGCAGGCAGCTGCGCGAGGCGGGCCACGACGTCGGCTTCTGCTATCTGACAGGCCATGGTGTGCCACAGCGGCTCACCCGCGAGCTGCTGGCGGCGGCGCGGCGGCTGTTCGCGCTGCCGCAGGCCGACAAGGACGCCATCGCCATGGTGCACAGTCCGCATTTCCGCGGCTACACCCGGATGGGCGGCGAGCTGACCGGTGGCCGGGTGGACTGGCGTGAGCAGCTCGACATCGGGCCGGAGCTGCCCCCGATCGGCGGTCCGGGCAGGCCGGATTACTTGTGGTTGCAGGGCCCCAACCAGTGGCCCGCCGGGTTGCCCGAGTTGCCCGAAATCATCAGGTCGTGGGACGCGGCAATGTCCCGGGTCGCCCGCACCCTGTTGCGGCACTGGGCGGCCGCGTTGGGCAGCCCCGGCGACATCTTCGATGCGGCCTTCGCCGAGACACCGGCCACCCTGATCAAGATCGTGCACTATCCGGCCGGTGCGCCCACCTCGCAGGGAGTGGGCGCACATCGCGACGCCGGGGTGCTCACGCTGTTGGCGGCCGAGCCGGGCACCCGGGGACTACAGGTGCGCCCGCCGCGCAGCGCCGCGGGCGACTGGATCGACGTCCCGGCGCGCGACGACGCGTTCGTCGTCAACATCGGCGAGCTGTTGGAGGTTGCCACCGGGGGGTATCTGCGGGCTACCGAGCACCGGGTGAATCTGCGCGAGGCGGCCGACCGGATCTCGGTGCCCTATTTCTTCAATCCGCGATTAGATGCGCACCTGCCCGTGCTGTCGCTGCCCGATCACCTCTCAGCCGATAGCGGCTTCCGCGCGGACCCGTCGGATCCGATTTTCTCGGTGTATGGGCGCAACGCCTGGAAAAGCAGATTGCGGTCGCATCCCGATGTTGCCGCAGCGCACGGCTACTCGGGTAGTGTCAGGATGCGAAAACCCCACCAGACGAATGAAGCCCGGTGAATCAATCCGACAAGCTGACACCGTCGTCGCTGCGTGACGCCTTCGGTCACTTTCCGACCGGGGTGGTCGCGATCGCGGCCGAAGTCGACGGGGTGCGTGAGGGCTTGGCGGCGAGCACATTCGTTCCGGTATCGCTGGATCCGCCGCTGGTGTCGTTCTGCGTGCAGAACACCTCGACGACATGGCCCAAGCTCAAAGGCGTGCCCGCGCTGGGGATCAGCGTTTTGGGCGAAGCGCACGACGACGCCGTGCGCACGCTGGCCGCCAAGACCGGCGACCGTTTCGCCGGGCTGGAAACCGTGGTCAACCGCAGCGGCGCCGTGTTCATCCAGGGGACCAGCGTGTGGTTGGAAAGCAGCATCGAACAGCTGGTCCCGGCCGGTGATCACACGATCGTCGTCTTACGGGTGAGCGACGTCCGGGTGAACCCCGACGTGGCACCAATCGTGTTTCACCGCAGCGTTTTCCGACGACTCGGCGTCTGATCGTTCAGCGGCGGAACAGTTTATTGCCCAGCCACACCAGCGGGTCGTACCGGTGGCCGGCCACCCGCTCTTTCATCGGGATGATGGCGTTGTCGGTGATCTTGATGTTCTCGGGGCACACCTCGGTGCAGCACTTGGTGATGTTGCACAATCCCAGGCCGGCCTCGTCCTGTGCCAGATCGCGCCGGTCCGCGGTATCGAGCGGATGCATCTCCAGCTCAGCGAGGCGGATGAAGAAACGCGGGCCGGCGAAGGCCTCTTTGTTCTCCTCGTGATCACGGATCACGTGGCACACGTTCTGGCACAGGAAGCATTCGATGCACTTACGGAATTCCTGCGACCGCTGGACGTCGACCTGCGCCATGCGGTACTCGCCGGGCTGCAAATCCTTGGGCGGGGCGAATGACGGGATCTCACGCGCTTTTTCGTAGTTGAACGACACGTCGGTGACCAGGTCGCGGATCACCGGGAACGTCCGCAGCGGCGTCACGGTGACCACCTCGTCTTCGGCGAAGGTCGACATGCGGGTCATGCACATCAACCGCGGTTTGCCGTTGATCTCCGCCGAGCACGATCCACACTTGCCCGCCTTGCAGTTCCAGCGCACCGCAAGATCGGGTGTTTGGGTCTGCTGCAGGCGATGGATGACGTCGAGCACCACCTCACCCTCGTTGACTTCGATGGTGAAGTTCTGCAGTGCGCCGCCGGTGTCATCGCCGCGCCACACCCGCATGGTGGCGTTGTACGTCATTAGCTTCTCCGTCCCGGGTGCTCGGCCAGCTCGCCGTCGGTGTAATACTTTTCCAACTCGGAAATCTCGAAGAGTTCCAGCAGGTCGGGTCGCATCGGCACTTGCGTCTGGCGGCTGACGCTGATGTGGGGGAGGCTGCGGTCACCTTCGGCCCGGCACACCAACAGCGTGTTGCGCCACTCGGCTTCCATCGCGGGATGGTCGTCACGGGTGTGCCCGCCCCGGCTCTCGGTACGTTCCAGCGCCGCCCGGGCCACGCATTCGCTGACCATAAGCATGTTGCGCAGGTCGATGGCCAAATGCCACCCCGGGTTGTATTGACGGTGCCCCTCAACCTGCAGCCTGGTGAACCGCTCCCGCAGCTCATCGAGCCGCGACAACGCCTGGGTGATCTCGTCGGCCCTGCGGATGATGCCGACCAGCTCGTTCATCGTGTCCTGCAGGTCCATCTGCAGCTTGTACGGATTCTCTGGAGAACCGTCTTTGGGCCCGTCGAACGGTGACAGCGCCAGCTTGGCCGCGGCGTCGATGGCCTCCTGGGAAACCGCCGGGCGGCTGTGCAGAGCCCGCACGTAGTCGGCGGCGCCCAACCCGGCGCGGCGGCCGAACACCAGCAGGTCCGACAGCGAGTTGCCGCCGAGCCGGTTGGAGCCGTGCATCCCGCCGGAGCACTCGCCGGCGGCGAACAGCCCGGGGACGATGGCCGCGCCGGTATCCGGGTCGACCTCGACACCGCCCATCACGTAGTGACAGGTCGGCCCCACCTCCATGGGTTCCTTGGTGATGTCGACCCCGGCCAGCTCCATGAACTGGTGATACATCGACGGCAGCCGCCGCTTGATCTCCTCGGCCGTCAGGCGTGAGGCGATGTCGAGGTAGACCCCGCCGTGCGGGGTACCACGCCCGGCCTTGACTTCCGAGTTGATTGCGCGGGCGACCTCATCGCGCGGCAGCAGGTCCGGCGTGCGCCGGGCCGAGTCGTTGTCCTTGAGCCACTGGTCGGCCTCTTGCTCGGTCTCGGCGTACTGGCCTTTGAACACCGGGGGGATGTAGCCGAACATGAACCGCTTGCCCTCGGAATTCTTCAGCACCCCGCCGTCGCCGCGGACGCCTTCGGTGACCAGAATCCCCTTCACGCTGGGTGGCCACACCATGCCGGTCGGGTGGAACTGGACGAACTCCATGTTGATCAGCGTCGCGCCGGCCCGTAGCGCCAGCGCGTGCCCGTCACCGGTGTACTCCCAGGAGTTCGACGTCACTTTGAACGACTTGCCGATCCCGCCGGTGGCCAACACCACAGCGGGTGCCTCGAACAACACGAACCGGCCGGTCTCGCGCCAGTAGCCGAACGCGCCCGATATCCGGTCGCCGTCTTTGAGCAGCTCGGTGATCGTGCACTCGGCGAATACCTTGATCCGCGCCTCGTAGTCGCCCAGTTCGGCGTGATCCTCCTGCTGCAGTGAGACGATCTTCTGCTGCAACGTGCGGATGAGTTCCAGGCCGGTGCGGTCGCCGACGTGGGCCAGCCGCGGATAGGTGTGCCCGCCGAAGTTGCGCTGGCTGATCCGGCCGTCTTTGGTGCGGTCGAACAGCGCGCCGTAGGTCTCCAACTCCCAAACCCGGTCCGGCGCCTCCTTGGCGTGCAGTTCGGCCATGCGCCAGTTGTTGAGGAACTTGCCGCCGCGCATGGTGTCGCAGAAATGGACTTGCCAGTTGTCTTTGGAGTTGACGTTGCCCATCGCCGCTGCCGCGCCGCCTTCGGCCATCACTGTGTGCGCCTTGCCGAACAGGGACTTGCACACCACGGCAACTTTCAGGCCCCGTTCGCGCGCCTCGATGACCGCACGCAAACCTGCGCCGCCGGCACCGATCACGACTACGTCGTAGGCGTGCCGCTCGACCTCAACCATGAATCCTCGCTTGTCTTGTCAGCCAATAAACCTGAGGTCATTGATGGTGCCGCTGGCCACCAGCATGATGTAGAAGTCGGTTATTACCAGCGTGCCCAACGTGATCCAGGCGAACTCCATGTGGCGGGTGTTGATCGCACTGACTTTCGTCCACAGCCAGTACCGGATTGGATGCTTCGAGAAGTGCTTGAGCCGGCCGCCGGTGACATGACGGCAGGAGTGACACGACAGCGTGTAGATCCAGAGCAGGGTCACGTTGCCGACGAGAATGACGTTGCCTAAACCGAATCCGAATCCGGACGGCGAGTGGAAGGCCTTGATGGCATCGTAGGTATTGATCACCGACACGACCAGCGCGATGTAAAAGAAGTACCGGTGGCTGTTCTGAATGATCAGCGGGAGCCGCGTTTCTCCGGTGTAGGTCGAATGCGGTTCGGCGACAGCGCATCCCGGCGGTGACTGCCACACCGATCGGTAGTAGGCCCGTCGGTAGTAGTAGCAGGTGATCCGGAAGCCCAGTAGGAATGGCAGCACCAGACTTCCCAACGGCATCCACCACGGGAAGTGGCCGAACCACACGCCCAGGTGGCTGGCCCCGGGTACACACGATGCACTGACGCACGGCGAGTAGAACGGCGTCAGGTAGTGGTAGTCGTCAACCCAGTAGGCGCTGCCCCACATCGCCCGGACAAAACCGTAGATCAAAAACGCAGCAAGCCCGAGGTCTGTTAGCAGTGGTGCCTTCCACCACCGGTCGGTGCGCAGCGTGCGCTGCGGCAGCTGCGCGCGGTTGGGTGAGAAGACGCCGGTAGCAGGACGGTTCGCCGTGGGTGCGCTCATCTACTGTGATCCTCTTCGGTGGGGCTCGTTGGAGGGTACTAAGTCACATATGAGCGCCCCGAATGCGGGGGTGGTCAGAGCCTGCTGTGACCACCTACCCCCTCGTCATCGACGTCGCGCCAGAACTCGGCGTCGTATTCGGTGTCCGGGATCGCGATCTTCTCGCCCGAATAGGGCGGGGTGACCGAGGTCAACTCCAATTCGCTGGCGTCGATGTCGAGCAGTTCGACATCGTTGAGGATCCGCTCGGCGTCGTTGACGATGCGGCGCATCGCGGGGGTATCGCCGTATCGCGACTTCAACGAGGTAACGCACCGCCGCAGACCACCGATGAGGTTGTGCAGTTCGGCGAGTTCAGTAGTGCTCGACAACGGATCTCCCTGCGCAGATGGTGTCATGGATCACAGTACGTTCGCTGTCGATACTATCCACTTCAGGCAGCGGAGGTGAGCCAAGTCACGTCCGCGCGACGAAAGGTCGCGATGGCAACCGACAGGACTCTGGCCGACCGGGCAACGGCGTTGCTGGCGCTGCATCAGCCCGGCAACCCGGTAATTCTGCCGACGGTGTGGGACGCGTGGTCCGCGCAGCTGGCAGCCGGCGCCGGGTTCGCCGCGCTCACCGTGGGCAGCCACCCGGTCGCCGACTCGGTGGGCAAGCCGGACGGCGAGGGCATGTCCTTCGACGACCTGCTGGGCCGGGTCGCCCAGATCACCGCCGCGGTGCAGGCGCCGGTGTCGGTGGACATCGAATCGGGTTACGGGCTGCCGGCGGCGCAACTGATCGACGGGTTGATCGGGGCGGGCGCGGTGGGGCTCAACATCGAGGACACCGTGCACAGCGAGGGCAAACGACTGCGCTCGGCGGGTGAGCACGCCGAGTTGGTCGCTGCCCTGCGCGCGGCTGCCGATTCGGCCGGTGTGCACGTCGTGATCAACGCCCGCACCGATCTGTTCTTGCGTAACGACGGTGACGACTCGGATCGGGTCGATCGCGCGGTGGCGCGGCTGAAACAGGCCGCGGCGGCCGGTGCCGACGCGTTGTACCCGGTGGGTCGCCACCAGCCGGAAACATTGCGGCGCTTCTGTGCTGAGCTGCCGCTTCCGGTCAACGCGATCGCCCTGCCCGACCAGGACGACCCGGCATCGTTCGGTCCGTTGGGTGTCGGGCGGATCAGCTTCGGCCCGTTCCTGCAGGGCGCGCTGTCGGCGCGGGCCAACGAGATTCTTCGCCGCTGGGCATGACAAATCCGGTGGAGCCGTTGGGCCCCACCGGATTTGGTGTCACGAACCTTACTTGGTGATCGCGATGCGCTTTGCGCCCTTGCCGGCTTGGTCTTTGTAAGCCCCCGCTACTCGAACGGTGAGCACACCGGCGTCGTAGGACGCGCTGAGCGCGTCGTCGGTGATGTGCGCCGGCAGCTGGAACGAGCGGTGGAACGAGCCGTAGCGGACTTCGCGCAGCATGCGCCCGTCCTTCTCCTCAGCGTGCTCGTCGCGGCGCTCGCCGCGGATGACCAGCTGTCCGTCGACGAGTTCGACGTTCACGTCCTTGTCGACATCGACACCGGGCAGCTCCAGGCGCACCACCGCGTCGTCGCCTTCCCGGACGATCTCCGCGGCCGGGCTGAAGCCATCAACTCCGAAAACCGGCTTGAACCAGTCGGTCACCGCCGCAGGCCCGAAGAAATCTTGCAGCCACCGGTCGGTGTCCCATCGCAGCCATCGGTCGAGGTCCCATGCAGGACGCGACCACAGTGTGATGTTGCTCATTGCTCTCTCCTCGTCGTGATGCGACCGACACCGCGTCGGTCTGCTATCCGGTAAAACCTGAGTCGCCTACGCTTAAGTTCCACCTGGATGTTCGCTCATAGTGAACGTGAGCCAGGCCGACTTGTTTCAGTGTGAGATCACCGTCACGACGAGGGCACATCATGTGAAACATCCCGGAAATATCGCATTCCTAGCCTCGTGAACATGGCTCCGGTCGGAAATCCCTGCGCCACGCGCGATGTCGTCGTGGTCGGACATGGCATGGTGGGCCACCGGTTCGTTGAAGCGCTGCGCGCCCGAGACACCGACGGTCGCTGGCGAATCACTGTGCTGGCCGAGGAATCCGACCCCGCATACGACCGGGTGGGTCTGACCGGCTACACCCAACACTGGCAACGCGACCAGCTCGCCTTGCCCGGCAACGAGTACACCGGCGACGAGCATGTCAGGCTGCTGCTGAACTCCCGGGTCGCCGATATCGATCGGGCCGCCAGGCAGGTGGTCACCAGCAGCGGTAAGCAATTCGGCTACGACAAACTGGTGCTGGCCACCGGGTCTTACGCCTTCGTGCCCCCAGTTCCGGGCCACGACCTGCCCGGCTGCCACGTGTACCGCACGCTCGACGACCTGGACGCCATCCGTGCCGATGCCCAGCGCACCCTCGACGCCGGCCACATCAGCACCGCCGTGGTCATCGGCGGTGGCCTGTTGGGGTTGGAGGCCGCGAACGCGCTGCGCGGGTTCGGGTTGCAGACCCACATCGTCGAGTTGGCGCCGCGACTGATGGTCCAACAGCTCGACGAGGCCGGCGGCGCGCTGCTGGGCAGGATGATCGCCGACCTCGGGATCTCGGTGCACCTCGATGTGAAAACCGATTGGATCGAATCCTTCGAGCATCTGGATGGCTGGCGATCGCTGCGCGTACACCTGTCGGACTGCGAGGTCATCGACGCCGGCCTGGTCATCTTCGCCGCAGGCGTGCGGCCACGGGACGAATTGGCGAGCGCGGCGGGCCTGGCGATCGCCGACCGTGGTGGCGTGCTCACCGACTTATCCTGCCGGACAAGTGATTTCAATATTTATGCGATCGGAGAGGTGGCGGCCATCGAGGGCCGCTGCTATGGCCTGGTCGGGCCGGGGTACACCAGCGCCGAGGTGGTCGCCGACAGGCTGCTGGACGGTGCGGCTGAGTTTCCCGAACCCGACATGTCGACGAAGCTCAAGCTGCTCGGTGTCGACGTCGCCAGTTTCGGCGACGCGATGGGCACGACCGAGAACTGCCTGCAGGTCGTCGTCAACGACGCGGTCAAGCAGACCTACGCCAAGCTGGTCCTCTCCGACGACGCGAAAACTCTGCTGGGGGGGATTCTCGTCGGCGACGCCAGCGCTTACGGGGTGCTGCGGCCGATGGTCGGCTCCGCGCTTCCCGGCGACCCGCTCGCGCTGATTTCACCGGCCCCAGGCAGCGGTGCCACGGGGCTGGGAGTGGGCGCGCTGCCCGGTTCGGCGCAGATCTGCTCGTGCAACAACGTCACCAAGGCCGAGCTGACCGACGCGATCGCCGGCGGCTGCACCGATGTGGCGGGCCTGAAATCCTGCACGGCGGCGGGTACGTCGTGTGGTTCGTGTGTGCCGCTGCTCAAGCAGTTGTTGGAGGCTGAGGGGGTCGAGCAGTCCAAGGCGTTGTGTGAGCACTTCGGTCAGTCCCGCGCCGAGCTGTTCGAGATCATCACCGCCACCTCGATCCGCACCTTCTCCGAGTTGTTGGAGCGCTTCGGCACCGGAAAAGGCTGCGACATCTGCAAACCCGTCGTCGCCTCGATATTGGCGTCCACCGGATCAGAACACATCCTCGACGGCGAACAGGCGTCCCTGCAGGACTCCAACGACCATTTCTTGGCCAACATCCAACGCAACGGCAGCTATTCGGTGGTGCCGCGGGTTCCCGGTGGGGACATCAAACCCGAACATTTGATCCTGATCGGCCAGATCGCGCAGGACTTCGGCCTGTACACCAAGATCACCGGCGGCCAGCGCATCGATCTTCTCGGCGCCCGCGTCGATCAACTGCCGGCGATCTGGAAGCGGCTGGTCGACGCCGGGATGGAATCCGGGCACGCGTACGGCAAGGCGGTGCGCACCGTGAAAAGCTGCGTGGGCAGCGACTGGTGCCGCTACGGACAACAGGATTCGGTGCAACTGGCCATCGACTTGGAGCTGCGCTACCGGGGGCTGCGCGCCCCGCACAAGATCAAGCTGGGTGTGTCGGGCTGCGCCCGCGAATGCGCCGAGGCCCGCAGCAAGGACGTCGGGGTGATCGCCACCGAGAAAGGCTGGAACCTCTACGTGGGCGGCAACGGCGGCATGACCCCCAAACACGCCCAGCTGCTGGCCAGCGACCTCGACACGGCGACACTGATCCGCTACATCGACCGGTTCCTGATGTTCTACGTGCGCACCGCCGACCGGCTGCAGCGCACCGCGCCGTGGATCGAATCGCTCGACGGCGGACTCGATCACGTCCGCGAAGTGGTGTGCGAGGACTCGCTGGGGCTGGCCGCAGAGTTCGAAGCCGCAATGGCCCGCCACGTGGCCAACTACAAATGCGAATGGAAAGGCGTGCTGGAAGACCCCGACAAACTGTCGCGGTTCGTCTCCTTTGTCAACGCCCCCGACGCCGTCGATTCGACGGTGGCCTTCACCGAGCACAACGGCCGCAAAAGGCCCGCGCCGGTATCCATCGGTATGCCTTCGATGCCGCAGGCATCGGATAGTCAATGTCAGGAGATCTCATGACGCTGTTAGACGACATGACCGACGTGGCGACATTCGCTGACGAAATCTGGACCACAGCATGTGATTACGACTACCTGATCCCTGGCCGGGGTGTCTGTGTGCTGCTGGACGACGGGTCGCAGGCGGCGTTGTTCCGGCTGGACGACGGATCATTACGTGCGCTGGGCAACATCGACCCGTTCTCGGGCGCCGCGGTGCTGTCCCGCGGAATCGTCGGTGACCGCCGCGGACAAGCAGTGGTCCAGTCACCGATCGCCAAGCAGGCTTTCGCGTTGGACGATGGCCGCTGCCTCGACGATCCCGCCGTGGCGGTGCCGGTCTACCCGGTCCGCGTGATCGACGGCACCGTCCACGTCGGCCGGTCTCCTCGCCTTCAGGCCGGAACGGCGGTGCGGGCCGCCTGAAACCGGCTCGCGATGAGCCGGGCCAGGCCCGGGTGAGCGCTCAGCGGTGCGCTGACCAGATCGGCACCCGCGCGGTGCGACCGCTCGAAGAACATGCCTTCGGCCAGTAGGTAGGACGCGACCGCTACCCGGCGAGTAGACCTCGAACGCGCCCGGGCAACCGCCTGCTCGACCGTGGGCTCACCGGTTGCGGCGAAGGCCAAATCCACCGCCGATCCGGTCAGCGCGGAGAGCATCCTGGCGGTGCTGCGCAGATCGGCGCGGGCGGCGTGATCGGACGTGCCGGCCGCCGCCAGCACGATCGAATCTCCTGGGCGCCAACCAGACTCACGTAGCTGGTCGATCACGATCATGGCCAGTTGCGGGCTGGGCCCCAGCGCGGGCGTGACGGTGACGTCGGGATGGCCGCTGGCCGCGACGTGCGCGGGCAGGTCGGTGCGCACATGGTATCCGCGGGACAAAAAGGCCGGCACCACGATTGCAGGCTCGCCGCCGGCCGCCGCGTTGGCGAGTATCTCGGTGGGCGTGGGTCCCAACACGTCGACGAATCCCACCTGCACGGTGTCATTCAGCAATGTGCTGACCTGTTCAGTGAGGTCGCCGATCATGGCGATGCCCTCTGGGCGGCGTGTGCCGTGCGCCACCAGGATCCGGCTCATGCGACGTCCCATTGCTCGTCGATGGCCAGTCGATAGCCGCGTTTGACGACGGTTGCCACGATGTTCCTGTCGCCCAACGCTGTTCGAAGGCGCAACACGGCGGTATCGACCGCGTGGGTGTCACTGCCGTTGCCCGGCAAAACCCGAAGCAATTCACTGCGAGCGACCACGGCCCCCGGCCGTTGCGCCAATGCGCGCAACGTCGCCATGCCCGCGGGCGACAGTGGCTTGATGGCGCCGTCGACGAGCACACACGATCCGCGGATCTCGATGGCGTGACCCGCTGCGTGCAGCGTGCTGGACCGCAGCGACGGCAGTTCGTCGGCGATGTGACGGGCCAACGCGCCCAGCCGCATGCGTTGCGGCGAAGATGTCGGAATGCCCAGGCGCACCAGTGGTTGAGCGGTGACCGGGCCCACGCACATGGCACGCACGTCGGTGCGCAACGCGGCCAGCAGCTGGTCGTAGATGCCCATTTCGCGGGCCCGCTGTAGCGTCGCCGCCACCGCCGGTGCCGAGGTGAAGCTGACCGCATCCACCTGACGCTGTGCGATCTGGGCGACCAGCGCGTTGAAGTCTACCGGTGGAGCGGGCTGCCAGCGGTACACCCGGACCGGCACCACTTCGGCTCCGGCCGTACGTAATTCGTCAACAAACTCCGGAAACGGGTCCCAGTCCGCGCTGGCGCCATGCAGCTGCAGCGCGATCCGGCGACCGTGCACACCGGCCTCCAGCAGGTAGTGCAGCACCTCACGGGAGGATTCCGATTGCGGGCTCCACTCCTCGTGCAACCCGGCGGCACGCAGTGCCCCGGTGGCTTTCGGCCCGCGGGACACAATACGGGCGCTTGCCAGGGCTTTGAGCAGCAGGTCGGTCAGCCCCCACCCGTCGGCAGCGGCGATCCAGCCGCGAAACCCGATACCCGTCGTGGCGATCAGAATATTTGGCGGACGGGCGACCAGCGCCTCGGTGTGGCGGTGCAGTTCGTCGTCGTCGTGCAGTGCGACTTTGGTGATCGCGGGGGCGGCGCAGACGGTGGCGCCTTGTTTGCAGAGCATCGCGCACAGCTCGTCGGCGCGATGCACGGACGTCACTGCCACTCGGTAACCGGCAAGCGGTAACGAGTCGGGTTGACCCATAAAACGTGTGTATGCCCGACAGATTGCCGCAGCGTTACCTGGGAATTTCCGACGAGTTGCTCCGGCGTCACGCGGCCGGGGCGCTGGTTTACACGGCGCTGCGGGTCGGCGCCGTGTGCTCGCCGGGCACCGCGGTGGCCGACGAGGGCGTGCGCACGTACATGGCCCACGTCAGCACCGAAGCTCCCAGGTAGAACACCAAAAACACCCAGAACGCCGCGGTCTCTTCACCGGTGCTCGCGTAGGACTGCCGCAGCGCCAGATTGATCGCCACACCGCCCAGCGCACCGACCGCCCCGGCGAATCCGATCAGCGCGCCCGACATATCCCGCGCCCAGTGGCGGCGTTCGGATTCACTGGCATCCAAACCACGGCTGCGCGCCTCGAAGATCGACGGGATCATTTTGAACACCGAACCGTTGCCGATCCCGGACAAGACGAACAGCGCGACGAAGCCGACGATGTAGCCGAGCATCGCCGCACCGCTGGTAGCCGGACCGCTGTGCTCGTCGTACACGCTCACGCCGACCAGGAGCCCGGCCGCGAGGATCATTCCGGCGAACGCGGCCAGGGTCACCCGGCCGCCGCCCACCCGGTCGGCCAGCCTGCCGCCGTAGATCCGGGACAGCGAACCCAGCAGCGGCCCGAGGAAGGCGATCTGTGCGACGTGCAGCGACGCCTGCGCAGCGGTTTGTCCGCCGCCCAGAAAGTTGATGTAGAGCACGCGGCCGAACGCGAACGAGAACCCGATGAACGAGCCGAAGGTACCGATGTAGAGCAGCGAGATCACCCAGGTATGCCGCTCGCGCAGGATCGAACCCAGGTGGCCGACCTCGATGCGGTGGTCCAGGTTGTCCATGAACAACGCCGCCGCGATCCCGACGATCGCCAGCAGCACCAGGTAGACCGCGCACACCAGATACGGTTGCCGGTTGCCGGCGATGGCGAGCACGAACAGCCCGACCACCTGAACGATCGCCACCCCGAGGTTGCCGCCACCGGCGTTGACCGCCAGCGCCCAACCCTTGAGCCGTTGTGGGTAAAAGGCATTCACGTTGGCCAACGATGCCGAATAGTTGCCGCCACCCAACCCGGTAGCCGCCGCGCACAGCACGTACGGCCACAGTGGCAGGCCGGGGTGAGCGAGCAGCAGCATGGTCGCGACCGTCGGGATCAGCAATATCAGCGCCGAAAACGTCGTCCAGTTGCGCCCGCCGAATTTCGCTATGCCCATTGCGTAAGGGATCCGCACGCATCCCCCGACGAACATGGCGACGGCCGCCAGCAGGAATTTGTCGGCAGCGGTGAATCCGTAAACCTCTTGCGGCATGAACAGCACCATCACCGACCACAGCGACCAGATCGAGAATGCGACATGGTCCGACATGACTGTACAGATCAGGTTACGACCGGCGACGATTTTGTTGCCGGCCTCCCAGGCAACGGCGTCCTCGGGATTCCAATCAAAGATCTTGTGCGAGCGGGTCATGCAGCACTACCTTTCGAATCCCAATGCACCCCAACAGCATTACGCTCACAGGGGTGCCGGAACGACCAAATCTGGTTCGTGTCCGGCACCCCCGTGCGCCGGAGCTCGCCGCCACGACAACTCCGGCTCTCGGCAAGCTCGATTGTTACGCCCGGTCTGCGGGCATACCGCGTTGTATCGGAGTCGTATTGGGCAATTCCACACCAGTAACCAAAACCGGGTCAAGCCAGATTCGATGCCAACCGCTGAAAGTTGTATTCCAGTTAGCTGTATGAATGCTGGTAGCGTTCGCGCGGCGTTGTGTCGCGGTATACTGCTCCGTCCCAACATCTTTCAGGTGATGCGACGGCGGTCACACTTTCGTGAGGCCGGTTTCCGGCAAGGCGATGTGAGCGGGCGGCAAACTCGGTCGGCGAATGTACATCGCCCAGGTTGTCACGGATGCGGCAAGGTAGAACGAGATGAAGGTCCACAATGCCGCCGTCGCTGACCCACTGCCCAGATATGACTGCCGCAGCGCGAGATTGATCCCGACGCCCCCGAGCGCGCCGACCGCGCCGGCGAAGCCGATCAGCGCGCCCGACATGGCGCGTGACCACTGCTGACGCTGCGCTTCGCTGGCGTTCAGTGATCGGCTGTGCGCGTCGAAGATTGACGGAATCATCTTGTAAACAGAGCCGTTTCCAATCCCGGACAACACGAACAGTGCGATGAAACCGATGACGTACCCCGTCATCGTGGCGCGGTCCGAGAACTCGCTGCCGTGGTCGTCGTGGGTGCTGACCACGACCAGTAGGCCGGCGGCCATGATCATGCCCGCGAACACCACGAAAGTGGTGCGGCTACCACCAACGCGGTCAGCCAGTTTGCCGCCGTATACCCGTGCCAGTGATCCCAACAGGGGCCCGATGAACGCGATTTGGGCGGCATGCAGCGATGCCTGCGCCGCGCTTTGCCCGCCGGCGGTGAAATTGATCTGCAGCAGTTGGCCGAACGCGAACGAGAACCCGATGAACGAGCCGAAGGTGCCGATGTAGAGCAGCGAGATCACCCAGGTGTCACGCACAAACAGGATCGACCGCATGGCAGTGACGTCGATGCGGTGGTGGTCGAGGTTGTCCATGTACCACGCGGCACCGACCCCGGCAACGGCCAAGAACACCACATAGAACGCGCAGACCCAGTACGGCTGCGTGTTGCCCGCGGTGGCGATGACCAGCAGACCGATCACCTGGATCAGCGGCACCCCGAGGTTGCCGCCGCCGGCATTGACGGCCAACGCCCACCCCTTGAGCCGCTGCGGGTAGAACGCGTTGACGTTGGTCATCGATGCTGCGAAATTGCCGCCGCCGAGTCCGGTCAAGGCCGCGCACACCAGGTACGGCCACAGCGGAAGGCCGGGGCGGGCCAACAGCGCGATCGTGCCGAAGGTCGGGATCAGCAGCACCAAAGCCGAGAACACGGTCCAGTTGCGGCCACCGAACGTCGCGGTGGCCAGCGTGTACGGGATGCGCAAACAGGCACCGACCAGTGTCGCGGTGGCGGCCAGTAGGAACTTGTCGCCGGCCGAAAACCCGTATACCGCCTCGGGCATGAACAACACCAGCACCGACCAGATGGACCAGACCGAGAAGCCCGCGTGTTCGGCTACCGTCGACCAGATCAGGTTGCGTCGGGCGATGTTCTTGTTTCCGGCCTCCCATGCAACCCGGTCTTCAGGGTCCCAGTCGGCGATCAAATGCGAGCGTGGCATGCGGCCACCGTAGGAACGCCGTGTTACGCGAAAAGTGTGTGTCGTGACCCGGGGGTGAACTTCCGCTCACGGCTGCGCAGGGGCCGCGTGAGACTGAAAGTGTAGGCTCCATCAAACTACTGGTCTGCCAACCGATTCGATTTCCGCTGCATCTAGGAATTCTCGATATGGATATTCGTCACACCCTGACCGCAATCGTTCCCTGCACGGACCTCGATGCGAGCGAGGAGTTTTATGGCCGATTGGGCTTCTCCCGTAGTCAATCGGAGTATCCGGCAGACGACCACTACCGGATGCTCGACGATGGTCGCGGGGCGGCGGTTCACCTCACCCGCGCTGTCGATGAGCTGACTGCCCGGGTCGCCGACGCGATCATCGCGAACAGCGGCCCGGAAGTAAAGCCTTGGGGGATGTACGAATTCGCATTATCCGACCCCGACGGGACCCTTGTCCGTGTGGGCTGGCAGGCGCGGTTGCGGTCCCAAAGTCCTTAGCCGTCGCCTGAGTTGGATATCGACGCCGCCGTAGCGCAATTGCGCATCATCTAGACACCGAGCGCAGGGTCGGCACAAGTCGGACCAGTTCGGCCTGACATGTGTGCGGGTCTTGTCTCAGACGTGCTGCAGGTGACCAGGGCGTTGTCGGGCAGTACCGCTCCGCAAATGGAGTAGCCGACTACGCTACGAGGTTTTCGGACCGCGTCCAAGACTGCCCTCAGCGATTGGGAGCGACGATAGGGACCCGCCATGGACAGTCATCACCGCACTCATATCCCCGTGCAGGTGCGGCCCGGCACGGGGCGAGTCACCCGCTCGGTGACGATTAGGTTGTGAAATGTCAACGGACGCTTTTACGTCGACTGAGCTCGAGGTAATCGACAAGGGTATCTGTACGCCCGCGCATCCGGCCCCGCTGCTGTTCGTGCACGGCGCCTGGCACGGGGCATGGTGCTGGGATGAATACTTCCTGGACTTCTTCGCGGACAAGGGTTATCGTGCGCTGGCCGTCAGCCTACGTGGCCACGGCCAGAGCCCGACCACCAAGTCCCTGCGTAGCTGTTCTTGCAAAGACTATGTCGACGATGTCCGCTCGGTGGCGGGCCGCCTGGTCACGCCTCCGGTGCTGATCGGTCACTCGATGGGCGGCTACGTGGTACAGAAATATCTGGAGTCGTGCACGGCGCCGGCAGGTGTTTTGCTCGCCTCGGTGTCCTGTCGAGCTATACACGGTTTCACGCTGCGACAGACGCAGCGGCACTCGTGGCTCATGTCCAAAGCCATGATCACCGGCAAATCGTCAGACATGGTCAACACCCCCACGCGGGCGCGCCAACGCTTCTTCTCCCCGGAAACCCCCGAAACCGACATCGCGCGGTACGTCGGCCTGCTGCAGGAAGAAAGCCAACTGGTGGCGTGGGATGCGTTGCTGTTCAACGTCCCCAGACCCAGACGGGTGACCACACCCTTGCTCGTGCTGGGTGCCGAAGACGACGGCTGTTTTACCGTCAAGGCGGCGCGTGCATTGGCGCGTTCCTACCGCACCGACGCGGAGATCTTTCCCGGCATGGGCCACAACATGATGCTCGAGCCGGGCTGGGCCGCGGTCGCCGAACGGATCCACAGCTGGCTTGGCGCGCAGCGCCTGTGATAAGTGTCTGAACGGAGCGGTGGCCAGTGGGGTCATCGCGGCCGCCAGAAACGGCCCGGCACTCGCGCCGAGACCGATCAACCGGCGACGGCGGGCCTTGGCGTTCCGCGACCGACGATCCCACTTGGTGCTGGGCTGGTGAGCCATTGTCTTTACTCTTCCCGTGCTTCACCGCTGAACGTTGCTGGACGCCGGCGAAATCATGGGCAGGCTATACGGGTAGACCTACCAGACGTCGCCGTCGCGCCAGTCACAGGTCAGCTCGGCGGTGGTGTCCAGCTCGACTCCGACCGGCAACACGAACACCGACCCGTCCTCCTCGGGGGTCCGCACCGTTCCGGTGGGCGTCAGCACCGATGTCGGCCCGCGCCACGGCAGCCAGCCGCGCACGGCGTAGAGCCGCCGTCCGCGGTCGGTGGAACTCAGTGCGCCAAGCGGATAAGCACCGCGAATGACTTGTTCGCACGCGTCGAGTATCGCGATGGCCAGCCCCTGACCGCGCCATTCCTCGGCCACTGCGACCGCTTCGATGTAGCCGCACCGCAGTGGGGTCCCGCGGTAGATCAGTCGCCGTTGCACCACCGCGCCGTGCGCGATGATCGAGCCGTGCTGCCAGATCAGAGCATGCATTCCGCCCAGCGCGTGGTCCCAATCGGTGTCGGAGAATTCACCGGCGAAGGCGTCGATGACCATCCGGCGGGCACTCTGCCAGGTCTCGTTGTCGAGATCGGCAGTGTGAACCAGGCGGGCGGTGTGTACCTGGGTGCGCACACTGCTGGTTTACCAGCTTTACCGCCCCGCTGTCACCGCGCTCGACGCCGACGCCAGCGGCGACCGGGGTCGTGACCAATGCAGCCGCACGTATTGGCCGGGCCGGATCTGGGCCACCTTGTCGATGTTGTGGTAAGCGACGACTCCGGCCACCGGATAGCTGCCGGTTATCGGATGGTCCGGTCCCAGGATCACCGGTAAACCGTTGGGCGGCACCTGGATCGCGCCGCGGGTGGCGCCCTCGCTGGGCAGTTGACGATCCGGCCACCGATACTGCAGTGGGCGTCCCTCCAACCGCATCCCCACCCGGTCACTGCGGTCGGAAGCCATCCAAATCGTGTGTACCAGCGCGTCCGGATCGACCAGCCAGTCATCGCGCGGCCCCGGCACCACCAGCAGTTCCACCAGGTGCTCTTCGATCGGCTCCACCGGGGCCTGGTCGAGCTCAGGGTAGTCGTCGGTGTGCTCGCCGATCGGCAGCACGTCACCGGGCTGCAACGGCAGTGGGCCGATCGCCGACATAACGTCGTAGCTGCGCGAGCCCAACACGGGCGTGACATCGATGCCGCCGCGTACCCCCAGATAGCTGCGCAGCCCCGCATAGGGGGAACCCATCGAGATGACGTCCCCATCACGGACATGGTGAATGCTGTTGATGCCGAACGGGATTCCGTTGACCGACGGGTCGGTGTCGGCACCGGTAACCGCGATGTCGACGTCGCCGCCGCGGATTCGGGCAGCAAAACCGCCGAAGGTCACCTCGATGGTGGCCCGGTCGTCGGGGTTGGCAACCAGCCGGTTGGCCAGGGTGTGCGAACGGTGGTCGGCCGCCCCGGAGCGGGTGACACCGAGATCGGCCAGCCCGACCCGGCCGAGATCCTGAACAAGCGCCAACGGTCCGGGGCGCAGGATTTCCAGCGTGGTCACAATCGGGCTCCTAAGCGGCTCGGAACTGGACCCACATGCCCGGCGTCAACAGCGCCGGAGTGGGCCGGTCGATGTCCCACACGACGGCGTCGGTGTGGCCGATCAGCTGCCAACCACCGCGGGACCGTCGCGGGTATATCCCGCAGAATTCACCCGCCAGGCCCACCGCGCCGGCAGGCACCGATGACCGCGGCTCGCAGCGCCGCGGCACGATCAAACGCGGGTCGCCGCCGACCAGGTATGCGAACCCGGGCGTTGATCCGCCGAAAGCGACTCGCCACCGGGTAGCGGTATGCGCGTGGATGACCTGCGCGGTGCTCAGCCCGGTACGGTCGGCCACCTCGGCGAGATCGGCGCCGTCATAGACGACGTCGATCACCGTGCACTCCTCCGGAGGAGCGGTCGGCTCTACGTCGGGGTTCACCCGCAACTTGCGCAACCGGTTACGGACGACGCCCTGGTAGCGCGGACCGTCGAGTTTTATCAGCACGGTCCGTGAGGCCGGGACAATGTCGAGCACACCGGGCAGCGCCGCCTCACGCAGCGCTGCCGCCCACGCCAATACGTCTGCGGTGTTGTCGAATTGCAGCAGCAGGGCCTGATCGCCGTAGTCCAGAACCATATCGGCGAGGCTCAGATCCATTGCCACACTCATTACTCGACAGTAACCCCGCATGACCGGCGCGGAAACAACTTTTCGAGCACTGCCAGAGGTGCCTTAGCAAACGCTCAGACGGTCGGCTCCGGCGGGTTCTAGTGCAGGATCTTGGCCATCATCGGAGGCAGTTGATCGGCCAGCAGCGGGTAACTCAACGGCGAGGCGAAGGCGATCGCCCCGGCTTGGTCCTTGGTGGTGAACACGCTGCGCGACGCCAGACTCGCCGCGTCGGGATCGGCCATGAGGGCCGCATGATCGTCCTCGCTGTCGGTTGTCCAGATAAGCAGATCGGCGGCACCGAGCACGGGTTTGATCTGGTCTCGCGGCACGAACGCGCGGTGCGAATCGACGGCGAATTCGTTGACGCCCTCGGCGATGACCAGACCCATCTGGGTCAAGAACTCGGCGCGCCAACCCGTCGTCGCGATCGCGTTGTCCTGGTAGAGCGTGCCCTGCAGTAGCAGCACCTTTTTGCCCTTGAATCCCCGATTGGCGTCCGCAACATCGGCGAACCGCTTGTCCACACCGTCGATCAGCGACTTCATCTGATCGCTCTGAAACACCGCTTGGCCGATCGCGGTCGCTTGGACCTTCCACGGCTCGAAGAACGCGTCGCCGTCGGACTGTGGAATCGTCGGAGCGATGGCCGACAGCTTCTGGTAGGTGTCGGCGTCCACCCCGGCATCGGTGGCCACGATCAAATCGGGTTTGAGACGGGCGATCTGCTCGATCGAGATTCCGTTGTCAAGGCTCAAGACAACGGGTTTGGCGTCGCCGAGTTTGGGCTGGGCCCAAGGCCATACGGCGAACGGCTGGTCGCCGAACCAGTTGGTCACCGCGATCGGGACGACTCCGACGGCCAGCAGATCGTCATGGCAGGTGTAGCCGGCGCTGACGACCCGCTTGGGTGGCTCCGGCACGGTCGTCTCACCGAAGGCGTGCGTGATCGTCACCGGCTGGCCAGCGGTGTCGCTGGATTCGGCTTTGTGCGACGAGCAAGCCGCCGAGGTGGCTGTGAGCAGCCCGGCGGCCCCGGCAGCGCGCAGGAATCCGCGTCGACTCCATTGCTGGTGCATCGCTTGAGGCCTCACGTCAGGGGTGGTGTCGAGAGCAATTCTCTCGCACTCATGGCGAGCGCTGTTGTGGGATTGCACCGTATCCACCCCCACCGGGGGTTTCGATCACCAGCATGTCGCCGGGCCGGACTTCGGTTGAGTCGCACCCGGCCAGCTCGACGGTGCTGCCGTCGGCGCGTTCTACCCGGTTGCGTCCCGGCTCGCCGGGTGAGCCCCCGGCCATACCGTAGGGCGGGACTCTGCGATGGCCGGACAACGTGCTGACGGTCATGGGTTCAGTGAACTCGATTCGGCGGATCGCGCCGTCACCGCCACGCCATCGGCCGGCGCCGCCGCTGCCGCGCCGGATGGCGAATTCCCGCAGCAGCACCGGGAAACGCCATTCGAGGACTTCGGGATCGGTGAGCCGGGAGTTCGTCATGTGTGTCTGCACGACGGACGCCCCGTCGAACCCGTCACCGGCCCCCGAGCCGGAGCCCAGGGTTTCGTAGTACTGGTACCGGTCGTTGCCGAAGGTGACGTTGTTCATCGTCCCGGCTCCCTCGGCCTGCACCCGCAGCGCAGCGAACAGCGCGCCGGTGATCGCCTGCGAGGTTTCGACGTTGCCGGCCACGACCGCGGCCGGGTAGGTCGGCGCCAGCATCGACCCGTCCGGGATGACGATCCGCAGCGGGCGCAGGCAGCCGTCGTTGAGCGGGATGTCGTCGGCAACAAGGGTCCGGAACATGTAGAGCACCGCGGCGGTCGCCACCGAGGACGGCGCGTTGAAGTTCGTGTCCAGTTGCGGCGAGGTTCCGGTGAAGTCGATAGTTGCGCTGCGGGTGGCACGGTCCACGGTGATGCGGACGGCGATCGTTGCGCCGGAATCCATTTGGTAGCGGTATTCGCCGTCGTCAAGCTTGTCGATGACCCGCCGCACTGCTTCCTCGGCATTGTCCTGGACATGGCGCATATACGCCTGCACGACATCGAGGCCGAACTCGTCGATCATTTTGCGAACTTCCTCGACGCCTTTCTGGTTGGCGGCGATCTGTGCGCGCAGATCGGCGAGGTTGGTGTCGGGATCACGGGACGGAAAGCGCGCCTCGGTGAGCAGCCGACGGGTTTCGGCTTCCCGCAAGCGTCCGTTCTCTGCGAGCAACCAGTTGTCGAACAACACACCTTCCTCATGGATTTCGCGGCTGTTCGCCGGCATGGATCCCGGTGTGATTCCACCGATTTCGGCATGGTGGCCGCGAGAAGCGACAAAGAACAGCACTGTTTCGCCCGCGATGTCGAACACCGGGGTCACGACGGTGATGTCCGGCAGGTGGGTACCGCCGTGGTAGGGGTCGTTGATCGCATACACGTCGCCGGGTTTTATCTGGTCGCCGCGCCGGCGGATCACTTCCTGGACGCAGGTGCCCATCGAGCCGAGGTGCACCGGGATGTGCGGGGCGTTCGCGACGAGGTTGCCCTGCGGGTCGAACAGCGCGCAGGAGAAGTCCAGCCGCTCACGGATATTCACCGACTGCGCGGTGGCTTCCAACCGGAAGCCCATCTGCTCGGCGATCGACATGAACAGGTTGTTGAAGATCTCCAGCAGTACAGGGTCGGCCTCGGTGCCCACGTCTGGCTGCGCGGCGGCGGCCACTCGTGCGATGAGCAGATGCCCGGCCTGGGTCATCGTGGCGCGCCAGCCGTCGTCGACCACGGTCGTGGCGTTGGCCTCGGCGATGATCGCCGGGCCGACCACGATGTCCCCCGCTCGCATCTGCTCCCGGTGATGCAGCGGGGCGTCATGCCACGACTCGCCGGAGTAGACACGGACGGTTTCTGACGAGCGGGCGGTGTCGGCGCGCTGATCGCCCAGATGGGACAGGTCAGGTTGCTCGGTGAGCCCCGTCGCCTCGACTGAGATTGCCCCGGCGATCAGCGGACGCTGCATCAGAAACGAGTACGTCGCTTGATGCGCGGCTTCGAATGCCGCGGTCATCGTGTCGAGGTCGGCCAGTTCGACCGGGATGGGAGTGTCAGTTCCCTGGTAGCGCAGGTGCACTCGCCGAACCACGCGGATACGTTCCGGCGGAACGCCCTCGTCGAGCAGTTCGCCTTTGGCCTCCCTCTCGAGGGAGTCCGCGACGGCCGCCAGTCTGTTCATGGCGGCGCTCTCGAGCCGGGTCTCGACCGACTGCTCACGCATCGCGGTGGTGTCGGCCAGGCCGATCCCGAGTGCGGAGAGCACACCGGCCATCGGCGGGACGAGCACGGTGCGGATCCCGAGCGCGTCGGCGACCGCGCACGCATGCTGCCCACCGGCGCCGCCGAACGTTGTCAGCACATAACGGGTTACGTCATGGCCTTTCTGCACGGAGATCTTCTTGACCGCGTTGGCCATGTTCGCGACAGCGATCTGCAGAAAACCTTCGGCGACCTGCTCGGGCGAACGGTAATCACCGGTGCGTGCCCGGATGTCGGCGGCCAGGTCGGTAAAGCCGCGCCGCACGATCTCGGCGTCCAGCGGTTGGTCGCCGTCGGGACCGAACACGGCCGGGAAGTGCGCGGCCTGGATGCGGCCGAGCATCACGTTGGCATCGGTGACGGTGAGCGGTCCGCCGCCGCGGTAGCAGGCCGGGCCGGGGTCAGCCCCGGCCGAGTCCGGGCCGACCCGGTAGCGGCTGCCGTCGAAATGCAGGATCGACCCACCGCCCGCGGCCACGGTGTTGATGTCCAGCATCGGAGCTCGCAGTCGGACCCCCGCCACCTCGGTGGTGAACACGCGCTCGTACTCGCCCGCGAAGTGCGACACGTCGGTGGAGGTGCCGCCCATGTCGAAGCCGATGACGCGATCAAACCCGGCCAGTGCCGACATCCGCACCATGCCGACGATGCCGCCGGCCGGGCCGGACAGGATCGCGTCCTTCCCGCGGAAGTGGCCCGCTTCGGCCAGACCACCGTTGGACTGCATGAACATCAGTCGTACGCCACGCATCTGGCCCGCCACCTGCTCGACGTACCGACGCAGCACCGGGGACAGGTACGCGTCGACCACGGTGGTGTCGCCACGTGGGACCAGCTTCATCAGCGGGCTGACTTCGGAAGACAGCGAGATCTGCGGGAAGCCGATCTGCTCGGCGAGCTTGCCGATCTGTTGCTCGTGCGCCGGATACAGGTAACTGTGTAGGCACACCACCGCCACCGCGCGAATCCCGTCGGCATGGGCCTGCCGCAGTTGCTCACCAAGCCGGTCAAGATCGGGGGCGCGTAAAACGCTGCCGTGCGCGGTGATCCGCTCGTCGACTTCAACGACCCGCTCGTACAGCATCTCGGGCAGCACGATCTGCCGGGCGAAGATTCGCGGCCGATTCTGGTACGCAATGCGCAGCGCGTCACCGAAGCCGCGAGTGATCACCAATACCGTGCGCTCGCCGGTGCGCTCCAGCAACGCATTGGTCGCGACGGTGGTGCCCATCCGCACTGCCTCGACGTGCTCGACGGGAATGGGCGCATCCTCGGTGATCTCGAGTAGCGCGCGAATCCCGGCGACCGCGGCGTCGCGATATCGCGCAGGGTTTTCCGAGAGCAGCTTGTGCGTCAGCAGGCGTCCGTCTGGCCGACGCGCGACGATGTCGGTGAAAGTGCCGCCCCGGTCGACCCAGAACTGCCACCCCGTTTCAGCCACCCGGACTCCCTTTCATGGCTCCCCAACCTTATCGAGCCGGGAGTAAAACCGCCGGGGTCGAAACCCGACGGCAGCATCTGGGTTGCTCAGCGAAAGATGTTGACGGTCTCGGGCAGGCCGAACCCGTTCGGGTCGAGGCGTCCGGTCGCGACCAGCAGGAAGTCGTGGGCGGCGATGCCGGTGACGTCGGCAAAGTCGGTGGCCGGTATGCCGATGACGCGTGCGATGCGCGGATCCGTCGCGGACTGGTCATCTCGGCTGAGCGCGCCGAGCACGAAGTCGAGGCTGGCGTAGAGCCCCGGTCCGGGGTCGAATGCCTGGCCGAGGGCGGCTCGAATGTCGTCGGCGTGCACGTAGGCATCATTTACCAGCGCGTGCACGCCCTGCCCGACGGTGAAATCGGGGATCGGGCTCGGGCCGGCCCAGGACGTGTCATCCAAGACAGCTGCGAGTTGACCCACCGAGTCTCGCGCCGCGAGCAGTTGCTCGGCGAGCGCGCTTGGCTGTTCGTCGCGCAGGGCGGCCGCCTGTTCATCGGCGGTACGGGTGCCTGCGGTCCCGGAAATCACGTCGGACGCCTGGCCGACGACGTGGGCAGCGACATCACACACCTGCCACCCGACACAGCGTGTCGGTTGGTGCAATGCCGAATCATCGAGTGACGCAACGAGGTTGGCGAATAATCGGTACTCTTCGAGCAGCGCAGTGAATGTGCTTTCCCGATCCGGTTCGGATCGCCTCATGTGAGTGCCTCCTTGACTTGACGAAGCTGCTTGAGCTGATCGAGGAATGCGTTCGGGCCCAGCACGCCGATCCGGCACACGAGGTGACGGGCTCCGGCATCTACGTAGCGGCGCAGGGCGGCGGCGACGACGTCAGGCGGTCCAGCAGCGAATGCCTGAATCTGTTCTACGACCTCGAGTGGGAATCCGTATGTCTGCGTGGTGAACTCGTCGAGCACAGCGCGTCCGCCATCCGCGGCGTCGGTCACCAGGACCGTCACGAAGAGCGCCGGGGTGAGGTCTGCCGGCCGCCGGGCGCCCTCGGCGGCAGCTCGCACCTCAGCCAGGCCCGATGAGAACCCTTCGGGCGTTGGCGGGTACGGCAACCATCCGTCGTAGAGCGCACCTGCCCGGGCCCGAGCCCGCGGGGTATCGGCGGCAAGCCACACCGGCGGACCTGTTCTGGTGAAAGGTGTTGTACTGCCTGGTATATCGTCGAGGTGCAGAACTTTGCCGTGAAACGAGACCGATTCCCCTCCGGCCCACAACCTGCGCCACAGCGCGACGGTGTCGTCGAGGCGTGCGAATCGGCGCGGCCACGGCACTTCCGAAGCGGCGTACTCCACTTCGGACAAGCCGGGGAATCCGGCGCCAACCGCCACGATCAACCGGCCGTGCGCCAGCCGGTCGATGGAGGCGAGCACCTGCGCCGTCTGCACCGGCCTGCGCAGGGCCGGCTGTAACGCGGCGGTGCCCAGCGTGATCCGCTCGGTGACCGCCGCGGCGGCCGCCAAGAAGGTCAACGCTTCGATTCGTGCGCGTACCAGCGAGTCGTTGGCCCACAGCGAATCGAAACCGAGATCCTCTATGGTGCGGGCGAAATCGACGAGGCGGCGAAGATCGGTGCCCGCCCACTGATCGGCGGCGAGCGGCGGGAGCAAACCCATACGCAGTTCCATGCGCCGATCGTGTGGTGCTGACCCGCTGATGGCAACTCCCTGGAGGGTATAGCGGCCAGCGCGATGATCGGGTTGACTGGCGTTATGTCGGAAGCCACCACCACCGACTTCGGCACAGTGCTACGCGACTTGCGCACTCGGCGCCGCCTGAGCCAGATGGACCTGGCCATCGCCGCCGGCACCACACAGCGCCACCTGAGCTTTCTCGAACAGGGCCGGTCTGCGCCCGGGCGAGGAATCGTCACACGCCTCGCAGGGTCACTCGATCTGACTCTGCGCGAACGCAATTGGCTGCTTTCGGCAGCCGGATTCGCGCCGGCCTACCCGGAATCGGCGCCCGATGCGCCGTTTTTCGAGCCGCTCCGGGAGGCGCTGCAGCACGTGCTCGACGGTCATCTGCCCTACCCGGCGATGGTCATGGACGGCTTCGGTGAACTCGTCGCCGCGAACGGTGCGTTTGGGCTGCTGACCGAGGATGTCGCGCCCTGGTTGCTGGAACCACCCGTCAACGTGTTGCGCGTCGCTTTGCATCCGGACGGCATGGCGCGGCGCACAGTCAACCTCGACGACTGGCGCCGCCACATCTTCGATGCCCTGGTCCTGCGGGGGCCCCACCCGCGCATCGACGCCCTGTTCGAGGAGTTGAAAGGCTACGGGTTGCCGGAGCCGGGACGTGAACCCTTCGAGTCGCTCGGGTTCGCCGTGCCACTGCACCTGCGCACCAGCGAGGGTGACGTGCATTTGGTCGCGACGATCTCGACCTTTGTCGGTGCGCTCGATGTCACGGTTTCGGAACTACGACTGGAGGCGTTTCTGCCCGCTGATCGAGAAACCGCGGAAATCCTCGCTCGCCGCTGGCGTTGACACAGCCGGGCTAACCGCGGCTGGGGTTGCCGGGCCATTTCGGCCAGGGGCTGTAGTCGGCGATCAGTTCCTCCTGCGGTGGCCGCTCGTCGGCGGGCACATGCTGCAGGTTGATGCGGATTCGATACCAGATCGAACTAGGCCCGCGCATTCCGTCGACGAGCACGTCGGTCGGCTGCAGCCGCTTCGCCGCGGCCGGATAGCGGTCCCGCCAGGTGTCCAGTGCGGCCATCGCCTCGTCCTTGGTCTTGGTGCGGGCGATTTCGATGAGCGGCATCGGTGAGTGGCGACGACCCGCGCCGGCGCGTCTCCGCGATCCTTTGGGGGCTTTCTCGGCGGGCCCGAGTTCCTCGGCCAGCACCAGCAGCCGCTCCAGCCCTCCGACGGCGTCGTCCATATCGGCCCAGGGATCCCCGATGTCGGCGAAGCGGTCCGGCACGCTGGCAATCGTGAACGCCGCCGGATCACAGTCGGCGACCTCGTCCCAGTGCAGCGGTGTGGACACCCGGGCATCCGGGGTCGCCCGCACCGAATACGCCGACGCGACAGTGCGGTCCTTCGCGTTCTGGTTGAAGTCGACGAACACACCGTGGCGTTCTTCCTTCCACCACCGGGCGGTGGCCAGGTCCGGCGCGCGCCGCTCGACCTCGCGCGCCAGCGCCTGGGCCGCCAGCCGGACCTGCCGAAACGACCAGTCGGGGGCGATGCGGGCGTAAATGTGAAACCCTCGTGACCCCGAGGTCTTCGGCCACGCGGTCAACCCGTAGTCCTCGAGTACCTCGCGGGCAACGGCCGCCACCTCCACGATCTGGCGCCATTGCACGCCGGGCATCGGATCGAGGTCCACCCTCAGCTCGTCGGGATGGTCGAGATCTTCAGCGAGCACCGGATGCGGGTTGAGGTCGATGCAGCCGAGATTGATGACCCATGCCAAACCGGCTGCGTCGCGGATCACGGCTTCGGCGGCCGAAGTGCCCGACGCATAGCGCAGCTCGGCCACATCGACCCACTCGGGCCGCTTTGCCGGCGCGCGCTTCTGGAAGACCGCCTCGTGGTCGATGCCCTTGACGAAGCGCTTCAAGATCATCGGACGCCCGGCCACGCCCCGCAGCGCGCCGTCCGCGACGGCCAGGTAGTAGTGAACCAGGTCGAGTTTGGTGATGCCGAGGTCACCGAAGATCACCTTGTCCGGGTGGGTGATCTCAACGTGGCGGCCGCCCACCTCGAGCGTCACCGGACCGGCCATGCCGTTCATCGTAATTTGCACGTCGCAGTGCGACCTGGCTCACATATTGTGGGGTTATGGCTACCATTCCTAGCCCGTTCGGGGCCGCGGCAAAAGTTCAGCAGTATGCGTCGCGGGGCCTGGCCGAGCTGCACTACTTCCGCAAGATCCTCGAAGCCGGTGGGCTCCCGATCAAGTCGCCACCGGATATGGCGGCGATGGTGAAGGACATCCGCAACTGGGGCGAGATCGGGATGCTGCCCGCGCTGCACGCACGCCGCACCCCTGACAAGGTGGCGATCATCGACGACGAGGGCGAGTTGACCTGGCGGGAACTCGATGACGCTGCCCACGCGGTCGCTAACGCTCTGCTCGACAAGGGCGTGAGGGGTGGCGACGGCGTGGCCATCCTGGCCCGCAACAGTCGCTGGTTTTCCATCGCGGAGTACGGGTGCGCACGGGTCGGCGCCCGGATCATTCTGCTCAACAGTTCGTTCTCCGGCCCGCAGATCAAGGAGGTGTCCGAGCGCGAAGGCGCCAAGCTGATCATCTACGACGACGAATACACCGCCGACGTCAGCAAAGCAGAGCCGCCGCTGGGCAAGCTGCGGGCCCTGGGCACCAACCCCGACGCGGACACGGATTCGGGCAGCACCGACGAGACGCTTGCCGATCTGATCAAACGCAGTAGCAACGCCCCCGCGCCCAAGGCGAGCAAACACTCCTCGATCATCATTTTGACCAGCGGCACCACCGGCACCCCCAAGGGCGCGAACCGCAGGACCCCGCCGACTCTGGCGCCGATCGGCGGCATCCTGTCGCATGTTCCGTTCAAGGCCGGCGAGGTGACGGCGCTGCCGGCGCCGATGTTCCACGCGCTGGGCTTCCTGCACGCCACCATCGGGGCGTTCCTGGGTTCGACGCTGGTGCTGCACCGCAAATTCAAGCCGGCGACGGTGCTGGAAGACGTCGAGAAGCACCGCGTGACGGCGGTCGTCGTCGTCCCGGTGATGTTGGCGCGGATGCTCGATGCGCTGGAGAAGATGGAGAAAAAGCCGGACCTGTCCAGCTTGCGGATCATCTTCGCGTCCGGCTCGGCGTTGGGCGCCGACCTGGCCGAGCGAGCGCTCAAGGACCTCGGCCCCGTTCTGTACAACATGTACGGCTCGACCGAGATCGCGTTCGCCACCATCGCCGAACCCAAACATCTGCAACTGAATTCGTCGACAGCGGGTCCCGTCGTCAAAGGGGTGCGGGTCAAGATCTTCGACGAGAACGGCCAGGAGTTGCCCCGCGGCGAGGTCGGCCGGATCTTCGTCGGCACCAGTTTCCCGTTCGAGGGTTACACCGGCGGCGGCAACAAGCAGATCATCGACGGAATGCTGTCCTCAGGCGATGTCGGCTATTTCGACGAGCACGGCCTGCTCTACATCAGCGGCCGCGACGACGAGATGATCGTGTCCGGCGGCGAGAATGTCTTCCCCGCCGAGGTCGAGGATTGCATCAGCGGGCATCCCGACGTGGTCGAGGCCACCGCGATCGGCGTCGACGACAAAGAGTGGGGCCAGCGGTTGCGCGCGTTCGTCGTCAAGAAAGAGGGCGCAGACATCGACGAGGACACCATCAAGAAATACGTGCGAGAACAGTTGGCACGCTACAAGGTGCCGCGTGAGGTGATCTTCCTCGACGAGTTGCCCCGCAACCCCACCGGCAAGATCCTCAAGCGCGAGCTCCGCGAAATGGACGTCTAACCTGGCTTAGCCGTCGAATCCGGTTGCACCGTCAAGCTGTTCGCGCAAGATGTCGAGTTGTCCGGTGTGGCGGGCGGTCTCTTCGATCATGTGCACATAGATCCAGCGCAGCGACACCGTGCCGAAACGACGGTGCGGCACGGCGTGATCCAACGGAAACCGCGCCGCGATGCGCCGGGACTCGTCGCACTGGGTTTGGTATTCCGCAACAAGTGTGGCCAGCGACTCCTCCGGAAGAAAGTCGAACTCCCACGACCGCTCGTGAGTGCGACGGTTGTCGTCGAGTCGCTCCTGCAACAGCTGGTCGAACCAGCCGTATTCCACCCAGCGCAGATGCTTGACCAGCCCGCCGACCGTCGTCGCTGACACAACCAGCCGACGCCGGGCGTCGGCGTCGGACAGGCCGGAAACCTTGCGCACCACGATATCTCGGTAGTCGTCGAGGAAGGCCTCCAGGTTTTGACGCTCGCCGGCGTCCGCACGGTTGCGGCGATCGGGCGCGGCGTCGGTCATGCCGGCCTACGGGTCGCGGGGCAGGCCCAGCAACCGCTCGGCGATGATGTTGAGCTGCACCTCCGAGGTGCCGCCGTAGATGGTGGTGGCGCGGCTGGCCAGCAGGTAGTCGGCCCACTTGCCAAACAGCTGATCGGAGTCACCGATCGCGGCCTCGGTTCCGAAGGTGGACACCGCGAATTCGGCGTAGCCCTGAGCCGTGCGCATCGACAGCAACTTCGAGATCGCCGCCGAGGGCATCGCATCGCCGCCGGCCAGCGTCAGCAGCGTCGAGCGCATGTTGAGCACCTTGGCGGCGTAGCCCTCGGCGATCAATTGTCCGGCCCGGTTCTGCGCGACCTGGTCGAACTGACCGTCACGCATGAACTCGACGAACCCGTCCAGGTTGGCCAGGAACGGCGCCTCGCTGCTACCGATCGAAACCCGTTCCGCGGTCAGCGTGGTGCGGCTGACCTCCCAGCCGCGGTTCACCTCGCCGAGCACCAACTCGTCGGGCACGAACACGTCGTCGATGAAGACCGTGTTGAACATCGCGCCACCGGTGAGCTCGCGCAGCGGTTTGACTTCCACCCCTTCGCTGCTCATGTCCAGCAGGAAATAGGTGATGCCGTTGTGTTTCGGAGCGCTCGGGTCCGTCCTGGCGAGCAGCATGCCCCACTGCGAGAACTGCGCGGCGGTGGTCCAGATCTTCTGGCCGGTGATCCGCCACCCGCCCTCGGCCCTGGTCGCCTTGGTGCTCAATCCGGCCAGGTCGGATCCGGCACCCGGCTCGGAAAACAGCTGACACCAAATCATTTCGCCACGCAGGGTCGGCGGCAAGAACCGCTGCTTCTGTTCCTCGGTGCCAAACTCCACCACTGACGGCACCAGCCAGGCGGCGATGCCCATCTGCGGCCGCCTGACCCGCCCGGCGGTGAACTCCTGAGCAATGATGATCTGCTCGACCGGGCTGGCGTCCCGGCCCCACGGCTTGGGCAGGTACGGCAGCACCCAACCGCCCTCGGCGATCGCGGTCGTGCGCTCCTCGCGCGGCATCGCCTTGAGCGCGGCCACCTCCGCGCGGATCTCGGCGCGCAGCTTCTCGGTTTCCGGATCGAGATCGATGTTCAGTTCGCGCATCCCGGTGCTGGTCGCGGTGTCGACCACCCGTTGCGGGTAGTCGGTGCGACGGCCGAACGAGGCGGCCAGCATCAACGCCCGGCGGTAGTACACGTTGGTGTCGTGCTCCCAGGTGAATCCGATGCCGCCGTGCACCTGGATGCAATCCTGCGTGCAGCGTTGAGCGGCCGCCGGGGCCAGCGTCGCCGCCACCGCCGCGGCGAACTCGACCCCTGAATCTTTCCCGGAGGCGGCCTCGTCGATCGCGCGGGCAGCATCCCACACCGCGGCGGTGGCCCGCTCGGTGTCGGCGATCATCTCGGCGCACTTGTGTTTGATGGCCTGGAACTGGCCGATCGGCCGGCCGAATTGTTCGCGGATCTTGGCGTACTCCGACGCCGTGTCGGTGGCCCACCGCGCCACACCGATGGCCTCCGCCGACAGCAGCGTGGACATCAACGCGTGCGCGGTGGTCATGCTCAGGTTGCTCAGCAGCGCGTCGTCACCGACCTCGACGGCGTTGGCGCGCACGTGCGCGATCGGCCGCAGCGGGTCCACGCTTTTGACCGGCTCGATCTCGAGTTGCTCGGCGCGCAGCACCACCCATTCCTCGCCGCTGTCGATCGCTACCGGCAGCACTAGCACCGATGCCTGCGCCGCTGCGGGCACCGCCCGGACTTCCCCGCGGATCACCAACCCGTCACCGTGGCGGGTCGCGGTCAGCCCGGAACTCAGGGCATACGCGGCGATGGTCGTGCCCGACGCCAGGTCGTTGAGCACTTTCGTGTTCGGGTCGTGCGCCGAGATCAGCGCGCTGGCGATCGCCGACGGCACAAACGGGCCCGGCACCGCGCCGTACCCGAATTCGGCGAGCACCACGGCCAACTCCAAGATGCCGAACCCCTGGCCGCCGACGGTTTCGGCGAGGTGAACGCCCTGCAAGCCCTGCTCGGCCGCAGCCTGCCAGTACGGTGGCGGGTTGTCGACGGGTGTCTCCAGCGCGGCGTGCAGCACTTCCGACGGCGCTACCCGCGCCACCAGGGATCGCACTGAGTCGGCCAGGTCTTGATGCTCAGGGGTGATCGCGATCGGCATTGGTCGCCTTCCGTTGGGAGCTTGTCCCCCCAATTTAATAACCGGTTGGTTGGTTGACTACATTGGCCAGCCGCTGACCGTCGCGCAGCCGCCTGCAGTTGGCGACGGCCTGTTCTAGGTAGCGCCGCATCGTGTCGACGGTGTACCAGCTGACATGCGGCGTCAGCGCGACATTGTCGAGGCCCAGCAACGGGTTGTCCGGCGCGACCGGCTCGACGGCGAACACGTCGAGCCCCGCCGCACCCAACCGGCCGCTGCGCAGCGCGTCCACCAGAGCGGCTTCGTCGACGACTCCGCCGCGCGAGGTGTTGACCAGCACCGCGCCGGGCTTCATCGCGGCCAACTCGTCTGCTCCCAGCAGGTTGTGCGTCGACGGCGGCCCGTCCGTTAAGGGCACATGCAACGAGACGACGTCGCTGTCGGCCAGCAGCTCGGGCAAGCCACGCCAAGTCGGCAGCCCGTCGCTGCCGGTGCTAGTGTGCAGCACCGTTGCGCCCATCGCGGCGACCATTTGCTCGACCCGCTTGGCGATGTTGCCGTACCCGACCAGGCCGACCGTGCAGCCGCCGATATCCCGCACGGTCTCACCCAGCTGCGGATCAGACGGCCAGCCGCGGCCCTGCCGGGTCAGTCGATCCAACGCCGGCAGCCGACGCAGCGCGGCAAGCATCAGCAGCACCGTGCCCTCGGCCACCGACGCCGCGTTGGCACCCGGCATGTTGGCGACGGCGATGCCCTGCTCGCTCGCCGCCGCGACGTCGACGGTGTTCACCCCGGCGCCGAGCTTGTGCACCAGCCGCAGCCTGGACGCCCGGCGCAGGTCGGCAGCCGACAGCGGGCGCAGCACATGCCAGATCACCTCGGCGTCGGGCAGCTCGCGATAGAAGGTGATGTCGTCGTCGGCGGCGCACCACCGGACATCTAGCCAATCAGCCTCGGACGCAAGGAAATCCAGAACTTTACTGCCAGGTATGAAATGAGCAAGGACCCTCAGCGCCACCGTTTCGCAATCCACTTGGCGATCGTGTCAGCTTGCTCGCTGCGCGCTCCCGGCGTGGTGAAGTAGTGGTCGGTATCGATTGAGCACAGCGTCTTGTCGGTGCTGGCAAGCGCGTCGTAGATGCGCTTCGCGTCGGAGGGGAAAACCCCGGTGTCGGCTTCGGCATTGATAACCAGTGCCGGACAGCTGATGCGGGCCAGATGCGGCTCGGCACGGGTTTGCGCAGTCCGCAGACTCCACATGCCCAGCCAGTTACGCAGCGTGCACGCTGCTGCGATGCCGTGCGCCGAGCGGTTCGCCCTCGCCGGGACACCCGCATAACACATGTTGGGCTGACGTTTGGTCGGCTCGATGGTGGGGTCAACCATGCGGGGATCGGCCCAGGTCCGCATCACGGTGAACGGCCGGTCCGAGAACCCCGCGGCGCGAACCCGTTTCAGTTCCTTCTCGGCCCAATCGGTGATGGCGTGGTTGCGCGCTGTTTGCGCTTTCCGGTATTGGGCGAGGAACTCAGGGGCGTACGGCGGGCCATTGGACTCGTTGAACAGGTCGAGGTCGGGATCGGTGGCGACGGGGTCGTTCTCGTCGACGACGGAGCCGTCCATCCACGCGGTCAGCACATCGGGGCGCCCAGGATGAGCCGCGCTGGCAATGTATCCATCGGCGGGTATCAACTCGGTCAAGCCGGCCGCGGGACGCATGCCCGGCAGCGGGGTGACATTCGGGTCCACTGCCTGTGATTGGTAGGCGGCCATCAGCGATCCTCCACCCGAGTTACCCAGCAGCACAACGGCTTCCACGCCCTGAACCTCGCGAAGCCAGCGGACGCCGACACCGATGTCGACCAAAGCGTGGTCGAGCAGAAAGCTGCTCTCGAAGCCACGGAACCGCGTGTTCCAGCCCAAAAAGCCCACGCCGCGGGTGGCGAGATAATCGGCGAGATAGTGCTCAGAGAAGTCGATTTGATAGTGGGAGGCGATGACCGCGACCTTGGGCTTGCGTCCGACGCCGCGGTGATAGAGGCCCTGGCATGGATGACCGCCCGCATCGGCACGCCGGGCAGTTGGCGACGGCAGGCCGATGAATTCGCGCAAAACCCCCGCCGCGCCGGTATAGCGAGTCGTCATATCAGTCGGCCCCTCCTTGCGATGGCTCTCCTCTCCTGACGACCACCCCAGGAACGCTAGAAGAGAGCTGAACCTGATGTTAAATTCAGTTAAGGATCTCCGCCCAGAAAACCAGCGAACTGCACGCCGTCGGACGGGAGCCCGATGATGATCAAGCCACACAACCCCAACAGCGAGTTCGAGCTCGGCGGGATCAACCATGTTGCGCTGGTGTGCTCGGACATGGCGCGCACGGTGGACTTCTACAGCAACATCCTGGGCATGCCGCTGATCAAGTCGCTCGACTTGCCGAATGGCGCCGGCCAGCACTTCTTCTTTGACGCCGGCAACGGTGATTGCGTTGCGTTCTTCTGGTTCGCCGACGCCCCCGATCGGGTGCCGGGAATCTCGTCGCCGGCCGCCATCCCCGGCATCGGCGATATCACCAGCGCGGTCAGCACGATGAACCACCTGGCTTTCCACGTCCCCGCCGAGAAGTTCGACGAATATCGCCGACGGCTCAAGGAAAAGGGCGTTCGAGTGGGGCCGGTGCTCAACCACGACGAGAGCGAGATGCAGGTCTCGGCGACGCTGCATCCCGGCGTGTATGTGCGGTCGTTCTATTTTCAGGATCCCGACGGAATCACGCTCGAGTTCGCTTGCTGGGTCAAGGAATTCACGGCGAACGATACTCAGGCCGTGCCTAAGACGTCGGCCGACCGGCGGGTTCCGGCAAGTCGCTAATTGTGATAGAGCGCCGGGTCGGCGAGTTGGTCGAGCAGTGAGGCCAATTGGTCGACGAGTTCGTCGGGCTTGAGTTGCACCTCCCCGGCCAGCCAGGCGCTGAGCGTCTGTCCGACGCCGCCGACGACGAAATGCGCGGCGGCCGTGCTGCGCTCGTTCGGCGGCATTCCTGACAGGTTGCTGGCGTGGCGGCCCAGCAGCATCGCGAACAATGTGATCGATTCGACGCGTTTGCGAATCAGCACCGCGTTGGTCAGATGCACGCTGAACAGCAGACGCCCGATCCGGGGATCGCCCGCGATGGTGTGCACGATCTTGGCCATCCCGGCGCGAGTTTGCTGCTCGGGTCGCACCGCGTCCACCGCAGCCTGGATACTGGCCGCCAGGTCGGCCACCACCCAATCGAAGACGGCGCTGACGAATTGGTCTTTGTCGGCGAAACTCTCGTAGAAGTAGCGCGCGGCCACGCCCGCCTGGCGGCAGATGCCCCGGACGGTCAACTCGGAAATGTCCTGGTGCTGCGCACCCAACAGGTCCAGGCCGGCGACCAACAGTCGACGGCGGCGCCCGGCGAGCCGTTCGGCAGGTTCGACGCCGCGATAGCGCCGCATGCTCGCCGTTACGCTCGCCGTTTCCATGCGCACCATCTTGACACCGCGGCACCGAGCTGGGCAATATCAGGAAACAAGCGTTCTCACAATTAGCGGAGCAGGTGTGGCAATGACAGTCGAACATGTCGAACGTCCGGTCAGCGATCGGCCCATCGCCGCGGTGACGCGCCGTCGGCCGCCCCGTGCCCTGCGCCAGGACGACACGCTGATGGGCATGGCGTTGCTGCTGGGCCCGGCTAACGTGATCATGCAGCTGGCCCGGCCCGGTGTGGGCTACGGCGTGGTGGAAAGCCGGGTTGAAAGCGGCCGTGTCGACAAGCATCCGATCAAGCGAGCCCGCACCACGTTCACTTACCTTGCGGTGGCCATGGCCGGTACCGACGCCCAGAAACAGGCGTTTCGCCGCGCGGTGAACCGCGCCCATGCCGAGGTCTATTCGACCCCGGAGAGCCCGGTGCGCTACAACGCGTTCGATCCCGACCTGCAGCTGTGGGTGGCCGCATGCCTCTACAAGGGTGGGGTCGATTTCTACCGCATGTTCATCGGCGAGATCGACGACGACGCCGCCGAACAGCACTACCGCGACGCGGTGGTGCTCGGAACGACGCTGCAGGTGCCCGAAGAGATGTGGCCGCCGGATCGCGCGGCGTTCGACCGCTACTGGCAGGAGTCGCTGGACAAGGTACACATCGATGACACCGTTCGCGAGTATCTGTATCCGATCGCCGCGGGCCGGGTTCCGGGTTTGAAGTTGCCCGGACCGTTGCAGCGGCTGGCGGACGCGCCCGGGCTGTTCATCACTACCGGCTTTCTGCCGCAACGGTTCCGCGACGAGATGCGACTGCCGTGGGACGCCACTAAACAACGGCGGTTTGACCGGTTGATAGCTGTGCTGCGGACCATCAACAACCTCATGCCGCGGTTCGTTCGCCGATTCCCGTTCAACGTGTTGCTGTGGGACCTGGACCGGCGGATCAAGCGCGGCCGCCCGTTGGTCTAGCGGCGCCGTTGCGGCGCGGCGGCCGCAACCGCCGCGCGTAGGGTCAGGTACATGCGTACTGAAAATGACACCTGGGACATCACGACAAGCGTTGGTCAGACCGCGTTGTTCGTGGCCACCGCTCGGGCCTTGGAGGCGCAGAAGCCCGACCCCCTTGTCGTCGACCCCTTCGCCGAGGTGTTCTGCCGCGCCGCGGGCGGGCAGTGGGCCGACGTGCTGGACGGCAAAGCGCCCGAGCACCAACTGAAGACAGCCGATTTCGGCGAAGCCTTCGTCAACTTTCAGGCCGCCCGCACCAAGTACTTCGACGACTACTTCGGCCGGGCGGTCGATGCCGGCGTCCGCCAAGTGGTGATCTTGGCCGCCGGGCTGGACTCGCGCGCCTACCGGCTGTCATGGCCGGCCGGCACGACGATCTTCGAGCTGGATCAGCCCGCGGTCCTCGACTTCAAACGCGAGGTGCTCACCGACCTGGGCGCCACGCCCCACGCTGAGCGCCGTGAGGTCGCCGTCGACCTGCGTGACGACTGGCCACAGGCCCTGCGTGACAATGGGTTCGATCCCGCCAAACCCTCGGCGTGGCTTGCCGAAGGCCTGGTGATCTATCTGCCGGCCCACGCGCAGCACCAGCTGTACACCGGCATCGATGGATTGGCCGGTTCGGGCAGCCACGTTGCCATCGAAGATGGTGCCCCGATGTCGGCCGAGGCCTTGGCCGCCGCCATCGCGGAGGAACGTGATGCCAATGCCCGGGGCGACAACCGGCTGTTCTTCCAATTGATCTACAACGAGCAATGCGCCCCGGCGGACCAGTGGTTCGGCGAGCGGGGCTGGACGGCCGTTCCCACCCCGCTGGCCGACTGGTTGCGCGCGGTCGGCCGACCGGTACCCGCGCCGGATAGCGAGGGCGGCCGCACGATCGCCCTCAATACTCTGGTCAGCGCCACCAAGCCGTGACCGGCTGACCGGCACCCGTAGATGAGGATCAACCGGCATTGTTGATCCTCAAATGTGCACCTTTTAGGGCCATGGCACCGCGTCTGCAGATACCATCTGGCGGTGTCCAAGGCTGCGAGGCCTGACAGAGCGCACAACGGCGGCCGGGAACTCACGCACAGCCGGTACCGACTAGTGCTGGAGGCTGCCCGCGTCGTCTACTCGTCCCGGTGGGGGCGGTTCCGCTAGCGAAGGTCTGCGAGGTATCGTTGGCCGGGCTTATCGAAAACGATTTTCATCAAGGTCGGGCCTGCATCGGCCGGTAAGGAGGAACGGGTGGCCCGTTCTACACGACGGTTGGGACGCCGCCGCGAGGTGACCGAGGCCACGACTTGGGGTGATGGGTGCATCTCGACACTTAGCTTATGCAATGCTAACTTCAGCCAGGTTAGCTTAGGCAATACATGCTCGAAGGGGAGGCAGGGCCGTGGATAGCGCTGACGGCGGCATGCTCGCTACCCGGCCAGCAACACCCCGAATCGACGACGACGTCGTCAGCCGGTTCGCCACCTGCTGCCGGGCGCTTGGGCTTCGGGTCTACGACCGCCGCCGCCCGGCCGATTTGTCCGCCGCGCGATCCGGCTTCGCCGCGCTGACCCGCATCGCCCACGACCAGTGCGACGCCTGGACCGGACTGGCCGCCGCCGGCGACGCGTCCGCCCGGGTGTTGGAAGCAATTTCGCAGACCGCCGACACCGCGGGTGTACTGCAGCGCCACGTCGAACTGGCGCCGGGGTCGTTGGGATTCCACTACGACAGCGGGCTTTACCTGAAATTCCGCGCCACCGAGCCCGACGACTTCCATCTCGCCTATGCCGCGGCACTGGTGGCCGACGGAAGCTACGCAGATGCCCACGAGCTGGTGACCGATGTCAGCAAGCGTCGGCCGAACTGCAACGAGGCCCGCTGGGTCGCCGTCGCCCTGCACTACCGCACCGAGCGGTGGTCGGACGTCGTCAAACTGCTGACGCCGATCGTCAACGACACCGGCCTCGACGAAACGTATGCGCACGCCGCCAAAGTCACCCTGGGTATTGCGCTGGCCCGGCTGGGCATGTTCGCCCCGGCGCTGTCGTATTTAGAGGAGCCCGACGGGCCGGTGGCGATCGCCGCGGTGGACGGCGCGCTGGCCAAAGCGCTGGTGCTGCGCGCGCATGTCGACGAGGAATCCGCCAGTGAGGTCCTGCAAGACCTCTACGCCGCCAATCCGGAAAACGAGCAGGTCGAGCACGCCCTGTCCGATCCGAGCTTCGGGATCGTCACCACGACCGCCGCGCGAATCGATGCGCGCACCAACCCGTGGGATCCCGAAACCGAACCCACTCCAGGCAATTTCATCGACCCCGAAGCCCAGGAGCGCAAGCGCGCCCTGCTGCACGAGGCCGAACGCGAGCTCGATGAATTCATCGGCCTGGACAAGGTCAAAGATCAGGTCGCCCGGCTCAAAAGCGCGGTCGCCATGGAGCTGGTCCGCAAGCAGCGCGGCCTCGAGGTGGCCCAGCGCACCCACCACCTGGTCTTCACCGGACCGCCTGGAACCGGCAAGACCACGATCGCCCGCGTCATCGCCAAAATTTATTGCGGCCTAGGCCTTTTGAAAAAAGAGAACATCCGCGAAGTGCACCGCGCCGATCTCATCGGACAGCACATCGGCGAGACCGAGGCCAAAACCAACGCGATCATCGACAGCGCCCTGGACGGCGTGTTGTTCCTCGACGAGGCCTATGCACTGGTGGCCACCGGCGCCAAGAACGACTTCGGTCTGGTGGCCATTGACACGCTGCTGGCCCGGATGGAAAACGACCGGGATCGCTTGGTGGTGATCATCGCCGGATACCGCGCCGATTTGGATCGGTTCCTCGATACCAACCAGGGTCTGCGGTCGCGGTTCACCCGCAGCATCGACTTCCCGTCCTACAAACCGGCTGAGCTGATCGAGATCGCGAACTTTATGGCAGGCAAGCGCGACAGTGTCTTCGAGCAAGCCGCGCTCGACGATCTCGAGGCATTGTTCACGCATTTGGCCGATTCGTCGAAACCCGACGCCTCCGGGGTAGAGCGGCGCGGCCTGGATATCGCGGGCAACGGCCGATTTGTCCGGAACCTCGTCGAAAAGTCCGAAGAGGAACGTGAATTCCGGTTGGACCACTCCGAGCACGCCGAGACCGGCGAATTCACCGATGAGGAGCTGATGACGATCACTGTCGAGGACGTGCGCAACTCGGTTGGGCCGCTGCTGGAGGGCCTCGGCCTGCAGGAGCCGGCATGACCCACCCGGAGCCATTGGACGAACGGCGCTCGTTTTCGTCGCGCACCCCGCGCAACGATAACCCCGACAAGGTCGTCTACCGGCGTGGCTTCGTCACCCGCCACCAGGTGAGTGGTTGGCGATTTGTCATGCGCCGCATCGCATCTGGAGTCGCGCTACATGACACCCGCATGCTCGTCGACCCGCTGCGTACCCAGACCCGCGCAGTGCTGATGGGTGTGCTGATCCTCGTCACCGCCCTGGTGGGCTGCTTCGTATTCTCGTTGATCCGGCCCAACGGCTCGGCAGAAAACAACCCGGTGCTGGCCGACCGGTCCACCGCGGCACTGTATGTGCGGGTGGGGGACCGGCTGCACCCGGTGCTCAACTTGACGTCGGCCCGACTGATCACCGGTAGGCCGGTCAACCCCACGAGCGTGAAAAGCAGTGCGTTAGACCAATTTCCGCGCGGCAACCTGATCGGCATCCCGGGTGCGCCGGAACGGATGGTGCAGGCCACCCCCAAGGACGCGAACTGGGCGGTGTGCGACGGTGTTTCAGGGCCGGCCGCTGGGGTCACGGTGATCGGCGGAACCCTGGACAGCAGCGGTGCCCGCGCCGCGCCGCTGGACGCCACCCAGGCGGTGCTGGTTCGCAACGGCAGCGGCACCTGGTTGCTGTGGAACGGTCGCCGCAGCCGCATCGATCTGCACGACCGCCCGGTCACCAGCGCACTGGGCTTCGGTAACGACGTGCCGACGGCGCGGCCCATCGCCGCAGGCTTGTTCAACGCGATTCCCGAAGCACCGGCGCTGACGGCTCCCGACATCCCCGGGGCAGGCAGCCCACCGCAGTTCGCCCTGCCGACGTCTGCGCCGGTGGGTGCGGTGGTGCAGGCGCACGCCCTGGAAGCCAGCCCGCAGGGCAGCGTGCTGTACTACGCGGTGTTGCCCGATGGGCTGCAGCCGATTTCGCCGGTGCTGGCCGCCGTGCTGCGCAACGCGAACTCCTACGGTTTGGATCAGCCGCCGCGGCTCGGCGCCGACCAGATCGCCCGGCTGCCGGTGTCGCGGATGCTCGACACCGGCCGTTATCCCGAGCAGCGGGTGACGCTCGTCGACGCCGGCCACGATCCGCTCATCTGCGCGCACTGGAGCAAAGCGGCGGGCGCCGCCACCAACTCGCTCACGTTGCTGGCGGGTTCGACGCTCCCGGTGCCCGACGGTGTGCACACCGAGGACCTGGTTGGGGGAGGCGTCGACGGGACCGCCACCCGGGTCGCGTTGGCGCCTGGCAGAGGGTATTTCACGCAGACGGTCGGCCACGATGCGTCCTCGCCGGCGGCCGGCTCGCTGTTCTGGGTCGCCGACACCGGCGTCCGCTACGGCATCGACAACGAGCGCGACGCCACCGGTCACTCCAAAACCGTTGAAGCACTTGGCCTCAACTCACCACCGACTCCGATCCCGTGGTCGATGTTGTCGCTGTTCGCGCCCGGACCGACTTTGTCGCGCGCCGACGCGCTGCTCGCCCACGACGGCTTGGCGCCGGACTCTCGGCCCGGTCGTACTACCTCAGCCGAAGGGGCAACCCGATGAGCCGACTCATCTTCGAGGCCCGTCGCCGGGTGCCGCCGCCGGCAACCCGCAAGGGAGCCATCAACATCGAGGCGCCGCCCGAGCTGCAGCGGGCGATTCCGCCGTCGCTGTTGCGCCGCGCCCTGCCCATCGTGATCGTCATCCTGATCGTCGGGATGATCGTCGCGATGGTCGCCACCGGGATGCGAGTGATCTCGCCGCAGACCTTGTTCTTCCCGTTCGTGCTGCTGCTGGCTGCCACCGCGCTCTACCGCGGCACCGACAACAAGATGCGCACCGAGGAGGTCGACGCCGAACGCGCCGACTACCTGCGCTACCTGTCGGTGGTCCGGGACAACATCCGGGCCCAGGCCGCCGAGCAGCGGGCCGCCGCGGAATGGTCGCATCCTGAGCCCGCCGACCTGGCCGCAATACCCGGCTCGCGGCGCCAGTGGGAACGCGATCCGCATGACGCCGACTTCCTGGTGGTACGGGCCGGGCTGCACTCGACTGCACTGGACACCCCGCTGCGGGTCAACGACACCGCCGACGAGATCGATTTGGAACCGGTGTGTCACAGCGCGTTACGCAGCCTGCTGGACACCCAGCGCACGGTGCGGGATGTGCCCGCAGGAATTGACCTGGCCAAGGTTTCGCGGATCACGCTGCTCGGCGACACCGACGACGTACGCGGGGCATTGCGGGCCTGGATCGCCCAAGCGGTGACCTGGCACGACCCGACGGTGCTCGGTATCGCGCTGGCCACATCCGATTTGGAGGAACCCGAGTGGTCATGGCTGAAATGGCTGCCACACGTGGACATTCCGGGCCAGGTGGACGGCGTCGGTCCGGCTCGCTACCTGTCGACCAATATCGACGAACTGGCCGCGCTGCTCGGTCCCGCGTTGGCTGATCGCCCCGCGTTCACCGGTGGGTCCGCAGACGCGCTGCGCCATCTGCTGATCATCGTCGACGACCCCGACTACGACGTCAACGCATCGACGCTGGCGGCCGGTTGGGCGGGCGTTACCGTCATCCACCGTTCGGCCAAACAGCCGCACCGCGAGCAGTATTCGGATCCCGAGCGGCCGATCCTGCGGATCGCCAACGGAGCCATCGAGCGCTGGCAGACCGGCGGCTGGCAGCCCTACATCGACACCGCCGACCAGTTCAGCGCCGACGAGGCCGCCCATCTCGCGCGCCGGCTGTCCCGCTGGGACTCCAACCCGACGCACAGCGGTCTGCAGTCGGCGGCCACCCGGGGCGCCACATTCACCACGCTGCTGGGGATCCCGGACGCATCGCAGCTCGACGTGCCGACGCTGTGGGCGCCACGGCGCCGCGAGGACGAGCTGCGGGTCCCGATCGGGGTCACCGCGACCGGCGAGCCGCTGATCTTCGACCTCAAGGATGAAGCCGAAGGCGGCATGGGTCCGCACGGGCTGATGATCGGCATGACCGGGTCCGGCAAGTCGCAGACCTTGATGTCAATCCTGTTGGCCTTGTTGACAACTCACCCGGCCGATCGGCTGATCGTCATCTATGCCGACTTCAAGGGTGAGGCCGGCGCCGACAGCTTCCGGCACTTCCCGCAGGTCGTGGCGGTGATCTCGAACATGGCCGAGAAGAAATCGCTGGCGGACCGGTTCGCCGACACGTTGCGCGGTGAGGTGGCCCGCCGGGAGGTGCTGCTGCGCGAGGCCGGCCGCCGGATACAGGGCAGCGCATTCAACTCGGTGACCGAATACGAGAACGCCATCGCCGCCGGCCATGACCTGGCGCCCATACCAACGCTGTTCGTGGTGGCCGACGAGTTCACCTTGATGCTGGCCGACCATCCCGAATACGCCGAGCTGTTCGACTACGTAGCCCGTAAGGGACGCTCGTTCCGCATCCACATCCTGTTCGCATCGCAAACGCTGGACATCGGAAAGATCAAGGACATCGACAAAAACACCTCGTACCGCATCGGTTTGAAGGTGGCCAGCCCAGCTGTTTCCCGGCAGATCATCGGCGTGGAGGACGCCTACCACATCGAAGCCGGCAAGGAACACAAAGGCGTGGGATTCCTGGTGCCCGCGCCCGGTGCCGCGCCGATCAAATTCCGCAGCACTTACGTCGACGGCATCTACGATCCACCGCGGGCGGCGAAAACCCTTGTGGTGCACTCTGCGCCGGATCCCAAGCTGTTCAGCGCCGGGCGGGTCGAGCCGGACCAGGGCACCGTGATCACCGGTGGTGACGAGGACGAGCCCACCGGTCCGCCGCGCAAGCTGATCGCCACCATCGGCGACCAGCTCGCACGCTACGGCCCGCGGGCACCGGAGCTGTGGCTGCCGCCGCTCGACGAGCCAATTTCGTTGAGCACGGTGCTGGCCCGCGCCGGCGTACCGGCGCGACAGGGCCGCTGGCCGCTGGGCGAGATCGACAAACCCTACGAGATGCGTCGCGACCCGCTGGTGTTCGACGCCCGGTCAGCGGCGGGCAACATGGTCATCCACGGTGGCGCGAAGTCCGGGAAGTCGACTGCGCTGCAGACATTTATCCTCTCCGCTGCCAACTTGCACTCGCCGCGTGAAGTGAGCTTCTACTGCCTGGACTACGGCGGGGGACAGCTGCGGGCACTGGAGGACCTGGCGCATGTCGGCAGCGTTGCCTCACCGCTGGAGCCCGAGCGCATCCGCCGCACCTTCGGCGAGCTCGAGCAGCTGCTGCGGTCCCGTCAGCAGCGTGAGGTCTTCCGGGACCGGTCGGCACTTGACGACGGCTACGGCGAGGTGTTTTTGGTCATCGACAACCTCTACGCCTTCAGCCGGGACAACACCGACCAGTTCAACACCCGAAACCCGTTGCTGGCCAAGGTCACTGAACTCACGAATGTGGGACTTGCCTACGGTATCCACGTCATCATCAGCACGCCGAGCTGGTTGGAAGTACCGCTGGCGATGCGAGACGGACTCGGTCTGCGGTTGGAACTCAAGCTGCATGATCCACGCGACAGCAACGTCCGCGTCGTGGGCGCGCTGCGGCGTCCCGCCGAGGCTGTGCCGCCCGACCAGCCTGGCCGCGGTCTGACGATGGCCGCCGAGCACTTCTTGTTCGCGGCGCCGGAGCTGGATCAGGTGCCGGCAATCAACGCCATGCACGCCGGTGTGACGGCGCCGCCGGTGCGGTTGCTGCCAACCAACCTGGCGCCCAGCGATCTGGGCACCCTGTACCGGGGCCCCGACCAGATCGTCGTCGGTCAGCGCGAAGAGGACTTGGCCGCAGTCGAACTCGACTTCGCCGCCAACCCGCTGCTCATGGTGTTCGGCGACACCAAGTCGGGTAAGACTTCGCTGCTGCGCCACATCATTCGCACCGTCCGGGAGAACTCGACCGCCGAGCAGGTCGCGTTCACTGTGCTGGATCGCCGGCTGCACCTCGTCGACGAACCGCTGTTCCCCGACAACGAGTACACCGCCAACCTGGACCGCGTCATTCCCGCGATGCTGGGGTTGTCGGCGCTCATCGAGAAGCGCCGCCCGCCGGCGGGGCTGACGCCGAGCGAGTTGTCCGGCTGGTCGTATCACGGCCACACCCACTACCTGCTCATCGACGACGTCGACCAGATCCCGGACACACCGGCGATGACGGGCCCATTCGTCGGACAGCGACCGTGGACCAGTCTGATCGGCCTGCTGGGCCAGGCCGGCGATCTGGGTCTGCGAGTGATCGTCACCGCACGCGCCAGCGGGTCGGCGCACGCGCTGATGACCAACCCGTTGCTGCGCCGGTTCAACGACCTGCAAGCCACCACATTGATGCTGTCCGGCAACCCGGCCGACAGTGGCAAGATTCGCGGCCAGCGATTCGATCGGCTGCCGGCCGGGCGGGCAATCCTGTTGGGCGACAGCGGCGATCCGACGTACGTCCAGCTGGTCAACCCGCTTGTAGACGAGAGTGTCAGTGCTGAGCGTCAGTGACGTTCATCGAAAGGAGTATCACCCATGACGTTGCAAGTCGTACCCGAAGGCCTGGCCGCGGCCAGCGCCGCGGTGGAAGCGATCACCGCCCGGCTCGCGGCGGCGAACGCCAGTGCGGCGCCGGTGATCGGCGCGGTGGTGCCTGCGGCGGCCGACCCGGTGTCGCTGCAGACCGCCGCGGGTTTCAGCGCCCAGGGCAGTGAGCACACCGCGGTAGCGGCCGAAGGTGTCGAAGAGTTGGGCCGCGCCGGCGCAGGTGTTGCGGCGTCCGGCGCCAGCTATGCCGCCGGGGATGCGGCCGCGGCCTCGACCTACCTGGGTGGCGGCAGCTGAGCATGACCGCGCCGGTGTGGATGGCGTCGCCGCCTGAGGTGCATTCGACGCTGCTCAGTAGCGGCCCAGGACCCGGGCCGTTGTTGGCGGCCTCAGCGGCGTGGGCGTCGCTGAGCGACGAATACGCTTCGGCTGCGAGCGATCTCACCACGCTATTGGGCGCGGTGCAGGCCGGCGCCTGGGAGGGCCCAACCGCCGAGCAGTATGTCGCCGCCCACCTGCCGTATCTGGCGTGGCTGACGCAGGCCAGCGCCGACAGCGCCGAGGTGGCCGCACAACACGAGATTGCGGCGGCGGCCTACACGACCGCCTTGGCCGCCATGCCCACCTTGGCCGAGTTGGCCACCAACCACGCGATCCATGCCGTGCTGGTAGCGACGAACTTCTTCGGCATCAACACGATTCCGATTGCGCTCAACGAGGCCGACTACGTGCGGATGTGGATCCAGGCCGCCACCACGATGGCGACCTATCACGCCGTGTCCGGCACCGCATTGGCATCGGCGCCGCGCACAACACCTGCTCCGGCTGTGCTGAAACAGCAGAGCAGTAGCGCGGCCGCCGCCGCGGACCCGCCATCGTCGGGGGACTTCTTGACCGACATGTTCAACCAGCTTGTCCTACTCTTCCAGGACCCAGCCGGTGTGCTCAGCTCGATAATGGCGAACCCGACCGCGTGGGGCCCGCTGCTGTTCTTTGTCGGATATGAAGTGGTGACCAACATCCTGGGCTGGCCGACCTGGGCGATGATCCTCAGTTCGCCGTTCTTGTTGCCGCTCACCATCGGAGTGGGTGTCAACGCGCTGCTGGTCCAGCTGGCGCCGGTCGCCGTCCCCGCCTTGGCAGGACCGGCCGCGGCCGCCGCGGCTTCGGCCGCCCAGCCCGGGTCCTTGCCGCTCGCAACCTTGGCGTCGAACGTTGCCGCGCCGGCGGCAACCGCAACGGCGGCGCCCGCCGCGGCAACCGCGGCCGCCGCCGGCGGCCCGGCGGCGGCCTCCGCCACCCCGGCCTTTGCCTATGCGGTAGGCGGTTTCGGGCCGGGTGGCGGGCCCGGCCCAGCCCTGATCGACCGCCGCGGCGCCAAAGCCCCGGCGGCCCGTATCCCCGCCGCCGCTGCCGCGGTAGGGGTTTCGAGCCGCGAGAAGGCCCGGGCACGGCGGCGCAGGCGGACGGTGATGCGCGACTACGCCGATGAGTTCGCGGACATGGAAACGGATTTCGAGCCCGATACCGGCGCGCCAACAGAGTCGGTCGCTTCCGACAACGGGGCGGGCCGGTTGGGATTCGCCGGAACCGTAACCGACGACGCCCTCAGCAAGGAGGCGGCCGGACTGACCCGCTTGGCGGGTGACGACCTCGCGGGGGGACCCGCCAGGCCGATGATGCCCGGCACGTGGGATACCGAACATACCGGTGAGGCCAACGAAGAAGGGGGAGAGCGCAACTGAGACTTAAAAGGCAAACCACAGACAGCAATTGACGAAAGGATGCAGACGATGAGCATGTTGGATGCGCATATTCCGCAGTTGGTGGCGTCGCAGTCGGCGTTTGCGGCTAAGGCGGGGTTGATGCGTTCGACGATTGGGCAGGCCGAGCAGGAGGCGGTGTCGGCGCAGGCGTTTCATGTGGGGGAGTCGGCGGCGGCGTTTCAGGGTGCGCATGCCCGGTTTGTGGAGGCGGCGGCGAAGGTGAATGCGTTGCTGGATATTGCGCAGGCCAATTTGGGGGATGCCGCGGGCACGTATGTGGCGGCCGATGCGGCGGCGGCGTCGAGCTACACCGGGTTTTAAGGGAAGAGGGGTTTAGTGATGTCGCAGATTATGTACAACTATCCGGCGATGCTGGCGCATGCGGCGGATATGGCCGGGTATGCGGCGACCTTGCAGGGGTTGGGTGCCGATATCGCCAGTGAGCAGGCGGCGTTGTCGGGGGCTTGGCAAGGCGATACCGGGATGACGTATCAGGCCTGGCAGGCGCAGTGGAATCAGGCGATGGCCGATTTGGTGCGGGCTTATCACGCCATGGCGGGCACCCATGAGACCAACACCACCGCGATGCTGGCCCGCGATCAAGCCGAAGCCGCCAAATGGGGCGGCTAGCAAAGACGGGCTCGTAGGTTAGATGGGCGCAGAACCCAACGCCGTCGAGCTGACCGTCGAACAGGCGTGGTTCATTGCCGACTCCATTGGCGCGGGAACCTTCCCGTGGGTGCTGGCAATCACCCCGCCTTACACCGACGCCGGCCAACGCGGCGCGTTCGTCGAGCGGCAGAAAGCCGAACTGACCCGGATGAGACTCATCTCCGCCGACGGGGTGATCAACCACGCGGTGGGCGAGTGGATCCGGGTGGTTTGCTTTCCGGAACGGTGGCTGGACCTGCGCTACGTGGGACCGAACACCGGGCCTGCCCGCGGCGACATGCTGCGCGGCATCGTGGCATGTCGCGGCGACAAAACCGTCGTGGCGCTGCGCAATGCGCAACTGGTCACCTTCACGTCGATGCGTATCGATGACGCGCGGGCATTGGTGCCGGTGCTGGGAGTGGGACTGGCGCAGCGACCGCCCGCGCGCTTCGACGAGTTCAGCATGCCGGCCCGGGTCGGTGCGCGGGCTGACGAGCGGCTGCGCAACGGCACACCGCTCGTCGAGGTGCTCGAGTACCTCGGTATTCCGGAATCCGCACGGCCCGTTGTGGAATCGGTGTTCAACGGTCCCCGCAGCTATGTCGAGGTCGTCGCCGGTTGCCGCCGTGACGGTCGGCACGCCACCACCGAAGTCGGGATGAGCATCGTCGACACCACCGCGGGCCGGGTGCTGGTCGCGCCGTCGCGCGCCTTCGACGGCGAATGGGTGTCGACGTTCAGTCCCGGAACACCATTTGCGATCGCCGTCGCCATCGAACAACTGATCGCGACGCTCCCGGACGAGGAATGGTTTCCGGGCAAGCGGCTGTCACGAGACTTCACTGTGTCCACCTAGCCCAGATTCACCGAGAGAAAGAGAACTCATGTCCCACCAACGTCCGAGGATCCGCTGATGTCGAGCGCCGTGATGCCGATCGTGCGGGTTGCCATCCTCGCCGAGAGCCGGTTGACGGAAATGGCTTTGCCCGCCGAGCTACCGCTGCGCGAAATCTTGCCTGCGGTCCAGCGTTTGGTGGTTCCCACAACTGGTCAAGATGCCGCCGACAACGGCGATATCGCTGACGAGGCAACACCCACCCGGCTGAGTCTTGCCCCGATCGGCGGAGCGCCGTTCAGCCTGGACGCCAGTCTGGACACCGTCGGCGTCGTCGACGGCGACCTGCTCGCGTTGCAACCGGTGCCCCCCGGCCCCGCCGCGCCCGGCATCGTCGAGGACATCGCCGACGCGGCAATGATCTTCTCCGAGTCGCGGTTGAAGCCGTGGGGCATCACTCACATCCAGCGTGGGGCGCTGGCCGCAGTCGTTGGATTCGTAATCGTGGCAACCGGTTTCGCGACCGCGCACCGGGTGGCCACCGGGGTGAACGCGGGACTGTTCGCGGTAGGCGCTATCGCGGTGCTCACCGCGCTGGCCGGCCTGACGGCACGTTCCTCGCGGGTGGCGATGACTCTCTCGGCGACGGCGCTGGTGCCGATCGCCGCCGCGCTGGCATTGGCGGTGCCGGGCACCTTCGGCTCCGAACACGTGATGCTGGCCGCCGCCGGAGTTGCCGCATGGTCGCTGGTCACCATCATCCTTCCGCGCCGTGAGCCTGAACGCGCCATCAAATTCTTCACTGCCACAGTAGTTTTAGGCGCCAGCGTGTTGCTGGCCGCGGCCGCCCAGTCGGTCTGGCAGCTACCGCTGCTCAGCCTGGGCTGCGGACTGATAGTGGTGGCGCTGCTCGTTGCCGTCGAGGCACCGCAACTGTCGGCGCTGTGGGCGCGGTTGCCGCTGCCGGTCATTCCGGCGCCCGGCGATCCCACTCCGTCGGCGCCCCCGTTGCGTGTGCTGCAGGATTTGCCGCGGCGGGTGCGGATCAGCGACGCACATCAAACCGGATTCATCGCCGCCGCGGTGTTGCTCAGCGTATTGGGGTCGGTGGCGATCGCGATGCGGCCCGAGACGCTCTCGGCGTGGGGCTGGTATGTGGTGGCGGCAACGGCGACCGCTGCCGCGCTGCGTGCCCGGGTGTGGGATTCGGCCGCCTGCAAGGCCTGGCTGCTTGCCCAGCCGTATCTGGTCGCGGTGGCGCTGCTGGTGCTCTACACCTCGACGGAGCGCTACGTCGCCGCACTGTGCGCGGGCGTCGCGTTGGCCGTGTTAGTGCTGGCCTGGGTAGTGGTCGCGCTGAACCCGGCGATCGGATCGCCGGACAGTTATTCGCTGCCGGTGCGCCGGCTGCTCGGCTTCGCCGCGGCCGGCATCGACGCGTCGCTGATCCCGGTGATGGCCTACCTGGTCGGGCTGTTCAGCTGGGTGCTCAATCGATGATTCGTGCCGGGCTAGCCTGCGTCGCCGCGGTTTTGACCGCGGCGACGTGGGTGTGTCCATCGGCTGCGGCGATCAGCCCGCCCGTGGTCGACCCTGCCGTGCCGCCACCCAACGGCGCGCCGGGGCCGGTCCAGCCGATGGAGCAACGCGGGGAATGCACTGTCTCGGGCGTCATGCCCGGAACGGATCCCGGTGCCATTACCGCCAACCAGCAGATGATGAATCTGCCTGCGGTGTGGAAGATTTCCCGGGGCGACGGTCAGTTGGTGGCCGTCATCGACACCGGTGTGCGTCCGGGTCCCCGGCTGCCCAACGTCGACCCCGGCGGCGACTACATCGAAACCAGCGACGGCCTGACCGACTGCGACGGACATGGCACCCTGGTGGCCGGCATCATCGCCGGCCAGCCCGGCGACGACGGCTTCGCCGGCGTCGCGCCCGGGGCGCGGTTGCTGTCGTTGCGCGCCGCCTCGGCGAAGTTCTCGCCGAAAATGGCTGGCGGCGACTCGACTTTGGCGCAGGTGTCGTTCGACGTGGCGGCGATGGCGCGGGCGATCGTGCGCGCGGCCGACCTCGGCGCCCGGGTGATCGACATCTCCTCGGTGACCTGCCTGCCCGCCGACCGCAGCGTCGACCAAACCGCGCTCGGTGCCGCTATCCGCTATGCGGCCGTGGACAAAGACGCGGTGATCGTCGCGGCCAGCGGCAACAGCGGCCCGACCGGCTCGGCCGGCGGCATCGCCTGCGAGTCCAATCCGCTTACCGACCTGAGCCGCCCCAAAGATCCCCGCAACTGGGCAGGCGTCACGTCGGTGTCCATCCCGTCGTGGTGGCAGCCCTATGTGCTGTCGGCGGCCGCGCTGACGCCGGACGGCCAGCCCGCCAAATTCAGCATGGCCGGCCCGTGGGTCGGCATCGCCGCACCCGGGCAGAACATCGTGTCGGTGAGCAACCGCGACGACGGCGGTCTGGCCAACGGGCTGCCCAATGAACGCCAGCAGTTGGTTCCGTTGAGCGGCACCAGCTACGCGGCCGGCTACGTTGCCGGTGTCGCGGCGCTGGTCCGCAGCAAGTATCCCGATTTGACCGCCCAGCAGGTGATACACCGCATCACCGCGACCGCGCACAACGGGGCCCGCGCGCCCTCCAACCTCGTCGGTGCCGGCACCGTGGATGCGATGGCGGCGCTGACCTGGGAACTGCCGGCCGCCGCCAAACCCGACACGGCACCGGTGAAGCACATCCCCGCACCGCCCGAACCCGCGCCGAAGAATTACACCCCGCTGATCGTCGCGGCCGGCGGAACCGCCGCCCTGGCACTTGTCGTGGTGGCCGCGGCGGCGATCGCCGCGCGCCGCCGAAAGGAGCTCACCTCGTGAGGCAATCGCATACCGGACGGATCACGCTGGCGGTGTTGGCCGCGGTGGCGGTGGGTATGGCATATCCGTGGCAGTCGACGCGTGAACGGTGGGTCCTCGGCGTCGCGATCGCCGTGCTGATCATCCTGGTGGCGTGGTGGCGCGGCATGTTCATAACGACGATGCTGCGTCGGCGAATAGCGTTGCTGGCCCGCAGACCTGGGCGGACCCATAAGCCCGGGATCGACGTACGGACGACGGTGCTGCTGCGGGTGAGCGCGCCCGACGCCGAAGCCGACCACGTGCCGCTCACGATGATTGCGCAATACTTGCACCGCTACGGCATACGTGCCGACGCCATCCGGGTCACCAGCCGCGACACCGAATCGGATGCGGGAGTACCACAGCGGCAGACGTGGATTGGGCTGACCCTTTCGGCCACCGACAACCTCGCCGCTCTGCAGGCTCGTTCGCCGAGCATTCCGCTGCACCAGACCGCGGAGGTCGCCGCGCGGCGGCTCGCCGACCACTTGCGGGAGATCGGCTGGACGGCCAGCCTGGCCGAACCCGACGACGTCCCGGCGGTTTTCGCGCCGACGGCCCGGGAAACCTGGCGCGGCATACGCCAGGGAGGCGCCGATTACGTTGCAGCATACCGAGCCAAGGCCGACACGGCGCTGCCGGAGCTGCTCGCGGTGATCCGGTCCTATCCAGCCCGCGAAACATGGACGACGCTCGAAATCGCCGGCGCGGCAGAGGCTCCGACGGTTGCGGTAGCCTGCGCGCTGCGCACGAATACCCGGCCTGGGGGACGTGCACCGATTTCCGGGTTGTCACCGCAATCCGGAAACCACCGGTCGGCGCTCACGGCGCTGCAGCTTGGGTCAACCGAAAGATTGGACGGACACACCGATTTACCTGCCGACCTGCTCAGTCAGCTGCGCTGGCCGAGCAGCGCCCAGCAACTGCACGCCGCGGTCTAACTGAACATAAAGCCCTGCAAGAATTGAGTCATTCGGCGCAGATACTCCAGTTGGCTGATGTGCATCAGGTGACTTCCCGGAAACCAGTGCAGCGCGCAGCGATCCCAGTGCTCCCAAAGCATTTCGGCTTGGCCCGGTGGGGCGAAACGGTCACCGAGACCGGTGATGATCAGCCGGCGGTCCATTGCCACCATCGGCTGGTAGTTCAGCGGACAGTGATAGGACAGTGCCGCGCTCAGCTCGTCGCGGCCGATTTGGCCGATTCGCAGCCCGAGTGAAACCAGCACACTGGCCGGAAACCAGTCGTCGAACAACTGGATCGGCGTGACGACAGGGCAATTTGGGATCACCGCCTCGAGCCGGTCGTCGACGGAGGCGATCAACGACGATGTGTAGCCGCCAAGTGATATACCGGTCAACGCGATACGGTCCACGCCGGTGTGCTGAAGATAGTTGACCAATGACCGAAAATCGTGCACAGCCTGGGCCATCGCTTCGGCGAAACCGGTCAGACCATGGGCGAAGTAACCGTATCCGCTGAATGGAGACTTCTTTTCGGCACGCCTGCCGTGGAACGGCAAGGTGTAGAGCAGAACGTCGTAACCCGATTTGTAATACCAGGGCAGCGAGAAGAACAATCCGTTGAGTAGGTACGGTGACCCCAAAAAGCCGTGGATGACACAGAGCGTCGGCCGTGGCCCGTCGCCGTGGCGCCAATGCTGGGCCCGTACCACATTGTTGTTGCGCAGGCTCCGCCATTGTTGGCGCAGAGCAGGATTCACCGCCTCGAAGCTACTGGCGAACTCGATGTTCTCCACATTGCCGTGTGCGATTCTCTCTGCGATCACGTTGGCCGGCCGTGCCAGTACCCGAGGCACCGATGTCGGAGCCGGAAAGGAGATCGCCGAATCACGCTCACCGGCCAGCTCGGCATAGAAGCGCAAATTGGCCCGCTCCCTGCGAGATTGGCTGCGCAGCAGGCTGGTAGCTAACACCGGCGGCGCCATCGTCGCCGCGAGCATGGTGGCCACCGCCGTCCGCAGGCCGATGTCGCTGAGTGCGGTCGCTTCGACAAAGGCTCGTTGGCGTAGCGGCAGGGCCGCCAGATCCGGCAGGCCCGCCGCACCGGCGTCCGCGCCGGGTACATCGGGAATCGGAACGGGCGCGCTGAGCGGATCGGCGTCGGACGTCATTGTCGGCTGGCCTCTCTGGTGTCGAGCGGGTGAAACAGCGTAGCCGCATTCTGGTAGAACACGGCGCCCAACCAATCGTCGTCGATATCGGGTAACCGGGTGAGGGCGCGCATCGCATCAGCGTAGCTGTAGGGGATGTTCGGGAAGTCGCTACCGAACAAAATGCGGTGACCCAGCTGGCGCAGCCGGCGCAGCTGATCCGCTGGGAACGGCATGGTCTCGTCGACGAAGGGAGTGAAGGCCATGGTGGTGTCCAGTCGCACGTCGGCAGCGCTTTCGCAGATGTCCAAGAATTCGGCATATTCCGGCATCCCCATGTGCGCGATGATCAACCGCAACTGCGGGTAGCGGCGCAGCAGACGGCGTATCGGTTCAGGCCCGGTATGTTCACCGGATACCGGCCCGGATCCACAGTGGATGACGATCGGCACCCGGGCATCTTCGATGACGCCCCAGACCTGGTCCAGCAGTGGATCATTCGGATCGTAGTGGCCTACCTGAACATGTGCCTTGAATACCTGTGCGCCGTCGCGGACGGCGGCTTCGACATATTCGCCGGCATCGGGTTCGGGGTAAAACGTAGCGGTCGCAATGCAATTTGGTGTGGACCTCGCGAACTCGCCGGCCATTGGTTCAGCCAGGCCGCCATATCTGGTTTGTGTGGGTAGACCAAGGCGGTGAAACCGCGCACCCCGAACAGCCTCAGCAGCTCTACTCGTCGGGCCTCGTCGGACCGGTAACTGATCGGCCAGTACCGGCCGACCAGCGGGCCTGCGGAGTCGAAGTACTTCCACACCTTGTCCATCACCGGCTTCGGCATGAAGTGGGTGTGTACGTCGATCACCCCGGGCAAGCCCAACTCAGACCAGATCCGCCGAACGTTTGCAGCGTCGTCTTCGTCAGTCATCTCCACCCTCGTCTAACGTTTCTCTATACCAGTCGGCTCGTAGGTGTCGATCGGAAGGACCAGACATGTGGGATCCGGACGTTTACCTGGCGTTCGCCGATCAGCGCGCCCGCCCGTTCTACGACTTGCTGGCCCGGGTGGGCGCCGAGCACCCGCGGCGGGTTGTCGACCTGGGCTGTGGTCCCGGCAACCTCACCGTGGAGTTGGCCCGACGCTGGCCCGACGCCACCATCGAGGCGCTGGACAACTCACTGGAGATGGTCGCCGCAGCCCGTGAGCGCGGCGTCGACGCCACCGTCGGCGACCTGAGGACCTGGACACCGCAACCGGACACCGACGTGGTGCTGTCCAACTCCGCAGTGCACTGGGTGCCCGAGCATGCTGAACTGATGGTCCGGTGGGCCGGTGAGCTGGCACCCGGCTCGTGGATCGGCGTGCAGGTACCCGGCGCATTCGACAGCCCGTCACACGCGGCGGTGCGTGCGGTGGCTCGCCGCGAAGCTTGGGCAAAGAAGTTGAGCGACATACCGTTTCGGGTAGGCACGGTGGTCGACACGCCGATGCACTACGCCGAACAACTGATCGACGCCGGTTGTACGGTCGACGCCTGGGAAACCACCTATCTGCACCAGCTGCGCGGCGAGCACCCGGTGCTGGACTGGATCAGCGGCACCGCGCTGCTGGCGGTGCGCGAGCGGCTCAGCGAGGAGGACTGGCAGCAATTCCGCGCCGAGCTGATCCCGCTGCTCGCCGACGCCTACCCGCCGCGGCCCGACGGGACGACGTTCTTCCCGTTCCGGCGGATCTTCGTCGTCGCGCAGGTCAACTGACCGGCGCCGAGAGTGCAACTACCGACGGTCCTACTCGCGAAATGCGTCGGTAACTGCACTCTCGCGGAGCGTGCTCAAACCGGCAGGCCCAGCTGCTCCGCCTCCGCGCGGTAGCGGTCCACCCATTCGTCGGAGCGCTGGTCGGCCTGGCGCTCCAAGACCGGCGCGGGCGCCAACCGGGGATCCTGTCCGACCGCTTCCAGCACGGTCGCGACGATAGAGGTCAAATTGCGCCACAGCACCGGGTAGGAGACGTCGATCGGCTCGATCTGCTCTTCGGCGAACCAGTTCCGCCAGCCCTCCTCCTGAGCGCGCAGGAGCCTGACGATGTGGGCAATCGCGCCGGCGTGGTAGGTGGCGCGGGAGTCGCGTTCCGGGTCCGGGCGACCGCGCCACACCCTGGTCTGCACCGCCCGCCAGAACGACACCGCCTGCGACACCGTGTCGGGCCGGTAGACGTGCACGTAGACCGGCTCGCTGCCGATCACGTCACGGATCGCTGCCCGCAGCGTGTCACCGGAGCGATCCGGCAAGCCCGCGGCCCGCTGTTGCAGCAGCGCCGTCTGGTTCCACATCAACTTGCCGCCCCAAATGCCGTTGGGTGTGCGGCCGGAACTGCGGATGTGCTCGCGCCAGGCCACCGCGCTGGCGGTGTCCGGTGTCCCCGGCTCCAGCGGATCGAGCAGCCGCAAAATCGTCTCGTCGTCGACGTCGGCGAACCACTCCCGCGGCTGGGGCGCCATACCGGTCGACGGCAGATATTGGAAGAACTCCTGCGGCTCGCCGGCACACCCGGTGGCGCGCAACGATTCCACCAGCAGCGTGCTGCCGCAGCGTTGCGACGCGAGCACCAGATACGACGTCGGCTTGTCAGCCATCGCCCGAGCTTATTTCCTGCTCGTCCTCGATGCCGCGGTCCACGGCGATCGCTGAACGGCTGGTCGGCACCTTCGGCGCGTGAATTCGTAGGTAGGTCTCGGTATAACGTTCGGCGATGCGGCTGCCGGCGAAGTCCGACGGTATGACATCGCCGGTCTGCTGCCGCCATTCATGGAGCAGGACAGCAAGGTCGGCGGCGATCGCGGCTGCTTGGCCGGTGTCGTCGGTGGCCAGCAGGTTATTGGTCTCATTAGGATCAGCGCGCAGGTCGTAGAGTTCGCGCCGCGGCCGCGGCGCGGTGACCAACGGGGCGACGGCATGCCCCGATGGGCTCTCCTCGATGTCCCACGGCAGATCCAGCAGCGGCCGCTGAGCATAATTCTCGATGTAGCTGTATTCCTTTGTGCGGATGGCTCGTATCGGATCGAACGAGTCGTGATAGGTCTTCGCGGTGTACACGTGCTCGCGAACCGGTGACTCGTTCGGTGAAAGCAACGCACGCGCATGCGACTTACCCTCGATGTCGGCTGGTTCGTCGACACCAAGCAGCTCCAGCAAGGTCGGCACCAAGTCCACACCGCTGAACAACTCGTCGTAAACCCTTGAACCCAAGCGCATCCGGCCCGGCGGACGGATGATCATCGCGATGCCGGTTCCGGCGTCGTACAGCGTCGATTTCGCTCGCGGAAACGCCGCGCCGTGATCGGTGAAGAACACCACCCACGTGTTGGTGTCGAGTCCGGTGTCGGCGAGTGTGTCCAACAGGCGCCCGACCGCGGCGTCGGCAGTGGTGATCGACCCGTAGAAGTCGGCCATATCCTGGCGGACTTCCTGCGTGTCGGGCAGATACCCGGGCGGCTGAACTGCGGTCGCGTCGGCGGGCTGATAGCGATCCCGCGGATAAGGTCGGTGGGTTTCGAAGAACCCGGCCGTCAACAAAAACGGGCGGCCCGAGTCGTAGTCTCGCAGCCACTTTTGGCTTCGCTCCACCACGTACTCGCAGTACGAGTTGGAGACGTCGAACTCGCTGAACCCGAGTTGCGACGGATACGATGTCTCATGCTGCATACCGAAAAGTACTGAATGCCAACCGGCTTCACCCAAGATTTGCGGCAGCGTGCGGACTCCCGAGCGGTACTCCCAGCCATGGTGCGCCAGGCCGACGAGCCCATTGCTCTGGGGATAGCGGCCGGTGAACAACGATCCGCGAGATGGCGAGCACAGCGGTGCGGTGGCATGTGCTCTGGTGAACAGAATGCCTTCGGAGGCAAGCTGGTCCAGCCGCGGACTGGACACGTCAGGGTGGTCGTAGACGCCGAGATAGCGGCCGAGGTCGTGCCAGTGCACGATCAGTACGTTGTCGAGTTTCCGCTCTGTTTGGTCGCTGCCGCTGATGGCCGTCACCCTTCTGGCTTCTCCGGTGTGCCCCAAGTGTTCTCCGAAACGAATTCTGCCAACGGACGCCCAACCGCCCAGCCGTCCAGTTCCAATGCGGGCCGGTCGGGAAAGTCGGGCACCGGGCCCAGACACAGTATCGCGACTGGTTCCGCGTCGGCAGGAATTGACAGCAAGCTGGCTAACCGCCGCGGGTCGAACAGCGACACCCACCCCATGCCCAGACCTTCCGATCGCGCTGCCAGCCAGAGGTTTTGAATCGCACACGACACCGATGCCAAATCCATCTGCGGTAGCGTGCGGCGACCGAACACGTGCGTGTGTCTGCCCTCGCACAACGCCACCACCAGCAGTTCCGCACAGTCGAGGATGCCTTCGACTTTCAATGCGAGAAACTCATTCGCACGCGGGCCGAGCGCGTCGGCGGTCAGTAGGCGTTCCTCGTCGACCAAAGCGTGGATGCGCCGCCGCAACGACTCATCGGTGATGCGCACGAAGCGCCACGGCTGCATCAGGCCGACGCTGGGTGCAGTGTGCGCGGCCTGCAGCAGCCGGACCAGCACATCCTCTCCGATTGTGCTGCCCGGCACGAACCGCCGCATGTCGCGGCGTTCAGCGATCACGCGGTAGACGGCTCGCCGCTCCAGTGGGCTGAACGCGTGATCGTGCACAGGGCCATGGTAGAAACCGCTACGGGCGATAGGTGACGCCGACCGCGCGGAACACGTACTCCGGCGGTACGTCGAAGTCCAGCGACCGGCACGGCAACCCGGCCAGCACGTCGCCGGGGATGGTGGTCTTGTAATGCAGCGACAACCGACCGTGGAACGCCGGATCGACACATCCGACGTCCAGCTCAACCTGCAGACCGGCCGCGGAAAGCCGCGCGGCGGCCGGACCGGTCTGTGGTGCGTCCCAGCGCGCGTCGACGGTGGTACCGGCCAGCTTCGGCAGCGACGACAAGGTGCCCAGCACCCGCTCGGAGGTGATCGCCAAGGACCCCACGTAGCTCGCTACGCTGTGGGCCGAACGCAGCCCCGGGATGGCACCGCTGAATCGCCGGGTAACCGGGACATAGTCGGCAAGGTAGACCAGCCCCTCAGCGTCTACCTGAGCGCGCACGTCCGCGGGCAGCTTGCCGATGCCGAGCAGTCGCCGGACGATGACCGCCATCCGCCCAGTATGACGGCGGCCGCGAAGCCCCTGGTAGTCCCGTGGTAACGGTGTAGTGGTGGTGTCACTCCGCCGCAGCGTGGCCCTGACCGCCGCGGGCGCCGTGCTGGTGTATGTGGTGACGTGGCTGGGTTATCGGCACGACTGGGCCTGGTTGAACCCGATCGACTCGTCCTCGTTAAGCGCGCTCTACCATCTCGGGGCCGACCACCCCGGGTGGATACGGTTTTGGCAATTCGTCTGCACGGCGTTCGGCCCGGGAGCGTTTCGGCTGCTGGGTGCGCTGGTGGTGGTGATCCTGCTGGTCAGACGGCAGCTGCGCACAGCGCTGTTCCTCGTCGCCTGTGTGGAGCTCAGCGGCGTGATCACCCAGGCCGCCAAGGGTTTGGCCGATCGCCCCCGACCGGAAACAGCCCTGGTTGTCGAATCGTCGTCGTCGTTTCCGTCCGGGCATGCGCTCGGGGTCATGGTCGGGGTGCTCGCGCTGCTCAGTGTGCTGCGGCCATTGCTGCGACGGCGGCTGCGTTCGCTCGCGGTTGTGGTGGGCGCGTTGGTGGTATTGGCCGTCGGGTTCGGCCGAGTCGCGTTGAACGTGCATCACGTATCCGACGTGCTGGCCGGCTGGGCGCTGGGATATCTCTATTTTCTGGTGTGCGCGTTGGTGTTTCGTCGCTAAGGCCCACGCTTGACGGCAATCGGCTTACCCGACAATCGTTTCGACGCCTCCGGCGGAGCCGCGGTGAGGCGTCCCTGCACCGGCGCGCCGTTTCGCACCGACGGAGCGACGACGCGTTTGGTGTCCGGCTTGGGCTCGCTGGGTGAACCATGGGAAACAGGCATGCCGCCCGGCGGCATCATCGGCATGGCGCCCGGCCCAACCTTCGGCGCGGTTGGCGCCTCCGCAGGTCTCGGCGGGACCGCCGACGTGGTCGACGCCGCGGGCACGGTGCCCGGCGACGGAACCGCCGGTGGTCCGAGCACCGCGGTCGGCACGGTGGCGTCGGTGCCGCCGACTTCGAAACCGTCACCACCACCTGCTGTTTCAGCGTCGTCGTCACCACCGAACGGGTCGTATGGCAGCGTATCCACGTCCGCAACGCCGCCACCGACCTGCTGCAGCCCGCCCATGCCGGCCTGCATGGCCTGCTCGCCGACCTGGGCGGCCTGTTGCGGGACTTGGCTCAGCGACTGCACCGCACCGCCGAACGCCGCAGCCAGCGCGCCCGCGATCCCGGCCACCCCGGCCAACTGTGCGGCCGAGCCTTGTTCATTGGCCGGAAACTCCGCTTCGGCGTCGGCGGTCTTCGCGGCGCGGTCGGAGTGTCCGGCCTGCGCGTCGATGTAGTCGGTGGGGACGCCGAGGTTGGCGGCGGTGCCCAACGTCGCCAGCAGGTTGTCGACGATCGAACCGGGGCCGGCAACCGCGGTGGGCGTGATGGGTGGCGGTGGCGGATTCGCCACCGCCGCAGCCGCATAACCCGACGGTGACGCCCGCAACGGGCGGCTCATGTCGGCCCCGAAAGTCCCGAAAGTAGCGCGGTCAGCTGCTCGCGGACCTGATCGTGGTGGGGGTAGCCGAACATGCGGCCGGTGTCGACGCCGTGCTCGGCGGCGAGCTTGCGAGCCGACCTGTCGATACCTTCCGCGCCGAGAATCTTCTGGACAGCGTCGAGAATGTCCTGGCCGTAGATCGCCGCCGCCGCGTTCGCCCGGGTCTGACACTCCAGCACGACGCCGACGAGGCGGTCGAGTTTCTCCGCAGCCGAGCCGTGCCCGTCCTGGATCCGCATGATCTGACGGTGGCCGTCGTCGGCGATCGTGGTGAGTTGCGCACGCAGCGCGCTGGCCGCATCATGGGCGGATTGAAAAGCAGCCCTCTTTGTTTCGTACTTCTCCGCGATAGTGCGCGCGTGCTCTTCGCCGCGTTCAAACGCCGCCCGCACGTCGTCAGCGGTCACGCCCTCCTGGTCGGCGAGTGGTCCGAAACGGGCCTGGCGCAACTGGTCCTGTAATGCCAGATATGCCGCGGCGACGTTGCCGACATCGGCCGACGCGCTGTTGAGTATGGCCAGATTCGACCCCGACGGCCACACGTGACCGACCAGAACCTGCGACAAGCGGCCAACCGGAAAGTCCGACCGAAAATCCGACACGGGCCGATGGTATCGCTGTCCGGCGATTGCGCTATTCAGTCTGCATTGCTGCACACCGGTGACCCGATCGATGCTAAACCTTTACTTGACACTCAGATTGGTTACCGACGACGATGAACCGGTGCGCCGACTGTCGGGTTCGCTTTTTGCTGCGCTGGGCGCGGTCTGCATGATGCTGGCGGCAGCGCCGCTCGCCGCCGCTACCGGCGCGCCGTGGTTCGCATCGGCGGTCGGTAACGCCACCCAGGTGGTTTCGGTTGTCGGAGTGGGCGGTTCGGACGCCAAGATGGACGTCTATCAGCGCACCGCCGCGGGCTGGCAGCCGGTGGCCAGCGGCATCCCGACTCACATCGGGTCGGCGGGCCTGGCGCCGAAGGCCAAAAGCGGTTATCCGGCCACCCCGATGGGCGTCTATTCGTTGGACTCCGCTTTCGGTACAGCGCCCAATCCCGGTGGGGGACTGCCTTACACGCAGGTCGGGCCCAACCACTGGTGGAGCGGTGACGACCACAGCCCGACGTTCAACACCATGCAGGTCTGTCAAAAAGCGCAGTGCCCGTTCGACACCTCAGCAAGCGAGAATCTCGATATCCCGCAGTACAAGCATGCGGTGGTGATGGGCGTCAACAAGGCCCGCGTGCCCGGCGACGGCTCAGCCTTCTTCTTTCACACCACCGACGGTCGACCGACCGAGGGCTGCGTGGCCATCGACGACGACACACTGGTGCAGATCATCCGCTGGCTGCGGCCCGGCGCGGTGATCGCCATTGCGAAGTAGTCATCCGCCGAGGCCGATGAGATCGGCGAAGTTGACCAGTGTGCCGGCGATGGCTATTGCGATTGGTGCGCCCGCTTCGAGTACACCCAGGAACGGGATCAGCCCCACATCGGCGGCGATCGGCTCACCGATCGCGCCGATCAGGTCACCGGCCTCGAGGTTATCCATGAAGAGGCTCAGGTTGTATGCGGGCAGCGATGTGAAGAGTGCATTGACCGAGTCTGCAACTGGGAGCAAGGCTGCGTAGTCGGCCGAAAGGGTGGCCGAAAGCATGTTGATGATCTCGGTCGGCGACGAGGTGAACAGCGATACGTCCGAAGCCGGAAAGCCGGCGAGATCGCCCAGCCCGTTGCGCGCGAGTTCCAGCAGCGCAGGCAGATTGAGCAGTTGCGAGATGTCCGTCGCGTCTGTGAGGCCGAATGCGTGCACCAGGCTCACCACATTCGCCAGCAGCGGGCTGTCCAGAATCGACAATGGGTTGTAGTTGTCCGGATTCAGCAGTTGCTGCACGGAGTCGGTGACTCCTTGCTGCAGCCCGTTGGCCAGCGCCGCGAAAACATCGCTCCAGTTGAGATCGGTTGGGAACAGCCCGAAGGGCGTGAACTCATTCGCCGGACCGGGATCCCAGCCGTCGGTGATGCTGCCGTAGCCCAGATTCACCAGGATCCGCATGTCCGGTTCCAGCAGATCGTAGAGCGGCTGACCGATGAACGGGATCAACTGCAATGGCTGCAGCAATGGCAAGTTCTCGGCCGGGATCATGTAGTAGTTGGTCAGCCCCTCCCCGGTGAGCGCCGCCGATCCGGGCAACAGAATCGCTTCGCCACCGTCAGCCACCGGCGTGAGCTGTTCGGGGGTAAGACTCAAGTACGTGCTGTGCTGGAGAAGGAAGCCCAGTAAGGCGTTCACATCCGACAACAAATTGATCGGGTAGCGCGGGAAGTCGGCGACGCCGTCGTACTCGGTCGTGTAGATGTCGGCCGGGTACTCCCCACTTGGTGTCGGGGCGCTGGCCGAGAAGCCGAGGCTGGGAATCGACAGGCCGTCGCCGGCCGGTACGTCGAAGCGGGCGAACATGCCGCCGTTGGGAAGGTTGGGATCACCGACCAGCACAAAATGCACGTAGTCGCTGGGCACCCCTTCGTCGTGCAACTGCTGCATCGTCAGTGAAGAGATCCCGGCGCTTTGGGACCAGCCGAAAACCACGACCGGATCCTCGGCACTGACCTGCCCGGTGGCGATTTGCTGATGTATCGCCGAGTCGAGGATCTGCTGTCCCTGGGCGACCGAAGCGAGGTACGTCAGGCTCTTGGGCCCGGTGATCGGGTAAAGCCCCTCCGGGGTAAACAGCGCCTCGGTCGTGCCGGTGAAACCACGCGGCTGCAAGTAGAGCTCGTCGGCAAGATCGAGGTAGGGCTGCGGAGGAAGAGAAAGGGTGCTGGGACCCATGACCAGCGCCGTGCCGTCCCCGAGCGGCGAATCAGCGGTGTCAGTGCCCAGCAGCCGCACCGCCTGACTCTGGGCCGACGGTGCCGGTGACATCGACGGGACAGCGGCCAGGCTTGCGCCAGCGATAGCGAGAACTGTTAAGAGATAGGCACGAAATGCGCGGGGCATAACCGCTCCCGAAAGTGATGTTTGTAGTCGGCCAAGTAACGCACTAAAACATCCGCAGCCTAGGGACGAGATCGGCGGACGGTCAAGATTAGTTCCACCGCCAGCCGCGAGGTCAGGCCAACGCGCGACCGGGAGTCACCTTGAAATCCATGCCCGCCAAAGACATCGTCGCCTCGTAGGTGCGGTCATACCCGGTGGCGCTGATCCGCCAGCCGTCGGGTGTGCGCCGGTAGTGGTCACGATAGAACGCCGCCCCGATGAGCATGAAGTTGAACTCCGCGACGATGACGCGGTCCTGCAGATACCAGATGGCCGACGCCTCGTCACCGTTCACCGTGATCTCCGGGTGGGTCACCCGGTGTTCGGTGATGACATTTGGTCCCAGCGCGGAACGCATGTAGTCGACTAAGTCTTTGCGGTTGGCGAAGTGATGCTCCTCGCCGACAGATGATCCGTAGTCACCCTTGACGTCCTCGGTCAAGGTGTCGGCGAAGTCGTCCCAATGTTTGGTGTCCAGCCCGCGCAGGTAGCGGTACTTGACCTGCTTGATCGCTTCGATGTCGTCATAGGAGCCCATCACGACATTGCAGCACAGCGCTGCAGGTAATGCGTCACCATGTCGATCAAAGCGCGACGTTCCCGCTGCCAGTCGACGGGGACGCCCACGATCATCTGGGCCAACACGACACCGCGTAAAGCCGCCCAAATCACGTCTGCCACACCGTCATTCGCAGGATCATCGGTCACCAATCGGCCGAGTTGGGCGATGGCATCGTTCATCTCGAGCAGATGCCGTCGTGAACTCCACCGGGTGGCGCGCAGGATTTCGAAGGCGGCCATCGACGTCGGGCTGCTGTAACAGCTCCACGCGGTGTCGACGACGACTTCAATGCGTTGGCGCAGTGGCAGTTCGCCGATTTCGGCCGATGACAGCGACTGCAGCAGCTTGGCCACCCCGTCGTCGACGACGGCCATCAACAGCCCGGCGCGGTCGCCGAAGTGGTACTGGATCACGCCCCACGTCACGCCCGCGCGCTCGGCGACGTGTTTGGCGGTCGCGGCCGGGAACCCTTCCTCGACGATGCAGCGGACTGTTTCGTCGATGATCCTTGCGCGCGTGTCATCACCGAGCTTGCGCGGCGCGCTGGTGCGCCGGGTGGGGGAAATCGACATTGTTGACTTTATAACATAGTCAGATCTATTTTTGGGCGGTGAGCCGATATGCGCGGCTGTCCCGTGAGCAGCTGGCCACCTTGGTCCCCGAACTGCTGTTGATCGGTCACATGATCGACCGCTCCGGCATGGCCTGGTGCATTCAGGAATTCGGCCGCGAGGAGATGCTGCAGATCGCCATCGAGGAATGGGCCGGGGCAAGTCCGATCTACACCAAGCGGATGCAGCGGGCGCTGAACTACGAGGGCGACGACGTGCCCACCATCTTCAAGGGGTTGCAACTCGACATCGGGGCGCCGCCGCAGTTCATGGATTTCCGCTACACCGTGCATGACCGCTGGCACGGCGAATTCCATCTCGACCACTGCGGCGCCTTGCTCGACGTCGAGCCGATGGGCGATGAATACGTCTTCGGCATGTGCCACACCATCGAGGACCCGACGTTCGACGCCACCGCGGTGGCGACCAATCCCCGCGCGCAGATGCGGCCCATCCACCGCCCGCCGCGCCAACCCGCAGACCGGCATCCGCACTGCGCGTGGACGGTCATCATCGACGATTCCTATCCGCCCGCCCAGGGCATTCCCGCGGTGGACACCGTGCGCCGAACATATGCTGCCACTTGGGAACTCGATGCTATCGACCCGTCTGAGGAGGGGCTGGCCGACTACTCGGGCCCGCTGGTGTCCGATCTCGACTTCAGCGCGTTCTCGCATTCGGCGCTGGTGCGGATGGCCGACGAGGTGTGTCTGCAGATGCACCTGCTGTATCTGTCGTTCGCGATCGCGGTGCGCGCGCGGGCAGGCGCTGAGGCGGTCTCGGTGGGCACCCGCCAGTTGATCGGCCTGGCGGGCCTCGGCGCCGAGCGGATTCACCGCGCACTGTCGCTACCTGGCGGCGTCGAGGGCACCATGCGGGTGCTGGGGTTGCATCCCTTGCTCAACCCCATTAGGTACGTGCGCAGCGAGATCTCAAAGAACCGGCTGATCGTGCAGCGGTCACCGGCGCATGACGACGCGGCCTGGATTTCATTGTGTTCACCGCAATCGGTGCAGCCGCTGCAGGCGATCGCCACCGCGGTGGATCCTCACGTCGAGGTGCGGGTCAGCGGCTCCAGCGCTGACTGGACCGCTGAGTTCGCCCAAACTGACACCGCCGCAACGGAACTGCCCGAGGTATCGGTCGCCAAGCTCAGCGGCGGCTCGACGTTCCAGTTTCAGCCGCGCCGCTCGCTGCCCCTGACGGTGGTGTGAGTTCATTCTGCGTCCACCACGTTGGTTATTCGGACTTTTGCGTGGTGACCGCAGAGTCAACGTGCCGACGGCCTAGCCCAAAGCCGTCAGACCGGCTACCGCGCGCCGCAGTACGGCCGGGTCGGGGCGCTTAGCCGGGTCAAGCAGCCATTGCACACCGAGCCCGTCGACAAGGGCGATGAGGATCGATGCCACCGATTCGGCTTCGCGACCCCCGCCCAACGCGGTCGCGATATCGCGGCGGAATTCCTCGTAGTAGCCGGCCAATTGGGCTCGAGCATGCTCTGATCGCTGCGCGTGCGCGAATGCCTCCACGAATCCGACGAACAAGGCCCGGTTGGCGTCGAACACCTCGTAGAGATCTTCGACCGCGCTGGCGGCGCCGGCGCTGACGTTCGGCGCCGAGGCTGCCATCGTCTTCTGAAAGCCTTCGATCCAGCGTCGCAGGCTCTCGGCGATGGCCGCATTAAGTAGGCCCTCGGTCGACCCGAAGTGATACCGGATGGCACCAAGGCTGACCCCGGCCGTGCCGGCCAAATCGCGTGCACGGGTGCCGCCGTATCCGCGCTCCCGCAGACAGACGATCGCCGCTTCCAGCAGGGCCTCTCGGTTACCCATCAAACTCCTTGCACAAATGTCTTAAGACATCTGTATCATACCGGGTATGGCCTCTACCTCGCCGACGCCCGGGCCGTCGCGGCGCCAATCACTCCGGTACTGGACGCAGATCCTGCGCGATCCGCTGGCGGTCTACATTGCGTTGGCTTGCGACTATGGCGACGCGGTGCGCATTCCGCTCACCGCCAAGCACACTTTCTTCCTGCTCAGCCGTCCCGAGCACGCCGAACACGTGTTGGTCGCCCATCAGGACCATTACGTGAAGGCCTTCACCTACCGGCCGCTGAAAGCGATTCTCGGCGACGGGCTGCTGACTGCCGAGGGCGATACCTGGCGTCGGCACCGTCGCCTGGTCCAACCGGTGTTCAGCCACCGCCACGTGCAGACGTTCGCGCCGGCCGTCGTCGCGGCCGCCCGCGATCGCACGAATCGGTGGACGCCGGGAGCCACCATCAACCTCGCCGACGAAATGCGGACGCTCACCATGCATGTGATCGGGCGGGTGCTGTTCGGGATCGACCTGGCCGACGACGCGGAACCGATCGGGCGCGCGGTATCACGGCTGCAGAGCGCGGCAACCGCCGCCATGCTGTTGCCGAATCTCGGTTCGCCGCAGCGTACGCGGTGGCTGGCCGCCCACATCATCCCCGGCCTCGGGCGAGCCACGACCACGCTGGAATCGCTGGTCTCCCGCATCATCGATGCGCGCATCGCCGCGCCGCACACCGAGCCCAGCGATCTGCTGGATCTGTTGCTGGCTACCGAAGAACTGCTGAGCCGCAGCGAGATTCAGGACGAGGTGATGACGCTGGTGTTGGCCGGGCATGAAACCACCGCCAACACACTGACCTGGGCGTTGGCCCTGCTCTCGCGCCATCCCGCCGCCCGCGACCGGTTGGTCGCCGAGGTCGACGAGGTGATCGGCGACGGCGATCCGCAAGCCACCGACATGGAATCACTGGTGTGGACCCAAGCCGTGGTGTCCGAGACCATGCGGCTCTACCCGCCGGCGTGGACCATCGAGCGCGACGCCGTCGTCGCCGATAACATCGCCGGTGTCGAGGTGTCGCCGGGTGACACCGTGGCTATTTCGCCGTATCTGCTGCATCACCACAGCGAATTCTGGCCCAACCCAGAGGGATTCGACCCGCGGCGCTTCATGCCGGATCAACACCACCCGCGCTACGCGTTCATCCCGTTCGGTGGGGGAAGGCGCATCTGCGTGGGTGCCGGGCTCGCGCAGCTGGAGGCGACGATCGCCCTGGCCACATTGTCCCAGGCGGTCCGCCTCGACCTGGTGCCCGGAACAGTGGTGCGCCCGCGCGCCGACATCACGCTGCATCCGCGCGGACCGGTAACCATGACCGTCGCCCCACCCGTGCGCGCGGCTCACGCGGCGGCTGAGCCCCTTACGGTCGGGTGAGCCAACCTGTCAAGAGGTTCGGCGGTATCACTTCGGTGACACGACCGCATCGACCGGATACCGATCGCTGATCGGCCGGCGTTGGCGGTGGTCAACCGCGGCTATGGTGAACGCTGGCCGCCGACCGTTCTGATGCAAGGTAATCGCTTATGTTCGACCCGTTGGGGTTGTCGATCGGGACCACCAACTTCGTCGCCGTGCGCAATGGCGTCCCGCCAGTGACGCGGCGCGCGTTACTGACTGTTTATCCACACCGCCGCCCAGAAATTGGTTTGCCGCAGCAGAATTCGGGCTCCATCGATACCGGCTCGTTGATGGCCGGCTTCGTCGAGCGAGTCGGCAGCGCAACCCCGCTGACGTCGGCCGGTGGGACCACCCACGACCCGGCTTTGCTTTTGGTCGAGGCGTTGGACGCGATGATCTCCGCGACCGGCGGCGACGCCTCGACGTCGGAGATCACGATCGCGGTACCCGCGCACTGGAAAGCCGAAGCTGTTCGGGCCCTGCGTAATGCGTTGCGCACGCATGCCGGATTCGTCCGAAGTGGCACCGCTCCGATCCTGGTCTCGGATGCCATTACTGCGTTGACGGCGTTGAACTCCGATGCGCGGTTGCCCGCCGAAGGGGTAGTGGCACTGCTGGATTTCGGTGGCAGCGGTACGAACATCACGCTGGCAGACGCCGGCTCAGGCTTTGTGCCGATAACCGAGACAGTCCGCTGCACCGACTTTTCCGGCGATCACCTCGATCAAGCTCTCCTCGTTCACGTCTTGGAACACCTGGGTCCGGCCGGCGGAATCGATCCGGAAAGCACTGCTGTCGTGGCGAGATTCGCACAACTGCGCCAGGAGTGCACCAATGCCAAAGAGCGATTGTCCACCGAGACCGTGACCGAACTGGTTGCCGAGCTGCCGGCCGGTCGCAGCACCGTTCAGCTGAGTAGGGCAGAGCTGGAGCACATCGTCGACGGTCAGCTGAACGCCGTGCTGGCTGCGTTCGACGACATCTTGGCCCGCAACAGCCTCGACCGGCGTGATCTGGCGGCGGTAGCGATGGCAGGCGGGGGCGCCAGTATCCCCCTTGTCGCGCAGCGGCTTTCAGCCGATACCGAGACGCCGTTGGTGACGGCGGATAAGCCTGCGCTGGCGATGGCGGTCGGCGCGTTGATGTTCGACTCCCGCAGGGCAACCGAAGAGCTCGCCGAACAAGTCGAGACGCCGGCGGCGATGGCTGCGCTGGTGGGCGCATCCGTTGGTGCGTCAGCCGGCAATTCCAGCGCGACCACCGACCGCTTCGACGCGACGACGGGCGGTTTCGGATTACCCGACCTCACCGACGACACCTTGTTCGACGACGTCCCGCCGGGCCCGGTTCAACAGTTGGCGTGGTCGGAAGCCGACGAGACCGGCAACGATCCGCTGTTCTACACCGGCGCGCCGTACGAGGACGAGTTTCGCGCCCCTCCGTCGCAGGTGCTTCCGAAAATCGAGCTGCCGCCCACGGAGGTTCCGCAGCGTCGATATCGCTTACCTCAGCTGGCGCTCGGATTGGCCGCATTGGTCGCGATGGTCGCGGTCGGCGGGGTGGCGTACTCGTTGACGAGCGCCACCGGTCCTTCGGCGCCGCCGGCACCGAGCAGCAGCAAGCCCGTGCCTGCGTCGCCGCCGGCCAGCTCGCCGCCGCCGTCGCTGTCACCGAGCCCGTTGGCCCCGCCGCCACCCAGTGCCGCGCCGGCCCCGAGCGAGGANGGGCCGGCCGGTTATGAGGCGGCGCTGGTGGCCGCCACACGCGATGCCCAGGTCACTGTGGTCGACTCCGACGGCATCGGCGGTGCGGCGGGCTTTGGCGGCCGTGTTCCCCCCGAGAACCTCCTCCCCCCCCCCCGGGTGCGCCCCGCGCTACCCCCCGCCCACCCGCCGGGGCTTGCCACCGCCACCGCCGCCGCCACCACCACCGGGACCGTAGGAGGACTGCCATGAGCGAGAACGGTCCGTTCGGATTCGACCCCGACGATTTCGACCGCGTGATCCGCGAGGCGGGGGAGGGGCTGCGCGACGTGTTCGAACGGTTTAGCCGGTTCATCACGGTGCCTGGCGAGCGGGCCGGCTGGTCGGCACTGTTCGAAGATTTGGCACGACGGTCGCGCACCGAGCCGGAAACGGCCGGGGAAGCCGGTGACGGCGTGTGGGCGATCTACCACGTGGATGAGGACGGCGCTGCGCGCGTCGAAGAGGTGTATGCCACCGAACTAGACGCGCTGCGTGCGAACAAGAACAACACTGACCCGAACCGCAGAGTCCGCTTTCTGCCGTACGGGATCGCGGTCAGTGTTCTCGACGACTCCGAAGAAACCTGAGGTGCCGCGCCGGTCATTCAAGTCGCCACGTCGGCCGTGACGTGGAATCATCGACTTGTGCCTCAGATGAATCGGCGGAACGCTATATTGACGCTGGGGGTCGGCGCGCTGACCGCCACGATTCGCCTTCCGGCGGCTGAGGCGAATCCGTCTCCGCCGGCCGCGCCACCCGGCGCGGCTCCCGGAAGCTACATGTTTGCCGACGAGTTCGACGGCCCGGCCGGTCAAGGGCCCAACCTGTCGAACTGGACGGTGCAGACCTGGCAGGACGACGTGTTCCCGCCGGTCGAGGGGATATACCGGGCTCAGAATGTTTTTCTGGACGGCAATTCCAACCTTGTCTTGCTCGCCAACCAGGAAAACGGCGAATACTTCAGCGGCAAGCTGCGGGGCAACTGGAGGGTGCCCATCAACACCACCTGGGAAGCGCGGATCAAGCTGGATTGTTTGTCCACCGGCCTGTGGCCCTCGTTCTGGGCAGTCCAGGAGGATCCGCTACCGGATGGCGAGGTCGACGTCTTCGAGTGGTACGGCAACGGCAGCTGGCCGCCGGGAACGACGGTTCACGCGGCGTCCAACGGGAAAACCTGGGAAGGCAAATCGATCCCCGAGTTGGTCGATGGCGCCTGGCATGTCTGGCAAATGCGGTGGGATGAAGGCGGTTTCAAGTTCTCTCGAGACGGTGCGGAATACTTCAGCGTTCCGCCCAAGCCGATCCACGTCCACGGCGCTCCCCCAGAAGACATGCGGTGGCCGTTCAACAATCCCGGCTATTGGTTGTCTCCGATGTTCACGCTCGCGGTCGGTGGCCCGGGCGGTGGCGATCCCGCCCTGGGTAACTTCCCGGCCCAAATGCTCATCGACTACATCCGCATCTGGTGAGTTAGCGCAGCGCCTTGATGACCTGAACCAGGTTGAACTGCCAGCGCTCGACCAGTCGGAAGCCCAGGTCACGCGGAACGGCGAACGCCGGTGTCGGCCCATAACGTGGTCCGGGGTCCAGCATTGAACCGCGTTGGTGTCGGGGCATCGACTCGTCGGCTTGCGTGATGATCCACACCACCTGGCAGTGGCTCAACGGCGTGGCGACAACTTCCGGGATGAGGTTGGTATCGAAGACGTCGCGGCGGTCCGTCGCCCGCTGCCACAACGTGAGGTCGATCAGCTTGCGGTAGGCGTCCGGGCGTGCCGCCATCAAAGGGCGCATCGGAGCGGGCATGAACGTCACCGTGTCGTTCACCAGCAGACACTCGCCCGGTTTCGCTTGGGCAGTGATCAAGTCCGCCACTTGGCTGTAGTCCATGCCGTATTTCGCATACGGGTTACGTTGGGCACGCACATAATTCGGTGCCGCAGCGACGGCGAAAACACACAGGATCGCCACCGCCATCCAGGGCTTGCTGGCTAGAGCGCCGATACAGACACCCAGGATCACGGCCAGCGCGGGCGCGGTGAACGACAGGTAGCGCGGCGTGTAAATCGGATGAAGCCATGCCGACGCGATCACGACCAGGGTGGTCGGCAGCACGATCCAGCCGATCGCCAGGGCCAATAGCTGGCGATCCGCCGCGGCAAGTCGCGCGGACGTAAAGCGCCACAGGGCAATTGCGGCTGCGACCACAATTGCCGACAACACCGCGAAGGGCGGACTTCTTTCGAAATATTGCTGGACCACCACATCTTCGATTGTTCGGCGCCCAATCGGTGCGATCCAGCTGATCTGGTGGGCTTGACCGACGGCGATGACCATGAATGGCATCAGCGCGCCCACAGTCAAAATCGTGGTAGTGACGAAGGGCACCACTACTTTTCGCCTGCGCAGATAAGCGAGGACGAAGACGATGTGCGCCACCGCCAACAACAGGAGATACATGTCCAGCAGAATCGACATTGTCAGGCCAATCCCGTAAAACACCCAGGCCCAGGTGTTTTCACGGCGTGCGGCATAAATGAGCAGCACCGTGACCCACACGGCAGCCAGCATTGAAAGGGCATAGGGGCGGGCTTCGATCCCTGCCCACGTCGCGCGCGGCAAGATCCCGCAGATGACACCGGCAGCGAGCGCGGTGGTGCGCGACGAGAACTGCTTGCCCAGCACGACCACTGTCGCCGCTGCGCCGCCCACAGCCAGCCCGCTGGGAACACGGGACCAGAATTCGGTCGGCGGGAAAATCTCGAACCAGCCGTGCATCAGCAGGTAATACAGGCCGTGAACTACGTCGACGTGGCCCAGCATCTGCCACAGCTGACTCAGCGAGCGACTGTATGACGCCGAAATGGTCGCGGCCTCGTCGTACCAGAAAGACGGCCGGCCGGCACCGCCCAGGCTCACCGCGGCCGCCAAGACTCCGACGAACAGCGGATCCAGGCCAGCTCGCCGCAACCCGCTGAACACCTCGCCATGGTGCCAGAAGTCGGCTGCTATCGTCCCTTGGTTGTGCCTGAGATGAGTCGACGCAGCATGATGTTGACAATCGGGATCGGCGCAGCGGCTGCCGCGATCCCGGCACCCAAAGCCCGGGCCCACCCGGCACAGCCGACGCCGAGCGCGCCGGCCCCCGGAGCCACCGCCGGGGCGTTCCTGTTCCACGATGAGTTCGACGGCCCGGCCGGCTCGGCCCCCAATCCGGCGAACTGGACGGTGTCGAACCATCGCACCCCGGTCCGCAACCCAGTCGGCTTCGACCGGCCCGAGTTCTGGGGGCAGTACCGCGACAGTCGCGAAAACGTGTTCCTGGATGGCAAATCCAACCTCGTTCTGCGGGCCACCAAAGACGGCAACAGCTACTTCGGCGGGCTGGTCCACGGCAACTGGCGTGGAGCCATCGGGACCACCTGGGAAGCGCGGATCAAGCTCAACTGCCTCACCGGTGGGTGCTGGCCGGCCTGGTGGTTGTCCAATGACTTTCCCGGGCGCGAGGGCGAGGTCGACCTACTCGAGTGGTACGGCAACGGGGAATGGCCGTCGGGGACCACCGTGCACGCGGATCCGTTCGGCACTGCGTTCGAGACCCACCCCATCGGGGTGGACGGCGAATGGCACACGTGGCGGGTCACCTGGAACCCGACGGGCTTCTACTTCTGGGAGGACTACGTCGACGGCGCGGAACCGTACTTCAGCGTTCCGGCGATCGGCATCGAAGACCTCAACGACCCGATTCGCAAGTGGCCGTTCAACGACCCCGACTACACGATGTTTCCGGTGTTGAACCTTGCCGTCGGTGGGTCCGGTGGCGGTGACCCGGCGTCCGGTTCCTACCCGGCGGAGATGCTCATCGACTGGGTCCGCGTCTTCTAGGCCAGCGCTACACCGTGGCCCGGTCGTGCCCTTCCCAATATTGTTTGCGCAGATCCCTTTTCAGGATCTTGCCGGTCGGGTTACGGGGCAGCTCGTCCTTGATGTCCACCGTCTTGGGGCACTTGTAGTGCGCCAGACGCTCCCGTGACCACTCGATCAGCTCGGCTTCGGTCACGTCGCCGTCCACCGTGACGACGGCCTTGACCGCTTCGCCCCACCGTTCGTCGGGCACGCCGAACACCGCGACATCGGTGACCGCCGGATGGTCGGCGAGCACCCGTTCGACTTCGATGGAGTAAATGTTCTCGCCGCCGGAGATGATCATGTCCTTGAGCCGGTCCTCGACAAAGATGTAGCCGTCCTCGTCGACGCGGCCGATGTCACCGGTGCGGAACCAGCCGTCTTCGGTGACGGCCTCAGCGGTCGCGTCGGGTCTGTTCAAGTAGCCCTTCATCAATTGTGGTGTGCGGAACCACAATTCGCCTGGTTGGCCGGTCGGCACGTCGGCGAGGGTGTCCGGGTCGACGACCCGCAGCTCGGCATTGGTGATCAGGGTGCCGGCGCTGACCAGCCGTTCGGGATGGTCGGTGTCGCGGTGCGCGTCGGGCATCAAATGACTGATCACGCCGCATACCTCGGTGAGCCCGTACACCTGGATGAAATCGGTGCTGGGCCAGGCCTCCAGCGCGGCCCGCAGCAACGGCAGCGGCATCGGCGAGGCGCCGTAGAAGAAGGTCTTGAGTTGGCCGAACAGCTTGATCGCGTCCGGGCCGGACTCGAGCACCTTGGCCAGCACCGCCGGCACCAGAAACGTCCGGTTGGCGCCCTGCAGAATCGCACCCGCCAGCGACGCCCCGTCGACCTCCCGGGTCATCACGCTCGGCACGCCGTCGTAGATGCCGAACTGGACATAGGACGATCCGCCGACGTGGAACAGCGGCATCGACACCATGTTCTTGTCGCCCTCGTCGAAGCCCCAGCCCTCGTGTGCATTGATGGTGTGCGCCAGCACATTTGCCTGGGTGAGGGCGACTCCCTTCGGCCGCCCGGTGGTGCCCGACGAGTACATCACCATGCACACGTCGTCGGGTGTGACGTCGGCGCCGCGCGGAACCGGTGCGGCCTGGGCGAGCAGCGCCTCGTATTGGTCGCCGTCGCCGCCCTCTGGGGTGACCTCGACGACGTGCTCGACGGTCTTGAGCTTGTCGCGGATCTTGTCGATGCTGGGCCGCAACTCGGTGCCGACGATCAGCAGCTTGGCCCCGCAGTCGTTGATGACGTAGTCGAGCTCGTCGGCGGCGAGCCGGAAGTTGATGATCGCGTTGGCCGCGCCGATCGAGGCGGCCGCCATCGTCAACTCGACGCACGCCGGGTGGTTCTTGTCGAGGAACGCGACGATGTCGCCGCGCCCGATGCCCCTGTCGGTGAGCGCTCCGGCCAGCCGCCGCACCCGATCGTTCCATTCCCGCCAGGTCCAGGTACGGCCCAACTCGGTGCCCAAATAGGTGAACGCCTCGTCGTCGGGCTTGAGGTCGGCCCAATGGGTCAATCGGTCGTCGAGAAAGCGGGGCTGGAGTCGCGGTTCACTCATGCTTTGAAGGGTGCCAGCTCTTTTATATCCGTGTCCAGTAGCTGGGTAAGTGGGGGACCCGCTGAAGTGGCTGCCAGAGGCAATTAGTTATGATTTCGTGACTATTCCTCCGTTTGCTCGTAAGGTGCTTCCGTGGGCCGTCACCGATTACCCAACGACCGACGCCGGTCATCGGTAGCCCTGGCCGCTCTGGGAGCCCCGGCTGCGGCCGTGTTCTTTACCGTCAGCGGAAGCGCTCATACCTCTCCTGATCCCAGCCGGGTCGGCGGCGGCGATGCGCCGTGCTGCGTGCAGGTTGTGGCCGCCTCGCCGGCCGCGCTGTCATCTGCTCGTGCTGGTCTGAGCGAACCGATGGCGGCGTCGAGAATGCGGGTGGTCCACGAAGAAGCTCCGCAGGCACTACCGCCGGGCAAGGCTCCTGAGCGAGGTCTCCAGGTCAAGACGATCCTGGCGTCGCGCACGATCAGCGCGGTCTTCCCGGAGATCCAAAGTATCGGCGGCGTTCGACCCGACGCGCTGCGCTGGCATCCCAACGGGTTGGCCCTCGACGTGATGATTCCCAACCCCGGCAGTGCCGAGGGCATAGCGCTCGGCAATCAGATCGTGGCCTTCGTGCTCAAGAACGCCGATCGGTTCGGGCTACAAGACGCCATCTGGCGCGGCAGGTACTACACACCGGCCGGCCCGCAAGGATCCGGGTACGGCCACTACGACCACGTCCACATCACGACCACCGGCGGTGGATACCCGACCGGCGGCGAAGTCTACATCCGCTGACGCGCAGCGGAATCATCGATTCGTAGTCGAAGTTGCGTCGAGTTGTGACACCGTCGTGACTCCTTCCGTCCTTGCGGCTCAGTACTTTTTATGGGGTCGGCGTTTCGAACATCACCGTTTGGAAACGGCGCGGTGCGGCGCGTGTCGTGTTTGGCAGTGGTTCTGCTACCAATTGAGTGCATGTTCAACAGGGCCTTGGCCGCCGATGGCCAGGTCCGAGTAGAGGGGTGACGTTTGATGGCGGTCTTCGGTCGATTCGACATCAAAGCAATTGCCGGCGTTGGGTTGTGCGCGGCCGCTGTGGTACTGAGTCCGGACGCGGCGGCGGCCCCGCTGAAAACGGGCGGCGCCGCATGCCTCCATGAAACGTCAGGCGAAGTGGCGGCAGCCGGCGGCGAACTGGCAGCGGCCGGCGGTGCAGCTGCCGGTGGTGCGGCGGCTGGCGCGGGTACGTGCGGAGCGGCTAGCGCTGCGGTCGCCGACATGGCCGGTGTTCCGTTGGCGCTGCCCGGGCCGGTAGGAGCCCCCGTGCCGGCGGGCGCACCGGTGCCGGCAGGGGCTCCTATACCCGCTGGGGCGCCGGTGCCGCTCGGCGCCCCCGTGCCGCTGGGCGCGCCGGTGCCGGCTGGTGCTCCGGTCGCGCCGGTGGTGCCGGCCGGTGCGCCGCTGATCGCGCTCGGAGGGGCTCCGGCGGGTGCTCCACTCGTCGATATGTCCGGAACGTACGCGGGCAAGGATGAGCCGACTGGGCCGCCGCCGTCCGGCGGGCCGGTGCCCGGTGAGCCGGTTGCGCCCGGTCCGGCGGGCGCTAGCTAGCGGCCCATCCACAACCGTAAACAGTTAGTGAAAAGCCTGTGCGCCGAGAGTATTTCGGTGCACAGTCTTTCGCGCGTCAGTTGAATGCCGAGTCTCGCGAAGCCACCCGATGTGGTCGCTCTACTCCTGATTCCTGCACAATCACCGGGTCGCCGATGTTGACCGTGTTGAAGTACCACTCGGCGTCCTCGGGGCTCAGGCCGATGCAGCCATGGCTGACATTCTCCAGCCCAAGTGAATTGACGGCCCACGGAGCTGAATGCACGAAGAGCCCACGGTTGGTGATCCGCACGGCGTAATCCACCGGAAGGTGGTAACCGCTCGGGTCGTCGACGGGGATGCCGACGCTGCTGGAATCCATCACCACCGAGCGTTCTTTGGACAACACCGAATAGACGCCGACCGGCGTCGGGAATTCGGGTCTGCCCATCGAGGCCGGCAGCACGCCCTCTTCTCCCCAGTGGGGTCGATGATGTGGTGCCGGCCGTCGCGGCGGCGGTCCCGTCTCGACGCCGTCGATGCTCACGGTGAACGTGTGATCCGCGATATCGGCAACGCCGACAACCGCAGGGCCCGTTTTGAATTCAGCCGACAGCCCGCTCACCGACAGCTCCACCGTGCTGTGCGCCGGCCAAAACTGGTCGGGAACCCACTGCACCGCCCGATCGTCGAGCCACTCGAATTTGCCGGTCATCGCGGGTGTCGATTTGACGTCAAGGGCACGCTCGACGGCGTGCCGATTGGCGACGGGCGCATCGAACGTCACTACCACGGGGTGCGCCACACCCACGACCTCACCTCGCGTCGGTAGCACCGAGGCGATGGTGAACCCTGAAGGCTGGTTCGTTGCCACCAGGCGTATGTCTGCCGGCCCCGCAACCACACTCGCAGCGATCCCGACAATCGCAAGAACGCACCCAACAGCCGCTCGCATGGCTTCAATCCTTTTTAGTGAACCCTTTTAGTGAACAGAGTTGCAATAGTTGATCGTAGGTGTGTGGTGATGCGTGGAAGCGCAAGGGCGCGTGAGCGATTCGGTCAAGGCTTCGTCACGGTTTGGCTACGGCGAGCCATAGCGCAACTCGATTGCGCTATGCGTACAGTCGGCACCGCGCGACGAGTATGTCGGCCAGTCGCTCGGGTTCGCTGATCATCAGCATGTGACAGGTATCAATCTCGATCAGCGTCTGCACACCACCGAGCGCCGCGATGCACCCGCGTTGAGTTCGTGTTGAGATGGCCCGGTCACGCCGGGTGAGTATCCAGGTGCGTGGCACCTCGTCGGGCATCCCGCTGCGGTCCACGCTTTCCAAGGCGATGGCTGGTGAATCGGGATAGCAATGATCGAGTGTGAAATTGACTTGTGCGGGTGTCATTCCGTTGCAAAAGGCGAACTTCACCCACGCGGTCGGGAGGCGGCCCGCACGGCCCTTCTGCACGTTGCGTTTCGCGGTGCGCCGCGCATACCACCCCAGTGCGCCGGGCAGCGTGTCGACGAGGGCGGCACCGTCCGGTGGTACGAACGCCGTCGCGAGGATCATCTCCAGTACTCGTGTCGAGCCAAGCTTGGTGACGACGGCGGGGACCGTCACGCCCGCATAGGAATGGCCGACGATGATCAGGTCGTCGTCGGGTGCAGCGTTTTCGATATCGGCAACCACCGAGTCAACCCACTCCTCGATGCATGCCGTGATGAGGTTGCCTGGTTTGCCGCGGTGCCCCGGCAAATCGACGGCGAGCACTTTGACCGTCGGATCGGCGCGATGGATCGCATCAATGGTGGGGTCCCAGCAATCGCCGGCGAAGCCGCCTCCATGCACGAGAACCAATGCCGGCAGTGCCAAGCCGAGCCTCCTTCGGCGCAGTACACGCAGGACCGAATGGTAGGAGGCGCGCTACTGCGACACGCAGGATTCACCTAGGTTCGAACCCGTGCGCAGGACCATCGACTGGGACGGCGACGCGGTCACGATCATCGACCAGACCGCGCTGCCCGGCGACTACCGGGTTCTTCGTCTGCGCACCGTCGATGAACTCATCGACGCGATCCGGCGCCTGGCCGTCCGCGGCGCCCCGGCGCTGGGTGCGGCAGGCGCGCTGGGCGTTGTGCTAGCGGCCCGCGAGGGCGGTGACGTACGGGCCGCGGCTGAACGGGTCGCGAAGGCGCGGCCGACTGCCGTCAACCTCAGTTGGGGAGTTGCCCGCGCGCTCGAGAAGCTCGACGAGGGCACCGAAGCCGTGCTCGCCGAAGCCCTGGAAATCCTCGACGAGGACGAACGCCTCAACCGCACCGCATCCGCCCACGCCGCCGAGATCGTCCTCGCGGTATGCGATCGCCGCCCGCTGCGGCTGCTCACCCACTGCAACGCCGGCCATCTGGCCACCGTGGCGTGGGGCAGCGCACTCGGCGTCGTCTGGCACCTTCACGACCGCGGACTCGTCGAGTCGGTGCTGGTGAACGAGACACGTCCACTGCTGCAAGGTGCCCGGCTCACCGCGTGGGAGCTGGCGCAGGCCGGTGTGCCGTACCGGGTGCAGCCGGACGGCGCTGCCGCGGCGGCAATGGCGCGCGGCCTGGTCGACTGCGTGCTGGTCGGCGCCGATCGGATCGCGGCCAACGGCGACGTAGCCAACAAGATCGGCAGCTACGGCCTGGCCATCGCGGCCGATCGTCACAGCGTGCCGTTCGTCGTGGTCGCGCCGTCGTCCACGGTCGACACCTCGATCGCCACCGGCGCCGACATAGCCATCGAGGAGCGGACGCCCGACGAAGTCAGGACGTTCAGCGGTACCGCGATCACCCCCGCGGACGCGGACGTTTTCAACCCCGCTTTCGACGTGACCCCGGCGGAGCTGATCACCGCCGTCGTCACCGAGGACGGCCGCTACCTGCCGACGCCCGGCCCGCCTCGCGCATAGGCGATGTCGCCTCCGGTCATCGCTCGTGCTTTTGGTCGCCGATGGTGATGACCTTGCCGCGGTTGATGGACACCCAGTCGCGGGCTTCCAGGTATGGCCGGAACGTCTCGGCGATGCATTGCTCGTCGGCAGGAGTTTTCGGTCGCTGCAGTTCGTATAAATGCGGAAACTCCGTCCAGGCGACGACGGCGTCCCACAGTCGAACCGCGGCATCGCCGGTGGGCGGATCGATCAACACCGGCCCGAACAGGCATTGCCCGTCAGGGAAGTACAGCGTGGGCACGCCGTAGCCGCCGGCATCGACGACCCGTTGATGGTCGGCCATTACCTCGTCGTGGGTCGTCGGGTCGGCGATCGCCCGGTCGACAAGTCCGGGATCGAAGCCGAGTTCTGAGAGCAGGTGGCGGGCAACGGATTTCTGGTGCGGCTTGTGGCCCTCGACGTGCAGTGCGCGGCCGGCGCGTTCGTACCACGCGTCGACGTCGGCCATCGACTGGCGACGCAGCAGCGCCCCGATGCGCATCATTGACCAGCCGTAGGACCACTCCCGCTCCCATGGATGCTTCTTGCCCTCTTGGCGGTTGATCTCCTCCAGGCTGAAGAAGCGCCAGTTCACCGCGAGGCCTGTCAGCTCTCGCACTTCGCGGATCCACCGAGACGTCTGATAGGCGTACGGGCACATGACGTCGAAGTGGAAGTCGACGGAAACTGGGCGACTGGTCACATCGTGAACCTCAGGTTGCGGGCGGTGCGGTCACCGAGCTCGTCATCGCCCTTCCAGGTGACCGCGCCGGAATCGATTTGAGCCTGCGGGTCGATGCGTCCGCACGCGAGCTGGATGAAGGTTGTGGAGTTGGTGCTCAGCGTCACGTCCGGATTATCAAGGCGTTCAACTTTTTTCGCTCGTCCATCAACGGCGACGTGTAACTGACGCGCGATCGGTCCGGTAAGGTTGAACGTGACGCTCTTTCCGTCGGGCAGGCCCACCTTCTTGCCGACGATGTAGCCGAGGGAGCCAGCTACCTCGGCCAGCGCGATCTCGGCGCTGATACCGGTGTCGTCGGTTTTGCGAGCGAGCGGCGTGGTGATGTCACGTTCGTGTACCCAGAAGTCGAACACCCGGATCTCCAGGAACCGCCCGTAGGTGCCGGGGCCAACCGGCGTCCACGACGGCCGCTGGAGATCGGTCTCCGATAGCGCGGCCAGATCGCTACGCCGGCGGTCATAAACGCCGCGGACCACTCCAAGATAAGCGGCGCCTTCTCGGTTGGCCTCGCGCAAGAAATCCGCCGCCTTGTCGAATGGTGGCGGGGTCTGGTCGTCGTCGGGCAACCACCCCGCCATCACCGCCTCGATGCTGGTGACGTGGTTTACCACATCGCGGACTGTCCAGTCCGGGCATAGAGACTGCGCTCGCCACTCGGCATCGCTGAGGCCGGCGCACAGAGCTTCCATCGCGGCGTAACAGGCCTGCAGAGCGCTGACAATCCTGCTCAGGCTGCCAGCTTCCGGTGTTTCCAACGGTCGTCCTCTCCTCTACACCAGGACTGTAGCCGGGCAGCTAGCCGGGCGACCGCGTGAGTCGCAGCGGGCCCACAGCCGAACGCGGTACGGCTCGCGCAGGGCACGCGCCAGGACGACGGGAGGTCATCGAACGATTCAGCCGGATAACTTGTCGATTGAGGTAGTGCGTTACGCGTGTCGGAGCCTGCGCCGTTCTGCGACACTTTAACTTTGCGTCGCCACGGGGGCGATACATCAGACGCGAAAGGAACGCCATGCCTCCTACCGAATACCAAGTCGTCAGCGGCGACACCCTCTGGGGGCTTGCCGAGCGATTCTATGGAGACGGCAGCCTGTCTGCTGTCATCTCGGCTATCAACCATCTCGCCGACCCCGATCAAATCGACGTCGGTCAAGAATTGTTGATTCCCTACGTCACGTTCCGCCACCAGGTGAGGGTTGAGGACGGGAAAGAGAGTCTGGCGCAACAGTTTTACGGTGATCCTAGCCTCCTCGAGATCATCCCGATCGCCAACCACGCCGCACAACGGGACTTGGTGGTCGGCGAGTGGCTGCTGATCCCCGATCTGGCCAACGCGCACGGTCACCAAGTGGTTTCGGGCGAGACGTGGGAGGTGCTCGCGGAGCGTTGGTACGGCGAGTTCGGTTTGTGGCCGATCATCGCGATCGCCAACCACATGGAGAATCAGGACCCGCCAGTCGGTCAGGCGATAATCCACCCGCGCCTGAATTGGCGGCACACCGTGGTCGCCGGCGACACCTTGTGGCAGCTCGCCGCCAACTATTACGGCGACCCGGGCGATGAGGAGCGGACGAAGACGATGGTGGAAATGGTCGCGGCTGCCAACCACATCCAGGATCCGGACCAATTGCAGGTCGGACAGGTACTTTTCTTCCCGTCGTTCGACTAGTAGAACCGGTATAGGGGTATTCGAGTAGCGCGCTACCCGTGTTCGCCATCCACTCGTGGACCACGATGGACTCAGGCTGACAAGTCGAGAGAGGCCCCAGTATGTCATACTTCGCACGCCTCGCGGTCCGCAGTCCGCAGCCGTTTGACATCGTCGGCGACAGCTTCCTCTTGTGCGGCTTAGGTGGCGCGTTTGAGGGAGTGGTGGGGTCGGCAAGACTGACCGACCGCAACGGCGCAGTGCTGACCGAGATTTCGCCGATGTTTGTGCCAGGCAGCGGCTCTTTGTTCACCCTTTTCGACTTCGCGGTTACGTATGGTGTGCCCGCGACCGCGGAGGGGACATTGACAGTCGACGCGGATAACCCAAGCGGGCTGCCCGAGAATGACTTTCGGGTGACTGTCCCGCTGACGTTCGGACGCCCCCTGTTGGGTTCATCCTATGCCGGATTTTCGCAGCACCTCGTCGTCGCCGGTGACACGCTGTTCGGCATCGCGGAGAACAGCTACGGCGACGGCAATTTGTGGCCGCGGCTGTTCACTGCCAACCGGGACAGGATCAGCGACCCCGACCTGATCGAGGTCGGCGAAGTCTTGCGAATCCCGTTCGAGGGGCCGTAGAACCTGGGCGCAGGCCTTGGCGCTCGAGATACGTTGAGAACATGAGTGCTGCCGGCATCGTCCTCGTCGCACTCGCGATTGCCGTCGGAATTATCGGCATCGTGGTGCCGCTATTGCCGGGCACGTCGCTGGTGTTCGTCGCGATCGTGGTGTGGGCCGTCGTCGAGAACAACATCACCGCGTGGGTGACACTCGGCGTGGTGGCCGCGCTGCTCGGTGTGGCGACATTGATCAAATACATCTGGCCCGTGAAGCGGATGCGGGCCGCCGACGTGCGCAACCTGAGTTTGGCAGCGGGCGCGCTGGTGGGCATCATTGGTTTCTTCGTAATCCCGGTGATCGGCCTGGTGATCGGCTTCGTGCTGGGTGTCTACGTGGCGGAGTTGGCCGCCCGCGGAGACCAGCGAAAGGCATGGACCTCGACGAAGCACGCCGTGAAAGGTGTCGCGTTGTCGATGGGTGTCGAGTTGGCTGCCGCACTGCTCGCCACCGCCGCGTGGGTGTCCGGGGTGTACCTAACCCAGTAGGCGCCGCGCTGAGAGCGTTGTACCCCGAATGGTTTCCAACGACTTCGTGCTCTTCTCGGCGACCAGGCCGCTGACGATCTGTTCGATGGGCGGCGCGTATTTAGTGGTTCCCAGGTGTCCTTGTGGTTGATAGCGGAATCGATCTGGACAGGTGGGGCCAGCAAACAGGTTCGGCGTGAGCATCTGACGGACTGTGGCCGTTCATGCAGCTGCCACCTCATCGAGATCGGATGGCCGGCTGCTTTTCAAAGATCGCCGGCACGATCTCGTCGAAGCCCTTGAGGGCCAAGGGCTCAACGTGCCAACCCGGCTGTTTCTCGACTGCCGTCGCAGTGGATTGGGCCATGACAAGATGACCATCCTCAGCTCTCCCGCAGAGCCGGGACGCGAGGTTCACTGCGCTTCCAACGGCTGTGTACTCGAGTCGTGTCATGGAGCCGATGGCACCAACCGCGCATTCTCCCGAGGCGATCCCGACGCCGACACCGAGCGGGGCGTCGGGTGAGGAGTAACCCGCCATGAGTAGGCCCACTTCGGCGAGGAGATGACGGGCCAAGTCCACGGCGGCGTGGGCATGGTCAGGTCGCGGGAGCGGGGCGCCGATGAGGATGAGGATCCCGTCACCCGCAAAGTCAGTGATAGTGCCGCCGAACCTCCTGGTGATTTCGACGACGATTTCGTAGTACGTCTGCAGGACCTCAGACATGAGGTCCGGGCCCTTGCGCTGGGTGAATGCGGTGAAACCCCGGAGGTCGATGGACAGCGCGCTGAGTGACAGGGTCCTTCGACGAAGGGTCTCGGTCAGGCCACGTTCCCGAATGGTTTCGGCGACCTCGGGGGACAGGAACCGAGCCAGGTTCGCGCGCTCTTCGAACAACGCCTGTCGTTGGCGCTCGATGATGCGCTGGTCGTGATAGGTACGTCGGGTGACCCGCTCGATCGCCAGGGAGACGACGAATCCGGACATGAGGGCGGTCACGGGGATGAACACACCGACGATGAAGTCGTTGAGCGGCATCCGCCCGTCAGCAAACCGCACCACCGCAATGACTTCGGCCAAGGCGATGTAAGGCACCACCGACGCGAAACTCAGCCCGGGAGGCAGCCGGAACAAGGTCATCCCGAAGAACGCGGCGAGTGTGACGCAGCCCGCTGTGATGGCGAAGTTCTCGAACTGGATCGTCATCAGCACGGCCAAAACGCCGCCGAAGAGGTTAATGGTCGCTGTAAAGGGCATAAGCCAAGACAGGAACCGATCCGAGTTGGCGATGGCGGCGCCCAGAAGATGCTGCACGACCGCGACCGCGATGAGAAAGAGTGCCAGCGTCCGCAGTTTCAGGAGCGCGCCGAACGAAACAGCAACGAAGGCGAGACTGGCAGCTAGGGCGCCGCCGTACATGGCAAACAACGTGAACGGCCGAACATGGCGCTTCCGCCACGCTTGATAGTCGAGCTCGACATCGGTACGAGTGAAACGCAGACCGTAATGGTGTGACGCCAGGCTCTGCTCAAATGTGTCCACCAAGACCCCTTTGAGCCGACAGCCCCATCCGACTCGGCCCAGCATCCCAATCAAAGCCATGGTGGGCAACGACCACACAGGCTGTGGCCTCAATAGACGTAGGACAGGCAATCGAGCCGTTGCCCGTCGGCGATTCGAGGTGGTCCACCTTGGAGGAGATCCTCAGTTCGACGGTGGTTGGTTCTCAGCCGTTGGCGGTTGGCTCACTCGTTCCCCCTTTTTGTGGCGTTGACAGGAGCCAAATCTAAGGCGCACAGCGGTTACCTAGTAGCGATTCAGGCAACGCCAGCTAACAATGTTGTGCCGCTCAATCGGTAGCACCGCCCGCAAACACGGGAGCAAGGCGGGAGCGAGTGTCTCGGCGTATTCAGATAGCAGCGCGGAAGCCGAGGCTGACCAGCTAGATGTGGAGCCGATGACGGGAATCGAACCCGCGTTCTCAGCTTGGGAAGCTGATGTTCTGCCATTGAACTACATCGGCAGGATGCTGGCACAGAAGGCTAGCATTTGGCGCCGCGTCGCTCATCAACAACGTTAGGCCAGGGATACGCTCGTCGCGTGCTGCTCTCCGATCGCGACCTTCGGGCCGAAATCGCCGCCGGCCGCCTCGGCATCGATCCGTTCGACGACACGCTGGTGCAGCCGTCCAGCGTCGATGTCCGCCTCGACAGCCTGTTTCGGGTGTTCAACAACACCCGCTACACCCACATCGACCCAGCCCAGCAGCAAGACGAGCTGACCAGCCTGGTGCAGCCCGTCGACGGCGAACCGTTCGTGCTGCACCCGGGCGAGTTCGTGCTCGGTTCGACGCTGGAGCTGTGCACGCTGCCCGACGACCTCGCCGGTCGGTTGGAAGGGAAGTCCTCGCTGGGACGCCTGGGCCTGTTGACCCACTCGACGGCGGGTTTCATCGACCCCGGCTTCAGCGGCCACATCACGCTGGAGCTCTCCAACGTCGCCAACCTGCCGATCACGCTCTGGCCGGGCATGAAGATCGGCCAGCTGTGCATCCTGCGGCTGACCAGCCCGGCCGAGCATCCCTACGGCAGCGCGCGGGCCGGTTCGAAGTATCAAGGTCAGCGCGGGCCGACGCCGTCGCGCTCCTACCAGAACTTCCTCAAGTCCACCCAGATGTGACCACAAGGAGATTCCTTAGGAGTCCCTATGCATAACTGGTCGGCCGGGAGTTCGACGGTAGCCTCGAAGTAGCGGTTCAATCGCGCGGAAGTGCTGCTGCAGCGGTGAACTCACTGGTAGAGGGTGTGCGCGGCAAGCGCCCCCCGGCGCGGTGTGTGTTCAGCTAGCGGATGACTTGGAGGAATGGTGGACACCGTACTCGGTGTGTCGATGGCACCCACGACGGTCCGCTTGGTGCTGGTCGAGGGGGAAAACGCCGACGGAGCCACCGTAGACCAGGAAAACTTCGCGCTGGCCGGTGGTGATGAGGCCGCGGCCAGCGCACCCGATCAGGTGATGTCGGCGATCCTGGGTACCCGGGAAGGCGCCGCCGAAGCCGGTTATGAGCTGGTTTCGATCGGTGTGACGTGGACCGATCAGCGGGCCGCGGCGGTACTGCGGGACGCTCTGGCCGCCCGCAAGATCGAGAACGTCATGCTGGTCTCGGCCTTCCTGGCCGCGGCCGCGTTGGCGCAGTCGGTGGGCAACTCGATCGGTTATCGGCACACCGCGTTGCTGTTCGTCGAGCCGGACACCGCGACGCTGGCGGCCGTGGATAGCACGGACGGGTCGATCGCCGAGGTGCGCCGCGAGGTGCTGCCCGACGACGATGACGAAGCCGTGGCCAAAGTGGCCGAGTTGGCGTCAGGCGCCCAGAACTTGGAAGGCCACCCGGACGGCGTGGTCGTCGTCGGGTCCGGCGTGGATATTCCGTTGATCAAGCCGGTGCTGGAGGCGGCGACTCCACTTCCGCTCAGCGCGCCGGAAGAGCCGGACACCGCGCTGGCGCGCGGAGCGGCATTGGCGTCGGCGAACGCGCCGCTCTTCGCGTCGTCGACCGCGGCGGTGGCCTACGCTCACGATCCGGGCACCGGCAACGTCGATCCGTATCTGCTCGAGCTGGCCTATCGGGCCAGCGCCGACGCGCCCGCCGCCGCAGACACGGGGGAGGGTCTGGCCTACAGCGCGGTCGGGGACGCGGACGCCGGGCCGTTAACCGGGGCGGTAGCCGACGACCTACCGGCCGAGCAGCCGAGCCGCCGGCCATTTCTGGTGGCCATGAGCGTGCTGACGATATTCGTCGTCGGCGTTGTGACGCTGGTGATTTCGCTGGCCGTGAGTATCCGGCCGTCGGTCGAGGATCGGCCCAGCCTCAGCCAAAACGTGATCACCCCACACAAGCAGTCGCCGCCGGCCCCGCTGCCGAAGGCTCACGTGCCACCTCCGCCCGCTGCGGCTGCACCGGCCCCGGCTCCAGCCGCGGCGCCGGTTCCGGCCGCACCCCCCGCGGCGACTCCCGCACCCGTGCAGGTGCCGGCCGCCGTTCCGGCTCCCGCGCCCCCTCCCGTGAATGTGCGGGTCCCGGCGCCGGCACCTGCACGGGTGCGGGAGTCGCCNTCCTAGAGCCAGCGGCCGACTGACGGCGAAGATTTGGGAGGAGTAGTGGACACCGTACTCGGGGTGTCGATGGCACCCACGACGGTCCGGATGGTGCTGGTGGAAGGCCAGGACGGCAATGGCGTCATCGTCGAGCAGGACAACTTCGACGTGCCCGCCACCGCACCGCTGAGCGCATCCGAGCGGGTGATCTCAGCGATCCTCGGCACCCGCGAGGGTGCCGCCGAAAGCGGCTACGACCTGCGATCGACAGGGGTCACCTGGACCGATCCGACCGAGGCCGCCCAACTGCGTGATGCATTGGCCGCGCACAAGATGGAAAACGTCATGCTGGTGTCGGCGTTTTTGGCCGCGGCCGCGCTGGCACAAGAGGTCGGCAACGCCGTCGGCTATAGCCGGACCGGGCTGGTGTTCGTCGAACCCGACACCGCGACGATGGCCATCGTTGAGACGGCTGATGGCTCGATCACCGACGTGCGCCGCGAGCCGCTCACCAGCGGCGATACCGCCACCGAGCTGGCCGCCCTGGTGCGCGATATGCAAACCTCGGCCGCTTCGCCAGACGGGTTGTATCTCGTCGGCTCTGGGGTGGACATCGCACCACTCAAGCCCCGGCTAGAGGCCACCACCCCGCTGCCGGTGACCGTGCCCGAGGAACCGGACACGGCGCTGGCCCGCGGTGCGGCGCTGGCGTCAGCGCACGCGCCGTTGTTCTCGTCGGCTACCGAGGCGCTCGCCTATGCGCGGGATCCGGGAACCGGAGCGATCGACCCGTACGCGGTGGCGCCGGCATACCAACCGGACTTCGACGCGCCCCTCGATGCGGGCGGCGCCGCCCTGGCCTACAGCGCCCTCGCCGATGACGAAGCCGACGCCTACACCGCCGTCGCCGACCAGCAGGATCACGGCACGCGACGGCGCATGCCGGTACCCCTGCTGGTCAGCGCGGTAGCCGCGATATTCGTAGTCGGGGCGGTGGCGCTGGCTGTCGCGCTGGTTGCCACGATGCGCCCGACGCCCGCCGACAATCCCAATCCGGAAAGACAGGTCGTTCCGGGCACTCAGCTGCCGGAGCAAGCAAAGCCACCGGCCCCGCCCGCGGCCCCCACTCCGCCGGAGGCCCCTGCGCCTGCGGAGGTGCCTGCTCGTGCGGAGGCACCCGCACCTGCGCCGGCGGCGCCGGCGCCGGCGGCTCCGGCTCCGGTAGCTCCCGCGCCGGCACCTGCCGCCCCGGCACCCGCGCCAGTGGCTCCGGCCCCGGAGGCTCCGCCGCCGGTGGCTCCCGCGCCGGCACCTCCGCCCGCGGCTCCGGCTCCGGTCCCCATTCCGATTCCGGTCGGTCCCCCAGGACACGGCCCGTTCAACCCTGGTCACGGCGGAGGCGGCTGGGGACCGGGCGGCGGTCACGGCAGCGGCGGCCCCGGCGGTGGCGGCGGCGGTGGCGGCATCCCCGGTCTGCCCAACATCCCGGGTATCCCGGGCCTGTAGCGCAGCGCGGCCCGCAGCGGCGTCCCGTGATTAGCCGGCGCGTAGCCTGACCGCGTGGACTACGCGGCGGCATTTATCGAGCAAAATCGCGCATTCGGACAGGTGATTTGTAGCGCCGACCCGTCAACCCCGGTGCCGACCTGCCCGGGCTGGACACTGGAGCAGCTGTTTCGCCACGTCGGCCGTGGCGATCGCTGGGCGGCGCAGATCATCACCGACCGTGTCGACGAGTTTTTAGACCCGCGCAAGGTCGAGGGCGGCAAGCCCCCACCAGACCGCGACGACGCCATCTCCTGGTTGCACGCCGGCGCGCGGCGGCTGATCGACGCCGTCGAGCAGGCCGGGGTCCAAACACCGGTCTGGACTTTTCTCGGGCCGCGGCCGGCGAACTGGTGGATCCGTCGACGCCTGCACGAGGCCGCCGTGCACCGCGCCGACGCCGCGCTGGCCGTCGGTAGCGACTATGTGCTCGAGCCGCAGTTGGCGGCCGATGGCATCACCGAGTGGCTGGAGCGCGTCGAGGCCCAGGCTGGCTCTGACGACACGCCGCTGCCGATCGAGGGCGACCACACCCTGCACCTGCACGCCACCGACCCGGGGCTCGGCGCAGCCGGTGAGTGGACCATCCGCGTCGACGGCGGCCGGATCAGCTGGTTGCATGATCACGGCAAGGGCACGGTGGCGCTGCGCGGCACCGCGACCGACCTGTTGCTGGCGATCACCCGGCGAGTTGCGGTCGCTGACACCGACATCGCGATGTTCGGCGACGATGCGGTGTGGCAGAACTGGCTCGACCACACGGCGTTCTAGACGGCGCTCACGAGGTACGTTGCACACCATGACCACATCGGAGATCGCCACCGTGTTGGCATGGCACGATGCGCTCAAGGCGGGCGACCTCGACACGCTGGTGTCGCTGTCCAGCGACGACATCGAGGTCGGTGACGCGCACGGCGCGGGGCAAGGCCACGACGCGTTGCGGAGCTGGGCTGCGGCCCGCCCCCAGAACGCCGAACTTGGCCGGATGTACGTCCACGACGGTGTCGTGGTGGTCGAACTCAAGCTCGCCGATTCCACTGCGGCAGCGGCATTTCGGGTGGTCCATGACCGGGTTACCTCGGTATTCCGGCACGATGATCTGCAAACCGCCTTGGCGGCAACCGATTTAACCGAAAGCGACCTCGTCGACTGAGGACTGATGATGCGTGGAATCATTCTCGCCGGCGGTTCGGGTACCCGCCTTTATCCGATCACCATGGGCGTGTGCAAACAGTTGCTACCCGTCTACGACAAACCGTTGATCTACTACCCCCTGTCCACATTGATGATGGCGGGCATTCGCGATATCCAGGTGATCACCACCGCCCATGATGCCCCGTTGTTTCACCGACTGCTTGGCGACGGATCGTCATTCGGCATCAACATCAGCTACGCGGTCCAAGAGCGCCCCGAAGGGCTGGCGCAAGCTTTCGTCATCGGCGCCGACCACATCGGCAACGACTCGGTGGCACTGGCGTTAGGGGACAACATCTTCTACGGCCCCGGGCTGGGCACGAACCTGAGCCGGTTCCAAAACGTCCGCGGCGGAGCCATTTTCGCCTACTGGGTGGCCAACCCGTCGGACTACGGTGTCGTCGAATTCGGCGCCGACGGCATGGCGCTGTCGGTGGAGGAGAAGCCGGCCACACCGAAATCGCACTACGCCGTGCCGGGCCTGTATTTCTACGACAACGACGTGGTCGAGATCGCTCGAGGTCTGCGCCCGTCGGCGCGCGGCGAGTACGAGATCACCGAGGTCAACCAGATCTATCTGAATCAGGGCCGGCTCTCCGTGGAGGTGCTGGCGCGCGGCACAGCATGGCTGGACACCGGGACGTTCGATTCGCTGCTGGACGCCAGCGACTACGTGCGGACTTTGGAGCGCCGGCAGGGTCTCAAGATCGGCATCCCCGAGGAAGTGGCGTGGCGGATGGGCTTCATCGACGACGAAGCCCTGACACAGCGCGCCAACACGCTGCTCAAGTCCGGCTACGGCAGCTACCTGTTGCAGCTGCTGGAAATGCGGTGATCGCCTACTGACGGTAGCTGGCCAGGAAGTTGCCCAGCCGCTCGATCGCGTTCGCCAAATCGCGCGACCACGGCAGCGTCACGATACGCAGGTGATCCGGTGCGGGCCAATTGAATCCGGTGCCCTGGGTGACCAGGATCTTCTCCTGCAGCAGCAGATCCAACACGAGCTGCTCGTCATCCTCGATGTCGTAAACCTCGGGATCCAGCCGCGGGAACGTGTAGAGCGCGCCGGCCGGTTTCACGCAGGAAACCCCGGGGATCTCGTTGAGCTTGGTCCAGGCCACGTCGCGTTGTTCGCGCAGTCGTCCGCCCGGCAGCACCAGGTCTTCGATGCTTTGGTAGCCGCCCAGGGCGACCTGAATAGCATGCTGCGCAGGAACATTCGGGCATAGGCGCATATTCGCGAGCAGATCAATGCCCTCGATGAAGCTACTCGCATGGTCCTTGGGGCCGGTGATTGCCAGCCAGCCGGCTCGGTACCCCGCCACCCGATAGGCCTTGGACAATCCGTTGAACGTCAGGCACAACTGATCTGGCGCCACCGCGGCCATGCTGACGTGCTTGGCATCGTCGTAGAGGATCTTGTCGTAGATCTCGTCTGCGAGCAGCAGCAGCTGATGCTTGCGCGCCAAGTCAGCCATCTGCTCGAGTACTCCGCGACTGTAGACGGCACCCGTCGGGTTGTTCGGGTTGATCACCACCAGTGCCTTGGTGCGTTCGGTGATCTTGGACTCCAGGTCGGCGATGTCCGGCTGCCAGCCTTGGGTTTCGTCGCACAGGTAATGGACCGGGGTGCCCCCGGCCAGAGACGTCGACGCCGTCCACAGCGGATAGTCGGGTGCGGGGATCAGCACCTGGTCTCCGTTGTCCAGCAGCGCCTGCAGGGTCAGCGTGATCAGCTCGGAGACACCATTGCCCAGATAGACGTCGTCGACATCGAATCGTGGGAAGCCCTCGACGAGTTCGTAGCGGGTGACCACGGCCCGGCGTGCCGGAAGGATGCCTTTGGAGTCCGAGTAGCCCTGCGCGTACGGCAACGCCTGAATCATGTCGCGCATGATCACGTCGGGTGCCTCGAAGCCGAATGGCGCCGGGTTGCCGATGTTGAGCTTGAGGATGCGGTGACCCTCGGCTTCCAGCCGTGCGGCGTGCGCGTGCACCGGGCCGCGGATCTCGTAGAGCACGTCCTGCAGCTTCGAGGACTGCGCGAACGTCCGCTGCCGCTGCTGATGCGCGGCCGCATGCCACGGCAGCTGGTGAGTAGTCACGTCAACCATGGTGCCATGGCTGTCCAACAGAAATTTGCCAAACGCCGTTACCGCTTGCCCGGTGGGCGGGCTCCGCGCGCGATACCCAGGCCTTTCACCGGCGGGGCCGGGGGAGCCTCAGCTTCGCTGGCGCCGTCCTTATCGGTGGCTGCGTCCGCGGCCGGGGGCTTCGCTTGCGATTCCGGTTCGCCCTTTGCCTCACCGGTCGCGGGCTGCGCGGCGGCGGTCTTCTTGGCGCCGGGCCGTTTGGCGCCGGCGGCGATCCCGAGCCCCTTGACCGGCGCGGCGGGCTTGGCCTCTTGCGCCTTCGGCTCCGATTGCGCCGGCGCGGCGGCGGTCTTCTTGGCGCCGGGCCGTTTGGCGCCGGCGGCGATCCCGAGTCCCTTGGCTGGGGCAGGAGCCTTGGCTTCCTCGGTCGACGGCGCTTGGGCCGCTTCGGCTTTGGGCGCCGTCTTCTTGGCCCCGGGCCGCTTCGCACCACCGGCGATGCCGAGACCGGTCACGGCTTTGGCGGCCTTTTCTTCGGCGGGCGCGGCAGCCTGTGGCTCTTCGGTTGTCTTCGCCGCCGCGGTCGCAGCCGGCGCCGCAGCCGGCTTCGGGGCGGCCTTGGCGGCCCGCTCGGCCGCGGCACCCTTCTTCGGTAGCGTCACCGTGCTGCGGTCGATGGTGTCCAGCAGGATGTTCGCCACGTCGCGCACATCGACGTCCTCACGGCCGGCCGCCTCGGCGCGGTCGTTGACGCCGTCGCTGACCATCACCCGGCAGAACGGGCAGGCGGTGGCCACCGTGGTGGCGCCGGTGCCCAGGGCCTCGTCGACCCGCTCGTGGTTGATCCGCTTGCCGATGTGCTCTTCCATCCACATCCGCGCGCCGCCGGCGCCGCAGCAGAAGCTGCGCTCTGCGTGCCGCGGCATTTCGGTCAGCGTCGCACCCGATGCGCTGATCAGCTCACGCGGCGCCTCATAGACCTTGTTGTGCCGGCCCAGATAGCACGGGTCGTGGTAGGTGATCGACGGTCCGTCACCGTCGAGCGGCTTGACCGAAACCAGCTTCTTGTCGCGCACCAGCCGGTTGAGCAGTTGGGTGTGGTGCAAGACGGTGTAGTTGCTGCCCAGCTGCTTGTATTCGCGGCCCAGGGTGTTGAAGCAGTGCGGGCAGGTGACGACGATCTTGCGGTCGACGGTTTCCACGCCTTCGAACACCCCGTCGAGTGTTTCAACGGCCTGGGCGGCCAGCTGCTGGAACAAGAACTCGTTGCCCGACCGGCGCGCGGAGTCCCCGTTGCAGGTTTCCCCGGTGCCCAGCACCAGATACTTCACGCCCGCGATGGCCAGCAGCTCGGCGACGGCCTTGGTGGTCTTCTTCGCCTTGTCGTCATAGGCACCGGCGCAGCCGACCCAGAACAGGTACTCGAAGCCGTCGAAGCTGTCGACGTCCTCGCCGTAGACGGGAACGTCGAAGTCGACCTCACTGATCCAGTTGGTGCGGTCCGCGGCGTTCTGGCCCCACGGATTGCCTTTGGTCTCAAGGTTTTTGAACAGCACCGACAGTTCAGAGGGGAACTCCGACTCCATCATCACCTGATAGCGGCGCATGTCCACGATGTGATCGACGTGTTCGATGTCCACTGGGCACTGCTCGACGCAGGCGCCGCACGTCACGCATGACCACAACACGTCGGGGTCGATCACACCGCCCTGCTCTTCGGTGCCCACCAGCGGGCGGTTGGCCTGCTCGGGCCCGGAACCGGGCACCCGGCCGAAACCGGATTCCGGAACGTGGTGCCCCTCGCCGCGACCGGACTCGATGTAGCCGCCTTCGGCGTCGGCCTCTTTATTGCCGAGCAGATACGGCGCCTTGGCCATCCAGTGGTCGCGCAGGTCCATGATGACGAGCTTGGGCGACAACGGTTTTCCGGTGTTCCAAGCCGGGCACTGCGACTGGCAGCGGCCGCACTCGGTGCAGGTGGCGAAGTCCAGCATCGCCTTCCAGCTGAAGTCCTCGATCTTGCCGCGGCCGAATTCCGCGTCGTCCGGCGGGTTTTCGAAGTCGATCGGTTTGCCATCGGATTCGATCGGCAGCAGCGGACCCAGCCCGTCGGGCAGCCGTTTGAAGATGACGTTGATCGGCGCCAAGAAGATGTGCAGGTGCTTGGAGTGCAGCACGATGATCAGGAACGCGAGCATGACGCCGATGTGCAGCAGCAGCGCCACCGTCTCCAGGATCTCGTTGCCGGTGTGGCCGAGCGGACGCAAGATCGTGCCGAACAACTGGGACAGGAACGCGCCGTTGCCGTAGGGCAGCGTCCCGTTGTTGACGGCCGACCCGCGCACCAGCACGTAGGTCCAGATGACGTTGAAGATCATGAACAGGATCAGCCACGCGCCACCGGTGTGTGAGCCGTAGAACCGCGATGTCCGGCCTATTTCACGCGGGCTGCGCATGATTCGGATGACGGCGAACGTCGCGATACCGAGGAACACCGCGGTCGCGAAGAAGTCCTGCAGGAATCCCAGTGCGTCCCATCGGCCGATGATCGGAATGTGGAAGTTGGGCACAAAAAGCAGCCCGTACGCCTCGATATAGACGGTCAGCAGGATGAAAAAGCCCCACATCGTGAAGAAGTGGGCGAGACCGGGGATCGACCATTTCAACAGCCGACGCTGCCCGAACACCTCGGAGAGCTCGACCCAGATCCGGCCGACGATATTGTCGGTGCGGCCGCTGGCGGGCTGGCCGGACAGCACCAGTCTGGCGAGCCAGCTGACCCGCCGCAGGGCGAACAACCCCACGATGGCCGTCATGCCGAGCCCGACTACCAGTCTGATCAGCGTCTGCGTCTCCACGGAGTCTCTCCAATTCTGAAGTTACTGATCGGTAACTCAATTCTGGTTACTAGCCGGTAACTTAACTGCTAGGCGTGCTCATAGTGTCACCTTCGCGGCGCTGACCGCGACAAAGGCTGTCCTAAGTTGACCCATCTAGTGATTGAAGCGATGGCCCGGGATGTGGGGCACGTATTCGCGCCAACGGTGGCGATGGGACGGCGGCGGGGGGACCGGCGCTTCGGTGCCCAGCGGTGGTTCGGCTGGTCCCGCGCTCGTGGTGGGCTCGACCGTGGTGGTTGTCGTTGTTGTCGTTGTTGTCGTTGTTGTCGTGGTGGTGGTCGACGTCGCGGTCGATTGGGTGGTGGTCGGCGAGGTGGTACTCGCCGGTGCGCTTCCGCTGCTGTCGTTGGCCAGGATCACCAGCCCGGAGATGATCACCGCGATCAGAATCGCGACTAGTAGGCCCCAGCCCGTCAGCGCCCAGGGTTTGAGATACCACGGCGACGGTGTTTCGGTGCGGGCGAACAGCTCGTACGTATTGCTACCGGCGCCCGAACCGTCTGAGTAGTCGTCGTCGTGGTCTGGTCGTTGGCTGCCCACCACGGGGAGCGATCGTAACGCTTCTGCCGCCGCCCGGCAGGCCGGCGCTGCTGCCACAACTCATACTGAGGCCGCGATTCTCAGCAGTTACCTTTCGGCGCAATCTTTTTCAGAAATGCGGCGGCAGTGTGATGACGGTCGGTACGTGCGGAATGGTGATCGTCGGCGGCAGCGGCGGCAGCGGCGGCAACTTGGGCAGGCGTGGCGGCTCATGCACGGGAGGGTGCCCGGCCGGCGGCTGGGCAGGGGCGTTGGTGTTCGCCGGCGGTGGCGGCGGTGGCGGTGCCTCTTCGGTCGAGCTCGACGGAGCAGTGGTGGCAGTCGTGGTGCTGGTCGTCGACGGGGTGGTGGTGGTCGTGGAGCTCGGCGTCGTCGACGTGGTGGGCGAGGGCGCGCCGCCACCGCCGGTGGAAATCTCGACGATGCCGTAAGCGATCAGGGCGATCAGGATGGCGACCAGCAGCGCCCAGGCGGCCACCAGCGAGCGTTTGCGATACCACGGGGCCGGTGGCCGGTCCGGCTCGGGTGGTGGGCCTGGCTGCGCACCGGCGGGGGGTTGTTGTCCGGCCGCGCTGTAGTCGGCCATCCTGGTCGGCTGCTTGCTGGGGTCCTCCGGCGGGCCGTAATTCGCCACGGACCCGATGGTACGCAGCGTCCAGCCTCAGAGCTGCCGTTGCACCTCGGCGGCGAACAGCTCCAGATGGTCCAGATCGGACAGGTCCAGCAATTGCAGGTACACCCGCTGCACGCCGACTTCGGTGAATGGCCCTAACCGGTCGACGATCTCGTTCGGTGTGCCCACCAGCGGAGAGTTGGTCCGCAGCTCGTCGAGCTCGCGCCCGATGGCCGACGCCCGGCGAGCGATTTCTGCGGTGTCTCGTCCGGCGCACACCACGAAGGACGCGGAATAGACCATCGAATCCGCGGACCGTCCGACAGACTCGACTGCGCTGCTGACCCGCTCGAATTGAGTGCGCACCGTGTCCAGCGAAGCGAACGGCACGTTGTACTCGTCGGCGAACGTCGCGGCCAGCGCCGGAGTCCGTTTGGCGCCCAACCCGCCGACGACGATCGGCGGGTGCGGACGCTGCACCGGTTTGGGCAATGCGGGCGACTGGGAGATCGCGTAGTGGGTTCCGGCGTAGTCGAATGTTTCACCGATCGGCGTGGTCCACAGCCCGGTGATGATCTCAAGCTGCTCGGTGAGCCGGTCGAATCGCTCGCCCAGCGGTGGGAAGGGGATGGCGTATGCCCGGTGTTCGGGCTCGAACCAGCCGGTGCCGATACCGAAATCGATTCTCCCGCCGCTCATGTCGTCGACTTGGGCGACCGAGATGGCCAGCGGTCCGGGGTGTCGGAAGGTCGCTGACGTGACCAGGGTGCCCAACCGTATCGACGAGGTCTCCCTGGCGATCGCGCCCAGCGTCACCCAGGAATCCGTCGGGCCGGGCAGGCCGTCGCCGCTCATCGCCAGGTAGTGATCGGAGCGGAAGAATGCGGAGTAGCCCAATGATTCGGCGGTCTGCGCGACGACGAGCTGCGTGCCGTAACTGGCGCCTTGTTGCGGTTCTACGAATACCCGAAAGTCCACGCCCGACAGAGTAGGCCGTCGGACGTTTAATACGTTTCCACCCTCTCGATGCTGACGAACATGCCGTGGTCGGTGTGGCTATTGGTGAAGCGGGTGCCGCTTTGGGTAGCCACGATCGTCCAGCCCTGCGCGTCGTAGGTGCGATAGTCGATTGTGACGGTGGGAATGTCGCCGAGATTGCCCAAGATCCAGTGCACCTCTCCGTCCGCGGTGATGCTCACGCCGTTGGCGTGCTCACCGTCCTGCATCGGGGAGTTGGTGAACGGCGCTTCGCACCCGACGCTTTCGGTGTTGATCTGGCAGCGGGTCTGCCCGGATTTGGTTTCGATGAAGACATAGCCGTTGTGATCGGGCGGCAGCGAAACGGCGCCGGGGGGCGCCTGCGGCCGCGTCGGGCTCGGCGGTGGCGACGGCTTCCTCGTCGGCGGCGGCGGTAGCGTCGGCTTGGCCCTGGGGTAGGACGGTTCGGTCGGGCCGGCGCCCGGGAGTGCTTTCGGCGTGCCGTCGACCGTCGAACTGCACCCGGCGATCAGCGTTGCGCCCGACAGCAGGCTTGCTAGTGCTATCTGCGATAGCCGCACGTACGCCAGCGTACTGACGAAGTGACGCAAGTGACTGCAGTGACACGCTTCGCCGGCGTGCTCGCGAGAGTGCAACTGGCGACGGTCTGACTCGGGAAACGTGTCGGTAGCTGCACTCTCGCGATAGATGGTGCCACGCAATCGGATTCGGTCAGCGATTCAGTAGTGTCGGCCAATGGACATTTCATGTGCGTTCGCAACCTCATCCGACACGCCCGGGCATGTGGAGTTGGCTGAATCCCTCGGTTACCAGCGGGCCTGGCTCTACGATTCGCCCGCTCTCTATCCGGATGTGTGGATGGTTCTCAGCCGGTGCGCGGAGCGCACGTCGCGGATCGGCCTGGGACCCGGTGTGCTGGTGCCCAGCCTGCGCCATCCGATGGTGAACGCCGCCGCCATCGCCGAGCTGGTCGGTCAGGCACCTGGCCGGGTCGCGGTGGCGATCGGTTCGGGCTTCACCGGCCGGTTCGCGCTCGGCCAGCGGCCCATGGCGTGGCGGCGGGTCGCCGAGTACGTCCGCTGCTTGCGGGCTCTGCTCGCCGGCGACACCGCGCAATGGGAGGGCGCCGTGATCCGCATGCTGCACTTGCCGGGCTTCGGCGCGAAGCCGCCGATCGATGTGCCGATCCTGATCGGCGCCGACGGCCCAAAGGGTTTGGCCGTCGCGGGCGAGCTCGGCGACGGCGTGTTCTCCGCGGTCGTGCCGCAGCCCGACGCGGTGAAGGCAGCCGACTGGCGGGCGTTGTTGGCGTTCGGCACCGTGCTCGACGAAGGAGAGGAGCTGACCTCCGCGCGTGTCGCCGATGCCGCGGGGCCCGCGGCGGTGGTGCTGTATCACGCGATGTACGAACGCGGCGGCGCTGACGCGGTCGATGCCCTACCGGGTGGGCGGGCATGGCGCGAGGCGATCGAAACCTGTCCGGATAACGAGCGGCATCTAGCCATCCACGCCGGACATCTGGTGAAGGCCAACCCGCGCGATGAGCCGCACGTCGCCGAGCTCATACCGTTGGCCAGTTCGACGGCGCTGACCGGCACTCCCGAGCAAGTCGGCGAGAAGATCGGGCGACTGGCCGCGGCCGGCGTCACCGAGGTCGTCTACCAGCCGGCCGGCTCCGACATCGCGCGTGAGTTGCGCACTTTCGCGTCCGCTGCCGGTCTTTCGGGCTAGTCGGCTGCCGCACCCGACATCGCCTCTGCGGCGCGGTGTACGGCGTTGACGATGCCCTGATAACCGGTGCATCGGCAGAAGTTGCCGGACAGCCCTTCACGGATCTCAGCGTCGGTGGGTGTCGGGTTGTCACGCAGCAAGGCGGTGATCGACATGACGAAACCCGGTGTGCAGAACCCGCATTGCAGCCCGTGGCATTCGCGCAGCGCAGACTGCACCGGCGAGAGTTGACCGTCGGGGGAGGCCACGCCTTCGACCGTCGACACTTCCATGCCGTCGGCCTGCACGGCGAAGATCAGGCACGAGCGTATCGCCTGGCCGTCCAGCAGCACCGTGCAGGCGCCGCATGCGCCGTGCTCACAACCCAGGTGCGTGCCGGTCAGGCCGCAACGCTCGCGCAGGAAATCGGCCAGCGTCATGCGCGGTTCGACGTGTGCTTCGGTGTCGTGACCGTTGACGGACAGCCGAACCAGTTGTTCATGCATTGAGTGCCTCCGTGCTGGCCTGGGTCCACGCTCGTGCCACCATCGCGGCGCCAACCTTGCGCCGGTATTCGGCCGAGCCCTGCAGGTCGGTCGGAACGTCGTCGAGTCCGCTCATGGCGAGTTCGCCGACGTCCGTGGGGGTCAGCTCGCGCGCCGGTGTACCGACAACGGCGCGCTCGGCCGCCGATGCCCGCAACGGTGTTGAGCCCAGCCCCAGCAGCCCGATCGCGCAGCGAGACACCCGGTCCTCGTCGTCGACCTGCACGGCCAGCACTGCACCGGCGATCGCGAAATCGCCATGGCGCCTTGCTAGTTCGTGCACCGAATAGCCGCAGCGGCCAGTCCACACCGGAAACCGGACCGTCGTCAGCATTTCGTCGGACGCCAGCGAGGTCTGCCACAGCCCGGTGAAGAACTCCGCGGCGGGGATCTGGCGCCGCCCGCGCGGCGACAGCGCGTCCATCTGCGCATCCAGCGCCAGCGCGACTGCGGCGTACTCCGCGGCCGGATCCGCATGTGCGATGGCGCCGCCGAGCGTTCCCCGGGCGCGGATCTGAAAGTGCCCGATGTACGGGGTGGCCAGCGTCAGCAGCGGTACCGAGTCCGCCACCTCGTCGTCCATGCCGACGAAGGCGTGTGGGGTCGCGGCGCCGATCCGCACTTGGCCGTCGTCGAGTTCGATGTTGCGCAACTCGTCGAGCCGCGAGATGTCGATCAGATTCTCGAAGTGGGTGAGCCGCATCGCCAGTAACGGGATCAGGCTTTGCCCACCGGCGAGGATCTTGGCGTCATCGCCGTACTCGCCGAGTAGTTTGACCGCCTGTTCGACCGTGTCGGGGCGGTGATAGGCGAACGGCGCGGCTTTCATCGGCGTCGGCCCAGCGCGAATCCGACGATGACGCCGAGGGCTATCCCGGCCAACACCGGCGCCGCGCGCTTGGCTAGCGGAAGTGCGGCCACCTTGAGCAGGTTGACCGAGTCGGTATCGGCTGGCTGTACGGGAGTGGTTGCCGCAGCAGAGGTTTCCGCCGAGCCGAGCAGGTCGGCCTCGAGGCGCTTGGCAAACTGGTCGATCAGGTTGGTGGCAACGTCGGCCAGCACGCCGCGGCCGAACTGGGCGGCCTTACCGGAGATGGTCAGGTCGGTAGTGATCGCCACTTTGGTATTGCCGCCCTGGTCTTCGAGTTGGGCGGTCACCACCGCGGCGGCGTTACCGCTGCCGCGGGTTTCCTTGCCGTCGGCCTTGAGCACCACCCGCTGCTTGTCGGCGTCTTTTTCCAAGAAAGACGCTATCCCCTTGTAGGACACCGTGATCGGCCCGACTTTGACCTTGACAGCACCGGTGAACTCGTCGCCGTCGACGCTGAGCAGGGTGGCCCCGGGCAGGCACGGGGCCACGCGCTCGACGTCGGTGAGCACCTCCCAAGTCTTAGCGGGGGGCACCGCGACACGAAACTCGTTGTTGAACTCCACGTTTTCGAGTGTCCTTACTGTTGAGCCTGTTCGAGCAGCGACATGATCGACGCGGGACTGGCCGGCAGCCGGGTGAGCGTGACACCCAGCGGTGCCAGGGCGTCGTTGATCGCGTTGATCACCGCCGGCGCCGATCCGATGGCCCCGCCTTCGCCGACACCCTTGTAGCCACCGACGCCGGGACCGGGAATCTCGACGTGGCCGAATTCGATGGGCGGCACTTCGGTGGCCGTCGGCAACAGGTAGTCGACGAACGTCGACGACAGCGGGTTGCCGTCGTCGTCGTAGACCAGGTTCTCCATCAGCGCGCCGCCGATGCCCTGCACGGTGCCGCCGGCGATCTGACCTTCCACCACGTTCGGATTGATCATCGGGCCGACGTCCTCACTGACGATGTAGCGCGTCAGCCGAACCTGCCCGGTTTCGATGTCGACTTCACACGTGCAGGCGTGGGTGGCGTTTGCCCAGTGGATCGGCGCCTGGGAGGTAAAGCGTGCGGTGGCCTCCAGCGTCGCTGATGTGCCCGGCGGCAGTTGCTGCGGCTCGTAGTACGTCCGGTAGGCCAGGTCGGCGAAGCTGACACTCTTTTCGCCGGCGCTGGCCCGCGAATTCGCCAGTTCCACCTCGGATTCGGCGACCCCGAGGTAGTGCGCCGCGATCGCCACGATCTGCTTGCGTAACATCGCGCCGGCCTCGTTGACCGCCCCGGCCGTCATCGGGGCGCTGCGGCTGCCTTGGGTGCCCGCGCCGTACGGGGTGACCGCGGTGTCGCCCTGGATGGTGGCGACGTCGTCGATGGCGGCGCCCAGCGCGTCGGCGGTCAACTGCACGACGGTGGTCTCGATGCTGTTGCCCGTCGAACCGCCGTTGACGTAGACGTTGATCTTGCCGGTCGGTTCCATCCGGATCGTCGCGCCCTCGGTGGCCAGGTGGCCGGTGGCCGCGCCGGTCGGCTCGATGTAGGCCGAAAAGCCGAGCCCGATATAGCGTCCCTGTGCCAGCGCGTCGCGCTGCTCCTTGCGAAAGCCTTCGTGGTCAAGGATTTTCACGGCCTGCTCGAACGTCTCGTTCGGCGCCACGTGGTCATAGGGCATCCCGTTGGCATTGAAGTAGGGCATCTCGTCGCGGCGCAGCAGGTTTTTTCGGCGCAGTTCGACGGGATCCATTCCCAGCTTGCGCGCGGCGATGTCGAGCACGATCTCGCGGGCCAGCGTTTCGTACTGCCACGGGCCGCGGTAGGCCGCCAATCCGGCGGTGTTCGAGAACACCGTCTTGTAGTTGAAGCTGGCCTTGGGCACTCGGTACGGGCCGGGGAAGAACATCCCGATCGCCGCGGTGGTCAACACCGGGTACGGCGTCGGATAGGCCCCGACGTCCTGGATGAAGTCGATGTCGGCGGCCAGGATCGTGCCGTCGTCGTCGAAAGCCATTCTGGCCGTGCCGTTTACATGCCGTGCCTGCCCGGCCGACATCAGGTTCTCACGGCGGTCCTCGATCCACTTCAGCGCGGCCGGCACCTTGCGGGCGGCAAGCAGGATGCACATGTCCTCGCGCATCGGCACCACCTTCTGGCCGAAGCCGCCACCGGTGTCGCGCATGATGACCCGGACACGCTGCGCTGGAATTCCCAGCAGCCGCGCGGCGAACGCACGTAGCTCATGCGGTGTCTGGGTGGACGCCCAGATCGTGAGTTCATCTGCGGCGGAGGACCATTCGACGACGATGCCGCGGGTTTCGATCGGCACCGGCAGGTAGATCTGCTGGGAGATGTTCTCTGCGACCACGCACGCTGCTGACGCAAACGTCTCCTCGTCCGGCGGAGCGCCCGCCATACCGCCGGCGACGTTGTCGGGATAGGCGTCGTGCACGACCACGTCGGAGCCCACCGACTTGGTGAAGTCGGCCACCGCCGGCAACGGCTGATAGTCGACCTCGACCAGCTCGACCGCGTCCTCGGCGATGTAGCGGCTGTCGGCCACCACCAGGGCGACCGGGTCGCCGACGAATTTGACCTCACCCTCGGCCAGCGGCGGGCGCGGGGTGTCCGGCACGTCCTTGCCGGCCACCGCGTGCCAGGCCTCTTGCACGTCGGGGTTCAGGTCCGCGGCGACGAACACCGCGCGCACCCCGGCCAGGCCGAGCGCGGCGGAGGTGTCGATGCCGTTGATGCGGGCCCGGGCGAACGGACTACGCACAAAACAGCCATGCAGCATCCCGGGCCGTACGACGTCGTCGACGAATGTGCCCCGGCCGGTGAGCAGCCGGGTGTCTTCCACCCGCTGGACCCGGGTCCCAGCGTAACGCGGTGCGACGGTCGCTCGGGCCAGGTCAGCCATGCTTTCGCTCCATCTCGAACCAGCACGGTTATCGCGATATGAGAAGTGCAATGCCATCATATGAGAGTGCGGTTATCACCGTCGACAGGCCCACGATGCGTGACGTCCTGGCTGAGCTGACCGAGATCTGGCGCACCGGACCCACCGCTGGTCTGGCCACCGCGGTCCGCACCATTGCGTCCTCGCCGCGGCCGCCGGGCGCGGCGATGATCATCGCCCGCTCCTGGGGCGGCGGTTGCCATCCGTTGACCGAACTCGACGGGCGCATTCACCACGACAGGACACCGGGGTGACAACCGTCGGGGTGCTTCTTGCCGCCGGGGCCGGACGGCGATACGGGAAGCCGAAGGTACTCGTCGACGGCTGGCTGGGCATCGCGCTGCAGGCGCTGCGCGACGGCGGGTGCGACGACATCGTGCTGGTGTTCGGGGCCGCCGACGTTGCGGCCCCGCCCGGCGTCGTCGTGGTCACCGCCGGCGACTGGGACACCGGGTTGAGCGCGTCGGTGCGCGCGGGGCTGGCCCGGGCCGAGCGGATGCAAGCCGACTACGCGGTGCTGCACGTCATCGACACCCCCGACGTCGGTGCAGCCGTCGTCAGCCGGGTCATCAAGTGCGCGTTGGTATCTCGCAGCGGGCTGGCCCGCGCCTATTTCGGTGACCGGCCGGGTCATCCCGTCGTTGTGGCCCGGCGGCACTGGCCCGAGGTGTTGGCCAACATCAGCGGCGATCATGGTGCGGGCGCCTACCTGCGCAGCCGCGACGACGTCGAGCACGTCGAGTGCAGTGACCTGGCCACCGGCCGCGACATCGACGAGAGCGTGTGAGTTAGCGGTACGGTACTGGACAGTACTGTACGGATGGCTTTAGGGTGAGCCTCGTGTCTTGCTCACCGTGGTCGCCCCGGGAAGCCGAGTTGCTATCGGTGACGCTGCAGCTGCTGCAGGAACACGGGTATGACCGGCTGACGGTGGACGCCGTCGCGGCCACCGCCCGGGCCAGCAAGGCCACCGTGTACCGGCGCTGGCCGTCGAAAGCCGAACTGGTGTTGGCGGCGTTCATGGAAAGTGTCCGGCAGGCCGCGGTTCCGCCCGAAACCGGCACCTTGCGAGGCGATCTGCTGCGCTTGGGAGAAACGGTGTGCCAGGAGGCGCGCGAGCGTGCCAGCACCATTCGCGCGATTCTGGTGGAAGTGTCGCGCAACCCCGCGCTCAACGAGGTTCTGCAGAAACAGTTCATCAAGCAGCGAAAAGCATTGATCGACCACGTCTTAGCGCAGGCCGTCGATCGCGGTGAGATCGAGGAAGCCGCCATCAACGACGACCTGTGGGACCTGCTGCCCGGCTATCTCATCTTCCGGACCATCATGCCCACCCGGCCGCCCACTCGTCGCACTGTGCAGGGGCTCGTCGACGACGTCCTGCTACCCAGTCTGACCCGGAAGGTGAGCTGTCGAAAGGCCGGCGGGTGAAGCGGTTTTCGCTTACTCGTCTGCTGGGGCGCTGGTGGATAGTGGTGGTGACCGTCGCGGTGGTGGCGCTGGCGGGGTTCGCCGTTTTTCGGTTACACGGCATCTTCGGGTCGAACAACGACACGTCCACGCCAACCGGCGTGCTGAATGACAGCGTTCCGTTCAATCCCAAACGGGTGGTCTACGAGGTCTTCGGCGATCCGGGGTCGGTGGCAACCATCAACTACCAAGACATCCATGCGGCGCCGCAACGGGTGGACCACGCGCCGCTGCCGTGGAAGTACGAGGCCATCACCACAGACCCCGCCGTCATCGCCAACCTGACCGCGCAAGGCAACAGCAGCACACTTGGCTGCCGCATCATCATCAACGACGAGGTCAAGGACGAGAGGACGGTCAACGCAGTGAACGCCTACACCTTCTGCCTCGACAAATCCGGATGAGCACCCACCACGCCCCGCGAAACCGCTTGCCGCACACCATCCGCCGGCTCGCGGTGCCGATCATTCTGTTCTGGCTCGGCGTAACCGTCGTCACAAATGTCGCGGTGCCACGACTCGAGGCCGTCGCCCAGGCGCATCAGGTCGGCATGAGTTCGCCGAGCGCGCCGAGTTTTCAGGCGATGAAACACATCGGCAAGGTGTTTCAACAGTTTGACTCTGACAGCGCTGCGATGATCGTGCTGGAGGGCGACAAGCCGCTTGGCGACGATGCCCACCGGTTCTACGACACCCTGATCCGCAAGCTCCAGCAGGACAAGAAACACGTCGAGCACATCCAGGATTTCTGGGGCGATCCGCTGACGGCATCGGCTTCCCAGAGCAACGACGGCAAGGCCGCGTTGGTTCAGGTTTACCTTGCCGGTAACCAAGGCGACGCGTTAGCGGGCGAGTCCGTCGACGCGGTCCGCGACATCGTCGACCACACGCCGGCGCCGACGGGGGTCAAGGCGTATGTCACCGGCGCCGCGCCGCTGATCACCGACCAGTTCGAGGTGGGCAACAAGGGAATCCTCAAGGTCACGCTCATCACCTTTTTGGTGATCGTGATCATGTTGGCCTGGGTCTACCGTTCCGCCATCACCACGCTGGCGGTGCTCATCACGGTTCTTGTCGAGATGGCTGCGGCCCGCGGAGTTGTGGCCGTTCTGGGCAACCTGGATTTGATCGAGCTGTCGACCTTCTCGGTCAATATCTTGACATTGCTGACGATCGCCGCCGGGACAGACTACGCGATATTCGTCCTCGGCCGGTATCACGAGGCACGGGCAGCTGGCGAAGACCGAAACACGGCCTTTGACACCATGTTTCACGGCACCGCGCATGTCGTCTTGGGCTCGGGCCTGACCATCGCCGGGGCGGTATTTTGCCTGAGGTTCGCCCGCCAACCGTACTTCGAATCGATGGGCATTCCGGCCGCGGTGGGAATGCTGGTGTCGGTGCTGACTGCGCTGACTTTGGCGCCGGCCGTGCTTGCGGTGGGTAGTCGCTTCGGTTTGCTCGAGCCAAAAGTCACGATGCGCACGCGGGGATGGCGACGCATCGGCACCGCCATCGTGCGGTGGCCGGCGCCGATTCTTGCCGTGACGATGGCAGTCGCGCTGATCGGTTTGCTTGCCCTGCCCGGATACAAGACCAGTTACGACTCCAAGCCCTACTTACCGGCGGCCACCCCCGCCAAGGTTGGATACGCTGCCGCCGAGCGCCACTTTTCGCAAGCCCGGCTGAATCCCGAGCTGCTGATGATCGAGGCGGACCATGACCTGCGCGACCCCGCCGACATGCTGGTCTTGGAGCGGGTGGCCAAAAACGTCTTCCACACCCCCGGCATCGCGAAGGTGCAGGGGATCACGCGACCGTTGGGGACGCCGCTCGACCACAGCTCGATACCGTTTCAGCTGAGCCAGCAAAGCGTTGGTCAGGTCATGAATCTGCAGTACCAGAAAGACCGCGCATCGGACCTGCTCAAGCAGGCGGATGAGCTAAGAAAGACAGTGGGGATTCTGCAGCAGCAATATGCGCTCCAACAACAAAGTGCCGCAGCGACACACGACCAGACCCAAAGCTTCCACGACACGATCGCCGTCATCAACGACCTGCGAGACAAGATCGGGAACTTCGACGACTTCTTCCGGCCGATTCGCAGCTACTTTTACTGGGAGAAGCACTGCTACGACATCCCGGTCTGCTTTGCGCTCAGGTCTGTCTGGGATGCCATCGACGGCATCGACGAACTCACCGACCAGTTTCAGGCCATCACCGCGTCGTTGGACAAGCTGGATGCACTCCAGCCGCAACTGGTTTCGCTGATCCCACCGCAGATCGAAAGCCAGATGACAAATCTGGCGTTGACGCTCACCAACTACGCGACCAACTCCGGGATCAACAACCAGGCGGCATACGCCAACGACAACCCGGCTGCGATGGGGCAAGCCTTCGACAAGGCCAAGATAGACGACACCTTCTACCTGCCGCCGGAGGTCTTCTCCAACCCCGACTTCAAGCGCGGCGTGAAACTCTTTATGTCGCCGGACGGCAAGGCCGCGCAAATGATCATCACCCACGAAGGTGATCCCGCCACCCCCGAGGGCATCAAGCACGTCGACCTGATCAAGAACGCGGCAAAAGAGGCGGTAAAGGGAACTCTGCTGGAGGGCTCCCATATCTATCTCGCCGGAACGGCGGCGACGTACAAGGACATTCACGACTCGGTCAAGTACGACTTGATGATCGTCGGAATCGCCGCGCTGAGCCTGATTCTGCTCATCATGATGATCATCACCCGAAGCCTGGGCGCCGCGATCGTCATCGTCGGCACCGTGGCGCTGTCGTTGGGAGCCTCGTTCGGACTGTCCGTGCTGGTTTGGCAGGACATTCTCGGTATCCAGTTGTATTGGGTTGTGTTGGCGCTGGCCGTCATTCTGCTGCTGGCGGTCGGATCCGATTACAACCTGCTACTGATCTCCCGGTTCAAAGAGGAGATCCACGCCGGGTTGAAGACCGGCATCATTCGCGCGATGGCCGGCTCAGGTTCGGTGGTCACGTCCGCCGGCCTGGTGTTCGCCGCGACCATGTCGTCGTTTGCCTTCAGTGCGTTGGTGATTCTTGCCCAAGTGGGCACCACCATCGCGCTGGGGCTGTTGTTCGACACGCTGATCGTGCGATCGTTCATGACGCCGACGATCGCGACCCTGCTCGGACGCTGGTTCTGGTGGCCGCTGCGGGTGCGCCCGCGTCCGGCCAGTCAGATGCTGCAGCCCTACGGATCACGTCCGGCGGTTCGCCAACTGCTGCTCTGGGACGACCCCGAAGACGAGGCCGTCGCGGTGGGTTCCCGCTGAACCGAGTGTGAATCCACGGCGCCGAAGTCGGAGCCAAGGATTCACTCTCGGTGGCCGGCCGTATCCGCGGTCAGCGCCTGCACCGCGGGGCCGAACATGGTGTGCTTGATGGCCCCCAACGTGCCGGGATCCTTGCCGGCGAGCGGACGCATCAGGTCCACCGCGGCGGCCGTCACGGCACCCTCGGGTGCCGTCGCGTCGACCAGGCCGTGACTTTCGGCATCGCCGCCGCCGAAACGCCGGCCCGTCGTCATCGAGGCGACCGCGGCCTGCGGGGTCAGTTTGGACTGGATCAGTGCGGCCATGCCGGGAGTGAACGGGATGCGGATGTCGGCTTCGGGGAAGCAGAAGTAGCCGCGGTCGGTACGCATCACCCGAAAGTCGTGCGCCAGCGCCAACATTGCGCCGGCACCGAACGCGTGGCCGACGATCGCGGCCACCGTGGGAACGGGCAACGTCAGCACTCGGGCCAACATGGCTTGCACCCGTCCGACATACCACTGCGTCTGGTCACCATGTGCCGCCAGCCAATCCAGGTCGAGGCCGTTGGTGTAGAACTTGCCGCCGGCGGTGGTCACCAAGCCTTGCGCACCGTTGACGACCTCGTCGAGGTGGGCATCCATCTCGTCGAGAAAGCTTGGTGAGAAGCGGTTTTCATCGTCACCGAGTTCGAGAATTGCGATCTTCTCCTCATAACGCAGGCTAATGGCCATGATTCTTTCCCTTTCCGAGAGGTGGTGGTCCGACCGCCAAGACCGCTCGAACAGCGGCGCGCAGATGCTCGCGTGCTGTCGCGCTACCCAGGCGATCCCGGCGCAGCAGGATGGCGGTCGGCAAGTCGACGACGCAAGTGGTGATGACGTCAACGGCGCGGGCGTCTTTGCGCTCCCACAGTGCGGCTGCGAGTCGAATCAGCAACCCGACCAGCGATTGGTCCAGATCTTCTAGCTCGGCGGCGATCTCGTCGGGTAATTCCTCGCTGAGCAATTCTTCGCGACGCACGGTCAAGAGCAGTTTGGAAGAATTCGGATACTGCTCGGCGAACAGCACTGGCACCTCGGCCGCGGCCACTACCGCCTCGACGGCGGCCGGCGAGCCCGGGGTCGACAGCGCCTCATCGACAGATGTGGTTTGCACGGTGAGGAATCGACGTCCGGCACGCAGCCAGGCTTGCCCGATCAGGCCGGCGCGCGATCCGAACGTGTGGTAGACCGCGCCGTTGGAAACCCCGACGGCCGCACTGATCGCGCGGATCGTCACGGCGGCCGGGCCGGACGCCACGGCCAGTGACTCGACGGCGTCGAGCACCCGGTCCGGGTCGTACACGCGAGGGCGCGGCATCGCCCCACAATAACAGAGCGTCTGCTCTGTTACAAAGCCGGCTAGTCGCGGAATGCCAGCGCAGAGCCCGCTGTGGCAATGACCGCGGCGAGGCTGTAGCCGACGAGCGACAACCAGCCAGCGCGCAAATAGGCGGTGACGGTGACGATCGCGATCGCGAGAAAGACCAACACCACGCCGTACAGCGGCGGTGTCGCGGCATATCGGTTGCGGCTTATCGGCGTGCCCGCAAGTCGTTGGCCATCACCCGGTGCCGGACCAGATACCATCCCCCGATCAGGGCTGGGAGGCCCAACACCAGCGTCGCGATGATCCACGGGCCGCGCCGATGGTCGCAGATCATCAGTACCAGCACCGCCGCCAAAAACAGCAGCGTGGCGTAGCCGCTGTACGGGGCCCATGGCATCTGGAATCGCGGCCGCTGCATTGTTCCGGCCTTGGCCAGCTGGTAGAGCCGGATCTGCGACGCCACAATCGAGGCCCAGGCCGCGATGACGCCCAGCGCGGCGATGTTGAGCACGATTTCGAAGGCTTGCCCCGGTCGGACGGCATTGAGCACCACACCGAACAGGCCGATCATGCTGGTCAACAGGATTCCGCCGTAGGGCACACCATTTTTCGACATCCGCGCGGTGAACTTCGGTCCGCTGCCGTTGATTGCCAACGACCGCAGGATTCGGCCGGTGGAATACAGCCCCGCATTTAGACTGGAAAACGCTGCGGTCAGCACGACGACGTTCATAACGGTGCCGGCGCCGCCGAAGCCGATCTTGGTAAAGAACGTCACGAACGGGCTTTCATGTTCTTTGTATTCGGTATACGGCAACAGCAGCGCCAACAGTGCGACCGATCCGACGTAGAAGATCGCGATGCGGGCCACCACCGAATTGATGGCGCGCGGCATGACCTTTTCCGGCTCGGCTGTCTCCCCGGCCGCCGTGCCGACCAGTTCTACTGCGGCATAGGCGAATATAACGCCGGAGGTGACGAGTACCAGCGGTAGCAAACCGGCCGGGAAGAATCCGCCGTGGTTGGCCCACACACTCAATCCGGTGTCGTGGCCGTCGATCTGGAAGCGGCCGGCCAAGAAGATCGTGCCGACGACCAAGAACGTCATCAATGCCGCCACTTTGATCAGTGCGGCCCAGAATTCGAATTCACCGAAGAGCTTGACCGAGATCATGTTCACCGACACCACCGCCACCAACGCGATGAGCGCCAACGTCCACTGCGGGATGGCGTGAAACGCCGTCCAATAGTGGAAGTACTTGGCGATCGCGGTGGAGTCCACGATCCCGGTCATCGACCAGTTCAAGAAATACATCCAGCCGGCGACGAAAGCCGCCTTCTCGCCGTAGAACTCGCGGGTGTAGGACACGAACGAACCCGACGACGGGCGATGCAGGACCAGTTCGCCGAGTGCCCGCAAGATCAAGAACACGAAGCCGCCGCAGATCGCGTAGGCGAGGAACAGGCCGGGGCCGGCGGACTCCAGCCGCCCTCCGGCGCCCAGGAACAGCCCGGTCCCGATGGCACCGCCGATGGCGATCATCTGCAGCTGCCGGGGCTTGAGATCGTGGTGATACCCCGCGTCTTCTCGGGTGAGCGCCTCCCGGGCGGTGTCACGTGCCGCCGGAGTGGGCGCGTCGGGCAGCGGTGGCATCGCGTTCCTATCTTCGTGGCCGGGTGCATCGCCGCGACGCGGGCACCAACTGATGCAAAAGGGCTGGTGATCAGGGTATCCGACGGCTCCGGGCGGTGTCGTCGCCCCTCATTGTGGAGCGTGGGGACGAGCCTGTCGGCGGCGTCACGGTAGCGCCGAGTAGCCCGGGCCGCCGGTGGCCCGGGCTACTCGATGAACCTCAGAAACCGAGGAACGCCAGCGGATCCATGGCCGAAACCGCGGCCGCCAGGCCATCGAGACCCGCGAAGGCTTCACCCGGGTCGAGCGGGTTGGCCGCGTTGAAGCTGTCGAACAGCGCACTCAGGTCGATGTTGCCGAACGGCGTCACGAAGGTGTCGATGACCGTGCCGTCGGCCCCGGGGGTGGCGATGTAGATGTTCTCCCAGCCGTTGCCCAGGTTGAACACGTCGTAGACCGTTCCCACCGTCGGCAGGTTCGCGTCGGCTTCCCCGGTTGCCGAGGTGACAGTCGCGACGGTGAACTCGGTGTTGGCCAGGCCAAACAGGTTCGACACATTGTTCAGGTTGCTGGTGATGGTCGCGACCTCTGCCCCGCTGCTGTCGTAGACGGTGAAGTTCTGGGTATCGATGGGCAGACTCGAACCCAATAAGGAGACCGTGCCGCCGCCGATGTTCAGGAACGGCGCAGCACCAAGGAGCGAGTGGATCGGGTTGAAGCCTTCGGTCGCGGGGCTCGCGTTGGTGCTGGGGTCAAAAATGAAGCCGCCGAGGGCGAAGGCGTGGTCACCGAGGTCGGTGTCGTCGGCCAGCAGACCGGTGAAGGCCGCACCCGGATCGAGGGCATCGGCCGCGTTGATGCCGCCGAACAGTGCACTCAGGTCCATGTTGCCGAACGGCGTCACGAAGGTGTCGGTGACGGTGCCGCTGGTGTCTCCGATGGTCGGCGTCGCGACGTAGATGTTCTCCCAGCCGTTGCCCAGGTTGAACACGTCGTAGACCGTTCCGCCTACCGGCAGCGCCGCTGTCTCGTCAGCCGTGTTACCGGCTTCGGGGGTGACGGTGTCGACGGTGAACTGGGTGTTGGTCAGGCCAAAAAGACTCGTCACGTCCTCACCGGTGGTGATGCTACCGATCAGGGTGGCGCTCGATCCGGTGCCGGTGTAGACGTCGAAGGCTTGAGGAGCAAGGGACAAAAAGCCTGTGAGCGGGGACTCGCCGCCGGCGTCGCCGAAGATCGTGCCGCCGCCGAGGCTCAACAGCGGCGGCACACCGACGAGGGGGCTGACAGGGTCGAAGCCCTCGGACCCGGCGGCCGTCATCGGGTCGAAGGTGATGTTGCCGATGGTGAAGGCTTCATCGCCGATGACGCTGTCGCCCTGCAAACCGGCGAAGGCGTCGCCTGGCTGCAGCGGGTTCGCGGCATTGACGCCGGCAAACAGCGAGTCCAGGTTGACGTTGCCGAAGGGGGTCACCAGGGTGTCGGTGACGGTGCCGTCGGCACCCGGGGTGGCCGTATAGACGTTGTAGGTGCCGTTGCCGAGGTTGAGGACGTCGTAGACCGTTCCCACCGCCGGAAGCCCCGAGGCGTCCACACCGGAGACCGGCGTGACCTCGGTGACGGTGAACTCAGTGTTGGGCAGTCCCAACAGGTTCGCGGCGACGACCCCGGTATTGATGCTGCCGAGGCCGGTGGCGCTTGACCCGCTGCCGCTGTACACGTCGAAGCTCTGCGGAGCGGTGTTGAGGGACTGACCGAACAGGGTCACTATCCCGCCGCCCAGGGTCAACAGCGGCGGAGAAGTGTTGAGCGCGTCGACCGGATTGAATCCCTCGCCGTCATCCAATGTCATGGGATCGAAGGTGAAGCCGTCGATGGTGAAGGCGTCTTCACCGGGAGCGGCAGTGGCGACAGCCGCCTGCAGCAACGCGGCGGTCAGCATGCCCGTCCCGGTCACGGCGGCAACAGCGGCTGCGTAGATACGACGATTCATCGGGGCACCTCCCAAACTGTGCAGCCGACTAAGGAATTACCCACCCTACTTTCAAGTAACTTACGGGCCGTAAGTTACTCGGCTGCTCTGCGTTGTCAACCCGTTCACAGAAAATTTTTGGATTTTGCAATTGAAGGCATTGGCGGCGCAAAACGTTGGCACAGAAGAGCCCAACAAGTGCATCAGTCGGCCCGGGAACAAACCTGTCGGCGGTGCCGTTAGGATGAACGATAACTTGAGTGGATCAGGCTCAACCCTAGCTTGACACCGCTGCGGCGACGCAGGCAGTCTTGAGCCGGGTTCACTCAGCAGTGTAGTGCCCCACAAAGCTCGTCTATCAGGGAGGATTCATCATGGCTCGTGCGGTCGGCATCGACCTCGGGACCACCAACTCCGTCGTCTCAGTGCTGGAGGGCGGTGACCCCGTCGTCGTCGCCAACTCCGAGGGCTCCCGGACCACCCCGTCGGTCGTCGCGTTCGCGCGCAACGGCGAGGTGCTGGTCGGCCAGCCCGCAAAGAACCAGGCGGTGACCAACGTCGACCGCACGGTGCGGTCGGTCAAGCGACACATCGGCACCGACTGGAAGATCGAGATCGACGGCAAGAAATACACGGCGCAGGAGATCAGCGCTCGCATTCTGATGAAGCTGAAGCGCGACGCCGAAAGCTACCTCGGTGAGGACATCACCGACGCCGTGATCACCGTCCCGGCGTACTTCAACGACGCCCAGCGCCAGGCAACCAAGGAAGCCGGCCAGATCGCCGGCATGAACGTGCTGCGGATCGTCAACGAGCCGACCGCGGCCGCGCTCGCTTACGGCTTGGACAAGGGTGAGAAAGAGCAGACCATCCTGGTGTTCGACCTCGGCGGCGGCACGTTCGACGTCTCGCTGCTGGAAATCGGCGAGGGTGTTGTGGAGGTGCGCGCCACCTCGGGTGACAACCACCTCGGTGGTGACGACTGGGACGACCGGATCGTCAACTGGCTGGTGGACAAGTTCAAGGGCACCAGTGGGATCGACCTGACCAAGGACAAGATGGCCATGCAGCGGCTGCGTGAAGCGGCCGAGAAGGCCAAGATCGAGCTGTCCAGCTCGGCCAGCACGTCGATCAACCTGCCCTACATCACCGTCGACGCCGACAAGAACCCGCTGTTCCTCGACGAGCAGCTGACGCGCGCGGAGTTCCAGAAGATCACCCAAGATCTGCTGGATCGCACTCGCCAGCCGTTCCAGCAGGTGATCAAGGACGCCGGCATCTCGGTGTCCCAGATCGACCACGTCGTGCTGGTGGGCGGTTCCACCCGTATGCCCGCGGTGACCGACCTGGTCAAGGAGCTCACCGGCGGCAAGGAGCCCAACAAGGGCGTCAACCCCGACGAGGTGGTGGCCGTGGGTGCCGCGCTGCAGGCCGGTGTGCTCAAGGGCGAGGTGAAAGACGTTCTGCTGCTTGACGTTACGCCGCTATCGCTGGGTATCGAGACCAAGGGCGGCGTGATGACCAAGCTGATCGAGCGCAACACCACGATCCCGACCAAGCGGTCGGAGACCTTCACCACCGCCGACGACAACCAGCCGTCGGTGCAGATCCAGGTCTATCAGGGTGAGCGCGAAATCGCCGCGCACAACAAACTGCTCGGCTCCTTCGAGCTGACCGGTATCCCGCCGGCGCCGCGTGGCGTGCCGCAGATCGAGGTCACCTTCGACATCGACGCCAACGGCATCGTCCACGTCACCGCCAAGGACAAGGGCACCGGCAAGGAGAACACGATCCGCATCCAAGAGGGCTCCGGCCTGTCCAAGGAGGAGATCGAGCGGATGATCAAGGACGCCGAGGCGCACGCCGAGGAAGACCGCAAGCGGCGCGAGGAGGCCGACGTCCGCAACCAGGCCGAGACGCTGGTCTACCAGACGGAGAAGTTCGTCGCTGAACAACGGAGTGCAGCGTCCGAGGGCGGTTCGAAGGTGCCCGAGGACACGCTGAACAAGGTCGACGCCGCCGTCGCTGACGCGAAGAAGGCGTTGGAGGGCACCGACATCGGCGCCATCAAGTCGGCCATGGAGAAGCTCGGCCAAGAGTCGCAGGCGCTGGGTCAGGCCATCTACGAGGCGACCCAGGCTGCGCAGGCCGCCAGCGGCGCCGGCCCCAGCGGCGATGGAGCAGCCGGCGGTGCCGACGACGTGGTGGACGCCGAGGTGGTCGATGACGATCGGGAGGCCAAATGACCGAAGGCAACCCACACGAACAGGTAACAGTCACCGACAAGCGGCGGATTGACCCCGAAACCGGCGAAGTGCGCCACGTGGCGTCCGGGTCGGCCCCCAGCGGGCCGGCGCCGCACGCCACGGCGCCGCAGGGGTCGGAGACCGCCGACAAGGTCGCCGAGTTGACCGCCGATCTGCAGCGGGCGCACGCCGACTTCGCCAACTACCGCAAGCGGGCGCTGCGCGACCAGCAGGTGGCGGCCGACCGCGCCAAGGCCACTGTGGTCAGCCAATTGCTGGGCGTGCTCGACGATCTCGACCGGGCGCGCAGCCACGGTGACCTGGAGTCGGGGCCGCTGAAGTCGGTCGCCGACAAGCTGATCAACGTCTTGTCCGGTTTGGGCTTGGCTGCGTTCGGCGCCGAGGGCGAGGACTTCGACCCGGAGTTGCACGAGGCCGTCCAGCATGAAGGTGACGGGGCCCCGGGCACCAAGCCGGTGATCGGCAACGTCATGCGGCGGGGCTACAAGCTCGGCGATCAGATCCTGCGGCACGCCTTGGTCAGTGTCGTCGACACTGTCCCGGAGGAGGCCGACGCTCCAGCGGTGGGCGGCGAGGCGGCCGAAGCGGCCGATAACGACACCGAGACCGATGAGCAGAACGCAGAATCGTAAGGCGCCGGGAAGTTGAAGTTGAAGAGGATCTAGAAACGCACAGTTACCCAGGAAGGTGAGAGGGGGTGACGCGACATGGCCCAACGCGAGTGGGTCGAAAAGGACTTCTACAAGGAGTTGGGCGTCTCCCCTGACGCCAGCCAAGACGAAATCAAACGGGCCTACCGAAAGCTGGCTGCCTCACTGCATCCCGACCGGAACCCGAACAACCCGAGCGCCGCGGAGCGGTTCAAGGCCGTCTCCGAAGCCAACAGCGTGCTGTCGGACCCGGAGAAGCGCAAAGAATACGACGAAACCCGTCGGCTGTTCTCCGGTGGCGGATTTGGTCGCCGGTTCAACGGCGGCGGTGGTTTCGGCGGCTTCGGAATGCGCGGCTACGGCTCCGACGGCGTCGAATTCGACCTCAACGATCTGTTCGACGCCGCGGGCCGCACCGGCGGCACCAACATCGGCGACCTGTTCGGCGGCTTGTTCGGCCGTGGCGCCTCGCCGCGCCCGAGCCGGCCACGGCGCGGCAACGACCTGGAGACCGAAGCCGAGCTGAGCTTCCTGGAGGCCACCAAGGGCGTGGCGATGCCGCTGCGGCTGACCAGCCCGGCGCCGTGCACCAACTGTCATGGCAGCGGAGCCCGGCCGGGCACCAGTCCCAAGGTGTGCGCCACCTGTAACGGGTCGGGCGTAATCAGCCGCAACCAAGGCGCTTTCGGATTCTCCGAGCCGTGTACGGATTGCCGTGGCAGCGGGTCGATCATCGAGCACCCGTGCGACCAGTGCAAGGGAACCGGTGTCACCACCCGCACTCGCACCATCAACGTGCGGATCCCGCCGGGTGTCGAGGACGGACAACGGATCCGGCTGCCCGGACAGGGTGAGGCCGGGCTGCGGGGCGCCCCCTCGGGTGACCTTTACGTCACCGTGCACGTGCGCCCGGACCCGGTCTTCGGACGCGACGGCGACGACCTGACCGTGACAGTACCCGTGAGCTTCTCCGAATTAGCTTTGGGCACAACGCTTTCAGTGCCAACGCTGGACGGTCGGGTCGGTGTCCGGGTGCCCAAGGGCACCGCCGACGGCCGCATCCTGCGGGTGCGGGGGCGCGGCGTGCCCAAGCGCAGCGGCGGTGCCGGCGACTTACTCGTCACTGTGAAGGTCGCCGTCCCACCGGACCTGAAAGGTGCCGCGAAGGAAGCGCTCGAGGCCTACGCTGCCGCCGAGCGGGCCAGCGGCTTCGATCCGCGGGCTGGATGGGCAGGTAATCGGTGATGGCTAAGAAAAAGGAAAGCGCCCGAACGTTTCTCATCTCGGTGGCCGCCGAGCTGGCCGGGATGCACGCCCAAACGTTGCGTACCTATGACCGGCTCGGCTTGGTCAGGCCGAAGCGCAGTGCCGGTGGCGGGCGGCGGTATTCCGAACACGACGTGGAGTTGCTGCGCGAGGTGCAGCGGCTCTCCCAGGATGAGGGCGTCAACCTCGCCGGCATCAAGCGCATCATCGAGTTGACCAACCAGGTCGAGGCGCTGCAGGCGCGGGTGGCCGAAATGGCCGCCGAGATCGAGGCACTGCGCGCCAACCGGCGCCGCGACCTCGCCGTCATGCCCAAGAGCACCGCCGTGGTGGTCTGGAGGCCGCGGCGCTAGCTCAGAACGTGTTGACCAGGCTCCGCTGCTCGAGCATCTGACGGGTCATCGTGTAGTGGTGGTAATGCATCGCGCACTTGATCACGCAGATGAACAGCAGCTGCGGGTCCGGCCGCCGCAGGGCCATGGTGGTCATGCGACGGCGATAGATCCGGCGCAACTCTGGGTCGGGAATGTTTTTCATCAGCCGTAGGAACAAGCCGACGGCCAGCAGAGCATCGAGGGACTGCGACTTCCATTTCCGCCATGGATGCCGGCGCCAGTAGGCTTCGCGCGCGCGGGCCCACTTGAATTCGCGTGTGAGGAACAAATTCTCGAGCCGCTCAAAGTAGAAGTCCGGCTCGTACAACTCCTGCATCAGGCCGATGTACCCGTCGCGTAACTCGTCGCGAGTCATGCCCAGCGGAATGACGTTCGTGCCGAACGTCTGTTCGTCATCGAGATCGAGGCGCCCTTCATCTTTCAGCCGGGCGTAAAGCGGTGTCTTCGGGATGGCCGACAGCATGCCGACCATCGCGTGCATGATGTCGGTCTGACGCACGAACTCGTGCTGCGCCTTGAAGATCCGGGCATCGTCATGGTCGAAGCCGACGATCATGCCGCACCAGACTTCGATTCCGGAGTCCTGCACCTTGCGAACGCGGTCGACAATCGACCCGCCTTTGCGAACGTTTTGATACTTCTTGGTCTCTTTCAGAGAATCTTCGTTAGGGCTCTCGATGCCGATGAAGACGGTCACGATGTTGGCCGCGTCCATCAACTGCATCAGCTCGTCGTCTTCGGAGAGGTTGAGCGACGCCTCGGTGAAGAACGTGAACGGGTATCCCTCGGCAGCCTGCCAGTCAGCGATATCGCGCAGCAACTTCTTCACCGCGACCTTGTTGCCGATCAGGTTGTCGTCGACGATGAAAGCGATTTTCAGATGCTGCTTGCGCATCGCCTCCAACTCGGCGATCACCTGTGCGCTCGTCTTCAGCCTCGGCCTACGGCCGAACATGATGATGATGTCGCAAAACTCGCACTGGAACGGGCAGCCGCGGCTGAACTGGATGCTGCCGAACAGGTAGTCCTTGACCCTGAGCAGGTCGTAGCGCGGGACCGGCACCTTGGTCATGTCGGTCGCTTCGGGTTGCTCGTAGCGGCGTTGATGCCGCCCCTGCGCCCACTCTTGGAGAAACTGCGGCCAGCTTGTCTCGGCTTCGCCGACGAAGATCACGTCGGGCAAGCCCTCAAAGTAATCTTCCCGCACGCTGACCCAGGGGCCGCCGACGACGGTGAAGACCCCACGGGCTTTGAGCTCACGCAGAATCTCGCGCATGCGATGGCGCTGGACGATCATGCCGGTGAGTCCCACGATGTCCGCCCGCGCCAGCCGGTCGTAGTCGAGCGGCTCGACATTCTCGTCGACGATCGTCACCGAATGCTCGGGCGGCGTCAGCGCGGCCAGCAGCGGCAAACAGGCGGTCGGCAGGTTGCACTTTTTGCCCAGCACGGGAAGTGCATGTTCGAGTCCCCAGTACGACACCTCGAACCGGGGATTGACGAAAACGATATCGGTCATCATCGCCTACCTCGACGAAAGTGGTGGATCGTGATGCTCCACCGAACGGCACCCCACCTACTGGCGGCAGTCTAACAGCGTTTCGGTGCCGATCAGACCCGGATCGAGAACTGGGCGACCGCCGAGTCACCCGGACGGGCGAGCGGGTAGTCGCCGCGGCGCAGCGCGTCGGTGGGTGCGGCCATCGGTTCGAAGCACACCACATCTTCGCCCGGTGGCGCGAAGATCTGCGCCGCCGGATAACCGCGATCGAAATGCACCTCGATACGACGCCCGCCTCCGGAGACCGCGAACACCGCGCCGTCGGCGACCTCGTCGTATCCGTCGTCAAAAGCCTTGTCGCCCAATGGTTCAACAGCAGCCTGTTGACGAGAGGCTTGCCCGGTGGGCAGTCCACGCTCGTCGAGGGCCAGATGTCGCAGCGGTGGCGTCTCGATAACCCACTGGCTGCGTGGCACGTCCGGCAACTGCAGATAGGGGTGAAACCCGAAACACGACGGGACCGCTTTGTCTGCGGTCGGTGTCACCGCGGTGCGCACCGTCAGTGTCCGGTCGGCGAGTCGCACGCTCACCGCCAGCAGGTGTGGGAACGGGAAGCTGGCCAGCAGTTTGGGATCCGCGCCGAAATCGAGTTCGGCGGTGATCTCGTCGGCCGACTCGGCCAGGACCCGCCAGTTCGGATAGCCGGCCAGCACGCCGTGGATCGGGAGCCCGTTGGCATCGGCGCGCACGCCGCCTTGGCCCGGAACCAGCGTGACCGTCTTCCCGTGGGCGGTATAGGTGTTGTCGCCCAAGCGGTTTGCCCACGGATACAGCAGCGGGATACCCATGGTCTTGGCGTCGGCGATGTAGGCGTCCAGTCCGCGACGCTGACCGAGCAGTTCCACGCCGTCGTCGGTGAGCGACGTGCCGATCATCCCGGTGTCGGGAACGAACTGCGCCGCCACCGGCGACGACGCGTCGCGCAGCGTGACTATGTGCACAGCGGCCAGCCTAGCCCGACAGTGGGTCGTGCTGAATCTGTTCGGGCGGAGCCCCTTTGGCGATCAGCGCCGCCTTGGTGGCACGAACCATGTCCGGTCCGCCGCAGATCAAGATTTGGCGGTCGCTCCAGTTGCCGTACTTGGTGACCACGTCCGCAAGCCGTCCGGTCTGTCGGACATGCAGCCCGCGCGGCGGTGTCACGTCCGGATAATCGCCGGCCCACGCCGGGTCGCTGGTGTACTCCGAAACCGGCGACACCGACAGCCAGGGATTGTGTGCGGCGATCTGCCACAGCGTTCGCAAATCGTACAGTTCGCACGGGTAGCGGCCGCCGAAGAACATGTGCACCCGCGGGTTATGCGCCCAGCGGGCCAGATCCATGACGATCGAGCGCAGCGGCGCCAGACCGGTGCTGCCCGCCACCATCAGCACGTCGCCGCCGTCGCGGTCGACCTGCATCGCGCCGTGCGGACTCGACAGCCGCCACCGGTCACCGGGCCGGGTTTCCCCGACGATGGCGTTGCTCACCAGCCCACCGGGAACCGCGCGCACATGGAACTCGATCCCGCCGCTCTCGTCCGGCGGGATAGCGGGTGTGAGGTAGCGCCACCTACGCGGGCATTGCGGGATCGCCACGTTGACGTACTGGCCGGGGTGATAATGCAGCGCGCGGTCGAGTTGCAGCCGGATCACCGCGAGGTCGCGCGACACTCGCAGGTGTTCGATCACCGTGCCGTCCCACCAGGCCGGCCCCTCGTCGGCGTCGGCGGCGCCACTCATCACCCCGGTGATGAGATTCAGCGACTGTCGGGCGGTTTCGTCGACCGCGTCGGTCCAGGCCTCGGCAAGCTCGTCGCGCAGCGTGGTGTAGAGCGCCTGATGCAACGTCTCGTAGTGCTTCGGGGCGACCCCGTACTTGCGGTGGTCGCGGCCCAGCTGGGCCAAAAACGCCACCGGCGCCTGAGCGCGCTGCGCCAGCAGTTCGCCGTACACCCAGTTCAGCGCGTGGGCAAAGGCCGCCCGCTGGCGGGCCATGTCCGGTGGGAACAGGTCGCGCAACGCGACGTCAAGGGAAAACCAGCGGGTGTAGAACCGCCCGACGAAGCTGTCGGCGTCGCGCGCGGCCTCCTCGTCGAAGGCAGCGCGCAACAGCTGCAGCGCGTCCCGGTTCTCCAGCCCCACGGGCGCCGATTTTATGCGCGGCCTCAGACGTGGCGAATTCCCTTGTACAACACCACCACACCGATCACGATCAGGACGACGGCAACCATGGCGGCGTGGTGGCGCTCCATCCACGTTTTCAGCCGGTTCAGCGGTTCGTCGAGGCGATCACCCGCGGCGGTGTAGGCGAGCACCGGGACCGCGACCGTGGATGCCGCGATGCCCACGAAGTAGGCGGCCCCTATCCACACTCGGTCCGTGCCCGCTCCCGCACTGCCGATCGCCAAACCGGCTGCCGCGCAAACAAATAACACTTCGGGTCGTATCACGGCCAGTACCGCGGCCAGCACCCCGGCGCGCGGCGGGGTGACGGTGGTGAGCGAGCGCATCCAGCCCGGCATCTCGGTATGGCGTTCCCGGGTCAGCCACTGATAAATGCCGAACACGACCAGTGCTGCACCGGCGACGATCCGCAGCCACGACGCCCAGACCGGCGGCGATTTCTGCAACCCGCCGAGCAAACCCGAGACCGCGATGGCCAAAGCGGTGAGCGCCGCCAAGGCGACGACCCAGCCGGCCAGAAACGCCAGGCTGGTCGCCCGCGGCCGCGGTGTGCTCAAGACCAGCACGGCCGGGATGACGGACAGCGGGGAAAGCGCGACAACCAGCGCGAGCGAGCCGAGTCCGGTGAGTTCTGAGAGCCAGCTGATCGCCACGGGAGAACGGTAGCCGATAGTTGACAGGTAGGAAAAATCCTACCTAATATCTGGGCTGTGCCGCAGCGCGCCAAGGTCAACCGCACCGACTCGATCTTTGCCGCATTGGCCAACCCGACCCGCCGCGACATTCTCGACATGCTGCTCGACGGCGAGCGCACCGTGGCAGCGATCTCCGAGCGCTTCGATATGGCTCGCCCCAGCGTGTCCGAACACCTGAAGATGCTGCGCGAGTGCGGACTGGTCGCCGAGGAGAAGCGGGGCAGGTTCCGCCACTACCGGGTCAACGCCGAACCGCTGCAAGAGATCTCGGCCTGGCTGAGCCCATATGAGCGGTACTGGCGCGAGCGGTTGACCGCGCTGGGTGAGGTGCTTGACGAAATGGCCGGACCACCACCCGCTTGCGGGGGAGAGGAAGATTCATGACAGACACCACCGCTGACCCGCAGGTCATCGAGGCCGACCAGTTCTATGCGCATCCACCCGAACGGGTGTGGCGGGCGCTGACCACGCCGGAGCTGATGGCGCGGTGGCTGATGCAACCCAGTGGCTTTGCGCCGGTTGTCGGCACCCGTTTCACGTTTCGGGGCCAACCAATGCCGTCGGTGGGCTTCTCCGGTGACATCGCGTGCGAGGTAATCGCGGTGCAAGAGGGCAAGCAGCTGACCATCAGCTGGGCCGATGCGGCATCCGGCCAACCCGCGACGTGGATGGTCTCCTGGACTCTGTATCCCGAGGGCCATGGCACCCGAGTCATCCTGCGGCACACTGGCTTTGACCTCGATGACGTCGTTCAGCGACGTTCCCGCGACATCATGGGCAAAGGCTGGGTTCGGATTGCGGCCCAGCTGGGCAAGCTGCTAGACGGCGGCTAGAGGCAAAGCTTCCATTCGCCGCGTTCTTTGCGGAACGTCATCTGGGCGTCACGGGTTCTGCCGTGGTTGGTGTTGGCGATGGTCGCAGTGGCTTTGTCACCGTCGATCTCGATGGATTTGACGGTGATTTGACCGCGCGATTTCGATGGGGGCTCGGGCAAGGTGGGGTGGAATTGCTGTACCTGATCGATGACGCGCTGGATCTTGGCGCACCATAGCTCGCGGAACTCGCTGAGGTCGGAGCTGTTGGTGGTTGTCGCCTTGGCGATCAGGGCGCGGATCTGCGCCTCATCGGATTTCGGCTTGGGGGCCACCTGCGTGAGCAGCACCGCGGTGACGACCACCGCCGTGATAAGCGCGACGGCTCCGGCCACGATCCACGCGGTCAGCTTTCGCCGTGGCGGCCCCGGCGGCGGCGCGGGCCAGCCGGCAGGGCCCGGCGCCCAGCCCGGTGCCGCCCCGGGCGGCGGAGGCCATGCGCCGCCCGGCTGCCAGCCCGGCGGCGCATGGCCNCGGGGGCGGGGGGTAGGGACCCGGCGGCGGGGGCGGCGGCCACTGGTCGGGGTAAGGCTCCCACGGTGGCTGCGCCCCCTGCGGCCCCGGCCCCGGGGGCGGGCCCGGCGGCCCCAAGGGCGGCATCGACGGTGGATAGCTCGACATAGCGCTCCATTCTGTGACATTGCTTGCGCCGCGTCGCGAAGGCTCACGTATCGACGCCTAACTGTCATACTGCCGAAAATTTTTAACTTGAGCGGAACAGACTCAACCTTGACGGCGTTAGACATCCCGAGAAGCATTTTTGACAACCCCTTGTGACCCCGAACGGAGGTCGTCGTGGACTCGTTCAACCCGACAACCAAGGCGCAGGCCGCGCTGACTTCGGCCCTGCAGGCGGCTTCGGCGGCCGGCAACCCGGAGATCCGGCCCGCGCACCTGCTGTTGGCGCTGCTGACACAGAAAGACGGGATCGCCGCGCCACTGCTGGAGGCTGTCGGTGTCGAGCCCGCCACTGTGCGCGCTGAAAACCAGCGCCTGCTCGACGCGCTGCCGCAGATCACCGGGGCCAGCTCGCAACCGCAGCTGTCCCGTGAATCGCTGGCGGCCATCACCACCGCCCAGCAACTGGCCACCGAACTCGACGACGAGTACGTCTCCACCGAGCACCTGATGGTCGGGCTGGCCACCGGCGACTCCGACGTCGCCAAGCTGCTGACCGGCCACGGCGCATCGCCCCAGGCGCTGCGGGAGGCTTTCGTCAAGGTGCGCGGCAGCGCCCGGGTCACCAGTCCCGACCCCGAGGCCACCTACCAGGCGCTGGAGAAGTACTCCACCGACCTGACCGCTCGCGCGCGGGAAGGCAAGCTGGACCCGGTCATCGGACGTGACAACGAGATTCGTCGCGTCATCCAGGTCCTGAGCCGTCGCACCAAGAACAACCCGGTGTTGATCGGTGAGCCCGGCGTCGGCAAGACCGCGATCGTGGAAGGTTTGGCGCAGCGCATCGTCGCCGGCGATGTACCGGAAAGCCTGCGCGATAAGACGATCATCGCGCTGGACCTCGGCTCGATGGTGGCCGGCTCGAAGTACCGCGGCGAGTTCGAGGAACGGCTCAAGGCGGTCCTCGATGACATCAAGAACGCCGCCGGGCAGATCATCACGTTCATCGACGAGCTGCACACCATCGTGGGTGCCGGCGCCACCGGCGAAGGCGCAATGGACGCCGGCAACATGATCAAGCCGATGCTGGCCCGCGGCGAGCTGCGGCTGGTCGGCGCGACCACGCTCGACGAGTACCGCAAGCACATCGAAAAGGACGCCGCCTTGGAGCGGCGTTTCCAGCAGGTATACGTCGGTCAGCCGTCGGTGGAGGACACCATCGGGATCCTGCGCGGGCTGAAGGACCGCTACGAGGTGCACCACGGTGTGCGGATCACCGACTCGGCGCTGGTGGCAGCGGCCACGTTGTCCGACCGGTACATCACCTCGCGCTTCCTGCCGGACAAGGCCATCGACCTGGTCGACGAGGCCGCCAGCCGGCTGCGCATGGAGATCGACTCGCGGCCCGTCGAGATCGACGAGGTCGAGCGGCTGGTGCGGCGCCTGGAGATCGAGGAGATGGCGCTGGAAAAGGAGGAGGACGAGGCCTCCAAGGAGCGCCTGGAGAAGCTGCGCAGCGAGCTGGCCGACCAGAAGGAGAAGCTCGCCGAGCTGACCACTCGCTGGCACAACGAGAAGAACGCCATCGATACCGTCCGCGAGCTCAAAGAGCAGTTGGAGACGCTGCGCGGCGAGTCCGAGCGCGCCGAGCGGGACGGCGACCTGGCCAAGGCCGCCGAGTTGCGCTACGGCCGCATCCCGGAGGTGGAGAAGAAACTCGAAGCCGCACTGCCGCAGGCGCAGGCCCGCGAGGCCATGATGCTCAAGGAAGAGGTCGGTCCGGACGACATCGCCGACGTGGTCTCCGCCTGGACGGGGATCCCGGCCGGGCGGTTGCTGGAGGGCGAGACCGCCAAGCTGTTGCGGATGGAAGACGAGCTGGCCAAACGCGTCGTCGGCCAGAAGAAGCCGGTGCAGGCGGTGTCCGATGCGGTGCGCCGCAGCCGGGCCGGCGTGGCCGATCCCAACCGGCCGACCGGAGCGTTCATGTTCCTCGGTCCCACCGGTGTCGGTAAGACCGAGCTGGCCAAGGCGCTGGCCGACTTCCTGTTCGACGACGAACGGGCGATGGTCCGCATCGACATGAGCGAGTACGGCGAGAAGCACTCGGTGGCCCGCCTGGTCGGTGCGCCACCCGGCTACGTCGGCTACGAGCAGGGCGGCCAGTTGACCGAGGCGGTGCGACGGCGGCCCTACACGGTGGTGCTGTTCGACGAGATCGAGAAAGCTCACCCGGACGTGTTCGACGTGCTGCTGCAGGTCCTCGACGAGGGCCGGCTCACCGACGGACAGGGCCGTACGGTCGACTTCCGCAACACCATCTTGATCCTGACCTCCAACCTCGGGGCCGGCGGCAGCGAGGAACAGGTGATGGACGCCGTGCGCGCCACGTTCAAGCCGGAGTTCATCAACCGCCTCGACGACGTGCTGATCTTCGAGGGCCTCAACCCCGAAGAGCTGCTGCAGATCGTGGACATCCAGCTGGCGCAGCTGGGCAAGCGGCTCGCGCAGCGACGGCTGACCCTTCAGGTGTCGCTTGCCGCCAAGCGCTGGCTGGCCCAGCGCGGCTTCGACCCGGTCTACGGGGCGCGCCCGCTGCGGCGGCTGGTTCAGCAGGCCATCGGCGACCAGCTGGCCAAGATGCTGCTGGCCGGCGACGTGCACGACGGCGACACCGTGCCGGTCAACGTCAGCCCCGACGGCGAGTCGCTGATCCTCGGCTGAGCTCGGCAGACGTGACGGGGTTGTGACCTGCAAGCAATCGTGATTCTGGGTCACTAGCAAGTAAGCTTGCGCCCAATGGTCCCGCTCTGGTTCACGCTTGCCGCGCTGTGCTTCGTCGGTGCGGTGGTGCTGCTGTACGTCGACATCGATCGGCGTCGGGGGCGGGGCCGCCGGCGCAAATCGTGGGCGCGTTCGCACGGATTCGACTACGAACCCGAATCCGCCGACATCGTCAAGCGCTGGAAGCGCGGGGTGATGTCGACCGTCGGCGACGTCACGGCCCACAACGTCGTCCTCGGCCAGATCCGCGGCGAAGCCGTCTACATCTTCGACCTCGAAGAAGTCGCGACGGTCATCGCCTTGCACCGCAAGGTCGGCACCAACGTCGTCGTCGACTTGCGGCTCAAGGGCCTCAAAGAGCCGCGGGAGAACGACATTTGGCTGCTGGGCGCGATCGGGCCGCGGATGGTGTACTCCACCAACCTGGACGCGGCCCGGCGGGCGTGCGACCGGCGGATGGTCACCTTCGCCCACACCGCACCGGAGTGCGCCGAGATCATGTGGAACGAAGAGAACTGGACGTTGGTGAGCATGCCGATCTCCAGTACTCGCGCGCAGTGGGACGAAGGTTTGCGCACGGTGCGTCATTTCAACGACCTGTTGCGGGTGCTGCCGCCGGTGCCGCAGCAGACCCCGGGGCCGGGCGCGCGCCGCAACGCGGCGCCGAGCCGTCCGCTGGCCCCGGCCGCGCGGGCGGAAATGCCGCCACGGCGTGCCGATACGGCGGCACGACCGGAGCCGCCGCGCCGCGCCGCAGCGGAGCCCGGACGGCGTGAGAGCGGCCGCACCGGAGCCGTCCGGCGTCCGCCGCCGGGCCGTAACGGTTACCAGGCCACGCATTACCAGCGCTGATCGGCCGCAGTTACGCTGTCGGTCATGGCTCGTCCCGTTGCCCTGATCACGGGGCCCACGTCCGGGATCGGTGCCGGCTTTGCCCGGCGTTACGCCGCCGACGGTTACGACCTGGTCTTGGTGGCCCGCGACGTCGACCGGCTCGCCCAACTGGCCGGCGAGCTGCGCGACCAGGCGGGGCGCTCCGTCGAAGTGCTGCCCGCCGACCTCGCCGACGCCGCCGACCGCGCCAAGGTCGCCGACCGGCTGGCCACCGGGGTGCGAGTGCTGGTGAACAATGCCGGTTTTGGCACCTCGGGCGAATTCTGGACCGCCGATCCCGCGCTGCTGCAGGCTCAGCTGGATGTCAACGTCACCGCGGTGATGCAACTGACCCGCGCCGCGTTGCCGGCCATGCTGGACGCGGGGGCGGGCACCGTCATCAACGTGTCCAGCGTTGCCGGGCTGCTGTCGGGTCGCGGGTCGACCTATTCGGCATCCAAGGCGTGGGTGGTGTCGTTCACCGAAGGTCTCGCCGGCGGGCTGAAGGGCACCGGCGTTGGTGTTCACGCGGTGTGTCCGGGCTACGTACACACCGAGTTTCACAGTCGCGCCGGGATCGACATGTCCTCGCTGCCGTCGTTTATGTGGCTCGAGGTCGACGACGTGGTCCGGGAAAGCCTGGCCGACATCGCCAAGGGCAAGGTGATCAGCGTTCCCGGCGTGCAATACAAGGCGCTCACTGCCGCCGTGCGCCTGCTGCCCCGAAACTTGGCCCGCCTCACCACCAATCGACTGGGCCAGGGCCGTGGCCGAACGTGACCAACTGGCCGAGCTGGTGCGCACACTGTCGGTGGTGCACGGCCGCGTCACGCTGTCGTCGGGCAAGCAGGCCGACTACTACGTCGATCTGCGCCGCGCCACCCTGCATCATCGGGCCGCCCCGCTGATCGGCCGGTTGATCCGCGAGCTCACCGCCGACTGGCAGTACGCCGCGGTGGGCGGCCTGACCCTGGGCGCTGACCCGGTCGCCACCGCCGTCATGCATGCGCCGGGCCGTCCGATCGACGCATTCGTGGTGCGTAAGTCAGTGAAAACCCATGGCATGCAACGACTTATCGAAGGTCCAGACATCGCCGGACGGCAGGTGCTGGTGGTGGAGGACACCAGCACCACCGGGGCCTCGGCGCTGACCGCGGTGCGCGCTGTGCGTGAGGCCGGCGGTGACGTGGTCGGGGTGGCCACGGTGGTCGACCGTGCCACCGGCGCGGCTGAAGCGATTGAGGCCGAGGGCCTGCCATACCGCAGCGTGCTGGGGTTGTCGGACCTGGGACTGCGTTAGAAACCGTGCGGACTCTGATCGCGATGGTGGCGACGCTCGCGCTGGTCACCGCTTGCTCGGGGCCGAAAACACCTGCGCTCATATATGGCGCCCAATCCGCCCGGCTGGGCGAATCGCTGGCGGTGCTGGGCTGGAACGTTTCAATATCGAACCTGCGCTGGAACGCCGACCATGTCGTGGTCGACGTCGACGCGGCAGCGACGGATCCGGCGGCGCCGCACGCCAAACCCGGCGACCTGCGCTTCGGGCTCTACGGCGCGCTGGCCCACCCGATGGAGGCCACCGGAATCGGCAGCTGCGATAGCGCGAAAAATATTGTGATACAGGGACTTTCATCGGCATCACCGGACCGGCTCAGCGGCAGCGTGTGTTTGGGCCCGCTCAAGGACCGCAGCGCGGTGCGCGGGGTATACCTGTATTCGCCCCGGGACCGGATCGCCGGCACCGCGGCGGCCTATCCGGCCACCTTTCCGGTCGGAATGCTGCCGACGAAGGAGAACGACATCGGCATGGTGGTCAAGACCACCAGCGTGTCGGCGTTTCGCGCCGACGGCCGGCAGCTGGGCCGGCAGTCGCTGGGCGAGCCGGGTGTGTTCACCGGCAACGGCTACATGCTGCTGAGCCTGGCGGTCAACGCCGTCGCAGAACGCTACCGTGACGAGTCCGCCGCGCGCGGCGGACCGATGATGCTGGTGGCCGCACCGACGCTGCCGCCACCCGGGCTCAGCGTTGCCTGCTCGACATACGGGTCCTCGGCGCTGCTGCTGCCCGAGGCGTCGCTAGACGCCGTGCACGTGGAAACCTCGCTGTGCACCCAAGGCGAGATCAACCAAGCGCTGCTGTATGCAACCGTCGCGGTCGTGGGCACCCACGCCGCCGTCTGGACCACGCAATGAGCGAGCACCCCGGCCCCACCGAATGGGGCACTTCGTCCGGTGGCGTCGGCCCCTGGGAGGGAGAACTTCCCGACGACCCCCGGTATGACCCGGCCCTGCTGCGCGATGGCGATACCCGCAACGTCGTCGACGCCTACCGCTACTGGACCCGGGAGGCGATCATCGCCGACATCGACAAGCGCCGACACCCGCTTCATGTGGCGATCGAGAACTTCGGCCATGACGCCAATATCGGTTCGGTGGTGCGCACCGCCAACGCCTTCGCCGTCGACACGGTGCACATCGTGGGCCGTCGCCGCTGGAATCGCCGCGGCGCCATGGTCACCGACCGCTACCAGCGGCTGCGCCATCACGACGACGTCGCCGGCCTGTTGGAGTTCGCGGCGGACGCGGGCCTGACGGTGGTTGCCGTCGACAATGTGCCCGGCGCGGCGCGCCTCGAGCGGACACCGCTGCCGCGCAACTGCCTGTTGGTGTTCGGCCAGGAAGGACCCGGCATCAGCGACGACGCCCGCGCCGGTGCGGCGCTGACCGTATCGATCGCCCAGTTCGGCTCGACGCGCAGCATCAACGTCGCGGTCGCGGCCGGCATCGCCATGCACGCGTGGATCACCCGGCACGGAAACATCGACCAGGCGTGGTGATCAGCTCCACAGCGTGACATGCACCTTGGGGCGGAACCGTGTCACGCCGACGCCGCTGCCCCGGATCATCGCCTGGGTGCAGCGCGGAGTGGTGATGAAGCGCACCAACTCCGAGACCGCGGGCTGGCGCGCCGACGGCGACAGTGTCGCCGCGCACCATTCGCCGGACTCCTGCAGTCCTGGCCCGGTCACGTGCGTCAAGCGACCCGCGGCAAGGTCTTTGGCGACCGCGAAGCCGATCGTCAGCGTCACACCACCGGCGCGCTGCACCTCCTCGAGGGCGGCGGCATCGCTTTGGAAAATGCGCTGCTGGGACTCCGGAATCGCCAAATTCCGCAGAATCGTGGCGATCTCACCGTCCGCGCTGCCCGCCGACGGACCGAGCATCCACTGCTGCTCGCGCAGCAGGGCGGGGGTCGGGGCGCCGACGGCCAGCGGGTTGTCCGGCGAGGCCACCGTGATGATCTGATACTTCAGAAACGGCCGCACCACGATCGAGCCGTCGATATCGGCCGGGTTGCGGTGAATCGGCCCGAGCGCGATATCGACGGCGCGCGAAGAGATCAGCTCGGCGAATCGGCTTGTCGGGTGCACGCTCAACTCGACGGACAGGTCGTCGGCGCGCGAGGAAAACAGCTCGATCAGGCCGGGCGCGGCGTGTTCGGCGAACGTGTTGGACGCGGCGATACGCAGTAGCCTGCGCCCGTGCGCCGCCTCGGTCACTTCGATCGCGGTTTGCTGTTGCAGGCCGAGGATTTCGACTGCCCGGCTGGCCAACCGAAGCCCGCCGGGCGTGAACGCCAGACCGGCGGCGGTCCGGTTGAACAAGGGGTCGTCGAGTTCCTTGCGCAACGCGGCCACGTGCATCGACACATTGGCGTCGGAGACACCCAGTTCCTCGGCCGCCGCCCGGACCGAACCCAGGCGCACCACGGCCGAGTAAGCCCGAAGTTGAGCCGGGGTCATGGGTTTGAGCCTACGTTGGAATGCGTGCGTGACGTGCTCGCCGATCTGATGTCGATCTGGCGCGCCGGCGGCACCGCCGGAATGGGGACCGTAGTGCGTACATTCCGGTCGGCGCCGCGCCCGCCCGGCGCCTCGATGGTGGTGGCGCCGAACGGGTCCGTGAGCGGGTCGGTGTCGGGTGGCTGCGTGGAGGGCGACGTCTATGAACGCGCCACCGAGGTGGCGCGCACCGGGATACCGCAGCTGCAACGGTACGGGGTCAGCGACGACGACGCCTTCGCGGTGGGCCTGACATGCGGCGGCATCATCGATGTCTTCATCGAGGCGGTGTCGCAGGCAACGTTCCCCGAACTCGCCGCGGTGGCCGACGACATCGAGGCGCACCAGCCGGTGGCGATCGCGACCGTCATCGCCCATCCGGACGCCGGGTGGGTGGGGCGGCGGCTCGTCATCCGTCCCGACTCGGTGGCGGGATCGCTCGGTTCGCCGCGAGCCGACGCCGCCGTCGCCGACGACGCACGGGGTCTGCTCGCGGTGGGCCGCAGCGAAGTCCTCACCCTCGGCCCGGACGGAGAGCGTCTCGGCGACGGCCTGGAAGTGTTCGTGTCGAGCCAATTCCCGCGTCCGCGGATGCTGGTGTTCGGCGCGATCGACTTCGCCACCGCTCTCGCGCGGCAGGCATCGTTCCTCGGCTACCGCGTCACGGTCTGCGACGCCCGACCGGTCTTCGCGACGTCGGCCCGGTTCCCGACCGCCGACGAGGTCGTCGTCGACTGGCCGGACCGGTATCTGGCGGCGCAGGCCGAGGCCGGCGCGATCGATCGGTACACCGTGATCTGCGTGCTGACCCACGACCCGAAGTTCGACGTCCCGGTGCTCAAGGTGGCGCTGCGGCTGCCCGAGGTCGGCTATGTGGGGGCGATGGGATCGCGGCGAACCCACGACGACCGGGTGGCCAGGCTGCGGGAGGCCGGGGTGAGCGACGCCGAGCTGGCCCGGCTGGCCAGCCCGATCGGGCTGGATCTCGGCGCCCGCACACCGGAGGAGACGGCGGTCTCCATCGCGGCGGACATCATCGCCCGGCGCTGGGGCGGTGGGGGCCAACGGTTGGCTGAAATCGGTGGGCGGATCCACCATGACCAGGAGGTGGAAGGCAAGTTAAGCGATCCCTTAACTCGCTATTGACGCCCGTTCAGCACCGATCGACACTGAGGATCCATTCGATGGATTGTGAGGTCGATCACAATGCAAGTTCCCGGCCCTTTCGAGTACGAACGTGCGTCCAGCGTCGACCACGCGATCGGGTTGCTGGATCGGCTGGGTGACGGCGCGATGATCGTCGCCGGCGGCCACAGCCTGCTGCCGATGATGAAGCTGCGCATCGCCAACCCCGAATATCTCGTCGACATCAACGACCTGGCGCCCGAACTCGGCTACGTGATCACCGACCCGACCCTGGTCCGCATCGGTGCGATGACCCGGCACGCCGCTGTGCTGGAATCAGACGACTTGGCCGCGGTGTGCCCGATCTTCCGCGACGCCGAACGGGTGATCGCCGATCCGGTGGTCCGCAACCGTGGCACGGTCGGTGGGTCGCTGTGCCAGGCAGATCCGGCGGAGGACCTGGCGACCGTGTGCACCGTGCTCAACGCCACCTGCCTGGCCCGCGGGCCGTCGGGTGAGCGCGAGATCGCGATCGACGACTTCTTGCAGGGCCCCTACGAAACTTCGTTGGCCCACAACGAGATTCTGGTCGAGGTTCGGATCCCTGTGCGGCACAAGACTTCCAGCGCATACGCGAAAGTCGAGCGCCGAGTCGGGGACTGGGCAGTCACCGCGGCCGGCGCCGCGGTCACGCTCGACGGTGACGCCATCGCCGCCGCCCGGGTGGGTCTGACGGCGGTCAATCCGGATGCAGCCGCGCTGGCCGCGCTGTCCGAGTCACTTGTCGGCAAGCCGGCCACCGAAGAGGTGTTCGCCGAAGCCGGTGCCGGCGCCGCCGAGGCGTGCGAGCCGGTGACCGATGTGCGCGGCACCGCCGACTACAAGCGTCACCTGGCCGCCGAACTGACCACCAGAACGCTGCGAACCGCGGTCGAGCGAATTCGCAATATGCCTGAGCCAGAGGGGAACTAGCTATGCAGGTGAATATGACGGTCAACGGCGAGCCAGTCAGCGCCGATGTCGAACCACGGATGCTGCTGGTCCACTTCCTGCGGGACCAGTTGCGGCTCACCGGAACCCACTGGGGCTGCGACACCAGCAACTGCGGCACCTGCGTGGTGGATGTGGACGGGGTGCCGGTGAAGTCCTGCACGATGCTGGCCGCGATGGCCAGCGGACACAGCGTCCGCACCGTGGAGGGACTGGAGGTCGACGGTCAGCTCGACCCGGTCCAGGAAGGTTTCATGCAATGCCATGGGCTGCAATGCGGTTTCTGCACGCCCGGCATGATGATCACCGCCCGCGCCCTGCTCGACAAGAACCCCGACCCGGATGAAGACACCATCCGCGAAGCCATCTCCGGGCAGATCTGCCGCTGCACCGGATACACCACGATCGTGCGCTCCATCCAGTGGGCTGCGAAGCATCCCATGGCCGGAGTGGAGTCAGCGGAGGTCACGTCATGACAACTCTCGAGTCTCGGCCGCCGTCGCCGGAAGATCTGGCCGACAACGACCAAAAGCCGTGCGGCCACGGGCGCATGCTGCGCAAAGAGGATCCCCGATTCATCCGCGGCCGCGGCACCTACGTCGACGACGTGGTGCTGCCCGGCATGCTGCACCTGGCGATCTTGCGCTCGCCGTATGCCCATGCCCGTATCGCGAGCATCGATGTGACTGCGGCGCAGGCGCACCCGAAGGTCAAGGCCGTGGTGACCGGTGCCGATCTGGCCGAGAAGGGCCTGGCCTGGATGCCCACCCTGTCCAACGACGTCCAGGCGGTGCTGGCCACCGACAAGGTGCGGTTCCAGGGCCAGGAGGTGGCGTTCGTCGTTGCCGAGGACCGGTATTCGGCCCGCGACGCCCTGGAATTGATCGACGTCGACTACGAACCGCTGGTCCCCGTCGTCGACGCGCGCAAGGCGCTGGACCCCGACGCCCCGGTGATCCGCGACGACCTCGACGGCAAGACCGACAACCACATCTTCGACTGGGAGACCGGTGACGCCGCGGCCACCGAGGCGGTATTGGCTAAGGCCGACGTCGTCGTCAAGCAGGAGATGGTCTACCCCCGCGTGCATCCGGCGCCGATGGAAACCTGCGGCGCGGTCGCCGATCTGGACCCGGTCACCGGCAAGTTGACGTTGTGGACCACCTCGCAGGCGCCGCACGCCCACCGCACGCTCTACGCCTTGGTCGCCGGCCTGCCCGAACACAAGATCCGGGTGATCTCACCGGACATCGGCGGCGGCTTCGGCAACAAGGTGCCGATCTACCCCGGCTACGTCTGCGCGATCGTCGGTTCGCTGCTGCTGGGCAAGCCGGTCAAATGGGTGGAGGACCGCAGCGAGAACCTGACGTCCACCAGCTTCGCGCGGGACTACATCATGGTCGGCGAGATCGCCGCCACCAGTGACGGCAAGATCCTCGCACTGCGGTGCAATGTGCTGGCCGACCACGGTGCATTCAACGGCCAAGCCGCGCCGGTCAAGTACCCCGCCGGGTTCTTCGGCGTGTTCACCGGCAGCTATGACCTCGAGGCGGCCTACTGCCACCAGACCGCGGTCTACACGAACAAGGCGCCCGGCGGGGTGGCCTACGCCTGCTCGTTCCGCATCACCGAGGCGGTGTACTTCGTGGAACGATTGGTGGACTGCCTGGCCTATGAGCTGAAGATGGACCCGGCCGAGCTGCGACTGCGAAACTTGTTGCGGCCCGAGCAATTCCCATACCGCACCAAGACGGGTTGGGTGTACGACTCGGGCGACTACGAAACCACCATGCGCAAGGCCATGGACATGATCGGCTACGACGCACTGCGCGCCGAGCAGAAAGAAAAGCGCGAGCGCGGCGAGCTGATGGGCATCGGCATGGCGTTCTTCACCGAGGCCGTCGGGGCGGGGCCGCGCAAGGACATGGACATCCTGGGCCTCGGCATGGCCGACGGCTGTGAGCTGCGGATACATCCGACCGGCAAAGCCGTGCTGCGGCTTTCGGTTCAGACCCAGGGCCAGGGCCACGAGACGACGTTCGCGCAGATCGTCGCCGAGGAGCTGGGCATCCCTCCCGACGACATCGAGGTCGTGCACGGCGACACCGATCAGACCCCGTTCGGGTTGGGCACCTACGGCAGCCGGTCGACCCCGGTATCGGGTGGGGCCGCGGCGCTGGTCGCCCGCAAGGTGCGCGACAAGGCGAAGATCATCGCCTCGGGCATGCTCGAGGTTTCGGTCGCCGACTTGGAGTGGGAGAAGGGCACTTTCAGAGTCAAGGGTGACCCGTCGGCGTCGGTGACCATGGCCGACATCGCGATGCGCGCGCACGGTGCCGGCGATCTGCCCGAGGGCATCGAAGGAGGCCTGGACGCCGAAGTCTGCTACAACCCGTCGAACCTGACCTATCCGTACGGCGCGTACTTCTGCGTGGTGGACGTCGACAAGGGCACCGGCGTGGTGAAGGTGCGTCGCTTCCTGGCCGTCGACGACTGCGGCACGCGGATCAACCCGATGATCATTGAAGGCCAGGTGCACGGCGGAATCGTCGACGGCATCGGCATGGCGCTGATGGAGATGATCGCCTTCGACGAGGAAGGCAACTGTCTGGGCGGATCGCTGATGGACTACCTCATCCCCACCGCCGTGGAGGTGCCGCATCTGGAGACCGGCCACACCGTGACGCCGTCGCCGCACCACCCGATCGGCGCGAAGGGCATCGGCGAATCCGCCACCGTCGGCTCCCCACCCGCGGTGGTGAATGCGGTGGTGGATGCATTGGCGCCGTTCGGGGTTCGGCACGCCGACATGCCCTTGACACCATCGCGAGTGTGGGAGGCCATGCAGGGCCGCGCGGGACCCCCGATCTAGGACTTAAGGACAAACAGCTGTGACGGTTAACGAGCGGGTTGCTCAGCTGCTGCGGACACGGACACCGTTCGTGCACGCAACGGTGGTGCGCGCCCAGCCGCCGACCTCAGCACAGCCGGGCGACGAGGCGATCCTGTTGCCCGACGGGACGATTGAAGGGTTCGTCGGAGGCCAGTGCGCGCAGAACTCGGTCCGCAAGGCAGCGCTCGGTGCGCTGCAGGCGGGCGAAAGCGTGCTGCTGCGCGTGCTTCCCGACGGTGACGTCCACTTTCCGGAGGCCCGCGGCGCGCGGGTCGTCGTCAACCCGTGCCTGTCCGGTGGTGCGCTGGAGATCTATCTGGCCCCCCGGCTGCCCGCGCCGCTGATCCGGATCTGCGGGGCAACGCCGATAGCCGACGCGCTCGCGCAACTGTGTTCGGTCCTCGGCTATGAGGTGGCCCGCGACGACACCGATGAGCTGGCCGGTGCCACCGCGGTGGTGATCGCCACCCACGGCGGCCCGGAAGCCCAAATCATCCGGGGCGCACTGGCTGCCGGCATCGGATACATCGGCCTGGTGGCCAGCAAGGTGCGGGGCGCGTCGATCCTGGACGGGCTAGAGCTCACCGACGCCGAGCGCGCCCGGGTGCATACTCCGGTCGGCTTGCCGATCGGCGCCAAGACGCCCGCCGAAATCGCGGTGGCGATCCTCGCCGAAGTCATCGAACAAATCCGGGTCGCCGGTCTGCCGGTGTCCCGGGCGGCGGAGGAAGCGCCGAGCAATGCCAAGCCCGAACAGGCCGTTGACCCGGTGTGCGGCATGACCGTGCCGATCGGGCCCGATACCGAGCATCTGCGCCTGCACGACGAGGACTACTGGTTCTGCGGTGCGGCATGCCGGAAGTCGTTCGCGGCCGAGAAAGCCGGCGCATGACCGCGCATCAGGCAACCGGTGTCGTGCTGGCAGCCGGGCGATCCAGACGACTCGGTGCACCCAAACAGCTTCTCCCATACCGGGATACGACTGTGCTCGGCGCTACGCTCGACGTCGCCCGTCGTTGTGGTTTCGACCAGATCGTCGTCACCCTGAGCGCGGCGGCGCCCGCCATCGGCGATGCGGTACCGCTGGACGGGCTCGACGTGGTGGTCGTCGACGACATCGGCGACGGGTGCGCGGGGTCGCTGCGCGTCGCGCTGGGCCGGGTGCACCCGGATGCCGCGGGGATCGTGCTGATGCTGGGCGACCAGCCCGGGATCGACCCGGCGGTGGTACGGCGACTGCTCGACGAAGGATCGGCAAGCCCGGTCACCGTATGCCGCTACGCCGATGGCCTCGGTCACCCGTTTTGGTTGAGCCGCAGCGTATTCGGTGAACTCGCTCAACTACACGGTGACAAGGCGATCTGGAAGCTGATCGATTCGGGTGATGTTGTAGCCCACGAAATCACGGTCGACGGCGCCGTTCCGCTCGACGTCGACACCTGGGACGACTACCAGCGACTACTGGAATCGGTGTGACGGTGATGCTGTTTACCGACGTCGATGACGTGATCCGCCGGTTCGACGCCAAAGATTTCCTACTTGACATGGGCACCGCGTCGGCGATCTTTCTGGCGGTCAGGATCGGCAGACCACTGCTGCTGGAGGGTGAGCCCGGAGTCGGCAAGACCACAGCGGCGAAAACCCTTGCCGCGGTGCTAGGTACGCCCCTGGTGCGCCTGCAGTGTTATGAAGGGCTGACCGCGCGTGAGGCGCTCTACGACTGGAACTACCAACGCCAGCTGCTGAGCATCAAGCTCGCCGAGGCGCGTGGCACCAGGATCGAGGAATCGGACCTCTACAGTGAGCGGTACCTGGTGGACCGGCCGATACTGCAGTGCGTGCGCCATCGGGGACCCACCGCACCGGTGCTGCTGATCGACGAGATCGACCGCGCCGACGACGAATTCGAGGCGCTGTTATTGGAATTCCTCGGCGAATCCACCGTCACGGTCCCGGAATTGGGCACCTTCGCGGCCGAATTCCCACCGATCGCTGTGCTGACATCCAACCGCAGCCGCGATCTGCACGACGCACTGCGGCGGCGTTGCCTGTACCACTGGATCGACTATCCGGCGCCGGACCGGGCCGCCGCGATCGTCCGCCGGACGGTGCCAGGGGCGACCGTGCCGCTGATCGACAACGCCACCCAATTTGTCGGTCGCACACGCGATCTCGATCTCGACAAGCCTCCGGGGGTTGCGGAGACCATCGACTGGGTCGCCGCCCTGGTCTCGCTCGGCGTAGCGGATCTGGTCGACCCGGATACACTGGCCACCCTGGGCGCGCTGGCCAAGACACCCGACGACCGTGCGCTGATCCACGACGCCTTTGCCGAGTACAGCAACACCTGATCACGAAAGCATGCAGCGATGAAGATAGCCAACGAATTCACCGTCAACGCACCGATCGAGCGGGCCTGGGACGTGCTGACCGACCTCGAGCAGGTGGTCCCGCTGATGCCCGGCGCGGCGCTGGTCGGCCGTGACGGCGAGGAATACCTCGGCACCGTGAAGGTCAAAGTCGGCCCGGTGACCAGCGAATTCAGCGGCAAGGTCCATTTCGTCGAGCGCAGCCGCGACCAGCACCGCGCGGTCATCGACGGCAAGGGCAAGGAGGCCAGAGGGACCGGCAATGCCGCGGCCACGGTCATCACCCAACTGCACGACGAGGGCGAGCGCACCCGCGTCACCGTCGACACCGACCTGAAGATCGTCGGCAAGCTCGCCCAGTTCGGCAGCGGGATGTTGCAGCAAGTGTCGGAGAAGCTCTTGGCCCAGTTCGTCGACTCACTGGAAGCCAAGTTGTCCGCCACCAGCCCCGAACAGGCGCCGGCCGGCGAAAGCGCTGCCGCCGAGCCGGCTCCCATCGACCTGCTCGAACTCACCGGCGCGAACAGGTTCAAAAAGTACTCTCCGCTGCTGCTGCTCGCGCTGGCGCTGGGCGCGCTGGTGTGGGTCATTCGCCACCGGCGATGAACAGCGCCGGGCTGCTGCGGGGAGTGGATGCAGCGGCATTCGCGACGGCCCTGGCGGCGCGGCTGCGTGGCGTCGGCGTGCTGGTGTCGCCCAGTGGCCCGGCGAATTTCGTGCAAGCGCTGCGAGAATTGTTGCCGCACAGCCGCTCAGAGCTGTATTGGGCGGTGCGCTTGACCCTGATCAACCGGATGGAGGATCTCGCCGCGTTCGACGCGGTATTCGAGGCCACCATCGGCGACCCCGTCGTCGGCGATCCGCCCGCGCCGCAGCGGACGCGGCGCACCGAACAGGCCCACGCCGAAAGCCGAGACAGGGCAGGCAGCCCATCCGCCGCCGCCCTGCCCTGGGCCACCCGAGCCTCCGGAACCACACTCGACCGAACCGACCCCAGCCCCTCGCTACCGGAGCTGTTGCCCAGCCGCTTCGCCACGCGGGCCGACGAACCGTTCGATCAATTCGACCGCGACGACCTCCGCCGGCTCGGATCCTGGCTGGAAGCGTCGGTGGCGCGCTGGCCCCGGCGGCACAGTCTGCGGCACGAGCCGAGTCCGCTCGGCAAAGCGATCGACTTGCGCCGCACGATGAACGCGTCGCAGCTGACCGGCTGGGAACCACTGATCCTGGCCCGCACCCGGCGGCGTCGCCGACACCGGCGGGTCGTCCTGGTCTGCGATGTCAGCCGGTCGATGCGGCCCTACACGACGGTCTACCTGCATTTGATGCGGGCCGCGGTGCTGCGCCGGGCCGGGATCCGGCCCGAGGTGTTCGCGTTCTCGACATCGCTGACCCGGCTCACGGCCGTGCTATCCCACCGCTCGCCCGAGGTGGCACTGGAGCGGGCCAACGCCAAGGTCACCGACCGCTACAGCGGCACGCACATCGCACGCAGTCTCGGCGCCCTGTTGACCGCGCCGCACGGCAACCTGCTGCGCGGCGCGGTGGTGATCGTCGCCTCGGACGGCTGGGACAGCTATCCCCCTGACCTGCTCGCTCATGCGCTGGCCCGGGTACACCGGCGCGCCGAGCTGCTGGTCTGGCTCAATCCGCGAGCCGCGCAACGTGACTTCCAGCCGTTGGCCGGATCGATGGCCGCCGCCCTGCCCTATTGCGATCTGTTCTTGCCGGCGCATTCGCTGACCGGGCTGCAGCAACTGTTCCTGGCGTTGGCTTCCGCTCAACCGGCAGGGCAGGATCGGTTCCCATGGATCAGGTATGGGCCAACCGGGCGGTCAGCTCCGAAGCCGCCGTCACGAGCCGGCATCTGAAACGACTCTGGGCGCTACCGGGCACCCAATTGGGCGTGGTGGCCTGGCCACCGACCCGACGCGACCGCTGGTTCGGCGGCTGGCACTACTGGTGGCAGGCCCATCTGCTGGACTGCTTGATCGACGCGGAGCTGCGCGACCCGCAACCCGAGCGGCGCAAGAAAATCCGGCGGCAGATCCGCTCACACCGACTGCGCAACAACGGATCCTGGGTCAACAACTATTACGACGACATGGCGTGGCTGGCGCTGGCGCTCGAGCGGGCCTGCCGGGTCACCGGCATCGACCGGCATCGGGCACTGGACAAGCTGATGGACCAATTCGTCAAAGCCTGGGTGCCCGAAGACGGCGGCGGCATCCCGTGGCGCAAGCAGGACCAATTCTTCAATGCTCCCGCCAACGGCCCGGCCGGGATCTTTCTGGCGCGCTACGGCGACCGGCTCGAGCGCGCCCAAAAAATGGCCGACTGGATCGACGCCACGCTGATCGACCCGGAAACGCACCTGGTGTTCGACGGCATCAAGGCCGGTTCGCTGGTCCGCGCCCAGTACACCTACTGCCAGGGCGTGGTGCTGGGCCTGGAAACCGAACTGGCCGTGCGCACCGGCGCCGAGCGGCATGCCCAGCGGGTGCACCGTCTGGTCGCGGCCGTCGCCGAGCACATGGCGCCGTCCGGTGTACTGCGGGGCGCGGGGGGCGGTGACGGCGGCCTGTTCGCCGGGATCACCGCCCGCTACCTGGCGCTGGTGGCCACCACATTGCCGGGGGACAGCCCCGAAGATGCCGCGGCCCGCGAAACCGCCGGCGATCTGGTGCTGTCGTCGGCGCAGTCCGCGTGGGACAACCGGCAGACCGTCAAGGGGCTGCCGCTGTTCGGCGCGTTCTGGGATCGGCCCGCCCAGCTGCCCACCGCGCTGGGCAAGCAGGCCGAATTCGTCGACGGGGCAGTGAGCGGCTCAGAGGTGGCCGAGCGCGATTTGTCGGTGCAGCTGTCCGGCTGGATGCTGATGGAGGCCGCATATGCTGTCAGCGCGGCGGAGGCACCGGACCAGGAGAGGACCAATCTGTGAGTAAAGTCCACCGCGACGCCCAGTCCGCTCTGCAGGGCCTACTGAAGGACGGCATAACCATCGCGGCGGGCGGCTTCGGTCTGTGTGGCATTCCGGAGAATTTGATCCAGGCCCTCGTCGACAGCGGCGTCAAGGACCTCACGATCGTCGGAAACAACGCCGGTGTGGACGATTTCGGCATGGGCCTGCTGCTCAAGGCGCGGCAGGTGAAGAAGGTGATCGCCTCCTATGTCGGCGAGAACAAAGAGTTCGAGCGGCAGGTGTTGTCCGGCGAGCTGGACCTCACCCTCACCCCGCAGGGAACGCTGGCGGAGAAGTTGCGCGCCGGCGGCGCCGGGATTCCCGGTTTCTACACCCGCACCGGCTACGGCACCACTCTCACCGAAGGCAAAGACACCCGGGTCTTCGACGGCACCGAATACGTTCTGGAAGAAGGCATCCGCGCCGACGTGGCGATCATCAAGGCGTGGAAGGGTGATCCGGCCGGAAACCTCGTCTACCGCAAAACGGCGCGCAACTTCAATCCGATGATCGCGACCTGCGCCGCGGTGACAGTCGCCGAGGTGGAAGAGCTGGTGGAGCTCGGCGACCTGGATCCCGACCTGATCCATACCCCCGGCATCTACGTCGACCGCATCATCGAGGGAACCAACTACGAGAAGCGCATCGAGTTCCGCACCACCAGCAACGGCGCCGCGCTCAAACACGACAGCCCTATCCGCGAGCGGATGGCCCAGCGCGCCGCCGCCGAACTGCGCGACGGCTATTACGTGAATCTGGGCATCGGCATTCCGACGTTGGTGGCCAACTTCATTCCCGACGACATCAACGTGACGCTGCAGTCGGAGAACGGTCTGCTCGGCATCGGCGCCTACCCGACCGAAGACGAGGTGGACCCCGATCTGATCAACGCCGGCAAGCAGACCATCACCAGCATCCCCGGCTCGAGTTTTTTCTCCAGTGCCGATTCCTTCGCCATGATCCGCGGCGGCCATATCGACCTGTCCATCCTCGGCGGCCTACAGGTTGCCGAGAACGGCGACCTGGCCAATTGGATGGTGCCCGGCAAGATGGTCAAAGGACCCGGCGGCGCAATGGATTTGGTGTCAGGTGTCAAACGAGTGATCGTCGTGATGGATCACGCGGCCAAGGACGGCAGCCCCAAGATCCTCAAGCAATGCACATTGCCGCTGACCGGCAAGGGCGTGGTCGACATGATCATCACCGACCTGTGCGTCTTCGACGTCGAGCCGGGAAAAGGACTTGTGCTCAAGGAATTACATCCGGGGGTGACGGTCGAGGAAGTGCGCGCCAAGACGGGCTGCGATTTCACCGTCGCCCTGCGCTAGTTACGTCGCGTTATTTCGCGCGAGATCGACACCAGCGCGCAAAAGTGCGAGTAGACGTCGCGCCAACGTCGATCTCGGTGCTCATTCGGCGACCGGCAGCTGCTCGCGAGGCTCCTCCGGTGTCCGTCGGCGCCGCAGCCACACCCGCGCCGCCGAGATCAACGCGGGCAGCAGTGAGATGAACAGGATGCTCAGGATGATCTTTTCCAGGTTCTGATGCACGAAGCTCACATTCCCCAGGAAGTAGCCGGCCAGCGTGGCGCCGGCACCCCAGGCGATACCGCCGATGATGTCGAACCCTAAAAACACCGGGTAACGCATGTAGGACACCCCGGCGACCACCGGGGTGAATGTGCGCACGAACGGCATGAACCGGGCCAGGATGATGGCCATCGGCCCGTACTTTTCGAAGAACGCGTGCGACTCGGTGACGTAGTGCCTCTTGAAAAAGCGGGAATCTTCCTTTTTGAACAGGGCCGGGCCGATCCGGCGCCCGATGAGATACCCGGTCTGATCACCGAGGACCGCGACCACGGCAACGCAGGTTGCCAACACCTCGATGCTGACCGGCGGATGGGCGCTGGCCGCCAACAGACCCCCGGTGAACAGCAGCGATTCACCTGGCAACAGGGGAAACAGCAGACCGGTCTCGATGAAGACGATGATCAGGATGCCCGGTAGCACCGCGTGCCCGAACACACCGTCGGCGCCCAACCAATACATCGGGTCGAGCAGATTGGGCATTGCGGCCAGGGTGGTAGTCATATCGTTTCCCAACATACCGGCGGGTCCTGGGCGCTCTGTCGACGCCGGGCCGCTGTTGGGATACTTAGCCGCACACGGTTGCCGAGGAAGGAAGCCTCATGCCCATCGCAACGCCCGAGGTGTACGCAGAGATGCTGCGGCGCGCCAAGGAGAACTCCTATGCCTTCCCGGCCATCAACTGCACGTCCTCGGAGACCGTTAACGCCGCGATCAAGGGTTTTGCTGACGCCGGCAGTGACGGCATCATCCAGTTCTCCACCGGCGGCGCCGAGTTCGCTTCGGGCCTGGGCGTGAAGGACATGGTGACCGGGGCGGTCGCCCTGGCCGAGTTCGCCCACGTCATCGCCGAGAAGTATCCGATCAACGTCGCCCTGCACACCGACCACTGCCCCAAGGACAAGTTGGCCGGCTACGTCCGGCCGCTGCTGGCCATCTCGTCCGAGCGGGTGGCCGCCGGCAAGAACCCGCTGTTCGGATCGCACATGTGGGACGGTTCGGCGGTGCCGATCGACGAGAACCTCGACGTCGCCCGCCAACTGCTCAAAGAAGCCTCAGCCGCCAAGATCATCCTGGAGATCGAGATCGGCGTGGTGGGCGGCGAAGAGGACGGCGTGGCCAACGAGATCAACGACAAGCTCTACACCACCCCGGAGGACTTCGAGAAAACCATCGACGTGCTCGGCGCCGGTGAACACGGCAAGTACCTGCTGGCCGCGACGTTCGGCAACGTGCACGGCGTCTACAAGCCCGGCAACGTCAAGCTGCGCCCGGACATCCTGGCCCAAGGGCAGAAGGTGGCGGCGGCCAAACTCGGGTTGCCCGACGGCGCCAAGCCGTTCGACTTCGTGTTCCACGGCGGCTCGGGATCAGAGAAGTCGGAGATCGAAGAGGCGCTGCGCTACGGCGTGGTGAAGATGAACGTCGACACCGACACCCAGTACGCGTTCACCCGGCCGGTCGCCGCGCACATGTTCACCAATTACGACGGCGTGCTCAAGGTCGACGGCGAGGTGGGCAACAAGAAGGTCTACGACCCGCGCAGCTACCTGAAGAAAGCCGAGGCCTCAATGACCGAGCGGGTCATCGAGGCGTGCAACGACTTGCACTGCGCCGGAAAGTCGGTCAGCTCAAACTAGCCGGTACTGGACTGGCAGATCTTCCACTGGTCGTCGCGGTACTGCAGGTCGAAGCTGCGGGTCGAGCGGGTCTGCGGGGCATAGGCCATGAACGCGGTGACGTTGGCCTCGGCGTGGCCGTCGTCGACGACGACCTGATCGATGCTGGCGACCACCGGATACTGCTTGGCCGCGGCGACCCGCTGGTAGGTCTCCTTCCAGGCCTTCTCGTCGTAACTGACATAGCCGTCGCGGATGTCGCCGCAGGTCAGACTGCGCAGTGTGGCCAGGTCGCCGTTTTGCACCGCGACGTCGAAGCGCTGAATAGTGCTGCGGACCATCTCCTCCTGTGAGGCGGCCTTCCGTTTGTGGCCGTGGGTCAGCAGCACGGTCGCCATCACGGCGATGGCCGCCAACGCCAAGATGATCAGGATCAGCGCCAGCACCCAGCCCCAACTACGGTGGGTGGACGGTAGTTTGACCCCCAGCCGAGGTGGAATCGCTTGCGGCATAGCGGTTCTCGGCGATTGCTGCCCTTGCTCGAACACCTCGGTGGCCGGATCCGCCGGCGTGTCGATCACGGTCGTCTCTTTGGCATCGAAACCCGGTGCGGTGAAACGGCGTTCGCGCTGCTGCCGCTGCGGTCCCGAGCTGTCCTGCTCGCGGTCTGGGGCCTCGGCGATCACCTCGGTCGCCGGCTCAGCGTCCGACGGCGCCCTTCGGTAGGGCTCGGTGTCCTCCTCACCGGGGCCGGCGTTGGCCTGGGCGGAATCGGCGTCGTCTGGACCGAATCGGGCCGCGGTCCTGTCATCGCGGTCAGGCCCTGGTGGGTTGGGCATGGTCGCTACTGTCCTCCCCGTTTTTGATTCCGTATTTGGAGCTTAGCGATCTCCCGCCGCGCCCGGTGCCGCCACGCTTGCGATCGCCACCGCACAGCACGGCACAATGAACCCTATGACGCGGATGGGCGATCTGCTGGGACCGGATCCGATCTTGCTGCCGGGGGACAGCGCCGCCGAGGCTGAGCTGCTCGCCGGCGAGAAACCCGCAATCGTCGCCGCTGCGCACCCCGCGGCCTCGGTGGCCTGGGCGGTGCTGGCCGAAGATGCGCTGTCCGACGACCAGGCCGTCACCGCCTACGCCTATGCCCGTACCGGCTACCACCGTGGCCTGGATCAGCTGCGGCGCAACGGCTGGAAGGGGTTCGGCCCGGTCCCTTATTCGCACGAGCCGAACCGGGGCTTCCTGCGCTGCGTGGCCGCCTTGGCGCGCGCCGCCGAGGCCATCGGGGAGACCGACGAATTACAGCGCTGCCTGGACCTGCTCGACGACTGTGACCCGGCCGCGCGGCCGGCCCTCGGGTTGAGTTAGCAGCTCGTCGAGCAGTCGCTGGACGTTTCGATCTGGATGGTGGCGTGCCGCAATCCGTAGGCGCTCAACGCCGCACGTGCGTCGTCGAGCACCCGGGCGGCATCGCCGCGGCTGCTCAGATGCGCGGTGATCATGTCCCTGCCGGGCGCCAGCGTCCACACGTGCAGATCGTGCACGCCGGTCACACCGTCGACGGCGCGAAGCGCCGCACGCAGCTCGTCGACATCGAGGTGGCTCGGCGAGGTTTCCGACAAGATGCGCAGCGCGTCGCGGGCGAGCGACAGCGCTCGAGGCAGCACCCACAACGCGACGACGACGGCCACCACGACGTCGGCGTAGGGCCAGTGCGTCGTCACCGTGACCAGCCCGGCGGCAAGCACCCCGATGGTGCCCACGGTGTCGGCGATCACCTCCAGGTAGGCGCCCTTGACCGCCAGGCTGCCGGTGGCGTGGGAGCGCAGCAGCAGTGCGACCGCCAGGTTGGCGCCCAGCCCGACCAGCGCCACCACGATCATCGGCACACCCGGCACCGCCGGCGCATTACCGATCCGCTTGATCGACTCGTCGAGGATCACCGCCGCCACCCCGATCAACAGCACGGCGTTGGCCACCGCGGTGAACACCTCCGCGCGATGCCATCCGTAGGTGCGAGCAGCTGATGAGCTGCCGCGACGGGCCATCAGCAGGGCGATCAGGCCGATGACCGTCGCGACCACGTCGGTCAGGATGTGTCCGGCGTCGGCCAGCAGCGCCATCGAGTCGATGGTCAGCGCGGTGATCACCTCGACGGCGAAGAATGCCGTCAGGATCGTCGCCGCGATGAGCATCCTGGACACTCGGCTGCTGCTCACAGGCATTCCACAAATATATGCGCATGTACGCATATATTGCAACCCGTCTGTGGGTCAGACCCAGGCGCTCCAGAACCGGGTCAGCCGGCTGCCGGTCCCGGCCAGCGCGGACGGTACCCCCGACAGCCCGTAAAACCAGTCGACGATCCCGAAGAACCACAGATTCAGTGCCGGCGCCACCAACAAGACAACGAGGAACAACCAGCCGTACTGCTTGAACGGTTCGGCCGCGCGCTGGGTCTGCGGGCTCAAATACGGTTCCATCGCGGCGTAACCGTCGAAGCCCGGGATGGGCAGCAGGTTCAGCAGGACCGCGGTGACCTGCAGAAACCCCAAGAACGCGATGCCGGCCCACAGCACCGGGTGCGCCGGGTCGAAAAACAACCGGGTTGCTACCAGCAACACGACGGCCAACACCAGGTTGGCCGACGGTCCGGCCAGGCTGACGATCGTGCGCCGGGCCGCCGGCATGAACGAGGTGCGCAGATACACCGCGGCGCCCGGCAGCCCGATGCCCCCCAGCGCGATGAACAGCATCGGCAACCCCAGCGACAGCAACGGGGCGCTGTACTTGCGCGGATCCAGCGTCAGATAACCCCGCACGGCGACGTCACGATCACCGAAACGCCAAGCCGTCACCGCATGGCCGAACTCGTGCAGACACAGCGACACCAGCCAGCCGGCGATCACCAAGATGAACACTCCGATGTAAGCCAGCGCCCCGAGGTCAGCGCCGTCCCACCACGCCAGCACCCCGCCGGCCAAGGTCAGGCCGACGAACGCCAAAAAGATCGGGCTGGGTCGCACCGATTGATGCAGGTTGTCGATGCTCACGTCACGACGCTACTGGACCAGCAGCCAGCCCTCGGTGTGGCGGTAGAAGGTCGACCGTCGCACCGGCCGCGCCGCCGGCACCCCGTCGCGGATCACCGTCGCGCCGGTGGTGCCCAACTGTGCCGCTCGACCGGTCACCCAGCGGCCCCGCCCCACCCGGGCCCGCAGCCCGGGCAGCGCCGCCGTGGGCTCGACCCGCACCGCGGCGACATCGCCATCGAACAGCACGGTGTCGTCGACAACCGCTTCACCGTGCAGCACCCGACCGTCGGCGGGCCGCCACTCGGCTGAGCCCACCACGACGGTGCCGGTCTCATCGCGGATCAGCGGCACCCGCTGTGCGGTGCCGCGCCGCGCCCGCCGGGCCGCCCGCCACCTCGTCGCCAACCGATAAGCCCGGGTGGCGGGGGATCGGCGTCGCGAGACGTAGGCCACCTCGACGTCGAGCCGGTCGGCGCGCAACAGCCGGGTCAGCACCCCGGCCAGGTCGGCATCCGAGCCGACCACGATCAGCCGCCGGGCGGTTTCCACCGCGGAGTCGACCTGCGCGACCGGCAACCCCCGCAGCGCACGCGGCAGCCGTCCAGCCCCGAACACCAGGACGGTCGTATTCAAGACGCTCCTCGCAAACCACTGAGCTAGTGTGAGTCACCGGCTGGACCACAATAAACAGGAGAACCATGCCGGCAATCGTCCTGATCGGCGCCCAATGGGGCGACGAGGGCAAGGGCAAGGCCACCGATCTACTCGGCGGCCGCGCCCAGTGGGTGGTGCGCTATCAGGGCGGCAACAACGCCGGGCACACCGTCGTCTTGCCCAGCGGCGAGAACTTCGCGCTGCACCTCATCCCGTCGGGTGTGCTGACACCCGGCGTCACCAACGTCATCGGCAACGGGGTGGTGGTCGATCCGGGCGTACTGCTCGACGAGCTGAAGGGGCTCGAGGAGCGCGGTGTCGACACCTCCCGGCTGCTGATCTCGGCCGACGCCCATCTGCTGATGCCCTATCACGTGGCCATCGACAAGGTGACCGAGCGCTACATGGGCAGCAAGAAGATCGGCACCACCGGTCGCGGCATCGGCCCGTGCTACCAGGACAAGATCGCCCGCATCGGCATTCGGGTGGCCGATGTGCTCGACCCCGAACAGCTGGCGCACAAGATCGAAGCCGCGCTGGAACTCAAGAACCAGATCCTGGTCAAGGTGTACAACCGCAAAGCGCTGGAGCCCGAGCAGGTGGTGCAAACCCTGCTGCACCAGGCTGAGAGCTTCAAGCACCGCATTGCCGATACCCGGTTGCTGCTCAACACCGCGCTGGAAGCCGGGGAGACCGTGTTGCTGGAAGGCTCGCAGGGCACCCTGCTCGACGTCGACCACGGCACATATCCGTATGTGACGTCGTCGAATCCGACCGCGGGCGGCGCGGCCGTCGGCTCTGGAATCGGACCGACCCGAATCACGACCGTGCTGGGAATCCTCAAGGCGTACACCACCCGGGTCGGGTCCGGCCCGTTTCCCACCGAATTGTTCGACGAGCACGGCGAATACCTCTCCAAGACTGGCGGCGAGTTCGGCGTGACAACCGGACGGCGCAGGCGCTGCGGTTGGTTCGACGCGGTCATCGCCCGCTATGCCACCCGGGTCAACGGCATCACCGACTACTTCCTGACCAAGCTCGACGTGTTGTCCAGCCTGGAAACGGTTCCGGTGTGCGTCGGTTATGAGATCGACGGTAAGCGCACCCACGACATGCCGATGACCCAAAGCGACCTGTCCCGCGCCGAACCCATCTACGAAGAACTGCCCGGCTGGTGGGAAGACATCTCCGATGCGCAGCAGTTCGACGATCTGCCCGCCAAAGCGCGCGACTACGTGCTTCGATTGGAAGAGCTTGCCGGAGCGCACATTTCGTGTATCGGCGTGGGTCCGGGGCGAGACCAGACCATTGTGCGCCGCGACATTCTGCAGGCGCGCCCGTGACGGAGGACGCAGAGCAACTCGATCCTGAGTATCAGCATCACGGCGGCTTTCCGCGGTATGAGGCCGCAGAGCCGGGCGCGGGTTTCGTCAGGTTCGTCACCGCGATGCGGCGCTTGCAGGACCTCGCGGTGTCCGCCGATCCGGACGAAGCCACCTGGGACAGCGCGGCCGAGCGGGCTGAAGAACTGGTCAAGCTGCTCGACCCGTTCCAGGCGCCGGAAGGAGTCGCTCCGGCCGGTCGGGTTCCGTCGATGCCCGGCCTCGGCAGTCTGCTGATGCCGCCGTGGAAGATGACGAAGTTCGGTCCCGACGGCGTCGAAATGCGCGGAGAGTTCAGCCGGTTCTATGTGGGCGGCAACATGGCCGTACACGGCGGGGTGTTGCCGTTGCTGTTCGACTGGGTGTGCGGCATGGTGGTCGTCGCAGCGGGGCGCCCGATCAGCCGAACCGCGTTCCTGCACGTCGATTACCGCAAGGTCACCCCGATCAACACTGAACTGGTGGCGCGCGGACGAGTCGACACCGTCGAGGGCCGTAAGGCGTTCGTGTCCGGTGACTTGCGTGACACCGACGACACGGTGTTGGCCGAGTGCAACGCCCTGATGGTGCGCCTGTTGCCCGGCCAGCCCTAACCTGTGGTCGTGACCCCCGACGAGCCGGCCTCCGACCAACCTCCCGACGACGACGCTGCGCGAACCACGGTGATGCTGCTGGGCTCCGACGAGTTCAGCCGGGAGCTGGCGATCGTGTTTCAACGGCTGGGCACCGAGGTGATCGCCGTCGAGCGGCACGCCGACGCGCCCGCGCACAAGGTGGCAGACCAGTCGGTGGTGATCGACATGACCGACACCGACGAGTTGGCGGCGCTGATCGGGCGGCTGCAACCCAACTATGTGGTGACGGTCTCCGACGCGGTCGCCGCCGATGCATTGACGGCCGCTGCGGAAACGGGTTTCGCGCAAGTGTTCCCGACTGCGCGCAGCGCTCGGCTCACCGCCGACCGCGAAGGTCTGCGCCGGCTGGCCGCTGAGCAACTCGGGCTGCCCACCGCGCCGTTCTGGTTCGCCGGATCGCTCGATGAACTCAGCGCCGTCGCCGAGCACGCCGGATACCCGCTGCGTATCCAGCCGGTGGCCGGTCCGGGCGGATCCGTGGCATCCAACCCGCACGAGCTGGAAGGCGCCTGGCAGCGTGCGGTGTCGGCCGGTGGCCCGCACGCCCGGGCACGGGTGTTGGCCGAGGCCGTCGTCGAAGTCGACTTCCACGTGACACTGCTCACGGTGCGCAGCGACGGTCCGACCGGCCCGGGGATCGAGTTCTGCTCGCCGATCGGGCACAGCCGGGCAACGAACGACGCGGTGGAATGCTGGCAGCCGCAGGAGATGAGCCGAGTGGCTCTGGATGCCGCCAAGTCGATCGCGGCGCGCATCGTCAAAGCCGTCGGCGGGCGGGGGCTGTTCGGCGTGGAACTGATGGTCCGCGGCGACGAGGTGTACTTCTGCGGCGTCAGCGCGCGGCCGTATGAACACGCGTTGCTGACACTGCGCACTCAGCGGCTTTCGGCGTTCGAGCTGCAAGCCCGGTCGGTCCTGGGCCTGGGCACCGACACCATCATGATTTCCCCGGGAGCGGCGCAAGTGCTCTACTCAAGCCGCCGGACCCGCGACGACGCCGCCGACAACACCGGGCCCATCGGCGGTGTGCTCGGCGAAGCGCTGGCGGTGCCCGAAAGCGACGTGCGGGTGTTCGGCTCAGACAGCGCCGCCGAGGGGCAGCGCCGGCTCGGGGTTGCCGTAGTCACTGCGGCCGATGTGCCCACCGCGCGCGACCGCGCCCGGCAGGTGGCGGCCGCGCTGCGCAAGCTTTGGAAGCCGTGAAAGACTCTTTTAGGTGAGCTACGCAGGAGATATCACGCCGCAGCAGGCATGGGAGCTGCTCAGCGAGAATCCGGATGCCGTGCTGGTTGACGTGCGCACAGATGCCGAGTGGCGTTTCGTCGGGGTGCCCGACTTGTCCGGCCTGGGTCGTGAGGTCGTGTACATCGAGTGGAACCGCACCGACGGGAAACGCAACGACAACTTTGTCGCCGAGTTGCTGGACCGGGTTCCGCCGCGCAGCGATCGGCCGGTGGTATTCCTGTGCAGATCCGGAAATCGCTCGATCGGTGCGGCCGAAGTCGCCACCGAGGCCGGTATTACGCCGTCCTACAACGTGCTGGACGGATTCGAAGGACACCTCGACGAGAACGGCCACCGCGGTGTCACCGGATGGCGGGCGATCGGTCTGCCGTGGAGGCAGTCGTGAGCGCCAGCGACGGTGCAGATCGCAGCGATGAGGAGACGCGGCGCGCATTGACCGACTCGATTCGCATTCCACCACCGCTGCCCGACGGTGTGGGTCCGGCCACCACCGGCGTGCGCGGCGGGGTGCTGCGCTCGCAGTTCGAGGAGACCGCCGAGGCGATGTACCTGTCCTCGGGCTACGTCTACCCGTCCGCCGCTGACGCCGAGCAGGCGTTCACCGGCGAGGTGGATCGCTACGTGTACTCGCGCTACGGCAACCCGACCATCACCATGTTCGAGGAACGGTTGCGCCTCATCGAAGGGGCGCCGGCGGCCTTCGCCACCGCGAGTGGCATGGCGGCGGTATTCACCTCGCTGGGCGCGCTGCTGGGGGCAGGAGACCGCCTGGTCGCCGCGCGCAGTCTGTTCGGCTCGTGCTTCGTGGTGTGCAACGAGATCCTCCCGCGCTGGGGAATCCAGACGGTGTTCGTCGACGGCGACGACCTCTCGCAATGGGAAGAGGCGCTGTCGGTGCCCACCCAGGCGGTGTTCTTCGAGACGCCGTCGAACCCGATGCAGTCGTTGGTCGACATCGCCGCGGTCACCGAGCTGTCGCACGCCGCGGGGGCAAAGGTGGTGTTGGACAACGTCTTTGCTACACCGGTGCTGCAGCAGGGTTTTCCGCTCGGTGTCGACGTGGTGGTGTACTCGGGGACCAAGCATCTCGATGGGCAGGGCCGGGTGCTGGGCGGGGCGATCCTCGGCGACAAGGAATACATCGACGGCCCGGTCCAAAAGCTGATGCGGCACACGGGTCCGGCGATAAGCGCGTTCAACGCCTGGGTGTTGCTCAAAGGTCTTGAGACTTTGGCGGTCCGGGTCAACTATGCCAACAGCTCGGCGCAGCGCATCGCCGAGTTCCTCGAGGGCCATCCCGCGGTGCGCTGGGTGCGCTACCCGTTTTTGCCGTCGCACCCGCAGCACGATTTGGCGAAGCGTCAGATGACCGGCGGCGGCACGGTGATCACCTTCGAGCTCGACGCCCCGGACAGCGCAGCCAAGGGGAGGGCCTTCGAGGTACTCGACAAGTTGCGGCTGATCGACATCTCCAACAACCTGGGCGACGCGAAGTCACTTGTCACTCATCCGGCGACCACCACGCACCGGGCGATGGGACCCGAAGGCCGGGCGGCGATCGGGCTGGGCGACGGGGTGGTGCGGATCTCGGTCGGGCTCGAGGACACCGAGGACCTGATCGCCGATCTCGATCAGGCGCTGGGCTAGCCGCCCAGGCAGGTAGCGAATCTCGCCGCGAAAGCGAGCTGATCGGCAATACTGAACCGCGTGTACCGTCGAACGGTGCTGAAGCTACCGCTGCTGCTGGCAGCGGGCGTCGCGCTGGCCAAAAAACCTCGTGCTGCCGCGGCCGAAGCGGGTCGCTGGTCGGCCGATCGGGCCAACAACTGGTACCAGGGGCAGGACTACCTCGTCGGCGCAAACTACATCACCTCCAATGCGATCAATCAGCTCGAGATGTTTCAGGCCGACACCTTCGATCCGCGGCGCATCGACACCGAACTGGGCTGGGCCCGCTCCTGCGGGTTGAACGCCGTCCGGGTCTTCTTGCACGATCAGCTGTGGGCGCAGGATCATCGCGGCTTCCAGCGGCGCCTGGCACAGTTCGTCGGGATCGCGGCGCGGCACCGCATCAAACCACTTTTCGTCCTTTTCGACTCCTGTTGGGATCCACTGCCGAAACTCGGTCCACAGCGCGCACCGAGGCCCGGGGTACACAATTCCGGTTGGGTGCAAAGTCCCGGCGCCGAACGGCTCTACGATGGTCGCACCCGACTCCTGCACGACTACGTCACGGGCGTGCTGACCCAATTCCGTAACGACGACCGCGTTCTGGGCTGGGATCTGTGGAACGAGCCCGACAACCCCGCCCGCGAGTACCGCGACGTCGAACTGACCGACAAGCAGGAGCGTGTCGCAGACATGCTTCCCCGGGTATTCCGATGGGCGCGCGAAGTTGATCCTCGTCAACCGTTGACAAGTGCTGTTTGGGACGGCAACTGGGGAGATCCGGCGAGTCGCAGCACAATCGTCGGCATTCAATTGGACAACTCCGACGTGGTCAGCTTCCATTGCTATGACAAGCCGGCGGACTTCGAGTCGCGGATCGCCGAGCTTGCCCCGCTCGGACGGCCGATGTTGTGCACCGAGTATCTGGCCCGCACCCGCGGCAGCACTGTTGACGGAATTTTGCCGATTGCCAAGCGTCACAACGTTGCCGCGATCAACTGGGGTTTGGTCGCCGGCAAGACGCAGACCTACTACCCTTGGGACTCCTGGGATCAGCCGTACACCACCATGCCGAAGGAATGGTTTCACGATCTGCTGCTGCCTGATGGGCGGCCCTATCGGAGCGCTGAGATCCAAAAGATCCGCGGTTTGGTCGGCGGTGACGGTTAGATAACACGCGGTAGCCCGGGCGCGCCAAGGATAACAATTCAGCGCGACGCGCTGGGCAAATGCCGGGGTCCTCGGCTTTGCCAACATATCGTCAAATCGTGTACCGCCGAACGGTCCTCAAGCTGCCGCTGTTAGTGGCCGCAGGAGCTGCAATGGCCCCCGTACCCCGTGCCGCCGCGGCACCGCCGCGCGCCTCCGCGGAAGCGAATCGGTGGTCGCCCGAGCGCGCCAACCGCTGGTATCAAGCGCAGGGCTGGCCCGTAGGTTCAAACTTCATCACCTCCAACGCCATCAACCAACTGGAGATGTTTCAGCCCGGCACCTACGACCCCCGCCGCATTGATACCGAATTGGGTTGGGCACGCTATCACGGACTCAATTCGGTGCGTGTCTTTCTTCATGATCAATTGTGGGCACAGGATTCTCGCGGCTTCCAGATGCGTCTGGCACAGTTCGTCAACATCGCCGCACGCCACCGGATCAAGCCGATGTTTGTTCTGTTCGATTCCTGTTGGGACCCTTTCCCCCGAGCCGGACGGCAGCGGCCACCCAAGCCTGGAGTGCACAACTCCGGGTGGGTGCAAGCCCCCGGGGCTGAACGACTCGACGACCGCCGCTACCTCCCCACGATGCAAGCCTATGTCACCGGCGTGTTGACCCAATTCCGCAATGACGACCGAGTGTTGGGTTGGGACCTGTGGAACGAGCCCGATAATCCCGCACCGCAATACCGATCGGTGGAACGGAAAGACAAACTGGAACTTGTCGCCGATCTACTTCCCCAAGTGTTCGCGTGGGCACGCGCCGTCGACACGAGCCAACCACTGACCAGTGGCGTATGGGACGGGGAGTGGGGAGATTCCGCGAGCCGCAGCACAATTGCAGGCATCCAGCTCGACAATTCCGACGTGATCACATTCCACTCCTATGCCAGGCCGGCGGCTTTCGAGAACCGAATCGCCGAGCTGACTCCGCAGGGACGCCCGATTCTGTGCACCGAGTACATGGCGCGGACGATGGGCAGCACGATCGACGGAGTCCTACCAGTTGCCAGGCGGCACAACGTTGGTGCCTTCAACTGGGGTTTGGTCGCCGGGAAGACCCAGACCTATTTTCCGTGGGATTCGTGGAATCATCAGTACACGGCGATTCCCCGGGTGTGGTTTCACGATTTGTTGCGTCCGGATGGACGGCCGTTCGCCGACACTGAAATTCACACGATTCAAGCGCTGAACGCCGGCCAGACGTCCTAGCCGGCCTGCTGTTCGGCTCGTTCGGCTTGTTCGGCGGCTTTCAAGGTCTCTTGTGTGAGGTTATTCGCTCTGCTCATCGCCAACCTGGCGTAAACCATCTGACTGGTGATGGCCATTTGGCTGCGACTGCGGCCCATGAAAGTGATGAACCAGTGGATCAGGGTGGTGAAGCGGTTCTGGAAGCCGACCAGATAGACCAGGTGCAGCCCCAGCCAGGCCAGCCACGCGATGAAGCCGCCGAACTCCAGCTTGCCGATCTTCGCCACGGCGCTGAACCGGGAAACGGTCGCCATGCTGCCCTTGTCGAAATACTGGAACGGGCTGCGGCCGGCCGGGTCATCGTGGCCCTTGAGCGACCGCTTGATGCATTTGCATGCATAACGCGCACCCTGGATGGCTCCTTGAGCCATCCCCGGCACACCGGGCACCGCCATCAAATCACCGACGACGAACACGTGTGGATGCCCCTTGACGGTGAGGTCTGGTTCCACTAAAACCCTTCCAGCACGGTCGATTTCGGTTCCGTCAGACTGCTCGGCGACCATCTTGCCGAGCGGACTGGCCTGCACACCGGCTGCCCACACCTTGCACGCGCATGGGATGTGGCGTTCGGTGCCGTCTTTGTCCCGGACGGTGATGCCCTGGTAGTCAACGTTGGTCACCATGGCGTTGAGCTGAATCTCGACACCCATCTTCTCGAGCCGGCGTTGCGCCTTGCGGCCCAGCTTCGCACCCATCGGGGGCAACACCGCAGGTGCGGCGTCGAGCAGGATGACCCGGCAATCGCTGGGCCGGATGGTTCGAAACGCCCCAGCCAGGGTGCGCTCGGCGAGTTCGACGATTTGTCCGGCCACCTCCACACCCGTTGGGCCGGCACCGACCACCACGAAGGTCAGCCGGCGTTCCCGCTCGGCGTGGTCGGTGGCGACCTCGGCTGCCTCAAAGGCGCCCAGGATCCGGCCGCGGAGTTCCAGTGCGTCGTCGATCGTCTTCATGCCCGGTGCCCAGGTGCCGAAATGGTCGTTGCCGAAGTAGGACTGCTGCGCGCCGGCCGCGACGATGAGGCTGTCGAATGGTGTCACGGTGGTCATGCTGATCAGCCTGGAAGTCACGGTCTGCGCGTGCAGGTCGATGGCCTCGATCTCTCCCAGCAACACCCGGACGTTCTTTTGCCTGCGCAGGATCAGCCTGGTCGTCGGCGCGATTTCGCCGACGGACAAGATGCCGGTGGCGACCTGATACAGCAGCGGCTGGAACAGGTGGCTGGTCGTCTTGGAGATCAAGGTGATCTCGACGTCGGCCCGCTTCAACGCCTTGGCCGCAGTCAGGCCGCCGAAACCCGATCCGATGATGACGACGCGGTGGCGTTGGTCCGGCATGCTCATCCTCTCAACCGATCTCAGCGGCGGACGAACTGGCCCGACCCAACCTGCTCCACGGGCGCACGCTCGCTTCCGCCATCTCCATGGCTTTCGTCGTGAACACGCGAAAGCCCAGATGTGGCTTGAATCCATGAATCTCGCGGGTGTCCAGCGCACGCATGAAAGCCAGTATCTGCGGGCTGAAAACTTGTCCGGGAACCAGGATCGGAAAACCCGGCGGATAAGGGGTGACGAACGTTGCCGAGACCACCTGCTGGCCGGACTCCATCCGTTCCTCTACTTCGTCAGCGGTCAGATATTCGCAGAAGCTGTCGTCGTAGCCCAGATAGAACGCCCGTCGTATATCGCCGTCAGGGGTTGACGGGCCGCCATTGTCGTTGTGTTCGACGAAGCACGAATGGAATTCGCTGAAATCCGGTAGCGGCGTCGACGGGCTGGTCAGGCGCAGCACTGCCCGCTCGTGATGGGCCCGCTCGGTCAGGCTCATGTCGGCGATTCGGTCGTCGAGCTCTTGGGCGAGGTTCACCAGGACCTCCACCAGATAGGCCACCGAGCTGCGAGTGGTCCCGATGTTGGTCATGAACAGCACCGTGTTTCGGGACGTCTTGTTGATCTGCACGCCGTAGCGGTCCATCAGGTGCGCACGTTTGAAAGTGTCGCCGTCGATCCCGGTGTTGCCGATGTACAGCGTGATGCGGCTGGGATCGAGGACGAATTCGTCTTGCTCCCAGGCGGTGGCCATGTTGCGCAACCCGGTGCGCAACGGCTGGTCGAGGCATGCGGGACGGAATTGTTCCGGGATCATCTCCGCCGTGGACAAGCAATGCATGTAGCGGCTCAGCAGCGGATGCTTGTCGATCGCGTCGCGCAGCTGCATGGCGTTCTCCACCTGCTTTTGCACCAGCTCCACGCCTTCCAAGTCGGCTTGGCGCCGACCGATGTCCAGCGAGGCGAGCACTTGATAGTTCGGCGAGGTGGAGGTGTGCGCCATGTAGGCCTCGTGGAAGGGCTCTTCCACCTTCTGATCGAAATCCTGGTCGTAGACGTGGATCATCGATCCCTGCCGCAGCGAAGTCAGCGTCTTGTGGGTGGATTGCGTTGCGTAGACGCGGACACGAGCGCGCGCGGGGTCGGGCATCAGGCGACGGGTGAGCAGGGTCGCGTCGTCGGCGCCGGCGAGTTCTTCGGCGTAGTCTCGATAAGCCTGGCGATACTCCGGTGACCGCAGCCGCTCACGGATCTTGGCCGCCGCGTGCATGGCGGTGCGTCTGCGGTAGACATGGTGGAACCTGGCGAACGCGAACCACGCTTCGTCCCAAAGGAATATGAGGTCGGGCTTGATGGCCAGGCATTCCTCCATGACCCGCTGGACGTCGTAGACGATGCCGTCGAAGGTGCAGTTGGTCAGCGTCAGCAGCTTGACCCGGTCCAGCTTCCCCGCGGCCCGCAACGCCAGCAGCCGCGACTTGATCTCCCGCAGCGGAACCGCCCCGTACATCGAATACTGGTTGAGCGGGTAGGCATCCAGGTAGGTGACCTGAGCACCGGCCATCAACAGCCCGTAATGGTGCGACTGGTGGCAGTTGCGGTCGACCAGCACGATATCGCCGGGTGCGACCAGCGCCTGCTCGACGATCTTGTTGGCGGTCGAGGTGCCGTTGGTGACGAAATAGGTGTGCCGCGACCCGAATGTGCGCGCCGCCAACGCCTGCGCCTCGCGCAGCGGCCCGGTGGGCTCGAGCAGCGAGTCCAGCCCGCCGCAGGTCGCCGAGGTCTCAGCCAGAAAGACGTCGAGCCCGTAGAAATCGATCATGTCGGAGATCCAGTGCGAGCTGACGATCGACTTGCCCTGCGAAATCGGCAGTGCGTGAAAGACGCCGGTTGGGCGGTGACTGTATTCGCGCAGCGCGGAGAAGAACGGCGTCCGATACCGCGCCGCCACCCCCTCCAACAAGGTCAGGTGCTGATCGAGGCCGGCTTCGCCGCCGTGGAAGACCCTGCGGAAGTGGTGGCCGAGCCGGGCGGCGACATCTTCGACCTCGAGTTCGGTGATCAGGTACATGTCGATCTCGGGGCGGCTGTCTTTGATGGCTTCAGCCAAGATCGCGGCCCGCTCCTCAGGAGAATGATCGGCCAAGTCCTCGGCGATGTGTGCATCCACGAAGTGCTCCAACGCCGAAAGGTCTCGACGGGACCGATGGGCGAATCGCCGTGTTATCGCGCACGCCTGCACGCTGGCGTTGAGTCGGGCGGCGATAATCGCCTCGTCGCCGCTGCCGACCACGACGATTTCGTAGACGAAGGCATCGTCTGGGCGGCGACGACTGTGAATCTCCTTGCGCAGCGCAGCTTCCTGCGCTTCGGTCATGGTCGCGACGATCAGCAGTTCGAAGTACGGGCGGCCGGAACGGTGCAGGCCGAGTACCTCCAGGGCACCCTCGTCCGAGCCGAGCGCATCGGTGTCACTTTCCAGCGGTGACGCGTCCGCCCCGCTGCGGTAGGACTCGGTTACCAGGGCCCGGTTGATCTTCGACACCGTTCGGCCGAACATTTCGTAGGCACCGGTGGCGAACAGGCGGTGCGTCTGATTGAACACGTGGATACCGGGAAAAGCCCAATATCGTTCGAACGGACGCAGCTGGGACAACAGCCGGTCGACCAATTCGACGAGCTCGGTGAGATCGGTTCCGCGGGCGGCTGCGGTTGACAGTCGGCGGCTGGCTTCTTCCAGCCGGCACCAGGCGTCGGCGCGGAACTGCCATGCGGTGTTGTACGCGTGCGGGTTTACGTCAGCCATCTCGAGCCTCCAGCCGCTCTGGCTTTCAGGCTAGGCCGATACCGCACTGCAAGCGCGGTTTTTAAGGGTCGATTTACCCGGGACCGCGCTATTCCCGATGCTCGACGACACCGGTGGCGTGTTGCGCGCGGTCTTCGTAGGCGGCTCGGGCCGTGGCGTCGAAATTGAGGAACACGGTGTCGGTGCCCGTCTTCTTGCCGAGCCAGCGCCGGGCCCGCGACGGCAGCACCATTGTCAGGATGCCGATCAGGCGCGACGAACCGGGAACCGACACTTGGGCTTTGGGCTTGTCGAGCACCTTGACGATGGTGGCTGCGACGTCCTCGGGCTGCACCGGCTTCGTCGCGGCGGTCGTGACGGTGCCGGAAATCAGCTCGGTGTTGGTGAATGTCGGCAGCACCGCGGTGACATTGACGCCCTGCGAAGCGAACTCGTCGGCCATCGCGGAAGTAAGCCCGACGACCGCGAACTTCGTCCCCGCGTAGACCACCTGGCCCGGGACCGCCACCATCCCGGCCATCGACGCGATGTTGACGATATGTCCGCTGCGGCGTTTGACCATCTCGGGCAGCACCAGCTGACAACCGGTGAGTACGCCGTAGAAGTTGACTTCGATCGACGAGCGGATCGCCTGCTGGGACTGCTGCAGGAACGGCCCGACCGGCATCACCCCGGCGTTGTTGATCAGCACGTCGATGTGCCCGCCGCCGTCGGCGCGCGCCTTGTCCAAAAAGGCGGCGAAAGACTCCCGGTCCGTCACGTCGAGCGGATGACCCGACACCGGGCCCAGGCTGCTCAGGCCGGCGACAGCTTTCTCGAGCACGTCGAGATCACGATCGCCGATGACCACTCGCGCCCCCCGCGCCAGCAGCGCCTTGGCGGTTGCGTACCCGATGCCGCGGGCTGCTCCGGTGATGACGACGGTCTTTCCCCTGATGTTGTCCATGGACCGCGACTTTACAGGTGTCAAGTTTGATGCGGGGAGTGCCCTTTCGCGGCTCAGTCTTGTTCCCCGTACTCGCCGAACCAGTAGGCGAGCTTGCCGCGGCGGCTGACCGCGCGCAGTCTGCGTTCCGTTGCCGCCCGAGTCTTGGCGGTGGTGACGATGAGCAGCTCGTCGCCGGCTTCGATCCGGGTTTCCGGCTGGGGGACAAACGTGCTGCCGTCCCGAATGATCAGCGTGATCACGCTGGGTTCGGGGAGGCGCAGTTCGAGCAGCGAGACGTTGTGCAGTCGGGACGCCTTGGAGACGGTGATCGTCAACAATTCAGCCTCCAGCACGTCCAGCGGGGCCGATTCCACCTGGATTTCCCGCGTGGCGTCCCGGGAGATCAGCGTCATCCGGTTCGCGATCAGCCGCAGGCTGGGACCCTGTACCAGGGTGAACACCACCACCAGGATGAACACGATGTTGAGCAGGCGGTAGCTGTCCGGTACGCCTTCGACGATCGGAAATGTCGCCAACACAATCGGGACCGCACCGCGCAGCCCGGCCCACGACAGGAATACCTGCTCGCGCAACGGGACCCGGAACCACGACAGCGAGGCGATGACCGAAAGCGGTCGGCCGAGCAGCAACAACACGGCCCCGGTGACGATTGCCGGAACCAGCTCACCGGACAACTGGCTGGGACTGACGAGAAGTCCCAGCAGGACGAACAGGCCGATCTGGGCGAGCCAACCCAGCCCTTGTGCGAATGACCGGGTGGCTGAGCGGTGCGGCAACCCGGAGTTCGCCAGTACCACCGCGGCGAGGTAGGCGGCCAAGAATCCGCTGGCGTGGACGCTGCCGGCCGCGGCAAAGGCCACCATGCCCAGCCCGAACGTCGCCAGTGGATACAGTCCGGAGGCCGGCAGCGCCGCGCGGCGCAACGCGATGGCGCCGAGCAGCCCGCTGGTCAATCCGATCGCGGCGCCCACACTGAGCTCGTAGAGCAGGCTTGCGGTGGCGGGACCTGCCGGAAACGTCAGCGGCGTGGCGCTGAGCATCAAGACCAGAATGGCGCCCGGCGCATCGTTGAATCCCGATTCGGCCTCCAGCAGACCGGCGACCCGCCGGGGCAACGGCAGGACCCGCAAAATGGAGAAGACCGCCGCGGCGTCGGTGGGGGACACGATCGCACCGAGCAGCAGCGCGAGTTGCCAGTTGATGCCGAGCAAAAGGTGCGCGCCCGCCGCGGTGACCAGCATGGAAACCGCGACGCCGAAGGTGGCCAGGACGCCGGCGGGTGCCAGCACGTCGCGGATATCGGCGAACCGGGTAGTCAGACCGCCCTCGATGAGGATGACGGCGAGCGCCGCCGTGCCGAGATCGCTGGCGAGTTGGACGTCGCTGAAATCCAGCCCCAGCCCGTCGCTACCGAGGGCGACGCCGACCGCGAGGAACAGCAACAGGCTCGGCAACCCGACCCGGGCGGCAAACCGCGTGGCGACGATGCTGGCCAGGAGCACCACACCGCCGACCAGCAGCGCGACGTACAGCTGCTGCAGGGTCATGTCATCCTCGTCCGGAGGCCGGTGCAGGTGAGACGGAAAACGCCGTCCTACCGGGTGCAGCAACGACCGTCGGAGTTGCGTTCAGGCCGGTAAATTCAGTACCAACGCTAGTGAAGGCCGTGGTAGGCGCGTACCACCACCCCGGCCGACGGCTGTGAGGAGACGACAGATGCGGATCGGGATCGCCGGCGCAGGGGCGGTCGGGCGATCCGTCGCACTGGAACTGCTCGAGGACGGCCACAAAGTCCTGCTGATCGAGCGGGACCCCAGGCACTACGTGCCGCACACCGTTCCCGCCGCGGAGTGGTTGCTTGCCGACGCCTGTGAGCTGGCCTCGCTCGAAGAGGCCGGGATCGAGATGTGCGATGTCGTCATCACCGCTACCGGCGATGACAAGGTGAACCTCGCGGCGGCGCTGCTGGCCAAGACGGAGTTCGGCGTGGCCAGGGTGGTGGCCCGGGTCAACGACACGCGCAACGAGTGGCTGTTCAACGACGCCTGGGGTATCGATGTAGCGGTCTCCACGCCGAGCGCGTTGGTCGCCGCCGTGGAGGGCGCCATCGATGTCGGCCACCTGGTGCGGCTGATGGGGCTCAGCCAAGGTCGAGCCAATCTGGAAAAGCTGACGCTACCCGCCGACAGCCCACTCGTCGGGCAGCAAGTACGGGACTTGGCATTGCCGGACAACACCGCGCTGATCACGGTGCTGCGCGGCGACAAGATCATCCTTCCGGAGCCCGGCGATGTGTTGGCGGCCGGCGACGAGATGTTATTCGTTGCCGGCAGTGCCGTCGAGAATCAAATCCGGGCCGTCATCCAGGGTTTGGACACAGCAGCGAGTTGAGCACGTGGCGCGTCTGTAATCGGATGTAGTCGTCGAGGCTGTAGTTGGGTCCGAAATGCCAATGCTTCAACGCCCATCCGTGCGCGAGCAACATGATGTCGAAGACCACCAGGCCGACGTCGGTGTCGTGGAATGTGCCGTCGGCAATACCCTTTTCGATTGCCGCGCGCAGCGGTGCGGCCGTCGCGATCTCGAGTTCTTTGATCTGGGCGCGCCCCGACGCGTTCAAAGTGCGGCTTTCCCGGTAGGTCAGCACCACCGCGTCGAGGTTTTCGTCGACGATCTCGATGTAGCGCCTGATGCCGGCGGTCAACTGCGCGGTCGCGTCGTCACCGGCGGCGGCCATCACCGGAGCCAGCTGGTCACGGAACGCATCCTGGATGCGCACGATCGTGGCCAGCAGCAGGTCCTCCTTGCCGCCGAAGTACTTGTAGATGAGGCCGACGCTGACCTTGGCCTCGGCCGCCAGGTCCTGCATGGACATCTGGTGAAAACCCTTCTGCCCCATGACCTTCACTGCTGCGTCGAGTAGCTGACGACGTCGCGAGCTGGTGCGGGCGGCGCGGACCGCCTCCTCGACGGGCAGGTCAGCGAAGTCACTGCCGAACGAGGCTGTCATCTACAGGCCCAGGTCCTTGGCAATGATCGTCTTCATGATCTCGGTTGTGCCGCCGTAGATGGTCTGGATACGGGCGTCGACGAACGCCCGCGACACCGGATACTCCCGCATGTAGCCGTATCCGCCGTGCAATTGCAGACAGCGGTCGGCGACGCGCACCTGCAATTCGGTGGTCCACCATTTCAGTCGGGCCGCCCGCGCCGCGGTCAGCCCGCCGGCCAGGTGTTCGGCAATGCAGTCGTCGAGATAGGTGCGGGCGACGTCGAGTTCGGTGGCCAGCTCGGCGAGCAGGAATTGGGTGTTCTGCAAGCCGGCGATCGGTGAACCGAATGCCTGGCGCTCACGGACATACTCGAGGGTTTCGGCCAGCACCCCTTCCGCGGCGGCGACTGCACCGACGCCCAGCGAAAGGCGTTCCTGTGGAAGGTTGTTCATCAGCTGATAGAAGCCGCGGCCCTCTGCTTCGAGCAGATTCTCGACAGGCACCCGCACATCGTCGAAGCTCAATTCGCTGGTGTCCTGCGCGTGCAGCCCGATCTTCTCCAGGTTGCGCCCGCGGCTGAAACCGGGTGTGTCCGGGTCGATTACCAGCAGCGAGAGACCCTTGTGCCGATCCGGTGCGGTGCGCACCGCGACGACGAACAGGTCACCGATTTGTCCGTTGGAGATAAAGGTTTTCGCGCCGTTGACGACGTAGTGGTCGCCGTCGCGCACCGCAGTGGTGCGGATCCCGGCCAGATCGCTGCCGGCGCCCGGCTCGGTCATCGCGATAGCGAGGATGGTCTCGCCGGTCACCACCCCCGGCAACCAGCGTTGCTTTTGCTCCGGCGTCGTCAGGTGGGTGAGATAGGGCAGCACGATGTCGTTTTGCAGCGAGAAGGCGACGGCTTCGGCCGCGGCGCCGGCCCGCTGGAGTTCCTCGACGAGGATCGCGTTGTAGCGGAAGTCGTCGACGCCAGGACCGCCGAACTCCTCGGGGACCGAAAACCCGAGCAGCCCAAGCTTTCCGGCCTCAGTGAACAGGGAGCGATCGACGCGGCCCGCTTTCTCCCAGCGTTCGTGGGCCGGGACGACGGTCTGTTGCACGAAGTCGCGTACCAGTTCCCGGAACTGGTTGTGCTCGGGGCTGTAGTCCAGCATCAGCGGAAAGCGTCCTCGCCGGTGAGGGCCTGACCGAGCACCAGCTGATGCATCTCGGCGGTGCCCTCATAGGTCAGCACCGACTCCAGGTTGACCATATGCCGGATCACGGGGTACTCCAGCGATATCCCGTTGCCGCCCAGAATTGTCCGTGCGGTGCGGCAGATCTCGATGGCCTCGCGGGTGTTGTTGAGCTTTCCGAAGCTGACCTGCTCGGGACGTAGGCCGACGCTGTCCTTGAGTCGCCCGAGGTGCAGCGCCAGAAGTTGTCCCTTGTGTAGTTCGACGGCCATGTCGACGAGCTTGGCCTGGGTCAGCTGGAATCCGGCGATCGGCCGGCCGAATTGGGTGCGATGCGTCGCGTAATCCAGCGCGGACTGCCAGGCCGACCGCGCCGCGCCCATCGAACCCCAGATGATGCCGTAGCGCGCCTCGGACAGACAAGACAGCGGCCCCCGCAGGCCGGTCGCTTCGGGCAGCATCGCGTCGGCGGGTAGCCGAACGTCGTCGAGCACCAATTCCGAAGTGATCGAGGCGCGTAACGACAACTTGTGGTGAATGGTGTTGGCGGTGAATCCGGGCGTGTGGGTGGGGACGATGAATCCCCGGATGCCGTCGTCGGTGGCAGTCCACACGATCGCAACGTCGGCGACCGTGCCGTTGGTGATCCACATTTTGCGGCCGTTGAGGACCCAGTCCGAACCATCCCGTCGGGCACGGGTTTTCATGGCCGCAGGATCGGAGCCGGCGTCGGGCTCGGTCAACCCGAAACAGCCGAGCAGTTCACCGGCGGCCATGCCGGGCAGCCACTGCTGCTTTTGCTCCTCGGATCCGAATTTCGCGATCGCGAACATCGCCAGCGAGCCCTGTACCGACACCAGCGACCGGACGCCTGAGTCCGCGGCTTCTAGTTCCAGGCAGGCCAGCCCGTAGTGCACGGCCGACGCTCCGCCACAGCCGTATCCCTTCAGGTGCATGCCCAGTAGCCCGAGCGCACCGAACTGCTTGGCAAGTTCGCGGACCGGAAGGTCGCCGATTTCGAACCAGTCCGCGATATGCGGGATCACATGTTCGGCGCAGAACTGCCGGACCGTGTCACGCACCGCGATCTCGTCGCCGGACAGCGACGCGTCCAGGCTCAGCGGGTCGAGGGGATCGAAGGTGCTCATTGGCTCATCCTGCCATGGTGAGTCCGCCGCTGACGCTGATCACCTGGCCGGTGATGAACGACGCGGGATCGGAGGCGAAGAACAGCACCGGTGCGGCGACCTCCTCGGGGCGGGCCAGCCGTCGAAACGGAATCGCTTTGACCAGTGCCTCTCTCAGCTTCTCCGGTTGCGCTGCGAACAGCGGGGTGTCGGTAGGTCCGGGGCACACGCAGTTGACGGTGATCGCGTAGCGGGCCATCTCCCGGGCCAGCGACTTGGTGAGTGCGATGACGCCGCCCTTGGCGCCGGCGTAGATGGTTTCGCCGGCGCTGCCGACCCGTCCGGCGTCGCTGGCCAGGTTGATCACCCGTCCGCCGCCGCCGGCCTCGATCATGCCCGGCAGGAAGGCGCTGCAAATGTGTACCGGGCCGAGATAGTTTATGGCGACCACCTTCTCAGCGAATTCCGTTGTGGCGTTGAGGAATTGGTCGGTACGGTCCCACCCGGCGGCATTGACCACCACGTTGGGCACGCCGACCTCGCTGTGTGCGCGGTCGCGCAGCGTGTCCACCTGCGCGCGGTCGGCCACATCGACCGGCAGCGCGGTGATCAACTCGGGGTGCGCTTGCGCGGTGGCCTTTGCCGCGGCCTCGTCGATGTCGGCGGCAATGACCCGGTCACCTCGCGCCGCGAATCCCAGCGCTATCGCCTTTCCGATACCGGATCCGGCACCGGTCACCAGTGCGAGCTTCATCGGCGGTTCCCCTCAGGCCGTGACGTAGCGGGCGAAATCTGCGGGACGCTTCTCGGCGAACGCCTGCGCCCCTTCCTTACCTTCGTCGGTGTGGGTGAAGATCTCCAGCGCCGACATGGCCAGATTGGACAGCCCGGCCTGATGGTCGGTGTCGGCGTTGAAGGACTGTTTGAGGAAACGCAGCGCGGTCGGACTCTTCTGGCCGATCTCGGCGGCAATCGCCTTGGCCTCGGGCAGCAGCCGTTCGGCGGGAACCACGTAGTTCACCAAGCCCCACCGTTCGGCGGTGGCGGCGTCGTAGCGACGGCATAAGAACCACATCTCCCGCGCCCGCTTCTCGCCGACCACGCGCGCCAGATACGCCGATCCGAACCCGGCATCGAACGACCCCACCCGGGGTCCGGCCTGGCCGAATGTCGCGTGCTCGGCCGCGATCGACAAGTCGCACAGCACGTGCAGCACGTGCCCGCCGCCGACCGCGATTCCGTTCACCGCGGCGATCACCGGCTTGGGCACGTCGCGGATCAGCTTGTGCAGGTAGCCGATTTCGAACATGCCGCTGTCGGTGGGGCCATAGTCGCCGGTCTCGGCGCGTTGCTTGACATCGCCGCCGGTGCAGAACGCCTTGTCACCGGCGCCGGTCAGGATGATCGCCGATACTCCCCTGTCGGCCCACGCCGAGCGGAAGGCCTTGACGAGTTCCTCGACGGTCTTGCCGCGGAAGGCGTTGTAGCGCTCCGGCCGGTTGATCGTGATGACCGCGACGTGCGAGTCGATCTCGTAGGTGATGTCCTCATATGGTGAATCAGTATTCATTGCCGACGAATCTAGATTCATTTACCGGTGGCGTCAACGGGTAGTCTCGCGGCATGCAACGTGTGGCGTGGCTGGGCTGGCTGGGCTGGGACGTCGGCTGCGTGCTGGTGTTCTGTGCTCTCGGCCGACGCAGCCACGACGAAGGCCTCGACATCGCCGGGGTAGCGGCGACGGCGTGGCCGTTTGTGACCGGCACGATGCTGGGCTGGCTGGTCTCGCGCGGTTGGCGGCGCCCGACCGCCGTCGCGCCGACCGGGGTGATCGTGTGGCTGAGCACGGTGGTGGTCGGAATGCTGTTGCGCAAGGCAACCTCCGCCGGGGTCGCGGCCAGCTTCGTCGTGGTCGCGTCCGTGGTCACCGCACTGCTGTTGCTGGGCTGGCGGGCCGCGCTGGGGTGGCGTGTCAGTGCACGTCGAGTCGGTTGAAAGCGATGGTGCCGGCCACCGCAAACGCCAGGGTGGCGACTGCAAGGACGCCGGCCCACGCCGGTGGCAGGCCGTTCTGCAGTTGGTGGTCACCGACGGCGTAGAAAAACGGCGACGCGTAGCGGGCCGGCCGAAGCCAATCGATCAGGGGCGCAAGCGAATTGACCAGGTAGGCGATCGCGGCCATACCCGAAGCGAGACCAAGTGCCACTCCTCGGCTGCCGGTGGCCGCACCGAGGAACAAAGCGAGGCTGCCGAACAGCAGGCCGAGCAGGGTCACTCCGGCGGTGACGCCCAGCAGCGACCCGATGTTGACGGTCAAATCGAACCAGCGACCGGCCAGCACGCACAGCGCGGTGACGATCGGTACCGGCAGCGCCTGCACGACCAGCGCGGCGAGTTTGCCCCCGGTGATGGTGCGTCGGGCCAGCGGAAGCGTCGCGATCAGTGCGAGCGTTCCGTCCTCGTCTTGTCCGGCGATCGCGGCCGCGCCGTAGCCGATTGTCGCCATCAGCACGATCAACGGGACGAAGTTCCCGTACAGATTGGCCGTCAGCCAGCCCGGCGATGAAGTGAGCGGGCCGACCGCACCGAACAGCGCTGCGACGGGGGAACCTTCCTCGGTGAGGCTGTTGAGACTGGTGGCGTTCTTGAACGACGGGTAGAGCGCGACGACGACGGTGGCGTAGGCGGTCATGCCGATCGCGTATCCGATGATCAGCCGGCGCCGCAGCCGCAGATCCAACCGCGCGATCTCACCGGTCATGGCGGTAGTAGCTCAAAAAGAGTTCGTCGAGATCGGCCGGCCGCGCGGTCATGTCGACGGGCTCGAGGTCGGCGGCCACCCGCAGCAGCGGGCCGACCGGCCCGGCAACCGACAGCTGAATCCGGGTGGTGTCATGGGATAGCACCCGCACCCCGTCGAGACGGTCGAACTGCGCAGGATCAACCCGGTTCGCGAAGCGGAAGTCGACGGTCTTGGGGGCATTTGCGCGAAGGTTCTCCACGGTGTCGGTGACGATGATCCGGCCCTCCTTGATGATGGCGACGTGGTCGACGAGGCGCTGCACTTCGTCGAGGTCGTGCGACGAGAGAAAGACGGTCCGGCCTTCGCCGGCGGTTTCGCGCACCAACCGGCTGAATTCGTCTTGCAGCAGCGGGTCGAGCCCGGAGGTGGGCTCGTCGAGAATCAGCAGCTCGGGCCGATGCGCGAACGCGAAAAGCAGGCCGATCTTCTGCACGTTGCCTTTGGACAAGGTGTGCACCGGACGATCGAGCTCGATTCCGAATCGTTCGACGAGTTCGTCGCGATAGCGGTGATCGATGTGGCCGCGGATGCGGGCGGCCCGGTCGACGATGTTCCGGCCGGTCAGCCGGGGATACAGGGCGAGCTCGCCCGGCAGGTAACCGACCCGGCGATGCACCTCGACACTGTCCCGGCAGGGGTCGAGGCCGAACACCGTCGCGCGGCCGGAACTGGGCCGATAGAGCCCGAGCAGCAGCCGGATGGTTGTCGACTTCCCGGCACCGTTGGGACCCAGGAACCCGAAGACCTCCCCATCGGTGACCGTGATGCTGACGTCGGTGATGCCGCGACGGCGACCGAACCTGCGGGTCAGTCCCTCGGTGGTTACCACGTGCGATGGCATGTCACCTCCGGCCCGATTGGCCGGCCCCGGAATAAGGCCGCGTGGTCCACGGTAGACAGTTAGATGATGCCCCAGCCTGATCAACTGACTGCGCTCCGGTTCGTTTGGGCTGCGCTGGACGACCCGCTGGCGCAGCCATTACTGACCGGGCTGGCCGCCGAGTACGCGCAGCGCTATGGCAGCACCGAGCAAGTCGTCCTGGGATGGCTGCGCGACCACACGGCGGCCGAATTCGCACCGCCGGACGGCGGCTTGCTCATCGGGCTGCTGGACGGTGTCGCCGTCACCGGTGGCGGATTCTGCCGCTTCGATGCGCAAACCGCTGAGCTGAAACGAATTTGGACCGACGACGCCCATCGCCGACGGGGTTTCGCGGCCGCCCTGCTGGGCGAGCTCGAGGCGGAGATCGCTGCGCGCGGGTATCGCCGGGTCTACCTGATGACCGGCGACCGCCAACCCGAGGCCGAGGCGCTGTATCACGCCACCGGCTACACCCGGCTGGCCGAGCCGTTGCCGTCGACGGGGCCGGTCTTCCCGGTCGCATTCGTCAAGGAGCTGCCGTGACTTCGCAGCTGCACCTGGCCGTCGCGCTCGACGGTTACGGCTGGCACCCATATGCGTGGCGAACCACGCTGGCTGCTGACCCGGCCGCGGAATCGGTGCTGTCCGGCCGATACTGCGCCGCGCTTGCTGCCACCGCCGAGCGTGGACTGCTCGACTTTCTCACCATCGACGACACGCTGATGCCGCAACCGGGGCGCCGCGAAGAGATTTCCCCGCGCCGGCTGGCCGGACGGGCGGATGCCGTGCTGGTCGCCGCCCGCGTCGCCCCCACCACCCGGCATATCGGGCTGATCCCGGTGGCGACCGTCACCCACACCGAGCCTTTTCACGTCTCCAAGGCCATCGCCACGCTTGATTTCGTGTCGCACGGCAGGGCCGGCTGGCAGCCGCGGGTTAGCTCAACCGCTCACGAAGCCGCGTTGTTCGGGCGGCGCGACGCCTCCCAAGACGCCGACGAACTATTCGACGAGGCAACCGATTTCGTCGAGGTGGTGCGCCGGCTCTGGGACAGCTGGGAAGACGACGCGGTGATCCGCGACGTCGCCACTGGGCGCTACATCGACCGCGACAAGCTGCACTACATCGACTTCGCCGGGAAGTACTTCTCGGTCAAAGGCCCCTCGATCACCCCGCGTCCACCGCAGGGCCAGCCGGTGGTGGCCGCGCTGGCACACGCATCGCGCATCTACCAATTCGCAGCTGACAGCGCTGATCTGGTTTTCATCACACCGACCGACGAGGATGGGCTGCGCGCTATCCTCAGCGAGCTGGACGGACGATTGAAGGTCTACGCCGATATCGTGGTGACGTTCGGTGGCGACACCGAGTTCAAGTCCGACGCTTTGGTGTTCGACGGCAGCGCAGCCGATTTGGCTGATCTGTTGCTGGAGTGGCAGCGGTTGGGCATCGACGGTGCGCGGCTGCGGCCGGCCGTCAACGCCACCGATCTCCCGGTCATCGTCGACGAGCTGGTGCCGCTGCTGCAGCAGCGCGGTGTGTTCCGCACCGGCTACCGCGACGACGAGACATTGCGACAACGTCTCGGCCTACCGGTCGCCGTCAACCGGTACACGGCGGTGCGCCAATGATCCCGCTGTCGGTCCTCGACCTGGCCCCGATCAGCGCCGGCAGCGACGCCGCGACGGCGCTGCGCAACACCATTGATCTGGCCCAGCACGCCGAACAATGGGGGTATCGGCGGTTCTGGGTCGCCGAGCACCACTTCGTCGCGGTTGCGAGCGCGGCACCTGTGGTGCTGGCCGGCCAAATTGCGGCCGCCACCAACACCATTCGGGTTGGAACCGCTGCGGTGCAGCTCAGCCACACCACCGCAGCCGCGGTGGTCGAGAGCTTCGGCATGCTCGAGGCATTCCACCCGGGCCGCATCGACCTGGGCATCGGCCGATCCGGGCAGCGTCGCCTTACCCCGGGCAAACCCCGCAAGCCGCGGCCGAAGACCGAACTGCCCCAGGAATGGCGCGAGATCGACGGTGTGGTGATCCCGCCGCCGTTCGACCTGCGCACCGTGCTGAACAAGGACCGAGTGCAGGCCACCATGGCGATCTTGCAGCAGCCCGAAGCTGTCGCGCCGGATTTTGCCGAGCAGCTCGGCGACATCCTGGCGATGCTCGACGGCAGCTATCAGGTCGACGGGTTCGACGTGCACGTCGTCCCGGGCGAACGAAGTGGGTTGACGCCGTGGATCTTCGGCAGCAGCAAGGGCAAAAGCGCACAGGTGGCCGGCGCCCTTGGGCTACCGTTCGTCGCCAGCTATCACCTCACGCCTGCCACCGCGCTGGACGCGGTCGACGCCTACCGCGCGGCGTTCGTGCCCTCGGAGACCTTGGCGGAGCCCTACGTGGTGATCTCGGCCGACGTGGTCGTGGCCGACGACACCGCCACCGCCCGGCATCTGGCGTCCAGCTACGGCCACTGGGTGTACTCCATCCGGGCCGGCGACGGCGCGATTCCCTACCCGGACCCCGACGACTGCCCCCCGTTGACCGACGAGCAGCTGGCGGTGGTAACCGACCGGCTGGCAACACAATTCGTCGGCAATCCCGACGAGGTGGCCGAACGACTCGCGGCGCTGCAGCGGGTCAGCGGCGCCGACGAACTCGTCATCACCTCGGTGACCCACCGCCACGAGGACCGGCTGCGCTCACACGAGCTGATCGCGCAGCGCTGGTTCGAACGAAGCCGGGGGTTGGACAGATGAAGCAGATTCACTTGGCTGTGCATTTTCCCGGTGTCAACAACGCCACGGTGTGGGCGGACCCGACGGCCGGCAGCCAGATCGCCTTCGAGTCGTTCGTACATCTGGCCCGCACCGCCGAACGCGGGCTGTTCGACTTCTTCTTCCTGGCCGAGGGACTGCGGCTGCGCGAACATCGCGGCCGGATCCATGATCTCGACGTCGTCGGTCGCCCGGACACCTTCACCGTGCTGGCCGCGCTGGCCGGGGCCACCGACCGGATCGGCTTGACCGGCACCATCAACACCACGTTCAACGAGCCCTTCGAAGTGGCACGGCAATTCGCCACGCTGGATCATCTGTCCGAGGGGCGCGCCGGCTGGAACATCGTCACCTCGTCGGATGCCTTCACCGGGGCGAACTTTCGCCGTGGCGGATTCTTGGACCATGCGGACCGCTACCGTCGCGCCGAGGAGTTCCTGGCGGTGGCTCGTGGCTTCTGGGACAGCTGGGCCGCCGATGCCGTGGTGGCCGACGTAGACACCGGCATTTACGTCGACCCCAGCCACATCAAAACCGTGGAGCACTCCGGCCCACAGTTTCAGGTGCGGGGGCTGGCGACGCTGCCCGCCGGGCCGCAGGGCCGGCCGGTGCTGCTGCAGGCCGGTGACTCCGATGAGGGCCGCACGTTCGGAGCCCGGCACGCCGACGCCATGTTCACCCTGCACGGCTCGCTGGAGAACGGGCAACGTTACTACGCCGACGTCAAGGCACGCGCGGCTGCCGCCGGCCGAAATCCCGACGAGCTCAAGGTCTTTCCCGCCGCGACGTTCGTGCTCGGAGACACCGCCGATGAGGCCGCTGAAAAGGCGGAGTACATCCGTCGACAGCAGGTCAGCGGCCCGACCGCGATCACGATGCTCGAGCAGGTGTGGGGCCGCGACCTGTCGGACTACGATCCCGACGGCCCGTTACCCGACGTCGAACCCACCGGTGACACCAGCATCACCCAGGGCCGGGTGCGCCACGGCGATCCGGTTGCACTCGCACACCGGTATCGGGAACGCGCCGCAGCAGAAGGCCTTTCGATCCGAGAGTTGGTCATCGCCGTCACCAGCCGACAGCAATTCGTCGGAACCGCAACGCACATCGCCGACGAAATCGACCGCTACGTGCAAGCCGACGCATGCGACGGTTTCATCATGGTGCCGCACCTGAACCCGCACGGGCTGGACGAATTCGTCGACCAGGTGGTGCCGCTGCTGCAGGAACGCGGTCTCTACCGCGCCGAATACACCGGCCGCACACTCAGGGAGCATCTGGCAAGCGACTAGCCGGCCATGAATTCGTCGTAGGCCGACTGGAGCTCGGGCGAGAGCACCGTCGTGTTGCACTGCCGCTGCGTGTCACCGATCGGCGCCAAGATGCCCCGCAAGTCGTAGTACTCCTGCGGGTGACTGGTGAAGTAGTTGCGCAGATCCGCCGCCGCCTGCGGACGAGGCTTGCTGAACGCCCCGGTGACCGCCGCGTCGGCGCCCGGGTGTGTGCTGAGGTACTGGCGGGCCGAACCGGTCGCCGCGTTGACGGTGTTCTGCACACTGGCCGGGCTGCAATCGGGTGCCGCGGACGCGATGGGCGCCGCGATCGTCGTTGCGGCCAGACCGCCGAACACACACAAACCAGCGGCCTGCCGGCGCGCTGTCATACGAAGGTTTTTCATCGTGGTTGCTTTCTTGCTCGCAAATATCGATCAGGGGTTGCCGAAGCCCGCAGCCCAAGGTAGCCCGAAGCTGACTGGACGCAAGCGTGCCCAAAGCGGCGGAACACGGTGCGACAGAAGCGTTTCAGGAATCACACGTGAGCTCGGTCTCAAAAACGACGTTTTCGGTAAATAATCGTTCAGAGCCGAGCCGCAATCATGAGAGTTCTTAACCCGTCGTGACATTCGGCGTAATCGAATTGTGACTTTAACTGGCCTTCAACTGGCCAGAGCAGTGGCCCGCTCGGTGGCGTCGCGGATCGGGCCACGCCACAGGTCGCCGTGCCCCGGCGCCAGGATCTCGGTGTCCAGCAGCGCCAGCGCGGCCAGGCTGCGTATGCAGTCGTCCTGGTTGTGGCTGAACACCGCCGGCAGCAACTGCGGCCCGCTGCGGGCCAGCAGCGGATGGCCGGTGACCAGAGCGTCGCCGCTGGCCAGCACGCCGTCGACCAGATACGAGCAGTGTCCGCCGGTGTGCCCGGGAGTGGGAATTGCCATCGGTTGACCGGGCAACTCCGCGGCCACCTCCGAAGTCAACGGCTGCGCGGACGGGATCCCCTCGCGGGTCAGCCCGCCATTGGACACCACATGCACGGCCCAGATCGCCCAGCGCGGCCGCCAGACGCGTAGCGCGACATCCAGCGGCGATGCTTGCTCCAGATATTCACGCTTGACGTGGCCCACCTCGTCGGCGTGGCAGTACACCGGGGTGCCGTGGGTCTTCGCGAACCAGATCGCCGATCCGAGGTGATCGACGTGGGCATGGGTGAGCAGGATCGCCCGCACGTCGTCGGGCGCATATCCCAGCTCGCGCAGCGAGGCGAGCACATCGTCGCGGTCGCCCGGGTAGCCGGCGTCGATGAGCATGACCCCGTTGTGATCGGTGACCACCAGCCAGTTGACCGCGTCGCCCTGAACGAGGTGCACCTTTTTGGTGATGGCCGTCAGCGCCGGTGCCATGACCGCGAGCTTAGCTATCCGGGGTGGAGTAGAAACGACAGCGTGGCTGAACTCAAACTGGGATACAAGGCGTCGGCGGAGCAGTTCGCGCCGCGCGAACTCGTCGAGCTGGCCGTCGCCGCCGAAGCGCATGGCATGGACAGCGCAACCGTCAGTGACCATTTCCAGCCCTGGCGGCACAAGGGCGGGCATGCCCCGTTCTCGCTGTCGTGGATGACCGCTGTCGGTGAGCGCACCAAGCGGATCACGCTGGGCACCTCGGTGCTCACCCCGACCTTCCGATACAACCCCGCCGTCGTCGCCCAGGCGTTCGCCACCATGAGCTGCCTGTACCCGGGCCGGATCTTCCTGGGTGTGGGCACCGGGGAAGCGTTGAACGAGATCGCCACCGGATACGAGGGCGAGTGGCCGGAGTTCAAGGAGCGGTTCGCCCGGCTGCGCGAATCGGTGCGGCTGATGCGCGAGCTGTGGCGCGGCGACCGCGTCGACTTCAACGGCGACTATTACCGGCTCAAAGGCGCCTCGATTTACGACGTGCCCGAGGGCGGGGTGCCGATCTACATCGCGGCGGGCGGCCCGGCGGTGGCCAAGTACGCCGGGCGGGCCGGCGACGGCTTCATCTGCACCTCCGGCAAGGGCGAGGAGCTATACCGCGAGAAACTCATGCCGGCCGTGCAGGAGGGTGCCAAGGCGGCCGGGCGCAACGTCGACGACATCGACAAGATGATCGAGATCAAGATCTCCTACGACCCCGACCCGGATCTGGCGCTGGAGAACACCCGGTTCTGGGCGCCGCTGTCGCTCACCCCCGAGCAAAAGCACAGCATCGACGACCCGATCGAGATGGAGAAGGCCGCCGACGAGCTGCCGATCGAGCAGGTCGCCAAACGCTGGATCGTCGCGTCGGACCCCGACGAGGCCGTCGAGAAGGTCGGTCAGTACGTGACCTGGGGGCTCAACCATCTGGTGTTCCACGCCCCCGGGCACGACCAGCGGCGGTTCCTCGAGCTTTTCGAGAAGGACCTCGCTCCGCGGCTGCGGCGCCTAACCTGACGGGGCATGCCCAGCATCTACATCGCCGCGCCGGAGGGCGACACCGGCAAATCGACGATTGCGCTGGGCCTTTTGCATCGACTCGCCGCCACGACACCCCGGGTCGGCGTGTTCCGTCCCATCGCACGACGAGGCGACGACCGCGACTACATCCTGGACCTACTGCTGGCCCACGCCACCGCCGGACTGCCCTACGAACGCTGCGTCGGCGTGACCTACCAGCAACTGCACGCCGACCTTGACGCCGCCATCGACGACATCGTCGAGCGATACCACGCGGTGGCCGAGCAGTGCGACGCGGTGATCATCGTCGGCAGCGACTACACCGATGTCACCAGCCCCGCCGAGCTCTCCGTCAACGCGCGCATCGCGGTCAACCTGGGCGCACCCGTGCTGCTGGCGGTGCGGGCCAAGGGGCGCAGCGCCGAGCAGGTCGCGCAGGTCGTCGAGGTGTGTCTGGCCGAGCTGGATGCTCAGCACGCCCATACCGCGGCGGTGGTGGCCAACCGTTGCGAGCCGGCGCAACTGACCGCGGTCACCGAGGCTTTGCGCGGGTTCGGCCCGCGGACCTATGCATTGCCCGACGAGCCGCTGCTGGTGGCGCCGACGGTGGCCGAACTGCAGACCGCGGTGAACGGGACACTGCGGTCCGGCGACGCCGAGCTGATGGGCCGCGAAGCGATGGGTGTGGTGGTCGCCGGGATGACCGCCGACCATGTGCTGGAACGATTGGGCGAAGGCGTCGCGGTGATCACTCCCGGTGACCGTTCGGACGTGGTGTTGGCGGTGGCCAGCGCCCATGCCGCCGAAGGGTTTCCGTCGCTGTCGTGCATCATCCTCAATGGCGGACTGGAGCTGCACCCGTCGATCGCGGCGCTGGTGGCCGGGCTGGGACTGCGGCTGCCGATCATCGAGACCGCACTGGGCACCTACGAAACCGCCAGCGCGGTCGCCGCCACCCGCGGGCGGGTCACCGCGACCTCGCAGCGCAAAATCGACACCGCCCTGGAGCTGATGGAACGCTACGTCGACATCTCAGATCTACTGGCGCAGTTGGCCATTCCGATCCCAAAGGTGACCACGCCACCGATGTTCACCTATCAGCTGCGCGAGCGGGCCCGTGCGGATCGTAAGCACATCGTGTTGCCCGAGGGCGACGAAGACCGCATCCTGCGCTCGGCAGGCCGGCTGCTGCAGCGCGGTATCGCCGAGCTCACCCTTCTCGGCGACGAAAGCCAAATACGGGCCCGGGCAGCCGAACTCGCGGTGAACCTCGACGACGCCGTGGTCCGCGACCCGCGCACCAGCGAAATGTGCGATCAGTTCGCCGAGCAGTACGCGCGTATGCGGGAGCACAAAGGCGTGACCGTCGAGCAGGCCCGGGAAATCATGCACGACGTCTCGTATTTCGGGACCATGCTGGTGTACAACGGCGTGGTCGACGGAATGGTGTCGGGTGCCGCGCACACCACCGCGCACACCGTGCGGCCCGCGTTCGAGATCATCAAAACCGCACCCGGTATCTCGACGGTGTCCAGTGTCTTCTTGATGTGTCTACCGGATCGGGTGCTGGTTTATGGCGACTGTGCGATAGTGCCCGACCCGACCGTCGAGCAGCTCGCCGACATCGCGATCAGCTCGGCGCACACCGCCGCGCAGTTCGGCATCGAACCCCGGGTGGCCATGCTGTCGTACTCCACCGGTGAATCGGGTGCCGGCACGGACGTCGACAAAGTACGTGCGGCAACGGAATTGGTCCGCATCCGGGCGCCGGAGCTGCTGGTCGAAGGACCGATTCAATATGACGCCGCGGTGGATCCGTCGGTCGCGGCGACCAAGCTGCGGGACTCGGCTGTCGCCGGTCGCGCGACGGTGCTGATCTTCCCGGACCTCAACGCCGGTAACAACGCCTATAAGGCGGTGCAGCGCAGCGCCGGCGCGATCGCGATCGGTCCGGTGCTGCAGGGCTTGGCCAAGCCGGTGAACGACCTGTCCCGCGGGGCGCTGGTCGAAGACATCGTCAACACCGTTGCCATTACCGCGATCCAGGCGCAGAACAGCAATGAGTGACCCCACTGTGCTGGTGATCAATTCCGGCTCGTCCTCGCTGAAATACCAACTGGTACAGCCTAATTCCGGTGCATCGTTGGCCGACGGCCTGGTCGAGCAGATCGGCGAGCCCGGGTCGAAGGTTCCCGATCACGACGCCGCACTGCGCTCGGCGTTCGAACACCTGGCCTCCGAGGGTTTCGATTTGAAGACGTGCGGGCTCGTTGCCGTCGGGCACCGGGTGGTGCACGGTGGACAAAGCTTCTACACGCCCACCATCGTCGACGACGCGGTGATCGCCAAGCTCAAAGAGCTCGCCCCGCTGGCCCCGCTGCACAATCCGCCGGCCATCAGCGGCATCGAGGTGGCGCGCAAGATGCTGCCCGACCTACCGCACGTCGCGGTATTCGACACCGCGTTTTTCCACGACTTGCCCGCCGCCGCTGCTACGTACGCCATCGACCGCGAGTTGGCCGAAAAGTGGCGGATCCGCCGGTACGGGTTTCACGGCACCTCACACGAATACGTCAGTGCGCAGGCCGCCGAGTTCTTGGGCCGGCCGCTGGTGGAACTGAACCAGATTGTGCTGCATCTGGGTAACGGCGCCTCGGCAGCCGCTATCGCGAAAGGCCGCCCCGTCGACACCTCGATGGGCCTGACCCCGTTGGAGGGGTTAGTGATGGGCACCCGCAGCGGTGACATCGATCCGGGCACCGTCGGCTATTTGTGCCGGGCGGCGCAGATGACGATCGACGACATCGAGTCGATGCTCAACCACCACGCCGGGGTTCTGGGGCTGGCCGGCGTGAACGACTTTCGCCGGCTGCGCGAGATGATCGAATCTGGAGACAGCTCCGCGCAACTCGCCTATGACGTGTTCATTCATCGGTTGCGTAAGTACGTCGGCGCGTATCTGGCGGTGCTGGGCCGCACCGACGTCATCAGCTTCACCGCCGGCATCGGCGAGAACGACGCCTCGGTGCGCCGCGACGCGCTGAGCGGGCTGGGCGCGCTGGGCATCGAGATCGACGACCAGCGCAACTCGCAGTCCATGACCGGGGCGCGCCGAATTTCGACCGACCGCTCGCCGGTCGCCGTGCTGGTGATCCCGACCAACGAAGAGCTCGCCATCGCTCGCGATTGCTTGAGCGTCACCACCTGAACTGGAGGTTACAGTTCGGGTCAGGCCAGCGGCACGGCCGACCAGGCCGTCGTAACGTTGAAATAGGGGACACCGTGATGGGGCAGCAGCCCGACCGAGCACGAGTCGGGACTCAGTTCGGCCGCTACCGGATAGGGGCTCTGCGTGGCCAGGCCGGATCGGAGCGCGTCTACGAGGCATTCGACACGGTCGACAACCGCGCCGCCGAGCTGACCCTGCTGCCGCCGACGGCGGATCGCCAGCGCTTTTTCGCAGAGATGCGCATCGCCTCACGGCTGACCCACCCCCACCTCGTTCCGGTGCATGACTGGGGCGAAATCGACAACGTGTGCTACGCCGCGACCCGGCTGATACCCGGACAGACGCTGCAGTCGCTGGTGGGCACCTTCGGCCCGCTCGCCCCGTCGCGTGCGGTGGCGATCATCGAACAGATCGCCGCCGCACTCGACGCCGTGCACGCCGATCGGCTGATCCATCGAAATGTCAAGCCGCAGAACATTCTTGTCGCCGATGACGGTGCCGCCTATCTGCTCGGATTGGGCATCGCCGATCCCGACCTGGATGCAGCCAGACCGACGGCGGATTCCTATGCGTATATGGCGCCGGAGCGATTCGACAACCGCCCGCCGACCAACCGCGCGGACATTTATTCGCTTGCCTGCGTGCTGGTCGAAACGCTCACCGGCGCCAGACCCTATCCGGATGCGGTGACGGTGGGGCAGATGATCAAGGCACATTTGACTGCGCCGCCACCGAAGCCCAGCTTGCTTCGGCCTCATGTCATCTCGCCCCGATTCGATGCCGTCATCGCGCGCGGGATGGCGAAGAATCCGCAGCAGAGGTTCGTATCCGCCGGCGACCTTGCTCGCGCGGCGCGCGATGCGGCGTCGGCGAGCAGCCAAGACGCCCCCACGATGGTGCGTCGGCGTAGCGAACTCATCGGGCTGATCGCGCGCCGCCGTCCCCGGGGGCGCACCGTGGAACCGGACACCGAAATGGTTCCCTACCAGGACTACCCGGACGACGCCGCTCCGTCGGCACGGTGGCATCCCACGCTGATGCCGCTGGCGATCGCTGTGGCGGTGCTGGTGCTCACCGCCGTTGGCATCATCGTGTGGCGGGTCGGCGCGGCGGGCGATGCAAATCAGCCCGCCCATACGCCGGCCGTTGTCACGCCGTCCAGCTACCGACCCGAGGTGCTGCCCTTCACCGGCCTCACCGGACCAGAGGGCGTGGCGGTCGACAAGTCAGGCAACGTCTACGTCAGCAATATCGACAACGATCGGGTGATGAAGCTTGCGGCCGGATCGACCAAACAGACCGTGCTGCCCTTCACCAACTTGAAGGAACCGTACGGCTTGGCCGTGGACAGCCAAGGCAGTGTCTATGTCGCCGACACCGACGACGATGAAGTGGTGAAGCTCGAACAGGGGGCGACCAGGCAAACCGCGCTGCCGTTCACCAAGCTCAACCGCCCACAGGGCTTGGCCGTGGACGCGTCGGGGACCGTTTACGTCGCCGATACCGGCAACAACCGGGTTCTCAAGCTCGAGGCCGGCTCGACGAACCAGACCGAGCTGCCGTTCGACGGGCTGGAACGGCCCAAGGGTGTGGCGGTGGACGGGTCGGGCGCTGTCTATGTCGCCGACACCGGCAACAATCGCGTGCTTCGGTTGGCGGCGGGGTCGACGACTGAGGAGGTGCTGCCGTTCACCGGTCTCAAAGACCCTTCCGGTCTGGCAGCGGACGGGGCGGGCACCGTCTACCTGACCGACGGCAGCAGGGTGGTGAGGCTGGCGGCGGGGTCGAACAAGCAGACCATCCTGCCCGTCACCAACCTCAGCTACACCAGGGGTGTGGCGGTGGATTCGTCGGGCAACGTGTACGTGACCGACTACGGCAACGACCAGGTCGTGAAGCTGGTGGCGAACTGACGGCGCCTGTGGATCCTGTGGATCCTGTGGATGTGAACACGCGCGCTGCCCGACCCTCATGCGATGCTCCGCGATTGTGGGGGAACCGTTCATCGCTAGCGAGGTCTTGGCTTGCGGCGTATTGAGCCGGCATCAGTTGCGGACACGCTATCGGGCGCTGTTCCCGAACGTGTATCTGCCGAGGCGGACTGAGCCAACTCTCCAGCAGCGGATTATTGCTGCCTGGTTATGGTCGGGTCGTCAGGGCGTGATCGCCGGAACAGCGGCTGCGGCGCTACACGGCGCGAAGTGGGTCGACGATGACATCGCCATCGAGCTGATCCATTCCAACAATCGCCCGCCCCCTGGTGTGTTGACCCGGCGCGACACGTTGCTCGATACCGAAGTGACGACGGTCGCCGGGATATCGCTCACCACACCCGAGCGCACCGCCTACGACATCGGCCGGCGCGTCCCCCGCCGCGCAGCGGTTGCACAACTTGACGCGCTGTCGCGCGCAACGGGGCTCAAGCTCGACGACGTCGCGGCCATCATCGAACACCGCCGTGGCGCGCGGGGGTTGCGACAACTGGAAATGGCGCTCGAGCTGGTCGATCCGGGTGCCGAGTCGCCGCGGGAGACCTACCTGCGGCTGTTGCTCATCGACTCCGGCCTACCGCGACCGCAGACGCAGATTCCCGTTGTGACTCAGCAGACGACGTATTACCTCGACATGGGGTGGGATGACTGCATGGTCGCCGTCGAGTACGACGGCGAGCATCATCGGAGCGATCCGTTACAGTACCGCAAAGACATTCGGCGGCTCGAGATTCTGGAGTATATCGGGTGGATCGTCATACGCGTGGTCGCCGCGGACCATCCGGCCGATATCGTGCGACGGGTGCGGCGTGCGTTGCAGTCGCGAAAATCGAGTGAGCGCTCAGGGTTTCCAGTGTGAACGTAGGGCGGGAAAATCGCGAAAATCCCGCCCTGGCTTCACACTCGACGCCGACGATTCACACTCGACCGGGAGGGGCGAAAACAGCTAGAAGGTGCTGGTGGGCCGCACCCGGTTGGCCATGTCGACCAGCGTGTACCGATGTGCCTGGGTGGGCGCGATGCGCGCCAGCCCGCGCAGCGACGCCTCGACGCCGAGCCGTAGCCCGTGTTCGGTGAACGGATAGCCGAGGATGTGGTTGGTGCTGGCCTCGTGGTCGGCCAGCCAGTCCATCGCGCTGCCCAGCACGAGCGCACGGATCTGCAGCACCCGTGGCTCGGTCGGTGGCAGCGCCTCCACCCGCCGCGCAGCGTCGCGGATGTGCTCTTCGGTGATCTCACTCATCGACCGCCCCGACACCAGCGTCACGGCGCTGGCCAGCCGCGCAGTGGTGTAATGCCTTGAGCTGCTTGGCACTTCGTCGAGAGTGCGCACCGCACCCTCGCGGTCACCTTCCGCGGACAGCGCGCGGGCCAGGCCGAAGGCCGCCGAGATCACCCCGTCGTCGGTCTTCCACACCGCTTCATAGAACTTGCGGCTTTCCGGACTGCCGGCCAGCTCGGCGGTCGCGGCCAGCGCCATTTTCGGCGCCAATTCGCCCGGGAAGGTGTCGAGTACCTCGGTGAAATGCTTCATGGCCGAGTCGTAATCGCCGGTGAGCAGCTCGGCCACAGCTCGATACCACACCAACCGCCACCGCCAGCCGACCCGCTCGGCGAGGTCGTCGAGCTTGCGGGTCGCTTTGGCGACGTCGCCGAGGTCGAGCAGTGCGCGGACCTCCATCAGCGGCAGCTCGACCGACTCGGACAGGTCGATCCCCTCGGAGTCCAGCGAGCCGTGCCGCACCGCGCGCAACGAATCCAGCGTCTGCACGGGCTGCGACAGCACCGTCGCTTGCAGCAGCGGTGCCGCGACATCGGTGGGATCAACCAGCGGCACCGGCAGCGCGGTCACGATCTCCTTGGCGGTCAGCTTCTCCGAATGCACCTGTCCGTCCAGGTACACGTCGGTGTGTGCCACCAGCAACTCCACCCCGAACGTGGCGCGGCTGCGCGAGAAGATCGTCGACAACCCCGGTCGGGGCACCCCGGTGTCATGCGCGACGACCTCGCGCAGCACGCCGGACAACTGCCCGGACATCTCCTCGGCGCTGGCAAACCGCCGGCGTGGATCGGGGTCGATCGCGCGGCGCAGCAACCGCGCGAACGAGTCGTATTCCTGCAGCACCGGATCGTCGTCGGGCAACCCGTCGACGTAGCGGCCGTTGCGGGTCCGCAATGTCATGGTGAGCGCCGCCAGTGTGCGTCCCACCGTGTAGATATCGGTGGCCACCGTCGGCCCGGTGCGAACGATCTCCGGGGCCTGGTAGCCAGGTGTGCCGTACAAATAGCCGAACGAATTGATCCGCGACACCGCGCCCAAGTCGATCAACTTGAGCTGCTCCTCGGTGAGCATGATGTTCTCCGGCTTGAGGTCGTTGTAGACCAGGCCGATCGAATGCAAATAGCCAAGGGCCGGAAGGATTTCCAGCACGTAGGCAATGGCCTCGGCGACCGGGAAGTTCTCGCCGCGGCCCCGTTTGAGCGACTGGCCGCCGACGTATTCCATCACGATGTAGCCGACCGGATTACCTTGGCGGTCGGGGTGCTCGACGAAGTTGAAGATCTGCACGATCGACGGGTGCACCACCTCGGCCAGGAACTGTCGCTCGGCCATCGCCATCGCCTGCGCCTCGGCGTCACCGGAGTGCACCAAGCCTTTGAGCACCACCGGGCGGTCGTTCACATTTCGGTCGAACGCCAAATACACCCAGCCCAGACCGCCGTGCGCAATACAGCCCTTGATCTCGTACTGCCCGGCGACGACGTCACCTGGACTCAGTTGCGGCAGAAACGAATACGGGCTGCCACAGTGCGGACACCAGCCTTCCGACAGCGCTTTGCCGTCCTTGCTGGAGCGGCCAACCGGCCGCCCGCAGTTCCAGCAGAACCGCTTGTTTTCCGGCACCGACGGATCGGGCATCAGGGCTTCGAGCGGATCGGTGTCGGGCACCCGCGGGATTTCCACCAGTCCGCCGCCCAACCGGCGGACCGGCTGCAGCACCCGCGCCGGCGGTTTCAGCAGGTCCGGCTCGATGTCGACCTCGGGAGCGGTGGTTTCGTCGAAGTCTTCGTCGTCGTCGTCGAACGGGGGACGGAAAATCGCCTGGGTCGCGGCAGGCCGTACCTGGGACTCCGAATCAACTGTGGCGTCGATCGGCTGGCTGTCCGAGCGGGCTTGTTCGTCCCGGTCTTCGAAACCGTGCTGCGCGGAGTCGCTCATCAGTCCAGATACCTCGCGACCGGTGGGGCCGGCGCCGGCCCGAGCACGTTCAACCACTTGCGGTACAACGCATTCCAGGTGCCGTCACGGCGAATGCGTTCCAGCGTCCCGTTGACGAATCGCACCAGCCCGGTGTTGTTCAGGTTGATCCCGATGCCGTAGGGCTGGGTGTCCATATTGGGTCCGACGATGTGCAGGTAAGGATCCTGAGACACCAGCCCGGCCAGAATCGTGTCGTCGGTGCTGACCGCGTCAACTTGTCGCTGCTGCAGCGCCACCAGGCAATCGGCCCAGTTCACCACCTCCACGATCAGCGGCGGCGGCGCGATCTCCTGGATCCGGCCCAGCGAGGTGGTGCCCTTGGCCACGCACACCCGCTTGCCGGACAGGTCGCCCGGCTTCGTGATCGACGAATCGCTGGGCGCCAATATGCGTTGGTTGGCCTCGAGATAGACCGTGGAGAAGTTCACCAGCTTGCGTCGCTCGCAGGTGATGGTCATGCTCTTGACGACGATGTCGACCTGCGATTTCTGTAAAGCGCTGATGCGCTCGGCCGCCGACAGGATTCGGTATTCGGTCGCCGTGGGGGTGCCGAAGATGTCGCGGGCGACCTCGCCGGCGATGTCCACGTCGAATCCGGTGATCTGGCCGCTGATCGGGTCGCGGAAGGACAGCAGGTTGCTGCCGACGTCGAGCCCGACGATCAACCGGCCGCGGTCGCGGATACCGGCCACGGCGGCGTCGGCCTCGGCTCTGGTGGGGAACGGCCGCAGGCTGGCGGTGACATCGCAGCCGGCGTCCGTCTTGTCCGGCGGGCGCGGTGGCTGCGGCGGCAGCTCTTGCATACCGGCCGGCGTCGGCGGCGGCAGGGTAGGCACCGGCACCGACGTCATCGACGCGGACTGCCCGCAGCCCGCCACAACTGCCACCGCTGCCAGGGCGGCGCAGAGCGTGGCAGATCGCCGGCGGCCGATGGCGGCGACCCGCCGCACCCGGCTCCGCCGCGCTTGCGATCGCCGCGTCGTCATCGGTACTCGTTCAGTCGGGGCCACAAACCCAAAGCCACCGCAATGGCGGCACCCAAGCTGAGAACCACCGCGCCCACGGTGGCGCCGGCCAACCCGCGGCGGGCGCTGAGGATGTCGGTGCGTAGCTGCTCACGGCTTTGCTCCATCGTTTTGCGCAGCGCATCGTCGAGCTTGTCGAACGCGGGCGTGGAATCTTCCTGCCCGCTGCCCAGCGCAACTTGCGTGGCGGCCTGGTAGTTACCCACCGAGATATACGAGTTGATCCGGTCGTTGGCTCGCCGCCAGCGCTCCAGCAGCTGGCCGGCGTCGGCCAGGTCAGCCTTGTCGACGGCGTCGCCGCGGGCCAGATATTCGTTGAGCTGCTCGCGCATGGTGTCGATGCGTTGGTAGAAGGATTGCTGGCGGACCTCTTCGTCCCCGCGCCGGATCAAAGACAGCGTCTCGTCGGCACGCGCCTGCTGGGCGGTGATCGACAGGTTGGTGACGGTCTTGAGCGATTCTGCCGCAGTATCTTTCGCGCTGCGACTGGCGGACGTGGAAATCGCCAGGGCCGTGCCCACCCACACCACCATAACCAGAATTCCCAGCGCACCCGCCACCAGACCGGGGTTGATCCGCCGCTTGGTGCGCCGGGCGAGCCAGCGGTGGGCGAACGCGCCGAACGCCGCGGTTGTGACGACGATGATGATCACCGGAGCCGGAATCTGGGTCGACGCAGTCGTTTCGGCGTCGACGCGCTTCGACGTTTCCTGGTAGAGCTTTTGCGCGTCGGGCAATATCCGCGACTGCATGAGCGACGATGCCTCGGAAAGATACGACGACCCGACCGGATTGCCCGCCCGGTTGTTGGTCCGGGCGATCTCGATCAAACCGGTATAGACGGCCAGCTCAGCGTTGATCCGGCCCAGCAGCTCCACCAGCGGCTCGTCAGTGAGCCCGCTCGATGCCCTGGTCACGGCGACCGCGGCGTCGGTGATGGCCTGTTCGTAACGCTGCCGGACGGTGCGCGGCTCGGCTTGCGCGATGAATGCCGTGGCCGCGGCCGCGTCGGCCACCGAGAGCGTGGTGTAGAGCCGTCCAGCCGCGAACGCCAGCGGCTCGGTGTGGTTGAGCACGGTCGTCAGCGCCTGCTGCCGCTGGTTGATGGTGGTCGAGGTGGCGAACGCGCACAGCCCGCCCAGGATCGCGAGGATGACGCCGATGGACAGGATGCGGCCGGGTGTGGTCGAGATGAACCACCAGCGGGGGTGGGCCGGTTCGGTCGGCGACCGCGAACCCAATGGTTCGGTCGACGGATGCGCCAACTCAACGGTCACGTCTGTTCGGACCTCATCTTTGCGTGGTGCGTCTGGTCACAAATTCTATTAAAGAAGTCTAAGAGTTTGGCTGACCGATGGTGGGATGCTCGCGGGGCGGCCCGCATATCCTGAACGCGTGCGCGGCGATGGTGACGGGTGGGTGATCTCCGACACCGGTGTGGCGTACTGGGGTCGACATGGTGCGGCGGGCCTGCTCTTGCGTGCGCCGCGCTCCGACGGCAGCCCCGCGGTCCTGCTGCAGCACCGGGCGCCATGGAGTCATCAGGGTGGCACCTGGGGCTTGCCGGGCGGCGCCCGGGACAGCCATGAGACCGCTGAGCAGGCCGCCGTCCGGGAAGCTCTCGAGGAAGCCGGGCTGTCGAGCGAGCTGCTGCAGGTGCGCGCGACGGTGATCACCGCTGAGGTTTCCGGGGCCGGCGGCACGCACTGGACTTACACCACCGTTGTCGCCGACGCCGGCGACCTGCTGCACACCGTGCCCAACCGGGAGAGCGCCGAGCTGCGCTGGGTCGCCGAGGAGGACGTCGACCACCTGCCGCTGCACCCGGGGTTCGCCGCCAGCTGGCATCGGCTGCGTACCGCGCCCGCGACCGTCCCGCTGGACCCCGACGACGAACGGCGTCGCCACCTGCCGCGCACCGTCGAAATCGAGGCGGGCGTGTTCCTGTGGTGCACGGCCGGCCAGCCCGGCCAGGCGCCGTCGCAGTTGTCCAGCCGGATCAGCTCGCTGCTGACAGCGCCGAACTGAGCTGCTCGGCGGCCGCCCGCGGGTCCTCGGCGGCAGTGATCGCCCGCACCACCACGATCCGACGAGCACCGGCATGCAGCACCTCGGGCAGCCGCTGCGCGTCGATACCGCCGATGGCGAACCAGGGCTTTTCGCCGGCCTGCTCGACCGCGACCTGCAGCAGTGACAGGCCCGGCGCCGGCCGGCCGGGTTTGGTCGGGGTCGCCCAGCAAGGTCCCACGCAGAAATAGTCGGCGTCCCCGCTGGCCGCGGCCGTGACCTGGTCGCGGTCGTGGGTGGATTGGCCGATCACCACGTCCGGGCCGACGATGTCGCGGGCCACCGTCAGCGGCAGGTCGTTTTGGCCCAGATGCAGCACGTCGGCGCCGGCCGCGCGTGCGATGTCGGCGCGGTCGTTGACCGCGAACAACGCCCCGTGCCGGCGGGCGGCGTCCGCCAGCACTTCCAGCGCTGCCAGCTCCTCGCGCGCCTCCAGCGGGCCGAACAGGCCCTCACCGATCGAGCCTTTGTCGCGAAGCTGGATGATGTCCACCCCGCCCGCCAGCACCGCGTCGGTGAACTCGGCCAGATCCCCGCGCTCCCGCCGGGCGTCGGTGCACAGGTACAGCCGCGCTGTGGCCAGCCGGGAACGAGCGGGCCGGTCAGGTTCGTGCACACCGCGACGCTAGCGGCTAGCGTGGACAGCTGACGAATCACGGGAGTCCCGGGAGCACGGGGGCTGAGAGTGGGCGCGCCCGCCCTTACCGTCACACCTGATCCGGATCATGCCGGCGAAGGGAGTAGAGGATGCCGGATTCGCTGGCCGTCATCGGCGGCGGCGTCATCGGGCTGTCGGTGGCGCGTCGCGCGGCCCGTGCGGGCTGGTCGGTGCGGGTCCATCGCACCGGGGAACCGGGCGCGTCGTGGGTGGCGGCCGGAATGCTCGCCCCGCACAGCGAAGGCTGGCCGGGCGAGGAACGACTGCTTCAGCTGGGGTTGGAGTCGCTGCGGCTGTGGCATCAGAGCAGCTTCGCCGACGAACTGCCGGCGCAGGCGATCACCGCGCGGGAATCGCTGGTGGTCGCCGTCGACCACGCCGACGTGGCCGAACTGCGCACTGTAGCGGACTGGCTCTGCGCCCAAGGCCATCCGGTGGTCTGGGAGACAGCTGCCCGCGACATGGAACCCCTGCTGGCACAAGGCATTCGGCATGGCTTTCGGGCGCCCACTGAGCTGGCAGTGGACAACCGCCTGGTGCTGGAGGCGCTTACCACGGCCTGCGAACAACTCGGCGTCGAATGGCGTGGGCCGGTGCAGGATCTGGCGGCTGTCGAAGCCGACGCGGTGGTGATCGCCAACGGGATCGACGCACCGGCACTGTGGCCGGGCCTGCCCATCCGGCCGGTAAAGGGCGAAGTGGTCCGGCTGCGGTGGCGCAAGGGTTGTATGCCGGTGCCGCAGAGGGTGATTCGCGCCCGGGTGCATGGCCGCCAGGTGTACCTGGTGCCCCGCGCGGACGGGGTGGTGGTCGGCGCAACCCAATACGAACACGGCCGCGACACCGCGCCGGCCGTCTGGGGTGTGCGCGACCTGCTCGACGACGCGTGTGCGGTGATGCCCGGTCTAGGTGAGTACGAGCTGGCCGAGTGCGCCGCCGGTCTGCGCCCGATGACCCCTGACAATGTGCCGCTGGTGCAGCGACTGGACGGGCGGACGTTGGTGGCCGCCGGACACGGCCGCAACGGCTTTTTGCTGGCGCCCTGGACGGCCGAACAGATTGTGTGTCAACTCATTCCGGTGGGAGTCCGCTCGTGATCGTCTCTGTCAACGAAAAACAACTGCACGTCGACGACCAGACCACCGTGGCGGCACTACTGGACCGGCTCGGTTACCCCGACCGTGGTATCGCCGTGGCGCTGGATCGGGCTGTTCTACCCCGATCTCGTTGGACCACAACACTTTCCGATGGTGCCTGTCTCGAGGTGGTTACGGCGGTGCAAGGTGGATGACTCGAAGCTGACCATCGCCGGGCGTGAATTCACGTCGCGGCTGATCATGGGCACCGGGGGAGCTACCAACCTGACTGTGCTGGAGGAGGCGCTGATCGCGTCGGGCACCGAGCTGACCACTGTCGCCATGCGCCGGGTCGACGCCGACGGCGGCACCGGGATGCTCGATCTGCTGAACCGCCTCGGGATCACGCCGCTGCCCAACACCGCGGGCTGCCGCAGCGCCGCCGAGGCGGTGCTCACCGCGCAACTGGCCCGCGAGGCGCTGGGCACCGACTGGGTCAAGTTGGAGGTTATCGCCGACGAACGCACCCTGCTGCCCGACGCCGTCGAATTGGTCCGCGCCGCGGAGCAATTGGTGGACGACGGATTCGTGGTGTTGCCCTATACCAATGACGACCCGGTGCTGGCCAAAAGGCTGGAGGACACCGGGTGCGCCGCCGTGATGCCGTTGGGGTCACCGATCGGCACCGGTTTGGGAATCGCCAATCCGCACAACATCGAGATGATCGTCGCAGCCGCCGGCGTCCCGGTGGTGCTCGACGCCGGCATCGGCACTGCCAGTGACGCCGCATTGGCAATGGAATTGGGCTGCGACGCGGTGCTGCTGGCCAGCGCGGTGACGCGGGCAGCAGATCCCCCGGCGATGGCCGCCGCGATGGCCGCCGCGGTGACCGCGGGCTACCTGGCCCGGACGGCCGGCCGGATCCCGAAGCGGTTCTGGGCTCAGGCGTCCAGCCCGGCGCCGTGAGCCGCTATGTGGCGCTGGGCAGTTCGATGGCCGCCGGCCCCGGCATCCGGCCGCGGGCCAAAGGCGCGCCGTGGGGGTCGGGTCGCTCAGCGCGCAACTACGCGCACCTGGTTGCCGAACGGCTGAACCTCGACCTGGTCGACGTCACGTTCTCCGGAGCGACCACCGCCAACGTGCTCGCCGAGCGGCAACGCGGGGCGCCGCCGCAGATCGAGGCGCTCGATGGCTCCGAACAACTTGTCACGATCACCATCGGCGGCAACGACGTCGGCTACGTGCAGATGCTGATGGCCGCCGCGCTGCCCCGCCCGGCCCGGCTGTTGCCGCCGATAGCTGCCCTGCTCGACCGTGAGGCCCGGGAGCAGGCGCTCGGCGACGTCGGGGACGCGCTGCGGGCGGTCGGTACGACGGTGCGCCGCCGAGCGCCGAATGCCCGGGTGATGTTCGTCGACTACCTGACCATGCTGCCGCCCGAAGGGCAACGAGCCGCACCGCTTTCCGACGCCGACGCCGATCTGGGCCGTCACATCGCCGCGCAGCTGGAAGATCGCACGGCGGCGGCCGCGCAGGCAACCGGATGCGAGATCGTCCGGGCCGGCGAAGCAAGCCGCGATCATCATGCCTGGTCGACCGACCCGTGGACGCTGGGAGCGGGCTGGCCGCTGCCGTGGCGGCCGGCGCCTTTTCACCCCAACGCCGCGGGGATGCGCGCCGTCGCCGAGCTGATTCTGCGTCAGATAAAGGATTAAGGCGCTCACGACCGGGGTAGGCAGCCCAATGGGACGGACCGATCGAGCGGAGCGGCTGCGTATGGCGAGTGCGCCGACGGTAGATCGGGGCTACGACCACTCGGCTGTGATCTACCGAACACCCGACGAGTACGTCCACTCGGTGGTGCCGTTCATCACCGAGGGGCTGGCGCGGGCAGAGACTGTGTGGGCTGCGGTTCCCACTCCGAAATTGAGCATTCTGCGCGAGGCGTTGGGCGCTGCGGCGCGCGACGTGACGTTCGTCGACATCACCGAAATGGGCCGCAACCCAGGGCGCATCCTCGCCGCCGAATGGGCTTTCATCTACCAGCACCGCACTGGGCCCGTCCGGCTGATCGCCGAACCGGTCTGGCCGGGTCGCACCGCGGTCGAATATCCCGCCTGCATCCAGCACGAAGCCTTGGCCAACATCGCGTTCGAAGACTGCGACGTGGCAGGCCTGTGCCCATATGACGCGTCTCTGCTCGACGACGAGATCCTCGCCGATATCCGCGCCACCCACCCGTTGATCGGCTCGAACGCATCGCGTGAGCGCAGCGCGGACTACGCCGTCGACGCTGCGCTTCAGCGGTGCAACCAAGCGTTGGCCACTGGGCCGGCACCCTTGACGTACACGGTTTCCAAGGCGGAGGACCTGGCCGGTGCACGCAGACACGGCGGCCGATATGGCCGGCTGCTCGGCCTGTCCGCCGACCGAATCGCCGACCTGAAACTGGTCATCACCGAACTGGCCACCAACAGCCTGCAACACGGCGGCGGGAGATCGCGGCTGGCCTTCTGGGAGCACAGTGGGCATCTGGTTTGTGAGGTCCGCGATCTCGGATTTCTGATCGATCCGCTGGCGGGGCGCCGCCCGCCCAATACCGGCGGGCCCGGCGCCGTCGGACTGTTCGTCGTGAACGCACTTGCCGACTTGGTGCGCACCCACACTTCGCCGGGCGGCACGACGATCCATGCGTATATGCGTCTTGATCGATTTGCTCCCGGCGCCGTGACCGCTGACTGATCGCTTCGCCGCGGGCCGCTAACGTGGGCGCGGTGATTAACAAATCGAAGGCGATCCTCACCGTGCTTGCGACGACGGCGTTGTTGATTGCCGGTTGCGCCGGCTCGTCGAAGTCCGCCGCACCGCCCCCGTCACCTGCCTCGGCCTTCGCCGCGGCCCTGCGGGAGCGCATCAGCGTCGACGCGATGATGGCGCACCTGTCGAAACTGCAGGAGATCGCCTCGGCGAACGGCAACACCCGTGCGGTGACCACTCCCGGCTACGAGGCGAGCGTCGATTATGTGGTGAACGCACTGCGCGAGAAGGGCTTTGACGTGCAAACGCCCGAATTCGAGGCGCGGGTGTTCCACGCCGAGCCCGGCTCGGTGACGATCGGCAGCAAGACCTTCGAAGCGCGGGCGCTGGAGTACAGTCTGCCGACTCCGCCCGATGGGGTGAGCGGGCCGCTGGTGTCCGCGCCCGTGGACGACAGCCCGGGATGCACCGCCTCCGACTACGACAACCTGCCGGTCAAGGGCGCGGTGGTCCTCGTCGACCGTGGCACTTGCCCGTTCGCCCAGAAACAAGACGTCGTCGTACAGCGGGGCGCAGTGGCGTTGATCATCGCCGACAACGTCGACGAAAAAGAGATGGGCGGGACGCTCGGCGAGCACACCGACGTCAAGATCCCTGTCGTCAGCATCACCAGATCAGCCGGCTCGCAGTTACGGGACAAGCCAGGACCCGTCACCGTCAAACTCAAGGCGGAGACCAAGCCGATCAAGGCCCGCAACGTCGTCGCGCAGACCAAGACCGGTTCGATTCACGACGTGGTGATGATCGGGGCGCACCTGGACAGCGTTCCCGAGGGCCCGGGCATCAACGACAACGGGTCCGGTGTGGCCGCGGTGCTGGAAACCGCGCTGCAGCTGGGCAGTTCGCCGCAGGTGCAAAACGCGGTGCGGTTCGGCTTCTGGGGTGCCGAGGAACTCGGCCTGATCGGCTCGAGAAGATACATCCAATCGTTGGATATCGAGGGGCTCAAAGACATTGCCCTGTATATGAATTTCGACATGCTGGCATCGCCCAATCCGGGTTACTTCACCTATGACGGGGACCTGTCGATGCCGCCGGACAAGCGCGGTGAGCCGGTGACGCCGGAAGGGTCGGCGGGCATCGAGCGTTCGCTTGCGGCCTACCTGCGCTCGGCCGGCAAGACCCCGCAGGACACCTCGTTCGACGGCCGGTCCGACTACGACGGCTTCACGATTGCCGGCATCCCGGCCGGTGGCTTGTTCTCTGGCGCCGAGGCAAAGAAATCCGCGGAACAGGTCAAGCTGTGGGGCGGCGCCGCCGACGAGCCGTTCGACCCCAACTACCACAAGGAGACCGATACCTACGACCACCTCGACCGCACAGCGTTGGAGATCAACGGCCGCGGGGTGGCCTACGTGACCGGCCTGTACGCGCAGGACCTCGGTGGGCGCAACGGTATTCCGATGCGCGAGGACCGCACCCGCCACGAACTGCCCAAATAAACTTGTCAGTCCGGTGTGGCACGATCGAATGTATGTTCGATGATGACGCGGCGCGGGCGGAGGTGATCGCTCGTTTTGATGAGTTGTTCGAGCGGCGGCACCCGTCGGCGACGCCGCGGTCGGGGGCGTTGGTGGATCGGATTTGTTCGGCGGCGCGCTTTGAGAATCGGGCGGCGGCCGCGCAGTTGAAAGCGATTGGGGAGTTGTTCGCGTATCGGCTGTCGCGGTGTTCGGAGACCGAGCGGTGGGCGGTGGACACCGAGGAGGCGGTGGCCGCGGAGGTGGCGGCGGCGTTGCGGATCAGTCGGGGGTTGGCGGGCAGCCGGTTGCGCTATGCGCGGGCGATGCGTGAGCGGCTGCCGAAGGTGGGGGCGGTGTTCGCCGCGGGCGATATCGATTTTCGGATGTTTCAGACGATCGTGTTTCGCACCGAGTTGATCGACGATGCCGAGGTGTTGGCCGGGGTGGATGCGGTGTTGGCGGTCAATGTGGTGCGCTGGCCGTCGCTGAGCCGGGGCCGGCTGGCGGCGCAGATCGACAAGATCGTGGCCCGCGCCGACGCGGATGCGCTGCGGCGGCGCCGGGAGCGCCAGAGGGGCCGGGAGGTGTGGTTCACCGACGCCGCCCAGGAGGGTCTTTCGGAGTTCGGCGGCACGGTGTGCACGGTGGACGCGCATGCGCTGGATGCCCGGTTGACTGCGTTGGCGGCCACGGTGTGCGCGCATGATCCGCGCACGGTTGAGCAGCGCCGCGCCGATGCGCTGGGGGCATTAGCGGGCGGGGCGGATCGGCTGGCCTGCCGCTGCGCGCGCCCCGACTGCGCGGCCGGGCAGCGCCCGGCGGGCCCGGTGCTGATTCATGTGCTCGCCGAACCCGCCGCCCTCGACGGCCGCACCGGCGCATCGGCGTCGGAGGTCGGTGCCGATGGGCTGATCCCCCCGGAGCTGGTGGCCGAGCTGGCCCGCTCGGCGAAGCTGACCCCGTTGATGCATCCCGGTGATGCCCCACCCGAACCCGGCTACACCCCGTCCAAAGCGCTGGCCGAGTTCGTGCGCTGCCGGGATCTGACCTGTCGCTGGGTGGGCTGCGACGTGCCGGCCTGGTGCTGCGATATCGACCACACAGTCCCGTTCGCCGCCGGTGGGCCCACCCATGCCTCCAACCTCAAATGTTATTGCCGCACCCATCATCTGGTGAAAACCTTCTGGGGTTGGCGCGATCAACAACTCCCCGACGGCACCGTGATCCTCACCTCACCGTCGGGCCAGACCTACGTCACCACCCCCGGCAGCGCGCTGCTGTTTCCCAGCCTGTGCCACTCCACCGGCGCCATCTCGGCCATCGAGGCCGACCCGCCGCACGACTACTGCGACCAGCGCGCCGCGATGCCCCAGCGGCGGCGCACCCGCGCCCAACACCGCGCCCAGCGCATCGCCACCGAACGGCGCGCCAACCGCACTACCCGAATGGCCCGACAAGCCCAACACCGAAGCTACTTCGACCTACCCCCACCCGGGCCCGACGACGAACCGGCACCATTCTGATTGAGCTTCAATCGATTCTCGTTACACCAGGGCTTCTTCGGTCTTGGGTGCATGGTGCAGCCACGCCGCCACCAGGACGGTGACGATCACCCAGCCGAGGATCGCAGTCGGTATCGCCCAGACCCGGCGAATCAGTAGCGCGGTGCCGCATTTGGCCACCAGAGCGTCACCTCCGGCGGCGGCCTGGGACAGATCCGCGCTGTAGGCCCTCCCGCAGCTGATCTGCATGCCGAATTGGTCGTACTGGTTCAAGAAAACCGGCCACCACAACGCCATCACCCCAATGACCACAAGCAGCGCGCCGCCGATAGCGAGTAGCAAATGACGATTCTTCACAGTCCTCCTTCTGTGTCTTTGACGGTGATCTCAAATCAGCCTGCGCCGCCGCCGGATCCGTCGACGTACGTCGGCCAGCAGGACATAACTGCCGCCCTGCCGAATGAACTTGGGCAGAAACCGATTGACGAATGCCACGAGCAGAAACAGATATTCGAATCGACGCTGCTGGCGGGCAGTCCATTCGATCTGCAGCGCGCTACGAAAGACGGGGGCTAAAAACCCGGCGGTGAGGAACCGCAACAGCGGAGCGAACGGTCGCAGCACAGGCGTGATCATCCGCAGATTGATGAGGTCCTGTAGATAGGCGCGTACCGTCTCGTCAATAGCCACCCGTTCGCATGCCTGATTCCAGTAGCTATCGAAATCCGCACGGGTGGCCGGCCATTGGTCTTCGCTGACTTGCAGCGTGGTACCGAGGGTGAACGCCGAGGTGTAGAAGTGCTCGGTGAGTTCGTCGGTCAACTTGCCGCGCAGCAGCTCATATGCGTCTTCGAGCCCGACGAAAAGACAAGCAGCAACCCACATTTGAAGATCACGGTCAAACCCGCTGTACTGCACGGGGCTTTCGGGTCCCGATCGAACCTCCCGGTGGGCGGCGTCGACGGCGTTACGAAAGGCCGCCCTGTCTTCCGCGCTGCCGAGAATTGCCACCGCCAAGTAGCTGAAGGTCGTCCGTGCGCGCTTCCACGGATGTTTCATCAGGCTGCCGGATTCGACCTTGCTTTCGATGACCCCGTAGCCGACACCCGGCCATGACAGCTGCATCACGACGTTGGCGGCGCCGGCGGCGAACGACCAGAAGTCGAGCGCATCGGCCACGGTGGCCGGCCGGTTGTCCCAGCGCGCCGTTCGTCGGGTGATGTTAATCCTGGTGTCGGCGAGGGTGAGCGGTGTCTCCGAGTTGTCCGGCCTCATGTCATGCAGACATCGGCAAACAGCAGGACCGGCCATGAGACGATCGACCCGAGGAACGAGACCACCAGATCGGCCCCGTGCATGTCGCGTAGATGGTCCGTGTGCGTCGTCGACCATATGGTTCCTATCAGCAGATACGGTGTCCCGACGATCAAAGCCAAGCCGATCAGCTCGGCGACTGTGAGCTGAAAGCCAAGCACTTGGCGGATCTTGTTCAGCATGGGTGTCCTCGATTTCCAGCGGGCTGTCGCGATAGCTCGCGCTCGGGCATTATGTTAATCATGATTCTGATCGGAAGGTAGTCTGTTGTCGGGCTGGAATTTGTGGTTAGGGTGAGGCGGTGACGACCGCCCGCGCCCAGTCGGCTGCGCTGGCGCGCCGGCGGCCGAAAGACCGCAAGACGCAGATCGCCCGGGCTGCCGCCGAGGCGTTCAGCGCGCTGGGCTATCACGCGGTCAGCATGGAAGCGATCGCGGCGATGGTAGGAATCTCCGCACCGGCTCTGTACCGGCACTACTCGGGCAAGTACGACCTCTTCCGCGGCGCGGTACTGACACTCGGTCAGCAGCTGGTCGACTGCACCGACCTCACCGAAATCGAGACGCCACAATCAGATCCCGCCACCACCCTCGATCGGCTCGTCGACTCACTCATCGAGGTAACACTCGTCAACCGGGAATCGGGCGGACTGTATCGCTGGCAGGCTCGTTACCTGCGCGGTGAAGACGAGTCCACCCTGAAAGATCAGTTGCGGCTGGTCAACCATCGAATTCAGCGGCCGCTCTTGGCAATCCGGCCAACCCTGACCTCATCGCAGCGCTGGATGCTGTCGTCAGGTTTACTGAGCGTCATCGGCAGCACCGTCGACCATCGCGTCCGGCTAGCGCCCGACGAGATCCGCTCGGTACTGCGTGGGGCCGCTTCGGCGGTCCTCGCCGCCCAGCTTCCGCACCCGGACGACACCATCGCACGCCCACCGAGCTGGCGTATCTTCACCCCGAACGCCGGCGTGTACGAAGCCTTGCTGGACGCATCGATGGTGTTGTTCAGCCGACACGGCTATTTCGAAACCAGCATGGCCCAAATCGCTTCGGCGGTAGGAATTCCGGTGTCCGGGATCTATCGTTACTTCTCCGGTAAAGGTGAGATCCTCTCCACCGGCCTGCGACGCGCGGCCGACCGGGTTTCCGGACACCTGTCGGCCATCGCCGCTGATATCACTGAGCCGGGGCGGATGCTGACGGTGCTGGTCGAGGTATTCGTCGCGACGTCGTTCGCCAACCCCGAACTGGCCTCGATCTACTACACCGAACGGGTGAACCTGAACTGGACCGACCAGGAATTGCTGCGCAACGTGCAGCGGTCGACGATCGATTCCTGGGTGCGGTTACTGACCCAGGCGCGCCCGGAGCTGCCGACGACCCACGCACGTTTCCTCGTGCATGCGGCGATGGCACTCGTCGTCGACCTGGGACGGTTGGTGAATTACGAACTGACGGCGGACAACTCCGCGTATCCGCAGGCGTGCGTCCGAAAGTTGATGCAGGCTACGCTGTTTGGCTGTTGCGAATAGCCGTGCCTACCAGGTATGCGGCGTAGCCGATCAACCCGACGATGGCCGGGCTGCGGGTCCGCCGGGAACTGAAACTCAACCCCAGCGCGGTCTCGATCCCACCGTTGGTGTAGATGTGCTGGCGGGTGCCGCGCGGGAACATCGGCTTGACGATCGGCTCCCACAACTGCGGACTCGTGAAATGAGACACCCCGGCACCGGCCAACGCCAGACCCGAGAAGCGTGCTAGCCGGTTGCTCTTGCGTGACATTGCGCTCCTTTAGGCAATCGCGTAATCGCTCAATGGGAATCGTGACCCTTCTCGCACGGCGTTGCGTACCGAGGTGGGACGTAGCAGCGTCGCCTCGCCGCTGTGGTTGAAATAGTAAGACCGCGATGTGGCGCAGTCGCCGGTGTAGAACACCGAGTTGTCCAGCTTGCGGTTCATGCGCTCCAGGAAGCGGGCATTCGCGTCTTCGGTCACCTCGAATGTAGTTGCGCCCCTGCGCTTGACCTCACCGAATAGCCGGCCCATGTGCCGCATTTGGTATTCCATGGTGTTGAAGAACGACAGCCCTGCGAAGGCATACGGGCTGGCCAAGCTTAGGAAATTGGGGAAGTACGGAATCGACACGCCCTGGTAGGCCTGGAACTTGTGCTCCCGCCACCACTTGCCAAGGTTGCGACCGTGGCGCCCGACCACCTCAATCGCGGGGAAGTTTGCATCCCACAGATCGAATCCGGTTGCCAGCACCAGAGCGTCGATGACGGCTTTGCGTCCGTCCTTGGTGACGATGCCGTCGGGGTCAATCCGCTCGATGCCGGCCGTCTCAAGGTGCACATGTGGTTTGGTGAAGCTGCGGTAGTAGTCGTTGGACCAACTCGGGCGTTTGCAGCCCAGGTCATAGTCAGGTGTCAGCTTGCGCCGCAGCTCTTTGTCGCGAACCTGTGCGAAACGGTGCATCTTGCACACGTCCATGCCCGCGACCGACAGCCGCCGAAAGTAGCGATAGTTCAGTACGGCGGTCACCGTGGTGAACTCGAGCATGCTGTCGGTCACCCATCGCAGCGCCCGCTGGGTGAGCGGAACCCGGGCGAAAAGCCGCTGCACGACGGGCGGGATCGGGAAATCCACCTTCGGCGCCACCCAGATCGCGGTGCGCTGGTACACCGTCAGGTCGGCCACCGTCTTCGCCAGCTCCGGGATCAGTTGGATCGCGGTGGCTCCGGTGCCGATCAAACCGACCCGCCGGCCGTGGAAGTCGTAGCTGTGGTCCCACGCGGTGGTGTGGACGACCTTGCCGCCGAAGTCGGTGATACCAGGAATGTCCGGGGTGTGCGGCTGGGAGAGGAAGCCGGTCGCAGTGATCAGAAAGCGCGTGACGAGCGTTTGCCCGTCGGCCAGCGTCACCCGCCATACCTGCTTTTCCTCGTCCCAGTGGGCACTCTCAACTGTGGTGTTGAACCGGATGTGGCGGCGCACGTCGTACTTGTCGGCGACGTGGTCGGCGTATCGCTTGAGCTCTGGGCCGGTCGCGAACAGTCGGGACCAGTACGGGTAGGGCTCGAACCAGTACGCGTAGGTGGTCGACGGGATGTCGACCGCCAGGCCGGGATAGTGGTTGACGTACCAGGTGCCGCCTAGATCGTCCTCGCGGTCGAGGATGACGATATTGTCGTATCCGAGTCGCTTGAGCTGGATCGCCGCGCCGATGCCACCGAAGCCCGCCCCGACGACGAGGACGTCGTACTGCTCCGTGCTCACGGACATATCTTACTCCAAAGTAAGTTGCTGGCCCGGCCGCCGCCGGTCGCAACGAATGTGTTCCCTGGTATGGCTGATGGTATCCATGACCTAGTGATTTGGGCCCTTGTCCTGCCTCGATTCGGTTGTGCCGCGCTTGCCGCTCAGGGAGCGGTTGATCTCGTGTAGGGCGGCGTTGTCGTCTTCGAGGTCAAGGATGCGGGCGATGCCCGCGAGGTTGACGCCGGCGGCTACCAGCTCGCTGATCCGCCGCAATCTGGCCAAGTCTTGGGCGCTGTAGCGGCGAGTGCCGCCCTCGCTCCGGGCCGGACGCAGCAGCCCGTGGCGTTCGTAAAGACGTAGTGACTGCACGCCGACCCCGGACAGTTCAGCGGCCACGGAGATGCCGTAGACGCCCTGATCAGGGGCTGGCATGCCGGGGCTGCTGTCGGATCGGTCGGTCATAAAACATCATCCCTGGCTGTTCTCACAGCAAATCTATTTACCACAGTTGCACTACCATCGTAACAGTGATATACGAAATATATCTCTACTGACATAGATTATTGGTAGACAGGGATACACAGTTGGAGAGTCGGAGGTGACAACGATGTTGATGCGTACCGACCCGTTCCGTGAGCTCGACCGATTCGCACAGCAAGTCTTGGGCACCGCCGCCCGTCCTGCGGTGATGCCGATGGACGCCTGGCGTGAAGACGACGAATTCATCGTCGAGTTCGATCTGCCGGGCATCCAGGACGACTCGCTGGATCTGGACATCGAGCGCAATGTGGTGACCGTGCGGGCGGAGCGTCCGACCGTCGATCCGAATCGCGACATGCTGGCCGCCGAGCGACCCCGCGGCGTCTTCAGCCGCCAACTCGTGCTCGGTGACAACCTCGAGACCGACAAGATCGAGGCCAGCTACCGCGAGGGAGTTCTGCGCCTGAGGATCCCGGTCGCAGAGCGCGCCAAGCCACGCAAGATCACTATCGATCGCGGCGACGGGCACAACGGACACAAGGCCCTCGACGAGAAAGCCGCACACGAGGTCATCAACGCCTGACCATTCGGCGCGGGCGGCGGCGGGGCGTAGGTACGCCTGCGCCGCCGCCCGGCATCGGCCATCGCGACCCTGTGAGGAGCAGTCATGACGGAGTTGAGTGACAACGTTCGCGACTACGTATATGCCGACGTTTTCGACGATGACATGACCGCAGACCTGCCGGCGGATTTCGAGTCGGACACCGAGGCCGACGTTGCCGACGTGGTCGACCAACGGCTCAGCGTGCCACTGCCGCGGCTGCTGTGAGGCATCGTCGTGGCATCGCGCACGCAGGTCAATCCGGCGAGGGTGTTCACGTCGCTGGCCGACATCGTCTACGAGGGCTCGACCCCGGCCGAGATCTACGCCGCGGTGTGTGTGGCGGCCACATTGATTGTGCCGGGCTGTGATCGGGCAAGTTTGATGCTGCGCCGTAACGGCACCTACAAGACGGCGGCGGCCAGCGACGCCATTGCGCGCAAGATCGACGCCCTCGCGCGTGAGCTCGGCGACGGACCGTGGGTCAACGCCTGCGATGACCGGAACGCCCAACTGGAAACGGATTTGGCCACCAGCGACCGGTGGCCGAGTCTGGCGAAGAGGGTAATCGCCGAAACACCGGTGCGCGGTGCGCTGGGATGCCGGTTGTTGGTCGATCGCGAGACACTCGGTGTGCTCAACGTCTTCTCCGATGCGCCCGGTGTCCTCACCGAGACGTCGGTAGAGCGGGCGAGCGTGCTGGCTGCGTTCGCCACGGTAGCCACCCATGCTGCCGCGCATGGCCAGGACGCGGCGACGCTGCGGCGAGGCCTGGACAGCAACCGCGAAATCGGCAAGGCGATCGGGATGCTGATGGTGCGCGATGACATCTCCGACACCGATGCCTTCGACGTGCTTCGTCGCGCATCCCAGGACAGAAACATCAAGCTGGTCGAGCTTGCCACTGAGGTGGTCAGACGGGCCGGGCGCTCAGCGGATCAGCCGTAGTGCCGCATCCACCGCCAATGTCGGCACATCGATGTTCTTCGACCCGAGATCGTGTCGGGCGCCGACGATCTCGACGACTTCGGTTGGTGCGGGAATCAGCGCGGCGGCGTCGCGCACTTCGCCGATGGTGCCGAACGGATCCGAGCTGCCGTGGGTGAAGACCGTGGGCACGGTGATCTCCGGGAGATGTTCGGTACGGGCCCGCTCTGGCTTACCCGGCGGATGCACCGGGTAGGAGAACAACGTCAGCACATCCACGGCAACGTCATGCGCAGCCACTACCATCGACGTCTGCCGGCCGCCGTAGGAGTGGCCGCCGGCTATCAACGGGCCGTCGGCGAGTTTGCGGCACACGGTTATCGCCTCGACGATGCCGGCGCGGTCGTTGGCCGCCGAGCCCGACGGGGGCCCTTTGGGTCGACGTCTTCGGTAGGGCAGGTTGTAGCGCACCGCCAGAAAGCCGCGCTGTGCCCACTGATCGCAAAGACGCTGCAGCAGTATGGATTCCCTGCTTCCGCCGGCGCCGTGGGTCAACACGACCACACCAGACGGTGTGCCGTCGGGGCGGTGTGCGGCACCGTCGATCTGCTCGAGGTTCATGACAGCCGGAACAGCGGGGAGACCGGACCGTGCCCGTGGCCGAGCGGATAGGACGCCCGCAAGCATTCGGTCACCCAGCCCTTGGCGAACGCGACCGCGTCCGGGACCTGGTAGCCGTGCGCGAGCGCGCAGGCCGTCGCCGCGGCCAGTGTGTCACCGGCACCATGGTCATGCACGGTGTCCACCCGCGGCGACTCGAATTCACAAAAATCGTTGCCGTCAAACAGCAAATCCGGGCTGGTGTCCAACCCGTGCAGGTGCCCGCCCTTGACCAGCGCCCACTTGGGACCCAAGGCGTGTAACGCGCGGGCCGCCTCGGCCTGCGAGTCTGCGTCGACGACGTCGATGTCGACCAACAGCCGGACCTCGTGCAGGTTTGGTGTCACCAAGGTCGCCAACGGAAACAGTTCGGTCCGAAGCGATGCCAGCCCGTCGTCGTCCAGCAGCGGATCTCCGTGCATCGACGCACAGACCGGATCGACCACCAGCGGCACATCGCCGCCATGTTCACGCCAGGCCGCAGCGACCGCCCCAATGATCTCGCCCGACGCCAGCATGCCGGTCTTGGCTGCCTGCAAGCCGATATCGTGACAGACCACTTCGATCTGGGCGGCGATGACGTCGCCGGGAACTGTGTGAAAGCCCCTGACGCCCACCGAATTCTGCACGGTTACCGCGGTCACCGCGCACAGCGCGTGAACCCCGAGAAGGGTGCAGCTGCGCACGTCGGCCTGCAGGCCGGCGCCACCCCCGGAGTCCGACCCGGCGATGGCCAGCACCCGCATCGGCGTCTCGCCCGGACCGGGCAGGGGCAGGTAGCTCACGCTATAGGTAGATACACCCGGTTGCCATGCGCGGCGAACTCGGCCGACTTCTCCTCCATAGCAGCTTCGATGGCTTCCTCGCTGTCGAGCCCGTGCGCGGCGGCGTAGTCGCGAACATCCTGGGTGATGCGCATGGAACAGAACTTCGGCCCGCACATCGAGCAGAAGTGCGCGGTCTTGGCCGGTTCGGCCGGCAGTGTCTCGTCGTGGAATTCGCGCGCGGTATCGGGATCCAGCGACAACGCGAACTGGTCGTTCCAGCGGAATTCAAATCGGGCGGTGGACAGCGCGTCGTCCCTTTCCTGGGCGCGCGGATGGCCCTTGGCCAGATCGGCCGAGTGCGCCGCGATCTTGTAGGCGATCACCCCGTCTTTGACGTCCTTGCGGTCGGGCAGCCCGAGATGCTCCTTGGGAGTCACGTAGCACAGCATCGCGGTGCCGGCCTGGGCGATGATCGCCGCGCCGATCGCCGAGGTGATGTGGTCGTAGGCCGGAGCGATGTCGGTGGCCAGCGGACCCAGCGTGTAGAACGGCGCCTCCTCGCAGAGTTCCTCTTCCAGCCGTACGTTCTCGACGATCTTGTGCATCGGAATGTGGCCGGGGCCTTCGATCATCACCTGGGCGCCATGGGCTTTCGCGATTTTGGTGAGCTCACCAAGGGTGCGCAGCTCGGCGAACTGGGCGGCGTCGTTGGCGTCGGCGATCGAGCCGGGCCGCAGCCCGTCGCCCAGCGAGAATGTCACGTCGTAGCGGGCGAAGATGTCGGCGAGCTCCTCGAAATGCGTGTAGAGGAACGACTCTTGATGATGGGCCAGGCACCAGGCCGCCATGATCGATCCGCCCCGCGACACGATGCCGGTGACCCGCTTGGCCGTCAGCGGCACATACCGCAGCAGCACCCCGGCGTGCACGGTCATGTAGTCGACACCCTGCTCGCACTGCTCGATGACGGTGTCGCGGTAGATCTCCCAGGTCAGCTTGGTCGGGTCGCCCTTGACCTTTTCCAGCGCCTGATATATCGGCACGGTGCCGACCGGCACCGGCGAGTTGCGGATGATCCATTCGCGGGTCTCGTGAATGTCCTTGCCGGTGGACAGGTCCATGATGGTGTCCGCACCCCACCGGGTGGCCCACACCATCTTGTCGACCTCCTCGGCGATCGAGGAAGTGACCGCCGAATTGCCGATGTTGGCGTTGACCTTGACCGCGAACGCCTTGCCGATGATCATCGGCTCGCTTTCGGGGTGGTTGTGGTTGGCCGGGATGATCGCCCGACCGCGGGCGACCTCGTCGCGCACCAGTTCGGCGGGCATGCCTTCGCGAGCGGCGATGAACGCCATCTCGGCGGTGATCTCTCCGGCGCGGGCGCGCTGCAGCTGGGTGCCGCGGTCGCGGACCACGCCCGGTCGTGGCGGCAGCCCGCGGTGCACGTCGATCACCGCGTGGTTGTCGGTGTAGGGACCGGAGGTGTCGTAAAGGTCGAAGTGCTCGCCGTTGGACAGTTCCACCCGGCGGAACGGAACTTTGCCGGTGGGGCCGCCCGGAAAGAGGTCGATTTCCCGATAGATCTTGTGGCTGCCTGCGATGGGGCCGGTGGTCACTGATGGTGCGGTGCTGGTAGACGTGACGGTCATTTTCCTCTCCCTACGCCGGCATTACCCGGTCAGGTTCATACGGTCGACGGCCCCCGAGCCGTCCTCTCAGCGCACTTGGGTGCGCTCCCGCGTGGATTTATGGACGCTGCCCAGGCTAGCGCAGGCAGTACCGGCTGCCGGAAAAGAATTAGGTCAGAGTCCTTTGTATAGCTAACATAAGCGTTTTGTGTTCACCGAAACTCCATTGCCAGCTCCCACGGGACGCCGCTTGGCGGTGGATCGCGACCATCCGTCCTACAAATGGGTCGCCCTGTCGAACACCACGGTGGGGGTGTTGTTGGCGACGATCAACGCCTCCATCGTCTTGATCTCTCTGCCGGCGATCTTTCGCGGCATCGGGCTGGACGCACTGGATCCGGCCAACGTCAGCTACCTGCTGTGGATGCTGATGGGTTACCTGCTGGTGACCGCGGTCCTGGTGGTGTTCTTCGGGCGGATCGGCGATATGTACGGCCGGGTGCGCATCTACAACCTCGGCTTCGCCATCTTCACCGTCGCCGCCGTCGCGTTGGCGCTGGATCCGTTCCGGCTCGAAGCCGGGGCGCTGTGGCTGATCTGTTGGCGGGTGGTGCAAGGCGTCGGCGGCGCAATGTTGATGGCGACGTCGTCGGCGATTTTGACTGACGCGTTTCCGGCCAACCAGCGTGGCATGGCGTTGGGCATCAACCAGGTCGCGGCGGTGGCCGGCTCGTTCATCGGCCTGCTAGTGGGTGGGTTGCTCTCGGAGTGGGATTGGCGCGCCGTCTTCTGGGTGGGCGTCCCGATCGGGGTGCTGGGCACCGTCTGGTCGGTGTGCTCGCTGCATGAGCTCGGGGAGATCACCCGGGCCAAAGTGGATTGGGTCGGAACCGTGATGTTCGGTTTCGGACTGACCGCGCTGCTCACCGGCATCACGTACAGCATTCAGCCGCACGGTGTTTCGTCGACCGGCTGGACGAACCCGTGGGTGTTGGGTCCCCTGGTGTTCGGCGTGTTGGTGATCGCGGCGTTCTGTGTCGTCGAGTTGCGGGTGACACACCCCATGCTCGACATCCGGCTGTTTCGGATAGCGGCGTTCGGGATGGGCAACTTCGCGGGCCTGATGTCCTCCGTCGGCCGCGGCGGGCTGCAGTTCATGCTGATCATCTGGCTGCAGGGCATCTGGTTGCCGCTGCGCGGCTACAGCTTCGAATCGACTCCGCTGTGGTCCGGGATCTACCTCTTGCCGATGACGGTGGGGTTTTTGCTGGGCGGCCCGCTGGCCGGTTCACTGGCCGACCGGCGCAGCGCCCGGCCTTTTACCGTCGGGGGAATGCTTTTGATGGCAGGCACATTCGTGGTGTTGACAATCATCCCGGTGGACTTCAGCTACTGGGTGTTCGCGACGCTGGTTTTCCTCAACGGGCTTGGTGGCGGGATCTTCGCCGCACCCAACACCGCGGTGATCATGTCCAGTGTGCCGGCCGATCAACGTGGCTCGGCGTCCGGTGTGCGGGCCACCTTCTTCAACGCGGGCACTTCGCTGTCGATCGGCCTGTTCTTCTCGTTGATGGTTGTCGGCCTGGCCAACTCGCTACCGGGCGCGATGAGCGCCGGGCTGCAGGAGCAGGGGGTGGATGCCTCGGTGGCCAACCAGGTGGCGCACACCCCGCCGGTCGGCAGCCTTTTCGCGGCGTTCCTCGGCTACAACCCGATCGCCGAGCTGCTCGGACCGTCGGGGGCGCTGCGGGATCCGGGTGTCGCCGCCGATGTGCTCACCGGGCACACGTTCTTCCCGATGCTGTTGTCCGCGCCGTTTCACACCGGGTTGACGGTCGTTTTCATCGTGGCCGCGGTGATGATGGTCCTGGGTGCGCTGGCCTCGTTGGTGACCCCGGGCCGATATGCCGTCGAGGTGTTGCCCCTTGGCCGGGTCGACTCGCGAATGGAATGATTTTTTGTCATGCAGCACCCCGCCCACACCGGCAGGTCGATCGACACCGATCACGCCGCTGAAGTGGGTGGATTCCGGTTCTGGTTCGTCGGGCAGCGCTGGGAGTGGTCCGACGAGGTGGCCCGGATGCACGGCTATGAACCCGGCTCGGTGGAGCCCACGACGGAACTGCTGCTGTCGCATAAACATCCGGACGACCGGGCGCACGTCCAGGAACTTCTGGACCAGGCGCTGCATGGCGGCCGGTCGTTTTCCAGCCGGCACCGGTTCGTCGACACTGCCGGCGCCGTCCACGACGCGATCGTGGTGGGGGATCGGATCACCGATGACATCGGCGCGGTGGTGGGCACTGCGGGCTACTACATCGACTTGACCGGCACGTTGCACCAGCGGCGCGACGCAACCCGCCAGGAAGTTCTCGACGAAGAGCTACCCGACCTGCTCGATGCACGGGCAGTCATCGAGCAGGCCAAGGGCGTGCTGATGGCGATTTACCGGATCAACGGTGAGCAAGCGTTCGAAGTGCTGCGGTGGCGATCGCAAGAGACCAACACCAAATTGCGGGTACTGGCCAACCAATTGGTCAGCGAAGTGCGCACTCTGCCGCCGTCTTCGGGCGACGTCCAGCGCGCATTCGACCACCTGTTGCTGACGATCCACGAGAGGGTGGGCAGAGAACCCGAGAGTTAGATCGGACGCCAGGTTAGGCTCAAGGTCGCTTTGGACGAAGCCAGGTGGGGTGAGTGAATGGAACTGTTGGCGGTCGATTCTGAAGTGCTGCCGGACGCGGTGGTCGTGCACGCCAAGGGAGAGGTGGACTCCAGCACTGTCAAGCAGCTTGTATCGAATCTCGATGACGCGTTAGACCGGGCCGAAACCCACTCCGCGAGATTGCTCGTGATCGATCTGCAGGGGTTGACCTACTTCGGCAGCGCGGGTCTGAACGCTGTGCTGGATTGCCACCGGCGGGGAGCCGAAGAGGGCACGTCGGTGCGGGTGGTGGCCGACAACGACCTGGTGGTGCGGCCGATCGAAGTGACCAACCTCGACAGCGTTCTCGAGCTTTATCGCACGCTGTCTGACGCTCTGCAGGGACGCGGTTCCGAGCAGAAGCCGTGACACCGTCGCTGCCGCCGGATCTTGCCGCAGCGGTCAAGCTGGGTGGCGAAATGGGGCAGCGGTTCGCCGAATTCGATTGGGAAGCCCACCCTTTGGGTCCGCCCCAGGATTGGCCGGTGGAAGTGCGGTCCGCGGTCTCGGTTGCGCTGACCTCCGGGTTCCCGATCGTGTTGTGGTTGGGCGCGCAAGATCTGTTCCTGGTCTACAACGACGCCTACATCCCGCTGCTGGGGGACAAGCACCCGGAGGCGCTGGGCCGGCGCGGTCGGTATGTGTGGTGGGACATCTGGGAACCGATCGAGCCGATGCTCACCAGCGTCATCACCACCGGCGAAGCGACCTGGTCCGACGATTTGATGCTGCCGATCATGACCGGTGGCCGCCGGCAGGAACGGTTTTTCACCTTCACCTACGGCCCGATGATCGGCGGCGGCGGCGAGGTCTGCGGGATCTTCTGCGCGGTCGCCGAAACCACCGAGCGGGTGTTGAGCAAGCGACGTCTGTACCTGCTCAATTCGGTGGCGTCCGCCGTCATGGACAGCCGCACGATCGACGATGCGGTTGCCGGGGCCCTCGCGGTGTGCACCGATCAGCCCGCCGACCTGCCATTCGTCGCTGCCTATGTCGGCGAACGCGGATCGTCCGAACTGACCCTGCGGGGTGCGACGGCGTCGGTTCAGTCACTGCTGCCGCCCACGCTGGCGGGCTTGACGGACTGGGATCCACAGCAGCGTTCCCGCCTGGATATCCAGATCATCGACAACGTCGCCTCGGTTCTCGTCGGGATCGATGACATCCTGGGCAGCGGCTGCCCGGACCAGGCCCTGGTGTTGCCCATGGGGGACGAGGGTCCGGTCGCCGGCGCGCTGGTGGTCGGAACCAGCCCCCGCCGACCGCTGGATGCGCAGTACCGCGGCTTTTGCCAGCTGCTCGCCGACCAGCTGTCCTCGGCGATGGCGTCCGCGGTCTCTTATGAGCAGGAGCGGCGACGAGCCGATGCTCTCGCCGAACTCGACCGGGCCAAGACCGCTTTCTTCACCAACGTCAGCCACGAGTTCCGCACGCCGCTGACCTTGCTGACCGGTCCACTCGAGGATGCGCTCGCCGAGGCAGGCGACGACCAGCTGCTCACCCACCGACTCAGGACTGCGCGGCGCAACGCGGGGCGCCTGCTGCGACTGGTTGACTCGCTGCTGGACTTTTCCCGGCTCGAAGCCGGTCGCGCTGCAGCCGACTTGGTGTGCACCGATGTCGGGTCGTTGACGGCGCACATTGCGTCGTCGTTCACCGAACTGTGTCAGCGAGCCGGAATCGATCTCGTGCTGGACTGTCACCCGACGCTGGCCGACGTCGATCCGGCGATGTGGGAGACGATTATCCTCAACCTGCTGTCCAACGCAGTCAAATACACGCTGGCGGGCTCGATTTTCGTTACGGCGCACAAAGATTCGGCGCACTGCCACATCGCCATCCGCGACACCGGCGTCGGTATCTCCCAGGACGATCTCAAGCAGGTGGGCAAGCGGTTTTTCCGGGCTCATTCCGCGCGCGGACGCACCGTGGAGGGGGCCGGGATCGGGTTGGCGCTGGTGCGCGGGCTGGTCGAGCTGCAGCACGGCACCTTCCAGATTGACAGCGAACTCGACCGGGGCACCACTGTCACCATTCGGTTGCCCACGTCGGCCAGTGACGCACCAGTCGACTGGCCGGGCGTGGGTCTGGGGGACAACCCGTACGTCGTCGAGGCGAACCAATGGCTGGCGTCGCCGCAGTCGTCGGCCGGCAGCGAGGCCGGCAACGATGGCCGCGAGCTGGTTCTGATCGCCGACGACAACGCTGATATGCGAGCGCATTTGGAATGGGTCCTCGCTCCGTTCTGGCGAACGGTGCTGGCCGGCGACGGCGATGCCGCGCTGCAGATGGCCCGCGAACTTCGTCCGGACCTGATTGTGACCGACGTGATGATGCCGGGGCTGGACGGCTTGCACTTCCTTGCCGCGATCCGTGCCGACGCCGAGCTGGCAGCCACCCCCGTGGTGATGCTGTCTGCTCGCGCCGACGCGGAGGCTGTCAGCGAAGGGTACGCCGCCGGCGCAGACGATTACTTGCCCAAGCCTTTTCGCTCACAGGATTTGGTGGAGCGGGTCGGGGCGCGATTGTCGGCGGCTGCCCGGGAACGCGCCAGTCGGCAAATCACCGAAGCGCAAACACGCCTTGCCCTCGATTTCACGCAGCTGGAGGCCGCGCTGCAGGCCACCACCTCGATGAGCGAAATCGTTGAGACGCTGAAGGATTCGCCGATCGTGTCGGGCGACGCCACGGTGATCTCGTTGGGTTTGCTCGACGCCGACGGCGAAAGTGTCCGGTTTGAATTCGCCGGCCCGGTTCCCACTGAGATGCGCGATCGCTATTACGTGGCCTCGATGGACACGCCGCTGGTGCCCATCGACGTCATCAAGACCGGTGAACCGATGGTTATCACCGATACGCTCAGTCTCGGTGAGCGCTACCGGCACGTGGTACAGGAGACGGCGACCGGTGTGCGGGCCTGCGTCAGCCAGCCGCTGCGCGGCCTGGACGGACGCGTCATCGGGTCCCTCGGGTTGTTGTGGCCGACGCCGCGCGAGTTCGACGCCGCCGAGCTCGACATGTTCGCCCGCACAGCGCTGATCACCCAATCCGCGGTGGACCGCATCCGCAGCGTGCAGCGCGAGCACCGGATCGCCGTGGAGTTCCAGGAGCATCTTCTCGACCTGGACCGCAGATCGACGGCAGCGGTCGTCGCCGCCGTGTACCAGCCGGCGGGCGAGGCGATGCGGGTCGGCGGCGACTGGTATCTGGTGGTTCCGCTGGAACGCCCGGGCGAGGTCGCGATATCCGTCGGTGACGTGGTCGGACATGGTCTGCCCGCGGCGATCGTGATGAGCAGGCTGCGTGCCGCGGTGGCCGCGACCGCCAACAGCGACGGCGACCCCACGGCGGTGCTCACCGCACTGGACAGGTACGCGGCCACGGTCGAGGGCGCCCGCTGCGCCACGGTCAGCTACGCGGTGATCGAGGCCGGCGTCGGCGACGCACCCGCCCGGATCAGATACAGCTGCGCGGGACATCCTTACCCGCTGCTGGTGGCACCTGGTGCGGCGCCGGTGTTCTTGCGGTCCGGCCGTCGTCCGCCCATCGCGGCGTGGCCGGACTCGGCGCCGCACACTGCCGGGGCCGAGGACCTCCCGCCTGGAAGTCTGATCCTGCTGTACACCGACGGATTGATCGAGCGGCTGGGCGAGACACTCGACCAAGGATTCACCCGGTTGGAGGGAGCGGCCGCCTACCGTGCCGATCTTCCGGTCGGCGAGGTCTGTGCCGAGCTACTCGAACGGATGGCCCCGCCCGGCGGATACACCGACGACGTGGTGCTGTTGGCGATACGGCCCTGCCACAGCTCGGCGCGCAGTTTCGCGACCGTGCTGCCGGCCACGCTGAGCCATATCGGCGAGGCACGGCACCGGCTACGTGACTGGCTGGGGAGTATCGGCGCTGATTCGAGGCGTCTTGCCGACGTCCTGCTGGCCACCGGCGAAGCAGTCACCAACGGGATCGAACACGGCAGCCGGGGCAATCCCGCCGCCACCGTTTCGGTGGAGGCGTTCCTGCGCGGCGACGCCGTCGAGGTGACCGTCAGCGATGCCGGTCAGTGGTCCAGTGACTCTTCGGCCAGCCAGCGCAGCCAGCGGCGCGGCCGCGGCCTGACGCTGATGAACGGTCTCGCCGACCATGTCAGCACCGCCCGCACCGCCCAGGGCACCCGGGTCACCCTGCGGTTCGACCAGGTGGTCGCCAGCGACGAGCGGTTGGTGCACCGATGAGCCGTGCCAGTTTCCAGCTGCACAACATGGCCGAGCCGGCGGGGTCCGGGCGCCCAGTTGAGGTCGCCGTCAGCGGCGAGGTCGACGTCACCAACGCCGACAACTTCGGGCAATCGGTGACCGAGCTGACCGGCGCAGCGCCGGTGATTCTGGAATTGAGCCGGCTGCATTACCTGGACAGCGCGGGATTCGCCGCGCTGGACCGGTTGCTCAAGCTGGGTGTCGTGCTCGTCGTGTCAGAGCAGAGTCCGATTCGTAGAGCCGCTGAGCTCATGCAACTGCCGTTTCACCGCGACGTCGAAGCGGCGCGCCGGGCCTGCTAGGCCTGCGCTAGGCCTCTTCTAGGGCTTCGCCGAGTTCTTCGAGCGCCCTGCTGTGCTGGTTGCTGGCCAGGATGTGCCCGGCGGCGATGACCAACGCGACCGGCCAATCGATGAGGTCGAACACGGCAAGCGCGGCCAATCCGCCGTAGTAAGCCAGCTGCTCAGGTGGTGGGACCTGCATTTTCCCGACCACTGGCAGGTTGACCGCGAAGGTCTCGCCCCGGCGGATGTGGTCGACCGCTTCCCGCTGAGAGGTGGTGCGCCGCGATTTCTTTTCGACCATCATTTGCCTTTCTGCAACGTTGGGTTTGCCGTCGAGCCTGCTGCTGCGGTCACTGTCGGGGGTGTGAGGACGACGACTGATGCTCTGGTTGATCCACTAGCCTCAGCGATGGCCGCCCTGCTGATCGGTCCGGTGACTCAGCTGTATGCCGCGTTGTGGCGGGTCGGTGTTGTGGAGGTTGGTCATACTCGTCGGCCCGCCGATCCGGTTCCGGCAACGCTGCGCGTCCACCAGGCATCAAGCGGTTGGCCACTGCCTGCGCGCCGGTTGCCACCGCGGCTGGTCCCAGCCCCTGGGCCCAGCCCACCGGCCCGAGCGGCGTACAGCCGAGCAGCTGGCTCACCACCGGAATACTGATCAACGTAGCCATCACGCACAGTGAACCAAACGCGGTGAACACCACCAGCGGGGCACGCGAATCGAGCAGGGTCTGGCCGAGCTGAGCGCTCACCAGGGCCACCAACGCGATGGTCGAAGCACGTTGCGGGCGTCCGGTCACCTCTGCCATGGCCCAGGCTGCTGTCGCGGCGGCGGCCGTCGTCGTTCCACGCACCGCTACCGCGCGCCACAACGCCTGTTCGTCGGGCCCGCGTCCGCCGCGTGCCGCCGGCCCGGTCGTCGGGCTCACCGCCAGGGCCGCCGCCGGCAGGGCGTCGGTCAGCATGTTCACCAGCAGCAGCTGCCGGGTGTTCAGCGGCGAGCGGCCGGTGAGCGCACTGCCGAGGATGGCGAATCCCACCTCGCCGGCGTTGCCGCCGAGCAGCACCGACACCGCCGCCTGCACGCGCCGCCACAGTTCGCGGCCTTCCTCGATGGCGTGCAGCAGTGCCTCGATGCGGCCGTCGACGAGCACGACGTCCGCGGCGGTGCGGGCCGGGTCGCTGCTGCTCGCCACAACGGCGATGCCGACGGTGGCGGCGCGGATCGCGGCGGCGTCGTTGGAGCCGTCGCCGACCATCGCGCACACCTTGCCGGTGCGTTCCAGCGTCTGGACGATCTGCACTTTGTTCTCCGGTGACATCCGGGCGAAGATCACCCGCTCAGCGACCGCGCGTTCCTGATCTTTGCGGGACAGCTCGTCCCACTCCGCGCCGCTGATCACCTGATCGGGTGTCACCGGCAGGCCCAGCTCGCGGGCGATCGCGGTCGCGGTGATCGGGTGATCGCCGGTGATCAGCCGGATGGCCGTGTCGCGTTCGGCGAGAGCCGCGAGCAATCCGGGAGCTTCGGCGCGCGGAGTATCGGATATCCCGAGGAATCCGACCAGCGACAACCCGTCTTCACACATTTCCGCAATGGCGTCCTCGTCATCGCGTACCGCGTCCGCCTGCTGCGGCGTCAGCTGCCGGCGCGCCACGGCGATCACCCGTAGTCCCTGACCCGCGAGCTCGCGCACCGCGCGGTCCATGCTGGTGCCGCCGTCTTGGCAAACGCGCAACACCACTTCGGGTGCTCCTTTGACGGTGAGCTCGTCGCCGGACACCGAAGCCGAGAACGACCTGCCGGAGCGGAACGGCAGATGAGCATCGGGTTCAAAGGGGGCCTCGGCCGGCGTCGAGCCGTTGACTGCCGCGTCGATGATCGCCCGGTCGGTGGCGTGCACCTGCGGGTTGCCGTTGGCCGTCGGCGCCGCGTGCGCCGCGCAGCGCAACACCTCCTCGCGCGAGTTGCCCGCCACCGGATGTACCTGCGTCACTCGCAGTCGGTTCTCCGACAGCGTCCCGGTCTTGTCGAAGCACACCACGTCGACGCGGCCAAGTGCCTCCACCGACCGCGGAACCCGCACCAGCGCACCGAAATTCGTCAGCCGCCGCGCCGATGCCGCCTGCGCCAGCGTGGCGACCAGTGGCATGCCCTCGGGGACGGCGGCCACGGTGACCGCGATGCCGCTAGCCACCGCCTGCCGTAGCCCCTTGCTGCGCAGCAGGCCCAACCCGCTGACCAGTGCGCCGCCGCCCATGCTGATCGGGAAAGCGCGGTTGGTGAGCTGGCTGAGCTGGTGTTGCAGCCCGACGGGCGCCAGCTGGCCGGACACCAGGTCGGCGGCCCGCCGCGCCTGGGTGTCGGCGCCGACGGCGGTCACCAGCGCCACCGCGGTGCCCGCCACGACAGTCGTCCCGGCGAACAGCATGCAGCGGCGTTCGGCCAGCTCCACACCGGGCGTCGGCTCAACCTGCTTCTCCACCGGCAGCGACTCGCCGGTGAGCGTCGACTCGTCGACCTCGAGATCGTCCTCCTCGATCAGCCTGGCGTCCGCAGGCACCACCTCGTGGGTGCGCACCTCGATGACATCGCCCGGACGCAGTTGCGCCGCAATGACATCGGTGTACACCGGCGTGCCGTCGGCACCGAAAGTCACCTTGCGGGCCGGCGGGATCTGTTGAGCCAGAAGTTGATTGAGCCGGCCTTCGGCCCGCAAACGTTGGCTTGCAGCCAGCATGGCGTTTCCGGTGAGCACGGAGCCGACGAGCAGCGCGTCGACGGGCGAACCCAGCACCGCGCTGGCGGCCGACCCGAGCGCCAACACCGGGGTCAGCGGATCGGACAGCTCGGCGCGCACGGCCCTGACGAACTGCCACATCGCGCGACGGGGCCGCCCCGTCAGATCGGCGCCACGCCGGGCCGCGGCCGCCGCGCGGCCCGGCTGCGCGCTTTCCGGCGAACCGGGCGGCGGCAGCTCCTGGCGGACCTGATCAACGCTCATCGCGTGCCACTCGTGCATAGGCGCCGCTCGCGGGGTGGGCGCGAGCAGTATCTGCCGGGCCGCCCAGCATCCGGACAGCAGGCCGGCCCCCGCACCGGTGGTCACCGGGCCGGGTCCGCGCCCGCGTACTCCCGGAAGCATCAGCAACGCGCCCAACGCGGACGCGCCGGTGGATATCTCGATCCCGCGCCGAGTGGCGGTTTTGGCCGCCGGCAACGCGTGCAGCACTCGCCAGACTGCTGCCAGGTCGGGCAGCACCAGATCGGCGTACCACGGCGGTGGGTCGGTGCCGTTGCGTGGCATCACGCCCAGCGCCACATCGGCCGACGCCAGCGCTTGGCCGGCAGCGGCCGACAGGACGGCCACCACGTGGCCGTCGCGCTGCAGGCGGGCCAGCGCGTCGGTGAGCGCGTGGTCGACGGATCCGACCTCCAGCGGGCGGATCTCGTCGAACGCCGGTCGCAGATCGCCGAGCGCCTCGATGTCGATGGAGATCAAATCCACCCCGCTGTGGTGGGCTTCGGCCAGTACCGCCGCCGCCAGCGGATCGTGGGTGGGGCAGACCAACGCCTCGACTTTGCCGCCCCGCGCGCCGGGCACCGAATGCCAGCCGACCCGCACATCGGGGGCCGCCAGCAGCGCCTGGGCGCGGTTCCACACCGCGGCCAGTTCGTCGTCGCGTGCCCCCCGCACCCGCCCGATTCGTAGCTTTTCGGTGCACAGCACCCTCGGGTCGACCAGCAGCGCATCGATCTGGTCGAGCCGGCGCAGACTGTCCGGGCGTAGCGGCAAAATGCCGTGCTGATCGGCCAAGCCCTGACCAAGCGTCGCCGCGAACGACTCGCGCGTGGTGCGCAGGGCCTTGGGGGCGGCCACCAACGCCGCGGTGGCGGCCATCCCGACGCTGCGGGTGCCGGCGCCGACTAGACCGGCGCCGACGGCCTGCACACGCGCCGCCAACCGCGCGTACCGCTCGGCGGGATCGGTCGGCGGCGGCACCGGTCGCCATGGGGCATGGATCTGCGCCTGCGCGGCGTGGGCGGCCAGCCTGGGTTCGTGTTGGCGCCAAACCCGCGCTGCGGAGCGGGATTCGGCGGCCTTGAGTACTTCCATCATCAGGTCGATCGCCAGCGATGCCGGCGACAACGATACGACGTGCGCGGCGGTCATGGCGATGGTCAGGGCGGTGTCGGTGGCCGAGTGCCCGATCCGGTTCTCGAGCAGCTGCCGCAGCCGCGGTTGGTAGTCCACCGCCACCACGGCCGCCTCGACGCTGTCCGGCAGGCCCGGCCAGCGCAGCATCCGGCCGACCGTCGCGGCGGCCATACCGGCAGCGGTGGCGCCGACGGCCACCGCCTTGTTGGCCATTGGCCCGCTGTCGCCCGGCAGGGGCTGCGCGCGGGGGCTCAAACGCCCAGCCTGACAACTCTTTTCAGCATCATCGACCACACGGCACAGCTCACGCAAAGACACCGCCTCGTCGTCGAGGCCGACGACGAGGCGCGACCACGGGCGGTTCAGGGTTGCCGATGTGACCCCGGGGCAGGCGGCGACAGCGTCGACGACCACACGTCCGAGTTCGTCGCCGCCCGGACGGTCAAGGCCGCGGACCTCAATCCACGCCCGGCGCTCGTCGCGCCAGCAATGGCGGTTCAGCGCCGGCGTGCCGGGCAGTTCGCCGGCTACCGCCCGCACGCCTTCGCGAACCGGAATTGCGGCCATACTCAGGCCCGTGGAGGCCAGTGATCCCAGCGTGCCCGCAGTCTGCGTCGCGGTTTGAAGCGTTGCCCCGGCGAGCGCGGCGGTGGCTTGAATGCCCAGAGTCAACGCGCGCAGGGGCAAGGATCTTCGCACGGATTCGACGGTACTCAACCGGGTGGACTAACGACGGCTGCGCGACTGCGTGCCGCGAGACTGCCTGGCCGGTGTCCGTTTGCTTCGGGCTGTGCGGCGTTGGGGCGCCGCGGGTTTCGCTGGCACGCGCTTGGCCGGGGCTGCTGTGTCCCGGCGCGTATCCAGTTGGGTCAACAGCAACGCGCCGCCGCCGACCGCCAACAACACCGGCCACTCGACCAGGCCGGTGAGGCCGATCGCGCCGAATGTCAACGCCGCTGCGGGAACCGAGCGACTTCCCGCCTTGAGCCCGCGCTGCACACCGGCGACCGCTCCGGCTACGCCTCCGACGATCCCGTCCACTGTGGCGCCCCCCACCGCGCCGGCCGCCGCAGTAGTCACCGCCGCGGCACGCCCAACCGTTCGACTGACGTTGCGCACCGCGCCGTCAATGACACCCATGATCACTCCCGGATGTCATTGTTCACGCCCTGGCGGCGGTTGTATAGCGCAAAGGCGCCCGCCGCTTACGCCGTGGGACTCATCTGCGGTTACACACCGGCGACCGATGCCGCGACCTCTCTGTCGCTCTCGGGGGTGGCGACCTTGCGCCGCGGCAGGTCTTGCCCCGGCTGCCCGGGCGCCGACTCGACTTCGTGAGTCGGCGCGGGCTCAGACGGCTCGGCCGTGAGCCGATCCGCGAGCAGGCGCCTGCCAACCGACATCGCCAGGGTGGCGACGGCGGCCGACCCCAGCCCCTGTGCCCAGCCGACCGGACCCACCGGTGTCGACCCGAACAGTTGGCTGAGCCCCGGGGTACTGATCAGAACCCCGAACACGGCGAACGAGCCGGCCGCGGTGAGAACCACCAGAGGTGCGTGCGACTCCATCAACGTCTGACCGAGCTGGGTGGCCACCAATGCGATCAACGCCACGGTGGACGCGCGTTGCGGACGCCCACTGAACGCGGCCATCGCCCAGGCCGCCGTGGCCGCCGCCGCGGTTGTGCCACCGCGAACGGCGACGGCACGCCACAGGGTGCGTTCGTCGGGGCCGCGTCCCGGGCGCTTCACCTGGCCGCTGGGCATGCTGACGGCCAGCGCGGCGGCCGGCAATGCGTCGGTGAATACGTTCATCAGCAGCAACTGGCGGGTGTTCATCGGCGGCGTGGGGCTGAACGCGCTGCCGACGATCGCGAAAAGCACCTGGCTGGCGTTGCCGCCAAGCAACACCGACACCGCCGCCTGCACCCGCTGCCACAACCGGCGTCCTTCCTCGATCGCGTCCAGCAGCGCTTCGATGCGGCCGTCGGTCAGCACCACGTCGGCGACGGTGTGCGCCGGGTCGCTGCCGTGCGCGACGACGCCCACGCCGACGGTGGCGGCCCGGATGGCCGCGGCGTCGTTGGAGCCGTCGCCCACCATGGCGCACACCCGCCCCGCGCGTTCCAGCGTTTGGACGACTTGCACCTTGTTTTCCGGTGACATCCGCGCGAAGATCACCCGCTCGGTCACCACGCGTTCTTGCTCCTTGCGTGACAGCGCATTCCATTCGGACCCGGTGATGACCTGCTCCGGGGTCACCGGCAGGCCCATCTCGCCGGCGATGGCCGTCGCGGTGATGGGATGGTCCCCGGTGATCAGCCGGATGGCCACGTCGTGGGCGGCCAGGTCGGCGAGCAGGCGCGCCGCGGCGGGACGCGGGGTGTCCGACAACCCGAGGAAGCCCTGCAGCGACAGGCCGTCACTGCACAATTCGACGATGCTGTCGGGGTCTTTGCGTACCGACTGCACCTGCTGCGCGGTCAGCTCGCGCCGAGCCACCGTGATCACTCGCAGGCCCTTGGCCGCCAACTCCGACACCGTGAGGTGCACGGCCGCGTCGGTGTCCTGACAGGCATCCAGCACAACTTCCGGCGCGCCCTTGACGGTCAGCTCGTTACCCGACACCGTCGCCGAGAAAGCGCGACCGGAGCGGAACGGCAAGTGCGCATCCCGCTGCGTCGCGAGGCTTTCGCCGTTGACCTGCAATGCCGCCTCGATGATGGCTTGGTCGGTCGCGTGCGCGTGTCGAGCGCCGTTGGGCGTCGGCGCGGCATTCGCGGCACAGCGCAACACCTCCTCGCGCGACTGGCCCGACACCGGGTGCACCAGGGTCACCTGGAGGCGGTTTTCGCTGAGCGTCCCGGTCTTGTCGAAGCAGACCACGTCGACGCGGCCCAACGCCTCCACCGACCGCGGGACACGGACCAAGGCGCCGAACTTGCTCAGCCGCCAGGCCGACGCCTGCTGTGCCAGGGTGGCTACCAGCGGCATCCCCTCGGGCACCGCGGCCACCGCGACGGCGATGCCGTTGCCCAGGGCATGGCGAAGGCCGGCTCCGCGCAACAACCCCAGTCCGCCGACCAATGCGCCACCGGTCGCGGTGGCAGGGAAGGCGCGGCTGGTGAGCTGGCTGAGTTGATGCTGTAGGCCGACGGCGGGCAGCTCACCGGACGCCAGTTCGGACGCCCGCCGTTCCTGGGTGTCGGCGCCGACAGCGGTGACCACCGCAACCCCGGTGCCCGCCACCACGTGGGTTCCGGCGTAGAGCATGCAGCGGCGATCGGCGAGTTCGGCGCCCGGCGTCGCTTCGATGTGCTTTTCCACCGACAGCGACTCGCCGGTCAGTGACGATTCGTCGACCTCGAGGTCCTCTTCTGCGATCAGCCTGGCGTCGGCGGGCACCACCTCGTTGCTGCGTACCTCGATCAGGTCGCCCGGGGTCAGCTCCTCGGCGAGGATCTCGCTGTAGGTGTAGCTACCGTCCGGACCGGTCGTGACCTTGCGTGCCGGCGGCGTTTGCTGCGCCAGCAGCCGGTTGAGCCGGCTCTCGGCACGCAGCCGCTGACCGGCCGCCAGCAGCGAGTTGCCGACCAGCACCGTGCCGACCATTGCCGCGTCGAGCGGCGAACCCAGCACCGCGGTGGCCGCCGAACCCAGCGCCAGCACCGGGGTTAACGGATCCGACAACTCGGCGCGCACAGCCTTGGCGAACTGCCAGAATCCTCTCTCGGGTGCCCGAGAGTCGGAGATCGCGCGCGGTGACTGGGTGTCCAGCGACGCCAGCAGCTCGCGGGCCTGCTCGGGCGACATCGCATGCCATTCGTAGGCGGGCGCCGGCCTGGGCGCCGCCGTGCGAACCACTCGGCGAGCCAGCAAGTATCCCGACATCAGTCCGGCTGCAGCGCCGCCGGTCACCAGTCCGGGTCCGCGCGCCCCCCGCACACCGGGAACCAGGAACAGCGCGCCCAGCGCTGACGCGCCGGCCGAGATCGCGATACCGCGTTGGCTTGCCTGCTTGGCCGCCGGCAGCGCATGCAGCACGTGCCATGCACCGCCCAGATCTTCCAGGAGCAGATCAGCGTTCCACGGCGGGGCGCTGCCGTTTTTCGGGATGACTCCCAGCGCGACGTCGCCGGACGCGAGTGCCTGCTCGGCGGCCGACGACAGGACCGCGACGGTGCGCCCGGATTCTTGCAGGTCGGCCAGCGCCTGTGCGAGCGCATCGTCGATCGACCCGCCGACCGGCCGGACCTCGTCGAACGCCGGCCGCAACTCGCCGAGTATGTCGGCGTCGACGGTGACCATCTCCGGGCCGGACGCCCGCGCCTGTGTCACCACGGCCGCCGCCAACGGGTGCTGCGCCGGATGGATCAACGCGTCGACGCCTGCCATGCCGGGCACTGGCTGCCACCCGGGCTGGATGCCCGGGTCGTCGAGCAGCTTCTGAGCGCGACTCCAGGCCGCGGACAGCTTGTCGGGCCGGGCACCACGGACGCCGACCACCCGCAACGTGTCGCTGTACAACACCCTGGGGTCGATCAGCAGCGCGTCCACCTTGTCGAGCCGGCGCAAACTCTCCGGGCGCAGCGGCAACACCCCGTGGTGCTCGGCCAATCCGGCTCCGAGCGTCGCGGTGAACGATTCGCGGGTGGTGCGCACCGCCTTGGGGGCGGCCACCACGGCTGCCGTCGCGGCGGTGTTGAGGTTTGCGGTTAAGGCGCCGACCAGTCCGGTACCGACCGCCTGCACCCAGGCGATCCGCTTGGCATGGCGCTCGACCGGCCCGTCCGGAGGCGGCACCGGGCGCGACGGCTGCGCGACGTCGCCGTGCTCGGCATGGCGGGCCAGCAGCGGCTCGTAGCGTTCCCACGCCTGGGCCTGCGCGCGGGACTCGACCGCCTTGAGTCCATGCAGCATCAATTCCACCGACAGCGATGCCGGCGACAACGTGACAATGTTCGCGGCCGCGGTGGTCAGCGACAGCACGGTCTCGGTCGCCCCGGTGCCGATCCGCTCGGCGAGGAGGCCCCGCAGCCACGGTTGGTGATTGGCGATCTCCGCCGCCGCATTGACCGCGATCGGGGCGCCCGGCAACCGCAGCGCCCGGCCCGCGAGCGCGACGCCCAATCCCGCCGCGTTCACGCCGAGCAGGACGGCTCTGCTGGCCAGCAGCAGGCCATCCCCGGGCAGACTGCCCGGGCGCGCCGGGGTGTCCGGGCTGTGGCTGGGTCTGGGGCTGCGGCGAGACCGGCGTTCGGCCTCGTCGACCGCGCGGCACAGGCTTTCCAGCGAGGTCGCTTCGCCGTCGACTTCCACCACGACCCGCGACAGCGGTCGGTTCAGCCGCGCCGAGGTAACTCCGGGCACAGACCGGACGGCCTCCAGCACAGCGCGCTCGCAGTCCGCCGCATCGCGATCGCCCAGACCGCGCACCTCGATCCACGCTCGGCCGTCGCCGGCCCAACAGCGCCGTGTCGGCGAGGAGCCCGAACGCCCAAGCGAGAGCGCATGGGCTCCCTCGCGCACCGCGATGGTGGCCATTTCCACACCAAGCTCGGCACTGGCCGTCGCCAAACTCGCAGCACTGTTAGCTGCGGTGGTAGCAGTGTGTATAGACGCCTCAAACAGCGCGGTTGCTGTTCGGATACCTCTCGAAACAACGCGCGCCGATATTGATTTTTGCAAGGCTCAACCGTCTTCAGTCGTGGCTTTATGTTGCTTATAGAGTGTGCCTCTTATGCCTACCGTCTGGCGGTTGCACTTCGCGAGCGCGACGCCTTTTTTGCCGGTGCTTTTTTCGCCGCCGTGGTGCGTTGGGGCTTGCGCGCGGCCGACTGGGTCGAACCGCCCGACTTGGCGGGCGGGGTCGAACTGCCCGACTTGGCGGGCGCTGCCTTCGCCGGTGCCCCGTCCTTGTCGTGCCGGCTCAGCTGACGCAGCATCAATGCTCCGGCGCCGATAGCCAAAACCACCGGCCATTCAACAAGGCCGGTGGCGCCGACCACTCCCAAGGTCAAAACCGCCGCGGGCACCGCAGCGCCTTTGCTACCTACTCCACGTTGGATGCCGCTGACAGCGCCGGTCACACCTCCGACCACGCCATTGACCGCGGCACCACCGGCAGCGGCGGCCGCGCTTGTAGTTGCCGCCGCCGCACGGTTCACTTTTTGACTGAGCCTGCGCGCCGCGTCGCGAACCATGATGTCTCCCGATCTTCACTCTGGTAACCAAGTCGTGAACCCGTGGTGTGCCGCTCGCCGTCCGGGCAACGTACAGGGTTCACCACCAACCACGCTAATTGACCATCAGCACCGATGCCCGATCCTTGGGCAATACATAGACAACCCATATCTGACACCAGTGATCCGTCGATGCGCCACCGTTGCTGCTAGCGCAACTCAACCAACACCGGTGCGTGGTCGCTGGGAGCCTTACCCTTGCGCTCCTCGCGCACGATCTGCGCGTCGACGACCCGCGCGGCCAGGGCCGGCGAGCACAGGATGAAGTCGATGCGCATGCCCTGCCCCTTCGGGAATCGCAACTGGGTGTAGTCCCAGTAGGTGTAAACGCCCGGTCCAGGCGCGAACGGCCGCACCACGTCGCTGAAACCCGCGTCGACGATCGCTTGGAACGCCATGCGCTCCGGCTCGGAGACGTGCGTGCAGCCGCGGTAGTACTCCACACTCCAGACGTCGTCGTCGGTCGGTGCGATATTCCAGTCGCCAACCAGCGCAATCTGCGTCTGCGGGTCGTCGCGCAGCCACCCCGCGGCGGTATCACGCAGCGCGGCAAGCCAGTTCAGTTTGTAGGCGTAATGCGGATCGTCTAGGGCACGGCCATTGGGCACATAGAGGCTCCACACCCGCACCCCGCCACAGGTGGCGCCCAGGGCGCGGGCCTCGGAGGCCGCGGCCACATCCGGCTTGGAACTCCAGCTGGGCTGGCCGGCAAAGCCGACCTCGATATCGTCCAGGCCGACGCGCGAGGCGATCGCCACACCGTTCCATTGATTGAACCCGCAGTGCGCCACCTCGTAGCCGAGTTCGAAGAACGGCAGCGTCGGGAACTGATCGTCGGCGCATTTCGTCTCCTGCATGGCCAGCACGTCGACCTCGGCGCGGCCAAGCCAGTCCAGGACGCGATCCAACCGGGTGCGTATCGAATTCACGTTCCAGGTGGCCAACCGCAGCATGCACTACAGGCTAGGAGTGCACTCGGATGTAGCGGCAGCGGTGCTGGGGCGTAAATCCCAGCGACTGATACAGATCAAGTGCCGCGGCATCGTCGGCGACCTGCACGTAGCCGCGGGTGGCGCCGCGCTGCGCACCCCAGGCCAGCAGCGCTGCGCACAGCGCCCGGGCGTGACCTTGCCGGCGGTGGCCTTCGGTGACTCGCACTGCGGACAGGCCCACCCAGCGCTCGCCGTCCGGTGCCGGTGTCACCGCGGCCCGTCCGACCGCGACGCCGGCGCGCATCCCGAACGCCAGCTCACCGTCGACGACGGACGTCAACACGTCGCGCGGCACCTCGCGGGCGTAGCAGGCCAGCCACTCGTCGCTTGGCTGTGCCTGCAGCGTGACGTCACCGGGCGCCGACACGTTTGCCAGATCGCGCACCAGCATGCGGGTTTCGATTTCGGTCGGCGTGTCGTCGGGCAGTCGCAGCAGGCGGTCCGGCACAGCGAGCAATGGCGGGAGCCCACGTTCGGTGTACCAGTCGACGATCGCCGGGATAGCCGCCGCGTTTGCCGAAAAATCAAGCGGCACCGCGGAGTTGGCACGGCGAGTCGATCCGTGACCGGCGCGCAGCAGCCAGCCGTCCAGCCACTGCTGCTCGACACCGGGCCAGGCCAGCGCCGCGGCGTGCTCGACCGCGCGGATCTGCGAGTTACGCACCGGCACGTCGGTCAGCCGGCGCACCGTCACCACGTCGGCGGGGGCGAACTCCACCACGTCACCCGTCTTCGTCTGCAGCCGCACCAGCGGGTCGACGGCCAGCAGCACACCCACCGCGTCGGTCAACGGTGGCACCTCACCCGGCGGCCGGCGGTACCGCACGCTGACTCGCGTGCCGACGGCAGGAAGTCTCAGTGGCCGAATGGGTCCGGATCCTTCCCCGGTGTCCAGGACAGCCCGGGAACACCCCAGCCGTGCGATTTGACCGCACGCTTGGCGGCCCGGGCGTGGCGGCCGATCAGGCGATCCAGATACAAAAAACCGTCCAGATGGCCGGTCTCGTGCTGCAGCATGCGCGCGAACAACCCGGTGCCTTCGATTTCGATCGGGTTGCCGTCGGCGTCGAGCCCGGTGACCCGCGCCCATTTGGCGCGTCCGGTCGGAAACGACTCACCGGGCACCGACAGGCAGCCCTCCAGATCGTCGTCCGGGTCCGGCATGGTTTCGGGCACCTCAGAGGTCTCCAGGACCGGGTTGATCACCACACCGCGGCGACGCGCGGTCTGCCCCGCTTCGTCGGCGCAGTCGTAGACGAAGACCCGCAGTGGTACGCCGATCTGGTTGGCGGCCAGCCCCACCCCATGCGCGGCGTCCATGGTCTGGAACATGTTGGAGATCAGCTCCGCCAGATCGGTTGGCAGCGAACCCCCTGGGGCTACCGGCACCGGCTTGGTGGGGGTGTGCAAAACCGGATCGCCCACGATGCGAATGGGTACGACTGCCATGGTCGGCAAGCTTAAGCGGGCGACTCGCGGGCCAGGGTTACGGGGCAACAGATACCGACATGGTTGAATATTCGCCGACAGAGCGAGTATTCGAGAAATCGCCGGAAGGGTCCAGGAAGCGATATGGACGGCGCGATGGCGCGGGCTAATCGATCGGGGGACGACTCTGAACTGGCCGATGGGTTAACCCGCCGCGAACACGACATTTTGGCATTCGAGCGGCAATGGTGGAAATACGCCGGCGCCAAAGAAGAAGCCATCAAAGAGTTGTTTGCAATGTCAGCAACGCGCTATTACCAAGTGCTCAATGCGTTGGTGGACCGGCCCGAAGCGTTGGCCGCCGACCCGATGCTGGTGAAACGGCTGCGGCGGCTGCGCGCCAGCCGGCAAAAGGCGCGTGCCGCACGCCGGCTCGGTTTCGAGGTCACCTGAGGTACCGCGCCCCTTTTGCGGCTTTTTGCCCGCTCATAGTTACAGTGGGCCTCGATGAATGAGCGTGTTCCGGACTCCACCGGGCTACCCCTGCGGGCCATGGTGATGGTGCTGCTGTTTCTCGGCATCATCTTCATGCTGGTCGGGTTCCAGGCCATGGGATCCGGCGGTGACTCCGACGACGACGATTCGGTGTCGGCCGTGACGACGAGCACAATGTCGCCGAAGACGTCGACGCCTCCCGCGGCCAAAGCCGAGGTGCGGGTGTACAACATCTCCAGTGAAGAGGGGGTCGCCGGACGGACCGCCGACCAACTCAAGGAGCAGGGCTACAACGTCACCGAGGTCGGTAACCTGTCGCTGCCCGATGTTGCGACGACGACGGTGTATTTCAGCAACGCTCCCGGGGAGCGCGATACCGCCGAGGCCGTCGGCAAGACGTTGGACGTTCCGGTGGAACCGCGGGTTCCCGACGTCGCAGACCAGCCGCCCGGCGTCATCGTGGTAGTCGCGGGCTGAATCTGATGATCCCGCTCTCCCCCGCAAAGCGGGGGACCCCCACCTCGGCCGTTTCCCGGCCGCATCGTCGCCGGGATAGTCTTTCCCCTATGCCCGTTATGCCCAAGCCAGCCCTGAGCCGCAAAGCCGTCGACGCCATCGCATTAGGAGCACTGGTCGCCCCCGTGGCGTTGCTGAGTGCGTGCTCGCCGCCGCACGAGCAACCGGCCACCTCGCCGGGTACCACGCCGCCGGTGTGGACCGGAGCGCCGGCGCCGACGGGCAAGGCGCCCGAGGCTGGTCCCGGTGCATCGGAGAGCCTGACCACCCACCTCAAGTCGCCGGAAGGTGTCGACGTTGCGACGGCGAAGTTCGAGTTCGACAAGGGCTATGTGACGGTCACCATCGAGACGACCGGCCCCGGTCACCTGTCGCCGGGATTTCACGGCGTGCACATCCACTCGGTCGGCAAATGCGAACCCGACTCTGTCGCCCCGACCGGGGGCCCGCCGGGCAACTTCAACTCCGCCGGCGGCCATTACCAGGCGCCCGGTCACACCGGCAATCCCGAGAGCGGCGACCTGACGTCGCTGCAAGTCCGCAAAAACGGTGAGGCGCTGCTGGTCACCACCACCGATGCCTTCACCAGGGACGATCTGATATCCGGTGACGGCTCTGCGATCGTCATCCACGCCGGGCCGGACAATTTCGGCAACATTCCGCCTGAGCGCTACACCCAGATCAACGGCACGCCCGGTCCTGACGCGACCACGATGTCCACCGGCGACGCGGGAAAGCGCGTGGCGTGCGGTGTCATCCACGGCGGTTAGGAGCAGCAGAGCAGCCGAGCGGGTGGATTTCGCCGGCTCGTCAAAGCCGACGCTCGGGGTGGAATGGGAGTTCGCGCTCGTCGACGCGCAAACCCGGGACCTGAGCAACGAGGCCGCCGAAGTCATGGACGAGATCGGCAAAAACCCCCGTGTCCACAAGGAATTGCTGCGCAACACGGTCGAAATCGTCAGCGGCATCTGTGACTGCACCGCCGAGGCGATGGACGATCTTCGCGGCACGCTGGGCACCGTGCGACAAATCGTGCAGAACCAAGGCATGCAGCTGTTCAGCGCGGGCGGTCACCCGTTCGCGCGTTGGTCTGCTCAAAAGCTCACCGACGCACCGCGTTACGCGGAGCTGATCAAGCGCACCCAGTGGTGGGGCCGCCAGATGCTGATCTGGGGAGTACATGTGCACGTCGGGCTGTCCTCGGCGCACAAGGTGATGCCGATCATGTCGTCGCTGCTCAATTACTACCCGCATCTGCTTGCGCTGTCGGCATCGTCGCCGTGGTGGGCCGGTGAGGACACCGGCTATCCGAGCAATCGGGCGATGATGTTTCAGCAACTGCCCACCGCCGGGTTGCCGTTTCAATTCCAGACTTGGCGGCAGTTCGAGAAGTTCGTGCACGACCAGAAGAAGACCGGCATCATCGACCATCTCAACGAAATCCGTTGGGACATCCGGCCTTCACCGCAAAACGGGACGTTGGAGGTGCGGATCTGCGACGGGGTGACCAATCTGCATGAGCTTGCCGCCCTGGTAGCGCTGACGCACTGCCTGGTGGTCGACCTGGACCGTCGGCTCGACGCCGGTGAGACGTTGCCCACCATGCCGCCCTGGCATGTCCAGGAAAACAAGTGGCGGGCGGCCCGTTACGGCCTGGATGCGGTGATCATCCTCGACGCCGACAGCAACGAGCGCCTGGTGACCGACGATTTGCCCGACGTGCTGAACCAGCTGGAGCCGGTTGCCAAGTCACTGCACTGCGCCGACGAGCTCGCCGCGGTGCCCGACATCTGGAGAACTGGGGCTTCTTATCAGCGCCAGCGCAGAGTCGCCGAGGAAAACGACGGAGACCTGCGCGCCGTTGTCGACTCGTTGGTCGGCGAGCTGGAAATCTGAGCATGTCTGCGTCGGAAGCCGTTGAGCTGGCGATGTTTCCGCTCGAATCGGCTTTTCTGCCGGGAGAAGAGCTGCCGCTGCGCATCTTCGAGCCGCGTTACACCGCGCTGGTGCGCGACTGCATGGGCAGTCCGGATCCTCGGTTCGGTGTGGTGCTGATCTCCCGCGGCCGCGAGGTCGGTGGTGGTGACACCCGCTGTGACGTGGGTGCGGTGGCCGCGATCAGTGAATGCGTCGACGTCGGCTCGGGTAGGTTCACTCTGCGCTGCCGAATGGGCGAACGGATCCGGGTGTGCGAGTGGCTGCCCGACGATCCCTATCCGCGGGCTGTTGTGCAGGGCTGGCCCGACGAGCCAGGCGATGCGGTGACCGGTGCCCAGATCCGTGAAATCGAAGACCAGGTGATGGCGTTGTTCGAGCGGATCGCCACCGCCCGCGGCGCCCGATTCCTGCCGGGCCGCGAGGTGCTTTTGGGCTCGGGTCCTGACGACGCGGGAGAGCGGTTGTACGCGTTGGCTTCTCGAGTCCCGATGGGTCAGGCCGACCGCTACAGTGTGCTTGCGGCGCCGTCGGCGGCCGACCGGCTGATCGCAGTGCGCGAAGCGGTCGAATCCGTCAGCGCAATGGTGGAATTCCAGTTGTCCGAATGACCGCGCTGTATCAATCGCGGCGCGATAGCCCGGTGCAGCGGACCCACCAGCGCCCAAACCATCCGGGCGGTGAGCTTGTGGTGATAGTGCAGACGGGTGATCAGCACCGCCCGCCGGCCGCCCGCACGCCGCAACGTCAGCTCGCCGTGCATCAGCGGTCCGTCGGCCGCCAGCACGAACTCGTCGTGATCTGAACGCATGATCGTCCAACCGATCGCGGAGTTAGCCGAGTTGTGGGAATCCAACCGGAATCTCAGCACGTGCCGGTGGACCCATCCGACCGGATTTCCCAGCACGCCGGGTGTGCCCCCCAAACCATCATGGAATGCTTGCTCGGCGGTGCGCACGTCGCCGGGGCGGATGGGGACTTCGAAGGTGTCGAGGTAATCGGCCTCGGGAATCGCCGCCGCCGCAACGCGCCGCAGCGTCCGGCGCACCACGGCGCGGTGTGCCCCGGTGCCGATGACCAGTGCACGGTAGACCTTGCCGCGCAGATGTGGGAACGCCGCCCAGGTTTGCGATCGCACCCGGGTGTGCTGTGGGCCTTCGGGATCCAATTCGAATATCCAGCGGTAGACCGCGAACGGGTGGCGTCCTTTCAACGCCAGCCGGGTCGGCGGCGTGGCTTCGGCGAGGGCGAACCCCACCGGAACCGTCGATGGGTCGGTTGCGTCGCGGCACATCACCCGCAGCAGTGCGGACCACGTTTCTGCCGCAGACGCGTCGATCGTTATGGCATGGTCGTCGATATAGGATAATCGTTCCATATAGAAGGACTGTACTAGATCGTGGCACCTCCGCGGAAGCACCAGACCGATGTGATCCTCGACGCAGCGCGCTCAGTTGTGCTCGACGAAGGCCCGCGCGCGGCCAGCGTGGCCGCGATCGCGAAGGCCAGTGGCGCGCCGGCCGGGACGCTGTATCACCGGTTCGGCAATCGCAACGGGATCGTGACCGCGGCCTGGCTGCGCGCACTCGAGCGGTTCCAGGCGCGGGCGATGGCCGAAACGTCCGGCCCCCCGCTGGAGTTGGCCGTCGCGATGGCTGTCGCGGCGATCAGCTTCACCCGCGAGCTTCCCGAAGACGCCCGGCTACTGCTGACAATCCGGCCGGGCGACCTGCTCGACGGCGAACCCGACGCGGCGTTCCAGAAGACCCTGTCCGCGATGAACGCACCGCTGTTGGAGCGGCTGCGCACACTGGCGCGACAGCTGTACGGCAGCAGCGATCCGCGCTGCGTCGACGCCGTCGCCAGGGCGGTCGCCGACCTGCCCTATGCCGTTGTTCGGCGCCACGCTCACGACGACCCACTTCCTGCCTGGCTGGAAGACGATGTCGCCGCCGCGGCCCGTGCGTTACTGACTAGCTTCCAGCCGAGCCGAAAACGCTCACCGCGTCGCGGCGTAGGCACGTAGCGCCGCGACTTGCGCGGGATCCAGTGAGGGACGGACGGTTTCGCGGGCCGCCGCCACGTCGGCAGCGGTGATGTCGAGCGCGTCGATACTGCGTCGCATGGCGGCCAACGCAGCCTCGCGCAGCAGCGCCGCACAATCGGCGGCACTGTATCCGTCCAGGTCCGCCGCCAGCACCTGCAAGTCGACATCGCTGTGCAGCGGCATCGATTTGCCGACGGTGCGCAGAATGTCGTGGCGGGCGGCCGCGTCGGGCGGTTCGACGAACACCAGCCGTTCCAGCCGGCCGGGCCGCAGCAACGCAGGGTCGATCAGGTCGGGCCGGTTGGTTGCCCCGATGACGACGACGTCGCGCAATTGGTCGATGCCGTCGAGCTCGGTGAGCAGCATGGCGACGACTTTGTCGGTGACGCCGGAGTCGAAACTCTGGCCGCGCCGCGGCGCCAGCGCGTCGATCTCGTCGAGGAACACCAGCGACGGCGCCGAATCGCGAGCTCTGCGGAACAGGTCACGAACGGCTCGCTCGCTGCTGCCGACCCATTTGTCCATCAGCTCAGAGCCCTTGACCGCGTGCACGCTCAGCTGGCCGGTGCTGGCCAGCGCGCGGACCAGAAACGTCTTGCCGCAACCCGGTGGGCCGTAAAGCAGCACGCCGCGCGGTGGTTCGACACCGAGCCGTTCGAAGGTGTCCGGATGGTGCAGCGGCCACAGCACGGATTCGGTCAGTGCCTGCTTGGTGGCTGCCATGTCTCCGACATCGTCCAGGCAGACATCACCCATTGTGGGCTCGGCCCCGCCCGAGCGGGACAGCGGCCGGATCACCGTGAGCGCACCGAGCAGATCTTCCTGGGCCAGGGTCGGCGACTCGCCGTCGGCGCTGGCCCGCGACGCCGCACGCAACGCGGCCTCCCGTACCAGGGCGGCCAAATCGGCGACGACGAATCCAGGTGTGCGAGCCGCTATTTCATCCAGGTCCAGATCAGTGGTCGGAGCCCGCCGCAGCAGCGAACGCAGCAGAACACTGCGGTGAGCGGCATCCGGAAGGCTGAGTCCCAGTTCGCGGTCGCACAGGTCGGGCGCCCGCAGCCGGATGTCCAGGTTCTCCGGCACCGCCGAGGTGGCGATAAACGCCACGCCCGGTGTGGCCACCGCGCTGCGTAGTTCGGCCAGGATCAAGGTGGCGACCGGTTCGGCGTCGGCCGGCAGCAGCGCGTCGACGTCGGTGATCAGCAGTACGCCGCCGCCGTCTCGAATCGTCGCGGCCGCAGAGGTGACCGTCTTCAACCGATCCTCAGCGGCCAGCGCGCCGACCTCGGGACCGTCGAGCTCGACCAGCCGCCGGCCGGCGCACACCGCCCGCACCATGGTGCTCTTGCCGACGCCGAGCGGCCCCGATACCAGCACGCCGAGGTGGCTGCTCGCGCCCAGTGACTCCAGCAGATGCGGCTCGTCGAGAGCGAGTTTGAGCCATTCGGTCAGTTTGGCGGCCTGCGGACCCGAGGCGTCGAACGCGTCGACGCCGACGGTCGGGGTCAGCACCGGGCGCGGTGCCGGCGGAGCGCCGGTGCCCCAGGTCACCAGGGAATTGGGCTGCACGCTGACCGGTCCGGGTGGGTCGACGCCGGTGACGGACAACAACTCTGAGGTCCAGCTGACCCCCACCGCCGAGGCCAGCGCCCGGGTGGCATCCGACGTCGACGTGCCCGGACCCAGGTCGCGCGGCAGCAGTGACACCGCGTCGCCGACCATCATCACCTTGCCCAGCAGCGCCTGCCGCAGCGTGGCCGGCGCGACCGACTGGGTGGTCAGCTTCGAACCGCTCAACGTCACCAACCGCGCTCCGTACACCGCCACGGCGCTGACGATCACCGAGGTGCCTTCGCGCACCCCGGCGTTGGACAGCGTCACGTCGTCCAGCAGTATCGTGCCCACCGGCGTGTCCGGTCCGGCCACGCCAGCCACCGCCGCCGTCGTCCGCGACCCCAGCAGCGACACCGCGTCCCACTCCCGAATGCCCAGGGCGGCAATGGCATTGGAATGTAACCGGACCACACCGCGGCGCGAGTCGGCGGCCGACGTGTTCAGCCGTGCGACCAACGTCAGTTGCGGGCGAGACACCTCAGCCTCCTGGTTTACGCAGCCCCAGCCGGGCCATCGACCGACGGTTCGGCTGGGCCCGGCGAATGGCTCGGCGCACGGCGCGGCGTTCTTTGGGTCGCTCGCCCCATACCTCGGGATGCTCGGCCAGCCAGCGATGGCTGCGCACCGAGAACGGGATGTAGGCCAGGTAGGCCGCGATGGCCACCATCACCAGGATGTACGGGAACAGAAACGCTGCGGCGGCGACGATCGCCAACGCCGCCAGCAGGAGCGCCGCGAAATTCGGCGGCACCGACACCGCGTGCATCTTCTTCATCGGCAGCCGGCTGACGACGAGTATCGAGCACCAGGCCAACCAGGCGCACACGAACCACGGTGAGCTCCACCAGCCAACGCCGAACTGGAGTTTGGCGGCCAGCGGGCCGAGTGCGGCGATCGCTCCCGCCGGCGCGGGCATACCGACGAAGAATTCGCGCTCGTAGGGCGGCAGCGTGGCGTCGTCGAGCAAGGCGTTGAATCTGGCCAGCCGCAACACAATGCACACCGCGTACAGCAACACCGCCACCCAGCCGGCCGGCAGCGACGACAGCAGCGACACGTACACCACCACTGCGGGCGCCACCCCGAAATTCACCGCGTCGGCCAGTGAATCGATCTCCTCGCCCATGCGCGACTCGGCGTCCAGGATGCGCGCCACCCGCCCGTCGAGCCCGTCGAGGATGGCTGCCGCGGCGATCAGTGCCATCGCGGTGTGCGGCTGGGCCTCCAACGCGAACCGGATCGAGGTCAGACCCGCGCAGATGGCCAGCACGCTCATCGAGCTGGGCAGGATTCGCAGGTTGACGGCTCGGCGGCCACGCGCTTTGGTGGTCATCGCAGTTCGGCCAACACCGTTTCGCCGGCGACCGCCCGTTGCCCGACGGCGACCAACGGCACCGTCCCGGCGGGCAGGTAGGTGTCCAGCCGCGACCCGAATCGGATCAGGCCGTAGGTGTCACCGATCGACAGCTTGTCGCCGACATGGGCATCGCAGACGATGCGCCGGGCCAACAGCCCGGCGATCTGTACGGCGATGACTTCGGTGCCGTCGTCGGTGCGGATCCGCATGCTGGTGCGTTCGTTGTCGTCGCTGGCCGCCGCCAGATCGGCCGACCCGAAGCGGCCCGGCCGGTGTTGCACGGCGAGCACCTCGCCGCTGACCGGGGAGCGCTGCACGTGCGCATCCAACAATGACAAGAAGATGCTGACCCGCGGCAGCGGGGTGTCGGCAAGGCCGAGTTCGGCTGGCGGAGCGGCCGTATCGACGGCGCAGACCAGACCGTCGGCGGGTGCGACGACCACACCGGGACGATCGGGCGGCACCCGCCGCGGGTGGCGGAAGAACCCGGCGCAGGCGCCCGCGGCCAGCAGACCGGTCCGGCGCAGCCAGCGCGAACGCCGTCCGGCCACCGCCAGCACGAGACCTGCCGAGATGAACGGCAGCCCGGCCGGGTGCACCGGCGGAACCGTCGAGCGCAGCAACGCCACCAGGCGTTGGGGCCCGGTCAGGCCGTCAGAGGGGCGTCGTGCCACGCGGTCATCTTACGGAGCGCTTGGTTAATTGCCCGGCTCCTCCTCATCGCGCTACGCGCTCTGCATCGTCGCCGGGCGGTGAATTGCCCGGCTCCTCCTCATCGCGCTACGCGCTCTGCATCGTCGCCGGGCGGTGAATTGCCCGGCTCCTTCTCATCGCGCTACGCGCTCTGCATCGTCGCCGGGCGCAGGTCCCAGATCTGCAGCTCGGATCCGACCGGTATCTCCTGGACGTCCTCGGGGATGTCCAGCAGGCAGTTCGCCGACGCGAACCACCGCAGATGGTGCGATGCCGGCGGGCCCCAGCTGGTGACCGTGCCGGCGTCGGCGTCGAACACCCCGCGGCGGAACTGCCGGCGACCGCGCGGTGAGGTCAACTGTTCGGTGAGCACCGCGGATCGTCGGGGCCGGTGCGCGTCCGGCAGGCCCATCGCGGTACGCAGCGCCGGGCGGATGAACACCTCGAAGGACACCAGCGCGCTTACCGGGTTGCCCGGCAGGGTGACGATCGGGGTCCCGGCCACTCGGCCGATGCCCTGCGGCATGCCGGGCTGCATCGCCACCTTGACGAATTCCACCCCCTGGTCGCCGTCGCGGCCGAACGCGTCCTTGACCACTTCGTAGGCGCCGGCGCTGACCCCGCCGCTGGTGATGATCAGATCCGCATCAGCGGTGTAGCGGTCCAGCACCGCGGCGAACTCCGCGACGTCGTCGCTGACGGCCGCGGTGGCGACCACGTCGGCACCGGCGTCGCGGACGGCGGCGGCCAGCATGACGGAGTTGGACTCGTAGATCTGCCCCGGCCGCAGCGGCGTGCCCGGCGACACCAGCTCCGATCCGGTGGAAACCACCAGCACCCGTTGACGCGGAATCACCGGCAGCTCATGGCGGCCCAACGCCGCGGCCAGCCCGACCACCGCCGGGGTGACCACCTGACCGGCGCGCAACACGGTGGTGCCCGCGGCGACGTCCTCGCCGGCGTGACGGATGTGGCGTCCCTGCGGGCTGCCGGCGGTGATCGTCACGACGTCGGTGCCACCGTCGGTGGCTTCCACCGGCACCACCGCCGTCGCCCCGGCCGGTATCGGCGCTCCGGTCATGATCCGGTGCGCGGTACCGGGCTCGAGGGTGGGGATGTCGGTGCGTCCGGCCGGAATGTCTTCGGCGACAGGAAGTTTCACCGGGTTTTCGGTGCTCGCCGCGGCGACATCGTCGGCGCGTACCGCGTAGCCGTCCATCGCGGAGTTGTCGAACACCGGTAGCGACACGGTGGCCTGGATGTCGTCGGCCAGCACCAGACGCTCGGCGTCGACGAGTTCGGCGGTGCCGGCGGGCCGGGCAGTGATCAGCCCGGCGACGATGCGCTGATGTTCCTCGACGGACCGCATCAGAGCGGGTAGTGGACGCCGGTGAGTTCTTCGGAGACCGCCCACAGCCGCCGCTGCAGTTCCTCGTTGTGCGACTGTGCGCTGGAGGACACCACCTTGGGGTGGCCGCGCTGCTCGCCGATGCCGTCCGGGCCGTAGTACTGGCCGCCCTTGACGTCGGGATCGGTGGCGGCGCGCAGGGTGGGCAGCGCACCCATCGCCGCACTCTGCGACATCACCGCCCAGAACACGTTGACCGCGGGCTTGAAAATCCCGGGCACATTGCGTGCGAGTTCGGTATTGGAAAGGCCGGGGTGGGCGGCGACGGCGATGGTGTTCTTCTGCGCGGCGGCCAGCTGGCGCTGCAGCTCGTAGGTGAACAGCAGGTTGGCCAGTTTCGACTGCCCGTAGGCAGCGACCCGGTCGTAGCGACGCTCCCACTGCAGGTCGTCGAAGTGGATGGCGGCGCGGATGCGGTGACCCGTGCTGCTGACGGTCACCACCCGCGAACCACGGACGCCCAGCAGGTGGTCGAGCAGCAGCCCGGTCAATGCGAAGTGGCCGAGATGGTTGGTGCCGAACTGCATTTCGAATCCGTCGGCGGTGACCTGTTTGGGCGTGTACATCACGCCGGCGTTGTTGATCAACAGGTCGATGCGCGGGTAGTTGGCGCGCAGCGCGTCGGCGGTGCGGCGCACCGAGTCCAGCGAGCTCAGGTCGAGTTGGGTCAGCGTGACGTCGGCCTTGGGGTCGGCAGCGACGATGCGCGCCAGCGCGGCGTTGCCCTTCTCCAGGTTGCGCACCGCCAGCACGACGTGCGCGCCACGCTGGGCCAGCATCGCGGCGGTGTGGTAGCCAAGGCCGGTGTTGGCGCCGGTGACGATGGCGATCCGGCCGCTCTGGTCGGGCATGTCGGCGTGTGACCATTTGCGGTTAGAACCCATGGCGCCAAACCATACCGACACGGTGTCAACGACGTCGGGTGGCATCCTCAATGCTGTGCACGACGGCATGACCATGGCCGAACCGGCCAACCCGCCGAGTCGTAACGCCCCGCTGCTGTGGGCCGTGGGCGGCGCGATCCCCTGGCTGGTGGTGGCCGCAGCACAGCTGTTGTGGTTCGTGGCCGATTCCCGGCTGCTGTGGTTGCACGGCGTGTGCGCGGCGGTCACCGTTGTCGGCCTGGTGATCGCCGTCGGCGTCGTGCCGTTTTGGCGGTATCGGGTGCACCGCTGGGAGATCGGGCCGAAGGCGGTGTACACCCGCACCGGTTGGCTGGTGCAGGAACGCCGCATCGCGCCGATCTCCCGGGTGCAGACCGTCGACACCTACCGTGGCCCGTTGGATCGGCTGTTCGGGTTGGCCAACGTCACGGTGACCACCGCGTCGTCGGCGGGGGCTGTGCGGATCGTCGCGCTGGACTCGGCGGTGGCCGACCAGGTCGTCGCGCAGCTGACCGACATCGCCGCAATCGGGGCAGAGGACGCCACGTGAGCTGGCAGCGGCTGAGTCCGCGGATGCTGTTGGTGCACCCGGTCCATGAACTCCTGCGCCAGCTGCCGCTGCTGATCGGCGCCGTCGTGCTGGGATCCACTACCGGCAATCCGTTTTGGACCGTGGCGGCGCTGGTGGTGACCGTGCTGCTCGGGGTGGCGCGCTGGTTCACCACCACTTATCGCATCGAGCCGGACGAGGTGCAGCTCCGTACGGGGATACTGCGACGAAGCGTTTTGTCGTTGCCACGCAACAGGATTCGCTCAGTGCAGACGGATGCCAGGTTGCTGCATCGCTTGTTGGGGCTGACTGTGCTGCGGGTGAGTACCGGGCGAGAAGCACAGGGCGACAACGCTTTCGAGCTTGATGCCGTCGAGGTTTCACAGGTGCCGCGGTTGCGCGCCATCCTGTTGGCCGAATCCGCGCAGCCCGATCACCCCGCGCAGGACACCGTGCTGGCGCGCTGGCAACCGTCCTGGCTGCGGTATGCGCCGTTGAGCCTGTCCGGGTTGCTGACGATCGCCGCCGCAGCGGGCGCGGTGTATCAGACCGGCTTGGGCGCAAGGCTGGGCGAGTTCGGGTCGGATACGGTTGCGCGGTTCGGTCTGCCGGCGATCGTTGTCGCGCTGCTGGCTGTCTCAGTGGTGTTGGCGGTGCTGCGGTCCTTGGTGACCTACGGCGATCTGATTCTGGTGCGCCGGGAGGGTTTTCTGCATTTGCGGCACGGGCTGCTGCGGGTCCGCGAGCACACCTACGACATGAGCCGGCTGCGCGGCGGGACGCTGCGCCAGCCGCTGCTGGTGCGGGCGCTCGGCGGCGCCCGCCTGGACGCGGTGATGACCGGTGTGCACGGCGCGGGCGAGTCGTCGATGCTGTTGCCGCCGTGTCCGACCGCGACGGCCGAGTCGGTGCTGACCGAACTGGTCGGTGCTCCCGAGAACGCGTGGGTGGTCCGCGGTCCGCTGCGTGGACACGGGCCGCGGGCGGCGCGGCGGCGCTGGACCCGCGCGCTGGCGCTGCCGGCCGCGGCCGGTGCGGCGCTCGCGGTGGTGGGCGCGCCGACCTGGCTGTGGGCGACGTGGGCCGCGGTGGCTCTCTGGTGTGTGCCGCTGGCCGCCGATCGGGTGAGCTCACTGGGTCATCGGGTGGACGATCGGTGGCTGGTCGCGCGCGCGGGCAGCCTGGAGCGCCGTCGCGACTGCCTGGCTACCGCGGGCATCGTCGCCTGGACGGTGCGCCAGACGCCGATGCAGCGCCGTGCGAAGGTGGCCACCCTGGTCGCGGCCACCGCCGCCGGCGTCAAGCGCTACCCGCTGATCGACGTGCCCGAAGAGCTGGCGTGGTCGATCGCCGCGACCGCATCGCCCTGGGTCGCCGACAGCGGGTGGGCGATCCGCTCAGAACAGCTCGCGCACGGCCGCGATGCGGGCCAGTAGCTGGTCGCTTGTCGCCGCGGCCACCGGCGGTCCGCCGCAGATGCGGCGGAGCTCATTGTGAATCCAGCCGTGTGGCTTGCCCGTTCGGTGGTGTGCCGCCGACACCAACGCGTTCAGCTGGCGACGCAGGTCGCGCAGTTGACCGTGCCGGGTGACCGGCTCGGCGTTCACGGCGCGTGCGGCGAGTTGCTCGTCTTGGCGGCGCCGCAACAGATCTCGCATCTGCTCGGGATCCAGCAGGCCGGGGATACCGAGGTAGTCGGCCTCGTCGCCGCCGGTGCCGAACGACGCGCCGTCGAAGATGACCTGATCCAACTCGGCGTCGGCGCCCAGGGAGGTGAACCCGTCTTCGGACGGCTCACTTCGGCGGCGTTGCGCGGCGGTCCGCTCGTCGTCGTTGTCGCGGTGCGGTTTGCCGAGCACGTGGTCGCGTTGGGCCTCCAACTCGCTGGCGAGCAGCAGCAGCGACGGCACCGACGGCAGGAACACGCTGGCGGTCTCGCCCGCCCGCCGGGACCGGACAAACCGGCCGATCGCCTGCGCGAAGAACAGCGGCGTGGACGCGCTGGTGGCGTACACCCCGACCGCCAGCCGCGGCACGTCGACGCCCTCGGACACCATGCGCACCGCGACCAGCCAACGGCTGGTGCCGGCCGCGAACTGCGCGATGCGCTCCGAGGACCCGGGGTCATCGGAGAGCACCACCGTCGGCGCCTCGCCGGTGATCCGCTCCAGCAGAACGGCGTAGGCGCGGGCGGCCTTCTGGTCCGACGCGATCACCATGCCCCCCGCGTCGGGGACCCCGCCGTCGCGCAGCTGGCGCAGTCGGGTGTCGGCCGCGGCGATCACGGCCGGCATCCATTCGCCGGCCGGGTCCAGGGCGGTACGCCACGCCCGCGCGGTGTGCTCGGCGCTGGATGGCTCCCCCAGTCGCGCCGCGTACTCCTCGCCCGCGCTGTCACGCCAGCGGGTCTCCCCGGAGTAGGCCAGGAACACCACCGGGCGCACCACCCCGTCGGCCAGTGCCTCGCTGTAGCCGTAGGTGTGATCGGCCTGCGACCGCAGCAGGCCGTCACCGTCGCGTTCGTAGCGCACGAACGGGATGGCGGCGTCGTCGCTGCGAAACGGTGTGCCGGTCAGCGCCAGCCGGTGGGCGGCGTCACCGAAGGCCTCCAGGATCGCCTCACCCCAGCTCTTGGCGTCGCCGCCGTGGTGGATCTCGTCGAAGATGACCAGGGTTCGCCTGGCTTCCGTGCGCACCCGATGACGGGTGGGGTGACGGGCCACCTGGGCGTAGGTGACGACGATCCCGTGGTACTCCGCGGAGGTGTGTGCGGCACTGTTACGGAACCGGGGATCCAGGGCAATGCCGTCGGCGGCCGCCGCCGCTGCCCACTGGTTCTTGAGGTGCTCGGTGGGCACCACGACGGTGATCGTCTCGACGCTGCGATCGGCCAACAGCTCGGCGGCGATGCGCAGAGCAAACGCCGTCTTACCCGCGCCGGGGGTTGCGACCAGCAGAAAATCACGCGGCTTTGCGCTGAGGTAGCGCACCAAGGCCCGTCGCTGCCAGCCCCGTAAAGTCCGGGTGCTGGGCGCTTCACTAGCCCGCACCCGGAACTCCCCTCTAGTCGAGATGCACTGTAGCGCAAGGATATCGGTCAGCACATCTTAGCCGGAAAGCGGGGCAAGTACTCAGACGAAGAAGTTGCCGTGGCGAATGAACCACTCCCGGCGTTCGTCGTCGGTCGTGTCGGCCGACGCGGCAAAACCCTCGAAGTAGGCCTCGCGCGGCGCTCCCGGAGCAAACAACATCAAGATCGAAGTCGGCGCGTCGGCCTCGTTGCGAAAACCGTGGAGTCCCCGAGCGGGACGTGGACGGCACGAAGAATGCGGCGGTGTGCGCTTGAGCCATGCGCTGACCTCCGGTTCCTCTTTGAGGCTGCGGTGAGATTTCTTGCACTCGGAATGGGCGAGTGCTAAGAATGAGTTGGCACTCGCGACCGGTGAGTGCTAGGTCGGGACGGTGAGACCGAGTTCAGCGCGGTCGTCCGTCGCGGGCACTGCACCCGGCCAGGACGTGTCATCCCCTAATCGGAGGAATCACTTCGCAATGGCCAAGACAATTGCGTACGACGAAGAGGCCCGGCGCGGCCTCGAGCGGGGCCTAAACAGCCTCGCCGACGCGGTAAAGGTGACGTTGGGCCCCAAGGGCCGCAACGTCGTCCTGGAGAAGAAGTGGGGCGCTCCCACGATCACCAACGATGGGGTGTCCATCGCCAAGGAGATCGAGCTGGAGGACCCCTACGAGAAGATCGGCGCCGAGCTGGTCAAGGAAGTCGCCAAGAAGACCGACGACGTCGCCGGTGACGGCACCACCACCGCCACCGTGCTGGCCCAGGCGCTGGTCCACGAGGGGCTGCGCAACGTCGCGGCCGGTGCCAACCCGCTCAGCCTGAAACGCGGTATCGAGAAGGCCGTTGAGAAGGTCACCGAGACCTTGCTCAAGGGCGCCAAGGAAGTCGAGACCAAGGAGCAGATCGCGGCCACGGCGGCCATCTCCGCCGGTGACCAGTCGATCGGCGACCTGATCGCCGAGGCGATGGACAAGGTCGGCAACGAGGGCGTCATCACCGTCGAGGAGTCCAACACCTTCGGCCTGCAGCTCGAGCTCACCGAGGGTATGCGGTTCGACAAGGGCTACATCTCGGGTTACTTCGTCACCGACGCCGAGCGTCAGGAGGCTGTGCTCGAGGAGCCCTACATCCTGCTGGTCAGCTCCAAGGTGTCGACGGTCAAGGACCTGCTGCCGCTGCTGGAGAAGGTCATGCAGGCCGGCAAGCCGCTGCTGATCATCGCCGAGGACGTCGAGGGCGAGGCTTTGAGCACCCTGGTCGTCAACAAGATCCGCGGCACCTTCAAGTCGGTGGCGGTCAAGGCCCCCGGCTTCGGTGACCGCCGCAAGGCGATGCTGCAGGACATGGCGATCCTCACCGGTGGTCAGGTGATCAGCGAAGAGGTCGGCCTGACGCTGGAGAACGCCGACCTGAGCCTGCTCGGTAAGGCCCGCAAGGTCGTCGTCACCAAGGACGAGACCACCATCGTCGAGGGCGCCGGTGACACCGACGCCATCGCCGGGCGGGTGGCCCAGATCCGTCAGGAGATCGAGAACAGCGACTCCGACTACGACCGCGAGAAGCTGCAGGAGCGGCTGGCCAAGCTGGCCGGCGGCGTTGCGGTGATCAAGGCCGGTGCCGCCACCGAGGTGGAGCTCAAGGAGCGCAAGCACCGTATCGAGGACGCGGTGCGCAACGCCAAGGCCGCTGTCGAGGAGGGCATCGTCGCCGGTGGCGGTGTCACGCTGCTGCAGGCGGCCCCGGCGCTCGACGAGCTCAAGCTCTCCGGTGACGAGGCCACCGGTGCCAACATCGTCAAGGTGGCGCTGGAGGCCCCGCTGAAGCAGATCGCGTTCAACTCCGGGCTGGAGCCCGGCGTGGTCGCCGAGAAGGTGCGCAACCTGCCGGCGGGTCACGGCCTCAACGCCGCCACCGGTGAGTACGAGGACCTGCTCAAGGCCGGCGTTGCCGACCCGGTCAAAGTCACCCGCTCGGCGCTGCAGAACGCCGCGTCGATCGCCGGGTTGTTCCTGACGACCGAGGCCGTCGTCGCCGACAAGCCGGAGAAGGAGAAAGCTGCTGCGCCCGGTGCGGGCGACATGGGCGGCATGGACTTCTAAGTCCTTCACGCGAAAAAGCCCGGTCTGCTTTGCAGACCGGGCTTTTTCGCTATCCAGGCGCGTCGAGTGTGGGGGATAAGTACGTCCACACAGCAAAATTCGTCCACAGGCCCCACGCTCGGCGCATACATTTGCGCGGCCAGCAGCCGAATATGCCGGTGTGGAGCCGTTTCTGGGCAGCCGGGCGCGCAAAAACGGTGCGCTCACCCGCAGCCAACTGCGCACGCGATACCGCGCGGTGTTTCGTGACGTGTATATCGCCAAGGACGCGAAGCTGACGGCGGCGACCAAGGCTCACGCGGCGTGGCTGTCGACCGGTGCGACTTTGGCCGGTCTCTCCGCCGCCGCGGTGCTCGGCACCAAATGGCTCGACGATGCGGCGCCGGCAGAGATCATCCGCGCTGACCGGCATTCTCAACCCGGCATCGTCGTGCACAGCTATCAGCTGGCCCGCGACGAGGTGCGCACGATCCGGGGCATGCGCGTAACGACCGCGGCGCGAACCGCATTCGACATCGGCTGCGCCCTGCCCGTCGCGAAGGCGGTGCCTATCCTCGACGCGTTGCTCAACGCGACGCGCATCAGTCCCGCAGACGTGGCCGCGTTGGCCGACCGCCATCGCGGAACGCGGGGCATCCGACGGCTGCGGGCCGCACTGAAGTTGGTCGACGGTGGCGCGGAGTCGCCGCAGGAGACCAGAGTGCGGCTGCTATTGGTGGGCGCGGGCTTGCCGAAACCGGAGACGCAGATCGAGTTTCCGGACCTGCATATCCGAGTTGACATGGGATGGCGGGAGCCGAAGGTCGCGGTCGAATATGACGGAATACAACACTGGGACGACCCGTATCAGCGGGCGTGGGACATCGAGCGGATCGCATTGCTGGAAGCGGCCGGCTGGGCGGTGATCAGGGTGAGCGCAGCGATGCTGTCCCGGCCGGACTGCATCGTCGAGCGCGTCCGGGCGAAGCTCACCGAGCGTGGGGGCTATGGACGACGGCGGGCCAAATCCCGTACATAAGGCCCACGCTCGGCGCGTTATGCGTTACGCGTTACGCGGGTTCGCTGAACACTACGCAATCGTGTAGGCACCCTTTGGCCGCGGTGGGGGAGTCTGCGTTGCGATGCAGAAGAGCCTTCGTGGGCGTGATCTCCAGGTGCACGGTGTCGTTATCGGCATCGGTCACCGCGGCGTGGCCGTCGACGATCAGCGAGTAGCCGCCTGGCTCAGTCGGCGGCCACAACAGGGTGGCGTCGCGGCGATTGGCGAGGTTCTTGGTGGTGCGCCCGCCGATCAACCCGACGTCCAAGACACCTTCCCGCAGCACTGGTTCCACGGTCACGGTGTGCGCGCGGTAGTCGTCGTCGACGGTGATCAGGTACGCAAACGGGAAGTCGCCCAACGCCGCGGCCAGGCGTTTGAGATCGACCTTCTTCGCACTCATGAGACCGGCGCGGGTTGACGTCCGCGGACCAGCTTGCCCGGCCGCGCGGAAGTGGGCACGCCATTGTGGGCGATCACCTCACCGGACACGATGGTCGCCACGTAGCCGTCGGCGGTCTGGTCCAGCCGTCGCCCGCCGGCGGGCAGGTCGTGGGTGATCACCGGCTTGTGCAGCCGCAGCGCCGCGTGGTCGATGACGTTGAGATCCGCCTTGTAGCCCACCGCGATTCGTCCGCGATCGCCCAGCCCGGCCACCCGGGCCGGCACCGATGTCAGCGCGCGCACCGCCTCACCCACGGAGAGCCGTCCGGACGCCCGGTCACGCACCCAATGGGTGAGCAGATACGTGGAATAGCTTGCGTCACAGATCATTCCGTAGTGGGCGCCGCCGTCGCCGAGGCCCAGCACGACGTCGTCACGACGTATCAGCTCACCGACAGTGTTCAGCGAGTTGTTCTGGAAGTTGGCCATCGCGCCGAGCAGGATCGCATGGCCGTCGTCGTCGAGCAGGCGGTCGTAGGCCTCCTCCAGCGGCGAGACTCCGCGCGCACGGGCCCGGGCCGCGATGCTGTTCGACGCGTCGGGCTCGTAGTCGGGGTCGTCGCCGAGCGGGAAGATCCAGTCCCAGGCCTGCGCCAAGTAGAACAACGGATTCTTCGCGGCCTCGGTCGGCTTGTCGGCCAGAATGCGTTGCCGCACTTCGGGTGTGCGCATCCGGGCGACCCGCTCGGCCAACGGCAAGTCGGCGATCTCCCGGTAGCTCGGATACAACATGAACGGGTTGACGGTCAGGTTCAGGCCGATCATCAGCCCGATCGGCCGCGGCAACACCTGCGCGGTGATATCGGCGCCGGCTCCGTTGGCTTTCTCCACCATGGTGATCGCGTCTTCCCACAGCGGGTCGCCGGAGTTGCCGACCACCAGGGTGAACGTCACCGGCAGACCGACTTCGCCGGCGGCGTCGAACACCTGCTGCAGCACCGGCTGATACCCGCCGGCCGGAATGTCGGGCACGAATTGGATCAGCCCGCCGCCACCCTCGGCGACACCGCGTCCGATCTCCAGGATCTCGTTGTAGGCCGCGTCGTAGCTGGGAATCTGCCGGCCACCCTCGGTGCGATGGGTTCCCAGCCGCGATGACGCGAACCCCAGCGCACCGAGCTCAACCGCCTCCTTGGCCAGCGCCCGCATCTTCGCCAGATCCTCCGCGGTCGCCGGCTCGCGGTTGGCGCCGCGTTGCCCCATCACGTACACCCGCAGCGGCGAGTGCGGCAGATAGGCGGCCACGTCGATGTCGCGTTTGCCGGAGTCCAACGCGTCCATGAACTCGCCGAAGGTCTCCCAGGTCCACGGCAGCCCATCGGTCATCACGACCCCGGGAATGTCCTCGACGCCGGCCATCACGTCGACGAGTACGTCGTGGTCTTCGTGGCGGCACGGCGCGAAGCCCACACCGCAGTTGCCCATCACCACGGTCGTCACGCCATGCGCCGACGACGGCGTCAGCCGGTCCGACCAGATCGCCTGACCGTCGTAGTGCGTGTGCAGGTCGACGAAGCCCGGAGTGACCAGCAGCCCGGTGGCGTCGATCTCCCGCTCGCCGGTGCCGTCGACCGTGCCGACTGCGGCGATCACCCCGTCACGCACCCCGACGTCGCCGACGTACGGTTCACCACCCAGGCCGTCGACGATGCTGCCATTGCGGATCACCAGGTCGTAGGTCATCTAAATAATCTACGACTACGCAGGTGGCCGAGGCCAGGCCGGGGCGTAGCTTGGCAGCATGGCTGAAACCGATACTGCGGCGCAGGAATTGCTTCGGGACGCGTTCACCCGGCTGATCGAACACGTCGACGAAATCACCGACGGGTTAACCGATGACCAGTCCAAATATCGGCCCAGCCCGAACGCCAACAGCATCGCCTGGCTGATCTGGCACAGCGCGCGGGTGCAGGACCTCCAAGTTGCCGACATTGCCGGGGTGGAGCAGGTGTGGACGCGCGACGGCTGGGTGGACCGCTTCGGCCTGGATCTCCCGCGCAACGACACCGGCTATGGGCACAGCGCCGACGATGTGGCCAAGGTGCAGGCGCCGGCGGATCTGCTCGCCGGCTACTACCACGCCGTGCACGAGTTCACCTGCGAGTACGTCGCGAAGATCAGCGCCGAGGAGTTGGCCCGCATCGTGGACACCAACTGGGATCCGCCGGTGACCGCCAGCGCGCGGCTGGTCAGCATCATCGACGACTGCGCGCAGCATCTCGGGCAGGCCGCCTATGTCCTCGGGATCGTGAATCGCAGGGCGTGAGCCCGAACTTGACACGTGTCGATAGCATGAGCGGTATGACCGCCATCACACCCACCAAGCCGGAGTTTTCAGGTACCGGCACCATCGTCAACCCGGCCACCGGCGCGGTAGCCGGCGAAGTGCAGTGGACCGATCCGGCCGACGTGCCGAACATCGCCGCCGGGCTGCGCGCGGCCCAACGCGAATGGGAGCTGCGCGGCGCCAAAGGCCGCGCGAAGGCAATGGCCCGCTTCGCGTTGTGGCTGAACGATCACCACGAGGAGATCGAAGACCTGCTGATCAAGGAGACCGGCAAGTCGGCCGTCGACGCGGCGCGAGAGGTGCCGATGCTGATCATGATTTTGGCGTACTACACCAAGACGATGGAAAAGGCGCTCGCCCCCGAGCGTCGACCGGCCGCGCTGCCGTTCCTGGCGATCAAGAAGGTCACCGTGCACTACCGGCCCCGGCCGGTCGTGGGGATCATCGCGCCGTGGAACTACCCGGTGGCCAACGCGCTGATGGACGCCATCGGCGCCTTGGCGGCGGGCTGTGCGGTGCTGCTCAAGCCCTCCGAGCGCACCCCGCTGACCGCCGAGGTGTTGCGCCGCGGCTGGCGAGAGTCCGGCGCTCCCGACGTGCTGGCGTTGGCGCAGGGCGCCCGCGAGGTCTCCGAAGCCGTCATCGACAACGCCGACTTCGTCCAGTTCACCGGGTCCAGCGCTACCGGCGCCAAGGTGGCCGAGCGCGCCGCTCGTCGGTTGACTCCGGTCAGTCTCGAGTTGGGCGGCAAGGACCCGATGATCGTGTGCGAAGACGCCGATATCGACCTGGCCGCACACGCCGCGGTGTGGGGTGCGATGTTCAACGCCGGGCAGACCTGCGTATCGGTCGAGCGGGTCTATGTGCATGAGTCGGTTTACGACCAGTTCGTCGAGGCGGTCGTCCGCGACGTCAAGGCGTTGCAGGTCGGCGCCGGCGAGGGGTTCACCTTCGGCGCCTTGATCGACGAGGCGCAGCGGGCGGTCACCGAGCGTCACATCGCCGACGCCAAGGCCAAAGGTGCACGCGTACTCACCGGAGGGCAGCGACCCGACGGGCCGGGCAGCTTCTACCCGCCGACGGTGCTCGTCGACGTCGACCACTCGATGGCCTGCATGACCGAGGAGACCTTCGGTCCCACCTTGCCGATCATGAAAGTCCGTTCAGTCCAAGAAGCGATCCGGCTGGCCAACGACAGCCCATACGGACTGAGCGCTTCGGTGTTCTCCGGTGATGTTGGGCGGGCCAAAGAGATTGCACTGCAACTTGATTGCGGTGCAGTCAACATCAACGACGTGATCAGCAACCTGATGTGCCTCAGCGCGCCGATGGGCGGCTGGAAAACGTCGGGCATCGGCGCCCGCTTCGGCGGCGCCGACGGGCTGCGCAAGTACTGCCGCGTCGAGACCGTCGTGGCACCTCGCACCAACATCGGCGCGGGCGGCAACTACTACCACAACTCGCTCAAGGCGCTGGCCCGGATGAACCGGTTGATGACCCGCATGGCGTTGAGAGGCCCGCGGCGCCTCGCTAAATAGCGGTGCCGGCAGCTCACAACCTGTCCATCTCGCGCGCCATCAGTGCGTCTTCGAGGAAGCCGTAGCGGCGAGGGAATTGTCGCTTTGGTTGCGACGTCGTCTTTGCGGCGACGGAAATGTCGCGAAAAGCCGCAGCGACACCAAGCTTCACGCTGGTCCACCAGCGAACCTTGTCCGGCTGCACCCCCTGTGCGGCAGCCGTACCAAGGGCGAGCTCTTGTTCGGTGATGAGGGCGGGCGGCGCCGAAACCGGTTCCAGAGTCCGCTGGTCCGCCGGGGCTGATCGCAGGTGTGGTTCGGTCATTTGGAACGCCTCCTTGGGTGTTGCCTGAAGCATCACCGCGTGGAAGCGCCTTGTAATGCGTAGCCGACTACTCGAATCGTCGTCCTGCCGCTACGGCGTAATCACGTGTGACGGGTCGAATGGCACCGCGGCATTGATCGGCCTGACCTGGGCGGCCTGCGTCCCGGTCATTCGGTCAGCACGCGTGATTTGACTTTGGACCAGGCTAAGCCGATACATCCACATGCCAATGAGATATCAGATACCTGCAATTCTCAAATATTTGCACAGCGCGCGGAGTAGCTTATTCGACAGCGAGTAGGAGCAGCTACTGGGGGTTCCTGGGGCGGTGTCCATTGCAAATAGCGGCGGCTCGGTCGTATCGGTCGTCATCATCGATGGTCAAGACGTGGTACACGCCGGCATTGAGGTGTGGCTGACTGGCAGTAAGCCACCCATCAAGATCGTTGGAAATTACATGTCGCCTGCCAGGGTGATGGGACCACTGGTTTGCCATGAGGATGGGACCAGTTCGTCTTCCGGTCACGGGCCGTGTTGATGGTGACTGACGGAGCCGTTGCCGGTCAATCCGACGCAGTCGGAGGGACCGGCTTTGNTGTCGCCTGCCAGGGTGATGGGACCACTGGTTTGCCATGAGGATGGGACCAGTTCGTCTTCCGGTCACGGGCCGTGTTGATGGTGACTGACGGAGCCGTTGCCGGTCAATCCGACGCAGTCGGAGGGACCGGCTTTGGCTTTTGGCGTTGCCGGTAGGACTGGCCTTCGACGACGAGTTCGTAGGCCGCTGATTGCAGCCGGTCCATCGCTGATTGGGCCAGTAGCGGGTCGGCCATCATGGTCAGGATCTCGGGTGGTTCCCGGTTGCTGGTGATGATCGTGGAGGCCTTGCGGTGGCGCTCGACGATCAGCTCGTAGAAGTCCGTCGTTTCGGTGGCCTCCAGCCGGTGCAGCGCCAGATCATCGACGATGAGCAGTTCGACGCGATGCAGCTTGCGCATCTCGTCTTCGTAGCTGCCGTCCAGGCGTGCCCCGCGCAGGCGTTTGAACAATTTGTCGGCCCGCTCGGTGTGCACGCTGCGCCCGCGGCGGACGGCGATATGTCCTAATGCGTTGGCCAGGAACGTCTTTCCCACTCCGACCGGCCCCATGATGAGCACGTTGTAGGCATCGGCCAAAAACCGCAGCGAGGTCAGCTCGGCCCACAGCTGCTGATCGAAGGCCACCGCGGCGGAGTCGTCCCAGGCCTGCAACTGCATCGCCGGATCGAGGTGGGCGGCCTTGGCGCGTCGGGCTGCGGATTCGCGGTCGCGGCGGGTGACCTCGTCGGCGAACAGCAGCTCCAGAAAATCGTGATGCGGCAGCCGGTTGGTGCGGGCCAACGCCAACCGTTCGGGCAGGGTGTCGAGCAGCTGACCCAGCTTGAGGCGACGCATCAACGCTTTGAGGTCGGCGGAGACCTCGATCGGTTTGACCGCCGGCGCGGCGTCGGGGCGGGTGGGGCTCACGAGGGCCTCCGCACCGCGAAATCCGAACTGTGGCGCACGAACCGCGACGCCTGTGCCGGCGGTTTGGGTATCAGCGGGAGTTGTTCCCCGCCATTGCGGGTCAGGATCCGTTCGATGAGCCCGACGTCGATGACCTCGGCGTCCAGAGCGCGCCGGCAGGCATCGTCGACCGCGGCGCCGCCGTGGCGGCGCACCAACCCCAGCAACCGGTAGACCTGGCGCATCTTGGTCCACGGCAACGGATGCTCGAGCACCGCGGACGCATACGTGCCCACATAAGCGCCGTGCGCGGCGGCCTTGCGCTGCAGCGTGGTGATGTCACGCATGGCATAGACCGACACCTCCGAGGGCAGATCAGCCGGATCGGTGTGACGGCGGCCGGGCGCCACCCGCGGGTGGACCTTGATCAGCTCACCACGCCAGTACAGCTTCACCGAGTGCGCATCGGCGCGGGCAGCGATGCGCTTGCCGATCAACTCACCGGGCACGCTGTAGAGCGCCTTGGCGACCTGCACATGCCGATCCGGGGCCACCTTCGGGTGCGTCCAGACCGGAACGTCGAACACGGTGTCGGGCACCGGCTTCAGCGCCGGGAGTTCGTCAGCGGTGAACACCTCGGCCGGACGAAGCCGGGTGGTGCCATGGATGCGCATCCCCGCGGTATCGCGACACCACTGCTCGGCGCGGCTACGACAGTCATCGAGATCCCGGAAGTCTTCTCCGGCATAGAAATTCGACCGCACATAGGACACCATGCGCTCCACCCGCGGCTTATCTTTCGGGCTGCGGACCCGCGCCGGATCGATCGCGAACCCACGCGACTGGGCGTACTCACGGAAGGAATCATTGAGCCGGGGCTCGGTGGCATCAGCGGCGATGACGATGGCCTTCATGTTGTCCGGTATCACCACCGCAAACACCCCCCCGAAGAACTTCCACGCCGCCTCAAACCCGGCGACCACATCGGCTAGGGTCTGGCGGTAGGTGGGCCAGACGAACATGTGCCGTGAGTACACCGCGGTAAAGATCAACCCGTGCACCACCCGACGGCGACCATCGCTAGCGTCGGTGAGCATGCCGAGCCGCCCGAAGTCAACCTGCACCTCCGCGCCGGGTTCACAATCGGCCACCGGCACCGTGGCCTGGCGCCGACCGAAGTCCAATTCAGTTGTGGCATAACGATTCAGAGTCCGATACGACACCACCACACCCCGACGTCCCAACAAGGTGTGGACCTTGGTCAACGTCAGCCCGTCTTTGAGCCAGGCCTTGATCCGTTCATGCTCGGCGGCGATAGCTTCCCATGCCAGGCTCTTGCCGGCCGGCCGATGCGGGCGAACCTCGGCGATCACCGCCGCGATCAACTCATCAGACAGCTGACACTCACCGCCGTCACGGTCGAGCCCACACGCCCGCGCCCGATCGACATACCGGCGCACCGTCTTACGGTCGGTTCCCGATAGCCGGGCCACCTCCCGCAATCCCCGCCCCTGCAACCACAGCCGCAGCATCTCCACAACCTCGATCACCGACACCTCCCGGTAGCTCATTTGGCCAATACAGCGGCCCAACAACCGGAAGACCCGAAGCCACGCCGGGGTGGTCCCATAACTGGCAAAACGCCAGCCAGGTGGTCCCATCAATGGCAAACAGGTGGTCCCATGCTCATGGCAAAACCAGCACTGAAGTGGTCCCATTCACCTGGCAGCCGACAAATTACACAGAGCCGACGCACTTCATTTCTGATTATCCGACCGCCACAACGGGCGTGGATGTTGTTTTGTTCGCGTTGCAATACGAGCATCACGGCCCCGAATTCACTGAACTTCGTCAGCTGTGCGAAGCGGGCCATCGTGTCGTTGTCTACTCGTATTTGGAGAGCGACGAGGTGATTCTGACGAGCCTCGACGCGGGCGCGGTGAGTTACGTGGCGAAGTGGGAAAGCGGAAACCACTTGCGCGAAGCCATCTACGCGGCCTGTGCCGAGACCCCGTACGTTGCGCCGAGGATGGCAATAGCGCTACTGAACGACCAGACCGCGGGCAGGCCCTGTCTCAGCCGGCGCGAGCGCCAAGTACTCCTCGAGTGGTTCAAGACCGAGAGCAAAGAAGCGGTGGCTAAGAACCTGTTCATCGAGCCCTCCACTGTGCGCACCCATTTACAGCGGGTACGAGCCAAATACGCGGCGGTGGGAAGGCCGGCGCCGACCAAGGCCGCCCTTATCGCGAGAGCAGCCCAGGACGGCATTCTGAATATCGACGAGTTATGACCGCGGTCGCAGGATCGATAACAACCTATCTGGGAAACCGGCCCTGGCGGCAGCGCGTCATAACTGCTGTGCCCGGTGGTCATCGCACGCCGCAACGACCAACCGTCATGTTCCATCGTCGTCTCATCTCGCATCGCGGGTTTCGGGGACCACCCTGTCCTTGACCATGCCGCCCCGCGAAAGTGTGCCGCGACGTTAGCACTGCGTAAGCGCCGTGTTAGCCAGTTGACGCGAAACCGTACGAACGACTGACAATGCGGATTGACCGGTTACAGAGCTGGGTACTGTTGTCGACGCACGCGCCTCAAGTCTGGGTTGCTCTGCGCAACCACTGATCTCCGTATCCGGATGAATGTCCTTCCGGGACCATGAACCAGCATTGACGCCAGATGCCACACCCGGCCGGATTCGACCACCCGATTCCGTGCGGCGGCTTTGCTGAAGTGGTCAGAATAAGCAGATGGTGGCATCGGTTCTGGGGTTCGGTGTGCTGGGGCCGCTGCAGATGAGCGTCAACGGCATACCGGTGTCATTGGGCACCCCCAAGCAGCGGGCGGTGTTGGCCATGCTGGTGATCAATCGCAACCGCCCGGTAAGTATCGACTCGTTGATCAGCGCGGCTTGGGAGCGGCGGCCTCCGCCCGCGGCGCGGGCTAGTCTGCACTCGTACGTCTCCAATCTGCGCAAGCTGCTGACCAGCGCCGGGGTCGGCTCGGGCACAAGTCTGGTCAGCGCGCCGCCGGGATATCGTCTCAGCGTCGCCGAAAATGCCTGTGACGTAGGCCGTTTCATTATCGAAAAGACCGCTGGCGTGCGGGCCGCCGCCGCAGGCCACTTCGAGGAGGCCAGCCGGCATCTGGCGGCGGCGCTGGCCGAATGGCGCGGCCCAGTGCTCGAAGATCTGAGCGACTTTGAATTCGTCTACCCGATCGCCGCAGCGCTGCTTGAAGACAAGGTGCTGGCCCACACTGCCCGTGCCGAAGCCGAAATTGCTTGTGGGCGTGGATATGCCGTCATCGGCGAGCTGGAAGCGTTAATCGCTGAACACCCGTATCGTGAGCCGCTATGGGCGCAGCTGATCACCGCCTACTACCTGGCCGAACGGCAGTCGGAGGCGCTCAATGCCTACCGGCGGTTGAAGAAAGCCCTCGCCGACGATCTGGGGATCGACCCGGGCCCGACGATCCAGGCGCTGCATGAGCGGATTCTGCGTCAAGAGCCGCTGGATGTGAGAAAGGCCGCCAAGAACACGGCCGTCGACACCGTCGTCACCATCGACCAGCGCACCACGGCCGGCGTGCATTCCGCCCTCGCTGGATTGCGCGACGCCACAGGGCATACGTATCCATTGCGCGGCACGGTCACCCGGATCGGCCGCCTCCCCGACAATGACATCGTCTTGGAAGATCCCAAGGTCAGCCGTCACCACGCCGTGATCATCGACACCGGTGCCAGTTTCGTCATCACCGATCTGGGGTCCGCCAACGGAGTAGTTGTGGGACAACACCATATTCGCGGTAGCGTCGCCCTCGCCCACGGTGACCATATCCACATCTGCGACCATCAGTTCACCTTCGAGATTCAGTCGAATGAGTCGTTGGCATCTAGCTCCCACAGGCGCTGTCAGCGGCGGTCTTTGGCGACTTGATGACCACAACGGACGTACCGCGACGGCGGAACTGATCACCGGGCTCTACCTTGCCGCGGCGATGTCGGCTGTCGGCGGCTACAGCTGACCGTACCGGCCTTTGCGATGACCTCCGGGCGCAGAGCTCGAACCATGGCATGCCGGTGACGCCCGAAGCTGTCCCGACCAGCCGGCCAACCGCAATGTGTCCGTACTTCGAGCCTGCACGGGCCGCAGACCAGCACACCAAGAATCCGTCAAGAGACTTTTGAGAATCCGCCAATGGCTCCGCCTCACCGTTGATTTCGCCGGTCAGCACGGTCGGCCCCGGTGACGGATCGAGCCATTGGCGGTCCCGGATCCGGGACACCCACAGGGAAAGGAGTCACCACGGTGGCCGGGATCCGCATGAACCTTAGACGCTCCGCCGCCGCCGCCGGCGCGGTGATCATTGCGTCGTTTGCAGGGCTGGCAGTTGAGAGTTTCCACCCCCCGAACGCCAATGCCGTACCAGGACAGTGTGGCGCGGGTTACGGCGCTGGAAGTGGCGGTGGGTTCTGCGACAGTGATGCGTGGCCCGATGGCAGCTTCTACCACTGCGCCCACGTTTACGTGCTCGGGTTCGGAGGTGGCGGTTGCGGACGGGTGTGCCCCAACCCGCAGAACCCGGCCCTGCCGATCGCGACTGACGCCGACCCGAACACACACTGCTGAGGCGGATAAGCAGAAGATCGATGGTGTGGTGGCACTACATGGCCACCACACCACTCCTTGTCTGGGGTCGCCGGTAACAGCGGATGTCCAGTGCGAGTGGGCTGCTCTGTCGCGACAGTGTGGCGGTTGACACCTTCGGCAACCTCGCGTCACCCGGGATCGCTCGGAGCAGCTTTGCAGTCGGTGCCGGAAGAACGGCTTGCGTGAGAGCTGGAGCTTCGCGGTTACGGGGTTGTTGTCGCGAACTGGGCTTGATGTGGCTGGGTGAGTCGCATACTAAGCCCTGACGTGTGTTTTCACTGCCGGCGTAGCGCGAGTGGATGAGGGGTGTGGTGCCGGAGTCGACGGCCAGTAATACTGCGGCGGATTGGCCGGAGCGGGTCGGGTCGTGGTTTGGGCACTACCGGCTGCGGCGGTTATTGGGCCGGGGCGGGTTTGGGGAGGTCTACGAGGCCGAGGACACCCGGATGGACCGGGTGGTGGCGTTGAAGCTGATCGCACCTGCCTACTCGGGCAACTCGGTGTTTCGGCAGCGGCTGTATCGGGAGGCCCGCACCGCCGGGCGCCTGCACGAGCCCCATGTGGTGCCCATCCACCACTGCGGGGAGATCGATGGCCAGCTATATATCGACATGCGGATGATCGAGGGCACCGATCTGCAGACCGTGCTGGCCCGCGGAGGGCCGCTGGAGCCCGCGCGGTCGGTAGCGATCTTGCGCCAGATCGCCTCAGCGCTAGATGCCGCCCACGCCGCGCAAGTGATTCACCGCGATGTGAAACCGGCCAACGTCTTGCTCACCGGTGACGATTTTGCCTGCCTGGTGGATTTCGGTATCGCCAACGCGGCCACCGACGCCAAGCTGACCACCACCGGCACCACCATCGGGACGTTTGCCTACATGGCCCCCGAACGGCTGGGCACCGCCGAAGTGGACCATCGCGCCGACATCTATGCGCTGGGCTGCGTGCTCTATGAATGTTTGACCGGGTCCCCGCCGTATCCCACCGGGGATCTGCCCGCGCTGATCACCGCGCATCTAAGCGCGCCGATCCCGCGCCCCAGCCACCAGCGGCCACAGATCCCGGCCGGCTTCGACGACGTCATCGCACGCAGCATGGCCAAAAAACCGCACGATCGCTACGTCAGCGCCGGAGAGCTGGCCACCGCTGCGCACTGTGCGTTGACTGCACCGGACCAAGACTATGCCGACACCATCCTGGCTAGCACCCAAGCCGATCGCCTGCTCGACCGCGACCAAGCTCCCAGCAGAGTGAAGCCGCCACCCACCGGCTCGCCAATCGAGACTCAACGCAAGAACCGCACAGCTATTGCGGGACTTGTTGCAACGGTTGCCGCGCTCGTCATTGTCGGCGCCCTCGTCCTATTCAATGTTGGCTGGCACGGCGACTCGTCGGCCCGCACAACGAGCGGCGCCCCGCCTCCGAACAGTGGACCGTTCACCGGCACCTATACCGCCGACTTCGGCCCAGACACCGATCTCGACGGTAAGCCACGTGACGGTGCGACGCCGACAACAGAAACGTGGGCCACACGTTCGGTGTGCCGCTCCACCGACTGTGTGGCGACCACATCGCGCATGAGCGGCACCACGAGTCTGCCGACGCTGGTGTTTGACCATGTTGGGGAGCGCTGGGTCGCGGTCGGAGCTGTCTCAGGTTCTTGTCAGAACTTCCCCGACGAAGAGTTTTACGTAATCACCCTCCAACCACAGCCCGACGGTCGTTTGGCAGGCGAGTTCATCATCGAAAGCACTCAAGGATGCGCGGACAAAAGCACTGTCACATTCACCCGCACCGGAAACGTCGACATCGCCAACCTGCCGGACCCGGGCGTCGCGGCGCCACGGGTGGTCTCGCCGGCAGAATCATTGCACGGCCAGTACCACAGCGAAGCGGTCTACGTGAGCGGTCCTGCTAGGCAAGAACACGACTTCAGCGTGCATACGTACTGCCTACGCACCGGTGACCGATGCATGAGCTATTTCTATGACTCAACAGGGGATAACTCATCCAGTGAGCCACTTGTCTTCCAAGACGAAACGTGGACGCGCACCGACGAATACGACAGTTCCTGTCCCAAAGGTGGCACCACCCACATCAAGCAGAACGCGAAGTTCCCGCTTCCCCAACCGCCTCAGGACCCGATCACGCGGCTCACCGGCCACGGCTTCCAGGAAGAATCAGGCAGTTCCTGCATAAGTAGCGATTACGACGAGAATTTCGTGCGCACCGGTGATTGACGAACTCGGCGTCGGGGCCAGCTAGTCATCTCGCCTGTTACTTGATGGTCTCGGTAGAGCCTGGCCGAGCGCGTGCAGTCATCTTTCACCGGCCCGTCCACCGTGCCGTCCTCGTGCCGTGCCACGGCAGCGCGCGCCCCCGAGGATGCCGCCAGAACCAGCCGATGACAAAGAGGATGCCGGCGGTTGCCACGCCGACCGCGGTGACGATCCAGCGCATCGGCAACCCATGGCGGATGGGGGTGGTCAGTGCCGCGTTAACAACGTTGGCGCCGTTCTCCACCGGCCCCACGCCGGGCAAATCCTGAGTAGTGGCGATGTTCACCGTGCCACCGTTGCGCCCGTCGACAATCTGGCCGTGCGCCAGCGTGGAATCGTTGAGCATGAAGATGTCCTGCTGGCCGTTGGGGGCGTTGTCGTCATGACCCACTAGCACGACACGGTTCACTGCCACATCACGGTTAACGCTGACCACGTGGGCGGTCACGTTGTTATACACGACCGGGGGGACCCCGCCGCCGTAGAAGCTGCCCACTGCCACATAAGAGGGCGAAACCGCTGTGTACGGGAACACCGCGCGCACATCGAGGTTGAGCACCACCTGCCCGCCTGCCGGCACGAACACGTCGCGATAGCCACCGTCAAAGTAGTAGTGGAATACAAAATCCTCCCTGGTCGGGTTGTAAAGCATCGGATGGTGCTGGTCGTCATAACTGACGTAATCCCAATGCTTGGGACGAGCTTCGCGGTACTCCCGGCCCGAAACGTCACGGCGCACTTCCGCACCCTGGTGTTCCGCCACAAGCTGCGCCTGCGTAGCGACGTCGACCGGCTGCGGCGGTGGGGGCGGGGATACCGGGTCGACCTGTATCGGGGGAGCGGATCGCGCCGCGTCCACCGCCTGCGGGTCGGCGGGCAGCGCATTCGGTTTCACTGCCACCGGGATAGCCGGGTTCTGGGACGCCGTGATCGTACTGGTAGCCGCCTGCTCCGGAGTGGTGCCGCCGGCTGGGACAGGGGCCGAGGTGGCGGCACTGGACTCACCTGTTTCTACTGAAGGGACAACCGGCGGGGCGCCTTCCGCCGAGGGGAGCGGCGCGCTCGGGGCGCTTGACGGGACCGGTCCGGCGCTGCCAGCATCCGACGGCGTCGACGGCGCCGGGTTCGCCGAGCTGGGGGCCGGTCCCTGTACCTGCCGAGACGGTGGGGACGGCACAGTCGCTGCAGGTGTGGGGCTCGACGCCGAGGCGGTGGCAGCTGTCGGGGGGTTGGTCACCGCCGAGGGCTGGGGGATCGCGGGAGCCGGGGTGACCGAAGCCGGTTCAGGGGGCGCCTGGGGTGTCACCGGGGCCGGTTCAGGGGGCGCCTGGGGTGCGACCGGGGGCGGTTCAGGGGGCGCCTGGGGTGTCACCGGGGCCGGTTCAGGGGGCGCCTGGGGTGCGACCGGGGGAGGTTCAGGGGGCGCCTGAGGTGCGACTTGGGGGGCTCTTGGGGAGCGACTGGCACAACGGGCACCACCGGTGCCTGCTGCTGGATCGGCGCTCCTCCGCCGAAGGGTCCACCAAAGGTGCCCTGAGGCTGGCTCGGTTCGTTGGGGATTGTGGGAACCGCTGGTGTGCTCGGGGTGGCCTGTGCCAGTGGAATTGCCAGTGGATATGCCATGGCGCCCATGGCTAGGACCGCCCCGGCGGAAATCGATGCCACGAAATGACGTGCATTGTTGTCGTGGGTGCGCGCACGGCCGTGCAGGTGTACCGGCGTTCTAGGGTCCTCGGAGTGAAAGTCCTTGAGCCCCTTGGCAAGGTTGGGGGCGATCTCCTGGGACGCCTCGCTCGCCCGGTGAGTTACGCCGTGGCTGAATCGTCCGATACCGCGCATCTCTCCACCTCTCGTTCCGGCGGCGGGTGTGACCCCGGTGAGTTACGTCGTGTATTTGTTTGCCGCCATACAGACGTGACCGCGCCTCGCAGATGTTGGCGATGGCGCGCCAGATGATGGTCTTCCCTCATGGACCATCGATGAGGGAGACGATTGCGCAAACATGGTGCGGTGTATATCCGCCGAATGACTGACAACGCCATCGCGGTGGAAAGCATGGGTCCGCGGTGCCCAGCCGTGGGCCAGGTAGGCAATTTTGGCCGCGCTGATAGCGGCTGCGGCCTACGACCCGCGCACGATCGCAATCCTTGGCAAACAGCCCCCACACCGCGGCCAACGTGGAGACTCCTCGGCGCTGGCCGCTACGGCGTAATCACGTGTGACGGGTCGGGCCGCAGTTCCGGTGGGGCCTGGCTGTAGTCGCCGAACGGGCCGTCGCGGCGCTCGACGGCCGCGCGCACCCCCTGGGTCTGGGCGGTCTTGATGAACTCCAGCGCGTCGGGAGTGTTGCGCATCAACCCGTCCAGGATGCCGCCCAGCAGCTGGGTGGACGCCAGGCCCATGTTCTCGTAGGCCTGGTTGACGATCAGCTTCTGGGCGCGTAACTGCGACAACGGGATTCGCGACAACTCGGCGGCGATCTCGGCGACGCGGGCTTCCAGCCGTTCGAAGGGCACCGCCTCGTTGATCAGCTCGACCTCGGCGGCCTGCACCCCGGTGAGCGGCCGGCCGGTCAGCGAGTGCCATTTGACCTTGGCCAGGCTCAGCCGATACAGCCACATGCCGGTCAGATACGCCCCCCACATCCGGCTGTAGGGGGTGCCGATCACGGCGTCCTCGCTCGCGATGACCAGGTCCGCGCACAGCGCGTAGTCGCTGGCCCCGCCCACGCACCAGCCGTGCACCTGCGCGATCACCGGCTTGGTGGCCCGCCAGATGGCCATGAACTTCTGATGCGGCCCGGTTTCGCGGGCCGTGATGACGGCGAAATCCTTGCCGGGGTCCCACGTGCCGTCGGTCATCATGGCCTCACCCCAGTGCTGAAACCCGCCGCCGAAGTCGTAGCCGCCGGAGAAGGCCCGCCCGGCACCGCGCAAGACGATCACCTTGATGTCCGGGTCGCGTTCGGCCAGCCCGATCGCGGCCTCGATCTCATCGGGCATCGGCGGAACGATGGTGTTGAGCTGTTCGGGGCGATTCAGCGTGATGGTGGCGACCGGACCGGCCGTCGTGTACAGCAGCGTCTCGAATTTCGGTGTCGGCATGGCTTAGAACACTTCCACACTCCTCCTGCTAAGTTCACCAACGGCCCTGGCCGACGTCAAAGGACACGACCATGCGCGATGCGCCCGGATTCTGGGTGACCGTCAGCGTCGCCAGCGTCTTCAGCGCAGGCTTGATCGCACTCCCGCCGGCAGCACCCACGGATATCCAGGTCCACTCGTTGCGGCTTGCCGGCGCTGACATTTCCCCACCCGGGGACGCCGCGGCGCTGGTGATGGGTCCCAGCGGCATTCCGATACCTCCCCCGGGTTATGTGGACGCAGCCAACTCGCTGTATCTGCAGCCGAACGGCTTCAGCGGTAACGCGCAGGGCCTCGCTATACCTAATGGGCTCTATCCCGTTACCGGGGTCAAAAGCCTGCCCACCGACACGTCGTTCGCTCTTGGGCAACAAATCCTGGACTCGGCGATCCAAAGCCAGATCGCGGGTGGACACGTCGACGCCGCCAACCCCCTGGTGGTCTTCGGCTGGTCGCAGAGTTCGTCGGTTTCGTCGCTGACGATGTCGCAGCTCGCCGGCGAGGGTGTGCCCAGCGACGACGTGCACTTCGTGCTGCTCGGTAACCCCAGCAATCCCAACGGGGGCGTGCTGGAACGCTTCGATGTCCCCGCCGGCACGGATCCGTCGTTTCCGAGCCTGGGCATTACGTTCAGCGGGGCCGCCCCGGACGACCTCTACCCGACCGACGTGTACACCGTCGAATACGACGGTTTCGCTGATTTCCCGCGGTATCCGCTCAACCTGCTGGCCGATCTGAACGCCTTCGTGGGCCTGATTTTGGCGCACGGCCTGTATCTGGGGTTCACGCCCGAGCAGATCGCGTCGGCGGTCCCGCTGCCGACGGTAGGGGACACTTTGACCAACTACTACATGATTCCCGCTGGTCTTCCGCTGCTGGAACCGCTGCAGTTGATCCCGGGGATCGGCCAGGCGCTCTATGACCTGTTAGAGCCCGACATCAAGATCCTGGTGGACCTCGGCTACGGCCACGTCGACACCATCGCCGATGTGGCGAATGACTTGGGCGGCTGGGATTACGGCCCGGCGAATGTGCCCACCCCGTTCGGGTTGTTCCCGGAGAACATCGACTTGGTCCAGTTGGTCACCGTCTTGGGCCAAGGCGCTGAGTTGGGGATCACCAATGCGATCCAGGATCTGCAAAACCCGGACCCGACCATCCCGTGGCTTTCGACGTTGGAAAACGAGGCGTCGGCGCTCGGGTTCGATATCAACGACCCGCAAGAGCTGTTGAACAACCTGCTCGGATTCATCGGTTTTCCGGCTTCCGATGCGACGCTGCAGTCCCCGCCCCTGGAAATCATCAATGACCTCGCCGGCATCCTCGCCGCGGATTACGCAACGCTGCTCCCGATCGCAGACACCGCCACTGCCCTCTTCACCGATCTACCGCTGTACGACCTGAACGTCTTCATGGATCAGCTCGAGGCCGGCAACCTTCTTGACGCGATCGGTGATCCGATTGCCGCCGACACGGCGTTGATCCCGTTCGCGCTGGTATTCGGCGGGTTGGCGCCGGTCGGCGAGGCGGCCCTGGGGACGCTGATCAGCTTGGCGAACCTGTTCTTGTGATACGCCGCTGGCGGTGAGGATTGGCAAATCTAGGCTAGCGTTACCGCATGGAGCGCTTCGACGTAGCAATCGTCGGCGCCCGGTGTGCGGGGTCGCCGCTGGCAATGCTGTTGGCGCAGCAGGGTTTACGCATCTGTTTGCTTGACCGCGCGCGATTTCCTTCGGAGACTCCGTCGACGCACATGATCCAGTCATGCGGCGTTGCGATGCTGGACCAGTTCGGCCTGCTCGACGGAATTCTTGCCGCCGGGGCGGTCCCGCTCAACAGACTCACCCTGGTCAACGACGACATTCGAATCGACGCGACCATCGACGGGCTGGCGCAGTACCCCGGGCTGTGCCTGCGGCGGGTGACCATGGACGCGCTGCTGGTGGAAGCCGCCGCTGCGGCCGGGGCCGAGGTGCGCACGGGTTCGCGGGTCACCGGGCTGGTTGCGGCTGACGATCGGGTGACCGGCGTACAGACGTCCTCCGGGCCTATTCACGCGGGCATCGTGGTGGGCGCCGACGGTCGCCACTCGACGGTCGCGTCCTGCGTGGGTGCTCGCGAATACCACGGCACTGCACCGGGAAAGCTCTACGCCTGGGCGTATTTCGAGGGCGTCGGCAACCGGGAAGGGCACGCCCGGCTCGGTCGCCAGGGCACAGTGGGCTTCCTTGCCGGACCTACCGACGGCGAGCTGTACATGGCGGCGATCGGAATCGACATGGCCGAGCAGGCTCGATTCCACGCCGACCGCGACTCCTCCTTCGCCGCCAACATCCGCGCATGGCCGGAACTGGCGGATCTGCTTGCCGGCGGGCGGCGTGTCGGCCCGATCCGCGTGGTTACCAACTGGCACGGCTATTTTCGGCAGTCCGCCGGCCCGGGATGGGTACTTGTCGGCGACGCCGGGCACTTCAAGGATCCGACGCCGGGGCAGGGCATCTCCGATGCGTTCCGCCAGACCGAAAAGCTCGCAACGGCCATCGCCGACGGGCTCGGCAACAACAATCCGGATGCGTGCACGCAACGGTGGTGGCGATGGCGCGACTCCGACGCCTACGAAATGTACTGGTACGCGCGCAGTCTGGGCGCCCCGGGCATCACCCCTCCGTTGATTCGCCGGGTGCTGCGCGATATCGCCGCCGACCCTGACGCGACCCGGACGCTGCTTCAAACCTTGAACCACGACGTTCGCCCATCGCAGTTGTATACCCCGGCCAGGCTCGCCCGCGCCGCAGCACGGCTAATCCGGGACAACCCCGGGCAGCTGGTGACCACCGTCAAGGAGATCATCAGCGCCGGGAAGCAGAACGCGAGACAAGGCCGGCGACGTCGGCTCCGTCCGCCGGGTATGACCGAGATGGCCTGGGAGCGACGATAACCACGACGTCGGGCAGGATGTGAACTCGTGGAACCGGGCAATCGCGTGTATCAACTGCTGATGCGGATGCTGTCGCTGCGCACCATCGTGGTCGTTGCGGCGCTGTCGGTCGTCGGTCTGGTGGTCATGCTCGGTCTTTGGGTGTGGGTCGGCGTCACCAACGATCAGCACAACCAGTTGGACCGGCGGCTGGACTCGGTGAGCAGTCTCGGTGATATCAGCACGCTGCTGAGCTACCCACACGGCGACCAGCCCACTCCGAATGGCGACATAGTGCGCACGGCACGAATCGGTACCACGACGGTGTCGGTACCCAGCAACATCGTGCTACCCGAACTGGACAACGGCTACGCCAACGCCACCATCGACGGCGTCGAATACCGGGTGCGCACCTTCACCGCCGGCCGCGCCTCGATTGCGCTCGGTGCCCCGTTGTCCGAAGCGCAGCAGCGCATCGATGAGCTGCACTTGCGGGTGCTGCTGATCTGCGGCGGCGTCATTGTTGGCACAGTCCTGGTCGGATGGGTGATCTCGCTGATCATGGTCAACCCGTTCCGGCTGCTGGCCCAGCAGGCCCGCGCCATCAACGCACAGTCCAATCCCGATGAAGTCAAGGTTCGCGGCGTACGCGAGGCGGTGGAGATCGCCGAAGCGGTCGAGGGAATGCTGGCCAGGATCGGCAACGAGCAGCAGCGCACCAAGGCCGCGTTGGAATCGGCCCGAGACTTCGCTGCGGTCGCGTCGCACGAACTGCGCACGCCGATGACGGCCATGCGCACCAACCTTGAAGTGCTCTCGACCCTCGAAATGCCGGCCGAGCAGCGCAAGGAAGTGATTGGCGATGTCATGCGCACGCAGAGCAGGATCGAGGCGACGCTCTCGGCGCTGGAACGCCTCGCGCAAAGCGAACTGACGACCGTCGACGACTTCGTTCCGCTGGACGTGACCGAGCTGCTGGATCGTGCCGCGCACGACGCGCTTCGCACCTATCCGGGCCTGGACGTGTCGCTGGTGCCGTCGCCCAACGTGTTGATGGTGGGCCTGCCGGTTGGGTTGCGGTTGGTCGTAGACAACGCGATCGCCAACGCCGTCAAGCACGGCGGAGCTACCGAGATCCAGCTCGGCGCAACCAGTTCCGCCTATGGAGTGGAACTCACCATCGATGACAACGGCAGCGGGGTTCCGGAGCACGAACGCGCCACCGTTTTCGAACGGTTCTCCCGGGGTTCGACGGCTTCGCGTTCGGGTTCCGGACTGGGATTGGCGCTGGTTGCCCAACAAGCCGAATTACACGGCGGCACAGCCGCATTGGAAACCAGCCCGCTGGGCGGAGCGCGCCTGGTGCTGCGGCTGCCCGGTACCCACGACAACTAGCTGCGTAGCGGCACCGAAAGACAACCGAAAGACATCAGTCCTCGGCGTGGCGTTCCAGATCCCATCGCTCGAGCCGCGTCTGCAGCTTGAATACCCCCACCGCGACAAGCGGGCTGACCACGGCGAGCGTGCCCACCAGTAACAGATTCATCCCGCCCCCTCCCTGGCTGTCGTGATGCCGGTACGGGCGTCCCCCGACCACCGTTCTTAGGTGGATTTAAGGTACTCCTCAGGTAATCGTTCAGGAAGCGGAATCGCCGATGTTTTTGAAAACGTCGTTTTGCCGCTACCAAGCGGAGATCGAATCTCGTCCGGATTGACAGCAGCTACTCAGCGGATTCTCAGTCTCGATTGCCGCGGTCGTCACCTGTCAGCATCCGCCACAGGAACGAAAAGCTCAGCGCGGACTTGAACGCGATCTGCGCATTGTCGGCGGCGCCCGCGTGGCCGCCCTCGATGTTCTCGTAGTACCAGACCCGGTGTCCGGCCGCTTCCAGCGCGGCGGTCATCTTGCGGGCATGCCCGGGATGAACCCGATCGTCGCGGGTGGACGTGGTGATCAAAACCGGCGGATATTGCCGATCGGACGAAATATGGTGGTACGGCGAGTATTCCGAGATGAACTCCCAATCGGCGGGATCGTCGGGGTTGCCGTATTCGGCTACCCACGACGCCCCCGCCAGCAGGAGATGGAAGCGGCGCATGTCCAGCAGTGGCACCTGGCAGACCAGCGCGCCGAACAGCTCCGGGTACTGGGTCAGCATGATGCCCATCAGCAGGCCGCCGTTGCTGCCGCCCTGGGCCCCGAGCTGCTCGACGGTGGTGATGCCGCGAGCCACCAGATCGGCGGCGACCGCGGCGAAATCCTCGGCCACCAGATGCCGCCCTTCGCGCATGGCTTGGGTGTGCCAGCCCGGACCGTATTCACCTCCGCCACGGATGTTGGCCAGCACGTAGGTGCCACCACGGGCCAGCCACAGCCTGCCGAGCACCCCGTCGTAGACCGGCGTGCGCGCCACTTCGAACCCTCCGTAGCCGCCCAGCAGCGTCGGCCCGGTCGCATCCTGCGGCCGCACCACAAAGTACGGAATGGAAGTCCCGTCCTTGGAGGCGACGAAATGCTGCGAGACGCTCAAGCCCTCGGCGTCGAAGAAACTCGGGGCCGACTTGATCTGCTGCAGCGGCCCGTCGACGGCGCCGTGCAAAAGCCGTGATGGGGTGTCGAACCCGCTGGAGTCCAGGAAGATTTCGTCGCCGGTGTCGTCGGCGGCGACGATGACGGTGTTGGTGTTGGCCGGTACGTCGGTGACCGGGCGGCGTTCCCAAGTGCCTCGTGACGACCGCAAGCGCGGCGAAGCCGGGTGCAGCGGGTCGTCACCGTTGCCCGGTATGGCGATCTCGACGCGGCTCGCGACGTCGGCCAACGTGACGACGACGAGCCGGTCGCGGGTCCACGCATACTGGTGCAGCGCGGTGTGCTCGTCGGGTTCGAACACGACCTGCAATTGCGCTGTGCCGGCGAGGAATTCCTCGTAGTCGGCGGCCAGCAGTGAGCCCGCCGCATACGAGGCGCTGCCGGTGAACCAGTCGGTGCGCAACTCGATCAACAACCACTGGCGATGCACCGAAAGCGTCGCGTCGGTGGGGGCGTCGATGCGGATCAGCTCGTCTCCGCGCAGTTCGTATACCTGCTCGTTGAAAAAGTCGATCGCCCGCCGCACCAATGTGCGCTCGAAGCCTGGCGTGCGGTCGACTCCCGCGGCCACCATGACGTCGCTGCGGGCCCCCTCGAACAGCGTCGGCGCGTCGGACAGCGGCTCACCACGCCGCCAGCGCTTCACCACCCGTGGGTAGCCGGATTCGGTGAGCGAGTCTTCACCGAAATCGGTTCCCACCAGCACGGTGTCCGGGTCGGCCCAGCTGATGTGGGTTTTGGCTTCCGGCAACTCGAACCCGTCGGCAACGAATCCTCGTGTCTCCATGTCGAATTCACGGACAATCGCCGCATCCGCACCGCCGCGCGACAGGCTGATCAACGCCCGGGTGTAGTCGGGTTCGATGACGTTGGCGCCGGCCCACACCCAGTTCTCGTCGTCGGCGGCGGCAAGTGCGTCGACGTCGATCAGCACATCCCACTCTGGGGAATCGCTGCGATAGCTTTCCAGCGTGGTGCGCCGCCACAGCCCGCGCGGGTTGGCCGCATCGCGCCAGAAGTTGTAGAGGTACTCGCCCCGGCGGCGCACATAGGGGATGCGGGCATCGGTGTCGAGCACCTCGAGCGCTTCGGACCGCATCTGCTCGAACTCGTCGCCGCAGAACTCCTTGAGCGTGGGTTCGTTGTGTGCGCGCACCCAGTTGAGTGCGTCCTCGCCGGTGATGTCCTCGAGCCAGAGATGCGGGTCGGTGCTCACGGCATCCATTGTGTCCGGGGTGTTCGAGGCCGCCGCAGAGCGGTCGACGGGCCGGTGTGGCGAGTGTGTGATGACCTAAAAGGGCGCCAACGGATGTGATTGCGGTTACGGGCGTCGGGGTCTTAGCGCCTTTGGGCACGCTCGAAAGGCCCGTGACCAGGTACTTTTGCCTCTTTGCCGGAGGCGCGGTCTGCTCGTGTCAATTGGTGTGACCAGGTTGGGACTCTACGGGCGAATAATTTCTTAAACTAGTCTTATGGATCAGAGAGGGCTCATAGACATCCCCGGTCCAACCGAGAGACTCCGATTGGAGGATTATCTCGACGCCGAGGGCAACATCGTCATCCCCGACGGGGCCACTCTGATCTCTGGTCTCCAGCGCAACATCACCGGCCTGGGCGACGCCGTGTGCTACCGCTATCTGGACTACGGCCAGACGGCAGACGGCGAGCGCATCGACTTGACCTGGAACCAGCTCGGCGCCCGGCTGCGTGCCGTCGGCGCCCGGTTGCAGCAAGTCAGCGCGCCACGCGACCGGGTGGCGATCGTTGCGCCGCAGGGTATCGATTATGTCGTCGGCTTCTTCGCCGCCATCGCTGCCGGCAATATCGCGGTCCCACTGTTTGCGCCCGAATTGCCCGGACAGGCCGAACGGCTCGAAGCGGTGGTGGCCGATGCCAAGCCGGCGGTGCTTCTGACGACGGTCGACGCGGCCGAGCCCGTGCAGTCGTTCGTGCGCAGCCTGCCAAGGCAGCGCCGGCCGCGAGTGATCGCCGTCGACGCCGTACCCGACACGGTGGGTTCGACGTTCACTCCGGCCCAGCCGGACACCGACGACATCGCCTACCTGCAATACACGTCCGGCTCGACCCGCGCGCCCGCCGGTGTTGAGATCACCCACCGCTGCGTCTGCACGAACGTTGTGCAGATGATCGTGTCGGTGGGCGTGGACTGGGACGCCCGAACCGTGAGCTGGCTGCCGCTGTTTCACGACATGGGTCTGCTGATGCTCATGTTCCCGGCGCTGTGCGGCGGGCAGATCACTCTGATGTCGCCGACGGCGTTCGTGCGACGGCCGTACCGCTGGATTCGCGAACTGGCAGAGCAGGCCCGCTACGGTCGCACCTTTGCCGCCGCGCCCAACTTCGCGTTCGATATGGCCGCGGAGCGCGGATTGCCCAGCCCCGGTGAGACTCTCGACCTGACTAACGTCGTCGGTCTCATCAATGGCTCCGAGCCGGTGAGCATCGCCTCGATTCAGCGGTTCCACGAAGCGTTCGCGCCCTACGGATTGCCGGCCACCACGATCAAACCCGCCTACGGGATGGCCGAGGCGACGTTGTTCGTCTCCACCATCGACCCCGAGGCACAACCCCGGGTGGTCTATTTGGACCGCGACGAGCTCGGCGCGGGCCGCGCCGTGCAGGTGGCTCCCGACGCGGACAACGCCGTTGCGCAAGTGTCGTGTGGGCGGGTGGCGCCGGGCCTGTGGGCGGTCATCGTCGACCCGGAGGCCGAAGCGGAATTGCCCGACGGCCAGGTTGGGGAGATCTGGTTGCACGGCAACAACATCGGGCGCGGCTACTGGGGGCGTGACGAGGAGAGCCGACTGACCTTCGACAACAAACTGCAGTCACGGTTGGAGGTTGACAGCCGCGCCGAGGGTTCCCCGACCGGCGCTACCTGGCTTCGGACCGGCGATCTCGGGATGTATCTGGATGACGAGCTCTACATCGTCGGTCGCATCAAGGACATGGTGATCATCGACGGCCGCAACCACTATCCGCAGGACATCGAGGCCACGGTGGCCGAGGCATCCAACGCGGTGCGGTCCGGTCACGTGGCGGCGTTCTCGGTGCCCGGCGAGACCGCAGGCGAACGGCTGGTGATCATCGCCGAACGCGCGCCGGGGGCGGGCAAGGCCGACCCGGCCGAGATCGCCGAAGCGATCCGTGCGGCGGTCTCTCGCCGGCACGGGCTGGCGGTGGCCGACATCCGATTGGTTGCCGCCGGCCGAATTCCGCGTACCACCAGCGGGAAGCTCGCGCGCCGTGCCTGCCGGGCCCGGTATCTGGCGGGCGAGCTATAGCGAGGTTCACCGGCTACATCAGCGACAGCCCGCGGCGGTAGTGTGAGTTGTGTCACGCGAACGAACGAGGAGCTGATCCGATGACTGTCTACGCACGTCCGGGGTCCCCGGGGGCGCTGATGAGCTTTGAGTCCCGCTACGACAACTTCATCGGCGGCGAATGGGTGGCGCCGGTAAAGGGCCGCTATTTCGAGAACCCGACGCCGGTGACCGGCCAGCCGTTCTGCGAGGTGCCGCGTTCCGACGAGGCCGACATCGACAACGCGCTCGACGCCGCGCATGCCGCCGCCCCGGCCTGGGGCAAGACCGCGCCCGCGGCACGCGCGGCGATCCTGAACAAGATCGCCGACCGTATCGACGCCAACCGAGAGTCGTTGGCGCTGGCGGAATCCTGGGACAACGGCAAACCGATCCGCGAGGCGCTGGCCGCCGACATCCCGCTGGCCGCCGACCATTTCCGCTACTTCGCCGGGGCGATTCGCGCCCAGGAGGGCTCGCTGAGCCAGATCGACGACGACACGGTCGCCTATCACTTCCACGAGCCGCTCGGCGTGGTGGGGCAAATCATTCCGTGGAACTTCCCGATCCTGATGGGCGCCTGGAAGTTGGCGCCGGCGCTTGCGGCCGGCAACACCGTCGTGCTCAAGCCGGCCGAGCAGACCCCGGCCTCGGTGCTGTACCTGATGAGCCTGATAGCGGATCTGCTGCCGCCCGGTGTGGTCAACGTCGTCAACGGGTTCGGCGCCGAAGCGGGACGGCCGCTGGCGTCGAGCGACCGGATTGCCAAGATCGCGTTCACCGGGGAGACCACCACCGGGCGACTGATCATGCAGTACGCCAGCCAGAACCTGATCCCGGTCACCCTCGAACTCGGCGGCAAGAGCCCCAACATCTTCTTCTCCGATGTGATGGCCGCCCACGACGACTTCCAGGACAAGGCGCTCGAGGGGTTCACCATGTTCGCCCTGAACCAGGGCGAGGTGTGCACCTGCCCGTCGCGCAGCCTGATCCAGGCCGACATCTACGACGAGTTCCTGGAACTGGCGGCCATTCGCACCAAGGCGGTCCGGCAGGGTGACCCGCTGGACACCGAGACGATGATCGGCTCGCAGGCCTCCAACGACCAGCTGGAAAAGGTGTTGTCCTACATCGAGATCGGCAAGAGCGAAGGCGCCAAGATCGTCACCGGCGGCGAGCGCGCCGAGCTCGGCGGTGACCTCTCCGGTGGCTACTACGTGCAGCCGACGATCTTCACCGGCAACAACAAGATGCGGATCTTCCAGGAAGAGATCTTCGGTCCGGTGGTGGCGGTGGCGTCGTTCTCCGACTACGACGACGCGATCTCGATCGCCAACGACACCCTTTACGGCCTGGGCGCCGGGGTGTGGAGCCGCGACGGCAACACCGCCTACCGGGCCGGCCGCGACATCCAGGCTGGGCGGGTCTGGGTCAACTGCTATCACGTCTACCCCGCACATGCGGCGTTCGGCGGCTACAAGCAGTCCGGTTTCGGGCGGGAGAACCACAAGGTGGTGCTCGACCACTACCAGCAAACCAAGAACCTGATGGTGTCCTACTGCGACAAGGCGCTCGGCTTGTTCTGATGCGCGCGCCGGCGACCCATCGGGTGGTGATCACCGCCGCCGCGGCTACCCTGCTGCGGCAGCTGATCGAGCGGCACGGGCCGGTGATGTTCCACCAATCCGGTGGCTGCTGCGACGGGTCCTCGCCGATGTGCTATCCGGACGGCGACTTCATCGTGGGTGACCGCGACGTCCTCCTCGGTGTTCTCGACGTGGAAGACGGGGTGCCGGTGTGGATTTCCGGGCCGCAGTTTCAGACCTGGAAGCACACCCAGCTGGTCATCGACGTGGTGCCCGGACGCGGTGGCGGCTTCAGCCTGGAAGCCCCGGAGGGGATGCGGTTCCTGTCGCGCGGTCGAGCCTTCAGCGACGCCGAAAACAGCGCCTTGGCGGCCCTCCCGCTGATCACCGGCGCCGACTACCAGCGCGGTGAGCGACCCTCAACGCGCGCCCCGGTCGTCGCGGAGGCCGCCGACGCTTGCCCGATCCCCGGAGGGCACGCCGCGCACCTAGCGCAGTAGTCGAGGCTGTCGCAGTATCGTCAGAAGACGTGATTCCGCTACCCCGGGCGTGGCTGCTGGCCGGCTCGATGCTGGTCGGAGTTGCCGCCGGGGTGTTGGCGGGAACGGCGGTGGCGCTCCTGGTCAGCGCACCGATCCGCCCTGACATCGTCATTGCGTTGGTGGTCGGATTGCCCAGCGCCATCGGATTGTTGGCGATTTTGTTGTCCCGCCGCCGGTGGATCACCGCACTGGGCGCATTCATCCTCGCGTTGGCGCCCGGTTGGTTCGGCGTGCTCACTTTGATCGAGGTGATGACCCCTGCCTGACCCCAATTCCACGCCGACCTCCGACACCGGTGCGCAGCCGCAGACGTCCGAGCCGCCACACTCGGCGCGGATCCTGCGCTGGTGGCGACGCAAACCAGATCTGGCGGTTGACTCCGAGGCGCCCGTAATACAGGTGGCGGCACATGACGCACCGCCGCTGGACCCCAGCCCCGCGCAGTCGACCGGCGCTCCTCCCGCACCGCCGGCAGACGTCGCGTCCGAGCCGATTCCCGCACCGGCGCAGTCGGTGACGGTGCCCGGCCGGTACTACTACCTGAAGTGGTGGCAGTTCGTTCTGATCCTCGTCGCGGTGTGGATCGCGGCAGCGGTCATCGGGCCGGGGCTGTTCGTCTGGTGGACGCGAGACACCTCGCCGCACAAGACCCCGGTCGTCTTCGTCGTCCTGGTCTATGTCGTGGCGTGCACCGTCGCGGGTTTGCTGCTGGCGATGGTGCAGGACAGACCGCTACTTTCGGCCCTGGGTATCGCAGTCATGACGGCGCCGTTCGCCGCGGTCGCCGCCGCGGCACCGGTGTACGGCACTTACTTCTGCAACCACACCGTGGGGCGTTGCTTTGCCGGGCTGATCCCCTACTGAGCGGTCGACTGTTTGGAGTCGGCCGACACGTTTTAGGGTGGGCTGGTGACTTCTCACTACGACGTCGTCGTCCTCGGAGCCGGCCCCGGTGGATATGTCGCGGCTATTCGCGCGGCCCAGCTGGGGCTGAACACCGCAGTCGTCGAACCCAAGTACTGGGGCGGCGTCTGCCTCAATGTTGGATGTATTCCCTCGAAGGCGCTGCTGCGCAACGCCGAAATCGCTCACCTGTTCACCAAGGACGCCAAGGCATTCGGGATCAGCGGTGAGGTCAGCTTCGACTATGGCGCCGCCTTCGACCGCAGCCGAAAGGTTGCCGAGGGCCGCGTCGCCGGCGTGCACTTCTTGATGAAGAAGAACAAGATCACCGAGATCCACGGCTACGGCAAGTTCACCGACCCGCACACGTTGTCCGTCGACCTCAACGACGGCGGCACCGACACCGTTACCTTTGACCACGCGATCATCGCCACCGGCAGCAGTACTCGACTGGTGCCGGGCACCTCGCTGAGCAAGAACGTCGTGACCTACGAGGAGCTGATCCTGTCCCGGGAGCTGCCGGAGTCGATCGTCATCGCGGGCGCGGGTGCCATCGGCATGGAGTTCGGCTATGTGCTGGTCAACTACGGCGTCGACGTGACCATCGTCGAATTCCTGCCGCGGGCTCTGCCCAACGAAGACGCCGAGGTGTCCAAAGAGATCGAAAAGCAGTTCAAGAAGCTGGGCGTCAAGATTCTCACCGGAACAGAGTGCGCGGCGATTTCCGACGACGGCTCCAAGGTGACGGTCACGGTCAACAAGAACGGCGAGTCGCAAGATCTCAAAACGGATAAAGTATTGCAGGCCATCGGGTTTGCGCCCAATGTCGAAGGCTACGGGCTGGAGGGAGCCGGAGTGGCGCTGACCGAACGCAAGGCAATCGGCATCGACGACCACATGCGCACGAACGTGAGCCACATCTACGCCATCGGCGATGTCACCGGCATGCTGCAGCTGGCGCACGTTGCGGAGGCCCAAGGTGTCATCGCGGCCGAAACCATCGCCGGCGCAGAGACTTTGCCACTCGGCGACTATCGAATGCTGCCGCGTGCGACGTTCTGCCAACCGCAGGTCGCCAGCTTCGGACTCACCGAGGAGCAAGCCCGCGAAGAGGGTTACGACGTCAAGGTCGCCAAGTTCCCATTCACCGCCAACGGCAAGGCACACGGCGTGGGCGATCCCAGCGGATTCGTCAAGCTGGTGGCCGACGCCAAATACGGTGAGCTGCTTGGTGGACACCTGATCGGCCATGATGTCTCCGAGCTGTTGCCGGAGCTCACCTTGGCTCAGAAATGGGATTTGACCGCAAACGAATTGGCGCGCAACGTACACACCCATCCGACAATGTCAGAGGCGCTGCAGGAGTGCTTCCACGGCTTGACCGGGCACATGATCAACTTCTAACGGCGACGATGCAGAGCGCGGAGCGCGATGAGGAGGAGCCGGGCAATTAGGCGTGAACCGGTGCGCACCGAATCGATTTGGGGTCTCGTCGGCGGCGCGATCGTCGGCTACATCGCGTGGCTGGTGGCGATCTCGATCGGCGCGGCGGTCAGCACCGAGAGCCGCTGGAGTCTCGTTGTGCTGGCGCTGTCGGGGCTGCTGGCCATCTGGGCAGTGCTGTGGGGATCGAGGCTGCGACGGCGGCGCAACTATGCATTGGCGGCGTTCGCCTTTGCGCTGCCGATTCTCCCCGTCGCGCTGTCACTGGCCGTGCTGGCAGCGACTTACTCCTGATCTTGGTAGTCCAACGGTATGTCGAGGGCAGCCATCGTCGCGGCAAGACCGTCGTATTGTCCTGCCAGCATGCAGAATTCGATGAGCTGACGCCGATCCAGGTGCGCCGACAATCGCTGCCAGACCGGCGCGCTGATCGATCGGGTCTTGACGAATTCATCGGTGGCGTCCAGCAGCGCCTGCTGGCGATCGGTGAGCTCGTCGGCAGAGTCCGGCCAGGCGAAAATGGCCTGTTGTTTGTGCGCGTCCAGGCCGCGGCGTCGGGCCATCCACCGATGGTGCTGTAGCTCGTATTCGCAGGCCCGCAAATGCGCGACCCGCAAAATCACCAACTCGGTATCGGCGATCGGCAACCGGCCTCGCAGCAACGCCAACGAATAGGGCAGCCACATCCAGAACAGTCGCTTGTGCTGGCCCAGCGTGGTGACCAAATGCATCTGCGGGGCGCGAACCGTACGCGCGCCGAGCTTGGCCACCACCCAGTTGATCGGCCCCAGCTCGCGCAGCCGGCCCGACGCCGGGATGCGGCCCACTTGAGTGCTCATGGTTGCTTCACCAGATAGGGCGAGACCGTGCTGCGGTGCTCGTCGATGTCGAGTGCGCGACCCAGCGCCGGGAAGGCGCGCTGCGGGCAGTTGTCCCGTTCGCACACGCGGCAGCCCGCGCCGATCGGTGTAGCGACATCGCCGGACAAGTCGAGTCCCTCCGAGTAGACGAGCCGGTGGGCGTGCCGGAGCTCGCAGCCCAGCCCGATCGCGAACGTTTTACCGGGCTGACCATACCGTGATGCCCGCCGCTCCACGGTGCGAGCCACCCACATGTAGTTTCGACCGTCGGGCATCTGGGCGATCTGCACCAGGATCTTGCCCGGATTGGCGAACGTCTCGTAGACGTTCCACAACGGACACGTGCCGCCACTGGACGAAAAGTGAAAACCGGTGGCGGACTGGCGTTTTGACATGTTGCCTGCCCGGTCGACCCGGACGAACGAAAACGGCACACCACGCATCGAGGGCCGCTGCAGGGTGGACAGCCGGTGGCCGATGGTCTCGTAGCTGACCCGGTAGAACGACGAGAGCCGCTCGATGTCGTATCGGAAATTCTCCGCGCTGTCGTGAAACTGCCGGTAGGGCAACACGGTGGCAGCGGCGAAGTAGTTGGCCAGGCCCAGCCGGGCCAGGGTGCGTGACTCCTCGCTGGTGAACTTGCCGTCGGTGACCATTTGATCGATCAGGTCGCCGAACTCCAGGTACGCCAACTCGGCGGCCATCTTGAACACCCGCTGCCCCCACGACAGGTGGTTGCTGATGTCGAGTGTCTTGGTCTTCGGGTCGTAGCGGTGCAGCACCGACTCACCCAGATCGATCCGTCGGTTGATGCGCACACCGTGTACGTCGGTGAGCCGGTTGGCCAGCTCGACGGCCAGCTCGCCGCGATGCAGCCGCATCCGCACGGTGAGATCCTCAGCCGCGGTGTCCAACTCGTGCAGATAGTTCTGGCGCTGGTAGAAGTAGTCGCGCACCTCTTCGTGCGGCATGGTGATCGACCCGCTGCCGCTACCGTCGGAGTAGCGTTCTTCGGTCGCCGCGGCCAGTTGGGCGGTGGTGATGCGGTAACGGCGGTGCAGGTTGACCATCGCGCGGGCGAACTTCGGGTGCGCGCCGACGATCTCGGCGACCTCGGGCACATCGACGTCGATGTCCAGGTCACGGTCCAGAGTCACCTCACGCAGTTCGGCGACCAGCCGGGTGTCGTCCTGGGAGGCGAAGAAAGTCGCGTCGACCCCGAACACCTCGGTGATTCGCAACAGCACCGCCACCGTCAGCGGGCGGACGTCGTGCTCGATCTGGTTGAGGTAGCTCGGTGAGATTTCCAGCATCTGCGCCAGGGCGGCCTGACTGAATCCGCGTTCGTTGCGAAGCTGCCGCACCCGCGATCCCACGAACGTCTTGGCCATTGGGGCAGTCTATCGGTCTGCGAAGATGGGGTTCGCAGAGTTGGCAGTCGGTGCCCGAATGGTCTTAATTGGTGCCGCAGCGCGGTTGTTGGCATGATGCGCCAGGGGAGGGGTACTGAACCAATCGGGGAGCGAAGCAGTGAGCCTGGACAAATCGATGATGCCGGTGCCCGACGGGCATCCCGACGTGTTCGATCGGGAGTGGCCGCTGCGCGTCGCCGACATCGACCGGGAGGGCCGGCTGCGCTTCGACGCCGCTGCCCGGCACATTCAGGACATCGGCCAGGACCAGCTGCGCGAGATGGGATTCGAGGAAACCCATCCGCTCTGGATCGTTCGGCGCACCATGGTCGACCTGATCCGTCCGATCGAGTTCGGCGACATGCTGCGCATGCGGCGGTGGTGTTCGGGCACCTCGAACCGCTGGTGCGAGATGCGGGTCCGCATCGATGGGAAGCGGAATGGAGGCCTCATTGAATCTGAGGCGTTCTGGATCAACATCAACCGCGAAACTCAGGGGCCGGCGCGGATCTCCGACGACTTCCTGGCCGGCCTGCACCGCACGACCAGCGTGGACCGGCTGCGATGGAAGGCCTATCTCAAGCCCGCCAGCCGCGACAACGCGCTGGAAATCCACGAGTTCCCGGTCCGGGTCACCGACATCGACCTGTTCGACCACATGAACAACTCGGTGTACTGGAGCGTCATCGAGGATCATTTGGCGTCCTGCCCGGAGATGCTCAAGGCGCCGCTGCGGGTCACGATCGAGCACGAGGCCCCGGTGGCCCTGGGCGACAAGCTCGAGATCATCACCCACGTCTATCCGCCCGGCTCCACCGACCAATTCGGTGCCGGACTTCTCGATCGCACTGTTAGAACGCTCACATACGCGGTGGGCGACGAGGTCAAAGCGGTCGCGTCGATCTTCGCGATCTGACCGCCGGCGCTTTTTGCGTTCTTGTCGCAAACGTTGCGGTTGACCTGCGCAATCGTGTTACCCGCCAGTAGGAACTGAAACGGTTCAGAAAAGCAGTGTCTTCGCAAACTTTGCAAAATCGCGCCAGCCCATAGCCAAAATTCGCAAATTAAACGGCTGGACCTGCGGAGCTAAGCTGTGCCATCTTCGGTTTCATAGTCCAGTGAAGTCGCTGCGTGGTTAACAAGTCTGGAAACCAGTCGTGTTGCGCGCAGTGGTGAAGAACGTACAAGGAGCACCTCAATGTCAACGGTGGGTACGCCGAAAAGCGCCGAGCAAATCCAGCACGACTGGGACACCAACCCGCGGTGGAAGGACGTCACCCGCACCTACACCGCCGAGGACGTGGTGGCCCTGCAGGGCAGCGTTGTCGAGGAGAACACGCTGGCCCGTCGCGGCGCCGAGGTGCTGTGGGAGCAGCTGCACGACCTCGAATACATCAATGCGCTGGGCGCGCTGACCGGCAACATGGCCGTGCAGCAGGTGCGCGCCGGCTTGAAGGCCATTTACCTGTCGGGTTGGCAGGTCGCCGGTGACGCGAACCTGTCCGGCCACACCTACCCGGACCAGAGCCTGTACCCGGCCAACTCGGTGCCGCAGGTGGTGCGCCGCATCAACAACGCGCTGCTGCGCGCCGACCAGATCGCCAAGATCGAGGGCGACACCTCGGTGAAGAACTGGCTGGCTCCGATCGTCGCCGACGGCGAAGCCGGCTTCGGCGGCGCGCTCAACGTCTTCGAGTTGCAGAAGGCGATGATCGCCGCCGGCGTCGCGGGCTCGCACTGGGAGGACCAGCTGGCTTCGGAGAAGAAGTGCGGCCACTTGGGCGGCAAGGTGCTGATCCCGACCCAACAGCACATCCGCACGCTCACGTCGGCCCGGCTGGCCGCCGACGTGTGCGACGTCCCCACCGTGGTGATCGCACGCACCGACGCTGAGGCCGCGACCCTGATCACCTCCGACATCGACGAGCGGGACAAGCCGTTCATCACCGGTGAGCGCACCAAGGAAGGCTTCTACCGCACGCGCAACGGCATCGACCCGTGCATCGCGCGGGCCAAGGCCTACGCGCCGTACGCCGACCTGATCTGGATGGAGACCGGCACCCCCGACCTCGAGCTGGCCAAGCAGTTCTCCGAGGCGGTCAAGGCCGAATTCCCGGACCAGATGCTGGCCTACAACTGCTCGCCGTCGTTCAACTGGCGCAAGCACCTCGATGACGCGACCATCGCCAAGTTCCAAAAGGAGCTTGCCGCAATGGGATTCAAGTTCCAGTTCATCACGCTGGCTGGCTTCCACGCGCTCAACTACTCGATGTTCGACCTGGCCTACGGCTACGCCCGCAACCAGATGAGCGCCTACGTGGAACTGCAGGAACGCGAATTCGCCGCCGAAGAGCGCGGTTACACCGCGACCAAGCACCAGCGCGAAGTGGGTGCCGGTTACTTCGACCGTATCGCCACCACCGTCGACCCCTCCTCGTCGACCACCGCGTTGACCGGCTCGACCGAAGAGGGCCAGTTCCACTAAGTTAATCTGCCGAGCAGACGCAAAGCCCCTTTACACCGAGCGTGTCTGGGGGCCTTTGCGTCTGGTGGCGGGAGAAAAGGGAGCACCGTGGCGATCGAACGAGTAGGTGTCGTCGGAGCCGGTCAGATGGGGTCCGGGATCGCCGAAGTCTCGGCGCGCGCCGGCGTCGAGGTGACGATCTTCGAGACCACCGAGGCGCTGGTCGCCGCGGGACGCGACCGCATCGTGAAATCGCTGGAGCGCGGAGTCAGTGCCGGCAAGATCACCGAGCGCGAACGCGACGGGGCGATCGAGAAGCTGACCTTCACCACCGACCTCAACGACCTCGCCGATCGGCAACTGGTGATCGAGGCCGTGATCGAGGACGAATCCGTCAAGGCCGGGATTTTCGCCGAGCTGGACAACATCATCACCGACCCCGACGCGGTGTTGGCGTCGAACACATCGAGCATCCCGATCATGAAGCTCGCCGCGGCGACCAAGAACCCTCGGCGGGTGCTGGGGCTGCACTTCTTCAACCCGGTCCCGGTGCTGCCGCTGGTCGAGCTCGTCTGCACATTGGTCACCGACGAAGCCGCCGCCGCTCGCACCGAGGAATTCGCCGGCGCGGTGCTGGGCAAGCAGGTGGTGCGCTGCTCGGACCGTTCCGGCTTCGTGGTCAACGCGCTGCTGGTGCCCTACCTCCTCTCGGCGATCCGCATGGTCGAGGCGAAGTTCGCCAGCGTCGAGGACATCGACAAGGCGGTGGTCGCCGGGTTGTCGCATCCGATGGGACCGCTGCGGCTTGCGGACCTGGTCGGACTGGACACCTGCAAGCTCATCGCAGACAAGATGTTCGAGGAGTTCAAGGAACCGCAGTTCGCGCCGCCGCCGTTACTGTTGCGGATGGTCGAGGCTGGTCAGCTCGGCAAGAAGTCCGGTCAAGGTTTCTATTCGTATTGACGCTATTTCGGGGCCCCGGCGAGTTATGCTGCGTGCCAGCCCCTTTGGAGTGATGCGAGCTTGCCCGATATCGCGGCTACGGTAGGGTGCTACCGGACCACGGGCATAACTCAGGATAGGTAACTGGTGAAAATGGCAAAGCTCAGACCCTTCTACGAAGAGTCGCAGGCGATCTACGATATTTCCAACGAATTCTTTTCGTTGTTCCTCGACCCCACAATGACCTATACCTGCGCGTACTTCGAACGCGACGACATGACCCTGGAGGAGGCCCAGCTCGCCAAAATCGATTTGGCGCTGGACAAGTTGAACCTCGAGCCCGGGATGAGGCTGCTCGACGTCGGCTGCGGGTGGGGCGGCGCGCTGGTCCGGGCGGTGGAGAAGTACGACGTCAACGTGGTCGGCATCACGCTCAGCCGCAACATGTACGAATACAGCAAGGCCAAACTGGCCGCCCTGCCGACCCAACGCACCGCCGAAGCACGGCTGCAAGGCTGGGAAGAGTTCGACGAAAAAGTCGACCGGATCGTCACCGTCGAGGCCTTCGACGCGTTCAAGAAGGAGCGTTATCCGGCTTTCTTCGAGCGCGCTTTCAATATCATGCCCGACGACGGCCGGATGCTGTTACACAGCCTATTCACGCACCCCTGGACCTATTGGCACGAACACGGTATCCCGGTGACGATGAGCGATTTACGGTTCATGCGATTCATCGGTCAAGAAATTTTTCCAGGCGGCCAAATGCCCTCCCAAGAGGACATCCTCGAATTTTCGCAGGCCGCCGGCTTCTCGGTCGAGCAGATACAGAATCTTCGCCCGCACTACGCGCGGACGCTGGACAGCTGGGCGGCGAATCTGCAGGCCAATCGCGAGCGCGCTATCGCCGTGCAGTCCGAAGAGGTCTACGAGCGCTACATGCGCTACCTAACCGGCTGTGCAGACTTCATGCGCCGCGGGATCACCGACGTCGCGCAATACACCCTGACCAAGTAAATCGGGCGGCTAGGCCGCCTTCTTCTCCATGGTGAACTGGCACACGTTGGTGTAGCCGTCGCGAAACAGCTCCCGGCACCCGGTCAGGTACTTGATGAAGGTCTCGTACACCTGCTCGCCCTTGAGCTCAATCGCCTCGGCTTTGTGCGCTTCGAGCCCCTTGGCCCAGGTGTCCAGGGTGCGGACATAGTTCTCGCCGATGAAGTGGCGGCGGGTGATGTCGAAACCGGCCTCGGTGGCGTACTTGTCGACGATGTCCACCTGTGGCAAGCGCCCACCGGGGTAGATCTCCTTGCGGATGAAGCTGATGAATCGCATCAGCGACATCGTCCGCTTCAGCCCGAGCTTTTCACCCTCTTCGGCGGTGGGCACCACGATGGTGTGCAGGAGCATTTTGCCGTCATCGGGCATCACGTTGTAGCACATCTTGAAAAAGTCGGCGTAGCGCTCGTAGGTGCCGATGCCGTCGGCGAAGTGCTCGAATGCCCCCAGTGACACGATGCGATCGACCGGTTCGTCGAACTCTTCCCAGCCGTGCAGCCGCACCTGCTTGGACCGCGGCGAGTCCATCTCGGCAAATTTCTGCTTGTTGTGTGCCAGCTGATTCTCGCTGAGCGTCAGTCCGATGACGTTGACGTCGTACTTGTCGACTGCGCGCCGCATGGTGGAACCCCAGCCGCAGCCGATGTCGAGCAGCGTCATGCCGGGTTGCAAGTCCAGCTTCCCCAGCGCCAGATCGACCTTGGCCATCTGCGCTTCTTCCAGGGTCATGTCGTCACGTTCGAAGTACGCGCAGCTGTAGGTCATGGTCGGGTCGAGCCACAGCTTGAAGAATTCGTTCGACCGGTCGTAGTGCGACTTGATGTGGTCGACGTTCGGCTTCAGTTCATCCACGTCTTTCGCCCCTCGTGTCATAGCCGACGACACTATACGTGCCCCCTGAGCGCTGCAATCGGGAATATACCCAGGTAGCCGGGTCGCTAACGCGCATTGGCAGTGCTGTGTCTGCGGCACTCTCCCCGGCCCGTTTTACCCTAGATTGGCCGGAATCTTTGGGTACTCCACGGTGCAAGGGCCATCAAGGAAGGGATGCAGCACGGTATGGCGCAGTTGTGGACCGGAAATGGTTTCCCGGACGTGGTTGTCACCGGCGTCGCCATGACGACTGCCCTTGCCACCGATGCCGACACCACATGGACGATGCTGCTGGACGGGCAGAGCGGGATCCGCGAGCTCGACGATCCGTTCATCGAACAGTTCGGCCTGCCGGTTCGCATCGGTGGGCACCTGCTGGAGGATTTCGACTCCCAGCTGAGCCGGGTCGAGCTGCGCCGGTTCTTGTTTCTGCAGAAGATGTCGACGGTCCTGGGTCGGCGACTGTGGGCCAACGCCGGGTCCCCGGAGGTCGACACCAACCGGCTGATGGTCTCCATCGGCACCGGGCTGGGCTCGACCGAGGAAATGGTCTGGGCGTACGACGAGATCCGCGAACGCGGTATCCGGGCGATAGGCCCGCTGGGCGTGCAGAAGGCCATGCCCAACGCGGCGGCGGCGGCCGTCGGGCTGGAACGTGGGGCCAAGGCCGGGGTGATCACCCCGATATCAGCCGATGCCGCGGGCGCCGAGGCGATCGCTCTCGCGTGGCGCAACCTCGTGCTCGGCGAGGCCGACATCGCGATCTGTGGCGGGGTGGAGACCAGAATCGAGGCGGTGCCGATGGCGACGTTCGCCCAAATGGACATGCTCTCGACAAACAACGACGATCCGGTGGGCGCGTGCCGGCCATTCGACAAGGATCGCGACGGTTTGGTCTTCGGCGAAGCGGGCGCGCTGATGGTGGTCGAGACCGAGGAGCATGCGAAAGCCCGCGGCGCCAACATTCTTGGTCGCCTGATGGGCGCGAGCATCACATCGGATGGCTTTGACCTCGTCCGACCCGATCCCAGTGGCGAACAGGCCGGCCGCGCGATCACTCGGGCGATCCAGTCTGCCGGGCTGACGGCGGCCGACATCGACCACATCAACGCCCACGCCGCCGGAACCGCCGCCGGAGACCTCGCCGAAGCCAAGGCCATCAACATCGCGATGGGCGCCCACCGGCCGGCGGTCTACGCAGCGAAGGCGGCGCTGGGCCATTCGATCGGCGCGGTCGGTGCGGTGGAATCGATTTTGACCGTATTAGCCCTGCGGGACGGCATCATCCCGCCGACGTTGAACCTGTGTACCCTCGATCCGGAGATCGACTTGGACGTCGTGGCCGATAAGCCGCGGTCCGGCGACTACCGATACGCGATCAAGAATTCGTTCGGATTCGGCGGCCACAATGTGGCGCTCGTCTTCGGCAGGTACTGACCTAGATCTGCGTCGAATTTTCGGGTTCTCCACCGTAGTTGCTGGGGATCCGCACAAACGTTAGATTCGCTATTGACACTTTCGTCAGCGGAGGAACCGACAAGATGGCGGACGCGATGTCGAGTTCAACGAAACTGAGGCCGTACTTCGAGGACGTTCAGGCACACTACGACTTATCGGACGAGTTCTTCGGGCTGTTTCAGGATCCGTCGCGGACCTACAGCTGCGCATTCTTCGAAAACGACGAGATGACTCTCGGGCAGGCCCAGCTGGCCAAGATCGACCTGAACCTGGCCAAGCTGGATCTGCAGCCGGGCATGACGCTGCTCGACATCGGCTGCGGCTGGGGCTCGGCGATGAAGCGCGCGATCGAGACCTATGACGTCAACGTCGTCGGGCTCACGTTGAGCAAGAACCAGTGCGTGTTCAGCCAGCAGCTGCTTGATGAGATGGATACCGACCGCTCGCGCCGGGTTTTGCTGCGCGGGTGGGAAGAATTCGACGAACCGGTCGACCGCATCGTCAGCATCGAGGCGTTTGAGGCATTCGGAAAGCCAAGGTACAAAGCGTTTTTCGAGATGGCCTACGGTGTGCTGCCGGCGGATGGCCGGTTAGAGCTGCAGACGATATTCACTCACCGGCCCAATTATTGGAAAGACCATAACATCGCGATCACCATGAGCGACCTGCGGTTCATGAAGTTCATCGCGCAGGAGATATTCCCCGGTGGCCAGGTGCCGTCCGCGGAGGACGTTGTCGAGTTCTCCACCGCCGCGGGCTTTTCGGTGAGCCAAATCGAGAATCTGAGCCCGCACTACGTGCAAACCCTCGATACCTGGGCGGCGAATTTGGTGGCCGCTCATGAAGAAGCGGTCGCCGTGGCTTCCGAGGAGGTCTACCAGCGTTACCTCCGGTACCTGACGGGGTGCGCCGACTTTTTCGACCGCGGTATCACCGAAGTCGCGCAGTTCACGCTCGCCAAGAGCTAACCGAGCGCGCTCAACCTAAAGGGCGCGCAGCACCGCGTCGATCCCAAGACCGACGACCAGTAGCGCGCCCGCTTGGCGCACATGCACCCAGGCCAACGCCGCATACCACAGCGGCCATACCGGAAATCCGTCCGGCGGCTCCTCGGGCGGTGGACGCCGAAAATACGGCCACACCTTGACAAGTCGCGGCACTGCCAGCGCGACGAGCAACGCCGGCCACCCAATTGCGCCGAGTACCACCGCCAGGCCCACCAGCACATAGAAGCCGATCATCATCGCCAGCGTGACCGCGCGGGCTCGGGCCTCGCCGAGGAGCACCGGCAACGTGCGGATACCCAGCGGCGCGTCGTAGGGGATTTTGTCGATGTGCTTGCCCATCAACACCGTCGTGCACAGCAGGCCGTACGGCAGCGACGCCAACAGCACCGGCCAGCCCACAGTGCCCACCGCCGAGTAGTACGTTCCGCAGACCATCAGCGGACCCCACACCACGAACACGTCGGGTTCACCCAGGCCGCGTTTCTTCAACCGGATCGGCGGCGCGGTATAGGCGACGCTCAGCACGAAACCCGACAGCGCGAATGCCACCACCGGCCACCCGCGCGCCCACGTCAGCACGATCAGGATCGCCAGGTCGGCGAGGTTCACCGCGGCGATCGCGATGAGCAGGGTGCGGCGGCTGACCAACCCCGAGAGCACCGGGTGCGGGGCATACAGCGCGCGCGGATAACTTTCGCTGTCGGTGCCGGTCTGGGTGTCATACAAGTCGTTCATCAAGTTATTGGCCGTGTGTGCCAACAGGATTCCCACGATCGCGAGAACCAGCCAGCGCCAATCCAGGCCAGGCTTGCCGGTTGCCAATAGCGCGGCGACCAACCCGGCGAACAGGGTCATCGGTAGCACTGCCGCGCGGGTGACGACGAGCCAGCGGGTGACGGCGTCGACCGGCCTGTCCGGTGGCGGGTTGGTAGTGCGTAGGGCGTATGCCCATGAGCTGAGCCGGGAGCGGACCGTTACGTCAGTCATGAGGCGACCTCGAATCGTCAGTGTGGGAGCGGCGGAACGATCGGTGAGGGATGGGGTTGGCCGCGGAACTTCTCCAGTGATCCGCCGACCTCGACAATCCCGCACAACGCGCTCCAGCTGAGCATGGTCAGGTAGTCGATCAGCTCGTCGGCGCTCATCCGCGGATCCAGCAGCCACGAGTGGGTGGCCAATTGCACGCCGCCGACGATGTGGTAGGCCCACGGCTCCACTCCGCCGATGTCCATCCCGGCCTGTTTCATGCGGCGGCGCAGCACCACCGCCAGCATGCGCGCGATGATCCGCTCGGAGTCGGCGATCACTTTGCTTCTGGCGGCCGAGCTGTTGGCCATCACGAACCGGTAGGGCTCGGGCTCGGCCGCCACGGTTTCGACGTACACCCGAATGATTTCGCGGGTCAGGTCGAACCCGTCGAGGTTCGACGACAGCGCCGCGGTCATGTTGGGAATCAGAGTGGTCTGCGCGAACCGCATCATCACAGCCGTCGTCAAATCGTTTTTGTCGACGAAATAGCGGTACAGGACAGTCTTGGAGACCCCGATCTCGCCGGCGATCTCGTCCATGCTGACGTAGCGGCCGCGCCGCCGGATCGCTTCGATCGTGCCGTCTATCAGCTCGTTCCGGCGCTCCACCTTGTGCTGATGCCAACGCCGCTTCCGGCCATCCATCTTCACCGTCCCGGCCGGGGCATGTTCTACCACTATCGCGGATTCCCATTCACTCGACGCTTCGATAATACGGCTTTGTGAGGGCTGGTAGCTGAGCCGGTAACAGTAACTTCGTGTCGCGATGGCGGATGATGGTCTGGTGGCGCATCGACTTCCCGCCGGCACCGGCCCGTCAGCACGACCTCACGCGGGGACGGTGCCGGCCGGACCTGGCCGGGCGCCGTTGTCGCTGGCGCAATCGTTCGTCGCTGCCGATCCGGTAGCCGACGCCGAGCGCCGCCGCGGGTTGCGGCGGATGAAAGTGGTGGCGCTGAGTTTCCTGCTCGGCGCCACCGTGATCTTTCTGGGCTGCCGCTGGCTGCAGGCCGGCGGGAACACCGCCGCCTGGATCGGCTACGTCAGGGCGGCGGCGGAGGCCGGGATGGTCGGTGCGCTGGCGGACTGGTTTGCGGTGACGGCGCTGTTCAAGCATCCGCTGGGCATCCCCATCCCGCACACCGCGATCATCAAACGCAAGAAGGACCAGCTCGGTGAGGGCCTGGGGACGTTCGTGCGAGAGAACTTCCTGTCACCGCCGGTGGTGGAGACCAAGCTGCGCGACGCGCAGATCCCCAGTCGGCTGGGCAAGTGGTTGTCCGAGACGTCGCACGCGCAGCGGGTGGCCGCCGAGACCGCGACCGTGCTGCGGGTGCTGGTCGAGCTGTTGCGCGACGAAGACGTCCAGCACGTCATCGATCGGATGATCGTGCAGCGCATCGCCGAGCCGCGATGGGGTCCGCCGGTGGGCCGGGTGCTGGCCACGCTGCTTGCCGAGCACCGGCAGGAGGCGCTGATCCAGCTGTTGGCAGATCGGGCGTTCCAATGGTCGCTGAATGCCGGCGAGGTGATCCAGCGGGTGGTCGAACGCGATTCGCCCACTTGGTCGCCGCGGTTCATCGACCATTTGGTCGGCGATCGCATTCACCGGGAGCTGATGGACTTCACCGACAAGGTGCGCCGTAATCCCGACCACGAACTGCGCCGCTCGGCGACGCGGTTCCTGTTCGACTTCGCCGACGATCTGCAGCACGATGAGGCGACGATCGCCCGGGCTGAGGCGGTCAAGGAGCAGCTGATGGCCCGTGAAGAGGTCACCAACGCCGCCGCGACCGCCTGGAAGACGCTCAAACGCCTGGTGCTCGAGGGTGTCGACGACCCCTCCAGCGCGCTGCGCACCCGCATCGCTGACGCCGTGGTGCGCATCGGCGAATCCCTGCGTGACGATGCCGACTTGCGCGACAAGGTCGACAACTGGATCGTGCGAGCGGCCCAGCATCTGGTCTCGCAGTACGGGGTTGAGATCACCGCGATCATTACCGACACGATCGAGCGTTGGGACGCCGCCGAGGCCAGCCGTCGTATCGAGTTGCACGTCGGTCGTGACCTGCAGTTCATTCGGATCAACGGCACCGTGGTCGGCTCGCTTGCCGGCCTCGCCATCTACACGATCGCGCACCTGCTGTTCTGAGCAGTGCTAACTGGTGCTTGCAAAAGTTAGCACTTGGTCGTACTGTGGTGCGCGTCCGCACCGACCGACCGACGCAAAGGAGTCACTGATGCCGCAGGAGGACAAGCTTGCAGCAGTTGTGTCCACCGCTGCGTCAGACATCGGCAGCTTCATCAGGGCGCAACGCGAGGCGGCCCAGGTGTCGGTGCGGCAGCTGGCCGAAAAGGCCGGTGTCAGCAATCCATACCTCAGCCAGATCGAACGCGGATTGCGCAAACCTTCCGCTGATGTGCTCAACCAGATCGCAAAGGCGCTAAGGGTATCCGCCGAAGTGCTCTATGTGCAGGCGGGAATCCTCGAGCCCAGCGTGACCAGCGAAGTACGGGACGCGATCGTCGCCGACACGGCGATCACCGAGCGGCAGAAACAAGTCCTACTCGACATCTACACGTCCTTCGTTCAACAGAACGAGGCTGCCCGTGAGGAGACGACATCTGCCTAGACCCGTCTGACCACACGCGGACCCAGTAACCGCCCAAGAACAAACACCATCGACGAAAGGAAAAACAATGGCCGACAACCCGACGATTGATGATCTGAAGGCCCCACTGCTTGCTGCGCTGGGTGCTGCCGACCTGGCGCTGGCCACCGTCAACGACCTGCTGGCTGAGCTGCGCGACCGCGCCGAAGAGACCCGCACCGACACCCGCAGTCGGGTCGAGGAGAGCCGTGCTCGCCTGGCCAGGCTGCAGGAGGACCTGCCCGAGCAGCTGCGCGAACTGCGTGAGCGGTTCACCGCCGAAGAGCTGCGCAGCGCCGCGGAGGGCTATGTCGAGGCGGCGACCGCACGCTACAACGAGCTGGTCGAGCGCGGCGAGGCCGCTCTGGAGCGCCTGCGCAGCCAGCAGGGCTTCGAGGACGTGTCGGCGCGTGCCGAGGGTTACGTCGACCAGGCGGTCGAGCTGACCCAGGAGGCGCTGGGCACCGTCGCTTCGCAGACCCGCGCCGTCGGCGAGCGCGCCGCCAAGCTGGTCGGCATCGAGCTGCCCGCCAAGACGACGCCGGGCAAGAAGGCGCCGGCCAAGCAGGCCCCGGCCAAGAAGGCCCCGGCCAAGAAGGCGGCTGCCAAGAAGGCACCGGCCAAGAAGGCTCCGGCCAAGAAGGTCACCCAGAAGTAAGCGGCTTCCGCTAACCGCTCGACTCCGAGTTGCCCCCGGGCGACTCGGAGTCGACGTTTTTGCCGGTCCCCGCATACCCTTAGGGCGTGAACCTCGTTAACAGCGTTTGGGCGGTAGTGCAGATCGCCGTCGCGTTGATGTCCCTGTATGCCTTTGTGCACGCGGCAATGCAGCGACAGGACGCGTACACCGCCGCTGACAAGATGACCAAACCCATCTGGTTGGTGATCTTGGGTGTCGCCACTCTGTTCGCCTGGCTGCTCGGCGCGCTCGGGGTAGCGATCGCCGCCGCTGCGGCCGGTCTTTACTTGGTCGACGTGCGGCCCAAACTCCTTGAAGTGCAAGGGAAATCGCGCTAGCACGATGCGAGTATCCGCGGTACCGGTGCTTGCTCTCGGCGCGGTGCTGGCCGCCGCCCCGTCGGCTGCCGACCCCGACGATCCCGGGCCGGCAACTCCCGGATATGCACCGCCGTTCGTTGAGAACACCCAATGGGTGCAGTGGGCGGCCGGCCAATCGAGTCTGCGGGTCTACCCGACGCCGGCGGCGCGGGCCGCGGCCCGCCAACTCGGCACCGGCAGCACCGCCGGGCTCGAAGCCTGGAGTGAGGTGCTGGCCCACGCTCCCGAGGCGGACACCCCGGGGATGCGGGAGCAGTTCATCTGTCACTGGGAGGTAGCCGAGGTCGCGGAACCCGGCAAGATCAGCTGGAACCTCGAGCCGTGGCGTCCGGTCGTCGACCCGGCCACGATGCTCGGCACCGGCTGTAACCCCGGTGGGCCCGAAGAACCGTTCTGATGCCGGGCCGCCCAACCCGCGAGCAGTTGGCCGCCGTCATCGACCACACCCTGCTGAAACCCGAAGCCACCGCTGCCGATGTGGCGGCCGTCGCGGCCGAAGCCGCCGAATTGGGCGTCTGTGCCGTGTGCGTGTCGCCGTCGATGGTTCCGGTCGCGGCCGAGTCGAACAGTGCCGGGGTGCGCATCGCCGCGGTCGCGGGATTTCCGTCGGGCAAACATCTTTCGCAGATCAAGGCGTCCGAAGCGAAGCTGGCGGTGGCCGCCGGGGCGACCGAGATCGACATGGTGATCGACGTCGGCGCCGCCCTGGCCGGGGACATCGCGGCGGTGCGGTCCGATATCGCCGCGGTGCGTTCCGCGGTGCCCGCCGCGCTCCTCAAGGTGATCGTCGAGTCGGCGGTGCTGTTGAGCGTGGGTGGCAAAAGCACCCTCATCGACGTGTGCCGGGCGGCCGAGGACGCCGGGGCGGACTTTGTGAAGACGTCCACCGGGTTTCATCCGGCCGGCGGCGCGTCGGTCGACGCGGTGGAGCTGATGGCTCAGAGCGTCGGCGGCCGGCTCGGGGTCAAGGCCAGCGGCGGCATCCGTACCGCCGCTGACGCCGTCGCGATGCTCGACGCCGGCGCCACCCGGCTCGGGCTGTCGGGCACCCGCGCGGTGCTCGACGGGTTGGACTAGCGCGTCCGTCGGCTAGAGCTGGCTGAAGCAGTCTCGGCCGGACTTCGACTTGGACGCCGGAATGGTGGCGTTCTGGGTCGAGAAGGTGGCCTCCACCCCGGAATTGGTGACCTTCACGGTGTCGGCGTGGATGCCCAGCGGGTAATTCTTGGTCGCCTTCGACGTGAGCTCGTCGAGGTGCTTTTGCACCTTGTCCGTGGACATGTTCGAGCCCAGCGCGCTCAGCTCGACCACCTGCAGCGACAGCCCGTTGTCCTCGATCTGCGGCTTGACGGTGGCCTTGTCCAGCAGGCCCTTCAGTTCGACCGTCCCGGCGCCGGGATTGGTGGTGACCTTGCTGGTCACAAAGCTGCCCAGTACCGGGATGGCGTCCTGGATGGATTCTTTGATGCCGTCCGCAGACCAGGTGATGGTGCCGTTCAGCGCCCCGATCGTGCCCTTGGAATCACCGCTGCCATTGAGGTTGACGTCGTCGATGTTGAGGGTGATCTTCATGCCCTTGGCGCTGCGCACCTGATTTCCGGCCGTCTCCACCGAGATGTTGGTGTAGTGGTCGGTGAGGTATTGCCAGAGCACCGGCGGCGAGGTCGCGAACGACGCGGTGGCGCTGTCTTCGACCTCGCACTGCACGGCATTGGCTACCTTGCTGTCGGCGGTGTTACGCGCGTAGAGCTCCGCGCCGATCAGCCCCGCCAGCGGCACCAGCAGCACAATCACCAGGATCAGGACCAGCGACGTCCGGTTGGCGAAGAACCCGCGGCGCGCCCTTGTCGGTGTGCCGCTCGGCTCCGACGGGCTGGATATCCGGCTGGTGGCCTGCTCCTGGTGCATCGGCGGCGGGCCGGGCTGCCGGGCCTGCGGGTATGCGGGTCGCGGTGGTGCAGGCTGGCGTGGCGGCGGGCCCGGCGGGGGGCCGGACGGCCGCGGCGGCGGCGGCGGATTGCGTGGCGGCTGCGGACGGCCGCCCTGCGGGATCCGCTGCGTCGGCGATTGGGACGGGCCGGGACCAGGCTGCGGGCGGCTCGGGCGCGACGCAGGCCGAGTCCAATCCGGCCCGTCGCCGCGGGAAGGCCCTTGCGGAGTCGTCACTAGCGCGATTTTGCCCTATCGAGCCACGCGAAGTCGAAGGTTGTTTTCACAGGTTGGCGAAGCAAGGGTCCTGACTGTGTGCCGGGATGGTGGCGTTTCGGGTCGAAAAGTAGCCCACCACACCGGTATCGGTGACCTCGACGCTGTCGGCGTGCACGCCCAGCGGGTATTTCTTGAGCAGCCGGGCGGTGAAGTCGTCCAGGGCCGGCTGCACGGATTCTTTCGGCAAGGCCATGCTGCCCAACCCGGTGAGGCTGACCACCTGCAAAGACAGCCCATTGTTCACCACCTGGGGCTTGACGACGGCGGTTGCCAGCCCGAACGCGCCCTTCAATTCGACCGTGCCGTCGGCGGGGTTGGTGGTGACATCGGAGACCAGATTGCCCAGCAACGGAACCATCTCGCGGATGGTCTCCTTGATGCCCGTGGCCGGCCAGGTGAGCCTGGCGTCCAGCGCGCCGATGGTGCCGCCGGAGTCCTCGGTGCTCTGCAACCGCACGTCGGAGATGCTCAACTCGGCCTTCATCAGCTTGGCGTCCTTGACCTGATTGCCGGCGGTCTCGATGGAGATGTTGGTGTAGTGACCGGTGACGTGTTGCCACAGAAACGGCGGTGCCACACCGAAAGTCACGCTCGCGTTGTCGCGCACAACGCATTCCGTCGCCTCGGTCACTTTGCTGTCCGCAAGGTGCCGCGCGTATAACTCGGTGCCGATGAGTCCGGCGATGAGCAGCGCGACCACGATCACGAAGACCAGCACGATGGAGACCGGGTCGCCGAACGAGCGGCGGCGCTTGAGCTTCACAGTGTCCTCCGACGGCTCCGCGGCCGGGTACTCCTGGACGTCCGGCGGCGGGGCCCATGCTGGCGCAGCCGGCTGCTCCGGTGTGGTGGGCGGCGTTTCGAACGGCGTTGCCGGGTGCGTGGCGTCGGCCTCCGGCCCGGGGCGAGCCCAGATCGACGGATCGCCGTCGGGTTCCTGCGGGTTCGTCATCCCGGCGATTCTGCCTTATCGATACCGGCGAAGTCGGCCTGATTACGCAGCACCGCGATAGTGTCGCGCGCCGCGCGGACCCGGTCGAGGTCGAGGTCGGCAACCAGCAGCTGCGGTTGGGCGCCCGCGGCCACCACCACCTCGCCGAACGGCGAGACCACCAGGCTGCCGCCCACCCCGGTGGGGGCGCCGGACTTGCCGAGCGACCGACCCGGATCGGCCTGCCCGGCCGCCGCGATGTAGCTGGTGGCATCCAGCGCCCGCGCCCGCGCCAGCAGGGTCCACTGCTCCAGCTTGCCGGTCCCCGAGCCCCACGACGCCGCGACCACGATCAGCGCGGCGCCGCTGCGCGCCAGGGCGGTGTAGAGCTGCGGGAACCGGATGTCGTAGCACGTCGTCAGCCCCACCCCGATGCCGTCGACGGTGATCACCACCGGCTCCTGGCCCGGCGCGACGGTGCGCGACTCGGTGAACCCGAACGCGTCGTAGAGGTGAATCTTGTCGTAGTGGGCGTCGAGGCCGGGGCCGACGGCCAGCAGTGTGTTTTTGACCCGCCCGGCGTCGGCCGGGGTGAACATCCCGGCGATGACCACAAGGCCCGCCTCGTGGGCGATCCGGCGCACCCCGTCGGCCCACGGGCCGTCGAGGGGTTCGGCGATCGGCGCCAGCGGCACTCCGAACCGGCACATCGTCGCCTCTGGGAACACCACGAGCGCTGCGCCGGAGTCGGCGGCCCGGCGGGTGTAGTCGCGCACCACCTCGAGGTTGTCGCTCGGCTCGGTGCCGCTGAGGATCTGCGCCACCGCAATCCGCATGTGCGCCAGCTTAGGGGCGATCGCAAGCGCGGCGGAGCCGGGCGCAGCGGGTCGCCCCGGATAAGGCTAGGGGCGATCGCAAGCGCGGCGGAGCCGGGCGCAGCGGGTCGCCCCGGATAAGGCTAGGGGCGATCGCAAGCGCGGCGGAGCCGGGCGCAGCGGGTCGCCCCGGATAAGGCTAGGGGCGATCGCAAGCGCGGCGGAGCCGGGCGCAGCGGGTCGCCCCGGATAAGGCTAGGGGCGATCGCAAGGGGCCTGGTGCGATCAGGCGTTCTCGCTGATCCACATGGTGGTGAAGCGCTGCTCGGCGATCAGCAGCTCGACCAGCTGGTTGCCGATGAAGTTCTCCAGCTTGCCGCCGACGAGCGGGATGCGGACCTCCACGGTCGCCTGGAATTTCAGCCGGGCGCCGCCCGTCTGGGACATCGGCTCCAGCACGGCAGTGCCCGTCAACGCGGCCGGCGCGTCCAAAATCGATCCGACGACAGTGGCGGTGGCGGTGCCGTCGGTGACCGGGCCCCAGGTCTCCTCGCGCCGAATACGCAAATCGCCGCGGTGGAATTGGCTCACCAACGCCGGGAGCCGATCGCTGCGCAGCACCTGGGTGGTGATGACGTCCACACCGCCGCCGGTCCCTTCGCTCCGCAACGAATCCAGGGTCGCCTGATCTGCGCCGGAATCGGCCAGCCGGGCCAGCCAATACTGCTCGTCACTGAATGCCTGCAGTACCTGTTCGACGCTGGCCCCGTAATCGGTTGACATGTCGAATGAACGCGGCATAGCAGGTCAGGCTACCGTCATGGGCCATGGCGGGAACGATGTTCGCCGGGGCGCATGTCGCCGAGGCGGTTCCGTTGGCGCCGTTGACCACCTTGCGGGTCGGACCCGTCGCGCAACGCGTCATCACGTGCACCAGCACCGAACAAATCGTCAGCACGCTGCGACAGCTCGACGCCGAGAAGTGCCGTCCGCTGCTAGTGCTGGCCGGCGGCTCCAACGTGGTCATCGCCGACACGCTGACCGACCTGACGGTGGTGCGGCTGGCCGCCGACGCCGTCACCATCGACGGCAGCATCGTGCGCGCCGAAGCCGGTGCACAGTGGGACGCCGTGGTTGCGCAAACCATCGCGTCGGGTTTGGGCGGGCTGGAGTGCATGTCCGGTATCCCCGGTTCGGCCGGCGCCACCCCGGTACAGAACGTGGGCGCCTACGGCGCCGAGGTGGCCGACACCATCACCCGCGTGCGGGTGCTGGACCGCCGCAGCGGCGAGGTGAGCTGGCTGGCGCCGGCCCAACTGGGGTTCGGGTATCGCACCAGCGTGCTCAAACACTCCGACGCGGCGGTCGTGTTGGAGGTGGAGTTCGCCCTGGACGCCTCGGGGCGCAGTGCGCCACTGCGCTACGACGAGCTGATCGTCGCGCTGGACGCGACCCAAGGCCAGCGCGCCGACCCGGTGGCGGTGCGAAAAGCGGTGCTGGCGCTGCGTTCTCGCAAGGGGATGGTGCTCGACGCCGCCGACCACGACACCTGGAGTGTGGGGTCGTTCTTCACCAATCCGGTTGTCCCAGGGGAGGTTTACCAGCGGCTGGCCGACCAGGTGCAGCGGCCGGTGCCGCACTATCCGGCCCCGGACGGCGTCAAGCTGGCCGCCGGTTGGTTGGTCGAACAAGCCGGGTTCGGCAAAGGCTATCCGGATGTCGACGACGCGCCTTGCCGGCTGTCCACCAAACATGCGCTTGCTTTGACCAACCGCGGCACGGCCACCGCCGCCGATGTGGTGGCACTGGCACGCACCATCCGGGACGGCGTCCGCGACGTGTTTGGTATCACACTGACCCCAGAACCCGTGCTAGTGGGCTGCACGCTGTAAACACGTGCGCGGAAGCGGCCGTTTTCGCCGGTATCTTGGTTTGTCGTGAGTACAGCGCGCGACCTGCCGCCGATCAGTCGGCGCCGGGCTTTGTCTGCGCTGGCGGTGGGGATGTTCGCCCCGAATGTTCTGGCCGCGTGTTCCGGGGGACAGAGCAAACAGGCCGAGAAGCCCAAGCCGCCGGCGGCGCCCAGCTTGACGTTCCGCCCCGCGGACAAGGCCGAAGACGTCGTTCCCACCGCGCCGATCAGCGTCGAGGTCCGCGACGGCTGGCTGCAGCGGGTCGCGCTGACCAATTCCAGCGGCAAGGTGGTGGCCGGGGCGTTCAACCGGGACCGCACCGTCTACACCATCACCGAACCGCTGGGCTACGACACCACCTACACCTGGAGCGGTTCGGCGGTCGGCCACGACGGCAAGGCCGTCCCGGTGACCGGCAAGTTGACCACCGTCACGCCCACCAGGGAGATCGACGGCGGCTTCCAGCTCGCCGATGGCCAGACCGTCGGCATCGCGGCGCCGATCATCATCCAGTTCGATGCGCCCATCAGCGACAAGGCCGCTGTCGAGCGAGCGCTGAAGGTCACCACCGACCCGCCCGTCGAGGGCAGCTGGGCGTGGCTGCCCGACGAAGCCCAGGGCGCTCGAGTGCACTACCGCACCCGCGAGTACTACCCGGCGGGCACCAAGGTGAACGTCGAGGCGAAGCTGTACGGGGTGCCGTTCGGGGACGGCGCCTACGGCAAGCAGGACATGAGCCTGACTTTCCAGATCGGTCGCCGCCAGGTGGTCAAGGCCGAAATCTCCTCGCACCGCATTCAGGTGATTCGCGACGAGGGCGTCATCATGGACTTCCCGTGCAGCTACGGCGAGGGCGACAAGCCGCGCAACGTCACCCGCAACGGCATCCACGTGGTCACCGAGAAATACGCCGACTTCTACATGTCCAACCCGGCCGCCGGTTACACCAACATCCACGAGCGCTGGGCGGTGCGGATCTCCAATAACGGTGAGTTCATCCACGCCAACCCGGCAAGCGCTGGCGCGCAAGGCAATACGAACGTCACCAACGGCTGTGTCAATCTGTCCACGGCCGATGCCGAGCAGTACTTCCACAGCGCGATCTACGGCGACCCGGTCGAGGTGACCGGTAGCCGAATCCAGCTGTCGTACGCCGACGGCGACATCTGGGACTGGGCCGTGGACTGGGACACCTGGGTGGGCATGTCGGCACTGCCGCCGCCCAGCGGGACCAAACCGTCACCCGCGTCGATGCCGCGCAGCGCGCCGGCCACCCCGAGCGATGCGCCGACGCTGTCGGGCACCCCGACTACTGGCGCGCGACCCGGCGGCTAGCGGTTGCCTGATCGCGCGGCCGGATCACGATCTGGTCCAGGTTGACGTGCGACGGGCGCGATGCCACGAACCCGATCACCTCGGCGACATCGGCTGCCACCAGCGGCGTCATCCCCGCGTAAACGGCGTCGGCGCGCTCCTGGTCACCGTCGAAGCGCACCAGCGAAAACTCCGTCTCCACAGCGCCGGGCGCAATTTCGGTGAGCCGCACCGGCTTTCCCAACAGTTCGCCGCGCAGCGTACGGTGCAGCGCACCTTGGGCGTGCTTGGCCGACGTATAGCCTGCGCCGCCGTCGTAAATCTCCATCGCCGCGACCGAGGTGACGGTGACGATCAAGCCGTCACCGGACGCGATCAGTTTGGGCAGCAGCGCGCGGGTGACGCGCAGCGTGCCGAGCACGTTGGTCTCCCACATCCATCGCCAGTGCTCCAGGTCGGCCTCGGCGACCGGTGCGAGGCCCTTGGCGCCGCCGGCGTTGTTGACCAGCACGTCAACACGTTCCAGGTGGTCGGCCAGCGCATCGACCGCGGCGCCGTCAGTGACGTCGGTCACAATCGCGGTGCCGCCGATTTCGTCCGCCAACGCCTTGATGCGATCGGCCCGGCGAGCCACTGCTACTACGTGAAAGCCTTGAGCCGCGAGGGTTCTCGCGGTTGCCTCACCGATACCGGCGCTGGCCCCGGTGACCACGGCCACTCGTTCGGATCCGGCTGATTTCACCTGGATAACTGTAGTAGCCGTGCTAAATTCCTCAGCGTGTACTCGAGCGCTGTGTTCGGTCTGACGTCCGCGTGTCTGTTCGCGGACTGCGCATGTTGTTGCTGCGCACGTCGCCGCGTCTGACCGGCCTTCCTATCACCGAAGCCGGCGTGCGGCCAGAAACCGCCCATCGGACCTCGGGAAAGGACACAGCCAATGCACTCGACAGCTCTCACCCCCCAGTCGCAGGGCCGTAAGACCGCGGTGCGGGCTCGCCACATCGTCGCCCCGTCGCTGCAGCTGTCCGACGCCGCAGCCGCATCGGTCTTCCGCGCGGTGCGGTTGCGCGGCCCGATCGGCCGTGACGTCATCGCGCAGGTCACCTCGCTGAGCATCGCGACGGTCAATCGTCAGGTCATCGCGCTGCTGGAAGCGGGCCTGTTGCGTGAACGCGCCGACTTGGCCGTGGCCGGCGCCATCGGGCGCCCGCGCGTGCCCGTCGAGGTCAACCACGAACCGTTTTTGACGCTGGGCATCCACATCGGGGCGCGGACGACGAGCATCGTGGCCGCCGACCTGTTCGGCCGCACGCTCGACGTCGTCGAGACCCCGACCCCGCTGAGCGGGCATGCGGCCGCGCTGGCGACGCTGGCCGACGCGGCCCGACGGTACCTGCGGCGCTGGCACCGGCGCCGCCCGCTGTGGGTCGGGGTGGCCATCGGCGGGGTGGTCAACGGCGTCACCGGGCACGTCGACCATCTGCGGCTGGGCTGGCGGGACGCCCCGGTGGGGCCGGTGCTGGCCGAAGCCCTGGAACTACCGGTGTCGGTGGCCTCCCACGTCGACGCGATGGCCGGAGCGGAGCTGCTGCTCGGCATGCGCCGATTTCGGCCGAACACGTCGACCAGCCTGTACGTCTATGCCCGGGAAACCGTCGGCTATGCGTTGGTGATCGGCGGCCGGGTGCACAGCCCGGCCAGCGGGCCGGGCACCATCGCCAACCTGCCGGTGTCTTCGGAGCTGCTCGGCGGCTCCGGCCAACTGGAGTCCACCGTCAGCGACGAGGCGGTGCTCGCCGCGGCCCGGCGGTTGCGGCTGGTGCCCGCGAATCGAACCGGCGCCGGCATCGGCGACCTGCTCAAGGCGGCCCGCGGCGGCAACCAGCAGGCCAAGGAGCTGCTGGCCGAGCGGGCGCGGGTGCTCGGCGAAGCGGTCGCGCTGCTGCGCGACATGCTCAACCCCGACGACCTGGTGGTCGGCGGGCAAGCGTTCACCGAGTACCCCGACGGCATGGCCGACGTGGAAGCCGCGTTCGCCGCACGCTCGGTGCTGGCACCGCGGGAGATCCGGGTCACCGCTTTCGGTAACCGGGTCCAGGAAGCCGGGGCCGGCATCGTGTCGCTGGGCGGGCTCTACGCCGACCCGCTCGGAGCCATGCGGCGCGCCGCGCCGTCGGGGGTGGGCCGGCGCGTTGTCGGCGACGAGTCGTCGGCCTGACGTAGCCGAGCCGACGCTCCTGCAAAGATGGCGGTGTGCAACCCAACGCGCTTTCCCGGCCGGACGCCTCGGAACTGACCGATCCCCGCCGGGTGGCGGTGTTGTCGGTGCATACCTCGCCGCTGGCTCAGCCCGGTACCGGCGATGCCGGCGGGATGAACGTCTACGTGCTGCAAAGCGCCCTGCATATGGCGCGCCGGGGCGTGCAGGTGGAGATCTTCACTCGCGCGACGGCGTCCACCGATCCGCCGATCGTGCCGGTGGCGCCCGGCGTCCTGGTGCGCAATGTGGTGGCCGGGCCGTTCGAGGGTCTGGACAAATACGACCTGCCGACCCAGCTGTGCGCGTTCGCCGCCGGAGTGCTGCGCGCCGAGGCGGCCCATGAGCCGGGCTACTACGACATCGTGCACTCGCACTACTGGCTGTCCGGTCAGGTCGGCTGGCTGGCGCGGGACCGCTGGGCAGTGCCGCTGGTGCACACCGCGCACACGCTGGCCGCGGTGAAGAACGCCGCACTCGCCGACGGCGACGCACCCGAGCCGCCGCTGCGCACGGTCGGCGAGCAACAGGTGGTCGACGAGGCCGACCGGCTCATCGTCAACACCGAAGATGAAGCCGCACAACTGGTTTCGCTGCACCAGGCCGATCCGGCCCGCATCGACGTCGCCCACCCTGGTGTCGACCTTGACGTGTTTAGGCCCGGTGATCGCCGCGCGGCGCGCGCTGCGCTGAATCTGCCGCTCGACGAACACGTGGTGGCGTTCGTGGGGCGGATCCAGCCACTGAAGGCGCCCGACATCCTGCTGCGTGCCGCAGCCAAGCTGCAGCGGGTGCGCATCGTGGTGGCCGGCGGGCCGTCGGGCAGCGGTCTGGCGGCCCCGGACGGGCTGGTTCGCCTCGCCGAGGAACTGGGTATCACTGGCCGGGTGACGTTCTTGCCGCCGCAGTCCCGTACGGATCTGGCTCGGCTGTTCCAGGCCGCCGACGTGGTGGCGGTGCCCAGCTATTCGGAGTCGTTCGGCCTGGTCGCGGTGGAAGCTCAGGCCTGCGGGACGCCCGTGGTGGCGGCCGCGGTGGGCGGGCTGCCGGTCGCGGTGCGCGACGGGGTCAGCGGCACCCTGGTGGCCGGCCATGACGTCGACCGGTGGGCGGATGCCATCGACGACGTGCTGCGGCAAGACGGTGCGATGAGCCGCTCGGCGGTCAAGAATGCCGCGACGTTCTCGTGGGACAACACCGTCGATGCGTTGCTGGCCAGTTATCGCCGCGCGATCGGCGAGTTCGCCCTGCGCCATCCACTGCGTGAGCTGGTGCGCGCATGACAGAGTCGGTACAGCAGGTCATCGAGGACGCGCTGAACGCGAGCAAGCTGACGTACTCGCGGCACGAGGGTGCGCACGGCGGCCTGCCGGGGCTGATCGTCGAGCTGCCCGGGGAGCGCAAGCTCAAGACGAACACCATGCTGACCATCGGTGAGCATGGCGTGCGCGTCGAGGCGTTCGTGTGCCGCAAACCCGACGAGAACCATGAGGGCGTCTACCGGTTTCTGCTCAAGCGCAACCGTCGCTTGTACGGGGTGGCCTACACGCTCGACAACGTCGGCGACATCTACCTGGTGGGCCGGATGTCGTTGGCGTCGGTGAGTGCTGCCGAGATCGACCGGGTACTCGGGCAGGTGCTCGAAGCGGTCGATTCGGACTTTAATACGTTGCTGGAGTTAGGTTTTCGCTCGTCGATTCAGAAAGAGTGGGAGTGGCGGGTGTCTCGCGGGGAGTCGCTGAAGAACCTGCAGGCGTTCGCCCATCTGATCGACGACGAGGACGGCGACGATGCAGAGCGCGAAGCGCGATGAGGAGGAGTCGTCCAATTTGGTCAGCGATAAGCGCGGCGGAGCGCGCGTGAGAGACTTGCCGGCATGGCAGAGACTTCCAAGCTGGTATTACTCCGCCACGGCGAGAGCGAATGGAACGCGCTCAACCTGTTCACCGGTTGGGTCGACGTCGACCTGACCGACAAGGGCCGCGCCGAGGCGATTCGCGGCGGTGAGTTGTTGGTCGAACACGACCTGCTGCCCGACGTGCTCTACACCTCGCTGCTGCGGCGAGCGATCACCACCGCGAATCTGGCACTGGACGTCGCAGACCGGCACTGGATCCCGGTGCGACGCAGTTGGCGGCTCAACGAGCGCCACTACGGCGCGCTGCAAGGGCTGGACAAGGCCGAGACCAAGCAGCGCTACGGCGAGGAACAATTCATGGCCTGGCGGCGCAGCTACGACACCCCGCCCCCGCCGATCGAGCGGGGCAGCGAATTCAGCCAGGACGCCGACCCGCGTTACGCCAATATCGGCGGCGGCCCGCTGACCGAATGCCTTGCCGACGTGGTGGCGCGGTTTTTGCCGTATTTCACCGATGTCATCGTGCCCGACCTGCGGGCCGGCAAGACGGTGCTGCTCGCCGCGCACGGCAACTCGCTGCGTGCGCTGGTCAAGTACCTCGACGGCATGTCCGACGAGGAGGTCGTCGGGCTGAACATCCCGACCGGCATCCCGTTGTGCTACGACCTGGATGCCGACCTGCGGCCCACGGTCGCCGGCGGCACCTATCTGGACCCCGAAGCTGCCGCGGCCGGGGCGGCCGCGGTGGCCAGCCAAGGCGCCCGCTGACCGGCCCGGTCATCTGGGCAAACACCGCGTGAACAGCAGCCGAACACATCGGCCGCAACGTGTGACATGTACGATTTTGGCCTCGCGCTGGTGGGGCGAAGTTCACCAGTATTTGTAGGATTTTTATGTGACTGTGTTCTCGGCGCTGTCGCTCGCCGGGGTGTCGGTTCTGTTAGCACTCGCCGTCGGGATCAGCATCGGCACCCGATTGGCGCCGATGGTCGTCGAGCGACGCCAGCGGGCGGCCGCCGAATGGGGCGGCATCACCGTCGCGCAGATGCTGCAACGCATCGCCGAGCTCTCTCCGCTGGGTATCGCGGTGGTGGACGCCCACCGCGACGTGGTGTACCTCAACGACCGAGCTACGCATCTCGGTCTGGTGCGGGACCGCCAGCTCGACGAGAACGCATGGACGGCGGCGCAAACGGCGCTGGGGGGCGGTTCAGCTATCGAATTCGATCTGACGCCGCGTAAACCCACGGTGGTTGACGGGTCGGAACTGGTGGTGCGCGGCCAGGCCAGCCTGCTCAGCGAAGAAGATCGCCGGTTTGCGGTCGTCTTCGTCTATGACCAGTCCGAGTACGCCCGGATGGAGGCGACCCGCCGCGACTTCGTGGCCAACGTCAGCCACGAGCTCAAAACCCCGGTCGGTGCGATGGCCGTGCTCGCCGAGGCACTGCTGTCCTCGGCGGACGACCCGGAAACGGTACGCCGGTTCGGGGAGAAGGTGCTCGTCGAGGCCAACAGGCTGGGAGACATGATCGGAGAGCTGATCGAGCTATCTCGTCTACAGGGAGCAGAACGACTGCCCGACCTCTCCGAGGTTGACGTGGACACCGTTGTGGCCGAAGCGATTTCACGCCACAAGGTGGCCGCTGACAGTGCCGATATTCAGATACGCACCGACACGCCGTGCGGCCTGCGGGTATTGGGTGAGCAGACGCTGCTCATCACCGCGCTGGCCAATCTGGTGTCCAATGCGATCGCGTATTCGCCGCGCGGTTCGCTGGTGTCGATCAGTTGTCGCCGCCGCGGTGACTTCGCCGAGATTGCGGTCACCGACCGGGGTATCGGTATCGCGCGCAAGGACCAGGAACGCGTTTTCGAGCGGTTCTTCCGGGGCGACAAGGCGCGGTCGCGATCCACCGGCGGGAGCGGTCTGGGACTGGCGATCGTCAAGCACATCGCGGCCAACCACAACGGCAGCATCAAGCTGTGGAGCCAACCGGGAACCGGCTCCACGTTCACGTTGTCGATCCCGATCTACCAGAACAACAACGACGAGCCCCGCCAATCGGAGGAGCCTTCGCTTCGTCCCATGAAGCCGCAACGGCTCCGAGGAAAGGAAGAGCTACGCAGATGACTCGCACTGTGCGAGGAGAAGGAGTGTGGCGCCATGACTAGCGTGCTGATCGTGGAAGACGAGGAGTCGCTGGCCGATCCGCTGGCGTTCCTCTTACGCAAAGAAGGATTCGAGGCCACCGTGGTGACCGACGGCGCTTCGGCGCTGGCCGAATTCGACCGGGCCGGAGCCGATATCGTGCTCCTGGACTTGATGCTGCCGGGCATGTCCGGCACCGATGTGTGCAAGCAGCTGCGGGCCCGCTCGAGTGTGCCGGTCATCATGGTCACCGCCCGCGACAGTGAGATCGACAAGGTGGTCGGTCTGGAGCTGGGTGCCGACGACTATGTGACCAAGCCGTATTCCGCGCGGGAGTTGATCGCCCGGATCCGGGCGGTGCTGCGCCGCGGAGGCGACGACGACTCCGAGGCCGCCGACGGAGTGCTGGAGGCCGGGCCGGTACGGATGGACGTCCAGCGCCACATCGTTTCGGTCAACGGCGAACAGATCACGTTGCCGCTCAAGGAATTTGATCTGCTCGAGTATTTGATGCGCAATACCGGCCGGGTGTTGACCCGCGGCCAGCTGATCGACCGGGTGTGGGGCTCCGATTACGTCGGCGACACCAAGACCCTCGATGTGCATGTCAAGCGGCTGCGGTCGAAGATCGAGGAAGACCCGGCCAATCCGGTGCACCTGGTGACGGTGCGCGGGCTGGGCTACAAGCTGGAGGGCTGAGTTCGCGCCCTGCCGGCGAAACTGCGCTGCGCGCGGCCCGTTGACAGCGCTTGTTGTCAACAGTATCTTCAGCTCATCCGATCAGTTCGCACGAGGCCCGGCGCGATGATGCATGGGCGAAAAGATTCCCAAGTCGACGGCCGGGTAAATCTTGGACCCGACTCGCTGATCTGGCGCTGGGCCGGGGATATGCGCATCGCGTTCGAGGGCGGCACCGCAGGCCTGTTGCAGACCATGCACCCTGCGATCGGGTACGCGCTGATCGAGCACTCCAACTTCTTCGATGATCCAGTTGATCGTGTATTCCGTTCGCTACCAGGTATTCTCGGCACCGTCTATGACGGACAGGGTGAAAGCACCGGCAGGCGGGTCCGTGACTACCACCGGGATATCAAGGGCACCCAGCCGGATGGAACGCGCTATCACGCGCTGAACCCAGAGACCTATTGGTGGGCGCATGCCACCTTCCAGCGGATGGTGGAGCGCGTCGCCGAGCATTGGGATACCCACCGGCTCAGCGATGCCGAGCGGGATCGGCTCTACAGCGAAGGGTGTGAGTGGTATCGCCGTTACGGGATGACCAAATCCGTGCTGCCGGCCGATCGTGGCGAGTTCGACGCGCAGTGGAATCGTTACTGCGCCGAGGTTCTCGAGCCGAATCCGGCGGCTGATTACCTGATCGACTTCATCAACCGCAGCACGATTCCCGACATGAGCACCTCGCCGTTCTTTCCCGCGCCGCCCGCGTTGAAGCCGATCGCCAACCGATTGCTGCCGACCTGGCCGGTGCGGGCCGCCCTAGCGCCGCCGATGCGACTGGTCATCTTCGGTGGATTACCTGCCCAGGTGCGGAAACGTTTCGCGATCTACTGGACGGAATATGACCAACGTGCTTACAGCGCCGTGCGCGCCGCCATTCGCACGGCGTGGCCGTATGTTCCCGCGTCGCTGAAGTGGCACTACACCGCGCGGAAGGGCTGGCTGCGTGAAATCGGGAAGCTGCCGCGCCGGTTCTAGCGCGGGCCGTCAAACGCGAGCGATGTTACCGCGAAACGCGCCGCAGTGCCCTCAGTGCGCTGGTAATCCGCGCCGTCAGAACACGAATTGAAGGCGAGCTTTCACTTGCGTCATGCTGACAGCGTCCTCAGACGAAAGGCCAAAGTCATGGCGATTCTGCAAACCCCGATAGCGGCACTTTTCGACAGGATTTTCGCGCAAGCGGTGCGCAGCCGCTTCTTTCATGGTCTCGACTTCGCCGAACCAAAGGGAGATCAAGGATGGTTCGGTCCCGACAGCGCGGTGTGGTACGTGCACTCACATCTGCCACTGGTCACGCTGGGTTTGGTCTCCTCGGTGACCATGGAACAGCTTGACCCGTCCACGGTTTCGGGCGGTTACCACCACTCACGCGCGCTCAAACGTGACAGTGAGGGCAATCCGACCTTGGGCATCGACCCGGAGGGAGCTGCGGTTCGGTTCGGCCACTCGCTGGCCTTCTTTCTCGGTGTCGCCTACGGTCCGACGGAGACCGCGGAAAAGTGCGCGCGGATCGTACGCGCCATGCACGGGACGGTGCACGGGGTGAGCGCGCTGACAGGTATGCGCTACGACGCACGCGATCCCGATCTGCTGCGGTGGAACTACGCCAATGTGGTGTGGGGGTTGGCCACGGCGCACGAGCGCTACCACTACGCGCCGCTGCGTGGCGCCGATCTGGACCGCTACTACCGCGAGTTCACCCGGGTGGGTTACGCCCTCGGCGGGAGCGATCTACCCGCCAGCAAGGCCGAGGTGCTCGAGGTCCTCGACAGTTGGGTACCGCAGCTGGCGATGTTGCCGGCGGTATCGGAAACGCTGTGGCCCAACAACCGCCACGCGATCCCGATCTGGCTCTGGCCGCCTCAGGCGCTGTTGAACTGGATCGTTCGCGACATGCAACCCCGGTGGGCGCGCAACCTGTATATGCACACCCGGCCTGATCCGCTGACCCTGTGGTCGATCCGGCAATGGTTGAAGGTGACGCTGAACAGCGCGCACCTGTTGCCGGGGCCGCTACCCGAATTCCGGCAAGCCCAAGAGCGAGTCCGCGGCGTGCCACTGCAACCGATTCGCTTCGATCCCGACAAGATCGCCGCCACATCCAAGTTGAGTCGCGATGCCGTCGAGCGTCTGGCAGACGACAGCGTCGCCGTGCTCAGCTGACGATCCCGTCGGCCACCGCCAACGCCAGTGCCATGATCGACACCTGCGGGTTGACCTCCGGGCAGCTCGGCAGGATCGACGCGTCGGTGACCCACAACCGGTCCACCCCACGCAGCCGGCCGGTTTCGTCCACCGGGCAGCGCTGCTCGTCGACGCCCGCCGCCGCGGTGCCGGTCGGATGAAATGCCGCCAGGTGCAAGCTTCTCGGATTGGTCCGGGCCAGTACCTCCTGCAGCTCAGGCAGCGACGCAACCGTGTTCGCGCCAGGCAGGCCGGTCAGCAGCTCGACCGCGCCTGCGGCGAACAGCAGCCGCCCCATGGCTTCTAGCGCCGTCATCAGCTTCGTCGCGTCGGCACGGGCGAGGTCGTAGCGCATCAGCGTCTGGCCACCCACCGAAAACACCCGGCCCACACCGCTATCGGCCACCATCGCTCCGAACGTCGCGACATGGGTCGCCCGGTCCAGCCAACTAAGCAGCTCGGTGCCGAACCCGGGGTACAACATCGAGCCCATGCCGGGCGGGGTCGACGTCGCCTCGATCAACACGCCGTGTGAGGCGTGCAACTCGTCGACCGCCGCGCTCTGCAGTACGCCGTGCCAGGCAACGATGTCTTCCTCGAAGCGACCGGCCAGCATCGCCGCCGGATGCAGCGCGAGATTGCGGCCGAGCCGCGGGTGCCTGCCAAGACCGCTGCGCCGCAACAGCCCCGGCGTCTCGGTGGCGCCGGCGGCGATCACCACGGTGTCGGCCAGCACGTCGACGGCGGTGCCGTCGGGCCGTCGTGCCCGCACCCCGTATGCGCGACCACCGGTGTGCAGCACCCGTTCGACGCGGGCGTTTGAAATGATTCGCGCGCCGGCCGCACATGCCTGCGGCAGCGCGTTGAGGTGCACGCCGAACTTGGCGTTGCGCGGACAGCCGAGCGCGCATTGGCAGCACCCCTCACAGCCGGGTGCATTGCGGGGGATGGGCGCGGCCTGCCAGCCCAACGCGGCCGCGCCCTCGAGCAGCAGCCGCCCGTTGCGGCCCATGATGTCCAGCGGCACCGGCGCCACCTGCAGCGTCTCTGCGACGTCGTCGAGATGACCGACCAGCCGGTCCGGATCGGCCAGCGCCAAACCGAATTCGTCGCGCCAGCGCTGCTGCACGGCCAACGGTGGTCGATAACAGGTGCCGGAGTTGACGACCGTGGTGCCGCCGACGGCCCGGCCGATCGGCAGCACCACCGCGGGGCGGCCGAGCGCCACGGTGGCTCCCGCGCCGCGGTACAGCCCGGCGTAGCGCTCCAGCGGATGCCTGCTGCGGAACTCCTCGACGGTCCAGCGTCGGCCCTCCTCGAGCACGACGGTGTCCATCCCGGCTCGGGCCAGGGTGCGGGCCGCCATCGCGCCGCCGGCGCCCGAGCCGACCACCACCGCATCGGCGCGGACCACCGACGGGCTGTCCACCGAGGAGGTGAGGTTCAATTCGGCGTCGGGGCGGGCCGGCTCATGTTTTTGGGCGCGCTCGAGCAGCTCGGCCGCATAGGTCTCGGCGCCGTTGGCCAGCAGCACAACGGCTTTGAGCCCCTCCATCGCCGCGCCGGCTTCGGGGCTGAGTCCGGCGATGCGGCGCAGCACCGCTTCGCGTTCCTGTGGGGTCAACCGCGACATCGACCGCCCGGTGGTGAGATAGCTTGCCGCCGCGAGCGATAGCAGGCCGGCGCGCGTCGCCAGTCGCGACGGTGTCGGAAGCCGGCGCAGGTAGCGGTCGACGCGTTGGGCCACTTGGTCCGGCGACGGTCCGCCGCACTCCTCGGGAAGCAGTGCCGCACCGAACGAGGCGGCGGCGCGGTCGCCGAGCGTCACAGCAGACGCCCGAGCCGGCGACCGAGCTTGAGGAAGAACGGATAGGTCGCGAAAATCGCGCCTGCCAAGGCATGCATCCGCACACCGACGTCGTCGGTCTTCAGTCCGAAAACACCACTGTTCCACATGAAGTCGCGTCCGTTGCGCGCACGGAACGGGCGCCACAGCAGCCCGAGGCCGGGCACGTTGTTGTACAGGCCGAACGAGCCGCCGAAGAACACGCCGAGCGTGGCGGCCTCGGCGACATCACGCTGCTCAGCGGGCAGACCACGTTCGATGAGCACGCCAGAAGCAACCAGCATTGGAGGGTCGAACAGAAAGCTCACGACGAAATCCCTTCTCTGACAACAGGTGCCTCAGATCCACGCAAGCCGACTTCGGCATGCCCAGTGCCCAGCACCGACCAGCGCCGCTCGCCAAGCTCGACGTAGACGTCGGCCCGCTCGGTGTTGGTGCATACCGCGGTGGCGCCGTCGGGGTCGGTGTACTGGAGGCTAACGCAGCGCTCGGCGGGCATGTCAACCCGGATGAGCGTGTCGCGGCGCCCGATACGGCCCTCCAGCTGCCAGTGCCGCAGACCGAGTGTGGTGCGCATCCGCAACGACGGCAAAACCCCTGTCGACCAATCGGCTCCGTCGATACGGAACCGAATGAACGCCATCGGCGGGAGCCGACGCAAGCCCGGGGTGTGAGACACCGCGGTGACCACCTCGAGCACGTCCGAATCGCCGAGGTCGGCGTGAATCCACCCCCACCGCTTGGCGTTGCCGCGCCCGTAGATGTGGGCCACCCCGCCGCGCCATCCGTCGAGTTGGTGCACCGTGTCGCCGAGCGTGATCGACCCGGTGAAGACCGCGGTGGGCGCCAGCACCACCTGCGCCCCGGGCAACAGCTGGCGCTCCCACGCCGCCCGCGGAAACGTCCACAATGGTCTGCCGGTGTCCTTCCAGCGCAGGTCCCAGCCCAGCGACCCGGCCCGCCCGCAAAATTCCCCCGGGCCGACACGGGCGTCGCCGACCCGCAGCCAATCCGGTCCGGCACCGGGCGCGACCGGTTCGGGACCGAAGCGCTGGGTCTGCGGCGGACCGTCGGTGGGAAACCAGCTCACCCAGCCGTGCCCGTAAGCGGCGCCGACCGTCGGCGCCACCGTTTCGTAATGGACCCACAGGCCGGCACCGGTTGCCGGATCGGACAGCGTGGCGTACCAGACCTCCAGGCGCCCGGCGTCACCGCGCCAGCGCGGCATCGCTGCCGATCGCATCTCGGTGTCCATCAAGCTCCTCCGCCCGCGACGCGCTGCCCGTGGGTAGCACACTAGATTGACATGTCAATCAATAGCAACCTACGGTGCGATCATGCCGGATGACAGGGTGGCGCGGGCATTGGTCTTGGAAGCGCCGCGTCGGCTGGTTGAGCGGCAGCTGCCGGTCCCCGAAGTGGGCGAGGATGACGGCCTGGTGCGCGTCGAGGCCTGTGGGCTGTGCGGCACCGATCACGAGCAGTACACCGGTGCGCTGTCGGGCGGGTTCGCGTTCGTTCCCGGTCACGAAACCGTCGGGACGGTCGAGGCGATCGGGTCGCGGGCAGCGCAGCGCTGGGGTGTGGCCGTCGGCGATCGGGTGGCCGTCGAGGTGTTCCAGTCCTGCCGGGACTGCTCGGCTTGCCGGGCGGGGGAGTATCGGCGGTGCGAAAAGCACGGCCTGGCCGATATGTACGGCTTCATCCCGGTCGATCGCGAACCCGGCCTGTGGGGCGGCTACGCCGAATACCAATATTTGTCCCCCGATTCGATGGTGTTACCGGTGCCGGAACACCTAGAACCCGTAGTCGCGACACTGTTCAACCCGTTGGGTGCTGGAATTCGTTGGGGCACAACAGTTCCCGATATCAAGTCCGGCGACGTCTTGGCTGTGTTGGGGCCGGGAGTCCGCGGGCTGTGCGCCGCTGCGGCCGCCAAAGAAGCCGGTGCGGGGTTCGTGATGGTGACCGGTTTAGGCGCTCGTGACGCCAACCGGCTGGCGCTGGCGCCGCAATTCGGCGCCGACCTGGCCGTCGACGTCGGCGTCGACGACCCGGTCGCCGCGCTCAAGAAGGCCACCGGTGGGTTGGCCGACGTCGTGCTGGACGTCACCGCCGGAGCGCCGGCGGCCTTTGCGCAGGCGATCGCGCTGGCCCGGCCCAACGGCACCGTCGTCGTCGCCGGTACCCGGGGCTTCGACAGCGGTGCGCCGGGCTTTTCGCCGGACATGGTGGTGTTCAAGGAGCTGCGGGTGCTCGGCGCGCTGGGCGTCGACGTCACCGCCTACCGCGCGGCGCTGGACCTGTTGGGCTCCGGCCGCTACCCGTTTGCCGGCCTGCCGCGCCGCTGCGTCGGTCTGGACGGGGCCGACGAGCTGCTGGCCACCATGGCGGGCGAACGTGACGGCACCCCACCGGTACACGGGGTGCTGACACCGTGACCGGCGCGGTGGCGTCCGTCGACGACGTGCTCGGGTGCCGCACCGACGGTGAGGGCCTGTCGTTCGAGCTGGGCCGCAACATGCACGGTGCCTTCGGCGGGGCGTTCGGTGGCGCGGTCGCGGCGTGCGCGCTGCGTGCCGCGCGCCGGGTGGCTCCCGGCCGCACGCCCGCCTCGCTGGACGTGCGGTTTTTGCGCGGCTTGCCGGCGGGCACCGCCCACGCCGCGGCGACCGTGCTGCACGCGGGCCGGTCGCTCACCACCGTCAGCGTCGACATCGCCGACAGCACCGGACGGGCGGCCGCGCGGGCGACTGTCGGGCTGGCCGATCCCGCCGCGCTGCACCCCTCGGACACACCCAGCGCCGAAAAGGCTGGGCTCACCGGATATTCCGGCGGCAGTGACTGGACCACTCCCGACGGCGTGGAGATCCCGATCGTGGCGACGCTGCGCCCGCGGGTGCTGGGCGCCGGGCCGTCGTGGGTCGCCACCGGGCTGCGGGCGCCCTGGGACGTGGCGGCCGGCGCCGAGGCCGCATGCCTGGCCGCCGACATGTGCGTCGGCCCACCGGTGGCGGCCGCGTGCGCCGGCAAGTGGATACCGCATCCCAATCCTGATTTGTCGCTGCGCTTCGTCGGCGAGGTGGCCGAGCCCGACCTGGTCGGGGTGGGCCGGCTGCAGCGGATCAGCGGCGGATTGGCCGCGGTCGGCATCACCGTGTGGTCCGGCGACGACGTCGTCGCGGTGGGGGTCTGTTCGTCGATGCTGCTGGCGCGGCGATGACGGCATACAGCGGGCCGCCGCTGATCGGCGTGCGGGTGCTCGACCTTGCCAGCGGCGAGGCCGACGCGATCAGCCGGCTGATCGCCGACCTCGGCGCTGACGTCCTCAAGATCGAGCCGCCGGGCGGTAGCCCGGGACGCGCGGCGCTGCCCGCGGTCGCCGGGCGCAGCATCCGGTTCGCCCTGCACAACGCGAACAAGCGCAGCGCGGTACTCGACCCCGACGCCGATGCGGACCGGCAGCGGTTCCTCGAGCTGGTCGCCGGCGCGGACATCCTGATCGACAGCGGAATCCCCGGCCTGGCAACAGCATTCGGTAACTCCTGCGCACAGCTGGCCGACCGCTTCCAGCGACTGGTCGCGATGCACGTCACCGATTTCGGTGCCGACGGGCCGCACGCATCCTGGCAGGCCACCGATCCGGTGATGTATGCGCTCTCGACCGCGCTGTCGCGGTCGGGCCTGCCGACCGGCACACCGGTCCTGCCGCCGGAGGGCATCGCGTCGGCGACCGCCGCCGTGCAGGCGGCATGGGCGGTGCTGGTAGCGTATTTTCACCGGCTACGTTGCGGCATAGGCGATTACATCGACTTCTCGCGATTCGAAGCCGTCGTCCAGGCGCTCGATCCGCCGTTCGGCGCAATGGGGCAGGGCGCGTTGGCCCAGCGCGATGCCGGCGCCTGGCGCGGGCGCCCGCGATATCAGGACGTCTACCCGATATTCGCCTGCAAGGACGGCTACGTGCGGACCTGCGTGATGGCGCCGCGGCAGTGGCACGGCATGCGCGCATGGTTGGGGGAGCCCGAGGAGTTCCAAGATCCCAAGTACGACACGGTCGGAGCCCGGTTCTTGGCCATCCGCGAGATCGGTGCGCTGACCGCCGCGCTGTTCGCCGACCAGACAATGGCCGAGCTGGTCGCGACCGGAAAAACGCACGGGGTTCCGATCGCCCCGGTATTGAGCTGTGCCGAAGTGCTGACGTCGGATCACTTCCGCGCGGTCGGTGCCTTCACCGCAGTGCAGTTGACCTCCGCTGACCACGTCGCCGCCCCGGTCGGGCCGTTCGTGATCGACGGGCGCCGTGCGGGTCTGCGCCATCTCGCACCGTCGGCCGGCCGGCACCATCCCCGCTGGCTTGACCGGGAGCCGGCGTCGCACCCGGCGGGGCACCACGACTGCGGGCACCGGCCCTTCGACGGGATACGCGTCGTCGACCTGGGCATCATCGTGGCCGGCGGCGAGCTCGGCCGGTTGTTCGCCGACATGGGCGCCGAGGTCATTAAGGTGGAAAGTGCGCAGTTTCCCGACGGACTGCGCCAGACCCGCGCCGGTCAACCGATGAGCCAAGCCATCGCCTGGACCAACCGCAACAAGTACGGGCTCGGCCTGGATATGCGTAATCCAGAAGGCGCGGACCTGTTTGCTCGCCTGGTGGCCGACGCCGACATCATCTCCGCCAACTTCAAGCCGGGAACGCTTGCCGCGCTGGGCTTTCCATACGAGAAATTGCGGTCGCTCAACCCGGGCATCATCCTGGCGGAAAGCAGCGCGTTCGGCGACCGGGGCCCGTGGAGTGTCCAGCTAGGGTACGGCCCGCTGGTGCGCGCGGCCACCGGAATCACCCGGCTGTGGACCGGCCCCGCCAGCGACGACGGTCGGCCGCCGTTCCTGGATGCGGTCACGGTCTTCCCCGATCACATCGCGGCGCGGGTCACCGCCATTGCCGCGTTGGCGGCCCTGATCGGCAGGCACCGCACCGGACGTGGTGCGCACGTGCACATCTCGCAGGCCGAGGTGGCCATCAACCAACTCGACACGACGTACGTCACCCAAGCGGCTCGCGCCGCAACTCTGCCGGTCGTTGACGACCCGAGCTGCCACGGCGTCTATCCCTGCGCCGGAGACGACGAGTGGTGCGTCATCTCGCTGCGCGACGAACGTGACTGGTGCGCGCTCGCCGGGGTGATCGGCTGTCGCGACCTTGATCGCAACCGCAGCGACGCCACCGCCGAGATAGCGCGATGGACGCGGAATCTCGACAAGCAGACGGTGACCGAACTGTTGCAGCAGGCCGGTGTGCCGGCCGGCCCGATGAACCGGCCCGCCGACGTTCTTGCTGATCCGCAAGTGTCGCATCGAAAGATGTTGTCCGACATGGTGCATCCGTTATTCGAGGCGCCGCTGCCCGCCGAGTCGGGGGTGGCGCCGTACCGCAACATTCCGCCTGCCGAGCTGCGGCCCGCGCCGACGCTCGGCGAACACACCCGCGAGGTCTGCGGAAAGCTGCTCGGCCTTGCCGACGCCGAGATCGACCGCCTGATCAACGCCGGTGTGCTATTCACCGACGGGAGGACGCCCTGATGCCAATCGATCCACGGACTCCGGTGCTCGTCGGCGCCGGACAGATCAACCAGTACGACGGTGATGTCGACCCGGTCGGGTTGATGGCGCTGGCCGCCCGGCGGGCCGCCGACCAGCGCACGCTGGAGGCGGTTGATTCGATTCGCGTGGTGAACTTGCTGTCGTGGCGGTATCGCGACCCGGGGCTGCTGCTCGGTCAGCAGATCGGCGCCAAGAACTTCTCGACCCGCTACAGCGGCGTGGGCGGCAACGTCCCGCAGTCCCTGGTGAACCAGGCCTGCATCGATATCCAGCAGGGAAGAGCCGATGTGGTAATGATCGCCGGCGCCGAATGCTGGCGCACCCGATCACGGTTGCGCGCTGAAGGCGCCAAGCCGTCATGGCCGCAGCAGGACGACTCAGTGCCGATGGCCCAGGACGACGGCGACAGCGTTCCGATGGCCGGTCCGGCCGAATTGCGCATCGAGCTCATCCAGCCGGCGCACGTGTATCCGCTGTTCGAGCAGGCGTTGCGGATCGCCGCCGGCGAGTCAGTGGACACACACCGCCGGCGGATCGGTGAGTTGTGGTCGCAGTTCAGTGCGGTCGCGGCCGGCAATCCGAACGCCTGGAGCCCCAAAGCCCTGTCTGCTGAGCAGATTTGGCAGCCCGGCCCGGACAACCGGATGATCAGTTGGCCCTACACCAAGTTGATGAACTCCAACAACATGGTCGACCAGGGCGCGGTCGTTGTCCTCGCCTCCGCCGAAACGGCCGAGCGGCTGCAGATCTCGTCGGATCGCTGGGTTTTTCCGTATGCCGGAACCGATTCGCACGACACCTACGGACTCGGCGAGCGCCTGGACTATCACCGGTCCCCGGCGATCCGGATCGCGGGCAAGCGCGCGCTCGAGCTTGCCGGGCGCGGCATCGACGACGTCCAGTTCGTCGACATCTACTCGTGTTTTCCGTCCGCGGTTCAAGTCGCCGCGAATGAACTGAACCTTCCCGTCGGCGATCCGCAGCGTCCGCTGACGGTGACCGGCGGCCTGACGTTCGCCGGGGGACCGTGGAACAACTACGTCACGCATTCCATCGGCACCATGGCCGGCTTGCTGATCGAGAACCCCGGCAGCGTCGGGCTGATCACCGCTAACGGCGGCTATCTGACCAAACACGCCATCGCCGTCTACGGCACCGAGCCGCCCGCCACCGAATTCCGTTGGGAGGACGTCCAACCCGAGGTCGACCGAGAGCCGACCAGCACGTCCGTCGACCAGTGGGAAGGGATCGGCACGATCGAAACGTGGACCACCCCATTCGACCGTGACGGGAATCCGGAGAAAACCTACATCGCCGTGCGCACGCCCGATGACGCGCGCACGCTGGCGGTGCTCACCGCCCCGGCCGATGTGCAGGCAAGCGTGCACGACGACATCGCCGGCGCCAAGGTCTCCGTTCACGACGACGGCACCGCGACGTTGGGGTAGTGCCCGACAGCGTCAGGAAGGCTTCACGAGTGAGCTGACGCCGACAGGCCCAACGTGTCGGCGAGGACCCGCCGATGATAGACGGCGTCACCGAACATCGACTGTGCGCACTTGGCGCGCTTGAGATACAGGTGCGCGGGGTGCTCCCAGGTGAAGCCCATGCCGCCATGGATCTGAATGTTCTCGGCGGCCGCTCGCGCATAGACGTCGCCGACGTAGGCTTTGGCCATCGCCGCTTCCACGCCGAAGTCGTCGGGATTCTCGTCGACGGTCGCCGCGGCGTGGTAGGCCACCGACTTGGCCTGTTCGAGGGCCACCAACATGTCGGCGCACTTGTGTTTGATCGCCTGGAACGAGCCGATGGGGCGGCCGAACTGGTAGCGCGCCTTGGCATGATTCACGGATTGGTTGAGCACCGCCTGCGCGCCGCCGACGCTCTCGTTGGCCAAGGCAACACACGCGAGATTGGCCACGTCCGAGCGGATTTGCGCAGCGCCACGCTCGGTGCGAATGATCCGTGCCGCAGCGTTGTCGAAGCTGACGGTGGCGTGTTTTCGTGTCGCATCCATGCTCGGCGCTCCGGTGATCTGCACACCGACGGCGTCGGTGTTGACCGCGAAGAGCCCGAGTTCACCTGCGCGGGCGAACACGAAAATGACGTCGGCACTCAGGGCATCGAGGACGAATCCGGCCGTGCCGGAGACGACATAGCCGTCGGCGGTGGATGTCGCCGTCAACCGGGTGTCTGTGGATGGGTCGTCACCGCTGGGGAAGGCGACGGTCGCGATGGTTTCGCCGGTGGCGATCTTCGGCAGGAAATCGGCCATCGCCGCGCTATCGTTCGATCGCAGCACGACTTCGGCTGCCAATACCGCCGAGGCCAAGAATGGCCCGCCGAACAGGTGCCCGCCCATTTCTTCGAGCGCGATGCACACCTCGACGTAGCCCAATCCCGCTCCGCCGAACTCCTCTGGGATGTGGATGCCGGGCAGTCCGATCTGCGCTGCCATCTGTTGCCAGACGGCGGCGTCGAAACCGGTCGGGGTTTCGATCAGGCGGCGCACCTCGGATTCGGGCGACTTCTTGTCGAGGAATTCGCGCACAGTGCGCCGCAACTCATGTTGTTCGGTGGAGAAGGCCACAGTCGTCACGCCTTTCCTCTAGCGCGGGACATCGCGCCAGGCGATGTTCTTGTCGACGCGGGGCTCGGCGGGAAGACCCAGGACCCGTTCCCCGAGGATGTTGCGCATGATCTCCGAGGTGCCGCCCTCGATGGTGTTGGCGCGCGCCCGCAGATAGCCATGAACCGTCTCGGCGGAGCTGCCCAGGCTCTCGAGGTCGAGCAGATACTCGGTGACCCGTTGGTTGTGTTCGGCGGCAGCAAGTTTGAGCGCCGAGCCCAGTGGGCCGGGCTGTCGGGCTTCGGCCGCCATCCGCTTGCCGGTGAGCGCGACGGCGTTGGCTTCGATCCACAGCTGCACCGCCCGATCTCCTCGCACCGGGTCGGGGCGCCCAGCCGCGCGGTAGGCGTCGAGAATCCGTGTCCCCGGACGCTCGCCGCCCGCCGAGAACGCGCCCCCGAGTGCGACCCGCTCGTTCATCAGCATGGTGGTCGCCACCTGCCAACCCTGGCCGACTTCGCCGATCCGGTCATGGTCGGGGATCCGCACGTCGGTGAGGTAAACCTCGTTGAACTCGGCGTCGCCGGTGATCTGCCGCAGCGGACGTGCCTCGACGCCCGGCGTGCTCATGTCGACCACGAACGCGGTCAGTCCAGCGTGCTTGGGGACGTCAGGATCGGTGCGCGCGATGAGCAGTCCGCGACGGGCTATGTGCGCGACGGATGTCCAGACCTTCTGGCCGTTGACGATCCAGCTGTCACCGTCGGATCGAGCGCGGGTGGACAACCCGGCGACGTCCGAGCCGGCCGATGGTTCGCTGAACAGCTGACACCAGATCTCCTCGCCGGTGAACAGCGCACGCAGGTACCTGCTGCGCTGCTTGGGTTCGCCGTGGGCGAACAGTGCCGGCGCCACCATACCCAGTCCAATGGGGTTGTACCGGAACGGAACTGGCGCACCAGCGGCAGCGAGTCGCCGCTCCACTCGTGACTGCAGCGATCGGTCGGCCTGCACGCCGCCGTCCTCCGGCGCGGCCCATACCCACGCCAGACCGGCGTCGAAGCGGGCGCCGAGAAACGTCTGATGGTCGCAATCGGTGGGAGGGCAGCGGCGCACCAGGGCGTCGACCCGCGCGTCGAGCTCGGCGGCGTCGGGCTGGGCCGGTTGTTCTGGCATGTGCACCCGCTCCTAGGAGTCAGACGATGCGGTACGTCTGCACCGCGTGCGCGACCACGTTGCCGTCGTTGTCGGTGGCCGTGATCTCGGTAAAGGTGAGTTCTTTGCGCCGCCGCACGGTGCGCGCATGGCAGAGCAGGTCCGAGCGCTTGGCGGCGCCGGTGTACTGGATGCTCATCGCCACCGTGGAGGCACGCGTGCCCTTTTCAAAGTCGTGATTCGACCAGGCCGCGGCGGCCCCGGCGGTGTCCACCACCGACGCGATGACGCCGCCGTGGAAGTAGACGCCGTCGTTGGTCAGGTCCTCGCGGTAGGGCAGCCGGATGGTGACCTGGTCGGGTTCGTAGCGCTCGAAGACGATGCCGAGGCCGGCCAGAAACGGTGTGGTCGGCATGAAGTCGCGCACCGCCTGCCGGTGCTTGTGCTGCTGTTCGTCGGTCAACGGTTCGGCCATAGCGGGCACATTACCCCACTAGATTGACACGTCAATCAATAACTCGTAGCGTCGTGAAAATGCGAACCAGAGTCGCCGAAATGCTCGGTGTGGAATTCCCGATCTGCGCGTTCAGTCACTGCCGCGACGTGGTGGCGGCCGTGTCGAAAGCCGGCGGGCTGGGGATCCTTGGCGCGGTGGCGCACAGCCCGGCCCGGCTGGAGTCCGAGCTGACTTGGATCGAGGAACAGACCGGCGGCCTTCCCTACGGGGTGGACCTGCTGTTGCCGCCCAAATATGTGGGCGCCGAATCGGGCGGGATCGACGCCGACCAGATCCGAGACCTGCTGCCCGAAGAGCATCGTGCGTTCCTCGACGACCTGCTGGCCCGCTACGGAGTTCCGGTGCCGGACAACGGACAACGGCTGTCCCTCGGCGCCGGGCTCAACGTGTCGCCGAAGGGCTACGAGCCACTGCTCGACGTCGCCTTCGCCCACAACATCAAGTTGATCGCCAGCGCCCTCGGCCCGCCGCCGGCCGACCTGGTCGCCCGGGCTCACGCCAACGACGTCGTCGTCGCGGCGCTCGCCGGTACCACCGAGCACGCGAAACGGCACGCCGCCGCGGGTGTCGACCTGATCGTCGCGCAGGGCACCGAGGCCGGTGGGCACACCGGGGAGGTGTCAACGATGGTGTTGGTCCCCGAGGTGGTGGACGCGGTCGCGCCGGTCCCGGTGCTCGCCGCCGGCGGCATCGCCCGCGGCCGGCAGGTCGCCGCCGCGCTGGCGCTCGGCGCCGAGGGCGTCTGGTGCGGGTCGGTGTGGCTCACCACCGAGGAGGCCGAGACACCGCCGGTGGTCAAGGACAAGTTCCTGGCCGCCACGTCGTCGGACACGGTGCGGTCGCGGTCGATGACCGGCAAGCCGGCCCGCATGCTGCGCACTGCCTGGACCGACGAGTGGGCCCGGCCCGACACCCCCGAGCCGCTGGGCATGCCGCTGCAGAGCGCGCTGATCGGCGATCCGCAGCTGCGGATCCATCAGGCGTCCAGCAAGCCGGACTCGCGGGCGCGCGATCTGGCGACTTACTTCGTCGGGCAGGTCGTCGGCTCCCTGAACAAGGTGCGGCCGACGCGCTCGGTGGTGCTCGAGATGGTCGACGAATTCATCGACACGGTGCAACGCCTCGACGAGCTAGTAGAGCGATGACTGCCACCACGCGCCGACGACGCGCGGTCAGCGATGAGGACAAGTCCCTGCGCCGCGACCAGATTCTGGCCGCGGCTAAGAAAGTGTTCGCCCGCAAAGGTTTTCATGCCACCACCATCGCCGACGTCGCCAAGGAATCCCGTCTGGCGTATGGGTCCATCTACTGGTACTTCGACTCCAAGGAAAAGCTGTTCCACGAGTTGATGGCCGCCGAGGAGCAGGCTTTACGCGCGCACCTGTCCGCGGCCGTCGCCGGGCGCGGCGACGACGGCGAGGAGGCGTTTCGCGACGCCGTGCAAGTGACGCTGGAGTTTTTCGAGGCCGACAAGGCCACCGTCCGATTGCTGTTCCGCGACGCCCCTGCGCTCGGTGGCCGGTTCGAAAAACACCTCGGCAGCATCTATGAGCGGTTCATCGACGACATCGAAACCTTCATCGTCGCCGGCCAGAAGCGCGGCGAAGTGGTGGCCGCACCGCCCCGGATGGTCGCCTACACGCTGGCGGCGCTGATCGGCCAGCTGGCGCACCGGCGCCTGTCCACCGACGACGGCGTCACCGCGGCCGAGGTCGCCGACTTCGTCGTATCGCTCGTGCTGCACGGGCTGCGACCCAGGGATGGCTGACGATGCGAGTGGTCGTTGTCGGTGCCGGAATGGCAGGGGTGCTGGCCGCCATCAAGCTGCGCGACGCCGGATTTACCGATGTCACGGTGTATGAGAAGGCCGACCGGCTCGGCGGAACGTGGCGAGAAAACACCTACCCCGGCATCGCATGCGATGTGCCGGCCCACTTATACAGCTACACGTTTGCGCCTAACCCGGAGTGGAGCCACATGTTTGCGCCGGGCGCGGAGATTCTTGCCTACTTCGAGAATGTCGCGCGCCGCTACGGCGTCGCCGGGCTGATTCGTTACGGACACGAAGTGCGTCGCCTGCAATACGACGGAAATCGTTGGTGCATCCAGACTTCCACTAGCGAACGCGACGAAGCCGACGTTGTGATCGCCGCCACCGGTGTGTTGCACCACCCCCGCTACCCGGACATTGATGGACTCAAGGAGTTTGCTGGCCGGGTATTCCACAGCGCCCGTTGGGATCATGGTGCGGCGCTGGCAGGTGCCCGCCTTGGGGTAGTGGGTACCGGATCGTCGGCGGTCCAGATCGTCGGCGCCGTTGTCGACACGGTCGCCGAGCTAGACCTCTTCCAGCGCACCCCGCAGTGGATCCTGCCCGTAGACAACCCGCCAATCTCCGAGGAGGACCGAGCTCGCTACCGCGAAAATACCTCGATGCTAAAGGCTTTGCGGAACGCGCTAAATACCAACTTCGTGCAGAACTTCGCCGATGTCGTCGTCGACGCTGACTCGCCGCAACTAAAAGTGCTGCAGAAGATGTGCCGTGCCAACCTCGAAGACAATGTGAAAGACCCGCTGCTACGCGAGAAGCTGCGGCCCGACTACCGGGTCGGCTGTAAGCGGCTGGTCGTCTCTCCCAACTTCTATACCGCCATCCAGCGGCCCAACGCACACCTGATCGCTGAGCACATCGATCGTGTCGAGGCCGCAGGGGTACGTACCAAAGACGGTGTGCTGCACCGGCTTGACGTGCTGGTGCTGGCCACCGGCTTCCGGGTGGACCGCTTCCTGCGCCCGATCGAGGTGGTCGGCCGTGGAGGCGTGCGGCTCGACGATGCTTGGGCGGAGCGGCCAGTAGCTTATCTGTCGGTGTCGGTGCCGGACTTTCCTAACCTGTTCATGCTCAACGGGCCCAACGGGCCGGTGGGAAATTTCTCGCTGATCGACGCCGCCGAGGCCCAGATCGGCTATCTCATCCAACTCATCGAGCTGCTGCGCGACGGTACGCGGCGCCAGATCAGCGCCAGCCACCAGGCCACGGCCCGCTTCGAAGCCGAGCGGGTGCAGGCCGCCAAGCAGACGGTGTGGATGTCCGGCTGCCGCAGCTGGTACCTCGACGACCGGGGCATACCCGCCGCTTGGCCGTGGAGATTTAGTCGTTTCCGAGAAGTGATGCAGCGGCCTGTCCTAGCCGACTACGAACTGATCTAGTACCAGGACACTGATCGATTCGGTCAAGCCATTGGCCGAGCGGATCATGGAATTTGATGCCCGCGATTCATACCGTCGAGCCATGTCAGTACCACCGGAGACGGGCCGCCGCCGAGATCCCAGGATAGTTGTGATCGGTGCCGGGATGTCGGGCATCTGCATGGCCGCCAAGCTGAAGTTAGCCGGAATTCACAGCTTTACGGTGCTAGAGAAAGCCACCGAAGTCGGTGGCACCTGGCGTGACAACCGCTACCCCGGCCTGCATTGCGATGTTCCGTCAGTGTTCTATCAATACTCCTTTCACCACAAACCAGACTGGTCATACTGGTTAGCGCCGGGCAGGGAGATCCAGGATTACTTCGACGCCGCGGTGGATCACTACGGCCTGCGGCAACACATTGAATTCGGCACCGAAGCGACCCGCGCCGAGTTCGTCAATGGAGCCTGGCGAGTGCACGATTCGACCGGAACCGTTCGCGAGGCTGATTTTTTGATCGCCGCGACCGGGGTGCTGCATCATCCGGTCCGGCCGAACATCCCAGGCCTGGATGATTTCGCGGGCAACATGTTTCACTCCGCGCGATGGGACGATGCGGTGTCGCTGGCCGATAAGCGGGTCACGGTTATCGGCACCGGCTCCACCGGCGCGCAGATTGTCGTAGCGCTGGCCGGTCGGGTGGCCCACCTCGATCTGTTCCAGCGCACTGCACAGTGGGTGCTGCCGTTGCCTAACTGGCCAACGGACCCGTTCACCAAGTTGCTGCGAGCCAAGGTGCCGGGCTGGATGACGGCTGAATACGCGCTGATCAAGGCGGCATTCGCGATGTTCGCCAAGGCGTTGATCGCGCCCGGCTGGCAGCGCCGACTCGTCGACACACTGTGCCGATTGCACTTGCGTACTGTGCGCAACTGCGAACTGCGCCGCAAACTGACCCCGGACTATCAGGTGGGCTGCAAGCGCCTGGTGATGTCCGGCGGGTTCTACCGTGCGGTGCAGCACCCAACCGTCGACGTTGTCACCACGCCGATCGACCATGTCGAAGCCCGCGGAATCGTTACCGCCGACGGTCAACTCCACGAGACCGACGTCCTGATACTCGCTACCGGGTTCGACGCGCACGCCTATATGCGCCCGATCGAGCTGATCGGCCCCGACGGTCACACGCTGAGCGAGGCATGGACCAATGGCCCGCACGCATACCGCACCATCGCACTACCGGGGTTCCCCAACTTCTTCATGCTCATGGGTCCACACAGCCCGATCGGTAACTTTTCCCTGGTTGCAGTCGCCGAAACTCAGTCCGACCACATCCTGCGGTGGATCTCCGCATGGCAGCACGGGTGTTTCACCACCGCGGCACCGACCGCGGAGGCCACTGCCGTCTACAACGCCGCGCTGCGTCAGGCGCTGCCGGGCACGGTATGGGCATCGGGCTGCTCCAGCTGGTACCTGGGCAAAGACGGTACGCCGGAGGTGTGGCCATGGACCCCCAAACACCACGCACGGATGCTATCGGCTCTGCACTTCGATGAGTTCTGCCTCGACGGCGACCCCGTTGGCGCAGCAGCAGCGGATCGAAAGGAATAGCAATGCAGCTGAACGGCAAACGTATCCTGATCACCGGCGCCGGCCGCGGGATCGGCGCTGCCACGGCCCGCCGGCTTGCCGAGGCTGGTGCGAGCGTGGCTTTAGTGGACATCGAGCAGGATCGGGTCGCGCGCACCGCTGCGGCACTCGGGCCCGGTCACCTCGGGCTTGCTGCCGATGTGACCGACACCTCGTCACTGGATGCAGCCGTACGGGCCACGGTCGATGCATTCGGCGGGCTCGACGTGGTCGTCGCCAACGCGGGTATCGCCAGTTGGCAAACGGTGCCCACTACCGACATCGATGCTTGGGTGCGTACCGTCGACGTCAACTTGACCGGGGTGTTTCGTACGGTCCGCGCGGCGATCCCATATGTGATCGACAGCAAGGGATACATACTCGTGGTGTCGTCGCTGGCATCTATCGTGCCGATACCGGGCGGAAGCGCATACGGCGCCAGCAAGTCTGGTGTGGAGGGTTTTGCCAACGCACTACGCCTGGAGATGCATCCGCACGGTGTAACCGTCGGATCCGCCCATATGAGCGTGATTAACACCGACCTCGTCAGTGACCTCACCAAGGACTCCGCCGCGCTGAAGTCGCTCAAGACAATCATCGCTCGCGCAGGCGCCACACGGACGGCCGACGAGTGCGCCGCGTTGTTCGTACGTGGCATCGAAAAGCGCAGTCGCCGGATCTATGTGCCTCGCGGTACGGCGGTGTTGCAGTGGCTGCGGCCGCTGATGTACTCATCGCCGCTGGATCGACTCATCGCCAGGGTCGGTCGGTCCCGCCTCAGCCGCGGGATGTCGGTCATCGACGGACTCGGTACATCGGCGCCCGAGCGCGCATTTGCCCGCACCACAACGCCACTTATGGTGCCGGCGATCCGGCCAGAACCTGCTGGCGAAGCAGCTTTGGATGGCTGAACCATCCGATCACCCGTCCGCCGTTGCCTTTTCGTCGTTCATCCCGCCCCAGCCGATCAAACATCGTTGAAATGCCCAACTATCCGCGGACACAGCCCAAGACGCAGGTACGGCGCCATCGTCATAGATTTCGCCGACTAGGGGTCAATGGAGAAATCACATTGGGGCGGTCGTCGATCGTCGCGGATTTGGATGTGTGCGGCGCGCCTTGGCGGCTTGTCGGTGCCGTCAGCCGGCAATACCCCTCGATCGCGCCAAAACTGGCGGCGTCGGAGAGCGGTGAGATGCGACCGAAGCAGTTACCGCACTGGCGGATTGCCGGGTTCCAGATGAGGCAGGCTATCGGCTTGCCGGGTCAGTGCCTCGGCTGGTTCCCGCGACGCCGCGCGGGAGGTACGAACTCGGGTTGGAGCCGGTCCATCGCCGAAACGCCCGGGTGAACGCACTTGGCTCGGAGAAACCCAGTCGTCTCGCGAGCGCGGTCACGGTTTCTTCACCGCGCACCAGGCTAGCGATTGCCGTATCGCGCAAGATCGACTCGCGGATCTGCCGGATCGAAGTGTGCTCATCGCGAAGTCTGCGACGCAGCGTTTGGGTACTGATCGAAAGCCGAGCAGCGACCTGGTCGGCGGTTGCCCAGTCTCCCTTGAGGCCTGCTTCGGCGAGGATCCGTCGGACCTGGTCGCTCGTTGAGGAACTGTAGTCGCGCCGGAGCAAGAGTCCTGCGGGTGCGCGACGCAGGAAGTCGTCGAGATCGGCTTCCGTGCGGATGCACGGCGCAGAGAGCACGTCCGGATCGAACACCAGCGCCGCAGCAGGCGCTGAGAACACCACCGGCGCACCGAAAATCAAGTCGTAGTCATCGACCTCGTCGGGTTGCGGATAGGGCATCTCGACCCGCCGAAGGGGTAGCTCTCTTCCGATCGCCCACGACGCGAACCGGTGACCGGCGGCCAACAGCGCATCGATAACGAGCGTGTCGGCCTGCTCGGTTGTGGTCAACTCCGTCGATACCCTGACCTCTTTGCGGCCGGCGGTGACGACGATCGACGGGAAGCCGGGGACGGCCTTGGCGAGCTCGACGTAGCGCTGTAAGACCGATCCGAAATCTGGTGTCCCGACAAGGGCGTAGGAAATGAGCCGCATCGTGCCGCGCGGCACCGGCGCGGTTCCGAGCCCCATGAGTTCGTCGTCGGTCATGCGCCACAGCCCGCGCACCAGTTCGCCGAACTGCTCTGTGGAGATGCGAGCTCGCCCCTGCGCAACGAGCACAGGCGAGATCCCTGCTTCTTCAAGGACTTTCTCGATGTCCCACTTTTGGCGCATGGCCAACGCGATGCAGGCCTGCGCTCGACGCATCGAAATCGTGTATTCGGTCACTGGCAATTAGGCTCCTCGAGGCCGTCGACCCGAGACTTACCGTAGCCACGTGAGCGGTTCGGTCAAGCGATCGAAACGTTTGGTCAGCGGAATCGGCGGTCTGCTGTTCTAGCGTGTGAGCTCACTACTCAGAACACGCGAGGAGCATGCATGACCGTCAGCCACCGGTTCAACCTTTCCCGCCTCGGGGTGTGGGGCGATGAGCGGGAGTTCAAGGTCGAAGCCGAACGCACCATCGCCTATGCCGAGGCCACTAACGACCCGATAAGCGTGCATCTCGACGGAACCTTCGCGCCTCCGGTCTTCGCGGTGGTACCGGTTTTCGAGATCATTGGCGAGGCGACGATGTCGGTCGTGCCGGACAGGTTGATGGCCAGGCTCTTGCACGGGGAGCACGACTTTCGGCTGTTCCGGCCGATTGAACCCAATGAGGTGCTGACTGTTCGCGCCAAACCGCTCGGCGTATCCGGCAAGCGCTCCGGCGTCGTCGTGACCATCTTCGCCGAAACTCGCGGTAGCCGGGGCGATCTGGTCAACGAGCAATATTTCACCGGATTCCTCCGCGGCGGGGTGTTCAACGGCACCTTGGGTGTTGAAAGCCCCCGGCATGGGTTCGATGAGTCGCTGCGCGACACCGAGCCGAAATTCACGGTGGTGCAGCGCTTTGACGAGGACCAAACCTTCCGCTATTCAGGCCCGGCGGGTGACCGCATGCCGATCCACCTCGATGAGGATTTCGCCAAGTCTGTAGGCTTACCCGGCATCATCATCCACGGACTGTGCACCATTGCTTTCGTGTCGCATGCACTGATCACGAACGTCAGCGCGGACGACCCCGCGCGGTTGAAGCGGCTGGCGGTGCGTCTCAGCAAGCCGGCCCGGCCCGCCGAAACGATCACGACACGGGTGTGGCCCACCGGCCGCGGAAGATACGCTTTCGAAACCGCGGGCGAGGAACCTGGCAAGGTCGTGATCAGTGACGGGTTCGCCATGTTTTCGCAATAGCTGACTCAAACATGCTCGGGTGGTTTCGCGCGAACCCGGTAAGGAATAGTAATTACATGGATGCTGGATATCCGTTTACCCCGCGATCTCTAGTCGGGTACTGCTGACATGACCCAGACGGTGGCGGACCGCCGGCGACCCATCGACCGAGCGCGGCTGGTCGCCGCGGCCCGCGCCGGCAACATGCCGACGCTGATCATGGTGCTCTATCAGCTGACCGGCGACGAACGCTGGTTGCGCCCGCCGTACGCGCCGTCGCGCAACTACGGCCTGGACCCCAACGACACCGGCGGCCTACCCGAGGAGGTGCGCGAGGAGATCGCCGAAGCCGTCGCGGATGCGGTCACCGCGTGGGCCCAGGGAGCTCCGGCGAAGATCGACTGCCCGTCGCCGCAGCAGGCGGCCCGGATGTTGAGCGTCGCGATGGGCGAGGACGTTCCGCTGGAGTACGGTCAGCTGGCCGCCGCAGAACTCGGCGCGCAACAGCCGCAGCCGCAACCCAACCCGCCGGCCGACGCGCGACCGTCGGTGATCATCGTCGGCGCCGGGGTGTCCGGGCTGGCGCTGGCCATAGCGCTGCAACAGGCCGGCATCGCGCACGTCATCGTCGAGCGCAACCAGGATGTGGGCGGAACCTGGCTGCGCAACGCGTATCCCGGCTGCGGGGTGGACATCCCCAGTTACCTGTACTCCTTCTCGTTTTTCCCGCGGACCTGGTCGGCACACTTCGGCAAACGCGATGAGCTGGTGGAGTATCTGCGCGACGTCGCCGACCACTTCGGGCTGCGGAAGAACATCCGGTTCGGCACCGAGGCGCTCGGCGCCGACTACGACGAGCGCGCGCACCGCTGGACGGTGCGGGTGCGCGACCCCGACGGCGACGAGCAGCAGATCGTAGGCGACGTGCTGGTCACCGCCGTCGGGCTGTTCGGCCTGCAGGCTGTGGACATTGCGGGTCAGGACAAGTTCGGCGGCACCGTCGTGCATTCGGCGTCCTGGCCTGCCGACCTCGACGTGCGTGACCGACGTGTCGCGGTGGTCGGCTCCGGGGCCAGCGCGATGCAAATCGTGCCGGCCATCGTCGACAAGGTCGCCGCCTTGACGGTCTTTCAGCGCTCCCCGGGTTGGGTCGCCCCCGCCGAAAATTACTTCGAGCCAATGCATTCCGATGCTAAGTGGCTGTTCGATCACCTGCCGTACTACCGGCAGTGGTATCGATTGCGGCTGGCCTGGACGTGGAACGACCGGGTGCACCCGTCGCTTCAAGTCGACCCCGACTGGAAACATCCGGAACGCTCGGTCAACGCGGTGAACGATGCCCACCGCGCGTATTTCACTCACTACATCCGTTCCGAACTGGACGGGCGGCCGGATTTGCAGGAGGCGCTGATCCCGGCGTATCCGCCGTACGGCAAACGCATACTGCTGGACAACGGCTGGTACCGGGCGCTGACCCGACCGCACGTTGCTCTGGTGAACGAGCCCGTCGCCTGCTTCACCGAAACCGGGCTGCGGGCTGCCTCCGGCGCCGAGTACGACGCCGATATCGCCGTGCTGTGCACCGGGTTTGCCGTGCGCCGGTTCCTGGCGCCGATGCAGATCCGCGGCCGCGACGCCCAGGAGCTGCACGCGCGCTGGGGCGACGACGATGCCACCGCCTATTTGGGCATCACCGTGCCGGGGTTCCCCAACTTGTTTTTGATGTACGGCCCCAACGTCAACCCCGGCGGCGGCAGCTACATGTTCGTCGCCGAGTGCCAGGCGCACTACATCGCCGACGCGGTGCGCCAGATGCGCGACTTGGGTGTCGAGGCGCTGGAATGCCGGTCCGACGTGCACGACGAGTACGTGCGCCGCGTCGACGCGGCCCACAACGCGATGGTGTGGACACATCCGGGGATGACGAACTACTTCCGCAACGCGGCGGGGCGGGTCGTCACCAACTCACCGTGGCGCATCGTCGACTACTGGGGCATGACCCGGCATGCCGACCTCGCCGACTTTCACACCGAGCCGGCTTAGCGGCGATCGGCCGGCGCAAGCATGTCCTTCCAGCCGGCGTCGCCGAGCGCGGTCGAGTTCTGCACTGAGTACGTGCGACCGTCGGGCCCGGCGACCACGCCGCTCTGCACGTCGTAGATCGCGGTGGGACCGGTGGTGGGCGTGTAGACGCACGGGTTGGGCTGCTGGCCGTTGCATTGGACCGTGCCCGAACCCGGCCGGGACAGCGGATCGCTCACCGGCGGCGGCGTGCCGGCCACCTGGTCTGCGGGCGCCGGGTTCAACCCGCTGTTGACCGACGGCGCCGGGATCACCTGACCGGGTGTCACCGGCTGGTCGCAACGCGCGCCCGGGGCAGGGCAGTTGAGGATCTGATTCGGGTCGCCGTACCAGGGATTGGTGCCCAGCGGGACATACGGCTCGCTGCTGCGGCATTCCCGTGGGGTCGCCGCCCGCTTGCCGGGCACATCGACGCACGGATAGTTGCGGGCACCGCGCACCACGTTGGCGGGGGTGTCCTGCGGGATCTTGCAGTAGGTGCCGCTGGGCAGCGGCGCGGTGCTGGTGTCCGCCGGTGAACGCCATTCGGAGGCCGGCAAAAAGCCGGTCAGGCACGGTGGTGGCTGGTTGATCGACAGGGCCAAGTTCAGCGACGCGTGGTCGGGGTAGGCGGCCAGCGCAGACTGGCCGGTCGCCGCTGACTGCGGCAGGTACACCAGCGCCTGCTCCACGCCGTTGTGGTAGCGCTTGAGCATGTCGAGCACGACCGCGAGATTGGCCAGGGCCTGCGGCAAGGCGTCGCGTACCTCGCTGAACGTTGCGTTGACCTGATCGACCGTGGGCGCCACGTTGGTCAGGATGCTGCGCACTTCCTGGTCGTGCCGGGCGGTCTGCGCCGCCAGGGTGTTGAGGTTGGCGGCCCAGCGCCCGATCGCCCCGCCGGAGTCGACCTGGCTGTCGATGATGGGCGCGGACCGATCGATGATGTCGTTGATGTCGTCGATGCTGCCCTTGAAATCGTGGGCCAGCGCACCGGTGGCCTCGACCAGGCGCTGCAGGGCCGGCCCCAGTCCGCCCACCGCCCGGGACGTCTCGGTCAGCAAGGACGCGATCTTGTCTCTGGGCAGCAACTCCAACCCACGGTTGGCGGCATCGAGCGCAGGCCCGATCGAGTTCGGCACCTTGGTGCGGGTGATCGTCTGCCCGTCGCGCAAATACGGGCCGCGGTTGCTGGTCGAGACCAGATCGACGTACTGCTCGCCGACCGGCGACACCGAGTGCACGTTGGCCGAGGCGTCGGCCGGGATCTGGTAGCCGTTGTCGATGCTCATCGCCGCTCGCGCGCCGCGCTCGGTGGGTTGGACGTCGGTGACCTTGCCGATCGTGATGCCGCGATAGGTGACGTTGGCTGTTCGATACAGGCCGCCGGAGCGGGGTAACTCGGCGTAGAGCGTGTATCGCCCGATGCCGACCAGGCTGGGTATCCGCAGGAAATACCAGCCCAGCACCACCACTGCGAACGTCCCGAACACCGCCAGCAGCAGCAGCTGGATTTTGATCAGGCGAGGCAGCATCGCTTACTCGCCTCGCTCCACCAGCGGGCCGCCCGGCACGTTGCTCGGGTTCGGCGTGAAGCGCACGTCGGGGATCATCGTTGCCGGATCCCGCCCCCACGACTGCTCGAGCGCGCGCAGCATCCCCGACACCCCGGTCCCGCTCAACAGCGCGTTGTCGAGGGTGCTCAGCGTCAGGTCGGCGGTCGCCGAGACGTTGATGTAGTCGCCGCGGATCACCTTCGGCACGTTGTCGATGTGGTACGGCGAGGTGAGGGCCAGCTTCAGCGCCTCGGGCAGATAAGGCGCGGCCCGGGCGAGCTGTTTGAGCGGTCGCTGCAGCGCCTGCAGATCCTGGTGCAGGTTGGGCTGGGTCTGCGTCAGCGCCCGGTTGGCCAGCTCGCTGAACTGCCCCAGCGACTGCGTGGCATCGGCGAACAACTCCCGCGTGTCGGCGAAATGCTCGACCAGCGGCGGGATTTCCTGCAGCGCCCGATCCAGCGTGTCGTTGCGGCCGGCGATGATGCGCAGCAGCTCGTTGCTGGAGTCGATCGCACGGGTGAAGATGTCCCGCTGGCGGTTTAGCTCGCCGGTGAAAGTGTCTATGCGCCTGAGGAATTCCCGGATCTGGTCGACGCGGCCGTCCAGGATGTTGAGGATCTCGGTTTGGATCACGTCGAGGTTGGCGATGCCCCCGCCGTTGAGGATCATCGCGATGCTGGCCAACGTCCGTTCGACGGTCGGGTAGGCCGAGGAGTTCTTCAGCGCGATGGTGTCGCCGTTTCGCAACGGTCGCGGCGACGGGTTGGCCGGCGCGGCCAGCTCGACGTGCTGGGTGCCCAGCAGGCTGGTCTGGCCGACCCTCGCGGTCGCGTTTGCCGGTAGCCGCACGGTTGGGTCAAGGTCCAGCGTCAGGGTCGCGATCCAGTTCTTGAGCCTGATGTCGCGCACCGTGCCCACCCAGACGTCGGCCACCCGTACCCGGCTGTTGTTGTTCAGCGCCAGCGTGTCGGGCATCTGCAAATAGATCGTCAAGCGGTTCGGGCCGGCGCCGTGCCCGAACGGCAACGGCACGTTGGCGATGCCGCGCCATCCGCACGAGCTCAACAGCACCGCCGACAGCGCGACGGCCACGATGCGACGAGCTAGCCGCTTCACTGTTCCGGTCCTGTTGCGGCGGAAGCACTTTCGGCTGGCAGGGCCGACTGGGCCGGTGGTGGCCCGGGAATCACTCCCGGCGCCGGACCCGGCGGCGGCCCCGGCTGGGGATACCACGGCGGCGGCAGCGGGCTGTGCTCGTCGTAGGCATCCGGCGACCCGGGCAGATTGGTGCCCGGCGGTGGGGGCACGATGTCCGGACCGCCCATCAACTCGGCCAGCGACTCCGGGGTGAGCAGGTTCGCGGTGAACGGCTGCACCTGGGTGCCCTGCATCCCGGGCGCGACGATCCAGCCGGGTTCGGAGTTGCGGTGCGAGAACGGGGTGTCCGGCGAGAAGATCCCCGGGACGGTGGTGTCTTTGTATCCGGGCGGCGGGCGCAGCCGCTCCTCGGAGTACGACACCTCTTTGGGCAGGGTGGACGCCGAGCTCCACAAGTTGATGCCGAACGGCAGGAAATTGAACTTGACCGCGTCCAGCACCGGCGCCAGATACTGCGCGCACAGCTCGGCCGACTCTTGATAGCCCAGCCGGCTGCCGGCCTGAATCGCGCTGCAGATGGCCTGCAGCGGGTTTGCGAAGTTGGGAAACACGCCCATGGCCACCAGCGCGCCGTGCACCGGGTGATAGATGTTGTTGAAATTGCCGGCGTAGGTGGGCAACACGTGCAGCGCGGTCTCCAAGCCGTCCCGCGGCTCCGGTTGCAGCAGCGTGGTAGTGGCGTCGGCGAGGTTGCCCACGTCATGTGCCAGCACAGATCCGTTGTCGTCGAGGAACTTTCGTGCCGCGCCGAGCACATCGTCGATCCGCTGTACCGCGTCGGTCACGTCGTGGTCTGATTTGGTGAACCAGTCGGTGAACTGCGCCAGGTTGTTGTTGACGGCGACGAACTGTTCATCGTGCTGGTAGAGGGCGCTGACGAACTTCGCCAGGCTGGCGGTGATCGCGAAGAAGTCGCCGCGCCCCTCGTTCAGCGCGGTCAACGCTTTCGACAGACTCGTCAGGGTCTCGTTGATTTGGTTGCCCTTGCCGGCCAGGTTGTCTGCGGCCGACTCGATCAGCTCACCGAACGGCCCCGTCGGTTGCTGCTCGCTGGGGCCCAGTTGCCGCAGGATGTTGCTGAGGGAGTCGCGGAGCTCGTCCCACTCGACGGGCACCTGGGTGCGTTCGATCGGTATCACCGCGCCGTCGGCCAACACCGGCCCGCCGTCGTAGGGCGGCGACAACTGGATGGTGCGGGACGCCACCAGGCTGGGGTTGAGCACCGATGCGGTGGCGTTGGCGGGCACCTTGTATTTGTTGTTGTAGTGCAAGGTGATTCGCATTTTGTCGCCGACCGGCTCGATCTTGTCGATCGAACCGACCCGCACACCCATGATCTGGACCTTGTCGCCCGGGTACAAGGCGAGGGCCTGCGAAAAATACGCCACGACGGTGGTGGTGGTCAGCTTGTGGTAGACCTGCGCGCCGGCGACGGCTGCGGCGACGGCGAACAGCACCGCCAGTGCGCCGGCCAACACCGCCCTGCCGGACAGTTTCGGCAGCCGAATGCTGCGGACGTCGAACACGGTGCTCATCGACTGCTGCCTCCCGTTCCGTCGGGCGTGATGAACGGGGCCGGCAGCTGCGGACCGGGGCCGCCTGGCGCCGGCGGCCCGGGCGGCAGCTGCGGCGCGAACGTCGACGGGGGTGGAGTCGGGCCGGCTGGGCCCAGCGGCTCGCTGCGGCCGCCGAACGGTCCCGGCGCGATCGGCGCCGGCGTGCCCGGGACATCCGGCGCCGGCTCACCTGGCCGCCCTGCGATGGGGATCCCGGGCGTGGGTGGCAGGCCGTTGGCGTTGGGCGGCAACGGATGCACGTCGGGCGGTGCCGGCCGGGCACCCGCCAGCGGACCGAACGGTCCCTGGCCTTGGTCCAGGCCCGCGCACGGCAGCGGGTTGGCCGGTCGTGGCAAGCCGTCGAGCGGCGCCACAAACGAACACGGCGTTCCCGGTGGGACGGCGGGGCCCGGATGATCCGGGGTGCCCTCGGCCACCGGTGGCGCCGGCGGCGGCGCACCGTTGGGGAACCGGGTGCCGTTGGGGTCGGGCCATCGGAACGCCGGCAGACCGGCGCTGCGCCAGAATTCCTCCGGGTCGATTCCACGCTTCTTGAACGCGGCATCCACCCACGGCTGCAGAATCTGGTAGGGCAGCAGGTTCACCGCGATTGCCTTGTAATACGGCCCGGAAGCGACGGCCTCGGTCAGCGATGCGGCGTATCTGCTGAGCAGCACCAGCACATCGGCCAATTCGCTTTTGCGCTTGACCAATTCGTCGCTGACCGTGCCCAACTGCTCAAGCACGTGGTTCACGTTCGGGTTGTCCTTGATCAGTCCTGACACCTGGTGCGATACCTCCGACACGTTGGTCAGCAGGATGCTCAGCGCCTGGCTGCGTTGCGTGAACGCCGCCAGCAGCGTGTTGGCGTTGACCAGCAACCCGTTGATCTGGCTGCTGCGATCGCCGAGGACGCCCGCGATCTTGTTGGCGTTGGCCAGCAGCTGTTTGATCTGTCCGTCACGTTCACCGATGGTGTCGGCGAATCCCTTGACGCCGGCCAGCGCGCCGCTCAGGTGCGGCGCGGTCTGATCGAGAGTTTGCGACAACACGTTCAGCGAGCGCTTCACCATGTCGATGTCCCACCCCGTCGCCGCCTTCGTGACGTCGACGAACGCGTCGTTGATTTGATATGGCGTGGTTGTCTGGTCCACTGGAAGGACACCGTTGGCCCGCAGCGGATCTGAACCGCGGGGCTCGATCGCCATATTCCGTCGACCAAGGATGGTGTCGGTGCGGATAGCGGCGCGGCTTGCCGTCCCGATGGTCTTGCCGGGTAGCGAGAATCCGATCACGACGTGCTTGCCGTGGATGGACAACGAGCGCACCAGACCGACGTTGACTCCCGCGATCTGCACCTTGTCTCCGGGGGACAGGCCGCCGGTATCGGTGAATTGGGCGTAGTAGGTCGGCGTCGCGAACAGCACCGGCACGCTGGTGAAACTTTGTCCCACGGCGATGACGAGCAGCGTGACCACCACGCCCATCAGCCCTACCCGGGTGCGGTTGAATTCGGTCAAGCTTCTCATTGCGGGGTGCACCTTCCCGTCGGCTGTTGGAAGAGCTTGACTGTGCGTACAGGTCCCCCGGGCTGTAATCCATTGAGGATCAGGGAAATATCGCAGAGGTAGTAGTTGAAGAAGTCGCCGTACAGGCCGCCGGTGCGGCCGATTATCCGGTAGGCGTTCGGCAGCTTGCCCAGCACGTCGTCGACGGTCGGCATTTCGTCGATAACCGGCTGCTGGATGCCGTCGAGGTGTTCGAGCGTGCTGTGCAGCAATGGCCGATCGGCACCCAGCAAGTCGGCCAGGGTTCCGGCCGCGCCGCTGATATGCGCTGCCGCGGCGGCCAGCGGATCGGCACGGTTCTTCAGTCCGGTGATCAGTGCCTCGACTTTGTCGACGGTTTGGTCGAACTGGTGGTGATGCTTGACGACGGTGGCCAACACGGTGTTCAGGTTGTTGACCACTTCGCCGATGGTGTGGTCACGCTCGGCCAACGTTGCGGTCAGCGAGGCGGTTTGGTCGAGGATGTCGTTGATGGTGCCGCCCTGCCCCTGGAACACGGTGATGATCGCCGAGGCGATGCTGTTGACCTTGTCCGGGTCGAGCGCCTTGAACAGCGGACGGAATCCGCCGATCAACGCGTCGAGGTCTAGAGCCGGTTGAGTGTGCTCGAGCGGGATGGTGCTGCCCGGGGCCAGCCGCTTGCCGCTGTCGCCGCGCTTGAGCTCCAGATAGCGGTCGCCGATCAGGTTGAGGTAACGAACCGACGCGGTTGTCGCCGCATCGAGGTCCAGCTCGTGATCGATCTTGAAGTCGACCAGTACCCGAGTGTCGTTGTCGATCAGCGTCACTTTCGTCACTTTGCCGATCTCCACCCCTGAAGCGCGGACGAACTGTCCGGCCCGGAGCCCGCTGACGTCGGTGAACAGCGCCGAGTAGCCGGTGGTGCGATCGAAGCGCAGCTGGCCGAACACTACGACGATCATCGCGGTGAACACCAAGAGCACCAACCAATAGCAGGCGAGTTTGACTGCGGTGCCGGTGATTTTCATGGATTGATCGTGTTCTCCCCGTACTGACGTCCCCAGACGTACTCGGTGAACATCGGCTGGCCGAGCTCGAAGTGGTTGTAGGGCGCCAGACTGGCGCCGGTGTCCATCACCAGATACGGCGCCGGCCACAAATCCCGGGTGATGGTCTGCCAGCAGCCGGGCTTTCCGCCCGGGCCACCGTGGGCGTTCACCCGCGGCAGGTTGTCCGGATAGACATAGGGATTGGGCGCCGCCAGGATCGTTCCCACGCCTGCCAGCGAATAGCCATTGCCGCCAACTGCTTTCGCTACCTTGGGCGCAAGGTCGCGGATGTTGCGGATAAGGCAGAACAGTTCGGGACTGTAGGTGTCGAGCAGCTCGGCGCTGGGCACCAAATCGGCAGCCCCACGCACCAGGAACGGTTCGCTTCGCCGCAGGATGTCCTCGCCGGTGTTGCCCGCCCCCACCGCTGCCAACAGCGCCGCATCCAGATCTTTGCGCTGCTTGTTCAGCGTCCCCGCGGTGGTCAGTGCGTTCTGCAGAAAGTCCCACAGATCCGGGGAGGCCTTGGTGTAGATGTCGGCCAGATCGGCGAACCGCTCCACGTCGTGGCGGATCTGCGGCATCCGCGGATTCAGCTGCGCCAGAATGTCATTGCCGTTGGTGATCGAATCACCCAGCTTGGCGCCCAAACCGTCCAGCGCCTGGGCTACCGCCGACAACGTCGCATTGAGCTCGATCGGGTCCACCTTCTCGGCGATCGAGGTGATCGTCTCGAACAGCGTGTTGAACTCGGTGGTCACCGACTGCACGTCGATCACATCGTGCGGCGAGATATGCCGCGGCTGCGGGTTTTCCGGTGCGCTGAACGCCACATACTTGTTGCCGAAGACCGTGGCCGCCTCGATGTTGGCCACCACATTGGCCGGAATCAGCTTGATGTAGCGCGGATCCACGTCCAGCAGCAGCTTGGCGGCCGGTCTGCCGTGACGCTCGATCTCGGAGATGCTGTCGACTCGACCGATTGCCACCCCGTTGTAGGTGACCTTCGACCCGGGTTCCATCACCAGGCCCGCCCGCGAGGCGAGCATCGTCAATTCGGCTTTCGGGGTGAAGTCACCCCGAAACTGCTTGTACACCAACGTCAGAACCACTGCGCAGACCACCAGCAGAACCAGGCCCTCCAGGTAGAGCATGGCGCGTGCCTGCTTGGGCCTTTTCTGCGTCGTCATGGCGGTTAGACGGTGAGATTGAAATTCGGGTTGACACCGTAAAGGGCCAGCTCGGCCAGCAGGACCACGATCACCACCGACACCAGCGAGAAGCGCATCGATCGGCCGACCGCCTGGCCCACCCCGACCGGCCCGCCGCTGGCGGTGTACCCGTAGTAGCAGTGCGTGATCATCACGATCACCGCCATCACGACCACCTGAACCACCGACCACCCCACATCCTCGGGGCGCAAGAACGTGCGGAAGTAGTGCTCGTAGGTGCCGCTGGACTGGCCGTAGAACACCGTGGTGACGACCTGGCCGGAGGTGAACGCCATGTCGAGCGCCAGCGCGTACAGCGGCACGATCACCACCAGCCCTCCCAGGATGCGGGTGGACACCAAGAACGAAATCGATTTGATGCCCATGACTTCCAGCGCGTCGATCTCTTCGCTGATCCGCATGGAACCGAGCTGGGCGGTGGCACCGGCGCCGACCGTGGCGGCCAGCGCGACGCCGGCGACGATGGGCGCAGCGACGCGGGTGTTGGCCAGTGCGGCGAAGAAACCGGTGAACGCCTCGGCGCCGATGTTGCTCAGCGACGCAAAGCCTTGAATGGCGATCAGCGAGCCGCCGGACAGCGTCACCAACCCGATGATCCCGACGGTGCCGCCGACGACCGCCATCGCGCCGGTGCCCATGCCGATCTCGGCGATCAGCCGCAGCGTCTCCCTACGATAGCGGCGCAGCGCCCAGCCGATCTGCACGACGCTGGTCCGGGTGAACCGCGCGAAGGTACCCATCCTTTCCAGCGCTCGGCCCGTCGCGCCACCATAGCGGGAGAGGTTGGCGGCTGTCCTCGGGTAGCGCGCGCGCAGTACGGCCGAGGTCATGTCAACGTCCCGTCCCGAACCGCACGCCGATCGTGGTCAGGACTACGTTGACCGCCAACAGCGCGATCACGCACAACACCAGCGTTTCGTTGACCGCGGTGCCCACTCCTTTGGGTCCGCCCTTGGTGGTCAGCCCGCGGAAACAGCCGACCAGCCCGGCGATCAATCCGAAGGTGGCCGATTTCACCACCGAGATGACCACCTCGGGCAGGCCGGTGATCAGGGTGAGCGTGCTGACGTAGGCGCCGGCCGAAAGATGTTGGATGAAAACACCGAAGAGAAATCCACCGACCAGGCCGATGGTGATCACGGCGCCGTTGAGCAGGGTGGCGACGATCATCGCGGCGACGACCCGCGGCACGACCAGACGTTGGATGGGGTCGATGCCGAGCACCTCCATCGCGTCGATCTCTTCGCGGATGGTGCGCGCTCCGAGGTCGGCGCAGATAGCCGTCGCCCCGGCGCCGGCGACCACCAGCACCGTGACCAGCGGGCCGAGCTGGGTGACCGCGCCCAATGCCGCACCTGCCCCCGAGATATCGGCGGCGCCGAATTCGGCCAGCAAGATGTTGAGCGTGAACACGATCAGCACGGTCAGCGGAATTGCCACCGCCAGTGTGGGTAGCAACGAAACACTGGTGATGAACCAGCCCTGCTCGATGGCCTCGCGCCACTGAAAACGGGGTCGGAACAACGCTTTTCCAGTTAACACGCACATTCGATAAAAACCGCCGACCGCTTCGACACCCGGCTGGATCTGCTCGCGGACGTAAGTAGTGACCATGGTTTGGGTGGTCATCGCTTCGGACACACCATCATTGCTGGGCCCCAATCTTGTCGAGCACGGCAGTCACCGTCGCGTTCGCGTCTTCGATCAACTCGTGAGCGCGCTTGTGCGCCCCGGCGGAATCACCGGCGCAGATCGCGTCGGCCAGCTTGCGGTACAGGGTTGGCCGCTTGATGTCGGGCTTCATGGCTGCGGCCAGCGCGGGTAGCGCAGGTTCGTAAGCAACTCGAAATGCGTTGTACATCAAGCGAAATACGATGGAGTCGGCACCCTCGGCCACGTGATCCCAGAAGGTGAGCGCCTGGCGTTGCCACTCGGTCGGATCGACTTCGCTCTCCAATATGCGCACCGATTCGTCGAGCATCTCGGCCAACTCGGGCCCGTGCCGTTCGGCAGCCAGCTCGGCGACCTTGGGGCCGGTACGCAGCCGGGCCTCCAGAATGCTGTGGGCAACCGAGACGTCGAGCTTGCCGTCGCGAAACAGTAGCTGCGGCAACAGATCCAGACCGGCGGTCCGCCGGAAGTCCCTCACGGTGGTGACGCCACCTTGGCGCACCTCGACCAGCCCGGCTGCCGAAAGCCGTTTGAGCGCTTCGCGAACTGCGGGACGAGATACCCCGAGCATTTCGGCCAGTCGACGCTCGCTGGGCAGCGCCTCGCCAGGCTTGCGCTCCCCGCTGAGCACGTCCGCAGCGATCTGCTCGAAAACCTCCTCCGGAACCGATCGGCGGGTCACCGGCTGCAGCGCCATGGCGGTCAGTGTTGCAGGGACGTGGTAAGAGGTCAAGTGGCCAGACCAATTAGCCACGCGTGCAACGAGCGCGGTTCGGTTCGAAGAATTTCTACTCGGCCGCGCGGGTCGCCGGATGGACCGCGATGAGGCCTAATTGGTTGCGCCGCTTGCACATAGCCGCCAGCTCGGCGTAAGCCTTCTCGCCGAGGAGCTCGGTCAGCTCGGCGGCCATGCTCTGCCACACCTGCTGGGCGCCGACGTGGGCGGCGGGATCACCGGTGCAATACCAATGCAGGTCGGCACCGCCGGCGCCCCAGCCGCGACGGTCGTATTCGGTGATTGTGGTCTTGAGGATCTCGGTGCCGTCCGGGCGGGTCACCCATTCCTGGCTGCGGCGGATCGGCAGTTGCCAGCAGACGTCGGGCTTCATGGTCAGCGGATGCACGCCGAGCCGAAGGGCCGCGGTGTGCAGCGCGCAGCCGGGTCCCCGCTCGAAGCCGGGCCGGTTCAAAAAGATGCAGGCGCCCTTGTATTTGCGGGTGCGCCATGCGCGCTCGCCGTCGTGCTCGTCGCGCTCCAGATACCCCTTGCGGCCCAGCCCCTTCTCGCGGAACTGCCAGTCCTCGTCGGTCAGTTTGGACACGGCGTCGTCGAGGCGGGCGCGGTCGTCGGCGTCGCACAAAAACGCCCCGTGCGAACAACATCCGTCGTCGGGTCGTCCCTCCACCGTCCCCTGACAAGCCGGGGTGCCGAACACGCAGGTCCAGCGTGACAGCAGCCACGTCAGGTCGGCCGCGATCAGATGCTCCGGGTTGTCCGGGTCGTAGAACTCCACCCATTCACGTGCGAAGTCCAACTCGACTTCGTGCGGGTGCTCTGGTTGCGAGGAACTCACGGTTTCCAACGTAGCGCTCATCGGCTGAAACTCTCGCGAACACAAGCAGTAGGTTGTGTCCGTGCGATTAGGTGTGCTTGACGTGGGCAGCAACACGGTGCATCTGCTCGTCGTGGATGCGCACCGCGGCGGGCATCCCATGCCGATGAGTTCGACCAAGTCAACGCTGCGGCTTGCCGAGGCGACCGATAACTCGGGCAAGATCACCCGCCGCGGTGCCGACAAGCTGATTTCGACGATCGGCGAGTTCAGCAAGATCGCCGCCAGCTCGGGCTGCGAGGAGCTGATGGCGTTCGCCACCTCGGCGGTCCGCGATGCACCGAACTCCGATGACGTGCTGGCCCGGGTCCGCAAGGAAACCGGCGTCGAGCTGCAGGTGCTGCGCGGGGTCGACGAGTCGCGGCTGACCTTCCTGGCGGTGCGCCGGTGGTACGGCTGGAGCGCCGGGCGCATCATCAATCTCGACATTGGCGGCGGTTCGCTGGAGTTGTCCAACGGCGTCGACGAGGAACCGGAGGTGGCGCTGTCGCTGCCGCTGGGTGCGGGGCGTCTGACCCGTGAATGGCTGCCCGAAGACCCGCCCGGCCGTCGACGCGTCGGGATGCTGCGTGATTGGCTGGACTCCGAGCTCGCCGAAGCCAGCGCCACCCTCCTGGAAGCCGGCAGCCCCGATCTCGCCGTAGCAACGTCGAAAACGTTTCGCTCGCTGGCCCGGTTGACCGGTGCGGCGCCGTCGGCGGCGGGGCCTCGGGTGAAGCGAACACTCACCGCAAGTGGCCTCAGACAACTCATATCTTTCATCTCTAGGATGACCACGGCTGACCGTGCCGAACTGGAAGGAGTCAGTGCCGAGCGGGCACCGCAAATCGTGGCGGGGGCTTTGGTGGCGGAGGCGACGATGCGAGCACTGTCGATAGAAACGGTGGACATTTGCCCGTGGGCGCTGCGGGAAGGTCTCATCTTGCGCAAACTCGATAGCGAAGCTGACGGAACTGCCCTCGTGGAGACGTCTGTGCGGGATGCTAAAAGCCGGCAAGTTGATCGGACTGCAGTTGGCCGATCGAGAGGCAACGCACCATGACTGGACCGAATGACAGCCCGGGCAGCCGGCCGATCTCGGTGGCCGAGTTGCTGGCCAAGAATGGCACCCTCGGCGCGCCGCCACCGGCCGGGCGGCGGCGCCGTCGGCGCGGCAACACCGAGGCGGTGACCGTCGCCGAACTGACCGGTGAGATCCCCGTCGTCAGTGAGGACGCCGAGCACGACCAGACCCGCCGGCCCGGCCCGGGGTCGCATGCCCGCCGGGCCAACGGCGCGGCCCGCGCCGACGACAAAGTCGAGACCCCGTACTGGTCGGAGGCCGAGCCGCGCTGGCCCGAGTCGTCGCCGCCGCGTCCGCACGAATCGGCCCAGCCGCGCAGTCCCTATCCGCTGCCGCTGCGCAGGAGCGTCCGCGTCGACGAGGAGCGCCCTGGCGCCGCGGCTGCGCAGTCCGGGGCCGAGGGGATGAACCCCGATCCGCTCGAGGACTACGCCGGAATACCCGTCGACGTGATGGACACCGACGTGCGCGAAGCCGAACCGCCGGTCGAGGATTCCGCCTACGTGCGCTCGTATCTCGGCTCGACGAGCGCACAGTTACCGGGGGACACGTTGGTGTCCGACGACCTCGACGAGGACTACCTCGAGCTCGACGAAGCCACTGAAACCGAAGCAACCGCTGCAACCGCTAAAAGCGATGCAACCGCCGAAACCGATGTCGCCGACGTCGACGATGTCGAGGATGCCTACGCCTGGTCGGATCGCACCGAGACCATAGTGCATGGCGGTCTTATTGTGCTGCAGTCGATCCTGGCAGTCGCTTTCGGAGCCGGCCTGTTCATTGCCTTCGACCAGCTGTGGCGGTGGAACAACATCGTGGCGTTGGTGCTCTCGGTGTTGGTGATCCTCGGCCTGGTGGTCGGGGTGCGAGTGGTCCGCAGGACCGAGGACATCGGCAGCACGTTGATCGCGGTCGCGGTGGGGGCGCTGGTCACATTGGGGCCGCTGGCCTTGTTGCAATCCGGCTAGCTGGTCAGTGCGCCCAGCAATCAAGGTCGGTCTGTCGACGGCCTCGGTCTACCCGATGAGGACCGAGGCTGCTTTCGAGTATGCGGCCAAGCTGGGCTATGACGGCGTCGAGCTGATGGTGTGGGGCGAGTCGGTCAGCCAGGACATCGGCGCCGTCAAGAAGCTTTCCCGGCGTTACCGAATGCCGGTGCTCTCGGTGCATGCGCCGTGCCTGCTGATCTCCCAACGGGTGTGGGGCGCCAACCCGATCCCCAAACTGGAACGCAGCGTGCGGGCCGCGGAGACGCTTGGCGCCCAAACCGTCGTCGTGCATCCGCCGTTCCGTTGGCAGCGCCGCTACGCCGAGGGATTTTCCGAACAAGTCGCCGCGTTGGAGGAATCCAGCGAGGTGGTGGTGGCCGTGGAAAACATGTTCCCGTTCCGGGCGGACCGGTTCTTTCGGCAGTCGGTGGAGCGGATGCGTAAACGGGGCGGCGGGCCCGGGCCCGCAATCTCGGCCTTTTCGCCGTCCTACGATCCGCTGGACGGCGACCACGCGCACTACACGCTGGATTTGTCGCACACCGCGACGGCGGGCACCGACGCGCTGCAGATGGCCCGGCGGATGGGTTCGGGCCTGGCCCACCTGCACCTGTGCGACGGCAGCGGACTGCCGACCGACGAGCATCTGATGCCTGGTCGCGGCAACCAACCGGTGATCGAGGTGTGCCAGCTCTTAGCCGGCGGCGACTTCGCCGGCCATGTCGTGTTGGAGGTGTCGACATCAAACGCGCGGTCAGCCCACGAACGCGAGGCCATGCTGGCCGAGTCGTTGCAATTCGCCCGAAAGCACCTGCTGCGATGAGCACCCCGTTGTTCACCGAAGCGATGGCACTGCGCGATCGATACCGACGTCTTTGAGGGCGAGCTCGACAAGAACTGGACGATTGGGCCGAAGGTGCACGGCGGGGCGATGGTGGCATTGTGCGCCAACGCCGCTCGGACGGCCCACGGTGACGGCGTCGAACCGGTCGCGGTGTCGGCCAGCTTCTTGTGGGCGCCCGACCCCGGGCCGATGCGGCTGGTCACGTCGGTTCGCAAGCGCGGCAGGCGGATCAGCGTGGTCGACGTCGAACTGTGCCAGGGCGAACGTACCGCCGTGCACGCGGTCGTTACCCTCGGCGAGCCCGAACACCTGGTGCCGCCGCTGTTTTCGGCCAACCCGGTGGTGGACCTGATGGCGCCGGAACCGCCCGCCGACGTTGCGCCGATCGGCCCCGGCCACCCGATGTCCGGGCTGGTGCACCTGGCCGAGGGCTGCGACGTGCGGCCGGTGATCGAGACGCTGCAGCCCACCGACGGCCGGCCGCCGCTCATCCAGATGTGGGTGCGCCCGCGCGGGGTGGCGCCCGATGTGCTTTTCGCGTTGATGTGCGGGGACGTGTCGGCGCCGGTGACCTTCGGGGTGGGCCGCACCGGATGGGCGCCGACCGTGCAGCTCACCGCGTATCTTCGGGGCATCCCGGCCGATGGCTGGTTGCGGGTGATCTGTTCCTGCGCGCAGATCGGCCAGGACTGGTTCGACGAAGACCACACCGTCGTCGACGCCGACGGCCGCATCGTCGTGCAGTCCCGCCAGCTGGCCATGGTGCCGGCTCCGTAACCGTCGTCTGCCATGCTGTGCGGCATGGCCAGAATCGCGATCATCGGCGGCGGCAGCATGGGCGAAGCGCTGCTGTCGGGTCTGCTGCGGGCTGGGCGGCAGGTCAAGGACCTCGTGGTGGCCGAGCGGCTGCCCGAACGCGCCCGCTACCTTTCCGACACGTATTCGGTGCTGGTGACATCGGCGACCGAGGCGGCGGAGAACGCGACGTTCGTCATCCTCGCGGTGAAGCCCACCGATGTGGAGGCCGTCGTCGCCGAGATCGCCCGTGCGGCCGCCGAAGCCGACGACAGCCCCGAGCAGGTGTTCATCACTGTCGCTGCGGGTGTCACCACCGGTTACCTGGAATCGAAACTGCCGGCCGGGACGCCGGTGGTCCGGGTGATGCCGAACGCGCCGGCGCTGGTCGGCGCCGGCATCAGCGCCCTGGCACAGGGCCGCTTCGTCTCGCCCGAGCAGGTCAAGGAAGTGAAGGCGCTGTTCGGCTCCGTCGGAGACGTGCTGACGGTCTCCGAGTCGCAACTGGACGCGGTGACCGCGGTGTCCGGTTCGGGACCGGCGTACTACTTCCTGATGGTCGAGGCGATGGTGGACGCCGGGGTGACCGCCGGGCTCAGCCGCCCGGTGGCCACCGAACTGGTGGTGCAAACCATGGCCGGGTCGGCTGCGATGTTGCTCGATCGGATGCAGCAAGACCGGGCGGCGCGGGCCGGGGCAGCGGCCGACCCGGCACTGGACACCACGGCCGCGCAGCTGCGCGCCGCCGTGACGTCTCCGGGCGGTACGACCGCCGCTGCGCTGCGGGAACTCGAGCGCCGGGGTTTTAGAACCGCGGTCGACGAGGCGATTCAAGCCGCGAAAACCCGCTCCGAGCAGCTAAGAATCACATCGGAGTAATTCACAAATTTTTCATTGAATTCCCCACACCCGTCGCAGTAACCCCATTAGTACCGCTATTCTCCTTGTTTGTATGCGCATGTTGGGTGCCAGCGGAGGGGAAGCCGCTGGGACTGCATGTGCCTGACTGATTGGGTTGCGATGACGTCTATGAACGGGCCATCGGCACGAGATTCAGCTGGCAGTAAGTCGGCGCGCGACACCGGCTCCGCCGACGGCCAGCAGCCCAGGACACAATTCCTCACAGTGGCCGAAGTGGCGGCGCTGATGCGCGTCAGCAAGATGACGGTGTACCGCTTGGTGCACAACGGCGAATTGCCTGCGGTCCGTGTCGGGCGATCTTTCCGGGTGCACGCCAAGGCGGTGCACGACATGCTGGAGAGCTCCTACTTCGACGCCGGCTAGCCGACCCATTCGACGGATTGGCTTTTGCGCTCGGGTGATGTCTTGGCGCCCCGGATCCACCGCCGACGTTTTTCGTTGTGTGTGGCCGCCCAGGTAGAGTGACCGGGTTATCGCACGACCACACAGATAGCGGAGTTATGGGCTCAGTAATCAAGAAGCGGCGCAAAAGGATGTCGAAGAAGAAGCACCGCAAACTGCTTCGCCGCACTCGGGTGCAACGCAGAAAGCTCGGTAAGTAACTCCGCTGTACACACCCGAGCCGCGGCCGTGATTGCACGGTAACGCCGCGGTAGCGTCGGGCGGCTAGGCTATCAAGGTGGACTCGTCGGACGGTACCGGTAACGAGGGTGTGCGTTACCCCAAAGTCGTTCTGGTGACCGGGGCATGCCGGTTTTTGGGTGGGTATCTCACGGCCCGGCTTGCTCAGAACCCGTTGATCAACCGCGTCATCGCCGTCGACGCGATCGTGCCCAGCAAGGACATGCTGCGCCGGATGGGGCGCGCCGAATTCGTCCGCGCCGACATCCGCAACCCCTTTATCGCCAAGGTGATTCGAAACGGCGACGTCGACACCGTGGTACACGCGGCCGCGGCGTCGTTCGCGCCGCGATCCGGGGGCGGCGCGGCGCTCAAGGAGATCAACGTGATGGGCGCGATGCAATTGTTCGCGGCCTGCCAGAAGGCGCCGTCGGTTCGTCGCGTGGTGTTGAAGTCGACGTCGGAGGTCTACGGATCCAGTCCGCGCGACCCGGTGATGTTCACCGAAGACTGCACCAGCCGCCGCCCGCTGCGGGAGGGCTTCCCCAAGGACAGCCTCGACATCGAGGGTTATGCCCGAGGCCTGGCCCGGCGCCGGCCCGATGTTGCCGTGACCATCCTGCGGTTGGCCAACATGATCGGACCGGCGATGGACACCACGCTGTCGCGATACCTGGCCGGCCCGCTTGTCCCCACCATCTTGGGTCGCGATGCCCGGCTGCAGCTGCTGCACGAGCAGGACGCGCTGGGCGCGCTGGAGCGTGCCGCGATGGCCGGTAAGGCGGGCACGTTCAATATCGGCGCGAGCGGGATCATCATGCTGTCGCAGGCGATTCGGCGGGCGGGCCGGATCCCGCTGCCGGTACCGGGATTCGGGCTGTGGGTGCTCGATTCGCTGAGACGGGCCAATCGCTATACCGAAATCAACCGCGAACAACTCGAGTACCTCAGCTATGGCCGAGTAATGGACACCACCCGCATGCGCGAAGAACTCGGTTATCAGCCGAAATGGACGACGGCCGAAGCATTCGATGACTATGTTCGCGGCCGAAGCTTGACTCCCATTGTCCGGCCAGAGTTGGTAGTCTCGCTGGAGAACCGTGCCGTAGCCGCAGCGCAGCGTATAAGTGGCCGGAAACCAATTCCATGGGGTGGGGGTAGGTAGAAATCGTGGCGGCTGACAACAGAGCGAAAGTCATTCCCCTACATACGAATCCGAATCGCCCCGCTGCGCAGCGACGTGCCGGTCAACGCGCTCAGGCGTCGCGTCGGCATCCGTCACTGCTATCGGAGCCCACCGGCCGGGCATCGGCCGAGCAGATTGCCGCCGTTGTTCGTGAGATCGATCAGCGTCGTCGCGCGGCGAGCGCCAAACCGGAAGACGACGGATCCGCCAGTGACCTGGTGCGGTGGGTCAGCGCGGTCGCCGAATTCGTTCGTCAACGGATCACCGGCGACTACAACGTTGACGAGTTCGGCTTCGACCCGCATTTCAACGATGCCATCGTGCGGCCTTTGCTGAGGTTCTTCTTCAAGTCGTGGTTCCGGGTCGAGGTCAGCGGAGTCGAGCATCTGCCCGACACGGGCGCTGCACTGGTGGTGGCCAACCACGCCGGGGTGTTGCCGTTCGACGGGCTCATGGCCTCGGTGGCGGTTCACGACGAGCATCCGGCTCATCGAGACTTGCGGCTGCTGGCCGCCGACATGGTGTTCGACCTGCCGGTGATCGGCGAAACCGCCCGCAAGGCGGGCCACACCATGGCCTGCACCGCCGACGCGCACCGTCTGCTGGCCTCGGGCGAGCTCACCGCGGTGTTCCCGGAGGGATACAAGGGCCTGGGGAAGCGATTCAAAGACCGCTACAAGCTGCAGCGGTTCGGCCGCGGCGGATTCGTGTCCGCGGCGCTGCGCACCAAGGCGCCGATCGTGCCCTGCTCGATCGTGGGGTCCGAGGAGATCTACCCGATGCTGGCCGACGTCAAGCTGCTGGCTCGGTTGTTGGGCGTGCCCTACTTCCCGATCACCCCGCTGTTCCCGCTCGCCGGCCCGGCCGGGATCATCCCGCTGCCGTCCAAATGGCACATCGCGTTCGGGGAGCCGATCCGCACCGACAGCTACGACGTCTCCGACGCCGAGGACCCGATGATCACCTTCGAGCTGACCGACCAGGTGCGCGAAACCATCCAGCAGACGCTGTATCGGTTGCTCGCCGGCCGTCGCAACGTGTTCTTCGGCTAGCTCGCGCTGTTACGGCTTGACCAAGGTGAACTGGCACACGTCGGTGTAGCCGTCCCGGAAAAGCTCGGCGCAGCCGGTCAGGTACTTCATGTAGCGCTGGTAAACCTCTTCGGACTGGATCGCAATGGCCTCGTCCTTGCGCGACTCCAGGGCGACCGCCCAGGTGTCCAGGGTGCGGGCGTAGTGCAACCTCAGCGGCTGTTTGTGGGTGAGCGTAAAGCCCGCCTTGGCCGCGTGCCTTTCGACCGCCGACGCCTGGGGAAGATCCCCGCCGGGAAAGATCTCGTCCATGATGAACTTGAAGAACCGCAAATGCCGCATGGTTAGCGGTAACCCGCGCTCGGCAAACTCGTCGTCCTCCGGCTTGACGATGGTGTGCAGCATCATCACTCCACCGGCCGGCAGCGCCTCGTAGGCCATCTTGAAGAACCCGTCGTAGCGGTCACGGCCGAAATGCTCGAACGCCCCGATCGACACGATCCGGTCCACCGGCTCGTGGAATTGCTCCCAGCCTTCGAGCCGCACTTGTTTGGAGCGTGGGCTGTCCAACGCCTCGAGTGCCTTCTGCACATGCGCGGCCTGGTTTTTCGACAACGTCAGCCCGATTACGTTGACGTCGTAGCGCTCGACCGCCCGGCACAACGTGGCGCCCCAACCGCAACCGATGTCGAGCAGGGTCATGCCGGGCTGCAGGCCCAGCTTGCCCAACGACAGATCGATCTTGGCCAGCTGCGCTTCCTCCAACGTCATGTCGTCACGCTCGAAATACGCGCAGCTGTAGGTCTGCGACGGGTCGAGGAACAGCCGATAGAAGTCGTCAGACAAGTCGTAGTGGGACTGGACGTCGCCGAAATGCGGTGTGAGATCGCCGCTCACTGGTCGGTTGCCCCCTGGTTGGTAGCGGCTGCCACTGCGGCCCCGCCACGGATGGATGCAATGGCGGCGATCGTCGCGGCGGCGTCGGCATCCGGATTGGACGATTCCCCCAGCATAGTGACGATGCTGGTGATCACCGGCTTTTCGTCGGCGTCGGTGACCTCGCTGCGGATCTCGGCGATCACCGTGCCGTGTGACTCGATGACCGAGTCCAGATAGGTGTCGAAGTACAGCCGGTCGCCGACGACGATCGGCCGGTGGTAGATGAACTTCTGGTCGCGGTGCAACACCCGCGCGAGGTTGATCGGGATGTCGAACCTGGTGAAGACGTCCAGTTGGACGCGCCGGCCCGCCACCGCCAGAAAGGTCAGCGACGCCACCAGGCCGGTGTAGCCGGCCTCGGCGGCGGCGGCCTCGTCGTAGTGCGCGGGGTGATCGTCTTTGACGGAGCGGGCGAACTCACGGATCTTCTCCCGCCCGACTTCGAAGTAGTCGGGGTACCGGTAATGCGTTCCGATGAGGTCTTGGGCGCCTTCGGGCACTGCCATGCGCTGTTCTCCGCTCCTATGGATGCTCAGCGGCGCAGCTTATCAGCGAGATTGCCGTCAAGAGCGCCACGCTTACGTGTCAACCGCGCTCGCGGCGACGCGACACCGTCGCGGCCAGCGCGCCGCCGGCCGCCCCCAGCGCCAGCGCTGAGGGCACCCCGATCCGGGCGGCCTTACGCGCGGTGCGAAAGTCGCGGATCTCCCAGCCCCGTTCGCGGGCCAGGGCGCGCAGCCGGGCGTCGGGGTTGATCGCGACCGCGGTGCCGACCAGCGACAGCATCGGCACGTCGTTGTAGCTGTCGGAATAGGCGGTGCAGCGTTTGAGCTTGAGGCCTTCCCGGATGGCCAGCGAGCGCACCGCGTGGGCTTTGGCGGTGCCGTGCAACAGGTCGCCGACCAGCCGGCCGGTGAAGACCCCGTCGACCGATTCGGCCACCGTTCCCAGCGCACCGGTCAAGCCGAGCCGGCGCGCGATGGTCACCGCGAGCTCGTAGGGCGTCGCGGTGACCAGCCACACCTGCTGGCCGGCGTCGAGGTGCATCTGCGCCAATTCGCGGGTGCCGGGCCAGATTTTGTCGGCGATGATCTCGTCGTAAATCTCCTCACCGAGGCCCATCAACTCGGCTGTGGGCCGGCCCTCGATGAACGCCAGCGCTTTACGCCGGCCTACCGCGACGTCGTTGCTGTTCTCCCGGCCGATGAGCTGAAACTTGGCCTGCGCGTAGATGAATCCCAGCACATCCCGGTAGGTGAAGTATTTGCGGGCGGCCAACCCACGGCCGAAGTGCAGCAGCGACGAACCCTGCACCATGGTGTTGTCCACATCGAAGAACGCGGCCGCGGTCAAGTCGACGGGCGGCCGTTCGGGAGCCTGGTCCGGGGCGGGCCGGTCGTCGAGCGCGCGTTCGGCGCTGGCGTTGGAGGCCAGCTTCTCGAGGTCGGCGCGGCCGGAGCTCTCCGACGCCATCGTCGACCTCCTTTCGTAGAGCTTTTCACGAGTAGCCACTGTCACTTCAACACTATCCGCCCACCCTGCAGACTGGGTGTGTGAGCGAAAGCCGCCGCCGAGTGCAGTTGCTGACCCGCGCCGGGTGCAGCATCTGCGAGCGCGCCTACGCCCAACTGGCCGGGCTGGCCGCCGAATTGGGTTTCGACCTGTCGGCCACCGACGTCGACGCCGCTGCGGCGGCCGGTGAGCCTCGGCTGCGGGCCGAGTTCGGCGATCGGCTGCCGGTGGTGCTGCTCGACGGCCGCGAGCACAGCTACTGGGAGGTCGACGAGCCCCGCCTGCGCGCCGACCTCGGCGCCGGTTGAGACGGCAGCCGGAATTTGGTGGGCTACCCTCGAACGACTACCGTAAATGTCAGTTCGTTCACTGGTGAAAGCAAGGGAGCAGGCCAGGTGATTCAGCCGTGAGCGTCCTGCTCTTCGGTGTCTCGCACCGCAGCGCACCGGTCTCCATTCTCGAGCAACTGTCCAGCGACGATGCGGACCAGATCAAGATCGTCGACCAGGTGCTGCAGTCACCGCTGGTGACCGAGGCCATGATGCTGTCCACCTGCAATCGCGTCGAGGTCTACGCCGTGGTCGACGCCTTCCACGGCGGTCTGTCGGTGATCGGGCAGGCGCTGTCTGACCATTCCGGAATGTCACTGGGCGACCTCACCAAATACGCCTACGTCCGCTACAGCGAAGCCGCCGTCGAGCATCTGTTCGCGGTGGCCAGCGGCCTGGATTCGGCGGTGATCGGCGAACAGCAGGTGCTCGGCCAGGTGCGCCGCGCCTACGCCACCGCCGAGGCCAACCGCACCGTCGGCCGGGTGCTGCACGAGCTGGCGCAGCGCGCGCTGGCGGTGGGCAAACGGGTTCATTCGGAGACCTCGATCGACGCGGCCGGTGCGTCGGTGGTGTCGGTGGCGCTCGGCATGGCTGACAGCCGGCTGCACGGCCTCAGCGACAAGACCGCCGCGGTGGTCGGAGCCGGCGCGATGGGCGCGCTGGCGGCGGCCCATCTGGCCAGGGCCGGTGTCGAGCAGGTCCACGTCATCAACCGGTCGCTGCCGCGCGCGCAGCGGCTGGCCCGCAAGGTCCGAGAAAAGGGCGCCCGCGCCGAGGCGTACGGGCTCGATCAGCTGGCCGGCGCGCTGACCGGCGTCGACATCCTGGTCAGCTGCACGGGCGCGGTGCGCCCGGTGGTTTCGCTGGCTGATGTGCATCACGCCCTGGCCGCCGCCCGCCGCGACGAAACCACTCAGCCCCTGGTGATCTGCGATCTGGGCATGCCGCGTGACGTCGACCCGACGGTGGCCGGACTGCCCGGCGTCTGGGTCGTCGACATGGAACGTGTGCAGCGCGAGCCCTCCGCGCGCGCGGCGGCCGCCGACGCCGACGCCGCGCGCCACATCGTCGCCGCCGAAGTGGCCAGCTACCTGGCCGGCCAGCGGATGTCCGAAGTCACCCCGACGGTGACCGCGCTGCGCCAGCGCGCCGCCGAGGTGGTAGAGGCCGAGCTGCTGCGGCTGGACAACCGATTGCCCGGCCTTGACACCGCTCAGCGCGACGAGGTGGCCCGCACCGTGCGCCGAGTGGTCGACAAGCTGCTGCACGCCCCCACTGTGCGGATCAAACAGTTGGCCAGCGCGCCCGGTGGGGACAGCTACGCCGAGGCGCTGCGTGAGCTGTTCGAACTCGACCAGACCGCGGTGGACGCCGTCGCCACTGCAGGCGAATTGCCTACGGTCACAAGCACTTCCGACGGTTCTGAGTAGCCGCTTGGTCGACGTGATCCGGATAGGGACCCGCGGTAGCCTACTGGCCACCACCCAGGCCGGCGGCGTCCGCGACCGCCTGATCGCCAACGGGCACGCCGCCGAGCTGGTCACCATCAGCACCGAGGGCGACCGATCGACCGAACCCATCGCCACCATCGGCGTCGGGGTATTCACCGCGGCGTTGCGGGAAGCAATCGAAGACGGCCGCGTCGACGCCGCGGTGCATTCGCACAAAGATTTGCCGACTGCCGACGATCCGCGGTTCACCGTGGCGGCGATACCGCCCCGTGAGGACCCGCGCGACGCCGTGGTGGCCCGCGACGGGCTGGTGTTGGCGGAGTTGCCGCCCGGCTCGGTGGTGGGCACCTCGTCCCCGCGGCGGGCCGCACAGCTTAGAGCATTGGGTCTCGGTTTGGAAATCCGCCCCCTACGAGGCAACCTAGATACCAGGTTGAACAGGGTAAGCAGCGGTGATCTCGACGCGATCGTGGTGGCCAGGGCCGGTTTGGCCCGGCTGGGCCGCCTCGACGACGTCACCGAGACGCTCGAGCCGGTGCAGATGTTGCCGGCGCCGGCTCAGGGTGCGCTCGCCGTGGAGTGCCGCGCTGAGGACCGGAGGTTGGCGGCACTGTTGGCAGCGCTCGACGACGCCGATACTCGCGCTTCCGTCACCGCGGAGCGTGCCCTGCTCGGCGAACTGGAGGCGGGTTGCTCCGCACCGGTGGGCGCGATCGCCGAGGTGGTCGAGTCCATCGATGAGGACGGCCGCGTCTTCGAGGAGCTGTCGCTGCGCGGTTGCGTGGCGGCGCTGGACGGATCCGACGTGATCCGCGCGTCCGGCATCGGCAGTCCGGGTCGGGCACGAGAGCTGGGGCTCTCCGTGGCCGCGGAGCTGTTCGAGTTGGGCGCACGGGAACTCATGTCGGGCGCGCGGTAGAACTCGCGCGCGAAATGAGTGGGAGTAGCAGATGACGACACGAGGGCGAAAGCCGAAGCCGGGCCGCATCATGTTCGTGGGCTCCGGCCCCGGAGACCCGGGCCTGCTCACGACACGCGCCGCGACCGTGCTGGCGAACGCGCCCCTGGTGTTCACTGACCCCGATGTGCCCGAGCCGGTACTGGCCTTGATCGGCACCGGCCTGCCACCGGTGTCCGGTCCGGCCGAAGCAGCGCCCCAGAGCGCAACCGAGGCGCCCGAGGGCGCGGCTGACGACGCCCCCGCCGCGGTGGTGTCGGCGGGTCCCGACATCCGGCCCGCCCTGGGCGAGCCGGCCGAGGTCGCCAAAACGCTGACGGCCGAGGCGCGTTCAGGACATGACGTTGTGCGGTTGGTGGCCGGTGATCCGCTGTCGGTGGACGCCGTCATCACCGAGGTGAACGCGGTGGCGCGCAGCCACCTGCAATTCGAGGTCGTGCCCGGCCTGGCCCCCACCTCGGCGGTACCGACGTACGCCGGGCTGCCGCTGGGCTCCTCGCACACGGTCGCCGACGTGCGCTCCGATGTGGACTGGGCGGCGCTGGCCGCCGCGCCCGGGCCGTTGATCCTGCAGGCCACCGCGTCGCATGTGGCCGACGCCGCGCGCACGCTGATCGAATACGGGCTGACCGAGACGACGCCGTGCGTGGTGACCGGCTCCGGGACCACCTGCGCGCAGCGCTCGGTCGAGTCCACGCTCAGCACGCTGGCCGAAGGCGCCCCGCTGGGCGCGAGCGATCCCGCCGGCCCGTTGACCGGCCCGGTGGTGGTGACCATCGGAAAGACAGTGGCCAACCGGGGCAAGCTGAATTGGTGGGAGAGCCGGGCGCTGTACGGCTGGACCGTGCTGGTGCCGCGGACCAAGGACCAGGCCGGCGAGATGAGCGAACGGCTGACCGCGCACGGCGCGCTGCCGGTCGAGGTGCCGACCATCGCCGTCGAGCCGCCGCGCAGCCCCGCCCAAATGGAGCGCGCGGTCAAGGGTTTGGTCGACGGCCGCTTCCAGTGGGTGGTGTTCACGTCCACCAACGCGGTGCGCGCAGTGTGGGAGAAGTTCGGCGAGTTCGGTCTGGACGCCCGCGCGTTCTCCGGCGTGAAGATCGCCTGCGTCGGCGAGGCGACGGCCGACCGGGTCCGCGCGTTCGGCGTCAGCCCGGAGCTGGTGCCGTCCGGCGAACAGTCCTCGCTGGGTCTGCTCGACGAATTCCCGCCCTACGACAGCGTTTTCGACCCGGTCAACCGGGTGCTGTTGCCGCGGGCGGACATTGCCACCGAGACCCTGGCCGAGGGACTGCGCGAGCGGGGCTGGGAGATCGAGGACGTCACCGCATACCGGACGGTGCGGGCCGCGCCGCCTCCCGCGGAAACCCGGGAGATGATCAAGACCGGTGGGTTCGACGCGGTGTGCTTCACGTCGTCGTCGACGGTGCGCAACCTGGTCGGCATCGCCGGCAAGCCGCACGCCCGCACCATCGTGGCCTGCATCGGGCCCAAGACCGCCGAGACGGCAGCCGAGTTCGGCCTGCGCGTCGACGTGCAACCCGAGACCGCCGCGATGGGCCCGCTGATCGAGGCGCTGGCCGAGCACGCCGCCCGGCTACGAGCCGAGGGCGCGCTGCCACCGCCGCGTAAGAAGAGCCGCAGGCGCTAGCCGTGGCGATCGTAAGCGCGGCGAAGCCGGGCGCAGCGGGCCGCCACCATAGGACGCGGCCGGGCGCAGCGGGTCGTCACGGGAGGCAGTAATGCCCTACCCCCGGCAGCGCCCGCGTCGGCTCCGCTCAAGCCCGGCGATGCGCCGCCTGGTCGCCCAAACATCGGTCGAGCCACGGCATTTGGTGTTGCCGATGTTCGTCGCCGACGGCATCGACGAGCCACGACCGATCGCCTCGATGCCCGGTGTCGTCCAGCACACCCGCGATTCGCTGCGCAGCGCGGCCGCCGACGCGGTGGCGGCCGGGGTGGGCGGGCTGATGCTGTTCGGGGTGCCTCGCGAGCAAGACAAAGACGCCGTCGGGTCGGCCGGCACCGACCCCGAGGGCATCCTCAACCTGGCGCTACGTGATCTGGCCAAAGACCTCGGCGAGGCTACCGTGCTGATGGCCGACACCTGCCTCGACGAGTTCACCGACCACGGGCATTGCGGGGTCCTCGACGCTCGCGGCCGGGTCGACAACGACGCTACCCTGGCCAGATATGTGGAAATGGCTGTGGCGCAAGCAGATTCCGGCGCCCACGTGGTGGGGCCGAGCGGGATGATGGATGGGCAGGTCGCCGCGATCCGGGACGGGCTGGACGCCGCCGGGCACACCGACGTGGTGATCATGGCCTATGCCGCCAAGTTCGCGTCGGCGTTCTACGGGCCGTTCCGGGAGGCGGTGAGCTCCAGCCTGTCCGGTGACCGCCGCACCTATCAGCAGGAGCCGGGCAACGCCCGCGAGGCGCAGCGTGAGGTGCAGCTGGATCTCGACGAGGGGGCCGACATCGTGCTGGTCAAACCGGCGATGGGCTACCTGGACATCGTCTCGGCCGCGGCGTCGATATCTCCCGTACCGGTTGGCGCCTACCAGGTGTCGGGGGAGTACGCGATGATCTCCGCAGCCGCGGCCAACGGCTGGATCGACCGTCGCGCCGCGGTGCTGGAGTCGCTGACCGGCATCCGCCGCGCCGGTGCTGACATCGTGCTGACCTACTGGGCCGCCGAGGCGGCGGGCTGGCTGTCATGAGCGGCCCGGCGAATTGGCCGGGTTACCCGCCCGGGCCGCCGGGACCGCCGGTACCGCCGGTGCCTCCGGGCTTACCGGCACCGCCAACGCCGCCCACCCGGCCGGTGGACGTCGATACCGGCTTCTGGTTGTGGTTGGCGGCCGTGCCGCTGATGGTGACCGGCTACGCGGTTGACCTGGTCGCCTCGCCGCGCCATCACGCATCGGGGTTGGTCTACGTCGCCTCCGGGCTGTTCGCGCTGGTGGTGTGCGCCATGGTCGTGACGTTTTTGATCCTGATGCGCGCCGGATATCGCTGGGCGCGCACGGTGTTGACCGGCGGCGGCGTGGCCGCCATCGTCTACGTCGGTACCCGGCTGTTCCGCGCGGACTGGCCGCCGCTGGCCGCGGTGATCTGTGCGGTCACCGGCATCGTCGGCTGCGTGCTGATCGCCGGCGGCATGTATCTACTGCACCGTCCCGACGCCCACGCCTACTTCACCAGGTAGCCGATTAGGCTGATCCACGGCCATGTGTCGCCGGGCGAGATCAGAGATGGAAGTGCAGTGACCACAGACACGGACACCAAACAGGCTCCGTTGTTCCGCGAGGTAGGCGCCAGCTGGTACTGGGTGCTGACCGGTCCACTGTCGGCGGCGGCGATGCTGCTGATCGAGCATTCCGGCGGCTACGGGTGGCAGCCGTTGGTCCCGGGATTCTTCCTGGTGATCGTTTCCGCGTTCGTCGCCTTGCAGGTGAAGGCCGCGCGCATCCACACCTCGGTCGAATTGACCCCCCAGACGCTGCGCCAGGGCACCGAGACCATCAAAGTGGCCGACATCGTGCGGGTCTATCCCGAAGCCGATAATCCGCTGGCCACCGAGAAGGAGCTGGAGCGCTGGCAGTCGGCGCGCGCACTCGGTGAGCTGACCGGGGTGCCCAAAGGACGGGTGGGCATCGGACTGCGGCTCACCGGCGGCCGTCACGCGCAGGCCTGGGCCCGGCGTCACCGGCTGCTGCGGGCGGCGCTGACCCCGTTGGTCGAGGAACGCGTCGAGACTGTCCCCGAACCGGAAGTCGACGACGATGACGACGCCGGGTCGCGCTGGTGAGGCCGGGTCGTCGGGCGATCATCGAACTCCTATCGGCCTGCGCGGCCGCCGCGGCCGGTGTGCTGGCCGCCGCACAGGTACGGTCCGTTGAATTCATCGAGCCGGTGCTCGACGGCCAGCCTGTCACCACGTCCGTGGCGTACGACCCGCCGATGCTGCTGCTGACCCTGCTGTTGGCGGCGGCTACCGGCGTGCTGGTGGTGGTCGGGCTGGCCGATCTGCGGCGGAGCCGATACAGCCGGTAACCCGGTCAGGACGTCATCCAGGCCAGCTCGGCCGGCAGCTGCGCACGCCAAAACGCCACGTCGTGTTCGCCGGGCGGGAAGCCCCCCGCCGGCGGTGTCTGCAGCTGGGCGACGAATTGGCGGGTGGCCGGGTAGAAACGGTCACCGGTGCCGCAGTCCACTCGCAGCGGAATCGACGACAGCGCCGACAGGCCGAACACGGAGTTCTGCACCCAGTCGTCGAAGCTGTCGAAGGCGCCGGCCGCACTGCCCGCGTACGACGTATACAGGGCCGGGCTCACCGCGCAGATCCCGGCGGTGCGTTGCGGGCCCAGCCGGGCGCCCAGCAACATCGCCCCGTACCCGCCCATCGACCAGCCCATGAAACCCACCCGCGAGGTGTCCAGCCCCATGGTGGACAGCAGCGGCAGCAGCTCGTCCAGCACCATCGCGCCGGAGTCCTCGCCGTTGGCCCGCCGATGCCAGTAGCTGTTCCCGCCGTCGACGCTGACCACGGCGAACGGCGCCCGGCCGGCCCTGACCACCTCGGCGAGGCCCTCCTCGACGCCGAGGCCCATCACACCGGCCGCGTCGCTGTCCTTGCCGTGCAGCGCGATCACCGGCCGCAGCATCCCGGTCTGGCCGGGTGGCCGGGCGATGATCCAGTTCGTCTCGATGCCGCCGCGGGCCGCCGAGATGAACGAGCCGGACACCCGGGTCGGAAACGCGCTGCCGCCGGCCACCGGCTCGATTGGTGTTGGGGTTGCCGGGCTTTCGGACGGATCCAGCAAGCCGCTCAGCGCCCACACACCCGTCGCGCCAAGCGTCGCACCGGCACCCAGACGCAGCAGGGCACGACGAGACAGCTCAAGCATGAGCGACATCATGCCGCGTGGACCGGCGCTCCCCGGCGACGCAATCGAATCGATGACAAGTTGAGACCAACCGGCCCGGGGGAGCCGGGCCAGCTAGCCGCCGATGCCGTGAGCCTCCAGAAAGTCGTCCGGAATCGATGCGGTCAACCGGCCGACGAACGCGTAATAGAACAGCTGCGTACCCTCCATCGACAGCCGGTGGCGATACAACTCGAGGTGGTAGATATCGAGATACTTCGAAAAGATGAGGGCGCGTATCAGCCGGGAGAATCCGGTCTGCTCATCCGGGTTCAAAAATGAATGCTTGATATTGAACGCCAACCAGCCATGAGTCTTGATGAGCTTCATCGCGTTGAAAAACGCCCGCGGTGGAATATCGCCGAATCCCAGCGCCGCGACGCAGGTCAGGCAGTCGAAACTCCACTCGGCGAGTTCATCGTGCAGTTGCGGGTCCGGATCCGCCAGGTCCGCGATGTAGTAGGCGTCGTAGACGGTGGGCCGGTCCCGGTAGGCGGCATCGCGCGCCTCCGGCACGATATCCACACCGACCAATCGGGCTATTCCCTCACGCTTTAACTCATCACCCATCATCCCGTTGCCGGCGCCCAGATCGAGCACCCGCAACTCTGTCAGCGGCTCGCGCTCGGTGCGCAACGCGCGTTGCAGGAGTTCCATGACCTTGCCTGGTGAATTGCAGCGCAGCCGTCCGTAGAAAAGCTCCTCGTACAGGCCCGGGCGCTTGTAGATCTCCGCGTAATCGTGAAACCGCAGCTCGCGTGACTCGCCATTCTCGATCAGCTTGAATAAGACCTCGTCTTGGGCAAGTCGTTCTGAATTGGCGGGTGGAAATTGAATTCGGTATATCTGCGAAGTCACTAAGCAACTTTAACACTCGCCGTAACCGTTTCGTTATCGGGGGTCTGCGTGATATCGCCGCCGTGGGGCGCGGGCGCCCCTGACCGAGGGCTTGGTACAAAGGCCAGAATATGTAACACTGTTCCGCATGACGGAGCTCGCTCGGCAGCCCGAGACCGCCCCCGAGACCGCCGAGGCCCTGCCGCTGGGTCCGCGATCGCTGGTGTGGCGCTACTTCGGCGACAACCGCATGTTCTTGGTCGGCCCACGGCCCGCGGTGCTGCAGAACATGCTCGCCGAGCTCGGGCAGGGCGTCTTGGATCACTCGGTGTTCTTTTCCGACACCGCCGCGCGGGTCAAGCGTTCGCTGCCGCCCATCTTCATGACTGTCTACGGTTCTGACGACGACAATCCGGGCCAACAGGTGCGCGACTTCCACCACGAGATCAAGGGCACGATGCCCACCGGCGAGCGCTACCACGCGCTGGATCCGCAGACCTATTACTGGGCACACGCCACCTTCGTCGACCAGGTGCTCTACTTCGCCGACACCTTCGTCAAGCGACTCACCGACGAGGAGAAGCGGCAGATTTACCTCGAGTCGAAGACCTGGTATCGCCGCTACGGAGTCAGTGATCGCTTCATGCCGGCCGATTACGCCGAGTTCCAACGCTATTGGTCCGAGATGCTCGACAACGTGGTGGTGGCGCACAAGACCGCCAAATACGGCGTCGGATATGTCACCAAGGGCTTTCCATGCCCCAAGGGCGTGCCGCCGCTGGTATGGCGGATGATTTCGCCGCTGTTCAACCCGGTGGCGGCGTTTTTGACCACCGGCGGGCTGCCGCCACAGGCCCGCAGCCTGCTCAACCTGCCGTGGAGTGCGCGCCAGGAGCGCCGTTATCAGCGCTTCGCCGCCATCTGCCGTTCGGCGCCGGTCAACTGGCTGTGGGATCATCTACCGATACGGTTGCGCTACAACAGGTTTGCTCGTGCCGGCTTCGCCCGCTGAGGGCTCCGTCGATCCGGCCACGCGCGCCATCCTCGACGCCGCGGTCGTCGAGTTCGAGCAGCACGGCTTTCGCCGGGTCGCGCTCGACGACGTTGCCCGACGCGCCCGGGTCAGCCGCACCACCATCTACCGACGGTTCGCCGGGCGCGACGAGCTGGTGGCCGCCGTCATCGACCGGGAGAACGCGGCGCTGTTCGCCGACATCGCCGACGAACTGAAAAGCCGCCGGCCGCAGTCGAATTACTATGTCGAGGCGTTTGTGTTGTCGATCATGCGGTTTCGCCGGCATCGCGTGCTTACCCGGATGATCGCCGAAGAGCCCGGCTTGACGCTCGAGTTGGCGAACGAGCATTGGGGTGCCGCGGTCGAGCGGACGGCGGCCGCGCTGCGGGTGATCTTCCCCGATGGGTTCGCCGAGCGCATCGGGTCAGCCGCCGTCGACGAGCTGGCCGAGACCATCTTGCGTTACGCGGCAATGGTATTGCTGCTGCCGAGCCGCCGCCCGCTGCGCACCGCCGACGACCTGCGAGCGTTCGCCACCGAACACTTTTTGCCCAGTCTTCCCGCCGCGCTGCGCACTGTGCCGGTCTGAGAGCCCTAACGCGCCGCGCCGCGCCAGCGCAAAGCTTCCAACGCCACGGCAACATGTACGCTACTCTCCTTGAGCGGCTTCGGCAGCAGCTCGTCAGCGCGGGCAAGCCTGCGCAACAACGTATTCCGATGTGTGAACAGGCTCGCAGCCGCCCGCGAGGCGTTGCACTGCTCGTGGATAAAGGTGAGAACCGTTCGCTGCAGTTCGGCGTCCGCCGACTCGAACTCACCGAGGGTGTGTTTGATGAAGCGGTCCGCCCGTTCGGGATCGGCGGTGACCAGCGCGATCAGCTCAACATCGGTGAAGCCGACAACTCGCTGGGTCGAGCCGAGCCGCACCACCGTGCGTTGAGTGGTGATCGCGTCGAAATGGCTGCGCCGGAAGCCATCGATTCCCGCCGCCGTGGGGCCGACGGCGATTCGCACGCCGGGCAGTTGACTGATCGCTGCGGCAACACCGGTCAGATCCGGGCCGTCGGCGCCGGGCACCCACACCCATCGGGTGGCGGCACCCGCCAGCACCGAAAGCGATCGGCGCCCATCGGCGTTGTGCGCCAACGCATCCGCGGCACGGTCTAAGTCGGACGAAGTCGTGGTCGATTCGTCCCCCCAGATCACCGCCGCGGTGTGGCTCTGGCCAAGGCGATAACCGAGGCGGTTCTCGGCGTGCTGCGGTGTGATGGGTGCACCGTCGAGGATGAGCGCGACAGTTTCCCGTTGTTCAGCGTGCGTTCCGCGGGTGAGCTCATCGCGTTCGAGCCGCATCTGGTGGTAGATGCCGGCGATCGTGGCGTCGATGAACGACCCGATCGAGGCCGCCGAGACATCAAGCAGCTCACGCAATTCGTCGGGATCAGAAGTCAGCGCGAACGCAATCTGCATCCAGGCCCGCCACGCCACGTTTTGCCCGACCCGGTATGCGTCCACCGCCGTCGACTCGTCCAGGCCGCGCCGAACCAGGTGCCGCGCGATGGTGAGCGACTCCGGCCCGAGATTGGGCGGTACGGGCTCACCGGGGTGGCTGATGTTGGCGGCCGCCCAGTGCAGCCGATTCGATCGATTGCTGCGCCGGACCGCCTCGGCGAGCACCGGATCGCTGGCAATGGCGCGCATGTACTCCGGCGTCAGGGTCGCCTTGTTTATCCGATCGAGTCGGTCCTCGGGGCTGTCGATGATCATCCTGGCGCCCAGTTGCATCAGCTCGCACACCCGCTTCGACGGCTGATCCCAGTCCATCCGCGGAGCGTAACCGGCACAGGTGCACCATGCACCACTATTGATTGCTGTCGGTGCGTAATGCCCCTGTTCTACGGCCCCGTCAACCGGGACCATTAAGCGTGGTGTAACAAATCTCTCAGGTTTTTGTCAGGTCGGGAGGCGCAGCATGCGGCTTGGGTTTGGCCCGTACGTCACTGCCGGCATCGCGGTCATCGGCGCCGGAGTCATCGCCGTCACCCCGATAGCAGCGCCGGGCCCTGATCGCCATGTGGCCGACATTGCGCTCACTGCTGGCGACGAGCCAGATGTCGTCATCGACGTCGTGCGGCACGCGGAGATGATCTCGCCGTTCGAGAACCTGCTCACTCCGTCTCCGGCGTTTCCAGGGGCTCCGCTCAGCGAGCACGGCTTGCAGCAGGCGCAGGACGTCGGGAATCAACTGTTCGACGAACTCGGCCCGGTTGCCGGCATCTTCGAAGGGCAGGGCCTGCGGGAGATGGGAACCGCCGCGCCGTTCGCGGAGCTCGAGCACATGACCTCGCAGATACTGCCCGGGCTGAATGAAATCGACGCCGGTATCTACGCGCTGGATCCGATCGAAAGCCTCGGCGGGCGAATCGCTTTCCTGACCGCGGGCGCGTGGTCGCTGGGAGCGCCATTCGGCCTGGCGTTGCTGCCCGCCCCGGGCTCGTCCGACGTCAACGGAGTGGTGTTCAACGACAGGTTCACCGACGCCATCGACACGATGTACAACGCCGCCATTGCCAACCCGGTCGTCAGCGACAACGGCCAGATCACCGATGTGGCGTTCAACAGCGAAGCGTCGATCTTTGTCTGGGCGCTGATGAACGTCAAAAACCCCGATATTCCGTTCTTTTTAGAGCGCATCGCCGAATCCCACACCGTCCCGAACGGGCTTTCCACAATCTTGTTGCCCAACACCGGCATCGTCGAAATTCAGGGCAACCCCACCGACGGCTGGACGCTGGTCAGCTGGGACGGCGAAGCCATCCCGGAAAATCCTGATCTGCTCTCGGCCCTGTTCGTCGACCTGCGTGATGTGGCGCTGCCGGTGCAGGTAGCGGAATGGAACATCTTCGAGGCAATCCTCAACGGCGATCCGACGCTGATCCAGGACACGCTTGCCGAAGGCATCCAAAACGTCGGCACCGCAATGGCCCAATTCCCCGAAGCGGTGTTCACCGACATCGTCGACGCGCTGACGAACCTCGGCGCTTAAAGCTGATCCAGAAAGGCAGCAGGATGCAGGTCAGGTATCGCCCGTACGTCGTCGCCGCCGTGGCCCTGATCGGCGCCGGCGTCATCGCCATTACCCCGATGGCGACACCCGGCCCCGACGTGCACCCGATCGACATCCAACTCACCAGCGACGAAGCGCAAGATGCGCAAGATGCGCAAGATATCGTCATCGACTTCGTGCGGCACGGACAACGGATGCCGCCGGCCAACGAAGTCGTCACCCCCTCGCCGGATCACCCCGGGCCTCCGCTCAGTGAGCTCGGTGAACAACAGGCGCAGGATGTCGCGAACCAACTTCACGACGAGCTCGGCGACCATGTCGCCGGGATCTTCTCCGGGGAGGCGATCAGGGACATCAATACCGCCGCGCCGTTCGCCGATCTGGAAAATCATGATATCCAGATCCTGTCCGGCCTCAACGAGATTGACAGCGGCATCTATGCCGGCGCGCCACTGTCAAGCCTGTACGGCTACCTCTACGAACTGACCCCGATGTTGTGGACCCTGTTCGGACTTGTGGGAGTGCCCATACCCGGCTCGGTGGAGGACCCCAACGGCGTGGTGCTCAACGAGAAATTCACCGACGCTGTCGAGACGATGTACAACGCCGCCATGGCCAATCCGGTCGTCAGCGACAACGGTGAGATCACCGCGGTGGCGTTCAACAACGAAGCGGACCTTGCTGCCTGGGTCACGCTCAACGTCAACAATCCCGACATCTCGTTCTTCTTGCCGCTGACCATTGAAACCATCCTGGCCGACAACGACGGATATCCGCTGCTGCCCAACGGCGGCGTCGTCGAAATCAAGGGCAATCCCACCGACGGCTGGACGCTGGTCAGCTGGAACGGCCAGATGATCCCGCAGGATCCGGGATTGTTGACCGAGCTGCTCGTGGACCTCCGCCACGTGATCATCGTGCAGCAAACCGAGACCTGGAACATCTGGCAGGCATTGATGGGCGGGGATCTGACGACCATCGAAGATGCGATTCAAGTTGGCACGCAAAACCTCAACACCGCGGTCGCCCAGTTGCCCGAAGCGATGTTCAACGACATCGTCGACGCCATTCAGAACATCGGTAACGACACCGGCGGACAAGCGGCAGGGGATACGGCGATGATGTTCAGCGACATCTTCGCGGCATTGTTCTAAGCTGCACGGAGAACGATGGCAACCGGATCGCAGCGAGTTGTTCGGCTGGCCGGGACGGCGGCCAGCATGGCGACCGGCGCGCTGGCGTTGTTCACGCTGTCTCCGCACGCGGTCGCCGAGCCGAACCCGCTGCAACCGGTGATCGATCAACTCATTCAGGCCCAACAGCAAGTCGAGGCCGATACCAGTGGCTTTCCGTTTGTCCGGCCGACCGACGTGGGTCCCATGCTGCACGAGTATTCGCAGAATCTCGCTTCCACTCTGCTTGCTTCGCAGCTGCCCCCGCTGACCTTCTCGCAGTTCGACTCTCTGGGCATTCCATGGGCGCCGTACCCATGGAATGCCCCAGCCACCAACATGCAGCAATTCTTGACGCTCGCCAATCCCGACGCCCAATACGGCGTGTTGCCCGTCGACCCGGACCACACCTACACGATCACCGTCTACCCAGGCCCCGGCACCCAAGACCTGACCTTCGCCGTCAATGCGGGTGACGGCGTGACGGTCGATTACACGCCGTTGCGGGGCTTCAATTTGGCGAACGCCACGCCCAATCCCGACGGGAGTTACAGCATCGTCCTGAGTGCCACTGTCCAGCAAGGCAATTGGGTTGATATCGGCGGTGGCGACAGGGTGATCATTCGTGACACCGTCGGTGACTGGGGCCAGATACACGACAGCCTCACCATCCAGGAAGAGGGTGTCACCCAGTCGAACATGCTGCCGCTGCTATCGGAGAACCAGATCTCGTCGCTGTTGGCTACCGTCGCCGGCAACGAAGTCAGAGAGAATCTGTCCCCGACCTACTTCGGCCAGATGGATGTCCCGCAGTCGCTCCCGGACAACACATTCAGCCCCATCCAGCCGACTGTCCCGTTCATGCCCGGGCCGTTGCTGCCGGGCAACAATCAGATCAGCAGCCTGGGCAATTTCTCGCTCGAACCCGGTCAGGCGCTGATTCTCAAGGTGCCCGACGTCGACGCTGCGTATTCAAGCGCGATGCTTGCCAACACTTTTGGGCAGACCGCCGCACCGGTGACCGCGACCGGAAACCTCAATGACACCCAGGTGTTCCACGCTGCCGACGGCTTCACCTACTACGTCATCAGCAGTCAAGACCCCGGTGTCGCGAACTGGCTCGACACCGGTGGTGTCGACCACGGAGAGGTCTGGCTGCGGTGGCAAGGTCTGTCCGGTGAGATTGCGACCACGCCGGTACAAGCCGAGGTGGTCGACATCGCCGACGTCCGCGAGGAACTTCCGGCCGACACTCCGCTGATCACTCCTGCCGAACGTGCCGCCGACCTCCAAGAGCGCTTGTTTGAATGGGACTACGCGCACCATCAGAACAACGGCCTGGCCTGGCTGGCCGGCAACCTCGAGTACAACCAGATCAAAGCGGCGATGGGCGCCGAGCAGTTCAACGAGATATTCGGCGGTCAGACAACGGTATTCGGCGTTCCCCAGGACGTGCCATCGGTAGTGGATCGGCTGACGTCACCGGAGTTGATTCCGAACATCGTGACCATCGTCAACGCGATGCTGGCCGATCCGGAGAACACCCTGACGGCCATCATCAATAATGTGCCGCTGGCGATCAAAGACATCGAGTTGCCGGTGATCTTCTCGGTGCTGAGTCTGCAGGAAGCCGTCCAGGGTGGCCTGGGCGCGCCGTCGTTTGCGACCGTTTTCGAAAATATGCTGACCGACCCGGTCACCAGTATCACCGCCGGCATCCTCAATGCACGCGACGATCTGGCCGTCGCGGTGATGAATGCAAGCGACTCGACATCGTTCGATGACGCTGTGCCGCTGTGGGCTTCGCTGGAACAGATCAATCAAGGGATATTGCAGACCCTTACCAGTGCGCTGGATCTGCTGCCCTGACAGTCTTCAGCCGGCGCGGGTGAGCAGCAGCGTCGATTCGACCCCGGTCGACCCCAGCAGCTGGCGCCAGGGTGACTTCAGCAAGCCGAGCGCTTCCCGCGTCGGCACCACGCGAGGATCGGTGACGTCAAATGTCTTGCCGTACAGTTTGACCCGGCCACCGCCGGCCGCGTGCAGGTTCTTCACCCAATCCCGGTCCGGCCGATACGGCAGCAAGATCGCAACACCGCCATCCTGGGTGCGAAACGCTGACACCGGCGTGCGGTAGATCTTGCCGGAGCGCCGTCCCACATGCTCGACCACCGACCACATGGGCAGCCAGCCCGAAAGTGGCAACACAATGCGATTGGTAACCCGGCGGTTGAACCGGGCATGCTCGCGAGAGAACAGCACGCTAATCGGTTTTGGTCAACAGCACCGCTTGCTCGAACGGCAACCGGGCGAAGATCGGCCGCCACGCACCCGTGACATGCTCGGCCGCCTCGGCCTTGGTGACCATCCGCGGCTGCGCAACGCCGAACGTTTTGCCGTGACGGCGCAGCCGTGCGCTGCCGGCCGCGGTGAGGTTCTTCAGCCAGTCGCGGTCCGGGCCGTAGGTCAGCATGATCGCCACGCCGGGCTTGCCGTCGACGTCGGCGGGGAAAACGCTCAGTGGGGTGCGGTACAGCTTGCCGGAACGCCGCCCGACGTGCTCGAGGATGCCGAACGAGGGGGCCCAACCCGCCCACATCCGCTGGATGGGGTTGGTGACGTGCCGGTTGAAACGCGCGAGTCGCTGCGGTAGTTGCATGGGGTCCATCCAACTGTCGTCGGCTGTCCAACTCAACCCGCAATCGCACCGGAAGGCCCCTTGACGCGGCCATCGTCCGCCGGGCAATATTCATCGCACGATGACTTCATCGAATGATGAATTTTCGAGCGATAGGACCACCATGACCGGATACTTGGCCGCCCTGACGCTGGTCGTTCTGCTCGGGTCCGTGGTGACCCGGGTCATCCAGTTGAGGCGTGAAGGCACCCAAGCCATGCATTTCGCCAGCATGGATAAGAAGGACTTCTTGATTCCGCCGTTTGCGTTGTTCTACTTCTATACGGTCTTCGCGGCCGCATTCGATTGGCCTCTCTTAAGCCGGCACAAGCTGTTTGAATCCGAGCTCGTCGGGTGGATCGGCGTCGGACTCTGCGCCGGCGGCCTGCTCATGTTGATACTCAGCCTGGTGTCGTTCGGCAGGAGTTTTCGCGTGGGAATCGATGCCGACAATCCCGATCAGCTTGTTACGGCGGGCGTGTTTGCGTTCAGCCGCAACCCGATCTATGTCGGGTTTGCTTTGGTTTTGATAGGCGAATTTCTGGTCTTTCCCAATTGGATTCCGTTGGCCTACCTTGTCGTTGGCTGTTGGCTGGTTCACCGGCAAGTGTTGCGCGAGGAGGAATTTATGCGCCAACACTACGGGCAGCAGTATGCCGAGTATTGCCGACGGGTCCGAAGGTATCTGTGATGAGGTAACGACTACACCCTGTAGTCGATGCGTTTACCGCGGCTGGGACACTGGTGGGCATGGTTACCGACGCTTCGGCGAAGCTGTTCGACGACGCCTGCGCGGTCATCCCCGGCGGGGTGAACTCCCCGGTTCGGGCGTTCCAGGCGGTCGGCGGCACCCCGCGCTTCATCACCGAGGCCAGCGGCTATTGGCTCACCGACGCCGACGGCAACCGCTATGTCGACCTGGTCTGTTCGTGGGGGCCGATGATCCTCGGCCACGCGCATCCCGCGGTGGTCGACGCGGTGGCCAGGGCCGCCGCCACCGGCCTGTCGTTCGGTGCGCCCACGCCCGCCGAGACCGAGCTGGGCGCCGAGATCATCGCTCGAATGGCGCCCGTGGAGCGCATCCGGTTGGTGAACTCCGGCACCGAGGCGACCATGAGCGCGGTGCGACTGGCCCGCGGTTTCACCGGTCGCGCCAAGATCGTCAAGTTCTCCGGTTGCTACCACGGCCACGTCGACGCCTTGCTGGCCGACGCCGGGTCCGGCGTCGCGACCCTGGGGCTACCGTCCTCGCCGGGTGTCACCGGTGCCACCGCGGCCGACACGATTGTGTTGCCCTACAACGATATCGACGCGCTGCAGCAGACTTTCGGCCGGTTCGGCGACCAGATCGCCGCAGTGATCACCGAAGCGAGTCCCGGCAACATGGGCGTCGTCCCGCCGGTACCGGGCTACAACGCCGCGCTGCGGGAAATCTCCGCCGAGCACGGTGCGCTGCTGATCGTCGACGAGGTGATGACCGGGTTCCGGGTCAGCCGAAGCGGTTGGTATGGAATCGATCCGGTGGATGCCGACCTGTTCACATTCGGCAAGGTGATGAGTGGCGGGTTGCCGGCCGCGGCGTTCGGCGGGCGTGCCGACGTGATGGAACGGCTGGCGCCGCTGGGACCGGTGTATCAGGCCGGGACGCTGTCCGGTAACCCGGTGGCGGTGGCCGCCGGGTTGGCGACGCTGCGCGCCGCTGACGACGCGGTCTATGCGGCGCTGGACGCCAACGCCGACCGGCTCGCCGGTCTGCTTTCTGAAGCCCTGACCAAAGCTGGTGTGCCGCATCAGATTCCGCGGGCAGGCAATATGCTGTCGGTGTTCTTCGCCGAGGAGTCGGTGACTGACTTCGCTACCGCCCGCGCCAGTCAGACGTGGCGCTACCCGCCGTTCTTCCACGCCCTGCTCGACGCCGGCGTCTACCCGCCGCCCAGCGCCTTCGAGGCGTGGTTCGTCTCGGCGGCCCTCGACGACGACGCCTTCGACCGGATCGCCGACGCACTACCGGCGGCCGCCGCGGCCGCTGCCCGGGAGTCGACACCCTGATGGCCGAACAGACCCGCATTCACCTGGTGCGCCACGGCGAGGTGTACAACCCGGACGGCGTGCTGTACGGCCGACTGCCCGGATTCAGCTTGTCGGACAAGGGAAGACGGCAGGCGCAGGCGGTGGCCGACGCGCTGGCCGACCGTGACGTCGTCGCGGTGATCGCCTCCCCGCTGCAGCGGGCCCAACAGACCGCCGAGCCGATCGCGGCGGCCCATGACCTGCCGGTGGACACCGATCCCGACCTCATCGAATCGACCAACGTCTTCGAAGGCCACCGGCTCGGGCCCGGCGACGGCGCCTGGCGCGACCCGCGCTTCTGGTGGCACCTGCGCAATCCGATCACCCCATCCTGGGGCGAGCCCTACAAGCAGATCGCGGCGCGGATGACGACCGCGGTCGACAAGGCGCGCGCTCGCGCCGCGGGCCACGAGGCGGTGTGCGTCAGCCACCAGTTGCCGGTGTGGACGCTGCGGCTGGCGCTGACCGGCAGGCGGCTCTGGCACGACCCGCGTCGTCGGCAGTGCGCGGTGGCGTCGGTGACCTCATTGGTCTACGACGGCGACCGCCTGGTCGACGTCGAGTACACCGAACCGGGTGGCTGTTGACGATGGCTCGCCGTAGAATCCTCGCCGGGGCGCTGGCTGCGCTGCTGGCCGGGCTGTCGGCCGGCTGCTCGACCGGCGACGACGCCGTCGTGCAGGGCGGCACCTTCGAGTTTGTCGCGCCGGGCGGCAAAACCGACATCTTCTACGACCCACCGGAGCGCCGCGGCCGGCCCGGCCCAGTGAGCGGACCGGATCTGATGAACCCAGCAGGAACGTTGTCGCTCAACGACTTTCCCGGCAAAGCCGTCGTCATCAATGTCTGGGGGCAGTGGTGCGGGCCGTGCCGGGCCGAGGTCGCCCAGCTGCAGCAGGTTTACGACGCCACCCGCGCCGACGGCGTGGCGTTTCTGGGCATCGACGTGCGGGACAACAACCGCCAGGCCGCCCAGGACTTCGTCACCGACCGGCACGTGACTTATCCGTCGATCTACGACCCCGCGATGCGCACCATGATCGCGTTCGGCGGCAGATACCCCACCACGGTCATCCCGTCCACCCTGGTGCTCGATCGCCAACACCGGGTTGCCGCGGTCTTCCTGCGTGAACTGCTCGCCGAGGATCTACAGCCGGTCGTGCGGCGCATCGCGGCAGAAGATCAAGCTGCGCCGGGACCACAATGAACGGCCTGACAGGGTTTTCGGCGATCGCCGCGTCCGGACCGCTGCTGGTGGCGCTGGCGGTGTGCGTGCTTGCCGGGCTGGTGTCGTTCGCATCGCCGTGCGTGGTGCCGCTGGTGCCCGGCTACCTGTCGTATCTGGCCGCGGTCGTCGGCGTCGACGAGGCGCCCGGTGCCGTCAAGGCCCCGCCGGCTGCGCGCTGGCGGGTCGCCGGCTCGGCGGCGTTGTTCGTGGCCGGGTTCACCGCGGTGTTCGTCCTCGGCACGGTCGCGGTGCTCGGCATGACCACCACGCTGATCACCAATCAGCTTGTGCTGCAACGGGTCGGCGGTGCGCTGACCATCCTGATGGGCCTGGTCTTCGTCGGCTTCGTCCCGGCCCTGCAACGTCAGGCCCGGTTCACCCCGCGGCAGTTGTCCACGGTGGCCGGGGCGCCGCTGTTGGGTGCGGTGTTCGCGCTGGGGTGGACGCCGTGTCTGGGGCCCACACTGACCGGAGTGATCACCGTCGCCTCGGCCACCGACGGCGCCAGCGTCGCCCGCGGTATCGCGCTGGTGATCGCCTACTGCCTGGGCTTGGGTGTTCCGTTCGTGGCGTTGGCATTCGGGTCGGCGGCCGCGGTGGCCGGCCTGGGCTGGCTGCGCCGACACACCCGCGCGCTGCAGATCTTCGGCGGCGTGCTGCTCATCGCGGTCGGCGTGGCACTGGTCACCGGTGTGTGGAACGAGTTCATCTCCTGGCTGCGCGACGCGTTCGTCTCCGACGTGAGGTTGCCGATTTGAGACGGCTGGCGGCCTGGACCCGCAACACCTGGCGCACCCTGACCTCGATGGGCACCGCGCTGGTGCTGCTGTTCCTGCTGGCGTTGGGCGCGATCCCCGGCGCATTGCTGCCGCAGCGCAGCCTCAACGCGGGCAAGGTCGACGAGTACCTGGCTGCCCATCCGGTGATCGGGCCGTGGCTGGATCGCGTGCAGGCGTTCAACGTGTTCGGCAGCTTCTGGTTCACCGCGATCTACGTGCTGCTGTTCATTTCACTGGTCGGCTGCCTCACCCCGCGGATGATCGAGCACGCGAAAAGCCTGCGCGCCACACTGGTGCCCGCTCCGCGTAACCTGGCCCGCCTGCCCAAACACCACGCCGCGCGGATTGTCGCCGGACCCGGGCAGCTCAACGCGCTGGCCAACACGATGGCCGGGCGGCTGCGCGGCTGGCGCACCGTCATCCGCCATCACGACGACGACCAGACCGTCGAACTCTCCGCCGAGAAGGGCTATCTGCGCGAATTCGGCAACCTGGCATTCCATTTCGCGCTGCTGGGGCTGCTGGTGGCGATCGCCGTCGGCAAGATGTTCGGTTACGAGGGCAACGTGATCGTCATCGCCGACGGCGGCCCCGGCTTCTGCTCGGCGTCACCGGCGGCGTTTGACTCGTTCCGTGCCGGCAACGTCGTCGACGGCACCTCGCTGCATCCAATCTGCATCCGCGTCAACGACTTTCAGGCGCAGTATCTGCCATCAGGGCAGGCCACGTCGTTCGCCGCCGACATCGACTACCAAGCCGGCCGGGATCTGAACACCGGTAACTGGCGGCCCTACCGGCTGGCGGTCAACCATCCGCTGCGGGTGCAGGGCGACCGGGTGTACCTGCAGGGCCACGGCTACGCACCGACGTTCACCGTGACCTTCCCGGACGGGCAGACCCGCAGCGCCACCGTGCAATGGCGACCCGACAACCCGCAGACGCTGCTGTCGTCGGGCGTGGTGCGCATCGACCCGCCGGCCGGAAGCTACCCCGACCCCGATCAGCGTCGCCGGCACCAGATCGCCATCGAGGGTCTGCTCGCACCGACCGAGCAGCTGGACGGGACGCTGCTGTCGTCGAGCTTTCCGGCGCTGAACGCTCCGGCGGTGGCCGTGGACATCTACTCCGGCGACACCGGGCTGGACAGCGGTCGGCCGCAGTCGCTGTACAGCCTCGATCACCGGCTCATCGAGCAGCACCGGCTGGTCAAGGCCACGCGGGTGAACCTGCGCGCCGGCGAGCAGGTCCGGCTCGAGCAGGACGGCATTATCGTGCGGTTCGACGGCGCCGTGCCGTTCATCAACCTGCAGGTGTCCCACGATCCCGGCCAGACCTGGGTGCTGGTGTTCGCGGCGATGATGATGGCCGGGCTGCTGGTGTCCCTGCTGGTGCGCCGCCGGCGAGTGTGGGTACGCATCACCCCGACCGGGGCAACCGATACGGTCAACGTCGAGCTGGGCGGCCTGGCCCGCACCGACAACTCCGGCTGGGGTGACGAATTCGAACGGCTGACGGACCGGCTGCTGGCCGGGTCCGAAGCGCCTGACCGAAGGGAGTTGAGCCTGCGATGAACACCGCGCACATCCACGTCGGGCTGGCGCACGCCTCGGACTGGGCGTTCACCTCGGCGCTGGTGATCCTGGTGGTGGCGTTGCTGCTGCTGGCCGTCGAGCTTGCCTACGCCCGTAGCCGCCGCGCCATCGACCGTGAGCTGGTCAGCGCTGGCGTCGCCGCCGACAGCACCACCCCCGGTGTCGTGCTGGACGCCCCGAGGCGGCCGTTGGACGAACGTGTGGGCCGGGCCGGTCTCGTGCTGGTCTACGCGGGGATCGGGCTGTTGCTGGCCTGCATCGTGCTGCGCGGCCTGGCCACCGTGCGGGTGCCCTGGGGCAACATGTACGAGTTCATCAACCTGACCTGCTTTTGCGGCTTGGTCGCCGGCGCGATTGTGTTGCGCCGGCCGCAATACCGCCCGCTGTGGGTGTTCCTGCTGTTGCCGGTGCTGATCTTGCTGACGGTGTCGGGGCACTGGCTCTACACCAACGCGGCGCCGGTGATGCCGGCCCTGCAGTCCTACTGGCTACCGATCCACGTGTCGGTGGTCAGCCTGGGCTCCGGGGTGTTCCTGGTCGCGGGCGTGGCCAGCATGTTGTTTCTGCTGCGGATGTCGAAGCTGGGCGACCCGGACACCCCGGGCGTGCTGGCGCGGATGGTGCAGCGGTTGCCCGACGCGCAGACCCTGGACCGCATCGCCTACCGGACCACGATCTTCGGTTTCCCCGTCTTCGGCTTCGGGGTGATCTTCGGCGCGATCTGGGCCGAGCAGGCCTGGGGCCGGTACTGGGGCTGGGACCCCAAAGAGACTGTGGCGTTCATCGCCTGGATGATCTATGCCGCCTATCTGCATGCCAGGTCGACAGCCGGGTGGCGGGACAGGAAAGCGGCCTGGGTCAACGTGGTCGGCTTCGCGGCCATGGTCTTCAACTTGTTCTTCGTTAACCTGGTGACTGTGGGCCTGCACTCGTATGCCGGTGTGGGCTGATTAACCCGAGTACCGCAACGAGGGGAAAGTACAGGTGTCTGAGCATCCGGCCCAGGGCGCTGGGGCGTCTCGGAGGCGTGAGGATCATCCAACGACAGAACTGCCGCCGCAGCCGCCGCGCCCCGGTGAACCGGACCCCAGCACCCGCAACGCCGAGACCAAAGCCTTCGCCGGTTTCCGAACCGAGCGCCGCTTCGTCGACAACGAGACCGTAGGCGGCCTGGCGCCGCCGACCCGCGCCGAACCGCGCGCCTGGGCGGCCACCCCGCCCACGGGACTGTCCCAGCTCGAGACGCCGCCGTACAGCGGGGGTACCGGCTACTACACGGGACAGGCGCCAACCCCGGCGACGGGCACGGGGTATCGCCCCGCGCCCACCCACCATCCGCCGTCGCCGTATCCGGAGCTGTCCACGAGCACCCTGCTGCGCCAGGTCAAACCCGCGCCCTCGGAGGGCTGGCGCAAATGGCTGTACATCCTTTCCGGCCAGCTGATCAACGTCGGGGAAAGCCCGCGGGTCATCCGCTACAACGACCTGACCGTCCAGGTCAACCGGCCGTTGCGGGGTTGCTATCGCATCGCGATGCTGTCGCTGAAGGGCGGGGTCGGCAAAACCACGATCACCGCCACGCTGGGCGCCACCTTCGCGTCCGTCCGCGGCGACCGGGTGATCGCCGTCGACGCCAACCCGGACCGCGGCACGCTGAGCCAGAAGGTGCCGATGGAGACGGCGGCCACCGTGCGGCATCTGCTGCGCGACGCCGACGGCATCCAGCGTTACAGCGATGTGCGCAGCTACACCTCGCAAGGGCCCAGCAGGCTGGAGGTGCTGGCTTCCGAGAGCGATCCGGCGATGTCGGAGGCGTTCAGCGCCGAGGACTACTCCCGCACGCTGGACATTTTGGAGCGCTTCTACGGCTTGGTGCTCACCGATTGCGGCACCGGGCTGCTGCACTCGGCGATGTCGGCGGTGCTGTCCAAGGCCGATCTGCTGATCGTGGTCAGTTCGGGTTCGATCGACGGGGCGCGTAGCGCTTCGGCGACGCTGGACTGGCTGGACGCCCACGGCCACGAGGATCTGGTGCGCCAGTCGATCGCGGTCATCAACGCGGTGCGGCCCCGCTCGGGCAAGGTCGACATGCAGAAGGTGGTCGATCACTTCTCGCGGCGTTGCCGCGCGGTGCGGTTGATGCCGTTCGACCCGCACCTGGAGGAGGGCGCCGAAATCAACCTGGACCGGTTGAAGCGAGAGACGCGGGAAGCGTTGATCGAGCTGGCAGCTGTTGTCGCCGACGGCTTTCCGAGCGACGTAGCGCGCAACCCCGGCTTTATCTAGCGCGGGTTGTTATCGCCGTGGCTTAGCCGCCAGAGAAACTCCGGATCGTCATCGGGCCCGATGACGCGCGTCTTCGGGCGGTTCACCTGCGAACGCGCGGCCCGCCAGCCGACGTAGACCAACGTTCCCAGGACCAGGATGAGGAGCAGGTAGAGCATCAACACCTCCTTGGTCCGAATATACCCGCGCCGTACCCTCGAACCGTGCCAGCTGCTCAAAGCTCTACCGGCCGCGCGATCGTCGACATCCTGCTCTACGTCGCGGCGCGGCTGCTACTGGTGGCCGCGTTGGCTGCCGCCATCTACGGGGTGGCGCTGCTGCTCGGCGTGCACGAATTCCCGGTCGCCATTGCGGTGCTATTCGCGCTGATCATTGCCATGCCGCTGGGCATGTGGGTATTCAGCCCACTGCGCCGCCGCGCCACCGCCGGCCTCGAGGCGGCCACCGAGCGCCGCCGCCGCGACCGTGAGCAGCTGCGTGCCCGACTGCGCGGCGAGGCGCCGTCCGACGACAACTGAACCCACCGCGGGCTGTCAACGTTTCTTGACGCCCTGCGACTGTCAAGCTATCTTGACAATCATGAGCGACGGATCCGATCTCTCGGAAGCGGCCGCCAGCGCGGACCCTGCTGTGGGGTTGCGTGCGGTGCGGGCACTGCAGCGGATGCAGGAGCGGTTGGAGGCGATCCACGTCGCCAATGCCCGTGAACAGGGCTGGAGTTGGCAGGCCATCGCCGACGCGCTCGGGGTCAGCCGGCAGGCCGTGCACCAGAAGTACAACCGGAGGCGATAGCGCATGGTTTTCGAACGGTTCACGCGCAGCGCACGCGCAGCGGTGACGCTTGCCCAAGAAGAGGCCAAGAAACTAGGAGACGACGAAATCGGTTCGCAGCATGTGCTTCTCGGGCTGATGCGGGCTGCCGACGACGACCTGGTGGCGGTTTTGCGCGGTTACGGATTGACCGCCGACGTGGTGCGGGCCCGGCTAGGCGCTACCACCGCCGGCGATTCCTTCGACGAGGACGCCGAGGCCCTGCGCGTCATCGGTATCGACCTCAACGCGGTCCGCGACAGTGTGGCGCGCACCTTCGGCCCCGACGCCTACGATCAGGCGTTGCGCAAATCCGGTCGACGCCGGCGACGGCGCGGACATACTCCGTTCACTCATGCGACAAAGAAAGCGCTGGAGTTGTCGCTGCGAGAAGCCTTGGCCCACAAGGACAAGCAGATCCGGTGCGAGCATGTGTTGCTTGGCATCCTGCGCGGCGGCGACAACGCCGCCGCCGGTCTTATCACCGAACACGTCTCCATTGCACAGTTGCGCGCCGCGGTGAACGCGTTGCTGGACAAGGCCGCATAGTTATCGGTAGCCGGCCACTGCTAGCGCCGCCGCAACTGCGATCGACCACACCAGCATCGCCAGCCCGGTGTCGCGCAGCACCGGGATCAGCTGCGGCCCGGTGTCATCGCGGCGCACTGGTCCGGCGGCCCGCAGCGCCAGCGGCGTAGCGACGAATCCTGCTGCGCACCACGGTGTCGCGACCATCAGCGCCAGGGTCAACAGTGCGGCGATCGCCAGCAGTGCCTGATACAGCGTCCGTGTCCTGCCGTCGCCCAGCCGCACCGCCAGCGTGACCTTGCCGGACTGCGCGTCGGTCGGGATGTCGCGCAAATTGTTGGCCACCAGAACCGCCGAGGACATCGCACCCGTCGCGGCTGCCAGCGTCAGCCCCACCCAGTCCACCCGCAAGGCCTGGGTGTACTGGGTGCCCAGCACCGCGGTCAACCCAAAGAACACGAACACCGACAGCTCGCCGAATCCCGCGTAGCCGTAGGGTTTTGAGCCACCGGTATACCACCATGCCGCCGCGATGCAGGCGGCGCCGACCGCGATCAGCCACGGCGCGGTGGTCATGGCCAACGCCAGCCCCGCCGCGGCGCCAACGCTCAGGCTCAGCATGGCCACGGCCAGCACCGATCGTGGCGTGGCCAACCTCGAGCCCACAAGCCGCACCGGGCCGGCCCGGTCGTCGTCGGTGCCGCGGATGCCATCGGAGTAGTCGTTGGCAAAGTTGACCCCGATGATGAAGGCGCAGGAAACGAATAACGCCAGCAGCGCCTTCCACCACACCGCCGCGTGCAGCCAGGCCGCGGCGCCGGTGCCGGCGATCACCGGGGCGACGGCGTTGGGCAACGTCCGCGGTCGCGCACCGGCGATCCACTCCGAGACGCTGGCCATGGTGCGATCCTGCCATGACGGACAATGGGCGGAGCGATGAAGAGGAGCGGCGTACATGCTTGGAGTGATCGGCGGCAGCGGCTTCTACACGTTCTTCGGCGACAACGCGCGCAGCGTCAAGCTCGACACCCCATTCGGTGAGCCCAGCGCGCCCGTCACCGTCGGCACCGTCGGCGAGCATGAGGTCGCGTTTTTACCGCGGCACGGCGCGTCGCACCAATATTCCGCGCACACCGTTCCGTACCGGGCCAATATGTGGGCGCTGCGGGCGTTGGGGGTGCGGCGGGTTTTCGCGCCCTGCGCGGTCGGCAGCCTGACTCCCGAGCACGGGCCGGGCGCGATCGTGGTGCCTGACCAGTTGGTGGACCGCACCCACGGCCGCGCCGACACCTACTTCGACTCGGGCGGGGCGCACGTCGCCTTCGCCGACCCATACTGCGCCACACTGCGGGCCGCGGTGACCGGGCTGCCCGGGGTGGTCGACGGCGGAACCATGGTGGTGGTCCAAGGCCCACGGTTTTCCACTCGCGCGGAAAGCCGATGGTTCGCCGCCGCCGGATTCACCCTGATCAACATGACCGGCTATCCGGAGGCCGTCCTCGCCCGTGAGCTTGACATGTGTTATGCCGCAATCGGGTTGGTGACCGACCTGGACGCGGGGATCGAGTCGGGCGACGGCGTGCGGGCCGTCGACGTGTTCAGCGAATTCGAGAAGAACATCGAGCCGTTCAAGAAGCTGGTGCACGAGGCCATCGGTCAGGTCGCCGCCGAGCGGAACTGCACCGACTGCCAGCCGCACGCCGGTGTCGCGCTGCCGTTCGACTTGCCATGAGGGTGCTGCTCACCGGCGCGGCCGGCTTCATCGGGTCACGAGTCCACGCCGCGCTGAACAGCGCCGGGCACGACGTGATCGCCATCGACGCGATGCTGCCCGCCGCGCACGGCGACGACGCGGCGTTGCCCCCGGGCTGCCGGCAAGTCGATATTCGCGACGCCGACGCACTGCGCCCGCTGCTGGCCGGGGTGGACCTGGTGTGTCATCAGGCGGCGGTGGTGGGCGCCGGAGTGAACGCCGCCGACGCGCCCGCCTACGGCAGTCACAACGACTTTGGGACGACGGTGCTGCTGGCTCAGATGTTCGAGGCGAGGATACGACGTCTGGTGCTGGCATCGTCGATGGTGGTCTACGGGCAGGGCCGTTACCGATGCGCTGATCATGGGCAGGTCGACCCACTGCCCCGGCGCCGAGCCGACCTGGATGCCGGTGTGTTCGAGCATCGCTGCCCGGTCTGCGGGCTGGACGTGGCCTGGCAGCTGGTCGACGAGGACGCGGCGTTACGACCGCGCAGTCTGTATGCGGCCAGCAAGGCCGCGCAAGAGCATTACGCACTGGCCTGGGCGGAGTCGACCGGCGGTTCGGTGGTGGCGCTGCGCTACCACAACGTCTACGGACCGGGGATGCCGCGCGACACCCCGTATTCCGGGGTGGCCGCGATTTTCCGTTCGGCACTCGAAAAAGGCGATGCTCCAGCGGTTTTCGAAGACGGCGGTCAGATGCGCGATTTCGTGCACGTTGACGACGTGGCCGCCGCCAACCTGGCGGCAATCGACGCGGACCGTGGCGGCTTTACTGCCGCGAATGTCTGCTCCGGACAACCTATTTCGATCATGGAAGTGGCGACGGTGCTTTGCGCGGCTCGTGGCGACGGCGTGTCACCCGTCGTCACCGGCCAGTACCGCAGCGGCGACGTGCGGCACATCGTCGCCGATCCGGCCCGGGCCGCTGAGGAATTGGGTTTCCGCGCCGCCGTTGACCCGCAACAGGGTTTGCGCGAATTCGCCACCGCGCCGCTTCGCGGCTAGCTCAGTCTCGGTGGCGTGCGCCGCCGGTGGGCTCGTGGGGTCCCCGATAAATCCTTGGCGCAGCAGGCGGGGTCGGGGGCCTTTCCGCGGGCCGAAAAATGCGGGGTGCGGGAGCGCCTCCGGTCGTCAGCCGCGTCGTCTCAGGCTCCGGCGGCGCCGGTGGCCGTGATGGTTGGGCGCCAACCTGGGGCTGACGCTGCTGGATTTTGCCGGTGATGATGGTGACGACGAGTATGCACAGCGTCAGTGCGCTCAGCGCGACGTCGAAGGTGCTGGTGATCTGTTGCGCAAGGTCATTGCCGTAGACCGGATTGTTCAACCCGGCGGGTGAGCCCGCGACGCGGGGCGCCAAGGCAACCCCGATCACGATGCGAGAAACACTGAAGACGAACAGAACACCGCACAGCGACGAGATCACCGGCACTGGCAGGGACCGGTTGGTGAGGTTGACGTGCAGCCAGGCGGCAAGCACTGCGGTGACGAGGTCGAAGGCTGCCATGGCCGCGTTGTCGTAGGGCGGGTTGGGCAGGTTCAAGAGCACCGTGACGGCCAGGTCGGTGATGCGCATCAGCACCGATGCGGCACTCCAGAGTGCGATGAGCAGCAGGCCTTTTCGCGCGGCCTGCCGCCACATGTTGTCGCTGACGTGGTCGCTCGTCGCGGTTCGCAGCAACGTGAGTGGTGCGACGATCGCGGCGGCCGCCGCCCAGGCCAGGAAACCCTCGAACCCCACCGCCGCCGTGGAGGTGTTCTGCGCGATGCCGTGGAACGCGTCGATTACGCGGCCGATCGGCAGCAGCCACACAATCAGCCCAGCGAGCAGCGTGGACACTCCGAGCGCGACTAAGGCGAGCCGAGATGCTCTGCTGCGCTGAAGGATCCACCAGGATGCGACGACGACAGCGGCCAATGCCACCGACCCGTACACAATTGCCGTCATGATGATCGCAAAAGTTTGTTTTCCGAAACCCGTCGAATCGGCGGGCAGGGCGGCCTTGATCCGCCAGAACAAGTTGAAGACGAAAGCGAGTGCGGCCAGGGCGATCGCCGTAAAGGCGATTATGCGGGCGGTCAGCAGCCAGCCACGGAACCGGTCTTTGTCGACGCGGGTGTTCGTGATCGGCGGCTGAGCACTCAGCAGTGCGCCGGCGGCTCCGACCCAGGCGCCCGGCCCGACGCCCCCGGGCACGTTCCCGGTGCCGCCGTAGCGGACGGTTTGAATCATGTCGAACAGCACGAACCCCATTACCAGCAGGAAGTAGGGGACGTTCAGGGTGGCACGCAGCCGGCCCGGCTGCACGTGCTTGAAGCGCCAGGAGCTGGCGATCGAAGCCAGCGAAAACAGTGTCACCACGAGCAATGCCACAAACAGTTCGAGCCGGCTGTCGGGTATCCCGACGCCGAAGTACAGGTTCCACGGAAGGACCAAAGCGATCAGCAGCAGGACAGCGGCGGCCACATCACGGGCGAGGTTCCATCGTTTGAGCGTTTCCTCGGTGATGTGGCTGCGGCGCGGACCGCTGCGAAGGTGGGTGGTGGGCGCGTCATCGCGGCTGTCGCTCAACGAACTCCCCTTGTGGTAGACGGTGACTTCGGCAGTCGTTGGTTGTGTAGTTAACACCTCGCTCGAGAGCTACGCTGGCAAACTCGGCTTGAGTCACCTCGTACGCTGGCATCTAGTTAATAGGGTTAAGACCGAGCCTGTGTCGGGCGGATACCTGATACTGCAGCCTCGGAGAGGAGTGCGGCGGTGGAACTGACTTTGGGGGTCGCGGTGAGCGGCCCGGTAGCCCGCCTGGCGCTAGTCGGCTCCGGACCCGGCAGTGACACGGTGATCGACGAGTCGGTGGTGGACGTGGGGGCAGACCCCGTCGGCAAGCTCACCGAGACGGTGGTCGGGACGCATCGGCAGCTGACGACCGAAGACCACCGGCTGGTCGCCACTCGGCTGTGCTGGTCCGATCAGGATCAAGCCGAAGAGCTGAGGCGGGCGCTGGAGGACTCGGGTGTCCAGAATGTGGCGGTGATGCCGGAGTCCGAGGCGCTCACCACCATGCTCGGGGCTGCCGACGCCACCGTCGTCGGTAAGCAGCCGGAAGCCACTTCGGCCATGCCGTCAGCGGAACCGGCAGATCCGGACTTCACGATCGCGCGCGGCGCCGCGCTGGCGGCCGGCTCGGCGACGATGACCCAGGCGGCCGTCCCCGCCCAAGACGCGACGATGGCAGCGCCTTCGGCGACGACGGGCACGGCGATGACCGAGGCGGTCACGCCGGGCGAGGCTCCCACGGTGAACGAGGCGGCGGCTGGCATGTCGGACTCGGGCCGCCAGCTGGCCTACTCAATGGCCGAGGACGACTCGGAATTGCTTCCGGTCGAATACGACGAGTACGACGAGGCTTACGACGAGGATTACGACGAAACCGAAGCCGCTCCGCCGGTCGGCCGGGCGTTGCTGATCGGGAGCTCGGTCGGCGGCATCGTCGTCGCCGGATGTGCGGCGCTGGCCGTCGCTATCACGATCGGTGTTCGTCCCACGGCTGCCAGTCAACCGCAGCCGCCCGAACAACAGCCGCAGCCCAAGCCGGTGCCAGGAAACTTCATGCCCGTGCTGCCGGCCCCCACCCCGCCGAGCCCGCCGGTGCAAGCGCCCGTCGGCAACCATGACGCTGGGTACCAGCAGGGTGTTTCGGGTCCCGCGCCGCGACCGGCGCCTGCGCCGCAGGCACCTCCGGCTGCTCCTCCACCCGTCAACCCCGCCCCGCCGCCGGCGGCTCCGCCACCGGCGCCGGGACTGAATCCGGTGCCCATCCCGATCCCGATCCCACTGCCGATCAACGTGCCCGGGGTCGGGCCGGGGACGGGTCCTGGGGCTGGAACTGGGCCGGGGACTGGGACCGGGCCGGGGACTGGAACCGGGCCGGGAACTGGAACTGGGCCGGGAACTGGAACCGGGCCGGGAACTGGAACTGGAACTGAGCCGGGAACTGGAACCGGGCCGGGAACTGGAACTGGAACTGAGCCGGGAACTGGAACTGGGCCGGGAACCGGGACCGGGCCGGGAACTGGAACTGGAACTGAGCCGGGGACGGGCTCTGGGACGAACCCGGGCACCAACCCCGGGGGTGAGACGGGCGGCACCGGCACCGGTGGCGGCACCGGGAGCACGGGAGGCACCGACACCGGCGGCACCGGCACCGGTGGCGGCACCGGGAGCACGGGAGGCACCGACACCGGCGGCACCGGCACCGGTGGCGGCACCGGCACCGGTGGCGGCACCGGGACCACCGGAGGTACCGGAACCGGGAGCACCGGAGGAGAAAGCGGCTCAGGTGGCAGCGGTTCGAACGCCACCGGCGGAGGTGGCTTCGGCTCGGGCGGCGGCACCGGTGGCTTCGGTTCGGGTGGTAGCAGCGGTGGCTTCGGCTCGGACAGCGGCTCGAGCGGCGGCGGCTTCGGCTCGGGCGGCGGCACCGGTGGCTTCGGCTCGGGGGGGAGCAGCGGGGGCTTCGGGTCGGGGGGCTTCGGCTCGGGGGGGAGCAGCGGTGGCTTCGGCTCGGGCGGTGGTTCGAGCAGCTCGAGTGGCGGAGGCCTTGCGCCCTAGGCACTCGACCACGCTTGCCCATCGCACCCAAAAGCTCTGGTTAAAGTCGGACGATGCCCGACGTCACCGTAGTGCTGCCCTGCCTGAATGAGGCGGAGTCGCTACCCGGCGTACTGGCCGCCATTCCGGCCGAATACCAGGCACTGGTCGTCGACAACAACAGCACCGATGACACCGCCGAGGTGGCTCGCCGGCACGGCGCCCGCGTGGTCACCGAGCCGCGGCCCGGGTACGGCTCTGCGGTGCATGCCGGGGTGGTCGCCGCGACGACGCCGATCGTGGCGGTCATCGACGCCGACGGCTCACTGGACCCCGCTGAGTTGCCGCGGCTGGTCCGCGAACTCGACAACGGCGCCGACCTGGCGATCGGGCGCCGACGACCGGTGCCGGGACTGCGCTGGCCCTGGGTCGCGCGTCTGGGCACGGTGGTGATGAGCTGGCGGCTGCGCACCCGGCACAACCTGCCGGTGCACGACATCGCCCCGATGCGGGTTTTCCGCCGCGACGCCCTGCTCGACCTGGGCATCAAAGACCGCCGGTCGGGTTATCCGCTTGAGCTGTTGGTCCGCGCGGCAGCCGCCGGCTGGCGGGTGGTCGAACACGACGTCGCATACGGGCCGCGCACCGGCGGCAAATCCAAGGTCAGCGGTTCACTGCGAGGCAGCGTCATCGCCATCCTGGATTTCTGGAAGGTCATCTCGTGACCCTCGTGCCGGTGACGCTGCTGGTGGTGGCCAAAGCTCCGATACCCGGGCACGCCAAGACCCGGCTGGCTGCCAAGCTCGGCGACGACGTCGCCGCCCAGATCGCCGCGGCCGCACTGCTGGACACCCTCGACGCGGTCGCGGCTGCCCCGGTGTCCGCGCGGGTGGTGGCCTTCCGCGGTGACCTGGCCGCCGCGATCGACGGCGCGGAGATCCAACGACAGCTCGCGTCGTTCACCGTGATAGCCCAGCGCGGCAACAGCTTTGCGGATCGGCTGGCCAACGCGCACACCGACGCGGCCGTCGCCGGGTATCCGGTGTTACAGATCGGCATGGACACCCCGCAAGTGACCGCCGAGCTGCTCGGCGACTGCGGGCGGCAGCTGACCGATGTGCCGGCCGTGCTGGGCTTCGCCCGGGACGGCGGATGGTGGGCGCTCGGCGTGCAGGAGCCCGAGAGCGCCCAGTGTCTGCGGACCGTGCCGATGTCTCAGCCCGACACCGGCGTGCTCACCCGAAAGGCCCTGCAACGTAACGGTGTCGACGTTAAGCCTCTTCCGGAACTGGCCGATTTCGACGTCGTCGACGACGTGGCCGCAGTACGCGAACGCTGTCACCCGACAAGCCGGTTCGCTCGAGCCACACACGGGGCCGGACTTTGAGCTACCAATTGGTGTAGATCAAGCTGTTGACCAACAGCGCGCCGATCACGTTGAGCGCCAGCCAGAATCGATGTGATCGCGGCGCCAACAGCGTCGGGGCGGCGGTCAGCCATACCGTGAACGGCAGCCAGATCCGTTCGGTCTCGGCCTTGCTGAGCATGCTCAGATCTGCGCAGACGATCGCCACCAGGAACGCCAGCATCAGCAGATGAACCCCGGACCGACGACGGATCGCCTCGACGTCGAACACCTTGCCCAGCCCCGCGACGCTGCCCAGACCGGTTGCGCAGGCCGCCGCCGCGAGATTGGCCCAACTCCAGTATTGAAACGGACGGTCGCTGGCTAGTCCCTGCCAATAGCGTTGCTGAACAAGGGTATAACCATCGAACCACCAGAAGCCGGCAGCGGCGAACACCAAGACCACCGCCACCGCCACGAGCACGGCCGGTCGCAGTGCGCGTAGCGCGGGCCGCCAGTCCGTCGCAGAGACCGACACCGCCAGCGCCGGCAGCGCCATCAACGTCAGTCCGTAGTTGAGAAACAGTGACCAGCCGAACAGCAAGCCCGATCCGGCAGCGACCAGCGCGGGGCGTCGCACATTGCCGTGCACCGCCACCGCCAGCAGCGCCAGGGCCCATGCGGCCACCCCGGCGAAATAGCCGTCGGCCGACACCGCAATCCAAATCGCCGTCGGGGCCACCGCCACGAACGGCGCGGCCCCCCGCGCCGTGCCTTCGTCGGCAATCGCCCGCAACGCAATCATCATCGCCACGGCCGCGCTGGAACCGACCACAAGGCACAGCAGCCCGGCCCACGCGCCGCCGCTCAACCCGATGCGGTCCAGCCACACGAACGTCAGCAGTGCGCCCGGCGGATGACCCGACACGTGGGTGGTCCACGAGTGCGGCTGAAAATCCAGGATGCGGTCGGCGAAGGTGCGCACCGCGTGCGGAATGTCCGTGATGCCCGGAACCTCGTGCAGATACTCGTGTCTGGTGGTCAGCCTGCCCGCGAAACCGCGCTGCCAGCCGTCGATCATCGCCAGCGAGAACGCCCACGCGCAGGCGGTGGCCCAGGCGATCCCGAGCAGCACCCGCCAGCGCAGCCGCTGCGCCAATGTGGGGCCCCAGATCACCGCGGCCAGCCCGATAGCGATCGCCGGAACGGTGCCCCAGCCGAAATGGGTTTCGAACCAGCCGAACAACGGCGCGGCGCCGGCATGCGCACCGAACCGATCCGGGGCCGCGTGATGGCGCGATTTGATGCCCACGTGCAGTCGCGGCAACACGAATGCGGCCGCAACCAGCACGAGTCCGATTGCAGCCGCGATTGCTTCTCGACGACCGATCTTCATCACGGGCAAGCCTATGGGTTAGTTCAGGCGCGCAGGTACGTGTCGACGACCTTGCGGGCGTCCGCTTTCGTCAGGCGCATCCCCGATCCCCTTAACCGAACCGCCGTATCAGGGCCTGCCGGTCCACCTTGCCGATGCCGCGCATCGGCAGCGCGTCGACCATGTGGAGCTCGCGCGGTGCGGCGGTCGAGTCCAAACTACCGGCGACGTGTGCCCGTAGCGCATCCAATGACGGTGCGGCGCACCCTTCGGCGACCACTACGGCGGCAACGACGCGCTGTCCCAGCCGCTCATCGGCGACCCCGAACACCGCGCAGGCCGCCACCGCCGGATGGGTGCTCAATGCCGCCTCCACCAGTTGCGGCAACACCGTCAGCCCGCCGGTGCTGATCGCCTCGTCAGCACGGCCAAGCACGGTCAACACACCCGAATCATCCAGTGTCCCGACATCATCGGTGCGAAACCAGCCAGGCTCGGCGAATGGGTCGGGTGTTGGGGGGTTGCGATATCCCTTGGCCAGCGTCGCACCGCCGATCACGATGCGGCCGTCGGCATCCACCCGCAGTCGTACCCCGTCGAGTGGGATGCCGTCGTAAACACAGCCTCCGGCCGTTTCGCTCATGCCATACGTGCGGATCACGGTGACGCCCGCGGCTGCAGCGGCTTTCAGTACAGGTTGGGGCGCCGGACCGCCGCCTATCAACACAGCGTCCAGCTCCGCCAGCGCGGCGCTGGCGGACCGATCGGTCAGCGCTTTGGCCAGCTGGGCTGCCACCAGTGACGTGTAGCGTCGGCCGGGCCCGAGTTTGCCTACCGCAGCAGGTAATTGGGTTATGTCAAACCCGGCGGAGACGTCGACTTCGACGGGGGTGGTACCGGCCAGCAGGCTGCGCACCAACACCTGCACACCGGCGATGTGGTACGGCGGCAACGCCAACAGCCACCGGCCGGGACCGCCCAGCCGGTCATGGGTGGCCGAGGCGCTGGCGGTCAGCGCGTCGGCGGTCAGCAGTGCACCCTTGGGTGTCCCGGTAGTGCCCGACGTCGTCACCACCAGCGCGACGTCGTCGTCAATCTCCGCACCAATCCGCAACGCAGACAGCGCTGAATGCCCGTCTGGTGGTATTGGTACCAGTGCGGAGTCATGTTTGAACAGAACACTTTCCAGCGCCGGAAGCAGCGTTTGCACTGCCGATCCCGGTGCGACAGCGAGCGCGCGCAGGGTACTTATTCGCGCTCCTCGCCCTCGCGGACATCGTCGAGCGGCCAGCCTTTTGCGGCCAAGCGTTGCCGCACCCGCTCAATGTCCTCCGGGGTGGGTAGCTCATCGGTGAATTGGGTGATCACCACACCGATGTCGATATGGTCAAAGTCCCCGCGTTGCATCAGTTCCCGCGCAACCTCTTTGACCTCGTCATTGGTCAACCGGCGCGACAGCAGAGCAAGCAGCGGAATGTAGTCGGTTTCCGGCACGCCGTCGGGATATCCGGCGCGCAGCCAGGCGACTATCGAACTCAGGAACTTGTTCACGCTGCCTCGACTTCCCTGAGGATTCGCTAGATCACCTGCGCAAATCCTACTTCGGTTTGGCGCCGAGGATGTACCAGCCGGTGTGGAATCCGATGAAGTCGCGGGCGATGAAGAGTACTCCCACCACGACCGCCGCCAGCACGCACGCGTACAGCAACCAGCTCACCGCGATCAATGCCGGACGTCTGCTTGTTACCGCGTCGCCTTCGATGCCGGCGCCCGCGGTGCCCACCCGTACTCCGAGGGCAAACAGCGCCGGCAATGCTGCACCGATCAATAGACCAAAGACCAGGATCTTCAGTGTCGCAGCGTAATTGAACCAGGTCGTCACGATAGGTGTGCATTCTGTGGTGGTGCGACCCTTGCACGGAGGCTGACCGGTGGGGTGACGGCGACGGCAGGGACATGTCCGTTGGTCTGCGGTGCTTCCGCGGTGACTTTGGCTGCCGGCTTGCTGCTGGATTCCAACCCCGCAGTGAGATTGCCCTCCCACTCGTGGTTGACGTTGGTGTGGTCGACGCGCACTTTGCGGGATTGCAGCCAGATCGCGAAGGAGGTTCCCGCCAGCAGGGCGAAGCCGACGATCGCGCCGAGGTAGCCGCCGATCCCATGCACCAGCCAGTAGGTGAGCGCCCCCACGGACCCGGCCGACGGCAGCGTGATCAGCCACGCGGTCGCCATCCGGCCGGCGACTCCCCAGCGCACTTCCGCTCCGGGCTTGCCCACTCCGCTGCCCAGCACCGATCCGGTCACCACCTGCGTGGTGGAAAGCGCATAACCAAAGTGGGCGGACAGCAGGATGATTGCGGCCGACGATGATTCGGCGGCCATGCCTTGCGGTGGCTTGATCTCGACGATTCCCTTGCCCATCGTGCGGATGATCCGCCAGCCGCCGAAGTAGGTACCTGCGGCCATCGCCACCGCACAACTCACGATGACCCACAGCGGCGGCATCGTGGCGGTGTGGCTGACCGCGCCGTAGGACATCAGCGCCAGGAAAATCACGCCCATCGTCTTTTGCGCGTCGTTGGTGCCGTGTGCCAATGACACCAGCGATGCGGAGAAAATCTGGCCGCGCCGGAAAGCTTGATCGGTGCGTTTCTGCGGGACGCCGCGGGTCACCCGGTAGACCTGCCAGGTGCCGACCGCGCCCACCAAGGTGGCCAGTACCGCCGCCACTACGGCGGGCACCGCCACGCGCGACACCACGCCGCTCCAGATCACCCCATGTCCGCCGACCGCGGCGATCATCGCGCCCACGATGCCGCCGATCAGCGCGTGCGAGGAACTGGACGGGATACCGAGCAGCCAGGTCAGCAGGTTCCAGACGATGCCGCCCACCAGGCCGGCGAAGACGAGGTCCAGGGTCACCAGATGGCCGTCCACCAGATCCTTGGCGATCGTCGCGGCGACGGCGGTGGACAGAAATGCTCCGAACAGGTTGAGCACCGCGGAGAGGCTAACCGCGACCTTGGGCTTGAGGGCGCCGCTGGCGATCGAGGTGGCCATCGCATTGCCCGTGTCGTGGAACCCGTTGGTGAAATCGAACGCGAGCGCTGTGATCACCACGATGATCAGCAGGAGCAGCTCGAGGTTCACGGCGCCAATTCTGAAGTAGGAGTATCCCGTTGTCTAACGAATCTACCTGCGAACCGCCAGCTCATCTGGAACCGTCGCCCGATGTCACCTTCTGCTCAACCGTCGTTCCCTTTACGTTCACCTCTGGTGTCGCGGCGCAGCGGATGTTCGGGGGGTATCTGGACGAAGATCAGCGTGATGCCGTCGGGATCGGTGACGTGCATCTCATGCAATCCCCAGGGTTCGCGACGGGCCTCGCGGGTGATCGGCACGCCTCTGTTTTCCAGCTCGGCCTGGGTGGCCCGCACGTCGCGCACCTGCAGCCACAGCGCTCCGGGAAACGGGCCGGCCGGGTGCTCCGGCGCGCCGTGCCCGGCCAGCTCGATCAGCGATTGACCTGCATAAAAGACTGTGCCGGCACCGTATTCGCGGGCGATGGCCAGCCCGATCTGGTCCCGGTAAAAGCTCACTGACCGTTGATAGTCTGCCGGCCGAAACAGCATTCGGCTGGCCAGGATCTCCATGTGGTCGTGTCTATCACGAGCCGGGCTGAACACGCTGTCGCTTCATTAGCGCCGTCGCCCATCCGGGGCCCACGGTGTCCAGCGCCTGCGCCGCCACCGCCATCCGCGGTGCGATCCGGACCGGCCGGGTGCGAGCGGCGGTGATCATCCAATCGGCGGCCTCGGCGGGCGTCAGCGCAGGCAGCCCCTGGTATTCCTTCGTCGGGGCGATCATTGGGGTGGCCACCAGTGGGTAGTACAGCGTGGTCGAATGCACACCCTTTGCGCCCCATTCGGTTTCGATGACCCGGCTGACCGCGGACAGGGCCGCCTTCGACGCGTTGTACACCGAGAACAGCGGTGAGGCTTCGCTGAATACACCCCAAGTGGCCACGTTGATGATGTGGCCTTCGCCACGCTCGAGCATTCCGGGGGCGATGCCACGGATCAGCCGCAGCGGCGAATAGTAGTTGAGCACCATGGTCCGCTCGACGTCATGCCAGCGTTCCAGCGACTCGGCCAGCGGCCGGCGGATGGAGCGGCCGGCGTTGTTGATCAGGATGTCGACCGCGCCGAGACGCTGGTCAACCTCGCTGACCAGGGCGTCGACGGCGTCCATGTCGGACAGGTCGCAGGGAAAAGCCAACGCGCTGCCTCCCGCCTTGGTGATCCGGTCGACCACGGCCTCGAGCAGGTCTTTGCGGCGGGCGACGACAGCGACAGTGGCACCTCTACGGGCGAACTTTTCCGCTGCGCTTTCACCAATACCCGACGACGCGCCGGTCAAGAGGATGCGTTTGCCGTCCAGCTCGACGGGGTTGGCTGCCGGCCGGTAAAGCCGCAGCTGCGGGGCAATCGGCGGCCGCATCCCGGCTAATGCGACGGCTTCGGTAAGACGGCGTAGCGGGCTTTTGCTCACGCCCGGAGTCTAGGGGGCGCCCTCTAGCTCGCCGAGATCGACGTGAGCGCGGGCTCCTCTCGACCTTTTCCACGCTTGCGTCGATCTCGGCGCACCGCCGGGCCCACCGGAGGCCACTAGAAGTACCGGGGGAAGCGGCTCCAGTCGGGGGGTCGCTTCTCCAGAAACGCGTCGCGGCCTTCGATGGCCTCATCGGTCATGTAGGCCAGCCGGGTGGCTTCGCCGGCGAACAGCTGCTGGCCCACCAGACCGTCGTCGAGCAGATTGAAGGCGTACTTCAACATCCGTTGCGCCTGAGGCGATTTCGCATTGATCTCGGCTGCCCACTGCACACCCGTCGACTCCAGCTCGGCGTGGTCGACGACGGCGTTGACCGCGCCCATCGCGTGCATCTGCTCGGCGGTGTACTCGCGGCCAAGGAAGAAGATCTCGCGCGCGAACTTCTGACCCACCTGGCGTGCGAGATAGGCACTGCCGTAGCCGCCGTCGAAGCTGCCGACGTCGGCGTCGGTCTGCTTGAAGCGGGCGTGCTGGCGGCTGGCCAGGGTGAGGTCGCACACCACGTGCAGGCTGTGCCCGCCGCCGGCCGCCCACCCGGACACCAGGCAGATGACCACCTTGGGCATGAACCGGATCAGCCGCTGCACCTCCAGAATGTGCAGCCGCCCCGCACGGGCCGCGTCGACGGTGTCGGCGGTCTCGCCCGACGCGTATTGGTAGCCGCTGCGCCCGCGGATGCGCTGATCACCGCCGGAGCAAAACGCCCAGCCGCCGTCTTTGGGCGACGGTCCGTTGCCGGTCAACAGCACCGCGCCGACGTCGGGGGACATTCGGGCATGATCCAGCGCGCGGTAAAGCTCGTCGACGGTGTGCGGCCGGAAGGCGTTACGCACCTCAGGCCGGTTGAACGCCACCCGCACCGTGGCGTCGGTGACATGGCGGTGGTAGGTGATGTCGGTCAGATCGGCGAACCCGTCGACCGGCTGCCAAATGTCGGCATCAAAAGGGTTGTCGCTCAACGCTCTTTGACTCCATCCTGGTCGATGGTGAGGTTCCCGCAGGTGATGGTATGCGCTGAGGTGACCACCGGGTCCTGCGCGGAGCTTGCAGTCACGGTGTCTGACGGCCCGATGCTGGCCCGAGTGTCGCTGAGTTCGATGGCCGTGCGGCGCACCGTCCACTGGTTATCCTCCTGCAGCGCTTGCAGTTCCACCAGGCGTCGGCCCTCGCCGAGATCGCTGCAGCCGATACCGGTGCCGCGGTCTCGGAGGTTCTGCAGGTCGAACACAAATCGTGCACCGCGGTCATCGACGACGGTTCGAATCTGGCAGCCGGCGAACATGTACAGGTAGGCACCACGCCCGTCGCTGACGATGATCTGATGTTGGCCGTTGTTCTCCGCATCGATTGCCAAGGCGGTCAACGGTATCGGGCTGGCGGATTCCACCTGCAGGTCGGTGTAGGCGCCACTGGCGGTGCTGACGCCGACAAAACGCTTAGTTGCGCCGTCCGCGCCGCGAACGGCGGCAATCCACAACGCATCCGGCAAGCCGTCGCCGTCGAGGTCGTCGACTTGGCGTTGCACGGTGCCCGGTGGGGGAGGCGTTCCGCCGGGCGCGCAGCCGTCGTCGGCACGCGCCGGTGCCGCGGTCAACACGCCGGCGATCAGGGCCGCAGCAAGCAGGACGCGCAACACGCTTCTGCGCATGCCTGCAACAGTAGTGCGCGAGTGTGCGGCCAGGTTCACGTTGGGCCGCGAGCGTGCGGCCAGCCGCACGCTCGGCGAGGAGGCGAGCCGCTAGCCCACGGCGCGGCCCGCGCCCTCCCAGAACTGGGCGCGCACTGTCTTCTTGTCCGGCTTGCCCAGCCCGGTCAGCGGCAGCGAGTCGGTGACCACCACCCGCTTGGGCGATTGCACCGAGCCCTTGCGATCCTTGACCGCGGCCTGTATTTCGGCGGTCATCTTCTCGATCGCCGCCTCGTCGCGCGGTGCGTCGGGACGCAGCACTACTACCGCGGTGACGGCCTCACCCCACTTCTCGTCCGGCGCGCCCACCACGCACACCTGCGCGACGGCCGGATGCTCGGCGACGACGTCTTCCACCTCGCGGGGGAACACGTTGAACCCACCGGTGACGATCATGTCCTTGACCCGGTCGACGATGTGGTAGTAGCCGTCTTCGTCCTCGCGGGCCATGTCGCCGGTGTGCAGCCAGCCGTCCTTGAACGTCTCGGCGGTGGCGTCGGGAAGATTCCAATAGCCGCCGGCCAAAAGTGGCCCGCCGACACAGATTTCGCCTACTTCGCCCTGCGGAACCGGCTTCCCGTCGAGGTCTAAAAGCGCGACCCGCGCAAACAGCGTCGGGCGCCCACACGAGGTCAGCCGCTTTTCGTCGTGATCCTTTTTCCCCAGGTAGGTGATGGCCATCGGCGCCTCGGACTGGCCGTAGTTCTGCGCGAAGATCTGGCCGAACCGGCGGATCGCCTCGGCCAGCCGCACCGGGTTGATCGCCGAGGCCCCGTAGTACACCGTTTCCAGCGAGGACAGGTCACGGGTGTGCGAATCCGGGTGATCCATCAACGCATACAGCATCGACGGCACTACAAACGTGGCCGTAATGCGTTTTTCCTCAATGGTTTTCAGAACCTCGGCGGGGTCGAACCTTGGCAGCACGTACATCTGGCCGCCCTTGACCAGGGTGGGGAGGAAATATGCCGCCCCGGCATGCGACAGCGGAGTGATCATCAAAAACCGCGGCTCGTCCGGCCACTCCCATTCCGCCAGCTGGATGGTCGTCATGGTCGAAATCGACTGGGCCGTACCGATGACGCCCTTCGGCTTGCCGGTCGTGCCGCCGGTGTAGGTCAACCCGATGATGTGATCGGGCGGCAGGTCGGCGGCCACCAGCGGCTGCGGCTCGTACTTGGCCGCCTCGGCGGACAAATCGACGCCCACATGCTTCAAGGCATCGGGCACCGGGCCGATGGTCAGGATCTGTTTGAGCGAGTCCACCCGCTCGAGCAGTCCGAGCGCGCGCTCGACGAACATCGGGTTGGGGTCGATGATCAGCGAGCTGATCCCGGCGTCGGACAGCACGTAGGCGTGATCGTCGAGCGAACCCAGCGGATGCAGCGCGGTGCGCCGATAACCGCGGATCTGCCCGGCGCCGATGATGATCAGCACCTCGGGCCGGTTGAGCGAGAGCAGCCCGACGGCGGCGCCGGTGCCGGCCCCCAGCGCCTCGAACGCCTGGATGTACTGGCTGATCCGATCGGCCATCTGCCCGCCGGTCAGCGTGGTGTCACCGAGGAACAGCACCGGCTTGTCACGGTGTCGCTTGAGCGCGCCGACCAGCAGGTGGCCGTTGTGGGTCGGGTTGCGCAGCAGCGAGTCACTCATGACCCTAAGACTAGAACGTGTTACAAAATGAGCCGAGCCCGTCCCGCAATCCGGCTATTTGGCCAGCTCGGCCCGCCACTGGATTTCCTTCTGCACGTACTCGTGATCCTGCGGGAAGTCCTCGATCTCGTGCACCCCGCGCACCTCGAGCGTCGTCCCCGGCCCCAGCGGGCAACGGCGTGCCCACTGTTCCGCTTCTTCCCGAGACGACACCCCGAGGATCCAGAACCCGTTGAAATGCTCTCCGGGATACGGCTCGTCGGAAACTGTCGGCGGATCGGTGCTGAAGTCGACGACAAAGCCCTCCTCGGGCCCGGCCAGCCCTTCGCCGGCCAGCAGCACACCCGCTTCCATCAGCGACTCGTTGTAGCGGCCCATCGCGGTCAGGACCTCGTCGAACGGGACGTCGTTGGCGGCTTCCAGCGCTTCGGGCGTCGACCGCATGATCATCATGTAGCGCATCGCTAGCTCCTCTCGTAGGCAACCCTCACCACAACTGACTCGCCGCAGCCCGATTTCTCATCGCAGGGCACGATGAGACCCATGCGGGCCTCCCAGGACGACGTCCTTGAGCGGCTGCACGTCGTCGCGCTGCCGATGCGGGTGCGCTTCCGCGGCATCACCACCCGCGAGCTGGCGCTGGTCGACGGCCCGGCCGGGTGGGGTGAGTTCGGCGCCTTCCTCGAATACGAGCCGCCCGAGGCCGCACACTGGCTGGCGTCGGCGCTGGAAGCCGCCTACACCGGGCCGCCGATGCCGCAACGAGACCGCATCCCGATCAACGCCACCGTTCCGGCCGTGCCCGCCGCGCAGGTGCCCGACGTCCTGGCGCGCTTCCCCGGCGCGCGCACCGCCAAGGTCAAGGTCGCCGAACCCGGACAAAGCCTCGACGACGACGTCGCCCGCGTCGAAGCCGTGCGCGCGCTGACGCCCACCGTTCGGGTGGACGCCAACGGCGCCTGGACCGTCGCGCAGGCCGTCGAGGCCATCGAAGCACTGGCCCCGCTGGAGTACGTCGAACAGCCCTGCGCAACGCTCGACGAGCTCGCTGAGCTCAAGCGGCGAGTCGACGTGCCGATCGCCGCCGACGAAAGCATCCGCAAGGCCAGCGACCCGCTGAGGGTGGTCCGCGCGAAAGCCGCCGATGTCGCGGTGCTCAAAGTTGCTCCGCTTGGCGGTGTTTCGGCCTTGCTGAGGATCGCCGCCCAGATCGATATCCCGGTCGTGGTTTCCAGTGCGCTTGATTCGGCGGTCGGGATCGCCGTGGGGCTGCGCGCCGCCGCCGCGCTGCCGCAGCTGCGGCATGCCTGCGGGCTGGGCACCGGCGGGCTGTTCGTCGAAGACGTCGCCGAGCCGATGACACCGCAGGACGGCTACCTCCCGGTTGGACCCATTGCCCCCGACCCGGCGCGGCTGCAGGCGCTGGCCGCCTCGCCGCAGCGGCGGCAATGGTGGATCGACCGGATCAAGGCCTGCTACCAGCATTTGGAGTAGCCGACTACGCTACGGCGCCGCCGGCCGCGGCCCCACGCTGAACGCCATGACCGGAATGCGCGTGGGCATCATGGACGGGATCATTGCGGCACGGCCGTCGGTAGACAGCCTGACCCGGGCGAACTACCTGGGCGCGGTTGCCAGTCGCGTGGATTCGTTCTGGGTGCCCGACCACCTCAATTCGTTGTTTCCGCGATCGCTGTTCCAGCCGAAGTATTGCGGCGGGACCAAAATCATCCCCGCCCTGGATGCCTACCTCGAGCCGTGGACCATGCTCGGCCATATCGCCGCTCGCAACCGCATCGGGCGCATGCGCCTCGGTGTGGGCGTGACCGACGCCGGACGGCGTAATCCGGCGGTCACTGCTCAAGCCGCCGCGACGCTGCATTTGCTCACTCGCGGCCGGGCCATCCTGGGCATCGGTACCGGCGAGCGCGAGGGCAACGAGCCTTACGGCGTGGATTGGTCCAAGCCGGTCGCCCGCTTCGAAGAGGCGATGGCGACGATTCGGGCGTTGTGGGACTCCAATGGTGAACTGGTCAACCGGGATTCGCCGTATTTTCCGCTGCGCAACGCCCTTTTCGATCTGCCGCCGTATCGAGGAACATGGCCGCAGATCTGGATCGCGGCACACGGGCCCCGCATGTTGCGGGCCGTCGGCCGCTTCGGCGACGGCTATTTCCCGGCTTCGCTGCAAACTCCCAAGGAGTACGCGGGCCGCTTGGAGGCCGTTCGGACTGCTGCGTCCGACGCCGGGCGCGACCCGATGTCGGTCGTTCCAGCAATTTGGCTGCCGGTCATCACCGGCCGAAGCGCCGCCGAGGTGCACGAGGCCCTCGAATCCGAAATAGTCAAGGCGTGGGCCTTGAACGCGCCCGACGAGTTCTTCGCCCAATACGGCGCGCAGCACCCGCTGGGTGTCGGCTTCGCCGGCGGGCAAGACATCCTGCCGCACGACTGGGATGAACAGACAGCGCTGTCCTACATCAAGGGCATCCCACCCGCGCTGCTGCGCGCCACGCTCCTCGTGGGCACCGCCGACGAAATCCTCGACAAGGCGGCGGAGTGGCGGGACTGCGGAGTCCGCTACATGGTGTTGGCGCACGTGAGCTTCATGCAACGCAGCCTGCGCGCCGGCCTGGCCTCGGTTGCGCCGTTCTTCAAGGTCGTGCGGGGGATCAAGAAGCTGTAGATCGTGTCCTAATGTGTGGGATACCTGACCTAGACGCCATGCGGTCTGGTGTTCGACACTGACAGCCATGACCCGCACAGTGCTGTTCTTGAGCTTTCCCTGGATGCAGTCGCTGGACCTGACCGGCCCGCTGGAGGTCTTCTCGACGGCGTCCTTGCTGCTGGCCGCGAAAGGGCGAGAGGGCTATCAGACCGTCGTCGTCTCGGTTGACGGCCAGCCGGTGACGACGAGTTCCGGGTTGCCCTTGGCGACCACCGAACTGCCCGATCCGCGCGAGCCGGTCGACACCGTGGTGCTGCCCGGTGGCGCCGGCGTGCACGAGGCCCGGGCCAACCTCGAGATCGTCGACTGGATCAAAGCCGTCGCCACCCGCAGCCGGCGGGTGGCCAGTGTGTGCACCGGTGCTTTCCTTGCCGCGCAAGCCGGACTTCTGGACGGCTGCGTCGCCACCACCCACTGGGCATCGGCCGAGCAGTTGGCGGACGAATTCCCTTCGATCGTTGTCGATCCCGACCCGATTTTCGTGCGCAGCTCGGCGAAGGTGTGGACCGCGGCGGGTGTCACCGCGGGCATCGACCTGGCCCTGGCGCTGGTGGAAGACGACCACGGCACCGAGGTTGCGCAGGCGGTGGCCCGTTGGCTGGTGCTCTACCTGCGTCGGCCCGGGGGACAGACGCAGTTCGCGGCTCCGGTGTGGATGCCGCGCGCCAAGCGTCAGCCCATTCGTGAGCTTCAGGAGGCCATCGAAGCCGACCCGGGCGGCCAGTACAGCATCCCGGAACTGGCGCGCCGAATCGACATGAGCCCAAGGCATTTTACTCGAGTGTTCACGATGGAGGTCGGTGAGTCACCGGGCGCCTATCTCGAACGCGTCCGCACCGAGGCCGCGCGTCGGCAACTCGAAGAAACCGACGACACCGTGGCCACCATCGCGGCGCGCTGCGGCTTCGGGTCCGCGGAAAGCATGCGCCGCAACTTCGTTCGACGAATCGGTATCTCACCCGATCACTACCGCAAGACGTTCGCCTGACGCAGAGGAGCAACCGTGACGACGACGCATGACAAACCTGTGCCTTCCACCGAGGAAACCACCGAGGAATTCATTGGCCGGATCGCTGGCGTGATCGACGGCGCCTGTCTGTCGATGCTGCTGAGCATCGGCCACCAAACCAACTTGTTCGATGTGATGGCAGACCTTCAGCCGGCCACCAGCGCTCAGATCGCCGATGCCGCCGGGCTCAACGAGCGCTATGTGCGGGAATGGCTGGGCGGGGCTGCGGCCGGCGGAATCATCGACTACCAAGCCACTGACAAGACGTACTTCTTGCCGCGCCATCGGGCCGCCGTGCTGACCAAGGCCGCCGGCCCACACAACCTGGCCCGGATGGCCCAACTGATTCCGATGCTGGGCGAGGTCGAACAGAAGATCGTCGGCTGTTTCCGCGACGGCGGCGGGCTGCCCTACGACGAGTACCCCAGGTTTCACGCGCTGATGGCCGAGGAGAGTGGGGCCAGGTTCGACGCGGCGTTGGTCGACGTGATCGTGCCGCTGGTCGACGGCCTGCCGGATCGGTTGCGGCAAGGTGCCGATGTGGCCGACTTCGCCTGCGGCAGCGGCCATGCCATCAACGTGCTGGCGCGAGCGTTTCCACACAGCCGCTTTACCGGCGTGGACTTCTCGCAGGAAGGTGTCGACGCGGCCACCGAGGAGGCGACACGGCTGGGCCTGCCGAACGCCACATTCGAGCGGCGTGACCTGGCCCAGCTCGACATCGTCGATGCCTACGACGTGATCACGGTGTTCGACGCGATCCACGACCAGGCCCAACCGGAACGGGTACTGGCCAACATTTTTCGCGCGTTGCGGCCCGGGGGAGTGTTCCTGATGGCCGACATCAACGCGTCGAGCCAACTGGAAGACAACATCAGCGTCCCGTTGGCGCCGTTCGTCTACACCATCTCGACGATGCACTGCATGAGCGTATCGTTGGCGTACGACGGGGCAGGGCTTGGCACGGCGTGGGGACAACAGCTGGCAACCGCGATGCTCACCGACGCCGGATTTGACGACGTGCGGACGGCGGAGATCGAGGACGATCCGCTCAACATCTACTACATCGCCCGCAAGGCCCCGGCCTGAACGGCCTGAGCGACAGGAGCAATCATGCAAATCGCTATCGTGCTGTACCCCGGCTTCACCGCGCTGGACTTCATCGGGCCCTACGAGGTGTTGCGCTGGCTGCCCAAAGCCGAGGTGCGCTTTGTCTGGCGCGAGCCGGGACCGATCACCGCCGACTCAGGTGTGCTGGTCGTCGGCTCCACGCATTCATTCGACGAAACACCTTCTCCCGACATCATTTTGGCCCCCGGCGGCATGACGACCATCGAGCACGCCCGCGACGAGAAGCTACTGGACTGGGTGCGCCAGGCGCATCAGAGCGCGACCTGGACGGCGTCGGTGTGCTCCGGGTCGATCATCCTGGCGGCCGCCGGCCTGTTGAAGGGCAAACGTGCCACGTCGCACTGGATGGCGCTGAGCGCGCTGAAAGCCCTGGGCGCCATCCCCATTGACGACGAACGCATCGTCAACGAAGGCGACATCGTGACCTGCGCGGGGGTGTCGGCGGGTATCGACCTGGGCTTGTGGCTGGCCGGTCAGATCGGCGGAGAAAGCCGCGCGAAGGTCATCCAGCTGTCCATGGAGTACGACCCGCAGCCGCCCTTCGACTCCGGTCACATGTCCAAGGCGTCGGCGACGACGAAGGCCGCCGCCACCGCGCTGATGGCGAAAGACCTGGTGCAACCGAGTCAGCTCAAAGCGGCGACGCTGCTGCTGTGGGATCGCGCACTTGATGCCGCCCGTTCGCGGCGTAAGCGGGGGCTTGTACCGTCCCTTAGGTGATCGATCTGGCATACGAGGACAGCGGGACCGGCGAGGCGGTCGTTTTCATCGCCGGACGCGGCGGCGCCGGACGCGGCTGGCATTTGCACCAGGTGCCGGCGTTCCTTGCCGCCGGCTACCGCGTCATCACCTTCGACAACCGGGGGATCGGCGCGACCGAACATGCCGACGGCTTCAACACGCAAACCATGGTCGCCGACACCGCAGCGTTGATCGAAGAGCTGGACGCGGCTCCGGCGCGGATCGTCGCGACGTCGATGGGTGCCTACATTGCCCAGGAACTCATGCTGGCCAGGCCGGAACTGGTGAGCAACGCGGTGCTGATGGCCACCCGGGGCCGTCTGGACCGCACCCGCTCGTTCTTCTACACCGCCGAGAGCGCGCTGGCCGCGTCGGGCGTGCAGCTGCCAGCCGAGTACGACGCAAAAGTCCGCATGCTGGAGAGCTTCTCGCCCAAGACCCTCAACGACGACGCCGCCGTCGCCGACTGGATCGGGATGTTCACCATGTGGCCGATCAAGCTGACCCCCGGGCTGCGTTGCCAGCTTGACGTCGGACCGGGCACCAACCGGCTGCCCGCCTACCGGAACATCCAGCAGCCGGCGCTGGTGATCGGCTTCGCCGACGACGTGGTCACCCCGCCGCATCTGGGCCGCGAGGTCGCCGAAGCCCTACCCTGCGGGCGCTACCTGGAAATCGCCGACGCCGGCCACCTGGGATTCCTCGAGCGACCGCAGGCCGTCAACGCCGCGGCGCTGGACTTCTTCGCCGAGACCTGGGTGTAGCTAGCCTGTAGTGGTGAATCCCTCGACGACTCAGGCCTGTGTCGTCGTCGACGAGCTCATCCGCGGCGGGGTCCGCGATGTCGTGCTGTGCCCGGGTTCACGCAACGCGCCGCTGGCCTTCGCGCTGCAGGACGCCGACCGGGCCGGCCGGCTGCGGCTGCATGTGCGCATCGACGAGCGCACCGCCGGCTACCTGGCTATCGGGCTGGCCATCGCCGCCGGCGCCCCGGTGTGCGTCGCGATGACGTCGGGCACCGCGGTGGCCAACCTCGGCCCCGCCGTGGTGGAGGCCAACTACGCCCGGGTGCCGCTGATCGTGTTGTCGGCCAACCGGCCCTACGAGTTGCTCGGCACCGGCGCCAACCAGACCATGGAGCAATTTGGTTACTTCGGCACCCAGGTCCGCGCCACCATCAGCCTCGGCCTGGCCGAAGACGCCCCTGAGCGGATGGACGTCTTCAACGCGATGTGGAGATCGGCCACCTGCCGGGTGCTGGCGGCCGCCACCGGGGCTCGCACCGCCAACGCCGGGCCGGTGCACTTCGACATCCCGCTGCGTGAGCCGCTGGTGCCCGACCCCGAACCCGATCCCACCCCGCCCGGCCGTCCCGGCGGCAAGCCGTGGACCTACACGCCGGCGGTCAGCTTCGACCAGCCCCTTGACATCGACCTGAGCCGCGACACCGTCGTCGTCGCGGGCCACGGCGCCGGCGAGCACCCCAACCTGGCCGCGTTGCCCACCGTCGCCGAGCCCACCGCGCCGCCGGCGGCCAACCCGCTGCACCCGCTGGCGCTGCGGCTGCTGCGCCCGCAGCAGGTGATCATGCTGGGCCGGCCCACCTTGCACCGCCCGGTGTCGGCGCTGCTGGCCGACCCGTCGGTGCCGGTGTACGCGCTGACCACCGGGCCGCGCTGGCCGGACGTGTCGGGCAATTCGCAGGCCACCGGCACCCGCGCGGTCACCACCGGCGAGCCCAACCCGGCCTGGCTGCACCGCTGCGCCCAGGTGAACCGCCAGGCGATCGACGCGGTGCGCGGACAGCTCAAGGCGCACCCGCTGACCACCGGCCTGCACGTGGCCGCCGCCGTCGCCGACGCGCTGCGGCCCGGCGATCAGCTCGTGTTGGGCGCCTCCAACCCGGTGCGCGACGCGGCGCTGGTCGGTCTCGCTTCCGCGAGGCATCGCGGAGAGATCACAGTGCGCTCCAACCGCGGCGTGTCCGGCATCGACGGCACGGTGTCCACCGCGATCGGTGCGGCGCTGGCCCATGACGGGCGCACCATCGCGCTGATCGGCGATCTGACTTTCGTGCACGACAGCTCCGGGTTGCTGATCGGGCCCACCGAGCCGATCCCGCAGCAGTTGACGATCGTGGTGTCCAACGACAACGGCGGCGGCATCTTCGAACTGCTCGAGCAGGGCGACCCGCGGTTCTCCGACGTATCGTCCCGCGTCTTCGGTACCCCGCACGACGTCGACGTTGGGGCGCTGTGCCGGGCGTATCACGTGGATTCGCAGCAGATCGAGGTCGACCAGCTCGGTGCGGCGTTGGGCGAACCCGCCGCGGGCATGCGGGTGCTGGAGGTCAAGGCCGACCGATCCTCGCTGCGGCAACTGCACGCCGCCATCAAGGCCGCTTTATGAGGAAGCGATTGAAAGCCTTGTGGCGCCTTCTGATTCACGGCTGGGACGGCGCCCCAGACACTCTGGCGCGGCGCATAGTGCGCTGGGCACGCATCGGCATCATGATCGTCGCCTGCCTGGTCACGCTGCAGTCGGTATTGCTGGTGGCCGGGGCGTGGCGCAATGACCTGTCGATCGAAAACAACATGGGGGTGGCGCAGGCCGAGGTGCTCAGCGCGGGGCCGCGGCGCTCCACGATCGAGTTCGTCACGCCCGACCGGGTCACCTACCGTCCAGAACTCGGTGTGCTCTACCCGTCCGAATTGGCAACGGGGATGCGGATTTACGTCGAATACGACAAGAAGAACCCCAACCTGGTGCGGGTGCAGCACCGCAGCGCCAAGCTGGCGATCATCCCGGCGGGATCTATCGCGGTGGTCGGATGGCTGGTTGCAGCGGGCGCGCTCGTCGGCCTGGTGCTGGTGGAAAAGCGGCTGGTGCGTCAGCCCAAAAGCTTGTCGAGCCAGTCCGAATCCTGAAGATCGACAACACTTTCAGTATTCATATCGTAAACCGTTGGTGTGCCTGGCTTCTCCGGGTTCTCGGCGTTGAGGCGAGCTCTGTTGGCGTCGTTGACCACGTTGGTGTCGACGGCGTTGTCGCTGGCGGTGATCCTGCCGGCCACCCACTCCGGAACGCCGCTTTCGCGGGCCATCGCTGCGATGTCGTCATCGGTCGGGCCGTCGGGACTGCGGTGGCGGTAAAGGTCTTGCACGAACGCCTGATACGCCGCCGGCGAGGTCATGGGGTCGGCGGCCAAGAACAGCGCATTGGTCATCCGGGCGGACGCGTCATTGTTGTGTTTGGCGTCAAGAAAGGTCAGCCAGCGATACGTGACCGCCAACCGGCCGTCGTCCAGCGCGCCGGCAATCCGGTCGCCATCCTTCGCCTCAAGCTCGGCGCAGTGCGGGCATTGCGGCTCGCAGAAGATCTCCAACTGCACGGGGGCGTCGGGTCTCCCGACCAGTACGCCATTGCCGTCGCCGGTGCGCGCGACCTCCGCGTGCGCCGTGCCGGCACGGAACGCGAGCGCAGATAGCGTCGCCAGCAAAACACCCAGCCAGAACCGCATCGTCACCGTTCGCACGTCGCCACCGTACCGGTGTGCGCGTCGGCGCTATCCCTGGGCCAGCACTGCGACCGGCTGCCATTCCTCCCAGGTGCGTAACCGGTTCTCGTAGTCGGTGCGCGCGATCTGCAGCGGCGCCGCACCGAAAAACACCCGCAGCGGCGGCTGCTCGGCGTCGACCACCTTCATCAGCGCGACCGCCGAGGCCTTCGGATCGCCCGGCGCCGACCATCGCCGGCTGCGTTCCGCGTCCACCGCAGCGTGGACGTCGGCGTACGCGGGAAGCCGCTCGGCGCTGCGCGACGACGACCCGGGCCAGTCGGTGTCGTAGCTGGCCGGCTCGATCAGGGTGACGTGGATCCCAAACGGCGCAACCTCGAAAGCCAGCGACTGCGAGAAGCCCTCCAGCGCCCACTTCGAGGCGTGGTAGATCCCGACGTCGGCGAACGCCGTGATCCCCCCGATCGACGAGACCTGAATGATGTGGCCGCTGCGTTGCTCGCGTAGATAGGGCAGCGCGGCCTGGGTGATCCACAGCGCGCCGAACACATTGGTCTCGAACTGGTCGCGCGCATCCTGTTCGGACAGTTCCTCGATGAAACCGAATTGGCCGTAGCCGGCATTGTTGACAACGACGTCGAGCCGGCCGAAGTGATCGTGCGCCCGCTGAACCGCCGCGAAATCCGCGTCTCGGTCGGTGACGTCCAACTGGATCGGCAACAGCGCATCGCCGTATTGCTCGGCCAGGTCGGCCAGGGTGTCAAGATTGCGCGCGGTGGCGGCCACCTTGTCGCCGCGCTGCAATGCGGCAATCGTCCATTCCCGTCCGAAGCCGCGCGAGGTACCGGTGATAAACCAAACTTTGTCACTCACGCAGCCATCCAACGCCGACGGCGACACCGCATTCCCGCAATGGGCGACTTCACAGGTAGCGTCGGCGTCGTGAGCCGCGCGAGCCTGGACAAGGATCCCCGCGAAGTCGCGTCGATGTTCGACGGCGTCGCGCGCCGCTACGACTTGACCAACACCGTGCTGTCGCTGGGTCAGGACCGCTACTGGCGACGCGCCACCCGCTCGGCGCTGCAGCTCAACGCCGGCGAGAAGGTGCTGGACCTGGCCGCCGGCACCGCGGTGTCCACGGTGGAGCTGGCCAAGTCCGGGGCGCGGTGCGTGGCGGCGGACTTCTCGGTGGGCATGCTCGCCGCGGGCCGGGGGAGGCATGTTCCTAAGGTCGCCGCGGACGCTACCCGATTGCCCTTCGGCAACAACATCTTTGACGCCGTGACAATCAGCTTCGGGCTGCGCAATATCGCCGCCCGTGACACGGCGCTACGCGAGATGGCCCGGGTCACCCGCCCCGGCGGCCGACTGGTGGTGTGCGAATTCTCCACTCCCACAAACGGTGTGTTCGCCACCGTGTACAAGGAATACCTGATGCGGGCGCTGCCTCGGGTAGCCCGTGCGGTGTCGAGCAATCCTGAGGCGTATGTCTATCTGGCCGAGTCGATCCGGGCCTGGCCCGACCAGGCCACCCTGGCGCATCAGATATCGGCGGCCGGTTGGTCAGCGGTGCGCTGGCGCAACCTGACCGGCGGGATCGTCGCCCTGCACGCCGCCTACAAGCGCTAGCCCCGGTCGACGACCACTGCATCCCGCGCCATCCCGCGCCGTCCCCGCGCCGTCCCCGCGCCGTCCCCGCGCCGAGTGTGGGGGTTATGGCGAATATTTCGCGACTTTTCGACCAAAGGCCCCACGCTCGGCGCTACGTCAGCTGGCCACCGGGTCGAGTCGGAATACCGCAATCCGGCCGGCCAGCGCCTCGACTTCGTCGGGTGTGCCCTGCTGAACCAGGCCGGCGCGTTTCAGGAAGCTGACGCCGACCGGCACCTCGACCGGAAACGCTCGCAGCACCGGCCGGGCGTCTTCGGGAGTTAACTCGACGATGTTGACCCACCGCGACTTTCGGCCCTTGGACAACGTTCCCGACCCGGCGGCGCGGGCGTTGAGCACCCAGTCGGCGCCCGGGTAGCCGGCGACGGTGTAGAGGCGGCCGTTCAGCGTGAACGGTGTCATCGGTGTGCTGCGCGGCTTCCCGGTCTTGCGGCCCGGGACCGTCAACACCTGCGGTGGACCCGTAGGGATGCCGAGCCGTTGCATCGTGATCATGGCCTTGTTGGTCAGCTTGAGCCAGCGCGGAGGCTTCGGGTTCGACGTCGAAGTCATGCACTACGAATATCAAGGCCCCTGATATATGTCAACCCTCCTGATAAGCCCCGCCCGACCACCGCGAGCGGGCGCAGTTGTACGCCAGCTGCGGCGTGTCGGCGTACGAACACGCCCGCTCGCGCCTAAAAGAGGGGGCCCCTCCCTCAGCTGAAGGGTTTTCGGCGATCCACGAGACGTGAGAGCCGCCCGCCGCGGCGCCATACCCGCGCCACCCAGTCGGCGTCGTCGTCGGTCACCAGGTTTCCCATCACCCGCACGGCAATACTCATCAGTTTGGTCGAACGCATCGCGACAGGCCCAATGGCGGGCAAAAACGGTGGGAACGTCAGCAAGGCCAGCCGCCGCGCCACCGAGAACGCACGCCCGTAATGGGATTGCAGCACCCACGGCCACACCCGCGACAGGTCACCCTGGCCCAACAGCTCGACGGCCAGCCGCCCGCTCTCCAGCCCGTAGTCGATGCCCTCGCCGTTCAACGGGTTGACGCAGGCTGCGGCGTCGCCGATCAGCATCCAGTTCGGCCCGGCCACCCCCGACACCGCGCCGCCCATCGGCAGCAGCGCCGAGGTCACCGCGCGGGGCTCCCCGGTGAACCCCCACTCGTCGCGGCGCAGGTCGGCGTAATAGGACATCAGCGGCCGCAAAGCCAGCTCGGCGGGTCGCTTCGAGGTCGACAGCGCACCCACGCCGATGTTCACCTCGCCGTTGCCCAGCGGGAAGATCCAGCCATAGCCTGGCAGCACCGCGCCGTCGGGGGAGCGCAGTTCCAGATGCGACGTCAGCCACGGTTCCTCGCTGCGCGGGGTGGCCAGATATCCGCGAGCGGCGATCCCATACACCGTCTCCCGATGCCAGCGCCGTCCCAACACCCGTCCCAACGGTGAGCGCGCGCCGTCGGCCACCACCAGCCAGCGGCAACCCACCTCAACGCCGTCGGCCAGCACTACCGAACCTACCCGGCCAGCCGAATCATGATGGACACCAACAACTTTTACGCCGAGGCGCATGCGTGCACCGGCATCCTCGGCGACTTTACGGATCCGGTCATCCAATTCCACCCGCGCCACAGCGCTGCCGGTCGACGGGAACGACGGTCCCGGCCAGTCGACCTCCACCGAGCCGCCGAACCCGCTCATCCGCAGGCCTTTATGCCGGATCCGGGCATCCAGCCACTCGCCCAGCCCCAGCCGCTCCAGTTCGGCGACCGCGCGCGGGGTCAACCCGTCGCCGCAGGACTTGTCGCGGGGGAAGTTCGCGGAGTCGATGACGAGCACGTCGTGGCCGGCCCGGGCGGCCCAGGCCGCCGCCGCTGATCCGGCCGGTCCGGCGCCCACGACCACCAGGTCGGCGTTGCTGCGCATGCTCACCAGTATGTTGGTCGCGTGAGGACTCCGGCGACTGTGGTGGCGGGCGTCGACCTCGGCGACGCTGGATTTGCGGCCGCGGTGCGCGACGGCGTCGACCGGATCGAGCGGCTGATGGAGACCGAGCTGCGCGGCGCCGACGACCTGATGACCGAGGCCGTGCTGCACCTGTTCGAGGCCGGCGGCAAACGCTTCCGCCCGCTGTTCACCGTGCTGTCCGCGCAATTGGGGCCCAATCCGGACTCCGATGAGGTGACGATCGCCGGCGCGGTCATCGAGCTGGTGCACCTGGCGACGCTGTATCACGACGACGTGATGGACGAGGCCGAGGTTCGCCGCGGCGCGCAAAGCGCCAACGCGCGGTGGAGCAACAACATCGCGATCCTGGCCGGCGACTACCTCTTTGCGACGGCCTCGCGGCTGGTGTCACAGCTCGGGCCCGAGGCGGTACGGGTGATCGCCGAGACGTTCGCTCAACTGGTGACCGGGCAAATGCGCGAAACACGCGGCGCCGCAGGCGATGTGGATCCCATCGAGCATTACCTGAAGGTGGTGCACGAGAAGACGGCTTGCCTGATCGGCGCGGCGGGGCGGTTCGGCGCGATGTTCTCCGGCGCCGCCGACGATCAGGTCGAGCGGCTGGCCCGACTCGGCAACATCGTCGGCACCGCGTTCCAGATCTCCGACGACATCATCGACATCGACAGCGACCCCGATGAGTCCGGCAAACTGCCCGGCACCGACCTGCGAGAAGGGGTGCATACCCTGCCGGTGCTCTATGCGCTGCGGGAAACCGGGCCCGAGGCCGATCGACTGCGCGAGTTGCTGGTCGGGCCGGTCGTCGACGACGCGGTGCTGGCCGAGGCGTTGCAGCTGCTGCGGGGATCGACGGGCATCGCCAAGGCGAAAGAGACCGTGGCGCGGTATGCGGCGCAGGCCCGCGACGAGCTGGCTGCCCTGCCTGACCTGTCTGGTCGCGGCGCACTGGCTTCCCTGGTCGACTACACCATCACCCGACACGGCTGAGCGCGCGGAACCTGGCGGCTCATCTTAAGCGTTTAATAAAAGAGTCCCAGGTGTTCGTAGGAGGGAAGCTGTGACCTGGCATCCGCATCGCAACACGTTCAAGACGTTTGCGCTGTTGTTCGGCATGTCGCTGCTGATCGTGCTGGTCGGCAGGCTGTTCGGCCCCACTTGGATGTGGATGGCGGTGCTGTTCGCCGTCGGCATGAACGTCTACACCTACTTCAACAGCGACAAACTGGCGCTGCGCGCAATGCACGCCCAGCCGGTCTCCGAGGTGCAAGCGCCCGCGATGTACCGGATCGTGCGCGAGTTGGCCACTGCCGCGCATCAGCCGATGCCGCGGCTCTACATCAGCGACACGGCCGCGCCCAACGCGTTTGCCACCGGTCGCAATCCGCGCAACGCCGCGGTGTGCTGTACCACCGGGATTCTGCGCATTCTCGACGAGCGTGAGCTGCGCGCAGTGCTGGGCCATGAACTGTCTCACGTGTACAACCGTGACATCTTGATCTCGTGTGTGGCCGGCGCGCTGGCGTCGGTGATCACCGGGTTGGCCAACATGGCTCTGTGGGCCGGCATGCTCGGCGGCGGCAACCGCGACGGCGGCAATCCCTTTGCGCTGCTGCTGGTTTCGTTGCTGGGCCCGGTTGCTGCGACGGTCATCAGGCTGGCGGTGTCTCGTTCCCGCGAATACCAGGCCGACCAGTCCGGCGCGGTGCTGACCGGTGACCCGTTGGCGTTGGCGTCGGCGTTGCGCAAGATTTCCGGCGGTGTGCAGATGGCGCCGCTTCCGCCTGAGCCGCAGTTGGCCAGCCAGGCCCACCTGATGATCGCCAACCCGTTCCGCGCGGGTGAGCGGCTCGGGTCGCTGTTTTCGACGCACCCGCCGATCGAAGACCGGATCCGCCGGCTTGAGCGCATGGCCCGCGGCTAAACCCGGCTGGGTCGCGGTTCTGGTCCTCGGCGTCAGATACGTCCATACTGGGTATCTGGCTGACGCCGATGGGAGCCGTGATGTCAATGGATATTCACGAGGCAGGGCTCGCGCTGAGTCTCACCGATTTGATATTCGAGACGCGCGCGGGCGCTGACATGAGTCAAGGCGACCTGGCCGACGCACTCGGCATGGACAAGGAAACGATCGCCGCGTGGGAACGCGGCGACGTGGTGCCGCGCGTCGACGAACTCAACCGGGTGGCTCAGGTGTGCGGCAAGCGCCTGCACATCAGCATCGACGCGGACTGATCCACCGCCGGACGGGCTAGCGCGCCGGAGCCAGCCGCCCGGTGATGTACACCGTCCCGCCGGTCGCGTGATGCTGCCGTTGCCAATCCTCGATCGCCTGATGCGCGGCGTGGTCGAGGTAGCTGGTCGACACCTGGACGGTGACCACGGTGCCTGCCGGAATCGAGGCCAGCACGCCGTGCAGCCGAGGTAGGGACAGGAAGGTGCACGCGCCTTCCACCACCACGCGCCAGCCGTCGCCGTCCTGCTCGGTCGCGATCTTGGCCCGGATCACCCGCCACCCGGTCAGGGCGATGGCCAGCAGCAGCCCAACCAGGACTCCGTGGAGCAGGTTGAAGAACACGACACCAAGCGCGGTCACCACGTAAACGGCGATATCCCCACTGCGGCGGGCATTTTCGATGTGCGCCGGCTTGAGCAGAGTGACCCCGACAACGATCAGCAGGCCGGCCAGCGCGGCGGTGGGGATCTGTTGGACCAACGCCGCGAACGGCAGCGTGAAGACCAGGATCCAGAACCCGTGCAGTATCGCCGAAGCGCGGGACTTGGCGCCCGCGTGGACGTTGGCGGAGCTGCGGACGATCACCCCGGTGATCGGCAGCCCGCCAATCGCTCCCGATGCGATGTTGGCGGTGCCCTGTCCGATCAACTCGCGGTTGAAGTCGGTGCGCGGCCCGGTGTGCATGCGGTCGACCGTTACCGCTGAAAGCAGGCTCTCGACGCTGGCGATCAAAGCGACCGTGATCACCCCGATTGCCACGGCACCCCAGTTGCCCTCGGGGATCCCCGGAAGCTGTAGCGCATCCAGCACCGACCCGTCGAGCGTGATGCGTGCCACGTGGAACGGGAAGACCACCGAGAGGACGGTCGCGGCGACGATCGCGACCAGCGGACCGGGAACATAGGCGATGCGTTCAGGAACCCAGCGCCAAGCCACCATGATGGCGATCACAAGAACGCCCAGGATGAGACCACCGCCATGGGCGCCGACGAGTTGCTCGGGCAAGCCGATCACGTTGTGCCAGGCCGAGCTCTTGGATGCCCCGCCCAACAGCACGTGTGCTTGTTGCAGCGCGATTGTGATCCCGATGCCGGCCAGCATCGCGTGCACGACGACGGGTGAGATCGCCAGTGCGGCACGCGCGACCCGGCTCAGCCCGAGAAGCACCTGCAGCACACCCGCGGCCACCGTGATCAGGCACGTTACCGACCAGCCGAACTGATCAATCAGATCGGCGACGACCACCGTCAACCCGGCCGCCGGGCCGCTGACCTGCAGCGGTGACCCGCCGATGATCCCGACGATGATGCCACCGACTATCGCGGCGATCAGACCGGAGAGCACCGGCGCGTTGGAGGCGATTGCGATGCCCAGTGACAGCGGTAACGCGACGAGAAACACCACGATCGAGGCCGGCAGATCGTAGCGCAGGATCGATCGCAATCGGTCAGTGCGCACCGGCGCTTGTTCAATGTTCTGGCTGGCCAGCGCTTGGGTCGGCTGAATTGGTCGCTCCCTTGTTGGATCGCGGTCAGTCATTTGAGGTGGAGGGTATCGATCACGCGTTAACACCCCTGTATCGCAGGTTGCAGCGACGTAAACTCTTCGCCGACAAACCTTTACGAGCACCCCGCCACGTGATCAACGCTCAATTACTATGTGCGAGAATACTTATCGATCACAGTGCACGGCAACCGGAGCCAGTTGATACATAGAAAACGCAAATTTTGCGGTAATTCGAGCCTTCAGAAGCCCGCGCCGTGAACCTCGTGTCCTGGCACCTCGGCCGTCAGCCCGCGGTAAGCCTGCTCCACCGTCGAACCGTGGTTGATCACGGCGTCGACCTCGCGGGCTATCGGCATGTTCAACCCATACTTGTCGGCGAACTCCATGATCACGCTCGCGGCCTTGACGCCCTCGGCAACCTGATTCATCGACGAGATGATCTCGTCGATCGGTTTGCCCGCGCCCAACTGCTCGCCGACGTGCCGGTTGCGGCTGCGCTGGCTGGTGCAAGTGACAATCAGATCGCCCATTCCGGCGAGGCCGGCGAAGGTGTCACGTTGCCCGCCCATGGCCTCACCCAGCTTGGACATCTCGCGGACCGAGCGGGCCATCACCATCGCGCGGGTGTTCTCACCGATGCCCAGCGAGTAGCCCATCCCGACCGCGATCGCAAACACGTTCTTCAACGCGCCGGCCATCTCGACGCCGATCACATCGTCGGTGGTGTACACGCGAAAACGCCTGGTGCGGAACAACTGTGCGAGCCGCGCTGCGAGGTTGTGGTCAGGCATCGCCAGCACCGCAGCGGCGGCGTAACCCTCGGCGACCTCGCGGGCGATGTTGGGGCCGGCCAGGATGCCCGCCGGGTGCCCGGGCAGCACTTCCTCGATGATCTGCGACATCCGCATATTGGTGCCCTGCTCGAGGCCCTTGACCAGTGAGACCACCGGCACCCAGGGTCGCAGTTCCGCCGCGAGCTCGGTCAGCACACTCCGGAATCCGTGCGACGGCACACCCATCACGACGACGTCAGCGCAGTTGGCCGCCTCGGAGAAGTCGGTGGTGGCACGCAGCGTTTCGGTGAGGACGACTTCATCGCCCAAATACTTGGTGTTGCGATGGTTTTCGTTGATGTCCTTGGCGGTTTCCTCGGAGCGCACCCACTGCAGCGTCGGACCGCGGCGCGCGCAAATGGATGCGACGGTGGTTCCCCAGGAACCGCCACCCAAGACGACAACATTCGGTTCGCGCATAGCAGCCATAGCGATCAGCGTATTGCCGCGCCGACGGGTTTGGGGCTGGTTATGGCAGCAATTTGGTGTGCGGGAGGGGGTCGCTGCGCCCTTACGATGCTGATTATGACGTCAACCACCATTCCTGGAGTCGAGGCGTCCGATCCCGAGAGCCTGACCCTGGCCGGCAGCCGGGTCGGCGCATCGGCGACAGCGGTGCGACGGCAGCACAGCGCCGGGCGAAAGGCCGTCGCCGCCCTGCGGGACGGATGGGCCGGAGCGGCGTCCGACGCGGCAGCGAACAGCGCCCAACGCACGCTGGCGCAGCAGCGACAACTAGGCGACGCGCTGCAGCGGCTGCAGGCGGTCTTGCAAGACGGCGGTGCACAGCTGGGCACTACTCGTGCCGGCCTCCTGCATAACGTCAAGCAGCTTCGGCAGCAGGGGTGGCAGCTGGGACCCGACGGGACTGTGACCGTGATGCCGGGCAGCCGGCTGGATCGGTTGGCACGGCTCAGTCCCGTCACCGATGTGCAGCTGCAGCAACTGGCGGCCAGAAATGCGACTGTTCTGAAGACACTGCTAGCTCAATTCGACAGCCAGGACCGCCAACTCGCCCGCGACCTTCGCAACGCGATCAGGGGCGTGAACGCGTCTAGCGCCGACTAAAAGTGGCCCCAGCCCCGCTGGCCGTCCCAGCCTCCGCAAATGCCGTTGCTGCAGGCGTTGACGATCGCGCCCTGCACCGGATTCCAGCCACCGCAGCCGCTCCAGCCGGGGCCGCTGCCACAGCCTCCGCCGCCGCCTTGTCCGTCGGGGCCGCCGCTGCCTTCGGTGCCGCCGGGCTCGGCGAGCACAACCTGATTTGCTGGAGCTGATGGGGCCGTCGTGATCAGCACGGCCATCGGCCCGGCGGCGATAGCCGTTGCGGCACTTGCGGCTACGACCAACGATCTGACGAGATTCCGTGTGAAGTGCATTGATTTATGATGCGCGGTAATCGTGCTCGTGCCAACCCACCTGTGACTAGTGTCGCCGATATTTTGGTGCGTTGGTGCCGCTTGAGGGGTGGTTATGCTGTGGCCTGGGCAAACCGTAGGGAGGTAGGCGATGCCCGAGCCGTTGAAAGTTGACCCGATAGATCTGCACATGTCGGCAGACCACATGGGAGTGCATCATGCGGATCTGCGCGCAGCCCATACCGGTGCCGACAGCAACATCGAAGCCGCGCAGGCTGGCTGGGTGGGGACTTCAGCGGCGGCCTTGAAAGCAAAGCTCGCCGAATGGCAAGCCACCACCGAGGAGCTGTGCGGCAGCATTGCGGACCACGAGCGAGCTTTTCGTACGGCGGGCAATCAGTACCAAGCTGTCGATGGTCGAAGCGCGGAAAACATTGAAGACGTTTTCTGATGGTTCTCACTCTCGCTGATATCGACCAATGGCAGCCCAGCGCGATCCGCGAGGTTTCTGTCGCGTTAGCCAAACGTGGCGCCAGCGCCGATGAGGTTAAAGCCGGTCTGAGCAAGTTGCCCTTGATCGCAAGCTGGCAGGGAACCGCCGGGGATGCCGCGCGAGCATCACTGGACAAGCTGAGCAGCCACCTGGTCGCCCATGCCGATGAAATGCAGGCGGTTGCCGCGGCGACCAACAAGGCGGCCGACGAAATTGAAGCTGTCAAGGATGCCCTTAGCGCGATTGACCGTGACGCTAAAGCGTGGGGGTTCAACATCAACTCCGCCACGGGAGAAGTCACGCCCGCAGACAACAGCAAAATCGGGCAATCGGCTTATCAGCAACAACAAGACGAATTGCAAGCGCGGATTACCAAGCTGCTCGCCGAAGCCAACCAGGCCGACGCGGATCTCGCTCGCGCGATCACCTTGGGCAGCAAGGATGCGACCGGTCCAGCTGAGCACCGACCGGATGTGCGTGCAGCTCTGTCTGGACCGCTTCCTGACGACCCCAAGCAATTCCACGACCTGTGGGACAAACTCAGCCCAGAAGAAAAGGAGTGGCTTTACCAGCAAGATCACAACATCGGCAACCGTCCGGGGATGCCGTGTGATCCGCCGGACCATTTGGGCTACGACCACTACAACAAGCTCAACCTGAAAGATCAACTCACGCAGACTCAGGCGTTCGCTGCGCAAGCCGATGCGCTCCGCGCGCAGCACCCGGACTGGGCGCAGGGCAAGAACATTCCGCACCCCAACGAACCGGGCGCGATCTTCGACGATCGCCTGGCCTACGAGGCTTGGCAACGCCAGTACGACGCCGCCCTAAACGGGTCTAAGTATCTCCCCGACCTGCTGGCCGTCGACAAAGCCCTCCAGGCGAGCCCCGACCGCAAATTGATGCTGCTCGACACGCAAAGCGGTAAGCAAGTGCGCGCCGCCATTGCGGTTGGTAACCCTGACACCGCCACCCACGTGTCGGTTACGACTCCTGGCCTCAACACGACCGTGCATGGCGCCATCGAAAACATGGCATCGGAGGCAACCAACGTTAGGACCGAAGCCCTGCGACAGTTAAGTGTCACCCCTGGCCACGCGCATGACAGCGTGTCGGCGATCGCTTGGATTGGGTATGACCCGCCGCAGATACCCGGCCTTGACGATCTTGGGAAGTCGCTCGCCGGTGGTTGGGGAGTCAGCCACGACGACATCGCCAAAGCCGGGGCCCACGACCTGGCTCGTTTTTATGACGGGATACAAGCCGCACACCAGGGTGGCCCTGCCGATCTGACGGCGATCGGACACTCCTATGGCTCGCTGACCACAGGGCTGGCCTTGCAGGAACCCGGCGACCACGGGGTGTCACGGGCATTGTTCTACGGATCCCCTGGTATCGAAGCCAGCACACCTCAGCAGCTACATCTGCAGCCCGGCCAAGTGTTCACGATGGAAACCCCCGACGATCCGATCCAATGGACTTTCGACGGTCCACCCATCGCTCGCGCTACCGCGCCGCTCTTGCCCTCCCCCTTCAACATCATCGCCGAAAGCCTTTTGGGCGGTGCCGACGCATCCGGCGCAGGACACTTCGGACCCAACCCGGCCACCAACCCCAACTTCACCCACCTGGCCACCGGCCCCGCGACGGTGCCTGATGGCCATGGAGGCACAATCAATCTCGAGGGCGCACATGGACATAGCGATTACCCCCGTTTCCCCGACAATGGGGGCATCAGGACGACCAACTACAACATCGCCGCCGTCCTCGCAGGATTAGGCGATCAGGCGGTTCCACAAAAGTGAATAACGACCGAAGGACACGCCCCCCAAGCGGACGCCATCACGGAATTTTCTTCACCGCCATCGTCGCCATCGCGCTCACCGCAACAGGATGCCACGTGAACCAGCCGTACGAACCCACCCCGCCGAATGACGCCGCCAAGGCCCTTGAAGTGCTCAAATCCTTGCCATCATTTGAGGACACCAAGGCCCAAGTGGTCACTGCGATGAACGAAATCACCTCCGCTGCCAGCAAACTCATCCCTACGATCACGTGGGAAACCCCCCATGAGGGTTCAGGCGATAACTGCCAGCGGCCCTACGAACAGACCGACGGAAGACGTTATTTTCTCCCCGACCAAGTTGCCGAGAATGTGCAGGTCTCCGAGGATCAGTGGGCGAAAATCCAAGAGGCTGCGAAAGATTCGGCTGCCAAACTCGAGGCCACCGAGATCCAGGTGATGAAAAACCAGCCTGGAAACCATGACGTGGGTTTCTATGGGCCCACTGGAATATTCATCAAAGTCGCATACCGAGGCAACCTCGTCGTCTCGGGCTACACCGGCTGCCGCTTACCTCGCGACAAGAAGTAAAGGCGGCGGCTGCCAAGCACCTACCCGGCCAGGGCGGCGTTTTCCTCGGCCCGGCCGAACACCATCGCTTCTTCGATGCGGTCGAATCGATAGTCGAGGGCGTCGACGAAGTAGTTCTGTCGCACATTCCACGGCCGCTTGGTGCCCGACTTCGGCAGTGCATGCAATGACCGCAGCACGTAGCCGGCCCGAATGTCCCAGGAAGGCTTCTCAGGCATTGGTTCACCATCCCGGTGCGGATAGGCGTGCGTATAGCCGTGAGAACGCATGTGGGCCATCAGCTTTGCCGTGGCACGGGCGGTCATGTCGGCGCGCAACGTCCACGATGCGTTGGTGTAGCCCACGCACCAGAACAGGTTGGGCACATCCTCGAGCATGTGGGCTTTGTAGACGAAGCGGTCCTGCGGTTTGATCTCGGTGCCGTCCAGGGAGATGGTGGCTCCGCCGAGCGCCTGCAGTTGTAGACCCGTGGCGGTGACGATTATGTCGGCGTCCAGGTGCGCCCCGGATTTCAGCACGATGCCGGTCTCGTCGAAGTGGTCGATGTGATCGGTGACGACGTCCGCGCGGCCTTCGCTGATCGCGACGTACAGGTCGGCGTCGGGAATCAAGCACAGCCGCTGGTCCCATGGGTTGTAGCGCGGTTTGAAATGGATGTCGACGTCGTAGCCCTCGGGCAGGTTACTGATCGCGATCCGACGGATCAACCACTTCATGAAATTCGGGAACTTGCGCGACAGGAACCAGACCACCCCTTCGAGCAGCGCATTGCGCATCCGGATGATTTGATGTGAAACCTTGCCCGGCAGCACTTTCCGCAGCACATCGGCAAACCAGCTGTACCTCGACGCGGAGAACATGTACGTCGGTGAACGCTGCAGCATGGTCACTTTCGAGGCCTTTTCGGCCAGCGACGGGATCAACGAGACCGCGGTTGCGCCGCTGCCGATCACCACGATCTTCTTGTCGGCGTAGTCGAGGTCCTCCGGCCAGTGCTGCGGGTGCACGACGGTGCCGGCGAACTCCTCGATGCCGGGGAATTCCGGCGTGTAGCCCTCGTCGTAGTTGTAGTAACCGGAGCCGAAGAACACGAATCGGCTGCGGTAGGTCTTGGTTTCGCCGTTTTGCTCGGCGGTGACGGTCCAGGTGTCGGTCGACGAATCCCAATCCGCCGAGCGGACATAGCTGTTGAACCGGATGTGCTTGTCGATGCCGTACTTGTGCGCGGTGTTGACCAGGTATTCGCGGATGTGCACACCGTCGGCCACGCCCTCTCTGCGGGTCCACGGCTCGTACGGGAAGCTCAGCGTGAAAATGCTGCTGTCCGAGCGGACGCCGGGGTAGCGGAACAGGTCCCAGGTGCCGCCGATTTGCTCGCGTCGTTCCAGGATGACGTAGTTGACCCCTGGGTTGGTCTCGGTAATGCGGTACGCCGCGCCGATTCCAGAGATACCGGCGCCGACGATGACGACATCGAAATCCATGCCACCAGATTAGGCACCGACCGGTTGATTGGGCCAGACCGTCAGGACGGCTGTAGCAGCACGTCGATGTGCAGCGGCGCGCACAGGTCGACCAGCCACATCTGGTCTGCGGGGCTGGCGAAGATGCGCGCATGGGAGTGGTCCTGGGCGAACGCGTCCGCGCACTTGTCGCCGAAGAACACGTAGGCCTTGGCGTCGTTGCACAGCCGCGACATCCACACCATGCCGTCCACACCGATCGCGTGGGCGGCCTCGGCCCAGCGCACCGTGTCCGGGTATGTGGAGGCGGGGCTCGACGTCACCTCATCGGCGGTCACCTTCAGGCGTCGCAATCCCATGCCGTGCAGGGCGGCCAGACGCAGCTCGCGGGTCACTTTGAGCAGGGCAAGCGCTTTGGGGGAGTACTTGTCATAGGGCAGCACCCCGCCCTCGGGCGGGATGTCATGCAGCAGCGTCTCGGCGATCGCCGCCTCTTCGGTGTCGGCCGTGTACATGATGGGCACCACGGGTTTGCCGAAGAAACCAAACCGGGTGGGCGCGCCGACGCCGGGGTTGAACTCGGCGGGCGTGCGGGCCGCAGTGAAGACGCGGTACAGCAGGTGACCTGCGGGCAGCTTCTCGATGGCCGGCTTGAACGGAGTGGGCGGCGCCTTTACCACTCGACCGCCAGGGCGTCCGCTGCCACGGCGGCCACGCGGTCCGGATCGTCGATGAGATGGTCGACGGGCCGGTCCCCGTCGAAGTAGGTCGTCGGTGAGCACAGCCACTGCACCAGGCCCGCCTCCGACCAGCCGTTGGCTTCCGCGATCTCGCGCAACCGAGCGATCACGGCCAGCGGCTGCCCGTCCGATCCGAACTGGAATCCCGGGTAAGCGAGGTAGTTGCCCTGTCGGATGGCGACCAGCTGTTTGTTGCGATGGGCGCTGGCGGCCAGGTTACGCGGGGCGCGCGACCGCGAGCCCATCTTCTTGCCGGCCTCGGTGCTGGTCAGCAAGCCGAACTCGGCTTCGATGCGCGCGTAGAGGTTCTGCTCGGCTTGCACGGCCCGCGCGATCGCGGGCTCGGTGTACACCGCCACCGAGGACAGGGCTGCGCCCACGGCCTGCGCGCTCTCCCGAACGCGCTGGGTGGCGACGGTCAGCTCCTCGACGGTGGTCATAGCTGCCATTGTACATGCGATTCGTGCAGCTGTATCGGCTGCACGCACCGCACGATACTAACGGTAGTTGACGAACTGCAGCGCGACGTCGAGGTCGGCGTTCTTCAACATCGCGATGACGGCCTGCAAGTCGTCGCGCTTTTTGCCGGAGACGCGGATTTCGTCGCCCTGGATCTGGGTCTTGACGTTCTTGGGACCCTCGTCGCGGATGAGCTTGGTGATCTTCTTGGCGTTCTCGCTGGAGATGCCCTGCTTGAGGGTGCCGGTCACCTTGTAGGTCTTGCCCGACGCCTGCGGTTCGCCGGCGTCGAAGGCCTTCAACGAGATGTCGCGACGGATCAGCTTCTCCTTGAAGACGTCGACGGCGGCCTTGACCCGCTCCTCGGTCGAGCTGGTCAGTTCGATGGTCGCCTCACCCTTCCACGCGATCTTGGTGTCGGTGCCGCGGAAGTCGAACCGGGTGGCCAGCTCTTTGGCAGCCTGGTTGAGCGCGTTGTCGACTTCCTGGCGGTCAACCTTGCTCACGACGTCGAACGATGAATCCGCCATTGGATCCCCTCTCGATGGTTCTAGGTCGTTTGTATCCTGAATACATCCTCGTTGTAGTCTGCAAGACGCGACACGGCAGGTTGCCCGAGCGGCCAATGGGAGCGGACTGTAAATCCGTCGGCGTATGCCTACCCAGGTTCGAATCCTGGACCTGCCACCAAGACCAACTTCGGCGAAACTCTGCGCCAGGTCGGCCGAAGCGCCCCCTTTTGGGCTCATAGGTCTGAAGAGTGAACGCTCTGCCCGGCGTGGGGGGCGGGAAGCCCGCCATCGAGGCCTAGGCGCGTCCCCTCCACGGCCAGCTGGGACGGCTCGAACGAGTGGTGCTAGGTCCAGCCGCGCGCGTCGAATCCGTTGAAGGTGGTGTCTTGGGGACCGGTGAAGTCCGCCGCGTAGTGGCGGTGCACGCCAAAAGGCGGCCATTTAGACCTGCTCGCGATGTGTCGGAATGCGCGGTGCCACAACCAACCTCTCTCACCTATTAGGTGAGAGAGGGGCGCGGTCCTAGCGTGCGAACTTGCGCTTTATGCCGGCCGCATACCGGGTTACAACAAGCAACGGTGGAATCGCACCGGTACGGCGCGGAATCGGAGGGGTTTGCACCGGTGGCGGACTCGGCTGCAGCAGCGGCCTGGACCTCCGTCCCCTCAGCTTCAGGTGCTGCCACCGCGCGACATAGCGACGGTACTCGACCGAGTCCTCGTCATACACGGCAATTCACCTCCATCTGCTGACAGACTGCCTCCAGCCGAACAGCCAGGTCGGTGCAATTCCGGGCGAAGTTACGCGGTCAACCAGGTCTGGTGTTTGCATCTCGCCCTTACCGATCTCGAAGGCGGCTATTTGATCACCCGTCAAGCTGCTTCGGCTGCATCTCGTGGCTCATCGTAGTGCCGGAGAGTGCAAGGTGCGAATTAGAACGACGCGAAGATGGCTTTGATCCAGGACACCGTGGGAGCTTTGCCGTATAAGCTGCTCGACTTCGATCAGCATTCTTATGGAGGACTAGCCGGACGCTTTGGTGGCTAGATCACATCGCTTCGGCCATGGCGATGTGGCCGTCCGCCTCAAGCGATCTCGCCATGGCGTGATAGCGATCAGCGAAGTCGCGATAGCGTGCCTCGTCGCCGTGCGCCCGTGCCAGCAGCGCCCGTAGCCGCAATGCGGGTAGCTCAACGACCAGCGATCCAGGATTAGTTGGCGCGGTCAAGGCGTCAAGCGTTTCCTCGGCTTCGCGAAGGTCCGTTGCGGTAGCGCGGGTCAACAGCAATTCGACGAAAACCGTAGTGACGGCGCCGCGACTGAACATTTCCCCTGTCTGCGACAGGTGCTGGACGATTGACCGCGCCAGCTCGATCCCGCCGTCGAGGTCACCGTTGCGGGCCTTCTCCCTGGCGATTTGGCTGTCGATGAAGGACAGGGTGGTCATGCTGAACCGTTCGCGCATCGCCGCGTCGCGGGTCTTCATCAACAAGTCGAACCCATCGCTGCGCTCGGGGCCATCACGGTAGTAAAGCGCGATGCCCCGAATGAACCACGCCGCGGCGAGCGCGAAATCGTCGCCGGATCGTTCGGCGATCGGCAGCACTTCGGCGGTATCGCGGAGCGCTTGATCGTCGGGTAGCAGACCGCCGGCGGTGATGGACATGTACTTGTACATGATCACGAAAACCAGTGATACCGGGTCATTCTCACGCGCCATCACCACTGCGCGATCCGCATCCTCTCTGGCACCCTCCTGGCCGAGGCTCCCCCGCAAGATGCTGCGGATGGCCGTCAGGATCGCCAGCGGTGAACCGAAGATGAGATTCCCCGCGGTGGGGTCGCCGTCGGCCAGGTCAATGGCGCGGTCTGCCATCTGAAGCGCCTGGGCCACCTCGCCGGCTTCGTACTTGGCTAGTACCAATGGAAAAGCCAGTCCGATGATCAGCGCGGGGTCACCGATCGACTCGAACAGCTCCATGCATTCGGTGGCCATCCGGGAAGACTCGCGGTGGTATGAGTGAATCGTCAGGGCCATCACGTAGCCGACCATGCCCATGGCCAGCGAACGCTTGTCCCCGCACGCGGTTGTCAGCTCACGTAGCTCGTCAAATCCGGTGTCTGCGACACTGCCTCCCACTCGCCATGCCGTGGCGCAGAGCAGGGTCCGCGGCGCTATCCGCATCGCGAGCTTTGCGGGATTGTCTTCGGGAAGCTGATCAGCGACCTGTCGGGCTCGCCGCCAACTCGTCCGTGCCGCAACGACATCGCGGTTGGCCGACCAGCCTCCGGCGCGCATGTGCCAGGTGAACGCGGCGGGCAAGTCGCCGGCGGCTTCCAGGTGCTCACCGATCAGCGCAGCATTTTCGTCCACCGACGCGTCGCGTTGCTCAATCGCGGTGGCCAGGCGCCGATGCAGTTGGGCACGATCAGCTTTGAGCTGAGCTTCGTACGCCACCGCGCGCACCAGCGGATGATGAAAGACGTACTCGGGTTCTCGGGTGTCCTTCACCCGCTCGATCAGCTCCGCCGCGATCAGCTCATCAACGAACGGTTCGATGCCCAGCTCTGCCAGCAGGTGGGCAGCGAACCGCGAGCCGATAACCGCAGCTGCGCTCAGGGTCCGCTTCGCTTTCGGGTCGAGCCGGTCGATGCGTGCAGCGATGGTTGTCTGCAACGTGGCGGGCACTGTGACATCCGCGGCGTCCGTCGTTGTCTGGAATGCCCCTGGGCGCCCGGTTAGGACGCCGCGTTCGGTGAGGTCGTGCACGATCTCCTCGGCGAAAAACGGGTTTCCTCCGGCGCGATCGACGATCGAGTGGCTCAGGCCGCCAACCGAGGGATCCGAGCCAAGCAACTGCCCGACGAGCGCGGCGGTTTCCGATTCATCAAGCGGCGCAAGCGAAATAGTGTGCGCGCCGGGGACCCGATACAGCACCCCCTGATATTCCGGCCGGTAAGTGATCAGCACCAGTGAGGGCGTCTGGGGGATCACCTCGAGGAAATCGGCCAACAGCGACTCGCTGACCTCGTCGACCCAATGGGCATCCTCGACGACGTACACCGCCGGTGTTTGTCGGGTCAGGGAAGCGGCGTTCAGCAGCGCGGTCAACCGTCGGCGGCGCGCATCCGGATCAATGGCCGGCAACGGAACACCCGGGTCGGCGATGCCCAGAAGGTCATGCAGCAGCAACAGGTCCTCGGCGTCGGCGTCGGGAACTTGCGCGCGCACTCGCTCGCGAGCGGTCTGCACGTCGACACCCTCGATGCCGGTGGCCGCCCTCAGCAGCCGCGCAACGGCGTAGAAGGGCACCTGAGTGGTGTGCGACTCGCAAAACGTGGTGAAAACCTCCACGCCGCGGCGATTCGCCATCGACCCGAGCTCGTGAACCAGACGGCTCTTCCCGATGCCCGCGGATCCCGCCACGGCGACCACCGCGCCGCGGCCGTGTATTGCGCGCTGCAACAGTTCGTCGATTACGGCCATCTCCCCGCGCCGGCCGACGAGTGTCGATCTGTCGCGCCCGACCGCCGAGCGTCTTTCCGTCATGCCCAGCAGCCGGCGGGCGGGCACCGGCTCGACGGCGCCCTTGATCCGAACCAGTTGAACTTCGCCAAGCCGTGCAGCGTCATTGACGAGCCGCGCCGTCGACGCGCTGAGCATCACCCCGCCGGGCGGCGCCGCCGACTCCATCCGTTGGGCCATGCCAACCTGCTCACCGACGGTGGTGTACCCGAACGGCCCGGGACCGATGTCACCGGCAACCACTTGACCGGAATTAAGTCCGACACGCAACTGCAGGTCAATCCCGTCGCGCTCGGCGATGTCGACGGCAAGTCGCTTCGCCTCGTCCTGCACACCCAAGGCAGCCCGACAGGCACGAATAGCATGGTCCTCCAACGCCACCGGTGCACCGAAGACGGCCATCACGCCGTCGCCGGTGAACTTGTCCACCGTGCCCCCGTAGCGCTGCACCACTGCCGCACATCGGTTAGCCAGCTCGGTCATGATCTCCCGCAGTCGCTCCGCCCCGACTGCCGCGGCAATGTCCATCGAGTGCACCACGTCGGCGAACAGCACCGTCACTTGTTTGTACTCAGCGCGGGTACCGCCGTCATCGACCGGGGAACCACAGCCGTGACAAAACCGCGCGTTCTCGAGAAGCTCAGTGCCACATGACCGGCACGCTGCCGGGACGGCGGACATGCGCACAGAATCTCACAAAAAGCGCACGTCGGGGCCGGGCTGACCGTCTATTTGAAGAGGGGCTTGCCCTCGTTCGCCGCCGCGCGCTGCCGCTCAGCGGCGCGCAGGATCGCATTGGCGGTCAGGAATGCGGGCTTGTCGCGGTCGGCGGGCTTAATGGGCAGGTTGGCGGCGCAGCGCAGCACCATCAGCGCGAGGCCGCTGTAGGTGGCGTACGGGATGATCAGCAGGTTGGCGCACGCCATTGGGCCGTTCAACGTGATCACGTGCTGGCGTTTGTGTTCCCATCCCGGCCAGTTGAAGTCGGGGGGCCGCTCCAGCGACGGCCAATTGACGTTGATGGAAGTGATTTCACCGAGCACCGGGCTCAACGCGGTCACCAGCCCCGGTAACTCGTTGGTCAGGCGATCTACCCGTGGCCACCACGCGCCGTCGATGTCGCGACCGAGTTCTCGGGCCACCGAGAGCCGTAGCGGATTGGCTCGGCGCCGGGTGGCGACCAGTGTGCTCATCGGATTCCTTCGATCGGCATCGATCTAGAAATGCTCACGCTACGCCACCAGCGAATTCCGGTCACCGCCGGTTGGCGCCAACCGGCCGTGACGTGGTTTCATGTCACCGGTTGGGGGAGTTACAGGTGGGATATGAGATGAATCGTCGCGACATGCTGCTGATGACGGGGTTCGGCATGCTGACAGCCGCGATCCCCTTGCCGAAGGCCAGCGCCGCGCCCACGGCTCAAAAGAACTACATCTTTCACGACGAGTTCGACGGCCCGGCCGGGTCGGCCCCCGATCGGTCGAAGTGGTCGGTGGCCAAAGCCCGCGAGACCATGAAGGACCCGACGTATTGGGAGCGGCCGGAGAACGTCGGCCAGTACCGCGACGACCGCAAGAACGTCTTCCTCGACGGCAACTCCAACCTCGTCCTGCGCGCCGCCAAAGACGGCAACACCTACTACAGCGGCAAAGTACAAAGCTTGTGGCGCGGCGGCATCGGCCACACCTGGGAAGCCCGGATCAAATTCAACTGCCTGACCGCCGGCTGCTGGCCGGCCTTCTGGCTCGGCAACGACAACAACGGCGAAGTCGACATCGTGGAGTGGTACGGCAACGGCAGCTGGCCGTCGGCCACCACCGTGCACACCAAAGCCAACGGCGCCGAATGGGCCACGCAGAACATCTCGGTGGACAGCGGCTGGCACACCTGGCGCTGCCAATGGGATGACGCCGGGATGCGGTTCTGGAAGGACTACGCCGACGGCGCCGCGCCCTACTTCACCGTTCCGGCCAATTCCATCGCCGACTGGCCGTTCAACGACCCTGGTTATCAGGTATTTCCGGTACTCAACCTGGCGGTCGCCGGGTCCGGCGGCGGCGACCCCGGCCCGGGAAGCTATCCGGCCGAGATGCTCGTCGACTGGATCCGCGTCTGGTAAGCCTTACTGTTGTGACGATTGCAGCTGAGCCGCTCATTGTCGACGGGGTCGGCGGGACACGGATCGTGGCCGACCGGCTGGGTGATCCGGACCGGCCGGCCGTGGTGTTCCTGCATGGCGGCGGGCAGACCCGCCGCAGCTGGGGCAAGGCGGCCGCGGCGGTGGCCGACCGAGGCTGGCAAGCAGTCACCGTCGATTTGCGCGGCCACGGCGAGTCGGATTGGTCCAAAGACGGCGACTATCGGCTGAGCAGCTTCGCCGGCGACGTCCAAGAAGTGCTGCGTCATCTGCCGCCGCGCCCGGTCGTGGTGGGCGCATCGCTGGGTGGTTTCACGACAATGCTTCTGGTGGGCGAGATTTCACCCGGCATCGCCAGCGCGGTCGTTCTGGTCGACATTGTGCCCAACATGGATCCGTCTGGGGCGTCGCGGGTTCACAACTTCATGGCCGACCGCATGCAATCGGGATTCGAGTCACTCGACGAGGTCGCCGACGCGATCGCCGAGTACAACCCGCATCGGCCCCGGCCCACCGATCTGGACGGGCTGCGCACCAACCTGCGTCGCCGCGGCGATCGCTGGTACTGGCACTGGGATCCGAAGTTCATCAGCAACACCGCCGCAAATCCGCCCGGCGAGGTGGCCGACGTCGACCGCATGAACGCCGCCGTCGAGACGATCCTCGCCGCCGACATCCCCATGCTGTTGGTGCGCGGCCAGATGAGCGACCTGGTCAGCCAGGAACGCGCCGACGAGTTCCTGGCCCGGTTCCCGGCGGTGGAGTTCGTCGACGTGCACGGCGCGGGACACATGGTCGCCGGCGACCGCAACGACATCTTCGCCGACGCCGTGTTGGATTTCCTTGCCCGGCACGGACAATCAACGTGAGTCGGCGCCGAGGTCGACCGCCGCGTTGATCACCGCACGGTCGATCTGGCGCAGCGAATGCAGCGCGCCCAGCAGTGGTCGGCTCCCGTTCTGCCGGGCGATGCTGTCCGCCGCATCGAGGTAGTCGGCGGCAGGCAACACCGTCGCCGCATGGTCGTTGTCTAACGCGGTGATCAGCACGTCGGTGTTGTTGCGAATCCGCTCGGCGGCCGATCTGAGCGCCTCCGCCAATTCCGGTGTGACCTCGGGGCGTTGAGCGCTGCTGCGGGCCAGCACCCGCGCGTAGCGGTCGCACGCGGTGAGCATCCGCAGGCCGTGCCGCATGCTGCGCCGGCCCGCGAGGCCACCGAGCCCGGCGGTCAAAGGCTTTGCGGTGGTGGCGAACTGCTGCAGGTCCTTGTCGAGTTGGCGCGCTGTCTCGGTGGGATTCGCGGTCGCGGCGTCGCCCAACAGCGTCGCAACCGACGCGTCGATCACCGCCGACAGCGTGCTGAAAAACGCGCGGGCGTCGTTGCGGATGATGGTTCGGGTGTGGACCGGCAACACCAGCATCGCGGTGGCCACGCCGACGGCCGCACCGATCGCGGTTTCCTCAATGCGCAACAGCAGCACGTCGAAAGTGAACTGGCCGAGCAGACCGTAGAGCAACGCCAGCATGGTGGTGATCCAGAAGGTCATCAAACCGTAGGTGACCTTCATGAAGTAGAAGGCGCAGAACAAGCACACGAAGATCGTCACGAGCGACGCGGTTTTGTCCCCGGAGATCAGCGTGGCGATCAGCACGCCGGCCGGCACACCCAGCACGGTGCCCACCAGCCGCTGCCAGCCCTTGTTGAGGCTGTCGCCCCACGAGTTGGTGCCGGCGAAGACCACGAACGCCGCGATCACCGCCCAATACCAGCGGTCCGGCGATACCGCCTCGCCGATCAGAATGGCCAATGACGCGGCGACAGTGACCTGGATGGCCTGCCGGGTGGTGGTCCGCAACGCGGGCCGCTCCTGCGGTTCGGGCGAGTCGCTTTCCGCGGCGATCTCCGTGACGACGCGCGCCATGCGCGCGCGCACGTCGGCGGCGGCTCGCGCGGTGTCGCTGATCGCCAGCGCCAGCCGGCGCACCGCGGGGTCAGACGCCTCATCGAGCAGTCGCTGAGCCATGTCCTCGGCGCGGCAAAGGCCGTCGGGAAGCGGTGTACGGACGGCCGCCGCGAGCTGAGCCAGCGCCGCTGCGAGCTCCGCGCGGGTGGCTGCGGGAATGTCGGCTTCCGCGGCCCGCGCACCGGCGGTGGCCACCCGCTCCACGGTCAGTTCGGCGTCGAACAGCCACTGGGCCAGGTCCTCGCCGCTGACCCCGGGCCACAGCGCGCCGGGATTGACTTTGGCTTCGATCTGGCTCTGCACCATCAGCGCGGTCTGGTTGAGCCGGCCCATCCGGATCCGCAGCCGGCGGCGGCGCCGTTCGTCGAGCTGGCCGGCCCGCACGGCCTCGGCGGTGGTCTCGACGACGATGACCATCCGCGCCCGCAAAGCCCGAATGGTGCGTCGCAGCACACTTTCCGGGCGATCGGGCATCAGATAGACGCTCCACAGGAAGCTGCACAAGGTGCCCACCAGCACAGCCCCGATCAGCCACGGCAGCTCATGCGGGTGAGCGTGCAGATACAGCGTGAAGAAGTACGACATGAACGAGACCATCCCCAGCGCCACGCCACGCGGGCCGAAGCGGCGGAGATACACCGCAATGAACACCACCACCACGAACACCGCGTCGACGACCACGCGGTACGGCGCCAGCAGGGTGGCGAGGGTGATGGACAGCGCGGCCGGCAGCGGCAGCAGCGCCATGGTGATCTTTTGCCGTCGCGGATCGGGCTCGTTGACCGATCGCGCCGAAATCATGGTGATCAGGACGCCCAGCAGGGCGACGGTCAGCGGCTGGCCGGTGGCCTTGGTCAGCAGGAACAGGATTGCGAGCGCCGACGCCAGCGCGGCCGTGGTCCGGGTGGCCATGCGCAGCCGCAGCAACCCGGGGTCCGAGCCGATGAACCAGGTCAGTGCTCGCGCGTAGAGCCCGGCTATCGACGTGTCTGCCACGTCACCAAGCTAGTGTTCGACATCGTGACGGCGCCGACCCGGGCAAAACTGGCCGACGGCCGCGAGCTGCTGTTCTTCGCGCTGCCCGGACACCAGCCCGCCCCGGTTCCCGATCGACGCCCACTGCCGCAGTTCGACCCGCATCAGTCGGAGTTGCGGTTCGACCGCACCACCGGGCAATGGGTGATCGTCGCCGCCCGGCGGCAGGACCGCACCTACAAGCCGCCGCCCGATCAGTGCCCGTTGTGTCCGGGACCGACGGGCCTGACCAGTGAGATACCCGCGCGCGACTACGACGTCGTCGTGTTCGAGAACCGGTTCCCCAGCCTGTCGGGCACTTCGGCGGTGGGGGAGGTGCCCGACGGGTTTGTTCCGGTACCGGCCGCCGGGCGCTGCGAAGTGATCTGCTTTTCCAGCAACCACGACAGTTCGTTCGCCGACTTGGATCCCGCGCAAGCACGGCTGGTGATCGAGGCGTGGCGGCATCGCACGAGTTTCCTGATGGCGGCGCCCGGCGTGGAGCAGGTGTTCTGCTTCGAGAACCGCGGCGAGGAGATCGGGGTGACGCTGACCCATCCGCACGGGCAGATCTACGGTTATCCGTTTTTGACTCCGCGCACGGCGGTGATGCTTGGTCAAGCTCGCGAGCATCGAAACCGCTGTGGCAGCAACCTATTCGAGGACCTGCTGGCCCGTGAGGTCGCTGACGGCAGTCGCATTGTCGCCCGCAGCGAGCTGTTCACGGCGTTCGTGCCGTTCGCGGCCCGCTGGCCGGTGGAGGTGCACATCTACCCGAATCGGTTCGTGCACAACCTTCTTGAGTTGGACGAGGCCGAACTGGACGACTTCGGACGGATGTACCGCGACGTGTTGGGCCGCTTCGACCGGATGTATGACGCTCCGCTGCCCTACATGTCGGCGCTGCACCAGTACGCCGACACCGACACTCAGCGCGAGGGCTACTTTCACGTCGAGCTGATGTCGATTCGGCGCAGCGCGGTCGCATTGAAGTACCTGGCGGCCTCCGAGTCGGCGATGGACGCCTTCATCAGCGACGTGATGCCGGAGAGTGTGGCTGCGCGGCTGCGAGAGCTGGCATGACTGTGCGGTACGCCGCGCCGGGGCGGATCAACCTGATCGGCGAGCACACCGACTACAACCTAGGCTGGGCGCTGCCGATCACGTTGCCGCAACGCACCGTGGTGACGTTCACGCCCTCGGATGCTTCGGCGATCACGGTGAGCAGCGACCGCATGGACGGCTCGGTGCTGGTGCCGCTCGACACGGCGCCGGGCGGGGTGCACGGGNGACGCCATGCGCAACCGGATCAAACGACACCGGCGTCACACTGAGCTCGCGAAAGTCGATCAGCAGCGCCGTCGACGGCGCTGCTGATCGACTTTCGCGAGCTCAGTGTGACGCCGGTGTCGTTTGATCCGGTTGCGCATGGCGTCGCGCTGCTGTTGATCGACTCCCGGGCCCGGCACACCCACGCCGGAGGCGAGTACGCGGCGCGGCGCGCGTCGTGCGAACGCGCAGCGGCCGCGCTGGGCGCCGCGTCGCTGCGTGAGGTGCGCGACGTGTCGGCGTTGGCCCGGCTCACCAACCCGGTCGATGCCCGTCGCGCCCGGCACGTGCTGACCGAGAACCAACGGGTGCTCGATTTCGTTGCCGCGTTGGGTGATTCGGACTATCCCGAAGCGGGCCGGATCTTCGCCGCGTCACACGCATCGATGCGCGACGACTTCGAAATCACCACGCCGCACATCGATTTGATCGTCGACGCCGCCGTCGGCGCCGGCGCGTTCGGCGCGCGGATGACCGGCGGCGGGTTCGGTGGATGTGTGATCGCGCTGGTGCGCGCCGATCAGGTCGAGGGGGTCAGCGAGGCGGTGCGACGGGCGTTGCGCGACGCGGGGTATGAGGAGCCGGTGATCAGTTGTACCCATGCTGCGGCGGGCGCGGGTCCGGTGCGGTAGCTCCCGCATGAGAAAATAGGGAATGGTCGGCTATGTCGACGTGCGAGCGTATGCCGAGCTCAACGACTTTCTGGAGCCCGAATCGCGCGGGGTGACCGCGCGGCGCCCGTTCCGGTCCCATCAGACCGTCAAGGATGTGCTGGAGGCCATGGGCATCCCGCATACCGAGGTCGATCTCATCCTGGTCAACGGCGAACCCGTCGACTTCGCCCACCGCCCCGCGCTGGGCGACCGCATCGCCGCCTACCCGATGTTCGAAGCGCTCGACATCGCCGCGACGGGCCGGCTACGGCCGACCCCGCTGCGTGACCCGCGCTTCGTCGTCGACGTGAACCTCGGTCGGCTGGCGCGGCTGCTGCGCGTGCTCGGCTTCGACGTGTGGTGGTCAAACGACGCCGACGACCAAACGCTGACCGATATCAGCCTGGACCAGCAGCGGATCCTGCTGACCCGGGATCGCGGCCTGTTGAAGCGCCGCGCGATCACCCACGGTCTGTTCGTGCACTCTCAGCACGCCCAGGAGCAGGCCCTCGAGGTGATCCGCCGCCTGGACTTGGCGCAGCGAGTCGCGCCGTTGACCCGATGCCTGCGGTGCAACGGCACGCTCGCCGTCGTCACCAAGGACGAGGTGATCGAGCAGCTGGAACCGCTGACCCGCCGCTACTACGACGACTTTCGTCGCTGCACGGAATGTGCGCGGATTTACTGGGCGGGCTCACATCACGCGGGTCTGGTCGGTCTGGTGCAACGGCTCCGTGACCAGATCTAGGCGGTGAACCGGATGGCGACCAGGTTCAGCCGATTAACCGCCTCGGCGAAATCGTCGAGTGACGGCACCTGATTGTCACGAAATTTCATTCCCAACGCGCGCTGTGCTTGCTTGGCGCTGTACGACTGCGCGCAGCGATGGTAAAGATCCGCAACCACTCCGGGCTCCTCGATGAGCTCGCCGCGCATGGTCGTGGTCTTGCCGTCGTGCAGAACCTGCGCGGTGGTGCCGCCGCGGAAGTTCCGTTTCCACGGTGCGTCGGTGAGGGCAAAGAGGGTGTCGTCAATAAGGTGGGCGCTCAAGGGAATTGAGTACTGACGTCCGGTCTTTCGTCCGGTGAAGGTCACCACCATCAGCTGCTTGCGGGCTCCGCCCATGAGCGGAGTACGCAGAAGTGCACGCATGATCGGGTTCATCACCCGAAGGACCGCAGCGGGTGGATGCGATTGGGTGATCGCGGGTGAGTTCTCGGTCATGTCCCCACAGTAGAACGTCGCGCCGGCAACGGTTCGATAAATGCGGGGCAATAGCACTTGTGTAAAATTAATATCTCGGTATCTTCTGTATCGGGGCTGGGAGAGTCGCGCCCGGATCTCGTCCCGCCGGCGGCCGCCCGGCGCCACCTCCTCCGGTGTCCGCGGATTCCGTCCCGCCGGCGGGACCTTCCCGCTTCTACGAGAATGCTTGTGGCATAACGACAAACGGGAGTCCAGCCTGTTCACAGGAACGGCGCGTAGGTTCGGGATATGGCACGCAGCGACGACGACACTTGGGGGATCACCGAGAGCGTGGGAGCGACGGCGCTGGGTGTGGCGGCGGCCCGGGCGGCCGAAACCGAGCGTGAGGAGCCGCTGATTCGCGACCCGTTCGCGAGAGTGTTCCTCGACGCCGCGGGGGAGGGCATCTGGAACTGGTTCGCGGCCCCCGAACTGCCCGAGGAGATCGCGGAGGCCGAGCCGGATCTGCCGGTGCGGATGCAGTCGATGCTCAATTACATGGCCTCGCGGACGGCCTTTTTCGACCGGGTTTTCATCGACGCGGCCAACGCCGGGGTGCGCCAGGCGGTGATTCTGGCGGCGGGTCTGGATTCGCGGGCCTGGCGGCTGCCCTGGCCGGACGGCATGACGGTGTACGAACTCGATCAGCCCAAGGTGTTGAAGTTCAAGTCGTCGACGCTCAAAGAACACGGTGACGAGCCCGCGGCCGAGCTGGTCAACGTCGCGGTCGATCTGCGCCAGGATTGGCCGAAGACGTTGCAGGAGGCCGGATTTGACTCGTCGACGCCGAGCGTCTGGTCGGCGGAGGGGTTGATTCCGTTTCTGCCGGCGGCCGCGCAGGATCTGTTGTTCGAGCGGGTGCATGCACTCAGCGCTGCGGGCAGCCGGATCGCGGTGGAGGCCCCGGGCCCCGGGTTCGGCGATAGGGAGACGTATGCCCGCCAGCGTGAACAGATGCAGCGGGTGCGTGAACTCGCCGCCGCGATGGGCCAGCAACGCGACATCCCGGACGTGCAAGACCTGTGGTACTTCGAGGAACGCACCGACGTCGGCGAGTGGCTGCGCGACCATGGCTGGGAGGTGTGGGTGGTGGCAGCCGACAAACTGATGACCGCCTACGGTCGTCCGCCCGCCGAGGTCGAGGACTCGGCGCCGCCAAGCTTGTTCGTGTTCGCGCAGCGGTGACTAGATCAGCTCGTTCTTGGTGAGCCAGCGCATCACCGGCCAGCCGACGAACACCGGCAGCCAGCAGGTCAGCACCCGATAGAGCAGCACCGACGGCACCCCGATGGCGGTGGGTACGCCGAACGCGGCCAGTCCACCGATCAGCGCGGCTTCGACGGCGCCAACGCCGCCGGGGGTGGGTGCGGCCGAAGCGAGGGTGCCGCCGACCATGGTCACCACGGTGACGGTGATGAAGTTGGTGCCGCCGCCGAAGGCTTCGACGCTGGCCCACAGCGCCAGTGCCGCGCCGAGAGTCGTTCCGGCAGAACCCAACAGGATCAACCCCAGACGCCGGGGTTCGCGGGCCACTTCGACGAGGTCGGTGGTGAGCTCCTTGAGTTTGGGCCGCACCTCTGTGGCCAACCAGCGCCGCAGCTTGGGCACGAACAAAAAAGCGCCGAGGATGCCCAATGCCACCCCGCCGATCAGATACAGCACGGTGGCGCCGGGAACGAGGTGGGACAGGTCGGTGCTGACGCCGGCGGCGGTGCTGAAGATGATCAGCAATACGACGTGGACGATCACCTGCACCGATTGCTGCAGTGCGACCGCGGTGGTGGCGCGCAGCGTGCTTAGGCCGCCCTTTTGCAGAAACCTGGTGCTCAGGGCCAGACCGCCGACCCCGGCCGGGGTGGTGGTGGCGGCAAAGGTGTTGGCCACCTGCATGATTGACAACTTGCCGAAGCTGACGGCGCCGTCGGCGCAGGCCCACAACGCGGCCGCGGCGCCGACGTAGGTCAGCGCGGACACGGCCAGCCCCAGCAGCGCCCACCACCAGGTTGCTTTGCCCAGCGCGGCGAAGAACGTCGGCACAGTGCTGATGAACGGGGAGGCGACGTAGACCAGCGCGACGAGCAGCACCAGTTGGATGAGTTGGCCGCGGGTGAACCGGGTGATGGTCGCGGCCTGGATCTGGTCGGCGCCGGTTTGGCGCATCACTTCTGCGCGGGCCGCGGCGATGACGGCACGCGGATCGGGCACCGAGTCGCGGATGCGTTTGGGGACAGCGGTTTTGGTGAGGCGCCGGGACGCGGTCAACACGGCGTCCTTGCCGAACGTGTCGATCGCCGCGGCCACGGCCGACTGTGGGTCGTACAAAGCGGAGGTGGTGACTAGCAGTTGGGCGATGTCGGATTGCAGCTGGGCGTCGGTGGCGCCGTATTCGGCGGTGGTGAATCCGCCGAACAGCACGGTGCCATGATCGACCGTAATGACCTTGCTGCGCAGGTCGCCGTGCGCGATCTGCTCGTCGTGCAGGCGGCGCAGCGATTCCCACACTCGGGTGACCGGTGTGGTTTCGGGGTCGAGGGGGGCGCCGCGAACGGGCTTGTGCGCGTAGAGCGTCCAGCCCCGGTCGAGGGAGGCGACGGCGATGGTCTCGGTGTTGGAGACCCCCGCGGAACCAAATGCAATGCCCATCAGCGCGCGGTGTTCGACCGCGCGGCGCAGCGACGTCTGCAGGGGTGCGGTTTCGGTGTCGCGCAGCCGCAGCTTGCGCCACAGCTGGCGCAACGCGCCACCGCTGCGTTGATGCGGGCCGTAGAGCTCGATGATCGGCGTGCCGTCGTCGGCCGAGAGGACCAACGGCCCACGACCGGCGGGCCGGATCACCGTCAACGCCGACACGAGAAATCCGCGTTTGGCCAAGGCGCGCACCGCCCCGTCGAGCGGTACCTCCAATGCGGGAGTGCCGCTGAACAGCACGACCGCCGCGCCGACCAGCCAGCCCACCGCCAGGCCGAGTAAGGAACGGGCCGGCACGATCGCACTGACCACGAGGTGAATCGGGACGAAGGCCAACAGCAGCGTCCACCAGGAGCGTCGCCACCGCGCGGGCAGCCACGGTCCGGACACGGTGAGCACCGCGGCGAGCATCGCGATCCAGCGCGGGTCGTCGAGGAACTGCGAGAGCGTGGTGGCCAGCCGATCGGACAGATCGAAGTGCCAGCGCGGTGCCGCGATGCCCTTGCCGCTGATCGACAGCACCAGGATGGCGATGACCCCGGCGGCCGCGTAGGCGCCGAGCAGTTTCCACTGCCGGGTCACGATCAGCCCGATCAGGATCAAGAACGGCAACGCCAGGATCGCGATGCCGTAGGCCAGGTACACCAGATCGGATTGGGTGGGGGTGAGCACCCCGACGATCTGCGAAATCGATCGTTCCAGCGAGACCCACTGGCGGCGGGTGATCAGCGAACCGCTGATCACGGCCGCCAAAAACAGCGCGGCCAGCACCAGCCGCAGGATGTCGTTAGTGCGCCGGGTCAGGGGCTGCAGCAGGTTGCCGGAAACGCTGACGTCGCGCCCGTCAACTTGCACGCGGACAACTTAACCGGATGCCGGCGTCCGGGCGCTGCTTCCGGGCATGCTCACGCGCAAAACCTAGCGATGTCCCGCTCGACGGCCCCGGTTATACCCGCTCACGACTCACTGTCGCGGAAGGTGTCGGGAGACAAACCTCCCGGCAGGTAGGGCCCCACACTCAGCGAGGGACACGATCCGGAGAACGCCGTCACGTACCCGCCCGTGTCGGGGCAGTAGATGACCTGACCTGGGTCCGCGCACATCTGCGGGTTGAAGCAGTCGGACGGGTCTGCCGCGGCCGGCGCCGCGGTGAGCACCGTCAGCGGTAGCAGCAGCGCGGACAGGGCTATCGATATACGTGTCATCTGGTTTCCTATCAGGTCAGCTTCCAGCGCCGGGGCACAACTCGATCGGGCCGCCGTAGAACGCGCTCGCGGGGATACTCGGCGTTGTACGCCACTGCTTCGGCCACAACCGATGGTTCGGCCGATGTCTCCTCGGTCATGTCGCGAAGCTACTGGACGAGTACGACATTTAGCGTTGGTGACCGAGGCGGCTACTGCCGGTGTGGCCGCTCGCTGCTCCCGGCTGATACGAGTCGATGTCGGTGCCGCGGGTTGCATAGCGGCTTACCTGAAAGGCCGTCGCCGAAATCCGACCTTGGCGGCGGGGGTAAACAGTTAAGCCGAGGAGTTCACCGCGGCCAGCGCCGCGTCGTAGTTGGGCTCTTGAGCGATCTCGGGCACCAGTTCGGTGTAGGCGACCTTGCCGTCGGTGCCGATCACCACGACGGCGCGGGCGAGTAGACCGGCCATCGGGCCGTCGGCCAGGGTGACGCCGAAGTCCTCGCCGAAGCTGTCGCGGAACGCCGATCCGGTTTTGACGTTCTCGATGCCCTCGGCGCCGCAGAACCGCGCCTGCGCAAAGGGGAGGTCTTTGGACACGCACAGCACCGAGGCGCCGCTGCTGGCGGCGCGCTCGTTGAAGGTGCGCACGCTGGTCGCGCAGACCGGGGTGTCGATGGAGGGAAAGATGTTGAGCAGCAGGGGCTTGTCGCGGAACTGGTCGCTTTTGACCGGGCTCAGGTCGGCACCGGTCAGGGTGAAGTCGGGGGCTTGAGAGCCGACGGCCGGGAGCTCGCCGACTGTATTGATCGGATTTCCGCGGAAAGTTATCTGTGCCATGGGCCCTAGTCTGCCAAGCCGTGTATGCGGGTCTTAACGTGGGTCGATGCGCTGGATCGTCGACGGCATGAATGTCATAGGGAGCCGTCCCGACGGCTGGTGGCAGGACCGGAGCGCCGCGATGGCGGCGCTGGTCGACAGCCTGGACCGGTGGGCGTCGGCTCATGGCGAGCAGGTGACCGTGGTGTTCGAACGGCCATCGGCAATCTCGTCGTCGACCATTAAGGTGGCGTTCGCGCCGGCGGCGGGCGCGAACTCGGCGGACGACGAGATCGTGCGGATGGTGGAGGGCGATCCCCGGCCGGAGGAGATTTGTGTGGTCACGTCGGACAAAGTGTTGACCGAGCGGGTGCGGGGCTTGGGTGCGTCGGTGCATCCGGGGAATAGCTTTCGGGATCTCGTCGACCCGCTGCGTTAGGTATCGAGTCGCCGGCCAACAGGCCTGATCTTGATTGGTGTTTTTGAGAGGCGCTACCTGCGACTATTTGCCTGGTTGTAGGTGGCACTATTCGGCGGACCTGAAAACACCTGCGCGGCTGAGCCTCCCGTCTGGGTTTGGCGGGGATGCTGTTTTGCGAGCGAGCCGTAGCTGTACCTATGTACCGGAATCCATCACAAAATAGAGGCGGTCGTGTTTACATAACGCCGACCGGCTTGTCGGTGCCGAAATCTATGCTGCGGAAGCGCTCGGCACACCGCCGGCGATTGCGGAACATTACGAGCAGGAGAGCGGCGATGGACGGCGTTGACTATCACTCTGCGATAGGCGATGCACTTAGAATTTTCCATGGCTTGGCATCGTTCGTTGAGCAATTCTTTGCGGACGCCTTTCCGCCGAGCACGAGTTGGGCCGGTTTTCGTGGCCACAAGGACTTGGCCTTGGCTGGATGCTTGGTGGACAAGTCCCAAAGCGGAGACCTGTTAGTAATGCCTGGCGGGATGGTTGAAAATTCCCGGCTCGACTGCGTGTTCGGCCAACCTCAGTCGCAATCGTTGCGCGACCGTATCGGTGAACTACGCGACCGTGGCGGTAGCGCTGCGTGGGATCAGCGCGCTCAGCCAGCTATGGGCCCAGGTCACAAGGTTCGTGCAGCATGACAGCCAGTGGATGGGAAGAGTACCTGAGGTGGAACCAGGGCATAGCGGAGGTCGTCTACCCGGAGGGTTCGGAGGCCGTTCCCACATATATGGACTTGGAGGCCCCAGAGCTTAGACGGATCGCCGAGTTAGCAGACCACGTTGGCAGTGACCCGCGGAAGGCTCTGTCCGGCGCAGTCCGTCGTATCACGGTGGATGGAGCTGGCCACTTTCGGCTCTCGCCAGTGGTTGATTCCACGAAACTCTGGATGCGAGAGGAGCACAAGCAGCCGCCGCCCTGTCTGGCTTTTCTCGCGGTCACAGTGCTGGCAGCCGAGGATATGGGCAATTCCCGAGAGGATTTAGCGCCCCACGCCTACTACGCTCGGCTCGCCCGATTGCTCGGCCTCCGGGATGACGATGCCATCCTGCGCCAGCAGTATACGAAGCATGCTGAGTACCTCTGGCGATCGTTGAACACATGGCTTGAGGACCTTAACGGCGAGCGTGGATTGCCCACGGCCTATGCGCTGACGCATCGATACGTGGGTTTGCCGATGTCGCAGGCTCTCGTTCGCGAGGGTGACCGCCGAAAATTCCCCCTGATGTTCGCCCAATTTGGGCTGAGCCCCGGCATGCAACTCGCGCCGGAAGACCTCATCCGTTATCTCGATCACTGGCTGACCACCGAGGGTTCCCCCGCAACCTCTAATCTTCGTCGACTATGGACGCGTACCGCTAGCCACGAACGCATTGCTGCCGTCGCCGCAGTGGAGCTTGCCAACTGGGACGGTGTTATCCAAGGCGCTGCGCCGGTTACCGCTACCACTCTTTGGTCGAGAGCCCTCGTCGTTGCGAACCTCCGCACGGGGTTCACGAATTCATCCTTGGACATTTCTCTGGGGCTGCGCCCGATTACGTCCGACATGGACGGGCAGATGGAGGTCCTGTCTACCCAGGGATCTTGGTTACCCATCACATTTTCGCCAGGAACCGCGGGCCTGTGGCGGACAGCATACAGCGAGACCATCGACTTTCACTCGATGCTCGAGGGCATGGTTCGCATTCGCCATGCCGGCGACGAGGATGGAACGGAGTATAAGCACTTTCCGCGGACCGTCATCCCGTTGGTCTACGACGAGTTGCAGTCTGCATTCGTCGAGTCGGAGAGACTGCAAATTGGTGTCGATTCGCTGTTATTAGTCCGAGGTGTAGCTCAAACAAAAGTGAAGACCGCCGTTGTGGAGACGGTTCAACAGATCCTCAATGAAGCGGCGCGACCTGGCTTCCAACAAGTAGAGCAACTTCCCGGTGTGCCGGAAGGGTGGGTTCTCTTCAAAGATGTACAGCTTTTCGCGGCACCGACCAACACGAGCCTCAATGAGCTTTTGCCCTTAGCTAGGAATCAGCTGACCATCGCCGGCGGTTTGCGGATTCCGTCGCGAATCCGGAAGTGGTCGACGCTGGACCCCCCCGAAGTAAGAGCTACGGCTCAAAGCGAATCACACCTGCGCGTAGTTCTCACGGAGGCATCATCGGATCAGGTTATCTGGGAATGGACGTCTCACAGCGGTGTTCTGGTCGGGCGCCTACGCGATATCGAGCTCACAGACGGCGACTATCAGGTGGCACTGTTCATCGGTTCCCGGAACAACCCCGTGCAGCAGGCGTCGATAAGGCTCCGCTCGAGTGACAACGTAGACGTCTTGTGGTCGGACACTCCACGGTTGACATACGGCTTGAGGAATCCTCTTGGATCGATTTCAGCTTCATCGAACGATGATGACATTCGTGTTGACGGCATGGTGGTGACGGGTGAGGCAGAGGTGGTCCCTACCATCAGGGCGTCTAGCGAGGTCACTTGGACTGCGGACCAACCGGCATCAACCCGGAGCACCATCCAAATTGGGACGCCAGATCCCAAGTCATGCATCGTCACCGGAGCGCACCACATCCAACTCCCACCCTACCTAGGAGGCCACCAACCGAGATTCATCGAGGGCGTGTGCAAATACTGCGGCCTTGTTAAACGGTATCCGGGTTGGATGCGCCGCAATCGGTGGCAGGGAAAGAATAGGTCTGCCGCAACCAGCGCGGTTGAAGTTAGCCACTTAACAGCTGTAGCAGAGCAAAGCGGCCCGAACTGGGATGCTGCACTTGACGCGCTTATGCATTTGGGTGGCGGATCCATAAGCACGCTGGAATCGATTGCGCTCCAGTTAGAAGGCTCGTCGCTGTTCGTTGATAACTTTGTGCGGCGCCTGGAGGCCCTCGGACACATCGCGGTCGAGCGTAACCCCGATGACGGCTGGCGACCGATGCGCTGGAATATCTCGCCCTCTTGCTTAGCGCAGAGTTCAGACGACGCCTACAGATTGGTGGGGTTTTGGCCACCGAAGCTCCGGAATCAATTTTTGAAGAGGGTTTCTGAGTCCGACGGTCAGCTGATGACCGCGCCTCCGGTGGGGTGCCCGACGCAGATCTCAATTGCGGGTGTCGCTCTGGAAGATGTTGAGCTGCTGAGCGCCGACGACGCGGAGGTGTCAATAATCGATGCCGCGGGATCGCGAATCTTGCACGCTCTCCCGAGGTTATCGGCCGTGGCGCAAGGCTTGCCCCGCATACCGATGCCAGGCTTTCAATCGGCAGAGCGATTCGATCTCGGCACGGCTGCTTGGTGTCCAACTGGAGACCCTTTTACACCAGGAGCTTATCGGCTACGCCGCGGATTCGAAACCAAATATATCTGCAGATCCGAAGCCGACGTTGAGGCTGACGTGGCTGCTCTCGCCCCGGTGTACCTCTGCAAGCATCTGGCTGCCAACATGCAAGGCAAGACTTTGGCTAGCTACAACGCCCAAAGGCGCAGTGTGATTCTCCCGCAAGGATGTAACCTTCCCATCCTCTATGGTCGCGCGCTCGTCGCTATTTCAGGCAGTCTTCCAGTGCCTACAAAGCTAGAGGTGAAGAGCCGCAAACGCGTGTGCATCGCGTACCACAATGTCGATGGGGACGCTGCCGACTTGCTGTTTACTCTCCTCACTACTTAGGAAAGCCGTGGAACACCTCACCCCCATTACACTGGCGAACGGCCTACGAGACGCGTACCTCAGGTATTTCGACACCGCGTTCTGGCTCGACGACGAGTCGGTGATGCGCGAGAGACGCGCGTTGCTGGAACGCCCCGGTGCGCTCGTTGGGCAGGTCATGATTGAGCCGGTTATCCCTTACGCCAATACCGAGCGTCTGCTTGATGTCGCTCGAAGTTCAGGGATCTCCGAAAGCGTCGCGAGACAAGTTGGTAGCGCCCTCTTTCCGGGGATAGCCCCTGTAGACATTGCTCTCAGAGAGCATCAGGCGAAATCGATTGCCCACCACTTTCAAGATGAATCGCCCAAACGAAATGTGGTGGTGACGTCAGGGACGGGGTCTGGTAAGACGGAAGCTTTCCTATTGCCGTTGCTGCTTCGCCTCGCCAGCGAAGCCGAGACGTGGTCTGCCCAACATGAAGCCCACTGGTGGTGGGATTCGCCGGATCCTCATTGGCAGCCGATGCGCCACCCCGAGACGCGTCCGGCCGCCATTCGCGGCCTTATTCTCTACCCGACCAACGCCCTAGTTGAAGATCAAATGACTCGCCTGCGACGGGCTGTTCGCCGTATGCGGGAGGCTTGCCCGAACAAGCCGATCTGGTTTGGGCGCTATACCAGTAGCAGCCCGGGATCGGGCGCGACCCCGAAATCTGCAACGGCGGTCCGGGAGATTGCCGCTGAGCTGTGTCAATACGAAAGGGAGTATTCGGATCTCGAAAAATCCTGTGCCGCAAGGTATTCAACGATCGATCTGAGCCAGTTTACGGATCCCCGATCCGGTGAGATGGTCACCCGGTGGGACATGATCGCCCACGCGCCGGACTTGCTGGTCACCAACTATTCAATGCTGAACACGATGATGATGCGGCATTTCGAAGATTCTATGTTTGCGCAGACAGCGTCCTGGTTGAGCAACAGCCCGGATCACGTCTTCACGCTGGTCGTAGACGAACTCCACATCTATCGCGGTACCCAGGGCAGTGAAGTTGCCATGATCGTCCGTGCACTATTGCGCCGCTTAGGCTTATCCCCGAATAGCCCGCAACTTCGAGTGATCTCTACATCTGCGTCACTCACCGATACAGCGAGCGGTCTGGATTACCTCGAACAGTTTTTCGGACTCGATCGCGAAACTTTCACTATCCAGCCAGGTCGGCAACTCGCCGTCGAGTCGCCAAAGACGATCAGCCCCGAACAGGTTAACGAGGGCGCTTTCGATGAAGCGACGGTTTCCCACATCATAGCTGGGGCTTGCGCTGATCCAGATGAACAACGGATACGTGCCAAGTCAGTCGACGCAATCGCCGAACGCATATTTCCCAACGCGGACAATGCCGTGGAACTGGTCGAAAAGCTACTTCGGCAGCTCGCCGACTCAGACCCCAGCCCTTCGTCGATACCCCTCCGTGGTCACGTCTTCGTGCGTAATCCGCGAGGTATCTGGGCTTGCAGCAATGCCGAATGTCCCGGAATTATTGGTGACACCACAGACCGCCAGGTCGGACGCTTGTATAACACTCCGCTGACTGCGTGCGCGTCCTGCGGTTCTAGGGTGCTCGAGCTTCTTTATTGCTATGAATGTGGAGACGTCAGCCTGGGGGGATTCGTCGTAGACCGGAGTGGCAACGAGGTATTGCTGGCACCCGGACCCGTCACCGAAGACCAAGGTGGCAAGCTTGTATTTCTCCGCCCTGCAAGAGAATTCTTTTGGTATCGGCCGGGTGTACAACTCGCGAGCACCCGCGAGTGGAGCAAGGATGGTGTGCGGCTGGCATTCGCGCCCACGGCCTGGAACCCGGCGCTCGGCGTCGCCGAGATTAACGGTCCAAATGCCACTGGCATAAGTCTAGCGATCGCTGGTGCTGCGCCGGAAGATCGAATTCCAGCACTTCCCGACCGTTGCCCGGCTTGTGGCTTCATCTCTCGCGTACCGTCAAAATACCGCTCCGGAGAGCTATTTTCGCCCATCAGGGGGCACTCGGGTGGTCCGACAGCCGCAATCCAACTTTATCTTTCGCAACTCATTCGCTGCCTTGCTTCGGGATCTTCGGACCGCGAAGCGATCATGGATGCCAAGACGATCGTATTCACCGATAGCCGGGACGATGCTGCTCGCACCGCCGCAGGCGTAGCGAGGAACCATTACCGCGATCTAATACGACTGGTGCTCAGACGAGAGATCAACACGAAGCCAGATCCGGTCGCGACTTTGGACACGATGATTGCGACGTCCATGGCGACCTTGCAAGAGCGTGGGTTCGCAATCGCTGCAATCGCGAGGATAAAGCAGCAAAATGGTCTACAGCTAGACGAATCAGACGAGCGCGCACTCGCGCAAGCTATCACCGAGCTCGCCAAATCGCGAAGCACACCATTTAACGACTTGTGTCAGCGCGTGGCCGATGTACTCGTCTCCTTGGGCGCCAACCCCGGCGGCCCAAACCCCTATAACCAGACGTTGGAAGATCGAGTCGACGGCACCACACCGTGGTATCGCGCTTTCAATCCCCCCAAGCCGGGTTTGTGGACCGGGCCACCGCTGCCCCAGGGTCAGGCTAAGCTGAAAGCCGCACTGCGCACATCCGTCATCGAGGCCACGTTCGATCGGGCTCGACGAGATCTTGAATCGGTTGGTATCGCTTTCATTTCGGTTGATGGGCGTAAGCCAGTCGCTGGACCGCTTGACGATGATCAACAGTTTGAGTTGCTCGCGAGTGTCTTACGGATCCTAGGACTGCTCGGCCGGACGGAAAACAGCGAGCGAGGCGGGATCCGCCCGGAGGCGTTGATGCCGTCACCGATCAAGAGGTTTCTCGAATCCGTTGCAGTCAAATTGGGACATGACGCGGCTGCCCTGGAGCTTCAATTGGAGGGAATGGCGTCCGATCCGGCAGTGGGTCGAGCGATTGCTGGATGGCTGCTTAAGACCGGGTCCGCTGATTCGAGCCTGGTTTTCGAGCCGGCAACGGGGCAGATGTGGCGCTGCAAGCGCTGCAACTTTAATCATCTTCATCCAAGCCTTGGCGTCTGTGCGAACAGGCAATGCTTCGGCCGAGAGCTCGTGCTGGTTGATGCAACTCAAACCGAAGTACAGGACTATTACGCGTGGCTTGCGCATCAGGAGCCACGGCGCCTTGCGATTGCGGAACTTACAGGTCAGACAAAGCCTCTTTCGGCTCAGCGTGATCGCCAACGACGGTTCAAGGGTGCGTTCACCTTGACAGAGAATGAGCTCACAGACGAGCTGGATGTCTTGTCTGTCACCACGACGATGGAGGTCGGCGTCGACATCGGCACACTGCGGTCGACGATGATGGCCAACATGCCGCCGCAGCGGTTCAACTATCAGCAACGCGTGGGTCGAGCAGGTCGGTCGGGACAAGCACTGAGTTTCGCGGTGACGGTGTGTCGCGACCGCACCCATGACGAGTACTACTTCAATAGAACGGATCGCATCACTGGAGACAACCCGCCGCAGCCGTTTCTCGACCTAGGTAGAAAGCAGATCGTACAGCGTGTAGCGGCCAGTGAATGCCTATTCGAAGCCTTCTCGTCGTTGCAACATGGCCCCGAGTGGACGCCACAGAGCAATCACGGGTGTTTTGGTCAAATGCAAGAGTGGTCCAGGTTCCGACCAGACGTGGCTCAATGGTTAGCGTCGGCGACCTGCGTCGACGACATCGTTGACCGCTTGGCCGCGCACACACCACTAGATCTGACGTCGGTCTCCGAGATCAAGCAATGGTTAAAGTCTTCACTTGTGAGTGAGATCGATGCTGTAGTTGCTCTCGAAAGCGGTTCAGCTGAAACTGAACTCAGCGCAGCACTGGCGAGGAATGGCATACTGCCCATGTTCGGGTTCCCCACCCGCGTACGAAGTCTATGGAGTGCACCAATCAGGAACCGTACCGCTATGCGGGACAACGTCATCAGCGACCGAGCGCTCGACATGGCAATCAGCTCGTTTGCGCCGGGCGCGCAGGTAGTAAAGGACGGGTTGGTCCACAAAGTTGCCGGCTTTGCTGCCTATATACCCAAGGGAAAACTCGTGCAATCGGTCGATCCGTTGGGCACGCCGCACCCCCTCGGTCGCTGTCCGAGATGTGGACGAACCGAGTTCGGTGTCGAAACAATCTGTGGTGCCTGCCACGAGACACTCCAACGGGTGGTGCTGTATGAGCCTCGAGGCTTCCGAACCGACTATCGGCCTCGGCCGTTTGATGATGATCTCGACGTCTTGCGCGGAGCGGGTAGTCCCACGTTGACTCCAAACGTGCTCCCGACGGACCGCGCCGAAGTGTGTCGGGTGGATCTCGACCTCTACTCGCAGAGCAGGCTTGTGTCGATCAACGATAACCTTGGCCGCGGCTATGTGTTGACTCACGAACCTGACGGGACCGTGCTTGCGGAGCCCGGAGCAGCGGGAAGCCCGGCCCTCAATGTAATTGGTGAAATTCGAGTCACAGACGCGTTGCTAGTGACCCCAAAGCGGCTCGACGTGAAGACTGGTGCAGTGGCGCTGTATGACCAGCCATCCGGCCGGGCGGCGTACACGTCTTTGGCTGAGGCACTTCGCCGTGGCGCCGAGGTGCTCCTCGACCTTGACCCGAGCGAATTGACTACCGGCCTTACACCCTTGAGGCTGCCGCTTTTCGGTGCCGAAGAGTCAGACGTCAAAGCCCAAGTCGCCGCGGCGATATTCCTAGCGGATACCGCTGCGAATGGCGCTGGCTACGCTGTCGAGCTAGGACAGCCTGACCACTTCGAGACGCTGCTAAAAAGCACATTGGACGACCTGCGCGCCATGTGGGATGGTGCCGACCACGAGGAGCGTTGTGACACGTCCTGCCCAGACTGCCTGCGCTCATACGATAATTCGCGAAAGCATGCACTCCTCGACTGGCGCCTCGCGCTCGATATGCTCGAGCTTTGCACCGGCGCAAATCTAACGGTGCGCCGTTCGCTTCCCCCGATGACCAAATGGATTGAGACAGCTGCTTACGCGCTAATGGGGTCGAAAGTTGAGCACATAGGTGATATTCCACTGATCACTCGTGACGGGAAGTGCGTGATGCTCTGCCACCCGCTATGGCGATTGGACCCTGCGTTATTCACTGATGCGCAGGCGGCGGCATTTGATGAAGCTGAAAAGAAGTTCGAAAATGTGGCGGTTGAGGACATTCGCACCTTCCGACGAAACCCCCTCGCGATCTGGCTACACCTTCGGTGAACGAGGGCAAGGTAGCAATCGGGAGAATCCGAGAAGACGGTTTTGGATGTCGACGACTTTCTGGGCGACGGCCTCGTCGATTTCGGTGACTCGGCTGGGCATCGGTCTAAGTTGTGTTGACCGGAGCTCAGTGTTGCGAACCGGGATTGTGAGATGCCGCTGGGCACTGACGTTGATGCGGACGCAGAATCGTTGCACCTACGCCCGTTGATATCCGCAGCGTGATGATCAAGTTTGCGAATCGGCACCCGACAAATGGTCTAGTTGTGGGCCCAGTATCGAGCGATCAACGGCATCCGCGTGGCGCGCGCGGCAGTGGCGTCGCGCACCTGCGTTTTGAAGGTGGCAAGGAAACATCGACTGAGCGGAGCCCCACACCGGTGTGCCTGTGATTGAGTTCCGTATGTCATAGGATCGCGTGCGTGGAGCAGACCCGAAAGCGAACGAGGCTCAAACCGGACGATCCTCGCCACGGCACAATAAATGGGTACGGCAATCATTATTGTCGCTGCGACAAATGTAAAGAAGCCAATCGCCTGATCCACGCCGAGTACATGAAGCGCCTACGCGCAGAGGGGCGAATCGTTGGGAAGCACGGCACTGACTCTGCCTACGACTCCGGCTGCCGGTGCGACCTATGCCGCAAGGCGCATAACAAGAAATCTCGCGAGTACAAGCGCGCCCGACGACGTAGAGACATCTGAAGGGCAAGTATCACCGGGCTGGGTTCGCCGACCGAGAAGATCCTCGACGAAGGCCGCTGCGATCATGACTTTGCCCCCGGCCACCGAAAACGGTCGAGCGCCTGGTGTTCGAATGTGAACCGGCGCAACTGATCGAGTAGCTTACCGGTTTGGCTGAAGCGTTTGTCGTCGCTGGCAAAGGTCAGATCGGCGATGGCTTCTGGATCGTCGAGCAACTCGGCCGGATCGGCTTCCAGTTCAACCTCTTCGGCAGCAAAGTAGTAGGGGAACCGGCGCGGAGATTTGCGTAACGGTTCACAGTGCCATGCCGTGGATTATCCGGCGCAGGCTCCAACATGCTGGGTGGCTCGGACGTGAAAAGTGATCCTATGGCATTCTCTCAGCCGTTGGTGTCGTCTTCCTCGTCAACGCTGTCTTCGCCGTACGGATCGGTGAACTCGTAGAGCACTGAACCGACCAGGCGCTCAATGGCAATAGCAGTCGGGTCCGGCGGCGGGCGGCCTTCTGCGTAAGCTAAACGCTCGGCAGCGATGAAGGCTAGGCGTACGGCCTGAATGACAAGCACTCGCCGTAGGCCCTCCGACACTTCACCGCGCTCACGAGCGACCGCCGCCAACCGCGAGATTGTTTCCGCCCGCCGGGCGATGCGGATGTCGGGATGCTTTCGCTCCTCGCACACCTCCTCGTCAATCAACGACCACCGAAGTGACGGCGGCATTTCGACCGTCTCCGACACAGGCGGGATCTTCTCGTTCAGGATCGCCTTAAACCGTGACTCTTCAATCGCGTTGAGATAGGCGGTGTACTCGTATGCATCGAGCGCGCGTTTGGCTTCCTTGTTCTTCGCGCTAACGCCCTCCATGTCCCACAGCGGCCACATCTCGGCCTCAGCCACCTCGAACACGTCGAGGATGCGCATCGCGACCGCATCGCTACGCTGGTTGGTCAGATGCCGACGGATGCGGGTGCGCAGCTTCTCGTTGGTCTGGCCGACATAGATTGGCTCGCCATCGTAATCGTAGAAAGCGTAGACGCCCCACTTGGCGTTCGACCACTTTCGTCCCTGGTCGTCCTGCTGCTCGAGGAATGCCCTCAGCCGCTGGCGGAAGCTCCGCACGTCGGGCGCAGGCAGCGACGACTTCGCGGGCCGCTTCGGCTTCGGACTGGGTGACGCCGTACTCTTACTGGACACTCGCCGACAGCTCCAGGTCCGTCAGCGGCGCTGCCAGCTCGCCGCGCAGCAGCGGCATCAGGTAGTTGACGCCGAGCCAACGCACGACCGGCACCGCTACCGCGTCGCCGAACCCGAACAAAGCTTGGTTAGTCCGAGCGCCATCGAGGTTGTACGTGCCCGCGCCCATCAGCCTCGCGTACTCCAACGGCGTCATCCACCGCACCTCGAGACGCTTGTTGCCTAGCCGGGCCACGGCTTGCTTCGATGAGCCGCCGCGCGCTGTGCGAAGACAGCCGGAAATGTCATCGGGCCGGACCTCCCAGACGGCCACGCCGGCGCGGGTGCGCCGATAGGCCGTGCGGTACGTGACGCCTTTGGCCCGCTTGAGTTCGGCCACCCGCTGGCGCTGCATAGGCGACAGCGACGCCACGAATGCCGCCGTTCGCTCGGCGTCCCACCACCGCTCATCGCCGATGGGTATGTCCTCGATGAGCGCGGACAGACCCTTGATGCGGGGCGCGGGCGGAGACGGCAAATGTGCCCGATGAGTGCGCAGACTCGGGTCGCCGAACACCCACTGGAGGTAATCGGGGCGGAGCTCCGAGTGCGGCTCGGTAGTGTCGGGCGGCGGATTCTGCGCGCCGATGACGAACATGCGTGGGCGCGACTGCGGAAGGAAACGGCGTGCGTCCAGCGTCAGCACGTCAACGGAGTAGCCGAGGTCGTTGAACCCTCGGATCGCGGCGGCGAGGTCGTCACCGCCGTGGGACGTGGCTAGCCCGGTTACGTTCTCCAGCACCACGACCTTCGGACGGCTGGCCTCTAAGAGCCGCAGCAGTTCGACGAAGTGCCAGAAGACGCCAGACTCAGCACCTGCCAGACCGGCCCGCCACCCTGCGAGAGACAAGTCAGTGCAGGGAGAGGATGCCCATGCCAGCACGGCGTCGGTCGGCAGATCGGAGGCTTTGATGTCAGCGATGTCGCCTAGCGCGAAAGTGTGGCCGTCGGACTCGCCGAAGTGCGCGACGTACATGTCCCGTTTGTCAGGCTGGTAGTCGTTGGACCAGACCACCTCGAAACCGGCCTTCTCTAGGCCCATGCGCGCGAGGCCGATCCCTGCGAAAAACTCGATGGCCTTCGGCTTGGAGCGGGTGTTGCGAAGCTGAGTCACGTTCCCCACGCGCAGCACATTATCGCCGAGCACCCACAAATCCTGCGCGGCGCTCCGATAGCGTTGCTATCGTGGCCGAATCGTGGGCATCAAGCGACCACGCGCGGCGGTCGATGCAGGGCAACCGGAGCCGCGACACCGCCCCCGAGCTAGCCGTGCGGAGGCTGGTTCACGGAATGGGTCTGCGCTACCGCGTCAACACCCGACCGCTGCCGACGCTCCGCCGAACCGCTGATTTGGTGTTCACGCGGCGGCGCGTGGCTGTGTTCGTCGACGGCTGTTTCTGGCATGGGTGTCCTGACCACCACCGCCAGCCCAGCGCCAACGCCGGCTACTGGACCGCCAAGGTAGCGCGAAACCGGGCGCGCGACATCGCGACCGACGAAACGCTGGCGGCAGCGGGCTGGACAGTGCTGCGGTTCTGGGCGCACCAATCACCCGCCGACGTGGCTGAGGCCATCCGGAAAGCCGTGACAGGCGCGGCGGCGCGGCCCTAACTTCGGTCTATCCAGAGCACACAGCTGGCGACTTTCCTGCTCAACAATCAATAGGCTGCACGCTATGGCACGTGGCAGAGCTGATATCGCAAACACCGCACTGAGGATTTTCCTTCAAGAAATGGGTGCCGAGTACGACAAGGAACGGGGTTTGATCCCATATCGGGGTGGCAAGGACTTCGCCACCATTAAGGAGTTCTTTGACGGAAAGTGCTGCTATTGCAACGCGGCACCCGCCACCGCACAGGACCACCTTATTCCCATGAACAAGTCCAGCCTGGGTCTACACGCCTGGGGCAACATCGTTCCAGCGTGCAGCGCATGCAACGCCGCGAAGCAGGGCCGTGACTGGAAAGATTTCATGATTCAGCAGGCAGGTGCGCAGGCAAGTGACCGGTACACGCGAATGCAGGCGTTCCTCGGCAAATACGGTTACCAGCCAAAAGGCGATTTACGAGAAGTCGCTGAAGCCCTCTACGACGACGTCGGTGCCGTTGCCATGGCACTCATTGCCTCAAAGATCAAAAGATTGTCGAACACGCTGTAATTCGCCCGCACATACCGGCGTGCGGTTCGGGCAGCTGTTCCAGCCCATGCCCCAGGGCTCTTGTCCGAGCTCGTTGCGGTGGAACGGGTCGGTAAGGTCCGGCAAATGACCAAACTCCGAATGCTCAGCTCGGTGCTGGTCTTGATCGCGGCGTTGTCGACCGGATGCGCACACCAGCGGCCAGGCGATAGCCAGCCCAGCACGTCGACCAACACCGGAGCGCCGACCACAACAGCACCCAACGCACCGACCCCGGCATCTGAGCCGCCCGGCGGTTACGTCGACGTCGTCAAGGAGGTCACCCCGAGCATCGTGACCATCGAGGCAAAGCCGCGGATGGGCAGCGGGGTGGTGCTGCGTTCTGACGTCGTGGTGACCAACGCGCACGTGGTGGGAGACGCCCGCGAGGTGACCATCGTCTTCGCCGACGGTCAGGATTCATCGGGCAAGGTGCTGGCCACCGACCGGATCACCGACCTGGCAGTGGTGCGCAGCCAACGCACCGGCCTTCCGGTGCCGAAGTTTCGCACCGACCTGCCCCAGCCCGGCGAGCGGGCGCTGGCCATCGGCAGCCCGCTGGGATTTCAGCACTCGGTGACCGCCGGCATCATCTCCGGGTTGCACCGCAACATCCCCGGATCGGCGGCCGAAAACCCGTCGCTGGTCGATTTGATCCAAACCGACGCGTCGATCTCTCCGGGCAACTCCGGCGGCGCCCTGCTCGATGCCACCGGCCGGGTGGTGGGCATCAACGAGGCCTACATACCGCCCAGCGCCGGAGCGGTGTCGCTGGGGTTTGCCATCCCCTCGGCGACGGTGCTCGATATCGCCGATCAACTGCTGGCCCACGGCAAGGCGCTGCACCCCTACCTGGGGGTGTCGCTGGGGCCGTTGACGCCGGCGATCCGCCGCCTCTCCGGTCTCGACGTGGACCAGGGTGCGCTGGTGCTCGGCATGGACCCCGACGCGCCGGCGGCCAAGGCAGGGGTACGTCCCGGCGACGTCATCGTGGAGCTGGCCGGCCAGCCGGTGCGCACCATCGAGGACGTGCTGACCGCGCTGCGCCAAACTCAGCCCGGGGAAACACAACCACTGGTGTTCATCCGCCGCGGCGAGCGTCATGAGGTGAAGGTGACCATCGGCGCCACACCCGGCTAAAGAACCGGGGACCCGGGGCGGCTTCTGCTGACAACTTTGCATGAACCTGGGCCGTCGCACGGGCTAGAGCGCTGCAAGGATGTGCATGGTGATCCTGGCCGTCGACCTCGGCAAGACATCCTGCAGGGCCGCCGCTGGCGGCCGGCGGGCCGAGGGAGCGGGCGCGCCGGGGCTCACCGCGCCTGGTGGCGTACGAGCCGCGGAGGCGGCGATCCTGGCCGTCGCACGCGAGCTCGGCCCGGTCGACGAGGTGATCGTGGGGGCTGCCGGGGCGCTGGCCGCGCCCGACGCGGCGCGAGCGCTGGGCAACGCGCTGCTGACTTTGCTGCCTGCCCAACGGATTACGGTGACCAGCGACGCCGTCATCGCCCACGCCGGCGCGCTGAACGGGCAGCCGGGCGTCGTGCTGATCGTGGGCACCGGCGTGGTCGCACTCGCGATCGACGCGGGTGGCACCCTGCGGACCGCTGACGGCTGGGGTCCATGGCTGGGCGACGAGGGCGGCGGTGCGTGGATCGGCGCCGCCGGCCTGCGCGCGGCGCTGCGAGCCTACGACGGCCGCGGGCCGTCCACCATGCTGCTCGACGCCGCGCACACGCGCTTCGGCGCACCGCAGACCTGGCCTGCGCAGCTCAACGACGCCGCCGCGCTCGCATCCTTCGCGCCCGACGTCCTCGCACTGGAGGGCGACGCCACGGCGCGGGCGATCGTCCACACCGCCGCTGAGCTGCTCGCCGCGACCGCCCGCGCCGCCGGCGATGGTCCGGTGGCGATGGTCGGCGGGTTGGCGGGGTTCGAGGCGCTGCGCGCGCAGCTCGACGACCTTATCCCGGCCGCCGGCGACGCGCTCGACGGCGCGCTGCAACTCGGGGCGATTCACGAGCCGCACGTGATCCGCGTGCAGGCGGACCCCAAAACCCTTGCGCCACAGGGGCTTGACGCACTGACCACCGAAGCGGTGCGCCCAGACCTGGACGACCTCGATGCGCGGCCGATCGGCGAGATCGTGGCGCTGCTCGTCGCGGCCGAGGGCCAGGCACACGGCGCGGTGACGGCGGCGATCCCGCGCCTCGCGGCAGCGGCCGAAGCGATTGCCGCGCGGCTCGATCGGGGCGGGCACCTGATCTACGCCGGAGCTGGAACGCCCGGGCGACTCGGCGTGCTCGACGCGGCCGAGTGCAGGCCAACGTTCGGCACCGACCTCGTGCGCGGTGTGATCGCCGGCGGGCCGGCAGCGCTCACCAAGGCGATCGAGGGCGCCGAAGACGCATTCGATCCCGCCGATCTCGCTGACCTGACCGCTGCCGACGCACTCGTCGGGATCACGGCGTCGGGCCGCACGCCGTACGTGCTGGGCGCGCTCGAGCATGCACGCGCGGTGGGCGCGCTGACCGTCGCGATCGTCAACAACCCGGGCAGCGAGGCGTCTGCTGATGTCGTGATCGAATTACTCACCGGCCCTGAGGTTCTCGCCGGATCCACCCGGTTGACCGCGGGCACCGCCCAGAAGGTGGTGCTCAACGCGCTCTCGACGAGCGTGATGATTGCGCTCGGCAAGGTCTACGGACCGAGGATGGTCGACGTCCGCCCGACCAGCGCGAAGCTGCGCCGCCGTGCGGTGCGCATCGTCCGAGATGCCGCCGGTGTCGACGAGGAGGCCGCGACTGCCGCGCTCGCTGCCACGGGCGGTCACGCCAAGACCGCGATCGTCGCACTGCTCGCAGGTGTCGACGCGGCCGAGGCCGCGGCTCGACTCGACCGGGCGCGCGGACGCGTGCGCAACGCGCTCAAGAATCGATAACCGTCCCAGCGATCTCCAGCGCGAACTCGCGCACCGAATACGTGGTACGTGGGGCTCAATCGGATAGGGATGGGCACCTGTATCGGTCACTGAATCTCGACCGCGATCTGCTGGATCGGATTTGGGTCGCGTCTAAACCCGAAAACAATCGGCACCGTCGGTAGACGACCTGACAAATTTTGCCGCACTGGGTGATGTTGAGGGAGCGGTAAACTCTTGCCAAATCGGACCGGTGGCGGATGCGAGACCAGGGTATTTCGTTATGGACGAAGATTTGCGGGTTGACCCGGTAGGTGTACGGGCGGCCGGTAAGCAAGTTGATGAGCAGGCTGAATCGTTCTTAGCGGGGCATGTGGCTGCCAATGAGCGGATCGCCGCTGCCCAAAACGGATTTATCGGGGAGAGTGCGGCGGCGTTAGCCGGGTTGGCGGCGCATTGGAAGGAAGAGAGCGCCAGCCATCACCGTGAACTTCGCCAGCACGGCGAGGACTTGCTGGCGGCTGCGGCTAAATATGAGACCGCCGACACTGACGCGGCCACAACTCTTGATGCCGCGGCGTCAGATGTGGCTGAGCGGATGGGCATCTGAGGGTGGGCTTGTGCCTCGCCGATCTGCAGGAGTGGGATCCCGAACAGATCAATGAGCTCGGCGAGGCTGCCGCGTCGCGGGCACGGCACAGCCGGGAAGCCGCGCGAAACATCGCCAACCTGCCGGTGTTCGCCACCTGGCGCGGCGAGGCCGCGCAAGCCGCCAAAGACGCTGGCACCGAGAAGAGCACCCGGATGGAGCTGTCGGCGCAGAACGCGTTTCGGGTGTGGGCTGGCGCGGGGCACGCCTATGAGGAAGCCGCGGCGGTCAAAAAGGAACTCAATGACATCTTCGCCGAGGCGAACGCTGCGCCGGCGGTGCACATCGACACCGCAACTAATGTGGTCATGCCGCCGGACACGAGCGGGTGGACTGACGAGGACGTAGCGAGGGTCACGGCCAAAGTCGAAGCGCTGCAACAAAAAATAGCGTCGTTACTTCTTACTGCGGAGAAAGCCGACGCCGATTTGGCGGCTGTGCTCAGAGCGGCCACCGCTGCTGAATCACCGGTTACCGAGCAATCCGGCGACCGGCCCTCGGATCCGAACGCCCCGACTGCTGCCTCCACATTGGCTGACCTTGGGCGCGCGAACGACCAAGCTGTTGTCGACGCCATGGCCAAGGTCAAGGCCGCTCAAAAAGCCCTCGATGAGGCGTCGAAAGACGCCTACACGCACGGGGCCGGCAGCCCGGAAGCCCAAACCGCACTGGCGAAACTGCCTGAGCTGAAGAAGAATCTGGCCACTGCACTCGATGAGTTGGGCAAGGTTCCTGACTATTCGGGCATCGACCCCAAATCGATGAGCATCGGCCCGGATGGCAAGCTGCTGTTCAGCTACAGCCTTAACGGCCAGACGATGCAGGTAACCGGTTCGTTGAAGAACGGCACCGGCGAAATCTTCGATCAGGGCAGCCACGCCTACTACACCTATAAGGACGGCCAACTGGTGGGCACCCGCATCTTGGATGAGGGCCGCGCCATTCCTAACGACGAGTTGCTTCAGAACGCGGTCTTCACCGCCGTGGGCGCCGGCCCCACCGCCATGGCCGGCAAAGCTGGCGCCGAAGTCGCCTGGCAGGGCATGCGAGCACTGTTCACCCGCGAAGCCGTCGAAACCGGAGCGGGCGCCGCGGCCGGTGTCACCGCTGACAACGTCCTACCCCGCGCCGTCGTCCAAGCCGAACACCGCGCCGAACTGGCCGCCCAGAACCTTGCTGACCATGCCCCCGTGTCCCATATACCCGCTGGCGCTGTCGCTGAGCACCCGACGCCGTTGCCGGCGAGTGAGCATCCGGCGCCGGTGCACGACCATCCGCTGCCCAGCGGCGAACCGCACGGTTCCCCGGTACCGACCGGCGATGTCGCGCACGCGCAGCTGACTGATTCTGTCGCACCTGCGCCTGCATTCACCTTGGACAACCCGTTGGATCATATGAGTCCACAGCTACAGGCGTTGTCGGAGCAGCATCTCACCGGCAGCGGCGAAACTGTCCTCGGGCCATTTAACCCTGCCGACGGCGGCCAATCGTATATCCAAGTTGCACAGGAGCGCGGAGCCAGCTATTTCGACATCGGGGAAGCGTGGAATGCGGCTACCCCCACCGAACGACTTGCGGCAAATCAGCATGTGCTCGACATGGCAATCGCTAACCGTGACACCATCACATTGTCAGTGCCGTTTAGTGAGGTCCGTACTGGAACATTTACTGCAGCGGGAAGTCGATTACTTGGAAGCGCATGGATATCAATTTGTCGATAGTCGTACACTAGTTCCCCCTACGAGTGGAGGTCGTTCGTGAAGACGCTACTTGAGTTTATACTTAACAATGTTGAATTCTTGTATCTTAATCCCGCTTATCGTTTTACTGATTCAAAAAATAGAGGTCTATCAGAGATTGATGCATCGATCTCTTTGACAAGTGATGTACTGAGATGGAATATCATCAACGATCGCGGCCAAATCTACTTCACTGTTGTGCCATTAAGCAGTGCCAAGAATTCGTTTTGGCTTTCACTCGTCCGGCAGTATCTGGAAGGCGGCAATGAGATTCAGGTTGTCGCACCCGTTGATGAGGCCAATTGGCTGTCAAGCAATCTGCCACGCGTCGAACGATTGTTTTCAGACGAGTCACAGATCGCTCGCATATGCGACGAGCTCGTTGCTTTGCGCGAGGCGAATGCGCGCAAACGTTCGGCGTCGTACCGACGTCTGACAACAGAATCTTGATACTGGGAGCCCTCGTACACCATCGCGCTGACAAGCAATGCAGAATTTCGTCCAAGCCGAACACCGGGCCCAACTGGCCGTCCGGTGCTGACTTATACAGGCAGGGCTACGCTTCTGGGATTGCGGTTTCGCAAGCAGATGATGCACATATCAAAGTATGCCTGAACAACGACTGCGCCATTTTGGTTATAGGTACTGCTGAAATTTTTAGTCACATTATGTTGAAGTCGGTCGATGACATTGAGCAGATCGGTAAAAGCGCGTTACCTGGTGATTGACCGGTGAAAAGCAACCGTTAATCAGTGCGTGCGCGCCATATGCGTCGAGAACCGCAACACCATGACCATGTTGATGTCGTATCAAAGACTGAGTCGAGCGTCTGCTCACCGAGTGGCAGATCGAGCTCGTGCCCTTTCGATGCGGAGCAAGCCGACGTCGTGAGCCGGGCCTACCGCGATTTCGGCAGGGCAGTGGACATCCCGCGACGCTCAACCTCGGCGACTGCTACTCCTATGCGCTGGCCCAGTGGCGGGTGAACCGTTATCCGAGCTGAACTGGGATCCCCGGGCTGATTGCTGTGATACAGGTCTGGGCCGAAGCTCACTCGACGAACACCGCCATCGACGCGGTAAACGTGTGCAGCGCATTGCGCCCGGCGATCGGGCCGATCTCCCCGCCGGCGAAAAACCCGGCCAGCGGTATCCCGCCGAGCAAGTCTGCGATGGTCGACGCGTCGTGATCGGCGACCCCGAACATGCGTCTTCCGCGCCCGGTGCAGGTGAACAACAGCGCCCCCACAGGACGACCGGACGACTCCGCCAGAGCACGCTCCACGCTGAGGTGCAGATCCTTATCGGCCCCTGCGGCGTCGCGCACCTGGAACTGCACGGTGGAGCCGACCTCGACCACGTCGCCGATCTCGATGGCGCCGGAAGCCGCGTCGGCGCCGAGCACCGCGCGGATCAAAAAGTCGCCCTGCTGAGGAGCCGCGAGGTGCTCATCGCCGACGATCCCGATGTGCAGGCCGGTGCTGACCAGTTCCTGCTCGTCGCGCGGCAGCCCCTCGATGATCTCGCGCAGCCGCACCATCGGCGGCATGCCGCCCAGCTCGGTGATCACGTCGTCTTGCGCGCCGGTGACGATGTAGGGCCGCCCGATCGGCCGGCAGCCCTGCGACACCACCGGGACCGCGTGTACCCCGGGCAGCCGCACCCCCACCAGCCCGGAGGTCAGCACCTCGCGGTCGCGGAAGAGCCGGCTCTGGCCGGGGCCCCGCCCACCACTGACCACGCCGCCCACCACGGAGGTCCCCGGCAGGTCCGCGTTGAGGTGATCGAGGAGCAGCTGCGCGGGAAACGTGTACGGGTCCGGCAGCAGCAGATGCAAATCCTTTGCAGCAGAATCGAATTGGTAGCCGGCGATCAGGGCACCCGAGCCGGCGCGCACGAAGTCCAGCTGGAACGTCTCGGCGGCCAGACCGGACGCCAGCCACACCGCCACCGCGGGCTCGTCCTCCAATTCGCGGCGGCCAGCCACCACCGTCTGCGCGACGCACCCGATCAGCGCGGGCGGCGCAAGCGTCTCCTGCACCGCGCCCAGCACGTCGCCGGCCGTGTCGGTGTGCGCGCGCGAGGCGAGCAGCACGGCCAGCGACGGCGCCGCGCCCGCGAGCTCGTCGCGGGCCTGCGCGGCAGCCTGCACCGCAGCCCGTCGCGCGTCGGGCACGGTGGAAACCCCGACTCCAATCCGCACCCTCCCATGATGCGCCGCCCGGGCGCTAGCTGGGCTGGAGCTCCTTGTGGAGTTCGCGGCCAAGCAGCTCCATTTTCATTGGCATCGGTGGCATCAGAAGCCGGCTTTAGATTGGTCTTCCCCCAACGGCTCAAAGTCCGCGGCAAACGGCTCTTCAGCTCCCTGACGGATCGTATGACCCGCGTGCTTGTGACATTCCGGTGCAGCCTAGTGGAACCGGGCGTCGAGTCTTGGTTTTCGAGACCGACATTCGAGCACGATGGCCTACGAACCGCGACAATCGAGCAATAAGTGCTGGCCACCTAACCATCACGGCGATCGTGGCGCCCCGGATCCGTCGTGCGCCGCTCCGCTCCAGAGCGTCAGCCGGCCATGATGTTATGACTCGCGTCCGCCGCCGTCGTCAGGTCGCCGCTCGCCTACTGTCGTCTCGAATGAAACGTCGTTAGGAACGAGACGACTGGGCATTCGATTACCACTTCGCTTGTGATCGGCGAGACGAATGCCTATCTGCGACGGTATCTGATCGTAGACAATGCTGAATGATGTGGTTCCCGTTCCGAGGAGCCTCCCAAGCTTTAGTTTCAGAACTCCTACGTTGGAGGGAGGAGGGGTTATCAATGGTTTGCGTTGGCAGCGGCGTGCTCGATGACCGGTAAAGCACGGGTGCACCAACTCGCAAAAGAGTTAGGTGTGACGAGCAAGGAAATCTTGGCACGGCTCTCCGAGGAAGGCGAGCCCGTTAAGTCCGCTTCCTCAATCGTGAAAGCCCCAGTCGCGCGCCGACTGCGTGCCGTTTACGCGAACAAACGGCCCCGCCATAGGCAGCGCCACGTCGACCAAAATCGCCGAGCATTAGGTACTGGCCACCCTCGGCGAAAAGACGTTGCCGACAAAGAGCACCTCACTGGTTCGCAGGTCGTCAGAATCCTCAAAGACTACCGTGAGGCTTACGCCTCCGAGAACCACAGCGATGCAATCAACGAGGTATATCTGAAATATGAGAATTTATATGGGGTTTCGCGGACCACCTTGCGCAAAGTGATAGGTGTTGATCGGCGACGCCACGCTGCAGACTACGCAGCGTTACGAAAATTGCACCGCAAAGAGCAGCAGGCGAAGCGACAGAGGCCCCAGAAGCAGCACGGGGCGCTAAAGCCGCCCGACGCCAGAGCGCGGAAGTTCGCGGCAAAGCCCCCGGACATCAGTATGGGTGCGTCTACTCGCCCACGTAATCGGCGGACCGGGCTTCCGGCGGGTGTGGCAGTTACAGACCTGGAGGCTGTCGCTGACATAATCAGGAGCAAGGATCCGAGTCAGAGCGATAAGGAAGCAATTACCGCCTGTCTGCAGACTTTTAACCCGACTCGAATCGCTGGCTACGGATATCTCGCATGGCGATATGCGGCGACTCGCCGCGGCCTAAACTCGCAGTTGCCGTCTGGAACGGATAATGACGATCTAGCGATTATGGCTCAAGTCGTTGACGTCGAGAGGCAACTTCTCGACCGGCTTGTTTCCGACGTTGGCGCATTTCTCGAACATCCGAATCTGGCGAAGCGCGCCATAGAGAGTGAGTTCCGCGACCTGATCGATCCCGACGACATCGGGCGCTCAGCGGCTGACGAACTGCGCCGCGTTAGGGCCAAGGATCGCTTCCTCCGGCGCGCTGTCGTCCTGATGATCGCAAGCCCGGATTATGACGAACGCTTGTGGACAATGCTTGGCCGGATACGGCCGCCGACACCAGGTCAGCTTGTAGAAATCACCCCACCGCTGATGGCGGCAATAGACAGACTCAACCAACAAATCTCAGCTGTTGAAGCGCTCTTGTCCTCAGATGACGAATCTCTAAGGAATTTCTTTCACCAGTCGCATTCGGAACTGATCGCCCTTCAGGCTGGACGGTTTGACTTCTTGCGGAACTTCCAGGACGTTGACTCCCCTTCGCCAAATGTCTCGCGTCAAGTAATTCATGGTCTTCCCTTCGCGATCCTGCCTCGGGGCGAGCAGCTCCGCAGGTTTCTCGACGGTCTGCGCTCATCGCGGCAGTACCTCGGCTACCGAGTCGATGTAAATCGCCTTACCGTCTTGGAAGATCTCGAGAATTATTTCGGCGCTTACATGTGCGATTGGTATGAAGGCTCCGAGTCGTCCAAAGGTGTGAACAATCGGTACTTGGTCTTGGCTATTAGATCTGCCAACGGATCCGTCGAAAACGCGGTCGCGATCAGTCCGCTGGCAGGACAGCATGCAACATACGTTGTCCGCGGCGAATGCGCAGAAGCGCATTGGGCCAACATCTTCAGCAATCCGAAGCTTGAGGCACGCCTTCGTGGCGCGCGGCGGCTACTATTTACCACCCCTGCTCGCCGTACCGACCAATACACAGCGATGCGGGACAAGATCATCACCCTCCTGGAATGCCACCGCGATGATTTTCACAAACGACTTGTCTTCGACGAAAACTCATACCGTTACCGTATGGTGTGAAACGTGCCGGATCCGTCACTACTACGTAACGACGTCGAGAACTCGTCTTTGGACGACGACCACGTGGAACGGTGGATCGGTTGCGCCCCCATAATAGGTTTCTAACACGGCTGTCGGGCGCGCAGCTGCGCGTCTGTGCACCATGCCTATTCTTACCGCCGCCGCTGTGCCGAATGGTCGACAGGAACCGGCCGGATGTCGCCGTGAGCTGCACCGAACTAGGTTGGTCCTCATGCAGATCCCGTTCGCCGACGCGCTGCTCAGCCGGCTGGGCCGCCGTGAGGCCGGGCTCGAGCTTCTCGAGGAGATCGAGGACGAGGCGAGCGAGACCCCCGACGCCGCCGATCTGCTGTCGGCCGAGCCGGCGCTGCTGCTGCAGCGGATGGAAAACCGGCTCATCCGCCACCACCTCGCGCACCCGGACGTGCTGCGCGCCGAGGAACTGCGCCGGCTGCGCTACATCCTCAACTTCGCCCGGCTCGCCGACTTCGAACCCGGCGCCGCGGGCCCGCGCGGAAGCCGCGGGCGCGGCGACGTCTCGGTCGGCGCCGAAATCGCGCCGTGGCTTTCCCGGGTCGCCGACGCGCTGTACGGGCCGCTGCGCGAGGAGCCCGATCCGATCACGGCGCTGAAGACCGCACGCGAGGCACTGGAGACTCTGGCCGCCGACCAAGACGATCAGCGGTGCGTGCTGATCGAGCGGCACGGCAATGACTTCTCGGCCGCCGAACTGGACGCCGAGGTCGGCTACAAGAAGCTCGTCACGGTGCTCGGCGGTGGCGGGGGAGCGGGGTTCGTCTACGTCGGCGGCATGCAGCGGCTGTTGGAGGCCGGGCATGTGCCCGACTACATGATCGGCTCGTCGATCGGGTCGATCCTGGGCAGCCTCGCCAGCCGCGAATTGCCGATACCGATCGAGGACTACCTCGCGTGGGCCAAGTCGGTGTCCTACCGCGCCATCCTCGGACCCGAGCGGCTGCGCCGTCGCCACGGTCTGGCCGGCGTGTTCGCGCTGCGCTTCGACCAGTTCGCTCACGCCATGCTCAGCCGCGAGGACGGCGAACGATTACGCATGTCGGACTTGGCGATTCCGTTCGACATCGTCATCGCCGGTGTGCGCAACCAGCCGTATTCGGCGCTGCCGTCGCGGTTCCGCCGTCCCGAGTTGGCGGCGTTGCGGCTGCAGTCGCTACCGTTCCGCCCGATCGGTATCGGCCCGGTGGTCGGCGCGCGGATGTGGCAGGTGGCCGCCTTCATCGACTTGCGGGTGGTCAAGCCGATCATCATCGGCGGCGACGACCCGGACCGCGACTTGGACGTCGTCGACGCGGCGTCGTTCTCCGCCGCGATTCCCGGTGTGCTGCACCATGAAACAAGCAACCCGCGGATGATCCCGCTGCTGGACGAGCTCTGCGAAGAAAAGGACGTCTCGGCTCTCGTCGACGGCGGGGCGGCCAGCAACGTGCCGATCGAAATCGCGTGGAAGCGCATTCGCGACGGGCGGCTGGGCACCCGCAATGCGTGTTATCTGGCCTTCGATTGCTTTCACCCGCAATGGGATCCGAAGCACCTGTGGCTGGTGCCGATCACCCAGGCGATCCGGTTGCAGATGGTGCGCAACCTGCCCTATGTCGATTATCTGGTCCGATTCGCGCCGACACTGTCGCCGGCCAACCTGGCCCCCTCGGCCGCGGCCATCGACCGCGCGAGCCGGTGGGGGCACAGAAGCGCCGACGTGGCAATACCGCTGATTTCGGCGCTGTTGGAGCCGGTGTGGTGGGAAGGTGAGCGCCCGCCGGTGCCGGACAAGCCCGTGACGCTCGCCAAATCGGTGGCCTCACCGATGAGCGCGGTCATGGCGGCGCTTGAGGTTCCCGCCAATCGGTTCGCGCGGTGGCGGAACCGGCTGACGTAGGGATGCCGCGCAAACGCTAGAGCAGTTCTGTTCCGAAGCACGCAATCGGAGGTAGTCGTAGTTCGGGGTCACGTGTGAGAACTGGCACAGCGCAACGAGCGTCGTTGGATCCGGTCAATCCAATCTAGGACCCCACCTAGTCGGCCTCCAATGTTCAATACCTCTGAATGTTCATTCAAACTGAACTTCCGAATCTACTGAACGCTATTCGCCCAAGACCTGATCGAACAGCGCATTGACGATTGGACGCCGGTCCCGTTCGGTGTTAGGCCAGTTTGGGGCTGCGACCCGGAAATGTTGCGCAAGCAGGTCTCGGTCTGCACTGGCGATTCGGGCTTTCAGTACTGCAAGCTCCTCTGAACTCAATCCGTTTCGCATGTCTTGTCCCAACAATGCGCCAGCGGCCAGTCGGAGATCGAAGTTATGGACGTCGAGGGCCCAGGTGTTTTCTTTGTCGTAAATGCGATCCAGATCCTCGACATACCAAAAGATTGCGAGCGCAAGGTCGGGCCCATCTCTGTACTCATGCCATGCAGAGCGATCTAACCACGCATGGGTCTTGAGTATTGCGTACCCTTCCGGGCGCGGGATTCGGATATGAACACCTCCCGAAATGGGAAGGTGGTCTGCCCGCTGGTAAGCGTCGGTGAAGCCGTGCACGTTCAGTGTTTCTGTGCCTGGCGGATGGCTTATTGTCCCTGGCAACTTCTCAACATCGCCGAAAGGAATGACATCCGTCGGGATGCCGCCGACGAGAAACCGATGTCCCGTATGTCCGACTGGGGGAAATTCTGCGCGGATTTTAGTGAACTGAGCCCAGTCTTCAAGTGCCACCGCAACGTCCGTGTCATTGGTACTACGTCGTGGAGCGCCACATTCAAAACGCCAGTTCAGCAGGTCTCGGCACTGCGCTCCGACGAGCATTACCTTTTCTGGAGGGACAACGGCGGACAGAGCGTTGATGACCGGCTCCACCTCGGCGAGAAGGGCTCGATCACAATTTGACCAATCGTTCATCGCTTCTTCTTATCTCTCGCGCTATTTCGATCTGCCGGGGTTCGTTGGATGCAAGTAAGTCGGCGTAAACCAAGATAAGCGGCGCCGTATCAATGTCGTTGGAGGGACGGAGGTTGCGCCAGAACATCTCGCGAACGGTGATGCTGCCGTCTGGGTCGCTGTGCCACCGATTAATCAGCATCAGCTCTCTTAGCGGTCCTCGCTCTCCGCGGCTATCGAGATACAAAACCAGGGTTTCTGGATTCCTGATAAGACCCAAGCGGGACAAAGCTTGTTCCCCGCTTATCGCGACGTCGACTCCCCCTGGCGCAACCCAGTGCTGGATATCACCGTGGGCAACAACAAGAACGTTGGTTCTACCAAGGCCGGATGGATAAGCAGACGCCCACAGGTCAAGCAGTTCGCCTCTCCGGATGAGACGGCGGTGCCTGCCCAGTTTCTCCACAAAACCAACCGTCTCCAAAGTATCTATCGTTTCCTTTGCCATACCGAGGGACACTCCTGATCGTTCTGCGATCTCTCGGAACGGAGCATCGGTGAGCGCGGGCTCACACAACAGCACGAACACAACCCGAGCCCGCTTCGGGGTAAATAAATTCGTAGGGCCCGATTTGTGAGGTTGACTCAGGGAGGTCGATGCTGAGCCTCGCCGACCACGGACATCGATAAGTAGCGCGTGGTCGCGCAGGTAGGCATTCCCTGCCTCGTCGACGTACCAGATGCCTCGGGTTCGCATGATGTCCGCGCTCGACCCATGAACTCGAGGGCCGACGACCAGCAGAGGAACGTCGGTAGGGACCTCATAAGCCGCTCGTAACGCGGCCGTCGCGGACATCTCTGGTAGGTACAGAGCGGCAACGTTGACGTAACGGTCGTCGAGCCGGAGTTCCATCGGTTGTGGCTCTGACCAGGTCAATTGTGATAGATCACCTCGCAATCGGATTCCGTAGCTGTCGAGATGATGCTGCACCGCTTCGGCAATCCAAGCAGGTATGACGTCCATACGTTCATTCTATATGAACGTTCAATATAATTGAACACACGACTACACTGAACAAATCCCCCAACCTGCAGTTAGAGATCAATAAATCAGAACGGGATGTCAGGTACTTAACAGGGAAGCCACGCCACCAGCGCCACGGGGTCCGGCTCGCCAGCGAGCAACTCGATCAGCGCGCCTCGCTCATGCGACGCAACGCGTTCCACCCCGCCGAAGAACTGCATCGCGTCCCCGACAGGGAGTACCCGCGCGCAGATCAGCTGCCCGGCCTTGAGTGGGCTGCCGACCGTGCGCTCCAAGACGTCATGCGTGTCGCCGGTGCGAAGGTCGCGGACGGTTACACCCTTGCCGGGTTGGACGTGCTCGATCTCGAACACCGACCGCTGCACCGTCAGCCACTTCTCGGCCAGCTGCCGTTCGTCGTCGGGTAGCAGCGACCCGCGTACCTCGAGGAACTCCGCAAACGCACCGCCCTCGAACAAAACCGCGTCCAGCACCAGCGGGTCAAGATCATCGTCGTCATCGTCGTCGCGGTGGCGTTCGTAGCTTACCTCGGCCAGCAGGTCGCCCCAGTCGGCTTGCAGCGCGTGCTGAATCGCCTTGGCATACAACCAATCCGCCCGCTCGGCCAACGGCAGCCGCTCACTGCCGAGATGGCACTTCTTGTACTTGCGGCCAGATCCACACCAGCACAGCTCATTTCGGCCGACATCGCTGCGCGGGGCGGCGCGGTGCCGCTCCAGCAGCTCCACCAGCGGATGATCCGGATCGGCGCCGGCGCGGTGCAGCAACGCCAACCCGCGCTCGGCATCGCCGCGATCAGAGGCGATGCGGGCCAGGCCGAGCAAGGGCAGCGGGTAGTCCGGATCCATTTCTTCGGCCGCCAGCAGCTCGCGTTCGGCCGCGTCGATTTCACCGATCCGCTCCAACGCCACCGCACGTAGCCAGCGGCACGCCACCTTCGCCGAGGGCGGCACCTTCGGCTCCAGCACCTCGGCGAACAAGCACAGCGCGGCAGCCCCCTTGTCGTCTTTGTCGATCGTCTCGCCAACCAGCAGCTCGGCCAGCAACGGGTCGGCGAGAGCCGCGCCGAACTCGGCGAATAGATCGGGGGCACCGTCCGGTTTCGGCGTGTCCTCGTCGGCGAGCGCATCCTCCGTTAGCTCGGCCGCGTCGGCGACGTCGAGCAGCAGTGAAATCTGCTCGTAGAGTTTGATCAGCGTGTACAGCGCGGCCGCATCGTCGGCGTCAAGGTCATGAAGCTCGGCCAGTATCGCGGAGCCTTGCTCGAAATGCCAACCGCTGAAATCGAATCCGCCAGGTGCAAGCCAGTCGCCGTGGTGCGCCAGGCCTTCGTCGGCGACAAGCTCGCACAGCGGCGGCAGCGGCTCGCTGAACGCGCTCGGGTCCTCGACGCACGCCGTCCACACCGCCGCGTCGATGAGCACCGGCTCGTCGGTGACCGTCGCGGCCAGCCTGGCGCCCACGGAGGCCTGCGGGCGCGCGGCGGCCCGCTCGACCACCAGCCCCTGGTCGGTCTGCCGCACCCCGATCAGGTCGCCCTCGGCCACGCCCAGCGCCCTAAGCGTGCCCGGCGCCAACAGCAGCGCACCCGACGGTGCGATCACCTCGGCCGGGATGCCCCGCTGCTCGAGGCGTTCGTCGTCGTAGCCGGGCAGCACCACCTCGGCTTCCGATCCGTCGGCGAACCGCCCGTATTGTTCGCACTCGCACAGCGCAGTGATGGGGTCAAGGTCCGGGGTGACGGCGAGGATGTCGTGGGCCAGCTCGGTGGCATCGAGGCGATGGGTGAAGACCTTTCCGGTTAGCAGCGTCGGCAGCCATACCCACCGGTCATCGACCAACAACCCTGCCGGACAATCGATTTCGCCGAGGAGATCCTCGACTGCGGCGTCCGGGTCGGCCACGCCGGCATCGCGCAGCTGCCGTCGAAGGTCGTCCTCGCTTAATGGGCCATGCTCAGCCAGAATTTGGGCAAGAGGCTCCACGGCGACCACCCTATGCCTCGGTCAGCCGTATGCGAAGTGTTCCGCCCGGCGCGTTGGTCAGGCCGCCGAACCGCTAGGCGAATTGCCCGCCTCCGAGCGACTTTTCAGCGGCTAGTCCCGGCTAACCCCAGTAACTGAAGTTGCACGTGGGCCGCGGTTCGCTCTTGAAGGACGCGAGCTTGCCGTCCATGATGATCGTGCAGGTGAGCGTGGCGTCACCACCGTCGGCGATGACCTCGGACTCCACTTCGTTGTACACGGGGTACTGCTTTTCCCACGGCAGCGTCACGTTTGTCTCGGTCTGCTCGGGGCCTCCGTTGATCCGGTAACGGATCGTCACCGGGTCGCTGCCGCCGTCGACTTTCATCACCGCCGTACCGACGGGCTCGCCGGTGGGGGCCGCTGACGTCGGGGAGGCCGACTCCGACGTCGTGATTTGCGAGGTCGAGGTCGCCGAACTGCTCGTGGTAGCGGCCGAACCTTCGGTGCTTTTGGCGCATCCGGTGGCCGCAACGCCGAGCGTTACAACGCCGACAGTGACCCCGATGGCATAACGATACGAATGCATGCCGAAAGCCTACGATGGTCTGCAACCGCTTCCATGCAAAATTTTTTGAGTCCAAACAAGCGGGTGCTGGGTGTTGATCTCGCAGTATGTCGGTTGGTCGGGGGCCGCATGCATGACCTGCGAAAATCTGCACTGCTGATTCTGAACGCGATGCTGAAAAGTGCCTCGTAGGCGAGCATTTCGCATAGTGCTTCCGTTGTGTGACTGGTGAGATGAAAGTGGCTAAGGTAAATTGCCGTGATTTTCGCCTTCCCGCTTGGTGCATTCGTTCTCGATGGCGCGAACCTGGCGCGAGTTCACATGTTGCATTTGAGGTTTCATCGTGAAGCCCTCCTCTAACGCGCTGGCGAGATTGACCCGGATCAGCTCTATCCGCCGAGACCAACTATGGGGTGACAAAGATGTGAAGACCTTCTTTGAGCCAAGCGACGTAGCTTCAGCCAGGTGAAGAAAATTGGTGCATTGGGGATGGTTCATATGCCGGTATATTTCCGATTTGCCAGAGGCCGAATGACGATTTGGGGGCTGATGACGCCACGTGACTTGCGGGTCAACCCGGCGGTCGTCACAACCGAGGGTCAGGAGTTGGCAACGGAGGCTTGCGAGATCCCGCCGATTCCGGAGGCAGATACCGCCGTTGGTGCAGACCCGCTTTCGACGGCATTTGCCGCGCACATGGCTACGACGATTGACCCGCTGGTGATGTCACGCCCGAAAACCCAGCAGCGGGCGATCAGTTACGCGCAGGCGTTACTGGCCGCGGCTCAGATGTATAACGCCGCCGATGAGCGGATCGGCAACAACCTGCGTGAGCAGATGGCGAGCCTCCCCAATGCAGGCAGGACGGCGCGCGCCAGCGCAGGGCTGCCCGGCAGAGACGACGGCGGTACCGGATGAGCGCGATCATGGCAGATGGCCCGGCGATGCTCTGTGGGGATTGAGCGGCCCGGCGGCCCATTCGGGGAGGAGATGACCGCCCCGCCAGCATGGCCTGGGCTTGACGAGAGCGCCCTATCGGACAAGGCGGATGCGTGGGAGACCGACCGCAAGACCGTCGAAGCGATCCTGTCGGCGTTCCAGGGCTCGCGGGTGCGGCTATTCGAGGGGGCAGCTGCGGCCTGGTCTGGTGATGCTGCGGAGGCGGCCCACGCTAAACACCAAACCATCACTGCCGACCTACAGGCGGAGGAACGCGGAGCCGGCGTCGCGGCGAAGCTGCATCGCGATGCCGCAAGCATCGTTCAAAGCACGAAGCAGCAGATCATCGACAACGTGGAAAAGGCACAGCGGCTGATCGAAAAGGTCAACAGCGACCCGCAAGCCACCGGCGTGCAGAAGCGCTACTTCATCCAGAATCTGGTCAAGGCAACGCATGCGGAAAATGTGCAATTGGTCGAAGCCGGCGCCACCAAGCTAGGTAGGCCGCCAGCCACCCCGCTCAATGTGCGGCCAGCCGATTTTACTGGCGGTGGCGTCCCGCAGGCGCCGCGGAAGTCACCACCGAAACTGCCCAACGATCCCAAGCAGTTTGACGACGCGTGGGAAAAGCTCAGCCAGGAAGAAAAAGACCTGGCATATCAGCATGACCACTCAATCGGCAACCGCGCCGGGATGCCATTCGTTGACCGCGATCACTACAACCGGATACACCTCGACGAGCTGCAAAAAGCCAACCAGGCGGAGCTTGACCGCCTGCGTGCCGAACATCCGGATTGGGCTGATGGCAAGAGGCCCGGCCTGGCGTCCAATGAGTACTGGGGCTGGAAGAAGCATTGGGACGCCGCCAATCACACGCACGATGGTTATGTGCAGATTCAAAATTCACTCAAGTCGCCCGATGGTCTCCCGCGATTCCTCGGCATCATCGACGAGAATGGCCATGCGGCGATCTCCATCAACAACCCCGATACCGCTAAACGCAACGCCACCTTCGTCCCGGGCACCGGCCAAGACCTCACGCGGTTCGATGNGTCCAATGAGTACTGGGGCTGGAAGAAGCATTGGGACGCCGCCAATCACACGCACGATGGTTATGTGCAGATTCAAAATTCACTCAAGTCGCCCGATGGTCTCCCGCGATTCCTCGGCATCATCGACGAGAATGGCCATGCGGCGATCTCCATCAACAACCCCGATACCGCTAAACGCAACGCCACCTTCGTCCCGGGCACCGGCCAAGACCTCACGCGGTTCGATGCCAGCGCTGCGAAATCCGAGCAGATGTATTGGGCCACGCGCAATGCTGATCGCACACTTCTGGCCGGTGACGTTTCGATTATCACGTGGATGGGCTATGACCGGCCGATGAATCTCTTTGAGGCCGCGCATACTAATTATGCGCACAACGGAGCGGCCGCTCTGGACGATTTCCAAGCAGGCTTGCGAGCTTCGCACAACGATGCTCTTGCCGGCGGCCAGTCGCTCAACACCGTCATTGGACACAGCTACGGCTCCACCGAAGTTGGAGCCGCAGCGATTGACGGCCACCACCTCGACGCGAACAACGTGGTAGCTGTGGGTAGCCCCGGACTGCTCGCCCCACATGCCAGCGACCTCAACCTCGATCCGGGAGCCCATGTGTTTGCAGCCCGAGCACAAAACGACATCATCGGCGCGGTCACCGGTATGACCCTTGGCCCCGATCCTATGAGCGCTGGTTTCGGAGGCATACCGTTCGAGGCAGCTCCCGGCCCGGGCTGGCCATTGGGCCTGCCATCGGTAGCTGCCCATAGCAGTTACTGGACCGATGACAACCCTGCACTTATGAACATGGGTCGCATCATCGCAGGTAGAGTCGATGTAACTCCTCCTTCATTCACGCCCTGAACACCATGACGAAAATTGGATTTCAACCAGCGATAGCGATCGTCGTCGCGCTATGTGTGGCGTGTTCACCGAACAAGCCAACCGGGCCACTCGGGCCGACGTCTCCGTCTGGCGCCACACCAATCCCAGGAGGACCTATGGAACCCACTCCAGCCGCACCGTCACCAAAAATTCCTAGCAGCCAGCAAGAAGCGCAGGACACGGTGCTCCACTACTTGCAGAAAACGGTTGATGGGTTGCCACCCGGCACTGTTCTCGACAGCACCGACTTCCGCGGTGGTGGCAATGTTCCATGCGACGACGATTACATGGGACCGGGTAAACCACCTAGCGAGTATGAATACTGGACACATGTTAACGGCCCACCGGGCACCGCCCCAGATGAGCTGATCGTCCGTGCTGGAGATCTGTGGCGGAGTTGGGGATTCAACGTAATCGAGCGGAGTGGGTTTGAGAAGCCGAATCGCTTCGGTTATGCCCCCGACGGATACAAATTGCACATCGACGCGGCGTACCCGCCTGGTTATCCGCCCACGCTTATCGTTTCGTCACCATGCTTCTCCGGCGATCTAGTACGCGAGGACATACCTGCGCCAAAGGTGATTAAGCAGAAGTCGCCGGGTGCCTGAGGCGGTTCGGGCAATGGATTAGTCTGTTGTCATCGCAATCGCTTAGTTGACCTTCACCGCGTCTCGACAGCCGAATCAGGGTTGGCCTGATCCCGATTGGTTGAACCATGGCTTGTGAGAGTTTTGCGGTCCACGTCGTGGGCGGGAAGGCTCAGCAAGGACGTGATGACGAGGAAGAGGCACAGTTCTGAGCAGATTGTGTGCAAGCTCTGGTGGCGGCTGATCGGCTGTTGGTCGAGGGCAAGGACACCGCGGCGGTGTGCTGCGAGCTGGGAGTGTCCGAAGCAACCTATCACCGGTGGCGTAACCAGTTGGGCGGCTTGAAGGCCGGGGATGTTAAGCGGCTCAAGACCTTGAGCGTGAAAACGCCACGTTGAAGCGGTTGTTGGCAGATGCGGAGTAGAGAAAGTCGCGCTCACGGAGATCGCGAAGGGAAACTTCTAGGCCCGCAACGCCGGCGGGCAGCCGTTCGTCACCTTCAGCGCGTGCTGGGGGTCAGCGAACGGTTCGCTTGCCGCGTGACCGGGCAACACCACGCCACCCAACACCGCGAGCCTGTGGCGGCCATGTCGGACGATCCTGATGCGGCGTTGCGGGCCTGGCTTCGCCAGTACGCCAGTGATCATCCGCGGCGGGGGTTTCGACCCGCGTATCACGACGCCCGCGCGGAAGGCTGGGCAGTCAACCACAAGAAGGTGCAACGGCTTTGGCGTGAGGAAGGCCTTCGAGTGCCGCAGCGCCGACGGCGCAAACGCCACGGCAGCTCCACCGCACCATTGACCGTAATCGCCGATGCGCCCACCCGGGTATGGGCGGTGCACTTTCAGTTCGACGTCGCCACCGATGGCCGACCGACCATATCGTCTCCATCGTCGACGAACACACCCGCAAATGCCTCCGCGGAATGGTCGAGCGCAGCATCACCAGCGAGCACCTGATCACCGAGCTCGACCGCCCAGCGGCCGAACGAGGCTGCTACCCGACGGTGCTGCGGTGTAACAACGGCCCCGAATCGGCCTGCAGCGCAATAGCTGACTAGGCCGCCGGACAGGTCGGCCTGCACTTCAACCCGCCCGGCGAGCCGTGGCGCAATGGCTACACCGAATCGTTCAACTCCTGCATCCGCGACGAATGCCTAAACATCAACAGCTTCTGGTCACCGGCCAAGGCGCCAGTGGTCATTAACGACTGAAAACACGACTACAACCACCACGCCGGCACTCGGCCCTGGGCTACCAGCCCCCAGCCCACTACCCCGCCACCTATACCCACCAATGAACGACCCTCATTCGCCGTAGACCAGTCCACGGAATCCGGTCAGCCCGGCCTGGTGTCCAATGAGTACTGGGGCTGGAAGAAGCATTGGGACGCCGCCAATCACACGCACGATGGTTATGTGCAGATTGAAAATTCACTCAAGTCGCCCGATGGTCTCCCGCGATTCCTCGGCATCATCGACGAGAATGGCCATGCGGCGATCTCCATCAACAACCCCGATACCGCTAAACGCAACGCCACCTTCGTCCCGGGCACCGGCCTAGACCTCACGCGGTTCGATGCCAGCGCTCTGAAGTCGGAAAGGATGCTGCAAGCTACCTTCAGTGCAGATAAAAGCTTAGGACCGAACGATGTTTCCGTTACGACGTGGATGGGCTATGACCGGCCAATGAATGTGTTTGACGCCGCGCATCCCAGTTACGCGCGCAACGGGGCGGCCGCGCTGGAGGATTTCCAAGCAGGGCTGCGAGCCTCTCACGACGACGCGCTTGCCGGCGGCCAGTCGCTCAACACGGTCATCGGGCACAGCTACGGCTCCACTGAAGTCGGGGCAGCGGCGCTCGACGGCCACCACCTGGATGCCAACAATGTCGTCGCCGTAGGCAGTCCCGGGGTTCTGGCCGGTCACGCCAGTGATCTCAGCCTCGAAGCCGGCGCCCACGTATTTGCGAGCCGGGCAGAAAACGACATCATCGGGCGGTTGCGGGAGTTCTGGGTCCCGATCCAATGAGCTCGCGTTTCGGAGGCATACCTTTTGAGGCTGCGCCCGGACCCACCTGGCCTTTCGGACTACATCGCTGGCAGCTCATAGCAGTTACTGGGATCCCCTTAACCCAGCACTGGGCAATATGGGCAAGATCATCGCCGGACGTACCGATGTGACACCGCCGGCATTCACCCCCTGATCAAAATGAAGAGGTCAGCTATTCGTAATGGTCGCGTTCTGTTCGTTGTGGTCCTTGCCGCGGGATTGCTCGCCGCATGCACGTCTGAGTCATCACCTACGCCGAGTGAACGGCTTGGGCCTCCGATCCCATCCGGTGCAACAATGATCCCAGGAGGTCCGATGGAAGCGACGCCATCTGTTCCCTCGCCGAAAGTTCCTGCAAGTCAGCAGGAAGCCGAGAGCACGGTGCTTCGCTACCTGCAGCAAACAATTGATTTGCTGCCGGCCGGCACCAGCGTGGATGGAAGTCGGTACAGCGTCGGTACCGGGATTTCGTATTGCGAAGATGAGCCGAAAGATCAGAACTCGCCGATCAGATTCGCGTATTGGGGAGACTTGAATCTACCGCCAGGTGTCGACGCTCATGCGATCATCGATCAGATTGGTGACATGTGGAAAGGCTGGGGTTGGCAGGTACTAGAACGAGAAGGGTTCGAGAAGCCCAACAGGTTCGGATATGCGCCAGATGGGTACGTTTTGCAAGTGAAGGCCGCTTATCCGCCCACATACCCGCCAACAATTATTGGGTCATCACCGTGCTTCCCGGGCAAGCTGCGGCAAGATAATACAACGCTTCCTAAGGAAATTCGCCAAACCTCGCACGCGAGATGACGCAGATCCTTCCAAGTTGCACCGACTTCCGCGGTGGTGGCAATGTTCCATGCGACGACGACCACATGGGACCGGGTAAACCACCTAGCGAGTATGAGTACTGGACGCCCACGCTTATCGTTTCGTCACCATGCTTCTCCGGCGATCTAGTACGCGAGGACATACCTGCGCCGAAGGTGATGCCGAAGGTGATTAAGCAGAAGTCGCCGGGTGCCTGAGGCGGTCCGGGCAATGGATTAGTCTGATCTGATCGCAATCGCTTAGTTGGCCTTCAACGCGTCTCGACGGCCGAATCGGGCCCGGAATGCGCACGCCACTTCCGAAATCCGCGGCGCGCGGCGAACGCACCGACGATCGCGGTCACGCACCACACCACGATCGCCGCGGACGCCAACAACGGCGATCTATTCCCGATCGATGCCCCCAGCGCGGTGTAGACAAACGCTCGCGGCACCGAACCGATGAACGCCCCAACAGCCATCTGCCACAACGGAACTCCGAACGCCCCGAACGCATATGACGCCAGCGCATCGGAGATCCCGGGAACGAAACGCTGACCGACCACCGCCCACAACCCACCGCGGTCGATCAGCCCGTCGAGGCGCTCGGCCCGTTCGGCTCCGATCAGTGCACGCGCGCTGTCCCGACCGGCCCGGCGGCCGAGCAGGCTCGCCACGACCGCGGTGCCCACCGTCGCACCCAGCGTCACGAACACGCCCAGCACCGGGCCGAACAGCAGCCCGCTGGTGGCGGCCAGGATCGGGCCCGGCACAAAGATCGCACCCAGCACGGTGGACACCACGACGTACATCAGCGGCGCCGCAGGCCCCGCCGCCGTGACCACCCGCCGCACCTCGTCGACGTGGACAACCTGGCGGACGGCTACCAGATAGAACAGCGCGGCCAAGAAGGCGACGAACACGGCCAGCCGCACGACGTGGCGTCGTCGAGAAGGTGCGGAAACGTCGTCAACCATCCTGACCACCATTGTCCGGACCGCTACCCTGACACAAGTAATCAACGGCCACCGCTCTCATCCATCCCGACCCGGTCTGCGGGGGACGACGCCAGTGCGAAAAGCCATTGCGGTCATCGCGGTCGGAGCCGCCTTGCTTGCACTGTTTGGCTGCGCCACGCAGCCACCGCCAAGTCGCAGCCCGAGGACCAAGACAACGCCGGCTCCCACCCCCGCCTTCGCGACGGTGTCCAGGCTGGTCGACGACGCGATTGCCGCGCAGCTGCTGCCCGGCGCGGTGGTGATCATCGGGCACGACGGCAAGGTCGCCTTCCATCAGGCGTACGGCACACGAACACTTGACGGCGAACCGGGGCTCGACGGCAAACCCGCACCCGCGGAGCCGATGACCGAGGACACGATCTTCGACATGGCGTCGCTGACCAAGCCCTTCGCGACCGCGACTGCGATCATGCAGCTCTACGAACAGGGCAAGGTTGAGTTCGACGACCCCATACAGAAGTATCTGCCCGACTTCAACACGTCCAACGATCCGCAGCGTGCACAGGTGACGGTTCGCATGCTGCTGACCAACACCTCAGGCGAAGGAATAGACGTAAACCTCGGCGATCCATGGGGATTGAGCACGGCCGACAAAGCCGAAGGCATTCATCGTGCGCTCACCATGCCGCTTCAGTCTTCTCCCGGTGAGGTCTTTCGCTACTCCGACATCAACTACATTCTGCTGGGCGCGCTGCTGGAGAAGCTCACCGGTATGCCGGAAGACGTGTACGTCGAGCGCAATGTCTTTGCACCGCTTGGCATGACAGAGACCCGCTATCTCCCACCGGACAAGGCATGTGGCCCGCACACGATGAGAGGGGCCGCGATCGCATGGGCACCCGGGACGAAACCGTTCTGCCCCCCGGGTACCTGGAGCACGAGTCTTTTGTCGCGCATCGCACCGACGGCATTGGACGAGGAGAACCGAGCCGATCCGGCCAACAATCCCGATTACGGCTACCTGCTTCGGGGCAGTGTGCACGACCCGACGGCACGGCGCATGGGTGGCGTGGCCGGGCACGCCGGACTGTTCTCGACGGCCCGCGATACCAGCATCTACGCGCAGGCCCTGCTGGATCGGCTTGCCGGGCGCCCGAGCAAGTTCCCACTCAAGCAAGCGACCCTGGAACTGATGACGACACCCCAGCAGCCAGGACATACGCCCCACCAAGTCGACGCCGCCAACGATGCCGCACGGAAAGCCAGAACCCCGGACTATCCGGCGATCGCGGGCCAAAACCTGTTCGGGTTCGGCTGGGACATCGACACGGCGTACTCCAAGCCGCGCGGTGTCGTGTTTCCGATCGGTAGCTTCGGCGCCACGGGGTTTACCGGAACCTCGCTGTGGATGGACCCGGGCTCAGATACCTACGTGATTCTGCTCGCGAACTCGATCCTCATCAGAGGCAGTCCACCGATCACGAATCTGCGCGGCGACGTGGCCACCGCGGCCGCGCACGCCTTGCGCCTATACGGCCGCTGAATACCCAAGCTATTCCGGCTGATTGAGCTCGATCAAGTTGCCGAACGGGTCATGCAGCATCGCCTGGTGCCCCGCGCCCGGGATCAACGGAACCCGGTGCACCTCGACGCCGCGCTCCTGCAGGTCGGCGACGGCCGCATCGATGTCGTCGACCCGGATCGCGAAGTGGTTCGCGCCGGGCGGCGGGCTGTCGGACTGCATCAGGTGCACCTGCTGACCGCCGGCGTCGAGCCAGAACCCCGGACCGAGATCGGGACGCGGCAGCGGCGTCATCCCCAGCACATCGCGATAAAAGGCCAGACCTTTCTGCGCATCGGTGACGCAGATGGCCACATGGTGTACACCGGCTGGTTTCATCACCTAATTGTGCACGTAGTGTCGTGAGCGTGGCGAGATCCGACAACGACACCTGGGAGATCACTGAAAGTGTGGGCGCGACGGCGCTGGGCGTGGCGGCGGCGCGGGCGGTGGAAACCGAAAGCGACGACCCGCTGATCCGCGATCCGTTCGCGCGGCTGTTCCTCGACGTAGCCGGCGAGGGCGTGTGGAGCTGGTACGACCATCCTGACCTGCCCGCCGAGGTGCTCGAAGCCGAGCCCGAACTACCGGCGCGCATGCAGGGGATGGTCAGCTATATGGCTTCGCGCACCGCGTTTTTCGACACGTTCTTCCTCGACGCCACCAACAGCGGTATTCGGCAGGCGGTGATATTGGCGGCGGGCCTGGACGCGCGGGCGTGGCGGTTGCCCTGGCCCGACGGCACCACGGTCTACGAGCTCGACCAGCCCAAGGTATTGGAGTTCAAGTCGTCGACGTTGCGCGAACACGAGCCCACATGCAACCGGATCGCCGTCGGCGTGGACCTGCGCCATGACTGGCCGACCGCGTTGCAGCAGGCCGGTTTTGACGCGTCGGCACCCAGCGCCTGGTCGGCCGAGGGGCTGCTGCCGTATCTGCCGGCCGCGGCGCAGGACTTGCTGTTCGACCGTGTTCATGCACTCGCCGCCGCCGGCAGCCGGATCGCCGTCGAGGCGCTCGGGCCCCGCTTCCTCGACCCCGAGTTCCACGCCCGGCGGCGGGAGCGGATGGATCGCATCCAGGCGTTGATGGCCAAGGCGGATCCCACGCGCCAGATCCCGCGAACCGACGAGCTGTGGTACTTCGAGGAACGCGAAGACGTCGCGGATTGGCTGCGCCGTCACGGCTGGGACGTGAGCGTGACACCGGCGGCAGAGCTGATGGCCGGCTACGGCCGCAGGCCCCCGGCCGAGGTCGAAGACGGTGTCCCGCAGAACCTCTTCGTCGCCGGGCAAAAGGCCTAACGCAGCCGCACCATCCGCGTCGTCGAACTCTCGTCGAGCTCCACGAGATCTGAACGCGATCGCAGAAAGTCGCTGAAAGACTTGAATCCCAGCGACTTTTCGCTGAACGACGGGTCCATCCGCTTCATCTGCGCCTTGACCGCGGAGTTGTGCAGCCACTCGACGTCTTCTTTTTCCGTGCCGATGCGCAGTGCGCGGATCAGCAGGTTGGTGGCCGCGGCCTGCGGATCGGGCGGCGGCGGCGCCTTCTTGGTGCGGCGTTTCGGTGCCTCGGGTTGTTCGGGCTGGGGAACCGGGACCCCGGGCAGCGCGTCGTAGGTGACGAACTCATCGCAGGCGGCGGCCAGCGCGCTGCTGGACGCACCGGCCACCCCGACGCCCACCACGTAGCGGCCGAGCCGCTTGCAGCGCTGCGCCAACGGGATGTAGTCGGAGTCGCCGGCCACGATGACCACGTGGGTGAGGTCGGGCAGGCGGAACATGTCCTCGACCGCGTCGACGGCCAGCCGGATGTCGGCGGCGTTCTTGCCGTAGGCCGCGGCCGGGAACAGCTGCACCAGATCGACCGCGCGGGCCACCAGCTGCTCGCGGTAGCCCTTGTTGACCTCGGCCGACCAGTCCGCGTACGCGCGGGTGAGCACCAGGGTGCCGAACGACGACGCGAAGTCGATGATGGCGCCGACGTCGACGGTGGCCCGCGCCAGCCGGTCCTTGTCCAGGCCCTTGGCTCTGTCCTTCTGGAACGAATTGCGGCCATGCACCTGGTCGTAGCGGGAGATCACGATGTTGTCGAAGTCGAGGTAGACCGCGACACGACCGGCGCCAGGATCTGTCATAGGCCCAGTGTTGACTATTTTCCGCGACCGGGAGCGGCCGTTGGCCGTGCCGGTTACGGCTATAGCATCTTGTGCAAGGCCACAGGAGGTAAGGATGAGTGATCACGAAGTCAAGATGATCGTCTTGTCGACCGACGACCTGGACGAGTCGATCAAGTTCTACACCGAGACTCTGGGGATGTCGCTGAAGTTCCGCGACGGCGCCCACTTCGCCGCACTCGACGGCGGGCCGGTCACGCTCGCCTTGGCGACCTCCGTCGACCATCCGATGCCCGGGCAGGTCGTCGTCGGGATCAAGACCGCTGACGTCGACGGCGCGGCCAAGGCCATCGAGGCCAGCGGCGGCGGGATCGTCAAAGGCCCGTACGACGACGCACACGAACGCCGCGCGGTGGTCTACGACAACAAGGGCAACGGCCTGGTGTTTTATAAGCCGCTGGGGCGGTGACCGAGGTCGGCCTGCGGGCCACCGAGGCGCTGGATCTGGTCATCGAGGCGGTGCAGCAGATCCCTTTGGAGAGTTGGGATTTGCCGTCGAATCTCGAGGGCTGGAGTATTCGCGATCTGGTCGGTCACGTCACCGGCAGCGCGACCAAGGTGGTGACGCTGGTCGAGGGCGGGGAGATTTCGCAGCAGCCGTCAAAGCCGGATGACTGGAAATGCGAGGACCCCGCTGCGCGGCTTCGTGAGCTGGCGGGTCGGCTGCGGGACGTCCTGCCCGGCGCGGATCTGGACGCGATGCGGCCCTCGCCGCAGGGTGAGACCCCGTTGCACCGGGTGCTGAGCTACCCCGTTGCCGATCTGGCCCTGCACAGCTGGGACATCTACCACTCGCAGGGCCGGCCGCTCGAATTGCCCGACGCCCTGCTGACGTTCTGCCGTGGACTGGTGGAGTCGGTGCCCGACGACATGCTGCGCCGGCCGGGCGGGTTCGGGCCGGCCCAGCCGGCGCCCGACGATGCGACGCCGACCACCCGGCTGATGGCCTTCCTCGGGCGCTCGGTCTAAGCGACTACCGCTTCAGCACGCGCTTGAGAACCGGTAGGACCAGCGGAGTCGGCATGAAACGAGTGGATCCCAGCGTCGCTCGCACCTGCGGTCCGCCCGGGACCACCGTCGCGCGACCGCGGTCGGCGGCCTTCAAGGCGTCCTCCACCACGCGCTCGGCGGAAACCTGGGTGAAGCTCGGCAGCTTGCTGACCAGAAGTTCGGCGTCGTTGGTCGCCTGAAATTCCGTCGGCACCGGGCCGGGACAGACCGCGGTGACCGTCACGCCGGAGTCGGCGACCTCGGCGTGCACCGCCTCGGACAACCACAGCACATACGCTTTGGCGGCCGCATAGTTGGCGTTGTACGGCGCGGGCTGAAATCCGGACACCGACGACACGTTGATGATGGCGCCTTGGCCGCGCTCGACCATGCCGGGCAGGTAGCGCAACATCAGGTCGGCCACCGCCTCGACGTCGACGCGCAGCATCTGAAGTTCCTTCTCGCGGCCCAAGGCGCCGAATTTGTCGTAGATGCCCAGACCCGCGTTGTTCACCAGGATGTCGACCTGGGCACCCAGCTCGTCGATGCGGGCGGCCAACCGGTCCCGGTCTTCGGGGACCGCGAGGTCGGTACCGACCGCGACGGCATGGTCGGCGCCGCCCAATACCGTGCACAACTGTCGCAGCCGGTCTTCCCGGCGGGCAGTGACGACGACGCGATAGCCGCGCGCCACGAGTTGGCGCGCGAATTGTTCGCCGATGCCCGAGGACGCGCCGGTGACCAGGGCGATCGATCCGGCCGATGGCGGTGGGAGTGTCATGAACGGAGCCTAGGTACGCCAAGGGCCTGCCGCAATGGGCAGCCGCGCCGTAGAGTGCCGTCACGATGACCGAACACCCTGAGCCACGGCGCGGCAAGCGCATTGTCATCTGCTTCGACGGCACCGCCAACCAGATCGGCGCCGGGAATCTGACCAACGTCGCCAAGCTGTTCGACATGCTCGAGAAGAACGACCCGACCAGTCAGCTGACCTACTACGACCCTGGTGTGGGCACATTGTCTGCGGCGGGTACGGTGTCGCTGCTGTTCCAGCAGGCGTTCGGTGTGGGCCTGAAAGACAATGTCGCAGAGGCGTATCGGTATCTGATGCAACGTTGGCGCCCCGGCGACGCGGTTTACATTTTTGGTTTCAGCCGCGGCGCGTACACCGCCCGCGCGTTGGCCGGGATGTTGCTTCGGCCGGGTTTGATGCGGCCCGGTTCGGAGAACCTGCTGCCGTATGCAGTCGAAAAGTACGCCATCAACCGGGATTTCACTCGCGACGAGTACGACAAGTGGAGCGAGTTCGCCCACGCGTTCTGCTGGCGCACCGACAACGAGCCGCTGTTTGAGACCGTGCACGAGAACAACCCGCAACAGGTGTGGCACTACGCGGTGCCGGTGAGCTACCTCGGGCTGTGGGACACCGTGAAGGCTGCCGGTTTCCTGCGCTTTGGTACCTTGCGCTGGCCCTACACGCGTTCGGTGCCCAACGTGGCGCGTATCCGCCACGCCGTGTCGATCGATGAACGCCGCCGCCCCTACCGCGAATACCTCGTCGAACGGCATCCGAAGGGGCTCGAGGAGCGCTGGTTCGCCGGCGTGCACGCCGACGTCGGCGGCACCTTCCCCGATCACCGGCTCGCCACGATCGCGTTGAAGTGGATTGTCGACGGAATAGTCGGCGAGTTGGACATCGACGCGGCGGCTTACCGGGAACAGTGCACAGTCACTGAGGATTTCGCGACCGCACCGATTCACGACAACGGCAAGCTGTGGTATCTGCTGGGGTGCCGGCGCCGGCCGATGCCGGCCGATGCGCTGGTGCATCCGAGCGTGCTGGTGCGCCGCCGCAGCGACCCGCGCTATCTTCCTGACTTGAGCGCCGAGCAGCAACGGCGCAGCGCCGAGCCTGCGGATTGGACCACTCCAGCGTTGTAGAGGAGCGATTTGGCATGGCACTTGATTCGTTGTCACTCCTGGACGAGTACAAAGCGGCGCCGTTTCCGCCCGGCTATCCCGACCACACCCGCACGTTCTACAGCCCGGTCGACCGGGTGCACGACGCGCTCAAGGCGCTGCTGACCTCGGCCACCAAGAGCCTGATCGTCTCGATGTACGGCTACGACGACCCCGAGCTGAATTCGGTCCTGCAGTCCAAGCTGAAGAGCGAAAAGGTTTATGTGCAAATGAGTCTCGACTCCGCACAGGTCGGCGGAGCCAGCGAGGAATCTTTATTGGCGCCGTGGCTGCACGACCAGACCGGCAATAGCATCGCGATCGGACACAGTGAGAATTCGGCGCTCATGCACCCGAGGATGGTGCTCGTCGACGGCCTCGACGTCGTCACCGGCACGGTCAGTTGGTCCACCGACGGAGAATCTGGCCAGGACAACCAGCTCACTGTGATTCGCGACCCGCTCGTGTGCGCGGAAGCTCGTTCACGCATCGACATCATTCACGACAACATGCTCAAGCAGATGGCGGCCAAAGCGGCCCTCTAACCTCCGCGACTGTGCGGCCAGCCGCACGTTCGGCGTCGAGTGTGCGGCTGGCCGCACGCTCGACGCATAGGGGGAGGGGGCAGCCCTGCGACTCACTCGCGCAGGCGCTGCGCCAGTCCGCTGGCCCGCAGCGCCCGCCGCTCGATGGCAGTGCGCACCGACGCCTCCGACCCGACCACGCGCACCTTGCGCTTGGCGCGCGTCACCGCCGTGTAGAACAGTTCCCGCGTCAACAGCCGCGAATCCTCCGACGGCAGCAGCACGGTGACTTCCTCGGCTTGGCTGCCCTGGGATTTGTGGATCGTCATCGCGTGCATGGTTTCGACGTCGGAGAGCCGGCTCGGTGAAAAGTCCAGCGGCCCAGTGGAACCGGCGATGACAGCGCGTAGACCGTCGGGGCCGTCGACCACCACGCCGGTGTCACCGTTGTACACCTTGAGCCCGTAGTTGTTGGCCGTCACCAGCAGCGGGCGCCCGGCATACCACTCCGACCACGGCGGCACACCGCTTTCCTCGGCAAGCCACCGTTGTACCTGCTGGTTCCAATAGTGCACACCGACGGGTCCTCGGCGGTGCGCGCACAGCAGCCGGTGCGCGTCCAGCGCGGCGAGCGCTTTGTCGACGCTACCCAACGACGCTTCACGCCGCAGTTGACGCGCATGAGGCGTGAGGATCGACCGCAACCGCTCGGTCGGGTCGTCGTCTTCGATGAATTCGATGTGCTCGTCGCCGGAGCGCAGCACGCTCAACGCCTCTTGCGCGGCGCCTCGCCGGATCGCGTCGGCAAGCTCACCGATCGATTTCCCGAACCGGTGCGACGTGCGCAACGCCGCCACCCGTACGTCGTGGCGCGCGGAGAGCCCGTCCACCAAGTCGGCGAGCACGGCGCCGGCTTCCACCGACGCCAACTGGTCGGCGTCACCGACCAGGATCAGCCGGGTGTCGGGCCGCACCGCCTCCAACAACCGGGCCATCATGGTCAGCGACACCATTGACGTCTCGTCGACCACGATCACGTCGTGCGGCAACCGATTTCCGCGATCGTGCCTGAACCTCGACGACGTGTCGGGGCGGCTGCCCAGCAGCCGGTGCAGCGTCATCGCCCGCAGCTCACCCAGCCGCGTTCGATCGGCCGCACCCAACCGGGCCACCTCGTGCGCCACCGCCTCCTGCAGCCGCGCCGCCGCCTTGCCGGTGGGCGCCGCCAGCGCGATGCGCGGCCGTCCTGTTCCGGCCAGCTCGGCCTGCTCGGCCACCAACGCGAGCAACCGCGCGACCGTCGTCGTCTTGCCGGTGCCCGGACCGCCGGTGAGCACCGTGACCGCCTGCGACAGCGCGATTTCGGCTGCCTCGCGCTGTTTCTCGAATCCGGCCGGGAAAAGCCGCTCCAAGGGCGGCACCTTGACGGCCGACTTGGACCCGAGCAAGGCAATCAGGTCGTCGCGCACCTGTTTTTCCTCGAGCCAGTATCGGTCGAGGTAAAGCAGCCGATCGTCGTACAGGCGCAGCACCGGCGGATTCTGCAGCAGCTTGCTGGCCCGCACCGCCGCCCGCAGGTCGGCGTCGGTGATCGCCGAAGTATCGGAGAGGTCCACGCACACCGATCCGGCGCGCAGTGCACGCACCGCCAGCGCCAACGCCAGGGCCACCCGCTCGTCGGGCTCGTTACCTAGTGCGCAAATCCGCTGCGCCACATGTACGTCTGCGAACTCCAGAACGCCCGCCTCGTTGAAAGAATGAAGCAAACCGGAGGCGTGGATGGCGACCGTCATGCTGCCTGCCGGCCCTCGTCGAGCAGATCCGACAACGCCACCACCAGATCGGCCGGCGGTTGCCAACTGAACACCCCGCCCGCGGGTGTGTCGGCACCGCACATGCCGCGCAGGAACAGATACAGCACGCCACCGAGATGCACACTGGGGTCGTAGCCGGGTTGGCGCCACCGCAGAAAACGATGCAGCACAACCACATACAGCAGCGCCTGCAGTGGGTAGTCCGAGTGCAGCATGGCCTCGGTCAACCGTGGCTCGGTGTAGTCGGCCGCAAACTCGCCCAGATAGTTGGTCTTGTAATCCACCACGAGGTAGCGCTGGTCCGGTAGGCGCAGCACCGCGTCGATGGACCCCGACAGGTATCCGCGCAGCGACTGGCCGCCCAACCCCGACGACGTCAGCCGCTCGGCGTAGGGGGCCACCGGATCGTCGGCGGGCAGGTGCGCCCGGAGCAACTCACCCACGTCGCGCAGCGAGGCGTCCGGCACAGCGTCACGCAGATCACCGCCCGCCAGTGGGATCTCGAAGTCCAACTCTCGCAGCCGATCCCGCATGCCGATCTGTCGCAACGTCAACCCCCCGGCCAGCGGCCCCAACGACGTGTCGTGCATCGGCACCAGCGCCGCGGCCAGCTCTTCGGCCGGCATGTCCACCGGCCACCACACCTGGTGGCGCCGTATCTGCTGCTCGAGCTCGGCGGCCAGGTCGGTCGCCGAGGGATCAGCCGTCTCCAACACCGCGTGCACCAGCGAGCCGAACGTCGCACCCGACGGCAAGTCCGCCATCGGCGATCGGATGTCCGGTTCCGAAGCACCTTCGGTCACCGGGATATCGCCGGACTCGTCGTCGAGCTCGGTGACCTCCGGCTCGCTGCTCACGCCGGTGGTTTCGGTGCTCGCAATCAGACCGGAGTAGGACGTGCGGCGCCACGCGGTGTCGATGGAGCGGTGAAAGTGCCGGCTCGCCAAGTTGGTCGGCGCCGGGCCGGGCGGCACCGTCGGCGCGGTGGCCACCACCGAGTTCTCGATGACCGGCCCGCCGGCCGCCTCCCACTCCCGCAGCCGGGCCATGGCGTCGTCGTCGGTGATCTTCGCGGGCTCGCAGCGGTCGGGCACGACCGGCTCGCCGGGTCGGCGGCCGCGCAACAGTCGCGACAGGCCCCCGTTGGGCTCGTCGTAGGCCGGCGACCACCACGCCACCACCTGCGACTGCGCCCGCGTCATGGCGACGTAGGTCAGCCGGCTGTCGTCGCTGGCGTCCTCCCGGCGGCCCAACCGCTCGACTTCCGGGAAGTCTGGGCTGTCCTTGCCGCCGATGTGCAGGCAGCGCACCCCGTCGTCGTGGAACAACACGATGTCGCGGTTTTGGGCGTTCCGGTTGAACGCGAACGGCAGATACACGATCGGAAACTGCAGTCCCTTGGCCACATACACCGTCATCACCTGCACCGCGGCCGCGTCGCTGTCGAGTCGCCGGTTGCGCTCGGGTGCGCCGTTGCGTTCTTCGCGCTGGGTGCGCAGCCAGTCGCGCAGCCCTGGCAAGCCCAGCCGGTCGCGGTGGGCGACGTCTTGCAGTAACTGCGCCACGTGCGCCAGGTCGGTCATGTGGCGCTCGCCGTCTTGCCAGGACAGCACCCGATTACCCATGCCCGCCAGCAGCGCGGCCTGATAGACGGCGGCGACGCCGCGGTCCCGGGCATGTCCGGCCCACTCCCGCAGCGTTTCTGCGATGCGATCGGTCAGCGCATCGCCGCCGGCGGCCAGTGATTCCGCGGTTTCGCCGAAGAACATCGTCGCCGCGGCGGCGCGGACCATCCCGGGACGGTGTGGTTGGTCGAAAGCCTCCAACAGACAGAGCCAATCCTGCGCGGCTTCGGAGTTGAACACATCGGAGTTACCGGTGTAGACCGCCGGAATGCCGGCGTCGCACAGCGCTTTGAAGCACACGCTGGCGTCCTTGTGCGTTTCCACGATCACCGCGATGTGGCGGGCCTGCACGGGTTCACCGTCGAAGGTCGCCCCGCTGGCCAGCAGCGCGCGGATGTCGGCGGCGAGGTCGGCGCTGATGTGTTCGCGCAGCTCGGCGATGGGCAGGTTCGCTAAACCGCTGCGGCCCAACGTCGCTCGCTGCACCACCCGCAACCGAAACGGGTCGTTGTGCGGCGCGCCCGAAAGACGGTGACCCTGGTGGTGGGCCTGCACGTCGTCGACCACGATCGACGGGTCGCCGAGCTGGGCGCCGCGCAGCACCACCTGCAGCCGCTCGACGAGCGCGGAGTCGCTGCGCCAGTTGGTGGCCAGCGTCTTCTGCTCACCCGCCGTCTTGGCCGCCTCCAGGTACGTCACGATGTCGCCGCCGCGGAACGCATAGATGGCCTGCTTGGGATCGCCGATGAGCACCACCGTGGAGCGTCCGCTGAACGCCCGGTCGATCACCTGCCACTGCACTCGGTCGGTGTCCTGGAACTCGTCGACCATGACGATCGGCCAGCGTTGATGCATCCGCACCCGCGCGGGGGAGTCGTCGGTTGCCAGCGCGGCGGCCAGGCGGATCAGCAGATCGTCGTAGCCGAGGACACGCCGTCGCCGTTTACGAATCTCCAGCTCGGTCAAGACGTCTCGCGCGAAACCCACACAGACAGCGGCCCGCGAACCCGGTTCCGGGTCCCGGGGGCGCAACTCGGTCGACGGGTTCTTGGCCACCTCGCGCGCCAACCGCAACGCGTCGGCGTAGGCCAGCACCGGGTCGTCGCGCTGCTGCCCGAAGTGAGCCAGGTAAAGATCGTCAACGATCTCGGCCACCAGGTCGTCCAGACTTTCGAGCAGGGTGACGCTGGCCGCGGTGTCGCCGGCCACCCCGAGCGAGCGCAACACCAGCTGGCAGAACTGGTGGGTGGTGGCGATCGTCGCAGCATCGAAGCCGGCCAGCGCATCGCGAAGATTCTGCTCACGCTGGGTGCGTTGCTGGTCGGTGCCGTCGAGCAGATACGCCAAGAGATCGTTGTCAGCGATGCCGTTCTCGAAAGCGGTTACCGCGTCGACCATTTGGCAACGCACCCGCTCCCGCAGCTCCTGGCTGGCAGCCCGGCCGAACGTGATGAGCAACATCTGGTCCAGCGTCGCGGCGCCCTCGGCGACATAACGGGTCACCAGCCCGGCCAGCGCGAATGTCTTGCCCGTTCCCGCGCTGGCTTGCAAAACCGTGGTGGTGCCTTCGGCCGGCAGCGGGCCGAGCAGGTCGAAACGCTCCATCACTCCGGATCCCTCTCGGCGCGCAGCAACGGCAGCCACAGCCGGGCGGCGTAGGCGCCGAGGCGATTGTCTTCGCCGTGGTACTCCTCGCCGGGCCGCAGCGGTTGCATCAAGTCGGACAGCCGCGCGTCTTTGCCCCACGCCCGAACGTGCGCGGGCTCCTCAGCCTCATATTTCCACCGGAACTGCGCCTCGCGTTCTGGGTCATCACCGCAGTGGCGGGCCGCGGCCCAAGCGTAGGAGGTCTTGATGGGCAACGGAATAGGCTCGCGGCGTCCGGCGTCGTAGATTGCCACCAGCTCACGCAGCAGCTCGACCGCGTCGTCGTGCGGCGGCCCCAGCCCCTCCACCCGGGGCCGGGTGCCCTTCTTGCGACGACCGATGCACACCGCCGACCAGTCACGGCCCGGTTGGTGAGCGCTCAATGCCAGCAACGGAATCCACGACTCGAGTAGGTGTCTGCCGTCGAGTTTGGAGTACGTCACCGACACCAGGCGCTCGCCGTAGACCGGGGACACCGTGCCGGTGAGCCGCCGCCCGCAACCGAGATCGACGTCGACGTCGTATGCCCGCGGGTCGCCCTGACGGTAGTGCTGCGCCGCGCTCGCCAACAGGTCGGCCTGATCGCGAATCTCCTTGGCTTTGCGCCACCCCAGCTGACCGGGCGCCAGCGTGCCGCGCCGCCACTCCGCCTGCCGGGCAGCCTCGGGACTCATCCCGCGCAAGATGTCGCCGAGCATCCGGTCGCCGACCGTCCACTCCTCGAGGCTGTCGATATCGACGGGCATGGCGTCCTGCACACCGTCGACGTCGCGCGGCAACGTGAATTCCAGCGCCCGGAAAAAGCCCTTCACCGGGTCTTTGAAGAAGCCGACCAGATCGGCGAGGATGACGTCGTCGGCGGGCGGCGGCGGCAACGGTGCGGAGATCAACCGGGGCCGTTCACGGCGTTCGCCGCTGCTGACCTTCGCGGCCTGCAACACGGTCTGATCGAAGCTGAACGGAACGTTCGGAACCAGCCTTCCGGGCTCGACATTGCTGACGTCGAACGGCTGCAACGGATGCGTGACGACGATGTGCTCACGGATCTTCTCTGGTGTGGTCCGGTCGAGCACGTCCAGCAGTTCCGCCAGCGGCACTGCCGGGCGCGGCTGCCCCGAGTACTCGTTGGCCCCGGTGTAGGTGATCACAAGTTTTTCGGTGGCCGCGCCGATGGCATCGAGCAGCAATTGCCGATCCTCCGAACGGATGTCGCGCTCACCGGTCATCGGGTCGCGGGCCAGCGCGTCGTCGCCGTCGACCACCCCGATGCGGGGAAACACCCCGTCGTCGATGCCGACCAGGCAGACCACCCGGTGCGGCACCGAACGCATCGGCACCATGGTGCACACGGTCAGCGTTCCGGTGCGGAAGTTGGCCCGGGTGGGACGCCCGGCGAGGTGCTGGCCGAGCAGCGCGGTGATGTCGGGCAGTCGCAAGACGGTGTCAGCGCGAGAACCCGCCTGCCGCAACACTTCAGCGAACTCGCGCTGCATCTGGCTGGTTTGCCAGGTATCCGAATCGTCGATGCGCGTCAATAGCCCGATGCCGTCGGTCAGTGCGGCCAGCCACTGCGCCAACGGCCTTGCACCACTGAGTGATTCGACCACATGCTCCAGCCGTGCGACGAACTCGGCGAGCTGGCCTGCCAATTCGACGCGGTTGCTGCTGACGTCGTCGAGGGGCAGGGTGTTTTCAATCCAGGCACGCGAGTCGTCGGACATCGCGACACCGGCCAATATCCGGTCGATACCGAAACGCCAAGTGTTGTGGACGAAGTCGACATGGTAGGGCCGGCGATGCTCTTGGTCGAATCCCCACCGAATGTTCGCCTGCCGCACCCAGCGGGTGATGGCCTCCAGGTCGTCATCGGTGAAGCCGAACCGGGCCCGCACCGGCGCGGCCTGGGCGATGTTGAGCACCTCGCTGGCGGTGACCCGGCTGCCTGCCAACGCCAGTAACTGCGCGGCCACCCCGAGCAGTGGATTGGTCTGGATCAGCGAGCGGTCGGCGAGTCGCACGCGCAGCCGGTGTGCGGGATGCGCACCGTGGATGACGTCACCGAGGCCGAAGTCGGCGACGATCAACGGCGCATAGGTCTCGATGTCGGGGCACATCACCAGGATGTCGCGCGGCTCCAGGGTGGGATCGTCCTCCAGCAGGCCGAGCAGCACCTCGCGCAGCACGTCGACCTGACGGGCCGGGCCGTGGCAGGCGTGTACCTGCACCGACCGGTCGTTCTTGGTGAACTTGCGGCCTTGTGGCCGAACGGCATTGGCGGCGATGTCGGATTGCAGCCAGCCGAGCAGGGTGTCCGGGCGGTCGTCGCAGGGAAGGTATTCGTCGGTCTGCAGATCCGCCGGCAGGCTGCGTTGCAGCTCGCGCAGGTCTCGCCCGAGTGTGGCCAGCAGCGGATGGTGTACATCGCGGTGGCTGGTGTCCTCGCGGCGGGGGATCGCGCCGTGGGCGCCTTTGAGCGTCTGCCACAGACGATCGCTGGGATGCGGCAGCCAGAGATGCAGATCGTGGTGGGTGGCCAACGCCTCCAGCAGTTCGATGTCGGTGCAGGCCAGCCGGGTGTGCCCGAACAGCGACAGCCTTTCCGGCAGCTCCGTCGGGCCTTCGTGCAGCCGGGCCAGGGTCTTCTGGTGTCGGATGTGTGGGGGATCGGCGTCGATGCGCTCGACCAGCGCTCGCCACAGTTCGGGCTGCCAGGCCAGGTCGGCGTCGATGCCCGATCTGTTGCCGTCCAGCCAGTCGACGAGCAGGTGCGGACGCTGCCGGGCGTAGGAGGCGAACAACCCGGCCAGCCGGCGGGCCACCGAGTAGCGGCGGCCGCGGCGCAGATCGGCTTCCTCACCGGTGTGGAAGTGGCCCAAATGGGTTGCCAGCGTGCGACACCACGGCTCGTCCAGTGAGCAGTCGATGACCTCCAACAGCGGCCACGTCATGGCCTCCGGCGACCATGGGTCGTCGTCGACCGTGCCGGTGATCTCGGCGATCAATGAGCCCGGGCTGCGAAACGACACCCCGGCACACACCCCGTCGCCGCCGCGGGCCGCGCCGAGGATGTGCGAGAGCCGCTGACTGAGCCAGCGCTCGACCCCGCGGGCCGGGACCAGCACGAGTTCTTCGGCGAACGGGTCGGACAGCGGGTTGGCCAGGAGTGCGCCCAGCCCGTCGGCCAGTAGGTCGGTACGTTCGGCACGGTGGAGATGAAGCGCCATTGCGCTGCCACCATAGACGGCCCCACCGACAGTGGTGGCCGCTTTGGTGTCTGGACGCGTGACGGTGCTATGCAAAGCTGGATGAGTGCCTCACGTGTCCGCGGCAACCTCCCGAGCAACGGTCGTGTGGAACATCGTCGGCTACGTGCTCTACGTGGTTTTGCTGGTGGTCGGCTCCATTGAGGCGATGTTCGCCGGTTTCTTCGGCATGGCCACCGACGCCTGTTATGACGCCGCGTGCGACGCCAGCTATCACGTTTGGCCGGCCATGCTCACGATGTGGATCGGTGTGGGCGTGGTCCTACTGCTGACATCTGTCGCCATGCTCGTCTGGACGGTTCGCGGCAAGATCGTGATCGGCTGGCCATTCGTCGGCGCGCTGGGCCTCGCGGCGGTGTACGTCATCGCGCTGAAAGTCTTGCACTAGGCCCGCTGCCGGAGAGGAGATCGAATGGAAGCTTGGGATGCGATCCGTGCCCGGCGCAACGTGCGCCAGTACACACCGGAGCCGGTGTCCGACGACGATCTGAACCGCATCGCCGAGGCCGGCTGGCGGGCGCCGTCGGCGAAAAACCGCCAGCCGTGGGACTTCGTTGTCGTCACCGACCGCGAGCAACTACAGGAACTGTCCACGGTGTGGCAGGGCGCCGGTCATATCGCCTCGGCCGCGGCTGCCATCGCGCTGGTGATACCGGTCCCGCCGAACGAGCGCCGCAAGGTCACCGACCAGTACGACGTCGGGCAGGCGACGATGGCGATGATGATCGCGGCGACTGACCTGGGGCTCGGCACGGGTCACTCGTCGGTGGGTGACCAGGACAAGGCGCGCGCCATCCTGGGCGTCCCGGACGGCTATCTGGTGGCTTACCTGCTGGGGATCGGCCATCCCGCCGACCGCCCGCTCAAGCCGATCCGCAAACCGAACCGGCGGCCGTTCGACGAGGTCGTCCATCACGGACGCTGGTGAATTCCCCGCGAGAAGAGGAGATGTGATCATGGCCCACGCGGCGGTCCCGGTGCACAAACCCAAGGGCGATTACGGGATCGACGGGTCGTTCAAGACCGTGTCGGCGCGGGGGCAGGCGGTGGGCCTGGGCGTGCTGGCGAGCGCGCTGCTGGCATGGTCGGGGATCAGCTGGCGCCGAGGTCGACGCCGCACGGCGGCACTGGCCGGCGCAGGCGGCCTCGGAATCATCGCCAGCGCAGGGGTTTACATCTACGCGACGAAAGCTGGCAAGTTCGTCGTATGGAGCCGCATCCTCGACGAGCTGCGGCTGCGGGGCGACGAAACGGTGCTCGACATGGGCTGTGGCCGCGGCGCGGTGCTGCTGGCCGTGGCCAAGCGACTGCCCCATGGGCGCGCGATCGGTATCGACTTGTGGCGCCCCGACCAGACCGACAACTCGCCGTCGGCCACGCTGAAAAACGCCGACCTGGAAAACGTGACCGACCGCATCGAAGTGCGCACCGCCGACATGACTGCGCTCCCGTTCGACGACAACAGCTTCGATGTGGTCGTGAGTAACCTTGCCATTCACAACATTCCGACTCACGCCGGGCGCCGGCAGGCGCTGCTGGAGGCGGTCCGGGTGTTGCGTCCCGGTGGTCGTTTGGCTATCGCGGATTTGTGGGAGACCCGCCAACACGCCGATCACTTGCGCGAGTTGGGCTGGCGTGATGTGCGGTGCCGCAACCTCGGTTGGCGCATGTGGTTCGGCGGCCCGTGGGTTTCCACCCGATTGGTGACCGCAACGAAGCCGGAGTGAAAATGACCAGAAACGAGATCACCGAACAGATCATCGCCGCACGACTGGCCAAGGGCCTGAGCTGGCAGCAGCTGGCCGACGCCATCGACCGGCCGGTGGTGTGGACCACCTCGGCGCTGCTGGGCCAACAGCCGATTCCCGCCGATTTGGGAAAGGTGCTCGTTGAGATGCTGGGCCTCGACGAGTCGATCGTTCCGGTGCTGGCCGCCCCGCCGATGCGCGGCGGGTTACCGACCGCGGTGCCCACCGATCCGACCATTTACCGCTTCTACGAAGCCCTGCAGGTCTACGGGCCGGCGCTCAAAGAGCTCATTCACGAGCAGTTCGGCGACGGCATCATGAGCGCCATCAACTTCAGCGTCGACCTGCAAAAGAAGTCGCATCCGTCCGGAGACCGCGTTGTGGTGACGTTCGACGGGAAATTCCTTCCCTACGAATGGGTTTCGGGCGAGGGCTGACGCCATGACTAAAGCAAGCGACCCGCTGAAGGCCGATCTTGTCCTGTCCGGCGGCGGCGTGAAGGGCATCGGACTGGTCGGCGCGATCGTCGCGCTGATGGAAGCCGGGTATTCGATTCAGCGGGTATCCGGCACGTCGGCCGGATCGGTCGTCGGGGCGATCCTGGCGGCCGGCACGCGCGGCGACTATCAGCTCACCCCCGAGCAGGTCAAGGACATGGCGATGACGGTGCCCTACCGCAAGTTCCTCGACCGGACCATTCCCATCCCGTTTCTCGGGTCGGCGTGGAGTCTGCTCAGCGAAGAAGGCATTTACAAAGGGGATTTCGCGCACGACTGGATCCGCAGCCAGCTGAAAAACCTTGGTGTCAGCACGTTCGGCGACCTTGCCGTCGACGACGACACCCTGCTGCCCGAGCGGCGCTACAAGCTGGTGGTCACGGTGGCCGACGTGACCACCGGACAGATGGTGCGCCTGCCGTGGGACTACCGCAGGCTTTATGGCCTCGACCCCGACGAGCAGCCGGTCGCCGATGCGGTGCGGGCCTCGATGTCGATTCCGTTCTTCTTCCGGGTCGCCAAGTTGAAAAGCGCCAGCGGCACCACCTCCACGCTCGTCGACGGCGGACTGCTATCGAACTTCCCGGTCGACTCATTCGCCCGCCCCGATGGCAAACCGCCACGCTGGCCGACGTTCGGCATCACCGTGCTGCCGAATCTGCCGGCGGGCAACGACAAAATCATTCCGGGGCTGGCGCCACTGCATTGGATCGGCGGTACCACCCTGCTCGAAGATCTGATCACCACGATGATCGTCGGCCATGACCAGGCCTACCTGAACCAACCCTGGGTCAGTGCGCGGGCGATCCGCGTCGACTCGACCGACGTCGGCTTTCTCGACTTCAAGATCTCCCGGCGGCAAATGGACGCGCTCTACGACCGCGGCCACGAAGCGGCGGTGACGTTCCTGTCCTATTGGGACTGGGAGGATTATTTCGAGCACTACTGGCGGCCGAGAAGCTAGTTGGCCAGCACCTGCGGCGAAAGTTCCTTGAGCATCGCGTTGGCCCAACGCATTTGGCGTAGCGTTTCCGGGTGACACCGCGACGTCAGTTCGAGCAACTCGGTGTCTTTGGCGGCCTGCGCGGCCTGTCCGAGCAGCTCCCAATCGACCGACGCGCCGGCGGCCATCCGGTGGATGCGTCGCAGGTCAGCCAGCAGCAGTAGCCCCGGCTCGGGACGCCGTCGCAGCAGGCCGCTCACCCATGACTGCAGGAATCCGGTCAACGCGCCGGTTCGCGGTCGCGCCGATAGCCGCAGACCGTAGTGGCGGCCGTGCTTGGCCAGCTCGGTCAGATGACCCCGCGACCAGCCGGCCAAGTCGTGGGCGATGTGGTAGATGTCCTGGTCGCTGCGATGGCGTGCCGCGATCACGTTGAGTTCATGGGCCAGGTGGCGTTCGGCGCGGTGCAACTCGCGAATGGCCAACTTGAGTTTCATGACTGACCCGCCATCACTTCGGTCGCGGTGGCATCCGCACCGCCGACGGTGGCCGGCACCTGACCGTTCACCGGCGCCGACGCCGTGGTGGTCGGCGCCGCGGCAGGTCCGTTGGTGGTGGCGCCCCGGCGCCGCAGCTGTGCCGCGGCCGTCTTGAAGATCGGCTGTTTGGACACCGGATCCCAGTCGGTGAGCGTCAGCTCGTTGCCGGCCCGGTGATGGTCGTGCCCGTCGGTGTCCCAATACCCGTAGTGGAACGGCACGAACAAGACCCCGTCGCGAATGCCGCTGACCCGCGCGGCGCAGATGATGCAACCCCGGGGGGTGCTCACCTCGACCAGATCGCCCTCCCGGATGCCGAGACGGCGGGCATCGCCCTCGGACACCTCCACCCACACCTGGGGTGCGGCACGCTGAAGTTGCGGCGCGCGAGCGGTTTTCGTACGGGTGTGGAAGTGATACAGGGTGCGGCCGGTGATCAAGGCGAACGGATATCCCGACGACGGGCGCTCGTGCGGCGGAAGGTATTGCGCGGCTTTGATGATCGCCTTACCGGACGGATTCATCGCCCGGTATTCGGTTGGCTCGAGTGGCGCGCCGGTGATCAGATCCTTGCCGTAGGCCTCGCAGTAATCCGGATCGGCCCAGAACTTCCCGCCGGCGTACAACCGTTCGGTGCCGTCGGGACGATCGGCATTGCAGGGCCACTGAATGCCGCTGCCGCCGCGCAGCTTGTCGTAACTCAGCCCGGTGTAATCACACGGCCGCCCGGCGCTGCACTTCTTCCACGCCTCGAACGCCGACTCGGCATCCGTCCACGGCGGGAACGGCTGGCCGTCCTTGTCGCGGAAGTCCATCCGTCGCGCGTAGTCTAAGAAGATCTCCAAATCCGAGCGCGCCGATCCCGGTGGCTCGACGGCCTTCTCGGACAGATGCACGGTGCGGTCGGCGTTGGTGAAGGCGCCGGTCTTCTCACCCCACGCCGCGGCCGGCAACACCACGTCGGCCAGCTTCGCGGTCTCCGTCATGAAGATGTCTTCCACCACCACGAAGAGCCGCTTCTGCGCCAAGATGTCGCGGATGCGTGACAGCTCCGGCAACGACACCGCGGGGTTGGTCGCGGTGATCCACAACATCTGCACCGTGCCCTCTTCGGCATAGCGGAAGATCTGCATCGCGTGGGTGGGCGGCGCGTAGTGCGGAATCTGTTGCGGCTCAAGGTTCCACAACTTCGCGAGCTGTTCTATGTGGGCGTCGTTGGCCCAGTTGCGGAATCCGGCCAAGTCCCCGTCGGCTCCGCATTCGCGGGTGTTCTCCGCGGTGGGCTGCCCGTTCATCTGCAGCACCCCGCAGCCCGGCTTGCCGAGCATGCCGCGAATCAGGTGAATGTTGTTGACCTGCACCGCCGCCGCAGTGGCCTGGTGCGATTGGTAGAAGCCCTGCAATACGGTCGACAGCAGGCGCTTTGCCGTGCCGATAATCCTTGCTGCCGCACGGATGTCGTCGACGTTGACATCGCAGATCTGGGCCGCGCGCTCCGGCGGGTAGTCGGCAACCTGCTTCTCCAACTCTTGGAACCCGACGGTGTGCGCCTCGACATACTCATGGTCGACCCAGTCGTTGGCGATGATCTCGTGCAGCAGAGCGTTCATCATCGCCACGTTGGTGCCCGGCAGCGGTGCCAGATGCACGGTGGCGTGCAGGGCCACCGGGGTCAGCCGCGGGTCGACGCACACGATGGCCGGCGGGTTGTCGCCGGCCAGCCGGTCCAGCATCCGCGCCCACAACACCGTCTGGGTCTCGGCGACGTTGTGGCCGAACAGCGCGATCACGTCGGAGTGGTCGACGTCGGTGTACGAGCCGGGCTGCCCGTCGCACCCGAACGATTCCTTCAGCGCCTCAGCGGCAGTCGCGGTGCACAGCCGGGTGTTGCCGTCGACGTGGTTGGTGCCGATCGCTCCGTGCGCAATGGCGCCTTGGCTGTAGTACTCCTCGAGGAACAGCTGCCCGGAGGTGTAGAAGCCGATCGAGCTGGGGCCGCGGGTGTCGAGCAGCTCGCGGCTGCGCTCGACGATCCGGTTCATCGCGGTGTCCCAGTCGCAGGGGCGCAGCCGACCCGCTTCGCGCACATACGGAGTGGTCAGCCGATCCGGGGATGCGTTGGCCTGCCAGCCGAACAAATCCTTGGGGTCGAGTCGACCGTGGTTGACCCGGTCGACTGCGCGGCCGCGCACCCCGACGATGCGTCCGTCCTTGACGGCGATGTCCAACCCGTCGCCGTTGGAGTGCAGCACCGCCGCCGACTGCACCCACCGGTCCACCGATTCGGGCGTGATGCCTTCGGCCAGAAAATGATCGACGCGCTCCGGCCACGGCTGTCCGGGTTCGTACGGCGTTCGCATGCCCCAGGGTTGGGCGATTGGGTCGACGGCCACCATGCCCCGGGCGTACCCGGGTCGGGGTATTCCAAACTCGGGGCGATTGCCGCCGTACTAGACCCCGAATTCCGCCGCCAGACCGTCGATTCCTGCGCGGATGCGGCTTAACGCCGCCTCACGCGTCCGCAGCTTCGTAGCTGCGTGCGCCTTTTGGTTCAGATTTGCGAATTCGTGGGCGGCTTCCAGAGCGCGGTCGATCACCATCTCGGGCAGCACGATTTCGTCGATAAAGCCTGCGGCGACGGCGGTTTCGCCGAAGAACATCTTCGCCAGCCCGGCCGCCTGCTGATACGCCGACGGGGTCAAGCGCAGCTCCATGATCGCCAGCGCCGCATAGGGAATCGTCATCCCGATGGCGACCTCGTTGGCCTGGATGTTGTAGGCCGGGGCGGCCACCCGATGGTCTCCGCTGGACAACAGGAACGCGCCCATCGCGATCGCGTGCCCGGTGCACGCCATCACCACCGGCTTGGGGTAGGACAGCAGCCGATGGCTGAGCTCGAAGCCGCCCTTGAGCATGTCGAGCGCCGGCTGCGCCTCACCGGAGGTCAGGATCTTCAGGTCGAATCCGCCGCTGAACACCCGGTCGTTGCCGGTGATCACCACGGCACTGACATCGTCGCGGTCGGCGTTGTCGAGCGCCTCGTGCAGCGCCTGCTGCATCGACGGGCCCAGCGCGTTGACCTTGCCGTCGTCCATCGTGATGACGGCGATGGGTTCCTCGTGGCGATAGCTGACCGGCCCGCTCATGGGGTCGATTGAATCACGACAGGTGGTCAGACCCGATGCTTGCCGGCCGCGGCCTTGGGTTCGGCCAGCCGTCGATGGACATCGGTCGGGTCGTCCAGCTGATGACGGGCGCGCCACCGTTCCCGCGTTTCGTCGGCCGCGCGATTGATGCGTTCGATCTCGTCGCGAAAGACATCGATGCGGGGTTCGGTGCTGGCGTAGTGAAAGTAGCTCAGCACGCCGCGCAGCAGTTCCAGCTTCAGCTTTTCCCGGTTGGCGAGGTCGTGCATCGACATCAGCTCGACCCGCTGGACCGGCGGCAGCGCATCCCAGTCCAGCACCACCTTGGTCTCGAACGAGCGTCGCCGGGGCTGCCAGAACTTCCAGCGGGGCGGCTCGTCGGGCCGGTCGTAGTAGGTGACGGTGCCGCTGAACCGGGACTCGATGGCATCGCCGAGCTCGCTGCGCTCGAACGCCGAATCCCACACCGTGCGCCATTCCTGATTAGGCGCCAGAGTCGGCAACTCCTCGGGTAGCTGCAGCTCGACGACGTCCGCGTAGCCGTTGGAGGAATTCTCGTAGGCGGCGACGGTCGGCCGCTCCACAAACGAGAAGCGGATGTTGTAGGCGGCGGTCTTGCCGAAATTGCGGGCCACGAATTCGATGACGTGCCAGTCGGCGGCGTGCGGTTCCATCAACACGCCGACGTGCGGACGGATCTGGTCGATTGTCAGCCGGCGGTGGCGCCGGACCTGCCGATTTGCCCAGATCAGCGCGAGGACTCCGACCGCGAGCACCGCCCACAAGCCGACCGCCAACCAGGTGGTCGAGCTTGCCCCGGTCACCTCGTGCCAGCGGTCTTGGACCCAGTTCACCTGGTGGATCTTAGAGGTCCGGCTAGCCGCCCATCAGCATTCGCCACTGTTCGAGGTTGGCCGGCCGATAGACATAGTTGGATCGCTTGACCTCGGACAGCGAAGCGCTGGGTTCGGCCGAATACCAGTGCCCGGGAAACACCGTGGGGTCACCGGGGAGCTGGGCCAGCTGCTGCAGGCTGCGGTACATCGCGTCGGAGTCGCCGCCGGGGAAGTCGGTGCGCCCGCAGCCTTCCAAAAACAGCGTGTCGCCGGCGACCAGGCGCCCGTCGAGCAAAAAGCACTGGCTGCCCGGCGTGTGACCGGGGGTGTGCAACAGTTCGATCGCGATATCGCCGACGTCGACCTTGTCGCCGTGCTCGTGCGCGGTGAGGTCGTTCATGCTGATCCCAGTTACTCGCGAAACCCATTGCGCCTCATGGGTATTGACGTGCACAGGCACGCTGGCGCGCTCCAGCAGTTCGGCCAGCCCTTTGAGTTCGAAGCCCATCATCGAGCCGCCGACGTGATCGGGGTGGTGGTGGGTGACCAGCACTCCGGACAGGTGCATGCCGTCGGCTTCGAGCGCGTCGAGCAGATCGCCGGCGGCATAGGCGGGGTCGACCACGACGGCGTCGCCGGTCTGGCGATCACCGATCAAATAGGCGAAGTTGCGCATCTGCATCGCGAACATGTCGCCGGCGGCGAAATCGCGGCCGGAGAGCAGCTGGCGAAAGTACAACCGATCCGTGTCAGGCACCCACCCAGATTACGGCGGGCGCGATGAGCGGGCGGGTTTGGTGGGCCTGCGGGCCAGGCTGTACCCTCTTTTAGGCCCGCGGCATGACCGACTGGGTCGCTTCGGGTGAGCGCCCCCTTAGCTCAGTCGGCAGAGCGTTTCCATGGTAAGGAAAAGGTCAACGGTTCGATTCCGTTAGGGGGCTCGGTGGACGCCGAGCAGGCTGGCGGCTAAGAAAAGGCAATGTGGCCCGAGGCGATGTAGCTCAGTCGGTTAGAGCGAACGACTCATAATCGTTAGGTCGCCGGTTCGAGTCCGGCCATCGCTACAACAACAACAAAGACGGGTGAAAGAGAACTGACGTGGCCTCCAGTACCGACATACGGCCGAAGATCACTTTGGCGTGTGAGGTGTGCAAGCACCGCAACTACATCACCAAGAAGAATCGGCGCAACGACCCGGATCGGTTGGAGCTGAAGAAGTTCTGCCCCAACTGCGGCAAGCATCAGGCGCACCGCGAAACCCGGTAGGTGCCAGAGCAGTGTCCCTAGCCGATCAGATCGTCGGGATGCGCTACCGCTATCCCGATTGCTACGTGGTCGAGCGCGAAAAGATCCGCGAGTACGCGACTGCGGTCAAAAACGACGACCCCGCGTTTTTCGAGGAGAAGGCCGCCGCCGAGCTGGGCTATGACGCGTTGGTGGCGCCGCTGACGTTCATTTCGGTGTTCGGCTACAAGGCTGTGTCGGCGTTCTTTGCAGCTGCGGGTGTCGAGGTTAACGACGCCCAGATCGTTCAGGTGGATCAAAGGCTGGAATTTCTGCGGCCGATCAAGGTCGGCGACCGCTTGTACTGCGATATTTCCGTCGAGTCGGTTCGGCGCGCCCACGGCACCGACATCATCATGACCAGGCAGACAGCCACCAATGAAGCGGGCGAGGTGGTGCAGGAGACCTACACGACCCTGGCAGGTCGTGCGGGTGAAGGAGATGAGGGTTTTAGCGATGCCACTGCGTGAGTTCAATTCGGTGAAGGTGGGTGACCAGCTGCCCGAGAAGGTGTATTCGTTGACCCGGCAGGATCTGGTGAACTATGCCGGCGTGTCGGGTGACCTGAATCCCATTCACTGGGACGACGAGATCGCCAAGATGGTGGGCTTGGACACCGTGATCGCGCACGGCATGCTGACGATGGGTCTCGGCGGTGGCTTCGTGACGTCGTGGGTCGGCGACCCGGGAGCGGTGACCGAGTACAACGTGCGCTTCACCGCGGTGGTGCCGGTTCCCAACGACGGCAAGGGCGCCGAGGTCGTCTTCGGTGGCAAGGTCAAGTCGGTCGATCCCGAGAGCAAGACCGTGACCATTGCGATCACCGCCACTGCCGGCGGAAAGAAGATCTTCGGTCGGGCGGTCGCTTCGGCGAAGTTAGCGTAAACATGGCCATCAAGACAGATATCCGTGGGATGATCTGGCGCTACCCGGACACCTACGAAGTGAGCAGAGAAAAGATCCGGGAATTCGCCAGGGCGATCAAGGCTGACCATCCGGCCTATTTCGACGAGAAGGCGGCCGCCGAACTCGGGTATCCCGCGCTCGTCGCGCCGCTGACCTTCCCGACGATCTTCGCCAAGCTGGTCCAGAGCGATTTCATGCGCAACGTCGATACCGGCTACGAGACGATGAACATCGTCCAGGTCGACCAGAAGTTCATCTACCACAAGCCGATCATCGCGGGCGACGTGCTGCACGCCGAGATGGAGGTCCAGTCCGTCCACGAAAGGTTCGGCGCCGACATCGTCGTCACCCGGAACATCTGCACCAACGACGCCGGGGAGGTCGTGCTGGAGGCCTACACCACGATGATGGGTAACGAGGGCACCGACTCGGTTGCGCTCAAGTGGGACATGGAGTCAGGACAGGTCGTCCGAACCGCCTGATTAGTACCTGAGACTGCGCCGATGTAAACTCGGACCTCGGGGTTTTCCCATAATCAGCGCTTTCCGGTAGTTGAATACGGGTGCGCGCGTCGTGTGAGGCCCCGTGCGGGTTGGCCTACCAACCTGCGAAGGGGCGTAGCTCAAATGGCAGAGCAGCGGTCTCCAAAACCGCAGGTTGCAGGTTCAAGTCCTGTCGCCCCTGCTGCGTCGGGTGACGATGCGGGCGGTAATGGCCCGAGCAGGAACCGGACATAGTGGGATGGTGGACACTGGATGGTGACCCCCGTGGATCGAGTGAACTTAAGGAGCATGTGGTGAGCGACGAGCGCGACGGTGCCGACGCAGGCCTCGGCTCACTCGGCAACGAAACCGAGGAACCCGGTGGACGCCACGCTCGGACGGCCGTGGCGACCCGACCGCAACGCCCCACCGGCAAGCGGTCCCGGCAGCGGGTAGCCGCCGCGGACGACGGTGAGACGACGTCGGAGGCAGTCGAGGTCGCCGAGGACGAGGAGGGCGCCAAGCCCAAGAAGGCGAAGACCAAGAAGGCGGGCAAGGACGGAAAGCCCAAAGGCCCCAACCCGATCATCTTTGTCTACAACTACCTGAAACAGGTGGTCGGCGAGCTGCGCAAGGTGATCTGGCCGAACCGCAAACAGCAGGTCACCTACACCTCGGTGGTGCTGGCGTTCCTGGTGTTCATGGTGGCGCTGGTCGCTGCGGCCGATTTCGGCCTGGCCAAGCTAGTGATGCTCGTGTTCGGTAATGGCTGACGAGCTGAAGTTATAGAGAGGACTTATCCCGTGACTACCTTCGAGGGCGACAAGCCCGCGGGTGAAACGGTCGACCTGGCGGAAGCCGTAGAAGACGTACAAGAGTCGAGCCCGGATGCGGTGGCTTCCGAAGAGTCGGCCCCTGAAGACGGCACCGAAGAGGGCACTGAAAAGGCCACTGAAGAGGCCGCTGAAGCGCAGCAAGAGTCGCAAGAGCCTGAAGAGGTCGACCCGGCCGCCGCGTTGAAGGCGGAGCTGCGCACCAAACCCGGCAAGTGGTATGTCATCCACTCCTACGCCGGATACGAGAACAAGGTCAAAGCCAACCTCGAGACCCGTGTGCAGAACCTCGATGTCGGCGACTACATCTTCCAGGTGGAGGTGCCCACCGAAGAGGTCACCGAGATCAAAAACGGCCAGCGCAAGCAGGTCAATCGCAAGGTGCTGCCGGGTTACATCCTGGTGCGCATGGATCTGACCGACGACTCGTGGTCGGCGGTGCGCAACACCCCGGGCGTCACCGGGTTCGTCGGCGCGACGTCACGCCCGTCGCCGCTGTCGCTGGACGACGTGGTGAAGTTCCTGCTGCCGCAGAAGACGGCGAAGAAGCCCGTCAAGGGCGCGGCCAGCACCGCGGCGGCCGCCACCGAGAGCGGGCTGGAGCGGGCTCCGATCGAGGTCGACTACGAGGTCGGCGAATCGGTCACCGTGATGGACGGGCCGTTCGCCACGCTTCCTGCCTCGATCAGCGAGGTCAACGCCGAACAACAGAAACTCAAGGTGCTGGTGTCCATCTTTGGCCGCGAAACACCTGTGGAGCTGACCTTTAACCAGGTCTCCAAGATCTAAGCGCCGAAACCGCTGGAAGGGAATTAGGGAAGAACATCATGGCCCCGAAGAAAAAGGTCGTTGGGCTGATCAAGCTGCAGATCGAAGCCGGGCAGGCCAACCCTGCCCCGCCGGTCGGTCCCGCGCTCGGCCAGCACGGCGTGAACATCATGGAGTTCTGCAAGGCGTACAACGCTGCCACGGAAAGCCAGCGCGGCAACGTCGTCCCCGTGGAGATCACCGTCTACGAGGACCGCAGCTTCACCTTCACGCTCAAGACGCCGCCTGCCGCCAAGCTGCTGCTCAAGGCCGCCGGCGTGAGCAAGGGCTCGTCCGAGCCGCACAAGACCAAGGTCGCCAAGGTGACTTGGGATCAGCTTCGCGAGATCGCCGAGACCAAGAAGGCCGACCTGAACGCCAACGACGTCGAGGCCGGTGCGAAAATCATCGCCGGCACCGCCCGATCGATGGGCATCACGGTCGAGTAGCTCTCGACCGGTGGGAGGGCCAGCTTCGGCCCGCTTGTCAACCACAACCAGAGAATGGATAACCAATGAGCAAGAAGAGCAAGGCATATCGCGCCGCCGCCGAGAAGGTGGATCGCACCAATCTCTACACCCCCCTAGAAGCCGCCAAACTGGCTAAAGAAACGTCGTCGAAAAAGCAGGACGCGACCGTCGAGGTAGCGATCCGGCTCGGCGTCGATCCGCGCAAGGCCGACCAGATGGTTCGCGGCACGGTCAACCTGCCGCATGGCACTGGCAAGACCGCGCGGGTGGCGGTCTTCGCGGTCGGGGAGAAGGCCGCCGAAGCCGAGGCGGCCGGCGCCGACGTGGTCGGCAGCGACGACCTGATCGAAAAGATCCAGGGCGGGTTCTTGGACTTCGACGCGGCGATCGCCACCCCGGACCAGATGGCCAAGGTCGGCCGGATCGCGCGGATCCTCGGGCCGCGTGGCCTGATGCCCAACCCCAAGACCGGGACCGTGACCCCGGACGTCGCCAAGGCGGTGGCCGACATCAAGGGCGGCAAGATCAACTTCCGGATCGACAAGCAGGCGAACCTGCACTTCGTCATCGGCAAGGCGTCGTTCGACGAGAAGCAGCTGGCGGAGAACTACGGCGCCGCGCTCGACGAGGTGTTGCGGCTCAAGCCGGCGGCGTCGAAGGGCCGTTACCTGAAGAAGATCACCATGTCGACGACCACCGGTCCGGGCATCCCGGTCGACCCGTCGATCACCCGCAACTTCGCCGCCTAGTAACGCATCGGGCTAGCCGCCGCGTTCGGTGATACGCCGGCGCAAAAACGCCTGCGCCGGCTCGGAGCCGGTGACAGCCAGCGCTTGTCGGTAGCAGGCAAGCGCTTCGGCGCGCTGACCATCGCGGCGAAGCAGATCGGCGCGGATAGCGGGCACCAGTTGGGAGCGGGCCAACCGCGGGTCGTCGGCTACGGCGTCCCACGCGGCGAGCCCGGCGCTCCAACCATCCCGAAAGCCAACGGCCAGAGCACGATTCGCTCGTACTACCGGTGAATTCGTGATCGACACCAAGGTGTCGTAGGCCGTGCAGATGGCGTGCCAGTCTGTTCGCTCCCAGCTGGGCGCGGTGGCGTGCAGAGCCGCGATCGTCGCCTGCGGCAGATACGGTCCGGTCGAACCCGCCGCCAGGCGAAGCTGATGCAAACCCCGGGTGATGCGGGCGTGGTCCCATTGGCTACGGTCCTGCTCGTCGAGCGGCACCAGCGCCCCGCTGTCGTCCACCCGAGTTGCCCGCCGCGAATCATGCAGCAGCACAAGGGCGGCCAGTGCGTGGGTTTCCAACTCGCCGGGCATCAGCTTGCACAACTCGCCCGCCAGCCGCACTCCCTCGTCGCACAGCTCGTCGCGGATGGCCGACGGGCCGGCGGTGGACCAGTATCCCTCGGTGAACACCGAGTAGATGCAGCCAAGCACATGCGGGGCCCGCTCGGGCAACAACTCGGCCGGCGGCACCCGCAGCGGGATGTTGGCGTGCCGAATTTTGTTCTTGGCGCGGGTGATTCGCTGGCCGACGGCCGCCTCGGTCTGCAGCAACGCTCGGGCGATCTCGGCGACGGTGAGTCCGGACACCAGCCGCAGCGTCAGTGCCAGCTGCGAAGTCCGGTCGAGTGCCGGATGCGCGCACGTGAACATCATTCGCAGCTCGTCGTCGCGGACCGGATGGACATCCACCTGGTCGGTTCGCGCTCTGATCTGGTCAACCACTGCGGCCAATTCCTTTCCAGGGCGCACCGATTCGCGGCGCAGCCGGTCGCGGGCTCGATTGCGCGCCACCGTGAGGACCCATCCGCCCGGGTTGTCGGGTAGCCCGTCGCGCGGCCAAGCCCGCAACGCCTCGGCGAAGGCTTCCTGGACGGCGTCTTCGGCGACGGTGAGATCACCCGACCAACGGGCCAGTGCGGCCACGGCCGGGCCCCACTCGCGCCGAAAGATGCCGTCCAGGTCAACCATGTGCTACAGGCCGGAGACTCCCGCCAGCTGGCGCAGCTCCACCGTGCTGGCGGGGATCATCGAAGCCAGTTTGACCGCCTCGTCGCGATCGCTCGCCGACAGCACGTAGAACCCGGTAGCTATCTCGGCGCTCTCCGGGTATGGCCCGTCGGTCAACAACACCTGGTTGTCGCGGACGCGCACGGTGGTCGCCGTCGCCGGCTCATGCAACGCCGCGCCGCCGGTGATGTGATCGCCTGTGGCAGTGGCGAATTCACCGTGTCGTGCCGCCTCGGTCTGCCACTCCGGCGTGCCGGGAGTGTGGACGTTGGGTGGCGGCTCCTGCAGCAGAGCCAGCCACTGGCCGCCGGTGTGTGACCAATCGGGGTCGAACGCGTGGTAGAGCGGCCGAACTTCGATCGCGCCGTGCTTGGCGGCGGGAATGTCGCGAGCGAAAGCCAGTGCGTCGTCGAGGTTCTCGGCTTCGAATACGTAGTATCCGCAGGCGATCTCGGCTGCCTCGGCGAAGGGGCCGTCGGTGACCACCGGTGCGTCGGGACCGCCACTGATGTGCACATTGGGTGTCGGTCGCAGCGCGTCACCGCTGCGGATGGCCTCGTGGACTTTGGCGTGGAAGTTTTCGTAGGCCGTCATTTCGGCGGCGCCTTCGTCGGGCGTGAGGTCCCGCTCTCGGCTGAACAGCAGGGCAAGGTACTGCATGGTCGTCACCTCCGGTAGTGAGCAGAACCCGTTGTTCCACTCTCTACCTGTCCGACGAACGAGGCCAGCCGAATCCGACAGGCCCGTGCAACTAATTCAGGCAGCTGCGGGCTTGAGGTAGGTGACCAGACTGCAGTCGAGCGCCTCGTCGGCGAAGTAGCGCTCGCAGCCGCGCAGGTATTTCATGTAGCGCTGGTATACCTCTTCGGAGGTGATCTCGACGGCCTTGTCGTGGTTGGCTTCCAGCGCGTCACCCCAGATACGCAACGTCTTGACGTAGTGCGGCTGCAGCGAAAGTGGTTCGGGGACAATGAAGCCGGCCTCCTGGCCACGCTCCACCATCATCGCGGTGGACGGCAGCCGGCCGCCGGGGAAGATCTCGGTGACGATGAACTTGATGAACCGCGCGGTTTCGAAGGTCAGCTTTTTGCCGCGGGCAGCCAGGTCGTACGGGTGAAAGCTCACGCTGCTCTGCACGGTCATCCGCCCGTCGTCGGGCATGATGGCAAAACAGTTCTTGAAGAACGCCGGGTAGTTCTCGTGGCCGAAGTGCTCGAATGCCTCGATCGACACGATCCGGTCGACCGGGTCGCTGAAGTCTTCCCAGCCGCGCAGCAGCACCTGATGTGACCGGTTGGTGTCGACCTCGTCCAGCAGTCGTTGGGCGCGGGCCTGCTGGTTCTTCGACAGGGTCAGGCCAATGACATTGACGTCGTACTTCTCGATGGCCCGTTTCATCGTGGTGCCCCACCCGCACCCGATGTCCAGCAATGTCATCCCCGGTTTGAGGTCGAGCTTGTCCAGGTTCAGGTCGATCTTGGCGATCTGCGCCTCTTCCAGGGTCATGTCGTCGCGCTCGAAGTAGGCGCAGCTGTAGGTCCGCGTCGGGTCCTGAAACAGGCCGAAGAAGTCGTCGGACAGGTCATAGTGCGCCTGGATGTCTTCGGAGCGCGTCTTGGTAGGAGTGCTCGGCTTGTCAGGCATCTGCGTCTACTCACCCTTCCTGATCATGTGGTGCAGCTCGCGGGTGGCGCGCGCACCGATGTCCGTACAAGTCATCCACCGGCGGTAGAACCATACCCGTTTCACATCACCGTCTGACGGAAGATGGCTACTTTGCCAGGGTGAACTGGTTGACGTCGATGTAGCCCACCCGGAATCCCTTGGCGCAGCCGGTGAGGTAATGCATGTAGCGGTCATACATCTCGGTCGATTGCATCTTGATGGCTTTGTCTTTGTTTGCCTCCAGCGCCGCCGCCCAGTGATCGAGGGTTTTGACGTAGTGCGGCTGCAGTGACTGTCGGCGGGTCAGCGTGAAACCGGCGTTCGACGAGCGGTCCTCCACCATCTCGATGGACGGCAGCCGGCCGCCGGGAAAGATCTCGGTCATCATGAATTTCAGGAAGCGGGCCAGCTCGAACGTCAACGGCATGCCGCGCTCAACCATTTGTTGCCCCGTCAGGCCGGTGATGGTGTGCAGCAACATGACCCCGTCGTCGGGAAGGGCGTCGTAGGCCATCGCGAAGAAGTCGTCGTAGCGGTCATGGCCGAAGTGCTCGAACGCGCCGATCGACACGATCCGGTCGACGGGATCGTCGAAGCTCTCCCAACCTTCCAGCAGGATCCGGCGGCTGCGGTCGGTGTCCAGGTCGTCGAACAGCTTGCGCACATGCTCAGCCTGGTTCTTCGACAGCGTCAGGCCCACGACGTTGACGTCGTAGGTTTCGATCGCGCGGCGCATGGTGGCGCCCCACCCGCAGCCGACGTCGAGCAGCGTCATCCCGGGTTGCAGATCCAGCTTGCCCAGCGCCAGGTCGATCTTGGCGATCTGCGCCTGTTCCAGCGTCATCTCGTCGCGCTCAAAATAGGCGCAACTGTAGGTCTGCGTTGGGTCGAGGAATAGCCGGAAAAAGTCGTCAGACAGGTCGTAATGAGCCTGAACGTCGGCGAAATGCGGCGTCAGTTTGTGCGCCATAGCTGCGCCTTCCCGATTTCGATGATGTCGGCGCTGCGGCGAGCCGTCTTTTTACCCCCAACCCCCGAGCCATGCTACGGGAATGCCGCTCGGCCAACGAGTCGACAGATCAGCCAGCCGCGAAGATGGCCGTCAGCTCACCGATGATCCGGTCCCACAGCTGCTCAGGCAGGTCGTGGCCCATGCCGTCGAAGGTCACCAGCCGCGCGCCACGGATGGACTGGGCCACCGCGCGCCCCCCGGCGGGCCGCACCAGCTTGTCGGCCAGACCATGCAGGACGACGGTCGGCGCGCTGATCATCCGGTTGTAGTGTTTCAGGCTGCCGCTGCCCAGGATCGCGTTGAAATGCCGGGCGATGCCCCAGGGGTAGTAGCTGCGCTCGTAGGCCTCGATCGCGTCGTTGCGGACCCGGTGCTCGGGCGCCGGGTAGGCGGGGCTGCCGATGATCCGGGAGACGCGTACCGCGTTGTCCACGACGACCTCTCGGGGTGAGCTCGGCGGCGGTCCCTTGAGCAGCGCCATCAGGGCGCGCGGCGCCGGCGGAGGTAAGAGCCGCTGGTTGTTGCTGGAGAAGATCACCCCCAGCGAACGCGTCCGCTCGGCGAAGCGCGCCGCGAAAATCTGGGCGATCATCCCGCCCATCGAAGCCCCGACGATGTGGGCGCGCTCGATGCCCAGGTGGTCGAGTACCGCGGCGGCGTCGTCGGCCATGTCCTCCAGCGTGTAGGGCGCTCGGCTCGGCAGCCCCAGCCAGAACCGCAGCATCCGGGGGATCTGCGCGCCGGGGGAATGGGTGCGCTCGGTCTTGCTGGACAGCCCGACATCGCGGTTGTCGTAGCGGATGACGCGCAGACCCTCGGCGATGAGCTTCTCGCAGAACTCGGTTCGCCACATCAGCAGCTGGGTGCCCAGCCCCATGATCAGCAGCACCGGCGGGTCGTCCGGGTTGCCCATGTCCTCGTAGTAGATCTCCAGATCGCCCGAGCGGGCGGTACCGCGCCGAAGTTCCATTCGGCTAGACCTCGACATCGCTTTGGTGCTCGCGGCTGACCTCGACCATGAAGTTGGCGAAATATCCGGTCAGCTGCGGGTCGGACATCATCTGCCAGCGCGGCGCCAGCAGTTTCATGTACCGCTCGACGTAGAGGAACTGCTTGCCGATCAGCACCAGCTCACGGGGCAGCTTGACGTCGTAGGCGTCGGCCAGCGCGGAGAGCTGCCGACCGATATCGGCATACGACATCTCGCCGAGCGTCTGCATGGTGAGTGGTGTGGAGAACTTCTCCAAGTCCTTGGCGGCCTGGGCCTCGGGCTTGACGGTGCCGACGGCGCCCATCAGCACGACGATCTTGCCGGCGGCGGCGTGGTCCTTTTTCACCAGCAGCGCGTAGACCAGCTCGCGCAGCAGCCAGCGGGTGCGCGGGTCGATGCGGCCCATGATCCCGAAGTCGAAGAACACGATGCGCCCCTGCTCGTCGACGTAGAGGTTGCCGGCGTGCAGGTCGCCGTGGAACAGCCCGTGCCGCAGCCCGCCCTCGAACAGGCTGAAAATGAGCGCCTTGACCAGCTCGGTGCCGTCGAACCCGGCCTTGCGAATCTCGGCGACGTTGTCGATGCGGATGCCGCGCACCCGCTCCATCGTCAGCACCCGTTCGGTGGTGTAGTTCCAGTACACGGTGGGCACCCGGATGTTTTTGCCCAGCGGAGAGGCATGAAGGTGGGCCACCCAGGCCTCCATCGACTGGGCCTCCAGGCGGAAGTCCAGCTCCTCGGCCAGGTTGCCGGAGAAGTCGGCGACGACGTCCTGGGCGGACAGCCGGCGACCCAGCTTGGCCAGTTCGACGGCCTGCGCGAAGCGCTTGAGGATCTGCAAGTCGGCGGCGACCCGGCGGCGGATTCCCGGCCGCTGGATCTTGACGACGACCTCTTCGCCGCTGTGCAGGGTGGCGTAATGCACCTGCGCGATGGAGGCCGACGCGAACGGCTCCTCTTCGAAGCTGGCGAACAAGTCCTTGGGGTCGGCACCTAGCTCTTCGACGAAGAGCTTGTGCACCTCGCGCGGGTCCGCCGGCGGCACCCGGTCGAGCAGTCCGCGGAATTCCCGGGACAGCGATTCGCCGAACGCGCCCGGGCTGGATGCGATGATCTGGCCGAATTTCACATAGGTGGGGCCCAGGTCAACGAAGGTCTGCGGGAGTTGCTTGATCGCCTTCTCCTGCCAGCGACCGCGGCTGGGCAGCTGGGCGATGATGCGGGCCGCAGTACGGGTGAGCTGCCAACCCGTCACGCCGATGCGGGCCGCTTCGACCGGCAACGGCACCCGGTCCAGCTTCGCGAGCTCGCGATGATTGTTGGAACTCATCCTCGCAGTGTCTCAAATTGCGCAGGTCGTTACCGAATCACACAGCTCACGGGGGCCCTACCTTCACCGCGAGCGGGCGCAGTTGTACGCGATCTGCGGCGTGTCGGCGTACAACCACGCCCGCTCGCGGCGAAAAAAGGGGGGCAAAAAGGGGGCTAGCGGGTGAAGTTCTCGGTGAGTGCCTCGACGATCGGGCGCCACACCGGCTCGGGCAGGTCATGGCCCATGCCGTCGACCACGACGAACCGTGCCCCGGGGATGGCCGCGGCCACCGCTTTGCCGTTGCGCGGCCGCAGCATGGGATCGGCCGAGCCGTGCAGCACCACGGTGGGCACGGTGATCGCCTTGGTGTATTCCAGCAGGCTGCCGGTGCCCAGCACCGCGTCGAACTGGCGCAGCATGCCCTGCGGATAATTGCCGCGCTGGGCGAGCTGCTCCACGCGTCGACGAAGTTCGCCTTCGGGCGGCAGGAAGTTGGGACCGTTGAACACCGCGACGTTGCGCACCTCGTAGGCCAGCTTCTCCTCATCGGACGCGTCCCGGCCGGGCGAGTCGAACGCCAGCCTGATCACCCGCCAGGCCGGCGGCGCGGAGAACCGCTTGCCGGTGGTCGACATGAGGATGCCCAGCGAGGCCACCCGCTCGGGTTGGGTGGCGGCCAGGATCTGCGCGATCATGCCGCCCATCGAGGCGCCGACGACATGCGCCCGGTCGACCGCGAGGTGGTCGAGCAGCCCGACGACGTCGCGGGTCATATCCAGCAGGGTGTAGGGCACCGGGCTGGGCTTGCCGAACAGGTAGCGCCAGATTCGCCGATAGACCGTGCCGTCGGCGCGCAGCCCGTGCATCTTGGCCGACAGGCCGGTGTCGCGGTGGTCGAACCGGATGACCCGATAGCCGGCGTCGACCAGCTGCTCGCAAAACCCGTCCGGCCACATCGGCAGCTGCGCGCCCAGCCCCATGATCACCAGTACCGGCGGGTCGCTCGGGTCGCCGAGGTCCTCGTAATAGATCTCGACGTCGCCGGCGACGCCGCTACGCGTCAGCATGCTTTCTCCAGGGCGTGACCCAGGGTTGTGGCTCCCAGTTCTCCAGGCCGGCGATCAACTCGTACATGGTGGCGCCGTCGATGCTTTCCCGGATGATGTCGGCGTGGCCGGCGTGGCGGGCCAGCTCGTTGATCACATGCAGGATCACCCATCGCACCGACCAGGCCTTGGTGTTCGTGGGGAACCACGGAATATCTTCTGGCACCGGCACTTCCGCATCCAGGTCGGCAGTTTCGACCAGGCGGAGCGATTCGGCGTTCTGCGTCTGGAACGCGTGCAGCAAGCTGGCCAACGTCTCCTCGGGCCGCATCACGTGCTGCTCGGCGAACTCCTTGGTGATCACCTCGAACGGCCGGGTGTCCTTGGGCGGCGCACCCGGGGCGGCGGCGACTCGCGCCATCCAGGTGCGCTGCAGACCGGTGGCGTGCTTGACCAGCCCGCCCACCGACAGCGCGCTGACCGAGGGCGTGGAGCGGGCCTGTTCGTCGGTCAGGCCGTAGCACACCGCGAAGTATGCGCTTTGGTGATAGGCGAGGTATTCGCGCAACGCGCTTCGTTCGTCGGCGACGGGCGGGGCCAGAGCGGGCATGGGTAGTCCTTATCACGACGTGATACCGAGCCGGTCGCTCAGCACCAAAAACGCCACCGCGAAGTCGTTGCCGGCGGTCTCGGCGCGCACCCGGTCCCAGTCGATCCGCTCGCGCACGGCGCGCACCGACGGCAGCAGCGCGGCGAAGTCGCAGTGGTGTTCGGTCATCGCGCACAGCTTCTGGATCACCACCACCGTCGGCTCCAGCACCGGCAGGCGGATCGCCAACACGTCACGTTCTTCGGCCGAGCTGATCAGTTCCGGGGTGACCGCCACGCCGTTGATCCGGTGCAGCACATCAACGACGGCGCCGCCCAGGCAGGCCTTGAACAGCCAGTCTTCGGGTGTGCGGTCGATGCTGAACCCGGCCTTGCCCAGCGTGTTCGCGGCGGCTTCGACGTCGGGCTCGGCGACGACGAAGTCCACGTCGTGCACCGGTTCCGGTCCGCCGTACACCCACAGCGCGTAGCTGCCGGCCAGCGCGAACTCCGGCCCATGCGCCTTGAGCGCCGAGGCCGCGCATCGCAGCGCCTCACGGAGCGCCTCATTGCTTGGGAACACCGCCAACTCTTTTCAACTGGGTATGTAGTTACCCATGCGGATGGCCACCTTCAACATCCTGCACGGCCGCAGCCTGCGTGACGGCGACGTCGACGTACACAGACTCGCCGATTGTGTGCGCCAGCTGGACGCCGACGTGCTGGCCCTGCAAGAGGTGGACTACGACCAGCCGCGCTCGGCGAGGGCCGACCTGACCGCCGTGGCGGCCGAGGCGATGGGCGCGGTCAGTCACCGGTTCGTCGCGGCGATCGCCGGTACGCCCGGCAGGACGTGGACGGCCGCCACCGGCGACGCGCAGCCGGGCACCGCCGCCTACGGCATCGCGCTGCTGTCCCGGTATCCAGCGACCAACTGGCAGGTGCTGCGGCTGCCGCGGGTCGGCATGAAGTTCCCGATGTATCCGCCCGGACCCCGCCAACTGCAGATCGTCAACGAGGAGCCGCGGGCGGCGGTGCTGGCGCGACTCGACACCGATCTTGGCCAGCTCACGGTGGCCAACACCCACCTGTCGTTCGTTCCCGGGTGGAATCGGGTGCAGCTGCGTAGGCTGATCCGCGCTCTGCGTGGGCTGCCCGGGCCGCACGTGCTGATGGGGGATCTCAATATGAGCCCGCCGACGCCGCAGCGCTGGACCGGGCTGCGCTCGCTGGCCACCGCGCGGACCTTTCCGGTCGACACTCCCGACCGTCAGCTCGACTACATCCTCACCGACGACGCCGGCTTGGCTGCCGAAGCGCACTCGGCGCCGCCGCTGTCGATTTCGGATCACCGGCCATTGATCGTCGACGTTTCCCGGCGGTGACCCCCGCAATCGCACGACCGGTCGTAAGGTGCGGGCATGCGGGTGATCGCTGCGGAGTCGACGGAGCTTTTCGTCGGACCGCCCGATGCGCCGCTGCAGCTGGCCCGTGTCACCGTCAGCGGATGCACCGATCCGACCGTGCTGCGCGTCGACGGTGAGGGTCTCGCCGGCGAAGCGACCGCGCAGGTCGGCCAGGAGGCCGTCGAGGTCCCGATCGCCGTAGACCACCCGGTGGTGGGCGAACGCCGGATCGGCCGGGTTCATGCCGAAGACGAGTCGTTGAGCTTCTCGTTCACCGTCGCCGAACCGGGCTGGACGATGTTCATGATCAGCCACTTCCACTACGACCCGGTGTGGTGGAACACCCAGGGCGCCTACACCAGCGTGTGGCGGCAGGACCCGCCGGACAAATGCCGGAACGGGTTTGAGCTCGTGCACGCCCATCTGGAGATGGCCCGCCGCGAACCGGAATACAAATTCGTGCTGGCCGAGGTCGACTACCTCAAGCCGTACTGGGACACCCACCCCGAGGACCGCGCCGACCTGCGGCGGTTCATCAGAGAGGGCCGCGTCGAGATCATGGGCGGCACCTACAACGAGCCCAACACCAACCTCACCAGCCCCGAGACAACGATTCGAAACCTGGTGCATGGCAGCGGTTTTCAGCGTCACGTGCTCGGCGCCGACCCGGCAACTGCCTGGCAGCTCGACGTGTTCGGCCACGATCCGCAGTTCCCCGGCATGGCCGCCGACGCCGGCCTGACCTCGAGCTCGTGGGCCCGCGGGCCGCACCACCAGTGGGGTCCGATGCACAGCCAGGCCGGGCTTGGCGGCATGCAGTTCTGCAGCGAGTTCGAGTGGATCGCGCCGTCGGGTCGTGGACTGCTGACCCACTACATGCCCGCGCATTACGGGGCCGGCTGGGGCATGGACGACGCCGCGTCGCTGGCCGAGGCCGAAAGGGAGACCTACCGGCTTTTCGAGCAACTGCGCAAAGTCGCGCTCACCCGCAATGTGTTGCTGCCGGTCGGCACCGACTACACGCCGCCGAACAAGTGGGTCACCGCGATTCACCGGGACTGGGGCGCTCGCTACACCTGGCCGCGATTCGTGTGCGCGCTGCCCCGGGAATTCTTCGCCGCGGTCCGCGCCGAGCTGGACGCGCACGGGTCGGTGCTGTCGCCGCAGACCCGGGACATGAACCCGATCTACACCGGCAAGGACGTGTCGTTCATCGACACCAAACAGGCGAACCGTGCCGCCGAGAACGCGGTCCTGGATGCGGAGAAGTTCGCCGTGTTCGCCGGGGCATTGGGCGGCGCCGATTATCCGCAGGCGGCGCTGGCCAAGGCGTGGGTGCAGCTGGCCTACGGCGCGCACCACGACGCGATCACCGGCTCCGAATCCGACCAGGTGTACCTGGATCTGCTGACCGGCTGGCGGGACGCGTGGGAACTCGGCCGCCAGGCCCGGGATAACTCGCTGGCGGTGCTGTCGAGCGCGGTCGACGGCGATGTCGTGGTATGGAACTCGTTGGGGCACAGCCGAACCGACGTCGTCACGGTCGGGCTCGACGACGGGATGCGGATCCTGGATGTCGATGGCACCGAGGTGCCGGGTGTCTGGCACGACGGCGGGTTGTTCAGCTTCGTGGCCCACGAGGTGCCGTCGTTGGGCTGGCGAGCGTATCGAGTAGCGCCCGGTACGGTTTCGCGCTGGAAACCGATGTCCGGCAACGTGATTGCCAACGATTATTACCGGCTGGTTGTCGACCCGGAGCGCGGCGGCGGGGTGGCGTCGCTGGTCTCATCGGGCCGCCGGGAGCTGATCGCGGACGGGCGGCTGGGCAACGAGCTGGCGGTCTACGACGAGTACCCGGCCCACCCGACCGGCGGTGAGGGCCCGTGGCATCTGCTGCCCAACGGGCCGGTCGTCGGTTCCTCGGAAGCCGCGGCGACGGTGCAGGCCTACCGCAGCGCACTGGGCCAGCGGGTGGTCATCCGCGGCCGGATCGGCACGGTGCTGCGCTACACGCAGATTCTCACGCTGTGGCAAGGGATCTCGCGGGTCGACTGCCGCACCACAGTGGACGAGTTCACCGGCTCCGACCGCCTGCTGCGGCTTCGCTGGCCGTGCCCGGTGCCGGGCGCCATGCCGGTCAGCGAGGTAGGAGACGCCGTCGTCGGGCGCGGGTTCGCGCTGCTGCACAATCCCGGCACCGAACAGTCGGTGGACACCGCGCAGCACCCGTGGACGCTGGACAACCCCGCCTACGGCTGGTTCGGGTTGTCCTCGGCAGCGCGGGTCCGCGTCGGCGACGCGGTGCGTGCGGTGTCGGTGGCCGAGGTGGTTTCACCGGCCGAGCCGGAATCCGGCCCGTTGGCCCGCGAGTTGATGGTCGCCCTGGTTCGCGCCGGCGTCACCGCGACGTGCAGCAGCGCCGACAAGCCGCGGTACGGACATTTGAGCGTCGACTCCAACCTGCCGGACACCCGCATCGCGCTCGGCGGACCGGGCCAGAACGCGTTCACCAAAGCCGTGTTGGCAGCTGCCGATCCCGCCTACACCATCGAGCTGGACCGCCAGCTGGCCGACCAGGGCTGCGCTCGGGTGTGGGTGCCGGCCGCGGCGCCACTGGCACAGACCTGGCTGCCCGGCGCGGACCTGCGCGACCCGCGGGCCCTGCCGGTACTGGTGATCGCCGGCCGAGACGACGCCGATCTCGCGCCGGCGATCGCGTCGCTGGTGGGCGACCTCGCCGACGCCGAGATCGTCGTCACCCAGCAAACCTCGTCGGGAATGCAGAGTTTCGAGCCCTACACCGTCGCCCTGCTGAACCGCGGAGTGCCGAGCTTCGCCGTCGACACCGACGGCACGCTGCACACCGCGCTGATGCGGTCCTGCACCGGCTGGCCGTCCGGTGTGTGGATCGACGAGCCGCGGCGCACCGCACCCGACGGCTCCAACTTCCAGCTGCAGCACTGGACCCACACGTTCGACTATGCGCTGGTGTCCGGCGGCGGGGATTGGCGCCAGGCCGGAACCTGTTCGCGCAGCGCGGAATTCGGTAACCCGTTGCACGCGGTGGTGTGTTCCCGGCGATCGGGCAGGCTGCCGGCCACCGGCTCGCTGCTCGAGGTTGAGCCGGCCGGCACGGTGCAGCTCGGCGCGTTGAAGGCGGCGGGCAACCCGCTGGCACGGGGCAGCGCCGCGCCCGTCGACCCGCGCGATATCGCCATCCGGCTGGTGGAAATGCACGGCGCCACAACCGACGTCGCGGTGCGGTCATCGCTTGGCGCAGTGTCGAAACTTCGCCCGGCCGACCTGCTGGAGGCGCCGTCGGGGCACCGCAAGTTCACTGCGTTGCACGGCTATCAGATCGCAACCGCGCTGGCCCGCCTCGACATGCCCGCGCTGATCGACGCCGCAGATACCGCGCTGGGACCGCAGACCGAAAACGCCCAGCCGTTGTATGCCCGCTACTGGCTGCACAACCGCGGCCCGGCCCCGCTGGGCGGGCTGCCAGCCGTCGCGCACCTGCATCCACAACGAATCACCGTGTTCGGCAACAAGATCACGCTGCGCTTGACCGCGGCCAGCGACTGCACCGACTCCGCGTTGGTTGGCACGGTGGACGTGGTATGTCCGCCCGGCTGGACGGCCAAGCCCGGGCGGCTGCCATTCACCCTCGAACCCGGCGCCTGCCTGGAGGCCGACGTGGTGATCACCACGCCGAAGCGCGCCGGCCCGGGGATCTATCCGGTGCGGGCCCAGTTGCGCATCACCGGCGACGACGTGCCGCCGTCGTGGCGGCAGGTGGTCGAAGATGTCTGTCTGGTGAATGTGGGCTCGACCGACGACAGCCGGCTGGTGTACTTCGCCGCCGAGCCGGTCGACGTCGAGGTGCGCGCCGGCGAGTCGACGCGGCTGACCGCTGCGGTGGGTACCGAGGCGTGCGCGGACCTGGCGCTGGAGGCGCACCTGATCAGCCCGTGGGGCACATGGGAGTGGATGGGCCCCGCCTCGCTGGGCGCAACGTTATCTGCCGGCGGCACAACCGAATTGAGTTTCGACGTGGCCCCGCCGGCCTGGGTCGAGCCAGGGGAGTGGTGGGCGCTGGTGCGGGTCGGGTGTGCGGGCCGGCTGTTGTACTCGCCGGCAGTCAAGGTGACGGTCCGATGACTCCGGTGGCAGCCACCGTGGGCGGCCAGGCGGTCCCCGTCGCCGAAGTCGACGCCCGCGAAACCCGGCTGCGGGCGGGCCCGCTGGCGGCCACGCTGCCGGCGCCCGGCACCAGTGAGGGCCGCCAGCTGCGGCGCTGGCTGACCCAGCTGATCGTGACCGAACGGGTGATCGCCGCCGAGGCCGCAGCGCTCGGCGTCACCGGGGCAGACGCGCCGGCCGAGAGCGAGGTGCTGCCCGATGCGACGGCCCGGCTCGAGATCGGAAGCATCGCCGCCGCCGCACTGGCCGACCCGAGCGCCCGTGCGGTATTCGCCTGCGTCACAGCCGGGCTCGACGTCAGCGACGACGAGATCGCCGACTATCACGCCCGCAACCCGATGCGCTTCGCGTGCCCGGCCAGCACCGGCGACGGGTGGCGCGCCCCGCCCACCGCCCCGCCGCTGCAGCAGGTTCGCCCGCTGATCGCCGAGCATCTGCGAGGTGCTCTGCGGCGCCGGGCCTTCCGGGCCTGGCTTGACGCGCGGCGGGCGGCGCTAGTGCGGTTGGCCCCCGGCTACGAGCATCCCGGCGACCCGCGCCAACCCGACAACACGCACCGGCACTGACCGCGCATGCTCACGCTGACTCTCGACATCGGTGGCACCAAGATCGCGGCCGGCCTGGTCGACGACACCGGCTCGCTCATGCATGCCTCGCAGATCCCCACCCCAAGCCAGCAGGTGTGGACCGCGGTTCACACCCTGATCACCGAGACGCTGCGGCTCGCCGGAGGCTCCGTCGACGCCGTCGGAATGGCGTCGGCCGGGCCCATCGACCTCGCCGCCGGCACCGTCAGCCCGATCAACATCGCCACCTGGCGCCGATTTCCGTTGCGGGACAAGGTCGCTGCCGTCGTCCCGGGCGTGCCGGTGCGGCTCGGAGGCGACGGGGTGTGCATGGCTCTCGGCGAGCACTGGCGCGGTGCCGGGCAGGGCGCCCGCTTCATGCTCGGCATGGTGGTGTCGACCGGGGTGGGCGGTGGGCTGGTGCTCGACGGCGTCCCCTATCACGGTCGCACCGGCAACGCCGGGCACGTCGGCCATGTCGTGGTCGACCCGGGCGGCGAGCCGTGCCGGTGCGGTGGACGCGGCTGCGTCGAAACCATCGCGTCCGGCCCGTCGCTGGTGCGGTGGGCGCAGGCCAACGGATGGACCGGGCCGGCCGACGCCGCCGCGCTGGCCGGCGCGGCCGCGGCCGGTGATGGAGTGGCGGTGCGCGCGTTCGAGCGTGGCGCCACCGCGTTGGCCGCGACGATCGCTTCGGTGGCCGCCGTGTGCGATCTGGACCTCGCCGTCATCGGCGGCGGAGTCGCCAAATCCGGTGCGACGCTGTTCACTCCGCTACGCGCGGCCGTGGAGCGTTACGCGGGTTTGGACTTCATCGGCGGCCTGCGTGTCGTCCCGGCGGCGCTCGGCGGCGACGCAGGCCTGATCGGCGCGGCCCGGCTTGTCCCGTCCGCGCGGTGACGTCGACGTTGCATGTGGATGCGCCCCCAGTCGCACAAGCTCGCCAGCACCGGGGCAAGCGTCAGCCCGTATTCGGAGATCGAGTAGTGCACACACGGCGGCACCGTGCGGGCGTCGTGACGCTCGATGATCCCGTCGTCGACAAGCTCGTGCAGATGCCGGATCAGCATCCGCTCGGTGATGCCGGGGATGCTGCGCCGCAACTCGGCCGTCCGCATCGGCCCGTCGCACAGCCGCCACAGGATCGTGCCCTTCCAACGGCCGTCGATCACCGACAACGCGGCGTCAATCGGGCAGTCGCTCTCAACTTTTTTCGACACCGCCATCGCAGCTCCCGGGGCCGACACTTTACTGACTAATTTGTCAGTACCTTGATTTTTGTCAGCATAGCGTCCAGAGTCGCCGCCATGAAAGAACTCATCGAAATACTTGCCGTTTTGGTCACCGGATCCTTGGTCGGCGTCGAGTTCGGCGTCGCCGCGTTCAGCCACCCGCTGCTCGCCCGGCTGCCCGACGACGCCTTTCGTGCCGCCCGCAGTGAGAGCAGCCGGGTGCTGGGCAAGGCCATGCCGTTCTGGTACATCGCCTCGCTCGCGCTGCTGGTCGCGGCGGCGGTGATCGCGCGCAGCCCCCTCGTCGGGGCGGCCGTGGTCGTGATGGCCGCGGCCATACTGCTGACCGTGACGGTGCTGGTTCCGATCAACAACCGGGTGGCGGCGTGGTCGGCCGGCGGTGAGGTCTCCTACGAGCTGGCGGGCCGCTGGGACCAGCTGCACTGGCTGCGGGTGGCGTCGCTCGCGGCGCTGTTCGTCCTGCTGACGGTCGGCTGTTTTGGCTGATAGCCCCCGGCCACGCTATGGTGATTGCCGATCCACCGAAGACCGTCGGTCACCGAGCAATCGGTCGAAGGTCCGGGAATTCCCGGCGGCCCACGCAGGAGGACGAGGCAACGCTGATACTGCACGCCCCGACCGCTTCCTGCGTCGGGGCGTTCGTCATTTCCGGGCTTGTGTAATACGTCAAGGAGGAATGCATGGCCCGGGCTGACAAGGCCGCTGCCGTTGCAGACATCGCAGAACAGTTCAAGGCGTCCAACGCGACCTTGATCACCGAATACCGCGGTCTGACGGTAGCCAACCTTGCCGAGCTGCGCCGGTCACTGGCCGGGTCGGCCACCTACACCGTCGCCAAGAACACACTGATCAAGCGCGCTGCCAGCGAGGCGGGCCTCGAAGGACTCGACGAGCTGTTCGTCGGGCCGACCGCGATCGCGTTCGTCAGCGGCGAGGCCGTCGACGCCGCCAAGGCCATCAAGACCTTCGCCAAGGAGCACAAGGCGCTGGTCATCAAGGGCGGCTACATGGACGGTCACCCGCTGACCGTCGCTGAGGTCGAGCGCATCGCCGATCTCGAATCCCGCGAGGTGCTCCTGGCCAAACTGGCCGGCGCCATGAAGGCCAACCTCGCCAAGGCTGCCGGCCTGTTCAACGCGCCGGCCTCGCAGGTGGCTCGCCTCGCAGCCGCTCTGCAAGAGAAGAAAGCCGCCGAAGCGCCGGCCGAAGCCGCCGAAGCCGCTGAAGCCGCCGAAGCGCCGGCCGAAGCCGCCGAAGCCGCTGAAGCCGCCGAAGCGCCGGCCGAAGCCGCCGAAGCCGCTGAAGCGCCGGCCGAAACCGCCGAAGCCGCCGAATAACTCACGGACCCACCCATCGCAAAAGATTAGGAAGGACACACCATGGCCAAGCTGTCTACTGACGAGCTGCTCGACGCATTCAAGGAGCTGACCCTGCTGGAGCTCTCGGACTTCGTGAAGAAGTTCGAGGAGACGTTCGAGGTCACCGCCGCCGCCCCGGTCGCGGTCGCGGCCGCTGCCCCCGGCGGCGCCGCTCCCGCTGCTGCCGCTGAGGCAGCCGAGGAGCAGTCCGAATTCGACGTCATCCTCGAGGCCGCCGGCGACAAGAAGATCGGCGTCATCAAGGTCGTGCGCGAGATCGTGTCCGGCCTGGGCCTCAAGGAGGCCAAGGACCTGGTCGACGGCGCGCCCAAGCCGCTGCTGGAGAAGGTCACCAAGGAAGCTGCCGACGAGGCCAAGACCAAGCTCGAGGCCGCCGGCGCCACCGTCACCGTCAAGTAGTCCGACTCGGCGAACCCCCCGGAGCGCTACGCCCCGGGGGTTTCGCCTAACGCCAGCCGCTGCGACTGCTGCACTCGCTCGCGTGAATCTCCCAGCGCGACAAGCAGATTCGTCGTCATCGCGGCGAGCACCGGGCGGACCGCGGCACTGTTGTCGCCGTAGTAGCCGGCCAGCTCCAGCATTACGAAGCCGTGAATCGCCGCCCAGAACTGCGCGGCCGTCGCCACCACGGCGCTGTCATCGGAAGCTGACCCCACGGTGATCCGGCCCGCCAGCATCGACCGGTGCACCGGCTGCACCACCCGCGCGAAGCTCGGATAGTGCTCGTTGATCTCGGCCACCGGCAGGCTGACCACGTTGTGTGCGGGCGCGTTGATGCCGTGTGCGCTGGTGCTGCCGAACATCAACCGGTACATGTGCGGACGCTCGATCGCGTAGCGCCGGTACGCGATGCCGGTCGCGATCAGGTCGGCAACCGGGTCATCGGTTTGCGGCAACGTGAGCGCGTCGGCGAACTGCCGCAGGCCCTCCTCGGCGACCGCGGCGATCAGCGCCTGCATCCCACCGAAATGGGTGTACACCGCCATCGTCGAAGTCCCGGCCGCGCGGGAGATCTTGCGGGTTTGCAACGCATCGGGTCCGTCGCCGTCGAGCAGTTTCACCGCCGCGTGCACCAGCTCGTCACGCACGTTGCGTGGGGTTTCAGAAGTCTCTGATGTCCCTGAAGTCCCTGAAGCTGAAGTCATCGTTGCCATCTTTTCATGACCGGCGTAAGGTGTCCATAACATCGAAATATCAATGTTATAGGAGTTCAGATGACTTCACCTGCCGCCACCGAAACCCGCAACCCCTACCTGGAAGGCTTCTTGGCGCCGGTGTCCACCGAGGTCACTGCCACCGACCTGCCGGTGACCGGCCGCATTCCCGAACACCTCGACGGGCGCTATCTGCGCAACGGGCCCAACCCGGTCGCCGAAGTCGACCCGGCCAGCTACCACTGGTTCACCGGCGACGCCATGGTGCACGGGGTTGCGCTGCGCGATGGTCAGGCCTGCTGGTACCGCAACCGCTGGGTCCGCACCGCGGCGGTGGCTGCGGCCCTCGGCGAGCCGGTGCGGGCCGAGCTCAACCCGGGTGCCGGCATGCTGTCGGTCGGTCCCAACACCAACGTGTTGAGCCATGCCGGTCAAACGCTGGCGCTGGTCGAGGGCGGCGGCGCCAACTACCGGCTGACCGACGACCTCGAGACCATCGGAACCTGCGACTTCGACGGGACCCTTTCCGGTGGCTACACCGCCCATCCGCACCGCGATCCGGCAACCGGGGAATTGCACGCTGTTTCCTACTCCTTCGCGCGCGGACACCGCGTGCAGTACTCGGTGATCGACACCGCCGGACGGGCCCGGCGAACCGTCGACATCGCGGTGACCGGGGCGCCGATGATGCACGACTTCTCGCTGACCGAAAAGTACGTCGTGATCTATGACCTACCGGTGACGTTCGACCCGGTCCAGGTGTTGCCGACGAACGTGCCGCGCTGGCTGAGCCTGCCTGTCCGGCTGGTGCTCCAGTCGCTGCTGGGACGGGTGAAGATGCCGAGCCCGATGTCGCTGATGATCAACCGCAACACCACACCGGGCGACCGGATGCCCTACAAGTGGAATCCGCACTACCCGGCGCGCATCGGTGTGTTGCCCCGTGAGGGCACAAGCACCGACGTGAGGTGGTTCGACATCGAACCCTGCTACGTCTACCACCCGCTCAACGCCTACTCCGAAGATCGGGATGGCACCGAGGTCTTGGTGCTCGACGTGGTGCGCTACTCGCGAATGTTCGACCGCGACCTGCGTGGGCCCGGCGACAGCAGGCCCGCCCTGGACCGCTGGACCATCAACCTGGACACCGGGTCGGTGAGCACCGAACGCCGTGACGATCGGCCGCAGGAGTTTCCGCGAATCAACGAGGAGCTGCTGGGGGCTCGGCACGGGTTCGGCTATGCGGTCGGCACTGATGGCGGCTACCTGTCCGGCGGCGCAACCGAGTTCTCCACCGCGCTGTACAAGCACGACTACGCGACCGGATCCAGCACTACCGCCGCGCTCGATCCGGCCCTTTTGCTCGGCGAGATGTCGTTTATTCCCAATCCGGGTGCCCGCGCCGAGGACGACGGCATCCTGATCGGCTACGGGTATCACCGGGGTCGCGGCGAAGGCCAGTTGGTGCTGCTCGACGCCGAAACTCTGGAGTCGGTGGCCACCGTTCACCTGCCGCAACGGGTGCCGATGGGTTTCCACGGCAACTGGTCGCCCCGAACCTAGCAGCTGACCAAGCACTAGCCCGCTGCGACAACTCGCCGTCGGCCACCCATAGCCGTGTTGCGGATCGCCAGCGTAGGCTAAAGTGACTGAAACCACAGGCCAAGCCAGCAACTCCGCGGGAGGATTTCGCATGGGTACCGGTATTCAGGTTGAGGGGCTCACCAAGTCCTTCGGTTCTCAGCGAATCTGGGAAGACGTCACGATGGACATTCCCCCCGGTGAGGTCAGCGTGTTGTTGGGCCCGTCGGGTACCGGCAAATCGGTGTTCTTGAAGTCGTTGATCGGTCTGCTGCGCCCGGAGCGCGGTTCGATCATTGTCGAGGGCACCGACATCACCGAGTGCTCGGCCAAGGAGCTCTACGAGATCCGCACCCTGTTCGGGGTGATGTTCCAGGACGGGGCGCTGTTCGGGTCGATGAACCTCTATGACAACACCGCGTTCCCGCTGCGCGAGCACACCAAGAAAAAGGAAAGCGAAATCCGTGACATCGTCATGGAGAAGCTGGAGATGGTCGGCCTGGGTGGGGATGAGAAGAAGTTCCCCGGTGAGATCTCCGGCGGTATGAAGAAGCGTGCCGGGCTGGCCCGCTCACTGGTGCTGGATCCGCAGATCATCTTGTGTGACGAGCCGGACTCGGGTCTTGACCCGGTGCGCACCGCGTATCTGAGCCAGCTGCTGATCGACATCAACGCTCAGATCGACGCCACGATCCTGATCGTCACGCACAACATCAACATCGCCCGCACGGTGCCGGACAACATGGGCATGCTGTTCCGCCGCAAGCTGGTGATGTTCGGCCCGCGTGAGGTGCTGCTGACTTCCGACGAGCCCGTCGTACGGCAATTCCTCAACGGGCGGCGTATCGGCCCGATCGGGATGAGCGAGGAAAAAGACGAGGCCACCATGGCCGAGGAGCAGGCCCACCTGGACGCCGGCCACCACGACGGTGGTGTCGATGAGATCGAGGGGGTCCCGCCGCAGATCACCGCCACCCCGGGTATGCCCGAGCGCAAGGCGGTCGCCCGCCGCCAGGCGCGGGTCCGCGAGAACCTGCACTTGCTGCCCAAGAACGCCCAGCAAGCGATCTTGGAATCGATGCAACAACAGGGCTACACCCCAGACGGTGGCCGCGGTGACAGCGGTCGCCACCGCGACTACGACGCACCCACCGAGACCATCCGCACTCAGTAGGCACGGGCCAGCGGTAACGGAAGGAGTTTGGCTGACAAGTTGGCGCGTCAACCCTTGACGGACGAGCCGGAAGGGGCCAGTCTGTTGGGCAGCGTGCGTGCATGGGATCAGCGACAAGGCGGCCAGCGCCCGGATCGTTGAGATTCCCGAGCACGGCAGTTGAGGAATGCGCAGTCCTGCGCTATTGTTGGACGTTGCGCTGGCTGCCTCCTGCCCATCTCACCCGCCACTTGACACCGTGGTCCTAGCCTGAGCCCGTTTCCGGCTCAGCGATCTAGTTGCGTGCGTGAGTCTGGACAGTTCGTCCGCCAGCCGAACCGACACAGTTATCGCGGCGAATAGGTCCGGTGGTGACCGGCTCCCCGCTAGCCGCACGAGGTGCTGGAAGGATGCGTCTTGGCAGTCTCCCGCCAGAGCAAAGCAAAGAGTAGTCCGCACAATCTTCAAGGTTCAATTCATTCCAACGGCTCCGTCCCGGGAGCGCCCAACCGAGTTTCTTTCGCCAAGCTGCGTGAACCGCTCGAGGTTCCGGGCCTGCTTGATGTGCAGACCGACTCGTTCGAGTGGCTGATCGGCTCACCGAAGTGGAAGGAAGCCGCCCGAGCCCGCGGTCTGACCGATCCGATCGGCGGCCTCGAGGAGGTACTCGAGGAGCTGTCCCCGATCGAGGACTTCTCCGGGTCGATGTCGCTGTCCTTCTCCGACCCGCGCTTCGACGAGGTCAAGGCCCCCGTCGACGAGTGCAAAGACAAGGACATGACCTACGCGGCGCCGTTGTTCGTCACCGCGGAGTTCATCAACAACAACACCGGCGAGATCAAGAGCCAGACGGTGTTCATGGGCGACTTCCCGATGATGACCGAGAAGGGCACGTTCATCATCAACGGGACCGAGCGTGTCGTGGTCAGCCAGCTGGTCCGCTCGCCGGGGGTGTACTTCGACGAGACCATCGACAAGTCGACCGACAAGACGCTGCACAGCGTCAAGGTGATCCCGAGCCGTGGTGCGTGGCTGGAGTTCGACGTCGACAAGCGTGACACCGTCGGCGTGCGCATTGACCGCAAGCGCCGCCAGCCGGTCACCGTCCTGCTCAAGGCGCTGGGCTGGACCAACGAGCGGATCACCGAGCGGTTCGGCTTCTCCGAGATCATGATGTCGACGCTGGAGAAGGACAACACCGCCGGCAGTGACGAGGCGCTGCTCGACATCTACCGCAAGCTGCGTCCGGGCGAGCCGCCGACCAAGGAGTCCGCGCAGACGCTGCTGGAGAACCTGTTCTTCAAGGAGAAGCGCTACGACCTGGCCCGGGTGGGCCGCTACAAGGTCAACAAGAAGCTGGGCCTGAACCCCAACCCGACGGCCGACACCAGCAAGACGACGCTGACCGAAGAGGACGTCGTCGCCACCATCGAATACCTGGTGCGTCTGCACGAGGGCCACACCACGATGACCGTCCCGGGCGGCGTCGAGGTGCCGGTGGAGACCGACGACATCGACCACTTCGGTAATCGCCGGCTGCGCACGGTCGGTGAGCTGATCCAGAACCAGATCCGGGTCGGCATGTCGCGGATGGAGCGGGTGGTGCGCGAGCGGATGACCACCCAGGACGTCGAGGCGATCACACCGCAGACGTTGATCAACATCCGCCCGGTGGTCGCCGCGATCAAGGAGTTCTTCGGCACCAGCCAGTTGTCGCAGTTCATGGACCAGAACAACCCGTTGTCGGGTCTGACCCATAAGCGGCGGCTGTCGGCGCTGGGCCCCGGTGGTCTGTCCCGTGAGCGGGCCGGACTGGAGGTGCGCGACGTGCACTCCAGCCACTACGGCCGGATGTGCCCGATCGAGACCCCGGAGGGCCCGAACATCGGCCTGATCGGTTCGCTCGCGGTGTACGCGCGGGTGAATCCGTTCGGCTTCATCGAGACGCCGTACCGCAAGGTGCGCGACGGGGTGGTGACCGACGACATCGAGTACCTGACCGCCGACGAGGAAGACCGCCACGTCGTCGCGCAGGCCAACTCGCCGATCGACGAGAAAGGCCGGTTCACCGAGGACCGGGTGCTGGTGCGCCGCAAGGGCGGCGAGGTCGAGTACGTCTCGTCGTCCGAGGTCGACTACATGGACGTCGCACCGCGCCAGATGGTGTCGGTGGCCACCGCGATGATCCCGTTCCTGGAGCACGACGACGCCAACCGTGCCCTGATGGGCGCCAACATGCAGCGCCAGGCGGTTCCGCTGGTGCGCAGCGAGCGTCCGCTGGTGGGTACCGGCATGGAGCTGCGCGCCGCGATCGACGCCGGGGACGTCGTCGTCGCCGAGAAGTCCGGCGTCATCGAGGAGGTGTCGGCCGACTACATCACCGTGATGGCCGACGACGGCACGCGGCACACCTACCGGATGCGCAAGTTCGCCCGGTCCAACCACGGCACCTGCGCCAACCAGCGCCCGATCGTGGACGCCGGGGACCGGGTCGAGGCCGGCCAGGTCATTGCCGACGGCCCGTGCACCGACCAGGGCGAGATGGCGTTGGGCAAGAACCTGCTGGTGGCGATCATGCCGTGGGAAGGCCACAACTACGAGGACGCGATCATCCTGTCCAACCGCCTCGTCGAGGAGGACATCCTCACCTCGATCCACATCGAGGAGCACGAGATCGACGCCCGCGACACCAAGCTGGGCGCCGAGGAGATCACCCGGGACATCCCGAACGTCTCCGACGAGGTGCTGGCCGACCTCGACGAGCGCGGCATCGTCCGCATCGGTGCCGAGGTCCGCGACGGCGACATCCTGGTCGGCAAGGTCACCCCGAAGGGCGAGACCGAGCTGACCCCTGAGGAGCGGCTGCTGCGCGCGATCTTCGGCGAGAAGGCCCGTGAGGTCCGCGACACCTCGCTGAAGGTGCCGCACGGCGAGTCCGGCAAGGTGATCGGCATCCGGGTGTTCTCCCGCGAGGACGACGACGAGCTGCCCGCCGGCGTCAACGAGCTGGTCCGGGTCTACGTCGCGCAGAAGCGCAAGATCTCCGATGGTGACAAGCTGGCCGGCCGGCACGGCAACAAGGGCGTCATCGGCAAGATCCTGCCGGTCGAGGACATGCCGTTCCTGCCGGACGGCACGCCGGTCGACATCATCCTGAACACCCACGGGGTGCCGCGACGGATGAACATCGGACAGATCCTGGAGACTCACCTGGGCTGGTGCGCGCACAGCGGCTGGAAGGTCGACACGTCCAAGGGCGTGCCGGACTGGGCCGCCCAGCTGCCCGAAGAGCTACTGGAGGCCGAGCCCAACAAGATCGTTTCGACCCCGGTGTTCGACGGCGCCCGCGAAGAGGAGCTGCAGGGCCTGCTGTCCTCGACGCTGCCCAACCGCGACGGCGACACCCTGGTCGACGGCGACGGCAAGGCGATCCTGTACGACGGGCGCAGCGGTGAGCCGTTCCCGTACCCGGTGACCACCGGCTACATGTACATCATGAAGCTGCACCACCTGGTGGACGACAAGATCCACGCCCGCTCCACTGGGCCGTACTCGATGATCACCCAGCAGCCGCTGGGCGGTAAGGCGCAGTTCGGTGGCCAGCGGTTCGGCGAGATGGAGTGCTGGGCCATGCAGGCCTACGGCGCCGCCTACACGCTGCAGGAGCTGTTGACCATCAAGTCCGACGACACCGTCGGCCGGGTCAAGGTGTACGAGGCGATCGTCAAGGGCGAGAACATTCCCGAGCCGGGCATCCCCGAGTCGTTCAAGGTGCTGCTCAAGGAGCTGCAGTCGCTGTGCCTCAACGTCGAGGTGCTCTCCAGCGACGGCGCGGCCATCGAAATGCGCGACGGCGACGACGAGGACTTGGAGCGCGCGGCCGCCAACCTGGGAATCAACTTGTCCCGCAACGAATCCGCGTCTGTTGAGGACTTGGCTTAATTGTTTTCTAGTCCCGAAAGGGGAAAGGGAGTTACGTGCTAGACGTCAACTTCTTCGATGAACTCCGCATCGGCCTGGCCACCGCTGACGACATCCGGCAGTGGTCTTACGGCGAGGTCAAGAAGCCGGAGACCATCAACTACCGCACATTGAAGCCGGAGAAGGACGGCCTGTTCTGCGAGAAGATCTTCGGACCGACTCGCGACTGGGAGTGCTACTGCGGCAAGTACAAGCGAGTGCGCTTCAAGGGCATCATCTGTGAGCGCTGCGGCGTCGAGGTGACCCGTGCCAAGGTGCGCCGCGAGCGGATGGGCCACATCGAGCTGGCCGCGCCGGTCACGCACATCTGGTACTTCAAGGGCGTGCCGAGCCGGTTGGGCTACCTGCTCGATCTGGCCCCCAAGGACCTCGAGAAGATCATCTACTTCGCGGCCTACGTCATCACCAGCGTCGACGAGGAGCTGCGGCACAACGAGCTGTCCACGCTCGAGGCCGAGATGGCCGTGGAGCGCAAGGCGGTCGAGGACCAGCGCGACGCGGACCTGGAGGCGCGCGCCCAGAAGCTGGAGGCCGACCTGGCCGAGCTCGAGGCCGAGGGTGCCAAAGCCGATGCGCGGCGCAAGGTTCGCGACGGCGGCGAGCGGGAGATGCGTCAGATCCGCGACCGGGCTCAGCGCGAGCTGGACCGGTTGGAGGACATCTGGAACACCTTCACCAAGCTGGCTCCCAAGCAGCTGATCGTCGACGAGAACCTCTACCGCGAACTGGTCGACCGCTACGGTGAGTACTTCACCGGCGCCATGGGCGCCGAGGCGATCCAGAAGCTCATCGAGAACTTCGACATCGACGCCGAGGCTGACGCGCTGCGCGAGGTCATCCGAAGCGGCAAGGGGCAGAAGAAGCTTCGTGCCCTGAAGCGGCTCAAGGTGGTGGCCGCGTTCCAGCAGTCCGGGAACTCACCGATGGGCATGGTGCTCGACGCGGTGCCGGTGATCCCGCCGGAGCTGCGCCCGATGGTGCAGCTCGACGGTGGCCGGTTCGCCACGTCCGACCTCAACGACCTGTACCGCCGGGTGATCAACCGCAACAACCGACTCAAGAGGCTGATCGACCTCGGCGCGCCCGAGATCATCGTCAACAACGAGAAGCGGATGCTGCAGGAGTCGGTGGACGCGCTGTTCGACAACGGCCGCCGCGGCCGTCCGGTCACCGGGCCGGGCAACCGTCCGCTGAAGTCGCTCTCCGATCTGCTCAAGGGTAAGCAGGGCCGGTTCCGCCAGAACCTGCTCGGTAAGCGCGTCGACTACTCGGGCCGTTCGGTCATCGTCGTCGGTCCGCAGCTCAAGCTGCACCAGTGCGGTCTGCCCAAGCTGATGGCGCTGGAGTTGTTCAAGCCGTTCGTGATGAAGCGACTGGTCGACCTCAACCACGCGCAGAACATCAAGAGCGCCAAGCGGATGGTGGAGCGTCAGCGTCCGCAGGTGTGGGACGTGCTCGAAGAGGTCATCGCCGAGCACCCGGTGCTGTTGAACCGCGCACCGACCCTGCACCGGCTTGGTATCCAGGCCTTTGAGCCAATGCTGATCGAAGGCAAGGCGATTCAGCTGCACCCGTTGGTGTGTGAGGCGTTCAACGCCGACTTCGACGGCGACCAGATGGCCGTGCACCTGCCGCTGAGCGCGGAGGCGCAGGCTGAGGCCCGCATCCTGATGCTGTCCTCGAACAACATCCTGTCACCGGCGTCGGGCCGGCCGTTGGCCATGCCGCGGCTGGACATGGTGACCGGGTTGTACTACCTGACCACCGAAGTGCCCGGCGACACCGGCGAATACCAGCCGGCCACCAAGGACTCGCCCGACCGCGGCGTGTACAGCTCGCCGGCCGAGGCGATCATGGCGATGGACCGCGGCGCGCTTTCGGTGCGCGCCAAGATCAAGGTGCGGCTCTCGCAGCTGCGTCCGCCCGCCGAGATCGAAGCCGAGCTGTTCGGCCAAAACGGTTGGCAGCCAGGGGATTCCTGGATGGCCGAGACCACGCTGGGCCGGGTGATGTTCAACGAACTGCTGCCGGTGGGCTACCCGTTCGTGAACAAGCAGATGCACAAGAAGGTGCAGGCCTCGATCATCAACGACCTGGCCGAGCGCTACCCGATGATCGTCGTCGCGCAAACCGTCGACAAGCTCAAGGATGCCGGCTTCTACTGGGCCACCCGCTCCGGTGTCACGGTGTCGATGGCCGACGTGTTGGTGCCGCCGCGTAAGCAGGAGATCCTCGACTCGTACGAGGAGCGGGCCGACAAGGTCGAAAAGCAGTTCCAGCGTGGTGCTTTGAACCACGACGAGCGCAACGAGGCGTTGGTGGAGATCTGGAAGGAAGCCACCGACGAGGTGGGGCAGGCGCTTCGCGAGCACTACCCCGACGACAACCCGATCATCACGATCGTCGACTCGGGCGCTACGGGTAACTTCACCCAGACGCGGACGCTGGCCGGCATGAAGGGGCTGGTGACCAACCCCAAGGGTGAGTTCATCCCGCGGCCGATCAAGTCCTCGTTCCGTGAGGGCCTGACGGTGTTGGAGTACTTCATCAACACGCACGGCGCACGAAAGGGGTTGGCGGACACCGCGTTGCGTACCGCTGACTCGGGTTATCTGACCCGTCGTCTGGTGGACGTCTCGCAGGACGTCATCGTCCGCGAGGCGGACTGCGGCACCGAGCGCGGCATCACCGTCGAGTTGGCCGAGCGTCAGCCCGACGGCACGCTGATCCGCGACCCGTTCATCGAAACCTCCGCGTACGCCCGCACGTTGGGCGCCGACGCGGTCGACGAGAAGGGCAACGTCATCGTCGCCCGCGGTCACGACTTGGGTGACCCGGAGATCGAGGCGCTGCTGGCGGCGGGCATCACGTCTGTGAAGGTGCGCTCGGTGTTGACCTGCGCGACCGGCACCGGCGTGTGCGCCACCTGCTACGGCCGCTCGATGGCCACCGGCAAGCTGGTCGACATCGGTGAGGCGGTCGGCATCGTGGCCGCCCAGTCCATCGGTGAGCCCGGCACCCAGTTGACCATGCGCACCTTCCACCAGGGTGGTGTCGGTGAGGACATCACCGGTGGTCTGCCGCGGGTGCAGGAGCTGTTCGAGGCTCGGGTGCCGCGTGGTAAGGCGCCGATCGCCGACGTCACCGGCCGGGTGCGGTTGGAGGAAGGCGACCGCTTCTACAAGATCACCATCATCCCCGACGACGGTGGCGAGGAAGTGGTCTACGACAAGCTCTCCAAGCGCCAGCGGTTGCGGGTGTTCAAGCACGAGGACGGCACCGAGCGACTGCTCGCCGACGGCGACCACGTCGAAGTCGGTCAGCAGCTGATGGAAGGCTCCGCCGACCCGCACGAGGTGCTGCGTGTGCAGGGTCCGCGCGAGGTGCAGATCCACCTGACCAAGGAGGTCCAGGAGGTCTACCGGGCGCAGGGCGTGTCGATCCACGACAAGCACATCGAGGTGATCGTCCGGCAGATGCTGCGCCGGGTGACGATCATCGACTCGGGCTCGACGGAGTTCTTGCCCGGCTCGCTGATCGACCGCGCGGAGTTCGAGGCCGAGAACCGTCGGGTGGTGGCCGAAGGCGGCGAGCCCGCCGCCGGCCGTCCGGTGCTGATGGGGATCACCAAGGCGTCGCTGGCCACCGACTCGTGGCTGAGCGCGGCGTCGTTCCAGGAGACCACGCGAGTGCTGACCGATGCGGCGATCAACTGCCGCAGCGACAAGCTCAACGGTCTGAAGGAGAACGTGATCATCGGCAAGCTGATCCCGGCCGGTACCGGGATCAGCCGTTACCGCAACATCCAGGTGCAGCCGACCGAAGAGGCGCGGGCCGCCGCGTACACGATCCCGTCCTACGAGGATCAGTACTACAGCCCCGACTTCGGCCAGGCCACCGGTGCCGCGGTCCCGCTGGACGACTACGGGTACAGCGACTACCGGTAATCCCTGCCGAGTGTGCGGCCAGCCGCACGTTCGGAGTCGAGTGAGCGGCCAGCCGCACATTGGCGCGGCGGGCCGCGCACTAGACTGGCGCCGTGCTCATTGGTTCGCACGTACACCCGCAGGATCCGCTCGGCGCCGCCGAGGCCGAGGGCGCCGACCTGGTGCAGATCTTCCTCGGGAACCCGCAGAGCTGGAAAAAACCCAAACCGCGGGATGACGCGGCAACCCTGCGGGCGTCGTCGCTGCCGCTCTACGTCCACGCGCCGTACCTGATCAACGTCGCGTCGGCGAACAACCGGGTGCGGATCCCGTCGCGCAAGATCTTGCAGGACACCTGCGACGCGGCCGCCGAGATCGGCGCCGCCGCGGTGATCGTGCACGGCGGACATGTCGACGACGCCGACATCGAGGCCGGTTGTGAGCGCTGGCGCAAGGCAATGGAACGGCTTCAGACCGACGTGCCGGTGTACTTGGAGAACACCGCCGGCGGCGACCACGCGATGGCCCGGCACTTCGACACCATCGCCCGGCTCTGGGACGAAATCGGCGATACCGGTATCGGTTTCTGCCTGGACACCTGCCACGCGTGGGCGGCGGGCGAGGCGCTCGTTGACGCTGTCGATCGCATCAAGGCGATCACCGGCCGCATCGATCTGGTGCACTGCAACGACTCCCGGGATGCCGCCGGCTCGGGCGCCGACCGCCACGCCAACATCGGCGCCGGCAAGATCGATCCCGAGCTGTTGGTGGCGGTGGTGAAAGCGGCCAACGCGCCCGTCGTCTGCGAGACGGCCGACGAGGGCCGCAAAGACGACATCGCTTTTCTGCGCGATCGCACCGCGGATTGAGACATGGCCGCCCGGCTCGCGGTGATCGCGGCAGTCTTGTGCTGCATCGCCGGGTGTGCGCCATCGCATCAGGCGCGCGCGTCGGGCTTCGATGAAGGCACCAGCGTCCACACCCTGAGCGTCGGCGGAGTTGACCGCACCTATCTCCTGCACAAGCCGGCTGGGCTCTCGGCGTCCGCTCCACTTGTCGTCATGTTGCACGGCGGCTTCGGCAACGCCGAGCAAGCCGAAAGGACCTACGGCTGGGACCAATTGGCCGACTCCGCCCGGTTCGTGGTGGCCTATCCGGACGGCCTCAACCGGGCCTGGAACGTCGACGGCGGCGGCTGCTGTGGTCGGTCGGCCCGGGAAGGAGTCGACGACGTCGCTTTCATCACCGCCGCGGTCGGCGACATCAGCGACCACGTCGGCATCGATCCGGCACGCGTGTACGCCACCGGTATCAGCAACGGCGGCATCATGTCCTACACGCTGGCCTGCGCCACGAACCTGTTCGCCGCGATCGGCCCGGATTCGGCTATGCAGCTGACGGATTGCCAATCCCCGCATCCGGTATCGGTGATGCACATCCACGGCACGGCCGACCGTTTGGTTCGGTACGACGGCGGACCCGGCGCCGGCTTCGCTCACATCGACGGCCTCCCGGTGGAGGAGGTAAATGCGTTCTGGCGCAACGTCAATCACTGCGCGACACCGACGAGCAGTACGGTGGGCCGAATTACCGAGTCGACCGCGGCATGCCCCGAGGGCCGCAGCGTTGTGTTGATCACCGTCGAGGGCGGCGGGCACGAGTGGCCGCCATTCGCCACGCAGCGGCTGTGGGAGTTCTTCGCCGCCCACCCGCGCTGATCGTTACATCTCTTGTGCAGTTGTCGAGAAAATGTAACACTGGACTGATGTCAGACACGCATGTCGTCACGAACCAGGTTCCGCCCCTGGAAGAGCACAATCCCGCCAGCTCGCCGGTCCTCATCGAAGCGCTGATCCGCGAAGGCGGCGAGTGGGGCCTCGACGAGGTCACCGAGGTCGGCGCGATCTCCGGCTCGAAGCAGGCCCAACGCTGGGGTGAGCTGGCCAACCGCAACCGGCCGGTTCTGCACACCCATGACCGTCACGGCCACCGCATCGACGAGGTGGAATACGACCCCGCTTACCACGAGCTGATGCGCACCGCGATCGGCCACGGTCTGCACGCCGCACCCTGGGCGGATCCGCGCCCGGGCGCGCACGTCGTCCGCGCGGCCAAGACCTGCGTCTGGACCGCCGAACCCGGGCATATGTGCCCGATCTCGATGACCTACGCCGTCGTCCCGGCGTTGCGGTACAACCCCGAGCTCGCCGACGTCTACGAGCCGCTGTTGACCAGCCGCGAGTACGACCCCGAACTCAAGGTGCCGACAACGAAAGTCGGAATCACCGCCGGGATGTCGATGACCGAAAAGCAGGGCGGCTCCGATGTTCGGGCCAACACCACCCAGGCCACCCGCAACGCCGACGGCAGCTACAGCCTGACCGGCCACAAATGGTTCACCTCGGCGCCGATGTGTGACATCTTCCTGGTGCTCGCGCAGGCGCCCGACGGGTTGTCGTGCTTCCTGCTGCCTCGGGTGCTGCCCGACGGCACGCGCAACCGGATGTTCTTGCAGCGGCTCAAGGACAAACTCGGCAACCACGCCAACGCCTCCAGCGAGGTCGAGTACGACGGGGCCACCGCCTGGCTGGTCGGCGAGGAGGGCCGGGGTGTTCCGACCATCATCGAGATGGTCAACCTGACTCGCCTGGACTGTGCGCTGGGCAGCGCCACCAGCATGCGTACCGGTCTGACCCGCGCGGTGTATCACGCGCAGCACCGCAAAGCCTTCGGCGCCTATCTCATCGACCAGCCGCTGATGCGAAATGTGCTGGCAGATTTGGCTGTTGAAGCCGAGGCCGCCACCATGGTCGCCATGCGGATGGCCGGCGCCACCGACAACGCCGTGCGCGGCGACGAGACGGAGACCCTGCTGCGCCGCATCGGCCTGGCGGCCACCAAGTACTGGGTGTGCAAGCGGGCCACGCCGCACGCCGCCGAGGCGATGGAATGCCTGGGCGGCAACGGCTACGTCGAGGACTTCGGAATGGCGCGGCTGTATCGGGAGGCCCCGCTGATGGGCATCTGGGAGGGCTCCGGCAACGTCAGCGCGCTGGATACGCTGCGCGCCATGGGCACTCGCTCCGAATGCGTCGACGTTTTGTTCGCCGAGCTGGCCAACACGCACGGCCACGATCCGCGCCTGGACGCCCATGTCGAGCGTCTCAAGTCGCAGCTGGGTGATCTCGAAACGATCCAATACCGGGCCCGCAAGGTCGCCGAGGACATCTGCCTGGCGCTGCAGGGGTCGCTGCTGGTCCGGCACGGGCATCCCGCTGTCGCCGAGGCGTTTTTGGCGACTCGCCTGGGCGGTCAATGGGGCGGCGCGTACGGCACCATGCCCTCCGGGCTGGATCTGGCGCCGATTCTCGAGCGTGCGATGGTCAAGGGATCGTGACTCGCGCCGGCGACGATGCAGAACGAAGTGATGAGGAGGAGCGGCGCCGTTGACTCACGCGATCAGACCGGTCGACTTTGACAACTTGAAGACGATGACCTACGAGGTCACCGGTCGGGTTGCGCGCATCACCTTCAACCGCCCGGAAAAGGGCAACGCGATCGTCGCCGACACTCCGCTGGAGTTGTCCGCGTTGGTGGAGCGCGCCGACCTGGACCCGAACGTGCACGTGATCCTGGTGTCGGGGCGCGGTGAAGGGTTTTGCGCCGGTTTCGATCTCAGCGCGTATGCGGAGGGGTCGTCGTCGGCGGGTGGCGGCAGCGCCTACAAGGGCACCGTGCTGGACGGCAAGACCCAGGCGATCAACCATCAGCCCAACCAGCCGTGGGACCCGATGATCGACTACCAGATGATGAGCCGCTTCGTGCGCGGGTTCTCCAGCCTGATGCACGCCGACAAGCCCACGGTGGTCAAGATCCACGGCTACTGCGTCGCGGGCGGGACCGATATCGCGCTGCACGCCGACCAGGTGATCGCCGCCGCGGACGCCAAGATCGGCTACCCGCCGACCCGGGTCTGGGGCGTGCCCGCCGCGGGTCTGTGGGCCCATCGTCTCGGTGACCAGCGCGCCAAACGCCTTCTGCTGACCGGGGATTGCATCACCGGCGCCCAGGCCGCCGAGTGGGGCCTGGCGGTGGAGGCGCCGGCCCCGGAGGACCTCGACGAGCGCACCGAGCGCCTGGTGGAGCGCATCGCGGCCGTCCCGGTCAATCAGCTGATCATGGTCAAGCTCGCGTTGAATTCGGCGCTGCTGCAACAGGGTGTGGCGACCAGCAGAATGGTCAGTACCGTGTTCGACGGTATCGCACGCCACACGCCGGAAGGCCACGCTTTCGTCGCCGACGCGGTCGAACACGGCTTCCGCGAGGCGGTGCGCCACCGCGACGAGCCGTTCGGCGACTACGGCCGTCGAGCATCGCAGGTCTGACTCATGTCGAAGACGCTGGCGCGCATGACAGCCCGGTCGGTGGTGCTGTCGGTGCTGCTCGGCGCACATCCGGCATGGGCCACTGCCGCCGAATTGGTCAGGCTCACCAGCGATTTCGGTATCAAGGAATCCACCTTGCGTGTCGCATTGACGCGCATGGTCAGTGCCGGTGATCTGATCCGGTCTGCCGACGGCTACCGGCTCTCCGATCGGCTCCTGGCCCGGCAGCGTCGTCAGGACGAGGCGATAAGCCTGCGCACCCGACCGTGGCGCGGCAGCTGGATCATGCTGATCGTCACCAGCGTCGGGTCCGACGCGCGAACCCGCGCTGCATTACGAACCACCTTGTACAACAAGCGGTTCGGTGAACTGCGCGAAGGTGTCTGGATGCGTCCGGACAACCTGGATCTCGAGCTGAGCACCGATGTCCGCGCGTTGGTGCGCGTCATCACGGCCCACGACGACGCACCCGCCGAGCTGGCCGGCCAACTCTGGGACCTGCCCGGTTGGGCCGAGACCGGCTACCGCCTGCTCGACGAAATGACCACCGCCTCGGGGATTCCGGAAAGGTTCATGGTGGCCGCCGCAATGGTGCGCCACCTGCTCAGTGACCCGATGCTGCCGGCAGAACTGCTGCCCGACGACTGGCCGGGTGCGCAGGTGCGCGCGGCCTATCACGACTTCGCCGCCGAACTGACGAAGCGGCGCAACGGTGTTCAACTAGTGGAGGCGACATGAGCGACCCTGTGCGAGTAGAGCGCAATGGCCCGGTCACGACGGTGATTTTGAACCGGCCAGAAGCCCGGAATGCTGTCAACGGCCCGACGGCCACGGCGCTGTACGAAGCGTTCCAAGAGTTCGACCACGACGACTCGGCGTCGGTGGCGGTGCTATGGGGCGATCACGGAACATTCTGCGCCGGCGCGGATTTGAAGGCGATCGGGACACCCGAAGCCAACGCGGTACACCGGACGGGACCAGGCCCGATGGGTCCGACCCGCATGGTGCTGTCGAAACCGGTGATCGCCGCGGTGAGTGGATACGCGGTGGCCGGCGGGCTGGAATTGGCGCTGTGGTGCGATCTGCGGGTCGCCGAGGAAGACGCCGTGTTCGGGGTGTTCTGTCGGCGCTGGGGTGTGCCGCTGATCGACGGCGGTACCATCCGGCTACCGCGACTTATCGGGCAGAGCCGGGCGATGGACATGATTCTGACCGGTCGCGGCGTCGACGCCGCCGAAGCGTTGGCGATCGGGTTGGCCAATCGCGTTGTGCCCCAGGGGCAAGCCCGCGCGGCAGCCGAGGAGCTGGCCGCCCAGCTTGCTGCCCTGCCGCAACAGTGCATGCGGTCGGATCGGCTGTCGGCGCTGAACCAATGGGGCATGGCCGAATCCGAGGCGATGGATTACGAATTCGCGAGCATCTCGCGCGTTTCGGCCGAAGCGATGGCAGGCGCCAGCCGCTTTGCCGCCGGCGCCGGGCGCCACGGAGCCAGCGCTTAGCCCGGTCGCCGACTAGCCCTTGTTGACGGTGTTGTTGTTCCCCAGATTCTCGACTTGGGGGTCGCCGTCTTTGTAGGTGATCGTGTTGTTCAGGCCGACGATGTTGAGCCGCTTGTCGATCTTGTCGAAGGTGATTTTGTTGTCGGCGCCGCCGATGCTCACCGTCGAGCAGGTGCCGGTGACGGTCAGCGTGTTGTTGGAGCCGCCAACATTCAGCGACTTTCCGTCGCCGCAGTCGAGCTCGGTGGTGGTGCCGAAAGAGCCGTAGTTGATGGTGTTTCCGACCTCCAACTGTGCACCGGAGGTTCCGGTGGTGCTGCTGGTCGACGGGCTGGCCTGCTTGTCGTTCGAACCGCAGCCGGCGAGCGCGATGACCGCGAGGGCGGCCAGGGCGAAGAATCTGTGCGCGCGCATTGTTCCTCGATTCGATGGTTGCCGCTGTCACGCGCTGTCACGCCGCGCGGTTGATCCGGTTGGTCATGCCCAGTTCCCGGCCGCGGTCCCAGACGACCGGGTCGCCGTTGCGATACAGCACCGTTTCGTCGGAGCCGTAGACGATGATGTCGTTGATGACGGTGTCGGCGACCACGGTGTTACCGGAACCCATGACCGTCACCGCCCAGCAGGTTCCCAGCGCGTTGACGGTATTGCGTGTGCCGTTGACGTAGAGCGTGGCGTTGTTGCAGTCGATCGTCTGCTCGACACCTTCGCCGGTGACGTGGGTATCGCCGTTTTTGGCGAGCCCAGCCGGCGCGCCACCGGCAACCAGCAACGGGATTGCCACCGCGCCGGCAGCCAACAGGCGGCGGGGGGTCGTCCAGTTCACCGCGGGCTCCTCTCGCCGTAGCGGGTGCTCTGCTAGAGCAGAGCCTACGTGCGTTGGCCAGGCACGGAAGCCGTCTTCGGTGCTTTTGCAGACGGCGCCGATAGTCGGCTCGATGTCGGGCCGCCTCCCGCGGCCAGCGTCGTCGGCAGACTAGAGTTTTTGCTGAACGACGATCCGTCGCGCACGCGCGTCTACGCACTTCGAAGGGCGATTGCCATGCCAGCTGACCCCGACCCTCTGGCCGGTCGGTCACGTGCCGGGGGCAAGTCCGTCGCGCGCCCGACGAGGCTTAGCCGCGAGATCATCATCAACGCCGCGCTGACTTTCCTGGACCGGGAAGGCTGGGACGCACTGACCATCAACGCGTTGGCGACCCAGCTGGGAACCAAGGGGCCGTCGCTGTACAACCACGTGCACAGCCTGGACGACCTGCGCCGCACGGTGCGCATGCGGGTGATCGACGACATCATCACGATGCTCAACCGGGTCGCCGAGGGCCGCGTCGGCGACGATGCGGTGCTGGTCATGGCCGGTGCGTACCGCAGCTACGCCCACCACCACCCGGGCCGATACTCGGCGTTCACCCGGATGCCACTGAGCGGGGATGACCCCGAATTCGCCGCCGCGACCCGGGCGGCGGCCGCACCGGTAATGGCGGTGTTGTCCTCCTACGGTCTGAACGCCGAACAAGCCTTCTACGCGGCGCTGGAGTTCTGGTCGGCAATGCACGGGTTTGTGCTGCTGGAAATGACCGGTGCCATGGCCGACATCATCGACACCGACACCTTGTTCTCCGACATGGTGTTGCGTCTGGCGGCGGGCATCGAGCGCCGCAGCGCAGCCACCGGCGGCTAACCTGATCGCGGCCGTGCCGACGGGACGCCGTCGCTTTTGACCAGCGCGACCAGCGGCAGGTATTGTGGAGGATCGTGCCTGGCCCCGTACGGCGCCTTGGGTGAGCCAAGGTGCGCAGGCCGGGCCCATTCGCATGTCCATGACGCCACGGATGAATTCGGGGCCGACGCGTGCGACACACCCGGCCGCGGGGTAGCGGGTCCGACTCGGGGCGGGGATAACTGCAGTACAGGGACTTACAACAGAAAGCTGGTAGATGCCAACCATTCAGCAGCTGGTGCGCAAGGGACGCCGCGACAAGATCGGCAAGGTCAAGACCGCGGCGCTCAAGGGCAGCCCTCAGCGTCGTGGCGTGTGCACTCGCGTGTACACCACCACCCCGAAGAAGCCGAACTCGGCCCTTCGGAAGGTGGCGCGCGTCAAGCTGACCAGCCAGGTTGAGGTCACGGCTTACATCCCGGGCGAGGGGCACAACCTGCAGGAGCACTCGATGGTGCTGGTGCGCGGCGGCCGAGTGAAGGACCTGCCGGGCGTCCGCTACAAGATCATCCGCGGCTCGCTGGACACCCAGGGCGTCAAGAACCGCAAGCAGGCCCGCAGCCGCTACGGCGCCAAGAAGGAGAAGAGCTGATGCCGCGCAAGGGGCCCGCGCCAAAGCGTCCGCTGGTCAACGACCCGGTCTACGGGTCGCAACTGGTGACCCAGCTGGTCAACAAAGTTCTCCTGAAAGGGAAGAAATCGCTCGCCGAACGCATTGTTTATGGTGCGCTCGAACACGCTCGCGAGAAGACCGGCACCGATCCGGTGATCACGCTCAAGCGAGCCCTCGACAACGTAAAGCCGGCATTGGAGGTGCGCAGCCGCCGCGTCGGTGGTGCCACCTATCAGGTGCCCGTCGAGGTGCGGCCGGACCGGTCCACCACGCTGGCGTTGCGGTGGCTGGTCACCTTCTCCCGGCAACGGCGAGAAAAGACCATGATCGAGCGCCTGGCAAACGAGATCCTGGATGCCAGCAACGGCCTCGGGGCCTCCGTGAAGCGGCGTGAGGACACCCACAAGATGGCCGAGGCGAACCGGGCCTTCGCGCACTATCGCTGGTAGGAGCTGCTGAGGCGATTCCGTCGGCAGGGTGGCCGACGGCGACAAGACATTAACCAAGACATCAACTGAGTAACCGAAAGAGTGGGAAGACTTCTGTGGCACAGAAGGACGTGCTGACTGACCTGAGCAAGGTACGCAACTTCGGCATCATGGCGCACATCGATGCCGGCAAGACGACGACGACCGAGCGCATCCTCTACTACACCGGCATCAACTACAAGATCGGTGAGGTGCACGACGGCGCCGCCACCATGGACTGGATGGAGCAGGAGCAAGAGCGGGGGATCACCATCACCTCCGCCGCCACCACCACGTTCTGGAAAGACCACCAGCTCAACATCATTGACACCCCGGGCCACGTCGACTTCACCGTCGAGGTGGAGCGCAACCTGCGGGTACTCGACGGTGCCGTCGCGGTGTTCGACGGCAAGGAGGGTGTTGAGCCGCAGTCCGAGCAGGTGTGGCGACAGGCCGACAAGTACAACGTGCCGCGGATCTGTTTCGTCAACAAGATGGACAAGATCGGCGCGGACTTCTACTTCTCGGTCAAGACGATGGAGGAGCGGCTCGGCGCCAACGCCGTGCCGATCCAGTTGCCGATCGGTTCCGAGAGTGAATTCGAGGGTGTCGTCGACCTGGTCGAGATGAACGCCAAGGTCTGGCGCGGCGAAACCAAACTCGGCGAGACCTACGACACCATCGACATCCCGGCCGAATTGGCCGAGACCGCCGAGGAATACCGCACCAAGCTGCTTGAGGTCGTCGCCGAAACCGACGAGGAGCTGCTGGAGAAGTACGTCGGCGGCGAGGAAATCAGTGTCGACGAGATCAAAGCCGCGATCCGCAAGCTCACCATCGCCAGCGAGATCTACCCGGTGCTGTGCGGCAGCGCGTTCAAGAACAAGGGCGTGCAGCCGATGCTCGACGCGGTGGTCGACTATCTGCCGTCGCCACTGGATCTGCCGCCCGCCACCGGGCACGCGCCCGGTAATGAGGACGAGGAGATCGTGCGGCGCGCCAGCACCGACGAGCCGTTCTCGGCGCTGGCGTTCAAGATCGCCACGCACCCGTTCTTCGGGAAGCTGACCTACATCCGGGTCTACTCGGGCACCGTCGAGTCGGGCAGCCAGGTGATCAACGCCACCAAGGGCAAGAAGGAGCGGCTGGGCAAGCTGTTCCAGATGCACTCGAACAAGGAGAACCCTGTCGAGCGTGCATCGGCCGGACACATCTACGCGGTCATCGGCCTGAAGGACACCACCACCGGGGACACGCTGTGCGATCCGAACGACCAGGTCGTGCTGGAGTCGATGACGTTCCCCGACCCGGTGATCGAGGTGGCCATCGAGCCCAAGACCAAGAGCGACCAGGAGAAGCTGAGCCTGTCGATCCAGAAGCTCGCCGAGGAGGACCCGACCTTCAAGGTGCACCTGGATCAGGAGACCGGCCAGACCGTCATCGGCGGGATGGGTGAGCTGCACCTGGACATCCTGGTTGACCGCATGCGCCGCGAATTCAAGGTCGAGGCCAACGTCGGCAAGCCGCAGGTGGCGTACAAAGAGACGATTCGCCGCAAGGTCGAGCACGTCGAGTACACCCACAAGAAGCAGACCGGCGGCTCGGGCCAGTTCGCGAAGGTCATCATCACCGTCGAGCCGTTCACCGGCGAAGACGGCGCCACCTACGAGTTCGAGAACAAGGTCACCGGCGGACGGGTGCCCCGCGAGTACATCCCGTCGGTGGACGCCGGAGCCCAGGACGCCATGCAATACGGTGTGCTGGCCGGCTATCCGCTGGTGAATCTCAAGGTCACGCTGGAAGACGGCGCGTTCCACGAGGTGGACTCGTCGGAAATGGCGTTCAAGATCGCCGGTTCGCAGGCGCTGAAGAAAGCGGCTGCACAGGCTCAGCCGGTGATCCTGGAACCGATCATGGCTGTCGAGGTCACCACGCCCGAGGATTACATGGGCGACGTGATCGGCGACCTGAACTCCCGCCGTGGCCAAATCCAGGCCATGGAGGAGCGGGCAGGTGCACGTGTGGTCAAAGCGCATGTGCCGCTGTCGGAGATGTTCGGCTACGTCGGCGATCTGCGGTCGAAGACCCAGGGCCGGGCGAACTACTCCATGGTGTTCGACTCGTACGCTGAAGTGCCGGCGAACGTGTCGAAGGAGATCATCGCTAAGGCGACGGGCGAGTAGCCAGACCCTTACGAGTAAGCTTGCCCGGTCAGTACCGCGGCACAACTGAAGAAATCCACACTGCTTTAACGAGCACCAACCAGTCCAGGAGGACACAGAAGTGGCGAAGGCGAAGTTCGAGCGGACGAAGCCGCACGTCAACATCGGGACCATCGGTCACGTTGACCACGGCAAGACCACGCTGACCGCGGCTATCACCAAGGTTTTGCACGACAAGTACCCGGACTTGAACGAGTCGAAGGCATTCGACCAGATCGACAACGCGCCCGAGGAACGTCAGCGCGGCATCACGATCAACATCGCGCACGTGGAGTACCAGACCGAGAAACGGCACTACGCCCACGTCGACGCGCCGGGCCACGCCGACTACATCAAGAACATGATCACCGGGGCCGCCCAGATGGACGGCGCGATCCTGGTTGTCGCCGCCACGGACGGGCCGATGCCGCAGACCCGCGAGCACGTGCTGCTTGCCCGCCAGGTCGGGGTGCCCTACATCCTGGTGGCGCTGAACAAGGCCGACATGGTCGACGACGAGGAGCTGCTCGAGCTCGTCGAGATGGAGGTCCGCGAGCTGCTGGCCGCCCAGGAGTTCGACGAGGATGCTCCCGTCATCCGGGTATCGGCGCTCAAGGCGCTCGAGGGCGACCCGAAGTGGGTCGGCAGCATCGAGGAGCTGATGACCGCCGTCGACGAGTCGATTCCGGACCCGGTCCGCGAGACCGACAAGCCGTTCCTGATGCCCGTCGAGGACGTGTTCACCATCACCGGCCGTGGCACGGTCGTCACCGGCCGTGTCGAGCGCGGTGTGATCAACGTCAACGAGGAAGTCGAGATCGTCGGCATCCGGCCGGAAACCACCAAGACCACCGTCACCGGTGTGGAGATGTTCCGCAAGCTGCTCGACCAGGGGCAGGCCGGCGACAACGTCGGTCTGTTGTTGCGCGGTGTGAAGCGTGAGGACGTCGAGCGCGGCCAGGTGGTGACCAAGCCGGGCACCACCACCCCGCACACCGAGTTCGAGGGCCAGGTGTACGTGCTGTCCAAGGACGAGGGTGGGCGGCACACGCCGTTCTTCAACAACTACCGTCCGCAGTTCTACTTCCGCACCACCGACGTGACCGGTGTGGTGACGCTGCCGGAGGGCACCGAGATGGTGATGCCCGGTGACAACACCAACATCCAGGTGAAGCTGATCCAGCCTGTCGCCATGGACGAGGGTCTGCGCTTCGCGATCCGTGAGGGTGGGCGCACCGTGGGCGCCGGCCGGGTCACGAAGATCATCAAGTAGCCCCGCGCTACGCAAACCGCAATGCGGCGCTCATCCGAAAGGGTGAGCGCCGCATTGCGTTGCGCGCTAGTCTCATTCAATCTCCGGCAAACCGCCCGAGGAGAGAGGACGGCGGATCATGCTGTGGCGTTACGTCAAAACCCAACTGTTCGTGCTGCTGTGCGGCGGCCTGGTCGGGCCGATATTTCTGGCGGTCTACTTCGCACTCGGACAACTCACCGAGCTGAAGTGGATGTTCTACGTCGGTCTGCTGCTCACCGCAGCAGACGTACTGATCGCGCTGGGGCTGACCAGCTTCAGCGCCAAATCCGCCGCGAAGGTACAACAGCTCGAGCAGAGCGGAGTGCTGGCGCTGGCACAGATCATGGCGATCAAAGAGACCGGCACACGCATCAACGAGCAACCGCTGGTCAAACTGCAGTTGCGCATCGCCGGATCCGGATTCACCGCTTTTGACACCGAAGATCGGGTGATCGCGAGCGTCAGCCGACTCGGCAACATCACCGCGCGCAAGCTGGTGGTGCTCGTCGATCCCAACACCCAGGAGTACCGAATCGACTGGGAGCGAAGCGCTTTGGTCAATGGTTTGGTGCCTGCACAGTTCACCTTGGCCGAGGACAACAAGACTTACGACCTGAGCGGACAAGCGGGGCCGCTCATGGAGATCCTGCAGATCCTCAAGGCCAACAACATCGCGCTGAACCAGATGGTCGACGTGCGCTCGAATCCGATGGTCCGCCAGCAGATTCAGGCGGTGGTGCGTCGGGCTGTCGAGCAGCAGGCCCAACCCGCGCCGGCGTCCGTCGGCCAACCGGCGGTGACGTCGGCAGCTGTGGGCGCATCACCGGAAATATCGATCGGCGAACGGCTACAGGAGCTGGAGAGACTGCGTCAGTCGGGTGCGCTGACCGACGAGGAGTACGCCAACAAGCGGGCACAGATCATCGCTGAGATCTGACTAGAACCGGAGTCCGCCCGCCGACTAGAACACGTTTCAGTTTAGCTGCTAGCCTGAGCGTGAGTCGGCGAAAGGGGCTGCAGTGTCCGCACCATTGCAAGGGCGGGTGGCATTTGTCACCGGTGCTGCTCGCGGTCAGGGACGCTCGCACGCCGTCCGGCTGGCGCGGGAGGGCGCCGACATCATGGCGCTGGACATCTGTGCGCCGGTGTCGGACTGCCTCACCTACAAGCCGGCCACCCCGGAGGATCTCGCCGAGACCGTCCGCGCGGTGGAGGCCGAAGGACGCAAGATCCTGGCCCACGAAGTCGATATCCGCGACGACGCGGCGCTGCGTCAGCTGGTTGCCGACGGCGTCGAGCAATTCGGCCGGCTCGACATCCTGGTCGCCAACGCCGGAGTACTCAACTGGGGGCGCATCTGGGAGCTCACCGACGAGCAGTGGAACACCGTCATCGACGTCAACCTGACCGGCACTTGGCGCACGCTGCGCGCCGCAGTGCCCGCGATGATCGAGGCCGGCAACGGCGGCTCGATCGTGGTGGTCAGCTCCTCGGCCGGCCTCAAGGCCACGCCGGGAAACGGCCACTACTCGGCGACCAAACACGGACTCGTCGCGCTGACCAATACGCTGGCAATCGAGCTCAGCGAGTTCGGCATCCGGGTCAACTCCATTCACCCGTATTCGGTCGACACACCGATGATCGAGCCCGACCTGATGATGCAAGTGTTCGCCGAGCACCCGCATTACATACACAGCTTCGGGCCGATGCTGTTGCAGCCCAAGGGGTTCATGAGCGCCGACGAAGTCGCCGACGTCGTCGCCTGGCTCGCGGGCCCCGGCTCGGGCACGTTGACGGGGGCGCAGATCCCGGTCGACAAGGGCGTCTTGAAGTACTAGGCCCCTGGGGTACCGCCCCCATCGGCGGGCGGGATCGTGTATGAACTCCACGTGACCAGTAGCGCAGGCAACGGGATCGTGATCGTCGGCGGGGGGCTCGCGGCGGCACGGACCGCCGAACAACTCCGCAAATCCGAGTACACCGGTCCGGTGACCATCGTCAGCAACGAAGCGCGTCTCCCGTACGACCGGCCGCCGCTGTCCAAAGAGGTGCTGCGCAGCGAGGTCGACGACGTGACCCTCAAGCCGCGGGAGTTCTACGACGAACACGACATCACGTTGCGCCTCGAATCGGCAGCCACCAGCGTGGACACCGTCGCGCAGACGGTGACTGTGAGCGACGGGACGGTGCTGGGCTACGACAAGCTCGTCATCGCGACCGGCCTGGTGCCGCGGCGCATTCCGGCGTTTCCCGACCTCGACGGCATCCGGGTGTTGCGGTCGTACGACGAAAGCCTCGCGCTGCGCAAGCACGCGGCGAGCGCACATCGAGCCGTCGTGGTCGGGGCCGGCTTCATCGGTTGCGAGGTCGCGGCCAGCCTGCGCGGTATGGGGGTCGAGGTGGTGCTCGTCGAACCGCAGCCCGCCCCGCTGGCGCTGGTCCTCGGTGAGCAGATCGGTGAGCTGGTAGCGCGGCTGCACCGCGCCGAGGGTGTCGACGTGCGCACCGGCGTCGGTGTCGCCGAGGTTCGTGGTCAAGACGACGTCGACACCGTGGTGCTGACCGATGGCACCGAGGTGACTGCCGACCTGGTGGTGGTCGGGATCGGGTCGCGCCCGGCCACCGAGTGGCTCGAGGGCAGTGGCATCGAGGTGGACAACGGGGTGGTCTGCGATGCCGCCGGCCGTACCAGCGCTCCCAATGTGTGGGCGCTCGGCGACGTCGCGTCCTGGCGCGACCCGACGGGGCACCAAGTGCGGGTGGAGCATTGGAGCAACGTGGCCGAACAGGCGCGCGTCGTGGTGCCCGATCTGCTGGGCCAAGACGTGCCGACGAAGCCCGTCGTGCCGTACTTCTGGAGCGACCAGTACGACGTCAAGATCCAATGTCTGGGCGAGCCGCAGGCCACCGACATCGTGCATCTGGTCGAAGACGACGGCCGCCGGTTCCTGGCGTACTACGAACGAGACGGCGTGGTGGCCGGTGTCGTGGGCGCCGGCATGCCCGGCAAAGTGATGAAGACACGCGCCAAAATCGCTGCAGCCGCGCCGATTTCGGACGTGCTCGGCTAGCCGCCTAGAAGCTACGCCCAGGTCACCGGCGGGCCGTGCGGCGAACACTCTGCGAGCAATTCATCGTCGCCGTCGGGCCAGCTGCGGGCCTGCACGACAAACGCGATCGCAGAACCGGGTGAGCGTCGCTGCGGCTCCAGCCGCAGATGCACGAACGGTGAGCGGGACCCGGCTTGTGCTGCCACGGCTTCGATCCCGGCTGCGACGGCTGCCTGCTCCTCGCGGGACAGATACTGCCAGGTGATCGAATGCCACAGCACGGTCAACGTATCCGGCGCAACAGCGAGATCGGCGACGGCGTCGGTGGCACTGCGGCGCTGCAGCCGCACCGGAACCTCCCGGGCAACGCGGATCGCACCGCGTAACCGGCTCAGCCGCACCGTCATATCGGGCCAGACAAAGCTCAGCAGTGTGAGCTCACCGTCGCGGCTGGTGGCATCGATCGGCGCGATGTCATAGCCCCGGCGCGCGACGATCCGTAGGGAGGTGTCCGGCGGCAATGTCCCGCGCCACGCGTCATCGATCCTCACCGGCGAATCGAGGCGACCCCACCGACCGCCGCGATAGCGATAGCAGTAGTGGTCCGCGCGCAGGTTCAGCCCGGCACTGCACCCGATCTCGAAAAGCCTTATCGGCAAATCGAATCGGCGACTCAACATCAGAAGTGCACCGATCAGCGCGGCCGCTCGGCCCACCTCGTTGGTTTGCGGCGGGACAGCGAGCGCGGCGCGCAGCTCTTCGGTCCGCTCTAGCACGGTTTGCGCGATGGCCGGCCAGGCCGCCTGTGCGTCCCACTGGCCGCCGGTGCTCGGATACCAGCGACGCAATGCCGGGGCACGCCCGTCGAGCACCACCCGGTGCAGCCCGCCCAGCAGTCGCAATGGCACCGCCTGCCGCAAAGAAACGTCTTCGTGCCCGGCCAAAACGTCGGCGAAGACACCGCCGGCGTCGACGTCGTCGGCCATTCGATCGAGCAGGTCACCGTACATCGGGGAACCCAGTTCGGCGCAGGCACGGCCTTGCACCCGCAGCGAGCGCACCAGATGGCCGGTCACGTGGGCCGTTCCAGCCGATCCAGCCCGGCGCCGACGACGTCGAAAGCGTTCCCGAGGGCTTGCTGCAAGGAGACGGAGTCGTCGTCGAGCCAGTGCTCATAAGCACTCAGCGCCACCCCGAGCATCATCCACGCAACTGTCTGTGGCAGTAGGTCTTCGAGCTTGGTGGAGGTTCGGCGCGCCACGAACGCCGCGATGACCTCACGCCAACCGGCGTACATGGTCATCGAATACGCTTGCAGCTCAGCAGTTTGCAGGATCACGCGCATGCGCTGGCGGTGCCGCAACGTTTCCGATTCGTCGAAGGTGTTGAACGCCAACAATGCCGCCCGCAGCGCCTTCCCCAACGGCATGTTTGGATCCAGCTGATCGAGCAGCTCGCGCAGGTGCTGCAGGTGAGCGTCGAAATCACCCCATGGGATCGCGTTTTTGGAGGCGTAATAGCGGAACACGGTTCGGCGGGCGATGCCGGCGGCCTGCGCGACGTCGTCCACGCTGACCTCGGCGAAACCGCGGGACGCGAACAGGTCCAAAGCCACGTCGGTGATGTGCTGCGGTGTCGTCGAGCGACGCCGACCCACCCGCGCACCAGGCAGCATGCCCCGCCCTTTCGTTCTGGCACTCGATGCCATATTCTGGCTAGATTGTGACCGGGCCGACACCCCCTTGTCGAGCCCCCGAGGAGGAAAGGCAGCTCATGGAGCCGACCCAGAACAACGACGCCGACACCGAGCTCGTCACCGAGACCCTGGTGGAAGAGGTGTCCATCGACGGCATGTGCGGGGTCTACTGACCGTGCCACGCCCCGGTGAGGGGTTTGATTGCCCGGCTTCTCCTCGGGCCGTTGCACGGCCCGCATCGTCGCCGGGTTTCGATCCCGACGTCGCCTGGCGGCTGCACCCGCAAGTCGCCGTGCGCCCCGAGCCATTCGGCGCGTTGCTGTATCACTTCGGCACGCGCAGGCTTTCGTTCTTGAAGAACCGCACGATCCTGAGCGTGGTGCAGTCGCTGGCCGATCACTCTGACGCGCGTGCCGCGTGCCGCGCCGCCGGAGTCGAGGACGCCCAACAGCGGCCGTACCTGCACGCGCTCGGGGTGCTGGCCGACTCCAACATGCTGGTGCCCGGGGAGTGTCAGTGACATCAGCGACATCGGCTGTCCCGAGCCTCGTCGAGCAGTTCGAACACGGGCTGGATGCCCCGATCTGCTTGACCTGGGAGCTGACCTACGCGTGCAACCTGTCGTGCGTGCACTGCCTGTCGTCGTCGGGCAAACGTGACCCGCGCGAGCTTTCCACTGGGCAGTGCAAGGACATCATCGACGAGCTGGAACGCATGCAGGTGTTCTACGTCAACATCGGTGGTGGCGAACCGACTGTGCGGCCGGACTTTTGGGAGCTCGTCGACTACGCCACCGCGCACCATGTGGGCGTCAAGTTCTCCACCAACGGTGTGCGGATCACCCCGGAGGTCGCCGCGCGGCTGGCGGCCAGCGACTACGTCGACGTGCAGATCTCCCTGGACGGCGCGACCGCGGACGTCAACGATGCGGTGCGCGGCCCGGGGTCCTACGCCATGGCCATCCGGGCGCTGGAGAACCTGGCCGCCGCAGGGTTCTCCGACGCCAAGATCTCGGTGGTGGTTACCCGCCACAACGTAGGCCAGCTCGACGAATTCGCCTCACTGGCAAGCCGTTACGGAGCCACGCTGCGAATCACCCGGTTGCGGCCCTCCGGTCGGGGCGCCGACGTCTGGGACGACTTGCACCCGACCGCCGATCAGCAGGTGCAGCTCTACGACTGGCTGGTCGCCAAGGGCGAGCGGGTGCTGACCGGTGACTCGTTCTTCCATCTGTCGGGGCTCGGCGATCCCGGTGCGCTGGCCGGGCTGAACATGTGCGGGGCCGGCCGGGTGGTCTGTTTGATCGACCCGGTCGGTGACGTGTATGCCTGCCCATTCGCCATCCATGACCGCTTTCTGGCAGGAAACGTGTTGTCCGACGGCGGTTTTGACAACGTCTGGAAGAACGCGCCGCTGTTCCGGGAGTTGCGCGAGCCGCAATCGGCCGGCGCGTGCAACAGCTGCAGCCATTACGACAGCTGCCGCGGCGGCTGCATGGCGGCCAAGTTCTTCACCGGTCTGCCACTGGACGGCCCGGATCCCGAATGCGTGCAAGGCCACGGTGCGCCCGCGCTGGCCCGCGAACGCGACAAACCGCGCCCGGCCGGCGACCACTCCCACGGCCGGCGCGCCGGCGGACCCGTGCCGCTGACCCTGACCCGGCGCCCGCCGCGCCGCCGGTGCGACGAAAGCCCGGTATAGCGGTGGCACGGGACACCTGGTTCGAGACGGTCGCGATCGCGCAGCGGCGCGCCCAGCGGCGCCTGCCCAAGTCGGTTTATGCCGCCTTGATCGCCGCCAGCGAAAGGGGCGTCACCGCCGCCGACAACGTGGAAGCGTTCAGCGAGCTGGGCTTCGCGCCTCATGTGGTCGGCGCCGTCGAGAAGCGTGATCTCTCGACGACCGTAATGGGGCAAGACATTTCGATTCCGGTGATCATCTCGCCGACTGGTGTGCAGGCGGTCGACCCGGACGGCGAGGTGGCCGTTGCCCGAGCCGCCGCCGCACGCGGCACCGCCATGGGGCTGTCCTCGTTCGCCAGCAAGCCGATCGAAGAGGTCATCGCCGCCAACCCCAAACTGTTCTTCCAGGTGTACTGGCTGGGTGGGCGCGACGCGATCGCCGAGCGCGTCGAGCGGGCCCGCGCCGCCGGCGCCGTCGGCCTGATCGTGACGACGGACTGGACGTTCTCGCACGGGCGAGACTGGGGAAGCCCGAAGATCCCCGAGCAGATGAACCTCGGCACGATTCTGCGGCTCTCGCCGCAGGCGATCACCCGGCCGGGCTGGCTGTGGAAGTACGCCAAGACGCTGCGGCCGCCGAACCTGCGGGTGCCCAACCAAGCCCGCAAGGGGGAGCCCGGTCCGCCGTTCTTCAGCGCCTACGGGGAATGGATGACGACGCCGCCGCCGACGTGGGAAGACATCGCGTGGCTGCGCGAGCTGTGGGGCGGCCCGTTCATGCTCAAGGGCGTGATGCGGGTCGACGACGCCAAAAGAGCCGTCGACGTGGGTGTTTCGGCGATCTCGGTGTCTAATCACGGTGGCAACAACCTCGACGGAACTCCGGCGACAATCCGGGCTTTGCCGGCCGTGGCGGATGCGGTCGGCGACCAGGTCGAGGTGTTGCTCGACGGTGGGATCCGCCGCGGCAGCGACGTCGTCAAGGCAATGGCGCTGGGCGCGCGAGCGGTCATGATCGGCCGGGCCTACCTGTGGGGTCTGGCCGCCGCCGGACAAGCGGGCGTGGAAAACGTGCTCGACATCATGCGCAGCGGAATCGACAGCGCGCTGATGGGCCTCGGCTACGCCGCCGTCCGCGACCTCGGCCGCGACGACCTCGTGGTGCCCCCGGAGTTTGTCCGTGCGCTGGGGGTGCCCGCCGCGGACCACCGGTGACGGAGTCGACCGGGATCGTGATACTCGCGGGGCAGGCGTGGCTGTGGTGACCGATCATGAGCAGACCAGTGGCAGCCGATAAAAAATTTATCCGTCAGGAATCAACAACCGCTGCACGCCAGGTGAATTCGTCCTACCATCGGCAAGTGGCCGTCCTCGGCGAACTCGGCAGCTCGACATCGAGCCAGCTCCGAGGCACGCCGCAGGCCCTGATCATCCCGGTCGGATCCACCGAACAGCACGGTCCGCACCTGCCGCTGGACACCGACACCCGGATTGCGACCGCCGTCGCCGGCGCGGCTGTCACCCGTCTTGGCGAGCTCTCGACGGGTCTGCATTGGTCGAGCGCCCCGGCCATCGGCTACGGCGACAGCGGCGAGCATCAGAGCTTCCCCGGCACAATCTCGATCGGCACCGAGGCGCTGGCCACCATGCTGATCGAGTTCGGCCGGTCGGCCAGCTGCTGGGCGCGGCGGTTGCTCTTTGTCAACGGCCACGGCGGCAACGCTGCGGCACTGAACCGCGCGGTGCGGCTGCTGCGGTCCGAAGGACGTGACGCGGCCTGGTGTGCCTGCACGGTGAGCGGGGCCGATGCGCACGCCGGTCACACCGAAACGTCAGTGTTGCTGTATATTTCGCCGACCGATGTGCAGACCGGACAGTGGTGCGCGGGCAACAGCGCCCCGTTAGCCGAACTGCTGCCGTCGATGCGGCGTGGCGGAGTCGCGGCAGTCAGCGAGGTGGGCGTGTTGGGCGATCCGACGACGGCGACCGCGGACGAGGGGAAGCGGATCTTCACTGAAATGGTCGACGGCTGTGTGCGCCGGGTCGCACGCTGGGTACCCGGCCCGGACGGAATGTTGACATGACCCAGGCACGGTTGCCGGACGGATTCGCTGTCCAGGTCGACCGCCGTGTGCGGGTGCTCGGCCACGGGTCCACCCTGCTGGGCGGCTCGCCTACCCGGCTGCTGCGCCTGGCGCCGGCCGCGCAGAACATGCTGACCGACGGCCGGCTCAAAGTGCAGGATGCGGTCAGCGCGGAGCTGGCGCGCACCTTGCTCGATGCGACGGTGGCGCATCCGCGACCCGCGGGCGGGCCGTCGCACCGTGACGTGACCGTAGTAATTCCGGTGCGCAACAACACTTCTGGAGTACGACGGCTGGTGGCGTCGCTGCGCGGCCTGCGTGTCGTCGTCGTCGACGACGGTTCGTCGTCACCCATCGTGGAGGAAGACTTCGCCGACGCACACTGTGACGTTCAGGTGCTGCGACACCCGGTGAGCCGCGGTCCTGCGGCGGCACGCAACACCGGGCTGGCCAGGTGCACGACCGACTTCGTCGCGTTTCTGGACTCCGACGTGGTTCCGCGCCGCGGCTGGCTGGAAGCACTGCTCGGTCATTTCTGCGACCCCACCGTCGCGTTGGTCGCCCCGCGCATCGTCGGGCTGGCGCAAAGCGATCACTTGGTGGCCCGGTACGAGGCGGTGCGCTCGTCGCTGGATCTCGGCCAGCACGAGGCGCCCGTCATCCCCTACACGCACGTGGCCTACGTTCCGAGCGCGGCGATTATCTGTCGTCGGTCGACGCTGATCGACGTCGGTGGCTTCGATGAGAATCTGCGCTCCGGCGAAGACGTCGATCTTTGCTGGCGGCTGGTGGAAGCCGGTGCGCGGTTGCGTTACGAGCCGATCGCATTGGTGGGTCACGATCACCGCACCGATTTGCGCGATTGGCTGGCCCGCAAAGCGTTCTACGGCGGTTCGGCAGCGCCGTTGTCGGACCGTCATCCGGATAAGACCGCGCCACTGGTGATTTCCGGTTGGGCGCTGGCCGCCTGGATCCTGATGGCGATCGGTTCGGGGTTGGGTTATTTCACCTCGCTGATTGTCGCCGCGGTAACAGGACGGCGAATCGCCAAAACGATGGAAGGCCCTGACACCCAGGTATGGGATGTCCTGACGGTTGCTACCCGCGGACTCTCGTCGGCGGCGCTGCAGCTGGCGTCGGCAATCTGCCGGCACTACTGGCCGGTGGCACTGCTTGCCGCGGTCGTGTCGCGGCACTGTCGACGCACGGTGCTGATCGCCGCTGTCGTCGACGGAGTGGTCGATTGGTATCGTCGCCGAGGCGCCACCGACGACGAGGAGAGACCGATCGGGCTGCTGAGCTATCTGCTGCTCAAACGTGTCGACGACCTAGCCTACGGAATCGGGTTGTGGTACGGAGTGGTGCGGCAACGCAACATCAAGCCGCTCAAGCCGCAGATCCGGGTCTAACTGCCCGTTGACCGCCGCCGCCTTCCACAGCGATGTCCTGATCATCGGTGCGGGTAGCGCGGGCTGCGTTGTGGCCGAACGGCTTTCCGCGGATCCCAGCTGTGCGGTGGTGGTCTTGGAAGCCGGCCCGGGACTCGCCGACCCCGGATTGTTGGCACAGACCGCCAACGGTCGGCAGCTGCCCATCGGCGAGGCCAGCCCGCTGGTGCTGCGCTACCGGACAGAGCTCACCGAGCAGCCGGTGCGTGAGATGCCGATCATGCGCGGTGCCACCGTCGGCGGTTCCGGTGCGGTCAACGGCGGCTACTTCTGCCGCGCCCTGGCCCGCGACTTCGACGGATACGGTCTGCCCGGGTGGACATGGTCTGACGTCGCCGACCATTTCCGCGCGATCGAAACCGATCTGGATTTCACCGGGCCGGCCCACGGTGACAGTGGTCCGATACCGGTTCAGCGCACCAGCGAAATCGTCGGCAGTACAGCTGCTTTCGTGTCCGCTGCGCAGGCAACCGGCTTTGCGTGGATCGATGACCTCAACGATGTCGAGGCCCTGCCGCCGGTGGGCGTGGGCGCGGTGCCGCTCAACATCGTCGACGGGGTGCGCACCGGCCCGGGCGCCGCGTTCCTGATGCCGGCGCTGACGCGACCCAACCTGACCCTGCTGACACGGACGCGGGTGGTGCGGCTGCGGTTCTCGGGCAACCGCGCCGTCGGGGTCGACGCGATCGGCCCGGGCGGTTTGACGACCGTGACGGCCGATCGAATCGTACTGTGCGCCGGTGCAATCGAATCAGCACATCTGCTGATGCTGTCGGGTGTCGGCAACGAGGCCATGTTGCGCGCGGTCGGGCTGGACGTGGTGAGCCCGTTGCCGGTTGGTGAGGCGTGCAGCGACCACCCCGAATGGGTGGTGCCGACGAACTGGGCGGTTGCCCCCGGCCGGCCCGTCCTGGAGGTCGTGCTCGCCGCGCCTGAGGACATCGAGATACGGCCCTACACCGGGGGTTTCGTGGCGATGGTCGGGGACGGCAGCCCCGGACATCCGGACTGGCCGCACATCGGTGTGGCGCTCATGCGGCCACGAGCACGAGGGCGCATCACGCTGGTGTCCGCCGACCCGCTGGTACAGCCGCGGATCGAGCACCACTACGACAGCGAACCGGCGGACATCGCCGCCCTGCAGCGAGGTAGCGACCTTGCTCGCCAATTAGCCAGCACTGCAACGGAAGTCGGTGAGCCCGCATGGTCGACATCGCAGCACCTGTGCGGCAGCGCGCCGATGGGCGCCGAAGACGATCCGCACGCCGTGGTCGATCACCGCTGCCGGGTCCTCGGTATCGACGGACTGTGGGTGATCGACGGCTCAATACTCCCGGTGATCACCAGCCGCGGACCGCACGCCACGATCGTCATGCTCGGCCACCGTGCGGCAGAGTTCGTCGACTGAGTTACGCCGCCGAGACCTGAACTGGCGCACCCAGCGCAATTGCCGGCCGTCCGGCCCCGGGGCCCAGGCGCCGATAAGCGCGGCCGCGACGGCGATGATGATCGCCAGGACCAAGACCGAGGATTCCATGGCCTGCAGGAACGCGGCCCGGCTGATGTCGGCGAGCTGAGTGCCCTGCGGCCCAAGGTGTTTGGCAATGTTGAGGGCCTGGGCCAGTGAGTTCGACGCCGGTCCACGTATCGGCTCGGGGAAATCGGCCAACTGCCCTCCGAGCACCTGGCCGTACCGGGCAGCCAGTATCGATCCGGCCAGCGCGATGCCCAGAGCGGCGCCCACTTCGCGGGTAGTGTCGTTGACCGCTGAGGCAACACCCTGTTTTTCGTCGGGTACCGCGGCCATGATCGCCGAAGTGCTCGGAGCGGTGCAGAATCCGATTCCGGTACTCACCACCAGCAACGGCCACATCATGTCCCAGTACGGCGAATCGACTTCGAGCACACGTAGCCACACAAAGCCGGCCGATATGAGCAGCAGACCGGTGAACGTCACCAGCCGCAAACCCAATCGCGGCAAATACCACTGGGACAACAGCGAAAGCGTCAGCATCGGCACCATCAACGGACTGAAGGCCAAGGCGGTCTGCATCGGGCTGTAGCCCATCACCAGCTGCATGAACTGCATCATGACGAAGAAGAACCCGAACATCGCAATAAAAAACGTCGTAATCGTCGCCGCGCCGGTCGCGAAGTCCGGTCTGCCGAACAACCGAACGTCGAGCAGGGGATACCGCCTTTTCACCTCGACAACTCCGAAGCCCACCGCCAGCAGCGTCCCGGCCCCCAGCGTCGTGTAGACGAGGGGATCGGTCCATCCGCGCTCCGGTGCCTCGACGACACCGAAGACGAAAACCGCCACAGCGCCCCCGATCAGCACGGCACCCGGCCAATCAAGTGGAATGGCCCGTTCGTCGCGTGAGGACGACACCGTGCACGCCAGCACGAAGATCAGTGTTGCGCCGCCGGCGAACGCCCAGAAAATGGATTGCCAGGGCCAGAAGTGCAGCAGCGTGCCGGATCCGAGCATTCCGATGACCCCGCCACATCCCGCGACGCCCGCCCAAATGCCCACCGCCTTCATGCGTTCGTCGTTGCGGTAAGCGGCGGTCAGCAGCGACAGGGTGGCGGGCATGATGAAGGCCGCGCCGGCGCCGGCGACGCCCCGGGTGACGATGATCTGCCAGGGACCGCTGACGACTGCACCCACTGCTGAGGCGATCGCGAACGTTGCCAGCCCGAAGAGCAACGCGCCGCGCCGACCGTAACGATCACCGATAGCCCCGGCCGGCAACAGCAGGCACGCCAAAACAACGGTGTAACCATCCACCACCCACGTCAGTTGCGACTGCGTCGCCGAGGTCGCGATCGCGATATCGCCCAGCGCGGTGTTGAACGCGACCATCGACGAGATCACCAGCGACACGCCCATGCAGGCCACGACCACTGTCCAGATTCGCGCGCGCTGAGAGCCGAGCGCCGGCGCCGCATCGCTACGCTCGTTGGATTGCGTGCCAATATCGACCACGGCGGTGGTGTCCTTTCGCGGCGGAGGAGATTTTTGAGACTAACAGTCTCGTACATAGACGGATAGTCTTGTTCTTAAACAGGAGGTGGTACAGATCACGGGCGGCAGCACCGATCCCCGGCCCGCGCGGTCGCGGGCCCGCCTGCTCGAGGCTGCCACCGCGCTGCTGCGTTCCGGGGGTCCGAGCGCAGTGACGGTCGATGCCGTCACGCGTGCTGCCAACGTAGCGAGGGCTACCCTGTATCGTCACTTCCCAAGCGGAAACGATTTGCTGGCAGCGGCTTTCAACAGCCTCATACCGCCGGCGCCGATGCCCTCGCAAGAGGGGTCCCTGCGGGATCGACTCATCGCGGTGGTGGAGGACCAAGGGCGATCGATTGCCGAGGGCGCCGGGATGCTCAGCGCGATGTCATGGCTTGCGCTGGGGCGCGACCTGGAGCAGTTGCCAGACGCGCGCCGTCCCACGGCCGACAGCCCGGCGATCAGCACCCTGCGCGAGCGCATCGCCCAGCAGTACGCTGCACCGTTCGACGCCATCTTCGACAGCCCGGAGGCAGCCGAGCTGGGCGAGATCGACCGCTCACTGGCCATCGCCTTGCTGATCGGCCCGATGGTCGTGGGCCGACTGAGCACGTTGCCCGATTTCGACTACCGGGAATGCGCCCGCGCCGCGGTGGACGGCTTCCTGTATGTGCAGCGCACGCAGAACGCGGCGCTCAGCGAAGCCGATAGCGAATCGGCAGGTGTTTGAGTCCGCCGACGAACACGGTCGAGATGAGCTCTGGCTCGGCGTTGAGCTCAATGGATTCCAGCCGCGGCAGTAGTTCGGTGAAGAAGCTGTTCACCTCCATGCGCGCCAGCGCGGCGCCCAGACAGAAATGCACGCCGTAGCTAAACGACAAGTGCTTGTTGGGATCTCTGCCGACGTCGAAGCGGAAGGGGTCATCGAACACCTCCTCGTCGCGGTTCGCCGACACATAGGACAAATACACCGACTCACCTTTGGCGATCGGAACCCCGCGCACGCTGGTGTCTGCGGTGGCGGTGCGCATGAACTCTTTGACCGGGGTGACCCACCGGATCATCTCCTCGGTGGCCAACGGCATCAGATCCAGGTTGTCGCGCAACCGTTCTCGCTGATCGGGGTTTTCGATCAGCGCCTGCAACCCCCCGGCGATCGTGGCGCTGGTGGTGTCGTGCCCGGCGGTGGCGATGATGACGTAGTAAGACGCGGTGTCGATGTCCGACAGCGGCTCGCCGTCCACGCGGGCGTTGGCGATCGCCGATGCCAAATCTTCGGTCGGGTGCTCGCGCCGTGACGCGGTGAGCGCGTTGAAGTAGTCGAAGAAGTCAAGCAGGATCTGCAGTTGCTCTTCGGGAGTATTGCCGCGCCTGAATTCCTCGTCGTCGCCGCCGAACAGCTCCTGGGTGAGCCGAAGCATCCGCGGAAAGTCGGATTCCGGCAGGCCCAGCAGCGACATGATCACGTACAGCGGGTAGTTGACCGCGACCTCTTGCACGAAGTCGCATTCGGGGCCGGCCTCCATCATCTTGTCGACGTGGATCTTCGCCAGTTCGTCGACGCGGCGCTTGAGTGCGCGCATGGCTTTGGGGCGAAACCAGTCCGCTCCGATCGCGCGCACCACCCGATGTTGCGGGTCGTCCATGTGGATCAAGGTGCGCAGGCCCATCCCGGCTTTCAGTTGCTCTTGGGCGAAATCGTCTTGCTCCGCGGTTGCCAGCAGTGGACGGGGCTCGTTGATCCACAGAGTGTTGTCGCGCTCGATATCCATGATGTCGGCGTGCTTGGTGATCGCCCAGAACGGTCGGTACGGCGGGCAGTCCACCAGCGACACCGGCGCGTGAGCGCGTAAGTGGGTGAGCGCCTCCTGCAGCCGCGGCTCGTCAGCGTAGGCGGTGGGGTCGGCGAATACCTTCGCGGCCTCGTCGATGATCGGTGTGCTCATCACCCTCCTCAACTTGACACCTGTCAACTTTTTTTCAGTCTGGCACGGCCGTGGATATCCGCGAAGCGCTTTCGATGGATCCGTACTCTGAATTGATGCTGATCCGAGCGTCCCGTCGCCGACGGGCATGGGTCGCCGTCTTGGTGGCGGCGATGCTGGCTGCCGGCTGCGGACTCGGCGGCAGCGCGGGACCACACAAGCGTCAGTCGCCCTATGCCGGCCCGCTGGACGCTGCTGTGGTGCATGCGCCGGCGGGCGCGATGCGAGGCTTGGTCGCCGCGGATTACCGGCTTTTCCAAGGCATTCCGTATGCAGCGCCGCCGGTGGGAGCGTTGCGTTGGCAGCCGCCGCAGCCGGCGGCACGGTGGTCGGGAATGCTGGACGCCACCAAGCCCGGCCCGCAATGCGTCCAAGAAGCGCGCCCCGGGAAGACCAGCGAGAACTGCCTCACCCTCAACGTGTGGGCCCCGATGTCGGGACCCTCCGGCAAGCGGCCGGTGATGGTGTGGATTCACGGCGGCGGCTTCATCAACGGCGCCAGTGACATCTATAACGCGCGCTGGTTAGCGGCCAAGGGGCACATCGTCGTCGTCACCATCAACTACCGGTTGGGCGCACTGGGATTTTTGGCTCACCCCGCCCTGGACCAGTCCGACGCGCTCGGCAACTACGGGCTGGCCGATCAGCAGGCCGCGCTGCGCTGGGTGCGCGACAACATCGGCGCCTTCGGTGGTGATCCGGCCAAGGTGACCATTGCCGGTGAATCCGCGGGCGGCATGGCGGTGTGCGACCACCTGGTGGCGCCGGGGTCGGCCGGGCTGTTTCGCGCGGCGATCATCCAGAGCGCGCCGTGTCAGGCACAGGCCGATTTGGCGGCCGCGCAGCGCGCCAGCGTGAAATACGCGGCGTCCATGGGCTGCTCGGATCCGGCGACAGCACGGCAATGCCTGCTCGACTTGGCGCCCACCGACCTGGCGCGACCGCCCTGGTACTCCCATATTGGCGATTCCGACGCGCTGACCAGCCCGGTCACCGGGACACCGACGCTGCCGATGAGTCCCGTCGCCGCCTTCGCGGCCGGCAAAGCTGCCAAGGTTCCGGTCCTGATCGGCGTCAATCACGACGAATTCACCATGTTCGCGGCGCTGCGCTATCTGAAGCGAAACCACGGGGTGACCGCCGCCGAGTATGCCGGGGTGCTGACCGACATCTTCGGCGCCGACGGCCGCGCCGTAATGGCGCGCTATCCGCCCGACCGTTACGGCGGCGACGTGTCGCTCGCCTACGCCGCGGCGGTCACCGACGGTGTCTTCGCCTGCGTGGCCGACCGTATGGCGGTGGCGCTGAGCCGGAACGCGCCGGTGTATGCCTACGAATTCGACGATCCGAACGCTCCGGCGCCGGACAACTTGCGACGCGCGCCGTTTCCCGTGGGTGCCAGCCACTCGCTGGAGTTGCGCTACTTGTTCAAGGTCGGGGGCGCGCCGCCGCTGGACCTGGCTCAGCGTGCGCTGTCGGACCAGATGATCGCCTATTGGAGCCAGTTCGTGACCAGCGGTGAGCCGAAGGTTGCCAAGGCGCCCGACTGGCCGGCGCTGCGGGGCGACCACGCGCCGTGGATGTCGTTACGACCCGACGGCAGCCGGGTCATGACCACCTTCGAGGAGTCGCACCAGTGTCCGTTCTGGGCGACGCTGAAGGGCAGGTCGTGAGCCTCGCCCGCGCCGAGATGTGGAGGGTCAGCGACTGAGCCTCAGCCGCCACCGGGCGCGTCGCCGGGGGGATCGGATGGGTGTCCCGGGGCGGGCGCATGCGGAGCGGGCGCGGCCGGCGCGAAGGGCGGCGGCAGCGGCTGCGGGTTATCGCAATCCATGCCCCTTGGGGTGTTCGGCGGACAAGGAAAGCGGGTAGGAGGCCCCGCGTGGGCGTTTACCCCGGCAAGGGCGATGCCGACGGTCACGGCGGTCGCTACCGCGCAGCGAGCGAAATTGCGCATACTCCTTTCGTACCCTCTGGGAGGGTGCACGCGGTATTTGTGCTGGCTGAGCCGTACATCCCGGCATAGGTGACGCTGCGGCAAGGACCTGATGGCGGGGCCTGCGCCTCCGATGCCGAAGAATTTGGCCGACGCCGCGATCTGGGGCATACTGTTCGGGTTGCCTTGCGCCGGGTTCGCGCCTGGCCGGGCATACGACCGGCGCCCAAACGGGCGCGTCCGGTCCCATCCTCGGAACGCGACGAATTTGGCCGCGAACCAGGCTGCGTGTGGGCGACACGCCCGACCGCGGGGGCCGGTGGACCACGACAGGTAAACAGCGGCGCAACATTCGGCGCGACGCCACCAACGGCGCGCCGTGGACCTAGGTCCGAACAGTGGAGAGTGAGGTAGGAGAAGCGTGGCGGGACAGAAGATCCGCATCAGGCTCAAGGCCTACGACCACGAGGCCATTGACGCCTCGGCGCGCAAGATCGTCGAGACCGTCGTTCGGACCGGCGCCAGCGTGGTTGGTCCGGTGCCGCTGCCGACCGAGAAGAACGTGTACTGCGTGATCCGCTCTCCGCACAAATACAAGGACTCGCGGGAGCACTTCGAAATGCGCACCCACAAGCGGCTGATCGACATCCTCGATCCGACACCGAAGACCGTTGACGCGCTGATGCGCATCGATCTGCCCGCCAGCGTCGACGTCAACATCCAGTAGGAGATCTGCGAGCAATGGCGAGAAAGGGCATTCTGGGCACCAAGCTTGGCATGACGCAGGTGTTCGACGAGAACAACCGGGTGGTCCCGGTGACGGTGGTCAAGGCCGGGCCGAACGTGGTGACCCGCATCCGGACACCGGAGCGGGACGGCTACAGCGCGGTGCAGCTGGCGTACGGCGAGATCAACCCGCGCAAGGTGAACAAGCCGCTGAAGGGTCAATACGCGGCCGCGGGTGTCAACCCGCGTCGGCACCTGGCCGAGCTGCGTCTGGACAGCGCCGAGGCGGCCGCCGAGTATGAGGTCGGCCAGGAGCTGACCGCTGAGATCTTCACCCCCGGAAGCTATGTGGACGTCACCGGCACCTCGAAAGGTAAGGGCTTCGCCGGCACCATGAAGCGCCATGGCTTCCGCGGGCAAGGTGCCAGCCACGGTACGCAGGCCGTGCACCGCCGCCCGGGTTCCATCGGTGGTTGCGCCACGCCGGCGCGGGTGTTCAAGGGCACTCGGATGGCCGGTCGGATGGGTAACGACCGGGTCACCATGCAGAACCTGTTGGTGCACAAGGTCGACGCTGACAACGGTGTGCTGCTGATCAAGGGCGCTGTCCCCGGCCGCAAGGGTGGGCTCGTCATGGTGCGCAGCGCGGTAAAACGAGGTGAGAAGTAATGGCCGGCATCAAGATTGACGTCAAGGCCCCGGACGGTAAGAAGAGCGGCACAGTCGAGCTTCCGGCCGAGCTGTTCGACGCGCCCGCCAACATCGCCCTGATGCACCAAGTGGTCACCGCTCAGCGGGCCGCCGCGCGACAGGGCACCCACTCGACCAAAACCCGCGGCGAGGTTCGCGGTGGCGGCCGTAAGCCGTACCGGCAGAAGGGCACCGGCCGCGCGCGGCAGGGCTCGGTGCGTGCCCCGCAGTTCACCGGTGGTGGCGTCGTGCACGGTCCCAAGCCGCGCGACTACAGCCAGCGCACCCCGAAGAAGATGATCGCGGCCGCCCTGCGCGGGGCGCTGTCGGACCGGGCACGCAACGGACGCATCCACGCCGTCACCGAGCTGGTGTCGGGCCAGAAGCCGTCGACCAAGAGCGCCAAGGCTTTCCTGGCCACGCTGACCGACCGCAAGCAGGTTCTGGTGGTGACCGGTCGCAGCGACGAGACGGGCATCAAGAGCGTGCGCAACCTGCCGGGCGTGCATGTCTTGCCCCCCGACCAGCTCAACACGTACGACGTGCTGCGTGCCGACGATGTGGTGTTCTCCGTCGAAGCGCTGAACGCCTACATCGCTGCCAACAGCAAGACCGCCGAGGAGGTTTCGGCCTGATGGCGACCGTCACTGACCCCCGCGACATCATCTTGGCGCCGGTCATCTCGGAGAAGTCCTACGGGCTGATCGACGACAACGTGTACACGTTCCTGGTGCACCCCGACTCGAACAAGACACAGATAAAGATCGCGATCGAAAAGATCTTTTCGGTCAAGGTGGCGGCGGTGAACACCGCCAATCGGCGCGGCAAGCGCAAGCGCACCCGCACCGGCTACGGCAAACGCAAGGACACCAAGCGGGCCATTGTGACGTTGGCGCCCGGCAGCAAGCCGATCGACCTGTTCGGGACACCGGCGTAGCGAGAGAGAAAGACCTAACTGACATGGCAATTCGCAAGTACAAGCCGACGACTCCGGGTCGTCGCGGCGCCAGTGTCTCCGACTTCGCCGAGATCACTCGCTCCCACCCGGAGAAGTCTTTGGTGCGCCCTTTGCACGGCCGCGGTGGCCGCAACGCGCACGGCCGAATCACCACCCGGCACCGCGGTGGTGGGCACAAACGTGCGTACCGGGTGATCGACTTCCGCCGTAACGACAAGGACGGCGTCAACGCCAAGGTCGCGCACATCGAGTACGACCCGAACCGCACCGCCCGGATCGCGTTGCTGCATTACCTCGATGGCGAGAAGCGCTACATCATTGCGCCCCAAGGGCTGTCGCAGGGTGACGTTGTTGAGTCAGGCCCGAATGCCGACATCAAACCGGGCAACAACCTTCCGCTGCGCAACATCCCGGCCGGTACCTTGATCCACGCCGTGGAGTTGCGGCCCGGCGGCGGCGCCAAGCTGGCGCGTTCGGCCGGCTCGAGTATTCAGTTGCTCGGTAAAGAAGGCAGCTACGCGTCGTTGCGTATGCCCAGTGGCGAGATCCGCCGGGTCGACGTGCGCTGTCGCGCGACCGTCGGCGAGGTTGGCAACGCCGAGCAGTCCAACATCAACTGGGGTAAGGCCGGTCGGATGCGCTGGAAGGGCAAGCGTCCGTCCGTCCGCGGTGTGGTGATGAACCCGGTCGATCACCCACACGGTGGTGGTGAAGGCAAAACGTCCGGTGGACGCCACCCGGTCAGCCCGTGGGGTAAGCCCGAGGGCCGCACCCGCCGACCGAACAAGCCCAGCAACAAGCTCATCGTCCGCCGCCGGCGCACCGGCAAGAAGCACGGGCGCTAGGGAGTTCAGGAGTAGCCGATGCCACGCAGCCTCAAGAAGGGTCCGTTCGTCGACGACCATCTGCTCAAGAAGGTCGATGCGCAGAACGAGAAGAACACCAAGCAGGTCATCAAGACCTGGTCGCGGCGATCGACCATCATTCCGGACTTCATTGGTCACACGTTCGCCGTCCATGACGGGCGCAAGCATGTGCCGGTGTTCATCACCGAGGCGATGGTGGGCCACAAGCTGGGTGAGTTTGCGCCGACGCGCACCTTCAAGGGACATATCAAGGACGACCGGAAAGCCAAGCGGCGATGACAAGGGCTAGCGAAGCCACTGCGGCTACTGAATTTCCTTCTGCGACAGCCAAAGCGCGGTTCGTGCGGGTATCGCCGACCAAGGCGCGCCGGGTGATCAACCTGGTGCGCGGCAAGCCGGTGTCCGAGGCGCTCGACATCCTGCGCTGGGCCCCGCAGGCGGCCAGCGTGCCCGTGGCCAAGGTCATCGCCAGCGCAGCCGCCAACGCGCAGAACAACGACGGTCTGGACCCGGCAACGCTGGTGGTGGCCAGCGTCTGCGCCGACGACGGCCCGACGGCCAAGCGGATTCGCCCGCGCGCCCAGGGCCGGGCGTTCCGGATCCGCCGGCGCACCAGTCACATCACGGTGGTGGTGGAAAGCCGGCCGATGAAGGACGAGCGCGGCTCTCGTTCCGCGAGCACCGCCCGCGCCCGTCGCGCCCAAGCCAGCAAGGCCGCCGCCAAGAAGGCGCCGGCCAAGGAGACCCCGGCGAAGAAGGCGACCGCCGAGAAGGCCGCCGAAAAGGCCCCCGCCAAGAAGGCCCCGGCGAAGAAGGCAGCCGCCGAGAAGGCACCGGCCAAGAAAGCCGCGGAAAAGGCGCCCGCCAAGAAGGCCGGCGAAAAGGCAACGGCGAAGAAAGCCGCCGAAAAGGCCCCCGCCAAGAAGGCCGCAGAAACCTCCAAGAAGACTTCCGAGACTTCTGAAGCGAAGGGAGGCTCGCAGTAGTGGGCCAAAAGATCAATCCGCACGGATTCCGGCTCGGTATCACCACCGACTGGAAGTCTCGCTGGTACGCAGACAAGCAGTACGCCGAGTACGTCAAGGAAGATGTCGCGATTCGCCGGCTGCTGTCCAGCGGCTTGGAGCGCGCCGGGATCGCCGACGTGGAGATCGAGCGCACCCGCGACCGGGTCCGGGTAGACATTCACACCGCCCGGCCGGGCATCGTGATCGGCCGCCGCGGCACCGAAGCCGACCGCATCCGTGCCGATCTGGAAAAACTGACCGGCAAGCAGGTTCAGCTCAACATCCTCGAGGTGAAAAACCCTGAGTCGCAAGCCCAGCTGGTGGCGCAGGGCGTCGCCGAGCAGTTGAGCAACCGCGTCGCGTTTCGCCGGGCGATGCGCAAGGCCATCCAATCAGCCATGCGCCAACCCAACGTCAAGGGCATCCGGGTGCAGTGCTCGGGCCGCCTCGGCGGCGCGGAAATGAGCCGCTCGGAGTTCTATCGCGAAGGCCGCGTCCCGCTGCACACGTTGCGTGCCGACATCGACTACGGCCTGTACGAGGCCAAGACCACCTTCGGCCGCATCGGCGTCAAGGTGTGGATCTACAAGGGCGACATTGTCGGCGGCAAGCGCGAACTCGTCGCTCCCACGGCGGCCGGCGCCGAGCGTCCGCGCCGCGAGCGTCCGTCGGGCACCCGTCCGCGCCGCAGCGGCGCCGCCGGCACCACCGCGACGGGTACCGAGGCAGGTCGGGCCGCCTCGGGTGCCGAAGAGACTGCCGCCGCGCCGCCGGCCGATGAGCCGGCTCCTGAGACGCAGAGCACGGAGAGCTGAATCATGCTTATTCCCCGCAAAGTCAAGCACCGCAAACAGCACCATCCACGTCAGCGCGGCATCGCCAGCGGCGGCACCACCGTCAGCTTCGGTGATTACGGCATCCAGGCGTTGGAGCATGCTTACGTCACCAACCGGCAGATCGAATCCGCCCGTATCGCCATCAACCGGCACATCAAGCGTGGCGGCAAGGTGTGGATCAACATCTTCCCGGACCGTCCGCTGACCAAGAAGCCGGCGGAAACCCGGATGGGTTCGGGTAAGGGTTCGCCGGAGTGGTGGGTGGCCAACGTCAAGCCCGGACGGGTGCTGTTCGAGCTCAGCTATCCGAATGAGTCGATCGCCCGGGCCGCGCTCACCCGGGCAATCCACAAGTTGCCGATCAAGGCACGCATCATCACCCGAGAGGAGCAGTTCTGATGGCAGTGGGTGTTTCCGCTGGCGAACTGCGCGAGCTCACCGACGACGAGCTGGTCGACCGGCTCCGCGAATCCAAGGAAGAGCTGTTCAATCTGCGTTTCCAGATGGCGACCGGCCAGCTCAACAACAACCGTCGACTTCGCACGGTGCGCCGGGAAATCGCACGTATCTACACGGTGTTGCGCGAACGCGAACTCGGCCTGGCATCGGGCCCCGATGGTGCTGAAAATGAGGAATCGTAATGGCAGAGGCGAAAACCGGTACCAAGACCGCAGCGAAAAAGGCTGCCGCTAAGAAGACCACGCCGAATAAATCCGCAGAAACCACTCCGAGGGAAAAAGGCCCCAAGCACACTCCGCGCAAAGCCAAGCCGCGGGGTCGCCGCAAGACTGCGATCGGCTACGTGGTGAGCGACAAGATGCAGAAGACGATCGTGGTCGAGCTGGAGGACCGGGTGAAGCACCCGCTCTACGGCAAGATCATTCGCAGCACCAAGAAGGTGAAGGCGCACGACGAGAACAGCGTTGCCGGCATCGGCGATCGGGTATCGCTGATGGAGACCCGTCCGCTGTCGGCGACCAAGCGCTGGCGGCTGGTGGAGATCTTGGAGAAGGCCAAGTAGGTTAGCGCGAGCAGACACGCAAAAGCCCCCAATTCCGCTGCGGAATGGGGGCTTTTGGGTCTGCTCGCCGGGGTATAGTCGCGACGGTGGCGACCGAATTCACCGGCAAAATCGAGCTCGACATACGGGACTCCGAGCCCGACTGGGGGCCTTTCGCGGCGCCGACCGCGCCGGAGAATGCACCCAACGTCCTCTACCTAGTCTGGGACGACGTCGGGATCGCGACGTGGGATTGCTTCGGTGGTCTGGTCGAAATGCCGAATATGACACGCATCGCCGACCGCGGCGTCCGGCTGTCCCAATTCCACACCACCGCGCTGTGTTCCCCCACTCGGGCGTCCTTGCTGACCGGTCGCAACGCCACCACGGTGGGGATGGCCACCATCGAGGAATTCACCGACGGATTCCCCAACTGCAACGGCCGTATCCCAGCCGACACCGCCCTGCTCTCCGAAGTGCTTGCCGAACAGGGCTACAACACCTACTGCACCGGTAAATGGCACCTGACTCCGCTCGAGGAGTCCAGCCTGGCGTCGACCAAGCGTCACTGGCCGCTGTCTCGCGGATTCGAACGGTTCTACGGATTCATGGGCGGCGAGACCGACCAGTGGTATCCCGATCTGATCTACGACAACCACCCGGTCCCACCGCCCGGCACACCCGAGGACGGCTACCACCTATCGAAGGACATCGCCGACAAGACAATCGAATTCATCCGCGACGCCAAGGTGATCGCGCCGAACAAACCGTGGTTCAGCTACGTGTGCCCCGGTGCCGGTCACGCCCCGCACCATGTGTTCAAAGAATGGGCCGACAAATACGCCGGCCGCTTCGACATGGGCTACGAGCGTTACCGCGAGATCGTCCTGGAACGACAGAAGGCGATGGGCATCGTTCCACCTGACACCGAGCTGTCACCGATGAACCCGTACCTCGATGTGACGGGCCCCAATGGTGAGCCGTGGCCGGTTCAGGACACGGTGCGGCCCTGGGATTCACTAACCGCCGACGAGAAGAAATTGTTCAGCAGGATGGCCGAAGTATTCGCCGGCTTCCTGAGCTACACCGATGCGCAGATCGGCCGAATCCTGGACTATCTTGCAGAATCCGGTCAACTCGACAACACCATCATCGTGGTGATCTCCGATAACGGCGCCAGCGGGGAGGGCGGGCCGAACGGGTCGGTCAACGAGTCGAAGTTCTTCAACGGCTACATCGACACCGTCGAAGAAAGCCTGAAGTTCCTCGATCGCCTCGGTGGGCCAGAGACCTACAACCATTACCCGATCGGCTGGGCGATGGCGTTCAACACCCCCTACAAGCTGTTCAAGCGCTACGCCTCGCACGAGGGAGGTATCGCTGATACCGCAATCATCTCCTGGCCCAACGGGATTGCTGCGCACGGCGAGGTCCGCGACAATTACATCAGCGTTTGCGATATCACCCCCACCGTCTACGACCTGCTGGGCATCACGCCACCGGAGGTCGTCAAGGGGATTCCCCAGCGTCCGCTGGACGGAGTGAGTTTCAAAGCGGCGCTGGCAGATCCGGCAGCAGATACCGGTAAACACACCCAGTTCTACACCATGCTGGGCACTCGGGGGATCTGGCACGACGGCTGGTTCGCCAATACGGTGCACGCTGCCACGCCTTCGGGCTGGTCACATTTCGACTCCGATCGCTGGGAGCTGTTCAACATCGCGGCCGACCGCAGTCAGTGCCACGACCTGGCCGCAGAGCGGCCGGACAAGCTCGAGGAACTCAAGGCGTTGTGGTTCTCGGAGGCGGCCAAGTACAACGGGCTGCCGCTGGCGGATTTCAACATCTTGGAAACGATGACGCGGTGGCGGCCTTACCTGGTCGGGGAGAGGTCGACCTTCGTCTACTACCCCGACGCCGCCGATGTGCACATGGGCGCCGGCGTCGAGATACGCGGCCAATCATTCTCCGTGGTCGCCGACGCGACGGTCGACACTACCGGTGCCGAAGGAGTGTTGTTCAAACAGGGCGGCGCCCACGGCGGGCACGTTCTGTTCATCCAGGACGGGCGGCTGCATTACGTCTACAACTTCCTCGGGGAGCGGGAACAGACGCTGTCGTCGGCGGGCGCGGTGCCGTTGGGTCGCCACCTTTTCGGCGTCCACTACACGCGCTCAGGGACGGTCCCGAACAGCCACACACCGCTCGGTGATGCCGTGCTGTACATCGACGGCCAGGCCGTCGCAACCCTGCCGGACATGACGACACAGCCGGGAACCTTCGGGTTGGCCGGCGCCACGATCAGCGTCGGGCGCAACAGCGGTTCAGCGGTGTCGCGCCGATACAAGGCGCCGTTCAGATTCACCGGCGGCACCATCACGCAGGTCACCGTCGACATCTCCGGCACTGCATACGAGGATCTGGAAAAGAAGCTGGCGCTGGCGTTTTCGCGTGACTGAAGTAGAGCTGACCGAGCTGGTCGAGCTGCCCGGCGGATCGTTCCGGATGGGCTCGACGAGCTTTTACCCCGAAGAGGCGCCGATACACACCGCCGTCGTCGATGCGTTCGCGATGGAACGCCATCCGGTGACCAACGCCCAATTCGCCGAATTCGTCGCTGCCACAGGCTATGTGACCGTCGCAGAACAACCCATCGACCCCGCGCTGTACCCCGGAGCCGACCCAAACGATCTGCAGCCGGGGGCGCTGGTGTTTCGACCGACGGCGGGACCCGTGGATCTGCGGGACTGGCGGCAATGGTGGCAGTGGGTTCCCGGCGCGAATTGGCGACACCCATTCGGCCCGGACAGTGACATCGCCGACAAGGCTGATCATCCCGTCGTGCAGGTCGCCTATCCCGACGCCGCGGCCTATGCGCGGTGGGCCGGGCGGCGTCTGCCCACCGAGGCCGAGTGGGAGTACGCCGCGCGCGGCGGGACCACGACGACCTACCCCTGGGGCGACGAGGAAAAGCCGGGCGGGCAGTTGATGGCCAACACCTGGCAGGGCCGATTCCCATACCGCAACGACGGCGCCCTGGGCTGGATGGGGACCTCGCCGGTGGGGGCATTCCCGCCCAACCCGGTGGGTCTGCTCGACATGATCGGCAACGTCTGGGAGTGGACGACCACCGAATTCTCGCCCCATCACCGGCTCAAGGAGCCGCCGAAAGCCTGCTGCACGCCGACCGGGCCCCCCGATCCGGGGGTCAACCAGACCCTGAAGGGCGGCTCGCATCTGTGCGCGCCCGAGTACTGCCACCGCTACCGGCCGGCGGCGCGCTCGCCGCAGTCGCAGGACAGCGCCACCACTCATATCGGGTTTCGCTGCGTGGTCGACAGGTAGATGGTCCGGCGTACCTTGCCGATGGTCCTCAAGCTGGCTAAAGCACAGCCCGAATTAGTGTGCTGTGGTTGCCGTGACGATGGCTTGGGATTGTGAGACTGAATTCGCCCACGCTTCCACCTCAGGGAAGTGCAGTGGGCACAGATCTCTGACCGCTATCCCCATGAATTCACCCACCTGATATGGGTTTAGGTTGGTCATTGTCAGAAGTTCTCCCTCCACCAAGGTTGCGGGGTCTTGGCCTTGGTCAAGCTGAGCGCAGATGTACGTTCCTGCCTCCTCGAGGCCGGTAGCGCCGGAGGCGGTATCGGTGAACCCCGCCGCCTCCACGTCCTGCAGGAACTCGGTGGTGTCGGCGTGCGCCGCCGGTGCTGCCAACACTGCCGTGATTGCTGCTGCTGTCATGAACCGAATTTTCATTTCTCCGCCCCTAAATCGATGGTTTTACAGGTATTAGGGGTTTCGCCAGCTGGCCACTGAGCACCGAAATCGACGAATCAATTCTCGGATGGTAGGAGACTACCTCGCTAAAATCCTTGTGGGGCGGAAATAACTGAAACCGACGAGAGGCCTACATCGGAGGAATTGCCCACCCGCAGCTTCAAACAAAGACCTCGATCCGAACAATTGTTCGGCCAGACCTCGTATTCTCGGGTCGGTGCACAATATTCCCATGTTCCGTGGGCAGCTACCGCCGCTGGCTGCCGAAGACCACACCTGCGATGTGTGCGCGCTGACCTATCCAGAGATCAGCATCGGCCAGGCCGTTCGTGCCATCGAGAAACTACCGGCCGCGGTGGGTGCAGCCGTCGCCGACATCCCACCTGAGACGCAGCGGCGGCGCCCCGGCCCGCGGGTGTGGTCGGTCGCTGAGTATGTCTGCCACCTGCGCGACGTCTACATGACCTTCACCATCCGGCTGCACCGGACCCGCGATGAGGTCCGGCCGGCGCTGGAACCGATGTTCAACGACCTAAGGGCGCAAAGGTTCCGTTACAACGAATGCGATCTGACCGCCATGCTGGACGAACTGGGTGCGGCCGCGTCCGGCTTCTGCGAGGAAGTCGCGCGTACCGGAGAACACGACTGGGACCGCGTCGCGACGCGATTGCCAGGGGAGCAGCGGACGGCGCGTTGGCTCGTCCGCCAGGCGATGCACGAAGGTGTTCACCACCTCGGCGATATCCGCAGGATCGGCAGCATAAGCGGCTAGCCCTCAAATTTGGCTCTGAGCAGGTGATCCCCTAGACTCTAGGGGTTGCCGTGGGCAGACCTCGGCCGGCGCGTGCACGATACTTTGCCGGCCCCGCGTGCCGTTCGGCGATGAAGACCACGCACGTCAGACAGCGATAGCACCCGTCTGTCGTGCACACGCGAACCAGGTCAGGAGATCTAGGTGATTCAGCAGGAATCGCGGCTGAAGGTCGCCGACAACACCGGCGCCAAGGAGATCTTGTGCATCCGGGTGCTCGGCGGCTCGTCGCGACGCTACGCCGGTATCGGCGACGTGATCGTGGCGACGGTCAAAGACGCCATCCCCGGCGGCAACATCAGGCGCGGCGAAATCGTCAAGGCTGTCGTGGTGCGCACCGTCAAGGAGCGCCGCCGCCCCGACGGCAGCTACATCAAGTTCGACGAGAACGCGGCCGTCATCATCAAGCCTGACAACGACCCGCGCGGCACCCGCATCTTCGGGCCGGTCGGCCGGGAACTGCGGGAAAAGCGCTTCATGAAGATCATCTCGCTGGCCCCGGAGGTGCTGTAGATGAAGGTCCACAAGGGCGACACCGTGCTGGTCATCTCCGGCAAGGACAAGGGCGCCAAGGGTAAGGTCCTACAGGCCTACCCGGCCCGCAACAAGGTGCTCGTCGAGGGCGTCAACCGGATCAAAAAACACACCCCGATCTCGACCAATCAGCGCGGCGCCCGCTCGGGCGGCATCGTCACCCAGGAAGCCCCGATTCACGTCTCCAACGTGATGGTGGTCGACTCCGACGGCAAACCCACCCGGATCGGGTACCGGTTCGACGAGGAAACCGGCAAGAAGGTCCGCATCTCCAAGCGCAACGGCAAGGACATCTGATGACGACGGCAGAAAAAGTTCAGCCCCGGCTGAAGATGCGCTACCGCGACGAGATCCGCGATGCGCTCAACAAAGAGTTCGGCTACCGCAACGTCATGCAGATCCCGACCGTGGTCAAGGTTGTGGTCAACATGGGTGTGGGCGACGCCGCCCGCGACGCCAAGCTGATCAACGGCGCGGTCAACGACCTGGCGATGATCACCGGGCAGCGGCCGGAGATCCGGCGGGCCCGCAAATCGATCGCGCAATTCAAGCTGCGCGAGGGCATGCCGATCGGGGCGCGGGTGACACTGCGCGGCGATCGGATGTGGGAATTCCTCGACCGGCTCACCTCGATCGCGCTGCCGCGTATCCGCGACTTCCGCGGCCTGTCGCCCAAGCAGTTCGACGGCGCCGGCAACTACACGTTCGGGCTGGCCGAGCAGTCGGTGTTCCACGAGATCGACGTGGACTCCATCGACCGGACCCGTGGCATGGACATCACCGTCGTCACCTCGGCGACGAACGACGACGAAGGACGAGCGCTGTTGCGGGCCCTCGGCTTTCCGTTCAAGGAGAACTGAGCATATGGCGAAGAAGGCACTGGTCAACAAGGCTCAGCGCAAGCCGAAGTTCAAGGTGCGCACCTACACCCGCTGCAGCAAATGCGGCCGCCCGCGTGCCGTTTACCGCAAGTTCGGGCTGTGTCGCGTCTGTCTTCGTGAGATGGCGCACGCCGGTGAACTGCCCGGTGTGCAGAAGAGCAGTTGGTGACGGGACATAGGACGCAACTATGACCGCGTTGTCGACGATACAGAGCGCAGCGATGAAGAGGAGCAGCGCTAAATGACTATGACGGACCCGATCGCAGACTTCTTGACACGTCTGCGCAACGCCAATTCGGCGTACCACGAAGAGGTGACCCTCCCGCACTCGAAGATCAAGGCCAACATCGCCGAGATCCTCAAGCGTGAGGGGTACATCAGCGACTACCGCGTCGAAGACGCGCGGGTCGGCAAGGAGCTGGTCGTGCAGCTCAAGTACGGGCCCAGCCGGGAGCGCAGCATCGCCGGCCTGCGCCGGGTGTCCAAGCCGGGTCTGCGGGTCTACGCGAAGTCGACCAATCTGCCGCGTGTGCTCGGCGGGCTTGGCGTGGCGATCATTTCGACCTCCTCGGGCCTGCTCACCGACCGTCAGGCAGCCAGACAGGGCGTGGGCGGCGAAGTCCTCGCGTACGTGTGGTAGAGGGAGCATCGATGTCGCGCATTGGTAAGCAGCCGATCCCGGTTCCGGACGGAGTCGACGTGACCATCGAGGGCCAGAACGTTTCGGTCAAGGGCCCCAAGGGCAGCCTGGAGCTGTCGGTCGCCGAGCCGATCAGGGTGTCGCGCAACGACGATGGCGCCATTGTGGTGACGCGGCCCAACGACGAGCGGCGTAGTCGTTCGTTGCACGGGCTGTCACGCACCCTGGTGGCCAACCTGGTAACCGGTGTGACGCAGGGCTACACCACCAAGATGGAAATCTTCGGCGTCGGTTACCGCGTGCAACTGAAGGGAAACGCGCTGGAATTCGCGCTTGGATATAGCCATCCCGTGGTGGTCGAGGCGCCGGAAGGCATCACGTTCGCGGTGGAGACGCCGACCAAGTTCTCGGTGTCCGGGATCGACAAACAGAAGGTCGGCCAGATCTCGGCGAATATCCGCCGGTTACGTCGTCCCGACCCGTACAAGGGCAAGGGCGTACGTTACGAGGGCGAGCAGGTCCGCCGCAAGGTCGGAAAGACAGGTAAGTAGTCATGGCTGGAACACAAGCACAGGCGCGCAAACCCGTGGGGCAGAGCGTATCCGCCGCACGCCGCGCCGCGCGGCTGCGCAGGCACGCACGGCTGCGCAAGAAGATCTCCGGTACGCCGGAGCGTCCGCGGCTCGTGGTGCACCGATCTGCGCGGCACATCCACGTGCAACTGGTCAACGACCTCAACGGCACCACACTGGCGGCCGCGTCCTCGATCGAGGCCGATGTGCGTGCGGTGCAGGGAGACAAGAAGGCCCATAGCGTGCGAGTCGGCCAGTTGATCGCCGAGCGCGCCAAGGCCGCCGGTATCGAGACGGTGGTGTTCGACCGGGGCGGCTACAACTACGGCGGAAGGATCGCAGCGCTGGCCGATGCGGCGCGCGAGAGCGGATTGAAATTCTGATGACGAGCTTTGACGAGGGAAGGACTGCGCGATGACGGAGCAGCCGACGTCGGGGGCGGCAGCTCCGGACAGCACAAGCGTGCCTCGCAGCGAAGGACGCAGCGAAGGACGCGGCGAGGGGCGTGAGGGTCGCAGTCGACGTGACGATCGCGGCGGCCGCGGTCGTGACCGCGACGGCAGCAATTACCTGGAGCGGGTGGTCAACATCAACCGCGTCTCCAAGGTGGTCAAGGGTGGCCGGCGATTCAGCTTCACCGCATTGGTCATCGTCGGCGACGGCAACGGCATGGTCGGTGTGGGTTACGGCAAGGCCAAAGAGGTCCCGGCCGCGATCGCCAAGGGTGTCGAGGAGGCCCGTAAGAGCTTCTTCCGGGTGCCGTTGATCGGTGGCACCATCACCCATCCGGTGCAGGGCGAGGCAGCCGCCGGCGTGGTGCTGCTGCGCCCCGCCAGCCCCGGTACCGGCGTGATTGCCGGCGGCGCTGCCCGTGCGGTGCTGGAATGCGCCGGGGTGCATGACATTTTGGCCAAGTCGCTGGGCAGCGACAACGCCATCAACGTGGTGCACGCCACCGTGGCCGCGCTCAAGCTGCTGCAGCGTCCCGAGGAGGTGGCCGCGCGTCGCGGGCTGCCCATCGAGGATGTCGCTCCGGCCGGCATGTTGAAGGCGCGGCGGGAAAGCGAAGCGCTGGCCGCCACTGCTGCACGTCGTGAGCGGGAGGGTACGGCATAGGCCATGGCAGAGCTGAAGATCACCCAGGTGCGCAGCACCATCGGCGCCCGCTGGAAGCAGCGGGAAAGCCTGCGCACCTTGGGGTTGCGCAAGATCCGCCAGTCGGTGGTCCGTGAGGACAACCCGCAGACCCGCGGCTTGATCGCGGTCGTGCAGCACCTCGTCGAGGTCGAACCCGTCAAGACGACCCGCGAAGGGAAGAAGCAATGACGATCAAACTTCACGACCTGCGCCCTGCGCCCGGGTCGAAAACCAAACGCACCCGGGTCGGTCGCGGTGATGGTTCCAAGGGCAAGACCGCCGGGCGCGGCACGAAAGGCACCAAGGCCCGAAAGAGAGTGCCGGTCACCTTCGAGGGTGGCCAGATGCCGATCCACATGCGCCTGCCCAAGCTGAAGGGCTTCCGCAACCGGTTCCGCACCGAATACGAGATCGTCAATGTCGGCGATATCAATCGGTCGTTCCCGCAAGGCGGTTCGATCGGTGTCGACGAGCTGGTGGCCAAGGGATTGGTGCGCAAGAACTCACTGGTCAAGGTTCTCGGCGACGGGAAGCTGACCGTCAAGGCCGACGTCACCGCACACAAGTTCAGCGGCAGCGCGCGGGAGAAGATCACCGCTGCGGGCGGCTCGGTCACCGAGCTCTAGCCCAGCCGGCGGCGGCTAGGTTTGCGGTCGCACGCCCAACACGTCGCGGAACACGGCTTGCCGCACGGCCAGTTCGCGGGGGTCGCTGCACAGGTGGAAACCCAGCCGGTTCATGACATAAGCGAATCCGATTCCGGTGTCGGGGTCGGCGAACCCGAACGAACCGCCGAAACCCGCTGTGCCGAACGCCTTGTCGGATGAGCCGAAGATGAACATCGGCACCGGCTTGGAGAGTCCGAGCGAGAAGGTGGAGTCGACCTTCAGAACCCGGTCACGCCGTCCGCGACTAGGCGAAGCGGGCGGCGCCGCGAGCTCGCTTAGCACGGGTCGGGTCAGGCCCAGCGCAGAATCCCCGGTTGCAGCGGCGCCGTAGAGCTGGGCAACCGCAGCGGCTGTTCCTATTCCATTGGCCGACGGGATCTCGAGGGCGCGCACGTCGTCGCGATTGTAGTCGCCGTCCCAGGGTACGACGCCTCGCGGAAGGGAGCCCGCTCGCGCGAGCAGTCCCATCGGATTCAGCGACGCGGCGAAGAGGGCGGGTGGCATCACATTGAGGTGCAGTAGGGATTCCGCGCGCTTCCAGTGGTGCAGATAGGCGACCCGGTCGCGGGGAACCGAGTCCGGAAGCCCGATATGCAAATCCAGCCCCAGCGGCCTCGCGATTTCGTCGGCGAGGAATCGGCCCAGCGTGCGCCCGGCAGGATCGGTGCGGCGGATGAGTTCGGATTTGTACCAGCCCAGCGTGATCGCATGGTAGCCATGCCGCGTGCCCGGCGGCCAGGCGGGCTTTTGGGCCGCGAGGATCGGGGAGAGTTTCGCCGGGTCAGCGACCTCTTGCGTGGTCGGCGCCGGTGACAACACGCACAGGCCCGCCTGATGGCCCAGCAGCTGGCGCACCGTCACATCAGCCTTACCGGCTTGAGCGAATTCGGGCCAGTGGTCGGCCACCTTGTCGTCGAGCCGAACAGCCCCCGTGACACGGCCCGTGCAACTGTGAGGGCAGCAACACCTTTCGTCGTCGAGAACATGTTGACCATGGTGTCGTGCTGCCAAGGGTCCTTGGTGATGCCGTTGCGATAGCCGCCCCACAGGTCGACGACCTTGACGCCGTCGCGATAGACGGCCACCGCGGCGCCAACTTCGTGGCCGGCCGCGAAGTTAGCGCGAAACGCGTCGGCGACTTTGCCATAACCCTCGTCGACGCTTCCGCCGATCAGGTCCGGCGACACCCTCACTTTGAGAACCATCGGGTTTTTATATCGCGACTTTTCGGCACGGATCGGGGAATCGCAGATTCTCGGCCGCGCGGACGACGCTCGCGGGATCAGGTGAGTTGCGGAAGCACTTCGGCAGCAAGGCGTTCCATCTGCTCGCGGTCCGCAGCGACGTCGTCGCCGAGCGGGTTGAGCAGGATCATCTGCGCACCGGCAGCGACGACGTCGCGCAAGCCGCGCGCAACGTCGTCGGGTGTGCCGTACACGGGCACCTCGTCGATGCCGCGCATGCGACCGTAGATGCGGCGCAACCCGGCGAGCACGCGCTCACGTGCCCGCTCGGCATCGTCGTCCACCATCAGGTAGACCCGTTTGCCGATGGTGAACCGCTCGGCGTCTTTGCCCTGGTCGGCCAGCTCGCGGCGGACGATGCGCACGGCCTCGCCGAACTTCGCGGTGGTCGACGAACCCGCGCCCAGGAAGGCGTCGCCGTGGCGCACGGCCCGCGCCAGCGCCGTGGGCGCCTGCCCGCCGAACCAGATCGGCGGATGAGGCCGCTGCACCGGTTTGGGCTGAATTGGCAGGTCGTCGACCTGCCGGAACCGTCCGTGGAAGGTCACTCGGGGTTCGTCCGACCATGCCGCCTTCATCAGCCGCAGGCCCTCGGTGAAATTGGCGACGAATGTCGCCTTGTCCACTCCGAAGGCGGAGAACTGGCGAGACCCGCCGCCGGGCGCAACGCCCACGTCCAGCCGGCCGTGGCTGATCCGGTCAACGGTGGTCACCGCGGACGCCAGCTGCAGCGGCTCATGCAGTGAGGAGACCAGAACCGCGACGCCGAGCCGCAGCCGCTCGGTGCAGGCGGCGGCAAACGCCAGTAACTCCAGCGGCGCCAGCAGCGGGGCCGGGCCGATGACCTGTTCGAGCGTCCAACCACCCTCGAATCCGAGTTCTTCGGCACGGGCCAGATAGGAACGCACGCCCGCGGCATCGAAGCCGCTCGAGTCGAGCTGGGGAATGGAGATCGAGAAGCGCATCTCATCACCGTAGGCACACCGTCGGTACGCTCGACGGCATGCTCGACTTCTTGCCCACCCCGCCCGGCGCCGACGATGTGCGCGCACTGATACGCCGGGTCGACACCGCCCGCCACCACGGCATCCCGAAGGACTGTGTGCTCGAACTCGACCTGCACGCCGCGCCACCGGAGACCAGCGGCTTCGACCCGCTCGCCATCGTCACCGGCGGTGGCCGGCCGCCGGTGCTGCGCGAAGCCGTCGCCGCGGTTCACCGGGCGGCCGAGGACCCGCGAGTGGCAGGGTTGATCGCCCAGGTGCAGATGCCGGCCGCGCCGGCCGGCCCGGTTCAGGAGTTGCGTGAAGCCATCGCCGCGTTCACCGCGGTCAAACCGTCGTTGGCGTGGGCCGAAACGTATCCCGGGACCCTGTCGTACTACCTGGCATCGGCGTTCGGCGAAGTGTGGATGCAGCCGTCGGGCACCGTCGGGCTGATCGGTTTCGCCACCAATGCGCTGTTCTTGCGAGACGCGCTGGAAAAGGCCGGCATCGAAGCGCAGTTCGTCGCCCGCGGCGAATACAAGTCGGCGGCAAACCTTTTCACCCAGGACCGGTACACCGACGCGCATCGCGAGGCCGACAGCCGGCTGCTGGAGAGCTTGCAAGCCCAGGTGTGGCAGGCGGTGGCCGACTCGCGCAAAATCGACCTCGACGCCGTCGACGCGCTGGCGGACCGCGCTCCGCTGCTGCGCGACGACGCGGTCAGTTCCAAGCTGGTGGATCGTATCGGCTACCGCGACGAGGCGTACGCCAGAATCGCTGAACTCGTTGGCGCCGAGGGTATTTCATCGGAAACCGGCGACGCCGACAGCGAGTCCGCTCCGCCGCGGCTTTACCTGTCGCGTTATGCGCGCGCGAGCGCCCCGCGCCCGGCACCGCCAGTGCCGATTCCGGGCCGGCGGTCCAAGCCGGCCGTCGCCGTGGTCACCGTGGCGGGCCCGATCATCAGTGGACGCGGTCGACGGACGCTGCCGTTCGGCATCTCGGCCGCCGGCGGAGACACCATCGCCGCGGCGCTGCGCGACGCGGCGGCCGACGACTCGGTCTCGGCGATTGTGTTGCGGGTCGACAGCCCCGGCGGCTCGGTCACCGCGTCGGAGACCATCTGGCGTGCGGTGATCAAGGCCCGCGGTCGGGGCAAGCCGGTGGTTGCCTCTATGGGTGCCGTCGCCGCGTCCGGCGGCTACTACATTTCGACGAGCGCCGACGCCATAGTGGCCAATCCCGGCACCATCACCGGATCGATCGGTGTGGTGACCGGCAAGCTGGTCGCCCGGGAACTCAAGCAGCGGCTGGGTGTCGGCTCGGATGCGGTGCGTACCAACGCCAATGCCGATGCGTGGTCGATCAACAAGCCGTTTACCCCCGAACAACAGGCCCTGGTCGAGGCTGAAGCGGATCTGTTCTACACCGATTTCGTGCAGCGCGTCGCCGAGGGCCGGCACCTGAGCACGCAGGCCGTCGACGAAGTGGCGCGCGGCCGGGTCTGGACAGGCGCGGACGCCCTCGAACGCGGGTTGGTCGACGAACTCGGTGGGTTGCGTACCGCGGTGCGCCGGGCCAAGGTGCTGGCCGGTCTGGACGCCGACGCCGACGTCCGCCTGGTCAGTTACCCGCGCTCGTCGGTGTGGGACCTTCTGCGGCCACGCCCGTCGTCCCAACCGGCCGCGTCCCTGCCGGATGTGGTGGGCGCGTTGGTCACACAGTCGCTGGTCGGGTTGTTAGACGAGGCCGAGCGAACGTTGACCGGTGCCAGCGTGCTGTGGCTCGGGGAGCCGCGCCTTTAGCCTGCGAGTGTCCCGCTGACGAAGATGATCTCGCCCAGCGGATCGTCGTCCTCGACCGCTGGGACGTCAATTCCGTTGCGGGTGAATAGTTCCGCTCGTGACACGTTGCTGACGGACCAGCCGCAGCCGCGTAGGTATTCGATGACATGGCTGCGTTCGCCGGGGTACACCAGCGACGCCATGTCGATGTCGACACCGAGTTGACGCAGCGGCTCGGACATCTGACGGACCCGCTCCGCATCGAAATCTCGGATGCCGGGCACGTATTCGGTCGCGATCGTGCTGCCCGGAACGCTGAGCGCGGTGATGTTGTCGAACAACCGGTCCTGAGCTTCCGACGGTAGGTAGATCAACAGTCCTTCGGCCAGCCAGGCCGTCGGAACGGTCGGATCCAGCCCGGCCTTCTGCAGCGCTGCCGGCCAATCCGAGCGCAGGTCGACGCCGACGGTGCGCCGTGTTGCGGTGGGCTCGGCGCCGGCGCCGGCCAATACAGCGGTTTTGAAATCGACCACCTGAGGCTGATCGATCTCATAGACCACCGTGTCGGCCGGCCAGCGCAACCGGTAGGCACGCGAGTCCAACCCGGCGGCCAGGATCACCACTTGCCGAACACCGGCACCGGTGGCGTCGGCGAAGTAGTCGTCGAAATACTTGGTGCGCACCGCCATTCCGTCGATCATCGCCTGTGCGCGGGCCGGTGACCAGTCCTCGAGGGTGGATAGATCGAGCTCCCCGTCGATCATCTTGACGAAAAAGTCCACCCCCACCGCGCGGACCAGCATGTCGGCGAACGGGTCGTTGATCAACCCGCGGGGATCCTTGGTCGCCAGCGCCCGCCCGGCCGCCACCATCGTCGCGGTGGCGCCCACACTGGACGCCAGGTCCCAGGTGTCGTTATGAGTGCGAGTCATCGGTCCGCCCTCGCCACGTCGCCGAGACATACCTCATCTCAGCGAATTCCGCCATCATCTCGTCGTCGGGAAACTCGAAACCATTGCGCTGGTACAGATCCCGGACCGGAAACAGCGTCACCTGCCAGTCGTGGTCGGCCAGGTAGTCGACCACGATGCTGCGCTCGCCCGGATAGAACAGGTCAGCCGCATCGAGGTCGAAACCGAGCCGGCGCCACCGCTCACTGATTCGCTGAGCATGCTCGCCGGTCAAGGCGCCGGGGTCGGGAATGTCTTCGGTAGCCAGCCGGCTGCCCGGCGCGCTCAGCGCGGTGATGTCGTCGAACAGCCGGTCCTGAGCCTCGGGCGGCAGATAGGGCAGCAGCCCTTCGGCGCTCCACGCGGTCGGTTGGTCGACCTCGAACCCGCTTTCTCGCAGCGCGGCCGGCCAGTCGTCGCGCAAGTCGATACCGACAGCGCGGCGCTGCGCAGTCGGCGCGGCGCCGAGACGGGCCAGCGCGCTGGTCTTGAAGTCGATGACCTGCGGCTGGTCGATCTCGTAGACCACCGTGCCCGCCGGCCAACGCAGCCGGTAGGCCCGGGTGTCCAGCCCGGAAGCCAGGATCACCGCCTGCCTGATGCCCGCCTCGGTGGCACCGGTGAAGAAATCGTCGAAATACCGTGTGCGAACAGTGATCTGCTCCGCTCGAGTCCTGCGATTCAGTGCCGGGTGATCGTCCAGGCTGACCTCTCCGTCGAGAATCCGGACGAACGGAGCAAGACCCACCGCGCGAACCAGCGGATCGGCGAAGGGGTCGTCGATCAGCGGGTCAGGCCCTTGGGCGGCCAGTGCGCGCGACGTCGCAACCATGGTTGCGGTTGCACCCACGCTGGAGGCCAAATCCCAACTGTCTTCCTGCGTACGTGGCATTGCCGTACCTCCTGGGTCGCCGCTAGTTCAAGACACCGCTGACGTAGCGCAGCTCACCGAACGGCATGTCGTCCTCCATCGGTGCAAGACCATTGGCGGCGAACAGATCTCGGACACTGTCACCGGTCACCTGCCAACCGTGATCGGACAGGTAGGGCTCCGCCTCATTTCGGTCGCCGAAGTAGATGAGTTCGGTGATGTCCAGGTCCAGCCCGTGCTCACGCCAGCGCTCGGAGGCCTGTTGCATCCGCTGCTTGATCCGGTCGTGGTCGGCCGGCTCGGGGTTGGGTGCGCTTTCGGTGGCGAACCGGCTACCCGGCGCGCTGAGCGCGGTGATGGTGTCCAGCAGCCGGTCCTGCGCCTCCGGCGGCAGGTAGCCCAGCAGGCCCTCGGCGCTCCACGCCGTCGGCCGGCTGGGATCAAAACCAGCCGTCTGCAGCGCGCTCTGCCAGTCATCACGCAGGTCGACGGCCACCGCACGCCGCTCGGCGGTGGGTTCGACGCCCAGCTTCGCCAGCGTGCGCGTCTTGAACTGGATCACCTGCGGCTGGTCGACTTCGTAGACGACGGTGCCGGGCGGCCAAGAGAGCCGGTAGGCGCGGGAATCGAGCCCGGAGGCAAGGATCACCACCTGCCGAATCCCTGACCTCGTCGCGTCGAGGAAAAACTCGTCGAAGAATTTGGTGCGCACCGCCATGTTGTCGCTCATGCGGTCCGGGCCCGCCTGCTCGCCGTCGTGCAACTCGGCCGGATCCAGCTCACCGCTGGCCAGCCGGGTGAACAGGTCGACTCCCACCGCCCGGACCAGGGGCTCGGCGAACGGATCGTTGATCAGCGGGCGCTCGGTGCGCATCGCCATCGCCCGAGCCGCCGCAACCATCGTCGCCGTGGCCCCCACGCTCGAGGCCAGGTCCCAACTGTCGTTATCTGCGCGTGCCATACCAACCCTTCCAAAAATCGTTACTTAGCCAATATAACTTAGTTGTCGGCGGGCGGCCACTCGGGCGGTGCGTGCTCGGCGAAAGGCCGTTGCAAGGCGTTGTGCATCACCACCCGGACAGGCCAGGCTTTGGACATGTCCTATTCGAAGGCGGAAAAACGGGTACTGATCACCGGCGCCTCATCGGGAGTGGGTGCGGCCCTGGCCCGCCAGCTGGCCGCCGGCGGAGCGATCGTCGGGCTGGTCGCACGCCGACGGGACCGGCTCGCGACGGTGCTCGCGGATTGCCGACGCCATTCACCCGAGTCTGCGATGTGGGTCGCCGACCTGGCCGACACCGCGGCCATCGAGCGGCTAGCGCTCGACGCGTGGGATGGCCTCGGCGGCATCGACGTGCTGGTGAACAATGCCGCGATCCCGAAACGCCGTCGGGTCACCGAGCTGGACCCGGACGCGGTCGAGACCGTCATGCGGGTCAACTTCTTCGCGCCGATGCGGCTGACCTTAGCCGTATTGCCGCGCATGCTGGCCCGCGGCGAGGGTGTGATCGTCAATGTGTCCAGCATGGGCGGGCGCCTGGGCATCATCCACGAAACAGCCTACTGTGCCAGCAAATTCGCGCTGTGCGGCTGGAGTGAAGCGATGGCCGTCGACCTGCACGGCACCGGTGTGTCGGTGAAGTTGATCGAGCCCGGCCCCGTCGACACCGAAATCTGGGACCAGCCCGACAACGACGATCCGCTCTACACCGGACCCAAGGTCCCCCCAGAGGAGGTGGCGCAAGGCATTATCGCGGCGTTGGACAGCGATCGCGTCGAGCACTACCTGCCGGACATGAAAGCCGTCGTCGACGCCAAAAATGCCGACCTCGACGCCTACATTGCCGGCGTGGCTGCGATGGCACGGCAATGAGGGCGCTGGTATTCGGGGTACCGCCCGAGCCGTTCGGCGGACCCGAGGATGCCCTCACGCACAGTCCTGTTGCGCTACAGGATGTTCCAGACCCGCGGTTGATACACGACGATTGGGTGATCACCCGGCCCCGGTTGACCGGCATCTGCGGGTCGGATTCCAAACAGATCCTGCTGGATTTCGGCGAGGGTGATGGCGACAACGCGATGGCGGCGTTCTGCTCGTTCCCGCAAGTGATGGGGCACGAGGTGGTCGCTGACGTGGTGACTGTTGGCCCGCAGGCCCGTGGGCTGGAACCAGGACAACGGGTGGTGCTCAATCCGTGGCTGTCGTGCGGGCCACGTGGCATCGAACCACGTTGTCCCGCTTGCGAAGCCGGTGACTACAGCCTGTGCTGGAACTTTTGCGACGGCGACATCAAACCCGGCATCCACACCGGGGTGTCAGCCGACGTGACCGGCGGCTATGCAGAGTTGATGCCCGCCCACGACAGCATGCTCTTTGCCGTGCCCGAATCGCTGCCCGACGAGTTGGCGGTTTTTGCCGACCCGTTTTCGGTGTCGTTGCACGCGGTAACCCGCCACCCGCCGCCTCGGTCGGGTCGGGCGCTGGTGTACGGGGCGGGTTCGCTGGGACTGTGCGCGGTTTCGATCCTGCGCGCGCTCTACCCCCAGGTTGCGGTGGCGGTGGTGGCGCGCTTCGAGGCGCAGGCCGCGCTGGCCCGCCAATTGGGTGCTGACCTCGTCGTGGCGCACGAGCCGCGGCTGGCCGTGATCGAGGAGTTGGTTGGCTGGGGCGGCGGCCGGCTGCGCCAACCGCTGCAAGGGTTGCCGATGGCTTATCCCGGGGCACTCGACGTCGTCTACGACACCGTCGGTAAGCCGGAAACCTTCGAGGTCGGGGTGCGGGTGCTCAAGGCACGCGGGACGCTGGTGAAGGCGGGGGTGCACGCGCCGGGCCGGTGGGAATGGAGCCCGTTGTATTTCAAGGAGATCAACTGGGTGGGCTCCAACGCCTTCGGAGTCGAGGAGGTTGACGGACTGCGCAAGCACGCGATCGCGCACTATCTCGACATGGCGGTCGACGGCCGAATCGACTTGCGGCCGATGCTGACTCACACGTTCAGGCTGGAGCAGTGGCGTGAGGCATTCTTGGCCATCGCCAACCAGGGCGACAGCGGCGCGATCAAGGTGGCGATAGACCAGCGTCAGGCGGGCCGGGTGGCGTGATAGTAGGTGAGGCGCCCAATGATGCGCTGTCGATGGCTGGCGACCTCTGTGCACTCGAATCCAGCACCCCGCAGCAAGCGTGGAATCGAGTCACCGGTGTTGCCGGCCACGTGACGGTTGTGCATCATGAGTCGAGCCACCAGGCCATCGTGCGGGGTCATAGCGCCGCCGATGTCGACCAAGTGCAGTCGTCCACCGGGGCGCAGAACCCGAAACACTTCCGCCGCAGCATCAGCTTTCACGTCGTCCGGTAAATGGTGCAGCATCATTGACGACAGGACTCGATCGAATTCCGCGTCGCCGTACGGCAGCTGCTGGGCATAGCCGCGGTCGAACCGGATCCCGGTCAGCCCGCGCCCTTTGCGCTCGGCCCTGGCGAGCGCCAACGGGTCGGGATCGGAGCCGACCACCTCGACACCCGGATGAATGCGTTTGGTGCGGACCGTGAGATTGCCGGTACCACAACCGATTTCCAAAACACGATGCCCGTCGGCGAGCTCGGCCTGCGCGATGAGAGTGTCGTAGACCCTTTTCATGCCGAGCAGCCGCGTCAGGATGTCGTAACCCGGAAGGAAGATGTCGCGTCCGGCGGCGGGCAGGTAGTCGTGTCGATTACCGGTGGCGGGGGTGGTAGATCGTGGACGATGTTCGGTCATGATCTCCATAGTGGACCCTTCGTCGACAAGGTAATTGGGTGATTCTTGGAAACAATAGGACTATCTTTAGTAGTGTGACGACGGCAGCGCGTTTGGTCAGGCATCGCGGCGGTATCCCGATCTACCAGTACCGCAGCGATCTGGACACGCCTCCGGTGTCGGTGGTTCGTGGCGGGGGCGACGAATTGGTGGAACATGGTCGTCACATACACGACTTTCCCGTGTTGTGGTATGTCCCTTCCACGGGATGCCTCTATGTGGTAGCCGCCGGAGCGGTAATCGATCCGGCACGGGTAATGCCGGCCAGAGGGGGAGTCGGGATATTTTTCGATCCTGCCGCGCTGGACAGTGAGGGCCGATCGCCCTGGCCGGCGTGGCGGTCCCACCCCCTGCTATTCCCGTTTCTGCACGGGCAATCCGACGGGCTGCTGCAGGTCGAGGTGCCGGTAGCGCGGCGGGCTACGTGGGAAGGCGCAATCAGGTCAATGGAAGCCGAACTGGCCGCCCGGCAGGAGGGTTACCGGCAAGCTGTGCTGGCGCATCTGACGTTGCTGCTCATCGATCTCGCTCGCCTGGCCGGCGACGTGGTCGGCGGTCTGCGGCGCAGCGGCGAACCGCTGTTGGCCGAAGTGTTCGCGGTGATCGAGCGCCGGCACACCGAGCCGCTGTCGCTGCGTGATGTGGCGCGCGAACTCGGCATGACTCCCGGTTATCTCACGACCATCGTGCGTCGCCGCACCGGGCGTACCGTGCAAGATTGGATCATCGAGCGTCGCTTGGCAGAAGCTCGAAGGATGCTGAGCGAGACCGATCTTCCGGTCAGCGAGATCGCCCGGCGGGTCGGAATCTTCGATCCGGGATATTTCAGCAGGCTGTTCCGCCGCGCGCACGGTACGTCACCACGGCGCTGGCGCGCAGGTCGACCGGTCAACCGGGCTGGTTGAACAGCGCGCGGGACTTACATCGGGTTGGCGCGCAAATAACCGTAGATCCCGGCAAACCCGGCGTTGACATCCTCAGGGATCGGCGTTGGGCCGCCGAGAGCTCTTGCTCCCCAAACGATTTGAGCGGTGCGCTCGACCAAAGCGGTGACATGAAGCGCCTTGTCCGGCCGTGGCCCGACGGCCACCATGCCGTGGTTGGCGATCAGCGCCGCCGCGCGTCCCTCCAGCGCCTTGACCGCGTTGGCGCCCACGTCAGGTGTGCCGGACGCCGCGTACTCGGTGCAGCGGATATCACCGCCGCAGTAGACGGCGAACTCGTCGATACACGCCGGAATCGATTGATGCGCAATGGCGAACATGGTCGCCCACACCGGGTGGCTGTGGATGACACTGCCGATGTCGTCGAACGCCTGATAACAGGCCAGATGCAACTTCATCTCACTGGAGGGGGAGCGCCCTTCGGCGGCCTTGAGCACTCCGCCATCCGGATCGACCAGGACCAAATCCTCCAACGTCATCTCGGCGTAGTCGACCGACGACGGGGTGATGACCAGGTTGCCGTCTTCGCACCGCGCCGAGATGTTGCCGGCCGTTCCCTCGACCAGACCGCGGCGCAGCATGTCCTTGGCCGCCGCGAGCACGGCCTCCTCCGGGTTGTCAACGAATCTCATGCCGTAAGCACCTCCGGATTCACGATATGCACAGGCCTCCGGCCGGCCAGCAGCGCTTCCAGGTCGTCGGCGACCATCTGTGCTTGCCGCGCTTCAGTGTTCCACGTCGCCCCACCGATATGGGGTGTGAGCACCACATTGCGCATACCGACCAGCGGATGGTCGACGGGCAGCCATTCCCCGACGAAATGATCCAGGCCCGCGGCGCCGACTCTTCCGCTGCGCAGTGCGTCGACCAGGGCGTCGGTGTCATGCAGCTGGGCCCGCGCGGTGTTGAGGAACACCACGCCGTCGCGCATGGCCGCGAACTGCTTGGCGCCGATCAGCCCGGTGGTGTCATCGGTGACCGGCGCGTGCAGGGAGACCACGTCTGCTTCGGCGAGCAACTCGTCGAGGCTGTGGGTGGCCTCGTCGTTGTACGGGTCGTAGGCGATCACGCGCATACCCAGCCCGGCCAGCCGCCATTTCACCGCGCGCCCGACGGCGCCGAGACCGATAAGCCCGGCAGTCAACCCGGCGATCTCCCACGCCCGAAACCGTTGATAGGGGATGGTGCCGTCGCGGAACACCTCTCCGGCGCGCACGTCGGCGTCGGCGGTCAGCACATGCCGGGTTGCGGCGAACAACAACGCAACCGTCATCTCGGCGACGGCGTCGGCGTTACGGCCGGGTGTGGAAAGAACCGGGATCCCGGCGGCGGTGGCCCCGGCGATGTCGACGTTGTTGGGGTCCCCGCGGGTCGAGGCGATGGCCCGCAGCCCCAGCTCGAACACCGGCCCGCCGACCGAATCACTTTCCACCACAACGACGTCGGCGGCCTCGGCGGAAATCCGTTCGGCTAATTGCTCCGGAGTGTAGATGCGCAGCGGCCGCTGATCGATCCACGGGTCATAGACCACGTCGAGAATCCGACGCAACTTCTCCAAGCCGTCGCCGCGCAACGGGGCGGTCACCAAAGCACGAGTCACGAGTGCCTATGGTGGCGTACGTTTACGCCCGTGTCACGCAAAGAGGTCACAATTGGCATCGATATCGGCACCACCGCCGTCAAAGCGGTGGCCGCCGACGAGGACGGCCGGGTGACTGCGCGGGCCCGGATCCCGCATCAGCTACGCGTTCCCGCCCCCGACCGGTTGGAGCATGATGCCGACGAGGCGTGGCGGCGCGGCCCGCTGGCCGCGCTGGACCAGCTGGCCCGGCCGGATGCCCGGGCAGCGGCGGTGTCGGCGATGGTGCCGTCGCTGACCGCGGTCGATTCCGGCGGCCGGCCCATCACGCCGGGGCTGCTCTACGGCGACGGGCGCGGCCGGGTGCCGCGGCGGTCGCAAGCGCGGGGAAGCCGGGCGAAGCGGGCCGCCGCCATCAGACCGGTGACACTCGACGCGTCATTGCCCCCGACCGGTGAGGCGGCCGAGTTCTTGCGTTGGACCGCCGGCGAGGCGCCTGATGCGTCCGGCTATTGGCCGGCGCCGGCGGTGGCCAACTACGCGCTGGCCGGCGATGCGGTGATCGACTTCGCCACCGCGTACACGACGCGGCCGCTGTTCGACGGCACCGGCTGGAGCGAGCAAGTCTGCCGAGGGTGCGGCGTGACGGTCGACCGCATGCCGCGGGTGGAAGCCCCGGGTGTGACGGCCGGGCAGGTGCGCGACAGCGACTCGGCGTTGGCGGTCGGGGCCATCGACGCGCTGTGCGAGCAGCTGGTGGCCGGGGCCGAACGGGACGGCGACGTGCTCGTGCTCTGCGGGACGACGCTGATCGTGTGGACGACCATTCCGGACGCGCGCCAGGTTCCGGGCTTGTGGACCATCCCGCACATCGCGGCCGGAAAGAGCCAGATCGGTGGGCCCAGTAACGCCGGTGGGCTGTTTTTGGGTTGGGTGGACCGTCTGCTGGGGCCGGGCGACCCGAGCGACGCGGACCCGCGGCGGGTCCCGGTGTGGTCGCCGTATGTGCGCGGGGAACGTTGTCCGTATCACGATCCGGATCGCCGTGCGGTGCTCGACGGCCTCGACCTCACCCACGACGCCGCCGCGGTGCGGCGGGCCGCCTACGAGGCGTCCGGATTCGTCGTGCGTCAGCTCGTCGAGCGCAGCGGGGTCGCCGTCGGACGCATCCTCGCCGCCGGGGGCGGCACCCGGGTCGAGCCGTGGATGCAGGCCATCGCCGACGCCACCGGTTGGCCCGTGCAGGTGTCGGGCGTGGCCGAAGGGGCGGCGCTGGGCGCGGCGTTTCTGGCGAGAATGGCCGTCGGACTGGAGTCGTCGATGACCGATGCGGCCCGGTGGGCCCGCGTCGAGCGCGTCGTCGAACCCGACCCGGCGTGGACCGGCGCGGTGAATGACCGGTACCACCGCTTTCTGGAGCTGGCCGATCATCCGTCCCGGGCGGCTATTGCCGCACGGCAGTGACCGCGACGGTGTGGCGCATCGGCGTTGCGCCGGCCTCGTCGGGAAAGGCCACACCGTAGCTGGCCGACAGCTCCGCACGGCTCAACGTGGAAACCTTCCAGCCGTGCGCGGCCAGGTAGTCGGGCACGACGCTGCGTTCGCCCTGATACACCAGTTGCGAGAGGTCCAGGTCCAGGCCTTGGTCGCGCCAGCGGCCGGCCATCTCCTTGCTGCGCTCGATCAGCGCCGTGCCGCCATCGGGGTGATATTCAGTAGCAAGCATGCTGCCGGGCGCACTGATCAAGGTGATTTCATCGAGCAGCCGGTCCTGGGCGTGCGGAGGCAGATACAGCAGCAGACCTTCAGCGCTCCATGCTGTCGGCTGCGACCGGTCAAACCCATTGTGCTGCAAGGCGGCAGGCCAGTCGTCTCGTAGATCGACCGCTACCGAGCGGTGCCCGGCCTTGGGCGTAGCTCCCAGTTGCGACAACGTGCGGCCCTTGAAGTCGATGACCTTGGGCTGGTCGATTTCGTAGACCACGCTGTCGCCCGGCCAGGCCAACCGGTAGGCGCGGGTGTCCAGGCCGGCAGCGAGGATGACCGCCTGTCGCAGACCGGCGTCGACTGCCTGGGTGAAAAAGTCGTCGAAGAACCGCGTGCGCACCGCGATGTTCGCGACGATCTGGCGCGGATCCACCGGCAGGTTCTCCTGGTCGAAACCGGCCAGGTCGCCGTCGAGCAGTCGAACGAAGTAGTCGATGCCCACCGCCCGCACCAAAGGCTCGGCGAACGGATCGTTGATCAGCGGTTCGGGTTGGGTGCTGGCCAATGCCCGCGCGGTAGCGACCATCGTCGCGGTCGCACCCACGCTGGACGCCAAATCCCAGCTGTCGCCTTCGCTGCGTGTCATGACTCTCCGATCGGCGGTGAGGTAGGGAAGATACGAGGAAGATAGAAGCATTATCATTCTTAGCCAAGGTAATGAGCCAGCAGAAACTCTACGCCTGCCTGCAACGGATCACTGCCTGCGCTGATACTCTCGTAGACTGTTTGACGCGCACCTGACCAGGTTCTGGCCTGCGGGCGATTGGCGCGTGAAGCAGGACCACCCAGGCTGGCCAGACCAGCCCCATTGGCTCGCCGCGACTAAAGCCCGGCTGCGCAGGAGGAAGAGTGCTTTCGGCTTTCATCTCATCTCTGCGAACAGTCGACCTGAGACGAAAGATCCTGTTCACGCTGGGCATCGTCATCCTTTACCGGGTTGGCGCGTCGCTGCCGTCGCCCGGCGTGAATTACCCGAATGTGCAGAAGTGCGTCGCGCAGGTCAGCGGCGGGCAGGCGGCGCAGATTTACTCGCTGATCAACCTGTTTTCCGGTGGCGCGCTGCTGCATCTGACCGTCTTCGCGGTCGGGGTGATGCCGTACATCACCGCCAGCATCATCGTGCAGCTGCTCACCGTGGTCATTCCGCGGTTCGAGGAGCTGCGCAAAGAGGGCCAGTCCGGCCAGGCCAAGATGACGCAGTACACCCGCTATCTGGCGATCGCGCTGGCCATCCTGCAGAGCACCAGCATCGTGGCGCTGGCCGCCAACGGTGGGCTGCTGCAGGGCTGCAGCCTGGACATCATCGCCGATCAGAGCATCTTCACCCTGATTGTGATGGTGATGGTGATGACCGGCGGCGCGGCACTGGTGATGTGGATGGGCGAACTGGTCACCGAGCGTGGCATCGGCAACGGCATGTCGCTGCTGATTTTCGTCGGCATCGCCGCCCGCATCCCGGCCGAGGGCAAAACGATTCTGGACAGCCGCGGCGGCCCGGTGTTCGCCGCGGTGGTGGTGGCCGCGTTGATCATCATCGTGGGTGTGGTGTTCGTCGAGCAGGGCCAGCGCCGCATCCCGGTGCAGTACGCCAAGCGCATGGTGGGGCGCCGGATGTACGGCGGCACCTCGACGTATCTGCCGCTCAAGGTCAACCAGGCCGGCGTTATCCCGGTGATCTTCGCGTCCTCGTTGATCTACATTCCGCACCTGATCACCCAGCTCATCCGCAGCGGCAGCGGCGGCGTGGGCAACACGTGGTGGGACAAGTTCGTCGGCAACTACCTGTCGAACCCGGCCGACCCGGTCTACATCGCGATCTACTTCGGGCTGATCATCTTCTTCACCTACTTCTACGTGTCGATCACGTTCAACCCCGACGAGCGTGCCGACGAGATGAAGAAATTCGGCGGCTTCATCCCGGGCATCCGTCCGGGTAAGCCGACCGCGGACTACTTGCGCTTTGTGCTCAGCCGCATCACGTTGCCCGGGTCGATCTACCTGGGCGTGATCTCGGTGCTGCCCAACGTGTTCCTGCAGATCGGCAACACCGGGCAGGTGCAGAACCTGCCGTTTGGCGGTACCGCGGTTTTGATCATGATCGGCGTCGGTTTGGACACCGTCAAACAGATCGAAAGCCAGCTCATGCAGCGCAACTATGAAGGGTTCCTGAAGTGAGAGTTGTTTTGCTTGGGCCACCGGGTGCCGGTAAGGGCACCCAGGCCCAGAAGCTGGCTGACAAACTCGGGGTCCCGCAGATTTCCACGGGGGAACTGTTTCGGAAGAACATCCGCGAGGGCACCGAGCTCGGTCTGGAGGCCAAGCGGTACCTCGACGCGGGCGACTTGGTGCCCTCTGAGCTGACCAACAAGCTGGTCGACAGTCGTCTCGACGAGCCGGATGCGGCAGCCGGGTTCATCCTGGACGGCTACCCCCGCTCGGTGGAGCAGGCGCAGGCGCTGCACGACATGCTGGAGCGGCGCAACACCCAGATGGACGCGGTGCTGGAGTTTCGGGTATGCGAGGAGGTGCTGCGCGAGCGCCTTCAGGGCCGTGGCCGAGCCGACGACACCGAGGAGGTCATCCACAACCGGATGAAGGTCTACCGCGACGAGACGGCTCCGCTGCTGGAGTATTACCGCGACGAGTTGAAGACCGTCGACGCCGTGGGCACCGTCGACGAAGTGTTCGCCCGAGCCTTGCAAGCTCTAGGTAAGTAGTAGTGATCCCATTGGCGGGGCTGCGCAGTCGCAAGGTCGTGCCGCAGCGCAGCGCGGGTGAACTCGACGCGATGGCCGCAGCGGGCGCGGTGGTCGCCGCTGCGCTGCGGGCGGTGCGGGAAGCTGCGGTGCCCGGCGTGTCGACGTTAGACCTCGACGAAATCGCCGAGTCGGTGATTCGCGACGCCAGTGCCATCCCGTCTTTCCTCGGCTATCACGGGTATCCGGCGTCGATCTGCGCGTCGGTCAACGACCGTGTGGTGCATGGCATTCCGGCGGCCGACGAGGTGTTGGCAGCCGGCGACCTGGTCTCCATCGACTGCGGGGCGATTCTGGACGGCTGGCACGGCGACGCGGCGATCACGTTCGGTGTGGGCCCCCTTGACGCCGGCGACGACGCGCTGTCGGCGGCCACCAGGGAGTCGTTGGAAGCCGGGATCGCCGCGATGGTGCCCGGCAACCGCTTGACCGACGTCTCGCATGCCATCGAGACCGCCACGCATGAGGCCGAGACCCGCTATCGTCGCTCGTTCGGCATCGTCGAGGGCTACGGCGGTCACGGGATCGGCCGGCGCATGCACATGGATCCGTTTCTGCCCAATCAGGGGACGCCGGGACGGGGGCCGCTGCTGGCGGCTGGGTCGGTGCTCGCCATCGAACCGATGCTGACGCTGGGCACTGGCAAAACCGACGTGCTCGACGACCAATGGACGGTCGCTACCGCTGATGGGTCACGCGCCGCACACTGGGAGCACACGGTCGCGGTGACCGATGACGGACCGCGGATTCTGACCTCGGGGTAGCGCACAAGCGTCGATGTGCGCCGTGAACTGGGTGCGCGTTGGACTCGTGTCTACTGGCAGGAGGTGATCCAGTGGCTCGTGTCGACAGCCCGGCCGACCATGAAGCCGCCCTGATGAAAGCGCTTTATGACGAGCACGCGGCCGCATTGTGGCGCTACGCGCTGCGGCTGACCGGCGACCGGGCCCGCTCCGAGGACATCGTGCAGGAGACGCTGCTGCGGGCGTGGCGGCATCCGGAAGTCATCGATGAGACCGAGCGCTCGGCACGGGGCTGGCTGTTCACCGTCGCCCGCAACCTGATCATCGACGAGAGCCGCAGCGCACGGGCCCGCAATGTCGTCGGTTCGCTCGACGACTCCGGCGCGCCCGAGCAGGCCTCGCCCGACGAGGTCAACGCGGCCCTCGACCGGCTGCTGATCGCCGAAGCAATGACGCACATATCGGCGGAACATCGGGCGGTGATCGAGCGGTCGTACTACCGCGGTTGGACCACCGCCCAGATCGCCGCCGACCTTCAGATCGCGGAGGGAACAGTCAAATCACGACTACACTATGCGGTGCGGGCGCTGCGCCTCACGCTGCAAGAGCTGGGAGTGACACGATGACAGCGCCTATGAGAATCCGGCCAGTCATCGGCAACCGAAACTGGATGCTGGCAGGAGATGGGGTGAAATGATGACATCGCAACGGGGACATGGCCCCGGTGACCGTGGGTTGTCCGTGGCCGACGACCATGGCTATGCGATGTGGGACGCCGCCTACGTCCTGGGTTCACTGTCTTCCGCCGACCGCAGGGAGTTCGAGGCCCACATGGCCAACTGCCCCGCGTGCCGGGAGTCCGTCGGCGAACTCAGCGGTATGCCGGCTCTGCTGTCGCAGCTCGACCGCCACGAGGTGGCCGCGATCGACGAAGCTGACCAGGCATCGGGTCCGCAGTTGTCCCCTGAGCTGCTGCCCAGGCTGTTGAACACCGTGCGCCATCGCCGCCGTCGCGCCCGCCTGATGGCCTGGGCGGCCGGGGCCGTGGCGGCCGTGGTGTTGGCGCTCGCCGTATTCATCGGGATGACGGGCCATTCGTTGACGTCAGCGCCGCCGGCGGCTGTCTCCGCGCAGCCGATGGCGCAGATCGGGACGTCCGCGCTGGCCTCGACGGTGTCGATCAGCGGCGAGCGCTGGGGCACCTTCATCGGCCTGAAGTGCGTCTGCCTGGCCCCGGTCTATGCCCCCCACGACAGGTTGGCGATGGTGGTGGTCGACCGCGACGGCACCCGCACCCAACTGGCCACCTGGGTCGCCGAGCCCGGCCACACCGCAACTCCGGCCGCCAGCATCTCGACGCCGGTTGACCAGATCGCCGCGGTTCAGGTGGTTTCCGCCGATGACGGGCAGGTGCTGTTGGAGCGCTCGCTGTAGGGGCGTCCGCCCACCGGGGTGAACTGAACTCACCCGCCCATCGTGTTACCGGCATTGCCACACGCTTGGGGAGCAGATGTTTCGTACCGAGTGGTTGACCACACCGTCGTGCAGGTTGCCGCGTGCAGAGTCGACCGCGTCTTCAGTGTGTCGACGCCAACGGTGGGTGCTAAACCGTTGGACTACAACACGTCCCAGCCCAAAGGAGGACCGCACCGATGTCGACGTGTGCGCTTGACGATATTGTCGCCCATACCGGGACCACCGAGCCCATCGACGGGCTGATCCGGATCGAGACCAGCCCCCGGGAAAAGGCCACTCCGATCATCATGGAGATGATGCGGTCGGTGTACCCGCATGACCAGGTCTTTGGTCAGTACTGCACCGTCAACGACTACATCGACTGTCCGCCGGACGAGTTGTTCGACTACATGGCGCACACGAGCAGTCTCGAGGAATGGACATACAGCCTTCGCGGTTTCACGCCCACCGAACAACCTGGCTTGTGGCTCGCCCACGACCGGCTCGGTTCGGAGACCAAGATCTACACTCGTACGGTTGCCAACGAGCATGCCCGCACGGTCGACTATCACTGCGCGTGGGATCAGGGCGGACACCTGTGGATGATCTACTTGATGCGGGTGGTCGATGCGCAGCTGGTCTTTAACAAGCCGGGATCGGTTGTGCTATGGACGAATTGTCATCATCCGTTCTACGACCGCAACCCGTATCCGGACACAGCGCCGCCCGAACGTCCGGTGTGGGTGGGCGACTTCTGGGACATGTTCGGTGCCGGCCACCTGTTGGAGCTGAAGAACCTGAAGGCAATCGCCGAATATCGCCATCGCAACGGCCTGCCGGTCACGCCGACGTGGATGAGGTGAGGCTGCTCCCGGTGACCAGCACGCACGATCCGGTGCGAGTGCGAAGCGAAATCGACTCTCCCTCACGCTGGCTCGTGTTAGCCAAGTGGTGCGTGCTGGCCGTGCCGCATTACCCGATACTGATTCTGCTCTACCTGGTGTATCCGGTGCTGACCGCCGTCGCCGGTGTCGCGATCTTGATCACCGGACGCTACCCGCGTCCTATCTTCGACTTCAACGTCGGTGTGCTGCGCTGGTCATGGCGACTCATGAACTACAGATTCCCGATGAACACCACCGACAAGTACCCGCCTTTCACGCTCAAGTCTCGGCCCGACTACCCGGGTGATCTGGAAATCGACTATCCGGAACAACTCTCGAAGTGGGCCGTGCTGGTGAAATGGTGGCTGCTGGGGTTACCGCAGATCGTGCTGTGCTGGGTGATGGAGCCGCTGCTGCAGGTGCTGTGCGTTATCGCAGCGCTGCATTTGTTGACCAACGGGACGATCCACCGGGGTATGTTCGATTTGCTGTTAGGTATCGTCCGATGGCGTTACCGGGTGGCCGCATACGTCTCGCTGATGCGCGACGATTATCCGCCGTTCCGGATGGATCTGGGAGCCGGCGATGCCACGTCGCCGTAATCCGTTGTTCCCATACATCTATCGGCTCGGCATGCCGATCTTCGACCGCCTGTTCTACTGGCGGTATCGGCGCGCGGTGATGAGCAATGCGACTGGACGGCTGCTGATCGTCGGTCTCGGCCCGGGAACCGATTTGCGGTTTCTACCGCCCACGGTGACCTCGGTGGCCGCAGTGGAGCCTGAGCCGGCGATGCGGCGAATGGCTGCAGCTCTGGCCCGCCGCCAAAACATCTCGGTCGACATCGTCGACGGTGTCGGCGAATCGATCCCGTTCCCGGACAACAGTTTCGACTCAGTGCACGTAGGGCTGGTGTTGTGCTCGGTCGATGATGTGGCGGCTACCCTCGGTGAGATCCGGCGGGTCCTGGTTCCCGGAGGCAGGCTGGTTGTCCTCGAACACGTTCGCGCCGACGGGGCGATGGGTCGTTACCAGGATCTGATCGCCAAGCCGTGGTCGTGGCTGGCTTCCGGGTGCGAGCCGAACCGCAGAACGCTCGACGCGATCGCCGCCGCCGGATTCGATACCGGCGAACTTCGCAGCATACGGCGGACCCTGGTGCCGCCGCCGTGTACACCTCACGTGCAGGGCTTCGCCACCCTGCCCGACACTAGTCCTGCTGAAATCGTCTGAAGCTCTGGGCTGTTCAGCTGCCATGGGCAGTGTCGCCGAGCGACAGCGGCCAGATGTCGGGTTTTTGCGCTTCGGCGACCAGCTGAGTCTGCACCATCAGTCGCAAGGCGTGCAGCGCGTGATGCAGCCGCGACTTCACCACAGCTTCGGGGATCCCGAGTTCGTCGGCGATCTGCCCGGTGGTCAGACCCTGATAGAAGGAGCGGGCGATCACGGATCGATGTTCGGCGGACAACCGTGCCAGCGCCTCACTCACCAGCAGGCGAGTCGGCATCGCGTCGCCCTCGCCGGGAACGGGCAACCGCAACGCGGCGTCCGACGGTTTCATATGGTTGAGAAACCGTAGGTTGCTCCGATCGCGCATGCTCATGCTGCAACCAGCCTGATGGCGCCCCAGTCGAGGCCTTGGAATCTCATGTGTCGCAGTCCTTTCGACCGGGTCTGACGCTGTCAATGCGAGCTGCGATCGCTGCTGTTGCTCTGTCATAGGCGCTGCTGTCGTCGAACAGCACTGCCTGAGAGTTCGCTCCCAAGGTGAAGGCATCCAACTCAAATGCGATTTGCGCAGGGTCGGCGTCGGCGCGAATTTCGCCGGTCTGCTGAGCCTCGGCGACCAACCGCGTCTGGAAACCCAGTGACCCGATCCGGAATTGGCGTAACACGTCGCGAACCGCGCCGTCACGTGCGTCGTACTCCGCAACTACGGCAGCAAAAAAGCAGCCGCCGGAAAACACCCGTCGCCGCGAGTAATCGCACCACTGGTCGTAAATCGCCAGCAGTCGCGGCAGACCTCGTGGGGCCTTCAGCGCCGGACTTACGACCTCGCGCATGAACACATCGGTCGCGTAGCGCACGGTAGCGAGCTGAAGTTGCGCCTTGGAGCCGAAGTGCGCGGCCACATTGCTCTTGCTGGTTCCACACTCTCGGGCCAGCCTGCCGATCGAGAGGCCTTCCAGGCCTTCCGCCGAGGCGATGTCGGCGGCCTTGGCCAGGATCGCGGCTCGTGCCCGCTCGCCCCGAGCGAGCCTGCCGTCGGTCACGGAAACCATCCGAACAATCTATACGAACGATCGTTCATAAATCAAGGCGCCCCGGCGGTCGCTCGGCCGGCGATCAGGCCGCTACTCGACGCCGACAGCGTCGACGATGTTCAGTCGTGCGGCTCGCCGGGCGGGCGCGATCGAGCCGAGCAGACTGATCGCCACCGCGCCGACAGCGAAAACGAGCGCCAGCGGGCTCGGCCGGAAACTCACGTCGAAATTCATGACGTCGCCGCTGGCCAGGCTGTACAACCATTGGTCGGTCACCCCGAACAGCAGTCCGAAGACACCGCCGACGACCCCGATGCCGGCCGCCTCGGCCAGAACCATCCGCAGGGTGAGCCGGCGACTGGACCCCATCGCGCGCAACACCCCGATCTCGCGCCGCCGTTCGAGCACCGAGAGCGTCAGTGTGTTGAACAGTGCGACGCCGGCCACGAGCACGACGATGACCCACACGGCGTTGGCGATGAACATGCTCTGCCGCAGCGGCGCCTCGAGCCCCGCCAGCGCTGCCTGGCCGTCGTATACGTAGTTCGGGGCCGGGACGGCGCGGCGGACGTCAGCCGCGAGGCGACCGCGATCCACACCGGGGGCGGCGGTGACCTGCAGCGTCGTCGCTGCCGGCCGATCGAACCAAGCCCGCATCCGGCCGATGTCGATTCCGACGGTGCCGACGACCGTCGAGAAATACGGCACCAGGGCCAGCACGGCTACCTGCTGCGGGCCGCGCGGCGTCTGCAGCTGCAGCCGGTCGCCGGCCCGCACCTGCAACGTCTTGCCCAGATTCTGCGAGAGCACCACACCCCGGCCGGCGAGCACGTCCTCGCGGAGCTGTTGGTCGAGCGCGTGATAGAACCCGTCGGCGCTTCCCCGGGAGAAGCCGTCGAGCATCACGCGGGTACCGCCGACGACGGCGAACCCGAATGCGCCTTCCACGACACGCGCCACCCCCGGCAGCGCGGCCACCTTGGCGGCAAGACCGTCGGGTAGCGCGTCGACGGGGTAACTGTCGGGAGGATCGGCGCTGACCCACACGTCGACATCGGCCACCGGCAAGAAGACGCGACGGGCGGACCGGACCATGTCGGCGTTGGTACCAGTGATCACGACGGTCGTGACCACCGCGATGAGCACGGTCATCACCGTGGCCCACACTCGCCGCGGTGCGCGTTCGATGGTCGCGGCCGCGAGCGCTCCGCTCGATCCGAAGATGCGTGCGGCGGCCGCGGTGGCCGTGACGATGGGTGCGGCAAGCGCGAAGCCCAGGGCGACCTCGGCGCAGAACAACCCGGCGATCGCGGCGAAGGTGAGCGCTCCGCTGTGGCCGAGCAGGATCGCGATCGAGACCGCGACCAGCGCGATGGCACCCACCCCGCTTGCTGCCCGCAGCCAACGGGGCACAAAGTCCGCCGCTGACACCCCCACGGGTGCCAATGCCTCGATCGGTGAGACCTTGTAGACCTGTCGTGCGGCCATCGCCGAGGCGACCACGCTGGTGAGTACCGTTGCCGCGAGCGCGACCGGTATCGCGTAGCCGGGCAGCCAGTATTCGACGCGGGCCTCGAGCCCTTGGGTGATGGCCGGAGGTAATCGGCCGATTGCGATGCGGCCCGCGAGTATTCCGATGCCCGACCCGATGGCGCCGCCGACCAGACCGAGAACTGCTGCCTCGGCGAGCATGTCGCGAACGATCGTGGTGCGCCGGCCGCCGATGGCGCGCAGCATCGAGATCACCGGCCGGCGCTGGGTGATGGCCATGGTCACCGTGGTGTAGATCAGGAACGCGCCGACCACCAGGGCAACCACGGCGCCCAGCAAGCCCATGTAATTCATCATCTTGACGCCGTCGCCGGCCCGGGTCGCACGCGAGCTCGGCTCTGCGACGATGGCGCGGCCGTTCACCGCGTCGGTGATCGCGGTGCGAACAGTGCCAAGATCTGCCCCCGGTTTGGTGGTGACCAGGATTGAGTCGAGCTGGCCTTGTCGGCCGGTTACGTTCTGCGCCAGCGGAAGTGAGGCAAGGATGTAGTGTCCGCCGTTGAGATCCGCGACCTGTTTGTCGTGTAGCACGCCAGCGACGGTGACTTCGCCCGACCCCAGCCGGAACCTGTCGCCTTTGGTGTAACCAAGTCCTGGTCCGACGCGGACCGTGCTGCGTTCCTCGACCGCCGCCGCGACCTGTCCGCGGACTGCATCTTTGAGCGCCCCGCCCAATGCGGCGGTTTTGGCATCGGCGCCCAGCAGCAGAACAGGGCCCGACGGTGTGGTTGCGGACATGCGGATCATCGGTGCGGCGACCTCGACGCCGGGAACCGCGGCGACCTCGTTGGTGATCGCGTCGGAAAAACCTGCGTCGGTAATGCCGGACACTTCGAGTGCGGCGATGCCGGCTATTCCGTCGGAAAGCCGGGTGACCGAACCGGCGATCGATCCGAAGATGCCGAATATCGCCACCAAATATGTTGCCGAAACGGCCATTACGGCGGTCGCTGCGATCGTGCGGCGACGATGCACCGCGAGTTCACGCAGGCTGAACACCCGCAGCCGGCTCGCCGCTGCGCCGATCGTGGAAACCGGCCTCATCCGGCGACCACCGGCACGTCGGAGCCGAGCCGGCCGTCCTGCAGTGTGATCATCCGATCGGTCACCGCCGCCGCGTCCGAATTGTGGGTCACCATCACCACCAGCCGGCCGGGTTCGTGGGCAACATCGGCCAGGAGCGCCAAAATCGAAGCACCCGTTGCGGAGTCGAGGTTCCCGGTTGGCTCGTCGGCAAGAATCAGCGGCGGATCCATCATCAACGCCCGGGCAACCGCAACCCGCTGCATCTGGCCGCCGGACAGCTCCGCCGGCCGGTGCTCAGTCCGGTTGCCGAGCCCGACCCGCTCCAGCAGCCGAACGGCATCCGGTTTCACCTTGCCCAGCCGCACGCCGTCGAGCAGCTTCGGTACTGCTACGTTTTCCCACGCCGACAGCGTCGGCAACAAGTTGAAGAACTGAAAAATGAACCCCACCCGACGGTGGCGAAACGCCGATTGCTGCTCGTCCGATAACCGGCCGATTTCGTCGCCGTCGAAGATGATCGACCCGGAATCGGGGGAGTCGAGCGCTCCCAGCAAGTGCAGCAACGTGCTCTTGCCCGCACCGGAAGGCCCTACGATCGACACGAAATGTCCACCGACGAGGCGCAAGTCGACGTTGTCCAGTGCGCGCACTGTTCGACCGCCGACCCGATACTCGCGCGTCACGCCGCGAAGTTCGATGACCAGTTCGTCGCTAGATTCGCAGTCGCTCATCGTGTCCTATCCAGCTGTGGAATTGGCTATCCGGTTGCGGCACAAGGCTATTCCACACGGTCTCGCAACGCGCGGCTTGGCACCCGCCCGTGCCGCGGAAGAGCGTTCGTTCGCCGGACAGCGCGCATCAGGTCCTGACCTTCCTCCCGGCTACCGAGATACCGCTGCGGGGCACTCGGCTGGGCGCAGCGACGAGCCTCCTCCAGTCTGCGATCGCATCGGCTATCCGAGTGGCGTTTCGGCGAATCGCGCGCAGCGGGCCGTTCATGGCCGTTCACGGGTTCTCCCTGGTGACACGACGCGCCTGCGCGCGCGGTTCATTTATGAACCTCTGGCCGCGGCCCGGCGTATAACCGGTAGGAGGTTTGGCGATGAGCCCGTGGTTGATCGTGTTGGTGTCGTCCCTTTCCCTGGGCGTGCCGCTGGCCGGGGCCGGCCTGCTACGAGTGCAACAACGACTCGAACGGTGGGATTACGAACGGCACGCCCAGGATTGATGGGAGAGCTGGATTGACGCAGCGCGATCGACCACTTCGGATCCTGGTCGTCGGAGCCGGGGTGGCCGGCATCGCCATCGCTCGGGGGTTGCTGCGCGATGGACATGACGTCACCGTCTTCGAACGGCGTCCGAGTGTGACGGCGGCCGGCGGCGCGGTGACCATCTGGTCGAACGGCGCGACGGTGCTTGCGCAGCTGGGCGTCGACATGGGCGGGGCCGGTCAGCAGCTGTCTTCTGTACGGATCCTGACCTCCACGGGTCGGCGGGTGGCCACGTTGGATCTGGATGCGATCGCAGACCGGCTTGGCGCGCCGATTCGGATGGTTCCGCGTCGAGTGTTGCTCGAACGGCTGCGTGACGGCTTCCCAGACGATCGGATCCGCTGCGGCGCTCATGCGGTCGCGGTGGTCAGGGAACCCGGCGCGGTGCGGGTCGTGTTCGACGACGGCAGCTCGGCCGAGGGAGATTTGCTGATCGGTGCGGATGGCCTGCACTCGGTGGTTCGCGACGTGGTCGGCGCGAAACCGGCCGCGGCGACCGGTTGGTGCAGCTGGCAGGGATTGGTCAACCTGCCACTGGTTGACGACAGAAGTGTCGCGCTGATGATGATCGGCGCAGGTGGAAACCTCGGGCTGTGGCCCTCCGGCGGGTTCGCGCTGCAGTGGTGGTTCGACTTGCCGTGGTCGCCCGATTCCGTCAGACCGGACCGCCCGATCGAGATGATCCGCGCTCACTTCGGCGGCTGGTCCGATTTGGTGGATCGGGTGCTGGAGGCGCTCACCGACGACGACCTGGCTCCTTCACCCTTCCCGCACTACTGGCATTCGATTCCGCGACGGGGCGACGGCGTTGTGACATTGCTCGGCGACGCCGCTCATACGATGCCTCCCACCCTCGCGCAGGGGACCAATCAGGCGCTGCTCGACACGATGGTGCTGCGCAAGGCGCTGTCCGATCTGGCCAACGGAACCCACCGTGACCTGCCCGGCGCGCTGCGTTGGTATGAGGACACCCGGCGACGCAAGGTCAGGGCCGTCTCCCGGGTGACCAAGCTGCAGGTATCACATAACGAGTCGGTGCTGAGACCTGCGGCGATGATTCCCGATCGATTGCACACCTGGGCGCTCACGACGTTTCTGGGTTCGGTAAGTCACCGTGGCATTGCCGCACAGGTCAGCAATGGCCGCAGCCGCCCAAATCTGTTGCGTCAGTAGAAGATTGTTGACCGGTGGAGAGCCCGGCGAACCTGGGTGGTGCAAACCGCCTCGCCAAAGTCGGTGGTAGCGGCATTGGCGCAGATGTCGCTGGTGAACCCTAGTTGCCTGCGAGTCGTGTCTTTGGTATGTCAACGACGCACCGGGTGGTCGACCACATCGTTGGTTATCTCGCGAGGAGCGGAGTCGACTACATTTTCGGTGTCGATGGCGCCAACATCGAAGATCTTTACGACGCTGCATATTTCCGGTCAGGCATTACCGCGGTGTTGGCCAAGCATGAGTTCTCTGCCGCCACGATGGCCGATGGTTACAGCCGCGCCGGGCACGGCGTGGGCGTGGTGGCAGCAACCTCCGGCGGCGGTGCATTAAACCTGGTCCCGGGCCTGGGGGAGTCGTTGGCCAGTCGGGTGCCGGTGTTGGCCCTGGTCGGACAGCCCGCGACGGCGATGGATGGGTTGGGTAGCTTTCAGGACACCAGCGGCTGCAATGGCTCGCTGAACGCCGAGGCGGTGTTTTCGGCGGTGTCGGTGTTCTGCCGTCGGGTCACGACGCCCGCCGACATCATCTCCGTGTTGCCGGCAGCGCTGGCGGCGGCGCGGTCCGGTGGCCCCGCAGTGTTATTGCTGCCGAAAGATATTCAACAGGCGCCAGTAAGGGCCAACGGCTACCCAGTCGAGGACGACGCGGAGCGGCAGCGCTCCATCGGCGATCCGCATCCGATTCTTCGTGCGCTGCGGCAGGCGACCGGCTCGGTCACCATCATCGCGGGCGAACAGGTTGCGCGCGACGATGCACGAGCGGAGTTGGAGTGCTTGCGCGCCGTGCTGCGTGCGCGGGTGGCTTGCGTGCCGGACGCAAAAGATGTCGCCGGCACTCCTGGTTTGGGTTCGGCGTCGGCGCTGGGAGTCACCGGTGTCATGGGACACCCCGGTGTTGCCGAGGCAGTGGCCGGCAGCGCATTGTGCCTCGTGGTGGGAACCCGCTTGCCGGTCACCGCGCGCGCCGGCCTTGACGGCGCGTTGCGCGCGGACCGCACGGTGTCCATCGGGTCGGCGGCGCCGTACGTCGCGTGCACCCACGGGCACACCGACGATTTAAAGGCGTCGTTGCGCTTGCTGGCGGCTGCGGTGTCCGGGCACGGCCGGCTCAGTGGACTTCGGGTGCCCGACTCGGTGCTGTACCGCGAGCTGACTCCGCCTGCCTTCGACGGCCCCGGTGTGCGCTACCTCGACGCCATGCGGGCGCTCGATGACGCGGTGCCCGACGGGGTGGACGTCGTCGTCGACGCCGGCAACACCGGCGCCGCCGCCATCCACTACCTGCCGAGCCGCCGCGATGGCCGGTTCGTCGTCGCGCTGGGCATGGGCGGCATGGGCTACAGCTTCGGCGCGGGCATCGGGATGGCGTTCGGCGGCCATCGGCGCGTGGTGGTGATCGCCGGGGACGGGGCGTTTTTCATGCATGGCATGGAGGTGCACACCGCCGTGCAGTACAGGCTCCCTGTGACGTTCGTGTTGTTCAACAACAACGCCCACGCGATGTGCGTGACTCGCGAGCAGCTGTTCTACAACGACCGCTACACCTACAACCGTTTTGCCTCAAGCCAATTGGGGGCGGGTCTGGCGGCGATGTTTCCCGGATTGCGGTCCGTCGACGTCACCGAGGCCGACGAGTTCACGTCGGCGATACAGGGGGCGCTCGAGGTGGATGGGCCGTCGGTAGTCAGCGTCGAATGCGCGGCCGACGAGATTCCGCCGTTCGCCGCTTTCCTCGCCGCTGCGTCGTCGAGACCGACGGCTACAGAAGAGAACCCACTTGCACAGGAGAACTTGACGCATGTCGGGGCGAGTGCTTAGCGGCGTCGCCGAACGCATCGACGGAGTCATCCGGATCGAGACGGCACCACTAGAACAGACCGCACCGATCCTGATGGCCAAGATGCGGTCGGTCTACCCCCACCACGAGGTCTTCGGCCAGTACTGCACGGTCAACGAGTACGTCGACTGCCCGCCCGACGAACTGTTCGGATACCTGGCCAACGCCCGCAGTCTGGAAGAGTGGACGTATACCCTTCGTGGCTTTACTCCAACTGATGAGCCCGGATTGTGGCTCGCCTATGACCGGTTGCTGCCACAGACGCAGATCTTCACCCGCGCGGTGGCGAATGCCCGTGCGCGCACCGTCCATCACCATTGCGCCTGGGAATCCATTCACCTATGGATGATGTATCTGATGCGGGTGATCGACGCGCAAGCGGTGGTAGACAAGCCTGGATCCGTTGTGGTGTGGACGAATTGCCGCCATCCTTTGCATCGCCGCAACCCCGGTCACCGTCTGGAGTTGAACAACCTCAAAATGATCGCTGAATACCGGCACCGCAATGGTTTGCCGATGACCCCCGACTGGATGAAGTGAGGACGGCATGAGCGGCGCCATGGCTGAAGTCAGCCTGATCGACGTTTCCACATACCTGCCCGGTGAGCCGATCGGCGCGGACTACTACGCGCAATTCGCCGAATCCGACGAGCTCCGCGACAATGTGATGTTCCGCGCCCCCAAGTTTCGTCACCACGTCGCGCCCGACGAAACCGCGGTCGACATGGTCGAGCGGGCGGCGCAGCGACTGATCGAGCGTCATGGTCGCGAAACCATCGAGAACGTCGATGTCCTCATCACCCACACCCAGGTGCCGGATATGGCGTTCTACGGTGAGGGCGGCGGCATCGCGCACCGGCTCGGCATGCGCCCGTCCTGGGTGCTGGACTTGCACAACGGCGGCTGTGCCGCATTTGTGTTGGGACTCAGGATGGCTCGCCAATTGCTGAGCACGGGCGCAGGGCACACCGCGCTGATCGCGATCGCGCAGAACGCGGCGGGACAGGTGTTCGACCAGCCCGGGGTACGGCGCAAATCACAGGCAGCGGTCCCCGGCGACGCGGCGGCGGTCGGTTTGGTAACGGTGTCAGATAAGTCACCCATACTCGACGTGGAATGCCGCACCTACGGCGAATACGCCGGCGACATGACGCTCGCCATCGATCCGCCGCGCAAGTGGTGGCAGGCCGGCCCCGGTGAGGGCTGTATCGGTTTTACCGAGACCAAGATCACCAAGGTGCTGGCCCGCGGCAACCGCCAGGTCCCCGAAGTCTCATTCGCGGTGTGTGATCGAATTGGACTGCAACCCAAAGACATTGATCTATTCGTCAGCAATCAGCCCAATCGGGTGTTTCTGCGTAACTGGCGTGAAGCCCTCGAACTGCCGCCCGAACGGCATCGCGACACCTTCGACGAATGCGGCAACCTGTTCGGTGCGGGCATCCCGGTCAACCTTGACCGGGCGATCTCCGACGGCCAGCTCAAGGCCGGCGAGATTGTGCTGATGGCCGCGTTCGCGCATGCCGGTGACTTCGCCGGCGCGGCGGCGGTGCGCTGGGGCGGACGCAGCTGATGTCTGCCGCAGAGCGATCCATCGCTGGCGATGTGCTGCCGCCTGCGATTGATCCACTTGCGTTGGCGCTGAACGAGAATCCCTTTCCGCCGCTGCCAGCGGTGCGGTCGGCATTGATCGGTTCGATCGACGCTGCCAACCGCTACCCGGAGTTTCTGCCCGAGCGGCTGCGTCAACTGATCGGTGCCCACGCTTGTCTGCCCGAGGATCAGCTTTTGCTCGGGGCCGGTGCGACCGGTGTGGTGATGGAGGTGCTGCGGGCGGTGGCCGAACCCGGCGACAGCATCGTCATGGCGTCACCGACGTTCGACGGGTATCCGATCCTTGCGCAGATTGCACGGCTGAGATCGGTGTGCGTACCGCTCGACGAGGACGGCCACCACGACTTGGACGCGCTGGCCGACGCTTCCGCAGAAGCCCGCGTGGTGGCGTTGTGCCGGCCGCACAACCCGACCGGAACAATCGAACCAGCGGCCGACGTGACGCGGTTCTTGGGTCGGGTACCGGCCGACACGACCGTGCTTTTCGACGAGGCGTACATCGAATTCGTCGCCCCCGAACACCGGATCGACCCGGTGGGGCTGATCGCGCAATTTCCCAACGTGGTGGTGGTACGGACCTTCTCCAAGGCATATGGGCTTGCCGGCCTGCGGATCGGATACGGAGTCGGGTCGGCGGAGTTGGCCAAGGCGCTGTGGACCAACCAGCTGCCGTTTGGCACCGCGATAACCAGCTTGATCGGCGTCGCCGCCTCCTATGATGCGCAAGATCAACTGCTGCAACGGATCCGGCTGATCACCGCAGAGCGACGTTATCTCCGCATGCGGCTCTCGGCCATGGGGGTGTACAGCACCGACTCCCACGCGAACTTCGTCTATCTGCCGCCGCGGGGACGGCGATGGCGCGACACTTTCGCCGACAGCGGGCTGCAGGCCCGCTATTACGACGACGGCGGCGCGCGGATCACGGTCGGAGCACGCGAGTCGACGCTGGCGGTGCTGTCCGCAGTGCGAAAGTCCCGGCCCTGACCCGCTGCCGCTTGAAGTGCGGTAAGAAAGGGCGTGGCCCCTTCTACCTCGGACAAGTCGTCGGACAACCGCGATCCAATTGCCCTGGCGCGCACCAACTGGGAGCGGGCCGGCTGGGGCGATGTGGCACAGGGCATGGTCGCGGTGACGTCCGTGATGCGGGCGCACCAGATCTTGCTGGCCCGCGTCGAGAACGCGTTGCGGCCCTATGATCTGAGCTTTTCCCGTTTCGAGCTGCTGCGGCTGCTGGCGTTCAGCCGCAGCGGGGCCCTACCGATCACCAAGGCGTCCGACCGGCTGCAGGTGCACGTCACCAGCGTCACCCATGCGATCCGCCGGCTGGAGGCCAACGGGCTGGTGCAACGGGTGCCGCATCCCACCGACGGTCGCACCACGCTGGTGCAGATCACCGAGCTGGGCCGCTCAACGGTCGAAGACGCCACCGTCACGCTCAACGAGCAAGTGTTCGCCGACATCGGGATGTCCGAGAGCGAATCGCAGGCACTGACGGCGTCGATCGAAACATTGCGACGAAACGCCGGCGACTTCTAAAGTCACCCTCGGCACGCGCTCACGAGGGGAGGGAGGGGAGTGGGATCGTTGCCGTGACCGTCGTCCCGGCCCCCGGCCGCGACCGAATGTTCAAGTGGCCGCCGACCAGCTCGGCCCGCTCGGCCATCGACAGCACCCCGTAGCCGCCCATCTCGTCGCCGCCCAGCGGATTCTCGAAGGTATCGAAACCCACTCCGTTGTCGGCGATTTCCAGCCGCGCGGTCTGGCCGTCAACCGCGAAGCGCAGCCGTGTCGTCGACGCCTTCGCGTGCTTGACGATGTTCTGCAAACCTTCCTGGGCGATGCGGTACAGCGCCAGCTCGATGTGCTCGGGCAGCCGGGCATCCGAAAGGTCGAGCTGCATATCTATTTTCGGCATCGAATGGGCCAGGCTGGCCAGGCCGCCGGCCAGGCCGAGGTCGTCGAGCACCGGCGGCCGCAGTCCGCTGATGGCCGCCCGCGCTTCCTGCAGCGTCAGCCCGGCTAGTTCGCGGGCCTCGTCGAGCTGTTGCGAGGCTTCGGCCGGATCTTCGCCGACGGCCCGCGCGGCCGCATCGAGCCGGTAGGACAACGTGATCAGGCGCTGCGAGATACCGTCGTGGATGTCGCCGGCGAGCCGGCGGCGTTCGATTTCCTGCGCCTCGATCACCTGCTCGACGAACAGCTCGTGCGCGCGTTCGCGGGCCACCAGCCGGCGATGCAGCCGGGCCTGATGCAACGCCCCGGCGATCAAGGCGCCGATGACCCGCAGCAATTCCACGTCGCCGTCGGTGAATTCGCGCCGTGCCACGGTGTGGACGTTGAGCACGCCGACCAGCCCGCCCGGGTCGGTCTCCATCGGCACCGACACCATCGAGGTGAAATCTCGCCCGCGCAGAGACTGGATCGGCAGGTAGCGCGGGTCGGCCTCCTTGTCGTGGGTGATCACCACCGGCTCGCGGTGGCGGGCCACCCAGCCCGACACCCCCGAGCCCAGCGGCAGCCGGATCTTGCCCACCTGGCCGTCGAACGGTGGTGTCGCACCGGCCAGCGTCAGGGACCGGTCGCTGTCGTCGAGGACGTGCACGAAACACACGTCGGTGCCGGTGGCCGCGGTGATCATCCGGGCGGCCGCGGCCGCCAGCGGTTCCACGCCGGGTCCGCTGGAGGCGACCTGAATGAGTTCGCGCAACAGCACCAGTTCGCGGTCGGCGTCGACGAGATCGCGAACCGCGTTCGACGGCCGGGGGCTCTCGGTCATTGATAGATGCCTTCGCGCAGGGCGGTGGCCACCGCGCCGGTACGGTCATTGACACCGAGCTTGCGATAGATCGAACGCAGGTGGCTTTTGACGGTTTCCTCGCCGATGACCAGCTTGTTGGCGATGCCGCGGTTGGACAACCCGGTCACCATGTAGGACAGGATCTCACTTTCGCGCTGCGTCAGCCCCTGGCGCGCGCCCGGCCAGAACTCGTTGCGCTGCAGCCGCGCCGCGGTGTCGGCAGCGCGGGCCGCCATCTTGGGGTCGATCACGGTCTCACCGTGATAGGCCGATTCGAGTTGGCGGACCAGTTCGTCGCTGCTGATGCTTTTCAGCAGGTAGCCGCACGCTCCGACCCGCAACGCCTGGAACAGGTACTGCTCGTCGTCGTAGACCGACAGCATCACCACCTTGCGGTCGGGGTCGCGCTCGCGCAGGGTCAGGCACAGGTCCAGTCCGCTGGACCCCTGCATGCGCACGTCGCACAGCACGATGTCGGGTTGCAGCTCGTCGACGACGCTGACCGCCTGGTCGGCGCCGACCGCCTGCCCGACCACCTGCACCCGGTCTTTGAACGCGGTCAGCATGGCCTTGAGCCCCTCGATGACCATCTCGTGGTCATCGACGAGGACCAGGCGCACGGGCATGGCAACACGATAGATCCGGCGGGCGGCTCGCCGCTGGGAGAGCAACTTCGCCATGCCAATCCCCCTAATGGGGGACGCCCGGGCTCCGGCGGCCCGGCATGCTTACCAGGGTGCGAACCATCGGTCACACGCTTTCGAACCGCACGTTTTGGTGGGACCGCGCGCGTCCGGTCGACGCCGACATTCACCCGCTGCGCGCGGTGATCTTCGACTTGGACGCCATGGCTGACAGCCGGCGTGAGCCGAAGGCCGGCCTGGTGGACCTCGTCATGGATTTGTTCGTGGCCGGCGTCTGGGTCGGCGTGGTGAGCACCCGTGACCGGCAGTGGGCCGAAGCGTCGGTGCGTCAACTGGTCGGTGAAGGCCTTGTGGAGACACTTGTGACCGCCGACGACGTGGCCGAACCCGGAAACGATGTCTACGACGTCGAACTATTTCGACTTGCGTTGTGGGAGTTGGGAATAGGCCCGCACGCGGCATTGGCCTTTGCGGCAACTGGTCCGAGGCTACGCGCCGCAGTTGCTGCAGGGCTGCCCGTGCAGGCCCGCTCCTGCTACGACGGGCTGAGAACCGAGGATTGCCAGAAGCTGCACCGGCGCTGGTGGATCGTCCATAAGCGTGCTGGGTAGTTTGGCGTTTCGGCCGGCTCGGCTTAGCCGTTGCGCAGCAACTCGATAACCGCGCTGAAGTCCTTGTCGGCGTTGTCGGCGGCGAATCGCGCGTAGATCTCGGCGGCGTGGCTGCCCAGCGGTGCCGACGCACCGGTCGATGCCACCGCATCCATCGCCAGACCGAGGTCCTTGTTCATCAGCGCGGTCGCAAAGCCCGGCTTGAAATCGTGGTTGGCCGGCGATGTCGGCACCGGGCCGGGCACCGGGCAGTTGGTGTGCACCGCCCAGCAGTTGCCCGTCGAGCCGGTGATGACGTCGAACAACGCTTGCGCCGACAGCCCGAGCTTTTCGGCCAGCACGAACGCTTCGCCGATCGCGATCTGATGCACGGCCAGCACCATGTTGTTGCAGACTTTCGCGGCTTGGCCGGCGCCGGCTGCGCCGCAATGAATGATCTTGCGCGCCATGGGTTCCAACACGGAGCGGGCTCGCTCCAGCGCGTTCTCGTCGCCGCCGACCATGAACGCCAAAGTCCCGGCGACCGCGCCGGCTACTCCGCCGGAGACCGGGGCGTCGAGCTGAGCGAAGCCGTGCGACCCGGCCATCGCGTGAACCTCGCGCGCGTCGTCCACCGAAATCGTGGAGCTGTCGATGAACAACGCACCCGCCGGTGCGGCAGGCAGGATTCCGGCGTAGCAGCGCTTGACCGAATCGCCATTGGGCAACATCGTGATGACCACTTCGGCCTCGGACACCGCGGCGGTCCCGCTGTCGGCGACCACAACGCCCTTGTCGGCGGCCGCCGTTGATGCGGCGGGCACCGGGTCGAAACCCCGAACCATGTGACCGGCCGCGACAAGGTTCGCCGACATCGGCCCGCCCATGTGGCCCAGCCCCAAGAACGCGATCGTGGACACCTGTTGTCCTTCCTACGTGCCGGCGCGCACCCGGGCGGCCTCGGCCCGGCCGATGACCACCCGCATGATTTCGTTGGTGCCCTCCAGGATGCGATGCACCCGCAGGTCACGAACGATCTTTTCCAGACCATACTCGCGCAGGTAACCGTATCCGCCGTGCAGCTGCAGCGCTTTGTCCGCGACCTCGAAGCAGGCGTCGGTGACATACCGTTTGGCCATCGCGCACAGCTCGACCTTGTCGTCGGCGTCGTCGTCCAAGGCGGTTGCGGCGCGCCACAACAGCATTCGTGACGCCTCGATCGCGGTGGCCATATCAGCCAGGGTGAAGCGGATGGTCGGTTCGTCGAGCAGCACAGTGCCGAACGCCTCGCGCTGTGCAAGGTAGGACGCCGCCTTGTCGAACGCGGCCTGCGCTCCGCCCAGCGAGCACGCCGCAATGTTGATCCGGCCGCCGTTGAGGCCGTTCATGGCGATGCCGAAGCCGGCGCCTTCGCCGTCGGCGCCGCCGAGCATGGCGTCGGCCGGAACTCGCACCCCTTCCAGCACCACCTGGGCGGTGGGCTGCGCATTCCAGCCCATCTTCTCCTCGTGGGCACCGAAACTCAGCCCGGCAGTGCCTTTCTCGACGATGAAGGTGGAGATTCCGCGGGGGCCGTCTGCGCCGGTGCGTGCCATCACGACATACACATCCGAAGCGCCGGCTCCCGAGATGAATTGTTTGACGCCGTCGAGCACGTAGTCGCCGCCCTGCTTGACTGCGCGGGTGCTCAGCGCGCTGGCGTCTGACCCGGCACCGGGCTCGGTGAGGCAGTAGCTGGCGATGACGTCCATCGACGCCAGCCGCGGCACCCAGTCCTTGCGCTGTTCGTCGGTGCCGAAGTTGTCGATCATCCAGGCGCACATGTTGTGGATCGACAGGAATGCTGCCGTCGTCGGATCGGCGATGGCCAACTGCTCGAAGATCCGCACCCCGTCGAGGCGACGCAGCGCGCTGCCGCCCACGTCGTCGCGGCAGTAGATCGCCGCCATACCCAGCTGCGCGGCTTCCCGAAGCTCTTCGACCGGGAAATGGTGGGTGGCATCCCATTCCAGGGCGTGCGGGGCGAGGCGCTTGGCGGCGAACGCGGCCGCCGTGTCGGCGATCTCGCGTTCGTCGTCGTTGAGACCGGAGTATTGCATCAAAGCGCTACTTCATTGTCGGGATGACGAATTCGGCACCGTCTTTGATGCCGGAGGGCCAGCGTGAGGTGACGGTCTTGACCTTGGTGTAGAACTGGATCGACGCCGGCCCGTGCTGGTTGAGGTCACCGAAGCCGGAGCGCTTCCAGCCGCCGAAGGTGTGGTAGGCCACCGGGACCGGGATGGGCACGTTGACGCCGACCATGCCGACCTGCACCCGCGAGGTGAAGTCGCGAGCAGTGTCGCCGTCGCGAGTGAAAATGGCGACCCCGTTGCCGTATTCGTGATCGGTGGGCAGCTGCAGTGCCTCTTCGTAGTCATGGGCGCGGACGATGCACAGCACGGGTCCGAAGATCTCATCGGTGTAGATCGACATGTCCGTTGTGACGTGATCGAACAACGTCGGGCCGATGAAGAAACCGCCTTCCAAACTGGCGTCTCCGAACGACAAGTCATCGCTGGCACGCTCGCGGCCGTCGACGACCAGTTCGGCGCCGGCGGCCACGCCCTGGCCGATGTAGTCGCGGACCCGGTTGAGCGCGGCGCCGGTGACCAGCGGCCCGTAATCGGCTTTGGGATCGAGGCTGTGCCCGACCCGCAAGTTATTGATGCGCTCAATGAGCCTGCCGCGCAACCGTTCCGCGGTCTGCTCGCCAACCGGCACGGCGACGCTGATCGCCATGCACCGCTCGCCGGCACTGCCGTACCCGGCGCCGATCAGCGCGTCCACCGCCTGGTCCATGTCGGCGTCGGGCATCACGATCATGTGGTTCTTCGCACCGCCGAAGCACTGGGCGCGTTTACCGGTGCTCGTCGCCGTAGCATAGATGTACTGCGCGATATCCGAGCTGCCGACAAACCCGATCGCGGTGATATCCGGATGGGTGAGGATGGCATCGACCGCTTCTTTGTCGCCGTGCACCACCTGGAACACCCCCGGGGGCAGGCCCGCCTCGACGAACAGCTCGGCGAGGCGTACCGGCACCGACGGATCGCGTTCAGAGGGCTTGAGAATGAAGGCGTTTCCACACGCCAGCGCCGGTCCGGCCTTCCACAGCGGGATCATGGCCGGGAAGTTGAACGGGGTGATGCCGGCGACGACACCGAGTGGTTGGCGCAACGAGTACACATCGATTCCGGGCCCCGCGCCCTCGCTGTACTCACCCTTGAGCAGATGCGGGATACCGATGCAGAATTCGACCACCTCGATACCGCGCTGAATATCGCCGCGGGAATCGGCCAGCGTTTTGCCGTGCTCGAGCGAGAGCATCTCGGCTAGTTCATCCATGTTCTCGTGCACCAACTCGATGAACCGCATCATCACCCGGGCACGGCGCTGCGGGTTCCAGGCCGCCCAGCCCTTCTGGGCTTCGGCCGCCGAGGCGACCGCGGCGTCGACGTCGGCCTTGCTGCCCATGGGGACCTGCGCCTGCACCGCGCCGGTGTTGGGATCAAAGACGTCGGCGCTGCGCCCGGACTGCCCGGCGCTGCGCTGCCCGTCGATGTAATGCGAAATCTGTGCGGTCATGGATGCCCTCGATGTGCCGAAAACGGTCGGATACTAGGAGATCCTAGTAATAGCCGGAGGTGGTGGCAAGCCAGTGCGAATCGTGACTGCTTCTGCTACTTCTTCGAGGGGATCAGGATCACCACGATCAGGGTCAGGATGCTGAAAAACAGCCCCAGGATGCCCCAGCCGAGCGGGTTGCGGCCCTTCATCGCGGCGATGACGCCGCACACGATCGCGGCGATGATGCTGCCGATCGCGACGAAGATTCCCTTGATTCCACGCATGATCAGCCCCGCGGCCTCCGGCTGGCTCTGCGCGGCCAGCACCAACTCGTGCAACATGCGGACCTCCTTAATCCGGGCTTTTATTCGGGTACCGGCGGCGCCGCCCGCGACGCGGATACCCGCGAAAGCCGGACCTGCAAACCGGCCTGCAGGCGAGGCGCTATTTGCCGTCCTTCGATCGGCGCCAGGGCAGGTAGGCGCGCAAGGCGTCGGCGTATGGAACCACACCCGCGGCGAACTGCTCACTTAAGTATTCGTCGAAGGTGACGACGCCGCGGGTGCCCTCTGGTGCCAGATGGCCGCCGGCGCGGTATGCGCGAAATACCTTGCCGCCAAGCCGGATTGGGACGATCAGCCGCCGCTTGCCCGCCATGGCCAGATAGCTGCGGGCCAGATCGCCGATGGCACGGATTTGCGGCCCGCCCAAATCCGGTGCCCTGCCGACGGGTTCGGCTAAGGCGAGTTCGGCCAGCCGGTCACCGACCTCACGCACATCGACCGGCTGGAAACTCCAACCCGCCGGAAGCGCCATGACCGGCGGCTTGGCCAACATACGCAGCATTACCGCGATGAGGTCGTGAAATTGGGTCGCCCGCAGCACCGTCCAGGGCAGCCCGGACGCGGCGATCAGTTCTTCGTCGGCCAGCTTGGACCGGTAGTAGCGAAACGGCACCCGGTCGACACCGACGATCGAGATGTAGACCAGATGCAGTGAACCTTTGCGTTTGGCGGCTGCGACCATCTGTTGCGCCGGATCCGCGCACAGCACCACGGTGTCGACACCGGCCACGGCCTCATCGAGCCCGGACCCGCTGCGCAGATCACCCACGACGTGTTCGACCTGGGGGTTGTCGTGATGACGCCGACCGCGGCTGAGGATCCGCACTTCGGCGCCTTCGGCCAGCAGCCGCTCGACCACCACCCTGCCCAAGGTGCCGGTGCCACCGACCACGAGGATGCGCTTCGTCATGCCATTAGAACCTAGCCGTGAGCCGTGGCAACTAGCGTGCTGTCATGGTGGATTTCGCGCTGCGCTCCTGCGGGCTGCGCGGGCACGCGACGTTTGCGCCCGACGAGCCGGCACTGCGGGAGAGGCTGAGAGCCGATACCCCCGTCGGAGAGGCATGGCGGTGTTTGCGCTGCGAGACGTTCGTGGTCGGCCCGCCGCGCGGCAGCGGCCCGGCGAACACCGCGCCCGAGGTTCCGCGTGGGCGCTCGTTGCGGGATCGGACGCTGATGCGGGCACTGGCCGCCGAACGGTTTGTCCGCGGCGTCGTCTTCTCGTTGCTGGCCGCCGGTGTCTTGAAGGTCAGGGGATCGCGGGAACGGTTGCAGCACGCGTTCGACGAGGAGCTGCCGTTGATCCGGCCGCTGGCAGACCAGATCGGCTGGAATCCGGACAACTCCAAAATCATCCGCCATATCGGTCAGCTGTTTTCGCTGTCGTCATCGACGTTTCTGTGGCTGGCGGTGGGCTTAGCCGCCTATGCGGCCATCGAGTTCATCGAGGCGGTCGGGTTGTGGCTGGTGCAGCGCTGGGGAGAGTACTTCGCGGTGATCGCCACCAGCGTGTTTCTTCCGTTTGAGGTCTACGAGTTGATCGAGAAGGTGACGACCGTGCGCCTTGGCGCGTTTTTGATCAACGTCGTTGCGGTCATCTGGCTGCTGTGGTCCAAACGACTATTCGGGCTCAATGGCGGCGCGGCCGCGTATCGAGAGGAGCATCGAAGCGAAAGCCTGCTGACCGTCGAACGTGCCGCCCTGACGGATTAGTCGCCCCGCAGCTGTTCGACGAACGCGCGGGTCGCCTCCCAGGTGGGCAGCAGTCCGGAGGCCTCGACTTCCTTCAGCGTGGGCGCCGCGGCGTCACGCTCCGAGAGCACCAATTCGTGGTTGCCCGGCCAGTCGATCCGCAACTGTGGGTCGGTAGCGCAGATTGTGTATTCCCGCTGCGGGTTGTATTCCGTCGAACACAAATACACCACCGTCGAATTGTCTTGCAGGGCAAGGAAACCATGCGCCAAGCCCTCGGAGATGTACACCGATCTGTGGTCTTGCGCATCGAGTACCACCGAAGCCCAACGGCCGTATGTCGGTGATCCCAACCGGATGTCGACGACGACGTCGAACACCGATCCGGAAACGCAGGTCACATATTTGGCCTGGCTCGGCGGCAGCTGTGCGAAGTGCAAGCCGCGCAGTGCGCCGGCCTGCGACACCGAGCAGTTTGCCTGCCGGACCCGGAGTCGGTGTCCGGCGAAGCCGGTGAATTCGCGTTCGGTGAGCCACTCGAAGAACAGTCCTCGCGAATCGGAATGCAGTTGCGGGATGATCTCCCAGGCGCCGGGAATGTCGAGTTCGCGGACCTTCATGTCACTGACCGCGCGCTTCGTATTCCGCCTCGACGGCGTCCTTCAACGGCCCCCACCATGATTCGTTGGCCCGATACCAGTCGATGGTGGCGCGCAGCCCCTCTTCGAAATCGGTATGCTTTGGTGCCCAGCATAATTCGTTGTAGAGAACTGACGGGTCGATCGCGTAGCGTATGTCGTGGCCGGCGCGGTCGGTGACGTGGTCGAAGTCGTCGGGGTCGCGTCCCATGAGCCGCAGCACCGTGCGCAGCACCGTCAGGTTGTCGCGTTCGCCTTCGGCGCCAATCAAATACGTCCGACCGATCTGGCCCTGTTCGAGGATCCGCCGGACCGCGTCGTTGTGATCGTCGACGTGGATCCAGTCGCGCACGTTTGCCCCGCTGCCGTACAGCTTGGCCCGGCGTCCGGTGAGCACATTGGTGATCTGGCGCGGGATGAACTTCTCCACATGCTGATACGGCCCGTAGTTGTTGGAGCAGTTCGAGATCGTCGCGGCGACGCCGTAGGACCGCACCCAGGCCCGCACCAGCATGTCGGCTGCGGCTTTGGTCGACGAGTACGGGCTGGACGGATTGTAGGGGGTGGATTCGGTGAATCGCCGGGGGTCATCGAGGGTCAGGTCACCGTAAACCTCGTCGGTCGACACGTGATGCAACCGCACACCATGGCGCCGAACGGCTTCCAGCACGGTGAACGTTCCCAGCACGTTGCTGTGCAGGAACGGCTGCGGATCGGCCAGCGCGTTGTCGACGTGTGTTTCGGCGGCGAAATGGACGACTGCGTCGGCCTCGGCCACCAATTGGGATACCAGCTGCGCGTCGGTGACATCGCCCTGCACCAGCCGGATGTCGTCTTCGACGGCAGCCAACGATTCCCGGCTGCCCGCATAGGTCATGGCATCCAGCACGGTCACCGTGTCCTCGGGATGCTCACGGACGGTGCTGTGCACAAAGTTGGCGCCGATGAAACCAGCGCCACCGGTGACCAGCAGCCGCATGGTTAAACAGTAGCCCGGGCGGGGTTTCAGCCTGCCGATGTCAGTCCAAGCGGCCCGGCCAGTTCGGCCAAGGCCGGGACCAGGTTCTCAGCCCTGGTGAGGACCTGCACCGGGACGTGGTCGGCGCCGGCGTCGAGATGCTCGGTGAGCCGGGCCGCGATCGCCTCCGGCGTGCCGTAGGCCACCATCGCGTCGACGAGGCGGTCGCTGCCGGGGCGGGTGATGTCGTCCTCGGAAAAGCCCAGCCGCTGCCAGTTGTTGCGGTAGTTGGCCAGGTTGAAGTACATGTCCAGCGCCTTGCGGCCCACCGCGCGGGCCTTGTCGGCGTCGGTGGTGAGCACCACCTTGTGTTCGGGCGCCAGGAACGCCGCGGAGCCGATGAGCTCGCGGGCCTGGGCGGTGTGCTCGGGGGTGGTCAGGTAGGGGTGTGCACCGGCGCTGCGCTGCGCCGACAGTTTCAGCACCCGCGGACCCAGCGCCGCCAGCACCCGCCGGTCGGCCGGCACGCCGAACTCGTCGAGCTGGTCGAGGTACTGCGTCAGCGCGTCGTAGGGCTTGCGGTATTCGCTGTGTGCCTCACGGTGGCCCACACCGATACCCAGCAGGAAGCGGCCCGGATACGCCTTGTCGATGCGGTGAAACGACTCCGCGACCTGCGGGGCCGGAGCCGTCCAGATGTTCACGATGCCGGTGGCCACCTGCAGCGTGGTCGTGGCTTCCAGGATGGGCTCCACCCACTCCAGCTCGGCGGGCGGTGAGCCGCCCACCCACACGGCCCCGTAGCCCAGAGCCTCGATCTCTTTGGCCTGCTGGGGGGTGACACCGCGTCCGAACGATCCGAATCGACCAAGATTGGGTTTGCTTGTGCCTGCATCAGTCATGCTGGCTGGAACCTGACTGCCGTCCGTCGGTATTCCGAGGAATTCCGAGGAGAGCGTGCCCGCCAGGTATGCCCTCGCCAGGGCCGCCGGGCACACCAGCCGCGACGCCCGAGTTTTCTCTCACAGCGATTTTGACCAGCGCGAATGACCGGGTATCGTGGAGCAACGGTGCGGCATCCGCGCCGGCTTTTTTGGCGTGCCCAGTCCTAGGAATTTCCGAAACTTTCCTGACACCGGCTCACGTTTTCAAGTCGAGCGAATGCTGCGCCGGATCGGGCGCAGACCCGAACCGCAAACCAACGAGGATTTTTGGAAGGTCATGGCCAAAAAGGACGGTGCCATAGAGGTCGAGGGCCGCGTGGTCGAGCCCCTGCCCAATGCGATGTTCCGCATTGAGCTCGAGAACGGCCACAAGGTACTGGCCCACATCAGCGGCAAGATGCGGCAGCACTACATCCGCATCCTGCCCGAGGACCGGGTGGTCGTGGAGCTGTCTCCCTACGATCTGTCCCGGGGCCGCATCGTGTACCGCTACAAGTAAGCCCGAAGCCACCAACCCAGCGAGTAGACAGAACAGGATCGATCAGCCGTGAAGGTGAACCCGAGCGTCAAGCCGATCTGTGACAAGTGCAGGGTGATCCGCCGGCATGGGCGGGTCATGGTGATCTGCTCCGATCCGCGCCATAAGCAGCGGCAAGGCTAGCGGGTCGCCGCCGGGGACCTGACCGGTCAGTGCGCAAGCACACACAACTGAATGCAGACCTCCCAGCACCAGTGAGCGGATACGCCGCTCATCAGCGCCCGGAACGGAGGCCGGGCCCCGGAGCAGTCAGCCGGGAACGGGCTGGGATCAGCACCTCCGTCACGGAGAAGAAAAAGGGGCACGCCACCTATGGCACGTCTAGTAGGCGTTGATCTGCCGCGCGATAAGCGGATGGAGGTCGCGCTGACCTACATCTACGGCGTTGGCCGTAGCCTTTCCAACGAGATTTTGGCCGCCACCGGCATCGACAAGGATCTGCGCACCAAAGATCTCACCGATGACCAGCTGGCCCACCTGCGCGACTACATCGAAGCCAACTGCAAGGTGGAGGGCGATCTGCGCCGCGAGGTGCAGGCCGACATCCGTCGCAAGATCGAAATCGGCTGCTACCAGGGCCTGCGGCACCGCCGTGGCCTTCCGGTGCGCGGCCAGCGCACCAAGACCAATGCGCGGACCCGCAAGGGCCCCAAGCGCACCATCGCAGGCAAGAAGAAGGCCAGGTAACCCATGCCCCCAGCTAAGAAGGCAGCCGCCGCCCCCAAGAAGGGGCAGAAGACCCGACGGCGGGAAAAGAAGAACGTCCCGCACGGGGCCGCCCACATCAAGAGCACGTTCAACAACACGATCGTGACGATCACCGACCCGCAGGGCAACGTGATCGCCTGGGCGTCCTCGGGGCACGTCGGTTTCAAGGGCTCCCGTAAGTCGACGCCGTTCGCGGCGCAGCTGGCAGCCGAGAACGCCGCCCGCAAGGCCCAGGAGCACGGCGTCCGCAAGGTCGACGTGTTCGTCAAGGGCCCCGGCTCGGGGCGTGAGACCGCCATCCGGTCGCTGCAGGCTGCCGGCCTGGAGGTCGGTGCGATCGCCGACGTCACCCCGCAGCCGCACAACGGTGTCCGTCCGCCTAAGCGTCGGCGCGTCTAGGAGAACTGACTATGGCTCGTTACACCGGACCCGTCACCCGCAAATCGCGTCGGCTGCGCACCGACCTGGTGGGCGCCGACCAAGCGTTCGAGAAGCGCCCGTATCCGCCCGGTCAGCACGGCCGCGCGCGGATCAAGGAAAGCGAATATCTGCTGCAGCTGCAGGAGAAGCAGAAGGCTCGCTTCACCTACGGCGTGATGGAAAAGCAGTTCCGGCGCTACTACGAAGAGGCGGTGCGCCGTCCCGGTAAGACCGGTGAGGAACTGCTGCAGATCCTGGAGAGCAGGCTGGACAACGTGATCTACCGCGCCGGGCTGGCCCGCACCCGCCGGATGGCCCGTCAGCTGGTCAGCCACGGCCACTTCCTGGTCAACGGTGTCAAGGTGAACATCCCGAGCTACCGGGTTTCGCAGTACGACATCATCGACGTGAGGGAGAAATCGCTGAACACGCTGCCCTTCCAGATCGCGCGGGAGACAGCCGGTGAGCGGCCGATCCCCAGCTGGTTGCAGGTGGTAGGCGAGCGGCAAAGGATCCTGATCCACCAACTGCCGGAGCGGGCTCAGATCGACGTCCCGCTCACCGAGCAGCTGATCGTCGAGTTCTACTCGAAGTAGTACCCCGACTTCCGTCACCGCATCCGCGGCGACGGAACACCTAAGCGGCATCAAATAGCGGTTGCCGAGAAGGAGAAGAAGAAACACCATGCTGATCTCACAGCGACCCACCCTGTCCGAAGAGACCATCAGCGAAAACCGTTCGCGGTTCGTCATCGAGCCGCTGGAGCCGGGATTCGGCTACACGCTGGGGAACTCACTGCGTCGCACGCTGCTGTCGTCGATTCCCGGCGCGGCGGTCACCAGCATCCGCATCGACGGTGTGCTGCACGAGTTCACCACCGTGCCCGGCGTCAAGGAAGACGTCACCGACATCATCTTGAACCTCAAGAGCCTGGTGGTGTCCTCCGAGGAGGACGAGCCGGTGACGATGTACCTGCGCAAGCAGGGTCCGGGTGAGGTCACCGCCGGGGACATCGTGCCGCCGGCCGGTGTCACCGTGCACAACCCCGACATGCACATCGCGACGCTCAACGACAAGGGCAAGCTCGAGGTGGAGCTCGTCGTCGAGCGTGGCCGTGGCTACGTGCCGGCCGTCCAGAACAAGGCATCTGGCGCGGAAATCGGCCGCATCCCGGTTGATTCCATCTACTCGCCGGTGCTCAAGGTCACCTACAAGGTGGACGCCACCCGTGTCGAGCAGCGCACCGACTTCGACAAGTTGATTCTCGACGTCGAGACCAAGAACTCGATCACGCCGCGGGACGCGCTGGCGTCGGCCGGTAAGACCCTGGTCGAATTGTTCGGCCTGGCACGCGAACTCAACGTCGAGGCGGAAGGCATCGAGATCGGGCCGTCGCCGGCCGAGGCCGACCACATCGCGTCGTTCGCACTGCCGATCGACGACCTGGATCTGACCGTGCGCTCCTACAACTGCCTCAAGCGTGAGGGCGTGCACACCGTCGGTGAGCTGGTGTCGCGCACGGAATCCGACCTGCTCGACATCCGCAACTTCGGTCAGAAGTCCATCGACGAGGTCAAGGTCAAGCTGCACCAGCTGGGCCTCTCGCTCAAGGACAGCCCCGCGCACTTCGACCCCTCGGAGGTTGCGGGTTACGACGTGGCCACCGGCACCTGGTCCAACGAGGGCGCCTACGACGACCAGGACTACGCCGAAACCGAACAGCTCTAAGACCGAGTCAAGACAGGAGCGTCAGCAATGCCTAAGCCCACCAAGGGCCGTCGCCTCGGCGGGTCGTCGTCGCACCAGAAGGCGATCCTGGCCAACCTGGCCACGGCGCTTTTCGAGCATGGCCGGATCAAGACCACCGAGCCCAAGGCGCGGGCGTTGCGGCCGTACGCGGAGAAGCTGATCACCCACGCCAAGAAGGGCACGCTGCACAACCGACGCGAGGTGCTCAAAAAGATCCGCGACAAGGACGTGGTGCACGCCCTTTTCGCCGAGATCGGCCCGCACTTCGCCGACCGCGACGGCGGCTACACCCGCATCATCAAGGTCGAGGCGCGCAAGGGCGACAACGCCCCGATGGCCGTGATCGAGCTGGTGCGGGAGAAGACGGTGACCTCCGAGGCCAACCGGGCCCGCCGGGCGGCCGGTGCACAGGCGGCACAGAAGGCTGCCAAGAAGGCAGCACCCGTGGCGGCCGCCGCCGCTCCGCAGGCGGCGGTCGAGCCGGAGGCGGCCGTCGGGCCAACGGCCGAAAACACCGACGACGCGGCTACTGCCGCCGAGGACGAGGCCACCGAGGCCCGGGCCGAGGACGACGAACCGAAGGCAGACTCCGACGAGTCCTGACGAGGCTGTGAACGTGCCCGTCACCGATGTGGGTGACGGGCACGTTCGTCTTCGGTTCGATATCGCTTACGACGGAACCGAATTCGCGGGCTGGGCGGTGCAGGCCGGCCAGCGCACGGTGGCCGGTGTCATCGACGACGCGCTGTCGACGGTGTTTCGCACCGCGGTGCGGCTGCGCGCCGCCGGGCGAACCGACACCGGCGTGCACGCCACCGGGCAGGTGGCGCACGCCGACATCCCGGTCGACGCGCTGCCCAACTGCTACCCGCGCTCCCCACGCCCGGGTGAGCCGGAGTTCCTGCCACTGGTGCGGCGGCTGGCCCGGTTGCTGCCAGCGGACGTGAGGGGCCGCGAGATCAGCCGCGCGCCGGCCGGTTTCGACGCCCGGTTCTCCGCGTTGCGCCGGCATTATGTGTACCGCCTCTCGATCGCCGCGTACGGCGTCGAGCCACAGCAGGCCCGCTTTGTGACGGCCTGGCCCCGTCCGCTGGACATCGACGCGATGACCGCGGCGTCGCGGGAGCTGGTGGGGCTGCACGACTTCGCGGCGTTCTGCCGCCCTCGCCCGGGCGCGACCACCATCCGCGATTTGCAGCGGCTGGACTGGTCGCGCGACGGCGATCTGATCACCGCACACGTCACCGCGGACGCGTTCTGCTGGTCGATGGTGCGGTCATTGGTCGGCGCGCTGCTGGCCGTGGGCGAACACCGGCGCACCCCCGCGTGGTGTCGCGACTTGCTCAGCCGCACGCAGCGATCCAGTGACTTCGCAGCCGCCCCGCCGCAAGGCCTGACGCTGATCGGCGTGGACTATCCACCCGACAGCGAACTACGGGCGCGCAACCTGGTCACCCGGGACCTGCGTACCCGAAACTGACGCTCCTACAGCTTGCCGGCTACGAAATCGGCGGCATGATTGACCATGCCCGCACCGATGTAGGCGGGCGCGAGGTGCTGAGGCCAGTTGGCTCGCCACGTTTTCGGGTCGGCGGGGTTACAGATCGGATCATCGCCGTGGCACAGCTCGATGGTCCGGTCGTTGTAGATCGGGTTGAAGTTGGTGATGGGCCCCACCCACTGGCTGCCGTTGCCGAACAACGCGACCGCGGCGATGTGTTGGTCGGTACCGGGCGGCAGCGGATTGTCGAACCCGAACATCGGGCCGGGAGCGGCAAGCACCACGTCGGTGACCGCCGCCCCGAGCGAGTAGCCGCCGAGCACCAGGCGGGTGTCGGGGCAGGAGTTGGCCATGTACTGAATGTGGCCGCTCATGTCGTTGGCGCCGTTGATGACGTCGGTGTCCGCGTCGTAGTTGACGGCGTAGAGGCCGACGTTGCGGGAGGTCCTGGACCGCAACCCATTGAGCAGCGCGTTGCCGACCTGGCCGGCGCCGGGCGGCTCAAGGCGGCCCCGGGCGAACACCAATTGGACATCGGGGCACGACGCCGCCGACGCCGTCGAGACGGGTGCAATCAACATCAGCGAGGTGGCCAGCATTGTGACTAGCGCTGCCGGCCATAGATATCGCAGGTGACTCATGGTCCGATATTAGTGGCTCTAATTGAGTGGTGCGACCGGAACGAACGGTTGCATGTGCGGCTGACCAGTCATGACCCTGGGCGCGATGAAGTTGGCTGCCTGAGTGGTGTAGCTCGGGATATAGCCGTCGGTGTGGTCGCTCCACTCGTTGCCGGGCCCGGCGTGGCAGATCGGGTCGCCCGGGTTGCACAGGTCGATGGCCTTGGACGCCAGCGGTGTGCTTTGGCGCGACAGCGGGGTTCCTGACCGGCCGATGATGTTGCCGAAGGTCGCCACTGCGGCGATGTTGTCGACGTACTGCGCCGGTAGCGGGCTACCCCAGGAGATGCCGCCCACCGGGACTCCGGCCACGATGTCGATCACCGACGCGCCCTGCGAGTAGCCGCCCAGCACGATCTTGGTGTCGGGGCACTGCTGCACCGTGTTCTTGACCCGGTTGATGGTGTCGTTGGCGCCGTCTCCGCCACCGAGCTGCAGCTTGCCGGCCGGGTAGTTCACGCCGTAGGTGTCGACGTTGAGCCCGGTCTGCTGGCGCAACGCGTCGGCCAGGGCGTTGCCGACACGACCCGGCCCGGGCGGCTCACTGGTTCCGCGGGCGAAGATCAACTCGACATCCGGGCAGTCGACGGCTGTGGCCTTCGGGACGCCGCTCCAGCCGATGAGCATGGCGCCGGCGGTCAGTGCTGCCGCGGCGCACAGGCCGGCCCAGCGGCGTGCGAACGTCAGGGGAGTCATGTCGGGAAAAAGCACGCAATGATATTACCGGGAAGCCGCAAAATCCTCATTTTCGGCAATTCACCTGTGGATTGACGGAAACGGCGCGTTCGGCGGCCGACGTATGGTGGCGCCGATTTCTGCCCATTTCTGAGGAAACAATGGCACCGAAACCAGCCACGTGGCTGCAAGTCAGCGGCTATCGCTTCCTGTTGGCCCGCATGGAGTGCGCGTTGCTGGGCGCCGATCTGCGCGACGTCAACGAGCCGATCCGCGCGCCGGTGCGCTCACTGGCGGCGGGGGCGGTGCTGGCGGCCATTGCGGTTGTGGCCGCCGCGGCGCTCGCGGTGCTTCGTCCGCAGACGACGCTGGGGAATGCGCCGATCGTCATGGGTCAGCGGTCCGGAGCGCTCTACGTCCGGGTCGATGACACCTTGCACCCGGTGCTCAATCTGGCGTCGGCCCGGTTGATCACGGCAACCAATGACGATCCGCAGCCGGTTGCCGAGTCCGAGCTGGTCACTGTCAAACGTGGCCCGCTGATGGGGATCCCGGGCGCACCACAATTTGTGGGCCCGCCACTGACCGCTGCGGAGACGCGGTGGACGGTGTGTGACACCGACGGCCCCAACACAACGGTGGTGGTCGGCGTCTTCGACGCGCCGGGTACGCGTCGACCGACACTGAACAGGCTGGTGAGCGCCGACGGCGGGGCAACGGCATATCTGCTTTACGACGGCCGTCGCGCCCTCGTCGATCTGGCCGACACCGCTGTCGTTCGCGCTCTGCGGCTGGAAGGCGTTGTTGCGCAGCGCGTCTCGCACACCCTGTTGAACGCTGTCCCGGAAGTACCGCCCATCTCGGCACCGCGGATCTCCGGTGCGGGCGCCCCGGGTGCGATAGCCGGGTTTCCGGTCGGCAGTGTGCTGCGCATCGCGCGTGCCGATGGCGACGAGTACTACGTGGTGCTCGAGCGGGGTGTCCAGCGCGTCGGCCACGTCACCGCAGATCTATTGCGTCTCACCGGAGCCCGCGGGGTCCGCACCATTTTGTCGGTGGCGCCCGACATCATTCGCTCGGCTCCGACGATCGACGAGTTACCGGTGTCCACCTTTCCCGACCAAGCAGCCGCACCGCCGGATAGGGACAACACGCTGTGTGTCGCGTGGGCGCACCCGGGATCGGGCGGCGCGGACGTCTGGTTCTCGACCGGCGACCTGCCGATCCCGGCGGGCCATGCTGCGGTGACGCTGGCGCAGAGTGACGGCGACGGCCCGGCGCTCGATTCGGTCTACCTCCCGCCGGGTCGCAGCGCCTATGTGCGCGCCACCGGCCTGTCCGGGCAGCATGACGACGCCGGCACCAGCTACCTGGTGACCGATACCGGGGTGCGGTTCGCCATCCCCGACGACGACGCGGCAGCCGACCTTGGTATGCCGCCGACGCCGATCGCAGCGCCCTGGCCGGTGCTGGCGACGTTGCCGGCGGGGCCGGAACTGAGCCGACGAAACGCCCTAGTCGCTCGGGACACGCCGTAGCCGGGCGGTCACCGTGCCGACGATCAGCGTCGACACCAGCACCACCAGGCCGAGCGCTGCGCCGATGAGCGCGGTCCGACGCGCGCTGTCCTCCGGTGCCGCGCTTGTCGCCGGCGGCATGATCGGCACCCGCGCAGGGTGCGACACCGGCGCAGGACTTGACGAGGCGTCGGAGCTGACGGCCGCGAGCACGTCGACAACACCGTTGCCTACATACGGGTCCCATCCTTTCGGGGGATGATGCGCAGTGCTTTCGATGCGTTGCATCACCTGCCTGGCCGTCAGCGTCGGGAACCGCGACCGGATCAGCGCGACGAGGCCGCTGACAATCGGAGCGGCGTAGCTGGTGCCCGAGAGTTCGTGCTCGTCAAGGGAATTGACCAACCCCTCACCGGACGGGTTCAGCGATATCGCCTCTTCTCCCGGGGCGGCGACGTCGACCCACGGCCCGGGAAGGCTGAACGACGAGGGTTCGCCGTGGGTGTTGACCGAGCCCACCGTCAGAACGTAGTCGTCGTACCATGCCGGGCTGACCGCGACCGTCGCGGTGTCCCAGGTCGTTTCGGGTTGCTGCGCCGGGCACTGACCCGGCCTGCCGGTGTTTCCGGCAGCCGCGACCACCACGGCATTCCTGGTGTCGACCGCGTAGGCCAGCGCCGCACCTAATGCCCGGTCGTCTAGCCCCGAGCCGACCGGCACACAGGCAACCGAGGAGACGTTGATCACCGAAGCTCCGAGGTCAGCCGCGGTCCGGACAGCTTTCGCCAACGTATCGACGTCACCGAATCCGGCGGTCGCTGATTCGGTGGCCGCGCCGAATTTGGTGCTGGATTGCCGGATGCTGATCAAGGTGACGCCGGGTGCGACGCCGCTGAAGCCGTCTGCCCCATTGGGATCGGGTGTGGCCCCGATGATTCCGGCGACGACGGTGCCGTGCCCGTCGCAGTCTTGATTGCCGTCGCCGGTGGACACGTAGTCACCGCCGGGCGTCGTGTCGGGTAGCCGCGGATGCCGAGCCACTCCGGTGTCGATGATTGCGACCCGTTGACCCGAGCCACGGGTCAGCGGCCAAACCTGTGGTAGATCAAGGCTGTTGAGCTGGGTGGGTGTCTCGCCGCGGGCTGGAGTCATGCTCGGTACGGCGCACATCTCACGCTGCACGGTCGGTTGCGGCGGCGCCGGCGGCGCCGGCTCGGGTAGTCGGCTTTGGTCAATCGGCGGTGGTGCGATGGCGTGTGCGCTGGCGCATTGCGCGAGCGTGGTGAGCGCGACGGCAGCGATGCAACGCAGCGCCGGCGGGCTCGTCATGGCAGGCGCCAGGCCCGGGCGGCGCCATACCAGCCGCAGATCCAGCAGGCCAGCGGCACCAGGATCGCCCACCCGAGATACTCGAGCAGCCTCGCGTTGCGCTGCCCAACGGGGGAGAGTCTCACTACTGGGGCCAGAAGCTGCAGGCCGAACGGTGCGGCGGGCAGCATCACCGCGGCCGCGACGACCCAGAGTACGTGGTCGGAGCAGGCGGTCGCCACGGCAGCGAAACTGGCACTCACCAGCACAGTGCCGGCCGCGGTGAGCATCAGGACTCTGGCCATGTCGTTGTGCGAGCGCGCCCGCGCGAGCAGCAGCGCACCGGTCAGCGTGGCGAAAACAATGCCGACCACGCCCGATCCGCCGGCGCGCCAAGCGGTGAGAGCGACTCCGATGCCGCCGAGCATCGCTGACGCGGCGAATGCGGCCGTCATGCTGGAAAGCCAGCTGTCGGCGCGAATTGCGTTGCCTTGACAGGGCTTAGGTCCTTGGTCGCCGCTCAGCTTCGGCGACAATCCGGTCAGCAAGACCGACAACCGCGCCGACATCTCCAACAATGCCAGCGAAATCACCACGCAGATGCCGCCGATCGCCGATAACGGCTGACCGGTCACCAACACCGCCAGCGCCGCGAGTGCGGCGAAGCCCGCGAAGCAGGCGAGTGTCCTGAACACCGTTGCGGCAGAGGAGACTCCATGCAGCACTAGCACCGCGGTGACCGCGGCCGCGGTCGAGGCGAGCAACGCGTTCGGCGCACCGGGACTGCCCGGGACCGCTACCAACCCCGCAAGGGCCATCAATCCGGTCGCCTGCAGACCCAACGTGAGCCCGGCCAGTCGGTCGCGAAATCCGCGTTCCGCTATCACGGCGGCCACCAGAGCGATGCACCCGGCGGCGGCGACGACACCGGCCACCGCACCGTGTTGGTCGCCATCGTTGGTCGGGAATACGGTTCGAATCACCGTCAGGGCGCCGATCCCGCTCAGCCAGCCCGCCGCCAGGCAGCTACTCAGCCGCGCGGTGCGCTTGGTGGGCGGCCGCGCCGACGCGGCCAGTGAGATCGACACGGCTTCGGCGGGATCGTGGAATGACGGTAACGGTATCTCAGTCGATGCTTTGCTGAAAAGCAAAAGCGATCCGTCACGAATCCCATGCTGCGCCAATGTCTTCGACGTATCAAGAGCCGCCTCGCCGGGTCGAGACAGCTGGTAGCGCGCTGCCACCCGGTCATCGTTGTGACCGTCTCGGACGCCCAAAAGATCAGCGATCGACGGCAGCAAGGAGGCGACAGCGACTCCGGCCGGGAGAGCCAGATCAACTTGAACGTCGTCGGCGTGTACCGACACTCTGCGTAGGCATGCCGCTGGCACGCGACCACGCTAACCAGATCGGTCGTCACCGTGTGTGCCCCCATCCACAGCCGGCTTGCGGGCGAATCACCCCGGCACCTACCGTGCAGTCGCAACTCGGGGGAGGCCGATGGACACGGGTGAGGACGCTTCGGCAACCGCAGCTTTCACGCCGGCACCGCGGCTGGCCTCACCCCGATTCGACACCGCGGACGTCCTGATCGCCGCGCCACCGGAAGTTGAGCGGCGAGCCCGGGCCGGCTTGCTGACCCGGATGGTTCCGGTGGTGATGGCCGCGGTAGTCGCGACCATGATGGTGGTGCTCTGCTACTCCCGGTCGGGCATGACGCGGAACCCGATGTTCGTGGCGTTCCCGCTGCTGATGCTTGTCTCGTCGGGGGTGACGGCCGTCGCCGGACGTGACCGGAGCACCGGTGACCTGAACACCGGGCGGGCGGATTACCTCGACCATCTCAGCGATCTGCGCCGCACCGTCGTCAAGACTGCCGCAGCGCAGCGCACGTCACTGTTTTGGTGTCACCCCGATCCCGTCTCGCTTTGGACCCTCGTGGGCAGCAGCCGGATGTGGGAACGCCGATCGGCCGACACCGATTTCTGCCAGGTACGCATCGGTGTGGGCAAGCAGCCTCTGGCAACACGTCTGGTGCCTCCGCCGATGGGGCCGAAGCATTCCGACCCGGTGACCACGACGGCGTTAGAGCGTTTCCTGCAAGCGTATTCAACGCTTACCGACGTGCCGGTTCCCCTCGATCTGGGCGGGATCGCCGTGACGGTCGCGGGCCAAAAAGCCCACGCGCGCGAACTGCTCCGCGCCATGATCTGCCAACTCGCCGTCTTGCACAGCCCGAGCAGACTGCTGATCGTCGCAGTGATCGGCGAACGTTCCCGAAGCCAGTGGGACTGGCTGAAATGGTTGCCGCACAATCAGCATCCGAGCGCCGTCGATGACGTCGGTTCCGCCCGGATGGTCTATCCGACGCTGGCGGCTGCCGAGACCGCGCTGGCCGCCCAACTGCTCCGCCGCGCCCCGCACCTGGTGTTCGTTATCGACGGCGATGTGGTCGACGGCACCGAGCAGATCATGGCCAAGCACGGGCTCGCCGGGCTGACGATCCTGCAAACAGGGTGCGACGAGCGCGCGCTCCGCGCGGGTGTGCGGCTGCGGGTCAGTGCTGAACAGGTGGTCGTCGACGACGAAGTCGTCGCCCAGCCTGACCGGATGGATTCGGCCACGGCGCTGGTATGTGCGCGTCGGCTGGCCGCCTTCCACGCCGAAGAGTCCGGCGGGCCGGAACCGCACTCTGGCAGCCCAGTGTGGCAGGAGCTGGTCGGCATCGCCGACCTGGCGACGTTCACACCGACAGCATTGTGGCACAACGTGATCGGGCGTGATGTGCTCCGGGTGCCGATCGGACTGACGGAATCCGGCACGCCGCTGGAACTCGACATCAAGGAAGCCGCTCAACACGGCATGGGGCCGCATGGTCTTTGTGTGGGCGCGACCGGATCGGGCAAGTCGGAGCTGCTGCGCAGCATCGCCCTGAGCATGATGGTCCGGCATTCACCGGAAGTTCTCAACTTGGCGCTGATCGACTTCAAGGGCGGCGCAACGTTTCTCGGACTCGAAAAAGTTCCGCATGTGGCTGCCGTCATCACCAACCTGTCCGAGGAAGCACCGTTGGTTGCCCGGATGCGTGACGCGCTGACCGGTGAGATGAACCGCCGTCAGCAGCTACTCAGAGCAGCCGGCAATTTGCAGAGTGTCGCCGCGTATCGGCAGCGGCGGCAAGCCGGAGCACGGCTCGCACCGCTTCCCGCGCTGTTCATCATCGTGGACGAATTCTCCGAATTGCTCAGCCAGCATCCGGATTTCGCGGACGTCTTCATGGCCATCGGCCGGCTTGGCCGCTCATTGGGCATGCATCTGCTGTTGGCCAGCCAGCGTCTCGATGAAGGCAGGCTGCGTGGACTGGAATCTCATCTGTCCTACCGCATCTGTTTGAAAACGTTGTCCGCCCACGAATCGCGCATTGCACTGGGAACTTCTGATGCCTACGAACTACCGAATACGCCGGGTACCGGATATCTGCGCACGGCCACCGCGGACCCCATTCGCTTCCAGGGCGCATACGTTGCCAGGCGCTGCCCCCCAATCGCGCTTGCCACCGGCGTCACCGGCCCCGACCGCGTTCAGCCGTTCACCGCCGAGCCGGTAGGCCCCGTCAGAAATCCTCCCGAGGACGACGGCGCCAGCGACAGCGTCGTACAGACCGTCGTGGATCGGTTGTCGGGACACGGACCGTCGGCGCATGAGATATGGCTGCCGCCGCTTGGACCCGCTCCGCGATTGGACAGTCTGCTCGGCGCCGAAGCCGCCGACCTGACGGTTCCGATCGGCATTGTCGATCGTCCCTTCGAGCAGCGCCGTACACCGCTCGTCGTCGAGCTGTCCGGATCGGCGGGCAATGTCGGTGTCGTCGGAGGGCCCCAATCGGGTAAGACGACGACGTTGCGCACACTGATCACCGCCCTGGCGCTCACCCACGATCCGGGCCGGGTGCAGTGCTATTGCTTGGACTTCGGTGGCGGCGCGTTGACGTCGCTGCGGTCATTGCCGCATGTCGGCGCGGTAGCCGGCCGGGCAGAGCCAGAATTGGTCGGTCGCGCGATCGCCGAGCTGGAAGCGCTCGTCGCTTCGCGCGAGGCGCTCTTTCGCGATCGCGGCATTGATTCAATGGCGCAATACCGGCGGATGATGGCGCAGCGCGATCCCGTATGTGACCGGTATGGCGACGTGTTCTTGGTGATCGACGGGTGGGCCACGCTGCGCAATGATTTCGACGGATTCGAAGCCTCGATCACCGCTCTCGCGGCGCGGGGGCTTTCGTTCGGTGCGCATGTGGTGGTGTCGGCATCGCGCTGGGCGGAGCTTCGGCCCGCGCTGAAAGATCAGCTGGGCACCCGCATCGAGTTGCGGCTGGGCGATCCGGCCGATTCCGAACTGGATCGGCGGCAGGCCGCGCAGGTGCCTGAGGGTAAGCCCGGTCGCGGGCTGTCCCGCGACGGCCACCACATGCTGATCGCGCTGCCCGGGCTCAACGCTGTGGAGTTGGCTGAGATGCTGCGTCACCGCCACGGCCCCACATGCGCACCTGGAATACCGGTACTACCAACTCATGTCGACCATGACACCGTGGTCGACTCGGCGGGTGGCGAGCTGCGCAACCGTGTTCTGCTGGGTGTGGAGGAGCGTCAGCTCAACCCGGTAGCCGTCGACTTCGACGCGCACCAGCATCTGCTGATCCTCGGTGACAGCGGCTGCGGCAAGACCGGCGCACTGCGCGTTTTGTGCCGTGAGATTGTTCGGACCACGACTGCGGCGCAAGCGCAGTTGTTCATCGTCGATTTGCGGCGCGCGCTGCTCGGCGTTGTCGAGTCCGAACACCTTGGTGGCTACGCCATGTCGCCGGCCACGCTCGGCACGGTTTTGCCGACGCTGCTCGACTCGTTGCACCGCCGGATGCCGCCAGTACAAGTCACCCAGACGCAGCTACGTGCCCGGTCATGGTGGTCAGGCCCGGAGCTGTATGTCGTCGTCGACGACTACGACCTGGTCACCGCGGCTGGCGGAAGCCCGCTGTCGCCGATGCTCGAATATGTGCCGCATGCCAGGGATTTGGGGCTGCACCTGGTGGTGGCGCGGCGTGCCAGTGGGGCGGCCCGCGCGATGTATGAGCCGCTGCTGGCCGAGTTGCGCGATCTGGGCTGCATGGGACTGATGATGAGCGCCAGCCCGGACGAGGGGCCGCTGATCGGGTCGGTCCGCCCGTCGCCGCTGCCGGTGGGTCGCGGCACCTTGATCGCCCGAAACGATCGGCAGCTGGTGCAGGTGGGCTGGAGTCCGCCGTGATCGGCTGCCGCGGCGTGATCGAGGTCGGGCCCGGCTTGATCCGCGAATTACGTTGCGGGACCGCTGTCGATGCCGAAATGGCGACGGATGCGCTGGAAGGCATCGATGATCCTGTGGTTCTGGTTGACGACCTTCCGACGTCCGTTGACTCGCTTTGGTGTTCAGTGCTGGGCTCGCTGGATTGTGTAGATTGCGACAACCTGACTGTTGTCCACCCCACGTGGTGGGCTCCGACGCGCATCGCCGTGGTCCGCAGTGCGGCACGAACTTTGGGCGACCACGTTGTGATGCGGCCGCGGTCGTGGCTTCTCGCCCAGGCGGCACCGGGGGATACCGTGGTGGTAGAGATCGCCCAACGCTTAGTGGCCGTGGATCATCATGGGCTACAGGCCGAACCACGCCGCGGGGACCCTCAGCGAGTCACCGACGCGGTGGTGCGCATGATCGCCGATATCGCCTCGTCGGCAACGGTCGTCATCGACGCGCCGCGTTCAGTGGCTGGAGCCGACGCACTGGCGAAGATGATCGTCGACGGCTTGGCTGCAATCAACGGGATAACGATCGTGCAGGTCGACGATGCCCGGCTGCAGCGGCTGGCAATGAAGGCCTGTGCCGTCCAACAAGTTTCCGAGCCCGTTGAAGCGCCTGCTCGGCCCGTCCGCCGTTGGCGTTGGGCGCTCGTCATGATCGTCGCGTTGATCGCAACCTTGCTCGGGCTGAGCGCCTTGGACAGGCGAGCTGCTCCCGAGAGCGTGATGGCGACGACCTTCCTGGTGGAAGGCCATGTCGCAGTCGAGGTTCCAGCCGATTGGTCGATACAGCGGGTGACATCCGGACCCGGCTCGGCGCGGGTTCAGGTCACCTCGCCGTCGGATCCGCAGCTGGCACTGCACGTGACACAGTCTCCGGCCGGGTCGTCGACGCTGGCGGGCGCCGCCGAGCCGCTGAAGCAGGCGATCGATGCCGAGCCGGCGAACGTCTTCGTCGATTTCAACCCGGCGGGATCCAGCGCCGGACGGCCGGCGGTCACCTACCGTGAGGTGCGCGCGGGACACGACATCCGCTGGGCCGTGATCGTCGACAAGGCGGTTCGGATCGCGATCGGATGCCAAAGCCGCACCGGTGCCGATGACGCCGTGCACGATGCGTGTGAGCTGGCTGTGCGCTCGGCGCATGCCATCGGATGATGGCTAGTGGGAACCAAACGGCGTCGACCGCAGTCATACCCAATGTGACCAACACACTGACTACCGACTTGGAGCTGATGCGCTCCGTCGCGGCGACCACCGACGCACGTAACGAAGAAATCCGGGCGATGCTGCAGTCTTTCATCGGGCGGATGAGTAGCGTGCCGCCGTCGGTATGGGGCGGTGTCGCGGCCGCCCGCTTCAAGGAAGTAGTGGATCGCTGGCATGCCGAGTCGATGAGGTTGCACCGTGCTCTGCACGGCATCGCCGAGACCATCCGCTACAACGAGGCGACCCTGCGGGATGCGGCCGACAACCATGCGCATCGGGTCGCTGCGGCCGGCGGGAAGCTGTAGGCCCATGGACCAGGTGCTCTCGTACAACTTCGGCGAAATCGAATACGCGGTTCGCCAGGAGATACACACCACGTCCGCGCGCTTCAACGCCGCACTGGAGGAATTGAGGTCTCAGGTGGCGCCTTTGCAGGACATGTGGACGCGCGAAGCCGGCACTGCGTACCGCGCTGAACAGCTCAAGTGGCATCAGGCGGCGAGCGCGCTCAACGAAATCCTGGTCGAGCTGGGCCACGCCGTGCGAGACGGGGCGCAGGATGTGGCCGACACCGATCACCGAGCGGCAGGAATATGGGCGCGCTAAAGCGGGTATAAGCTCTGCGCGGTCCCGGCGGGAGGGGAGAGACCGCCGGGACCGCGCAGTCACGCCGATGACTACGGCTTCGCCCTCGCCGGTGTGGTTACCAGCGTGAGATTCCACTTGTCCAGCCACGGTTTGATCGGTTCAGCGATCGAAAATCGGTGTGCGGTCTGGCAGCTCGGTTCGGAGTCGTCCGCGTCGGATCCTGCGACGTGCACCGCGACCGCGTTGGCGCTGCCGTCAGGACGAATGGAGTAGACCGGTCCGCCCGAGTCACCGCATTCGCTCGACGCCTCGAACGCCACCTTGTTCGCGTCGCTTACGACGACGGGTCCGCACGCGGGAGTCCGTGTGCGAATGCCGACATGACACAGCTGCTCGCCGACCCTCACTTCGCTGCTCACACCGCTGACGGCATGGCCGGCGATACCCGAAACCAACGGGATGTCAACATTGGCCAGCTCGATGAGCGCGATGTCGTGGTCCTGCCAAACGTCATCCCCCTTGATGGTTTGGCTGAAGGTACCGATCCTCTTAGCGGAGCGTGTCTTCGCATAGTTGATCGTCACTTGGCTGGGTCCGCCCGGACGGTTGCAATGACCGGCGGTGAGAAGCGCGCTGTGGCCGGCACTATCGCGCACCAAAAAACCTGCTGTGCAAGTGATCTCGCTGGAGTCGTCCCGGACGTCGATGCCGATGCCCGGGCCGATGGCGTTCGCGGGTGGCAGCCAAGGCGGGGCAGGGTGCTTTAAAGCGGGCGGCAACAGCGAAAACAGCGGCATGAGCGCGAGGGCGGCAAGGGCGACGACCAACCGCCATGGGACACTTCGGCGACGTTCCGGTGGAGAATACGGAAGGTTTGTTCCCCGGAAAACGAGCTCATGCGGTTTGCGGTTGCGGCTCTTGAACCCCCACCAAAGCACTGCCAAACATGAAACTGCCGCTATGGAAATAACCGCACCACGAAAGAGATCCGGGTGCGATATTGCCTCAGCTAGTTTCATCGGTTCATACGCTATTCCGTTAGTCAGTTATTTCGCCACCGCGTCGCCGCAGCCGGTCGGGGTGCGTTAGCTCACGGCTTCAACCGGCGCAACAGCCATTTCAGCACGGGGATCGCATGTGGTATAGACAGCACGGACATGGTGAAGGTGGCAAGTCCCAGTCCGAGCACGGAAAGCAACCCTGAGTTGATGCCCCACCAAATGAAACTCGCACCCCCCGCGACGAAAGCTGGCACTCCAAGGACGAACAGGAGCGCATCACGCAGGCTCGTTTCTTCCCCGCTGGCATGTCGTGGCGGATTGCCACTGTCTTCGACGTCCTCGCTGTGAAGCGCCTTGACGGCGATGTAAATACCTCCCACGAGCATGACCACACCAACAACCGGCAAGCTTTGAGCTCTACGGATACCTTCCGGCGGTGGATTGAAAGCCATTAAGGCGCCACTGATTGCCCAAATTGCACCGAGCAGGACTTGGGTTAATCGTGATGTCACGGAATCAGCATCCAAGGATACGGAACAGGGGTTTAGCGTTGCTCCATTGGCTCACTGTCTTGTACTGTCTAGAAATTACTTTTCCTGATTGCGCTGATAGGCTCGGTACTGGCTAGATTGTTTCCGGCTCAGCGGCCAGCGTTTTCCCGCCTGGTATGCCGCGAAGTAGAACAGAGCGAACGTCCCTACGGTAATGGCCGAGATCAAGGCAAACTGCGGGCGCTGTCCTCGCGCAATTGAATACCCAAAGCTTGCGTCGCCGTAGCCAAAGATGCTGGCAATTAATAGGATTGTGGTTGCAGCCAAAATTCCAACCCACGGCTTGTTCGGGTCGATAGTGACGACATCAAACATGCAAATGACGGCAGCAAACACCAAAAGCCACCAGAACTTTTTCGCGCTAGCCAACCCGCTATAAGAGTCGGACGGCGGAGTGTAAGGTGGTTTATTGTCGGCCGACCCGAGTGTATGGTCCTGCGATAAATCGGCTTGGCTGTCTTGCGCATTGAAAGCGTATATTTTTTGGCCAATTTTGATGTAGGGAGTGTTAAAGTAAGCGCCGAGTATCGCGAGGCCACCGGCAAACAGTGCCAAGCCACCGCCGATCTTCCAATCGGGAAGCGAAGCCAGAAAGGCGCATAGGGCGGCGATCCCGATGCCGGTCCAATAGACACGTCTTTGCCAGCTATCATCGCGTCTCGTCCAAAGCGGAACGGCGGCACCCGCCAAACCCAGCAGCGCTCCAATGAAGAACACGAGGGTATGCGGATTGTGGAGCGACGGCTGCGAGGCCATGTAAACAACACTCACAATGCTGAACTTGTCATACGTTTACTCCGTGATCCATTTGAAAGCTTTACCGCCAGCGTCATCTCCGACATACGCCCCAACGGTCCCGAGGATAAGCGCACCCGCAAACGCCCCAGGCGGCCCGCCAATCACAAAACCTACCTCGGCTCCGAGTTCGCCTAACATGTAGGCGCCTGCCATGCCACCGGTAGACTTTGAGATGACCTCCCCGGCTGGCTTGCCTTCGCCGAGAATTTCGTAGAGCCCTACTCCTGCGTCCAGCAGGCTACCGGCAGCCCCTACACGTCCGCCGATCCTCTTGAACGCTTCCATGTCTTCGGCAGTGAATGGTGCGGTGCTCAGGAAATCGTCCGTGGGCATCGCTTCGGCCCAATGCACGAAGCCTTCCTTGCCTCCGGCGAGGCCTTTACTGGTTGCCGAAGCAGCCTCGACAAGTTCTCTGGGAATTGCTCCATGCGCCATCTCTTTAGCGACAGCTTCGGCAGCTGGGGCTGACATACCTCCTCTCTGCAGAGCCTCTTGGAACTTGGCCACCACGGTCGCGCGGTCAGTCGCCTCCATCTGGTCCATGACCTGAGTTGCTTGGTCTGGCGTCATCGGTTGCCGTGACCATGGGAGTTGGCCCTGTTCTAGGTCATGCTGGAGCTGAAGCCTGGCCTGCGCTCGAGTGCGCGCGTCCACACCGAAGACTGGATCTCGAGGCAGCGGGCCGACGATCTTCGATGTGTTGTAGTCATCGAGGCGCTCCCCGGCCAGGCGGCGGGCTTGGGCAACTTCATGCGGGTCATGGCCAGGTCCGAAGCGGCTCGTCGGATCGGTGATGGCCGCGTAGTCCTTGAGCCGCTGTGCGGCGGCCGCCTCCTCGGCGGTCATGTTGCCCGGGCGCCCTGCATCGTTGGCGATGTAGTGCGTTCTGCCTTCGGCTTTGGCCTTGTCGACCATCGCCTGATCACGAGCCCGTTGGCCTGACTTGTCGTATTTCGCCGCGGACTCGGCGGCGACGTCGCCGGGCTCGGCGTCCAAGTTCCCCAGCGACTCGGGTACATAGCCCGCGCCCGACATCGCCGTTTTAGCGGCATGCAAATCAGTGACGTAGTCGTGGCGTGCCGAATTCACTTGCGCAAGAGCTGATTTGACAACGCCGACCGCCTGTTCGTGCAGCCCGCCGGTATCCTGATCGTTGGCTTTCGCCAACGACATCTGGTTGTCGATCTCATGCAGTGTCGAATCAGCCTGCCCAAGCGCGGCGTCGCTTTGGCGCTGCGCGGTGGCCAACGATGCGGCAACCTGCTCCAAACTGGCCGCGATCCGCGGCAGCGCGTCTTTATGTCCGGCCAACGCGGTGGTTGCCTGCTGCACTTCGGCCGACTCGTTGATGGGATGCTCGCTGCCGTTGCGTTGATAGCCCGCGTTGAATTTCTGCTTTGCCTTATCGAAGTCGTCGTCGGCTTCTTTGACGCGGTTGCCGGCCTGGTGAAACGCGTCGGCGATTTTGTTGATCGCCCCGGCATCGCCGGCCTGCAGCTCGTCGTCGAGTTTCCACGGATTACCGCCGGCGGCGCCGCACAACTCGCCGACGTCAAGGTTGGTCAGACTGGGTGGCGCCCCCACGGACGCCTACTCGAACTGCTTGCCGGCCGAATCGATGCCATCGGCCGCTGACTCGTCTGTGGCGGTAAAAACTTGCGCCGCCCTGACCGCTTGGGCCGACACTGCTCGCAGCGTTGTGTGGTGGCCATGCAATTGGTCTTGATGCTGTCGATGGACCGTGCTGAGTGTGCCGTGGAATTGCTGAGCTTCGGCGAAATCACCGAAGATTCCCGACGCAACGTCTGCACCCGCCAATTGTTCGGCTGCTTCCCGCGCCGAATCGGCGGCATAACGGCAGAAATCACCGCCCGCAGTTAGATGCTCGGTATTGACTTCGAATTTCTCGGCAGTCACGAATAGCAGGCTAACAGCGGGACGGGCCTGTCCATGACACAAATTTGTTGGCCGGCTCGATAAGAGGCATTTTGACCTGCACGGATGCACCCCGGTAAGCTGCACCGTTGGCGTGCGGTACGCCGGGGCTCGGGTCAATGTCGGTCGCCGAGATCATCCCCAGCCGTCGACGCCTGACCGGCACCCGGTCTACACCGGGATCCACCCGAGAGAAAGTTAGGTAAGCGCTGTGCCTACGTATGTGCCGAAGGCGGGTGACACCACACGGGCGTGGTATGTCATCGACGCCACGGACGTGGTGCTCGGCCGCCTTGCCGTCGCGGCAGCCAACCTGCTGCGCGGCAAGCACAAGCCGACGTTCACCCCCAACGTCGACGGCGGTGACTTCGTCGTCATCATCAACGCCGGCAAGGTCGCCATCAGCGGCGACAAACTGCAGAACAAGCTTGTTTACCGCCACTCGGGTTATCCCGGCGGGCTGCGTAAGCGCACCATCGGCGACCTGATGCAGAAGCATCCCGATCGCGTCGTCGAGAAGGCGATCGTGGGCATGCTGCCCAAGAACAAGCTCGGCCGCCAGATCAAGCGCAAGCTGCGTGTCTACGCCGGCCCCGAGCATCCGCACATCGCCCAGCAGCCGGTTCCGTACGAAATCAAGCAGGTGACGCAATGACCGAGACGACCGAGACGGCCGACACCGAAACGACCGAAGCCCCGGCTGCCGAAACCACTGAGGCCCCGGCCCACCGTTCGGATTCCTTCGTGATCGAGCGTCCGATCCAAACCGTCGGGCGCCGCAAAGAGGCCATTGTGCGGGTGCGGCTGGTGCCCGGCACCGGCAAGTTCGACCTCGATGGGCGCAGCCTGGAGGAGTACTTCCCCAACAAGGTGCACCAACAGCTGATCAAGGCCCCGCTGGTCACCGTCGATCGGCTGGAAAGCTTCGACATCTACGCCCACCTCAGCGGTGGCGGCCCGTCCGGGCAGGCCGGGGCGCTTCGCCTCGCCATCGCCCGAGCATTGATCCTGGTCAGCCCCGAAGACCGGCCCGCGCTGAAGAAGGCCGGATTCCTCACCCGTGACCCGCGGGCCACGGAACGCAAGAAGTACGGTCTGAAGAAGGCGCGCAAGGCGCCGCAGTACAGCAAGCGCTGATCGGCGATCACTTTCTGGTCGCGACCGTGCGCAGAACCGATCTCTTGCTGGCGTGTCGGACCGGGGACACGCACGCTCGCGCGGATAAAGGATGGCTATGGGTCGACTGTTCGGCACCGACGGTGTGCGTGGCGTCGCCAACCGTGAGCTGACCGCCGAGCTGGCGCTGGCGCTGTCCGCTGCGGCGGCCCGCCGGCTGGCCGGCCACGGCGGCGCCCGGCGGCCGGTCGCTGTGGTGGGCCGCGATCCGCGGGCCAGCAGCGAGATGCTCGAAGCCGCGGTCATCGCCGGGCTGACCAGCCAAGGTGTCGACGCCCTGCGCGCCGGTGTGCTCCCCACTCCGGCAGTGGCCTGCCTGACCGGCGGCTACGACGCCGACTTCGGGGTAATGATCTCGGCGTCGCATAACCCGATGCCCGACAACGGCATCAAGATCTTCGGACCGGGCGGGCACAAACTCGATGACGCCACCGAGGACCAGATCGAGGAGCTGGTCGCGGCAGGGCCCGGCCTGCGCCCGGTCGGTGCGGACATCGGGCGGGTGGTCGACGCCGAGGACGCGTTGGACCGATACCTGCTTCAGCTCAGCAAGGCCGCCACTGCCCGGCTCGACGGGCTGACCGTGGTCGTCGACTGCGCGCACGGCGCTGCTTCGCTGGTGGCACCGCGGGCCTACCGCGCTGCCGGGGCCCGGGTTATCGCGATCAACGCCGAACCCGACGGGCTCAACATCAACGACGGTTGCGGCTCGACGCACCTGGACGCGGTGCGCTCGGCGGTGCTCGCGCACGGCGCCGATCTGGGTCTGGCGCACGACGGTGACGCCGACCGCTGCCTGGCGGTCGACGCCGCCGGGCAGGTCGTCGACGGCGACCACATCATGGTGGTGCTGGCGCTGGCCATGCGCGAGGCCGGTGAGCTGGCCGGCGACACGTTGGTGGCCACCGTGATGAGCAACCTCGGCCTGCATTTGGCGATGCGCTCGGCCGGCATCACCGTGCGCACCACCGACGTCGGCGACCGCTACGTGCTCGAAGAGCTGCGAGCCGGCGACTACAGCCTGGGTGGCGAGCAGTCCGGCCACATCGTGCTGCCCGCGTTGGCTACCACCGGCGACGGCATCCTCACCGGGCTGCGGCTGATGGCGCGAATGGCGGAAACCGGGTTGTCGCTGGCCGACCTGGCCTCGGTGATGCGCAGCCTGCCCCAGGTTTTGATCAACGTCGAGGTCACCGACAAGGCGGCCGCGGTGGCGGCACCGTCGGTTCGCGCGGCGGTCACCCAGGCCGAGACCCAGCTCGGCGACACCGGACGAATCCTGTTGCGCCCCTCGGGAACCGAGCAGTTGATCCGGGTCATGGTGGAGGCCGACGACGAAGACGTAGCGCGCCGCCTCGCCGCGTGCGTCGCCGACTCGGTACGCGCCGCGCGCTAAGGCCGCGTTAAGGCAGGGAACCGCTCGACCGTCTTGGCGCGTCCTACGCGATATGGGACAAGCAGATTCCGCCTGGATCGACGTTACGGCGGTGCGCACGGTGGCGAACCGGTTCGATGACACCGCGGAGATCGTCAGCGCAGCCAATCGCCAATTGGCCAGGCTGGCTTTCGACGGAGCGACCGCCGGGCGCGCGCACGTCGCCGCTGGCGACGCGCTGCGGACCGCACTCAGCCGCCTGACCGACGAGTTGACGCAGTGGGCGCGTGCGTGCGCTGAAATCGCGGTGGCGCTGCGGTCCGGTGCCGATCGCTACGCCGACGCCGACCGGCGCGGCGCGGCCCGGATCGGTTGAGTGATGGGCTATCTGGATGTAGCGGCGCGCTTGGCCGAGGGACAGCCCGCCCTCGAACACACCCAGACCTACGTCGACGCATGCCGCACGCTCGGCTACCAGCATCCGGACCTGACTGCGCACCACTCCCAGGTCCGCGACTGGTATGAGACGGAAACCGGTTTGGATCTCGACGTCCTCGACGCCGACTGCGCCGCACTGTGGGCGGCGGTCAACACGATCGAGGAGGCGCTGGCGATACAGCGCGCGCAGACGGCCGAGCTCGCCGCCACCTGGCGCGGTGTTGGAGCCGCATCTGCAGCGCAGTTCTTGCAACGTCATTGCGATGCCGCCGCAGCCGTGGCCACACGTGTGCGGGCGGCGGCCGAGCGCTGTTCGGCATTGCGGGACGACTTGTGGCAAGCGGTCGACGGCAAAGTCGCGACGACCCTCGCCGTCGACGACCGCAGCCTCGATCGACGGTCGAGCTGGCTGGCCGCCGCGCAGACCGTCATCAGCGGAATCGGCGATCGGGCAACGGCGGAGGAGCTCGTCCGACAAGAGCTTATTCCATACGTGGACAACAATATTCGGAGCGACTGGCTCACTGCTATGCGATCAGCCGTTGACGCGGTGGCCGCGTCGTATGCCACGACGATCGATGCACTGACGACCGCCCCCAGGGTGTGTTTCGAGATCCCGGGCGCTCTGGGACCGCAGCCGCCGCTCGCCGAAGCGTCGCCCACTTTCGTGCCGACGGCCACCATGCCGCCGGCCGCCGCCGTGATACCGCCCGCCAGCACCATCCCCGCCGGGATCTCGTCACCGCCGGAGCCGGTTCCGGCTGGCCTGCTCGACGATTCGGCGCCGGGACCGGTGCCGCCAGTGCCGGACATGGCCGCTCCGCTGGGCGATTTCCCCGGGTTGTCCACGGCTACAGGCGATCTCGGCGGCCTAGGTGGGCTCGCTGGAACCATCGGTGGCGTCGTCGGCAAGATCGCGAACGGCATCGGCGGTCTGCTGGGCGCGCTGGCGGACGGGCTTGCCGATTCGCAGGGCCTCGACGATCCACTGATGGACGACCCACCGGATCTCGACGGCGATCCGCTCGACGAGGAACTCGACCAAACCGACGACGAGCCAGCACCGGAGACCGCCGAAGAGTCAGACGAAACGCCCACTACTGCAACCGATGTCGTTGATGATCAGGCTGCTGTCCCCGAACCCGCGGATGGTTCGCCACCGCCTGCGCCGGAACCGCTCGCCGAGCCAGCCGTCGCACCCGCACCCGTCGCGCCATCACCACCCGAGACGCCTGAAGCGCAGCCTGCGACACCCTGTGAAATCGCGGCAGACGAGCTGCCGCAGGCAGGGGAGTAGCTGCTAGGGCAGCAGGTTCTTCAGCTGCTCGACGAAGCGCACGGCCTCATCGCGGTTGGTGGCCGCCGGCGTAGCCAATAGGGTGGTCACTCCGGCCTCGGCGAAGGCCGCGACCCGCTCGGCGACGTATCCGCGCGGGCCGATCAGCGAGACGGCACGCGCCAACTCGTCGGGCACCGCAGCAATCGCCTCGTCTTTGCGCCCCGACAGGTAGAGCTCCTGGATTCGGTCTGCCACTTCGCCGAAGCCGTACCGGGTCGCCAGGTTGTGGTAGAAGTTGCGGCTCTTCGCGCCCATCCCGCCGATGTAAAGACCCAACTGCGGCTTGATCCAGCCCAGCCTGTCGTCGACGTCGTCGCCGATGGCCAGCGACGCGCCGACCATCACGTCCAGCGGACCGAGCGCGGAATCTCGCTTGGCGAAGCCGGCATTGAGCGCTTCACCCCAAACCGACTGCGCCTTTTCGGGATAGAAGAAGACCGGCTGCCAACCTTCGGCGATCTCGGCGGTGAGCTCGACGTTCTTCGGCCCCAGCGCGGCAATCGATATCGGAATCCGCTCGCGCACTGGATGATTGATGATCTGCAGCGTCTTGCCCAAGCCGGTTCCGCGATCCGGCGGCAGCGGCACCTGGTAATGCTTACCGGGGTAGTTGACCCGCTCGCGGCGCCATACCTGGCGGCAGATGTCGACCACCTCGCGGGTGCGACCGAGCGGGGCATCGAACGGCACCCCGTGAAAGCCCTCGATGACCTGTGGCCCCGACGTGCCGATGCCCAACCGGAACCGGCCGTTGGACACGAAGTCCAGTCCGGCGGCGGTCATCGCAAGCAGCGACGGCGTGCGGGTGTAGATCGGGAAGACTCCGGAAGCCAGTTCGATGGTGGATGTCTTGGCCGCCAAGTACCCAAGCTGGCTGACAGCGTCGTAGGAATACGCCTCGGCCACCACAGCGACGTCGATGCCGACTTTTTCAAGGTCAACGATGCGTTCAACCGCTTCGTGAAAGGTTGAGTAGTTGCCCGCGTAATCGAGCATGACGCCGATGCGCATCGTGACTTTATAGCACCCAACCGGTTGGTCGGGGCGAGCAGGGTGCTACCGGTTGCTTCCACGTGCCACTGGTCACATGTGCCAAATACGCTGACGCCTCAGCGTTTCAACAGAGCGGCGATCTTCTCTTCGGGGGCCAACGGGCTCGCGTCGGGGTCCAGCGCGTCGGTGTGGGGTAGCTGGGCCTCGGGATCTGCGAAGTCGCGATATGTCTTGTCTCCGGCCAAGACGTACAGCAAGTATCCGGTCAACAGCGCACGAACAGCCTTTTGCGTCTTGCGGTGCGCACCCGGCAATCCGAACACTCCCGACAATCGCCGGCCTTCGATGAGGCCGGCCGGCTGAGCCTTGCTGACCAATCGAACGGTCGCCGTATCCCAAGCGCGGGATAGTTCAATAGCATTGGAACGCAACGATTTTGCTTCTTCAGCCGTGCTGAAGACCACACCGGGGACCCGCAGCGTCGCGGCTGGCTGCTCCGCCGGGGGTTTGGTGACCGCCGGGAAAATCACCGCCACCGCTTTGTGCCTGCCCGGCATCCCGGCAGCCGCGAAAACCGCGGCCGATCCGCCGAAACCGTGCCCGATCAGGCCGAGTTTCGCCGGGTGCACGCTGATTTTGCCGGGCCCCAGGCGCACTCCGGCGGCGATGTCGAGCGCCGTGCCCATGTCGAACGCCAGGTTCAGCACCGAGGGCGCGAGTCCGCGCTCGGTGTCCGGCGCCGCCGCGACAATGCCCCACGACGCCAGATGCTCGAGCAGCTGCGAGTAACGCTCGACACCGGCGAGCCAGTCGTGGCCGAACGCCACCGCGGGCAGATTGAACCCTGATTCGGGCGTGTACACCACCCCGGGCAGGCCGGCAAAAGCCAAGTCTCCGCGCAGCACACGGTGCGCCCCACGGCGGGTCAGGGCGGCGACGAGTTTACTGGTGCGGGCCACGCGTTGACGTTAGCGCAATCGCACGCCACCCCCAGGCTGCGCTCACCGCCGCTGGGATTTCCAGTACTGGAGCGCCACCGCCTGCTGCACCGCCGCGGCGGTCCGTGCCGCGGCCGCCGGTTCGGCGGCGCCGGTGTCAGAGCCTGGCGGCGCCTGCCACTCGGCCAGCGCGGCGAACTGGCCGTCAACGAACCGCTGTTTGGTGGCCTGCCGCTGGATCTTGCCGCTCGACGTGGTCGGGATGGAGCCCGCCTCGACCAGGACCACAGCGTAGGCACGAATCCCGTGGTGTCTGACGATCGCCGCCTGGATCGTTTCCAGCACACCGGCGAACTCCGTATTTTCGCCGGCCCGCTGACGGTGTACTTCCTGCACCACGACGAGCTGTTCGCCGGCGCCTTGCCGTGGCGCGACCGAGAACGCTGCGCCGCGCCCGGCCAGCAGCATTGAATGACAGCCCTGCACCGTCTTCTCGATGTCGTTGGGGTAGTAGTTGTTGCCGCGGATGATGATCAGGTCTTTGCAACGTCCGGTGATGAAAACCTCACCTGCCCGCAGGAAACCCAAGTCGCCGGTGCGCAGGAATGGACCCTCCCCGGTGTCGGCCAGGTATCCACCGAACGTCTGCTCGGTATCCTCCGGTTTTCCCCGGTAGCCGCGGGCGACGCACGGCCCGGAGACCCAGATCTCGCCGACCTCGTCGACGCCGCGCCGCCGCCGCGTCTCAGGGTCGACGATGACGATCTGCTGACCGCCGCGAGGAGCGCCGCAACCGACCAGCTCGACGGTGCGGGCATCGTCGCCGGTGGCGTCGGGGATCTCGACGACCCGATCCTCGCCGAGCGCGGTGCGGTCGATATGGCACACTCTCGGCGCCGCGGACTCCGATCCGCCCGACACCAACAGGGTGGCCTCGGCCAGGCCGTACACCGGCAAAAACGCCTCTGGCCGGAAACCGGCCGGCGCGAAGGCCTCGGCGAAGTCGCGCAAGGTGCTGGCCTGCACCGGCTCGGCGCCGTTCATCGCGGTCGACCACTGTGACAAGTCCAGTGCCGCGCGCTCTTTGGCGGTGCTGCGTTCGACGCAGAGCTGGTAGGCGAAATTGGGTGCGGTGGTGCCGGTGGCGCGGTACCTGGACATGGCCTCCAGCCACCGCATCGGACGGGTGATGAACGCGGCGGGCGACATCAGCACCGTGGTGCAGCCCACGTAGACCATCTCCAGAATGCCGCCGATGAGGCCCATGTCGTGGTGTTGCGGCAGCCAGTACACGGTGACTGCGTGCTCGTCGCCGCCCCACGCCTCATGGATCGCGACCAGGTTGGCCAGCAGATTGCCGTGCGTCAGGACAACTCCTTTGGGCGCCCTGGTGGAGCCCGAGGTGTACTGCAACGTCGCGGTGGTGTCGGCGTCGACGTCCGGCGGCACCCAGGCATCCGGGTCCGCGTCCGGTTCGTCTGGAGTCAGCCACCGCAGCGGTCGCTTGGCCAGCTGGTCGACGCTCGCCTTGAGTTTGTCTTGCGTTGCGGCGTCGGCCAGGGCGAAGCCGGCCCGTGCATCGGGGGCGATTGCCGTCAACCGCGCCAGCCGGTCCTGCACCGGTACCGCGACCGCGCCCGCGTACAGGCAGCCGAAGTAGGCAGCGACGCTGCTCAGGCCGGGGCGGCAGACCACCAGGACCCGCCGGCCGGTCGCGCCGTTCTGCTGCAGGCCGGCCGCGATGGCGCGGGCCCTGCGATCGAGGTCACCGTAGGTCAGAGAATCCTGTTCGTCCGTACCGTCGGGAGCGAAGCGGAACGCAACCTTGTCCGTATGTCGGGCGGCCTGCTGACGCAGCAGATCCACGAGGGTGTGTGCGGTGCGCCCGCTAACCTCCGACATGTCGTCACCTAGGCCGTCGTTTCGTGACCACCCGATGCTGGGTTCCAGGTCGCCAACATAGCTGGTGCGGTATTGCGGGGCCGCGTCGGGGGCACATCGACGGCGACATCCCGGGCGATGTGGCTGAGTAGAACGTAAGAAGCTCACACCGGACACCAATCGGGCTCAGACGGGGCGAATCTGGCTTGACCAGCACATCGGTTAACGCAAAGGTAAATTCTCGCTATTGGAGCAATGTCTTGTATCACAACTTACCTAAGAGTACGCTGTGTTTTCTCAGCCTTGCGTGCTGAGGCGGACCGAATTTTTCTGAGGAGGTTCTCGAATGAATCACGCACTTCGGCCCTATGCCACTGCCGGCATCGCACTGGTGGGTGCCAGCCTGATCGCGGTGACTCCGTTGACCACACCGCTGCCTGACAACCACGTGACAAGCGATGTGCAGCTGGCGGCCGATATCGATTTCACCGGGGCGTGGGAGGACGCCTTCAACACTGCGGTGACCAACTTCGAGAACCTGCAGAGCGCAGCGCAGGACGCCAATACCGCGCTGACCGAGGCGCTCGGTCAAGCCGACTTTGGCAACTTGAATTTCGAAGAGCTGGGTGCCGCCCTGACATTCCTCGCCGGCGACCAGAAGACCTTCATCGATCCGCTGACTTATTGGACGTTCAACGGCGCCGGCCCTGACGGCGACATCACCGTCGACGCCACCCACGCTTTTCTGTATGCGATTCTGACCAATCAGGCCCATGACTTTGCCCCCGACCTTTTGCCGGCGGTCGACCCATCAATTCCGCCGATCGTCAACTTCTTGTCGTCGCCGTTGTCGGGTCTGCTGATCGGTGCGTTGTCGCCGTCTATCGCGCCGTGGGTGGCGCTGGGCAACAGCTTCGGCGCCATCAGCGAGGATCTGTTCGGTGAGAACCCGGACACCGACGCGGCGCTGCAGGAGCTGGTCAACATTCCTGCGAACATGGTCAACGGCCTGCTCAACGGCGCCACCCTCAACCTGGACGCCCTGGCGCCGGCGATCAACGACTCCGGCCTGCTGCCGGAGGGCAACTCGGTCACTTCCCTGAGCTTCGAGTTCGGTGGGTTGTTGAACCCAGGGCTGGTCGGCGCCAATCCGATCGATATCAACACCTTCGGCGACTCGATTCCGGGTGGTGGCTCGATCTTCAACGCGCTGGGCCTGACGTTGGATGCCTCAATCTCTCTCGGCGGGCCGCCGATCGTGTTGACCCTGCCCTTCCTCCCGCACGGTGTCGGGCTGGCCGGTGCCATGGTCGGTTTGGAGCAGGTGATCGCGGAGTGGCTCGGCGGAGACCTGGTCTTCGCGCCACCGCCTGACGACATGGGCGGAGCCGCCGCGGTGGCCACCGACAGCCTGAGTGGTCTGTTGGGCGACATGTTCGGCGCACTGTAGCGATCGGCTGACCTGCGCGCTGGCCGGGGTAGTTCGCTGATGCACTACCCCGGTATGCGCGCAGCACTCGCCGATGGCGGCATCGTGGCCGTCGTGGCTGTGTAGAACGTAAGAAGCTCACCCCGGCGCCTATAGGACTCAGATGGCGGTCGAAACCCTGTTTGACCTGCATATTGGTTAACGCAAGGGTAAATTTTTGTATTGGAGCAATGTCTTGTTACGAGAACTTACCTTAGAGTATGCTGTGTTTTCTCAGCCGTGCGCGCTGAGGCGGACCGATTATTGAGGAGGTTCTCGAATGGATCACGCGCTTCGCCCCTATGCCACCGCGGGCATCGCGCTGGTGGGGGCCAGCATGATCGCGGTTGCGCCGTTGACCACACCGATGCCTGACAACCATGTGACAAGCGATGTGCAGCTGACCGCAATCGATTTCACCGGGGCATGGGAGGACGCGTTCAACACCGCGGTGACCAACGTCGAGAACCTGCAGACCGCGGCGCAGGACGCCAGTACCGCGCTGACCGAGGCGCTCGGTCAAGCCGACTTTGGCGACTTGAATTTCGAAGAGCTGGGTGCGGCCCTGACATTCCTCGCCGGCGACCAAAAGACCTTCCTCAATCCGCTGACTCATTGGACGCTCAACGGGGCGGGCCCTGACGGCGACGCTACCGTGGACGCCACCCACGCGCTTCTCTATGCGATCCTGACCAACCAGGCCAGCGTGCTTTCCCCCGAGCTTTTCCCGCCGCTTCCCCCCGAGATTCCGCAGATCGTCAACTTCTTGTCGTCGCCGTTGTCGGGTCTGCTGATCGGTGCGTTGTCGCCGTCTATCGCGCCGTGGGTGGCGCTGGGCAACAGCATCGAAGCGATCAGCGAGAATCTGTTCGGCCAGAACCCGGACACCGACGCGGCGCTGCAGGAGCTGGTCAACATTCCTGCGAACATGGTCAACGGCCTGCTCAACGGCGCCACCCTCAACCTGGACGCTTTGGTGCCGGCGATCAACGACGCCGGCTTGCCGCTGCCGCCGGGTGTCGAGATCGGGTCGCTGAGCTTCGAGTTCGGTGGGTTGTTGAACCCCGGGCTGGTCGGCGGCGATCCAACCGATCTCAACACCCTCGGCGACGCCATCCCCGGTGGTGGCTCGATCTTCAACGCGCTGGGCCTCGGGTTGAACATCACCGAGCCGCTCGAATTGAACCTGACCATCCTGCCGCACGGGGTTGGGCTGGCCGGTGCCATGGTCGGTTTGGAGCAGGTGATCGCCGAATGGCTGGGCGGGGACCTGATCTTCGCGCCGCCGCCCGACGAGGAAATGGCCGCGGGTGCCGCGGCGGTCGCCGACAGCCTGAGTGGTCTGTTGGGCGACCTGTTCGGCGCACTGTAGCGATCGGCTGATCTGGGCGTTGCCGGGGTAGTCCGCTGTGGCGCTACCCCGGCAATCGCGCATCTGCCCGCGACCTCGGCGGGCCGATATAGCTGTGTAGAACGTAAGGAATCCTGGGCGCCGGTACCTCTTCGCTCGACGCACCGAAAATCCCGTTAACTAGGGATATTCGGGCACTTTGGCGATCGGGTTGGGCGAAGTATGCGAATTGGCGCTACGTCTTGTATGGCAAGTTACCTAAGAGTAAGCTTTGTTTCCTCAGCCACGCCGCTCGAGCGAACCGAACGTTGAGGAGTTGCTAAATGGATCACGCACTTCGCCCCTATGCCACTGCCGGAATCGCACTGGTGGGTGCCAGCATGATCGCGGTTGCGCCGTTGACTACGCCGCTGCCCGACAGCGCTCTGACGCGCGACGTGGAGCTGACCGCGGACCCGGTCGCGTCGTTCCAGGACGTCTTTCAAGAGGCGGCCGCCAACATTCAGGCGCTTAACGGAGCCTTCCAGGACGCCAATGATGCACTGACGGATGCGCTCCAGAACGGCCCTGGCGACGTCAGCCCGCAGGAACTGATCGACGCGGTGACGTTCCTCGGTGGCGACCAGAAGACCTTCATCGACCCGCTGACGGCATGGACGCTGAGTGTGCAAACACCCGGCAGCATAGGCGATCCGGGGTTCAGTGAATCGCACGCATTCCTCTTCGGGCTTCTGAGCAACCAAGCACACGACTTACTGCCCGACCTCTTCCCGGCAGTTCCCGACTACCTCCCGCCGATCGCCAATTTCCTGGCCTCGCCGCTGTCCGGCGTGCTGCTGGGCGCCGTGAGCCCGATGATCGCCCCGTGGGTGGCGTTGAACAACAGCATCGCAGACATCAGCGAAAATCTGTTCGGTGAAAACCCGGACTTCGACGCTGCGCTACAGGATCTGTTCAACACCCCGGTCAACATGCTCGACGGCCTGCTCAACGGTGCCACCCTCAACCTGGATGACCTGGCGCCGTTGATCAACGACGCCGGCGTGCTGCCGGAGGGCGCCTCCGTCGACGGGCTCAGCTTCGCATTCGGCGGGCTGCTGACACCAGGGTCGGTCGGGGCACCGACGAGCACGGACGGCCTCACTCTTCCCGCCGTCGCGGGAGGCGGCTCGATCCTCAATGCGCTCGGCCTCGACCTGAGTGTCACCAGTCCACTCACCATCACCTTCCCCTGGATCGGGGAAGGGGTCGGGCCGCTGGGCGCGCTGGCCGGCCTGGAGCAGGTCATCGCGGAAGTGCTCAGCGGCGTCCTGGTGCACGATTCGCCTGACCCCACCGCCGCGCTCGATCCCGGCCTGGTGCCCGACTTCAGCCAGGCGTTGGGCGACCTGTTCGGCGCGCTCTAGCGCCCGGCGGCGGCTGGCGCAGCGCAGCTGGTGCGCTGCGCCGCTAGCCGGCCGGGGTGAGCCGCAGCACGCGGATGGTCCGGACGCCGTCGGTCTGCGCCGCGTAGTTGGCGTACCCGGGATACAGCTCGATGGCCAGCGCGTACAACCGGTCGCGGTCGGCACCGGACGCTTCGCGCGCCACGAACCGCCCGCCGCGCTTGCCGATGCGTAACTCACATTCCGGGTGCGCCATCAGATTGTGATACCAGGCCGGATGCCGGGCGCCGCCGTAGTTGGACGCAACCAAGATCACGTCGTCGCCGTCGGTGAAGTAGGTAAGCGGCGTTTCGCGTGGTTGGCCGCTGCGTGCGCCGGTCGAAATCAGCACGACAATCGGAAGCCCGCCGAATGCGGAGTTCAGATGCCCGCGGGTGGCCCGCATGATCGGCGCGTCGAGCCGGGCGGCAATTGCCCGATGTATCGCCGTTCCTCGCTTGGTCGCCGCTATCGAAGCCACGACGCGTTTCCACCGTGCAGAACTCCCGCGTGGATCGACCCGCGGGATTCCGTTGAGCGTGTCGTTGGGCATGGGCGAACTGTACCCTCGCGCGGATCCCAGGACGCGGCATCGACGGTGGTCAGACCCGACAAACCGCTGCATCCAACACATGTAAACCAGCTTGGGGCAAAGCGATTGACAGAAAATACTCAGGATCAACGGCCCAGGACAATCGTTTAGCCGATCTGCGCGGGGTGGTACCCCCGCCGGTATGAACACCATCAAACGCATCGCAGCGGCGACAGCGATCACCACCGGGCTAGGGCTCGCGGGTGTCGCGGTCGCGAGCGCAGTCGAGGCCCACCCGGGGCCGATCCCCAACTACCACTGGTGCCCTGGCCAGTTCTGGGACCCGGGGTGGGGTAACAACTGGGACTGGGGCCGCTGCCACGACAACAATTTCTTCGACGGCGAGCCGCATGACCAGGGCCACTGGCACGGCATCGGCCCCTGACCCGGTAATAACTGGCAGCCCAATGGCGGCCCCGGTCCCGGTCCCTGGGTGCCCGGCGGCCTGCCCAACGGCGGGCCCGGCCCCGGTCCGTGGGTGCCCGGCGGTCCGGGCGGCCACGGCGGTCCGGGTGGTCCGGGTGGTCCGGGCGGACACTGACGGGACGGCGGCTAAGCCGCAGCCGCGCAGGTAGTGGACGCTTTCGGCAAACACAATTGCAGCTCCGACGGGCCAGCGCAGCCGCTCTACGGGGGCCGCTGCATTACCCTGGTCAGCTATGTGCGGAATCGTCGGCTACGTCGGTCAGCAGTCTGCTTGCCACGTGGTCGTCGAGGCGCTGCGCCGGATGGAGTACCGCGGCTATGACTCGGCAGGCATCGCGCTAATCGACGGGGCAGGCACACTCACAGTGCGCCGACGGGCCGGCAGGTTGGCCAACCTGGAGCGCGCGCTCGACCACACCGATGCCGCCGCCCTGGTCGGCAACACCGGCCTCGGGCACACCCGCTGGGCCACGCACGGACGTCCGACAGATCGCAACGCGCACCCGCACCGCGACGCGGCGGGCAAGATCGCAGTCGTCCACAACGGGATCATCGAAAACTACGTGATCCTGCGCCGCGAGCTGGAGGCCTCCGGTGTCGAGTTCGCCAGCGACACCGACACCGAAGTCGCCGTACACCTGGTGGCGCAGGCCTACCGAGGGGGAGCGACCGCTGGCGATTTCCCGGCCTCGGTCTTGTCCGTGGTGCGCCGGCTGGAAGGCCACTTCACGTTGGTGTTCGCCAACGCCGACGAGCCCGGCACCATCGTCGCCGCCCGCCGTTCCACACCGCTGGTTGTCGGCATCGGTGACGGCGAGATGTTCATCAGCTCCGACGTCGCCGCGTTCATCCCGCATACTCGCGACGCCATCGAACTGGGCCAGGACCAGGCTGTGGTGATCACCCCGGACAGCTACCGGATCACCGACTTCGACGGCAACGACGACGCCGCGAATGCCCGTCCCTTCCATATCGATTGGGATCTGGCCGCCGCCGAGAAGGGCGGCTATGAGTACTTCATGCTCAAGGAGATCGCCGAACAGCCCGCCGCGGTCGCCGACACCCTGCTCGGGCACTTCGTGGACGGCCGCATCGTGCTTGATGAGCAGCGGCTGTCCGATCAGGAGCTGCGTGAAATAGACAAAGTCTTCGTGGTGGCCTGCGGCACTGCTTATCACTCCGGGCTGCTGGCCAAATACGCGATCGAGCACTGGACCAGGCTGCCGGTCGAGGTGGAGCTGGCCAGCGAATTCCGTTACCGAGACCCGGTATTGGACCGCAGCACCCTGGTGGTGGCGATCAGCCAGTCCGGCGAAACCGCCGACACGCTCGAGGCGGTGCGGCACGCCAAGGCGCAGAAAGCCAAGGTGCTGGCGATCTGCAACACCAACGGCTCGCAGATTCCGCGGGAATGCGACGCGGTGCTGTATACCCGTGCCGGACCAGAGATCGGGGTGGCGTCGACCAAGACGTTCCTGGCCCAGATTGCCGCCAATTATCTTGTCGGGCTTGCGCTCGCGCAAGCACGTGGCACCAAATACCCCGACGAGGTCGAACGGGAGTATCGGGAACTGGAATCCATGCCGGACCTGGTGGCCCGCGTGCTCACCGGGATCCAGCCGGTGGCCGACCTGGCCTACCGGTTCGCACAGGCGCCGGCGATTTTGTTCCTCGGCCGCCACGTCGGCTACCCGGTGGCGCTCGAAGGGGCGCTGAAACTCAAAGAGCTCGCCTACATGCACGCCGAGGGTTTCGCCGCCGGCGAGCTCAAACACGGACCGATCGCGCTGATCGAAGACGACCTCCCGGTCATCGTGGTGATGCCGTCACCCAAGAGCTCGGCCACCCTGCACTCCAAGCTGCTGTCCAACATCCGCGAGATCCAGACCCGCGGCGCGGTCACCATCGTCATTGCCGAGGAAGGCGACGACACGGTACGGCCGTACGCCGATCACCTGATCGAAATCCCGGCCGTGTCAACGCTTTTGCAGCCACTGCTGTCGACTATCCCGCTGCAGGTGTTCGCAGCGTCGGTGGCGCAGGCCCGCGGCTACGACGTCGACAAGCCGCGGAACCTGGCCAAGTCGGTCACCGTCGAGTAGATCCGAACCTCGTTGAGGAAATTCCCGGCCGACGTAACCTTGGTGACGCGCGGGCACACGAGCGGAGGCATGCGGGCGGATGCGGCACTACTACTCGGCAGAGGCGATTCGCGAGGCCGAAGCACCGCTGCTGGCCAGTCTCCCGGACGGAGCGCTGATGCGCCGTGCCGCGTACGGATTGGCCACCGAGATCATCGGTGAATTGACCGCCCGCACCGGCGGGGTGGTGGGCCGGCGGGTGTGCGCGGTGGTCGGCTCCGGCGACAACGGCGGTGATGCGCTGTGGGCGGCGACGTTTCTGCGACGTCGCGGTGCGGCCGCCGACGCGGTCCTGCTCAACCCGGATCGCGCCCACCGGAAAGGCTTGGCCGCATTCAAGAAAGCCGGTGGCCGCATTGTGGATTCCGTCGCGGCGAACACCGACCTCGTCATCGACGGGGTGGTAGGCATCTCCGGTTCCGGGCCGCTGCGGCCGGCGGCGGCCGAGGTGTTCGCCGGCGCCGTCGGGATACCCGTCGTCGCCGTCGACATCCCCAGCGGCATCGATGTTGCGACCGGAGCGATCACCGGGCCGGCCGTGCAAGCCGCGCTGACCGTCACCTTCGGTGGACTCAAACCCGTGCATGCGCTCGCCGACTGCGGCCGTGTCCGACTGATCGACATCGGCCTGAACCTGCCCGAGAGCGATGTGCGGGCCTTCGATGCCGCCGACGTGGTAGCCCGCTGGCCGGTGCCGGGCCCGCGTGACGACAAGTACACCCAGGGCGTCACCGGGGTGATCGCCGGCTCGTCGACCTATCCCGGCGCGGCGGTGCTGTGCACCGGCGCCGCGGTCGCCGCCACCTCCGGCATGGTCCGCTACGCCGGCAGTGCGCACGAACAGGTGCTTGCGGCCTGGCCCGAGGTCATCGCATCACCCACCCCGGCATCGGCCGGACGGGTGCAGGCCTGGGTCGTCGGGCCCGGGCTGGGCACCGACGACACCGGCGCCGCGGCCCTATGGTTCGCCCTCGACACCGATCTGCCGGTGCTCGTCGACGCCGACGCGCTGACCATCCTGGCGGCTCACCCCGACCTGCTGGCCGAGCGCCGGGCCCCGACCGTGTTGACGCCGCACGCCGGCGAGTTTGCCCGCTTGGCCGGGGCTCCACCCGGTGAGGACCGCATCGGCGCCACCCGTAAGCTCGCCGACGCGTTCGGGGCCACTGTGCTGCTCAAGGGCAACGTCACCGTGATCGCCGAACCCGGCGGGCCGGTCTATCTCAACCCGGCGGGACAGTCCTGGGCGGCCACCGCCGGTTCGGGTGACGTGCTGTCCGGCATGATCGGCGCGCTGCTGGCGGCAGGGTTGCCCACCGGTGAGGCGGCCGCTGCGGCGGCATTCGTGCATGCCCGCGCGGCTGCCCTGTCGGCCGGCGATCCAGGACCGGGTGAGGCGCCGACGTCTGCGTCGCGCATCATTCCGCACATCCGGACGGCTCTGGCCGGCCTCTAGCGCCGAAAACGAAAGGATCTGTCGTGTTGCCGAATCATCCGTCTGTCCCTTCGCATTCGGTCAGTCCCGCCTACACCAGCCGCCTCTTCACCGCGCCGGTACCGGCGCTGCGGATGCCTGAGGAGTCGATGGATCCCGAGGCCGCTTACCGGTTCATCCACGACGAGCTGATGCTCGACGGCAGCTCTCGGCTGAACCTGGCCACGTTCGTCACCACCTGGATGGATCCCGAGGCCGGCAAGCTGATGGCCGAAACGTTCGACAAGAACATGATCGACAAGGACGAGTATCCGGCGACGGCGGCCATCGAGCAGCGCTGCGTGTGCATGGTCGCCGACCTCTTCCACGCCGAAGGGCTGCGCGACGACGACCCGTCCAGCGCGATCGGGGTGTCCACGATCGGGTCGAGCGAGGCGGTGATGCTCGGTGGGCTGGCGCTGAAATGGCGCTGGCGCCAGCGAATTGGCAAAGATTGGAAAGGCCGCACCCCGAATCTGGTGATGGGCTCCAACGTGCAGGTGGTTTGGGAGAAGTTCTGCCGCTACTTCGATGTCGAGCCGCGCTACCTGCCGATGGAAGAGGGCCGCTACGTCATCACGCCGGAACAGGTCGTCGATGCCGTCGACGAGGACACCATCGGGGTGGTGGCGATCCTGGGCACCACGTACACGGGTGAACTCGAGCCGGTCGACCAGATCTGCCAGGCGCTGGACAAGCTGGCCGCGGGCGGCGGGGTGGATGTCCCGGTGCACGTCGACGCGGCCAGCGGCGGCTTTGTCGTGCCGTTCCTGCATCCGGAGCTGAAGTGGGATTTCCGGCTGCCGCGGGTGGTGTCGATCAACGTCAGCGGTCATAAGTACGGCCTGACCTATCCCGGGATCGGGTTCGTGGTGTGGCGCGGCCCCGAACACCTGCCCGAGGATCTAGTGTTCCGGGTCAACTACCTCGGTGGGGACATGCCCACCTTCACGCTGAACTTCTCCCGCCCGGGCAACCAGGTGGTCGGCCAGTACTACAACTTCCTGCGGTTGGGCCGCGAAGGCTATACCCAGATCATGGCGACGCTGTCGCAAACGGCGCGCTGGCTGGCCCACGAGCTGACCGCCGGGGAACATTTCGACGTGATCTCCGACGGGTCGGCCATCCCGGTAGTTGCCGCGCGGCTCGCCGGCGACCGCGGCTACACCGAATTCGACGTGTCCCACGAGCTGCGCACGTTCGGCTGGCAGGTGCCCGCCTACACCATGCCCGACAACGCCAGCGACGTCTCGGTGCTGCGCATCGTGGTGCGCGAGGGGCTGTCGGCAGACCTGGCGCGGGCCTTGCACGACGACACTCGCACCGCGCTGACAACGTTGGACAAGCTCAAGCCGGGCGGTCACTTCACCCAGCAGCACTTCGCGCACTGAGCGATACACCGTCGAGCAAAAACGACAGATTTGCCCCTGGGCCCGATCGGTCAGCCCATACTGAGCTGATCCTCCGAGGACAGGAGTCGCAATGACGGGTCGCTGCGCGTCAGGGGAAAATGTTAGCTGGGCGAAACGAGGCCTCACGGCGCTGGCAACAGTCGTATTGGTCTTTGGAGGCCCGGCGATAGCTGGTAACGCCGACGACAGCGATTGGGGCCCGCCGCATCATTGGTGCCCCGGAGAGCAGCCCGTGCCGACGACTGGCAATCACGTCACCGACCCGCTCAATTGGGACTGGAATGTCTGCCACACCTACTACTTCGTCTGGCCGGGGATGGGCAACGTCTCCAGCTTGATCTGGGACGGCGAGAATCCGCCCCCGAAGCCTCCGCCCGCACCTGCCCTCAATTTCTGCCCAATTCCGCCATGGTGTCCGTGATCTAGCGCCCCGACCCAGGGCGGTCGGGTGTCGGCCCGGACGTCGACGCGGCAGGTTCTGGGACAATGACCGGAAGATGACTGCAATATCTGCGACCAGCGGCCTGATCGCGGAGGCATTGGTCGACCTCGACGCCATCGCACACAACGTGGGCGTGCTGCGCGAACATGCCGGCTCCGCGCAGGTGATGGTCGTCGTCAAGGCAGACGGTTACGGCCATGGCGCCGCACCCGTCGCACGCGCCGCGTTGGGCGCCGGTGCGACCGAACTGGGTGTCGCCACCGTCGACGAAGCGCTGGCGTTGCGAGCCGACGGCATCACCGCGCCGGTGCTGGCTTGGCTGCACCGGCCGGGCACCGATTTCGCACCGGCGCTTGCCGCCGACATCCAGATCGCGGTGTCGTCGCTACGCCAGCTCGACGAATTGCTCGACGCGGTACGCCGCACCGGCCAGGCGGCAACAGTCACGGTCAAGGTGGACACCGGCATGAACCGCAACGGTGTTCGCGCCGCCGAGCTCCCGGCGATGCTGGTTGCGTTGCGCCGCGCCATCGGCGACGACGCCATCCGGCTGCGTGGCTTCATGTCACATTTGGCCTGCGCCGATACACCCGAGCATCCCGCCAATGACGTTCAAGCGCAACGCTTTCGCGAAGTGCTTGCCCGAGCACGGGATAGTGGTCTGCGCTATGAGGTGGCTCATCTGTCGAATTCGTCGGCCGTTCTCAGCCGGCGGGACCTGGCGTTCGATATGGTTCGGCCCGGTATCGCGGTCTATGGGTTGAACCCCTTCGGCCGGCACGATGATCTGGGTCTGATCCCGGCGATGACGGTCAAATGCGTTGTGGCACTGGTCCGCGGCGTTCGCGCGGGCGAAGGCGTGTCGTATGGGCACACCTGGATCGCCGAGCAGGACACCAACGTGGCGCTGCTGCCGATCGGCTACGCCGACGGCGTCTTCCGCGCCCTCAGCGGTCGGCTCGACGTGCTGATCAACGGTCAGCGCCGCCGCGGCGTCGGGCGAATCTGCATGGATCAGTTCCTCGTCGACCTGGGACCGGGCAAACCCGACGTCGTCGAGGGCGACGAGGCGATTCTGTTCGGGCCGGGCATTTGTGGTGAACCCACCGCCCAGGACTGGGCCGACCTGCTCGGCAGCATTCACTACGAAGTGGTGACCAGCCCTCGCGGCCGGATCACTCGGACCTACCGTGAGGTCGAAACTCGTTGAGCGGTGATCATATTGACCGCTTTCCTAAGGGCAGGGTGGGGTTTGCCCGGTGGTTGGCGGGCGCTGCCGGTCTGGCAGCCGTAGGCACCGTTGCCGGGGTGTCGGTCGCCCGGCAGATGACGCGCCGCGCTGAAATTGACGATCCTTATGTGCACGAGGATTTCGAGGCACTGGAGGGCGATCGCAGCTACGTGGTGACGACCCCGGACGGCGTACCGCTGGCCGTGCGCGAGGTCGGACCCGTCGACGCGCCGTTGACAGTGGTGTTTGCTCATGGATTCTGTCTGCGGATGGGCGCCTTCTACTTTCAGCGCAAGCAATTTAGCGAGCAGTGGGGCGACAAGGTCCGGATGATCTTCTACGATCAGCGCGGCCATGGCCGCTCCGGGGAAGCGTCGCCGGATACCTACACGGTGGTCCAGCTGGGCATGGATTTGGAGACCTTGCTGCAAGTGATCGCACCGCGAGGGCCAATCGTGCTGGTCGGCCATTCGATGGGCGGTATGACCGTGTTGTCCCACGCCCGCCAGTACCCGCAGCATTACGGCAGCAGGATCGTCGGCGCCGCACTGATTTCATCTGCAGCTGAAGGCGTTTCGAAGTCACCGCTGGGCGAGATCCTGCAGAACCCCGCACTGGACGCCGTCCGGTTGGCTGCGCGGACCGCGCCAAAACTGGTGCACCACGGCCGGCACGCGGCGCGTTCACTGATCGGCCCGATCCTGCGCGCGGCATCATACGGTGACTTCAATGTCAGCCCGAGCGTGGTGGCGTTCTCGGAGAAGATGATGCACGACACCCCGGTCCCGACCATGGTGGAGTTCTTGCACGCGCTGGAAACACATGACGAAACCGCGGGTTTGCCCACCCTGGCGAAGATTCCGACCCTGATCGTGTGCGGTGACAACGACCTACTCACCCCGGCCGAATACTCGCGCAAGATGGCCAGCGCGCTGCCGGACTGCGAGTTGATCATCGTCGGCAGGGCCGGTCACCTGGTGCTGCTGGGCAAGCCGGAGCCGATCAACCAAGGCTTGGTGCGGCTGGTGAAGCGAGCCACCCCGGGCAGACTGGCGGGGTTGGCCCGGCGCTGGCGCGAGCGGAGTTGGTCTCGTGAGAGCTGAGCTGTCCGGCACGGCGACGCTGGACCGGGTCGAAGACACCATCGCCCTGGGCGCCCGGCTGGGCGCGCATCTGCGCGCCGGTGATGTCGTAGTGCTCTCGGGACCACTCGGGGCGGGAAAGACTGTGCTGGCTAAAGGGATTGCGGAGGCGCTCGATGTCGAGGGACCGATCACGTCACCGACATTTGTGCTTGCGCGGGTGCACCCGGCGCGCCGCGCGGGCGCGCCGGCGATGATCCACGCCGACTTCTACCGGCTACTCGATCGAAGCGGCGCCGACCTGCTCGCCGAACTGGACTCGCTGGACCTCGACACCGAGCTGCAGGACGCCGTCGTCGTGGTCGAATGGGGCGAGGGACTCGCCGAGCGGCTCTCGGAGCGTCACCTCGACATCCGCCTCGAGCGCATCAGCAACTCGGAGGCACGGACTGCCACCTGGCAATGGAGCGGCCGATGAGCCGGCTGGTGCTCACCATCGACACCGCCACCCCGGCGGTGACCGCAGGCATCGTGGCGGACGACCAGGTGCTGGCCGAACAGGTCACGATCGACGCGCGCGCGCACGCCGAGCGGATCACGCCGAATGTGTTGGCAGCGCTGGCCAGTGCTGAGGTCGCGATGGCTGATCTCGACGCTGTGGTGGTGGGCTGTGGGCCCGGGCCGTTCACCGGGTTGCGGGTGGGCATGGCCACCGCGGCCGCCTACGGGCATGCACTGGAAATCCCGGTGTACGGCGTGTGCAGTCTGGACGCCATCGGCGTTCTGACCGACGGCGACACGCTGGTCGTCACAGACGCGCGTCGCCGCGAGATCTATTGGGCCCGTTACCACGACGGGATGCGCGTCGACGGGCCGGCAGTCAATGCCGCCGCCGACGTCGACCCCGGGCCGGCTCGGGCGGTCGCCGGCTCACCCGATCACGCGGCGCTGTTCGACCTGCCGCGCTGCGATCCGGTCTCCCCAACGCCGCGCGGGCTGGTGCGCGCGGTGACGATGCGAGCCGGGACGGCCCGAGGAGGAGCCGCGCCATCGGCGGTGGCCATTGACTGGTCGCAGGCTCCGGCACCGTTGGTGCCGTTGTATTTGCGCCGGCCCGACGCCAAGACACTCGCCGAGCGGGCATCGCAATGACCATCACGATCGGCCCGCTGACACCCGCCGATGCCCAGCGCTGCGCGGAATTGGAGGCGCTGCTGTTTCCCGGCGACGATCCGTGGCCCGAGCCCGCGTTTCGCCGGGAACTGGCCGCCAAGCACAACCACTACGTGGCCGCGCGCGCCGGCGACCTGCTGGTGGGTTATGCCGGCATTTCCCGGCTGGGCCGCACACCGCCGTTCGAGTACGAGGTGCACACCATCGGCGTCGATCCGGCTTATCAGGGGCAGGGGATCGGGCGTCGGCTGCTGACCGAGCTGCTGGAGTTCGCCGACGGCGGCGTCGTCTATTTGGAGGTGCGAACCGACAATGCGCCCGCGATCGCGCTGTACCGAAGCTTTGGATTCACCGATGTCGGCCTGCGCCGGCGGTACTACCGGGCCAGCGGCGCCGACGCGTACACAATGAGGCGTGATCCGGCATGACGACCATCCTCGCAATCGAAAGCTCTTGTGACGAAACCGGTGTCGGCATCGCCCGGCTCGACGGCTTCGGTGTGGGGGCCACCGTTACGTTGCTTGCCGACGAGGTGGCATCCAGCGTCGACGAGCACGTCCGCTTCGGCGGGGTGGTGCCCGAAATCGCTTCGCGCGCACACCTGGAGGCGCTTGGGCCGACCATGCGCCGCGCGCTGGACGCCGCGGGCGTGCGCCGGCCCGACGTCGTCGCCGCGACGATCGGGCCAGGACTGGCCGGCGCGCTGTTGGTGGGAGTCGCTGCGGCCAAGGCGTATTCGGCGGCCTGGGACGTTCCGTTCTACGCGGTCAACCATCTGGGCGGGCATCTGGCCGCCGACGTCTACGAACACGGGCCGCTGCCGGAAAGCGTGGCGCTGCTGGTGTCCGGCGGGCACACCCATTTGTTGCACGTGCGGTCGCTGGGCGAGCCGATCGTCGAACTGGGCAGCACCGTCGACGACGCCGCCGGCGAGGCCTACGACAAAGTGGCCCGGCTGCTGGGCCTGGGCTACCCCGGCGGCAAAGTGCTCGACGAGCTGGCCCGCACCGGCAACCGCGACGCGATCGTGTTTCCCCGCGGCATGACCGGGCCGCGCGACGATCCGCATGCGTTCAGTTTCTCCGGGCTCAAGACCGCCGTCGCACGGTATGTGGAGAGCCACCCCGATGCGCCGACCGCCGACATCGCCGCCGGCTTCCAGGAGGCGGTGGCCGACGTGCTGACCATGAAGGCGGTGCGTGCGGCGACCGAGCTCGGCGTCTCCACCCTGCTGATCGCGGGCGGGGTGGCCGCCAACTCACGGCTGCGCGAGCTGGCCGAGGAGCGGTGCGCGCAAGCCGGTCTGACCTTGCGGATCCCGCGGCCACGGTTGTGCACCGACAACGGCGCCATGATCGCCTCGTTCGCGGCGCATCTGGTCGCGGCCGGTGCGTCGCCGTCGCCGCTGGATGTGGCCACCGACCCGGGCCTCCCGGTGGTAAAAGGCCAGGTCTTGTAGCTGCGGGCGCCGACGAAAGACCGCGTGTTGGGCGCGCTCGCGCCCGGGGCAAGGGAAGCAGCGGGGCGACCTTGAGTGCTAGCACTCTCACGTATAGAGTGCTAGGTGGCGATCGGACCACCCCTGCGTCGGCACCCGCGACGACGACGTGAGGGCACGGCCGAGTGCCGAACACCTGGTAACCGACGGTTCGGGGCTTGCTCCGGACCTACACCGACACGGTCCGGGGATGGCCCCGGCCCGAACCTAACTAGTGGAGGGCTCCAATCGTGGCGAGCGTGAACATCAAGCCACTCGAGGACAAGATCCTCGTACAGGCCAACGAGGCCGAGACCACGACCGCGTCCGGTCTGGTCATTCCCGACACCGCCAAGGAGAAGCCGCAGGAAGGCACGGTTGTCGCCGTCGGCCCCGGCCGTTGGGATGAGGACGGCGAGAAGCGAATCCCGCTGGATGTGGCCGAGGGTGACACCGTCATCTACAGCAAGTACGGCGGCACCGAGATCAAGTACAACGGCGAGGAGTACCTGATCCTGTCGGCGCGCGACGTGCTGGCCGTCGTCTCCAAGTAACGAGAGGCGTGTTCCGCCCCGGCAATCCCCGCGTCGTGCGGGTGATTTCCGGGGCGGTGCGCTTTGTTGACCGCCCAGCCAAAAGAGCAGGAAAGACTTATGAGCAAGCTGATCGAGTTCGACGAAAAAGCCCGGCGGGCAATGGAAGCCGGGGTGGACAGGCTGGCCGACGCGGTTCGGGTGACGCTGGGTCCACGCGGCCGGCATGTGGTGTTGGCCAAGGCTTTTGGTGGCCCAACCGTCACCAACGACGGTGTCACCGTGGCTCGAGAAATTGACCTGGAAGACCCGTTCGAGAACCTGGGCGCCCAGTTGGTCAAGTCGGTGGCCACCAAGACCAACGACGTCGCCGGTGACGGCACCACAACCGCGACGGTGCTGGCGCAGGCGCTGATCAAGGGCGGTCTGCGCAACGTCGCCGCCGGCGCCAACCCGATTGCGCTCGGTTCCGGAATCAGCAAGGCTGCCGACGCGGTCTCCGAGGCGCTGCTGGCCGCGGCCACCCCGGTGTCGGGCAAGACCGGTATCGCGCAGGTGGCCACCGTGTCATCGCGCGACGAGCAGATCGGTGAGCTGGTCGGCGAGGCGATGACCAAGGTCGGCCACGACGGGGTGGTCAGTGTCGAAGAATCCTCGACGCTGTCCACCGAGCTGGAGTTCACCGAGGGCGTCGGCTTCGACAAGGGTTTCCTGTCGGCCTACTTCATCACCGACTTCGACGCCCAGCAGGCCGTCCTCGAAGACGCCCTGATTCTGCTGCACCGCGACAAGATCAGCTCGCTGCCCGACCTGCTGCCGTTGCTGGAGAAGGTCGCCGAAGCCGGCAAGCCACTGCTGGTGGTCGCCGAGGACGTCGAAGGCGAGGCGCTGTCGACGTTGGTGGTCAACGCCATCCGCAAGACGCTCAAGGCGGTCGCGGTCAAGGCGCCGTTCTTCGGTGACCGCCGCAAGGCGTTCCTGGAGGACCTCGCCGTCGTGACCGGCGGGCAGGTGATCAACCCTGACGTCGGTCTGCTGCTGCGCGAAGCCGGCCTCGACGTGCTGGGTTCGGCTCGCCGCGTGGTGGTCAGCAAGGACGACACCGTGATCGTCGAGGGCGGCGGCAGCGCCGAGGCCATCGCCAACCGTGCCAAGCAACTGCGCGCCGAGATCGAGACCACCGACTCCGACTGGGACCGGGAGAAGCTCGAAGAGCGGCTGGCCAAGCTGGCCGGCGGCGTCGCCGTAATCAAGGTCGGCGCGGCCACCGAGACCGCGCTCAAGGAGCGCAAGGAAAGTGTCGAGGACGCGGTGGCCGCCGCTAAGGCCGCCGTCGAGGAGGGCATCGTCACCGGTGGCGGAACCGCGCTCCTGCAGGCCCGCAAGGCCCTGACCGATCTGCGTGCATCACTGTCCGGAGACGAGGCGGTGGGCGTCGACGTGTTCTCCGATGCGCTCAGCGCGCCGCTGTACTGGATTGCGACCAACGCCGGGCTGGACGGCTCAGTGGTGGTCAGCAAAGTCAGCGAGCTGCCCGCCGGCCACGGGCTCAACGCGGCGACGTTGGCCTATGGCGACCTGGCTGCCGACGGGGTCATCGACCCGGTCAAGGTCACGCGCTCGGCGGTGCTCAACGCGGCATCGGTGGCCCGGATGGTGCTGACGACCGAGACGGCGGTGGTCGAGAAGCCAGAGGAGCCCGAGGGCGATGGCCACGGCCATGGTCATCACCATCACTGAGCACTAGCGCGAAACACCCCCGGTCATCAGCCCGGGGGTGTTTCGTTTTGCCATGGACCGCATTTACCAGTGGGCGTGGGATCGGTACGGGGCGGTACTCGTGGGCGTGCTATGCCCTCGGGTGCTTATTGGCGCTGAATCACGACCACGCCCCGTTCACTAGTTGCTCGACCGTGGGGCCTATGTACGAATTTCCAAGCATTTTCGTGCATAGGCCCCACACTCGGCGTTATGGGCGTCGGCTTTGACACGGCGTTGGAATCGCGAGGCCAAACACCTGTACGGCGGCGGGCGGTCGAACAACCGGAGCGTTGACGCTGATAGACGAACGCCGTAGCCGGAACGACTAGAAGTAGCGCAACCACACGTACAGCCAGGCGAGGGTCGTACTGAATAGCGTGACCACAATGCCGTACTTGGTGAATTGCCAGAAGCTGATCGGCTGCCCCGCCCGTCGGGCGATCGCAATCGCGACGACATTGGCACTGGCGCCGATCGCGGTGCCGTTGCCGCTGAAGCAGGCGCCCAGGGCGAATGCCCACCACAGCGCCTGGCCGCTCGCGGCATCTGGATCTTCGGCCACCATCCTCTCGACGACCGGCGTCATCGTCGCCGTGTAGGGGATGTTGTCGATGAACCCGCCGAGCACCGCTGAGCCGAAAAGCAATGCGGTGGCGGCGAGGAAGAAATTGTTACGGAAAAAGGATGCGGCAGTGTGGCCGATCGTCCGGATCACGCCGGTGTGCACAAGGCCGGCAACCATGACGAAAAGGCCCATGAAGAAAACCAGCGTCGACCATTCGACCTCTGGTAGCACGTCTTCCACTTCGACCTCGCACACCAGGATCATCGCGCCGGCGCCGAGGAGCGCCACGATCGACGGCGCGACGTGCAGGACCGAGTGCAGGGCGAACCCGACGATGACGAGGGCGAGTACGGCGAGTGCCCGCCGGAGCAACCGGGTATCTGTGATCGCACGCCGCTCCTGCAGTGCCATCACGTCTTGCAGATGCTGACTGTCCGCGCGTAGTTGGGTGCGGAATAGCAGCCGGGTGAAGACCACGAACACCACGAAGATCACGGTCACTACGGGCGCCATGTGGACGAGGAAGTCGTTGAACGAGAGCCCGGCGCGGCTACCGATGATGATGTTGGGTGGATCTCCGATCAAGGTGGCCGCGCCACCGATGTTCGACGCGAGTACCTCGGCGATTATGTACGGCTGCGGCGCGATGCGTAACCGCTCGCAGACGACCAGTGTGACGGGCGCTACCAGCAGGATGATAGTGACGTTGTCGAGCACTGGCGAGGCGATGGCGGTGATGGTCATCAACATGACCATCAGCCGAAATGGCTTGCCGCGGGAGCGTTTTGCGGCCCAGATGGCCAGGAAGTCGAAGAGGCCGGTCTGTTTGATCACGCCGACGATGACCATCATCCCGAACAGCAGGAAGATGACGTTCCAGTCGATGCCCTCGTGCTCGGAGTAGAAGACCCGTTCGCCGGGAATCAGGCCGAGCACTGTCATCAGGCCCGCGGCGATGAGGACCGCCTTGACCTTGTTCGCCCGTTCGGTCGCCAGGAACCAGAAAGCGACAACGAATATGGCAATTGCGAGCACCGGGGCCACTCTGGCGTCTACCGACACGGGCTCGCCTCGTTCGTATCAGTCGCTGGGACCGGCGACCGCCAGACTGATCAGCAGTCGCTCCAAGGTCACCGCACCGGTCAGCTTGCCGTCGCGATCCACGACCGCAACCAGCGGGCTTCGCTTCTTAGCCATTTTGGTCGCAATCTCGAGCAGCGTTGCCTCCGGTGCCACCGTCGCCGGTTTGGCGACCGGGTCGGGCAGGCAATCGCGGACCGACAGCTTGCCCGGCCCGTGCCAGAACAGGTCGGCATGGACCTCGTCGACGGTGTGGACCAGGGCAGAATCGTCCTGATACGACTCCGGGATCGCCATGCGCAGCACTTGGGTGCCGGGCAGCACCGCGGCCGGACGGTCGGCTTCGTCGACGACAACCAGCCCGGGCAACCTGTTCACGGCCATCAGCTGGACGGCTTTCGACACCGGGTCGTCCATCCGAACTGTCGGCGCTGCCATCGCGATCTCATGTGCTTGCATGCTTTCATCCGAATGAATGGGCGGCAGTTGTCGTCATCGTCCTCGTACCCCCGTTAGTTCGTCAACCCATCCATTGAAATGACGCCGCGTTGATCTATGCCCGTGCCACAAACGCCGACGGTCACCTTGTCACGTTGTGACAAGACGGCCGTCGTAATCCATACCACCATGGAGCTTGTAGAGCGTTCGAAAGTCTTTGGAGTCAGGAAGCCAACACATGACAACGACCATTGAATACGACGAGACCGCACCCGCGGAACTGCTCGGTCAAAGGAAGCGCGACACCAAAGATTCTCGCCCCGACCTCATCGCGTTGCAGCGGTGGGAAGCAGAAGGAGGAGCCCTCCACTCAGCTGGTGGAATCGACTTAAGGAGTTGATATGTCACTGCTATCGATAGGCGACCAGTTCCCGTCCTACCAACTCACCGCATTGGTCGGCGGAGATCTGTCTAAAGTCGACGCCAACCAACCGGAGGACTATTTCACCACCATTTCCAGCGACGACTACCCGGGCAAGTGGCGCGTGGTGTTCTTCTGGCCGAAAGACTTCACTTTCGTATGCCCCACGGAGATCGCCGCATTCGCCAAGCTGAACGACGAGTTCGAAGATCGAGACGCTCAGATCCTGGGTGTGTCGGTGGACAGCGAGTTCGCACACTTCCAGTGGCGCGTACGCAACGAAGACCTCAAGACGGTGCCGTTTCCGATGCTTTCGGACATCAAGCGCCAGCTGGTCCAAGCAACTGGGGCGCTGAATGCTGAAGGTGTCGCTGATCGTGTCACTTTCATCGTTGACCCCAACAACGAGATCCAATTTGTCTCGGCGACCGCCGGATCCGTGGGACGCAATGTCGATGAGGTGCTGCGGGTGCTCGATGCACTGCAGTCCGACGAACTGTGTGCCTGCAACTGGCGCAAGGGTGACCCGACCCTGGACGCGGGGGAGCTGATGAAAGAGGCCGCGTAACAGGCAGCGACGCGGTCACGGTCCGATCGCGGTGTGCGTGGGCATTTCGTCGCCCAAGCAGATCCCCATATCGCGGGCGGTCAGTATCGAGTCGCAGTCAAGCGGGACCGTCTTTTGTCGGTGGGTGGCCTCGGCCAGCGGCACATAATTCACCGTCGGCGGGTCGAGAGCCACCATCACACCGTTGTGTCCGGCGTCGAGGGCCCGCACGGCCGCGGCGCCGAAGCGCAGACCGAGCAACCGGTCGAACGAGGTCGGCGAACCGCCCCGCAACAGGTGGCCGAGCACGACCGTGCGTGCCTCGCGGCCAGTCATCTGCGCGAGTTCGGCGGTGAGCTTGGCGCCGACACCGCCAAGGCGTTCGGCCTGCCCTACCGCCTTGCCCACGATCGACACCTCACCGCCGACCGGCCGGGCACCCTCGGCGACGCAGACGATGGAGAACTTCGCGCCGCGGCGTGCGCGTTCGGTGATCAAGGCGCTCACCGGCTCAAGGCGGTACGGGATCTCGGGGATCAGGATCACGTGGGCGCCAGACGCCATGCCGGCATTCAAGGCGATCCATCCCGCGTAGCGACCCATCACTTCCACCACGATGATTCGGCCGTGCGACGCCGCGGTGGAGAACAACCGGTCGATGCATTCCGAGGCGAATTCGACAGCGCTGTCAAAGCCGAACGTCGCCACCGTTTTATCCAGATCGTTGTCGATCGTCTTGGGAACACCGACTACACGCAGCCCGGCCTCGTGCAGGTGGCGCGCAATCCCCATCGTTCCGTCGCCACCGATCGTGATCAACGCGTCGATTCGGTGCTCCTCGAAGCGGGCGAGCAGCTCCTCGCTTCGATCAACCTCTATCCAGGTGCCATCGCTTTGTTGGACCGGATACGCAATCGGGTTGCCAATATTGGTGGTGCCGATGATCGTGCCACCGAGGTGGACGATGCCGCGAACCCTGTCCCGAGTCAGCTGGATCAGGCCACCGTCGGGGTATTGCTCGGGGAACAGTAACCCGTTGAAGCCGTCGCGGATCCCGAGGACATCCCAGTCGCGATTTCGTGCGGCAAGTGTGGCCGCGCGGATGACGGCGTTGAGTCCCGGCGCGTCACCGCCGCCGGTACTCAGCGCGATCCGCTTGATGGGAGATCTCACGACGCGAAGCTTCGCCGGTGAAAGACATTTACTGGTTGTGCTGCAACATGTTTAGCCGACCGTCAGAGTGTATCGGGACACAGATGATGTTGCGCAGCCTGTACGATCATTCGGCCGATACCGGCATCATTGGGGTTCACCTGTGCAATCAACTGGTCAGGTGACTCGCCCAAATGCAGCCGGTTGCAAGCCATATAACCTTGTGCCACCACAGCGCCGTCGGGCATCTGCTGGCCCGCAAAAGTCAAACCCGGGAAGCCGTTGGACCGAAGTTCGTTGAGGAATGCTTGCTCGTCAGCGTGAGCCGACGGTGCGCCGATAACGCTGCCAATGAGCCCCGCCGCGACCGCAACTCCGGCTAGAAGCTGTTTACGCACACTGCCACCTCCTGGTTTCTCCAGCCGGCTCTGACGTTTTGGATGCTAGTTGTGGTGTTGGGTAAAAACTTGCGTATCCGTCAACCGGTCAGAGCGTTTTCCAGGTGAGGGCTCGTTTGTTGGCCCGAGCAGTGGTGCCCGGGCGGGTGCCGGCGCCCTGCTGGAGCAGCTCGGCAGGATCGGCGCCGGCGCGCAGCCGCTCGAGCAGGTAGTCGGGGTCGAAGGTGACCCCGATGGGGTTCGCTGCGAATGCGCTGCCGCGAAAGTAGTCTGCGGTGGCCTGGCCGGTAGGGAAGTTCTCGGTTTGGAACTCCAATCGGCTGCCGTCCGGATCCTCGTAGTACAGCGAGGTGGTCGGACCGTGATTTATCGACCAAACCGGTGTGATTCCAACCTCTTTGAGCCGCTCGTACGTCGACAGCAGATGATCCAGGGACTTGAAGCCCAGACCCAGATGGTCGATGCCGTAGAACTTACGGCGCCACCGCGAGAACGGGAACAGGTAGCGCAGCACCCCGGGCAGCTTGATCAGCGCAAGACGATGGCTTTCGGCGTCCCAGGTCAAGAACGCAATTTTTCGGTCCTCATGCACGATGCGGGCGCCAAAGACCGTCTGGTACCACGCGATCATCTGTTTGCTCCGCGCCGTCTTGACCACCCAGTGGGCCAGGTAGTCCGGAACGCGCATGCCGTCGTGTTGGACCGGTTGACGGGGCATCGATTGGGAGCTCATAGTGCCGTCCTCCCGACGAGGCTCATCGTCGACCACGTGAGGGCCGTGCCGTGATGCTAAGCCTGACCTGGCGTGGTCGGCACCGAAACCGCGGTCGCCTTTTACGCGGTACGGCGAATCCCGCGGCCGCGACCGAAGTCGCGCTTGAGCAGCATGTCGCGCTCGCTTTCTGACAAGCCACCCCAGATGCCGTACGGTTCACCGACCTCCAGTGCATAAGTGCGGCACGGTTCGATGACCGGGCAGCGGCGGCACATCTCCTTGGCGCGCCGCTCGCGTTGCATGCGCGCCCGGCCGCGTTCGCCGTCGGGGTGGAAAAACACCGAGGAATCCACACCTCGGCATAGTCCCTGTAGTTGCCATTCCCAGACATCGGCGTTGGGCCCTGGTAGTTGCTCCGGCTGTGGCATGGAAATCCCTCTCTGCGCCCGGTGTGACGGCCAGTTCGCGAAGGCTCAAGTCGCCAACCGAATCGAAGCGGGGTCGCCGATGACTTCCCGTAGTCATAAAGGTAGGGGCGCAAACGAAATTCCGTCAACATTGGTCGCAGTGACTGAATACCCCGCTGCGCCTTCAGAATTTACTTTGCGTTCATCGCTGAGATGCAATTGCCATGGGCCCGCTGTGATACGGCGAACTCGCTGAATGCCGAGATTTCGCTGCTCGCAACCGGACAACGCAGGAGCCGCAATTATTAACGCCATCGCGCTGGTTAATATCGCCGTAACGGAGAGACCATGAACTTTTAACTAATGATCACGGTGATCGATATCGAGTCGGACCCGACGACCCAGGCAGCCCTGAACGCAGCGGCGTTCGCGGACGAGCCCGGCCGTTGGCCGTTGCCGACCGCAACCACACCGCACCAGCTCTGGCTGCGCGCGGTGGCAGCCGGCGGCCAGGGCCGCTACGGCAGCGCCCGCAAGGACCTGACAACGCTACTTCGCTGCGCGCCAAGCGGTCGGCTCGCCTCGCTGGCACACAGCACCCAGGGCTCTTTTCTGCGTCAGCTGGGCTGGCACACGCTGGCCCGCGGTTGGGACGGTCGGGCGTTGGCCCTGGCCGACGGCGACCCCGAGGCAGGCGCCGATGCTCTGATCGGGCTGGCCGCCGACGCGCTGGGCGTCGGCCGCTTGGCCGCTTCCGCAACGTTGTTGGCTCGCGCGGAGCCGCTGGCGGCCGAGGCGCCTTTACGGCTGCGGGTGCGACGGGCGTGGGTGGCCGCCGAGCTGGCAATGGCGTCCGACGACGGCGCAACCGCTGTGCGGCACGCCGAAAGCGCGGCGGAGTTGGCCGACGGGTTGATGTCGGCGCGCCATCGCGTCAAAAGTGATGTGGTGCTGGCCGCTGCGCTCTGCAGCGCCGGCAAGCTCGATCGAGCGCGGGCGGTCGGTGACGCGGCGCTGGCGGCCACCGGCGCGTTAGCGCTGGTGCCGTTGCGGTGGGCGGTCGCCTGCATGCTGGTCGACCTCGGGAGCGCAACGTGCACAGCGGAAGAGCTTGTCGACCTGCGCGACCAGTGCGCCGAACGAGTTCGCCGCGCCGGGGGCGTCTGGCGTACGTGATTCAAACAGCCGAAATTGCTTCTGTTGACGACGATTAGGGCCGCTCAGCGACGGCCGAACCCCTCGGTGTCGGACGTCGCCTCGTTGAGCGAAGCGTCGGCGTAGCCGCGGCAGTAATCCCAGGTGACGTAGGCGTCCGGTTCCGGGTCATAGGCCGGCTCGTGCGGCCGCACCGTGCCGTCGACTAGCAGCTGCAACAGGTTGGCGCGCAACATATCCCAGTCGTGATAGTGGTCCTGCTGGCATTCGTCGCAGCACACCACGAGACCGCGAATACCCTTGTGCGCCAACAAAGCCTCGTACACGGCCAGGTCGGCCAGGTCAGCCTCGACCGCCATCCGCTCCTGGGCGTCCAGCGGGGGACCCGGCTCGACGGCTTCCAGGGCGGCCGACGGGTCGCACGGGTCGTCGGCAAATGGATCGGGCGGCAAACCCGGTGGAAGGTAGTCGCGCACGCCTCCACATTACGCAGCCGTGCTGTCATTGCGCTAGCGGTTGATCAGGAGCGTTACCCGACGGCGCGGATGTCACCCGGTGTCGGCTGAGCCGATAGGATGGGCTTCTCACTCCGCCTGTGTTTGGAGGGTCCAGCGATGTCTTCCGGCTTGTCCCATCTTGAAGGCAGCGACGACCTGATTGTCAGCTCGTACCCGCGGATCGGTGGCCTGCCTGAGGAGGCTGTGCCGACCGGAGGTGACGATCCTCACAAGGTCGCGATGCTGGGGCTGACCTTCGACGACGTGTTGCTGCTGCCCGCCGCTTCCGACGTGGTGCCCGCAACCGCCGACACCTCCAGCCAGCTGACCAAAAAGATCCGGCTCAAGGTGCCGCTGGTCAGCTCGGCGATGGACACCGTCACCGAAGCACGGATGGCGATCGCGATGGCCCGCGCCGGCGGGATGGGCGTACTGCATCGCAACCTGGCCGTCACCGAGCAGGCCGGGCAGGTCGAGACCGTCAAGCGGTCGGAAGCCGGCATGGTCACCGACCCGGTCACCTGCCGCCCGGACAACACGCTCGCTCAGGTCGACGCGCTGTGTGCCCGGTTCCGGATCTCCGGCTTGCCGGTCGTCGACGACGACGGCGCCTTGGTCGGCATCATCACCAACCGGGACATGCGGTTCGAGGTGGACCAGTCCAAGCCCGTCTCCGAGGTGATGACCAAAGCCCCGCTGATCACCGCGCAAGAAGGTGTCAGCGCGGACGCGGCGCTGGGCCTGCTCCGTCGCAACAAGATCGAGAAGCTGCCCATCGTGGATGGTCGTGGGCGCCTGACCGGCCTGATCACCGTCAAGGACTTTGTCAAGACCGAGCAGTTCCCGCTGGCCACCAAGGACAACGACGGCCGGCTGTTGGTCGGTGCGGCGGTCGGGGTAGGCGAAGACGCGTGGGTGCGCGCCATGACGCTGGTCGACGCCGGCGTCGACGTGCTGGTCGTCGACACCGCGCACGCGCACAACCGCCTGGTCCTGGACATGGTCAGCCGGCTCAAGGCCGAACTGGGTGACCGGGTCGAGGTGGTCGGCGGCAACGTCGCTACCCGGGCGGGAGCCGCCGCGTTGGTCGCCGCGGGCGCGGACGCGGTGAAAGTGGGCGTCGGCCCGGGATCGATCTGCACCACGCGCGTCGTCGCCGGCGTGGGAGCACCTCAGATCACCGCAATCTTGGAGGCCGTCGCGGTCTGCGGCCCGGCCGGTGTGCCGGTCATCGCCGACGGCGGGCTGCAGTACTCCGGCGACATCGCCAAGGCGCTGGCCGCCGGCGCCTCGACGACGATGCTCGGTTCATTGCTGGCGGGCACCGCCGAGTCGCCTGGGGACTTGATCTTCGTCAACGGCAAGCAGTTCAAGAGCTATCGCGGTATGGGGTCGCTGGCCGCCATGCAGGGCAGAGGCTCTGGAGGCGGCGGGAAGTCGTACTCCAAGGACCGCTACTTCGCCGACGACGCATTAAGCGAAGACAAGCTCGTTCCGGAGGGCATCGAGGGCCGGGTGCCCTTCCGGGGGCCGTTGTCGTCGGTGATCCACCAGCTCACCGGCGGGCTGCGCGCCGCGATGGGCTACACCGGGTCCGCCACCATCGAGGACCTGCAGCAGGCCCAGTTCGTCCGGATCACCGCCGCGGGCTTGAAGGAAAGCCACCCGCATGACATCACCATGACTGTCGAAGCCCCGAATTACTACGCGCGGTGAACGGGTCGCTGATGCGAGACATGGTCGAGATCGGCATGGGGCGTACGGCGCGGCGTACCTACGAACTCGACGACATCAACATCGTGCCGTCGCGTCGCACCCGCTCCTCGCAGGACGTGTCGACGGCGTGGCAGCTGGATGCCTACCGATTCGAGATCCCCGTCATCGCTCACCCGACCGATGCCCTGGTGTCGCCGGAATTCGCCATCGAGCTCGGCCGGCTCGGCGGCCTGGGGGTGCTCAACGGCGAGGGACTGATCGGGCGGCACCACGACGTGCAGGCCAAGATCGCGCAGGTCGTCGAAGCGGCGGCCAAGGAACCCGAACCCTCCGCGGCCATCCGGCTGCTGCAGCAGTTCCACGCCGCCCCGCTGGATCCCGATCTGCTGGGCGCCGCGGTGGCCCGCATCCGCGAGGCCGGAGTGATCACCGCGGTGCGGGTCAGCCCGCAAAATGCGCAGGCACTGACGCCGGCGCTGGTCGCTGCCGGTATCGACCTGCTAGTCATCCAGGGCAGCATCGTGTCGGCCGAACGCGTGGCTCAGGACGGTGAGCCGCTCAACCTCAAGACGTTCATCTCCGAGCTCGACGTGCCGGTGGTGGCCGGCGGGGTCCTCGACCATCGGACCGCGCTGCACCTGATGCGCACCGGCGCCGCCGGCGTCATCGTCGGCTACGGCTCGACCCAGGGCGTGACCACCAGCGACGAGGTGCTCGGTATCAGCGTGCCGATGGCTACCGCGATCGCCGACGCTGCCGCCGCCCGCCGGGAATACCTCGACGAAACCGGTGGCCGCTACGTGCATGTGCTGGCCGACGGCGATATCCACACCTCGGGCGACCTCGCCAAGGCCATCGCCTGCGGTGCCGACGCGGTGGTGTTGGGCACGCCGCTGGCCGAGGCGGCCGAGGCGCTTGGCGACGGATGGTTCTGGCCCGCCGCGGCGGCGCACCCGTCGCTGCCGCGCGGCGCGCTGCTGCAAGTCGCGGTCGGCGAACGGGCGCCGCTGCAGCGGGTGCTCAACGGCCCGTCCGACGACCCGTTCGGCTCGCTGAACCTAGTCGGCGGCCTGCGCCGGTCGATGGCCAAGGCCGGCTACTGCGACCTCAAGGAATTCCAGAAGGTCGGGTTGACCGTCGGCGCGTGAACGTAGCTTCACGCTCGAAGCGTGTCGTCTGAGAGCTAGGCTTGCCGAGTGAAACCGGATTACGACGTTCTGATCATCGGTTCGGGCTTCGGGGGTAGCGTCACCGCGCTTCGGCTGACCGAGAAGGGCTATCGCGTGGGGGTGCTCGAGGCCGGCCGTCGCTTCTCCGACGAGGACTTCGCCAAGACCTCCTGGAACTTGCGCAAGTTCCTGTGGGCCCCGCAATTGGGCTGCTACGGCATCCAGCGCATCCACCTGCTGCAGGACTGCATGATCTTGGCCGGAGCCGGCGTCGGTGGCGGATCGCTGAACTACGCCAACACGCTGTACGTACCGCCGGACGAGTTCTTCAACGATCGCCAGTGGTCGCAGATCACCGATTGGCGCAGTGAGCTGACCCCGCACTACCAGCAGGCGCAGCGGATGCTCGGCGTGGTCCAGAACCCGACGTTCACCGACGCCGACCGCGTCATGAAGGAGGTGGCCGACGAGATGGGTGTGGGCCACACTTTCGTGCCGACGCCGGTCGGGGTGTTCTTCGGCCCGGACGGCACCAAGACGCCCGGCAAGACGGTACCTGACCCCTACTTCGGCGGCGCGGGCCCGGAACGCACTGGTTGCCTGGAATGTGGGTCGTGTATGACCGGCTGCCGTTACGGCGCAAAGAACACGTTGGTGAAGAACTACCTGGGTCTCGCGGAATCAGCTGGGACGCAAGTACATCCGATGACAACTGTGACCGGGTTCGAGCAGCGACCGGACGGCATGTGGGACATTCACACCAAGCGCACCGGTCGCTTGCTGCGCCGCAAGAAGCGCACCTTCACCGCGAATCATCTGGTGCTCGCCGCCGGGACGTACAACACCCAAAAGCTGCTGTTCAAAATGCGGGACAAGGGCAAGCTGCCCAAGCTGTCCGAAAAGCTGGGTGTGCTGACCCGCACCAACTCCGAATCGATCGTTGGCGCGGGCCGGCTGAAGGTCAGCCCCGATCTGGACCTGACCCACGGGGTGGCGATCACATCGTCGATCCACCCGACGCCGGACACCCATATCGAACCGGTCCGGTACGGCAAGGGCTCCAACGCTATGGGGCTGTTGCAGACGCTGATGACCGACGGCCCCGGCCCCGAGGGCACCGATGTTCCGCGGTGGAAACAGTTGCTGCACAACGCCGCCGAAGATCCGCGCGGAACCCTGCGCCTGCTCAACCCGCGGCGGTGGAGCGAGCGCACGATGATCGCGCTGGTGATGCAGCATCTGGACAACTCGATCACCACGTTCACCCGGCGGAACAAACTGGGCCTGCGGCGCTACGTCAGCAAGCAGGGTCACGGTGAGCCCAACCCGACCTGGATCCCGGTCGGCAACGAGGTCACCCGCCGCATCGCCGCCAAGATCGACGGGGTCGCGGGCGGCACCTGGGGTGAGCTGTTCAACATCCCGCTGACCGCCCATTTCCTGGGCGGTGCGGTGATCGGGGACAGCCCCGAACACGGCGTGATCGACCCCTATCACCGGGTGTACAACTACCCGACATTGCTGGTGGTCGACGGTGCCGCGATCTCGGCGAACCTCGGAGTCAACCCGTCGCTGTCCATCGCCGCGCAGGCCGAGCGAGCCGCGTCACTGTGGCCCAACAAGGGCGAAGCCGATCTGCGGCCGCGCCAAGGCGAGCCTTATCGGCGGCTGGACCCGATCGCCCCGCAGCATCCGGTGGTGCCCGCCGACGCGCCGGGCGCGCTGCGCTGGCCGCACGCCGGCGACGATGCGGAGCGCAGTGCCGATGAGCAGCGCCGTAGGGGACCGGTCAGCTCCGCCGGCTGAATCAGCTCGAGGCCGCTAAATGGCGTCCCTCGGACCTGACGGTCCGCCGGTGTGTCGGCTCGCGGCCCACCGGCTGTTCCGGGGCGGGCAGCAGCGGTTCCCGTTTCTTCAGCGGAACGGTGACCGGCGCTTGGGTGCTCAGCTCGAGATCTTCGCCGGCGTGGCGGATCGTCAGCTGGCTGTTGGGCCCGTCGCGCAGCGTGTAGGTGACGTCGGTGTGGGTGACGCAGACCGTGAGCCGACACTCACGCCAGCGCAACCGGAAACGCAGACACGAAATGCCGTCGGGCAGCGCAGGATCCAGCGACAGGATGCCTTCGTCGTCGCGCAGACCGCCGAATCCGCCGACCAGCGCGGTCCAGGCTCCGGCCAGCGACGCCATGTGCAGACCGTCGCGGCTGTTGTGGTGCAGATCGCGTAGGTCGATCTGGGCTGCCTCGTAGGCGTAGTCGTGGGCCAAGTCCAAATGTCCTACCTCGGCACACATCACTGCCTGCGTCAAGGCCGACAGCGACGAGTCGCGCACCGTGCGCCGCTCGTAATAGTCGACGTTGCGGGCTTTCTGGTCGGGGGTGAATGCGTGGCTCTGCCACTGCATCGCCAACACCAAGTCGGCCTGTTTGATGACTTGCGCCGGATACAGCCGCACATAGGGCTCGTGCAGTAGCAGCGGGTATGTCGGGTTTGCCTCGAAGTCCCATTCGGCGAAGGTGGTAAAGCCTTCGCACTGCTGGTGCACACCCAGCTCCTCGTCGTAAGGAATGTGGGCGGCATCGGCTGCATCACGCCACGAGGCCATCTCCTCGGTGGTGACACCCATCGCGTGTGCCGCCTGAGGGTGGCGGCCGCATGCATCGGCGGCGACGCGCAGATTGTGGGCGGCCATCAGATTCGTGAACACGTTGTCGCGCACCACGGCGGTGTACTCGTCGGGGCCGGTGACGCCGTCGAGGTGCCACACGCCGTGCCGATCGTGGTGCCCGATCGACATCCACAGCCGGGCCGTTTCGACCAGCACCGCCAGCCCGCACTCCTCCTCCAACGAATTGTCGCCGGTGACAATGCGGTACCGCTCGAACGCCATCGCGATGTCGGCGTTGATGTGCCAGGCCGCGGTGCCGGCCGGCCAGTAGCCCGAACACTCCTGGCCGCGGATGGTCCGCCAGGGAAAGGCGGCGCCGGCGAGGCCGAGTTCGGCCGCACGCTCCTTGGCCAAATCCAGCGTCGACGCTCGCCACCGCAGCGCGTCCGCGGCGGCGTGCGGCGCGGTGTAGGTGAGTACCGGAAGAACGAAACCCTCGGTGTCCCAAAAGGCGTGGCCGTCGTATCCGGTGCCGGTGAGCCCTTTGCCGGGGATGGCGCGCTGTTCGGCGCGGGCGCTGGCCTGCAACAGGTGAAATAGACCGAAGCGCACCGCCTGCTGGGAATCGGGGTCGCCCTCGACCTCGACGTCGGCGGAGTCCCAGAAATCGTCGAGGTATTTCCGCTGCCCATCGACCAGCCCCTGCCACCCGCTGTAGCGGGCGCCGGCGATGGCGCCGGCGGCCTGGTCACGCAGCGCCGGACGGGAGCGCAGGCTCGACCAGCCGTAGGCCAGGTACTTGACGATCCGCAGCTTCTGACCGGGACGAAGCCCGCAGATGATCGTGGTGCGGGCCAAATCTGGGCGTGTCTCGGTGGAGACCTCGACGCGCCCGGGCACGTCGATCTCGTGGTCCATCGCGGCGGCCATCATCAATCCACTGGCCCGGGTCCGATGCATCAGCACCGCTCGGTAATCCGTGTTGGTCTCGTGGTCGACGGCTTCCAACGGGTGATCCAGCACTGCGGCCACGCGTGGATCGGCCGACGTCTTGGGCTGGTCCTCATTGGCGACCAACTCGGATTGCACTGTCACGCGGACGAACTCGTCGACCGCCTCGACGATGTACTCGATGGCCGCGACACTGCGCTGCACCAGTGACACCAACCGGGTCGACTGCAATTTGATGTGCTTGCCTGCCGGTGAGCGCCAGTGCGCGCGGCGCAGCAGTGTTCCGGCACGCATATCGAGAACCCGCTCGTGGTGCAGCAGGTCGCCGTAGCGGACGTCGAACAACTCGTCGTCGACCATGAGGCGCAGAATCTTGCCGTTGGTGACGTCGACGACGGTCTGGCCGGCTTCCGGGTAGCCGTATCCCGCCTCCGCGTACGGCAGCGGGCGGACTTCGTAGAACGAGTTCAGGTAGGTGCCCGGCAGGCCGTGCGGCTCTCCTTCGTCGAGGTTGCCGCGCAGGCCGATGTGCCCGTTGGACAGGGCGAACAGCGACTCCGATTGGGCCAACACGTTCAAGTCGAGCCGGGTTTCACGCACCTGCCAGGGCTCGATCGGGAAGGCTTCCTCAGTGATCATGATTGTGTCCTAAGCAGTTCGGCGAGATCGGTGACGACGACGTCGGCGCCGTGGCTGCGCAATTCGTCGGCCTGTCCCACCCGGTCGACGCCAACCACGAACCCGAAGTTACCGGCCCGGCCCGCGGCCACCCCCGACAGGGCGTCCTCGAAAACCGCTGCGGCGCTCGGCTCGACTTGTAGCAGCTGCGCAGCCCGCAGAAACGAGTCGGGTGCGGGCTTGCCGGCGATGTTTTCCTCGCGCAGCGTCACACCGTCGACGCGCTGTTGGACGAACCGGTCGAGGCCGGTGATTTCGAGCACATCGCGGGTATTTGCGCTCGAGGACACCACGGCCACCTTGAGGCCAGCGTCGGTGACTGCCTGCAGATAGCGCCGCGACCCGTCGAACACCTCGACGCCGTCGTTGTGCAGCGTCTGCTGGAACGCGTCGTTTTTCCGGTTGCCCAGGCCGTGCACCGTCTCGGCGTCGGGCGGATCGTCGTCGCTGCCCTCGGGCAGCTCGATGCCGCGGCTTTTCAGAAAGGACCGGACGCCGTCTTCGCGTTTCTTACCGTCCACGTACTGCCGGTAGTCCGAGGCCGGGTCGAACGGAACGAACTTTTCACCGGTGCGCTCCGCTCGCTGCTTCAAGTACGCGTCGAACATGGTTTTCCAGGCCTTCGTGTGCACGCTTGCGGTGTCGGTCAGCACACCGTCGAGATCGAACAAACATGCCTGTACCTTGTCCGGCAGACCCAGCACGGCAGTCCCCTTTCAGTTCGGCGATACCACTTCACCATGTCGGTCGCCGGGCCGTCAGCTTTTTGCGATTGCCTCCGTGCGATGTCAACGGGGCCGGCCGACTTCGTAGGTGCCGTCATCGTCGGACACCACGACGGTCACCTCGCGTTGGGCGCCGTTGACGGTGAGGCGGCAGGTGAACGTCGTGCCCTTGGCGGCGTTGGGATTACGGCCGTCGTTGCAGCTGACGTTGGTGACGGTGTTGGCGCCGTAGCCGCTGGCGGGATCGGACAGGATCCGCAGGACGCCGACTTGAACCTTGGCCACATCGAGGACCTTGCCGCCCCCGACACCCAGCGGTACGACGCCGCTGAGCAGTACCACCGCCATGACCAGCACCAGCGCAACTCCGGCGCCGACCAGCAGCCCTCGGACCACGACCGGATCGGTCTGCTGGCGCCGGGCCGGTGGCGGCGCGGCGACCCGTGGTGGCCGAGAGGTCGGCCGCTGATGGCGAGAAGGTACCGGCGGTCGCGGTGGTGGACGGTAGCGGCCAGGAGGCTGACCGTACCGCGGCGTCGGGGCGCGCGGCGGACGGCGCCACGGCTGTGTCGGGCCGGGGTCGTCACGGGGAATCCTGGGTTGCTGCCACCCGCGGCGCGCCCGAGGATCGTCCGGGCGGTTCATCGGAACCTCTCATAGCACTGGTCGGCGTCGCTGTACAGGCCGGACCGGAACGCGAAGATCCGGGTGAAGCCGGCCGGGACGGTGTCGCCGTTGACGTCGCTGGCCACCAGGTGATTGGTGAGCAGACCCGATATCGCCTCGTCGAGGTCGCCGGCGGTGAGCACCATGGTGTGTCCCGACGGCACGGCGATCGGCTCAGCCATGTTTCGCTGAGCGACGCCGGTCAGGCACGCGGTGCGCAGCGCCGCCGCGTCGCCGGACAGCGAAAGACCGCGCTGGTGTTGCGCGGCAAGCATGTAGCGCGAGGTCACCACGGAGAACGCGGTGTCGTCACCTTGCAGCAGTTGGCCGCTCTGCTGGTCGGTGTAGGCACCTATCCGCTGCAGCCCGGCCAGATCGACGGTGATGGTGTTGGTGGCGGGGCAGTAGGAGGCCGGTGGACTGGGTCGCGCATCGGGGCATGTGGCGTCGCCGCCGGCCGAAAGGGTCGGTGCACTGGCCGGTTGGAAGATCTGCCCGAGGATTTCCATCAGAGTTGCCAGCGAACCGTTGTCGATGGCCATTTCGCCCGGCTCGGATTCACTGGTCGGGTCGTATTGCAACCCCTTGGGTAAACCCGAACGGCGACGGTCTATTTCGTCCATGTCGATGGCTGCGCACGTGTTGGCGTCGCCGTCGAAACCTTCTTGGAATGCACCCACACGATCGAGCGCAGATCCGTGGGCTCCATGGGCGTTCAGGGATTCGTCGACAGGGTCGCGCACCGTGATTCCGCCGGCAAGTACGCGGTCGAGCCCGTCGGTGGTGTTCATGGTGAACCGCGGCGAGTGGCCCTCGGCGACCCAGCGCAGATACACCCCGGCAAAGCAGTCGGCCTGTTGTTCCTTGACGATCGTGCGTGTCCACAGTCTGACCAGATTCGCTTTGGTCTGGACTGCGTGACCGAGCTCGTGCGCGAGCAGCCCCGGCACGGAGATGTCGCCGAAGTACTTGCGGGCCGCGGGAATCAGCGAGCCGCGATCCCAGGCCACAGTGTCATCGAGGCCGCAGTACATCGCGTTGGAGAAGTCATAGGTGCTGGACCTGCCGCACACGCCCGGGCTTGCCGGATTCGTCGAGTCGTAGGAAAACATGATGGCGACCGGCGTGTAGTCGCCGGAGAAGTACTGGGGGAAAGTGGCTACCCAGAAATCTTGAATATCGTTGATCGCCAACAGTGATAGTCGATCATTGTCGCTGCCGTCGGTGTTTTCGACATCGCCCTCGGGCGCGGGTGCGCCCGGGCGGATGCCGTTGGGGCCACCGGTCGCGGGCAGGCCGGCAACGCGGTTGGGGTCGTCCAACATCGACGCGGCGCGGCCTTCGATCACGGTTGGCCCGCTGCATCCGGCGGTGGCCGGCATCACGCACAGCAGGGCGAGCGCTGTAGCTGCCCAGGCGTGCCGGCGACGTTGGTGCGGGATGAAGGCGCTGATGTGCCGGAGTTTAGGGCACCCGAGCCCACGCAGTGATGATAGGAGGCATCGTGATGACGGCGTCGACGGCAGCCGCCTCCTCGCGGAAGCGCGGCAGCATGGCGTCGACGTCGGCTAGGTCACCGACGGTGATACCCAGCTGTTGTGCGGTTGGGTAGACCAATCGCCACACTTCCGTGGCGTAGGCCAAGATGTCGGTGTCGGCGGCGGTTCCGACCGGCGCGCTCAGGACCAGTTGCGGCGTTCCCAGACCGGCATCCCGAAAGACGGTAGGCAGGGTGGTGCCGAACTGTGCGCTGAGCCCCATCGCCTCGAACGAACGGGCGATGCCCTCAGACACCTGGCGGAACAGCGCCATATCCGGAACGGTGCTCACTCGGGTGATGTCGTTCTCGGAGAACACCATCACACCGCCTGGGCGCACCAACGAGCTCAGGCGTCGCACGGTGGCGGCCGGTTCGGGCAGGTGCATCAAAATCAGTCGGCCGACCACTGCGTCAACCGGTTCGTCCAGCGCGATCGCATCGACGGTCCCCGGTACGAAACGTGCTGCAGTCAAGCCTTGCTCGGCGGCGCGGGTGCGGGCGAGATCGATCATTTCGGGTGCCGCGTCCACGCCGAGTACCGATCCTGTTGGACCGACCAGCCGAGCGGCGATCAAGGACACGTCACCGGGGCCGGAGCCGACGTCGAGCACCCGCATGCCGGTGCGCAGGCCCGCTAGTCGTAGTGCGTGCTCGGTGTAGTCGTTATAGAGCCGCCCTTGCAGGAGCAGCCGTTGCACCTCCACGTCGGCATGGCCCAAGACATAGGTGCTACCTGTCGTGTTCATCGCGTTACGCCTCCACGAACTCTGGTGTCGGAGTGGACGTCACAGCATTGCGGGCCCTGGCCGGCAGTAGTACGGCGACGACGATCGCCGCGGCAGCGGCGATGCCGGCACACACCAGCGATCCGACCTGAAGACCGTCGAGGAATGCGTGGTTGACAGCATCGCGGACCCCGACTGCGGTGCCGGCGGGCAGCTGCCCAATGACTTTGTAAGCGCCGGCAATCGAGGCCTGCATGGTTGCCCGGACATCGGCCGGCAGCGCCGCCAGCGGCGCGGCGGACCCGACGCGGCCCGAGTACAGGGAGGCGAACACACTGCCGATGATCGCCACGCCGAGCGTGCCGCCAAGCTCGCGGGTGGTGTCGTTGATCGCTGAGCCAACCCCGGCCTTGTCGGCGCTCAGCGAGCCCATGATGGCTTCGGTGGCCGGTGCCGTCGTCAGCCCGAGACCGCCACCGAGAAGCACCATTTGCAAGGCGATCTCGTTATAGGACGTCCCAGCGTCCACGGTGGACGCCCACGCCAAGCCCGCTGCGAACACACCGAGACCGACAGCGACGACCGCTGTGGTGCCGACACGTTCGACCATTCGCGGCCCGACCACACTCGCCAGCGCGATCGAGATGGCCACCGGCAGCAGCCGAACACCTGTCTCGAATGCGCTGTAGTCCTTGATGAATTGGAAGTACTGAGTGATGACGAAGATGAATCCGAACAAGGTCAGGAAACCCGCGGTCACGGCCAGGCTACCGCCCGAGAATCGACGGTTGACGAACACCGACACGTCCAGCATCGGGTGCGTGCTGCGTCGCTCCCACAGCGCGAACCCGGCGAGAACAACTGCAGCAAGGGCGAAGCCGGTCCCGGTTCGTACGCTGCCCCATCCCCAGCCGGGTGCTTCGATAACGGTATAGACCAGCGTTGTCACCCCGACGGCGGACAAGATCAAACCGGGGACGTCGACGGGCGGGGTTGCCGGGTCGCGCGAGGTGGGAACGAACAGCATTCCGCCGAAGATGGCCAGCGCGGCGACCGGGACGTTGACAAGAAAGATCGAACCCCACCAGAAGTGTTCGAGCAGCCAGCCGCCGGTGATCGGCCCGGCTGCCACCCCGACACCCACCATCGCCGCCCACAGGCCGATGGCCTTCGCGCGAGCGATCGGGTCGGCGAAGATGTTGGTGATCAACGCCAGGGTTGTCGGGAAGATCACGGCGGCACCGACGCCCATGGCGGCGCGCGCCGCGATGAGCGCGTCAGCCGAATTCACCTGCGCCGCAACAGCAGAGGTGATCGCGAACAGCGCCAGCCCGGAACTGAGCCAGCCACGCCGGCCGTAGCGGTCACTGAGGCTGCCGACTGAGAGCAGGAGGCCGGCCATCACCAGCGTGTACGCGTCGACGATCCACTGCAATTGCGCAGTGTTGGCACCCAGGTCGCGCGACAGCGTAGGCAGTGCGACGTTGACGATCGTGGCGTCGACGCTGATGACGAAGACGGACAGGCAGATGACGGCAAGCGCGGAAATCGGGTAGCCACGGAATATCGGTTCGGTACGCATGGGAAGGACACTAAACTTACTAGACAAGTTTCTCAAGTAATAGATTGAAGAAGATATCTAACCCCTGGTAGGATGGGTCTATGTCCGCTCGCAAGAGCTACAACCAGAACTGTCCGATCGCCAAGGGGCTCGACATCCTCGGTGAGCGGTGGACACTGCTGATCCTGCGCGAGTTGCTCGGGGGGCCGCGCCGGTACAGCGATCTGCGTGCCGAACTGCCGGGCATTGCCACCAACCTGCTCGCCGAGCGGCTCAAGGAACTGGAAAGCGCGGGGCTCGTCGACCGCGAAGAATTGCCGCCGCCGATCGCCCGTACCGTCTACACCCTCAGCGATGACGGCTGGAAGCTGGTGCCACCGGTACTGCGCAGCATCGCGTTGTTCGGCCTGAACCAAGGCGGCCTCGTCGACGACGTACCGATAACGCCGTTGAGCGGATTTCTCGCCGGAATCCTGCTGGGTGGGAACGCGACCAGCGTTGCCGGGGTGACCGCGTCATACCGTGTCGACATCGACGGTCGTCGTTTCGAATTCGCGGTGCAGGACGGCCATCTCGCGGCCGCCCGAGGTGAACCCGCAGTGACGGTTACCGCCAGCGCGGCGGATCTCGTCGCCGCACGCTTCGCATCCACCGACGCCAAACGCCGGGCGGCGCAGCGGCGGATCAACTTCGAAGGCGAGACCGATGCGATCGAGACACTGCGCAAGGCCTTCTCGCTGTGACGCGGGGCGACGGCACCGCCCGGGCCAATCACGACATCTAGACTGAACCGGTGGAGTCAGCATCACCTCGTCCCGTGCTGGTCGTCGATTTCGGCGCGCAGTATGCCCAGTTGATTGCCCGCCGAGTCCGCGAGGCCAGGGTGTATTCCGAGGTGATTCCGCATACCGCCTCGGTCGATGAGATCAAGGCCCGCGACCCGCAGGCCCTGGTGCTCTCCGGCGGGCCGGCGAGCGTATACGCCGACGGTGCGCCCCAGCTGGACCCGGCGGTATTCGATCTGGGTGTGCCCGTGTTCGGTATCTGCTACGGATTTCAGGCCATGGCGCAGACACTCGGCGGCACCGTCGCGCCCACTGGCACCAGTGAATACGGCCGGACCGAACTGAAAGTGCTTGGCGGGGAATTACATTCGGGACTTCCGGAGACACAGCCGGTGTGGATGAGTCACCGCGACGCCGTCACCACCGCGCCGGAGGGATTCGACGTGGTGGCCACCAGCGTCAGTTCTCCGGTGGCGGGCTTCGAGAATCGAACCCGGCGACTGGCCGGCGTGCAGTACCACCCGGAAGTGATGCACACCCCGCACGGGCAGAAGGTGCTCAGCCGGTTCCTGCATGACTTCGCCGGCATCGGCGCGGATTGGACGCCGGCCAACATCGCCGGGGCGCTGGTCGAGCAGGTACGTGAGCAGATCGGCGACGGCCACGCGATATGTGGGCTGTCCGGTGGGGTGGACTCCGCGGTGGCTGCAGCGCTGGTGCAGCGCGCGATCGGTGATCGGCTGACGTGTGTCTTCGTCGATCACGGGCTGTTGCGCGCGGGCGAGCGGGCGCAGGTGCAGCGCGACTTCGTCGCCGCCACCGGGGCCAACTTGGTCACCGTCGACGCCGCGCAGACATTCCTCGACGCGCTGTCGGGGGTGACCAATCCCGAAGGCAAGCGCAAGATCATCGGCCGCCAGTTTATCCGCGCGTTCGAAGGAGCAGTGCGAGATGTCATAGGGGCCAAAAGCCCCCGAAAAGACATTGAGTTTTTGGTGCAGGGCACGTTATATCCGGACGTGGTGGAGTCCGGCGGCGGGACCGGTGCGGCGAACATCAAAAGCCACCACAATGTCGGCGGACTGCCCGGCGATCTGAAGTTCAAACTCGTCGAACCGCTGCGCCTGCTGTTCAAGGACGAGGTACGCGCGGTCGGACGTGAGTTAGGGCTGCCGGAGGAAATCGTTGCGCGCCAGCCGTTTCCGGGCCCCGGCCTGGCGATTCGGATCGTCGGCGAGGTCACCGCAGCGCGACTGGAAACCCTGCGGCGTGCCGACGCGATCGCTCGCGAGGAGCTGACTGCGGCGGGCCTGGACAACCAGATCTGGCAATGCCCGGTGGTTCTGCTCGCCGACATCCGCTCGGTGGGCGTGCAGGGCGACGGCCGCACATACGGGCACCCGATCGTGCTGCGGCCGGTGTCCAGCGAAGACGCCATGACCGCCGATTGGACCCGGGTGCCCTACGACGTGCTGGAGCGCATCTCCACCCGGATCACCAACGAGGTCACCGAGGTCAACCGGGTGGTGCTGGATATCACCAGCAAACCGCCCGGCACCATCGAGTGGGAGTAGGCGGCTCGACGGCCCGTCCGGCTTCACAGCAACACCATTTGCCCCATCTGTATCGACTGCATAAGCAGCCCCTCACGTTGCTTGACGGTTGTCAGAGGGTAGGTGTTGACTCACGGATATCGAACATGTATTCGATCATAGTGAGGATTCATGTCGCCCGCTGCAGTCCATGACGACCGCGCTGAGCAGCTAAAACTGCTCCGGCGGCAGATGGCGGCGGTGTCCGGACGGCGGGCGGATACCGCGTTGCCCGAGTCGGAGGCCAGGCTGCCGATCCCGCCGATGTTGGCCGATGTACTGCCGGAAGCCTTGCCCCGGGGAACGGTGGCGGTGCTGTCGGGAGCCCGGTCGCTGCCGGTGAGCATGGTGGCCGCGGTGACGGCCGCCGCCGGCAACGCGGCGATCGTGGGCCAGCCGAATATCGGGTTGTTGGCCGCCGTGGAGATGGGGGCGGATTTGAGCCGGCTCGCGGTGATACCGGATCCCGGAGCCGATCCCGTCGAGGTGGCGGCGGTGCTCATGGACGGGATGGATCTGGTGGTGCTCGGGCTCGGTGGGCGTTCGGTACCGCTGACCCGGGCGCGGGCAGTGGTGGCCCGCGCACACCAGAAAGGCTGCACTCTGCTGGTCACCGACGGCGATTGGCAGGGAGCGTCGATGCGGCTGGAGGCCCGGGTCCGTGGTTATGAGACGACGATGGGCGAGCGTGGCTTCGGGCGGATCAGCGGTGTGCGGCTGGATGTGTGTGCGCGTGGACGGATGATCGGTCGGACACGGGCGGGATAGCGCGGTGGACTCCCGGGTGCTGGCGATCTGGTGTATGGACTGGCCGGCGGTCGCCGCGGCGGCGGCCGCCGGCCTGCCCGCGACGGCTCCGGTCGCGGTCACGCTGGCCAACCGGGTGATCGCCTGCTCGTCGGCCGCCCGTGCGGCCGGAGTGCGACGAGCGCTGCGCCGCCGCGAGGCGGCCGCCCGCTGCCCGCAACTGCATGTTGTGGCCGCTGACGCCGACCGCGACGCCCGGTTCTTCGAGGGCGTTGTCGCGGCGATCGATGATCTGGTTCCCCGCGCCGAGGTGCTGCGGCCCGGGCTGGTGGTGTTGCCGGTGCGCGGGGCGGCCCGGTTTTTCGGGTCTGAGCAGCAAGCAGCCGAGCGACTGATCGACGCGGTGGCCGCGGCCGGCGCCGAGTGCCAGGTCGGGATCGCCGATCGATTGTCCACCGCGGTGCTTGCTGCCCGGGCGGGCCGGGTGGTGGCACCGGGGGAGGACGCGCGGTTTTTGTCGACACTGTCGATCCGCCAACTCGCCACCGAGCCGAGCCTGTCCGGTCCGGGCCGGGAGGATCTGGTAGATCTGTTGTGGCGGCTGGGAATTCGTACTATTGGGCAGTTCGCTGCGCTGTCGCGTACCGATGTGGCGTCGAGGTTCGGCGCCGACGGGGTGGCCGCGCACCGGTTGGCTCGCGGGGAGCCGGAACGCGCGCCGTCGGGGCGCGAGCCGCCGGCCGAACTTGATGCCGTGCTGCATCCCGATCCGCCGATCGACCGGGTCGATGCCGCGGCCTTCGCGGGACGCTCGCTGGCCGGCGCATTGCATCAGACGTTGATGGCCGCAGGGGTGGGATGCACCCGGCTGGCGATTCACGCCGTCACCGCCAATGGCGAAGAGCTGAACCGGGTTTGGCGGTGTGCGGAGCCATTGACCGAAGACGCCACCGCCGACCGGGTGCGCTGGCAGCTGGATGGATGGCTGAACAAGCGCAAGCTCGACGATCGGCCCAGCGCACCGGTGACGCTGCTACGGCTGCAGGCGGTGGAGGTGATCTCCGCCGGGGCGCTGCAACTGCCGTTATGGGGCGGCCTCGGTGAGGACGACCGGCTGCGCGCCCGACGGGCGCTGGTGCGGGTGCAGGGCCTGCTCGGACCGGAGGCAGTGCAGGTGCCGGTGCTGTCGGGGGGTCGCGCTCCGGGCGAGCGCATCACCCTGACACCGCTGGGCGACGAGCCGGTGCCGCAGGCCGATCCGAGTCGGCCGTGGCCGGGGCAGCTGCCCGAACCGTCACCCACGGTGTTGGTCGATGATCCGGTGGAATTGCTTGACTGTCAGGGCAATCCGGTGCGGGTCACCAGTCGCGGGCTGTTCTCCGCCGACCCGGCCCGATTGACGGCCCACGGTCGCGACGACCACCTGCGCTGGTGGGCCGGTCCGTGGCCGGTCGACGAACGCTGGTGGGACCCCGAGCGTGCCAGGGGCCGCACCGCCCGGGCGCAGGTGCTGCTGGACGGCGATCCCGGCACGGCGATGCTGCTGTGCTACCGCCAGCGGCGGTGGTATCTGGAGGGGATCTACGAGTAGTCCGGCGTCAAAGAGCGCGCGAACGCCCCCACCCGGTCGATGAAGCGGTCGAAGAACACCGCCGGATCGACACCAACACCGATGAGCGCATTGGGTTTTCGGCCCCAGCGTCCCGACCAGTCGGTGACCGTCATCCCGCGGGTCAGCGAACCGGTGAGCTCGACGTCGACCGTCGCCGCGCGAGTCGATACCAGCTGCGGGTCCAAGGCGACCGCCGCGGCCAGCGGATCGTGTAGGTGCGCCAGATACCCGTAGCCGGCGTCGCGGTGGGCCTCGAAGTAAAACCGCATCGAGTCCTCGATGAACCGGATCAGCGGATTGGACCCATCCGCAATCGATGCGAGCCTCCTCAGGTGCTCTGGCGTCATCGCGATCTGCTGGGTCAGGTCCAATCCGCATAGGACGGGCAGAGATTCGGCGCCAACCCAGCCCGCGAAGACCTCGGCCGCCGCCTCGGGATCGACGTGGATGTTCCATTCGGCAACCGGATTGGTGTTGCCGCGATAGTCGTAGGCACCGCCCATGATCACCAACCGGCGTAACAACGTCGGCAACGCGGGTTCGGCGCGCAGTGCCAGCGCCAGGTTGGTCAGCGGGCCGGTGGCCACGCCGATCAGCTCTCCCGGGTAACCGCGCGCCGCCTGCACCCAGGCCGTAGCGGCGTCGTAATCGGTAAGCCGACGAGCGCTCGGGGGCAGCACCGCATAACCTAAACCATTGGCGCCGTGAGCTTTTCCGGGCGGACACATCGCGCCGTTCCGTGGCTGTGCGGCGCCCTTGGACACTGGGATGTCGTGCGCCTGGCATAGGTCGAGCAGGCTGAGGTTGTTCTGGCAAACCTGCTCTACCCCAACGTTTCCGCCGGTGGAGGCGATGCCGACCAGCTCGGCCTCGCCGCTGGCCAAGAGGTACACCAGCGCGAGCGCATCGTCGACACCGGTGTCGACGTCGACGAAAACCGGCTGGCGAGAAGGCATAGCGCTCACCATACCGGGGCTCAGGATGCGAACGTGACCACCAGAACGTCGCGCAACGCGGGCGCCGACGCGTCGAGCGGCTGGATCGGCGAGACGCCATGCACGGTGCGGCGGTCGTCACCGAGTAGCAGCGTGCCCGGCTCGCACAGCGTGGTGGTCAGCAGGTGCTTACCGCTCGCGTCGAACACGGTGCTTTCACCGCCGACGGCGTTGCATCGGTTGATCAGCAGCGAAGTGACCAGTGTGACACCGTCGCGGTGCAGGCCCTCGGGGGTGGGCTGACCGTCCCCGTCTGCCGATGCGATGACCCGGAACGGGTGCACCTTGACGGTCCAGTGTGTGACGTCGTCGAGGGCATCGGCAAACACGCACAACAACGTGATCAATTCCGCCAGCAGCGGCTCCCCGGCGAAGGCATCGGTCAGCGGCTCGAAGTGGCGATCCCGGTCGATGTAAAGCGGATTGGAATCCTGCGGCTGTACAAACGCGTCGTTGGACATCAGGGTGGCCACCCCGTCGCTGACCGTGTAATGGCCGTAACGGCGTAACCGTTGCATGCCCAGCTCGGCCGCATAAGGGTCCAGCACCAACCCATCCCAGTGCCGGCCAAAGCGTGCCCACACGTTTTCGTCGGTGTCCAGGCTGCGGACCAGATCGGCCGGGGTCATCAACGACACGCCCTCCGCGACAAGGGTGTCAACGTTCACGTCTGATAGATACCTGGAAGCCGATGAGGCTAAACGCCTGCCGATGGCTACCAGTGCACGCCGGGCACCAGCCGCACCGCCTGCTTGACCGGCCGGGGCACCCGCATCCGATTGACGGCGCGGATCGGGCGTCTCGGTTTACGCTGCGACGACGGCTGGGCGGTAACGGGTTCTGTAGCCTCGAGCCCCAGCGCGGCCGCCGAATCGGGGTAGCCGAGATAGATCTGATGCAGGATCCGTCGCGACAGCTTCGGGGTGAAGTAGTGGCCGGCTTCGGCCAGGGTGCCCAGCGGGGTGTCGATGCGGGCGGGCTTTTCGATCAGGCCGCGCACCACCATTGCTGCGGCGTGTTCGGGACTGATCGCCCGCACCGGGTTGAGCCGCCGGGACGGCGCGATCATCGGCGTGGCCACCAACGGCATATGGATGTTGGTGAACGTGATGTGATCCGACAGCGTCTCGGACGCCACCACCTCGGCGAACGCGTCCAGGGCGGCCTTGGAGGGCAGGTACGAGCTGTACCTCGGGTTGCGGGCCTGCACGCCGGCACTCGACACGTTCACGACGTGGCCGAACCGGCGCTCACGCCAGTGTGGCAGCAGCGCCAGTGTCATCCGCACGGCACCAAAGTAATTGACCGCCATCACCCGTTCGTAGTCGTGGAGTCGTTCGGTCGAGTTGACCACGGACCGGCGGATCGAGCGGCCGGCGTTGTTGACCAAGTAGTCGACGTGGTCGAAGCGTCCCAGGATGTCCTTGACGGTGTGCTCTACCGAGCCGGTGTCGGTGACATCGCAGGTGAAGGCATAAGCCCGGCCGCCGGCCGCGCGGATCTCGGCGACCAGCTCATCGAGCGCCTCGCCGTTGCGGGCCAGCGCGAACACCGTCGCACCGCGTTCGGCGATCGCGATCGCTGATGCGCGGCCGATACCGCTGGACGCGCCGGTGATGATGACGTGCCGGCCGACCAGTGGGCCCGCCGGATCGTCGCGTCTGGCCCGGTCCGGGTCCAGCTGCTCGGCCCAGTACCGCCATAGTCTGGGCGCGTAGTCGGCGAATTCGGGTACGCGAATACCACTGCCGCGCAACGCTTTTTGTGTCTCGTCGGAAATGAACGTGGGAGCTAGATCGACGACGTCGAGGACTTCGGCGGGAATGCCGAGTTGGGTGGCCGCCATGTTGCGCCATACCTTTGCCCTGCCGCGCACCTTGAGCACCGGCGCGGCCACCGAGCGCGGAAGCGAGCCGCGCAGCGGCGGCAAGCCGGCTTCGGCCGCGATTCCACGGTAAATACCGCGCAAGCCAATCGTTTTCGGCGCAGTCAGGTGGAAAGTCTGTCCATCGCGACCGTCGGCGTGCATGAGGAAGACCAGCGCGTCGACGACGTAGTCGACCGGCACGATGTTGGTGCGCCCGGTGTCGGGCAACATGATCGGGGTGAACCGCGGCAGCACCGCCAGCTTGGCCAGCAGCGGAAAGAAGTAGTACGGCCCGTCGACCTTGTCCATCTCCCCGGTGCGCGAATCACCGACGACCACCGCGGGTCGGTAGACCCGAAAGCGCAGCCCCGGCGTCGAGCGCACCAGCTGTTCGGCTTCGAACTTTGTCTGGTGATACGGCGTCGGCAACTGTTGGCCGACGTCGAAATCGGCCTCGGTGTACTCGCCGCGGAAGTCGCCGGCCACCGCAATCGACGACACATGGTGCATCGTCGCGCCGAGGCGGCGCGCCAGCTCGATCACACCGCGGGTGCCGTCGACGTTGGCGGCGCGTTGCTCGGAATGGCCGGCGGTGATGTCGTAGATCGCCGCGCAGTGCACCAGGTGCTCGACGTCCCCAAGCTCGGCGATGGCGTCGTCGGCCAAGCCCAGATCCGGCGCCGTCAAATCGCCGACCAGCGCTTTTACCCGCTCACCCCAGCCGGTGGCCAGCTGTTCGAAGCGGCTCAGCGACGAGCGGCGGACCAGGACCCAGACCTCGGCATCGGCCCTGGTGTCCAGGAGCTTGGATACGACACGGCGCCCGATAAACCCGGTACCGCCGGTAACGACATAGCGCATGCAAGCCATCGTGGCGGCTTGATGCCACAGTCGTCAACACGGTGTGACGTAGTGATCAGTAGCTGAAGTCGCGGATTCCGTCCCAATCCTGCAGCGTCCAGCCGCTGGTGGGGCTTCCGGTGATGACCACGCGCCCCCCATTGGGCAGCGGATGGCTTTTCGCCAGGCTGGTCTTGGGGTTTTTCACGTTCATCAGCGTCCAGTACGCGATCGAGTTGGCGTGTGAGAACGCAATCGGCTTGGTGTTGCCGCTGTCATAAATCTTCTGCACCGCGGCGGTGAACTGGTCGTTGAACTCTTTGCCGCTGACCGATCCCGGTATGGCGTTGTGGTGGTCGCCGTTGAGCCATTGCTGGGGCGCCAGCAGATAAGTCAGCTCGGCCCGATCGGCCCGCGTGTTGTCATACCAGCCGGCGTCGATTTCCCGGAGCCCGGGCAGGATCTGAACCTGCAGGTGCAGGTCTTTGGCCAGCGGTGCGGCGGTCTCCTGGGTTCGCGCCATCGTGGAGGCGTACACGCCGTCGTAGCGGTTGCGGGCCAGTTGACGGGCCAGCTGCTCGGCCTGTGCCTGGCCTTCTTCGGTAAGACCCGGGCCGGGCACCTCGGTGTTGATCACCCCGTCGGCGTTGGACTCGGACTGGGCATGCCGGACAAAGGTCAAGGTGATGGTGCGCACGTGCGGCGAACTCGAGCAAGCGCCGGTGGATATTGTCACGACGAGCGCGACGAGTGCTGCAGCGGCCTTCCAGATCACGGTGCGATTGGGCATGGCGATAGCCTGCCTTGTCGGTGGCTTCGATGTGAAGGGTTTGCCGCGGTTAGGCGCGACGAATCTGGTTGAAAGGAGACTGGGATGGCAATCGACCCGAATGCGGTGGGCGCAACAACGAAGCCCGTGTTGTTCGAATGGACGGATCGCGACACCATGCTCTACGCGCTCGGTGTCGGCGCCGGAACCGACGACTTGTCGTTTACCACCGAAAACAGCCACGACATTCCCCAGCAGGTGTTGCCGACCTACGCGGTGATCTGCTGTCCCGCATTCGGCGCCGCCGGCAAGGTCGGAAGCTTCAACTGGGCCATGCTCCTCCACGGTTCGCAGGGCATCCGGCTGCACGCACCGCTGCCGCCCGCGGGCAAGCTCTCGGTGGTCACCGAGGTAACCGACATCCAGGACAAGGGCGAGGGCAAGAACGCCATCATCATGCTGCGCGGCCGGGGCAGCGATCCCGACAGCGGGACGTTGGTCGCCGAAACCTTCACCACGCTGGTCATCCGCGGCGCCGGTGGCTTCGGCGGGCAGCCCGGGCGGCGCCCGGCCGCACCGGAGATCCCTGACCGCGAGCCCGACGCCCGGGTTACCTTGCCCACCCGAGAGGACCAGCCGTTGATCTACCGGCTCTCCGGCGACCGCAATCCGTTACACAGCGATCCGTGGTTCGCCAGGGAAATGGCCGGCTTTCCCAAGCCGATCATGCATGGGTTGTGCACCTACGGGTTCGCGGGGCGCGCGTTGGTGGCCGAGCTCGGCGGCGGTGACGCCAGCGCCATCACCGCGATCGATGCGCGGTTCACCAAGCCGGTGTTTCCCGGCGAGACCCTGACGACCTCGATCTGGCGCACCGAACCCGGCAAAGCGGTGTTCCGCACGGAAGCTGCTGGGCCCGACGGCAGCGACGCGCGGCTGGTGCTCGAGGATGGTGCGGCGGAATACCGGACCTGATGGGGGTTTACCGAGGCCGCTAACGTGGCAGCCTCGGACATGACGTTCAAACTCACCTACAGCGACGGTCACGAGACCGAGTACGACGACAACACCAGCTGGGAAATCGAAAACGGCGTCCTCAAGTTGGGCCGCGAGTCCGGCAAGTGGACGGTATTCCTCTCGCCGAGCCATTGGGCCACATTGGAGCTCGTCGCGGCCAAGGATGGCGAGAAGCAGGAAGACGAAGACAAAGCCAAAGACCAAGACAAAGACGAAGACGAAGACGACTGAGCTCGCTACGGCGTGGGCGGTGCGTCGTCGGGAGCCAGTGCCGCGCCGATCTTTTGGAACAGCGTCTGGGCCTCGTTGCGGTAGTTGCCTTTGTCGTCAAAGGCGTCCGGCTGGTAGGTGACGACTACCGCGATCGCGATCTTGCGCGCGGGCAGGTATGCCGCCACGGCGGACTCACCGGCAAACATGGGATTTTGCAAGAGCCAATTCCCGGAGATCACGATCCCCAGCCCGTAGGTATACGCGTTGTCCTGCGCCAGACACGTGGCACAGCCCGGCAAGGCCGTGGTGCGACCGCGCAGTCCGGTCGACACCATCGTCTGGTAGGACTCGGGGGAGAGCAGTTTGCCGGAGCCGATGCCGACCGCGGTGGCCTCCATGTCGTAGATGTTGGTCGTCTGGACCGCACCGCGTGCCAGCGTCCAGGACGGATTCCAGAAGGTCGAGTCCTCGTAGAACGGCGTCCCGGCAGGGATCTTGAGGGCTTCGCGGCGCTCCGAGGTGAAGGAATGCAGCGTCGGCACCGGAATCTGCGGGGTGAACGAGTTGGCGGTGTTGATCAACGCGAGCGGTGTGAGCACCTTGTCCTGCAGCAGTTTCGCCAGCTCGACACCGGTGGCTTTCTCCAATGCCTGGCCGAGCAGCACGTAGTTGGTGTGCGAGTAGTTCCAATTCGTCCCGGGCTCGTAGAGCAACGGCTGGTTCACCGCATAGCCGAGCAATTCTTCGGGAGTCCATTGCCGGAACGGATCGGCGGTCAGCGCCGCATCGAAGTCGGCGTTTCCGATCGCGTAATCGCGGTAGCCGGACGTCATCTGGGCGAGTTGGGCCAACGTCACCCGGTTCGCGTTCGGGATGTCGGGAAGCCAAGTGGACAGCTTGTCGTCGAGGCGTACTCGCTTCTCGTCGACGAGTTTGAGCAGCAGCGTCGAGAGGTAGGAGATCGCGACCGCTCCGTTGCGGAAGAACATGCTCGTCGTCGCCGGCACACCGGTCATCGAGTCGCCGGCCGCCTGCGTGACGATTTCCTTGCCGTCCACCGTGACCCGAACGATCACCGCTCTCAGATGAGCTTGGGCCATTGTGTCCCGGACAATCTTCATCACCGCTTGGGCTTTCGCCGGATCGGCGGAGGACGGGGACGCGGGCAGATCACCGCTTGACGTACAGCCCGTCGCGAGCACGGCGAGGGTGCACAGCATCGAAGCCAGCCGCCGGAACATAGTCAACGCTGATCGTGTCCTAGCCGACGTGCCAGTTGTTCGGTGAATGCGACGACACGGTCCGGGCTGTCCAGCGCGTAGCTCGCCGCCGTGGCGCGATCACCATCGTCGTCGTGCCGTACCACGATTCCCACGCCGTCGTCGCGCACCGCATCGAAGGCATCCTCGTCGGTGATGTCGTCGCCGAGATAAATCGGGAAAAGCCGATCTTCGGCGGGGTCGCGGATGTGATCGAGCACCCAGCGCAGCGTCTTTCCCTTGTCCCAGTTGATATCCGGGCGTAGCTCGATGACCTCACGCCCGGTCGTCACCCGAAGCCCGGTGCGCCGGCCGGCGGCACGTACCGCCGCTGCGACCTCACCGACCTTGTCGCGCGCAGCGTTACGGTAGTGCACGGCGACGCCAAAGCGCTTGTGTTCTACCGCAACACCGGAGATCGTGGCAAGCTCGTCGCGTAAATCGCCGGCCGCCTGCTCCAGCACCGGGATGCTCGCCGCCGCCTGTTCGTTCTGGTGGTGTTCGCCGCGCGGCCCGGTCAGCTCGAAACCGTGACTGCCCGCATACCAGATACCGGGCAGACCGATCCGCTGCCGCACATCGGCGAGGTCGCGGCCGGACAGTATCGCCACCGGGCAGCGCGCCGTCAACGCCGTCAGGGCGTCGGCGGCGCCGGGGGCCAGCCGCGCGGCGTCGGGGTCGTTGACGATCTCGGAAAGTGTTCCGTCGAAGTCGTAGAACACCGCGAGGTGCTGCGCGGCCACCTGGTCGAGGACATCCAGGGCGTCGGGCAGTTGCGACATCCGTCGGTCACCGCGGCGCACCTGGATGTCACCCTGATCGGAGACGACGGCGTCCGCGCCGTGCCCGCTTGCACGGAGCCCGATCACCAGTGCAAACCCGGCGGCCCGGGCGGCAGCGATCCCGTCCGCTGTCGTCGTCACCACGGCGCACCGGCCCGGCAGCGCTGACAGCCGGCGGGCCGTCTCGACGAGGGTGGTGCTGTTGGCCGGGGCGGTGCGCACACCGGCATCGCGAAGCTGTGCCAGCAGCGTGGCCTCGGTCGCGGAGGAGCCCAGGTCGAACAGCACGGCGTCATGGCGGCGCGGGTCGATCGTGACCGCCAATGCTTCGCCCCTATCGTCCCTGTCGTCGTTGCGTCGCCTTAGCCTAGAGAGACGGTCGGCCAAGTGCGCCCGGTGGCCCGGCTATCGTTATTCGAACATATTTTCGATAGAGTAGCCGGGTGGGCTGGAGTAACGGGCCGCCGAGCTGGTCGGAGATGGAGCGGGTGCTCAATGGCAAACCCCGCCGCGCCAGCACGGTTGATGTACCTCCAGAAGACGGTCCCCGGTCACGCCGGCGTGGCAAGTATCAGCCGCCGAGCAACAGCCGGGCGGTGCGTTCATCGGTCGCCTACGCCGAGTTGCATGCGCATTCGGCGTACAGCTTCCTCGACGGGGCCAGCACCCCGGAAGAGTTGGTCGAGGAGGCGGCGCGGCTGGATCTGCGCGCCATCGCATTGACCGACCACAACGGCCTGTACGGGGCGGTGCGGTTCGCCGAAGCCGCCGCGGAACTGGACATGGCCACCGTGTTCGGCGCCGAGCTGTCGTTGGGGCCCGGTGCCCGCACCGACCAGCCGGATCCGCCCGGCCCGCACCTGCTGGTGCTGGCCCGTGGGGCGGAAGGGTATCGACGGTTGTCTCGGCAGCTGGCCGCAGCACATCTGGCCGGCGGAGAGAAGGGCAAGCCACGCTTCGACTTCGACGCGCTGAGCGACGCGGCCGGTGGGCACTGGCAGATTCTGACCGGGTGCCGTAAAGGCCATGTCCGCCAGGCGCTTTCCGACGGCGGACCGGAAGCGGCCGCGGCGGCGTTGGCCGATCTGGTGGATCGATTCGGGGCCGACCGGGTCAGTATTGAATTGACCCATCATGGCCAGCCTGTTGACGACGAACGCAACGCCGAATTAGCTGGGTTGGCAAGGCGATTCGGGATCGACGTGGTGGCCACTACCGGCGCGCATTTCGCCGCGCCGCCGCGTGCCCGGCTGGCCATGGCGATGGGTGCGATACGGGCCCGGCAGTCCCTGGACGAGGCCGCCGGATGGCTGGCGCCGCTGGGTGGTTCCCATTTGCGGTCCGGTGAGGAGATGGCCCGGCTGTTCGCGTGGTGTCCTGAGGCGATCACCGCTGCCGCCGAACTCGGCGAGCAGTGCGCATTCGGGCTACAGCTGATCGCCCCGCAGCTGCCGCCGTTCGACGTGCCGCACGGGCATACCGAAGACAGCTGGCTGCGCGAGCTGACCCTCACTGGCGCCCGGGACCGCTACGGCACGCCCGATCAGGCGCCAAAAGCCTACGCGCAAATCGAACATGAGCTGAACGTCATTGAGCAACTGAGATTTCCGGGTTATTTCCTGGTCGTGTACGACATCACCCGGTTCTGCCGCCAGAACAACATCCTGTGCCAGGGCCGGGGATCGGCAGCCAACTCGGCGGTCTGTTATGCCCTCGGGGTCACCGCGGTCGATCCGGTGGCCAACGAGCTGCTGTTCGAGCGTTTCCTGTCGCCGGTGCGCGACGGTCCGCCCGACATCGACATCGACATCGAGTCGGATCAGCGGGAAAAGGTCATCCAGTACGTCTACGACAAATACGGTCGCGACTACGCCGCGCAAGTCGCCAACGTCATCACCTATCGGAGCCGGATCGCGGTGCGCGACATGGCCCGTGCCCTGGGCTTCTCGCAAGGTCAGCAAGACGCCTGGAGCAAGCAGATCAGCAGCTGGAACGGGGCGGCCGATTCGCCCGACGTGGAGGGCATCCCCGAGCAGGTGATCGACCTGGCCACCCAGATCGCCAACCTGCCGCGACACCTGGGCATCCATTCCGGCGGAATGGTGATCTGCGATCGTCCTATCGCCGATGTGTGCCCGGTGGAGTGGGCCCGCATGGAGAACCGCAGCGTGTTGCAGTGGGACAAAGATGACTGTGCGGCAATCGGTTTGGTGAAGTTTGATCTGCTCGGGCTGGGCATGCTCTCGGCGCTGCACTATGCGATCGACCTGGTGGCCGAACACAAGGGCATCGAGGTGGACCTGGCCAAACTGGATCTGTCCGAGCCGGCGGTGTACGAGATGTTGCAGCGCGCCGATTCCGTCGGCGTCTTCCAGGTGGAGTCCCGGGCGCAGATGGCCACCTTGCCGAGACTCAAGCCGCGGGAGTTCTACGACCTGGTGGTCGAGGTCGCGCTCATCCGCCCCGGACCCATCCAGGGCGGCTCGGTGCATCCCTACATCCGGCGGCGCAACAAGATCGACCCGGTGAGTTACGACCACCCGTCGATGGAGCGAGCACTGCGAAAGACATTGGGAGTGCCGTTGTTTCAGGAACAGCTGATGCAGATCGCGGTCGACTGCGCCGGATTTTCCGCCGCTGAAGCCGACCAGCTGCGTCGCGCTGTGGGGTCCAAGCGCTCGGCCGAACGGATGCAACGGCTGCGCGGCCGGTTCTACGACGGCATGCGCAAGCTGCATGGCGCCCCCGACGAAGTGATCGACCGGGTGTACGCAAAGCTGGAAGCCTTCGCCAATTTCGGTTTCCCGGAAAGCCATGCACTGAGTTTCGCGTCGCTGGTGTTCTACTCGTCGTGGTTCAAGCTGCACCACCCCGCCGCGTTCTGCGCCGCGCTGCTGCGCGCTCAGCCGATGGGCTTCTACTCGCCGCAGTCGCTGGTGGCCGATGCCCGCCGGCACGGCGTCGTCGTGCATGGCCCTGACGTCAACGCCAGCCTCACACACGCCACGCTCGAGAACGCCGGCACCGAGGTGCGGCTCGGCCTGGGCAGCGTCCGTCATATTGGCGAGGACTTGGCTGAAAAACTGGTTGAAGAGCGAAAAGCCAACGGGCCGTTTACAACTCTCTTGGACTTGACGTCGCGGGTTCAGTTGAGCGTGCCGCAGACCGAGGCATTGGCAACCGCCGGGGCGCTGGCCTGCTTCGGAATGTCACGACGGGAGGCGTTGTGGGCGGCCGGAGCGGCGGCGACGGCGCGACCCGACCGGTTGCCGGGGGTGGGCTCGTCGTCGCACATTCCGGTGTTGCCGGGGATGAGCGATCTGGAGCTGGCAGCCGCCGATGTGTGGTCCACCGGCATCTCCCCGGACAGCTACCCGACCCAGTTCCTGCGGGCGGACCTGGACGCCATGGGAGTGGTGCCCGCCGAGAAGCTGCTGAGCGTGCCCGACGGCGACCGGGTGCTGATCGCCGGGGCGGTGACGCATCGGCAGCGGCCGGGGACGGCGCAGGGCGTGACGTTTCTCAACCTCGAGGACGAAACCGGGATGGTCAACGTGCTGTGCACACCCGCGGTGTGGGCGCGCCATCGCAAGCTGGCACAGACGGCGTCGGCGCTACTGATCCGCGGGCAGGTTCAAAACGCCAGTGGCGCAGTCACTGTCATGGCCGAGCGATTGGGCAAGCTCACGTTGCAAGTCGGATCCAAATCCCGCGACTTCCGCTAGGAATCCGAAGTGGCTGCTCTTGATCAGAAGGAACGGACTTGAGGCTGCCCACAGAAAGGTTCGTCCGCCCACGTATCATGACCGCGGCTCAGTCACGCTGGTTCAATGAACTTAGGGGTCGGAATGAAGCTCACGCTTGCTCGTCATGGTGCCGCAGTACTGGGTTGTGCTGCGGCGCTTGTTCTTTCTCCTGCGGTTGCCATCGCTGATCCGCCCGACCCGCACATGCCGGACATGACGAAAGGCTTCTGCCCGGGTGGTCGCTGGGGTTACGGCAATTTGGCTGTGTGCGACGGCGAAAAGTACCCCGACGGCTCGTTCTGGCACCAGTGGATGAAAACCTGGATGACCGGCCCCCAGTTCTACTACGACTGCGTCAGCGGCGACGAACCGCTCCCGGGGCCGCCGCCGCCCGGAGGCTGCGACGGGGCAATTCCAGCGGACCAGCCACCCCCGCCCCCGCCCGCACCCTGACCAGCCCGTCGGGGTCCATCCCAACCGGGCACGCGAGAAGGAGAAGAAGTGCCGGAAAAGGTGTGGTTCATCACTGGAGCGTCTCGCGGGTAACGCCGGCCGCGGTCTGCTCGGCGCGGTGGAAGAGGCTTCGGACACTTCGATTCGAAGCGTGTACGAGGTCAACGTATTCGGTACTTTGAACGTTTTGCGAGCCGTGCTTCCTGTCATGCGCCGTCAGCGTGCCGGCCATGTGATCAACATCAGCTCGGTGGGTGGACTGCTCGGCTCGGCCGGCTGGGGCATCTACAACTCGACTAAGTTTGCCGTGGAAGGGTTTAGCGAGGCACTGGCCAAAGAGCTTAAGCCACTGGGGATTTCGGTCACTGTTGTCGAGCCCGGCTACTTCCGCACCGATTTTCTCGACGGGTCCAGTCTGGGGACCGAGGAAACCGTGATCCCCGACTACGAATCCACTGCCGGGGCCATGCGTGCCCGCGCGCTCGACGTGAACCACGCTCAGCCCGGCGACCCGGTGAAGGCAGCAGCGGCCATCGTCGACATCGCTTCGGTGGCCGAGCCGCCACTGCACCTGCTGTTGGGCACGGACTGCGTCGAGGCGGTCGAAGAGAAGACCAAGCAGCTCATCGCCGACATCGAGGCGTGGCGAACCGTGTCGACATCCACCGACCACTAGCGCAAGCCGCGCACTATAGCGCGGTGCACTGACAGATTCTGAGTCCCTGACACGGCGGACGGCCGGTTATCCACAGTTGGGTTTTCATGCACAGGTGGGTTTTGGGGCGGTCTGCCGGTTGCTGATTCGTCGGTGCTGCTTTTTAGCGTCGGGGCATGGGTTCAGCACTGAGCGCGCAGCAGGCCAAAGACCGGATCGGTGCTGCTCTGGATGCCATCGATGCTGCGCATGAGGTGTTGCGTGCGACGGCATCGGACATGGTGGGCAACAGTTTTCGGGTCGATGTCGCCGAGCGGCTGGAAACTCAGGAGCGCACCAACCGCGGGCTGATGTATCGGTTTTTCGGCGAGATCGCCGACCCGCCCGACGAGATCGACTCCAGCGCGCAGGTGCGCTCGGCGCTGTGGCGGCGGCTGCGCATCACCCCGCGCGAGATCACTCGCCGGTTCAAGCTGGCCGCGCGCATCTGCCCGCGCCGCTCGCTGGCCGGCCCCACCCTGCCTGCCCAGCTGCCCGAGTTGGCTACAGCGGTCGAGTCCGGCGCACTCGGCGAGGATCACATTCGCGCCGTGTGCCGCTCGCTTGACGTGCTGCCGGCCGCGGTGGCGCCGCCCGATGTCGCCTTGGCGGAGCGCAAACTGGTCGCCGAAGCCACCAGGTCCGACGCCGGGATCGTCACCCGGGTCGGTGAGCGCATCGCCGACTATCTCAATCCCGACGGCACCTTCACCGATGAGGATCGGGCCCGTCGCCGCGCATTGCACCTGGGCCCCCAAGGGCCCGACGGCATGTCGCGGCTGACCGGGCTGCTCGACCCCGAGGCACGGGCCTACTTCGAAGCCATCGACGCCGCCGTGCGCCCTGGCCGCCACCAGCCTGACGGCACCGACCCCACCGCGCGCGATGAGCGCAGCCCCGCCCAACGCTGCCACGACGCGTTCAAACTCGCCCTGCATAGCGCCCTGGGATCCGGCAAGCTGGGCACGCACCGCGGCCACCCGGTCACCGTGGTCGTCACCACCACCTTGGCCGAACTCGACCGCGCCGCCCGCGCCGCTGCCGATCCCGCCATCGGCATGCCCCCACCGGTGCGCACCGGCGGGGGCTCACGGCTGCCGATGCGAGATCTGATCCGCATGGCCGCCACCGGCATCCACTATCTGGCGGTCTTCGACGACCACCTCAAACGGCCGCTGTACCTGGGCCGGCAAAAACGCATCGCCACCGCCGACCAACGACTGATCTGCTACGCCCGCGATCGCGGCTGCACCCGCCCCAACTGCCTAGTCCCCGGATACCGCTGCGAAGTCCACCACTCACCGGACTGGGCCCACGGCGGACGCACCGACGCCGACAAACTGCACTTCACCTGCGGCGGCGACCACGGTATGACCAGCCGCGGCGAGTTGCACACCGTGGTCATGGACAACGGGCGACTCGGCTGGACCGACGGCACCGGCCCCCCACAAACCAACCACGCCCACCACCCCGACGAACTCCTACGCGAAGAACCCGACCCCTAGGCCGTCGGCGTCGTCCATACCTTGTCGATGCTGATCTTCAGCCGGGTGCTGTAGCTGGCGATCGCTTCGGTGAGACCGAACCGTTCGGCGTCCTCGCGGTATTTCCTCCAGTACGGCTCGTCGTCACGGCCGTCCACGTTCGTCGCGTCCACCCGTGCGGTGCCGCCGACGACGATGATGCCGCCGCCATTGCCGTCGGAATCCAGATTCAGGCTGACGAGCGGACGCGCTTTGATGTGCGCGACCTTAGCCGCCTGCGGCATGGAATACACCGACAACTCGCTGCCGTCGAAGTAGAACCACACCAGACGGGGCACGGGAAGTCCGGATTTCGCCACGGTGGTAAGCCACGCGTAATGGTCGGACGTGAGCCTGCTGGAAACTTCTTGTGTCAGTTCGACGCTCATGGAGTCGAATGTAGTCTGCGCACATGACTCTGAATTTGTCCGTCGACGAAGTCCTCACCACCACCCGATCCGTTCGTAAACGCCTCGATCTCGAAAAACCCGTCGGCCGTGACGTGTTGATGGAATGCCTCGAGCTGGCGTTGCAAGCGCCCACGGGGTCCAATTCCCAAGGCTGGCAATGGGTGTTCGTCGAGGACGCCGACAAGAAGAAGGCACTCGCCGACATCTATTACGGCAACGCCAAGCCCTACCTCGATTCGGCCGCAACCGAGTACCCCGAAGGCGACATCCGCGGTGAGCGGATGCCGTCCGTCCGTAATTCGGCGATGTATCTCGCCGAGCACATGCACGAGGTTCCGGTGTTGATGATTCCGTGCCTCGAAGGCCGGGCGGAGAAACAACCGATGGGCGGGGTGTCGTTCTGGGCGTCGCTTTTCCCGGCGGTCTGGAGCTTTTGCCTGGCACTGCGGTCGCGGGGGCTCGGCTCGTGCTGGACCACGCTGCACCTGTTGCGCGACGGCGAAAAGCAAGCCGCCGAAGTACTGGGAATTCCGTACGAGGAGTACAGCCAGGGTGGGCTATTCCCGATCGCCTACACCAAGGGCACTGACTTCAAGCCCGCCAAGCGGCTGCCCGCCGAACAGCTGACCCACTGGAACAGCTGGTGATCTAGACCGCTCCGCGGAACCCGTGCTGCCGCCATGCCTCATATACGGCGATCGCGGCGGCGTTGGACAAATTCAGCGACCGCCGCCCCGCCAACATGGGAATGCGGACCTGCTTGGTGATGTGCGGGTCTGCCAGTACCTGCGCGTCCAGGCCGGATGGCTCCGGGCCGAACATCAACACGTCGCCGGCCTGATAGGCCACCTCGGTGAACACCGTCGTGGCGTGGGCCGTGAATGCGAAGATCCGCCGCGGTCCCAGCGCTGCCCACGCATCGTCCAGCGACACGTGGACGGTGACCGATGCCAGGTCGTGGTAGTCCAACCCGGCCCGGCGCAGTTTGGGTTCGGACAGGTCGAAGCCCAGCGGTTCCACCAGGTGCAGTTCGGCGCCGGTGGCCGCCGCGGTCCGGATCGCATTGCCCGTGTTGGGAGCGATGCGCGGTGAGTAGAACATCACCTTGAACACAACACGTCATCCTGCCCGGCGTCCTCGGTCGCGATAATGGGCGGATGGTCGAGCAGAGCCTGTGGATGAAGAAAGTGGCGGCTGATCCCGGGCATTCGCACTGGTACATCGAACGCTTCCGCTCCATGGCGCGCGCCGGCGACGATTTGGCCGGCGAGGCTCGCCTCGTCGACGCGATTGCGCCCCGGCATGCGCGGATCCTCGACGCCGGCTGCGGGCCCGGCCGGCTGGGCGGGTACCTGACCGCAGCAGGCCACCAGGTGGTCGGTGTCGACGTCGACCCGGCGCTCATCGAGGCGGCCGAACAGGATCATCCAGGGCCGCGCTGGCTCGTCGGCGACCTCGCTGAGCTGGACTTGCCCGCCCGCGGCATCGCCGAACCGTTCGACGTCATCGTGTCCGCCGGCAATGTGATGACATTCCTCGCCCCGAGTACCCGCGTCCAGGTGCTGTGTCGGCTGCGTGCTCACCTGGCTGCCGACGGTCGCGCGGTGATCGGCTTCGGCGCCGATCGTGGATACGCGTTCGAGCAGTTCTTAACCGACGCAGCCGACGCCGGTTTCGTGCCGGATCTGCTGCTGTCGACGTGGGATCTGCGGCCGTTCACCGATAACTCGAATTTCCTTGTCGCGCTTCTCCGGCCAGCTGCGACTTAAACCACAGCGGTGATCGGTGCGGTTGTCCGCCGCCAGTTTGCTCAGCTATCCTGTCGCCCGTCCGGAAGGTATCCGGCGAACTCTGTCTGTTCAGTAAGAATTGTGGTCAGCGTGACAGCAGGCTGTCATACTCGTCGAATTGCCAGGCGTGTACCGCTCGTCCGTCTCCAATCGGGGGCGGGTGCAATCAGCAGGAAGTCTCATGAACGACGCGCTAAACCACGGCCGCGGTTCGGTGACCATGTTCGCCGACCCGACCGACGTGGACAAGCCGGCTAACTCAGACACTGCGGACTTCGCGGCGGCGAAACGCCCGCCGACATGGTCACTGCGCAACTGGCCGGTCCGTTGGAAAGTTGTCGCAATCGTGGTGGTGCCGCTGGTACTGGCCATGGTGTTCGGTGGATTACGAATCTACGGCGCACTCAGCGACGCCAAGAACCTCCGGCTCGCGGCCGACCGTGCCGAAGTTGTTCCGGCAATCAGCAAATACATGTCCGCGCTCGATGTGGCGTTGCTGGCTGCGTCGAATGGCGGCGATGTCGAGGGCGCGAAGAAGAACTACAAGGCGCGCAAATCCGAGCTGCAGGCCCGGCTGGCGGATACCGATGTGGCCGATGACGTTCGGGTCGGTGTTGAGAACCTGCTGAATGGCGGACAGGGTCTGCTGGCCAAGGTTTCGTCGAACAGCATCGGTTTGCGCGACCGGGTGACCAGTTATGCGCCGATCCTGCTGACCGCCGAGAACGCTATCGACGGATCGGTGCGCGTCGACAACGAAAAGATTCGGGCCGCCGCCCAAGGGCTGAGCCGGGCCATCGGGGCCCGCGGCCAGATGATGATGCAGCAGCTGCTGGCCACCCGTGGCGGGGATCTGCCCGAGCCGGAGTTGCGCACCTCGATGATCACGTTGGCCGGTACCGAGCCCTCGACGCTGTTCGGAATGGCCGAAGTGCTCGGCGTCGGCTCGCCGGAAGCCAAGAACCTGCAACAGCAGATGGTGACCCGGATGGCGATCATGTCGGATCCGGCCAGCCGGCTGGTCAACAATCCCGCGCTGCTGCGCTCGATACAGACCACCGACGCGATCGCCTCGCAGGTGATCAAGGACACCAGCTCGGCGGTGACCAAAGCGGTGGAGGACCGCGCCAGCGATCGGCGTCAGGAAGCCATCCGCGACACCGTCGTCGTGCTGGCGGCCATCGTGGCCGCACTGGTCATCGTGCTGTTGGTGGCGCGCTCGCTGATCGAACCGCTTCGGGTGCTGCGCGACGGCGCGTTGAAGGTCGCCCACGAAGACCTCGAGCGTGAGATCGCCCGGGTCCGGGCCGGTGACGAGCGGATGCCCGTGCCGTTGCCGGTCTACACCACCGAGGAGATCGGCCAGGTCGCACACGCGGTCGACGAACTGCACACCCAGGCGCTGTTGTTGGCCGGCGACGAGACCCGGCTGCGGCTGCTGGTCAACGACATGTTCGAGACCATGTCGCGGCGCAACCGGTCGCTGGTCGACCAGCAGCTCTCGCTGATCGACCGGCTGGAGCGCAACGAAGACGACCCAGAACGGCTCGACAGCCTGTTCCGGCTCGACCACCTTGCCGCCCGGATGCGCCGCAACGGCGCCAACCTGCTTGTCCTGGCCGGCGCGCAGCTCTCCCGGGGAGACCAGCGCGGGCCGCAGCCGCTGGCGACCCTGATCAATGCCGCGACCTCTGAGGTCGAGGACTACCGCCGCGTCGAGATCATGGGCGTGTCCGACAGCACGATCACCGGCGCCGCCACAGCAGACGTCATCCACATGCTTGCCGAGTTGATCGACAACGCGCTGCGCTATTCGCCGCCCACATCGGCGGTCCACGTCTCCGCCCAGCGGCGCAACGACGGGGGAGTCCACCTGGAGATCGTCGACGCCGGCCTCGGCATGACCGACGGCGACCGGCGAATCGCCAACATGAGGCTGCGTTCTGGTGGCGAGGTCACCCCGGACAACGCCCGCCACATGGGGTTGTTCGTGGTCGGGCGGCTGGCGGACCGGCACGGGATCCGGGTGCGGCTGCGCCGCACAGCGCGCGACGGACGTCGTTCGGGCACGACGGCCGAGGTGTATCTGCCGCCGTCGCTGCTGGTCGGCTTTGAAACGGACCGGGCAACCGACGGGGCAAGCCGCCCCGCCGCGCCGCCCGCACCGGCTGCCCGGCGCACGCCGAATGTCCAAGAAGCGATCGCCGCAGCCGACTACGCGGATTCCGCCGACTCCACCGTCAGGCCCGAAACCCAGGACCGCAACGGGTCGCACCCGGTCACGCAGCTGCCACGGCGCACGCCCGGTTCCAGTGGCATCACCGGCGGTGCCGCCGCGCCGTCCCCGTGGCTGAATAACGAGTCGACTCCGGAACCACCTGCAGCTCAACCGGTTTCGGCTTTCTTCACACAACGAGCGCCGGTCGCCCCGGAGCCGGAGTCGATGTCCGCCACCGATTCACAGCAGCAGGACGATGATGATTGGCCCGCCGATGCCGCCGTGCCGCCGGACGAGACGGCCGCGAGCGACGATTTGATCTATCAACGGATGCTTTCCGAGTGGCTGGTTGACCCGCACGAGTTGGCCCGCAGCCCCGACCTGGACTGGAAGTCGGTGTGGGATCACGGCTGGACGGCGGCCGCCGAGGTCGACAATGTGCCCATTTCCGCACACACCGACCAGGGTCTTCCGGTGCGCGAGCCGGGCGCGCGGCTGGTGCCCGGCGGGGCCGGGCCGGAGGCGACCGGTGACGGCGGGGAGCGCGACCGCACCAACGGGGTCGCGCACCACGGGACCGACTCGGACAACGGCGTAGCATCGAACGGCGGATTTCAGCCTGGACGCCATGCCGCGCCGGCACGTGACCCTGAGGCTATCCGGGCGTCCATCAGCAGCCACTTCGGCGGCGTCCGGGCCGGACGGTCCCATGCCCGCGAGAACAATCGAGGATCCGATCAAGAATGAGCCGTTCTTTTTCTGACGCGCCCGGCACTTCATCTGACAACTCGCTCGACTGGCTGGTCTCCAACTTCGCCCGTGAGGTGCCCGGGGTGTCGCATGCGGTGCTGGTGTCCGTCGATGGGCTTCTGATGGCCGCCAGTGAGCACCTGCCGCCCGACCGGGCGGACCAGTTGGCTGCGGTGTCGTCGGGGTTGGCCAGTTTGGCGACCGGTGCCGCGCAGCTCTTCGACGGCGGGCAGGTGCTGCAGTCGGTGGTGGAGATGCAAAACGGCTACCTGTTGCTGATGCGCGTCGGCGACGGCTCACATTTGGCGACGCTGGCCGCGACGTCGTGTGACATCGGCCAGATCGGTTACGAGATGGCCGTGCTTGTCGAGCGGGTGGGCGCTGTCGTGCAGTCGTCCCGGCGCGCCGCGTCTGATCACCCGGCTTCTCCTCATCGCGCTGTGCGCTCTGCATCGTCGCCGAGCGGGCAGCATTCGTGAGCTGCCATGGACAAACCCGAGCAGCCGCCGCCCGCAGCTGAGGCGAGTCTGGTTCGGCCGTACACACTGACGGCCGGGCGGACGACCACTGACGTCGACCTGCCGCTGGAAGCGCCGATACAGACGTTGCAGGCGGCGCTGTTTCACCGCTGGCCACCCGATGACGTGCGAGAAAAGATCGTCCAGCTGTGCATCAAGAGCCCCTCGGTCGCCGAGATTTCGTCGCGGCTGGATTTGCCACTCGGTGTCGCGCGAGTCCTGGTCGGCGATCTGGTGATCGGAGGTTACCTTCGAGTGAATCGGACGTTGAGTGACCGCTCGACCCGCGATGAACGCCGCGAACTGATAGGAAGGACGCTCCGTGGCCTACGAGCGCTCTGAGATGCGGGACACCGCGTCGACGAAGATCGTCATCGCGGGCGGCTTCGGTGTGGGCAAGACGACCTTTGTCGGTGCGGTGTCAGAAATCATGCCGTTGCGCACCGAAGCGATGGTCACTGACGCGTCGGCCGGTGTCGACATGCTGGAGTCCACTCCCGACAAGCGCACCACCACGGTGGCCATGGACTTCGGCCGCATCACCCTGGACGAGGATCTGGTGCTCTACCTGTTCGGTACGCCGGGCCAGCGGCGGTTCTGGTTCATGTGGGACGACCTGGTGCGCGGTGCTATTGGCGCGGTCATCCTGGTCGACTGCCGGCGGCTGCAAGACAGCTTCGCCGCCGTGGACTTCTTCGAACACCGCAGGTTGCCGTTCCTCATCGCTGTCAACGAATTCGACGGTGCCCCAAGGTATCCCATTGCCGAGGTGCGTAAGGCGCTGACACTGCCCGAGCACATCCCGATCATCAACATCGATGCCCGCGATCGCAGGTCGGCCACCGACGCGTTGATCGCGATCAGTGAGTACGCGCTGGCAACACTGGAACCGGCCGGCAGCTGACGCTCAGGGTTTCATCGTCGGCGACCTGCTGCGCCCGGCTCCGCCGCGCTTGCGATCGCCTCAGGGTTCATCTCCTCAGCGCTTGAGCCGGATGTGCCACCGGATGTAGGCGACGTAGGCCAGCGACAACAGCGCGAGCATGCCCATGTCGATCGCATAGATGTGCTTGGAGTGTTGCCACCACCTGTCGTCCGTCGGGATTTGCGGAACCTTCACCAGGCTGGGGAAGTCGATCGACGACGATCCGGCGGCGAAACCCCAGCGGCCGGGTGTCAAAAAGGACAGCTGGTTGAGCGCGAACCGTCCGGTCACCGGGATGCCCATCCCGCCGCAGAGCACCAGCTGGGACATGATCGACACCACCAGCAGCGGCATGATCTGCTCATTGGATTGCGCGAGGGCCGATAGCAGCAGACCGAGCATCGCCGACGCGATACAGGTGCCCGCGACGGTGAAGAACAGTGAGAGAGTGCCGCTTCCGAAGAACGGCGGATCCGCCGTGGGGGCGCCTTTGCCGAACCGGACGATCATCGTCGAGATCGCCGCCTGGATGGTCGCGAACACGGAGAAGACGGCGACCTTGGCAAGTAGGTACGCGGTGGTGGACAGGCCGACCGCCTGTTCTCGGCGGAAGATCGGACGTTCGCCGATCAGGTCGCGGATGGTCAGCGCGGTGCCCATGAAGACAGCCCCGATACACAGCAGCACCATGATGTACTGCGGCTCGGTGGGAGCGGGCCCGGCTGGGTCAGCGGGCCCGAGACCAGGTTTCGGTCCCTTCACCGTCAGCGCCAGCGCGCCCATCAGGAACGGCAGAACCGCCAGGAACACCGTGTAGCCCCGGTCGGAGACGACCAGCCGAACTTGGCGGCGGGCGATGGTGGATAGCTGACGGAACATGTCGGTATGCACCGGCTCGCCCAAATCGGCGGGTTGCTCGGACACCGGAGCCGGTGCCGCGGCCCCTTGCCCCTTTCTCTCCAGAAAGCGACGGTTCGCTTCATCGGGGTCAGCACCCACGCTGGCGAAGATTTCCGCCCAGTTGGTGGTGCCGAAAGCGGATTGGACCTGGCTCGGCGGGCCATTGAAGGCGGTCTTGCCGCCGGGCGCTATCAGCAGGATCTGGTCGCACACGTCCAGGTAGGACACCGAGTGCGTGACCACCAGTACCACACGGCCGGCGTCGGCGAGCTGGCGCAACATGAGCATGACCTGCCGGTCCAGCGCCGGGTCTAGACCTGACGTCGGCTCGTCGAGCAGCAGCAGCGACGGCTGGGTGAGCAGCTCGAGGGCCACCGAGGCGCGTTTGCGCTGGCCACCGGAGAGCTTGTCGACTCGGGTGTCGGCGTGCTCGGTCAGATTGAGTTCCTCGAGCACCTGTGCGACGACCTGGGCGCGCTCCTCTTTGCTGGTGTCGGGCGGCAGCCGCAGCTCGGCAGCGTAGCCCAGCGCCTGGTTGACCGTGAGCTGACGGTGCACCACGTCGTCTTGCGGTACCATCCCGATCCGGCTGCGCATGGTCGCGTACTCACGGTGAATGTCGTGTCCCTCGAAGGTGACCGAGCCGCCGGTGGGCCGGGTGTATCCGGCGATCAGCCGGGACAGCGTGGTCTTGCCCGCACCCGACCCGCCGATGATGGCTGTCAGCGTTCCCGGCCGCGCAGTCAGCGAGATGCGGTCGAGCAGCTCCTTACCGTCGATCTTGAACTGCACGCTGTTGACCTCGAGGCCGCCACTGCGCGTGGCGGCCTCGGTGCGCCGGACCAGCTGGCCGTCGGTGAAGACCAGGTCGACATTGCCGATCGTGACCACGTCGCCTTCGGACAGCACCGCGGAGCCGACTCGGACGCCGTTGACAAAGGTGCCGTTGATGCTGCGCGCGTCACGGATCTCGGTGCCCAGCGGGGACTGGACCAGAAACGCGTGATGGCGCGAAGCCAGGACGTCCTGGATGACGATGTCGTTGTCGGTGGCGCGGCCGATCGTCGCCGAACCCGGTGGCTTCTCCGGCGCGGCAGCCCCGGGGCGGAAGGCCTGGAACATCTTCGTGGCCAGGTTGGCCACCTCGGGCGGCTTGACGGCCGCCGGAGCCATCCGGGTTTGCGGCTGGAAGTTCGGTGGCGGCGTCGGCTGCGGTGGGGCGGCCGGGTATGGCGGTCGGTGGCCGCCGCGCGCCGGCGCAGGCTGCGGTGGTGCGGCGGGGTGTGGCCGCATCGGGGGTGGCGCCGGTTGCTGCCTGGGCCCGCCCGAGGGGCGTGCCAGCTGTGGTTGCGACGGGCGCGGTGGTGCGGGCGTTTGAACGGCACGCATCGAGGCGGTCCGTGGCGGCCGGCCGACCATGCCGGAATGGCGGCCGACCTCGAAGGTCAGCTGGGGCCCGTCGGGGTTGCCGATATTGACGGTCTGACCGTCGTGGATGTCGATCACCGGCACTCGGCGCCCGTTGACGAACGTCCCGTTCAATGACCCGTTGTCGATTGCCATCCAGCGGCCCTGCTCGAAACGCAGCAGCAGATGCGCACGCGAGATCAACGGGTGCGTGATGCGCATATCGGCGCGAAGGTCACGCCCGACCACCACATCGTGGCCGGGTGCGAAGGTGCGTTGTGACCCGTCGTATCGGACCGTCAGCGCTGGCGGGGCTGCTTGATTCATCGAAACAACTGTAGCTGGTTGGTTCACTGAATCGACTGTATCCGTTGCAGCGCAGTGCTCTCCGGATGAGCACGTCGGGCGGGGTTTCTGGCCTGGCGCGTAGCTGGGACTGGTCCGTATGGAAACTCGGAGCAAGGAAGGGGGCTCGCGGCCCCAGCAATTTTGGTGCACTAGGCCCACCTCACGCGCTGGTAAAGTCGTCCAGCAAACGACATCGAAGGTTCAAGATGGATCGGGACTTACGGGTAAATCCGGCGGATCTTCGTTCGTGGGCGAGCCAGGCGGACACGTACGCCGCTAACTTGCGGTCGGGGCACGCTTCGGCCCATGAGCGGATCACGACTGCGCAGAGCGGGTTCATCGGAGCAAGTTCGGCCGCGTTGGCGGCGCGACTTGCGCACTGGGAGGAAGAGACTGCGGCGCACCACGCGGAGTTGATAGTGCACAGTGAGCACCTGCGGTCAGCCGCGAAATGCTACGCCGATACCGACGACGCCGAGGCAGTACGCCTCAACGATGGCGCTTCGGGTCTCGCTGACCGCATGAATTTGTAAGGCGGCCAATGTCTTTGACTTTGGCTGATCTTCAAGCGTGGGACCCAGAGCAGGTTTTGGAAGTTGCGGAGGCGGCAGCTGCACGCGCGCGAACCAGCAGGGAAGCAGCCAAAGAGCTGCTGAACCTGTCGACGTTTCCCGGCTGGGGAGGGCGCAGCGCCGAAACGGCTCAGGGAGCGCTCACCAGGACACACACCAAAATCGACCTATCCGCGAGCGATGCTTTTCGGGTAGCGATCGGCGCTGGCCACGCCTATCAGGACGCACTGGCGGTCAAACAAGAGCTCAACGCCATCTTCGCCGAAGCAAACGAGCAGGCGCCGGTCGGTATCGACACCGCCACCAATACCGTCATCCCGCCGGATACAAGCAATCTGGACAGCGACGCGGCAGAAGCCGTGCAGGCCAAAGCTGCTGCCCTGCAGAATCGTATAACGGCCCTGCTGGGGAAGGCCGAGGAAACCGATGCGGATCTGGCTCGGGTGCTCGCTGTTGCCACCGGGGAACAACTCGCCGATGGGGAACCGCAGACGCGCGCTCCCGCCGATCAGCGGACGCCGACGGAGCGCGCCAGCGACGACAACGAGAAACGGTTACACGACGAGCGTGCCAAACTGCAGGCACACATCGATCAGCTGCAGGCACAGTACGATCAATTGGCTGCGAAAGCGGCTAATGACTACAACAACGGTATCTTCGACAGCGACACAGCGACCCAGCTTGCCGGGCTTGATGATCAGTTAAGCGCAGCTAAGGGCCGGCTGGGCGAACTCGATGCCGTCGACCAAGCGCTACGCAGTGTTCCGGATACTTACCTGACTCAATTGAAAATTCCGGACGATCCGCATCAGCAGGTACTCGCCGCAGTCGCTGTGGGCAACCCTGATACCGCTGCCAACGTGTCGGTTACTGTGCCTGGTGTTGGATCCACCACCGGCGGCACGCTGCCCGGCATGGTAAAGGAGGCCAGCAACCTGCGTGACGAAGAAGTCCGGCAATTGATCGCGGCGGGTAAGCCTGCTTCGGTCTCAACCATTGCCTGGATGGGCTACACCCCGCCGCCGAACCCGTTGAATACCGGAAGTCCGCAGGACTTGTGGCAGACCATGACCGACGGCACCGCTAAAGCCGGCGCGGCGGACCTGTCGCAATATCTTGAACAAGTGCGGGCCAACAATCCGACTGGCCACTTGACGGTCCTGGGTCACTCGTACGGCTCTTTGACGGCGTCGCTGGCGTTGCAGGACCTCAACGCCCACGGTGCCCATCCGGTCAACGACGTGGTGTTTTACGGTTCACCGGGCCTAGACTTGTACAGCCCGGCCCAGCTAGGGCTCGACCACGGCCAGGCATACGTCATGCAGGCGCCACATGATCCGATTACCAACTTGGTGGCGCCGCTTGCGCCTGTGCACGGCTGGGGATTGGATCCGTATGGTCCGGGCTCTGGGATGACCGAACTGTCCTCGCAGGCGGGTGTCGATGCGACCGGCGTGTGGCGTGACGGTGCCTACGGCCACGCGGATTATCCACGTACCTTTATCGACGCGAACGGCAATCCGCAGTTGCGCATGTCGGGATACAACCTTGCCGCGGTCGCGGCGGGACTGCCCGAGAACGAGGTGACCGCTCCGCTGCTTCCACCAAGCGTCGGCGGCGGCATGACAGGAGCCCCCCGTCATGTACCGATGGGAGGGAAGTAATGCGGTGGTTGACGGTATGGCTGCTGACCGTAGTGTGCTTTGCCGCCATGGCATGCGGCCCGACTGATAGATCTATGGATAACGAAACCCGTAGCGAGGAAGGGCCATTGAGCCCTGAAAAAGTGGCGGCACTGGAGGACGCGCTGCGCTCCAAGCCGCCGTTGGAGGCGGCTCAAGCCCAGTACCGAACCGCGGTGTCGCAAATCGCCGATGCCGTGGCGGGGCTAGTGAGCGGATTGACCTGGCGGCTCGACACCGACAGCTGGCGGGGCTGCGATGGACCGTACGTATGGACTCGCGCGAAGTATGCCTACCTCATGGTTGTGTTCAGCGGTCCCATCCCCGACGACAAGTGGCCGCAAGCCGTGCAGATCGTCAAAGACGGGGTCAAACAGTTCGGCGCCACCAACTTCGGTGTCATGAAGGACAAGCCGAATGACCACGACGTGTACTTCTCGGGTCACGACGGCGTGGACTTCAAGTTCTCGACTCAGAAGGCAGCCGTCCTCACTGCCCAGTCCGACTGTCGAATGAGCCAGGCCGACGGTCCTACTCCCGCGCCAACCCGTCACCCGTAGCGTTGTGCACCCGGTCAGGTGCGCCGGTGACCACGCAGCGGGTGCGGCTGTAGATCGTCGGCATGCATTGGTTGCAGTGCGTGCACGCCGAATGCACCGCATGGCGCTCGCCGTCGGCGGCGAGCCGATTGATCAGATCTGGCTCGGCCAACAGAGCCCGGGCCATCGCGACGAAGTCGAAGCCTTCGGCCATGGCCAACTCCATCGACTCGCGATTGGTGATGCCGCCGAGCAGGATCAGCGGCATGGTGAGCTCGGCGCGAAACAGCCGGGCATCGCGCAGTAGGTAGGTGTCGCGGTAGGGGTATTGGCGCAGGAACTTTCGCCCGGTCATCCGAATGCCCCAGCGCAGTGGCGGCTTGAAGGCGCCGGCGAACTCCTTGACCGGCGCGTCGCCGCGGAACAGGTACATCGGGTTGACCAACGAGCTACCGGCGGTCAACTCGATGGCGTCCAGGCCGCCGTCGTCCTGGAGCCACTTGGCGGTGGTCAGGGCTTCCTCGACCGTGATGCCACCCCGCACGCCGTCGGCCATGTTGAGCTTGGCGGTCACCGCGACGCGGCCGCCGCCGTGCTTTTCCACGGCACCCCGCACGGCCAGCACCAGCCCGCGGGCAACCTTGGCCCGGTTTTCCAGCGATCCGCCGAACTCATCGTCGCGGCGGTTGATCAGCGGGCTCAGGAATGCGCTGGCCAGGTAGTTGTGGCCCAGATGCACCTCCACCGCGTCGAATCCGGACTCGATGGCCAGCCGGGCCGCGTTGGCATGTGCGGCGATGACGTCGTCGATGTCGTCGCGGCTGGCTTTCTTGGCAAAGCGCATGCTCAGCGGGTTGAAAAAGCGCACCGGCGCCAAAGCTTTGGCCTTGTTGGACCTCGCGTCGGCCACCGGGCCGGCATGCCCGATCTGCGCACTGACCGCGGCTCCTTCGTTGTGGACCGCCTCGGTGAGCCGACGCAACCCCGGCACCGCCTCCGGGCGCATCCAGATCTGGTTGCCCCCGGTGCGACCACCGGGGGAGACCGCACAGTAGGCGACGGTGGTCATGCCGACCCCGCCGGCGGCCGGTAGCCGGTGGTATTCGATCAGGTCGTCGGTCACCAGCGCATCGGGCGTGCGCGCTTCGAACGTCGCCGCCTTGATGATGCGGTTGCGCAGCCTCAGCGGCCCCAGCTTGGCCGGCGCGAACACATCCGGAGGGGTGGACATACCCGGAGCGTACGGCATGCCAGACTGTCAGGCGTGGGCGCGATCGCACTGGACGGCAAGGTCACTCGCGACGAGATCTTCGTCGATTTGAAGCATCGGGTGGCCGCATTGACCGCGTCGGGCCGCACACCCGGATTGGGCACCATCTTGGTCGGCGACGACCCCGGGTCACAGGCTTACGTCCGGGGCAAGCACGCGGATTGCGCCAAAGTCGGCATCACGTCGATCCGCCGCGATCTGCCCGCCGACATCAGCACCGCGCAGCTCAACGAAACCATTGACGAGCTCAACGCCAACCCCGAATGCACCGGCTACATCGTGCAGTTGCCGCTACCGAAGCACCTCGATGAAAACGCTGCGCTCGAGCGCGTCGACCCCGACAAGGACGCTGACGGGCTGCACCCCACCAACCTGGGTCGGCTGGTGCTCAACACCCCGGGTCCGCTGCCGTGTACCCCCCGCGGCATCGTGCACCTACTGCGCCGCTACGACATCGAGATCGCCGGTGCGCATGTGGTGATCATCGGGCGTGGTGTGACGGTAGGGCGACCGTTGGGGCTGTTGCTGACCCGCCGCTCCGAGAACGCCACAGCAACGTTGTGCCACACCGGTACTCGTGATCTGCCTGCGCTGACCCGGCAAGCCGACATCATCGTGGCCGGTGTTGGCGTGCCGCACCTGGTGACCGCCGACATGGTGCGCCCTGGCGCTGCTGTCGTCGACGTAGGCGTCAGCCGCACCGATGACGGGCTGGTCGGCGATGTGCATCCGGACGTGTGGGAGGTGGCCGGCCACGTTTCGCCGAATCCTGGCGGCGTCGGCCCGCTGACCCGGGCGTTCCTGCTGACCAACGTCGTGGAGTTGGCCGAACGACAGTGAGTCTGCGCGCGAGGTTGCGAGGGCAGTGGCCGATCCTGCTGGTCGGTGCGACCTTCCTCGCCGGGTTCGCGCTGGCCGGCGCGAACTTCTGGCGCCGGGGTGCGCTGTTGATCGGCATCGGTGTGGGCGTGGCGGCCGTGCTGCGGCTGTTGCTGCCCGAGGACCGCGCGGGCCTGTTAGCGGTGCGCAGCAAGGGAATTGACTTCGCTACGACGGTCCTCGTGGCAGCGGCGATGGTCTACATCGCTTGGACGATCGACCCGTTGGGGACGCGGTAGCAACGACTCTACGGTCGTCACGGCTACGACACGGTGCGGTAAAGGTTTGTCCACGTTTGGCGAACGCTGGCCCGGCGCCGCCATAGTTGTGTGCCGCGCCGGTTGACAATGCGGCGGTGGGTCGTGAGTTTTCGCGCAAGACATTTCTGCGGGGTGCGGTCGGGGCGTTAGCGGCCGGCGCGGCTTTCGGCTCAGTCCGGGCCGTCGCCGATCCGCCCGCTTCTGGTTGGAGCGGCCTTTCCGCCGCGATCGGCGGACAAGTGCTCACGCCCGGCGACGCCCAATTCGGCGCCGCCAAGCAGGTTTTCAACACCAATTACAACGTCTCGACACCGGCGGCGGTCGTCGTGCCGACGTCGGCGGCGGACGTGCAAAAGGCGGTGGCGTTCGCCGCGACCCACAACCTCAAGGTCGCTCCGCGCAGCGGTGGGCACTCCTATCTGGGCGCGTCCACAGCCAACGGCACCATGGTGCTCGACTTGCGTCAGCTGCCCGGCGGAATCAACTACGACGCCGCGACCGGGCAGGTCACCGTGACGCCGGCGACCGAGCTGTATGCGCTGCACCAGGCGCTGGCCGCGGCCGGCCGGGGCATCCCGACGGGCACCTGCCCCTCGGTTGGCACCTCGGGGCACGCGCTGGGCGGCGGGCTGGGCGCGCACTCCCGGCACGCCGGCCTGATGTGTGATGCGCTGACCTCGGCGTCGGTGGTGTTGCCCAGCGGCGAGGCGGTCACCGCGTCGGCCAACAACCACCCAGACCTGTTCTGGGCGCTGCGTGGTGGTGGCGGCGGCAACTTCGGGGTGACGACATCGTTGACCTTCGCCACGTTCCCCACCAGCGATCTCGACGCCGTAAACCTCTTCTTCCCACCGCAGTCGTTCGCGCAAGTTCTGCTCGGGTGGCAAAACTGGCTCCGCACCGCCGACCGAAGCAGCTGGGCATTAGCCGATGCCACCGTCGACGCCATGGGTACACAGTGCCGCATCCTCGCGACCTGCCCGGCCGGTTCGGGCAACAGCGTGGCGGACGCCATCACCAAAGCTGTTGGCCTGCAACCAACCGGAACCGAGAACCACACGTTCAATTACTTAGACCTGGTGAGATATTTGGCCGTCGGAAACCTGAACCCGTCGCCGCTGGGATATGTCGGGGGCTCCGATGTTTTCACGGCGATCACCCCGGGCGCCGCCCAGGGGATTACCTCGGCCGTGGATGCATTTCCTCGCGGCGCGGGCCGGATGTTGGCGATCATGCACGCTCTTGACGGGGCGCTGGCGACGGTGGCGCCGGGCGCCACAGCGTTTCCGTGGCGGCAACAGTCCGCGCTGGTGCAGTGGTACGTCGAAACCTCGGGTGACCCATCGGCGGCCACCGGCTGGCTGGCCACGGCACATCAAGCGGTACAACCGTATTCAGTTGGCGGCTATGTGAACTACATCGAGGCAAACCAGCCGCCGTCGCGCTACTTCGGCTCGAACCTGGCCCAGCTCAGCGCCACCCGGCAGAAATACGATCCGGGCCGGGTCATGTTCTCCGGGCTGAACTTCTAGATCTTGTCGTTGAGATTGCGCTCAGGGCTGTTAATCCGGCGCCGGCACGACCCTGCGGGCAATCGCAACGCGGATTGGTGTGCGAGGAAAGTCAGGACAGCGTTGCGCGCACGCACACCGTCACATACGGCAGTGCAACACCACCGGTATGGGCCAGCGCGGGGTGGGTGGCCAGCAACTCGCGAACCCGATCCAGGGTCTTGGTCCGCACTTCGGTGGGCGAGGTGATGCAATAGCTGCGGGAGGCCACCAGGTCGATCACCGCTTGCGGCGTCAGGTAATTGGTCCACTCGACCTGGTGTTGCTCCAACCCGGTAAACGGTTCGGGCAGTGTCACTTCGGTGCGACGGCGATCGCCGTCGCTGCCGATGATCCGGCCCAGCTCACGCACCCAACCGAGCCGCTCGTCGCGGGTGTTCCACACCAGACCCAGCCGCCCGCCGGGCCGCAGCACCCGGACCACCTCCGGTATGGCCTGTGCGGGGTCGAACCAATGCCATGCCTGAGCAACTAGCACCGCATCGATGCTGTTGTCGGGCAACGGAATTTCTTCGGCCGTGCCGAGGAGTGCACGCGTTTGCGGCAGCGAGCTGCGCAGCACTTCCAACATCTCGGGGATCGGGTCCACGGCGACCACATCCAAGCCGCGTTCGACCAGCCGGGTGGTCAGTTTGCCGGTTCCGGCACCCAGATCGAGCACGTCGTGGGCATCGGGCGGCAACAGCCAGTCGATGGCTTCCGGCGGGTAAGACGGGCGGCCGCGTTCGTAGGCAGCCGCTTCGGCGCCGAACGACAACGAGCGCTCTTGCCGAAAGCTAGTCACCGCCGACGCGCACCTTCGGTCGTGACCAAACGCAAGGTCTGTCGCACCAATTCGCCAACCGCCTCGGTCTCTACCAGGAAACCGTCGTGGCCGTAGATCGAGTCGACGACCTGCAAACCGGTACAGCCAGGCAACAGGTCGGCCAGTTCCTGTTGTAGCCGCAGCGGATAAAGCCGGTCGGAGGTGATACCGCCGACGACCACCGGCACCGGGCAGCTGCGCAATGCGGCGGCGACCCCACCGCGGCCGCGGCCGACGTCGTGACGGGACAAGGCCTCGGTGAGGATCACATAGCTGCCGGCGTCGAAGCGCGACACCAGCTTGCTGCCCTGGTGTTCCAGGTAGCTCTGCACGGCGTAGCGGCCGCCGTTCACCGGATCTTCGTCACCCTGGGCGTCGTTGGCGAACCGGGTGTCCAGCTCGACCTCGCCGCGATAGGTCAGATGAGCGATGCGGCGAGCGACCTGAAGTCCGGCGTCCGGCGTGCGTCCGGTGCCGTAGTAGTCACCGCCCTGCCAGTTCGGATCGGCTTTGATGGCCGCGATCTGGGTGGACTGCGTGCCGATCTGGTCAGCGGTGGCGCGTGCGCCGACCGCCAGCAGCAGCGCGGATCCGACGGCGTCGGGATGGCTGACGATCCATTCCAGCGCGCGGGCGCCGCCCATCGAGCCACCGACCACCGCCGCGACCTCGGTGATGCCGAGTGCGGCGAGCGCGGCCACGTCGGCCTCTACCTGGTCGCGCACCGATATCAGCGGAAACCTTGAGCCCCAGGGCTTCCCGTCACGGGCCAGCGAGCTCGGCCCGGTCGAGCCGCGGCAGCCGCCCAGCACATTCGTGGCCACCGCGCACCAGCGGTTGGTGTCAATCGGCGCGCCGGGTCCGGCGATGCCGTCCCACCAGCCCGGGGTCGGATGGCCGGGACCGGCGGGCCCGGTGATGTGTGAATCACCGGTGAGGGCGTGCAGCACCACCACGACATTGTCGCGGGCGGGCGACAACTCGCCCCAGCGCTGCACGGCGATGGAGACGTCGTCGATCACCGCGCCGCTTTCCAGCTGCAGCGAGCCGATGTGGACGATGCCCACTTCGCCTTCGTCGGGCAGCGTCTGGGTTGGCACGTCGGAGATCGTCACCTCATGCCTCCTAGAACGCCGCCACAGCTTGCGGATCACTGTCGCCGGCCGAAGCAGAGCCGTACTTACGAGCGGCGGCGAACCCGAGCTCGAGGTCAGCCAGAATGTCGTCGATACCCTCGATGCCCACGGCCAGTCGCACCAAGCCGGGGGTGACACCGGAGGCCAGCTGCGCTTCGGGGCTGAGCTGGGAGTGTGTCGTCGACGCCGGGTGGATCACCAACGAGCGCACGTCACCGATATTGGCGACGTGGCTGTGCAGTTGCAGCGCGTTGACAAACGCCTTGCCGGCCGCGACCCCGCCGGCCAGCTCGAAAGCCAGCACGGCACCAGTTCCCTTGGGCGCTAGCTTCTTTGCCAGCTGATACCACGGCGACCCAGGCAGTCCGGCGTAGTTCACCGACACCACGTCGTCGCGCGCGGCCAGAAACTCAGCGACTCGCTGGGCGTTGGCGACGTGGCGCTCCATGCGCAAACTCAGCGTCTCCAGGCCCTGCGCCACCAGGAATGCGTTGAACGGGGAGGCCGCCGACCCGTAGTCGCGCAGCAGCTGCACCCGAGCCTTCAGGGCGAACGCCGGCGGGCCGAGCTCGGCATACACCACGCCGTGATAACTGGGGTCGGGTGTGGTGAAGCCGGGGAACTTGCCTTGGGTCCAGTCGAAGGTGCCGCCGTCGACGATGACCCCCGCGATCGCCGAGCCGTGTCCGCCCAGGTATTTGGTGGCCGAATGCACGACGATGTCGGCGCCCTGGGCGATCGGCTGAATCAGGTACGGGGTGGCGATGGTGTTGTCGACGATCAGCGGCACACCATGCTCGTGGGCCACCGCCGACACCCGGGGGGTGTCGAGGATGTCGATTTGGGGGTTGGAGATGGTTTCAGCGAAGAACGCCTTGGTGTTGGGCCGCACCGCAGAGTGCCAAGAATCCAGGTCGTCGGGATTTTCGACGAAGCCCACATCGATCCCGATCTTGACCAGCGAATGGTGGAACAGGTTGTAGGTGCCCCCGTAGAGGCGCGGGCTGGACACAATGTGGTCGCCGGCACCGGCCAGGTTCAGGATCGCGAAGGTCTCGGCGGCCTGGCCGGATGCCAAAAACAGCGCCGCGACCCCGCCCTCGAGCGCGGCGATGCGCTGCTCGACGACATCGGTCGTCGGGTTGCCGATCCGGGTGTAGATGTTGCCCGGCACCTCCAGCCCGAACAGGGCGGCGGCATGCGCGGTGTCGTCGAAGGTGTAGGACGTGGTCTGGTAGATCGGCAGGGCCCGCGCATTGGTGGCCGGATCAGGTCGCTGACCAGCATGGACCTGTTTGGTTTCGAACGACCAATGCGCGGTCGGATCGTCGGTGCCGCTGTTAGCGCTCATCGGGACGCTTTCCGGGAAATGCATGCGGCCGCGCCGAAAATGGCGACACACAAGGGCGAGCCCAGGCGCGCATCAGGTTTCCCTGTCTACTCGGGGGGCCCGTCACGGCGGACCCGCGCTTGCCGCGTAGCCGGTTGTGGCTACTCAACCTGGTCATCACCCGGGGCACCCCACCGCGGTTGGAGGGTTGCCGGCCAGCAAGCCGGGGCTTGGCGCTGGCACTCATGACCGCCTTGAAGCCTATCGCAAGCCGCCGACCCAGTGCCACTTGGTGGGTCGCCGGCGACCTGACCGCGCCCCAGGAGCGCAGTTGAGCGATACTGGCAACCACCGCTACAACGCGGAGTCCCTCAAGATTTGGCCGACAATGATGCCGGGAGAAAGACCGTGTGCGCCGAACAGCCGACCATCATCTACACGCTGACCGACGAGGCGCCGCTGCTTGCGACCTACGCCTTTCTGCCGATTCTGCGTACCTTCGCCGAGCCCGCGGGTATCAAGATCGAGGCCAGTGACATCTCGGTGGCCGCCCGCATCCTGGCCGAGTTCCCCGAATACCTGACCGAAGAGCAGCGTGTGCCGGACAACTTGGCAGAGCTGGGCCGGCTCACCCAGCTGCCGGACACCAACATCATCAAGCTGCCGAACATCAGCGCCTCGGTGCCGCAGCTTCAGGCCGCGATCAAGGAGCTCCAACAAAAGGGATACAAGATTCCCGACTTTCCGCAGAACCCTAAAACCGATGAGGAAAAGGAGCTCCGGAAGCGTTACGCGAATGTCTTAGGCAGTGCGGTGAATCCCGTGCTGCGCCAGGGTAACTCGGACCGTCGGGCACCGAAGGCGGTCAAGGAGTACGCGCGTAAGCACCCGCACAGCATGGGCGAGTGGTCGATGGCGTCGCGCACCCACGTGGCGACCATGCGGCACGGCGATTTCTACCACGGCGAGAAGTCGATGACGCTGGACCGCGACCGCGACGTGAAGATGGAGCTCGTCACCCGCAGCGGTCGGACGATCGTGCTCAAGCCCAAGGTGTCATTGCTCGACGGCGACATCATCGATTCGATGTTCATGAGCAAAAAGGCGCTGTGCGAGTTCTACGAAGAGCAGATGGAGGATGCGCGCAAAACCGGCGTGATGTTCTCGCTGCACGTCAAGGCCACGATGATGAAGGTCAGCCACCCCATCGTGTTCGGGCATGCGGTGAAGACCTTCTACAAGGATGCGTTCGCCAAGCACCAGAAGTTGTTCGACGAACTGGGTGTCAACGTCAACAACGGGCTCGTCGACCTTTACAACAAGATCGAGTCGTTGCCGGCCTCAGAACACGATGAGATCATCCGCGACTTGCACGCTTGTCACGAGCATCGTCCCGAGTTGGCCATGGTCGACTCGGCCAAGGGGATCTCCAATTTCCACTCGCCCAGCGATGTGATCGTCGACGCGTCGATGCCGGCGATGATCCGTGCCGGCGGCAAGATGTACGGCGCCGACGGGCGGCCCAAGGACACCAAGGCGGTGAACCCGGAGTCCACCTTCTCCCGCATCTACCAGGAGATCATCAACTTCTGTAAGACCAACGGCCAGTTCGACCCCGCGACGATGGGCACGGTGCCCAATGTCGGGTTGATGGCCCAGCAGGCCGAAGAGTACGGCTCACACGACAAGACATTCGAGATCCCCGAGGACGGCGTCGCCAACATCGTGGACCTTGACACCGGCGAAGTGCTGCTGACCCAGAACGTGGAAGAGGGCGACATCTGGCGCATGCCCATAGTCCACGACGCAGCCATTCGGGACTGGGTCAAGCTGGCCGTCACCCGCGCGCGTAACTCGCACATGCCGGTGGTGTTCTGGCTCGATCCCTACCGTCCGCACGAGAACGAACTGATCAAGAAGGTCAACCACTACCTGGCCGATCACTACACCCACGGCCTCGATATCCAGATCATGTCGCAGGTGCGCGCCATGCGTTACACGCTGGAGCGGGTGGTCCGCGGGCTGGACACCATCGCCGCGACCGGCAACATCCTGCGCGACTACCTCACCGACCTGTTTCCGATCCTGGAGTTGGGCACCAGCGCCAAGATGCTGTCGATCGTGCCGCTGATGGCCGGCGGCGGAATGTACGAAACCGGGGCGGGTGGTTCGGCGCCCAAGCACGTTCACCAACTGGTCGAGGAGAATCACCTGCGGTGGGACTCACTTGGCGAGTTCCTCGCTCTCGGAGCGTGTTTCGAAGACATTGGGATCAAGACGGGAAACGAGCGGGCCAAGATCTTGGGCAAGACCCTGGATTCGGCGATCGGCAAGCTGCTGGACAACAACAAGAGTCCGTCCCGCAAGACCGGTGAGCTCGACAACCGCGGGAGCCAGTTCTACCTCGCGATGTACTGGGCCCAGGAACTGGCCGCGCAGACCGATGATCAACAGCTGCGGGCGCACTTCGCCGAACTCGCCGAGGAGTTGACCCGCAACGAGGACATCATCGTGACCGAGCTCAACGAGGTACAGGGCCGGGAGGTCGACCTCGGCGGCTACTACGCGCCGGACCGCGAGAAGACGGCGGCGGTGATGCGGCCGAGCAAGACCTTCAACGCCGCACTCGCTGCTGCGCACGGCCACTGACCAGTTCAGACCGCCTGGTCGAGGGCGCCGCTTGTAGGGTTGGGGCATGTCCGGCGTACGAAAGATCAAAGTCAAAGGCACGCTGGTAGAGCTCGATGGCGACGAGATGACGCGGGTCATCTGGAAGTGGATCAAAGAGCTGCTCATCTTGCCGTACCTCGACATCAAACTGGATTACTACGACCTGGGCATCAAGCACCGCGACGACACCGATGATCAGGTGACCATCGACGCCGCCTATGCGATCAAGAAGCACGGCGTGGGCGTCAAGTGCGCCACGATCACCCCGGACGAGGCTCGGGTCAAAGAGTTCGGTTTGAAGAGCATGTGGCCATCACCAAACGGGACGATCCGAAACATATTGGGCGGCACAATCTTTCGCGAGCCCATCGTGATCTCGAATGTCCCACGATTGGTTCCGGGGTGGAAGAAGCCGATTATCATCGGACGCCACGCTTTCGGTGACCAGTATCGTGCGACGGACTTCAAGGTCGACCGGCCCGGGACCGTTACTTTGACGTTCACGCCCGACGACGACAGCGAACCGATCGTGCACGAGATGGTCAGCATCCCCGAAGACGGCGGTGTGGTGATGGGGATGTACAACTTCAAGGAATCCATCCAGGACTTCGCGCGCGCATCGTTCGCCTACGGCCTGCAGGAGAATTACCCGGTTTATCTGTCCACCAAGAACACCATCCTCAAGTCCTACGACGGCATGTTCAAAGACGAGTTCCAGCGCATCTACGACGAGGAGTTCAAGGACAAGTTCGAAAAGGCCGGGCTTACCTACGAGCATCGGTTGATCGACGACATGGTCGCCGCGAGTCTCAAATGGGAGGGCGGCTATGTGTGGGCGTGCAAGAACTACGACGGCGACGTGCAATCCGACGCCATCGCCCAGGGCTACGGCTCGCTGGGGCTGATGACGTCGGTACTCATGACCGCCGACGGCCAAACCGTGGAGGCCGAAGCGGCCCACGGCACCGTTACTCGGCACTTTCGGCAGTACCAACAGGGCAAACCCACCTCGACCAACCCGATCGCGTCGATCTTCGCCTGGACGCGCGGGCTGGAGCACCGCGGCAAGCTGGACGACACACCCGAGGTGAGCGAGTTCGCCGAGAAGCTGGAAGAGGTCATCGTCGCGACCGTCGAAGGCGGCCAGATGACCAAGGACCTCGCCCTGCTGATCGGGGAGGACCAGCAATGGCAGACCAGCGAGGAGTTCCTGAACACCATCGCCGAAAATCTGGAGAAGGCGCTCAAGGAGTAGCGAGCCTCGCGCGAGCGTCCGCGCGGCCTCCGCGCGGCGTCCGCCGAGATCGACGCTTGCGCGAAGAAGTTCGAGTGGATGCCGCGCTCGTGTAGATCTCGGCGCGACGTAGCTGGCCTGAACCTAGCTGGAGCTGGCCGCCCGAACGGGGGGAGTGTGCTCGTCGAGGAAGTCGGTGATGACTTCGGTGATCAGGCCCGGCGCTTCGAACATCGGGATGTGCCCGACGCCGTCGAGCTCCGTCACTCGGGTGCCCTCGGGGAGCTGGGCCCGGAAATACCGGTGGGATCGCGGCCCGGGAAACACCCGGTCTTTTTCGCAGAGCACCAGGTGCGCGGGAACCGCGGTCCGCGCCAGGTCCCGCAGCCCCGGCATGAGCAGCGCCTTGACCAGCAGCTGGAAGTAGGCCGGGCAGTTCGCGACGTCTTCGATGATCGCGTGCAGCTCGTGCTCGGCGACGCCGTCCGGTGATCCGCTGATCGGCAGGGTCGCCACGCGGCGGCTCAGCGGCAGCCGTAGTGTGTGCGACCCCAGCCAGCGGGCCAGCGCCCACACCGGCAGGCCCATCACGAACTTGGCGATCACCTCGAATTTGGTTGGTGTCCACCGGGTCCAGCCGCCGGCCGGTGCGATGCCTGTGACGGTGCGTGCCCGGCCCCGGCTTTCCAGCTCGAAGGCGACCCAGCCGCCCAGCGAGTTCCCGACGATGTGGGCGGTGTTCCAGCCCAGTTCGTCCATTTGCCGCTCGACGTGGTCGGCCAGGATCTCCGAACTCAGAAACCAGGTGTCAGAGGACGGCCCGCCATTGTGGCCGGCCATGGTCGGCGCGAACACCGCGTACTGGCCGGTGTCGGCCATCTGCTCAGCTACGGTCTGCCACACGACCTGCGAGATCAGGAAGGGGTGCAGCAGTACTACCGGCTCACCGGAGCCGAGAAGTATCGGCGCTCGAGACGTCACCCTTTCGACAGTAAAGGCGGTACCGGCGGTACCGCAACCTAGTGGGTGACGTGGCGGACCTGACGATACGACGACCCTTGTAGCAGTGCCATTAGCTGGGTGCGATCTGCTGCGTCGAGTCCCCGGGCGACGAAGAAGATCACAAAGATTCGCCAATGTCGGGAAGTAGGGCAATGTCCTCGGGCTGACCATATTTGCGGAACATTGCCGCGGTTTCCCGGACATTTCTCTTTGCCCATCCAGTATTTAAGAGGCTCAGCACTTGGTATTCGTATTTGAAGCGTTCTTTTCTATTACCCACCTGTTTGGCCGCTTGGCGTGAGACAATGCTTTCGCTGTACCAGTAGAGAAGATCATCAAGATTACCCGATCGGTCGAAGCCGAGCTTTCCTCGCTCGTAAAAAGTAAAATGATAGGAGCCGTCGTCAGCCACGAAAATATTGAGGCCGTCGTTGGTCCGCAGCCCGACAGGCATAGGGCGGACCCCCAGCTTCTCCGACAGCCGGTCGATCTCGATTTGAAGTTCCCTGGATTTATCGTCCAAGGGGCGGTCCGTACTCATCAAGTATCCCTAGCCTTACTAATTCCCACACAGTTGGTTGGATGCCGTCAGGGACAGTGATCATGTATTGCGTGGCTCCCGGTGACGGGGTCTGTCCGTAGAAAGGCTCTACTGGTCCTTCCACGATTTGCCAGCCCGGAGGCAGTTCCTTTCCGGTCACCATGTATCGGTTGTAATTCCCATCGACAGATTCTGGCGGTAAAGCGCGATCCGCGAAAGGGGCGCCGTCGGGCGCAAGATAGCGACCGTACTCGGAGCCGAATCGGTCGATGATCGTCCCCTCAGGCAGCTGGGCGGGCTGGGGGACATAGTCTGGCGGAAACCCGTTATTGTCCGGCCAAATGCGGGATTCTGGCGTGCCGAAGAGGGAGGTGAAGTCGTCCCAAGGCATTCCGCCGGTAGGGTGCCAGCCCCGCACGACACTTAAGGGTGCGCCGGCCTCTGTGACCGTTTCCGCTGGAAGGCCTGCTTCAACAACGGCTGGTTCGCCGCCGTAGAGCACACCGGGCAACGCGACGGCGGCATCGGCGGCTTTGCCGCCCAGGTAGTAGGCCGGGCTGGGGGAGCCGATCGCGTTTGCGACTTCTCCAGTCATCGCGCCGACCGGGTTTTGGGCGACCTCGGCAGCGCCTCTGGCCATCTGCTCCCACGATTCAAGGACTCCGGGTGCGCCGGGTCCTCCCTGCCCGATGAGGTTTTTGATGCCCTGTTCGGTGGCTCGCCAGCGGTCGCCGAATCCCTCACCGAATCCTGGCGGCGGCGGGCGCTGAGGCGCGGGCGGCACATAGTTGGGCATGCCGTTGTCCATCCACTGCTGGGTGCTGGTCACAATGGCGTCCAGGCGTGCCTCGATCTGATCCGGCAGCACGCCGTCGCGGGCCATGGCCTCGCGGGCCATCGCCTTGAAGCTCTCCACGTCTGTGGGATTGAGTTGCGGCGCCGGCGCGCCGGGAACAGCGGATTGGCCAACTCGGCTCAGCAGGTCCGGCAGGCTGGCCGGGTATGCGTCGCCGTGGCCGGAAGGCTGACCCCTGCCCAGCATCAGGTCTTCTAGCGACGGCGGCTTGCCCGCGGGGTCAGCGTTGCCGCCCGCAGGGATCGGTCGGCCCTGCGGCTGCGGCGCACCACCTGGCAGCTCACCCGCCTTTCCATCCGCGCTTTCCGGGCGTGTGGCTGCCCGCAGCACCGCAGCCAAATCGCTGTTGGTTTTCTCGGCGTTGGCCAGCAGTGCGGCGATCTTGTGTTGCAGCTCTTCGACTTTGGCGTTGACTTTCGCGACATCTTCGTCGGCCCACCCGGTGGTATCCGGCGGGATCACCGTATTGCTTGCGGTGTCAATGTGCACCGCCGGTGCCGCCGCCGCTTCGGCGAAAATGTCGTGTTGAGTTGATTTTTGACCGCAGAGGCTTCCTGATATGCGCGCCCGGCACCAGCCCACACCCGAAACGCATCTTGCGCCGAGAGCTCCATTTTGCTCCCGCTTCTGGCCATCGCGTCCCGGGCGGTTGCGCTGGCTTCACCGTGCCAGCTCACGAACACCGGCAGGTTAGGAACGTTTTGCGCGGCTTCCCGGCTGTGTCGCGCACGCGCAGCCGCAGCCTCGCTGACTTCGTTGATCTGCTCGGGATCCCATTCCTGCAGATCGGCGAGCGTCAATCCCACTCGTCAGATGCCCATCCGCCTGGCCACATCCGAGACGGCTGCGTTTATGGTCGCGCCAGCGTCGGTGTCGGTGGTGTCGTAGCTAGCGGCCGCCGCCCGCAAATTTTCCGCGTGCTCGGAAAGTTCACGGTGGTGGCTGGCGGTTTCTTCTTTCCAGTGCGCGGCCGGCTCCGCTAGCGCCGCTGCGCTATCTCCAATAAATCCACCCTGGGCAGCTGCGATCCGTTCATTCGCCGCCATATGTCCAGCCAACAAATTGGCGGCGTGCTCATCGACCTCGTCACCAGCCAAATGCACACGTACCGGATCCACCCGCAAATGGTCGTTCATCAGTAACCCCGTTCAATGGCCCGACGAGATCGAACCAATTAGGTGAAAAGTTTAGTGCCGCCCGCACCCCCTCCCACACTGCAAAATGTGGCGCCGACACGCAGCCTGCCGCCAGGTCAAGGCTGGTCACCCACGACCCGGGGTCCGGCCGCAACCACGCCTGGACGCGAACCTATCGCCAGCAGCGTGAAAAGATCGGGGCATCATGAGCACGCCAACCGGATCGCGCCGGGTCTTCTCCGGTGTCCAGCCCACGTCGGATTCCATGCACCTCGGCAACGCGCTGGGGGCGGTCACGCACTGGGTCGAGCTGCAGGACGACCACGACGCGTTCTTCTGCGTCGTGGACTTGCACGCGATCACCATCCCTCAGGACCCCGAGGTGTTGCGACGGCGCACACTGGTCACCGCCGCGCAGTATCTCGCGCTGGGGATCGATCCGGGCCGCAGCACGATCTTCGTGCAGAGCCACGTGCCGGCGCACACGCAGCTGGCCTGGGTGCTGGGGTGTTTCACCGGGTTCGGCCAGGCCTCGCGGATGACGCAGTTCAAGGACAAGTCGACGCGCCAAGGCAGCGAGACCACGACGGTCGGCCTGTTCACCTATCCGGTGCTGCAGGCCGCCGATGTGCTGGCCTACGACGCGGAGCTGGTGCCGGTGGGGGAGGACCAGCGCCAGCACCTCGAGCTGGCCCGCGACGTCGCACAGCGGTTCAACAGCCGGTTCCCGGACACCTTCGTCATCCCCGATCTGCTCATTCCCAAGGTCACCGCGAAGATCTATGACTTGCAGGACCCGTCGTCGAAGATGAGCAAATCGGCAGCGACCGACGCCGGGCTGATCAACCTGCTCGACGATCCTGCGGTGTCGGCCAAGAAGATTCGATCCGCCGTGACCGACAGCGAGCGGGAAATCCGCTACGACGTAGACGCAAAGCCAGGCGTGTCGAACCTGCTGAGCATCCAGTCGGCGGTAACCGGCGTCGACGTCGACACCCTGGTGGCGCGCTACGCCGGACACGGCTACGGCGACTTGAAGAAGGACACCGCCGAGGCCGTCGTCGAGTTCGTGACACCGATCAAAGCGCGGGTCGACGAATTGCTCACCGATCCAGCCGAATTGGAGTCAGTGCTGGCCACCGGTGCGGCGCGGGCCCAGGACGTGGCAGCCAAGACGGTCGACCGGGTCTACGACCGATTAGGGTTTTTGCCCCGGCGATGAGCGAACCGGTCAAACCTGGAATCCTCGACCGGCTGCGGGCCAGGTACGGATGGTTTGACCACCTCATGCGCGCCAACGAACGCTTCGACGAATGCAAGGGCAACTACTTCGCGGCGGGGCTGACCTACTACACGATCTTCGCGTTGTTCCCCTTGCTGATGGTCAGTTTCGCGGTGGGCGGGTTCGTGCTGTCGCGTCGACCCGATCTACTGAGCCAGATCGATCACAAGGTCAAGACCACGGTCCCGGGCAGTCTGGGCCAGCAGGTGATCGACCTGATCAACGCGGCGATCGAATCGCGTGCTTCGGTCGGCATCGTCGGTCTGATCGTCGCGGGCTGGGCAGGCTTGGGCTGGATGGCCAATCTTCGTGAGGCGCTGAGCGAGATGTGGCAGCAGCGGGCTCCGCAGCCCGGTTTCATCCGCACCAAGCTGTCGGACCTGGCGGCGATGGTGTCGTCGTTCGTGGCGATTCTCGTCACCCTCGTGTTAAGCGCATTGGTTTCCGCTGCGCCAATGGCCAAAGTGTTGGGCTGGTTGGGTATTCACAACGTGCCAATGCTCGACGGAATCCTTCGTGGTGCTTCCCTCCTGATGTCGGTACTGGTGTCCTGGCTGGTGTTCACCTGGATGATCGCGCGGCTGCCGAGGGAATCGGTCAGCCTCGCCAGCTCGGTGCGGGCGGGGTTGCTCGCGGCGATCGGCTTCGAGGTGTTCAAGCAGCTCGCGTCACTGTTTTTGCACTCGGTTCTTCGCAGTCCGGCCAGCGCCACCTTCGGGCCGGTGCTGGGCCTGATGGTGTTCGCCTATATCACTGCGCGCTTGTTGCTGTTCGCTACGGCATGGGCGGCGACGTCACCGGAAAACCTGCTCGCCGAATCCGTCGAGCCGCCCCCTCCCGCCGTGATCACCCCCCGGGTCCAGCTCGACGACGGGCTGAGCGCGCGTCAGGCATTGACCGCTGCGGTTGTGGGAGCCGTTGGTGCACTGGGGCTTTCGAAGCTCATCCGCCGTCGCGGGACTAGGAGCAGCTCATGATCACTTTGGACCGCTTGGTGAACGTGCTGGGCAACTATGGTGTGCGCTTGCGGTGGTCCTCGGTTCCGCGCACGACCGAGCTGCGCAGTGTGGTGATGCGCGAGACCGGGGACCGCCCGGTGGTGGGCGATGTCCTGCTGGCGATCGGCGCCGACTCGGTGAGCGAAGCGGCCCAGTGGGCGGTGGCGGCGCGCGCCGTCGTGGTGTTGATGCGCGGCGGCGAGGAGCCGATAACGTTCGACGGCACAGAGGTAGGCGCGGTGATGGTGGCCGACGAAGCTGTGTCGTGGAGCGAGCTGGCCGCGGTGGTGTATGGACTGGTGTTGGAGGGCCGCGAGACGGAATCTGGCCGCGGCCCAACCGATCTGTTCGCGCTCGCTGACAGCCTGGCCGAAGCAATCGGCGACGCAGTGGTCATCCACGATGAATCATTGCGAGTACTGGCGTATTCCAAGCTGCAGCGGCACACCGACGCGGCGCGGATAGAAACCATCCTGGGCCGGCAGACACCGGAGCATCTGCGCGAACTGTTCGAGGCTCGTGGGGTCTTTGCGCACCTGGCTTCCTCTGACGATCCACTTTTTGTCGCCGGGGATGCCGAACATGGTGTGACCGGCCGTATGGTGATCGCGGTGCGGTCAGCTCGCGAACTGATCGGGTCGGTATGGGTTGCCTGTGAGGAGCCGCTCAACGACGCCGCCCGCACCGCGTTGGCCGATGGCGCGCACACCGTCGCGCTGCATCTGCTGCGGTCACGAGCCAGTGCGGACTTAGAGCGCCAGGTCGAATCGGAGCTGGTGATCCGGTTGCTGGAGGGCGCCGCGGACGCCGCCACCTTGGCCAGCAGGTTGGGGGTGCCGCAGAGCCCTTTGCGGGTCATCGCGCTCCAAGCGTCCATCGGCGCCGACCGAGATGCCGCGTTGCTGATGGCATTCGAGCGCGCCACCGCCGGGTTCGGATGGTCGCGGCCAGGCCGCAGCGCTCTGGCCGGCAACACCGTGTACACGTTGCTCCCGGGTGAGGAGGCGGCTGACGCGCGCCGCTGGATCAGTGGGGTGCGGGCGGCATTGCCAGAGGATGTGACGGTATTGGCGGGCATCAGCGGGACGGCCAAGGTGGTCGACGTTCCCGCCGCGCGTCACGAGGCCGACGAGTGCCTGGCGCTGCACGAGATGACACCTTCAGCCGCGCCACCCGCCTACGACGAGTCGTGGGACGAAATCCTGCTGCAACGGTTGCGTACTGCGGCGCGGAAAGGTCGATACCCGGAGCGCGGACCGGTCGCTGATCTGCGCCGCCATGATCGCGCCAACGCGACCGAATACGTGGCAACGCTGCGGGCCTGGCTGGAGGCGCAGGGCGACCCGATCGAGGCCGGTGAGCGGCTCAGTGTGCACGAAAACACCGTGCGGTACCGGCTGCGCAAGATGAGTGAGATAACCAAACTGCCCTTGGACGACGCCCGAAAGCGGCTGGCCATGATGATCGAACTGGCGGCTATCGACGCCGACTGATCATCGTCCTGTCGAAACGCGACAAATGTCGTTGAGGCCGTTGTTCGGTTTCGGCAAACACCCCGGCACCCACCCGCGGCACCATAAGAACTGACACTGCTTGAGCTCGACCCGTTGACGTGTGCGGGTCTGAGTCTCGGCGAAATCTCGCCCCGCATGGGCTGCGAAGCCGTCGGGGGCGGTTGCCACATCCGGCCCGCCCCTGACGAGATTTCGCGTAGGAAAGGACATTTCCAACATGCCTGGTAACCAACGTATCTGGATGACAGCACAGGAATATGCGCGACTACAAGCCGAACTCGCCGAACTGCGCTCGCGGCGTGCCGACGAGATACAAAACCAGCTGGCCGATGCGGTCATCGGTGAAAAGGACGCCGGCGACCCGGTCGCCGAACCGGGCATGGTTTTGACCATTCGCTACGACGGCACCGGTGAATTAGAGACCTTTCTGCTTGGTAGGCGTGGCGCCAAAGAGGCAGACATCAAAGTCTACTCAATGGCACACCGCTGGGCCGCGCGATCGCCGGTGCGCGACTCGGTGAACAGCGTGTCTACTCGATCCCCAACGACGGGGCGCACCTCGTGACGTTGCTGGAGGCAAAGGAAGCAGCATGACCGATGTGCAATCCGTGTGGATCTCGCCGCAAGCGTACGAGCGATTGCAGCAGGAACTGGCCACCTTGCGCGAGCGGCAGATCAGCGCACGTGCAGACCGATTCGATACCGAGGAACACGCGACTGTTGACCAACGTGAGCAGCAGGCGCGAATTAGGCAGATCCAGGACATCTTGGTCAATGCCGTCGTCGGTGAGGACCCACCCGACGACGGGATCGCCGAGCCAGGAATGGTTTTGACCATCCGCTATGACGAGAGCGGTGACGTCGAGACGTTCCTGCTGGGCGTGCGTGGTGCCGAACACGGCGACTTGGAAGTCTATTCCGTCCAGTCTCCGCTGGGCGCCGCGATCGTTGGCGCACGCCCCGGCGAGCGACGCAGCTACACGCTCCCCAACGGTCGCAGCGTCAGCGTCACGCTGCTCGACGCGCTACCCTACGGCGTTTTCAGCTCACGAGTTTGAGGCCGACGATGCAGCCGACCACGCCGGCGATGAGCAGCATTTTGATTAGCGATGCGGGCTCGTCGCCGGTCAGCATCGCGTAAGCGACGGTGAGTACCGCGCCGATGCCGACCCACACGGCGTAGCAGGTACCAGTCGGCAGGCTGCGCATCGCGTAGGCCAGCCCGGTCATCGAAAAGGTCAGTGCCACTCCGAAAATCAGCGATGGGCCAAGTCGGGAAAAGCCGTGCGAGCGGTTCAAGGCGGTTGCCCATACCGCTTCGAGGACACCCGACACCACTAACACCACCCACGCCATCACGCGCCTCCATCGCGCCGTCTTGTCGCTGGCCGGGTACGGTGCGCCTCGTCCGGTGTCAGCTTGTGACCCAACAGACGTTAGCAAACGGCTGGCTGATCACAGGCCGACTGTCCGGCCGACCGCGATGGTGAGTGCGGCAATGAAGATCACCACGTTCAACGCGACATTCCTCGGCTCGCGCAGGTAGGCATGCGAACCCATCGCTCCGACCATGACGACGGCGAAACCGACTGCGGCCAGCGGAGTCAAGTATGTTGCGATGCCGGTTAGCGGGGGCAGCACCAGGCCGATCGCGCCGAGCAGTTCAGCCAGCGCGGTAAAACGCACCACCGGCATCGGGAACGGCGCGACACCGGTTTGGCCGATCGCGATCAGACGTTCTTCGGGTTGGCTGATCTTGGCCAGCCCGGAATACGTGAAGATAACGGCGAGCAGTACTTGCAATGTCCATAGCAGCGCGTTCACTGGTGACCTCCTAGGAAAAAGTGGTTCACCGATGAGACGACGCACGGTCGGTTGATGTGACAGACCCGTTGTCAAGAGCCGGTGAGGTAACGCTGCACGGTCGGCCCCAGCCAGGCGACTAGGTCCTCAGCCGGCGTGGAGGCCAGCGGCTCGATCCGCAGCTGGTAGCGCGCGAATGCGAGCCCCGCCAAGTGGCTGGCGACCAGCTCGACGCGCAATTCCGGATCTGCCACCCCGAATTCTGCGGCGAGTCGATTCGCGACCTGCCCGGCAAGCGCGTCGTGCAGCACTTGTCGCGCCAGCGGCTGGATCGACGCGGCGCGCCACAGTGTCAGGAATGGCTCGAAGATCTCGCCGCGGTCCCAGTGCTCGAGGAAACGCCGTACCAATCTTGTCCCGATCTGCTCGGAGCTCTCATCGAGTAGCGCGGCCAGCTGGTGCAGCGGATGGTCGGGCCCGGTCAGCGTTGCGGCCGAGAACAGGCCCTCCTTGCTGCCGAAGAAGTAGTAGACCATCGCGACATCGACGCCCGCGTCGGCGGCAATGGCGCGCACCGTGGCCCCGTCATATCCCTCTCGCATAAACCGCTCGCGCGCGGCGTCGATGATCCGCTGTCGGCTCTGCTGGCCGGTGCGCCACCGGCCCGCCCGCTGGGCCTCTGACATGCACACCAGGATACTTCAACGCGTGTTGACCTCTCGTGAACGGCGGCGTAACGTTCTTCAGCGAAGGTTGAAGTATCGAAGGAGGCTCCCATGGTTGCGGGCACCCACGGACGACGCCTTTGGTGGCGCCATCTGCTTTCGTTTCTGCTTTTTCCGGTGACGATGACGGTCGTCATCCCGGCGCTCATCGCGCCCGTCGCCGACGTGCGGGCACCGGATCTCGGTTCTTGGCGCTCGGGCGGGCTCGCGGCGATAGGGGCGCTGCTGATCATCGGCGGCGTGAGCATGCTGATCTGGACGGTGGCGCTGTTCCACCGCGTGGGTCAGGGCACTCTCGGCGTGGGCAGCGTGATGGGCGAACCGGTCCACCTGGTGGTGCGCGGGCCGTACCGGCACGTGCGCAACCCGATGATCAGCGGCGTGCTGTGCATCCTGCTGGGAGAATCGGCATTGACCATGTCGACCGCGCTGCTGGTCTGGTTCGCAATCTTCTTGGCGTGTCAGACGATTGCCATCCGGTTCTGGGAAGAACCGCATCTGATTGAGCGCTACGGCCAGGAATACCTGACCTATCGGGACAACGTTCCGCGGTGGATCCCACGAATCTCGGCGTGGCGCCCGTCAAATGTCTCCGAGCCATTCGCCGCCGGCCATCACGGCGCTCACCGCTAAATTTCGGTCCAGCACAACGAGATCCGCGCGCCGTCCCGCTCGTAAGCTTCCGACGTCGGGCAAGCCGAGAGCCCGGGCCGGCGTCGCCGACGTCATTGTTGCCGCGGCGACCAATCCGGCGTCCGGGTCGGCGGCGAGGCCGGCCACGGTGGCGAAGAGCTGATCCATGGTGGCGGTGCTACCGGCGATCGTCGACGTTCCGCGCACCCGCGCCACGCCGGACGTCACGTCGACGTCGAGGTTTCCCAGCCGAAATGCACCGTCGCCTTGCCCTGCGGCCGGTGTGGCATCGGTAACCAGGGCCACCCGGTCGGGCCCGGCAGTGTCGATCGCCGCGCGCAGCACGGCGGGATGGACATGGACGCTGTCGGCGATCAACTCGACGGTCACCCGGGGATCCTGCAGCAGCGCGAGGGCGGGTCCCGGCTCGCGGTGGTGCAGCGGTGCCATCGCGTTGAACAGGTGGGTCCCGACCGTCGTACCGAGCGACACCGCGTGCTGGGTCTGCTGATAGCTCGCGTCGGTATGTCCCACGGCCACAACCACTCCCGCGTCAGCAAGCCGCGTGATGGCCTCGAAACCCCCGGCGCGCTCGGGCGCCAACGTGACCATTCGGATCGCGCCGTCGCCGGCGTCCAGCAGGGCGTCGATCTCGGTGGGACTCGGATCGCGCAGTTGGGTGGGGTCGTGCGCTCCGCAGCGCGCCGCGCTCAGCCAGGGGCCCTCCAGGTGAATGCCCGCAACAATTCCCGCCCGGGTCACTTGCGCCAGTGAACGCACCGAGCGCAGCAGGTCGTCGACTGAAGCGCTGAGCAGACTGGCCAGCGTGGTGGTGGTGCCGTGCCGGCGGTGAAACTGTGCGGCCCGGGCGATTTCGGTGTCGTTGGTGTACGACGCTCCACCACCGCCGTGCACGTGGATGTCGACGAAGCCGGGAACAACGACGGCGTCGGGCAGGTCAACGTCGGCCGGCCGCGGTGGTGACCCCGGGCCGCAATCGACGATCCGTGCACCCGAGGTTTGCACCCACCCGGGCCGGCACAGCTGTCGCCCGAGAACCATTGTGCCGGAGCAGATTAGAGTCATGATCCGATATCAGCCAACGACTCGTCGGGCCAGCGGCCGCCATTTTCCCAGAAGTGCCGGATCTCCTCGAGCTGCCGGCCTTTGGTTTCCGGCGCATATCGGTACACGACACCGAATGCTGCCGCCGCGAAGCCAGCCAACACGGCGAAAGTAGTTGCCCCGCCCAGTGATTGCAACACCGTGAGGAATAGGGCGGCGACGATGGCGTTGGCGATGTGGTTCGAGGTGAGCATGGCGCTTGAGCCCAACGAACGCAGCCGGGCCGGAAAGCTTTCACCGGCGTACACCCACACCAGCGCGCCGAACCCGAAGGTGAAGCCCAAGGTGAACATCAGCACCCCTGCCAATCCGAATACCGGCCCGGCGCCCGTGGCGAACACACCGATGAGCAGCACGTCTGCGGCGAGCATCGTGGCGATGCCCCCCAACAAGATTGGGCACCGGCCCACCCGATCGACGAGAAAAAGCGAGACCACTACCGCCGCCAGCGCGGCGGTCTGCACCAGGGCCGGAAGAACCAGCAGCGCAAAATCGCCGCTGAACCCCATCGCCGCGAACAGGCGGGGACTGTAGTAGACGATCGCGTTGATGCCGGTGATCTGGATGAAAAAGCCGAGCCCGATCACGAACGTGGTGGCCCGCCGGTACGGCGGCCGCAGCATCTCCAGTAACGCCGCTCCATGTTCCTCGCGCAACGCGTCGCGGATCTCGACGAGTTCACGCTCGACGTCGGAGTCCGGCTCCACCCGTTGCAGCGCGCTGCGGGCCTCGTCGATGCGGCCCTTGAACGCGTACCAGCGCGCGGTGTCAGGCATCCGCAGCAGCAACAGCAGGGTCAGCGCCGCAGGCAGCGCGGCCAGACCCAGCATCCAGCGCCAGCCGTGCGAACCGGCCAACAGGTAAGCGCCCAGGTAGCCGCAAATCAATCCCGCGACGGTGGCCACCTGGTAGGCGACCAGCAGCGAGCCGCGCACCCGAGCCGGCGCGGATTCCGCGACGAACACCGGGACCACCACCACCGACACCCCGATCGTCAGCCCCAGCAACAGCCGCGCCGTGAGCAGCGTCCACATCGACACCGACACCGCGCCGAGCAGCGCGAACACCGCATAGCCGGCGGCCACCAGCACCATCGACCGCTGGCGTCCGATCGCATTGGCCAGTGCGCCACCGGTGAGCGCCCCAGCGATCTCGCCGACCACCACGGCCGTGGTCACCAGTTCCTGCTGGCCCGTGGACAGGCCGAACTCGTCGGTGACGAACAACAACGCGCCGGCGATGTTGGAGATGTCATAGCCGTAGATGACGCCCAGGCTGGCCGCGGCGAGCGCGATCAGCGCTCCGCGTGGGCCGCGCGCGCCGCTCATGTGGTGTTTATAGCAGTGGTCGCCGCTCGGTCGGCCGGCGCAGTAGCCTCTGCTCGATCAGGTCAGCACCGTGGGCGACACCGCCGGTGGCGGCGAATCCTTCGGCCACCCGGCGCGCCCCGTCGGCCATCGACATCGCCTGCAGCACTTTAGATTTCAGCCGAGAAGGAGTCAGCTTTCTCGCTGGCAACCGGGTCCCGCAGCCGGAGACTTCGACGCGACGCGCCACTTCGAATTGGTCGCGGCCGTGCGGGACAACACATACCGGTACTCCGCGCGTGAGCGCCTTTTGGGTGGAACCCATCCCGCCGTGGGTGATCGCGCAGATCGCCCGGTCCAGCACGGGACCGTGCGGCACGAACGTCGCAACGGTTGCGTTAGCGGGCACGGCGATGCCCCCTGGTACGCCGACGCGAAGAGTCACGACCAGGTGAATTGGCTCCTCGGCCAACGCTTTCATCGCGGTGAGCGCCAGTCCCATGTCGTTTTGCTGCTCAGAGGATATAGAGACCAGCACGATCGGCTGCTCGATGTCGTCGAGCCAGCGCGGGATGTCGGCGGGTGGATCGAAGTCGCAGGAGCCGATCATCTGGACCGACTCGCCCCAGTCCGGGTGCGGATATTCGAAGGGCTCACCGCTGGCGACCAATATCAACGGGGCCCGCCGAACGAATTCGTCGGCGGAGTGCACCGGTACCGCGCCCGCCTTCGCGCGGACGGCGTTGAGCGGACCCAACATCGCCTTCTCCACCACGCCGAGCACGACGGGGCGCAGCGCAGCGTCGCGGATCCGGCCCGCCCAGCCCGGCAACGGCCGCAGTCCAGGCCCGAAGGGCGGCACACCGCGTGATCGCAGGAACGGGGTGTAGGGCCAGAACGCCAGCCACGGCAGATCACCGGCGTCGGCGGCGGCTGCGGCACCCCAGCAGTTCGCGTCGATGATCATCGTGTCTGGCTCGACGGAGCGGATCGCGTTGTGCAGGTCGCCGACCTCGTATGCGGCCCGCTTGCCGAAAATCTGGCAGGCCAGCCCTAATGCCGACCGGCTGTTGGGCGCCGTCCAGTCCGACATCTCGATGTCCTCGATGCGCGAATCGATGGCCTCGGTGTCGAACCCAAGCTGGCGACCCACGGGTACGCCGGCCGCAAGTGTGCGCAACGCGATGCGGTGACCCCGTCGGTGTAATTCGATCAGTAGCGCACAGATCGGATAGAGATTGCCCAGGGCAGCCGAGGTATACGCCAAAATCGTTGCCATTATGGCTCTTTCGTTGTGAGCGGTTCGAGCATTTCGCGTAGCGCGGCGGCGGTCTCCGCGCGGCTGAGCCCGAAGTCGATTCGCAGCAACTCCCAGGTGCGTAGGTCGCAGATAGCGACAAGTTCGGCGAGCCGTCGGGATCTGTTGGGTTCCTTCAGCCCGTCAAGAGCGTCGGGGAACATCGCCTGGCACCAGTCCCGGTGATAGCGCTTTGCCGCTGCGATGGTGTCAGCGACGGCAGGTGCCGTGTGTTGTTCTGACAGCAGGTGGAGCATCAGGCGGCCCCAGTCCTCGTAGTGCTGCACGAGGTTGGCCACGATGTCGGCGACGTTATTGGGCACAGCGTGGCCGCGCTGCTCGTGGACCTCGGCCGTGAAGCGGGTGACCGCGGCTGCGAATACCGAATCCTTGTCGCCGAACCGGCGCAGGATGGTCTGCACCGTCACGCCGGACCGCGCGGCGATATCGGCGAGGGTGATCTCGCGGAATGGCTTTTCGGCGACGAGGTCCTTGGTCGCGCCGAGGATGTTGTCGGCGGTCTGTGCCGCGGCGATGGCGCGGTTGGTCATCCGGTAAGGCCGTGGCGCATTCATGTTAGTTAGATTAACACGAAATTGCCCGGCCGGCGGGTGTCGTTTCAGCGTCCGCTCAGCGTGAGCGTCCCTTTAGTGTCGAGCACCTTGTTGGCGGTGATCTTCTCGGCCTTGCGGGCCTCGCGCTCGAGGTAGCGCTGCTTGGAGACGTCGAATTTGTCGCAGGCCACTTCGAGCTCCTTGATCAGCACCGCCAGGTCGTCGCGCATCCGGGCGGCCTCGCCGGTGAAATCCTCACGTTCGAAGATGCGCCATTTCCTGAGCACCGGCATGACCACTTCGTCGAGATGGATGCGTGGGTCGTAGACGCCGCCGACGGCGATGATGACGGCCTTGCGGCGGAACTCGGGCACCGTGAATCCGGGCATCTGGAAGTTGCGCAGCACCCGATGCACCGACTTCATCGCCTGGTTGGGCGCGATCTCCAGCCCTGCTTCGGTGACGTCCCGATAAAAGATCATGTGCAGGTTCTCGTCGTGCGACACCCTGGCCATCAGCTGATCGGCGATCGTCTCGTTGCAGGCCTTACCGGTGTTGCGGTGCGAGACGCGGGTGGCCAGTTCCTGGAACGACACATAAACGACGGAGTCAAACAGGCTCTCGGCGAAAAGGTCGCCCTGATGGTTCTGGCCCGGGCTGAAGCCGCGGGTGATCTGCTCGACGCGCAGCTTCTCCAGCTCGACCGGGTCGACCGCACGAGTGACGACGAGGTAATCGCGTAGCGCGGTGCTGTGCCGGTTTTCTTCGGCGGTCCATCGGTTGACCCACTGTCCCCAGGCACCGTCGATGCCGAAATTCATCGCGATCTCGCGGTGATAGGACGGCAGGTTGTCCTCGGTCAGCAGGTTCTGCACCATCGCCACTCGCGCGACATCAGGCAGTTTGCATTGCTCGGGTTCCCAATCTTGGCCGCCCAGGGCAAAGAAGTTCCTGCCGTCCGACCACGGGATGTAGTCGTGTGGATTCCATTCCTTGAACATCGAGATATGACGGTTGAGCAGGCGCTCTACCACGGGCTCGAGTTCGTGAAGGAGCTGCGGGTCGGTCAGGGCCTTCGGCATGGCGCCCCCCAGTTATCTGTACCTGTAGGTTGCAGATAATATATCTGTGCAATCCAGTTACAGACAAGTGTCGACACCTGGTGATGCCGGACTGTTACCAAGCGGCTGTTAGGAAGCGGCGTTTTAGAATCCGCGCTGCGGGCGGCGGTTGAGCGACCGGGCAACCATCATCAGACCGAACACGATGATCGCGCCGATCACCGCGACCCCGACGCGTACCGGCAGCGTATCGGCCGCCGGCACCATCGGTGCGGCTCGCGTGCTCGCATTCGAGGGGTCTTCGGCCGCACCGGATTTGGCGGCGACCAGTGACGGGTCGGGTTCGATCAGCGTCCCGACCCGGGTGCCGGGGGCGGTGGCGAAGCCGTAGTCGAGCAGGTGCGCGGCTTGCTCCCAGGGCGCAATCGGCTGGCGGGTGCCGTGCAGCAGCACCGCCATCAAGCGGCGTCCGTCCCGGTTGGCGGCACCCACGAACGTCTGTCCGGCGTCGTCGGTGTAGCCGGTCTTGCCACCGAGGGCCCCCGGATAATGGTAGAGCAGCTGGTTGTCGTTCTCCAGCTCGTAGCCGGGGGCACCACCGTGGCCGGGGAAGTCGAAAGTGCGGGTGGCGACGATCTGGGCGAACGTCGGATTTTGCCAGGCATAGCGGTAGAACAAACCGATGTCGTAGGCCGAGGTACTCATGCCCGGGCCGTCCAGCCCCGACGGCGTCGCGACGCGGGTGTCGCGGCCGCCGAGCTTGTTGGCCAGCGCGTTGATCTTCTCCAACGCGACCTGCATGCCGCCCAGCTGGACGGCCAGCGCGTGCGCGGCGTCATTGCCGGAATGCATCAGCAGCCCGTGCAGCAGCTGGTTGACCGTGTAGGTGCCGTCCGGCGCGACGCCGACCTTGGTGCCCTCCTGTGCGGCGTCCTCCGGTGTGCCGTTGATCGTCTTGTTGAGGCTCAACTCGTTGAGTGCGGCCATTGCGACCAGCACCTTGATCACGCTGGCCGGGCGGTGTCTGCCGTGCGGGTCGCGGGCGGCGATGACCGCACCACTGTCCAGGTCCGCGACCAGCCACGCCTCGGCGGAGACGTCGCCGGGCACCGGCGGCGTGCCCGGCGCGGTGATGATGCCACAACCGCCCAGCGCGCTGCCGCCCACGGGCGCGGCCGGTACCGGTAGCGGAAGTGGGGGATCGCCGGCCTGCGGCACCTCCGAGGAGTCGACCGCCGGGGGCGTGGTCACCTTGTACGGGCAGGACCCGGCCTCGGCCTTGGGCTCGGCGGCGGCCGTGTGCACCGCCGGCAGCCCGACCACCGCGGATACCAGAAAAACGGCTGCTGCCAGGGAGGATGCACAACGTAACACGGCCATCGTGTGTGCAGACTAGGCGATTGGCGCCACGATTTCCGGGAGCCGCGCTGTGACTGATGTTGCAGAAGTTAAAAACTGGGATTTACAGCGCGGTGGCTTGCAGGTCGACATATGCGACGGCGGGGTAGTTGATCGTGCCCATCCACAGCTTGCTGTCGGCCTCGACCAGACCGGTGACGACGCCGAAGTCGCGATGTGTGGTGCGCACCCCGGCCACAGCCGTGCCGTCGTCGGGGTCGAACGCGACCGCCCACACCTCGGGTTTGATGCGCGGTTGCAATCGCTCGGGCAACCGCCAGGCCGCCTTGCGCAGGATCGGCGCGCGTGGCAGTAGCCATTCCAGCGCGGTGTTGACCTCGGTCACCATCGCGACCCAGATCCGGCCGTCCGCACCGGTGGAGATGTTGTCGGGCATGCCCGGTAGGTGTACCGCCAGCGGCGTGACGGAGCCGGCCTGCGGACCGGTCAACCAATACTTCGACAGCCGCCGCGCCTGGGTCTCGGCGAACACCAAGGCCGATTCGTCAGCGGTCAGCGTCACGCCGTTGGCGAAGTACAGGCCGTCGACGAGCGTGCTGACGGCGCCGTCGGTGCCCAGCCGGAACAGGGCGCCACGCCCGCGTGCCTCGACGATGGCCGCGGTGTAGTGCTCGATGTGGAAGTCGCAGGTGGACTCGGTGAAATAGATTGTGCCGTCTGCAGTTTCGGTGACGTTGGAACAGAACATCAGCGCTCTGCCGTCCACTGATTCGACCAGCGACTGCAGTTTGCGGCTCACCGGATCCAGGGCCAGCAGTCCGCGGTAGCTATCGCAGACGAGCAGCCGCCCGTCGCGGGCAACGTGCATGCCCAGCGGGCGTCCGCCGGTGTCGGCGACGACGACGACGGGTTCTCCTCCGTCCGTGGGGATTTGAACGATCCGGCCGTCGTCCAATCCGGTCCACAGCCGGCCGCCGTTATCGACCACCACGTCCTCGGGTCCGTTGCCGGGCAACCGAACAACCGTGACGTCGGCCGACGGCACGGCGGGCAGCGGGTCGACGGGCGGGGGCTGCCAGCGCACCGGATTGACCCGTGGTTTCGTCATAGCCTGCTCCCGATCTCGGTCAGCACCTGACGCAGGGTGGATGCGATTTCGTCGAACTCGTCTTGGCCGCTGATCAGCGGCGGCGCCAGCACGATCGCCGGGTCGCCGCGCTCGTCGATGCGGCAGTACAGTCCCGCCTCAAAGAGTCCTGCCACGATTGCCGGCAGCAGCCGACGGCGATCCTCGGTCGTGAGGGTCTGCTTGGTGGCCTGGTCCTTGACCAATTCGATGGAGTAAAAGTAGCCCTCGCCGCGAACGTCGCCGACGATCGGAAGGTCGTAGAGCCCCTCCAACGCGGCGCGGAGTCGGGGCGCGTGGTGTTTGACGCGGTCGTTGAGACGCTCACGCTCGAAGATGTCCAGGTTGGCCAGCGCCACCGCCGCCGACACCGGATGCCCGCCGAAGGTGTAGCCGTGCGGGAACGTCGTCGCGCCGTCGTTGAACGGCTCGAACAATCGGTCGCTGGCGATCATCGCGCCGATCGGCGAGTAGCCCGACGTCAATCCCTTGGCGCAGGTGATCATGTCCGGCACGTAGCCGAAGTCGTCACAGGCGAACATCGAGCCGATCCGCCCATACGCGCAAATCACTTCATCGGAGACCAGTAGGACGTCGTACTCGTCGCAAATCTCGCGTACGCGTTCGAAATAGCCCGGCGGGGGCGGGATGCTGCCGCCCGCGTTCTGCACCGGTTCGAGGAACACCGCGGCGACGGTGTCGGGTCCTTGCGCCTCGATGGCCTCGCAGATCTGTTCGGCGGCCCACTGGCCGAACGCTTTGGCGTCGCTGCTGAACGGTTCGGGCGCACGGTAGAAGTTGGCGTTGGGCACGGTGACCGCGCCCGGGGTCAGCGGCTCGAACGGGGCCTGGTAGGCCGGGACATTGGTGATGGCCAGCGCACCCTGCGGGGTGCCGTGGTAGGCGACCGCCCGTGAAATCGCTTTGTATTTACCGGGTTTGCCGGTCAACTTGAAGTACTGCTTGGCCAGTTTCCACGCGGTTTCGACGGCTTCGCCGCCGCCGGTGGTGAAGAAAACCCGGTTCAGGTCGCCGGGCGCGTACTGGGCGAGTCGCTCGGCGAGTTCGATCGCGGTCGGGGGGGCATACGACCACAGCGGAAAGTAGGCCAGTGTGCGGGCCTGCTTCGCGGCCGCCTCGGCGAGCTCGTCGCGGCCGTGCCCGACCTGAACGACGAACAGCCCTGACAGCCCGTCGAGGTAACTACGCCCGCGGTCGTCGAAAATCCGCACACCCTCGCCGCGGGTGATGATCGGTCGGCTGATGTCGGGTCCGTGCTGGGCGAAGTGCAGCCACAGATGGCGATTGGCCTTCGCCCACAGGTCATCTGTCATCGTCTGCCGAGCGTAGCCCCGGGGCGCTTTGCGGCGCCGGTCTGCGCGATCAGGGGCTGCTACTGCTGTCGCTGCTGCTGGTGCTGCTGCTAGTTCCGCTGTCGCTGCTGCTGCTGGTCCCGCTGTCGGAGCTGCTGCCGGTGTCGGAGCTGCTGCCGGTGTCGGAGCTGCTGGTCCCGCTGTCGCTGCTGCTGCTTCCGCTGTCGGCGCTGCCGGTGCCGGGAGAATCGCCACCGGTGTTGTTGTCGCCAGTGTTGTTGTCGTCGGAGGTGCTGTCGCTGCCGGTGCTGGACGGACCGCCGCCGGGAGAGCTGTCGGTGCTGCCGCCGCCGGCGACATCACCCGGCGGTTGTGGACCGTCGGCCGGTGGGGTCGCCGGTGGTTGTGGACCGTCGGTAGGTGGTTCTGTCGGCGGCGCGGCGGTGGGCAGATCGTAGTCGTACGGCCCACCCGCACAAATGCCCGCCGGATCCCACGGGCACGCGGGATCGTTTGGCCCCATAGGCATGTCGGTGTCGGTCGGCGTTGTGTCGCAGGCACCGATCGGCACCCCGTCGCAGATGGGCGGGCAGGCGGGGTTCCACGGATTTGGTGCACAAGTGGGTTCGTCAGTGCTCACCGGATTGTCGGCATCGGCCGGGACGGCCATGCTGAGGGCCGGGATGACCATCAGCGCCCCCACCGCCGCCACCTTCGCGATACTGCGTTCGACAGCCGATCTAGTTGTCCCGCCCATTGATCACTCCTTCTGCGGTTTTACCCCGCGTGACGGCTGTCGGCACACGCCGAAACGTCTGTACGCACAATATCTTTGCTATTGGCGGGCCGGCACAAACTTTACCGATCAGCGCTCAGCAAACATGTCACGCCATCAGTTCTAGTCTGAAGTCATGACGGTTGCCCAACGAGCCGACGAGTTCGAGGCGCTGCGGCCCCACCTGCTGGCTGTCGCATACCGGCTGACCGGCACGTTCGCCGATGCCGAGGACATCGTGCAAGAAGCCTGGCTGCGCTGGGACGCCGCCGACAACCGGGAGGAGATCGCCGATCTGCGGGCATGGCTGACCACGGTGGTCAGCCGGCTTGGGCTCGATCGGCTGCGCTCCGCCGCACATCGGCGGGAGACGTATTTCGGCGAATGGCTGCCCGAGCCCGTGGTCACCGGTATCGACGCCGCCGACCCGCTCACCGCTGTTGTCGCCGGCGAGGACGCCCGCTTTGCCGCGATGGTCGTGCTCGAGCGGCTATCCCCGGATCAGCGGGTGGCTTTCGTGCTGCACGACGGGTTCGGGGTGCCGTTCACCGAGATCGCCGAGGTGTTGGGCACCAGCGCGGCAGCCGCCCGACAGTTGGCATCACGGGCTCGCCGGGCGGTGGCCGACGCGCCACCGCCGGCGCCGGATCCCACGCACAACGAGGTGGTGGGCAAGCTGATGGCGGCCCTCGCCTCGGGGGACATGGCCGCCGCCGTCGAGCTGCTGCATCCGGATGTGACATTCACCGGCGATTCCAACCGCAAGGCGCCTACCGCAGCGCGGGTTATCCACGGGGCGGACAAGGTGGTGCGCTTCATGCTCGGGCTTGCGCAGCGCTACGGTCCGTCCTTCTACACCGCGAATCAGCTGGCGCTGGTCAACGGCGAGCTGGGCGCCTACACGTCCGGAACATCCGGCGACGACGGGTATCAGGCGATGATGCCGCGGGTCACGGCGATGACGGTGCGCGACGGAAAGATCTGCGCCATCTGGGATATCGCCAACCCGGATAAGTTCACGGGTTCCCCGCTGCGCCAGCGATCCGATGACGGTTAACCACAGATTGGAGGACCAGCGTGGCCGGTAGGGTCACTCAGAAGTTGGGCGCGTTGATGTTTCGTGGCATGGACAAGCTGCGCCATCGCGACGCCTTCGACATCGGCGCGCCAACGGGCACCGACTTCACCGGCTTCGACAAGACCCGCCAGGTCGTGCTGGTGACGTACAAGCGCTCCGGTGAAGCGATGCCCAGTCCGATCAACCACGGCGTTGCCGACGGGAAGCTCTATGTCCGGACGGACGCTTCTACGGGCAAGGTCAAGCGGATTCGCAACAACCCGAACGTCGTGGTGGTGCCGAGCAACTTCCGCGGAAGACCCAAAGGCCAACCGGTCGCCGGGACGGCCAGGATTTTGCCCGAGTCCGAGCACGCCCTCGCGGACCAGGCGATCGCCGCAAACTGGAGCCTGCCGATGAGGCTGTTCGAGCGCAGCCTCGAGAAGGGCAGCGCCGCATTCGGCGTGCCGATGGCCTATATCGAGATCACTCCGGCCCGCTAGCCCAGGGAACCCGGCAGGCGTCGCCGGAGTTGAAGCCCTGTTCGGTGATCCCCAGCGCCGAGTACATCCGCGCACGCATGTTCTCCACACCGATCTGATACGTCAGTTCGATCACTCCGTCGTCGCCGAATCGGGCCCGCAGGTCGGCGACCTGCTCGTCGGTCACGCTGTGCGGGTCGGTGGTCATCGCGTCGGCGTAGGCGATCGCGGCGCGCTCGTCGTCGGTGTAAAGCGGCGACGTGGCGTAGTTGTCGATGTCCTTGAGTCGTTCGACGTCGAGGCCGTCGAGGCGCTGCAGCATGGCGCCGAAGTCGACGCACCATGAGCAGCCGATGGTTCGCGCGGTCCAGAACACGGCCAGCTCGCGAACACTCGCTGGCAGCTTGCGCGAGGCACGCTGCAGCATCGTCTCGTGCACGGCGTTGGCGACCAGCAGCCGCGGGTGATGCGCTGCGACCGTGAACGGCTCCGGAACCTCGCCGAACCGGCGCTTGGCGTACCGGTACATGACGCGGGTCAGCAGGTTAGCCCTCTTCGGGGGCAGTGGTTCGATACGAGTTTTCTGTGTCATACCTTGTGTCATACCCCTCAGACGAGGTGGCTCGCCAATGTGTGACAGCGGCCCCGGCGCGAGCGGGCGTGTTCGTACGCCGACACGCCGCAAATGGCGACATTTTGCGCCCGCTCGCGGCAAAGCGGGGGGCAAAGCGGGAGGTCAGCGCGCGAACATCAGCGCCCGCTTGACCTCCTGGATGGCCTTGGTCACCTCGATGCCGCGCGGACAGGCCTCGGTGCAGTTGAACGTCGTGCGGCAGCGCCACACGCCGTCGACCTCGTTGAGGATCTCGAGCCGCTCGGCGGCGCCCTCGTCGCGGCTGTCGAAGATGAACCGGTGCGCGTTGACGATCGCCGCCGGCCCGAAATACGAACCCTCATGCCAGAAGATCGGGCAACTGGTGGTACACGCCGCGCACAGGATGCACTTGGTGGTGTCGTCGTAGCGCGCGCGATCGGTCTGACTCTGGATGCGCTCGCGGGTCGGCGGGTTGCCGCTGGTGATCAGGTATGGCTTGACCGCGCGGTAGGCGTCGAAGAACGGCTCCATGTCGACGATGAGATCCTTCTCCACCGGCAGTCCGCGGATCGGTTCGACGGTGACGGTCAACTGTTTGCCCGGCTTTTTGGGCACCAGGTCACGCATCAGCACCTTGCAGGCCAGCCGGTTGACCTCGTTGATCCGCATCGCGTCCGAGCCGCATACCCCGTGGGCGCAGGACCGCCGGAAGGTCAGTGTGCCGTCGAGATAGCTCTTGATGTAGATCAGCAGGTTGAGCAGCCGGTCGCTGGGAAGACACGGAACCCGGAAGCTCTGCCAGCCACCGGAATCGGCGTACTGGTCGGGGTTTTCCGGGTTGAAGCGGGCTATCTTCACCGTCACCATCACCGAGCCTTCGGGAATCGGCGGCAACGGCGGATCGCCGGGTTCGGGCTTGTCGACGACCGAACTCATCAGTACTTCCGTTCCTTGGGTTCGTAGCGGGTCTGCACCACCGGCTTGAAGTCCAGCCGGACATCACTGAGCAGATCGCTGCCCTGCTTGTAGGCCATGGTGTGGCGCATGTAGTTGGTGTCGTCGCGGTTGGGGTAGTCCTCACGTGCGTGTCCGCCGCGGGACTCTTTGCGGTTCAAGGCGCCGACGACGGTGACTTCGGCCAGTTCCAGCAAAAAGCCCAGCTCGATCGCTTCCAGCAGGTCGCTGTTGAAACGCTTTCCTTTGTCGTGCACCGTGATTCGGGAGTAGCGCTCCTTGAGCGCGTGAATATCGGTGAGCGCCTGCTTGAGCGTCTCCTCGGTGCGGAACACCGCGGCGTTGTTGTCCATGGTCTGCTGCAGCGCGCCGCGGATATCGGCGACGCGTTCGTTGCCGTGCTCGGACAGGATGTTGCTCACCCAGCCGACCACCATCGCCGCCGGCTCCGGCGGCAACTCGACGAAGTCGTGACCCAGCGCATAGTTGGCGGCGGCGATGCCGGCGCGGCGGCCAAACACGTTGATATCCAACAGTGAATTGGTGCCGAGTCGGTTCGCGCCGTGCACCGACACGCACGCGCACTCGCCCGCAGCGTATAGCCCGGGCACGGTGCTGGTGTTGTCGCGCAGCACCTGTCCGGTGACGGTCGTCGGGATGCCGCCCATCACGTAGTGGCAGGTCGGGTAGACCGGAACCAGCTCGGTGACCGGGTCCACACCCAGATAGGTGCGGGCGAACTCGGTGATGTCGGGCAGCTTGGCGTTGAGCACCTCTTCGCCGAGGTGGCGCACGTCGATGTAGACGTAGTCCTTGTTCGGACCGGCCCCCCGACCTTCCAACACCTCGCGCACCATCGAGCGGGCGACGATGTCACGTGGCGCCAAATCGACGATCGTCGGCGCGTAACGCTCCATGAAGCGCTCGCCCTCGCCGTTGAGCAGCCGGCCACCCTCGCCGCGCACCGCCTCGGAGATCAAGATGCCCAGACCTGCCAGGCCGGTCGGATGGAACTGGTGAAATTCCATGTCCTCCAACGGAAGTCCCTTGCGGAAGACCACACCCATGCCGTCGCCGGTCAGCGTGTGGGCGTTGGAAGTCGTCTTGTACATCCGTCCCGAGCCGCCGGTGGCGATTACCACCGCCTTGGCATGGAAGACGTGGATGTCGCCACTGGCCAGCTCGTAGGCGACAACTCCGGAGGCCACCGGACCGCCGCGCGTTTCGGTCAGCAGCAGGTCGAGCACGTAGAACTCGTTGAAGAACTCGACGTCGTGCTTGACGCAGTTTTGATACAGCGTTTGCAAGATCATGTGGCCGGTGCGGTCCGCGGCGTAACAGGCCCGGCGCACCGGGGCTTTGCCGTGATCGCGGGTGTGTCCGCCGAAGCGGCGCTGGTCGATTCGGCCGTCGGGGGTGCGGTTGAACGGCATCCCCATCTTCTCCAGGTCCAGAACCGCGTCGATGGCTTCCCGGCACATGATCTCGACGGCGTCCTGGTCGGCGAGGTAGTCGCCGCCCTTGACGGTGTCGAAGGTGTGCCATTCCCAGTTGTCGTCTTCGACGTTGGCCAGCGCCGCGCACATACCGCCCTGCGCGGCGCCGGTGTGGCTGCGGGTCGGATACAGCTTGGTCAGTACGGCGGTCCGGGCACGCGGACCCGCCTCGACGGCAGCCCGCATACCGGCGCCGCCGGCGCCGACGATCACCACGTCGTATCGGTGCTGGTGAATCATGAGATATTCGGGTCGAAGGTGAGCAGGGTGTAGGTGCCGAGCACCAGCGTGAACAACATCGACAGCACCAGCAGGGTGTTGAGCCAGAACCGGGTGGAATCCTTGCGGGAATAGTCGTCGATTATGGTGCGCAGCCCATTGCCGCCGTGCAGCTGCGCCAGCCACAACAGCAACAGATCCCACGTCTGCCAAAACGGCGAATGCCAGCGCTGCGCCACATAGTTGAAATCGATGCGATAGACGCCGTCGTCCCACATCAACATCACGAACAGGTGCCCGAGCGCCAGAAACACCAGCACAATTCCGGAGAACCGCATGAACAGCCAGGCGTACTTCTCGAAGTTGGGCATCCCGGTGCGACGGCGCGGCGCCCGGGGGTTGTCCAGGCCGGCGGGCCGGTCGTGGCTGCGCTGACGGACCGGGGCGCTCATCCGAACCGCGCCAGCATGTGCATGCCGACCACCACGGTGGCCGGAACCATGACCAGCAACCAGATGATGCCGGTCGTCCAGAACATCAGCCGCTGGTAGCGCGGCCCATGCTCCCAGAAGTCGATGAGGATGACCCGAATGCCGTTCAGTGCGTGGTAGAGCACCGCGGCCACCAACCCCAGCTCCATCAGGCCGACGATCGGGGTCTTGTAGGTTTCGACAACCTCGTTGTAAGCCTGTGGTCCGACCCGGACCAGCGCGGTGTCCAGCACGTGCACGAACAGGAAGAAGAAGATCGTTGCGCCGGAGATCCGGTGCAGTACCCAGGACCACATCCCCGGATCACCCCGGTACAACGTCCGGCGCAGCGGTTTGGCGCTCGATGTCGCCGTCGTCATCAGCGTCCTCCAACGGTGGACTTCGGCCCGACGATGCAGGGTGTTTCATGGCCGGTCGGGCAATTTAATGTAGCCCCAATCGCACCGTTTGATGAACCGGTTGCGCGTCGCGCACGCGGGGCGCGACGACCGATCTAGGGTGGGCTTGTGACTTGGCCAACACTGCACCCCGGCGCCGCAATGCGTCTCGCCCGCAACCGCTATCATGGCCGTGGCTGCCGAGATTGATTGGAAAGTGCTGCGGGACAATGCAATCCAGGCAGCACAGTGCGCTTATGCCCCGTATTCGCGGCTGCAGGTCGGGGCGGCTGCGCTGGTCAACGATCGCCGCGTCGTGACCGGCTGCAATGTGGAAAATGTCTCATATGGTCTAGGTCTCTGTGCCGAGTGTGGTGTGGTCAGCGCCCTGCATTCGAGCGGCGGCGGCAGGCTGCTGGCTTTGGTCTGTGCTGACGCCCGTGGGTCACTGCTGATGCCCTGCGGACGCTGTCGGCAGGTGCTGTTGGAGCATGGCGGGCCGGATCTGCTGATCGATCATCCCGACGGGCCGCGCCGGCTCGGTGACCTGCTGCCCGAGCCGTTCGGCCCGGACGACCTGCCGTGATTTTCGACGCGCCGACCATCATCAAGGTCAAACGCGACGGCGGCCGGCTGTCCGGGGCCGCCATCGACTGGGTCATCGACGCCTACACCGGCGGGCTGATCGCCGAGGAACAGATGTCGGCGCTGCTGATGGCGATTTTCCTCAACGGCATGGACGCCGAGGAGACCGCGCGGTGGACCGATGCGATGGTGGCTTCCGGTGAGCGGCTGGACTTTACCGACCTGCCGCGCAAGACGGTCGACAAGCATTCCACCGGCGGGGTCGGGGACAAGATCACGTTGCCGCTGGTGGCCGTCGTCGCCGCCTGCGGCGCGGCGGTGCCGCAGGCATCCGGCCGGGGGTTGGGGCACACCGGCGGCACCCTGGACAAACTGGAATCGATCGCCGGATTCACCGCTGATTTGCCGAATAGTCAAGTGCACCAACAGCTTCGGGACATCGGCGCGGCGATCTTCGCGGCCGGACGGCTGGCCCCGGCCGACGCGAAGCTGTATGCGCTGCGCGACGTCACGGCGACCGTCGAGTCGCTGCCGCTGATCGCCAGCTCGGTGATGAGCAAGAAACTGGCCGAGGGTGCCGGCGCGCTGGTTCTCGACGTGAAGGTCGGGTCCGGAGCGCTGCTGCGCTGCGAGGAGCAGTGCCGTGAGCTCGCCCAGACGATGGTGGCCCTCGGTGCGTCCCACCGCGTGCCCACCACCGCGCTGCTGACCGACATGAACTGCCCGCTCGGCCGCACCGCCGGCAACGCCCTGGAGGTCGCCGAGTCACTCGACGTGCTGGCCGGCGGGGGGCCACCCGATGTCGTGGAGCTGACCGTCGCGCTGGCGACCGAGATGCTGCAGCTCGCCGGGGTCGACGCCGAGGATCCGGCGCAGACGTTGCGCGACGGCAGCGCGATGGACCGGTTCCGTGCTCTAGTCGCCGCCCAGGGCGGCGACTTGTCGGTACCGTTGCCGATTGGTAGGTGTTCAGAGACCGTCACTGCAAGTCGGAGCGGCACAATGGGCGACATCGATGCGATGGCGGTAGGGCTGGCGGTGTGGCGGCTCGGCGCGGGGCGGTCCCGGCCAGGTGAGCGGGTGCAGCCCGGCGCGGGTGTGCGCATCCATCGGCGGCCCGGGGAACCGGTAGCCGCCGGCGAGCCGCTGTTCACGCTCTATACCGACACCCCGGAACGCTTCGGCGCGGCGATGGCCGAACTGGACGGCGCCTGGGCCGTCGGAGACACCGCGCCGGCCCGGCGGCCGCTGATCATCGATCGGATCACCGCGTGACCACGCCGCTGACCCTCGAGCAGATCGAAAAGGCACCGAAGGCGCTGCTGCACGATCACCTCGACGGGGGGCTGCGACCGTCGACGGTGCTGGACATCGCCGGCCAGATCGGATACGAGGGGCTGCCGGCCACCGAGGTCGACGAGTTGGCGACCTGGTTTCGCACCCGCTCGCACAGCGGCTCGCTGGAGCGCTATCTGGAACCGTTCTCCCACACCGTGGCGGTCATGCAGACGGCCGAATCACTGCATCGGGTGGCCTACGAATGTGTCGAAGACCTGGCGGCTGACTCGGTGGTGTACGCCGAGGTGCGCTTTGCGCCGGAGTTGCATATCGACCGCGGGCTGTCATTCGACGAGATCGTCGAGGCGGTGTTGGCCGGCTTCGTCGACGGAGAAAAGGCGTGCGCGGCCGCCGGACGCCCCATTGTGGTGCGGCTCTTGGTCACCGCGATGCGCCACGCGGCGGTGTCCCGCGCGATCGCTGAGCTGGCGATCCGATTCCGGGACAAGGGGGTTGTCGGTTTCGACATCGCCGGGGCCGAGGCCGGCAACCCACCGACGCGGCACCTCGACGCATTCGAATACATGCGAGACAACAACGCGCGCTTTACTATTCACGCGGGTGAAGCGTTCGGGCTGCCGTCCATTCACGAGGCGATCGCGTTCTGCGGTGCCGACCGGCTGGGCCACGGTGTGCGGATCGTCGACGACATCGAAGTCGCCGAGGACGGCTCGATTCGGTTGGGTCGGCTGGCATCGATCCTGCGGGACAAGCGAATTCCGCTGGAATTGTGCCCGAGCTCCAATGTGCAGACCGGCGCGGTGAAGAGCATCGCCGAGCATCCGTTCGACCTGTTGGCACGCGCCCGCTTCCGGGTGACGGTCAACACCGACAACCGGCTGATCAGCGACACCACGATGAGCAGCGAAATGCACCGGCTGGTCGAGGCATTCGGCTACGGCTGGAGTGATCTGGAGCGGTTCACCATCAACGCAATGAAGTCGGCTTTCATCCCGTTCGACGAGCGGCTGGCCATCATCGACGACGTCATCAAGCCGCGGTATGCGGTACTGATCGGCTAGTCGCCGAGCACCTCGGCCGCCAACTCGCGCAGCACCCGGCGATCCTCGGCGAGTGCCTTGCGGCCGGCTCGGGTGGCGGCATACACGCGGCGCGAGCGGCCGTCGACGACCAGCCGCCGGGAGGTCAGTAGACCGTCGGCTTCGAGTCTGTGCAGCGTTGGGTACAAAGTGCCGGGGCTGACGTCATAGCCGTGGCGCTTTAGCTCCTCGGTAAGCCACGCGCCGTGGACCTCGTCATCGGCGGCGTGATGCAGGATGTGAAGCCGTATGGCTGCCCGCTTGAACTCCCGCATGATCACGAACACCGAAGCAATGTCATAAAGCCGAAATCCATGTGCAGTTGTTGGTGGCAGTGCAGCAGCGACAAGCTCGGCTGGTCGGCGAGGAAGTCGACGTCCATGGTTTGATAGGCGCCGAGCATGGCGACGTCTTTACGGATGCCGGCGGTGGGTGTGCCTGCAACATGGGTGATTTCGAAAGTATGCCGGTGCAAGTGCATGGGATGCAGGTCATCCGTGGCATTACGGAATCGCAGGCGGTACCGCTTGCCGTGGGTGATATCGATTACGGGCTGCTTGCTGTCCATCGTGAAAGGCGCGCCGTTGATGGTCCACATGTTGAACCCGTCGTGGACGGCGTTCTGCTTTTCGATCAGCAGGTCGATGACGTGGTCGACCGCCGCCGGGCGTTGGTGCTCAGCGGCGAATAACCGGTAGTCCCAACGAAACGGGGGTGGTCGACCCCACCTCGGCTGGCCCGTGCGGCCTGCGTATTCGACGACGATCCCCATTCCGGAACGGCGGTCCTCGTCGGAAAGATCACCGAGAATCCAGACACCGGGGTTCGTCATCTCGAGCAGTGCCGATATCCGCTCGCCGGCACCCAGCCACAACACCGGCACCGCAGCGGGTTTGGGCACCTTGTTGCCGTCGAGCGCAACGACCGTGAAGGTGTGGCCGGGCAGGGCCAGGCTGCGGTTTTCGGTCGCACTGCCGTTGAGCACCTGAAGCAGCACCCGCTCGCCGGACTTCACCCGTATCGGCTCGCCGTGCCCAAGGGTGCGTCCGTTGACAGTGAAGGTCTCGTAGCCGATCTCGTAACCGTGCGGCATTCCCGCCGCGATCGATCTGGCCATTGCCCGCTCGCCGACATCACGTAACTGGGCAACCGGTTCCCCGGCCAGGAAGTCGCTGGACATTTCCTCGCTCTGGGTGAGGCTGGGCTCGAATTCCTTGAGCGTGAGAAACACTTCTCGGTCGTACGCGCCGGGCTCGTTGCGGGGCTCGATGTATACCGGACCGACCAGACCGCCGTACTGACCACCGGATAGATCGGCGCCCGGCGTGAGGTGGGTGTGGTAGAACCGCAAACCCGCCGGCCCGGGGACAAACGAAATCTGGCGCATGCCATGCGCGGGAATGAACGGGGTGCCTTCTTCAGCGGATCCGTCGACATCCACCGGTACCTGCTGTCCGTGCCAATGCAGCTGCTGAGGAGCGTCGGTTTCGTTGTAAACGTCCACACGTGACTGTTTTCCTGCGGTGAATCGCAGCAGCGGACCGGGGAATTGGCCGTTGTAGGTCGTGGTCGAGATGACTTTACCGGGCGCAGTCTCGACATCGCTCTGGGTAATCCGCAAGGTGTAGTCGGGCTTCGCCGGGGCGCGCGAACAACTGGCCACCCCTGCGGCAGTCAGCATGGCCGCGCTGCTCCACTTGAGGAAGTCACGTCGATCCATCGACGTCACTGCGGGCCGCACTCGAAACACGATATCGAAAACCGATACAGTCTGCTTTGCGGGGTACCTGAGCCGGTGAGGAGGCGCGGTGACCGAGACCGAGTCAGTGTTCGACTTCGACAACGTCGTAGTCGAGCGCGACGGGCGGCGCGCGCTCGACGGATTCACCGCCGCCGTCCCGGCGAGCGGGGTCACCGTGGTGTTCGGCCCGTCGGGATCGGGCAAGTCGACATTGCTGCGGCTGTGCAATCGGTTAGAGGTGCCCACAAGCGGGCGAGTGTCGTTCTGCGGCGACGATATAGCCGAAATCGACCCGCTCTGGCTGCGCCGGCGGGTGGGCATGTGTTTTCAGCGGCCGACACCGTTTCCCGGCACCGTCGCCGACAACCTGCGCACCGCCGACCCGGATGCAACCGATCAGCAAATGATCGACATGCTGGGGCGGGTGGCATTGACCGGGTCCTGGCTTCAGCGCGATGCGACCGCGCTGTCCGGCGGAGAGGCGCAGCGGGTCTGCCTGGCCCGCACGCTGATGGCGCAGCCCCAGGTGCTGCTCTTGGACGAACCGACCTCCGCCGTCGACGCCGCCGCCGCAGGCGAGATCGAACGCGCGGTGCGGCAACTTTCCGACGACGACAAAATCCCCGCCCTGTGGGTCACCCACGATGCCGCGCAAGCCGAGCGGATCGCCGACTGGGTCGTGCACATCGACAAAGGCCGCTGCACGGGGTTCGGACCGGAGGTGAAGCGATGAACGGACACGTCAGCTGGGTGGGATTGGCGATATCGCTGACGCTGGTGGGCTTCGCCGCGGCGATATCCCTGTGGCAGCGGCTGGGTTTGGAGCGGCAGGTGGTGTGGTCGGCGGCGCGCGCGCTGGTCCAGCTGCTGCTGGTGGGCGGCGCCCTGACGCTGCTGTTCGAGCCGGGGCGCTCGCTGTGGTGGTCGTGGGCATGGACCGCGGGCATGGTGGCCTACGCCGGCGACGTCGCCCGCCGACGCGCACCCGAAGTGCCCCGGTTGGCGCCCCTGACGATCGTCGCGTTCGGCGCCGCAGCCGTCATCACGCTTTCAGTGCTGTTCGGGCTGAGGGTGTTTCCACTGCGGCCGCAAACCCTGGTGCCGATCGCCGGGATGATGATCGGCAACTCGATGACCGCCACGGTCTTGGTGGCCCGGCGCCTGGTCGACGAGCTGCGAGACAAACGCGACGAGGTGGAAGCCCGGCTGGCCCTCGGGCAGCCATACCGTCAGGCCGCCACGCCCTATCTGCGAACGGCCTTGCGCTCGGCGCTGTCGCCGCAAATCGAGACCACCAAAGCCACCGGGCTGGTGTTTTTGCCCGGTGCGATGACCGGCCTCATCCTGGCGGGGGTGCCGCCGGTGCAGGCCGTGCTGGTGCAAGCGGTGGTGATGTTCTTGATCTTGGGATCGGTTGCGATCACCACTGTGGTGGTCGCGCTCGGCCTGGTGCGTCGGGTGTTCACCCGCGACCACCGGCTGCTGCCGCTCGGCGGCTACTCGCGCCTCAGCCGCGACTCCACAAAGCGGTCCAGCGCCTCCCACTCCCGAACCGCCTCGGCGTAGGGCGGCGTCGGCTCGGGCACCGACCCCGGGTCGAGGACATGGGCCACCAGTGCTCCCAGCGGGCGTTCGGTCGCCAACGCCTTCTCGACGGTGTTGTCTTCGGCGTAGTCGCCGACATCGCGCAGCAACTCGACGACCAGCTCGAGCTGCTCACGGTCGACCGCGTCGGGTCCGTCAGCGAAATCCTCGGCCAGCCCGCTCAGCACGTAGACGTTGTCGTCGGTGACGTCGATCTGCAGCGAACCGTCGGTGGCGGCGGTGCGGATGTCGTCATAGGTGCTCATGTCCGACAGGTCGTGGTCGTGCTCGTCGGCCAGATAGCGCGCCAGCGCCCGCTCCGAGCTGAACACACTGATACGCCCGTTGCGGCCGAGAAAGACCGGGCGGTCGTCGAAGTAGCAGCGCAGGGTGTAGAACGTGCCGGCGCCGGTCATGATCCGGATCGGGTCGATGCCCACCTTCAACCAGAAGTCCTCGTCGCTACCCAGCACCGCAACATCGCCGGGCGCGCGGCCCTGTTCCTGCGCTGGTTCGGCGTCGTCACCCGCGTCTTCTTCGGCGACCTCTTCGGTGTCCTTTTCGGTGTCTTCTTCGGTGTCTTCTTCGGTGTCCTGGGGCTCCTCTTCGAGCGGCTCGGCCAATTCGTCGGCGGCCTTCGACGACGCCGCCGCATCGACCTCCGGCGTGGTGACGACGCCGTCGATAGAGGCGAGGACGTCGTCCCAATTGCGCCCGATGATTTCGGCGATAGCGTTCCAGCGCTTGAGTCCGGCACGGCCGCTGAAGTGCTCGATGCCGCCGGCCACCGTGGCGAGGCTGGGGTTTCCGTTGAAGAACTTGCTCACCGCCGGCAGCTCGCACACCGATCCGATCGAGGAGACGATCGCCAGCGTGCCCGCCAACGCCGTCACCGATTCCGCGGTCGGTTTTTCCGCTACCAGCTCTTCGACCGCCATCAGGTCGAACTGTCTGTCTTCGGCGGGGTTCAGCTTGTGCGCGTTGGCCTCCGTCAACGCCTTCCAGCCGGGATGATCGGCCAGGTCGTGGTCGGTGTTGGTGCGCACGAATGCGACCAGGTCGGCAGCGGTGGAGAAGCCGTACAGGTCTTCGTCTTTGCCCAGGAACGCTTCCCACTCGTCACCGGCATCCCGCCAGCGCGGTGCCCAAATGGTGTAACGGTCGCCGGCGGTCAGGCTCAAACGAATGGGCACGAGGTCAGCAGCCATGCGGCAAAGGCTAGCCGACCCAAATGTCGGTGATCGCCGGCGCCCGCGCCGCCAGACCCAGCTTCGGCAGTCCATACATCTGCTCGAGGGTCGACAGCACGTTGTAGTGACTGATCGGCTGACTGTAGGTTCCCGGCTTGACGTTGGCGCCGTAGAAGATGGTCGGAATCTGATTGCGCTGGCTGTTGTCGTCTTCGTCCCAGGTCAAGATCAGCAGGCTGTTGTTTGCCTTCGCCCATTCGGCGTAGGACGACAGGTTGCGGTACAGCCAGGTGTCGCCTTGCGCGATCGAGCCGTCGTGCATGTCGTTGTCGACGTTGGGGATGACGAACGAGACGGTGGGTAGGCTCGCGTAGCTTCCGGGCGGCGGAAAAGCCGAGAACGGGACCGAGTTGGTGCGGGGAATGTTGCTGAAGTTCACCCACGGTGCGTGCTTGCGCGCGTACTTGCCGGCGCTGCAGACCTCCGAACCGACGGCGGGCAGGCTTTCGGCGAAACCCACGAAGGTGCGTCCGCTGGCCAGCAACTGCGAACCCAGGTTCGGAGTGTTGCCGGCGTTGACCGGGCAGGTGTTCTCGGTGACGCCCAAGGTGCTTCCGGCGAACAGGGCGAAGTAGTTGGGTTGGCTCGGATGGACTTCGGCGAAGGATTGCGTCATCGATGCTCCGCCTGCGGCCAGCGAGTTGATGTAGGGCGCGGCACGGTTACCGATGACGTTGGCGTACGAGCGGTTTTCTTCGACAACGACAACGACGTGTGCGGGAGTCGGAACGCCCGCTGCGGCCAAGCGCGGCGGCGGGCCGGCGCGGTCCGCCGGGACGGGCCCCAGCGTCGCCGCCGTCGCGAGCACACCGAGCAGCCCGGCAGCGCGCAGCCGATTGCTTTTCGGTCGGTGTGGGCCTCGCATGGCCGCAGTATATGAACGGTTTTGGCTGCTGACGGGGATCGTCGACGTGTGTTGACAGTCGAGAAAATATTTGATTTTGACCCCCGCGGGCGCGCGCGGAGGGCATCATCGGCGCTGGAGTTTGGACTGGTTGGGAGAGGTCGCGATGTCAGGTCGAAGGTCCCGTTCACGAGCTAACGCGATGCTGGCAATTGCCGGCGCGGCCGCCCTCGGAGCGACGTCGGTCCTGGTGTCGACGGTCGATGTGAAAACAATCCTCGCTGAAGCCGCGCTGCTGGCCAACGAAGGCTGGATCATGAGCGGCACCGGTGTTCCCGACCCCACCGTGGGCGACTACATGAGCCAGGTCGAAAACCTTTACCTGCAACCGTTTTCCACATACGACTTCCACGGCTTGCTCACTCCCGAGGAGTTCTGCCCGCCGATATGCTTCCCCGGGCCTCCCGGCCACCCGGAATGGACCAACCTGAATTTCGGCGACTCGTTGAACGTGGGCGCCCAGCAACTCGACGATGCGATCGTGCCGCAGCTCGAAAACGGCGACAATGTCGTCGTATTCGGGTATTCGCAGAGCGCCGTGATCGCCACCATGGAGATGCAAAATCTCATCGAGAATCCGCCAGGGGGTGACTTCGACCCGAGCAACCTGCATGTGGTGGTGATCGGTAGCCCGAATAATCCGATCGGCGGCATGCTGGACCGCTTCGACTTCCCGAACGGCCTGGACGGCGAGCCCCAGCACCTGCCGTTCCTGAATGTGCCGCTGAGCATCGGGCCGACCCCGACCGACGCATTCGCGACCGACGTCTATACCGCCACCTACGACGGATGGGCCAACTTCCCTGCGGATCCCACCAACCTGCTGGCCGTCATCAACGCCCTGGTCGGGGTCCAAACGGTGCACGGGTTGTACCCGCATCCCGGCACGACCCTGGACATCGACAACATCGTTGATCTGGGCACCATCGGCGAGACCCACTTCTACAGCATCCCGGCGCCGCTGCCGTTGCTGGCGTTTCTGCACGACGCCGGGCCGGCGGGGCAGTTCTTCTACGACGCCTTCGCGCCGGGCATGGCGCTGGGCATCAATTGGGCTTACGGCAACCCCGGGGACCCGTTCGTCGGCGTCAACGGCACCGACGCCATCGGTCCCTGGCAGGTCAACGCGTCGGGCGAACTCGTGGAGTCCGATGTCTTCGGCTTCTTCCCGAAGATGGATCCGCTGCAAATGCTCGCCGGTATGCAATATGCCGGCGTGCAAAGTTTTGTGGGCCCGATCAACGTCCTGCTGGACGAGGCGGGCCAGTCACCGATTCCGCAATCGGTTGTCGACTCGATGCTGTCGGGCTACAACTTCACCAATGAGCTGGATCAGTTGCTGCTCAACTCCTGGAGCGACTTGGCCGAGTCGTTGAATTTGTCCGACATTCTCGGCCCGGACGCCATTTTCGACGGTGCGCCGCTGATATCCGGAGAGCCGTTGCTCGCCCTCATCGGCTTCGGGTTCGACATCTTCAACTTCTTCGGGGCCTAGGCCACCGGGCCGTAAGGTCGACCGTTGTGGATGTGCGCATCGTCGATCACCCGCTGGCCGCCGCCCGGCTGACCACGTTGCGCGACGAACGCACCGACAGCGCGGCCTTTCGTGCCGCGCTGCGGGATCTGACCTTGATGCTGGTCTACGAGGCCACTCGTGATGCGTCCTGCGAGATCGTCATGGTGCATACGCCATTGGCCGAAACAGCCGGGACGCGCCTGGCTAACCCGCCGTTGCTGGTGCCGGTGTTGCGGGCCGGGCTGGGCATGGTGGATCAGGCGCACGCGCTGCTGCCGGAAGCTCGGGTGGGCTTCGTCGGCGTGGCCCGCGACGAGCAGACCTTCCGTCCAGTCCCGTATCTGGAGTCGCTGCCCGACGATCTGCGCAGCCAGCCGGTGATGGTCCTCGACCCGATGCTGGCCACCGGCGGGTCGATGACCCACACCATCGAATTGTTAACTCGTCGCGGCGCGCACGACATCACCGTGCTGTGTGTGGTTGCGGCGCCGGAAGGCCTTGCGGCACTGGAGAAAGCAGTGCCGGGGGCGCGCGTGTACACCGCCGCCATCGACGAACGGCTCGACGAGCGCGCCTATATCGTTCCGGGTCTCGGTGACGCCGGAGACCGGCAATTCGGGCCGCGTTGACCTACCAGCGCTGCACCTCGGCCACCAGTCTGGTGCGCACCTCGGCGGCACGGTCGCGATCAGGGCAGCGAACCTCGACGTAGAACTTGACCTTTGGTTCGGTTCCCGACGGGCGCACCACCACCCTTGCCCACGTGTCGGCGTCACCGCCGGTGAAGACCAGTGCGTCGGTGTCTGGTCTCAGATCGGTTGTGTTGGCGGTGAATTCGACCAGCCGCGTGGGCGGCGCTGTTCGCAGTCGTTGCATGAGGGCGGCCGCCTCGTCGGCGTCGGTGACCGGTCGGGACACCGCGGCGCCCACATGGAAGCCGTAGCGGCGGGCGGGGTCGTCGAGGGCGTCGAGCCCCGACCGCCCCCGCCGTTTCAGGTCGGCCACCAGGTCGCAGGCCAGCACCGCTGCGCTGATGCCGTCCTTGTCGCGGACCGAGTCCGGATCGACGCAGTGCCCGATCGCCTCCTCGTAGGCGTAGAGCAGTGTGGCGTCGGGCAGATCCGCGTCGGCGCGGGCCAACCATTTGAAACCGGTCAGCGTCTGCACGTGACGCGCGCCGTAGTGTGCGGCGATCGCTGCCAGCATCCGCGAGGACACCACGGTGCTCGCCACCACACTGCGGTCGGGTGCCTCGGTGTGCGAAAGCAGGTAATCGCCAAGCAGCCAACCGGTTTCGTCGCCGGAAAGCATCCGCCAACAACCGTCCGGATTCGGCACCCCGACCGCACACCGGTCAGCGTCGGGATCCAGCGCGATCGCGATGTCGGAGTGGACGTCTGCGGCCAGAGCCAGCAGTGCGTCGGTGGCGCCGGGCTCTTCGGGGTTGGGAAACGCGACGGTGGGGAAGCCGGGATCCGGCGCGAACTGCGCGGCGACGGTGTGCACGTCGTCGAAGCCGGCGCGCCGCAGTGTCTCGACCGCGACCACGCCGCCGACCCCGTGCAACGGCGTCAGCGCTATCCGAACCGAGCCCGACGAGCGTCGCACCCGTGCCGCACGCTCGATATAGCGCTGGACCAGATCGGTGGTGGCGGGTTCGACGGGTGCCCGGGGTATCTGGTCGGCGAACGGCGCCGTGGCCATTGCGGTTTCGATGGCGCGGTCGACGGGGGAGACGATCTGGATCCCGCCCTCGAAATACACCTTGTAGCCGTTGTCGCTCGGCGGGTTGTGCGACGCGGTGATCTGGATTCCGGCCGCCGCTCCGAGCTTTCGCACCGCGAACGCCAGCACCGGTGTCGGCACCGGGTTCGGCAGTAGGGTGACCGAGAACCCCTGGGCGGCTAGTACTTCCGCGGTAGCGACAGCGAACTCGGCCGAGCCGTGCCGAGCGTCGCGACCGACGATCACCGTTTTCGGGCCTTGGCGGTCGTTGAGGACTTGCGCCACCGCCCAGCTGGCGCGCATCACCACGGCGAGGTTCATCGCGTCCGGGCCGCCGCGCACCGGCCCGCGCAACCCGGCGGTGCCGAACTTCAGCGGCCGCGCGAACCGCGCGGACAGCTCAGCGGCGTCGCATGCGGCCAGTTCGGCGCGAGTCACCGGGTCGGGGTCGTGGGCTATCCAGTCTTGGGGGGTCACAGCCGGGCGACCACGTCGGCCAGCAGCGAACCCATCCGCGTCGCCGACGCCGCCCCCGCGGCCAGCACCTCGGCGTGACTGAGCGGTTGGCCGGTGATTCCGGCCGCCAGGTTGGTCACCAGCGACACACCCAGGACCTCAGCGCCGGCCGCGCGCGCCGCGATCGTCTCGTGCACGGTGGACATGCCCACCAGATCGGCCCCGAGCACCCGCAACATCCGTATCTCGGCCGGCGTCTCGTAGTGCGGTCCGGGCATAGCCGCGTACACCCCTTCGGCCAGCGCCGGGTCGACGGTGCGGGCGAGCGCCCGCAGCCGCGGCGCATAGGCGTCGACCATGTCCACGAACTGCGGCCCGACCAGCGGCGAGCGCGCGGTCAGGTTCAAGTGATCGCTGATCAGCACCGGCTGGCCGACCTCGAATTCGGGCCGCAGCGCACCGGATGCGTTGGTGAGCACCACCACGCGCGCCCCGGCCGCGCACGCCGTCCGGATTGGATGCACGACGTGCAGCAGGTCATGGCCCTCGTAGGCGTGGATGCGACCGGCCAGCACCAACACCCGATGGGCACCGATCCGCACCGACGTAACCTCGCCGGTGTGCCCCACCGCGGTGGGCGGAGTGAAGCCGGGCAATTCAGCCATCGACAACACCGCGGTCGCGTCGCCCAGCGCCGCGACGGCCGGCGCCCAGCCCGAGCCCAGAACGATCGCGACGTCGTGTTCTATGATGCCGGTGGCCTCGGCGATGAGCTTCGCCGCCCGGTCGGCAAGTGCCTCGGGATCGGGCGGAGCAGTCACAGACGGGGAGCTTAGTCCTTGTAATCGCCGATATTGGCCAGGTGAGATACTGCAAGAGTGCCCACAGCCACCGCGTCGGATGCCGTCGAAGACGCGGTACGGCGCCGGGGCATCGACCTGATCGAGTTGTCCCACGCGATTCACGCCGAACCGGAGTTAGCGTTCGCCGAGCATCGCAGCTGCGCGAAGGCCCAGGCATTGGTAGCGCAGCGTGGCTTTGAAATCACCGTTGCTGCAGGAGGTTTGGACACCGCATTTCGCGCCGACTTCGGCGGCGGGCCATTGGTTGTCGCCGTCTGCGCCGAATACGACGCGTTACCGGGAATCGGACATGCCTGTGGGCACAACATCATCGCCGCATCGGCGGTCGGTACCGCGCTGGCGTTGGCGGACGTGGCCGAGGACTTGGGCCTGACGGTCGCGCTGATCGGCACCCCCGCCGAGGAATTCGGCGGTGGCAAGATCCTGCTGCTCAAGGCCGGTGTCTTCGACGACGTCGCGGTCGCGGTGATGATGCACCCCGCGCAGGTCGACATCGCGGCAGCGCGATCACTGGCGCTATCGGGCATCCGGGTCCGCTACGACGGCCGGGAGGCCCATGCGTCGGTGGCGCCGTACCTGGGGGTCAACGCCGCCGACGCGGCCACCATCGCCCAGGTCGCCGTCGGCTTGCTGCGCCAACAACTGGTGCCCGGCCAGCAGGTGCACGGGATTGTCACCGACGGCGGGCAGGCCGCCAATGTCGTTCCGGCCCGCACCGAACTGCAGTACGCGCTGCGTGCGCCCGACCGATCACTGCTGCGGGATCTGGAAGCCAGGGTGGGCGACTGCATGCTGGCCGGTGCGGTGGCCACCGGCTGCGATTACAGCGTCGAAGCCACCGAGCCGACCTACGACGCGCTCAAGTCCGACCCCTGGCTGACCGGCGCGGTCCGCGACGAGATGGTGCGGCTGGGGCGGGTACCGCTCGACGATGAGCTCGAATCGGCGTCCGCGGTCGGTAGCACCGACATGGGCAATGTCACCCAGCTACTGCCGGGGATTCATCCGATGGTCGCCGTGGACACCGACGGTGCGTCACTGCATCAACCCGCGTTCACCGCGGCCGCGGTCAGTCCCAGCGCGGACCGCGCGGTAATCGACGGCGCAATCATGTTGGCGCGCACGGTGGTTCAACTCGCCGAGGCGCCGCGCGAACGCGACCGGGTGTTGGCGGCACGCGAGCTGCGAGCGGCATCATGAGCCTGAGTGACATCGCCGAATCCTGGCTGGCCGCCCATCACGACGAGCTGATCGAGTGGCGTCGGCACATCCACCGCTACCCGGAGTTGGGCCGCCAGGAGTTCGCCACCACACAATTCGTCGCCGAGCGGTTGGTCGACGCGGGGCTCAACCCCAAGGTGCTGCCGGGTGGGACCGGCCTGATCTGCGATTTCGGACCTGAGCATCAGCCGCGGATTGCGCTGCGCGCCGACATGGATGCGCTGCCGATGGCCGAGCGCACCGGCGCCCCCTACGAGTCGACGATGCCCAACGTCGCGCACGCCTGCGGCCACGACGCGCACACCGCGATCCTGCTGGGCACTGCGCTGTCGTTGGCCTCGGTGCCCGAACTGCCGGTCGGGGTGCGGTTGATTTTCCAGGCCGCCGAAGAACTGATGCCCGGTGGCGCGATCGACGCCATCGCCGCCGGCGCGCTGTCCGGGGTGAGCCGCATCTTCGCGCTGCACTGCGATCCGCGGCTGGCCGTCGGACGGGTCGCGGTGAAACCGGGCCCGATCACGTCGGCCGCCGACCGGCTGGAGATCGTGTTGTATTCCCCCGGCGGGCATACCTCGCGGCCACACCTGACCGCCGATCTGGTTTACGGGATCGGCACCCTGATCACCGGGGTGCCCGGTGTGTTGTCGCGGCGCATCGACCCGCGCAGGAGCACGGTGTTGGTGTGGGGCGCGGTCAACGCCGGCGTGGCCGCCAACGCCATCCCGCAGACCGGAGTGCTGGCCGGCACGGTCCGCACGGCCAGCCGGGAGACCTGGCAGAGCCTGGAGGGCATCATCCGGGAGGCGGTGTCGTCGCTGTTGGCGCCGCTGGGGATCGAGCACACGCTGGCCTACCACCGCGGGGTGCCGCCGGTGGTCAACGAGGAGGTGTCGACCCGGATCCTCGCGCACGCCATCGATGCCGTCGGCCCTGAGGTGCTGGCCGACACCCGCCAATCCGGCGGCGGGGAAGACTTCTCCTGGTATCTGGAGGAAGTGCCCGGCGCGATGGCACGGCTGGGGGTGTGGCCGGGTCACGGCCCGCAGCTGGATTTGCACCAGCCGACGTTCGACCTCGACGAGCGGGCCCTGGCGATCGGCGTGCGGGTCATGGTCAACATCGTCGAACAGGCCGCTCTGGCTTAGCTTTTGCGCCCCTTTTTGGCCGCGAGCGGGCGTGTCTGTACGCCGACACGCCGCACGGGCTAGCAATTTGCGCCCGCTCGCGGGGCGGTGCCGTAGCTATGCACAGGCATGCGTGGGGTGAATGCCGCAGCGCTCAGAGTGGCTCCACGATGACCGCCATGAACCAACAGCTCACACGGCTGCTCGATCAGCAAGGCGGGGTTGTGACGTCAGGTCAGGCGCTGACCCTGCTGACCCGGCGTGAACTTGAGTCTGCACTGAAACATGGTGTTCTGCAATGGCTTTGGCATGGCGTGTACTGCCGCGGCGAAGTGGATACCCAATTGCGGCTCCGCGGCTTGGACCTGGCTACCGGAAACACAGTCGCCATGTGCCTGGGTACAGCCGCAGCCGCCTATGGCTTCGACACAGAAGACACCAGGGACTTGCATGTCCTCGATTCCGGTGACCATAACTTGCGGTCTGTCAACGGTCTTGTCGTCCATCGACGCAAGGACGCCCCGCTGACCATGGTTGGCGGCCGGCTTGCGACCGCTCCGGCGTGGACTGCCATCGAGGTGGCGCGTGCCCTGCGGCGGCCCCGAGCACTGGCAACGCTGGACGCGGCGCTGCGAAGTCGGACCTGCAGCCATGACGACCTGCGCAGGTCAGCGGCACTCCAGTCCGGCCGTCGCGGCATCGTGGCTGTGCGTCAGCTGCTTCCGCTGGCTTCTCCAGAGGCGGAGTCACCTATGGAAAGCGAGGCCCGGCTCGTCATGCTCGACGGTGGTTTGCCTACGCCGGTGCTGCAATACGAAATCCTTTGCAATGACCGGCAAGTTTGGCGGGTCGACTTTGCCTGGCCCGAGTACGGCGTGGCTGCGGAATACGATGGCGTCGATTGGCACGCCGGGCCGGAGGCCTTCGTGCGAGATCGCCGTCGCACGGCTGCCCTGCAAGAAGTGGGTTGGGCGGTTGTGCCGATCGTCGCCGAAGACGTCAGACGACGGCCGTGGGAGCTTGTCCGCCGTATCGAGATCCAGCTGGAGCGTTCGAAGGCTGCCTAATCCTGCGCACGAACGGGCGGAAATTGTCGGCACGCACGGCGTGTCGCCGTACAGACACGCCCGCTCGCGGCAAAAAAAGAATTACTCGCCGTGGCCGGGGCCGATGTTGCGGGCGGGGCGGGTTCGCAGGTCATGCACGTATTCCGGTGGCGCCCCGGCGATTTCGGCGGCATCAGCCATCACACCCAGATAGTGGGCGGACGGCAGCCCGCCTTCCCAGGCGTCGACGACGTACAACCAGGCCAGCACCGGCTCGGGGGCAGCGTCCGGAGAAAACCCGGTCAACCGCTCCACACGGCATCGGATCTTCTTGTGGATGCCGAGCTCGGACCCCTCCCATTGGTCGAGATTGCGCTCGTCGGCCGGTGTCACGTCGTAGAGCACCACGAAGACTTTCGAGCCCGGATCCTCGACGACGGTGGCCAGCGCCCCCTCCCAGCCGATGTCCTCGCCACCGAAGGTCAGCCGCCAGCCGTGCAGCCAACCGGTTCCCGCCATCGGCGAATGCGGCGCCCGCTTGAGCATCTGCTCCGGATGCATGTTCGACCCGTAGGCGGCATAGAGCGGCACGGTCCAAAAGCTTAGACGGCGCGCCACGCTAGGTTAGGGATGTGACGAGCCGCATCGTGATCGTCGGCGGAGGGCCGGCCGGTTATGAGGCGGCGCTGGTGGCCGCCACACGCGATGCCCAGGTCACTGTGGTCGACTCCGACGGCATCGGCGGTGCGGCGGTCTTGGCCGACTGTGTTCCGTCGAAGACCTTCATCGCCTCCACCGGGCTGCGCACCGAGCTACGCCGCGCCAGCCGGCTGGGCTTCGACATCGACATCGACGACGCCAAGATCTCGCTGCCGGAAATCCACCGGCGGGTCAAGACGCTGGCCGCTGCCCAGTCCGCAGACATCGCCACCCAGCTGCGCAGCGTGGGTGTCGAGGTCATCGCCGGGAAAGGCGAACTGGTCGACGCGCGCCCCGGGCTGGCCCAGCACTGTGTCAGGGTGACCGCCGACGACGGCAGCACCAGCGAGCTCGACGCCGACGTGGTGCTGATCGCCACCGGCGCCAGCCCCCGGATCCTGCCGTCGGCGCAGCCGGACGACGAGCGCATCCTGACCTGGCGCCAGCTCTACGACCTCGATTCGCTGCCCGACCATCTCATCGTGGTCGGCTCCGGTGTCACCGGTGCCGAATTCGTCAGCGCCTACACCGAACTCGGCGTGGACGTGACCGTGGTGGCCAGCCGCGACCGGGTGTTGCCCTATGAAGATGCCGACGCCGCTGCGGTGCTGGAGGAGTCTTTTGCCGAGCGCGGCGTCAAGCTGGTCAAGAACGCACGCGCGGCCTCGGTGACCCGCGTCGACGGCGGGGTCGTCGTCACGATGACCGACGGGCGAACTGTCGAGGGCAGCCATGCCCTGATGACGATCGGGTCGACGCCCAACACCGAAGGCCTGGGCCTCGAGCGCGTCGGGATCCAACTCGGGCCCGGCAACTACCTGAGGGTCGACCGGGTGTCGCGCACGTCGGTGCCCGGGATCTACGCCGCAGGGGATTGCACCGGTCTGCTGCCGCTGGCGTCGGTGGCCGCGATGCAGGGCCGGATCGCGATGTATCACGCCTTGGGCGAGGCGGTGACGCCGATTCGGCTGCGCACGGTGGCGGCGGCCGTGTTCACCCGGCCGGAGATCGCGGCGGTCGGTGTCCCGCAATCGGCCATCGACGACGGATCGGTGCCGGCCCGGACCATCATGTTGCCGTTGAGAACCAACGCGCGGGCCAAGATGTCGGAGCTGCGGCAGGGCTTCGTGAAGCTGTTCTGCCGGCAGGCCACCGGCGTGGTGATCGGCGGGGTCGTGGGGGGGCCGATCGCCTCCGAGCTGATCATGCCGATCGCGGTGGCGGGGCAGAACCGGCTCACGGTCAATCAGCTGGCGCGAACGCTGGTCGTTTATCCGTCGCTGTCGGGCTCGATCACCGAGGCGGCCCGCCGGCTGATGGCACACGATGATCTTGATTGACGGCCGGTAGCCTAAGGCCAGCGCCTACCGACCGATAACAGGAGTCCTGTGCCGTGAGCGAACAGTTCTGGCCGGCCTCTGCGTTGGGGCCGCAGCAGCGCAGGGCTGCCTGGGAGCGACTCGGCGCCGAGCAATTCGACGTGGTGGTCATCGGCGGTGGCGTGGTGGGCTCCGGGTGCGCGCTGGACGCGGCCACCCGCGGGTTGAAGGTCGCGATGGTCGAAGCGCGCGACTACGCCTCCGGCACGTCGAGCCGCTCGTCGAAGATGTTCCACGGCGGGCTGCGTTACCTCGAGCAGCTGGAATTCGGGCTGGTGCGCGAGGCGCTGTACGAGCGGGAACTGTCTTTGACGACGTTGGCCCCGCATCTGGTCAAGCCGCTGCCGTTCTTGTTCCCACTGACCAAGCGGTGGTGGGAGCGCCCCTACGTTGCCGCGGGCATTTTCCTCTACGACCAGCTTGGCGGCGCGAAATCTGTTCCCGCGCAAAAGCATTTGACCCGCGCAGGTGCGCTTCGGCTGTGTCCGGGTCTCAAGCGCAGCTCGCTGATCGGCGGTATCCGCTACTACGACACCGTCGTCGACGACGCCCGCCACACCATGACCGTCGCGCGTACGGCCGCCCATTACGGAGCGGTGGTGCGCTCGTCGACCCAGGTGGTGTCGTTGCTGCGCGAAGGTGACCGGGTGACCGGGGTGCGGGTGCGCGACTCCGAGGACGGCTCGGTGACCGAGGTCCGTGGCCACGTCGTGGTCAACGCGACGGGTGTGTGGACCGACGAGATCCAGGCATTGTCCAAGCAACGCGGACGTTTTCAGGTGCGTGCTTCCAAAGGCGTGCACATCGTGGTGCCGCGGGACCGCATCGTCAGCGACGTGGCCATCATCTTGCGCACCGAGCGGTCGGTGATGTTCGTGATCCCGTGGGGCAATCACTGGATCATCGGGACGACCGACACCCAGTGGGATCTGGACTTGGCTCACCCGGCGGCGACCAAGGCCGACATCGACTACATCCTGGGCACCGTCAACACCGTGCTGGCCACCCCGTTGACGCACGCCGACATCGACGGGGTTTATGCCGGGCTGCGCCCGCTGCTGGCCGGCGAGAGCGACGACACCTCCAAGCTGTCCCGTGAGCACGCCGTGGCGGTACCCGCGCCCGGGTTGGTCGCCATCGCCGGCGGCAAGTACACCACCTACCGGGTGATGGCTTCCGACGCCATCGACGCTGCCGCGCAATACATTCCGGCCCGCGTCGCGCCGTCGATCACCGAGAAGGTGCGCCTGCTCGGCGCCGACGGCTACTTCGCGCTGATCAACCAGGTGGAACACGTCGGCGCGGAGCGAAATCTGCACCCCTACCGGGTGCGTCACCTGCTAGACCGGTACGGGTCATTGATCAGCGAGGTGCTGGCGCTGGCCGCCGACCGACCGGATCTGCTGAACCCCATCGCGGAGGCACCGGTGTATCTGCGGGTGGAGGCCGCCTACGCGGCCGCCGCCGAGGGTGCGTTGCACCTGGAGGACATCCTGGCCCGCCGGATGCGTATCTCGATCGAGTATCCGCACCGGGGCGTCGACTGTGCCCGCGAGGTGGCCGACATCGTCGCGCCGATCCTGGGATGGACCGACGCCGACATCGATCGCGAGGTCGAGACCTACACCGCCCGGGTGCACGCCGAGGTGCAGTCGCAGGCGCAGCCCGACGATGAATCCGCGGATGCGCTGCGGGCCAGCGCCCCTGAGGCACGCGCCGAAATTCTGGAGCCAGTGCCGCTTAATTGACGTTCGGTCCGCGACCAGCAAATCTTTTCGGATGGCGGCCGGCGTGGCGTACCGCTCTCAGCGGATACTCAGGCTTCGTGTGGTTAAATCCGGCTGATCGGTAGCTGAATCGATTCTGACGGGTGTACCTGGGTCTATTGACAGCAAACGATGTCAGGATCAATACCTCGTGCAGCTGCTACTTCTCGGTAACATTCGACATGTGGACAAGAAGTACTTGACACGCGAATAACAGCATTCTAGGTTGCGACTAGCTGAGAGACCCTCAGGTAATTTTCAGTCGAGAAAGGTGCTGAATATGTCTGTTCGGTCGGGAGGACGGCATCGCCGGCAAAGCAGGTCTGCCAAGTTGACCACTTGCGATCGCAGCGTCTTCGCTGCGGCGGTATCGACACGCCAACCACACCCGCAGCTGGCGATGAAGGCCGGTGCGGTCGCCGCCGGTACGGTCATGGCCGGCGCCGCATTCCTCGGGGCGGCTCCGGCGGGCCCGACCGCTTCTGCGGGGCTTGTCGATCACGTGCAGCGTGACGTCGCGTTCGCGGCAGCCCCGACCTTCAACGACAGCCTCAAGGCCCTGCTGGATGCCCTGGGGATAGGCCAGCAGCAACTGAACGAGCTCATCGGTGGTCAAATGACGTTGGGCAGCCTGCTGGGCGCGCTGCCGGGCGACCTCGACACCTCGTCGCAGCTGCGCGAGCTGCTGGCCGAACTCAACCCGACTGACACCACCCTGGACCAGATCTCTGGTGGCCTCCTCAGCGAGGATGTCGGCGCCTTGCTGAGCACCATGTACATCGGCAACGACCCGGTGAGCAGTCTCGACATCGACGACCTGGCGGCAGCCCTGCTGGGCGCAGACCCCAGCAGCACATCGATACTCGACTTGTTCGACGCGTTCGGCCTGGGGGAGTTCTCGGGGCTCGTCGGCGGCCTTTGCGGATTCGGCGATGTCGTCCTCGGGATCTGCCTCGACCCCCTGACTGCCGACGACGACGTGAGCGAATTGCTCAGTTCGCTGCTACAGACCGACACTTCCACGACGACGCTGGGCGACTACCTGGACAACACCGACATCACTATCGGCGGCATCACCATCGCGCTCAGCGACGCGGAAATCGGGCAACTGTTGGGCATCCCGGACGTCAACGTGCCCTGGGACGACTTCCTGAGCAACATTTCGACCACTGGGCCACTCGGCACCCCCACCCCGTGGGGCGACGAGACGCTGGCCGCTGTGCTGTCCGACCTGCTGCCGCACGGCAGCACACTAACGGTGGGCGACGCCACCGCGGTGGCAGACTACCTGCTGGCCCTCGACCCGGCGTTCTTCGGTCTGACCCTGGACGACCTGCTCGGCCTGTAGAGCCCGCGCCGTGTAAGGCTTAACGGGTGGGAGTTCCGCCGTTGCCGGTCCGCGACGGACTGGGGCCCGCCCGGGTGCGGCTGCGCGGCGGGCCGGTGATCGACGAGTTGGGCACCCGGTTCGGCGAGCAAGCCCGGGCGAAAGTGCTTGCTGGCGAGGTGGTTTGCGCCGACGGTTCGGTTGTCGACGAGACGACGGCGCTGCCGCCCGGCGCGTGTGTCTACCTGTACCGCGAGTTGCGCGACGAAGTCCCGGTGCCGTTCGACATCCCGGTGCTTCATCGTGACGACGACATTGTCGTCGTCGACAAGCCGCACTTTGTGGCTACCATGCCGCGCGGTCGGCATGTCGCGCAGAGCGCCCTGGTGCGGCTGCGGCGCGAGCTGGATCTGCCGGAGCTGAGCCCGGCGCATCGGCTCGACCGGCTCACCGCTGGGGTGTTGCTGTTCACCACCCGCCGTGAGCTTCGTGGGCGCTATCAGACCCTGTTCACCCGCGGCGCCGTGCACAAGACGTACCTGGCTCGCGCCGCGGTAAACCCGGATATCCCGTTTCCGCAGGTGCTGCGCAGTCGAATCATCAAGCGCCGGGGCAATTTACAGGCTCGCGAAGAGCCGGGTGAGCCGAACGCCGAGACACTCGTCGAGCTGATCGCGCCGGGTGGGTTGTACCGGCTGACGCCGCGGACCGGTCGGACCCACCAGTTGCGGGTACACATGGCGGCCCTGGGCTTGCCGATTTACGGAGATCCGTTGTACCCGAAGGTGGTCGAGGTGGCACCAGATGATTTCAGCTCACCACTGCAGTTGCTGGCGCACACGCTGGAATTCGATGATCCGATCAGCGGAGTCCGCAGACAATTCGTCAGCCGGTACCGGCCCGGCTGGTGTCAATGCTGAACTTCGGACTCGTCAGCAGCGCTCGAGACCGCGGGCCAAAATTCGCGGCGCGGCGTCAGCGTCATTCGGTTGCGAACCCTGATCGGCCGCAACATCTTCGCTGCACTGCGCCTGCGTGCGCGCGACGGCCTGCACGAGGCCGCGCACCGTGTCCCACACTCGCGCCGGTAGCGAACCCGTCAGCGAGCTATTGAGAGAGCCGATGACGCGCAGATTGTTAAGGCTGTCGTGGTTCTGCAGTGTTAACACGGCTATGTCCTCCACTAATCTGGCGAGAATCGGTCGGTGATCGGGGTCACACCAGCCAGCATCAACGGTTGGCCGACAAGTTCTATTCCCGAAACCGCCCCTTGGTTTCGACGAATTTCGCGCCTGCCCGTGGCCCAGCATTGGGGAGCAAGTTTCGACGACAGGAGCAAAAGCGATGATACCGGCGGATGTCGACGGCGTGCTGCGCGTGGCCGACGAAGTGGGCCACGCGCTGGAGTCGGGCCGCCCTGTCGTTGCGCTGGAGACCACGCTGGTTTCGCACGGCTTCGCCCACGGGCGTGGGCTGCTCGCGGCGCAGCAGGCCGAGCAGCGAGTCCGCGCCGGCGGGGCTGTCCCCTGCACGATCGGCATCGTGGACGGGATAGTCCGGGCCGGGCTTGGCGAAGCCGAGCTTGTCCGCTTCGCCGAGGCCGGGACCCAGGCCCGCAAAGTGGGCGCCAGCGACATCGCCGCCTGTGTGGTCCAGGGTGCGCTCGGCGCCACCACCGTCGGCGGAACTTTGGCCGTGTGCCGTCTTCTCGGCATCCGGTTCATGGGCACTGGCGGGATCGGCGGCGTCCATCGCGGCTTCGCCGAAAACCTAGACATCTCCGGTGATCTGGTGCAGTTAGCGCAAACGCCGGCGATGCTGGTGTCGTCGGGCGCCAAGGCCATCCTCGACGTCAGCGCCACTGCTGAACTGCTCGAGACGCTCAGCGTGCCGGTGCTGGGCTGGCGCACCGACACGCTCCCGGTGTTTTATCGCGGCGCGGGCGGTCCGCCGGTAGCCGCTCGCCTGGACAGTGCCGCCGATGCCGCTCGAGTCGCGGCGACTCACTGGCGCTTGGCCGGCTCATCCGGGCTGCTGCTGGGGCGCGCGCCCGACCCCGAGCTGGACATCGAACCGGTGCTCGCCGAGGCGGTGAGCCGCGTGCAGCAGGCCGGAGTGACCGGTCAGGCAGTCACGCCCGCCGTGCTGGCCTTGGTAGAGGAGCTGACGGGTGGCCGAAGCGTCGCGGTGAACCAGCAACTGATCGCTGATAACGCCGCCTTGGCGGCCGAGGTCGCCGTCGCCTATGCCGCCCGGTCAGACAAGTGAGTTACGACGTCGGACTCACCGCTGGCACGACGGGCACCAGTACACCACCCGTTCACCGCTGTCGTCATGGTTGATCCGGGTGCCGCAGCGACGGCACTGTTGGCCGGCTCGCCCGTAGACCCACAGCTGGCGGCCGGTCCGGGTATCGCCGGTGGTACAGCGGTTCCAGCGGAAGCGGTTGAGCCACAGCATGTCACGAGCGCGGGACACCAGACGCTGCGGGTTGGTGACCGCGCTGACCGGCGCGGTCGGCAGATGTCCGCTGACAAAACACAATTCATTGCAGTAGACGTTGCCGATTCCGGCCATCACTCGCTGGTCGAGCAGCGCCTCGCCGAGCGGTCGCTGCGGATCCGACATCAAGTTCGCCGCAGCCACCTGCGCATCCCAATCGGGGTCCAGCAGATCGGGCCCCAGGTGCGCGACCACCTCGGTGTCGCGGTCGCGTTCGAGCACCTCCAGCACGCCGAGGTCGACACCGGCGACGCGAGTTGGCCCGGCCTCCAGGATGATTCGCACCCGGTGGTCGACGCGTGTGGGGCTGACCTGCCAACTACCGTCCATCTTCATGTGCGAATGGATGCTGGCGGGGCCGACCCGAATGAACAGGTGCTTGCCCCGGCTGAGTACCTCGTCGACCACCTCGCCGCTCAGATCGACGGTGGCGAACCGCGGAACTCGAATATCGCAGCGGGTCAGTGTCTTTCCGGCCAAGGCTTCGCGCAGCTTGGCGGCGGTGTGCCAGACGGTATCGCCTTCGGGCATGTGCTCAGCGCAGGCGTAACCCGCGCGGGGTGCGGGCAAATCCGGCTTCGGTCAGTGCGGTGTAGGCAGGAACGTCCCGCGACTGCAACACCGAAACACCATTGATTCGCTCGACCAGCAGGGAATCCATGCGCCGTGCGCCGACCAGCTCGGCCAGCGCCACGGCCGCCGCCCGGCCGGCTTCGGCGTCGTCGGTGAAACTGAGCAACGACCGACCGCCGCGCTCCAAAAACCAGACCAGCGCACCGTCGACCAGTACAACGAGCGCCGCGGCCTTGCGGCCCGGCCGCGCGGTGCCGTCGGTGGTCGGCCACGGCAGCGCCGCGCCGTACGGGTTGGCCGGATCGGCGGCCGTCAGCACCACCGCCCGGTACGCGGGACGTTGCGGGTCGACACCATCGAGGTAGCTGCGCAGCCGGTCCACCGTCGACGCCACCGCGAACTGCGCGCCACCCAGCGACTCGACGAAGTAGCCGCGCTGGCAGCGGCCGGCGTCCTCGAACGCCGTCAGCACCTTGTAGAGCGTGGCGAAACCGCCCGGTACGGCTTCGGCGCCGACCGCGCCTCGGGTCAACACACCGTGGCGGTTGAGCAGCAGCTCGGCCTGATAGTGCGCCCGCAGTGTGGAATCCGGCTCGGGAGTCGGCAGTGCCGACCACCGGCCGGCCACCGTCGCGTCGATGCTGCGGGACTGGGCATGCGCGACGTGAAAGCTGCTCAGCCGCGGTGGCCGCCGGTGCCGGTGTGCCGGCGTCGCCCGTTTGCGGGCACCGGGGCGGCCGCCGAGCAGCGCGCGCACCGGCGCAAAGGTGTCGCCGGTCACCCATCCGGCCCAAATCAGGTCCCACAGCGCGGATTTCAGTTCGCTGTCGCTGATTCCAGGCTGGCTGAGTTGACGGAAGAAGAAGGCCCCGCCGCCGGACAGCGCGTCCAGCACGGCGCGGTGGGCGTCGGTGAAGTCGATGTCGGCGCCGCCGGCGAGGGTCAGCGGCGCCGAATCGGCGGTGTGAAAGGCGATCCAGCCGTCGACCGCCGAAATCGAACCGGCGCCCGACCAGATGACCTCACCGGACGCCAACAGCTCGTCGAGCATTGCCGATGTGTAATCGCGCACCCGCGAGGCCAGCACCAGCGGCTCGATCGCCGACGCGGGCAACGGGAAACCGGCCAATTGGTCGATGACCGCGGCCAGCCCGTCGACACCTGACGACTCCGCCGAGCCCACCTGATGCCAGGCCGGCAAGAACCGTGCATACGCGGTGGTACTGACCGGCTCGACCTGAGCACGCAGCGCCGCCAACGAACGTCGACGCAGAATCCGCAACACCTCGGCGTCACACCACTGATCGCCGGATGCTTCGGCGGTGAACTCGCCGCGCACCAGCGCACCGTCTGCGGCCAGCCGGCCCAGCACGTCGGCGGCCACCCGCAATCCCAGCCCGAACCGCGCGGCGGCGTCGGCGGTGGGGAACGGCCCATGGGGGCGGGCGTACCGGCCCAGCAGCTCACCCAGCGGATCGGCGACGGTCTCGGTGAAGCTGGCCGGAACCCCGAGGGGCACCGCAACGCCGACGCCGTCGCGCAGCCGCCCGATGTCCTCGATGGCCACCCACCAGCTGCGCCCGGCGAACGACACCGTCAGCGCGCGTTTCGCGGCGCGCAGGCCTTCAAGCCACCCGCCGACGTCGGCGCCACCGGCCCGAGCGGCCACCTCCTCCTCGGTGAGCGGGCCCAGCAGCCGCAACAAGTCCGCGACACCTTCGGCGTCGCGGGCGAACCGATCGCCGGACAGATGCTGTAATTGCCGGCCGGTGGCGGCCACGATTTCCGGGTCGAGCAGCTCGCGCAACTCGACCCGGCCCAGCAGCTCGGCCAGCAGGGTGGCATCCAACGACAGCGCGGCGGCGCGGCGTTCGGCCAGCGGGCTGTCGCCCTCGTAGATGAACGCCCCGACATAGCCGAACAACAGCGAGGCCGCGAACGGCGACGGCGTGGTGGTCTCGGCCTCGAGCACCCGGATGCGCCGGTTGGCGATGTCGGTCATCAGTGCTGCGAGCCTCGGTACGTCGTAGACGTCTTGCAGGCACTCCCGCACCGTCTCCAGGACGATCGGGAAGTCCGGGTATTTGCGCGCCACGTCGAGCAGTTGAGCCGCGCGCTGACGCTGATGCCATAGCGGCGAGCGCTTACCGGGATGGCGGCGCGGCAGCAGCAGGGCGCGGGCCGCGCATTCGCGGAACCGCGACGCGAACAGCGCCGAGCCGCCCACCTCGGCGGTGACGATGGGGTCGATCTCGTCGGCGTCGAACACGAACAATTCGGCGCCCGGCGGCGACTCGCCGGCGTCGGACACCGTGTCGGGCAACCGCACCACAATCCCGTCGTCGGAGGCGGTCGGTTTCTCGTCGATGCCGTAGCGCTCCCGCAGCCGCCGGCCGACCGCCAGTGCGAGCGGGCCGTGCACACGCAGCCCGTACGGCGAATGCAAGATCACCCGCCAGTCGCCCAGTTCGTCGCGGAACCGCTCGACCAGCAGCGTGGTGTCGGTGGGCACCACGGCGGTGGCCGAGCGCTGGTCGTCCAGCAGCCGCCACAGGTTGTCGGTCGCGTAGTCGTTGAATCCCATTGCCGCGCAACGTTTGTCAAATGCATTGCGGTCCAGCCCGGCTAGCTCGCCGGTGAATGCGCCCAGGGCGGCTCCCAGCTCCGCTGGGCGCCCGACGTCGTCGCCGCGCCAAAACGGTAGCCGGGCCGGTTGGCCCGGCGCCGGGATCACCAGCACCCGGTCGTGGGTGATCTCGGTGATCCGCCAGCTTGTCGCCCCCAGCGAGATGACGTCGCCGGGGCGTGACTCGTAGACCATCTCCTCGTCGAGCTCGCCGACCCGCGACGGCTTGTCGACCTCGCTGGCCAAATAGACGGTGAACAACCCGCGGTCGGGGATCGCGCCGCCGGAGGTGACCGCCAACCGCTGCGCACCCGGGCGGGCGGTCAGTGTGCCGGTGTCGCGGTCGTAGACCAGCCGGGGGCGCAGCTCGGAGAACTCGGTGGACGGGTACTTGCCGCTCAGCAGATCCAGTGTCGCCTCGAACGCGCTGCGCGGCAGGGTGGCGAACGGGGCGCTGCGTCGCACCGTGTCGAACCACCGGTCGGCGTCCAAGGGCTCCAGCGCGGCGGCGGCGATGGTGTGCTGGGCGAGGATGTCCAGCGGATTGGTGGGCACCCGCATCGTCTCGATCTGGCCGGCCAGCATGCGCTGCACGGTCACCGCGCAGCCGATCAGATCGGTGCGGTGCTTGGGAAACAGCACACCTTGCGAGATCTCGCCGACCTGGTGTCCGGCCCGACCGATGCGCTGCAGGCCGCTGGCCACCGAGGGCGGCGCCTCCACCTGGATCACCAAGTCGACGGCGCCCATGTCGATGCCCAGCTCCAGGCTCGATGTCGCCACCACCGCCTTCAGTCGACCGCTTTTCAGTTCCTCTTCGACGATGGTGCGCTGCTCCTTGCTGACCGAGCCGTGGTGGGCGCGGGCGAGAAGCGTTGGGGCGCCGCAGGTCTGGCCACTGGCCAACAGGTGTGCCGGCGCGCCGCCGGCGACCTTCGGGTTAACCGCGTCGTCCAGTTCGACGCCCGACCGCTCCGCGTGAATCTCGTTGAGCCGGGCGGTAAGTCGCTCCGCCAGCCGCCTCGAATTGGCGAACACGATGGTGGAATTGTGGGCCTCGATCAAGTCGACCAGGTTCGCCTCGACATCGGGCCAAATGCTGTTGTCCGCCAGGTTGGTCATATCGGGGACCGGGACCTGCACAGTCAGGTCGAAGGTTTTGGCGGCCGGGGGAGCGACGACGGTGGTGGGGGCGCTGCCGGACAAAAACCGGGCCACCTCCTCGGGTGGGCGCACGGTGGCCGACAACCCGATCCGCTGCGCCGGGCTGGGCAACAAGTCGTCGAGGCGCTCCAGCGAGACCGCCAGATGGGCGCCGCGTTTGGTGCCGGCGATCGCATGCACCTCGTCCACGATCACGGTCTGCACGCCCGTCAGGGTTTGCCGCGCCGCGGAGGTCAGCATCAAAAACAACGACTCCGGGGTGGTGATCAGCACATCGGGCGGGGTGCTGATCAGCTGGCGGCGACGACCGGGCGGGGTGTCGCCGGACCGCACTCCGACGCTGATCTGAGGGAAAGGTGCACCGCCTTGTTCGGCGATCCGGCTCATCCCGGTCAGGGGGGCGCGCAGGTTGCGCTCGACGTCGACGGCCAGTGCTTTCAGCGGTGAGACGTAGAGAACCCGGGTGCCGGGCTCGCGCTCGGCGGCGGTGACCAGGTTGTCGATCGCCCAGAGAAACGCGGCCAGCGTCTTGCCGGAGCCGGTCGGCGCGATGACCAGCGTGTTCTGACCGGCGGCAATGGCGGTCCAGGCCTCGGCCTGCGCCGGGGTCGGCGCGGAGAAACTGCCGGTGAACCAGTCACGGGCGATGGCGCTGAACCGGGCCAGCGGATCAGGCGGGCGAATGCTCACCTAGCCAGTGTGCCCAGTGGCACCGACAACCGACTACGACAAGACCCGACCCTCGGCCGATACCGCGTCGGCCAGTTTCGGCGGAATTCCGGGAGCGCGCGCGATCGCGTCCATCAGGGCATGCGCACAGGTATCGGCGAGCTTGTTGGCATCGAGGGCGTTGTTCATGATCCGCTGGCGGCCGAGTTCGAAGGTGAACGCGATCCAGCCGTGCACGACCACGCGCAAGTCCCGCTCGAGTTCTGGGTCCAGGGGCTCGCCGTCGACCTCGACGATGCGGTTCATGACGTGCATCATCAGCCGGTTCTTGGTTTCGTCGTCGATACCCAGCAGGACCGGGTCGGATCGGCCCAGCCCGACATACGCCGCCCACGACGAGTGCGGGTGTTGTTCGTGGTAGTACATGTAGGCGAGCACGGCGGCCCGCACCTCTTCGAACAGTGACAAACCCAGGTCGGGCAGGTTGTGGGCCGCTTCGAACAACCGGTCCGCCTCGTCTTTGACCACCGCCGCGAAGAAGGCGCGCTTGTCCGGAAAGTAGTGGTACATCAGCGCGCGAGACACACCGGCACGTTCGGCGATCTCGTCGATGCGGACCTCGTCGTAGGGTCGCTGCCCGAAGATTTCCGCACCCAAAGCCAGTAGCTCTGAGCGTCGATCTTCGGGGGACAACCGCCGTCTGGTCGCTCGCATACCGGCGATGGTACTTGCACATCCGTTGCATACTGCGCTTCCCGCCCTTTTCAGGGGGTCGCGTCGTCCGGCCGATCCCCGGCCGGACGATTCGCCTGCGGCCCGCTCTCGCGGACAAGCGCCGTGGTCAGGCGCCGTCTGCTACCTTCACAACCTGTACATCGGCCACCTTCAGCCGGATCCAAGTTGGGACCCGTCGGATCGCGGCATCGATGGGGAGGCGAAGCTCGCGGTCACCGATCAGACGACTTCGCCAACGGTCGGTGTGCACGCACAGCAGAGTTGAACCGCGCCGACCCCCGTCTCGAGGCAGGAATATTCGGATGCCAGCCGCCCAGCCACGTGAAGTCGAGCAATCCGCCGGCCCCACGAGCTATCAAGCCCGCGACATCCGGCATGAGCGGCTACTGATGCGGCTCTTTCAGAGCCGGATCATCGGACCGCTGCTGCGGCGGGTCCACGGCCCTCAGCAGATCGTAGAGATGGGGATGGGGTTCTGGTCGTCCCGGCTCATCCTGACCGCCGTCGAATACGGGGTCTTCACCAAGCTGGCCGAAGGACCGATGACCCGAGCCGAGCTGACCGAGGCCTTCGGTTGGCATCCACGCGCGGCCGGTGACGCTCTGGACGCGCTGGTTGCCCTGCGGCTGCTGCGCCGCGATCGGTCGGGGCACTACTCGAACACCTTGCGCAGCGCCACGTTTTTGGATCGTGCCAAACCAAGCTACGCCGCGGGGCTGATGGAACTCGGGAGCAAGCGGCTCTACGACCTTTGGGCCGACCTGCCGCAACTCTTGCGCACCGGGCGTCCCGCCGCGCAGGAGGGCCAGGAACGAGCCGAGTTCTTCCCGGCGCTGTACCGCGACGAGGAGGCGATGCGGGAATTTCTGACCGGCATGACCGGCGTCTCGACCGGTGAGGCCACGCTGCTCGCAGCACGCTTCCCGTGGAAGCGTTTTGGAACATTCGTCGACATCGGCACCGCACAGGGCGCACTGCCGGTGCGGGTCGCGCTCACGCATCCACACCTGCGCGGCGCCGGATACGACTTCGCGCCGGTGCAGCCGGTGTTCGAAGAATATGTGGCCACGTTCGGGCTCTCCGACAGGCTCAGCTTCATCGCCGGCGACTGCTTGCACGAGCCGCTGCCCAGCGCCGACGTCCTTTCCTTCGGCCACGTGTTTCACGGTTTGAACCGCGCGGTGCGCAACGAGTTGATGTCAAAGGCCTACACCGCTATCCCGCCCGGGGGCGCCGTGATCGTCTACGACGCCATGATCCGTCCCCGCCGTCGGCGTGATTACGCGAGCCTGTTGTCGAGCCTGAACGTCATGCTGGAAACCCGGGAGGGCTACGAGTCGTCGGTCGACGAGTGCATCGAGATGTTCCGTGCCCACGGGTTCGTGCGGGTCAAGGCGCGCCACCTGATCGGACCGACGTCCGCGGTGTTCGGATTCAAACCGGGACGGTTGCCCCGCAGCGGCTAGTCGTTTGTCGCCAATCGGCATGGGTACCCACCGTGGGAATGCCTATCCGAAAGGGGCGCCATGGCAGCCAACGACGCCAACCCCAAACAGCGCCAGCTCGACCAGTACCGGGTAGAACGGGCGACCGGCTACCTGACGACGCAGCAAGGAGTCCGGGTTGATCACACCGACGACGCGCTGAGCGTCGGCGAACGCGGCCCCACCCTGCTGGAGGACTTCCACGCGCGGGAGAAGATCACCCACTTCGACCACGAGCGCATACCCGAACGGGTGGTCCATGCGCGCGGCGCCGGAGCCTACGGATACTTCGAGCCCTATGACGACTCACTCGCCGACTACACCGTCGCCAAATTCCTGACCACACCGGGCAAGCAGACTCCGGTGTTCGTGCGGTTCTCGACGGTGGCCGGGTCGCGCGGCTCGGCCGACACCGTGCGCGACGTCCGTGGTTTCGCCACCAAGTTCTACACCGACCAAGGCAATTACGACCTGGTCGGCAACAACTTTCCGGTGTTCTTCATCCAGGATGGCATCAAGTTCCCGGACTTCGTGCACGCCGTCAAACCCGAGCCGCACAACGAAATTCCGCAGGCCCAATCCGCTCACGACACATTGTGGGACTTCGTGTCGCTGCAACCGGAAACCCTGCACACGATCATGTGGCTGATGTCGGACCGGTCGCTGCCGCGCAGCTACCGCATGATGCAGGGCTTCGGGGTGCACACCTTCCGCCTGGTCAACGCGAAAGGGGAAGGCACGTTCGTGAAGTTCCACTGGAAACCCAAACTCGGTGTGCATTCGCTGATCTGGGACGAATGCCAAAAGGTCGCCGGTAAGGACCCCGACTTCAACCGGCGCGACCTGTGGGATGCGATCGAATCCGGACAATACCCGGAATATGAGCTCGGGGTGCAATTGGTGCCCGAAAGCGACGAGTTCAACTTCGAATTCGATTTGCTCGACGCGACGAAAATTATTCCCGAGGAACAAGTTCCGGTGCGGCCGGTCGGTAAGATGGTACTCAACCGCAACCCGGACAACTTCTTCGCCGAAACCGAGCAGGTGGCGTTTCACACCGCAAACGTGGTGCCGGGCATCGACTTCACCAACGACCCGCTACTGCAGTTCCGCAACTTCTCTTATCTGGACACCCAGTTGATCCGGCTGGGCGGACCGAATTTCGCGCAGCTGCCGGTCAACCGTCCGGTGGCCGACGTCAACAACAATCAGCACGACGGCTACAGCCAATTCGCGGTGCCGAAGGGCAAAACCAGTTACTTCAAGAATTCGCTGGGTGGGGGCTGTCCGGCTGTGGCCAATTTCGAAGCCGATGGCGACGTGTTCCGCCACTACACCCAAAAGGTCGACGGGCACAAGATTCGCCAGCGGGCCAAGAGTTTCCAGGACCATTACAGCCAGGCCCGGATGTTCTGGAAGAGCATGTCGCCAGTAGAAGCCAAACACATCGTCGCGGCGTACGCGTTCGAGCTGGGCCACGTCGAAACCGTCGAGATCCGTTCGCGGGTAGTCGATCAGCTGAACCTCGTCGACCACCAACTGGCCGCGCAGGTCGCCGCCGAGCTGGGTCTGCCCGAACCCGAGGAGCAGGCCGTCGATGACAAGTTGCCGGCGTCGCCGGCCTTGTCGCAACTGAACACCGCCACCGATAGCATCGAAAGCCGCAAGATCGCGGTGCTGGCCGCCGACGGCGTCGACGTGGCCGGCACCGAACGCTTCGTCGACGCGATGCGCAAGCGTGGTGCCATCGCCGAGGTGCTGGCACCTACCGGTGGTGGCATGCTCTCGGGCGGATCAGGCGGTGAGATCGCCGTGGACCGGTCGTTCACCAGCGTCGCGTCGGTGCTCTACGACGCCGTGGTGGTGCCCTGCGGACCGGACGCGATCGAAACGCTCGCCCGCGACGGCTATGCATTGCACTTCGTCGCCGAGGCCTACAAGCACCTCAAACCGGTCGGCGCGTTCGGTGCGGGCGTCAAGTTGCTCCCGACGGCCGGGATACCCGAGCAGATCGCCGAGGACACGAACGTTGTTGACGCACACGGTGTCGTGACGACGACAGCGGCAGCAAAAGACCTTTCCGGCGCCTTCTTCGACGCGTTCGCCTCCGCGCTGGCCAAGCATCGCGCCTGGGACCGCGAGACCGATTCGGTGCCCGCCTGATGGCCGGGCTGTTGTCCGATCTCGTCACCACTCCTTTCCGGTGGGCCTCGGCGTTACGCGGACGTCGCATCTTTCATCCGGCCGGGGTGATCGCCGGCGGGGTGCTGGAGCGCCTGGCGCCGCCCGGGCGGGGCTTGCCGATCAACTCCTGCGACGTGGTGGCACGCGTCTCGAAGGGGGCCGGAACACCCGCCTCGCTGCCCGACGTCGTCGGGTTGGCCTGGAAAATGCCGCCGTCGGAATACCCGCCCGGCGGCTGGGACGTGCTGTTGGCATCCACCGGCGCCGGGCTGTTGACGCGGATCGGATTGCGGCCGGTGACGTCGTGGTCCGACGTGACGATGTCGAGCCTGATGCCGCTGCGCTATCAGCAACAGCTGTGGTGGATTCGCGCCAAGCTGATCACTGAAATCGACGACCGCGGACTGACATTGGACAGCATCCGCAACCACATCGATGATGGCGGCATTGTGTTCGCCGTCCAACAAGCCGGCCCGACAGGCGGTTTCGAGCTCCTGGGGCAGCTCACGTTGAACCGGCTGCTGGCATCGCACGAAGCCCAGGACTTGATCTTCGACCCGACCATCAACTCCGCATCGCAGGTCAGGCTGGCGCCGGCGTGGCTGACCGGTCTGCGCCGCAGCGCCTACGACCGCAGCCGGGAAGGCCGCGACGCCTAGCCGTCGGGACTCCAGCCGAACTGCACGCCCTGAGCCAGCGGCAACTGGTCGGAATAGTTGATGGTATTGGTGGCGCGGCGCATGTAGGCCTTCCAGGCGTCGGATCCGGATTCGCGGCCGCCGCCGGTCTGCTTCTCGCCGCCGAACGCGCCGCCGATCTCGGCACCGGAAGTGCCGATGTTGACGTTGGTGATTCCGCAGTCTGAGCCGTCGATGAAACGCTCCGCTTCCCGCACGTCAGTGGTGAAAATTGCCGACGAAAGCCCTTGCGGGACAGCATTGTTCAACGCTATCGCCTGGTCGAGTTCGTCGTAGGTCAGCACGTAGAGGATCGGCGCGAACGTCTCGGTGGCCACGATGGCCGTTTGCGCGGGCATCCGCACCACCGCTGGCGTGACGTAGTAGGCGCCGGGCTGCCCGATGTCGTGACGTTCGCCGCCGATGACCTCTCCGCCGTCGGCCCGGGCCTGCTCGAGCGCGCCCACCATGTCGCGGTAGGCGGTCTCGTGGATCAGCGGCCCGACGAGTGTGCCGTCGGCGAGCGGATCGCCGATCGGCAGTTGGCGGTAGGCCGCGGCGATGCGCGTCACCAGCTCATCGGCCACCGAGCGGTGCACGATCAATCGCCGCAACGTGGTGCAGCGTTGCCCGGCGGTGCCGGCGGCGGCGAACACGATGGCGCGCAACGCCAGATCGAGATCGGCCGACGGTGTCACGATCGCCGCGTTGTTGCCGCCCAGCTCCAGCGGCGATCGGCCGAACCGCCGGGCGACCCGCGGACCGACGTCGCGGCCCATCGCTATCGATCCGGTCGCCGACACCAACCCCACCCGCACGTCGTCGACCAGTTTCCGGGCGACCTCGCGGTCACCGAGGACCAGGCGGCTCACCCCTGCCGGCGCGCCGACATCGGCTGCGGCCCGACTGATCAGCGCCTGACAGGCCAGCGCCGTCAACGGCGTCAGTTCCGAGGGCTTCCACACCACGGTGTCGCCGCAGACCAGCGCCACCGCAATGTTCCAGGCCCACACCGCGACCGGGAAGTTGAATGCGGTGATGACGCCCACCACCCCGAGTGGGTGCCAGGTCTCCATCAGCCGATGGCCTGGTCGCTCGGAGGCAATGGTTCGTCCGTAAAGCTGGCGGGACAATCCGACGGCGAACTGGCAGATGTCGATCATCTCCTGCACCTCACCGCGGGCTTCGGCGCCGATCTTGCCGACCTCGACGGTCACCAGGGCGGCCAGCTCCTCCTTGTGTTCGCTCAGCAGCTCACCCAGCCGTTTCACCAACGCGCCGCGTACCGGCGCGGGTGTGGACCGCCAGAGCGAAAAAGCTTGCGCTGCAGCGGTGACCGCGCCCTCAATGTCGTCGACCGGGTCCACGGTGAACAGCACGTCGCCGGTGATCGGGCTGCTGGCTGGCAGGCCGTCGCCGCCGGGCTCACCGAGTGCGACGTCAGCTCCGATCGCGTCGAAGGCCCGACGTACCCGGCTGCGCAGGTCCTCTGCGGTGGGCAGGGTCATGATCTTGGGTCGGGTATCGCTGACAGCGGAGCCGTGAACCGCTCCCGTAACCGGCGGGCCGGCAGATACTCTCCGGCCATGGCTCTCGACGACATCGACCGGATCCTGTTGCGCGAGCTGGTCGCCGACGGACGCGCGACGCTCTCGGAGCTGGCCGCCAGCGCCGGCCTGTCGGTATCGGCGGTGCAGTCCCGGGTGCGCAGGCTCGAGTCGCGGGGGGTGCTGAACGGATACTCCGCGCGGATCGACCCCGAGGCGGTCGGGCACATGTTGTCGGCGTTCGTGGCCATCACTCCTATTGATCCCTCCCAACCCGATGATGCGCCCGCTCGGCTCGAGCACTTCGAGGAGATCGAGTCGTGTCACTCGGTGGCCGGCGAGGAGAGTTACATCCTGCTGGTTCGTGTCGAGTCCGCGCGGGCGTTGGAGGATCTGCTGCAGCAGATCCGCACGACCGCCAACGTTCAGACGCGCAGCACCATCATCTTACGTACTTTTTACAGCGGAAGGCAGTTTGTTCCGTAATGTCTCCGGTGAAGAGCCGTGAAATACGTAAAGATGTTGATAAACTGCGATTATGACAGTGTTGGCGCCCACCGACGAGCAACTGCGTCCCGAGCAGGTTCCCGACGTGCTCGCGCGCAGCATCCAGCTCGGTGGCCTCGACCTGGTGCTCGACTTGGAGCGTTCGTCCGGCTCGTATCTGGTCGACGCCCGTACCGGCCGGCGCTACCTGGACATGTTCACCTTCGTCGCCTCGTCGGCGCTGGGTATGAACCACCCGGCCCTGACCGACGACGAGTTTCGTTCTGAACTCGCACGGGTCGCGGTCAACAAGCCCAGCAACTCCGATGTGGCCTCGGTGCCGTTGGCCCGGTTCGTCCACACCTTCGCCCGCGTACTGGGCGATCCGGCGCTGCCGCATCTGTTTTTCATCGACGGCGGTGCGCTGGCGGTGGAGAACGCGCTGAAAATCGCCTTCGATTGGAAGAGCCGGCACAACGAGGCGCGCGGCATCGATCCCGCGCTGGGCAGCCGAGTATTGCATCTGCAAGGGGCTTTCCACGGCCGCAGCGGCTACACGCTGTCGCTGACCAACAGCAACCCGGTGGCCGTCGAGCGTTTCCCGAAATTCGACTGGCCGCGCATCGACGCGCCGTTCCTGCGGCCCGGCGCGGATATGGCTGCGCTGGAAGCCGAGTCGCTGCGCCAGGCCCGGGCCGCGTTCGACGCCTACCCCCACGACATTGCCTGCTTCATCGCCGAACCCATTCAGGGCGAGGGCGGCGATCGCCACTTCCGGCCGGAGTTCTTCGCCGCCATGCGGGCTTTGTGCGACGAGTATGACGCCCTGCTGATCTTCGACGAGGTACAAACCGGATGCGGTTTGACCGGAACCCCTTGGGCCTACCAGCAATTCGGGGTCGAGCCGGATATCGTCGCCTTCGGCAAGAAGACGCAGGTTTGCGGAGTGATGGCCGGACGTCGGGTCGACGAAGTTGCCGACAATGTATTCGCAGTCCCTTGCAGGCTGAACTCGACGTGGGGTGGCAACCTCACCGACATGGTCCGGGCCCGCCGGGTGCTGGAGGTGATCGAATCCGAGCGGTTGTTCGACAACGCCGCCGTGCAGGGCCGCTATCTGCTGGACCGGCTTGGCGACCTCGCCAAGGAATTTCCCACCGCGGTGCTCGACGTCCGCGGCCGCGGTCTGATGTGCGCGTTCAGCCTGCCCGGCACCGCCGAGCGCGACGAGTTGATCCGCCAGCTGTGGCAGCGTGGGGTGATCGTGCTGCCCAGTGGCCCGGACAGTGTGCGTTTCCGGCCGCCGCTGACCGTTTCAGGCGCCGAAATAGATGAGGCGATGGCCGCCGTCCGCGACGTGTTTACCGGCCCTGGCCTGGGGGTACTCTCCGGCCACGCTCGGTGACAGCGGGGGCGACCCAGGTTTACGGAGGGTTTCACTTAAATGCCGGGATCGAGTCAGCGCTCAAACGGGGATCGCTTGGGCCAGCGGGACGGTGAGGTGCAGGCCGCCGTCAGGTTTGCGGTGTTGACCGCCATTGCGGGGATGGCGTTTGTCGTCGTGGCCGCGCTCTGGGTGAGCACCTGCAGTGATGCGTTGGCCGTCGACACCGTCGCGTGCGGTGTGCCGCAGCGCACCTTGCTCGCCTTCGGTGGTCCGGCGATCCTGCTGGCCGGCGGAATTTGGGCGTTCGTGCGCACCTACCGCATCTGGCGTGACCGCGGCACCTGGTGGGCCTGGCAGGGCGCCGGCTGGTTTCTGTTGACGTTGATGGCGTTGACGCTGACCATGGGCGCGCCCCCGATCGCGGGGCTCGCCGGCTGAGCTACCGGTCAAGCGTTACTTCGGCGTGCCCACTGCTCTTCGATGCGGGCTATGCGGCGAGTCTCCACGATGAACCACAGCCCGGCGGCCACCGCGGCGAGCACAGCCACCAGGACCGTGGTGGGCAGCCACTCGTAGCGTTCGTAGGCCGCGGCTGCCACAGTGCAGATGATCCCGAACGTCGCGACGCCCAGCAGAATGAAACCGGGCCAGAACAGATTGTCCTTCATGGTGATACCGGCACGCGGAAGCGTGGTCCGAGAGTGATCGAGTGGATCGCGATGCGTATCGCCCATCGTTTCTCCTAGCCAGTCGGACCGGTGCTGTCGGTGGCATCGTCGGTGGCATCGGCCTCCATATGCGCGAACACCTCCGGCAGTGTAATTGCTCCGACGGTTGTCACGAGCCACACCACAACGGTTACGGCGACCCAGGATGTGAGTCCATCCATGTTGAAATCGTGAGTCAGTGCCGACGCGAGGGCAAGCGCGACGACGGTCAATACCAAGCCGGTACCGCCGAGACCCAGCGAGGCGTACTCATGGGGCAACCTCAAAATCAGCGGCGATATGAGTGCCTCAGCGATCGCGAACACCGCGACGGCGACGACGAAGCCGGGGGGCGACACCTGCACGTCGGGCACGACCCATGCCGCCACCGCTAATCCGATCGCCCACGACGCTAAAAGCACCACCGCCCGCAGCACAATTCGCCTCATGGTGATCAGCCTAGATGCCGAAGGGGCCGAGTCCGAAAAGATCCGCGCCAACACCGTCGATAGGCATGCTGGATCTGCACGCCAAACGTGCTGGTCAGTGGTTGCGAATTTTCGAGATGAGCTTGTTCTTGGTCAGCTTCGAATATCCAGTGATGCCAAGTTCTTTGGCTCTCTTCTTGAGTTCTGGAACGGTCCAGTCCTGGTAGGAACCGGACTTGCCGCCAGACCTTCCCACACTGGAACGGCCGCGGCTGGCGGCCGCATTGGAGATCCGGGCGGCCTTCTCTTTCGAGTCACCCTGTTTACGCAGGTCCCGGTAGAGGCGCTCGTCCTTGATCGACGGGTTTGGCATGTGAACCTCCTTGGCGAGTTTCGGCGTTTTGGCAGCGTTCCCGTCCCTCCCGGTGGCCAAACCGCGCAGGTCACTCGCGGTAGTCGTCGCGGTCGTCGTCGGCGCCCACGATTTCCTGGCGCTGCTCGTGCCAGTCGAAGGCGTCCGCTTCAGCAGGTGGCGGCACGTCGCGCTCGGGGGCGGGCGGCTCGAGGCTGGTTTCTTGATCCTGCTCCACGGCGTCGGCGACCGGAATCTCGTCGGACAGCTTGTCGGGGTCAGCCATCGCGCCCTCCTGCGTTTTGCTTTCTCATGCGAATGGGTACTAGGTCTGCACAATGAAGACTTCGACGACGACCAGTAACCGCGGACAACTGGTGTTACCCCAGCATCGGGGAAAGAATCAGAAACGCGATCACGTAGACCCCGATGGCGACCAATATCAAGACGACCAGCGTGATGACCGCGATCACCGCAGTGCGCCGAAGTCGGCGCGTACTGGTGGTTTCCGTTGGGTCGGCCTGGTCCATGGCGGGTGGAATACCCGGCGGTGGGCATGACTAACCGGCTCGAACGCGGGGGTAGTCTCAGTCCAACATGCCCGGGAGGCCAGATGACCGCTACCGAAATGCCGGGTACCGCCCAGCAACGAAGTGACCGTGCCGTCGAGCTGCGGGTCGCCGCGCGCCTGGAGAATCTGGCGGTGCTGCGGACCCTGGTCGGCGCCGTCGGCACTTTCGAGGATCTCGACTTCGACGCGGTCGCCGACCTGCGATTGGCCGTCGACGAGGTGTGCACCCGGCTGATCCGTTGCGCGGCGCCGGGCGCAACGTTGGTGGTGGTGGTCGATCCGCACGACGACGAGTTGATCGTCAAGGCGTCCGCGGCCTGCAAGACCGCGGATGTGCTGACTCCCGGAAGCTTCAGCTGGCATGTACTCACCTCGCTGGCCGACGACGTCCAGACCTTCACCGACGGCCGGGAGGCAGGCGAGGCCGGCAGCGTATTCGGCATCACTTTGAGGACGCGACGGGCGGGCTCCAGCAGGTGACCATGCGAGCCGCCGGCGGTTCGGCATCGCGACCCAACGAATACGCCGACGTTCCGGACATGTTTCGCGAGTTGGCCAGCCTCACGGCGGACTCATCGGAATTCCAGCGCCATCGGGACAAGATCGTGGAGCGGTGCTTGCCGCTGGCCGATCACATCGCTCGGCGGTTCGAGGGCCGCGGCGAACCACGCGACGACCTGGTTCAGGTCGCCCGGGTGGGACTGGTCAACGCCGTCGTGCGGTTCGATGTCGAAGCCGGTTCGGATTTCGTCTCCTTCGCCGTGCCCACCATCATGGGAGAGGTCCGTCGCCACTTCCGCGACAACAGCTGGTCGGTCAAGGTGCCGCGGCGACTCAAGGAGCTTCATCTGCGGCTTGGCGCCGCCACCGCAGACCTTTCGCAGCGGCTCGGGCGTGCGCCCACCGCCTCGGAGCTGGCCCACGAACTCGACATGGACCGGGCCGAGGTCATCGAGGGCCTGGTGGCGGGCAGCTCCTACAACACCTTGTCCATCGACAGCGGCGGGGGCAGCGCCGACGAAGACGCCCGCGCTATCGCCGACACCCTCGGCGACGTCGACACCGGCCTCGAGCGTATCGAGAACCGACAAGCGTTGCGGCCGTTGCTAGATGCGCTGCCCGAACGTGAGCGAACTGTGTTGGTGCTCAGATTCTTCGAATCGATGACCCAGACGCAGATCGCCGATCGAGTCGGCATCTCACAGATGCACGTTTCGCGATTGCTCGCCAAATCTCTTGCGCGACTACGGGATCAGCTGGAATAACTGGCGCGGCTGCAGGTCGTTGGCGTCGGCCACCGTTTCTGCGACCGGCAGAGCATTGTCGGGATCGCAGATGCTCAGCACCCGCGATACAGCATGGCTGGGCACTACCACCCAACGCACGTGGGCACCCGCGCACCGGACATTGATGGTGTGTAGCGCTGAAAAGCCAGCGGTGCCAAAGAATTCCACCCCACTCAAGTCGACGATCACCGACTTGCAGTGAGCTGCGCAGCGCTGTACGAACTCGGTGAGTTCTCCAGCATTAGACGCGTCCAGCTCACCTTCCGCGGTGATCACCGCGCCTGTCAAGCTTTGGTCAGCGGTGAAGCGAGCGGTGTGATTTTCAAGCGGTTGAGACGGAAACGCGGCATCTTTGGCGGCAGATGCGCGCGCAGATCCTGGGTTAGTGGCATGAGACATTGGTGACTCCATCAGTCGACGACGATTCGTTGCTGTGGATCACGTCAGGTGGTTTTGATGCCCCCTCACGGCGGGGGATCAGCCTCCCCCACGCGTCAGCGACGCTGTTCCGGGCGGCTGTGAACTCAACCTGGTTATGAACACTACGCCGGCGCCGTCGGCCCGACAACGAGGCGAGCAAACGACTCCGCCAGGAAACTGGTCAGTACGGGTTCGACGGCAAACTGGTGGCGAAGCGTCGCACCGCCTGGCTTGCTGCGGTGGCCGCATCATGGTGGGCGTCGGCGGCGGCGACGACGATCGCGCCGTCGCCAGGATCAAAGGACACCTCGGCCACCGAATCGCCCGTCGTCGACTCACACACCACCCACGTGTAGCGGACGTCGGACAACCAATCGTCGACGCGGGACGCACGCAAATACCATGCGCCAGCGTTGATTTCGACGGGATCTATGTCGGCTCTACTTGATCTCGGCCAGCACCGTGCCCTGGGTGATCGCGGCGCCGGCCTCCACGGCCAGCCCGGTGATCACGCCGTCCTTGTGCGCGGTGACCGGGTTCTCCATCTTCATCGCCTCCAGGACCACCACCAGGTCACCGGCGGTGACGTCCTGGCCCTCTTCGACGGCCACCTTGACCACGGTTCCCTGCATCGGTGCCGTCACCGCGTCGCCCGAGGCGGCAGCTCCGGACAGCGCACCACGTTTGCGCGCCTTGGGCTTCTTGCGAATGACGCCGGATGGGTCGCCGCGGCCGTTGGACAACGCCAAATCGCCCGGCAACGAGACCTCCAGGCGGCGACCGCCGACCTCGACGACGATCTTCTGGCGCGGCCGGGTGTCCTCTTCGTCGAGCGGTTCACCGCCGGTGAACGGCTCGATGGTGTTGTTCCACTCGGTTTCGATCCAGCGAGTGTGTACCGAGAAGCCGTCGCCGTCACCGACGAACGCCGGGTCGCTGACCACCGCGCGGTGGAATGGGATGACGGTGGCGAGGCCCTCGACGTGGAATTCGTCCAGCGCGCGACGGGCGCGGGCGAGCGCCTCCTCGCGGTTGGCCCCGTGCACGATCAGCTTGGACAGCATCGAGTCGAACTGGCCGCCGATCACCGAACCGGCCTCGACGCCGGAGTCCACCCGCACGCCGGGCCCGGTGGGGATGTCGTAGCGAGTGACCGGACCGGGAGCCGGCAAAAAGCCGCGCCCGGCGTCTTCGCCGTTGATCCGGAACTCGATGGCATGCCCGCGCGGCTCGGGATCTTCGGTGATGTCCAGCTTCTCGCCGTTGGCGATTTTGAACTGCTGCAGCACCAGGTCGATGCCGGAGGTCTCCTCAGTGACCGGGTGCTCGACTTGCAGACGGGTGTTGACCTCCAAGAACGAGATCAGGCCATCCTGTCCGACCAGGTATTCGACGGTACCGGCGCCATAGTAATGCGCTTCCTTGCAGATCCGCTTGGCCGATTCGTGGATCTCTTTGCGTTGAGCGTCGGTCAAAAACGGCGCCGGCGCCTCTTCGACCAGCTTCTGGAAGCGGCGCTGCAGCGAGCAGTCCCGGGTGCCGGCGACGACGACGTTGCCGTGCTGGTCGGCGATCACCTGTGCCTCGACGTGGCGCGGCTTGTCCAGATAGCGCTCCACGAAGCATTCGCCGCGGCCGAACGCCGCAGTCGCCTCGCGTACCGCCGACTCGTAGAGCTCCGGGATCTCCTCGAGGGTGCGGGCGACCTTCATGCCCTTGCCGCCGCCGCCGAATGCGGCCTTGATCGCGATCGGCACGCCGTATTCGTTGGCGAAGGCCACCACCTCGTCGGCGCCCTTGACCGGGTCGGGAGTTCCGGGCACCAGCGGAGCCTGCGCCCGCGCGGCGATGTGGCGGGCGGTGACTTTGTCGCCGAGGTCACGGATCGACTGCGGGCTGGGGCCGATCCAGATCAACCCGGCGTCGATGACCGCCTGCGCGAAGTCGGCGTTCTCGGCGAGGAAGCCGTAGCCGGGGTGGATCGCGTTGGCTCCGGACTTCTCCGCAGCCTCCAGGATCTTCTCGAACACCAGATAGGACTCCGCGGACGTCTGCCCGCCCAGCGCGAACGCCTCGTCGGCCAGCCGTACGTGTGGTGCCTCGGCGTCAGGTTCGGCGTATACCGCCACGCTGGGCAGCCCGGCATCCTTAGCCGCCCGGATCACCCGCACCGCGATCTCCCCGCGATTGGCGACGAGCACCTTGGCGATCTTCGAGCTGGCGTGACTAGGCACTGCGCCTCCTGTATGGCTGGACGTCTGTCGATCCTTAAAGGCCCGGCTTTTTAAGAGATCGTCTTACAACTCTCCGGGAAAGTTTAAGCGCCACGCTGCGGGGTTGAACCAACCGGTGCCCCGTTGGACTCGCGCAGCCGCCGTTTGATCCGGGCCAGCATCGCCGACATGCCGCGCAACCGAAGTGGGCTGATCAGCGCCGCGAGTCCCAGATCGGTGTAGAAGTCCTCGGGCACCGCCAGGATGTCGGCGGCAGACTGTCCGTCGAGGCCGGCGGCCAGGATGGACGCGAATCCGCGGGTGGTCGGTGCCTCCGGCGGGGCGCTGAAATATAGCCGCACCCGCTCCGGGTCACGGGCATCGACATGCAGAAATAGCGGCGACTGGCATTCGGGAACCGGCTCCATGGCCGCTTCCTCCAACTCGTCGGGCAAGTCCGGCAAATCTTCAGCGAATTCGAGCAGCAGCCGCAGCTTGTCCTGGCCCTGGACTTCGGCGAAGTCGGACACCACCTCGGCCAGCGGCGCAGGCATAGTCATCGAACTGGTACTGCTCCTGGTTCCTCGCCGGCAACGATCGGCACCCGCACGGTGTTGCCCCACTCCGTCCACGAGCCGTCGTAGTTACGCACACCGGGGATGCCGAGCAGATGGGTCAGCACGAACCAGGTGTGACTCGAGCGCTCGCCGATGCGGCAGTAGACGATGGTCTTGTCGTCCGGCTTGACGAATCCGTAGAGCTGCTCGAGCTCCTCGCGGCTGCGGAACCGGCCGCTGTCGTCGACGGCCTTACTCCAGGGGATCGACCGCGCGGTGGGGATGTGCCCGGCGCGCAGCGCCCCTTCCTCGGGATAGTCAGGCATATGGGTTCGCTTGCCGGTGTACTCCTCCGGCGATCGCACATCGATCAGCGGACCGGACCCCAGGGCGGCCAAGACGTCGTCCTTGTACGCCCGGATCGGTGCGTCGTTGCGCTCCACGACGGGATAGCCGGTCGACGTCTTGGTGGGAACCTCCAGCGTGGTCTCACGTCCTTCGGAGAGCCACAGATCCCGCCCGCCGTTGAGCAGCCGGACATCGGGGTGACCGAACAGCGTGAAGACCCACAGCGCGTACGCCGCCCACCAGTTGCTCTTGTCGCCGTAGATCACCACGGTGTCGTCGCGCGAGATCCCCTTGCGGTTCATCAGGTCGGCGAACTGCTCGCCGGTGATGTAGTCGCGAACCCTCGGGTCGTTGAGGTCGGTGTGCCAGTCGATCTTGACTGCCCCCGGAATATGGCCGACGTCGTAAAGCAGTACGTCCTCGTCGGATTCGACAATGACCAGCCCTGGCACGCTTAGATGGCCCGCCAGCCAGTCAGCGGTGACCAACCGCTCCGGATGCGCGTAGGACTGCAGGCTGGGGTCTGGATCTGGTGGTAGCGGCACGGTATCGAGCCTACCGCCAGCAGGTGGGCCGGGCCGGGCAGCGTCAGGCGCTCAGCGCGACCTCATAGGCAACGGCGAAGCGTCGGGTACCTGGCTTCGGTCGGAACAACGCGCCGCCGTTGGCCGACCAGGCGACCACCCGCAGCAGCCGCTTGCCCGGCGACAACCGTTCTCGGATGACGTCGGCCAGCACGGCGCGAAGGCGTTCGGTGTCATAGCGGTCGATGTCGCGCGGAACGCCGATGTTCCACATGGTTTCTTCCACTGGCATCGGCCCAGTGTCTTTCGCGCCACCGCCTGGCCCGGCGACGCCGATCGGCGCGTCAGATTGCGATCAGGTCACGATCCGCGTCCCGACCACAGCGCGGCGGGGGAGAGCCCGAGACGGCTCAGCAGGCCCCGCAGCAGCGGCAGGCTGACGCCGATCACGTTGGACGGGTCGCCCTTGATCCGGTCGACGAACCAGCCGCCCAGCCCGTCAAGGGTGAATCCGCCTGCGACGTGCAGTGGTTCGCCGCTGGCCAGGTAGGCTTCCAGGTCCGACGCCGCTATGTCGGCGAAATATACTGTGGTGCAAGCGGATTCAGTCTCCTTCTGAACCGCAGCCCCTTCGATCACCCGCACGACCGCGTGCCCGGTGTGCAGGATTCCGGACCGGCCGCCCATCGAGCGCCACTGCTTTCGGGCGGATTCGGCTGACCCGGGCTTGCCGATCAGCTTTCCGTCGACCTCGAGCATCGAATCACAGCCGATCACAACACAATCCGTCGCCAACGAGGGGTCGAGATCGGACACTATCTGGTCAGCTTTGGCTTGTGCCAGGGCGCAGACGATGTCGGCGGGCGCCGCGTGTGGTCCGAGTTGCGCGATGACAGCGTCCTCGTCGATCCCGGAGACGACGACGGTGGGCTCGATGCCGGCTTGGCGCAGCACCTTGAGGCGGCCGGCGGAGGCAGACCCGAGCACCAGTCGGGTCATCGGCGCATGTGCGCCCGTTCCAGCAGGGTGACGCGCTGCCAGCTGAAGATCGCATACCGCAGTTTGTCGACGGGCATGCCCCAGCGGTTGGGCTCGGGCGGTGGCGTCTCGCGGGTAGTACCGACGCTACCCAGCACCGCGATCAGCGCGGCCAGCTCCTCGTCGGTGGGATTGCCCTTGAGGACCTCGATGTGCGGCTCGTGCTGCTGGTCCGTCACGTTCTCGTCACTCACTGCGGCTGGATCGTTCGTCTCGTTCCCGTCACTCACTGCGTTCGTTCCGCTCACTCGACTTCACGGTTCGTTCCGCTCACTCGACTCACAGGGGAATGTTCCCGTGCTTCTTGGGCGGCAGCTGGGTGATTTTGCGTTCCAGCAGCCGCAGTGCGGTTCCGACGTAGCCGCGGGTGTGCGACGGCGGGATGACCGCGTCGACGTAGCCGCGCTCAGCGGCGATGTAGGGGTTGACCAATGTGTCCTCGTACTCCTGCTGCAACTTGAGCCGCAGCGCGTCGACGTCTTCCCCCTTCTTGGCGGCCTCGGTCAGCTGCTGGCGGTAGACGAAGCCGACCGCGCCGGAGGCGCCCATCACGGCGATCTGGGCGGTGGGCCAGGCGACGCAGACGTCGGCGCCCATGTCTTTGGAGCCCATAACGCAGTAGGCGCCGCCGTAAGCCTTGCGGGTGATGACGGTGATCTTCGCGACGGTGGCCTCACCGTAGGCGTAGAGCAGCTTGGCGCCGCGGCGGATGATGCCGTTGTACTCCTGACCGGTGCCCGGCAAGAAGCCCGGCACATCCACCAGCATGACGATCGGAATGTTGAAGCAGTCGCAGGTCCGCACGAAGCGGGCGGCCTTCTCCGAGGCGTTGATGTCCAGGCAGCCGGCGAAGTGGGTGGGCTGGTTGGCGACGATCCCGACCGGCCGGCCCTCGATACGGCCGAACCCGACCACGATGTTCTCCGCGTAACCCGCCTGCACCTCGAGGAACTCGTCCTCGTCGAGGATGCGGGTGATCACCTCGTGCATGTCATAGGGCTGGTTGGCCGAGTCAGGGATCAGCGTGTCCAACTCGAGGTCCTCGTCGGTGAGGTTGTCCTCGATGGCACCCTCGGGGATCGGCATCGGGTATCGCGGCGGGTCCGCATAGTTGTTGGGCGGCAGGTAGCTCAGCAGCTCACGCACGTACTCGAACGCGTCCTGCTCACCGGAGGCGACGTAGTGCGCGGTGCCCGACTTGGCCATGTGGGTGTGGGCGCCACCCAGCTCCTCCATCGTGACGTCCTCACCGGTGACCGTCTTGATGACATCGGGACCGGTGATGAACATCTGGCTGGTCTGATCGACCATGATCACGAAGTCGGTGAGGGCGGGGGAGTAGACGTGACCGCCCGCAGCGGCGCCCATGATCAGCGAGATCTGCGGGATCACGCCAGAGGCCAGGATGTTGTTGTGGAAGATCTTGCTGTACAGGCCAAGTGAGACCACACCCTCCTGGATGCGGGCGCCGGCACCGTCGTTGATGCCGATCAGCGGTCGGCCGGTCTTGATGGCCAGCTCTTGCACTTTGACGATCTTCTCGCCGTAGACCTCGCCCAGGCTGCCGCCGAACACCGTGGCGTCCTGGCTGAAGATGCAGACGTCGCGGCCGTCGATGGTGCCGTAGCCGGTGACGACGCCGTCGCCGAGCGGGCGCTTGGCGTCCAGGCCGAAGTTGGTGCTGCGGTGCCGGGCCAACGCGTCCAGCTCTACGAAAGAGTCTTCATCGAGCAGCGCATAGATGCGCTCGCGGGCGGTCAGTTTGCCCTTGGCGTGCACTTTCTCGACGGCGGCCTCGCCGACCGGGTGCAGCGTTTCCTCCGCTCGCCGCCGCAGTTCGGCCAGCTTGCCCGCGGTGGTGTGGATGTCGATCTCGTGTTGGGCTTTCGGCTCGACATGGGAGTCGGAAACGCTCGTCATGGGCCACGAGCTTAGCCGCGCGGCCTTGCTGAGGCCGAATTGGCTCAGCAGGTCACATGGCTGAGCGCACGGATCGGCTCGGTCGAGTCGTCGCTGTCTCCGGCCAGCTCTCGGCGAGCGAACAACTCGAATGCGAGTTCATGAGCGATGAGCTGGTCGACGATCGCGGCGTCGGAAGGCTCGACCAGCTTGCGAAGCCGCGTGTAGCGACCGAGGTATTCGGCAGCGGCCGTGGCAAAGGTCTGCAACATGGGCAGGTACTCGACGTCGGCTACATTGCCCGCCGCATCGAGGATGGCCTGGTCGGGCTCGGCCGCAACGCCCAAGCGCTTGATCACCGGCTCCAGGAGTTCTTTGGTGCTGCGCTCGAGGCACCTCAACAGGTCGACCTTCTCGCGCAGCACCGGGTCGGTGACGCGCTTCGCCATCCCGGCGAAGTACGCCTCGCCCAACACTTCGCCCTGGTAGGACTCCACCCACAGCCGGACGGCTTCGTCGCTGGGGGCACTGACTGGATCGGTCATCACCATGCGAAGCACCTCCTTAAGAGGCCGACCCCATTGACCACTGCACCGTACGCTGAACGCCGATGGATCAGCAATCACCCCGGCCGCCGTTGGATGCGACCGCTATCAGCGAGAACCTGGTCGGGTCGGGATTGGCCTGGCGGCGGCTCGACGTGGTCGCCGAAACCGGTTCCACCAACGCCGATCTCATGGCGCGATCGGCTGCCGGCGAAGACGTCGACGGAACGGTGCTGCTGGCCGAGTTCCAAAGCGCCGGCCGCGGGCGGCACGGTCGACACTGGTCCGCGCCGCCACGCGCGCAGATCGCGCTGTCGGTGGGGGTGAACGGGGCGTCGGTCCCGCGGTCGGGTTGGGGATGGTTGCCGCTGCTCACCGGCGTCGCGGTCGTCGACGCGCTGGCCGGAGTCACCGAGGTGACCGCGGGTCTCAAGTGGCCCAACGACGTGGTGGTCGGCGACGGCAAGCTGGCCGGGATTCTCGCCGAAGTCGCCGCACCGGCGCCGGTGATCATTGTCGGCCTGGGCCTCAATGTGACGCTGACCGCAGACGAAGCTCCCGACCCGGTAGCGACCTCGCTGTCGATGCTGGGATCGCCGATCGATCGAAATACGTTGGTGCGCCGGATACTTCGCGAGCTGGCTGGACGGATCGATGCATGGCGCAGCGCTGGCGGAGCCGACCCGGAACTGGTCGCCGCCTACCAGCGCCACAGCGCCACGCTGGGGTCGCGGGTGCGGGCCACGCTGCCGGGTGACCGCGACATCGTCGGCGTCGCGCGGGCGATCGACGAACTGGGCCGGCTGTGCATCGACACCGGCGAATCGATCGAGACCGTTTCTGCCGGAGACATCACCCATTTGCGCCCGAGCACCTAGAGTTCTGCCGTGCCCTATCCCGACAACGTGCTGGCCCGCGACGAGCAGGTGGTGCTGCATCGGCATCCGCACTGGAAGCGCCTGGTCGGACCGATCTTCGCCTTATTGTTCGCGACCGCGCTGGCGTCGTTTGCGGCCGCTGTGGTCAACACCACCGACTGGGATGCCAACGCCAAGAAAATCATCTTCGCGGTCATCGCGGCGATTTGGCTGGTGCTCGTCGGCTGGCTGACACTGCTGCCCTTTCTGGGCTGGCTGACCACCCACTTCGTCGTCACCGATCGGCGGGTGATGTATCGGCACGGGCTGCTGACCCGCAGCGGTATCGACATCCCACTGGCTCGCATCAACAGCGTGGAGTTCCGGCACCGTATCGTCGACCGGATTCTGCGCACCGGGACGCTGATCATCGAGTCGGCGTCACAAGATCCGTTGGAATTTCACGACATTCCGCGCGTGGAGCATGTGCACGCGCTGCTGTATCACGAGGTCTTCGACACCCTCGGATCCGAGGAATCCCCGAGCTGACGTCCCGCGACTCGCGACCGCCAGGAACGCATGAACGTCACCGTCCCGCCCTCTTCGATGTTGTCCTCGAGGACTTCGGCGAGGCCGCCGGCGGTCAGCGTCGACTCCAGCGCCCGGTCGCCGGTGCGGCCGAATTCGTCGGGGAACACCCAGCGCCGGAATGCCCAGAACCGGAACGCCATCTGCAGCAGGTTGCCGATGATGTACGCCGAGATGAAGTCGGCGATGTTCTCCACCGTCAACGACACCGTGGGCACCCGCAGCTGCAGGATGTAGCTGGAAATCCACAACGGCGCCATCGACAGCAGCACGCCCACCCCGCTGAACGCGAAGAACAGCAGCGCTTCGTGGTGGCGCTCCCGGCCGCCGCGATGACGGAAGCTCCATTCCCGGTTCAAGATGTAGGACGCGATCACCGCGACGATGCCGGCGATGACCTTGGCGGTCACCGGCTTGGGCTCCAGGATCGTCAGCTTGAGCGTGTAGAAAATAGCCGAGTCGATGATGAAGGTGGTCCCGCCGACGATCGCGAACTTGATCAGCTCGTGATGGCGTTCGGCGAACGGCCGGAGCGGCCCCGGTAACCGTGCGATGGTGGCCTCGGCGAAAGACACAGCTCGCCAGTTTACGTTTAGCGGGCGGCGCTTGCGAAGCGTCGGTGTCACCGCCGCTAAATACCCGGGTTGGCGGGTCGTGACACGATGATCGACGTGCCCAGTACTCCTACCACCGCGCCGCAGGTCGCCATGGTCGGGGGCGGTCAGCTTGCCCGAATGACCCATCAGGCGGCGATCGCCCTGGGGCAGAGCCTGCGGGTGTTGGTTGCCGACGCCGACGATCCGGCCGCCCAAGTCAGCCCGAACATCGTGGTGGGCTCGCACACCGATATCGAGGACCTGCGCCGGGTTGCCGAGGGTGCCCACGTGCTGACCTTCGACCACGAGCACGTTCCCACCGAGCTGCTGGAGAAGTTGGTGGCCGAAGGTGTCAACGTGGCGCCGCCCCCGCATGCGCTGGTGCACGCGCAGGACAAGCTGGTGATGCGGCGACGGCTGGAGACGCTCGGCGCCCCGGTCCCGCGTTACGCCGGGGTGGAAAAGGTCGAAGACCTGGATGCGTTCGCCCAAGACGCCGACGCCCCGCTGGTGCTCAAGGCGGTCCGAGGGGGGTACGACGGCCGCGGGGTGCAAATAGCCGCAGATCTGGCCCAGGCCAAAGAGATCGCCGCCGAGTATCTGGCCTCCGGCGTGCCGGTGCTGGTCGAGGATCGGGTTGCGATGCGCCGCGAGCTCGCGGCCTTGGTGGCGCGCTCCCCGTTCGGACAGGGCGCGGCATGGCCGGTGGTGGAAACCGTTCAGCGCGACGGCATCTGCGTGCAGGTGATCGCGCCGGCTCCGGACCTGCCCGACGACCTGGCCGGCGAGACTGCGCAGTTGGCACTGCGGCTGGCGAGTGAGCTGGACGTGGTCGGGGTGCTGGCCGTCGAGCTGTTCGAGACGGTCGACGGGAAACTGCTGGTCAACGAGCTGGCGATGCGGCCACACAACTCCGGGCACTGGACCATGGACGGGGCGCGAACCAGTCAGTTCGAGCAGCATCTGCGAGCGGTGCTGGACTATCCGCTCGGCGCCACCGACCCCATCGCAGCGGTGACAGTGATGATCAACGTGCTCGGCGCGGCGCAGACACCGACGATGACGATCGACGAGCGGTTGCATCATCTGTTCGCGCGGATGCCCGAGGCGCGGGTTCACCTGTACGGCAAGAGTGAGCGACCGGGCCGAAAGATCGGGCATGTGAACTTCCTCGGCGCTGATATGGCGCAGTTGACGAAGCTGCGTGAACGTGCCGAGCTGGCGGCACACTGGTTGTCGCATGGGCAGTGGGCGGACGGATGGGATCCACACACCGCTGGCGACGAGGAGGAGCGGCGTACATGACTCAACGAGCGGCTCGGGTCGGGGTGATCATGGGCAGCGACAGCGACTGGCCGGTGATGCAGGACGCCGCGACCACGCTGGCTGAGTTCGACGTCGGCTATGAGGTCGGCGTGGTCTCGGCGCATCGCACGCCCGACCGGATGCTCAACTACGCGCGCGGAGCGGCCGACCGCGGCATCCAGGTGATCATCGCGGGCGCCGGCGGCGCCGCACATCTGCCGGGGATGGTCGCCTCCGCCACACCGCTGCCGGTGATCGGGGTGCCGGTACCGCTGACGCGGCTTGACGGCCTGGATTCGCTGCTGTCAATCGTGCAGATGCCGGCCGGGGTTCCGGTGGCCACCGTGTCGATCGGCGGGGCCCGCAACGCGGGGCTGCTGGCGGTGCGGATCCTGGGCGCCACCGATCCGCAGCTACGAAGCCGGATCGGCGCGCTGCAAGCAGAGCTGGCCGAATCGGTGCTCGCGAAGGACGCCGCCCTACGAGGTAAAGTTACCGGCCAGTAGCCCCGCGGCGATGCACCCGGGGACGGCCCGCGAGAAGCTGGGCAACCATGCACCGTGCTGAAGGAGGCCACCATGGCTGGGTGGGCTGGAGACCCATCGTTTGATCTGTTCAAGCTGCCCGACGAGCATGAGGAGCTGCGGGCTGCGATCCGCGCGTTGGCGGAAAAAGAGATCGCGCCCTACGCCGCCGAAGTCGACGAGACACCACGCTTCCCGGACGAGGCGCTGGCGGCGCTGAATTCGTCGGGTTTCAACGCCGTGCACGTGCCCGAGGAGTACGGCGGTCAAGGCGCAGACTCGGTGGCCACCTGCATCGTCATCGAAGAAGTGGCCCGCGTCGACGCGTCGGCGTCGTTGATTCCGGCGGTGAACAAACTGGGCACGATGGGCCTGATCATGCGGGGATCCGAGGAGCTCAAAAAGCAGGTGCTGCCGTCGCTGGCCACCGAAGGTGCGATGGCCTCATATGCGCTCTCCGAGCGGGAGTCCGGCAGCGATGCGGCCTCGATGCGCACCCGCGCCAAGGCCGACGGCGAGGACTGGATTCTCAACGGCACCAAGTGCTGGATCACCAACGGCGGCAAGTCCACCTGGTACACCGTGATGGCGGTGACCGACCCGGACAAGGGCGCCAACGGGATCTCGGCGTTCATGGTGCACAAGGACGACGAGGGCTTTTCCGTCGGCCCTAAGGAGAAGAAGCTCGGCATCAAAGGCTCGCCGACCACCGAGTTGTATTTCGAGAATTGCCGGATTCCCGGCGACCGGATCATCGGCGAGCCTGGGACGGGCTTCAAGACCGCGCTGGCCACGTTGGACCACACCCGCCCGACGATCGGTGCGCAGGCGGTCGGCATCGCGCAGGGCGCGCTCGACGCCGCCATCGCATATACCAAGGACCGCAAGCAGTTTGGCGAGTCGGTCAGCACGTTTCAGGGAGTGCAGTTCATGCTCGCGGACATGGCGATGAAGGTGGAGTCGGCCCGATTGATGGTCTACACCGCCGCGGCCCGCGCCGAACGCGGGGAGCCCGACTTGGGTTTCATCTCCGCGGCGTCGAAGTGTTTCGCGTCCGACGTGGCGATGGAAGTCACCGTCGATGCCGTGCAGCTGTTCGGCGGCGCCGGCTACACCATCGACTTCCCCGTCGAGCGGTTCATGCGTGACGCCAAGATCACCCAGATCTATGAGGGCACCAACCAGATTCAACGTGTCGTGATGGCGCGCGCGTTGCTGCGCTGATTCGCGTGGTGCGAAGCCGACTTCCCGAAACGTTCACGCGCTGTCATTGTTTAGTCCACAAAGATGACGCTATCGTCCAAGATTGTGGACGATCGCGCAAAAGACCCGGCGGTGGTTCTGCCTTACCTGGTCGGCAAACCGCTACCGGCCACCGAGGTGCACGAGGCCTTCGGCCACCGCAGGTCCGCCTATTACAAGGCGGCTCGAGAAGGGCGGCTGATCACCGCCGACAACTTGATCAAAGCGGCCAAGTATTTTCAGTTGAACCCTCTTGAGCTGCTGATTCGCTACGGATTGATCGATCAGGAGTCCGTCGCGCAGTACGTCGAGTCGCAGCGTGCACTGCCTCGATTGCGTGATCTTCGTTTCGATCCCAACAGGTCGCCCCTGTGATCAAGACCGCACTCATCATCGTCACGTTGACAGCGATTGCGTGCAGCCTGTGGATTCGCCGCGACACCTGGCGCTCTCGGTGGGAGGCCGGCGCGACCCTCAACATCGCGCTGCAAGGCTGCGCGGTCCTGCTGATGTCTCACTGGGCATCGGCCGCGCTCGGACCGGCCTTGCACAGCATCTTCGGGCTATGGAACGTGCAACATCTTCTCGGCCACATCTGCTGGATCTTTGCGGTGGCCGCGATCATTCAGCACGGGCTCAGCCGCCTGGTCAGCCAAACCCACGAGCGCGGGCTGCTGAACAAATATGTGGCGCGTCCGCTTTGGCTGGGTGTACCGCTGCTGGTGGCCGTGTTCATCATCGCCGACGAAGGCCATCATCTCGACTTCTTTGCCGCTCCCATCAGCACCCCCTGGCTGGGGCTCTATTGGTTGGTGCTCGGCGGGCTGCTGATCTACCTGCTCACCTATGCCTGTCGCGTGCTGCTGATCTTGCGGAAGGATCCGCGCTCGAAGGCGACGGTCGACCTGTACCTGATCTCGGCTGGGTTCGGGGTGGCGGCACACCTGATCCAGATGGTGACGGCCTGGGCCAGCAGCGATGTCGCCCTGGCGGTCTGGGCTTGCGCCTGCTTGGGCGCCATCGGCTTTGCTTACGGATCGGCCCGGTCCTGGCAATCCAAAGTTGCCTGGTTCGCACCCGAAAACTAGCGAAAACCAGCCAGCTCGTCGGGCTAGCCGCCCGCTGCCGGGCGTGCCATCACGTTGTGGCGGAATCCGTATCGTTGGCCGACCACTCCACCGGGAGAATTCCGACCCGCGGTGGGGAACAGAGGTATCCCGCGAAGCAGGCCGTCGGCCTTGCCGCCGGCAGCAGCGCTACTCACCTGCGGCGCCATGCTCGCTGCGTTCGTCGCCGGAGCGTTCGCGACCCAGGTCGGTGGCACCGACAAGTTGCCGACCACGCCTGCGTTACCCACACCCACCGATATGCCCGTCGACGCTGATGCGCTGCTGCCCAGGGCACCGCTGAGCGCGGGCAGATTCGCCGCCGTCTGCGCTCCGGCGGTCGCGGCCGCGGCGGGGATCATCTCCTCCCACATTTTGATCATGTGGTCGTAATCGCCCATGTGGTAGTACGTCATGGCGAGCAGGCCGGAATACGTATCCGGCGTGAAGATGCTCCCGATCGGGGGCGGGGGTGAGCCGGGCTCCCCGGATCCACCCAGTATCGCAGTCAGGATGGATTCGAAATTCCACGCTCCGGCGGTGGGTGGACTCGACGACGAGGCGGGCGCCGAGAGTGCCTGCAGCGCCGAGGGCACCGCAGGCGACGGCTGTGTGCCGGCCGCCGTCTGCGCGGCGTCGGCGACCGCGGCGGCCTGCCCGACCGCCCCCGCGGGGTTAGTGGTGGCCGGCGGCTCGTCGAACGTGGTCAACGCTGAGGCATCCGCAGATGCCGCGGCGTAGCCGTACATCGCGACGGCATCCTGCGCCCACATTTCGGCGTACTGCGCCTCGGTAGCTGCGATGGCCGGGAAGTTCTGTCCGAAGAAGTTGGTCGCGATCAACATCATCAGTTGCGCGCGGTTAGCCGCGATCACCGGCGGCGGCACCGTCATCGCAAACGCCGCCTCGAAGGCGGCGGCGGCCGACTTCGCTTGCATCGCTGTCTGTTCGGCCCGCGCAGCGGTGGCGTTCAGCCATGCCACATAGGGTGCCGCAGCCGCGGCCATCGACATCGACGACGGCCCCGACCAAAGGCCGCGAAGCTCGGCGATCACCGAACCGTAGGCGGATGCTATGGCATACAGATCATTGGCCAACCCGTCCCAGGCCGCGGCCGCGGCCAACATCGGTCCTGACCCCGGCCCAAGGTACATCCGGCCAGAGTTGATTTCCGGCGGCAACGCCCCGTAATCCACTAGTCGGCCGCCTCGCATACCCGGCGGTTCTCGCCGTTCAAGCGGTCACGTCGGGAACCGTGGCGATTTGTCGTCACGAACGCGATGCCTTCCCTTTTCGGTGTCGCCGATTGCGGTCTAGATATCCACTTCAGAGAATAAAAGTCCATAGATACCTGGAAAATGAACAGATTTGGATCTATAAGTGAACATTTGCAGTAGATAGTGCACTCTTTGCCGCGGTGCCTCTAACGTCGCTTTTGACGGCTTCCCGACCGCGCGGGGGAGCGACATAGGGCGACATAGAGCGAAGAAGGTGAGGAGACGACCAAGTGGCATTCGTGGAAACCCAGCCAGACGTCCTGTCTGCCGCGGCCCGCAACTTGGCTGCCATCGGCGCGTCGGTGAGCGCTCAGAATGCGGCGGCCGCAGGCCCGACGACGGGCGTGGTCCCGCCGGCCGCTGACGAGGTCTCGGCGCTGATCGCGACCCAGTTCGCCACGCACGCCCGGATGTATCAGGCGGCCAGTGTGCAGGCTGCCGCGATTCACGAGATGTTCGTGAACATGCTGGGCACCAGCGCCGGTTCGTATGCGGCCACCGAAGCCGCCAACGCCGCAGCCGCCAGCTAGGAGCAGCAGTGCTGGATTTCGGGGCGCTACCGCCAGAGATCAACTCCGCCCGCATGTATGCCGGCCCGGGGTCAGCGGCGCTGATGTCGAGCGCGTCGGCCTGGAGATGGTTGGCCGCCGAATTGGAGGCGGCCGCCACCGACTACGAACGAGTCATCATCCAGCTGACCAGTGAGTGGCGCGGGCCCGCGGCGGCGCAGATGGCCGACGCCGCCGCACCGTACGTGGCATGGATGAGCACCACTGCCGCGCAAGCCGAGCAGGCCGCCGCCCAGGCCAGAGCCGCGGCCGCCGCCTACGAGGCCGCCTTCGCGGCAACGGTTCCCCCGGCGCTGATCGAGGCAAACCGCGCTGCGCTGGCACAGGCGATCGCGACCAACGTGTTGGGTCAAAACATGCCCCTGATCGCGCAGCTCGAGGCGCAATACGGGGAAATGTGGGCCCAAGACGCTGCCGCGATGTACCAATACGCGGCGCAGGTCGCGCCCGCCGCCAAGGTGACGCCGTTCACCAACCCGGTGCAAACCACTAATCCCGCCGGAGAAGCCATGCAGGCCGCCGCGGTTACGCAAGCCGCAGCCACATCGGCCGGCACCGGCGCGCAGTCGGCGGACGCGCAGCTGCTGTCTGCGGTGCCGCCGGCGTTACAGAGCCTTGCCAGCCCGGCGTCGTCGAGCACCGCCGCACCGGCGCTCTCGGAAGTGTTGCAACAAAATCCCGTGGTGGACCTGTGGGCGGAATATGCCAGCCCGGCTCAAAACACCGTCGCGATGCTGTATCGCGCAACCGGGATGTCGACCCACTTGCTGTCGCTGTCGAAGGCGCTCGCGCCGGCCGCCAAGGCCGCCAGCGAAGGAGCAAAAGCCGCCTCGGGCCTATCCGGACTAGGCGGACTTTTGGGCGGGTCGGCGAGCGGCGCGCCGGTGTCAGCGGGTCTGGGTGCCGCGGGCCCGGTCGGCGGGCTTTCCGTGCCGCCCTCCTGGGGTGCGGCGGCAACTCCCTCATCGGTTCCGGGGACTGCGCCGCTACCGGTCAGCGCGATCACCACCACCCCCGAGACGGCAGGGGCCGGAAGCCTGCTGGGCGGAATGCCGCTGGCCGGCGCGGGCGCCGCCGCCAGTGGCGCCGGCCCCCGATATGGATTCCGTCCCACGGTGATGACGCGCCCACCGTTCGCCGGCTAGCCGGACGTCGCTGTCTACTCCTCTGGCGCAGTGAGGAATTCGGCGTTGTGCTGGCCCAGGGCTGGCGGGGGCTCAGTCGTCGTGGCGGAGAACGTCGAGTAGCGCGCGGGTGTGCGGATCAGCGTGACGGCCTCATCGCCGCTGCCGACGTCGAGCGCCAGCTGATTTTCCGCGAAGAGCGGTGTGTCGACGACCTCTTTCCAGGTGTAGGGCAGGCATGCCATCAACCCGTTGCCGCGCAGCGCGTCGACCCATTCGGCGGCCGTCTTGGTGATCAGTGTCGACTCCAGTTCCTCGGTCAGCTCGCTGTAGTTGATCGCGCGGGAGCGTTGGTCGGCGAACCGCTCGTCATCGAGTAGGTCGGGGCGGCCGATGGTTTCACAGAGCACCTGCCAGTGTTTGGGCACGTAGGCGCTGATCACGACGTACCCGTCGGCGGTACGGAACGCGTCCGATGGTTGGGTGGCGAAGCCAACTCCTTTGCGCCGCTTGACTTTGGGTGTCGTGACGTTGGCGGGCCGATTCAAGTGCATGACCAGCTGGTTCGCTTGTAGCCCCACCGCGACGTCGTACATGGCCACGTTGATGACGTCGGCGACGCCGTGCCGCTCACGATTTAGCAAGGCGGCCAGAACGGCCTGCGCCAGTACGTGGCCGCTCGCGTTGTCGACCAACTGGAACGGGATGATCTGCGGTTTACCGTCCGGCGTGCGCATGCCGGTGGTCATGCCGGCCTCGGCGGCCACCATCAGGTCCACCCCGGGCCGGTCGCCGTGCGGACCGTTGCCGCCGAAGGCGGACAGCCGGGCATAGATGAGTTTCGGGTTGCGCGACTGCATTTCGTGAGGACCCAGGCCGAGTTTTTCCATCACCTTGGGCCGGAAGCCCTCCAAGACGACGTCGGTGGTTTCGGCCAGCCGCAGTATCTGTTGCCTGCCCTCGTCGGTTCTCAGGTCAACCGCCACCGACTTCTTGCCCCGGTTGTTGGGCAGAAAATAGGTCGCCAGTGGCGGGCGACCGGGGAGGACGGCGGTGATCTGGCGGGCGGCTTCTCCTCCGGGCGCCTCCACCTTGATGACCTCGGCACCCAGGTCGGCCAGCACCTGCCCGGCGAGCGGACCGGCGACGTTCTGGGTGAAATCGAGCACCCGGAATCCGTCGAGTGGCTTGGGACCGTTGTCGGTGTGCCGCATGCCCAGGAGCTTATCGACCCTTAGGATCGCCTAGTGACCACCAATCCAGCCGAGCTTGCCAACCACGTCTGCGACGTTGCGCCGACCCACGTCGTCTCCCGCGACGCGACATGGCACCACCGCGCACGGTGGGCCCGCCGGCTGGCCTGTATCAGCCTGGTGGTGATGCTGGCCGAAGGCGTCGTGGGCATCTGGCAGGGCTTGGCCGTCGGGTCGATCGCGCTGACCGGCTGGGCGCTGGGCAGTGTGCCGGAGGGGTTGGCCAGCGCGACGGTGGTGTGGCGGTTCACCGGGTGGCGCACGCTGTCGGACACAGCCGAACGGCGCGCCCAGCGCGGTGTTGCGGTGTCGTTTTGGTTGACGGCCCCATACGTCGCCGCGGAATCCGTGCATCACATCGTCGGTGGCCACCACGCCCACACATCGCTGATCGGTATCGCCCTGACGACGGTTGCATTGGTGCTGATGCCGACGCTCGGCCGGGCCAAGCACATCCTGGCGGTGCGGTTGGGCTCGCCCGCCACCGCCGGCGAAGGAACCCAGAATTATCTGTGCGGAGCGATGGCCGCCGGGGTTCTTTTGGGCCTGCTGGTCACTGCCTTCTGGTCCGGCGGTTCGTTGTTTGATCCCCTAATCGGCCTTGTCATCGCCGTCGTCGCGGTCTGGCAGGGAGTTCGGGCCTGGCGCGGCGAAAACTGCGCGTGCTGAGCCGTCAGGAGAACAGGCTCTGGAAGTCCGCGGCGATCTCCGCAGCTGCCCCGGCGATGACGATGTATTCAAAGCCGAGTGCGATGCTGCCCAACCCGAACAGGCCCGCGATGGGCAGGCCGATGGCATCGACAAGGTCACCGGCGGCGAGCTCATCGGCGAACACAGTGGCCGCATACGCGGGCGTCTCGATCAACAAGGCGTTGAGCAGATCCGCAGTGGGCAGCAGCGTGGCATACGCCGATGCCGCGGCGCTGCTGATCGCGTTGACGATTTCGGTGAAGCTGGGTAGCTCGTCGAGAACAACCGTGGGCGCTGCCGCACCAAAATCGGCGCTGGACAGCGATCCCAGGTCGTTGATGAAGTCCTGGAATCCCTGTTGGGCCCCGTTCTGCAGCGCCGTAAGCACCTCAGCCGGGTCTAAGTTCGTCGGGAACAGCTCGAACGGGGCGGGCACGTTGGCCGGGCCGGGATCCCAGCCGTTGGTGATGCTGCCGTAGCCCAAGTTCACCAAGATCCGCATATCCGGTTCGAGGAGGTCGTAGAGCGGCTGACCGATCACCGGGATCGACAGCAACGGCTGCAGCAGAGGCAGGTTTTCGTCGGGGATCATGAAGTAGTCGGTATTGCCGGTGTAATCGGCAGATACCGGCAACTCGATCGCCGAAGCCAGCTGCTCGTCGGTCAGAGACGGATAAATGGTGTGCACGTACTGGATGCCCAGAACGGCGTTGAGGTCTGCCAGCAGATTGATCGGGTAGCGCGGGAAGTCGGCGTAGCCGTCGTATTCCATGGTGTAGATGGCGGTTTCCCACGGAGTATCGGCCGGAGTCGCGCCACTGAACGTTATCCCCAGGCTCGGGATGGTCGGAAAGCTGTCAAAGGCGGGCAGGTTGAACCGTTCGAACAGCCCACCGTTGGGCAGGTTGGGGTCTCCGAGTAGCACGAACGACAGCTGATCGGGCGTCGGCTGCTCGGCCGGCGGCAGGGCCAGCAGATCGCGCATTTCCAGGGTGGAGATCGTGGCGCTCTGCGAGTAGCCCAGCACCACGAGGTTGTTTCCCTCGGCGATTTCGTTGTTGATCGTGTTGTGCAGAATGCTGAGGCCCTGCGCCAGCGACGGATCCAACTCGAGGCTCTTGACGCCGCTGTTGGGGTAGAGGCCCTCCGGGGTGAACAACGGGTTGGTGGCGTCCACCGCGAACTGGGGCTGGCCGGCGAAAAACGGCGGTGTGGGATCGATATACCGAGCGCTCAGGGCGTCCAGGTAGCTGGGCGGGGGTATCGGCAGGCCGCTGCCGCCCATGATCCACGACTCGGTATCCACCAAATTGGTTTCTGCAAGAACGGTTTTCGGACCCGCCGGCGACATCGGCGTGCTCGTGTACAACACACTCGATCCGACACTGGCGGTGATCACCAATGCAGCAACACCAAGGCGGGGACGCGTCATCGCTACCTCCTAGCGTGGGTCTGCCCCACCGGGCGCGCGTTTTCCGCGCAGGCTAACAGGTTCGCTACGGCTGCGGGGTGAAAACTAGCCCCAACGTCAGTTTTCGCCGTCGGCGGCGCCCGGCATCATGGGGACGTCGGGGCCGGTGCCGAAGTCATCGGTGGGCACCGTGGCCAATCCCGTTGCGACGACCGGCGTGTGGACGGTTCCGGCGAAGCCGAGGATTCCGGCGCCCTGATCCGAGGGCTCGGGCTCCAAATCCATGTATTCGTAGCCGCGCCCGAGCATCTTCGCCTTTGCCCGCCGGCGCCGCGCCGCCGTCGTCTGGTCTTGGGCCGCTGCTGCTGCCGCGGGAGTCTGCGCGGTGCCGGGCTCCGCGGCCTTCTTCTTGGCGGTGGTGCCCGCTGCCCGGCGCGCGTCCGCGGTCAGGCTGCCGACCATGTAGGCCAGTCCTTGCGCGGTCGCCAGGGGCGGCGCCGACGGTGTCGGGGGCGGCCCTGGCGACCGCGCAAGGACTGGCCTACAT
>NZ_UEGW01000002.1:0-4891 GCF_900417275.1 Mycobacterium shimoidei | reverse complement strand
GCTGTCACCTGAGCCAGCCTGTCTTCCAGGTGCTGCTCGAACTCCGACATCCGGTCCGCGGCCGATAACAACGCGGCCGGATCAACCCGAAACGCACCCATGACTACACCCCCGCAGCATCGATGCCCGAGGCACCCGCACGATCGGTCTGCGAATACCGCGAGGCAGCATCCGCCAACAACGTCGACATCGCAGTCAACCCCTGCAACACTTTCGACGCACCCTCATGCCATTCGCGCCAGACCGCCTCAAACGCCGATGATAAATTGGGACATGTTAACGGGGGGTTCCGCGATACTTTCCGGGCTTGTGGGTGAGGCGGTCATCGTGCTCGTGTCGGCGACATGCGTCTGAGAACTCAATGGCCAAATCTTGATTTTTCAAAAAGTTTTGATATTGTTGGTCGTCTAGCCAGTACGATTCGATGTAGTCAACCATCGGATTAGAAACTGGAATCCCAAGTATGTGCTGGCCTGACTGCAGATCCGTCCCGAGCCAATAGTCATGTTCCTTGGAGAAGTAGGTGAACTCGTATTTCATTCATTTGCCTCCTAGATCATCCATGACTGCTTCCGGCATGCCGATGGGTAGAAGCGTCCTGGTATCCAATGATACAAAGGTCGTTCCGTCCCGTTGTCCTTTCCATAGTTCTCGAAGTTTTCTTCAGGCATAGCGAGTCGCGCCCTGATTAAATTGCTCAAGGTGGCGTTCAATGTACTCTGGCAACAAATATTCAACGGAATACCGAACATCCCGGTCAGGTACCCCATTTGAACAGCGCCGTCCCGCTCGGCGAGAAATGCAGTGATCATTCGAGGATTCTAGGGCGCATGGAGCAAGTCTGTGGAGCGGCTGGTATCGCCGGTTATTTTCGTGACCTTTGATCGTCCTTTGAGCGTCTGGGCCAGGATCAATACCAGGATCATCCGAAGTGCCGTGTCTCCTCGAATGCCCTATCGACATGGCGGTGTATTCCTATCGACAATTCCGTAAACTCAGCCGGTTTCAGATCGACGGCGTCGAGATCACGGGGGCAACTTAGAACCTGCGCGGCGATACCGCACCTGGCACCCGACCAGCGATTCCGTCGCGGCTCGCGCCACCTAACAGCGGCCGGCACCGTTCGCGCCGCTTCGTCGGCCCCACGGCAGTAGTAGGACCGCATGGACCCCTGCGCGACACCGGTTCGTTGACATGGACGAGGATCGGGAGGGCCGCGCCGAGGCTATGCTAGCTCTTGGGTGTGCCGCACTTTATGTGGTCACGTCAGATGCGAGGTAATAGACGCCGGCATTCCGCCCAGAAGCAGGGTGTCGAGCTCGTCGTACGTCAATGGAAGTAGGTGGTTCTCGGGCTGTACGCCGCCCGCTTGAAGCACGAAGTAGCGATTCGGGTCGTCCTTCAGCTCAAATTTCGATACAAACTTGTCAAGCGAGATCTGTCGTACCCGAGGGTCAAGCCCGGCGTCGGCCCACACCCATTCAATAGGATCAAGATGGCATTTAGTTCGAAGATTATCGCCCGTGTACCAGATGATATATTTCCCAGCGTCTTCGATGTTGGTAAAGAAGGCCATAAGGCTTTCAGATGATTCGCTGTGTCGCTCAGTAGTAGTTCGTAGGACCTCGTAACCATTGTCTTTGGGCTCGATGATATAGGCAGTCCAACCCTCAAGCGGATACCCGTATCGGAAGTGCAGTCGCCCATGTTCCCACAGCGGTTCATCTCCTGCCGGTTGACCCGCGTAGGAGTATATTGATCGCCACTTGTTATATTGATCGATCAATTTCGGAAATTCCGGATCGATATTGTTGCCTTCTTTCTCAAATGCCATATTACCCTCCTCAAGTCCCAGCCGAAGTGATCAATCTCTTCTTTATCAATTGTTCAACTGGTACCGGGTCTTTGGTAGCTGTGTCGATGACGACCCATTGGTTGGCCCCACCCAGTTGGCCGAAGGCTTCTTTGGCAGGTCCGTAGTGGGTACTTCTTGTTGAATAGGTGCTCGCCAGGTCAGCACAACGCGGCCGGCGATGTTGCATTCCCGCTCGGCGGTGCCCAAGCCGGCTGAGTCGCGGGCCAACGCCTTCATCTTTGGCGGGGGCGCCCACCGTGATCTCCGGATGGTTTCTACCGCCGCTTTCGCCATCCGGGGTACCGGTTCGCCCCGCGTTTTCTGGCTGCCGAGCGCCGGGTCGGCGCGGGACGATGGTCAGAGGCACGTCGAGCAGGCCCCAGGTGATGAGGCGACGGACGCCGAGGGCCAGCGCGTGTGCGAGCGGCGCGATGAGGTCGGTGCGGCCGCGATCTTCCATCGCGACGATCGCTTTTCATCGCACGCCGGCGTAGCGGCCGAGTGCGAACACCGGCACTCCAGGGTCGACGCGGGGGGTTACGGCGTGGGGCTGCTCTTTGGTGGGGGTCAGTTCGTTGGCGCAGGTCTGGCACCAGCGGGTCTTCGGCGCGCCGCAGCCGCCGCATTCCAGCGACAGGACCAGATCGAGCATGCGTGCAGTGTGGCGGTGAGGGGTGACAGGCGGGCGTCTAAACGGGGCGGACAATCTGGAAATTGCACTCGCCGCTGTGTTGGCTTACAGCCTCTGGCGGGCTCAACTGGCTCGAAGTTTGGCCCGAACTGCTAGATCCTGCGCTGGCCAGACGGCCCAGGATGCCCAGCAAGCCCAGGACAAGTAAGACGATGCCGATAGCAATCAGTGCCGTACCCGGTGAAGCTCCGGGAGGACGTGGCGGAGGGTAGCCCGGGTATAGCGGTGGAGGGTAGGGCATTTGCGGCCGTTGAGGCCCCGGGGCAGGCGGGTATGGATACCCGCTGCCTGGTGGCTGTCCGTATTGCGGCCACGGCCCGGGCTGGTGTGGATAGCCACCACCCCCCGGCATCCCTGGAGGGGGCGGCGGATAGCCCGGCGGATACGGGCCCAGCTGCGCCCGGCTGCGCGAGCGCTGCTGCAGGCCGATGATCAGCATTACCAAGCCTGCCAACGGAATACCGAACATCCCGATCAGGTATCCCACCTGAACAGCGGCGCCTCGTTCGGCAAGGAGTGTAGTGATCACTCAGGAATTCTAAGCGCGGGTTAGACGGCGATGGGAGTCTCGCTCCATGTCTCCGTTTTTATACAGAGGACGACCTTCTCTATTTACACGAACCGAATTACACATTCGCGATGAGACGAAATTGCTAACGAGGTCTGAAAAGGGGCTTACCTCCAGGATCGAGAAATGAGGTTACGATGTCGTCCACCGTCGTTGTGAGGTACAGAGACAAGGCTACCAACTCAATCGTGGCAATCAACTTGCCGCCGCTGATGATAGCTACAGTAGATCCATCGGAAGCGATTAAAGCGCGGCGCTCAACTCCGGCGAACGGTCGGCTATCGATGGTGAAGCCGGCACTTATTTCTTCCTCGCTGCCGGGTATGTGCACAGGCGGCAGTTCACCTAGAGCCCTGATGTCTTCGCCGAACCTTCCGAGAAGGTACCGTTCAACGGTGTCCATCAAGGGTGCCGCAAATCTAAATTTTTCGGGTCCCATACGAAATGAGTCGGTGACTAAGTAGCAGCCGTCGTGATTCTTTCCTATGAAGAGACGTGTCTCGCCGCCCACCGACCAAAATAACGCTCGGCCGTCATCTGTACGCCGTCCCGGAGTGAGAGTAAAGTCGGCGAGATTCGCCCACTCGGCTAGTCTCGGTGAGACATCGATGGGTTCTATCATCGCAACTTCCGTAACACCCAACGGTATTTTAGTCAAGTCTCGCGCGGTCAGTACCTCACCCGTTTCACCGAATATCAATACTCGTAGCGCTCCGCCAAGCTTCCCAACAGCGGGCTCGATTCGGACGCGACAATGTTCCACCCTTCCGGAAGGTGGTCGATGGCATAGGAATTAAGAGGATTGCCCAGAGAATCAATGTGCAATGAACGATGCTCCCATGGGGCCGGCTTGCCATGTTCCATTACCGCCAGATACCTTCCCTCATCGTCACAGATGCGGTCTAATTGTCGACCGTGAAAATTCTAGAATTGCCATCGTATGAAGGCGCTTCAATAGCTAGCGCGCACCGATTACTCGAGCAGGAACTATGAATCCGCTATCGGAATCCGATCGCGAGATGGTCAGACGGACAGCATGCACCCAAACAACGGCTTACAACCGCGAAGTCACCGATTCCGGCATTCCATCCAACAACTGCGCATCTAACTCATCATAGGTTAGCGGCAGTAACCGGTTCTCTGGTTGGACACCTCCAACTTGCGGCACGAAGTAGCGACTAGGGTCGTCCCGAAATTCATATTTGGATACGTATTTGTCGAGCGAAATTTGCTTCACACGAGGATCAAGCCCCGCCGCCCGCCATGATGGTGTCAGAGGCGGTAGCGAGCAATACATTCTCAGACTTTCTCCGACATACCAGATGACGTATTTTCCGGCATCATCGAGGTGAGAAAAGAATCCAACAAGCCTTTCGTGGGGTTCGTTACGGCGTTCGGTGGTAACTCGCAAAACGTTGTATCCGTTATCTTTTGGTTCGATTACATATGCGGTCCAGTCCATATGTGGATATCCGTATCGGAGGTTCAACCGCCCGTCTCCCCAAATCAGCTCGTCTCTAACAGGTTTGCCAGCGTACGAATAGATCCGGCGCCATTTCTCGTATCGGCTGATCAGCTCTGCGAACCCGGCGTCGGCACCAGTGTCATCCGAAGTCACGGTTCTCCTCAAAATTCTATCGCCCTGGCGGTTGCCGCAGCCTGCGCCTGCCCGCCTGAACCGTCCCACGCATTACCCAACGACTTCTGCGCAGCTGTCACCTGAGCCAGCCTGTCTTCCAGGTGCTGCTCGAACTCCGACATCCGGTCCGCGGCCGAT
>NZ_UEGW01000004.1:0-1996 GCF_900417275.1 Mycobacterium shimoidei | reverse complement strand
GGCCCGGCCCGAAGAATCAGTCTGTACTACTTCTCGCTTGTCGCGCGGAGTTTTCGCAGGTTAGGCGCTGATTGCGGAACAGCCGGACCGCGCGAGGCTGCCCCTTCGGCGCGCCCTTAAGTGTTGAGTTTGCAGCGTCGAGACGAGCCACAAATATTCCTGGGCATCCCCGACTCAGGCCTACCGCAGCCTAAACAGCGGCTTTCCCTCAGGATCAAGAAACGACGCCACGATGTCGTCGACTGTCGCAGTCACATACACCGACAGCCTCACCAATCGGTCCGTTCCTGTCCACAAGTCTCTGCTGGAGATGGCCACCACCGTGCCGCCAGAGTCGATCAAGGCCATCCGGTCCTCGACCCCGTCAAACGGCCGTGTGCCAAGGGTGAACCCTGACACTATCTCCTCCCGAGACAAAGGCTCGCGTATATCCGGCAGTCGGCGATGCTCCCTGACGGATGTGCCAAAGTCCCCAAACAAATACTTCTCGACCGTTTCCATCGAGGGCGCCGCTAAAACGAGATGCTCAGGGCCGCTGCGGTCTAAGTGGGTGATGACAAACCAACCGTCGCCGTTTCGTCCGATCAAATACTGGAGCTGGCCGCCCTCTTTCCAGAACATTGGGCGCCCGTCCTCAGCCTCGGACACCCCCCAGCCGCCACTGCGCGCCCACTCGCCCAGTCGCGCAGACACCTCGATTCGCTCCGTCATTGCAACACGCCCCATTTCTTTTTCAGGTCTCTTACGCTCACTGGCTCATCGTCGGAGTTGAGTATTCGCACTTGTGTCGCGCCCCCGGGCTGGCCCAAACCTGGTGCGACCTCGGATACTTCGATGCGCCAACCGTCGGGGAGGCGATCGATACGGTAGGCGTTTCGAGGATCGCCGAGAGAGTCGACGTGCATCGCCCGTTCCTCCCACGATGCCGGCACGCCGTCTTTCATCACCGCTAGGTATGCGCCATCGTCATTTCCAACGCGGTCCACCTGATCGCCAAAGTATTTCTTGAATTGCTCAAGGTCGCTGAACGCCACCTTCGTATGCGGTACCGCGCCGTCGTTGCCCGGGAAGTTATACCAGTGCTCGCCCTTCGGCCCCAGCTGATTGAAACGCTCTGCGTATTGCTGCTCGGTGTAGGAGTGCCCATGCGGATCGCGGCCGAACGGCGCGTCCGGGTCTTTCATGATTTCGGCGACATCGGGATGTATCGGTCCTGCCGAGTTGTGGTCAAAGTCCCAGTGCTCGCCCAAGGGCTCGCCGTAAGTCGGGTCGATGTCGTCTTTGCTGGGCAACCGTTCCCAGCCTTCACCCGAAAGCTCTTGGGAATGCAGCGGATCTTGTGGGTTATCGCGATCCCCGCCTCTGCTGTGACCGTCTTCGCCAGTGTCACCGACGTCGTCTCCGCCGCCTTGGCCACCGCCGCCGCTATTGCCGTCACCGCTCCCACTGTGTCTATCACTGCCATGCTCATCGCTGTGACCACCGCCACCCAATTCACCTGGATCATGGGGGGGAGGCGGAGGCTCCGTCGAGTGACTCGCCCCACCGACAGATGCATCGGGGACCGGCTCATGGGCCGGAGACACTGACGCGCCCTGCGGTGAAGGCGCGCTCGCAACTGTCGGCTCGGCCGGATATCCGTCGGGCGTCACGGGCACCCGCGGCGGTGGCGCAGGTGCCGTCTGGATGCCGGCTGACGGGATGTGCTCGCCCGATGCCGCAGGCGCCGCGGCCGATGCCATCGGCGCTGGTTCGTAAGCAGCGCCCCCGGGCGGGGCACCTGCGGGTGCGCCGTGGTCGCCTGCCGGCATCGGCGCCGGTTCATGGACTCCCGCGCCGGGGACATCCCCGGCGCGGGGAGCGGAAGGTGCATCGACCGGCGGCCGCCCCGCGCCGGCCCCGGGCCCAGCACCCGCACCCGGCGTCTGCGCAGGTGTCGGCTCGGCCGGCCTTACAGACGGCCCGGGCTCGGGCGGTCGCACGGGTGGAGCCGGGG
>NZ_UEGW01000005.1:0-1789 GCF_900417275.1 Mycobacterium shimoidei | reverse complement strand
GTGCAGCCGGTGGCGGCGCCGGCGCCTCTTGCGGCGGGGACGGCACATTGGCCGGGGTCTGCCGTGGCGCCTGGTGCGCCGGAGCCGGGTTCGTTGCCCGCTGCGGCGACTGCCGCGCAACGGGCTCCGGTGCCGGGATGGTTTCCGGCGGCTGTGACGGGGCTGCGGGTGCCGGTGGCGGCGCAGCGGAAGGCGGCGGTGCAGCGGAAGGTGGCGGCGCGGCTGGCGGCGCCGGCTTGGCTGGCGGCGCCGGCTTGGCCGACGGCGCCGGGGCCGGTGCTGCGGCAGCCGGCGGGTGGTCACTCGGCGGCGCCTGCTTGGTCGCGACGGCATCGCTGCCGGTCTGGCCGGCCGTGGGCCGCAGATCAGCGGCCAATGAAATCACCAGCGCCGCAACGCCGATGACGAGTACTGCCGCAGCTCCGCTGCCGACCAGCAGTAACGGCCGGTGCTGCCGCTTTGGCTCATCGGTGTCATCGGCTTCATCGGCGATGGCGCTGTAGGCCAGGGCTCCGCTGGCTACGTTGGCATCCCCATAGGACGCGAGCGCGCCGGGCCGCACCTCGCCGGTTCCCGGATCCTTGGAGTAAGCGAGCGCGGCGGTCGAGGACGCGAACAGCGGCGCGTTGGCCGAGGCCAATGCGGCTCCGCGGGCCAGGGCCATGTCCGGCTCCTCGGCAATGCTGACCGGAAGTGAGGCCGCCGCCTCCAGATGCTGCTTGATCGGGATGACGTCGACGCCACAGCCGACGATGAACAAACCACCGGGACGAGACTCCAGCTGGTCCAAGCGCTCAACCAGGAGGGCGAGCTCGGCGGCGGCCTGGGCGCTGTAGGGCGCACACGCCACCCGCTGGCGATGCAGATCAACGATCGACCCGTCGGCGGTGTCCACCACGGCCAGGGTGGCGCTGCCGGCCTCGACGAAAAGCAGCGCGATGTAGTCGTAGCCGAGGGCATGACCGACGTTCTGGGTCAGGGCGGCCGCGGCGAGCAGCGGGGCAACCAGCATCACACCCCGGATGTCGCGGGCGTCCAGTGCGTCACGCAGCGCACCGACTTCGCTGGGCTCGGTCCAGGTCACCCCCGTCGACATCAACTGGTAGCCGCCCTCGAGCGCGCCTTCTCGGGTGCCGAGGATCGCTTCGATCACCTGCTCGCAGGCACTGGATGCGGCGCCGACCGCGAAACTGTCTTGCTCGACCGTGGCGCCGTCGGCGGTTTCGCCTTGAACCAGCGCCACGCGGACCGTCGTTGGTGCCATCGAAACACCAAGTACGATGTCCACTTCCCCTCCATCTTCTGCTCGCTAGGCCCGAGCGGAGGGGCGCGCCGCCTGAACGCCATGCGGCCTTACCAGTTCGCTGGAGCTATCAAGTTCTGGTCGCATGGACGGCGACAGCACGACCGCATCAGCCCGCCGACCGTGGCGCTTCCAGCGTACTCGGCGAGCAAGGAAAAGAAACCCGGATTGTTTGACGGGCTGACAACTGGTAGCTGCCTGTCAGTAACCCCCGCCGGGGTAGTAGCCCCCGCCCGGATTCAAGTACGGATTCTGGGGCGGCGGCGCCTGGTTCTGCGGCACCTGGACCGGGATGGGCACCGGGACTAACGGCAGCGTCAGATACTCGGTGGTCATCGGCACCGTCGTCGGTGTGCTCGTCGACGACGACGGTGGGCGCGTGGTGGTCGTAGTAGTGGTCGGGGCGGTGGACGAGGTGGTGGTCGGGGTTGTCGTCGAAGTTGTCGTTTGCTGCGGGGTTGTGCTGCTCGCCGGGGGGCTATGGGT
>NZ_UEGW01000006.1:0-1524 GCF_900417275.1 Mycobacterium shimoidei | reverse complement strand
TCGGCGCAGTCAACCCATTCGACGCGCCATCCTGATTCACCGCCGACCCACGCACCAACGCCAACACCGGATGACCCAGCCGCCGCGCATCCGACAACCGCTCCACCACCAGCATCCCGCCACCCTCGGAGAATCCGGTGCCATCGGCAGAGCCGGCGAATGCCTTGCAGCGGCCGTCCGGTGAAAGTCCCCGCCAGCGACTGAATTCCACGAAAATGTCTGGGGTGGCGTTGATGGTCACACCGCCGGCCAGCGCCAGATCGCACTCCCCCGACCGCAGCGACTGCACCGCCATATGCAGCGTGACCAACGACGACGAGCACGCGGTGTCCACCGACAGTGCCGGACCCTCCAGGCCTAGCACGTAGGCGACCCGCCCGGAGGCCACACTTGACGACTGGCCGGTCAGCCGGAAGCCTTCCACCGGTTCGGCGGAGAACATGCCGTAACCCTGGGTCATCACCCCGGCGAATACACCGGTGGCGCTGCCCCGCAGGCTGGTCGGGTCAATCCCGGCGCGCTCCAACGCCTCCCACGACAACTCCAGGAACATCCGCTGCTGCGGGTCCATCGCCAGCGCTTCGCTCGGCGGCACCCCGAAGAATCCCGCGTCGAACCCGGCGATATCGTCGACGAAGCCGCCGACGCGCGTGTAGCAGGCGCCGGGTACGTCTGGGTCGGGATTGAACAGGCTGGCCAAGTCCCAGCCGCGGTCCTTGGGGAACTCGGTGAGCACATCGCGGCCCTGGGCAACCATGTCCCACAAGTCTTCTGGCGAATCAACGCCACCGGGAAAGCGGCACGACATCCCCACGATCGCGATCGGGTCGTCGCCTGTGGTCCGGACGGCCGGAACGTGCTTGACTTCTTGAGGCACCCCGGCGAGCTCGGTACGCATGTATCCGGCAAGCGCGTTGGGTGTTGGGTAATCGAAGATGAGGGTGGGTGAAAGCGCCAGCCCGGTCGCGGCTTTGAGCCGGTTGCGCATCTCGACCGCGGTCAGCGAGTCGAAACCCAGCTCCTGGAACGCCTTGTCCGGGTCGATGGCCTCCGGCGTGGTGGTTCCCAGCACCGTGGCGATGTGCGAGCGCACCAAATCCAGCAGCACCGCATGCTGCTCGCTCTCACTGAGACCGCTCAGCCGTTGTACCAGTGCGGATTTCGATTTGGTAGCGGCCAGGGACTCGTCGACGCGACGGCGAGTCGGCGCCTTGACGAGCTCGCTGAACATCGGCGGCACCAGCGCTCCGTGCGCGCGCAGCGCGCCGCTATCGATGTGAGCCGGCACCACAAAGGGTTCGTCGACGGCCAGCGCGGTGTCGAACAGCTCAAGGGCCTCGGCCGAGGACAACGCGACGACACCGCTGCGGCTCAGTCGGGCGCGGTCGGCGGCGTCGAGTCCGCCGGTCATGTTGCTGGCTTGATCCCACAGCCCCCAGGCCAGCGAGATCGCCGGCAACCGATGAGCCCGCCGATGCGCGGCCAACGCATCCAAAAACGAATTCGCCGCCGCATAGTTCGCCT
>NZ_UEGW01000003.1:0-2695 GCF_900417275.1 Mycobacterium shimoidei | reverse complement strand
GCACCGGCCAAATCCGTGACGTCTTCCCCACCTAACGCCATCGCCCCACGCGTGACGACAACCAACACCCCCGAATCACGCTCCGACAACCACGACTGCAAAGCAGCCAAGGCCGCATGGGTGCGCTGGTAAACCTCGGCCAGGGCATCGCCGCCGGCCGGCAGCGACTCGAACACCTCATAGGCCCCCGCGGTGCCGCCACCCGGCCCGGCCGGTGACCAGGCCACCTCGAACAGCCGATCCGGACCCGAACCCGACAGCGCCGCCATCAACTGGCGCCGCGACACCGGGCGGGCCACCATCGCCGACACCGACAGCACCGGCAACCCCAACCCATCGGCCAACTCAATCGACACCGCCGACGGGCCCGTCGGCGCGATCCGCGCCCGCACCGACGACGCACCCGCAGCATGCAACGACACGCCCTGCCACGAGAACGGCACCAGGACACCGCCGTCGGCGTTGGTGGCGTTGGTGGTATTGGTGGCCAGGATGACCGCATGCAGTGTGGCATCCAGAACCGCCGGATGCATTCCAAACCCGGACGCCGATGCTCGCGCCTCGGCCGGCATTGTGACTTCGGCGAATACCTCGTCGCCGCGGCGCCACATCGCGGAGAGTCCCTGGAACGCAGGACCGTACTGGTAGCCACGCTCGGCCAGCTCGTCGTACACACCGCTCACATCGACCGGTGTGGCACCGACCGGCGGCCACGCGGACAGATCCGCGCCCGGTTCGACGCCTCCGGAGCGGAGTTGTCCTTCGGCGTGGAGCACCCAGTTCGAGTCGGCGTGGGCGCGCGAAAACACCGATACCGCACGAGACCCCGTTTCCTGCGGACCGCCGACCACGACTTGCACGGCGACCGAACCGGTGGACGGCAACACCAACGGCGCGGACAGCATCAACTCCTCGACGACGCCGCAACCGACTTCGTCGCCGGCCCGAATCACCAGTTCGACGAACCCGGCACCCGGGAACAGGACCACACCGCCGACCGCATGATCGGCCAGCCAAGGCTGCGACGCGGGCGCGAGCCGGCCGGTCAGCACTACCCCACCCGACGCCGGCAGATCGACGACCGCACCCAACAACGGATGCTCGGTTGACGTCAGTCCCAAACCAGCCGCGTCCACGGCGGACGCTTCACCGGACAGCCAGAACCGCCGCCGTTCGAACGCGTAGGTCGGAAGTTCGACGAAGTTGCCACAACCCAACACGTTTCGCCAGTCGACCGTGACGCCGCGCACGAAGGCCTGAGCCGTCGATGTGACGAGGCTGGCGGGCTCTGGCCGGTCCTTGCGCAACACCGGCAGCGACACCACGTCGGCGTCGGGCAGCGACTCGTCGATAGCCGCCGTGAGGCCACCGCCGGGGCCGATCTCGAGGTATCGGGTGGCGCCGGACGAGTGCGCGAAGCGAACGCTGTCGGCGAACCGCACCGCAGCCCGGATGTGTCGGGTCCAGTAGTCGGCGGAGGCGAAGTCCTCGGCCGCCAGCTGCCCCGTCACGTTCGAGATGATCGGGATGCTGGGCTGGTTGATGGCGAGTTCGCCGGCAACCGTGTTGAATTCGGCGATCATCGGCTCCATCAACGGGGAGTGGAAGGCATGTGATACGGCCAGCTTGTGGGTTCGGCGGCCGTGCTCGCGTAATTGCTCGGCGATGGCGGTCACCGCGTCCTCGGCGCCGGAGACCACCACCGTGGCCGGACCGTTCACAGCCGCGATGCCGACATCGTCGGTCAGCAGCGGCAGCACTTCCTCTTCGGTTGCCTGCACCGCGACCATTGCGCCGCCGGCGGGCAGCGCCTGCATCAACCTTCCGCGCGCAGCCACCAGGACGGCGGCGTTCTCCAGCGACAGGACTCCCGCGACGTGCGCGGCGGTCAGCTCGCCGACCGAGTGACCCATCACGAAATCGGGGCGCACGCCCCAGGATTCCAGCAGCCGGAACAGCGCCACTTCGACAGCGAACAGCGCGGGCTGCGCGAATTCGGTGGTGTTCAGCAGGTTTTCGTCATGTCCCCACATCACTTCGCGCAGCGGGCGCAGCAGATGCCGGTCCAGCTCGCCGACGACGGTGTTGAACGCTTCGGCGAATACCGGATAGGCGGTGTGCAGGCCCATGCCCATGCCGAGCCATTGGGAACCTTGCCCGGGGAAGACGAAGACGGTCTTGCCACCCGTCGTGCTCCCCTGGATGACGGTGCCGGCGGGGTTGCCGTCGGCAAGGTCTGTCAGCCCCGACAGCCACTGCTCGCGGTCGGCGCCGACCACAACGGCCCGATGCTCGAAGGCCGACCGGCCCGCCCATGTCCAACCCACGTCGGTGACGTCGAGTTCGTCCTGGGACCGCGCGTGGTCGGCCAACCGGGCGGCTTGCTTTTCCAATGCTGTAACCGATTTCGCCGACACCACCCACGGAATCACCGGCGGGGGCGGCGGCGGCCCGGCCGGCGCCCGCGGAACCGGCGGCGGGGCCTCGAGAATCACATGTGCGTGGGTGCCGCTGATTCCGAACGACGACACTGCCGCCCGTCGAACTTGGCCGTCGTCGTCGGGCCATGGCCGCGGCTCGGTCAGCAGCGACACCCGCCCCGCCGACCAATCCACATGCGGGCTGGGCGCATCCACATGCAACGTGGCCGGCATCAACTGATGGCGCATCGCCAACACCATCTTCATCACCCCGG